>NZ_JBJNVP010000002.1:0-2012500 GCF_051144945.1 Variovorax palleresanus | reverse complement strand
CTCGCCGTAAGCGCAAGGTTTTCTACGCAACGTTCATCGGCGTAGAGTGAGTCGGCCCCTAAGGCGAGGCAGAGATGCGTAGCTGATGGGAAACAGGTCAATATTCCTGTACCGATATATAGTGCGATGTGGGGACGGATCTTAATAGGTCATCCAGTTATTGGATTATTCTGGTTTAGTTGGATGTAGGCGTGCATTAGGCAAATCCGGTGCACATATACCGAGGCCAACGATCGAGCGGACTTGTCCGTGAAGTGACTGAACGAGGTTCCAGGAAAAGCCACTAAGCTTCAGCTATATACGACCGTACCGCAAACCGACACTGGTGCGCGAGATGAGTATTCTAAGGCGCTTGAGAGAACTCAGGAGAAGGAACTCGGCAAATTGACACCGTAACTTCGGAAGAAGGTGTGCCCTATTAGTGTGTAGTGAACAACGAAGCATGAATGGGTTGCAAAAAATCGGTGGCTGCGACTGTTTATTAAAAACACAGCACTCTGCAAACACGAAAGTGGACGTATAGGGTGTGACGCCTGCCCGGTGCTGGAAGATTAAATGATGGGGTGCAAGCTCTTGATTGAAGTCCCAGTAAACGGCGGCCGTAACTATAACGGTCCTAAGGTAGCGAAATTCCTTGTCGGGTAAGTTCCGACCTGCACGAATGGCGTAACGATGGCCACACTGTCTCCTCCTGAGACTCAGCGAAGTTGAAATGTTTGTGATGATGCAATCTCCCCGCGGAAAGACGGAAAGACCCCATGAACCTTTACTGTAGCTTTGTATTGGACTTTGAACAGATCTGTGTAGGATAGGTGGGAGGCTTTGAAGCAGGGTCGCTAGATCTTGTGGAGCCAACGTTGAAATACCACCCTGGTGTGTTTGAGGTTCTAACCTAGGTCCATTATCTGGATCGGGGACAGTGCATGGTAGGCAGTTTGACTGGGGCGGTCTCCTCCCAAAGCGTAACGGAGGAGTTCGAAGGTACGCTAGTTACGGTCGGACATCGTGACGATAGTGCAATGGCATAAGCGTGCTTAACTGCGAGACTGACAAGTCGAGCAGATGCGAAAGCAGGACATAGTGATCCGGTGGTTCTGTATGGAAGGGCCATCGCTCAACGGATAAAAGGTACTCTGGGGATAACAGGCTGATACCGCCCAAGAGTTCATATCGACGGCGGTGTTTGGCACCTCGATGTCGGCTCATCTCATCCTGGGGCTGTAGCCGGTCCCAAGGGTATGGCTGTTCGCCATTTAAAGAGGTACGTGAGCTGGGTTTAAAACGTCGTGAGACAGTTTGGTCCCTATCTTCCGTGGGCGCTGCAGATTTGAGGAAGCCTGCTCCTAGTACGAGAGGACCGGAGTGGACACACCTCTGGTGTATCGGTTGTCACGCCAGTGGCATTGCCGAGTAGCTAAGTGTGGAAGAGATAACCGCTGAAAGCATCTAAGCGGGAAACTCGTTTCAAGATGAGATCTGCCGGGGCCTTGAGCCCCCTAAAGAGTCGTTCAAGACCAGGACGTTGATAGGTCAGGTGTGGAAGCGCAGTAATGCGTTAAGCTAACTGATACTAATTGCTCGTGCGGCTTGACCCTATAACTTTGATCAATCCGATCAAGGTGTTATGCCAAGTTGACGCATTCAAAATACATTCAAACAGCGCAGATACTGCGTGCTGATTCCAAACTCTATGAATTCGTTTGATTGATCACGTGATCAGTCAGACAACAAGTTATGCCTGATGACCATAGCGACGTGGTACCACTCCTTCCCATCCCGAACAGGACAGTGAAACGCGTCAGCGCCGATGATAGTGCGGGTTCCCGTGTGAAAGTAGGTCATCGTCAGGCTCTTACAGCCTGGAAAAGCCCAACACAGCGTGTTGGGCTTTTTCTTTTGGTGCTTCAAAAAAGCGCGTCATCATCAGGTGACGCGCTTTTTTTATTGCCGCAGCAGAGCTAGATATTACGAACGCAAGACGCGTCCATTTCGGCGGCGCCCGCGTAGACCAATTCGACCAGAATGTCGTCGGTCAATTGACGCAACTCCATATCGGCAAAGAAGCGCGAGCGAATCACACCCAGATACGTTGCGCCGCGAAGCCAGGCTTCCCAATCGTCCAGAGCAATGGACTGCACTTCCAGCAGCTTGAACTTCATCAGCACCTTGATGGCATGCCGCGCATGCTTCACAGGGTCGCGCTGAAGGCCTTCGAGCCGGCGGCGAGCTGTGGCCAGGGCGTTGCCGACGTCGTCGAAGACGCGGCCGTGCCCAGGGATCACCTGTAGCGGCGCCAGCGTCTCGATCCGATCCAGCGTGGCCGCCACGTCGTCGAATGACGGTTCGCCAGCAAGCTCCGGAAAGGCAATGCCAAACCCGTTTTCCCACAAGGCGTCCGCCGAGATCAGCGTCTGCGAGACCGGATCGAACAGGATGATCGAATGAGGATCGTGGCCGGGCGCGCTATGCACCTGCCACGGCCTGTCGCCCAGGATGCATTCCTTTCCCGGCTGCAGCAAGCCGGAGAACTGAAACCGCGGGCAGATCTGCCCTGTCGCACGGAAGCTCAAGCGCTCTTCGTCCCACCGCTCCACCAATGTCGCCTCGCCTGGTGGAATGTCCGTTCGAAGCGACGGGTAGCGTTGCTGCAAGGCGGCATTGCCGCCGCAGTGGTCGCTGTGCAGGTGCGTATTCAGAATCCGGTCGAGCAGCCGTGTTCCCAAGGTCGATTCGACCAGCGCCAGCGTCTGCTCGGCATGCGTGGCATAGCCGGTGTCGACCAGCGCGGTCTCCTCGGCCCCGATGAACAGGATGTTGTTCGACGAAAGCCAGCCGCGCTCGAAGACGACAATGTTCGCCGGCAGCCCGGCCGCAGCCTGGTGGCTCATTCAGGCGCCCGCGCTGGGGCGCAACTCCCGCCGCAGGATCTTCCCGACATTGGTCTTCGGCAACGAATCCCGGAACTCGATGTGCTTGGGCCGCTTGTAACCGGTGAGTTGTCCATTGCAGTATTGCAGCACGGCGTCTTCGGTAAGTGTCGGGTCCCTGCGCACCACAAAAACCTTGATCGCCTCGCCCTGCTTTTCGTCCGGCACCCCGACGGCGGCGCATTCGACCACACCGGGGCACAGCGAGATCACGTTCTCCAGCTCGTTCGGAAAAACATTGAAGCCGCTGACCAGGATCATGTCTTTCTTGCGGTCGACGATCCGGCTGTAGCCGTCCTCTTGCATGACGGCGATGTCGCCGGTGCGCATGAATCCGTCGGCCGTGAAGGCGGCAGCCGTTTCGGCCGGCTGGTTGTAGTAGCCCCTCATCACATTGGGGCCCTTGATGCAGAGCTCGCCTGGCGATCCGACCGGCAGGGAGTTGCCTTCGTCGTCCTTGATGGCGATCTCGATGCTCGGCAGCGGCAAGCCGATGGTGCCCGTGAACTCGGTATTCGACACGGGATTGTTGGTGCCGATGGCGCAGGTCTCGCTCATGCCCCAGCCTTCGATCATCGGGCAGCCCGTGGCCTCGAACCACCGCCTGGCCGTGCCCTCGGAAGCGGCCATTCCGCCCGCCTGCGACACGAACAGCGTCGAGAAATCGATCGACTTGAATTCGGGATGCATCAACAGCGCATTGAACAGCGTGTTCACCGCGGGCAGCATGTGGAACGGGCGCTTCTTGAGCACCGCGATGAACTTGTTGAAATCGCGCGGATTCGGGATCAGCGTCATGTGCGATCCCTGGCGGATGACCAGGAGGCAGAGCGTGAGCGCGAAGATGTGATACAGCGGCAGCGCGGCAATGCTGTTGACCTTCGCCAGGTCACCCGCCTTCGAAAGCGCGGGCGTGAACCACGCCTCCGCCTGCAAGGTGGCCGCGACGATGTTGCGATGGGTCAGCACCGCGCCCTTGGACAAACCCGTGGTGCCGCCGGTGTATTGCAGGAAGGCGATCGAATCGAGCGTGCTCTGGTCCGCCGCCAGCGTGCGTCCGCGCCCCTCTTCGATGACCTTCGGAAACGGCGTCACGGTGCGGCCGTTGCCCAGGGGCAGCTTGTAGGGTGGAACCATCTTCGCCAGGTGGCGAACCGCGACCGTGATCCAGGCGCCATAAAGGCCGCCCAGCAGATCGCCCATCGCGGTGACGACCACGTGCTTGACCGGGGTGCGCTCGATCACCTGTTCGAGCGTCGCCGCGAAGTTCTCCAGGATGACGATGGCCGTGGCGCCCGAGTCCTTGAGCTGATGCTCGAGTTCGCGCGCCGTATAGAGCGGGTTGACGTTGACGCAGGTATAGCCGGCCCGGAGCACACCGCACATCGTGACGGCGAATTGCGGCACGTTGGGTAGCATGATGGCCACCCGCGCGCCCGGCTCGAGGCCGAGCGACTGGAGCCATGCGCCCAGCGCCTTCGACAACGTGTCGAGCTCGCCGTACGACATCCAACGTTCCATGCAGACCGAGAACGGCCGTTCGGCGTAGCGCCCGAAGGCTTCGTCGAACATGTGAGGCAGGGACCGGTACTGTTCCGGATGGATCTCGTGCGGCACGTCGGCCGGATAGTTTTGTCGCGCGGATGTCTGCATGCAAGCTCCTTTTGCGCGGATTGTGGGAGCCAGAGGCAGCCAGCCGCCAGCGGGCTTGTCCTAGGAGCGGGGCGGGCGCTGTCGCGCAGGCGATAGCTGCGCGGCACCGCACAGTGCGCGAGAGTGCCGCAATCGAACCGAGAAGCGCGTCTTCTTCAGGCCTTGCCGGTCTCGCCCGGCAGCAGCACCCCGGCGGGAATGTCGGACTCGACCTCGAGCGCGCGGTAGAGCGGCGTGAAGTCGGGCGCCGTGAGCTCGAACAGCTGCGCGAAGCTGTCGATCACGAAATAGTTGGCCTGGTACGTGTCGATCTTGTAGAGCGTGCGCATGGCGCGCAGCAGATCGAGCGGCAGCCGGTGCGGTTCGTCGCTGCGCACCGCATGCTGCAACTCGCCCACCGAACTCAGAATGCCGGCGCCGTATGCGCGCAGGCCGGCGGGCTGGCGGATGAGGCCGAACTCCACCGTGTACCAGTACAGCCGCGCCAGCTTCTCGCCGGCACCCAGTTCGTGCGCCTTGATGCCGCCCTCGCCATAGCGCTGCACGTAGTCGGCAAAGGTCGGGTCGAACAGCATCGGTACATGGCCGAACAGGTCGTGGAATACATCGGGCTCGACGATGTAGTTGAACTCCTCCGGCTTGCGGATCCAGTCGGTCACCGGAAACTTGCGGTTCGCCAGCAGGGTGAAAAACGGCAACTCGGGAATCAACCCCGGCACCGCGACGATCTCCCAGCCGGTGGCGCGATGCAGCCGCTCGTTGATTTCCTCGAAGCGGGGAATGCGGTCCTTCACGCCCAGCAATGGCAGCGCGTTGATGAACGCATCGCAGGCCAGGCCCGGCAGCTGCGCCGCCTGCCGTTCGTAGAGCCGCTTGTAGGTGTCGTGATCGGCCGGCGTATAGCTGGCCCAGTCCTGCGGACAGGTGTAGTCGGCCTGCACCACGCCGCCGCGCGAATAGTCGCCGCGCGGCGGGCGATCGGAAGCGCCGTAAACGACGGGCGTGACGGCGGCAGGGGCAGCGGCGGCGGGAGTGTCCATGGGAAAGCGTTGTTTGGTTGTTACTTGAGCCAGCGGTCCATCACGCGCTGGAAGTCGCCGCCGGCTTGCTGCAGGTGCAGCCATTGGTCGACATAGGCCTTGAACGCCACGTCGTCGCGCGGCAGCATCCACGCCATCTCGCCGTACTGCAGCGGCTTGTCGGGGTTGATGGCGCAGAGCCCGGGCTTGAGCTTCTGCTGCGTGATGGCTTCGGCGGATTCGGTCACGAACACGTCGGCGCGGTTCGCAAGGATTTCGTCGAAGATCGTCACGTTCTCGCCATGCATCGTGAGCTTGGCCTGCTTGAAGTTGGCGCGCGCAAAGCGCTCGTTGCTGCCGCCCGGATTGAAGATGACCCGCGTCGAAGGCTTGTCGATGTCGGCCACGGTCCGGTACTTGGCAACGTCGGCGCAGCGCGCGATCGGCGCCTTGCCGTTCACCATGTAGGGCGCGCTGAAGAAGGCGCGCTTCTGCCGGTCGGTCGTCACGGACACGCCGCCAACAGCCATGTCGCACTTGCCGGCGGTGAGGTCGGGCAGCAGGTTGGCCCAGGTGGTCTTCACCCACTCCGGCTTGGCGCCGAGGCTGGTGCTGAAGCCCGCCATCAGGTCCACGTCGATGCCTTCGAACGAACCGTCGGCCTTCTGGAAGCTGAACGGCTTGTAGTCGCCAGGCGTGCAGACGCGCAGCGCCGCGGCCTTCTGCACCACGTCCAGCCGCGAGGAGCCGGCCGCCGGCGTGGCCGGCGCCATGGCGCAACCCGAAAGAACGGCCGCGGCCGCGATGAGAGTCAAGCCGATCGAAAACGTGCTGCGCATGGAGGCTCCTGGCCAGTGAAAGAAATGATTATTTTGCGGCCGACAGCACGCCGCGGCGCATCTGGTCGAGCTCGATGCTCTCGAACAGCGCCTTGAAGTTGCCGTTGCCGAAGCCGTCGTCGCCCTTGCGCTGGATGAACTCGAAGAAGATCGGCCCGAGCTGGTTCTCGCTGAAGATCTGCAGCAGCAGTGCGTCTTTCTTGCCGTCGATCAGGATCTTGCGCTTCTGGAGCTCGGCGACGTTTTCGCCATGGCCTGGAATGCGGCTGTCGACCAGTTCGTAGTACGTGTCGATGGTGTCGAGCAGGGTGACGCCGTTGGCGCGCAGCGCGTCGACGGTTTCATACAGGTTGTCCGAGCCCATCGCAATGTGCTGGATGCCTTCGCCGCGGTACGTGTCCAGGTACTCCTGGATCTGGCCGGCCTGCTCCTTGCCTTCTTCGTTGATCGGGATGCGGATCTTGCCGCAGGGGCTGGTCATGGCCTTGCTCTTCACGCCCGTGAGCTGGCCTTCGATATCGAAGTACTTGATCTCGCGGAAGTTGAAGAGCTTCTCGTAGAAGGCGGCCCAGACGTTCATGCGGCCGCGGTACACGTTGTGCGTCAGGTGGTCGATGTAGGTCAGGCCGTTGCCCTTGGGCGCCAGCGCATCTTGCGAGGCCACGCCCGGCAGCGGTTCGAAGTCCACGTCGTAGAAGCCGATGTTGCCGATGTCTCCCGGCTTGGCGCCGTTCTTGCCGGGCCAGCGGTCGACCAGGTAGATCAGGCTGTCGCCGACGCCCTTGATGGCAGGGATGTTCAGCTCGCCGGGGCCTGCCTTGTCGGCAAAACCCCAGGCGCCCAGCGAGATGGCGCGCTCGTAAGCCTGCTTGGCGTCCTGCACCCGGAATGCGATGGCGCAGACGCTCGGGCCGTGTTCGCGCGCAAAGCGCTGGGCGAACGAGTCGGGCTCGGCATTCACGATGAAATTGATCGTGCCCTGGCGGTACAGCAGCACGTTCTTGTGGCGATGCTTGGCCACCGCCGTGAAGCCCATGCGCTCGAACACCTTGCCCATGGCCACCGGATCCGGCGCCGCGTACTCGATGAATTCGAAGCCATCGGTCCCCATCGGGTTCTCCCAGGGCGTGAAAGGGGGGGCGTCGGCGTGGCTCATGTGGGGTCTCCAGAAGTGGGTTCGAAGGAATGAAAACAGTCAGCGAAAGGGCGAGAACGACCAGTGATGCACTGTAGAGCGGATCCCCCTCACGTTTTCAGCGTTAATGGGCGTTGAAAATGGCCATGACGCAATAAAACTGCGAAAATGCGGATATGGAAGCACTAGACAAGATTGATAGGTTGATTCTGCGCACGCTGCAAGCAGACGGGCGGGCCACCTACGACCAGATCGCCGAACAGGTGAGCCTGTCGCCCAGCGCCGTGCTCCGGCGGGTCAAGCGGCTGGAAGAAAGCGGCGTCATCGACCGCTATGTTGCGCTCGTCCGCCCCGAGGTCATCGGCCTCGGCCTCACCGCCTATCTGAACGTCCGGCTCGAAAAGCACACCGAAAGCCACAAGCGCAACCCGATGGACCTGTTCCGGGCGAGCGTGCAGACCTGGCCCGAAGTCGTCGAGTGCGCGGCCCTCACGGGCGACATGGACTACCTGCTGCGCGTGGTGGTCGCCGACATGGGGCACTACAGCCGCTTCATCATGGACACCCTGCTCAAGCACCCCAGCGTCGAGGACTGCAAGACCAGCTTCGTGCTCGACCGTGTCAAGGCCACAACAGCTGTGCCGGTTTAGCCACGAAACGGTTGCGGGAACGACACGCGCTTTGGTACCTCGTCACCTATGAAGCTCGAAAGTACCCATGCAGGCTTGTTGATTAAGGGAAAACCCTTATATTTGAGCCATGCTTACCGCCAAGACCCTTCTGAAGGCGTCTCTCGGCCTCGGCTCTTTCCTGAAAGCGCCCATGGTTGAGGCGCAACCACGCGCGAGCTCCGCGCCCTCACCCGTCATGGTGCCGATCCGTTCGATCGGCCCGCGCGAACGCGAGCGCATCGCGCAACACCTGCTGGCGTTGAGCCCGCACGACCGCTACCTGCGCTTCGGCTATGCCGCGGCCGACGAGCAAGTGCAGCGCTACGTCGACGGGCTCGACTTCGACCGCGACGAGCTGTTTGGCATCTACAACCGCCGGCTCGACCTCATTGCCATGGCCCACCTGGCGTTCGCGCCGGACGACCAGCACAGCGACTGCGCCGAATTCGGCGTCTCGGTGTCCGCCCACGCGCGCGGCCGCGGCTACGGCGCCCGGCTGTTCGAGCGTGCTGTGGTCGTGGCGCGCAACGAAGGCGTGGGCATGCTCTTCATCCATGCGCTGAGCGAAAACGCCGCCATGCTGAAGATCGCCCGCAACGCCGGTGCCACCGTGGTGCGCAGCGGTTCCGAGTCCGAGGCGCATCTGCAGCTGCCGAGCGCCACCTTCGACAGCCGCATGAGCGAGATCGCGCTCGAGCACTACGCGGCGGTCGATTACCAGCTCAAGACCCGCGCCAAGCAGTTCTGGGCCTTTCTTGCCAGCCTGCAGGAAGTGCGCAGCGGCATGAGAGACGCGCGAAGCAAATCTGCCCCCTGAGCGTCCTCGAGAAAGGGCCATGAGGGCCGTGCGGTAGAGCCTGTCACGCGCATCCGGTATCCTTGCAGCTCTTCAACTACGCCTCCCGCAGTGGCCGAACCTCACTCTGAACGCGCTCCCGTCGAACGGGAAGACAAGCGCGGCTTTCTCCAGAAGCTGGCCGAATTCATCCACCCCGGTCCCGACTCGCGCGACGAGCTGATCGAAACCCTCGCCGACGCCGAGGACAACGAGGTGATCGGCGCGGAGTCGCGCGTGATGCTCGAGGGCGTACTGCGCATGGCCGACATGACGGCCGGCGACGTCATGGTTGCCGCCCCGCGCATGGACCTGGTGAACATCGACGCGCCGTTCGACGCGCTGCTGCATCTGATCATCGACACCGCGCACTCGCGTTTCCCGGTGTACGAAGGCGAAAAAGAAAACATCATCGGCATCCTGCTGGCGAAAGACCTGCTCAAGCTGCAGCGCGCGCCAGGGCTCAACATCCGGGCTCTGCTGCGCCCCGCCACCTTCGTTCCCGAGAGCAAGGGCCTGAACGACCTGCTGCGCGAGTTCCGTGGCAACCGAAACCACCTGGCCATCGTGATCGACGAGTTCGGCCGCGTGGCCGGCCTCATCACCATCGAGGACGTGCTCGAGCAGATCGTCGGCGAGATCGAAGACGAATTCGACATTGCCGAAGACGAAGGCGACATCTTCGGCTTGGCCGACCACACCTACCGCGTCTCGGGCGACACGCCCATCGACCGCGTGGCCGAAGCCTTCGGCATCACCTTCGACGAAGAACAGCTGAGCGAAGACTTCGACACCATCGGCGGCCTCATCGCGCACGAGATGGGCCACGTTCCCAAGCGCGGCGAGCATCACGCCATCGGCGGCTTCGACTTCGTGGTGCTGCACACCAAGGGCGGGGCCGTGCGCTGGTTCAAGGTGTCCCCGGCCCGCGGCAGCGACGCGGCCGACTGATGCCGCTGCCCGCAGCGGCAACGCTCCGCACCCAGCAGACCTTTTCCGCCGTGGGCCTGCTGCGCCTTCTCGGCTTCGCGCTGGCCGGGCTCGCGCAGGCCGCCGCCATCGCCTGGCCCGCGAACGGCCGCCCGCTGTGGTGGCTGCAGCTCGTTTCGCTGGCGGCCCTCGTCGGCCTGCTCGACTGGCTGCGCGCCGAAGGCGCGGGCTGGCGCCGCGCCGGCTTGCACGGCTGGCTTTTCTCGACCGCCTGGCTCACCGGCAGCTTCTGGTGGCTTTTCATCTCGATGCACACCTACGGCGGCCTTCCGGCGCCGCTCGCGGCCATTGCGGTGCTCTCGCTCGCGGCGGCGCTCGGGCTCTATTACGCCGCCGCCTGTGCCTGGTTCGTCGCCCGAGGCCCGCAGGGGCCGGTGAGCGGCGCGCTGGTCTTCGCAGCGCTCTGGACGCTGGCCGAGCTCGTGCGCGGCAGCTGGTTCACCGGCTTCCCCTGGGGTGCCGGCGGCTATGCGCACGTCGAGGGGCCTCTGGCCGCCTGGGCACCCTGGATCGGCGTGTACGGCATCGGCGCGGTCGCCGCGCTCGTGGCGGCACTCGTTGCACTGACACGGCCCGCCCGCACACTGGGGCTGGCACAGGCCGTGGTCCTCGTCATTGCTGCGTTTGCGGCGCCGCACCTGGTCAACCCGTTGCCCGCCAGCGCGCAGGGTGACAAGGGCTCGAGCGGCCACCTGCAGATGGCACTGCTGCAGGGCAACATCCCCCAAGACGAAAAATTCATTCCCGGCGGCGGCATCGACCTTGCGCTGCGCTGGTACGGCGAACAGCTGCGCGATGCCAAGGCCTCGCTGGTCGTCACGCCGGAAACCGCGCTGCCGCTGCTGCCGCAGCAACTGCCCGCCGGCTATCTGGAAGCCATCCAGGCGCGCTACAGCCATGGCACGCAGGCCGCCATCGTCGGCCTGCCGATGGGCGGCCAGGGGACCTACAGCAACGCGGTGCTCGGCTTCCAGCCCGGCGCCGCGCGGCCCTACAGCTATAGCAAGCACCACCTCGTTCCGTTCGGCGAATTCATTCCGCCGGGCTTTCGCTGGTTCATCCGGATGATGAACATTCCGCTCGGCGACTTCGCCCGCGGCGGCCTGGCGCAGGCGCCTTTCGCCTGGCAGGGCCAGCGCGTTGCGCCCAACATCTGCTACGAAGACCTGTTCGGCGACGAGATCGGCGCCAACTTCAAGAACGAGGCCACGGCCCCGACCATCCTGCTCAACGTGAGCAACATCGCCTGGTTCGGCAACTCCGTGGCCATCGACCAGCACCTCGCCATCTCGCGCATGCGCTCGCTCGAATTCGCGCGGCCGATGGTGCGGGCCACCAACACCGGCGCAACCGTGGTCATCGATGCCGCAGGCCGTGTCACGCACGAGCTGCCGCGGCTCACGCGCGGCGTGCTCGAGGCATCGGTCGAAGGCCGCACGGGGCTCACGCCCTTTGCGCGCTGGGTGGCGCCGTTCGGCCTGTGGCCGCTCTGGATCACGGCGTTCGCGATCGTGGCGGCCGCCTTCGGGCTGCGCCGTCGGCGGGCCTGAGCGCCCGCGCCCTGGTCAGCCGGCGGCCGGCGCCGTTTTCACCGGCCAGTCGCGCAGCTTGCCCGGATTCAGCAGGCCCATCGGATCGAAGCGCTTCTTCGTCTCGATGACCTCCGGCGGCAGCGGCCCGCCTGCCTTGCCGTCTTCCACGATGTTCACGTGTGGGTTGTTGATGTGCACGCCGTGCGCACGGTGAATGTCGATGATCTCCGCGAGCCGCTCCTCGGTGCTGAAACGCACCAGCTGCAATCCGCTGCAGGTCATGAGCCCCGCCACGTTGCGCAGGAACTCGACATGCATCAGCACCTCGCCACCGAGCAGTTGTTCCATCTCGATGATCTGCTCGACATGCCGGCCCGGCACGAAGCCGCTCTGCAGGTACGTGAGCGTCGGGTCCACCTTGAGCGCATGCAGCGTCGTGTGGTTCCAGGTGAACTCCATCAGCGTGCGGTTGCTCTTCTGCACCTCGGCTGCCGTCTTGCGGTAGCCCACCGTGCCGCCATGCGCTTCGGCCAGCTGCAGCAATGCGGCCTCGCATGATTCGGCCATCAGCGACAGCACCGTGTGGCAGCCCTTGGGCAGGTGCGCGGCAAGCTGCGCGAGGTGGTCCGCAATCGGCGCGCCGAAGAATGCGATCTCCCGCTTCACGATGCCCGGCGCGTTCGCCAGCTTGTCGGCGAAGTGCAGCGCGTCTGCAAAACCGTCGAAGGTCACCAGCGTCTCGAGCCAGGGGTGCGCCGGCGCCAATGCAATCTCGAGTTCCAGCACCAGTCCGTTGGTGCCCCAGAGGTGATGCATGCGCATGGCCTCCGGCCCGCGCAGCTCGATCATCTGCGGCTCCGCCTCGATGGTCATCGCGCGGATGCCGAGCACATTGCCCGGTGCGCCGAGCGGCCCATAGTTGATGGAGCCCACGCCGCCGAAGCCGCCGCCGAACAGTCCGCCCAGCGTGGCGCTGCGGTAAGTCGAGGGCAGGCAGCGCATCTCCTGTCCCGAAGGTTTGGTTTGCTTCTCGAGCTCACCCAGGCGAATGCCGGCCTGCGCGCGCGCCACGCCGGGCTTCACCCACAGAAAGGCGTTGTAGCCTGTCATGTCGAGCACCACGCCGCCCGCCAGCGGCGTGGTCTGGCCATAGTTGCCGGTGCCGCTGCCGCGAATGGTGATCGGCACGTTGTGCCGCGCGCAGGCGCCGACCACGGCGCGAATCTCTTCCTCGGTGCGCGGACGCACGACCACGTCGGCGCGCTTGTCTTTCAACTGGCGGTTCAGCACCGGGCTGAACCACGAGAAGTCTTGCGACAGCCGCGCGACACGGCTTTCGTCGGTGATCCAGTCGAGGTCGGGCAGGTCGAACAGCAGCTGTTCGATGATGGAAATGGAAGCGTTCATGGTCAAGGTTTTCAATCCTGGGAAAGTTCGCTCGCGTGCCATGAGCCCAGCGCCAGCTTGGTGAGCCAGGCCATCAGCACGAACAGCGCGACGCCGGTCAGCGAAATTAGCAGCAGCGCGGCGAACATGCGCGGAATGTTCAGTTGAAAGCCGGCCTGGAGAATCTGGTAGGCCAGCCCCGCGCCCGAGCCGCCGGTGCCGGCCACGAACTCGGCCACCACCGCGCCGATCAGCGCCAGGCCGCTCGAGATGCGCAGCCCGCCGAAGAAGTACGGCAGCGCGCTGGGAATGCGCAGCCGCACCAGTTGCTGCCAGCGCGTGGCGCGGTTGAGCTTGAAGTAGCTCTGCAGGTCGGGGTCGATGCTGCGCAGCCCGAGCGTGGTGTTGCTGATGATCGGAAACAGCGCCACCAGCGCGGCGCACACCGTCATCGCCGCCACCGGGTTCTTCACCCAGATGATGATGAGCGGCGCCACCGCGACGATGGGCGTGACCTGCAGCAGTACCGCATACGGAAAGAGCGCGGTCTCGATGCGCTTGCTCTGCACGAACAGGAACGAGATCAACACCCCCGCGACCGTGGCCAGCGCGAACGACAGCAGCGTGATCTTGAGCGTGACCAGGAGCGCATTGCCGAGCGGCACCCAGTCGGTGACGAGCGTCTGCACCATGAGGAAGGGCGAAGGCACCAGGTACGGCGGCAGCTCCATGGCAACCACCATCCACTGCCACAGCGCCACCAGCACCACGCCGATGAGCACGGGGTAGAGCACGCGCTGCACACGCGGTTGGCTCAGAAGGGGCGGGCTCTTCTTCATCGCGCGTGCTCCTCGTCGCCTTGGCTCGCGCGCAGCAGGCTGTCCTGCAGGCGCTTGGCATGGCGCGCGAATTCCGGCGTCACCATGAAGTCGGGTGTGCGCAGGTAGGGCTCGTCGATGTGGAATTGTTCCACCACGCGGCCCGGCCGCGCTGCCATCATCACCACGCGGGTCGAGAGGAACACCGCCTCATGGATCGAGTGCGTGACGAAGATCACCGTGAGCTTCTTCTTGCGCCACAGGTCGAGCAGGTCGGCATCGAGCTTGTGGCGCGTGATCTCGTCGAGGGCGCCAAAGGGCTCGTCCATCAGCAGCAGGTCGGGCTGGGTGACCAGCCCGCGCGCGATCGACACGCGCATCTGCATGCCCCCCGAGAGCGCGCGCGGCAGGGCGTCGGCAAACTTCTCCAGGCCGACCAGTGCAAGCGATTCCGTCACGCGCGCGTCGGCCTCCTTGCGCGGCACGCCGGCCAGGTCGAGCGGAAGCCGCACGTTGGTGCGCACGCTCGCCCACGGCATCAGCGTGGCCGACTGGAACACGAAGGACAGCTTGTGCGGGCAGCTGTGAATCTCGGCGACCGGCTTGCGCCACACCAGGAGCCGCCCGTCGCTGGGCTCGAGCATGCCCGCCACCATCTTCAGCAGCGTGCTCTTGCCGCAGCCCGAGGGCCCGAGCAGGGTGACGAACTCGCCCTCGGCGATCGACAGGTCCACCGGCAGCAGCGCCTGCGTGCCGTTGGGATAGGTCTTCTCGGCCGAGAGAACTTCCACCGCGGGCACGGCTGGCACCGCGGGCGGCGCGAGGGTGTGGGGCTCGATGCGATTCATGGCACAGGGCTCAAGGCAGAACCTTGGCGTCCTTCACGAACTCGGTGGTGTAGGTCTTGGCGAGTTCCACCTTCGCCGGGTCGAGCAGCTTGGCGGCGACGAGGAAGTCGTAGCTCGCCTTGGAGCGTGCATCGGTGATCACGCCGATGCCGAGCTTGGCCGCGTCGCCGCCGGTGATCATGCCCATTTCCTTCAGCTTGGCGACGCTGTAGGCCAGCTGGTCGTCGGTCATGTTGGGGTTGTCCTTCTTGATCAGCGCATTGGCGGGCGCCGGATCGGCGAGGTAGCTCTTCCAGCCCTCGGCCGAAGCCTTGACGAAGGCTTCCACCTGCTTGCTGCGCTCCTTCACCGTCTTTTCCATGCACGACACCGTGGTGGCATACGCCGGGAAGCCGTGGTCGCTGAACATCAGCACGGTGCTCTTTACGCCGGCCTTCTGGATGGCGTAGGGCTCCGAGGTCAGGTAGCCTTGCTGCGCCGTGTTCTTGTCGGCCACGAAGGGCTGGATGTTGAAGGTGTAGGGCCGCGTCTGTTCATCGGTAAGGCCGAACTTGGCCTTGAGCCACGGCCAGTAGCCGCGCTGCGCCTGCGCGCCGATCAGGAGCGTCTTGCCCTTCAGGTCTTCGAACTTCTTCACGTCGTCGTGCGCGATCAGAACCTGCGGATCCTTCTGGAAGAAGGCCGCCACGTTGACCACTGGCACGCCGCCTTCGCGCACCTGCATCATCTGAATGTCGCTCGAACCCATGATGCAGTCGGCCTGGCCCGCGGCCATCATCTGCGTGATGTTGACCTGGGGACCGCCCATCTTGATGGTCACGTCGAGCCCGTACTTCTTGTAGATGCCTTGCGCCACCGCCTGGTAGAAGCCGCCGTGCTCGGCCTGCGCATACCAGTTGGTCATGTAGGTGAACTTGTCCTGTGCCTGGGCCGGTGCGGCGGCGGTCAGCAGTGCGAGCGCGGCGGCGCCGGCCATGGAAAGAGCGAAAGAACGCATGGTGGGAACCTCTCGGGTCTGGTGGAAGAACAGTTGAAAAAACCGGTGGACCGATGCAAGTAGCGCGCCTCAGGCGGGCTCGAACGACTGCTGGATGAAGCCTTGCTGGTGGCCGCGCTCCCAGGTGGCTTCCTCGCGCACAACCCAGCGCAGCGCATGCAGCTCGGTCAGCGCCTGCACCCAGCTGTCGGAAAGCGTGTCCAGGATTTCTTCGCCCTGCTCGCGCGTGGCGCTGGTCGGGTCGCCGATCACGCCGCTGGGGCCGAAGTCGCGCGCGGTCCATGCGCAGGCCGGGCGGCCGTCGGCCGACAGCAGCTTGATCGGGAAGGGCGGCGGAAAGTTGGCGGCCGCGCGCTCCATGTGCACCGTGTCGGGCGCGAGCGCCAGCATCAACGCGGTCTCGGAATGGCCGGCGTGCATCGAGAGGCGCTTTTCCTGCTCGCTGATCTGCTTGCTCGATGCGTTCGGCAGGCGCGACACGCCATGCGGCACCACCACGAAGTCACCATGCCTGAGGCGCAGTTCGCGTGCCGCCATCTCCAGCACCTGCGGCTGGCCGCCGTGGCCATTGGCAAAGAGCAGCTTGCGAAAGCCCGCGCGGTAGACCGATTCGCCGATCTCTGTCACGGTCGACAAGAGCGTGGTGCCGGTCAGCGTCATGGTGCCGGGAAAGTGCAGGTGCTCTTCCGACTTGCCATAGGTGATGGTCGGCAGCGCGAAGGCGCGCACTTCGGCCGGCAGCTTCTCGAGCGCCTTGCCCATCACGCCCGATGAAATCACGCTGTCGACCGAGCAGGGCAGGTGCGGGCCGTGCTGCTCGATGGCGCCGCAGGGCAGCACGATGACGGTGTTCTCGCGGTCGGGCAGGGCGGCGATTTCGGTCCAGCTCAGGTAGGGCAGGAAGCGATGGGGCGGAATGTAGCCGTGGAGCATGGGGTGTCCTTGTGCGTTAGCGGGGAAGAAAGGGCGTCGCATCGCCGTGCGTGACGCGGCCTTCGCGCAGCACCGCGCGAGTGGCCGAGCGCGAGGGCCAGCCGTGGCGGTCGGCCTGCGTGAACAGCACCAGATCGGCCTTGGCACCGACCAGCGTGGGCGCCGTCGTGGCGGGCCCACGCTGCAGCCAGTCGCCGCGGCACAGCGCCTGCGACCAGTTGTCGAAGGGCTCCTCGAGCTGCGCCACCAGCGCGGCGGTACTCAGCGCCTCGACGGGATCGAAGCTGCCGAGCCGGCAGAACGGGTCTTGCACGTTGTCGCTCGCAAACAGCAGCGGAATGCCGCGCTCGCGCGCTTCCTTCACCAGCGTGATGCCGCGCAGGCGCGGGGTGCGGCCCGTCACCGCGTCCTGCAGCAGCAGGTTGGTGGCCGGCAGCGACACCACAGTGATCGGTGCGCGCGCCACCGCATCGAGCGTGGCAAAGGCCTGGGCCTCGGGCTGCGCGGCCAGCGCGCAGATGTGGCCACAGACCACGCGGCCTTCGAAGCCGATCTCGCGCAGGATGCGGGCGGTGGTCTGCAAGCCGACCGCCGCTGAATTCAGTTCTTCGTCCACGTGCAGGTCGACGTCCAGATCGCAGGCCTGCGCCGACACCAGCAGGTTGCGCAGCGCGTTCTCGCTCCAGTTGGTGGAGTGCACGAAGCCGCCGAGCAGCGCATGCGGCCCTGTGGCCTTCACCTGCCTTGCGAGCCGCATGGCCCGCGCCGCGTCTTCGAACAACGGCAGCTTGATGAGGCTGACCTGCTCCAGCCGCACCCGGCCCGCCCATTCCTCCGCCAACTCGGCCATCACGGGCCAGGCCAGCGGCACCGCATCGGGCTCCCACCAGTCGACGTGGGTGCGCACGTGCGTGGTGCCGCACTCCCAGGCCCACTGCAGCCCGCGCGAGGCGCGCTCGTGCACGTCGCCGGCGCTCCAGTGCACGCGGTCGTTCAGCATCGCGTCGATGGCGCCGAGCAGGCCCGGCTGCACCGCTTTCATGCGCGGCAGCGTGAAGGCCTTGTCGAGGTGCGTGTGGGCGTCGACGAAGCCCGGCAGCGCGAGCGTACCCGCGAGGTCCCAGCTTTCGGCGGAGCGCGCGGCGTCGTCAGTGGACGCGGGCCGCACCGACTGCACGCGGCCGGCTTCCAGCGCAAGGCGTGCCAGTACCGGCACGCCATCGCGCTGGGGCCAGTCCGAAGGCAGCAGCCAACGCGGGAGGCGCGCGTTGTCGAGCAGCGAAGGCGCGGCGTTCATGCGAAGCGCGCCATCGCGGTGCCCACCCGTGCCATGAAGCGCTTGAGTTGGGGCTCGGTCGCCACGTTCATGTGATAGTGGGCGTGGTAGTCCACCTTGGCGCGCCGGCCCGTGAGCCGCAGCATGTAGCGCGTGACGATCTTGCGCGGCGGGTCGCCCATGTACCAGGCCATCCAGCGCGGCCGGCCATAGGTGACCACGGCGCTGATGCGCTTGATGTGCGTGAGCATCGGCTTCACGTCGGCCGGGTCGCTGATGTCGAAGGCCACGCCCGGCATGAAGAGCCGGTCGAAGTACCCCTTCAGCATCGCGGGCAGGCCGAAGCACCAGGTCGGAAAACAGAACACGATGCCCTCGGCCCACTGCAGCCGTTCCACGTAAGGCTTGAGCGGCAACTGGTTGCCCGGCACGTCGTGGTATCCGAGACGCTCCTCGCGCGAGAGCACCGGATCGAAGCCCTCGGCGTACAGATCGCAATCGTCCACCTCGTGGCCGGCCGCGCGCAGGTTCTTCAGCACCTCCTGGTGGAGGGCCGCGTGGAAGCTGGTTTCGACCGGATGACAGTAGACGACGAGCACGCGCATGGTGTTTGACCGATTAATCAGAGCAAGTGGTCAGGTTATGCAAGCGACGTGCCAGTCCGGATGCACCGGACTGGGGATCGGCCAATGCGGAGCGGTTCCACGCGCCTTCCTGCTTAGAAGATTCGCGCATGTCGAAACGCAGACTCGTTCGTTGGGCGCAGCCACATGCACGCAGAGAATCGGCGGCCTCCGGCCTTGCCGGGTTTCCAGCTGCATGAACAGGAGATTCCCCAGATGAGCGATCACGCCCTCACTACGCCCTTCGATACGAGCTTCGGCGAGCTGCGCATCCGCCGCGTCGCGGGCCACATCGGCGGCGAGGTGCAGAACCTGAAGCTGTCCGCCGACCTGCCGCGGGAAGCGATCGAGCAGCTCGACGCAGCGCTGGTGAAGCACAAGGTGTTGTTCTTCCGCGGGCAGGATCATCTCGACGACGCCGCGCACCAGGCGTTCGGCGCGCGCTTTGGCCGCACGGTGGCGCATCCCACGGTGCCGTCGCCCACGGGCACCAAGCTGTTCGAGCTCGACGCCTCCAAGGGCGGCGGGCGCGCAGATTCGTGGCATACCGACGTGACCTTCGTCGATGCCTTTCCCAAGATATCCATCCTGCGCGGCGTCAAGATTCCTGCCTATGGCGGCGACACGGTGTGGGCCAACACCGCCCTGGCCTACGAGCGCCTTCCCGCGCAACTGAAGCAACTGGCCGATCAGCTCTGGGCCGTGCACAGCAACGACTACGACTACGGCGCCGACCGCGTGCAGGTGGAAGAAGAACGCCTGCGCCACCACCGCAACGTGTTCGTCTCGGCGGTGTACGAAGCCGAGCATCCGGTGGTGCACGTGCACCCGGTCTCGGGCGAGCGCGCGCTGCTGCTCGGGCATTTCGTGAAGAAGCTGGTGGGGTTGTCGAGCGGCGAGTCGGCGCGCATCTTCGAGCTGTTGCAGAACCGCGTGACCCGCCTGGAGAACACGGTGCGCTGGAGCTGGCAGCAGGACGACGTGGCGATCTGGGACAACCGCGCCACGCAGCACTTTGCGATCAACGACTACGGCAACCAGCCGCGCCTGGTGCGGCGCGTGACGGTGCATGGCGAAGCCGCCGTGGCCATCGACGGGCAGCGCAGCAGGACGCGCAGCCGGCCCGAAGCCACGAACGATGCGCGCATCGACGAAGTCATTTCC
This sequence comes from Variovorax palleresanus, assembly GCF_051144945.1. Taxonomy (NCBI): domain Bacteria; kingdom Pseudomonadati; phylum Pseudomonadota; class Betaproteobacteria; order Burkholderiales; family Comamonadaceae; genus Variovorax; species Variovorax palleresanus. Next base: position 1,992,854 of record NZ_JBJNVP010000002.1, on the reverse strand, counting down.
GCGACCGCCTGAAGCCGCACCGCCCCACGCCGTGCGGCGTTTTCAGCAGGCCCGCCGGGCCGCATGCGCGACCTCGGCAAACCACGACAGGAAGTGCAGTAGCCAGCTCATCGTTTCATCAAGGAAGCGAGGCGTGAGCCGCACCTGCGCGCGCCCCGCATCGTGAGCAAGATGGCCCGCCTCTATCGCCTCCTTCAACATGCCGCGCACGTGCGAGTGCGACAGTCCCAGCCCGTCGGCGAGTTCGTGGGCGCGCAGCGGAAACGCCAGCAAGGGCGACCGAGCCTCGGGGTTGGCCTTGAAATGATCGCGTAACAGCAGCATCGCGACGCGCCCGCCGCCGTCGCGGTCGTCGAACCAGCTCCAGCCGCCGAAGCGGCCGCGGTGCGACACGACCCGGTCCAGGATGCTGCCGGCCCGGCAGACAAAGGCATCGAAGAAGGCGGCATCGTCCGTGAGCCTCGCCGCGTGGCCGGCATCGAGCAGGCCCAGCGCCTCGCAGCAGCGCAGATGGTGGGCAATCCATGCGCGCAGCCCGCCGATGAGCCGCTCCTGTGGCACCAGGTACCGCACGCGACGGTCACGGGGGTCGGCCTCCGCCGCCACCATGCCCGTGAGCCGCAGGACGGTGACGAAGCTGGCCAGCGTGCGCGTACCGTGGCTCGCGTTTCGCTGCAGCAGCGCCAGCGTGGGGCGTTCGGCGCCTTCTTCTTTCCAGCGGTAGTGCTGCACGACCAGCCGCCCGGCGGCGTGCGACTGCATGACGCGGCCGAAGATCTTGTTGATGAGCCTCTCGCCCCAGTGCATGCGCACGATCGCGTCGCAATAGAGCGCGACCGCCTTGCAGCGGGCCTCATGAGAGATGGAAAGCGCCAGATCCGGCGGCGGCATCGAATCCATGCAATTTTTGGACTTTGTTATTTGCGATACAGAGCGTAACAATTCGCACGCCGGTGCGAAAGCCCCCCGGCCTTCCCTGCCGGGCAACCGGCGAGCTCACTATTCACCAAGAACGGAGTTCCTCATGTGTGATTGCCTTCCTTCCGCCACATTGCCGGCAACGTCGCGCCGCCGGTTGCTGAGTGGTGCCGCCGCTTTCGCTGCCTTGGCCTCCGGCGCCAATGCGTTCGCGGCAGATACGCCGCTGCCCGACAACCGCATCGGCGGCGAGGCCGCGCTCCGGCGACTGGTGCAAGGCAACTTGCGCTACGCACAGGGCAAGCCGACGCAGCGCGACTTCAGCGTCGGCCGCGTGGCGCGCACCACGGGCCAGAAGCCGTTCGCGGCGATTCTCAGTTGCGCGGATTCGCGCGTGGCGCCGGAACTGGCCTTCGACCAAGGCCCGGGCGATCTCTTCGTGGTGCGGCTGGCCGGCAACTTCGTCAATGACGACGCCATCGCCAGCATGGAATACGCGGCCAAGTTCCTCGACGTGCCTCTCATCATGGTGCTCGGCCACAGCAACTGCGGCGCCATTGCCGCGACCATCAAGGTGCTGCAGGAAAACGCCGTGCTGCCGGGGCACCTGCCCGGATTGGTCGCCTCGATCCGGCCGGCCGTGGAGGCCGCGACGCGGCGCAACCCGGCGTCCTTGCTGGAAGCCGCCACCGAGCAGAACGTGCGCCAGAGCGTGGCACGCCTGGCCACCTCGGCCCCCATCCTCGGCGGTATGGCCGAGAGCGGCGCGGTCCGGGTCGTCGGCGGCATCTACGATCTGGCAACCGGCCGCGTGAACCTCGTCTGACCTGCCTCGCGGCGGTCGGCTACGGCCTGTCGATCCCGCAGCCGCCCAGCACGAAAGCCACCAGCTCGCGTGCAATCGGCTCGCGGTCGATGGGTGCGTCGGGCGGCAGGCCGAGCATCACGCGCGTCTGTATCGCGTAGTCGGCGTAGCTCTGGGTCATGGCCCAGATGTGCATCAGGAGCAGGCGCGCGTCGAGCGGGCGCATTTGCCCGCGCGCGATCCAGCCGTTGATGACGTCGACCTTTTTCTGCGTCCAGGCCCTGGCATTGGGCCAGTAGCGGTCGAGATTGCGGCCGCCGTCGAGCACCTCGCGCGTGAAGATGCGCGAGATCTCCGGGTTGTCGAAGGCGTGGTCGAGCTTCTTGCGGATGTAGTCGCCCAGCACCGTGGCCGGGTCGCTGGCGTCCTCGAACGAGAACACCACCTTCCAGGCATGCAGCACCTGCATCAGCAGCTCCTCGTAGAGCTCTTCCTTGCCGGCGATGTAGTAGTGCAGCTGGGGCTTGGTGAGACCGGCGCGGGCGGCAATGGCCTGTGTCGAGGTGCCCTTCAGGCCGTGCAGGCTGAACTCGGTGACCGCCGCCGAGCGGATGGCCGCCATGATGCGCTCGCGCCCGGGGCGGGCGCGCGACAGCGGTCCGTCCGGGGCGGGCATTTCCTGGGCGGCGGTCGGGGGAAGGGCGGTGGGATCGGCGTTCATTGGCATGGATTTGCGGCGGTGCGCCCGGCGATGGTAATCCGCATGGCCGCATGCCATGCCGGCATGGAAGCGCGGGGCATGCGGGCATGGTTCATGTATCTTCTCGCCGCTTCCAGAAATTCGTTCAAGACAAAGGAGTTCCTTCATGTACCTTTCTCCCCGTTTCAGGGCCTTCGCGGCCGGCGCCGCACTGCTTGCGGCCAGCGCCCTGGCGCAAGCCCAGCAGGCGTTGCCCAATGTGGTGATCCTGGCCACCGGCGGCACCATTGCGGGCGCAGGCGCCTCGGCCGTCAACAGCGCCACCTACGTGGCCGCCAAGGTCGGCGTGGACAAGCTGATTGCCGGCCTGCCTGAACTCTCCAAGATCGCCAACGTGCGCGGCGAGCAGGTGTTCCAGGTCGCTTCCGAAAGCCTCACCAACGACAACCTGCTGACGCTGGCCAAGCGCGTTTCCGCGCTGTCCAAGCAGGCCGACGTGGACGGCATCGTCATCACCCACGGCACCGACACGCTGGAAGAAACAGCTTACTTCCTGACGCTCACCGTGCGCACCAGCAAGCCGATCGTCGTGGTCGGTTCGATGCGCCCGGGCACGGCCCTTTCGGCCGACGGCGCGCTCAACCTGTACGACGCGGTCAGCGTGGCCGGCAGCAAGGATGCGGCGGGCAAGGGCGTGCTCGTGACGATGAACGACAACATCGACAGCGGCCGCGACGTGAGCAAGAACGTCAATGTCAAGACCAGCGCCTTCTCGAGCCAGTGGGGCCCGCTCGGCATGGTGGTCGAAGGCAAGAACTACTGGTTCCGCGCGCCGGTCAAGCGCCACACCATGGCTTCGGAATTCGACATCGACGCCATCAACGCGCTGCCGCCGGTCGAGATCGCCATGGGCTACGAGGGCGTTTCGTCCATCGCCATCGACGCGTTCGCCAAGAGCGGCGTGAAAGCGATCATCCATGGCGGCACGGGCAACGGCTCGGTGGCCAACCGCATCGTGCCGAACCTGCAGAAGGCGCGCACCGACGGCGCGATCATCATCCGCAGCTCGCGCGTGGCCGACGGCTTCGTGATCCGCAATGCCGAGCAGCCCGACGACAAGTACGACTGGGTGGTGGCGCACGACCTGCGCCCGCAGAAGGCGCGCATCCTCGCGATGGTGGCCCTCACCAAGACCAGCGACACGAAAGAACTCCAGCGCATCTTCTGGGAGTATTGATCCCGCTCAGCGCGCGGCACGCCGCTTGCGGTGCCGCGCGTATTCGAGGCTGCTCACGCACACGAGCAGCCAGGCGAGGCCGGTCAGCAGGCCGGCCGCCACGTCGCTTGCGAAATGCACCTGCAGGAAGACGCGGCTGCACGCGATGGTGACGATGGCAGCCGCGGCCGCCATGGCCGCCGGCACATGCCAGCGCGCCGGCAACAGGCGCAGCGCCAAGTACGTCAGCATCCCGTAGCTCACGATGGCGCCCGCGCTGTGGCCGCTCGGAAAGCTGAAGCTCGTTTCCAGTGCCAGCCCATGGTCGTGCAGCGGCCGCGCCCGCGCGAAGATGCGCTTGAGGGCGGGGTTCAGCAGCACGATGCCCCCGAGCGCCATCACCCAGCCCAGCGCCAGGCCATGATGTGCCTTGCGCCACAGCAGCCAGGCCACTGCCAGGCACACCGGCGCGAGCAGTTCGGCGTCGCCCAGGTGCGTGAGCCAGCTGAAAGCGACGAGGGCGGCCCAGGGCACATGGTCGCCGATGGCATCGGCCAGCGCCTGGTCGGCCAGGCCGAGCAGGCGTCCGTCGCCGAGCTTCGACGCGATGTACGCCACCAGGCTCGCTGCCCCGAGGATCACCAGGAAGCCCGTCGCCAGCGCGGCCGCGAGCCGCGGTTCTTCCGGTTCCCCGGTCGGCAGGGTCCGGGCCCGGCGCTGCCGCCATGCCCGGCAGGCCACGGCGGCGCCGAACACCGAAAGGGCGAGAACGCATGCGAACCATGCAAGGGAATGCTCGCCGAGCTGGCGCGCAAGCAGAACGAGGGCAGGGGCTTCCGTCAACATGCCGCGCACCCTAAGCGGGTGCCGCGGCGCTGGCAAGCGGGAGCTGCAATACTTTGGCGCACACGAAGGCCTTGTCCGCGGCCGAATGGTCCCAGCGCTCCGCTTGGCAGGCGCGGCCGTCTTCCGCGTCGCCCAGCCGCAGCACGTTCACCGAATTGGGGTGCCCCGCACGCATGCGCGACGACACCGCCGTGCCGGCCTGCACCGCCCACGTCGTGCGCGGACAGCCGGCATAGGCGTCGTGCAGCGAACGCACGAACGGCAGGTGGATGTGCCCGCCGAGGATCAGGTCGGCGCCGGCCGCGCACCAGCGCGCCACGGCGGCTTCGCGCCCGTGCAGTCGGTTCCGCATGTCTTCCTGCCGCGTCACCATCACCGGCTGGTGCGTGACCACCACGCGCAGCTGCTCGGGCGAAGCGCCCGCCAGCCGGGCCGCCACCCGCTCGATCTGCGCGGATGAAACCTCGCCGTCCGCGTGCCGGTACCAGCGCGTGGTGTTGACCGAGACCACCAGCCATTCGGCGGATTCGAACACCGGCTCCAGGTCGGTGCCGAATGCGCCGGCGTACCTTTCATAAGGCGCGAACAGCCGTGCCCCCAACTGAAAAAGCGGAATGTCGTGGTTGCCCGGAATGGCAATCACGGCCGGCGCGGCCAGCCTGTCGACGAAGGCGCGCGCCGTCGCGAACTGGGCGCGCGTGGCACGCTGCGTGATGTCGCCCGAGAGCACCACCACCTGCGGCGACAAGGCATGCGCAAGCCGTTCGAGCGCTTCCATCACCTCGGGCCGTTCGGTGCCGAAATGCGTGTCGGAGATCTGAAGCAGGCAGCTCATTCCTTGGCGGCTTCCAGTTCGGGCGCGATGTCGGGCCGCAGCAGCCACAGCGGCTCGGGGGAGACGCGGAACAGCAGCGGCATCTCGGCCCATGCGACCTCGCCGTCGGTTGCCACCTTCACGCGGCGCGCGCCGTGCGAGCGGCCTGCTTTCACTGTCATCGATTCGAACGGAAAGCTCAATACCTCGTCGGCGCCGCCGAGCCGGCCCAGGGCGCCGCGCACCAGGAGGCCCGGCATCGCAAGAACCCCCATGGGTTTCAGCGCCACGGCAGCCAGCTGGCCGTTTTCAGGCGCATCGGCGTGTTCGATGCCGACCTGCAGCAACTGCAACGGGTTGTTGCCCACGAACAGCGTCGGCGTGCGCAGGTCGCGCTCCTGGCCGCGCCAGGCCATGCGCAGGTTCCAGTGCCGGTGGCCGCGCATCACGGTCAGGAGGCCGGCGAAGAACGCGATCCAGCGGCTGCGGCCGTAGCGCGCCTTGTAGCTTTCGCGGTCTTCCAGCAGCTCGGCGTACAGGCCCATGCTGGCATTCACCAGAAAGACGCGGTCGTTGACCAGCCCCACCTGCGCCGGTCGGGGCTGCCCGGTCAGCAGCACCTGCAGCGCCTCTGCCGTGTCGCGCGGAATGCCGTGGGTGCGGCTGAAGTAGTTGAAGGTGCCCTGCGGCAGCACGCCAAAGGCCAGCCCGCTGCCGAGCGTGGCCTGCGCCACCGCGTTGACGGTGCCGTCGCCGCCCGCGGCCACCACCACCCCACCCACGGCGCGGGCGCGTTCGACGGCCTCGCGCGCCAGCGCCTGCACCGTCGCGCGTTCGCCGACGACGAAGATGCGGTGCCGGCGGCCCGCCGCGGCGCAGCCCTCCTCGACGATCCGGCGGATTTGGGCGGCGTCCGCGCTGCCGGAGCCGGCATTGAGGACGATGAATAACGGGGAACTCGGACCGATGCAGGGCGCTGGCATGTCTGGATGAAACGGAAAAGGAGCGGGTCCCGCGGGCTCGTGCAAGACTGCGGGGCGAGGGCGGGAGACCGGGGTAGGGGCTCGGAGAAGCTCGGAAAGACTTGAAAAAGGCAATTGCGAGGCGATCGAGAGGAGATCGCGCGCAACCGGCTCGGAGTTATCGCACGGCCCGCGGCGCCGCGCCGGCGGCCGGCATCCCGGCCGGCTGTGGGAGAGTTGCCCTCCGACCGTAAAATCGTCTGCTTTCGCGGTGAACCGCCGCGCTACCGTCCAACGCCCGGTCACGCCGGCCCGCTTCATGTTGACCTTCCAGCAAATCATTCTCAAACTGCAGTCGTACTGGGCCGACAAGGGCTGTGCGCTGCTGCAACCGTACGACATGGAAGTGGGCGCGGGCACCTCGCACACCGCCACCTTCCTGCGCGCGCTCGGCCCCGAGCCCTGGAAGGCCGCCTACGTGCAGCCCAGCCGCCGCCCCAAGGACGGCCGCTATGGCGAGAACCCCAACCGCCTGCAGCACTACTACCAGTACCAGGTGGTGCTCAAGCCGGCGCCCAGCAACATCCTGGAGCTGTACCTCGGCAGCCTGGAGGCGCTGGGCTTCGACCTGAAGAAGAACGACATCCGCTTCGTCGAGGACGACTGGGAAAATCCGACGCTCGGCGCCTGGGGCCTGGGCTGGGAGGTCTGGCTCAACGGCATGGAGGTGACGCAGTTCACCTACTTCCAGCAGGTGGGCGGCATCGACTGCAAGCCCATCACCGGCGAGATCACCTACGGCCTCGAGCGCCTGGCGATGTACCTGCAGGGCGTGGACAACGTCTACAACCTCACGTGGACCGAAGGCCTGAGCTACGGCGACGTCTACAAGCAGAACGAGGTCGAGCAGTCGACCTACAACTTCGAGCACAGCGACGCCGAGTTCCTGTTCACCGCCTTTGCCGCGCACGAGAAGCAGGCCAAGCACCTCATGACCGAGCAGCTCGCGCTGCCGGCCTACGAGCAGGTGCTCAAGGCCGCACACAGCTTCAATTTGCTGGACGCGCGCGGCGCCATCAGCGTGACCGAGCGCGCGGCCTACATCGGCCGCATCCGCAACCTCGCGCGCAGCGTGGCGCAGAGCTACTACGAGAGCCGTGAGCGGCTGGGCTTCCCGATGGCGCCGCGCGAATGGGTCGCGCAGATGCCGCCGAAGAAGGCAGCCTGACCGGTCAGGCCATTGCCGAAACTGCCCCATGCCCACCGTCTTCACCCACGTCGCCGTTCCCGTCTGCGCAGCCATCGGGCTGGGCACGCGGCGCGTGCCGGTCGCGGCGCTGCTTGCGGGCATGCTCGCGTCCATCGTGCCCGACTTCGACGGCCTGGCCTTCAAGCTCGGCATCGCCTATGGCGGCATGGGCGGCCACCGCGGCTTCACGCACACCTTGCTGTTCGCGCTGGTGCTCGGCCTTGCCGGCTGGTGGCTCGCGCCGCGCTGGGGCATGCGCCGGGCGATCGGCTGGGCCTGGATTTCGCTGTGCACCGTGTCGCATCCGCTGTTGGACATGCTGACCAACGGCGGCATCGGCATCGCCTTCTTCTGGCCGTTCAGCGACGTGCGCTACTTCAGCCCGTGGCGGCCCATCGAGGTGTCGCCGATCGCGCTCAAGCGCTTCTTCTCGCCACGCGGCGCGCAGGTGCTGATCAACGAGGTGTTCACTGTCTGGGCACCGCTGCTGGTGGCCGCGGTGCTCGCGCTGATGGCGCGCCGCACGATGGAGCGCCGCCACAATGGTGCCGTTGCCGCATGAGCCGCGCCTGCTTCTTTTCCTTCCCTTCCACGGTGCCGCATCGCTGCGTGCCCGTGACCGGCGCCGCCCGCGGCGCAGTTTTCGTCCTATCCCTCTGAGCCATGTCGTCTGCCAGCCTTCTTGTCGAACTGTTTGTCGAGGAATTGCCACCCAAGGCTTTGAAGAAGCTCGGTGACGCCTTTGCCGGCGTGCTGCGCGACCAGCTCGTGGCGCAGGGGCTCGCCGAGGCGGGGGCCGTGCTCACTGCCTACGCATCGCCGCGCCGCCTGGCCGCGCACCTCACGCACGTGGCCGAGCGCGCCGCCGACAAGGCCGTGTCGCAAAAGCTCATGCCCGTGGCCGTGGGGCTCGATGCCTCGGGCCAGCCCACGCCCGCGCTGCTCAAGCGCCTGGCCGCGCTGGGCGCTGACGCCTCGGCCGTGCCAGGCCTCAAGCGCGCGCCGGACGGCAAGGCCGAAGCCCTGTTCCACGAAAGCACCGCCAAGGGCGCGACCCTGGCCGAAGGCCTCCAAAAGGCGCTGGCCGAAGCGATCGCCAAGCTGCCGATTCCCAAGGTGATGAGCTACCAGCTCGAAACCGGCTGCGAACTGCCGGGCTGGAGCAGCGTGAGCTTCGTGCGCCCCGCGCACGGCCTGGTCGCGCTGCACGGCGATGCCGTGGTGCCGGTCGAGGCGCTGGGTCTTCATGCGGGCCGCGAAACCCACGGCCACCGTTTTGAAGCGGCCGTCGACCCGGTGGTGCTGCGCGACGCCAACAGCTATGCGCTGCAGATGCAGGACGACGGTGCGGTCATCGCGAGCTTCCAGGCCCGCCGCACCGAGATCGCGCGCCAGCTCGCAGCCGCGGCCGTGCGGGTCGGCGGCGGCACCGTGCCGATTGACGACGACGCGCTGCTCGACGAAGTGACGGCGCTGGTCGAGCGGCCCAACGTGCTGGTCTGCAGCTTCGAGCGCGAGTTTCTCGAAGTGCCGCAGGAGTGCCTCATCCTCACGATGAAGGCCAACCAGAAATACTTTCCGCTGCTCGACGCATCGAACAAGCTCACCAACAAGTTCCTGGTCGTCAGCAACATCAGCCCCGAGGATGCGAGCGCGGTGGTCGGCGGCAACGAGCGCGTGGTGCGCCCGCGCCTGGCCGATGCCAAGTTCTTCTTCGACCAGGACCGCAAGAAGTCGCTGGCCTCGCGTGTCGAATCGCTGGGCAAGGTGGTCTATCACAACAAGCTCGGCACCCAGGGCGAGCGCGTCGAGCGCGTGATGCGCATTGCGCGCGCCATTGCGGCGCCGCTGGGGAACGCCACGCTCACCGCGCATGCGGTGCAGGCGGCGCAGCTGGCCAAGGCCGATCTGGTGACCGACATGGTCGGCGAGTTTCCGGAGCTGCAGGGCACCATGGGCCGCTACTACGCGCTGCACGACGGCTTGTCCGCCGAAGTGGCCGACGCGATCGAAGACCACTACAAACCGCGCTTTGCCGGCGATGAACTGCCGCGCAACAACGTGGGCCTGGTGGTCGCGCTGGCCGACAAGCTCGAAACCCTGGTCGGCATGTTCGGCATCGGCAACCTGCCGACCGGCGACCGCGACCCGTTCGCGCTGCGCCGCCACGCACTCGGCGTGATCCGCATGCTGATCGAGAAAAACCTGCCGCTGAAGCTCGATGCGCTGCTGCAGGACGCCGCCGCGCAGTTCAAGGACATCGACGGCTTCGACGCCGGCAAGGCCACGGCCCTGCTGCAGGACTTCATTCTCGACCGGCTGGCCGGCAGCCTGCGCGAGCAGGGCGCCAGCGCGCAAGAAGTCGACGCCGTGCTCGCGCCGCGACCGCAGCGCCTGGGCGAAGTGCCCAAGCTGCTGGCAGCCGTGCGGGCCTTTGCCGCGCTGCCCGCCGCGGCCGCGCTGGCCGCCGCCAACAAGCGCATCGGCAACATCCTCAAGAAAGCGCCCGAAGCCGATGCGCACGTGAGCGAACTGCTGCTGCACGAGCCAGCCGAGAAGGCGCTGCACGCCGCCATGGCCGAGGTCGTGCCCGCCGCCAATGCGCAGTTCGATGCCGGCGACTACACCGCTTCGCTGCAGACATTGGCTGCGCTGCGCGAACCGGTCGATGCCTTCTTCGACGGCGTGATGGTCAATGCCGAACAGGCCGACCTGCGCCTCAACCGGCTGGGGCTGCTGATGTCGCTGCACGTGGCGATGAACCGCGTGGCGCAGCTCGAGCGGCTGGCGGCCTGAGCTTTGAAACGAGGGCTTATTGCCAGCGCCATGAAACTCGTCATCCTCGACCGCAACGGCACGATCAACGTGCACCGTGAAGATTTCGTCAAGAGCGACATCGAGTGGACGCCCTTGCCCGGCGCGCTCGAGGCCGTGGCCAAGCTCAACCATGCGGGCTGGCACGTGGTGGTCGCGTCCAACCAGTCGGGCCTGGGACGCGGCCTGTTCGACATGGCGTCGCTCAACGCCATGCACGCCAAGATGCACAAGATGCTCGCAGCCGTGGGCGGGCGGGTCGATGCGGTCTTCTATTGCCCGCACAGCCCCGACGAAGGCTGCGATTGCCGCAAGCCCGCGCCGGGCCTGTTCCGCCAGATCGGCGACCGCTACGGCATCGACCTGAAAGACGTGCCCACCGCGGGCGACAGCCTGCGCGATCTGCAGGCCGGGGCGGCGGCCGGCTGCGAGCCGCACCTGCTGCTCACCGGCATGGGCGCGGTCTGCCGCGGCGTCAATCCGCTGCCCCCCGAATACCCGGCGAACACCATGGTTCACGAGAACCTGGCCGCCTTTGTCGATTTTTTGCTTGCGCGCGAAGCGCAGGCCGCACTGCAGGTGGCTGTCTGATGGCGTTTATCCGTTCCGTGCTCCATGCCCTTTGGATGCTCGTCACCGTGGTGCCCTGGGGCATCATCATGTGCGTCAGTTCGCTCTGGAAGCGCGGCATTCCGCTCTACTGGATGGCGGTGCAATGGCTCAGCTGGGCCATCGGCGGCGCGCGCGTGCTGCTGGGCATCCGCACCCGCGTGACCGGCATGGAAAACCTGCCCGCCGACAAGCTCGCCGGCGCGGTCCTGCTGGTCAAGCACCAGTCAACCTTCGAGACTTTCCTGATGCCCACGTTGATGCCGCATCCGCTGGCTTTCGTGTTCAAGAAGGAACTGATCTACGTGCCCTTCTTCGGCTGGGCCATGGCCCGGCTCGACATGATCCACATCGACCGCAGCCAGCGCGCGCAGGCCTTCAACAAGGTCGTGAACCAGGGCCGCAAGCTGCTTGCGCAGGGCATCTGGATCATCATGTTTCCCGAAGGCACCCGCATTCCGCGCGGCCAGAAGGGCACCTACAAGAGCGGCGGCACGCGGCTCGCGTGCGAAACCGGCGTGCCGGTGATTCCCGTTGCCGTCACGTCCGCCAAGGTCTGGCCGCGCAAGGCCTTCATCAAGCGTCCCGGCGTGGTCGACGTGTCGATCGGCCCGGCCATTCCCAGCATCGGCCGCAAGCCCGACGAGCTGATGCGCGAAGTCGAGGCCTGGATCGAATCCGAGATGCGCCGGCTCGACCCCGAGGCCTACCGCGACAGCCCGCCGCTGCAGGTGCCGCAAGAAGCGGGCTGAAGAGGAAAGAAAAGAGCCCGACATGCGGGGACTGCTTCAGTTCACGATGGACCTGTTCGAAGGGCTGGGCAACGAGATTGCGCCGGCCAAGCCGCCTCTGCCGCGGACCCGAAAGGTCAAGAAGAAGGCCGCGCCGCCCGTGGCGCCGCCTTCGGTCGACGACGCCGGCCCCGCGCTGCCCGCCATTCCGCTTCGCGACACGCTGGCGCTCGCGAGCTTCGTGCACCCGCAGGCCACGCGCGAAGCGGTGCTGGGCTCGGCGCGCGTGGCCTACGAGTTCAAGCGCGGCAAGCGCAAGACCATCGGATTCGTGGTCGGTGCCGAAGGGCTGTCGGTGCGCGCGCCGCGCTGGGTCACGCTGCGCGACGTGGATGCCGCCATCAAGGAAAAGTCCGACTGGATCCTGCGCAAGCTGCTCGAAACCCAGCAGCGCCACGCGCGCGTCGAGGCCACGCGCATCGATTGGAAAGACGGCGCGCAATTTCCGTTCATGGGCGAAACGGTCGTGATCCGCCTCGATCCGAAGCACGGCTTCGCAAGCGTCGGCGGCACGCTCGACGCGGGCGATGACGACGGCAAAGGTCCGCGCGTTCTGCGGCTGGCCGTGGCGCAGAACGCCGAGGCTTCGCAGATCCGCGACGCGGCCCAGGCCTGGCTCATGCGCCAGGCGCGGCGTCTTTTCATCGAACGGCTCGACCACTTCGCGCCACGGCTCGGCGTGCGCTGGCAGAAGCTGTCGCTGTCGAATGCCGCCACGCGGTGGGGCAGTGCGAGCGCCGATGGATCGATCCGGCTGAACTGGCGCCTGATCCACTTTCGCCTGCCGGTGATCGACTATGTGGTCGCGCACGAGCTCGCCCATCTGCGCGTGATGGACCACTCGCACCGGTTCTGGGAGACGGTGGAGAGCGTGGTGCCGGACTACGACCTGCTCCGGCAGCAGCTCAAGGACGAGGCTGTGCCTCGATGGTCTTGAGGTCCGAGGCCGGGGCGAGGCCCGGCCCCGGAATCAAACCCTAGGACACCGCCCGGATCGGGATATACATCTCCCCGCCAGCCGCCGCGAACTCCTGCGACTTCTCGGCCATGCCGGCCGCCATGGCCTCCGCCTCCGCCACGCCCTTCTTCGCCGCGTACTCCCGCACTTCCTGCGTGATCTTCATCGAGCAGAACTTGGGTCCGCACATCGAACAGAAGTGCGCCACCTTGCTCGAATCCTTCGGCAAGGTCTCGTCATGGAATTCGCGTGCGGTGTCCGGGTCGAGCCCGAGGTTGAACTGGTCCTGCCAGCGGAACTCGAAGCGCGCCTTGCTCAGCGCGTCGTCGCGCGAACGGGCCCCGGGGTGGCCCTTCGCCACGTCCGCCGCGTGCGCGGCGATCTTGTAGGCAATGATCCCCTGCTTCACGTCGTCGCGGTCGGGCAGGCCCAGGTGCTCCTTGGGCGTCACGTAGCAGAGCATGGCGGTGCCGGCCCAGCCGATCATCGCGGCGCCGATGGCGCTGGAGATGTGGTCGTAGCCCGGCGCGATGTCGATGGTCAGCGGCCCGAGCGTGTAGAACGGCGCCTCGTGGCAGTGCTTGAGCTGCTCGTCCATGTTGGCCTGGATCATGTGCATCGGCACGTGGCCGGGGCCTTCGATCATGGTCTGCACGTCGTGCTTCCACGCGATCTGCGTGAGTTCGCCAAGCGTGCGCAGTTCGGCAAACTGGGCTTCGTCGTTGGCATCGGCGCCCGAGCCCGGACGCAGGCCGTCGCCGAGCGAAAAGCTCACGTCGTACGCCTTCATGATGTCGCAGATGTCCTCGAAGCGCTCGTAGAGAAAGCTCTCCTTGTGGTGCGCGATGCACCACTTGGCCATGATCGAACCGCCGCGCGAGACGATGCCCGTCATGCGGTCCGCGGTCAGGTGGATGAACGGCAGGCGCACGCCCGCGTGGATGGTGAAGTAGTCGATGCCCTGCTCGGCCTGCTCGATCAGCGTGTCGCGGAAGATCTCCCAGGTGAGGTCTTCGGCCACGCCGCCCACCTTCTCCAGCGCCTGGTAGATCGGCACCGTGCCAATGGGCACCGGCGAGTTGCGCACGATCCAGTCGCGCGTGGTGTGGATGTTCTTGCCGGTCGACAGGTCCATCACGTTGTCGGCGCCCCATCGGATCGCCCACACCAGCTTTTCAACCTCTTCCTCGATGCTCGAGGTGACGGCCGAGTTGCCGATGTTGGCGTTGATCTTTACCTTGAAGTTGCGGCCGATGGCCATCGGCTCGACTTCGGGGTGGTTGATGTTGGCCGGAATGATCGCGCGGCCGCGCGCCACCTCGTCGCGCACGAACTCGGGCGTGATGATGCGCGGAATGCTTGCGCCCATCGGGTTGCCGGCCACGCGCTTCGCGCGCTCCTCGTTGGCGAGGTATTCGGCCATCCATTCGCGTTTGCCGTTCTCGCGCAGCGCCACGTATTCCATCTCGGGGGTGACGATGCCGCGGCGTGCGTAGTGCATCTGCGTGACGTTGGCGCCCGACTTCGCGCGGCGCGGCGTGCGCTGCAGCGCAGAGGCGCCCGCACGCAGTTCGGCCAGGCGCTGCGCGTCGTGGTCGTGGGCGTGCTTGAGGCCCTCGTCGAGCGCCTGGTGCGAGCGGCCTTCGTAGCTTTCGGTGTCGTTGCGCTCGACGATCCAGGCGCCGCGCACGTCGGGCAGGCCGCGGCGCACGTCGATGTCGATCTTGGCATCGGTGTAAGGCCCGGAAGTGTCGTAGAGCGACACGGTCTCGCCGTTGGTCAGCAGCACGTCGCGCACCGGCACGTTCAGGTCGGGCCGGCTGCCCGGAATCAGGCACTTGTGCGAAGCGGGAAACGGCTCGCGCGTGAGCGAAAGCAGGGAGGTGAACTTGTCGGGGGCATTCATGCGGGGCACTCCTTGTTGAGGGAAAGGGTGCTCCGCAATCGCTCGGTGGACTTTGGGCCGCCACGCGGGGTGGGTGGCGGGACCGGAGTCAGGGAGTGCAGCTCTTCTTACGCCGGTATGACCCGGATCAAGTTCGCGGGTCGGCACTTTGCCATCTCAGCACGCCACATGCGTGCACCCCGGAGCGGGGCCTATTGTGCGGGCCGAGGCCCGGCGCGTCAACCGGGGGTCTGCAGGTCGCCTTCGAGGTAGAACCAGCGGTCCCCCTCGCGCACGAAGCGGCTGCGCTCGTGCAGGCGCGTGGCGGTGCCGGTGCTGCTGCGCTGGCGGGCGACGAACTCGACCTCGGCATGGTCGGCGTCCAGCACCGAGCGCGAGCGGATGTCGAGTCCGAGCCATTTCACGCCGGGTTCGAACTCGATCGAGGCCGGGCGCTTCGACGGGTGCCAGGTGGCGAGCAGGTAGGGGCCGCGCTCCAGCACGAAGGCCGTATAGCGGGAACGCATCAGCGATTCGGCGTCGGGCGCGGGCGTGCCCTCGAAATCGTCGAGGTAGCGGCCGCAGCACAGGGCGAAGCCGATGGGCTTGTCTCGGCGGTCCGTGCGGCCGCAGGGGCAGGGTCCGGTGGTGGGATCGGTGGCACTCATGAAGCCCCTATTGGAACACCTCAAGGCCCTCCCTCCGATGGGGCAAGCCCTGCGGCCGCCTCCGGAGATACTCCCTTGGCGCAGTGCTTGCTAAACGCTAGCCTTCTTCGGGCATACCCACAGAGCGAGGCGGCGATGTACCTGACAGGCTCCGAACAGCAGGCGCTGCGCGGCGTTTTCACGCTGCTCGCGCAAGACCGAGGCGAAAGCGACATCCGCGAGCGCATGGGCTGGGCGCTGCTCGACCTGCTGCATGCGGACCAGTTCGCCTCCTTCGTGTGGCATGCTGAAACCGGCCGCTTCGAGGGCCGCGTGGCGCTGAACATGGACCCCGCCAACCTCGACCGCTACGGCGAATGGCACCAGCATCACGACCCGATCACCTTCGTGCTGCAGTCGCACCGCCACGCCACGCGGGTGACCGACGTGATGCCGCAGCGTGAACTGATGCGCACGGAGTTCTTCACCGACTTTCTCTCGCGCGACGGGCTGCACTGGGGCATGAACCTGCATGCGTTCGAAGGCAACCGGGCGCTGGGCGATCTGCGCATCTGGCGGCGCAAGGGCCGCGGTGATTTTGGCGATCACGAGAAGGCGCTGCTCGACCTGATCGAGCCGGCGTTCATCGGTGCGCTGCAGCGTGCGCAGCGCACGCCGGCTGCCATGCCGCTGCCTGCCGAAACCGCCTGGCGCGAATTGAGCGCGCGCGAACGGGAGGTCGCGCGGGCCGTGTGCGAAGGCCTCACCGACAAGGAGATCGCGCGCCGCATGGCCGTGAGCGTGCCGACGGTGCGCACCTACCTGCGTCGCACCTTCGACAAGCTCGGCATCGAACGCCGGTCGGCGCTGGCCGGCCTGGCGAAGCGCTGATCGGTCAAGAAGGCGCTATTTCGCCTTGGGCGCCGGCAGGCGGCCCAGCACGCCTTCCACCGCGAGCCCCACGGCCAGCAGCCTGCGGTCGCTACCGGCCGGTCCGTCGAGTTCAAGCCCCACCGGCAAGCCGCTGGCCGCACCCAGGCCCGAGGGCAGCTGCACGCCCGGAATGCCGGCGTTGCTGCCGGGGTCGGTGTTCTGGATCAGCGCGCCGAAGTTCTCGGGGCTGCTGGCCTCGGGCCCGGCCGCCAGGGCCACGCGCGGCACCGTGGGGAACACGAGCGCATCGAGCTTGTTCTTCGCGAAGGTGTCGCGGTAGAGCTTCTGCAACGCGGGGCGCGCGACGCGCATCGCGTTGTCGTAGGCCGGCTTCGCATCGACCGTGCCGTTCGGCGCGGGGAGCTTGCGCGGGATCACGAAAGCCTCGAAGGTGCCCTTGACGTCGGGGCTCGCGATACCGGCGGTGAGCTGCGCGATGTCGATGCCGGTGCGGTACTTCGCAAGGTAGGCCACCATGTCGTCGTGCGCCTCGTAGAGTGCGAGCGGAAAGCCGATGGCACCGTTGAGTTCCATGAGCCTGGGCATCTCCACGTCCACCAGCGTGACGCCGGCCGCACGCAACTTGGCAAGAGCGGCATCGGTGGCGGCGCGCGTGTCCGCGTCGAGGTTCGTGTAGAAGGCCGGCACCACGCCGAGCCGCACCCGCTTCAAGTCGGCCGGCCTGAGCGGCGTGCCGCCCGCGATCACACGGTCGAGCAGCGCGACGTCGGCCATCGACTGCGCCATCGGGCCCGCGGTGTCGCGCGTGTGCGAGATCGGCGCGATGCCTTGCTGCGAATAGCGCCCCATGGTCGGACGCAGCGATGCGCAGCCATTGAACGCGCACGGAATGCGCACCGAGCCGCCGGTGTCGGTGCCCAGCGCGGCCGGCGCCATGCGCGCGCCGAGCGCCGCGCCATTGCCCGACGACGACCCGCCCGCAATGCGGCTCGGGTCGTAGGCGTTGCGCACACCGACCTCGGGGCCGCTCTGGAATGCGGGGTTGTAGCCCGTGACGCCGAAGGCCAGCTCGTGCATGTTCGTCTTGCCGAGGATGACCGCGCCCGCCGCCCGAAGCCTGGCGACCACGGGGGCGTCCGCCTTGGGAACGAAGCCCTTCAGCGCAGGCGAGCCGGCCGTGGCAGGCAGGCCCCGCACCTGGATGTTGTCCTTGACGGTCACCGGCAGGCCGGCCAGCGGCTTGCAGGCGCCGCCGCGCTTGCGCTGTGCATCGGCGGCGCGCGCGGCCTTCAGCGCGCCGGCTTCGTCGAGCGTGACGAAGGCATTGAGGTTCGTTCTTGCATTGGCCTGCGCAACGTAGGCCGACACCAGCTGCTCGCTGCTCACCGTGCCTGCGCAGAGCTGCCGCACCGCGTCGCTAGCGGTCAGCGTGGCGAGGTCCGGGGCGGCAGGTTGGGCTTGCGCGGACGAGCCCATGGCACCGAGGCACAGAAGGGCCAGGGCGAGGGGAACGGGTTTGAAATTGGACATGGCAAAGACCTCCGACGAAGAGGCCGCCATGCTGCGCCGCCGGCGCGTTGCTGTCTGTCATCCAAACCGATGACACCGAAGCGCCCGCGGCGCATGCTCACGCCAGCGCGCGCTGGATCAGCAGTTTCTGGATGTCCGAAGTGCCTTCGTAGATCTGGCACACCCGCACGTCGCGGTAGATGCGCTCCAGCGGAAAGTCGTTCACGTAGCCGTAGCCGCCCAGCGTCTGGATGGCCGCGCTGCAGACGCGCTCGGCCATCTCGCTCGCGAACAGCTTGGCCATGGCGGCCTCCTTGAGGCACGGCCGGCCCGCATCGCGCAGACTCGCGGCATGCCAGATCAGCTGGCGCGCGGCCTCGAGCTGCGTGGCGCATTCGGCCAGGCGGAACCCGACGGCCTGCTGCTCGAAGATCGAACCGCCGAAGGCCTGGCGCTCCTTGGCGTAGGCCAGTGCCACGTCGAAGGCGCTGCGTGCCATGCCGACGCTCTGCGCGGCGATGCCAATGCGGCCGCCTTCGAGCGCGCCGAGCGCGATCTTGTAGCCCTCGCCTTCGGCGCCGATGAGGTTCTCCGCCGGGATGCGGCAACCGTCGAAATTGATCTGCGCGGTGTCGCTGCTGTGCTGGCCCAGCTTGTCCTCCAGCCGCGCCACGCTGTAGCCGGTCGCATCGGTGGGCACGATGAAGGCGCTCATGCCGCGCTTGCCCGCGCCCTTGTCGGTGACGGCGATGACGATGGCCACCTGCCCGTTTTTGCCGCTGGTGATGAACTGCTTCACGCCATCGATCACGTAGGCATCGCCGTCCTTGCGCGCCGTGGTGCGCAGGCTCGATGCATCGCTGCCGGCCTGCGGTTCGGTCAGGCAGAAGGCGCCGAGCATCTGCCCCTGCGCGAGGGGTTCGAGCCACTGCTTCTTCTGCTGCGCGTTGCCATAGCGCATGAGGATCGCGTTGACGGGGCAGTTGGTCACACTGATGGCCGTACTGGTGCCGCCGTCGCCGGCGGCGATTTCTTCCAGCACCAGCGCAAGCGTGAGGTAGTCCAGGCCCGCGCCGCCGTGTTCCTCGGGCACGCAGATGCCGTAGGCGCCGAGCGCCGCCAGGCCCTGGTGCGCTTCCTTCGGAAAGCTGTGCTCGCGGTCCCATCGGGGGGCGTTGGGCCAGAGTTCGGCCTGCGAGAAATCGCGTACCGCGTCGCGGATGGCTTCCTGGTCGGCACTGAGCAGCATGGGGTGTCTCCTGTCTTTCTTCTTTTGTTTGCGGCTTACTTGCCCGAGCCCAGATCCATGATCATGCGTGCGGCCATGTACAGCCGGCGCGGAATGGCGCTGATGTCGACGTACTCGGCCTTGTCGCTGTGATAACCGAAGCCCGGAAGGCCCAGGCTCTCGATCACCGGTTTGCCGGAAAGCGCCGCGTAGGCGGCGTCGGTGCCGCCGCCGGTGCGCTCTTCTACGCCCAGCGTGCCGCCGGCTTCCTTGTAGTAGGCCACGGCCTTTTCGACCAGCTTCTTGCCGCCTTCGCCGGCATTGAACGCCGGTCGGCCGCGCGTGACCACCACCTTCACGTCGGATTCGGGCAGCTTCTTCTGCTGCGCTTTTTCTTCGAGAGTCTTCATGGCGGCGTCGAAGTCTTCGTTGCGCGCGTAGCGCACGTCGGCGTTCAACGTCGCACTGGCGGGAATGATGTTCGACACGTTGCCCGCCTTGGCAATGGTCCAGTTGAAGCGCAGGTGCTTCGCCTTGTCGTCGATGCTCATGGTGCGCAGCACCAGGTCGGAAGCTTCGACCAGCGCGTTCACGCCCAGCTCGGGCGCCGCGCCCGCATGCGAAGCCTTGCCGGTGATGTTGACTTGCACATAGGCAATGCCCGAAGTGCCAAGCGAAAGCTTCTCGTCGCCCGCGCTCGTGGGTTCGAAAGACAGCACGTAATCGGCCTGCTTGGCTTCTTCCTGGATCAGGTCGCGCGAGCCGAAGGAGCCTTTTTCCTCATCGGTGTTGAAGAGCACGGTGATGGTGCCGTAGTCGCGCACGCCGTAGTCCTTGAGCAGCTTCAGCGTGTGCAGGATGACGGCGTTGCCACCCTTGTCATCGGCAATGCCCGGGCCGTAGGCCTTGGTGCCCTCGATGCGGAACGGCGCCTTCGCGAGTGTGCCTTTCGGGTACACGGTGTCCATGTGCGACATCAGCAGCAGGTTCTTGCCGCCGCGCCCCTTGAGCTTGCCGACGATGTTGTCGCCCACGACGAGACTGGTGGACTTGCTGCGCGTGACGGTGAAGCCCAGGTTCTTGAGCTCGCCTTCCAGGAAGTTGCCGGCGGCTGCAATGCCTTCGGCGTCTTCTGTGCCGGTTTCGATGTTGACCAGCTGCTCCAACGTCTTGAGCACCGCAGGCTGCGCGTCGGTGGCTGCCTGGAACAGCACGTTGTCGCGCTTTTGCGCCCAGCTGGGGGCGGGCGCCAGGAAAACCAAGGCAGCCAAAGCGGCGACGGTGTTGCGGAGATTGGCCGAATACATGAACGAGGTCCCCAGATGTGCACGAAGCTGGCATTCTAGGCATCGTCCTGGCCGCCAGGGATGACCTCAGACTCCGCTCAAGTCAACACATGCCTGCAAGGAAAACCGCGAGTTCTCGAGCTGGTTTGCGAGATGCACCAGCCCCTCGGAATCGATGCGTCGCGCCTCGGCACGCAGGAGTCTCAGCATGTTCTGTGGCCCATCAGTCACGCGTGACTGGGCATGGATCGACAGCCAGCAGTACAGTCTTGTGAGATCGGCAGAATCGGTTGACCATCGCTGTTGAAAATACGATACGAGCCCGTCGACGTCGTGAGCGTATCCATCTCGGCGAGCCGCAAGTTCCAGGGCCAGTCCGCGCTTCGCATCCTTGGTCATCCCGTCGATACCTAGGATCAGACGACGTCCTAGCTGCAACTGGCACTCCGCGTGCCCGCGTTCGGCACCCTGAATCAACCATTTCCTTGCCATTTCGGAGTGTTCGGCCGACAAACGTGAGCGCTTGACTTGGCTGACAAGCCCGGTCATCAGACACATTGCACCGGAGTCGCCTCGCTCTGCGAGGGCTAGCAACCGATTCATCGGCTTCTCGAGCGGGTAGACGAAGCCGCCGTCGGGCTGAAGCACCTGCAAGGCGAGGTGCGCCAGCTCGAGCCCTTCGCCAGCCAGCTGTCTCCATCGCTTTTCGCGTTGACCGATACCAGCCTCGCTCGGGTAGCGACGGCTGGGGCGATTCCATTGGGACAACTCGCTGAACAGTTCCCGCTCGTAAGCGGCCCGCCGTTCGGCGCTTAATAGTTCAGCATGTTGAGTGTCGAACGCGTGCAAATCTCTGCGAGGAAAGTATTCGCGCGTCGATTCGTACAGCAGCATGGCGCTCGCGGCAAAAAAAACGATTCCCGCAAGCAGCGCGGGCCACGGCAGCGAGCGACGCTCACGCGCTGCCATTCAACGGATTGCCACAGCGATTTCAACGTCGGCAGGACACGCCCGACTAGGTCCCCGCCATCCGATAACCGATCTCTCCGTGGAATCGCGCGCCAGCTCGTACCCATGATCGTAGAAGTCGGCTCCACCCGGCACGGCCAGTCGAGTTTGAACACGGCGGCCGATCAAGCGTTGTGTGCGCGCGGAATCCGTGTCACAGAATCGACGACCTGCGACTTGCAATTGGAGTCTGCACACAGTGCCCGTACTCGCTTGAAGTTTCCAATAACTTCCGAAAACGGATTGACTTGGTGTATTCACGGCAACAGGGGAGCTGTCGCCTTCCTTTTTATTTGGATTTTCTTTATCAATGCGAACGGCGAGGTATTTTTCGATGCCTTCAGGATTGCATAAGACGGCTGCACCTTCGCGGCCTAGCGCTGCCAGCCTCAAGAGCAACTCATCGGCGTCGGCGACTGCAAGATCAACGCGAGATCTCGGTAGCGCAGCAAGCAATATCAGAATTGCTGCCACAACCAAGGGAAGTATTTTCAAGACGCCGGGCAATCGACGCAAGAATTTTCCCGAAGCCGCCCAATAGGTCGACGCACGCTCCGCCCCTCTCTTCTTGTTCATTCTTTTCCCTGAATTCACGCTGCGCGCAGCCTCTGTCATTCTGTGGCAAAGGCTGCGCGCAGATGGTATCAGGGAATCAGGAGTAAAGAAATAACTTCGCGCTTCCGATAATTAACAATTGTCATTAATTAATCAAACGACAATGAATGTGAAAAATCAACAATAAATGTCAATTTAAATTAATTCGAGCGCCACGGCCGTGCCTTCGCCGCCGCCAATGCACAGCGTGGCCACGCCGCGCTTCTTGCCGCGTGCCTTCAGCGCATGGATCAGCGTGACCATGATGCGCGCGCCGCTGGCGCCGATCGGGTGGCCCAGCGCACAGGCGCCGCCGTTCACATTGACGATGTCGTGCGACACGTCGAGCTCGTGCATCAGCGCCATCGGCACCACCGCGAAAGCCTCGTTCACTTCCCAGAGATCGACGTCCTTGACGGTCCAGCCCGTCTTCTTGAACAGCTTGGCCACGGCGCCGACCGGGGCGGTGGAGAACCACTCGGGCTGCTGCGCATGCGTGGCATGGCCGACCAGGCGCGCGATGGGCTTGGCGCCGATCTTCTTCGCATGCGACTCGGTCATCATCACCAGCGCGGCGGCGCCGTCGTTGATCGACGAGCTCGATGCGGCGGTGATGGTGCCGTTCTCTTTCTTGAACGCGGGCTTGAGCGTGGCGATCTTGTCGAGCTTGACCTTGCCCGGGCCTTCGTCGATGGAAATGACTGTGTCGCCGCCGCGGCCCTTCACGGTGACGGGCGTGATCTCTTCCTTGAACGCGCCGGACTCGGTGGCCGCCTTGGCGCGCTGCACGCTGGCAATGGCGAAGGCGTCCTGCTGCTCGCGCGTGAACTTGTACTTGGCGGCGCAGTCTTCGCCGAAGGTGCCCATCGAGCGGCCCGGCTGGTAGGCGTCTTCCAGGCCGTCGAGCATCATGTGGTCGAAGATGCGGTCGTGGCCCATGCGGTAGCCGCCGCGGCCCTTGAGCATGAGGTAGGGCGCGTTGGTCATGCTTTCCATGCCGCCCGCGACGATCACGTCGTGCGTGCCGGCCAGCAGCAGGTCGTGCGCGAGCATGGCGGCCTTCATGGCCGAGCCGCACATCTTGCTGAGCGTGACCGCGCCCGCGCTGTCGGGCAGGCCGCCCTTGTAGGCCGCCTGGCGCGCCGGCGCCTGGCCCTGGCCGGCCATCAGGCAGTTGCCGAACAGCACTTCGCCCACGCTGTCGGGCGCAATGCCCGCGCGCTCGACGGCGGCCTTGATGGCGGCGCCGCCGAGGTCGTGCGCCGAGAGGGAAGAAAAGTCGCCCTGGAAGCCCCCCATGGGGGTGCGGGCGGCGCCGACGATGACGATGGATTCAGGCATGGTGGTCTCCTTCGGAAAGTTGAAAGTGGTCGTCGTGGACCGGGGACTCAATCAGAAATGGGTCGCATGGCCTTCATGCTGGAAGCGCTGCGATTCTTCGTACGGGAACACGTCGAGCATCTGGCCGGCCTCGATGCGTTCCTTGTGGTGCTGCCAGAAGGCAGCGTCGAGCAGGTCGGCATGGTGCGCCATGAAGGCCGCGCGCACGTCGCTGTTGCCGAGCAGGAAGGGTTCGAAGGTTTCTGGAAACACGTCTTTCGGACCGACCGAATACCAGACCTCGCCGCTCATCTCGTCTTCCTCGTTGCGCGGCGTAGGCACCTTGCGGAACTTGCAGTCGGTAACGTATTCGATCTCGTCGTAGTCGTAGAACACGACCTTGCCGCCGCGCGTGACGCCGAAGTTCTTCCACAGCATGTCGCCCGGGAAGATGTTGGCGGCGACCATGTCCTTGATCGCGTTGCCGTATTCGATCACCGCATGCTCCAGCTGCTCCTTCGCTCGCTTGGCATGGGCCGGGCTTTCGGGGTGGGCCAGCGTGTCGAAGGCTTCCTGCAGGAAGATGTTGAGCGGGATCATGCGGCGCTCGATGTAGACGTGCTTGAGCACCAGCTCCATCTCCCCGTTGCCGTCGCGGTCGCCGATCTCTAGCTGGCTGGGCGCGAACTTCCGGATCTCCTCGATCAGCTCGGGCTCGAAGCGGTCGAGCGGAAAACCCACGTCGCTGTACTCCAGCGTGTCGGCCATGCGGCCCACGCGGTCGTGCTGCTTCACGAGCATGTACTTGCTCTTGATCTGCTCGCGCGTGGTGTCCTTCTGCGGCGGATAGAAGTCCTTGATGACCTTGAACACGAACGGGAACGACGGCAGGTCGAACACGAGCATGACCATGCCCTTGATGCCGGGCGCGATGCGGAAGCGGTCGCTCGAGTAGTTCAGGTGCGAAAGAAAGTCGCGATAGAACAGCGTCTTGCCCTGCTTGGCCAGGCCCAGCGCGTTGTAGATTTCCGCGCGCGGCTTGCGCGGCATGAGCGAGCGCAGGAACTGCACGCAGGCCGACGGCACTTCCATGTCGACCATGAAATAGGCGCGTGCAAAACTGAAGAGCATCTGCAGGTCGTCTTCGCCGAAGAGCGCCGCATCCACGTAGAACTTGCCATGGCTGTCATGCAGGATGGGCAGCGAGAACGGGAGCTCGACAAAGCCGTTCATGATCTTGCCGACCACGTAGGCGCCCTTGTTGCGATAGAACAGGCCTGAGAGCACCTGCAGCTGGAAATTGGCGCGCAGCTTCACCTGGTGAAAGCGCCCCATGATGGCGTGCGCCACGCGCTCGGCATCGCGCCGCTTGTTGGCAAAGCCGCCCTGCAGGGCGTAGTCGTCGAGCATCTGCTCGATGGTGTCGGCCAGCGTGTCGTGCGAGGGGTAGTAGGGCCGGTAGGTGGGCGCGCCGCGCGGCTCGATGTACTCGGTGCTGATGGCCGGGCGAACGAAGATGAAGTCGTTCTGGAAGTAGGCGCGGTGCAGGATCTTCGTGGTCACCGAGTTGAAGAAGCTCTCGGCCAGTTCGGGCTGGTGGTGGTCCACCAGCAAGCCGATGAAGTGCAGCTTGACCTGGTGCCACACCTCCATCGGCTGGTCGCCAGCCTTGAACTCTTTTTCGAGGCGGGCCACGGCCTCGTTCACGCGCAGGTCATAGAACTCGATGCGTTCCCGCTGCGCGCGCTGCTGGCCGTGCCAGTCCGCCGTTTCGAATCGGTGCTTGGCGCGTGCCGATTCAGCGCGGAACAGGCTGTAATGGCGATTGAATCCATCGATCATCGCCTTGGCGATGTCGTAGGCCAGCGGTGAATCGAGACGCTGCGGGAACATGGCTTCAGCCGGGTTTCGCTTCGGTGCCTTCGCCGACGGGGGTGTTGGCCTCGCCAGCCGGAATGACTTCGATGACCTCGGTGCCGTCGGACCCGGCCTGCGCGGACGGCGAGATACCCAGCGGCTTGCTCCACTTGTAGCGGATGCGCTGCACCGCGGCCTTGTACACCGCGTCGAGCGGCTTGGCGCCGTCGACATTCAGCCCCAGGTCTTGCAGCAGCCCATCGTGCACGCCAAAGGTCCAGCCGTGGATCTTGACCTTCTGGCCGCGGCCCCAGGCATCGACCATGACGGTGCTGACGGCCACGTTGACCACCTGCTCGGCCACGTTGAGTTCGCACAGCGCGTCGACGCGCACGTCTTCGGGCAGGGTTTCGAGCATCACGGCGTGGCGGTCGCGCACGTCCTGGATGTGGCGGATCCAGTTGTCGGCCAGGCCGATGCGCTTGCCGCTGAGCGCCGCCTTGACGCCGGCGCAGCCATAGTGGCCCACCACCATGATGTGTTCGACCTTCAGGTGCTCGACCGCGAATTGAATGGCCGAGAGCGCGTTGAGGTCGGAGTGCACCACGATGTTGGCGACGTTGCGGTGCACGAACACCTCGCCCGGCTCCAGGCCGGTGATCTGGTTGGCGGGCACGCGGCTGTCGGAGCAGCCGATCCACATGTAGCGCGGCGTCTGCTGCTTCACCAGGCTGGTGAAGAAGCCAGGCCGGTCGCGTTCCATCTGTGCGGACCAGGCACGGTTGTGGGCAAACAGGTCATCAAGAGTGTCGGACATGGGCGTGATTGTCGATGAGTCGTGATTGGGTGCGGTATATCAGGCCGTCCTGGCCGCCTTCTGCGCCTTGGCCAGGGTCGCGCGGCCCTTCTTCTCGTGCTCGCGCACTTCCGCCAGGTTGGCCTGCAGCTCGGCCAGTTGGGCTTCGAGCTGGGCGCGGTGCGCGCCGAGCACGCCGAGAAACTTCTCGAGCTGCGGCACGGTGTCGCGCGGGCTGTCGTACATGTCGAGGATTTCCCTGGCCTCGGTCAGGCTCAGGCCCAGGCGCTTGGCACGCAGCGTGAGCGTGAGCCGCGCCCGGTCGCGCGCGCTGTAGATGCGCTGCATGCCGGAGCGCTCCGGCGTCAGCAGCCCCATGTCTTCATAGAAGCGGATGGCGCGCGTCGTGAGGTCGAACTCCTTCGCGAGCTGGCTGATGGTGAAAGTCTGCGCGGACATATGGCTGCGGTCTGTCTGGAAGCCGTCTGTGGGGGCGTTGCGGGCGCGACAGCAGGTTTGCCCCGCGCTCCCTACAATGGTGCCCTTAACACATGACGTTTACGTAAACGTCAATCTTACATGAACCTCCTCGAACGCGAACTCCACTACCCCCTGGGCGACACCCTGCCCGCCCCCGGCGAAGCACTGGAAGTCGCGCCGGGCGTGCGATGGATCCGCATGCGGCTGCCGTTTGCGCTCGACCACATCAACCTCTGGCTGCTGCGCGACAGCATCGACGGCGTCGAGGGCTGGACGGTGGTCGACTGCTGCATCGCGCATGACGAAGCCCGCGCGCAGTGGGAGCAGATCTTCGAGACCCAGCTGCAGGGCCTGCCGATCCTGCGCGTGATCGTCACCCACATGCACCCCGACCACATCGGCCTGGCCGAGTGGCTGTGCACGCGCTGGAATGCGCCGCTGTGGATCAGCTCGACCGACTACCACGTGGCCCGCGTGCTGAGCACCAACGGCGACACGCTGGCGGGCGGCGATGCCGCGGCGAGCTTCTTTGCCTCGCACGGCCTGACGGATCCCGCGGCCGTCGCCAAGATCCGCGCGCGCACCAACTACTACGCCAACATGGTGCCCTCGGTGCCCGACCGCTTCACGCGCATGCTGGACGGCGACACCGTGGCCATCAACGGCCACGCCTGGCGCTGCATCAGCGGCTATGGCCACGCGCCCGAGCACATCGCGTTGTACTGCGACGAGCTGAAGCTGCTGCTGGGCGGCGACATGATGCTGCCGCGCATCTCGACCAACGTGAGCGTGCACGCGGGCGAGCCCGAAGCCAACTCGCTGCGGCTCTTCCTGGACAGCATCGACAAGTTCAAGGCGCTGCCGGCCGATACGCTGGGCCTGCCATCGCACGGCAAGCCGTTCACGGGCATTCACCGCCGCGTCGACCAGCTGCAGGAGCACCACCGCGACCGCCTGGCCGAACTGCTCGAAGCCTGCACCGCACGTCCGCTGACCGCGGCCGAGGGCCTGCCCATCCTCTTCAAGCGCGAACTCGACCTGCACCAGATGACCTTTGCGATGGGCGAGACGGTGGCGCACCTGCACCTGCTGTGGTTCGCGGGGCAGGTCAGGCGCGAGCTGGGCGCCGACGGCATCTACCGCTTCGGTGCCGGAGCCGCCGCGGCGCAGGCACTTTAGACTCGGTGGATGGACACGCTTGCTGAGCTGCGCGCGGGCCGGCTGGCAGGCGCAAAACGAATCGATCTCTCGTGCGGACTCACCGAGTTTCCGCGCGAGATCTTCGACCTGGCCGATTCGCTCGAAATCCTGAACCTCTCGGGCAATGCGCTCGATTCGCTGCCCGATGATCTGCACCGGCTGCATCGCCTGCGCGTGCTGTTCTGCTCCGACAACCGCTTCACCCGGTTGCCCGACTCGATCGGCCAGTGCCAGACGCTGGAAATGGTCGGGTTCAAGGCCAACCACATCGGTGCCGTGCCCGCCGCGGCGCTGCGGCTGCCGTTGCTGCGCTGGCTGATCCTCACGGACAACTTGATCGAGAGCTTGCCCGAGGCGCTGGGTCAATGCGGCGCGATGCAGAAGCTCATGCTCGCCGGCAACCAACTGCGTGCGCTGCCGGATTCGCTGGCGGGCTGCAGCCAACTCGAACTGCTGCGCATTTCCGCCAACCGTTTCGAGGCGCTGCCTCCATGGCTGCTCTCGCTGCCGCGCCTCTCGTGGCTCGCGGGTGCGGGCAATCCTTTCGATGCACAAGCCGAAGATGCGGCCATCGCCGCGCTGTCGGTGCCGCACGTCGACTGGCGCGAACTGGCGCTGGGCCCGAAGCTCGGCGAGGGGGCTTCGGGGGTTATCCACCAGGCAACGCTGGGCTCGGCGATGCGGCCGGTGGCTGTCAAGCTCTTCAAGGGTGCGGTGACGAGCGACGGCTGGCCGCACAGTGAAATGGCCGCCAGCATCGCAGCCGGTGCACACCCGACCCTCGTTGCCGCGCAGAGCAGGATCGACGGGCATCCGGACGGTGCCGAAGGCCTGGTCATGGCACTGGTGGACCCATCGTTCCGCACGCTCGCCGGGCCGCCGAGCCTTGCCTCTTGCACGCGCGACGTCTATCCGGCCGACGCGCAATGGACCTCCGGCGTGGCGCTGCGCATCGCGCGCGACATCGCCTCCGCCATGCGGCACCTGCATGCGCGAGGCATCCTGCACGGCGACCTCTACGCGCACAACATCCTCTGGAGCGCGCAGGGCGGCGGGTTGCTCGGCGACTTTGGAGCGGCCTGGATGACCGGCGCGCTCGACCCGGCACAAGCCGAGGCGCTGCAACGGCTGGAGATGCGCGCCTTCGGCTGCCTGCTCGAAGAACTCCTCGCGCATTGCAGCGATGCGCCGCCGGAAGCCATGGCTGCCCTCAAAGACCGCTGCATGCAAGCCGACGTG
The DNA here is from genome assembly GCF_051144945.1 of Variovorax palleresanus. Lineage (NCBI taxonomy): Bacteria > Pseudomonadati > Pseudomonadota > Betaproteobacteria > Burkholderiales > Comamonadaceae > Variovorax > Variovorax palleresanus. The sequence goes on along the minus strand of NZ_JBJNVP010000002.1, from coordinate 1,964,229 downwards.
GCGGCGCGGCCCTTGTTCAGCGAGGCGCTGTCGCTGCTGCAGAACGAGCTCTCGCAATGACGAGCCCTCGCTTGCCGCTGCCCACGCGCGACGGCGTCGGTCCGAGCTGCGTCGGCCTGCCGCAAGGCTCGTGGCCCACCATTGCCGAGTTCTTGATGGCGCGCTTTCCCGCGATCACGCGCGAAGCGTGGATGGCGCGCATCGAGGCCAACGACGTGATCGACGAACACGGCGTGCCCGTGACCGCGCAGCGCCGCTACCAGGCGCCGCTGCGCGTGTACTACTACCGCACGCTCGATGCCGAGGTGCGCATTCCCTTCGACGAGCAGGTGCTGTTCCAGGACGACCAACTGGTGGTGGTCGACAAGCCGCCGTTCCTGCCCGTGACGCCGACCGGCAAGTACTTGCAGGAAAGCCTGCTGGTGCGGCTCAAACGCAAGCTGAAGCTCGACGACCTGGTGCCGCTGCACCGCATCGACCGCAGCACGGCGGGGCTGGTGCTGTTCTCGGTGCGGCCCGAAACGCGCAGCGCCTACCAGGCCATGTTCCCGGAGCGCCGCATCGCCAAGCACTACGAAGCCGTGGTGCCATGGCCGCCGGGCGTGTCGTCGGTGCCTGGCACCTACCGCAGCCGGCTGGTGGACGACGAACATTTCATGCGCGTGAAGGAAGAGGAGGGCGAGCCCAACTCCGAAACGCGCATCGTGGTGAAACGGGCCGAGGGCGGCCATGCCCTGCTCGATCTTTCGCCGGTCACCGGCCGCAAGCACCAGCTGCGGGTGCACTGCATGGCGCTGGGCATGCCGATCGTGAACGATCCGATCTACCCGACGCTGCTGCCGCAGGGCAGCGACGACTTCGACAAGCCGCTGGAGCTGCTGGCCAAGTCGGTGGCGTTCCAGGACCCGGTGAGCGGCGAGCTGCGCAGCTTCACCAGCCCGCGAAGCCTGTCGCTGCCGCCAAGGTGACGCTGCGCCGGCGTGCGGCGCACTAAGCTCGTTTCCTGGAATTTTTCGTCAATTCATTCAGGAGACACCGGCACCATGGACACCACCCAACTCTTCTCGCTGAAGGGCCGCAGCGCCCTGATCACCGGCGGCTCGCGCGGCATCGGCCGCATGATCGCCGAAGGCTTCCTGGCGCAGGGCGCGCGCGTGTACATCTCGGCCCGCAAGGCCGCGGCCTGCGACCAGACCGCCAAGGAGCTTTCGGCCTTCGGCCACTGCGTGTCGCTGCCGGCCGATGTGTCCACGCTGGAAGGCGCGCAGGCGCTGGTCGACGCCTATGCGAAGCATGAAGACTCGCTCGACATCCTGGTCAACAACGCCGGCGCGGCCTGGGGCGCGCCGTACGACGAGTTTCCTGAGAGCGGCTGGGACAAGGTGGTGGACCTGAACCTGAAGACACCGTTCTTCTTGACCCAGGCGCTGACGCCGATGCTCAAGAAGGCGGCGACCGACCATCTGTCGAAGGTGATCAACATCGCATCGATCGACGGCATCTCGGTGAACCCGCAGGAGACCTACTCCTACGCCGCGAGCAAGGCCGGTTTGATCCAGCTCACGCGGCGCATGGCGCTGCGGCTTGCGCAAGACCGCATCGTGGTGAGCGCGATTGCGCCGGGTGCGTTTGCATCGGACATGAACAAGCTGGCGCGTGATCATGGCGATGAGGTGAAGGAACGGATTCCTGCGGGGCGCATCGGGACGCCTGAGGATATGGCTGGGGCGGCCATCTATCTGGCTTCGCGGGCGGGGGACTATGTGATGGGGTCTACGTTGGTGGTGGATGGAGGGGTGACGCACGCGCGTTGATCGGTGTTTTCTTTTGAGTTCCGAGGCCGGGACTCGCCCCGGCGGGCGACCTACTTTTCTTTGCTTCGCCAAAGAAACGTAGGCAAAAGAAAGGCGACCCCACTGTCTGCGACCCTTCGCTTCGCTGCGGGCAACCTGCGGTGCTCGGGTTTCGCGGGGTCTCGCAGAACTCGCTTCGCTCAAACAGCTGCGAGCCCTGATCCGCGAAACCCTGCGCTCCTCGGCGCATACAGAGGGGCTTGGAGACCGAACGGGCCTTTGCTTCGCTCGGCCACCAACCACCGCAGGCGCTGCGCGCCTGCGGTGGTTGGTATTGGCTGTTTGGTATTGGAGGTTGCTCCCGGCCGAGCGAAGCGAAGGCCTGTCTCGTCCCCACCCCTTCTGTATGCGCCGAGGAGCGCAGATGGAGGCGGGATCAGGGCCGCAGCTGTTTGAGCGAAGCGAGTTCTGCGGACCCCGCCGGAGTCGAGCACCGCAGGTTGCCCGCAGCGCAGCGGAGGGACGCAGACAGTAGGGGTCGCCTTTCTTTGCTTACTTTCTTTTGGCGAAGCAAAAGAAAGTGAGTCCGCCGCCGGGCGGATATCCCGGCCTCGGGAAGCAAACAAGCCCAATTGCTACCATCGTCCCCAAATCCGAACAAAGCCAAACAAAGATGCCCTCATTCCCCTTCGCCGCAGTCCTCTTCGACTGCGACGGCGTCCTAGTAGATTCCGAACCCATCACCAACCGCATCCTCGCCGAAATGCTAGGCGAACTCGGCTGGCACCTCACCACCGAAGAGTCGATGAACACCTTCACCGGCAAGGCCGTGAAGGACGAAACCGCGCTCATCGAATCCAAGACGGGCGTCCGGATCACCGAAGAGTGGCTTAAAGCATTCAGGGCCCGCCGCAACGATGCGCTCGAACGCGACCTGACGGCGATTCCCCATGCTCCCGCGGCCATCCGCGAAATACACGCGAAGCTCGATGGCCGCATTGCCTGCGCCTCGGGCGCCGATCGCCACAAGGTCGAGCTGCAACTGGCGAAGGTCGGCCTGCTCGATTGCTTCGAAGGCCGTATCTTCAGCGGGCACGAAATGCCGCGCTCCAAACCTCACCCCGATGTGTACCTGGCCGCGGCCGCCGCCCTTGGCGTCGATCCGAAACGCTGCGCGGTGGTCGAGGACACGGTCACCGGCGCGATGGCCGGTGTCGCCGCCGGCGCCACGGTGTTCGGCTACAGCACGGGCGAATCGGGCCACAGCGGCCCCGAGGCGCTGCGCAGCGTCGGCGCGCTGCAGGTGTTCAGCGACATGAAGGAACTGCCCGCGCTGTTGGCCGCGCACGGCTTGCAACCGGTCTGAAAATTACAGGCCGAAGAACCAAGCCCCTGTCGCAGGCAAGCCCGCCGGGTTTCTGCTGCAATGGCGGCAAAGTAAGTCCACAAGGAGCCAGATCGCATGACTTCCGAGTACAAGACCGAGCAGCCCGACCGCGCCGAGATCGATGCGCTCGCGGGCCCCGCCGTGGTCGAGTTCGGCACCAACTGGTGCGGCATCTGCAAGGCCGCGCAGCCGAACATCGCCGAGGCCTTTGCCAAGTACCCCCACATCAAGCGCATCAAGGTCGAGGACGGCAGCGGGCGTCCGCTGGGCCGTTCGTTCAACGTGCGGCTTTGGCCTACGCTGGTGTTCATGCGCGACGGACGGCAGGTCGCCAAGCTGGTGCGGCCGGAAGACAGCCAATCCATCGCCGACGCGCTCGCACTCATCGACGCGCCGGCGGCCTGAGCGCTACTTTCCCTGCTGCCGGAAATCGCGCGGCGCGTGTCCGGTCCATTGCAGGAAGGCGCGCGAAAAACTCTTTTCGTTCCTGAAGCCGACCGACAGCGCCACCTGCTTGATGGGGCGCGTGGTCCGGCGCAACAAGTCCACCGCCATCTCGTGGCGCACCTCGTTCTTCAGCATCTGCATCGACGTGCCTTCCTCATGCAGCTGGCGGTGCAGCGTGCGGCTCGACACGTTGAGCAGCGTGGCCAAGGCCTCCGCGGTGGTGGCCTCGCTCGCGCGTGAACGCAGCAGCTCGCGCACGCGCTGCCCCAGCAGCCGGTCGCGCCGGTACTGGAGCACCGTGAGCGGCAGCGCCCGCTTGAGCATGGTGCGCAGCGCGCGTTCGTCGCGCTGCAGCGGCAGCGCGAGGTACCGCTCGTCGAAGCTGAAGCTGGCCTCGGGCGCATCGAAGCGCACGTCGGCCGTGAACATCAGCGGGTAGGCGTCGCGGTGCTGCGGCGCCGCGAACGGAAACGCGGCGTCGCGCAGCGAAATGCGCGAGTCGATGGCCCAGCAGACGTATCCGTGCAGGAAGCGCAGGGTGGTCACCAGGCAGAACTCGCGAAACGCCTCGTCCAGGGGGCGGTTCTCGGTGATGCGCAGCGTAGCGATGCCGCCGGACACTTCCAGCGCCAGCGCGATGTCGTCGGTCAGCAGGCGGTGGTGGCGGCACCAGCGCTTGATGGCCACGCCCAGGTCGGGCGAGGTCAGCGAGGCGCGGCACAGCATGCCGTAGCTGCCCCAGGGCAGCCGCCGGGAGAACCAGCCCAGGGCCTCGTCGTCGAGTTCCTGCATCGCGTGGCCCGACAGCGCCTCGAACTGCGCGGCCGTCACCCGCGCATCCGGTCGGGCCAGTTCACGCGGCGTGATCTGTGCCGCCTGCAGGGCTCCCGCCGGATCGGCGCCGTAGTGCTCGTAGCCCTGGACGATGGCTCTCACGAAGGCCATCGGCGTGGCGGCGCGGGCAGATCGGAGGAAAGCGGGCGAAGTCATGGATCGGTGGATCAGGCGTGGCGCAATTTGCAACCATTGTGGCGCCAATTGCGGCGCGGCGAGGCGTAAGCTGCGTTTCTTCCAAGCGCCAATCCGCGTGGGACAGCCTGCGCGCCGACCCCCTCAGAGGAGACAAGACACATGCACGATCCCGGCCTGAACTTCGACCTGGGCGACACCATCGACTCGCTGCGCAGCGCCATCCAGGACTTTGCCGCGAACGAAATCGCTCCGCGCGCCGCGGACATCGACCGCGACAACCTGTTTCCGCACGACCTGTGGCAGAAGCTCGGCGAGCTCGGCCTGCACGGCATGACGGTGAAGGAAGAATTTGGCGGCACCGAGCTGGGCTATCTGGCGCACATCGTGGCCATGGAAGAAGTCTCGCGCGCTTCGGCGTCGGTGGGTCTCTCGTACGGCGCGCACTCCAACCTGTGCGTGAACCAGATCCATCGCAACGGCAGCGAGGCGCAAAGGAAAAAGTACCTGCCCAAGCTGGTGAGCGGCGAGCATGTGGGCGCGCTGGCGATGAGCGAGCCCAACGCCGGCTCTGACGTGGTGAGCATGAAACTCAAGGCCGAGAAGAAGAACGGCTACTACGTGCTCAACGGCGGCAAGATGTGGATCACCAACGGCGGCGATGCCGACACGCTGGTGATCTACGCCAAGACCGAACCCGAAATGGGCGCACGCGGCATGACGGCCTTCATCGTCGAGAAGAGCTTCAAGGGCTTCTCGGCCGGCACCAAGCTCGACAAGCTCGGCATGCGCGGCTCCAACACCTACCCACTGTTCTTCGACAACTGCGAAGTGCCCGAAGAAAACGTGCTTGGCGGCGAGGGCATGGGCGCCAAGGTGCTGATGAGCGGCCTCGACTACGAGCGCGCGGTGCTCTCGGGTGGCCCGCTGGGCATCATGGCCGCCTGCATGGACGCGGTGCTGCCCTTCATCCACGAGCGCAAGCAGTTCGGCCAGAGCATTGGCGAATTCCAGCTCATGCAGGGCAAGCTGGCGGACATGTATTCGACCTGGCAGGCCACGCGCGCCTACGTGTACGCCGTGGGCAAGGCCTGCGACCGCAACGACCATGCGCGCACCTTCCGCAAGGACGCGGCGGGCGCGATTCTCTATTCGGCCGAGAAGGCGACGTGGATGGCCGGCGAGGCGATCCAGGCGCTGGGCGGTGTGGGCTACACCAAGGACTTTCCGGTGGAGCGGCTGTGGCGTGATGCGAAGCTGTATGAGATTGGTGCGGGGACGAGCGAGATCCGGCGGATGCTGATCGGTCGCGAGCTGTTCTCGGAAACTGCCTAGGATGAATCGCGCTGTCCCCTCTTGCTCCCTCTCCCTCTGGGAGAGGGCTGGGGTGAGGGCAGCAGCGATCGAGTCGAGCGCCGCGCTTCATCGAGGGCCGGCGCCCTCACCCCAACCCTCTCCCCCAGGGGAGAGGGAGCAAGACCAGGAGACAAGACGATGCCACTGACACAGAGCATGGCCCGAGGCGCCACCAACGTCCCCCTCATCGAGCAAACCATCGGCGACTTCTTCGACGACATGGTCGAAAAGCACCCCGATCGTGAGGCCCTCATCAGCCGCCATGAAGGCAAGCGCTACACCTACCGCGAGCTGCAGGCCGAGTCCAACAAGCTCGCCAGCGCATTGCTGAACCTGGGCCTCGAGCCGGGTGACCGCGTGGGCATCTGGTCGCACAACAACGCACCCTGGGTGCTGATGCAGATCGCCACAGCCAAGGCCGGCCTGGTCCTCGTCAACATCAACCCGGCCTACCGCACCTCCGAGCTCGAATACGCGCTCAACAAGGTCGGCTGCAAGGTGCTGGTGACGATGGCGCAATTCAAGACCAGCGACTACCTCGGCATGCTGCGCGAACTGGGCCCGAAGCGCCTGCCGCAGCTGCAGCACACCTTCTGGATCGACGGCAAGGCCGCGGCAGATGTCGAAGAGCCCGGCATGCGCCGCTTCAGCCAATTGCTTGCGAGCGGGGATGCGGCCGACCCGCGCGTGGCGCAGGTGCAGAAGACGCTCAAGGCCACCGACCCGATCAACATCCAGTTCACCAGCGGCACCACGGGCTTTCCGAAGGGCGCAACGCTCACGCACCGCAACATCCTGAACAACGGCTTCTTCATCGGCGAGTGCATGAAGCTCTCGCCGGCCGACAAGCTGTGCATTCCGGTGCCGCTGTATCACTGCTTCGGCATGGTGCTCGGCAACCTGGCCTGCCTCACGCACGGCGCGGCCATCGTGTACCCGAACGATGGGTTCGACCCGCTCACCGTGCTGGAGACCGTGCAGGCCGAGAAGTGCACCGGGCTGCATGGCGTGCCCACGATGTTCATCGCCGAGCTCGACCATCCGCGCTTCAAGGAGTTCGACCTCTCCACGCTGCGCACCGGCATCATGGCCGGCTCGCCGTGCCCCATCGAGGTGATGAAGCGCGTGGTGAACGAGATGCACCTGAGCGAAATCACCATTGCGTACGGCATGACCGAGACCAGCCCTGTCAGCTGCCAGAGCAGCACCGACACGCCGCTGGACAAGCGCGTGTCCACGGTGGGCACGGTGCAGCCGCACCTCGAGGTGAAGATCATCGATCCCGAAACCGGCGCCATCGTGCCGCGCGGAACCTCCGGCGAGTTCTGCACGCGCGGCTACTCGGTGATGCACGGCTACTGGCAAGACGAAGAAAAAACCCGCGAAGCCATCGACGCCGAGCACTGGATGCACACCGGCGACCTCGCCACCATGGACGCCGAGGGCTACGTCAACATCGTCGGCCGCATCAAGGACCTGGTGATCCGCGGCGGCGAGAACATCTACCCGCGTGAGATCGAAGAGTTCCTGTATCGCCATCCCAAGGTGCAGGACGTGCAGGTGGTCGGCCTGCCCGACAAGAAGTACGGCGAAGAGCTGTGCGCCTGGATCATCGTGAAGCCGGGCCAGGCCGCGACCGAAGACGAGATCCGCGATTTCTGCAAGGGCCAGATCGCGCACTACAAGGTGCCGAAGTACATCCAGTTCGTCACCGCGTTTCCGATGACGGTGACCGGCAAGATCCAGAAATTCAAGATCCGCGAAGCGATGGCGGAACAACTCGGCCTCGAACAAGAAAAGACAGCATGAGCAAACTCGAAACCAAACTCAACGCGCGATCGGCGGACTTCCAGGCCAACGCCGCCGCAATGCGCGCGCTGGTCGACGACCTTTACCAGCAGTTCGCGAAAGTGGAGCAGGGCGGTGGCGAAGCCGCGCGTGCCAAGCACACGGCACGCGGCAAGCTGCTGCCGCGCGACCGCGTGGCCGAGCTGCTCGACCCCGGCACGCCGTTCCTGGAGATCGCGCCGCTGGCCGCGCATGCGATGTACCTCGACGCGAAGGGGGCTGAATCGGCACCTGGTGCAGGCCTCATCGCCGGCATCGGCCGCGTGAACGGCGTCGACTGCATGATCGTCTGCAACGACGCGACGGTGAAGGGCGGCACCTACTACCCGATGACCGTCAAGAAGCACCTGCGCGCGCAGGAGATCGCCGAGCAGAACCGCCTGCCCTGCATCTACCTGGTCGACTCGGGCGGCGCCAATCTGCCGAACCAGGACGAGGTGTTTCCCGACCGCGACCACTTCGGCCGCATCTTCTACAACCAGGCCAACATGAGCGCCCAGGGCATTCCGCAGATCGCGGTGGTCATGGGCTCGTGCACGGCAGGCGGCGCCTACGTGCCGGCGATGAGCGACGAGTCGATCATCGTGAAGAACCAGGGCACCATCTTCCTGGGCGGCCCGCCGCTCGTGAAGGCGGCCACCGGCGAGGTGGTCACGGCCGAAGACCTGGGCGGCGGAGACGTGCACACGCGGCTTTCGGGCGTGGTGGACCACCTGGCGCAGAACGACCTGCATGCGCTGGCGCTCGCGCGTTCGGCGGTGGCCAATCTCAATGCAGTGGCAGCCGCGCAAGCCACTGCGAAGACCGAGATGCGCGAGCCTGCATTCCCTCGCGAAGAACTCTACGGCGTGATCCCGACCGACACCCGCAAGCCCTTCGACGTGCGCGAGATCATCGCGCGCATCGTCGACGGCAGCGAGTTCCACGAGTTCAAGCAGCGCTTCGGCGCCACGCTGGTCTGCGGCTTTGCCGAGATCGAAGGCATGCCCGTGGGCATCATCGCCAACAACGGCATCCTGTTCAGCGAGTCGGCGCAGAAGGGCGCGCACTTCATCGAGCTGTGCTGCCAGCGCAAGATTCCGCTGGTGTTCCTGCAGAACATCACCGGCTTCATGGTGGGCCGCAAGTACGAGAACGAAGGCATCGCGCGCCACGGCGCCAAGATGGTGACGGCGGTGGCCACCGCCAACGTGCCCAAGTTCACCATCATCATCGGCGGCAGCTTCGGCGCCGGCAACTACGGCATGTGCGGTCGCGCCTACAGTCCGCGCTTTCTCTGGATGTGGCCCAACGCGCGCATCAGCGTGATGGGCGGCGAGCAGGCCGCGAGCGTGCTGGCCACGGTGAAGCGCGACGGCATCGAGCTCAAGGGCGGTAGCTGGAGCAAGGAAGAGGAAGAAGCCTTCAAGGCGCCGATCCGCCAGCAGTACGAAGACCAGGGCCATCCGTACTACGCGACGGCGCGGCTGTGGGACGACGGCATCATCGATCCGGCGGATACACGGCGTGTTCTGGCGCTGGGCCTGGCGGCTGCGCGCAACGCACCCATTCCAGAGCCGAAGTTCGGCATCTTCCGCATGTGACAGAAGGGACGCGGCATGAGCACTTTCACCAAGCTGAACCTCACGATCGAAGGCGCCATCGCACGCATCTGGCTCGACCAGCCCGATGCGCGCAATGCCTTCGACGACGTCGTGATCGCCGAGCTGACGCAGGCCTTCACCGAAGCCGGCGCCGCGCCGCAGGTGAAGGCCATCGTGCTCGGCGCCAACGGACCGGCCTTCTGCGCAGGAGCAAACCTCAACTGGATGCGCCGCATGGCCGACTACACGCGCGACGAGAACGTCGCCGACGCGGGCAAGCTGGCCGAGATGCTGCGCGCCATTGCCGAGTGCCCCAAGCCCACCATCGCGCGCGTGCAGGGCGATGTGTACGCGGGCGGCATGGGGCTGGTCGCGGCCTGCGACATGGCGGTGAGCGTGGACACGGCATGGTATTGCCTCAGCGAAGTCAAGATCGGCCTCGTGCCCGCGACCATCAGCCCGTATGTGCTGCGCGCCATGGGCACCCGCGCTTCGCAGCGCTACTTTCTCACGGCCGAGCGCTTCACCGCCGCCGAGGCGCACCGCATCGGATTCGTGCATGAAGTCGTCGCTGCCGACGCGCTCGACGCCAAGCTCGACGAGCTGGTGAAGGCGCTCACCGGTGCCAGTCCGGCCGCCGTGCGTGCCTGCAAGCAACTGATCGCCGACGTGGACGGCCGCGAGATCGATGACGCGCTGATCGCCAGGACCGTGGAGGGCATCGCGGACATACGCGTCAGCGATGAAGGCCGCGAAGGCGTCCAGGCTTTCCTGCAGAAACGCAAGCCGTCCTGGCTGGGCCACTGAGCGCATGCCATGAATGCGCTCGACATGACCCAACTGCTCGCCCTGGCCGCGGCCATCGGCTGGGCCAGCGGCGTGCGGTTGTACCTCGTCGTGCTGCTGACGGGGCTCGCCGGCTACTTCGGCTGGGTGCCGTTGCCGAGCGGCCTGCAGCTGCTCGCGCATCCGGTGGTCATCGCGGCCAGTGGGTTCATGGTGTTCATCGAGTTTTTCGCCGACAAGATCCCCGGCCTCGATTCGCTGTGGGACGTGGTGCACACCGCCATCCGCATTCCCGCCGGTGCGGCGCTCGCGGCCAGCGTGTTCGGCGCCGACCATGGCGTGATGGCCGTCGTGGCCGCACTGCTGGGCGGCGGCTTCGCGGCCACCGCGCATGCGGCCAAGGCCACGACGCGCGCAGCCATCAACACCTCGCCCGAGCCGTTTTCCAACGTGGGCGCATCGCTGGTCGAAGACAGCATGGTGCCCGCGGGCTTGTGGCTCGCGGTGGCGCATCCGCTGGTCTTCCTCGCGCTGTTCGTCCTCGTGCTGGCGCTCAGCGTGTGGCTCATCCGCAAGAGCTGGCGCTTTCTCAAGGCGCTGTTCACCCGCGTGGCACGCATCTTCAGCGGCCGACCCGATCCGGGCGTCACGCCTGCGTTTCAACTGAAAAAGAATCCTCCGGGAGACACTCCGAATGTTTAAAAAGATCCTGATTGCGAATCGCGGTGAAATCGCTTGCCGTGTTGCCGCAACCGCGAGACGCATGGCGATCCGCACCGTGGCTGTCTATTCCGATGCCGACGCGCATGCCAACCACGTGCGCGCCTGCGACGAGTCGGTGCACCTGGGCGGCAGCGCGCCGAAGGACAGCTACCTGCGCTGGGAAAAGATCCTCGAAGCCGCCAAGGCCACGGGCGCCGAGGCCGTGCATCCGGGCTACGGCTTCCTGAGCGAGAACGAAGAGTTCGCGCAGGCCTGCGCCGACGCGGGGCTGGTCTTCATCGGCCCGCCGCCGTCGGCCATCAAGGCCATGGGCCTCAAGGCCGAATCGAAGCAGCTGATGGAAAAAGCCGGCGTGCCGCTGGTGCCCGGCTACCACGGCCATGACCAGAACCCGGCGCTGCTGCAGCGCGAGGCCGACCGCATCGGCTACCCGGTGCTCATCAAGGCCAGCGCGGGCGGCGGCGGCAAGGGCATGCGCGCGGTCGACCGGGCGGAAGACTTCGCGGCCGCGCTGGCCTCATGCCAGCGCGAAGCGATCAACAGCTTCGGCGACGACGCCGTGCTGATCGAGAAGTACGTGCAGCGCCCGCGCCACATCGAGATCCAGGTGTTCGGCGACACGCACGGCAACTACGTCTACCTGTTCGAGCGCGACTGCTCGGTGCAGAGGCGCCACCAGAAGGTGCTGGAAGAAGCGCCCGCGCCCGGCATGACCGAGGCGATGCGCAAGCAGATGGGCGAAGCCGCCGTGGCTGCGGCGCGCGCCGTGAACTACGTGGGTGCGGGCACTGTCGAGTTCATCGTCGAGCAGCGCGAGCCGAGCGCCGCGCCGGGCCGCCCCAAGCAAGCGAGCGCCCCCCGGGGGGCAGCGAGGACACGTCAGTGCCGAGCGTGGGGGCAGGCCAACCCGAGATGAACTTCTTCTTCATGGAGATGAACACTCGGTTGCAGGTGGAGCACCCGGTGACTGAAGCCATCACTGGACTCGATCTCGTCGAATGGCAGCTGCGTGTGGCCTCGGGCGAGACGCTGCCCGCGAAGCAGCAGGAGCTGCAGATCCACGGCCACGCGATCGAGGCGCGCATCTGCGCCGAGAACCCCGACAACAACTTCTTGCCCGCCACCGGCACGCTGCGCGTGTACCGCAAGCCGCAAGCCACGGCCTTCCAGCGCAGCCGCGTGCGCATTGACGACGGCGTGCGCGAGGGTGGCGAGATCTCGCCGTTCTACGACTCCATGATCGCCAAGCTGATCGTGCATGGCACCACGCGCGCCGAGGCGCTGGCGCGGCTCGATGCGGCGCTGGCGCAGGTGCAGATCGTGGGCGTGTCGACCAATGTGCAGTTCCTGCGCGGCATTCTCGCGACCGAGTCGTTCTCCAAGGCCAACCTCGATACGGCGCTGATCGAGCGTGAGCGCGCCGTGCTGTTCGACCGCGAGGCGCTGGGCCTGCCGCTGGCCGCCGCCGCCGCCATCACGCGCACCCTGATCACCGAACGGCCGACCGGCGTGCCCGACCCGTTCGAGCGGCGCGACGGCTGGCGCTCCCATGGCGAATACCGGCGCCACTTCGACTTCGAGTTTCGTGGCGCCGAGCAGACGGCCTTGCTGACTTACAAGCGCGACGGCAGCCTGCGGCTCGAAGCCGGCGGCGTGGAAGGCCCGCTGGTCGTGGGCCAATTTCCGTCGGGCGAGTTCGAGGTCGAGTTTGCCGGCACGCGGCAGACCGTGGACGTGCATCTGGACGGCGCCACCGCGCATGTCTTCGCATCGAAAGGCGCCACCAAGATCACCGCCATCGACCGCCTGGCCCACGCGGGCGACACCCATGCCGAAGGCGGCCGGCTCACGGCGCCAATGCCCGGCAAGGTCGTGTCCTTTGCGGTCAAGGCCGGCGACAAGGTCAGCCGTGGCCAGCCGCTTGCCGTGATGGAGGCCATGAAGATGGAGCACACCATTGCCGCGCCGGCCGACGGCACGGTGGACGAGCTGATGTTCTCGCCCGGCGAGCAGGTGGCCGAAGGCGATGAATTGCTGCGGATGGCCGCGGCGGCCTGACCTCCGCCCTGGGTCAGCCCACCACCACTTCGCTGATCTGCATCACGGGTGCGATGTCGGTGTAGTTCTTGATGTCGCCCAGAATCTCCTTGGCATGCGGGCCGAACGCGCTTTGAAACGCCTCGGCCGAGTCGCAGAACACGTGGCACATGCCGACATAGGTCGGCGGGGTTCCGGGTGCGCCGCCGGCCAGCCCCTTGTCGATGGTGTACGACCTGCAGGCATCGCCCATGCGCGCCTTCAAAAGCGGCATGTGCTTGTCGCGGTAGTAGGCGTGGTCGAACCTTGCGCCGTCGGTGTAGGGGTACATCACGCTGACTTTGATCATGCTTCGGTCTCCTGGTGTGCCTGGTCTTGGATGCTGGCGCACGAGCATAGAAGAAGGAACACAGGGCGACAAGCCGCGGCCCTAATAAGATTCGATTCATGAAAATCATCGTCTCTCTCACCGACAACCGCCCCGAACCCTGGATCGAAGGCCTCAAGGCCGAGTTGCCCGGCGCGCAGATCGAGCCCTGGCAACCGGGGGCGGCCCAGGCCGACCACGCGGTCGTGTGGGTGCCGCCCCAGCAGTTGCTCGATGAGCAACCCGGACTGCGCGGGCTGTTCAACATCGGCGCGGGCGTCGATGCGCTGCTCAAGCTGCGCGTGCCGGCGCACACGCGCATCGTGCGGCTCGACGATGCGGGCATGTCGGTGCAGATGGCGGAGTACGTATGCCATGCGCTGATCCGCCACTTCCGCGAGTTCGATGCCTACGAGGCCGACGCGCGCGAAGGCCGCTGGAGCTACCGCAAGCCGAAGCTGCGGCGCGACTTCCCGGTCGGCATCATGGGGCTGGGCGTGCTCGGGGAGCGGGTCGCGAAAGCCGTGGCGCAGTTCGAGTTTCCGGTACTGGGCTGGAGCCGCTCGCCCAAAACCATCGACGGCGCGAAGGTATTCAGCGGCGAGGCGCAGTTCGACGAGTTCCTGTCGTCCACCCGCGTGCTGGTCAACCTGCTGCCGCTGACCGAGGCCACGCGCGGCATCCTCAACCGCAAGACGCTCGGCAAGCTGCTGCCGGGCGGCTATCTCATCAACATCGCGCGCGGCGCGCACCTGGTCGAAGACGACCTGATTCCGATGCTCGACGCCGGCCAGCTTGCCGGCGCCACGCTCGACGTGTTCCAGGTCGAGCCGCTGCCCGCCGACCACGCCTTCTGGCGCCACCCGAAGATCACCGTCACGCCGCACGGCTCGGCGCGCACGCTGCGCGAGGAATCCATCGCCCAGATTGCTGGAAAAATCCGCGCGATGGAAAAGGGCCTGCCGGTCAGCGGCGTGGTCGATCCCACGCGGGGCTACTGACGGCGCGCCCGGACTGCCCAGGTCGTACTGATGTTGCCAACGCCATGAATCCACCCGCCGTCACCCGCCATCTCGTCGTCCGCGGCCTCGTGCAGGGGGTGGGCTATCGCTGGTCGATGGTGCAGGCCGCACGGCGCCTGGGCGTGCGCGGCTGGGTGCGCAACCGACGCGACGGCAGCGTGGAGGCGCTGGCCTTCGGTCCGGCCGTGGCGGTCGAGGCGCTGATTGCGTGGGCCCGCAGCGGGCCGGACGGCGCGCAGGTGAGTGCACTGGAGGTGACTGAGGTCCCCGCGCCCGCCGAGCCGCCATCGGATTTCGTGCAGCGTGAAACGGCGTGAACCGCGCCGCCGAGCACGCCGCACGCAGACGGCCGACAATGGACGGACGGATTTTTTCTTTTCCCTGCGAACCCAGAGACATCCCATGAAGCTCCCCACCAAAGTCAAGATCGTCGACGTCGGCCCGCGCGACGGACTGCAGAATGAAAAGCAGCCGGTCTCGGCTGAAGTCAAGATCGGCCTCGTGCACCGCCTGCAGGACGCCGGCCTGAAGGAGATCGAGGTCACCAGCTTCGTGTCGCCCAAGTGGGTGCCGCAGATGGCCGACAACGCCGAGGTGATGCACGGCATCCGACGCAAGGCCGGCGTGCGCTACTCGGTGCTCACGCCCAACATGAAGGGCTTCGAGGCCGCCATTGCCGCGCCGCGCGAAGAATGGCCCGACGAGATCGTGGTGTTCGGCGCCGCGAGCGAGGCCTTCAGCCAGAAGAACATCAACTGCTCGATTACCGAGAGCATCGAGCGCTTCGCACCCGTGGTGGCCGCGGCGCGCGACAAGGGCATCGCGGTGCGCGGCGCCATGTCGTGCACGGTGGGGTGCCCGTATGAAGGCGAGATCGCACCCGAACGTGTGGGCATGCTGGCGAAGCTGATGAAGGACATCGGCGTGCAGCGCGTTGACGTGGCCGACACCATCGGCGTGGGCACGCCACGCAAGGTTCAGGCCGCCATCGAGGCAGCGCTGGCGCATTTCGACGTGGACCACATCTCGGGCCACTTCCACGACACCTACGGCCAGGCGCTGGTCAACACGCTGGCCTCGCTGGAGCTGGGGGTCTGGAACTTCCAGTCGTCCTCCGCCGGCCTTGGCGGCTGCCCGTATGCCAAGGGCGCGACGGGCAACGTGGCGACCGAGGACGTGGTCTACATGCTGCACGGCATGGGCATCGAGACCGGCATCGACCTGGACAAGCTGATCGACGCGGGCGTGTACATCAGCGAGGCGCTGGGGCGCGAGCCGAATTCGCGGGCGTCGAAGGCGATCCGCACGAAGAGGGCCGGCTGATGAGCACGCCGAAAACCGTGGGAGCCCTGTGATGTGCGGCGCTGAACTTCATTCGCTGCCCGAAGGCGTGCAACGTGTTTCTCGCGTGCTGCAGGACGCGGGCCATCCGCATTTGCCGCGCATGCTCGACGACGCCTGCCGCACCGCGCAGCAGGCGGCCGACGCGCTCGGCATCCTGGTCGGGCAGATCGCCAAGAGCATCATCTTCCGGCGCAAGAGCGACGAGGTGGCGGTGCTGGTCATCACCTCGGGCGACAAGCGGGTCGACGAGAAGAAAGTCGATGCGCTGGTCGGCAAGACCGGCCGCGCCGATGCCGAATTCGTGAAGGCGCGCACCGGCTTCACCATCGGCGGCGTGTCGCCGGTTGGACATGTGACGAAGCCCGTGGTGCTGATCGACCGCGAGCTGTTCCGCTTCGAGGAGATCTGGGCGGCCGCGGGCCATCCGCACGCGGTGTTCCAGCTGCGCCCGCAAGACCTCGAGAAACTCACCGGTGCGCCCGTGGCGGACGTGGTGTGAATTTCGATGCTGCGGAAACCCTGGCCGAACGGGCCGTTGCCGTGCAGCGCGCGGCCGACGACGCGCCATCGCCCTGTACCTCGGTCTGCCGCATGGACCGCCTGAGCGGCTTCTGCGAAGGGTGCCTGCGCACCATCCCCGAGATCGCGGGCTGGAGCAAGATGGAAGACGAGGCGCGGCGCGGCGTGTGGCGCGCGATAGAGTTGCGGGCACGCGCCGGCATCTGGCGCATCCCGGAAGAATCAGGAGACAAGCACGCATGAAGCACATCGACTTCTACCTGGACTTCATCTCGCCCTACGCGCACCTGGCGTTCGAGCATCTGCCGGAGGCCCTCGAAGGCCTGAGCTACAGCGTCGCCTACAAGCCGGTGCTGCTTGGCGCGATCCTCAAGCACCACGGGCAGCTCGGCCCGGCCGAGATCCCCGCCAAGCGCAGCTGGACCTACCGCCATGTGCTCTGGCTCGGCCGTGCGAACGGCATCCAAATCGAGATGCCGGCCTCGCACCCCTACAACCCGCTTCCGCACCTTCGGCTTGCGCTCTCGACCTCCGACGACGGCAGCATCAGCCGCCTTGCGGCCGAAACCATCTTCCGCAGCGTGTGGCACGGCGGCGAGGAGGCGGGCGATGCCACGCGCCTGGCTGCGCTGGCGGCGCAGCTGAAGCCGAAGCGCGACATGAACAGCGACGAGAACAAGGCGCTGCTCAAGCGCAACACCGACGAGGCGCTGCAGCTTGGCGTGTTCGGCACGCCGGCCTATGTGGTCGACGGCCGCCTGTTCTGGGGTTTCGACGGCCTTGCGATGCTGCGCGCCTACCTGGCCGACGATGCGTGGTTCGACGGCCCGGAATGGGCCGGCGCCGACCAGCGGCCGTCCTTGCTGCGCGGCAGCAAAAGCTGAGTAACCAGCCGATTTCTTACAGGCTGAAACGAGGCCCGCGGGTTTCACCTTAATTCGTAAGCGTCGGTTCAGTTTCGCGAAAGGCTCGGGTCAGTCGCGCCTCCAAGAATGCATCACGGTTCCGAATGCCGGGACCGAACGAACGCATACACAGGAGACGACGCAAATGGCAGCAACACTGGATTCGAGGGGGATGCCGCACCCGGCCCCCCGGCCCATGTCCGCGGAGGAGAAGAAGGTCATCTTCGCTTCCTCCCTTGGCACGGTGTTCGAGTGGTACGACTTCTACCTCTACGGTTCGCTGGCCGCGATCATCGCGAAGCAGTTCTTCAGCGGCCTGGATGCGGGCGCGGCCTTCATCTTTGCGCTGCTGGCGTTTGCCGCCGGTTTCCTGGTGCGGCCGTTCGGCGCCATCGTGTTCGGCCGGCTCGGCGACATGATCGGGCGCAAGTACACCTTCCTGGTCACGATCCTGATCATGGGCTTGTCGACCTTCATCGTCGGCCTGTTGCCCAGCTACGCGACCATCGGAGTTGCGGCGCCGGTGATCCTGATCGCGCTGCGCATGCTGCAGGGCCTCGCGCTCGGCGGCGAGTACGGCGGTGCCGCCACGTATGTGGCCGAGCACTCGCCGCACGGCAAGCGCGGTGCCTACACCTCGTGGATCCAGACCACCGCCACGCTCGGGCTGTTCCTGAGCCTGCTGGTGATCCTGGGCGTGCGCACCTGGCTCGGCGAACAGGCGTTCGGCGAGTGGGGCTGGCGCGTTCCGTTCCTGGTCTCCATCGCGCTGCTCGGCATCTCGGTGTGGATCCGCCTCTCGCTGAGCGAATCGCCCGCCTTCCAGAAGATGAAGGCCGAGGGCAAGACCTCGAAGGCACCGCTGTCCGAATCGTTCGGCCAGTGGAAGAACCTCAAGATCGTGATCCTGGCCCTGATCGGCCTGACCGCCGGCCAGGCCGTGGTCTGGTACACGGGCCAGTTCTACGCGCTGTTCTTCCTGACGCAGCAATTGAAGGTCGACGGCACCACCGCCAACCTGATGATCGCCGCCTCGCTGCTGCTGGGCACGCCGTTCTTCGTGGTGTTCGGCACGCTGTCGGACAAGATCGGCCGCAAGCCGATCATCATGGCCGGCTGCCTGCTGGCCGTGGTGACCTACTTCCCGGTCTTCAAGATGATCACGGAATATGCCAACCCCGACCTGGCGAAGGCGCAAGCCACCGCCGGCGTCACGGTGACGGCGGATCCCAAGTCGTGTTCGTTCCAGGGCAACCCGGTTGCGCGTGAAATCGACTTCCGGAGTTCGTGCGACATTGCCAAGCGCTACCTGGTGCAGAACTCGGTGAGCTACGACAACGTCGAAGGTGCGCCCGGCTCCAAAGCCATCATCAAGATCGGCAGCAAGACCATCGAGGCCCCGGTGGGCAACGTGGTCAACCTGAAGTTCGACGAAACCTCCGCCAAAGAGATCGCCGCCTTCAAGAAGGGCGTGACCGAGGAACTGAAGGTGGCGGGCTATCCGGCCAAGGCCGATCCCGCGAAGATGAACAAGGTGATGGTCGTCGCGCTGCTGTTCTGGCTGGTGCTGCTGGTCACGATGGTCTACGGCCCCATTGCCGCGATGCTGGTTGAACTGTTCCCGACGCGCATTCGCTATACCTCGATGAGCCTGCCGTACCACATCGGCAACGGCTGGTTCGGCGGCCTGCTGCCGACCACCGCCTTCGCGATCGTGGCGACCACCGGCAACATGTACAACGGCCTCTGGTATCCGATCATCATCGCGGCAATGACGCTGGTCATCGGCACGCTGTTCATCCGGGAAACCAAGGACGTCGACATCTACGCGAACGACTGAACGCAGGTTCAGAAGGAGGGCGGCGCAAGCCGGCCCTCCGTTCAACAAAGGGGCTTCATGCCGTCGGCATGAGGCCTTTTTCTTGAACCCTCACATCATCATCATCATCAGGAGACAAGATCCATGTGGAAACTCGTTGTCGGCTTCATCATCTTTGCCGCCATTGCTCTCTATGTCATCTCGAAGGGCGGCGACAAGATCGACATGTCGGGCGAGAAGCACGGCGGCGACGCAACGCACGAACCCGCGCCTGCTGCCGCCCCCAAGTAGAGAGAAAGTCGTTTCCAGGGCCGCGCCACCCCGCGCGGGCGGGGGGCCAGCGCTGCTGGCCTAGCGCTTGAACCGACCGTCGCTGATGATCGCCAGGTCGGCGAAATCGATGCCCGAATGGTCCTGCGGCGAATAGCTCACCTCCAGGCCGCCGAGGTCGTAGGCGCGAAGGCTTTCGAGCGCCGCAAGCACCTTGGCGCGCGTGGGCTTGGGGCCGGCGCGGCGCAGCGCCTCGACCAGCACCTTGGCCGCGGCAAAGCCCTCGAGGGCGGCCGGGGAGAGTTCGGCCTGGCCCTTGGCCTGCGACAGCACGAGCGCTTCCTTGACCATGGGGTAGCTGATGGACCGCTCGTTCGGGAAGACCTGGGTCACGATGACGCCCTTGCTCGCATCGCCCAGTTGCTTGATGAACCCCGACGAGGCGTTGTTCGACAAGGTGACCACCTGCGCGGCCGAACCGGAGGCGCGCAACGCCTTGATGCCCTCGACCACGGCGGTGCCGGAGCCGATCCACAGCACGGCCTGCGCGTTGGCATCCTTGATGGTCGGCACGATGGTCTTGTAGTCGGGCTTTTCGCGGTCGGCGGGCACGGTGACCACCGGTTTGGCCTGGGCTTTGGAGAAACCCGTCATGGCGCCCTCGAGCGCGTCCTGTCCGAAGGAGTCGGTCACGTGCACTACCGCGATGCGCGCGATGCCGGTGGTGAGCAGGTGCTGGATTGCCTTCTCGGCTTCGCGCTGGTAGGTGGCGCGCACGTTGAACACGTGCTTTTGAACCGGCTTGTGCAGCGCCATGGCCCCGGTGGAAGGGCCGACCAGCGCCACGTCGTGCTTGTCGAGCCAGGGGATGATGGCTTGCGAGTGCGGCGTGCCGCGGCTCATGAAGAGCGCTACGACCTTCTTCTCTTCGATCAGCACGCGCGCGTTCTCGCTCGCGCGCTTGACGTCGAAGCCGTCGTCCATGCGCAGGACTTCGATCTTTTCGCCGTGGAGGCCGCCTTGCGCGTTCACGGCATCGATCACCAGCTGGGAGCCGGTGATGGTTTCATTCACGCCCGCGGCCACCGAACCGGTCAGGCCCGCGGTCTGGCCGATCAGGATCTGGGCGGGCGCGGCCGTCGCGGCCAGTGCCAATACGGCGGCGCAAAGCACATGCAGCTTGTTCATGGATAACTTCCCAATGCAGATGGAAACGTAAACAAAGGTGCTATTTGTTACATAAAGTGTCTAAAACTGAATCGGTACAAACCCCTGCACGGGCGTGGATCATGTGACGGAGTGCACGAATCCGTCACTTACCACTCCCTAGAATGTTTGCCCCACCCCCCAAGGCACTCATGACACAGGGCTCCATCCGGATTCGCGGCGCGCGCCAGCACAACCTCCAGAACCTCGACCTCGACATCCGCACCGGCGAGATGACCGTGGTCACCGGGCCGAGCGGCTCGGGCAAATCGAGCCTCGTATTCGACACCCTTTACGCCGAAGGCCAGCGGCGCTATGTGGAGACCTTCTCCGCCTATGCGCGCCAGTTCCTGGACCGCATGGACAAGCCCGCGGTGGACAAGGTGGAGGGCGTGCCGCCCGCCATCGCCATCGACCAGACCAACCCGGTGCGCTCATCGCGCTCCACGGTCGGCACGATGACGGAGCTGAACGACCACCTGAAGCTGCTCTATGCGCGCGCGGCCCAGTTGTTCGACCGCGAGACCGCACTGCCGGTGCGCCACGATTCGCCGGACAGCATCTATGCGGAGATTGCAGAGCGGGCGGTTGCGGCGGGCGATCCGCGATTGGTGGTCACCTTTCCGGTGGAACTGCCAGCCGGCACGTCGGCCGAAGAAGTGACGCAATGGCTGTCGGCCAGCGGCTTCACGCGCGTGCAGGCGGAGCGCGAAGTGGCCACGCCGACGGGGCCGCGCAAGATGCTCGACGTGGTGGCCGACCGCTTCCGTATCTCGAGTGCCGAGCGTTCACGCGTGGTGGAGGCGATTGAAGTCGCGCTCAAGCGCGGCAGCGGGCGTGTCACCGTGCACGCCACGGGCGCTGAAGAGAATGCCCCCACCGACGTGTGGAAGTTCTCCACCGGCCTGCACTGCCCCGAAAGCGACATCCGCTACACCGACCCGATCCCGTCGATGTTCTCGTTCAACTCGGCCGTCGGCGCCTGCGACACCTGCCGCGGCTTCGGCCGCGTGATCGGGGTCGACCTGGGCCTCGTGATCCCGAACGACAAGCTCACCTTGCGCGCCGGCGCGATCAAGACCATCCAGACCCCCGCCTGGAAGGAGGCGCAGGACGACCTCATGCGCCATGCCGAGGCAGCGGGCATTCCGCGCGACACGCCCTGGAACAAGCTCACCGACGAGCAGAAGCACTGGGTGATCGAGGGCACGCCCAACTACAAGGAAGGCAACTGGAACAAGCAGTGGTATGGCGTGCGGCGCTTCTTCGGCTACCTGGAGAGCAAGGCCTACAAGATGCACATCCGCGTGCTCTTGTCCAAATACCGAAGCTACACGCCATGCCCCGTATGCAGCGGCGCGCGGCTCAAGCTGGACAGCCTGCTCTGGCGCATCGGCAGCAAGGAAGATGCGGATGCGGTGCTGGAGCCCGCCAAGCGATTCATGCCGACCGGTGCCAAGTGGACGCGGGCACAGCTCGAGGCGTTGCCGGGGCTTTGCCTGCATGATTTGATGCTGTTGCCGATCGAGCGGCTGCGGCGCTTCTTCGACAGGCAGCAGCCCTCACCCCAGCCCTCTCCCGCAGGCGGGAGAGGGGGCAAGACCGTTCAGCTGGCGGAGGGTTCCGATTCACTCCCTCTCCCGCTTGCGGGAGAGGGCCGGGGTGAGGGCGAAATCCAGGCCCTCAAGCTGCTCTTCGAAGAAATCACCACCCGCCTGCGCTACCTGCACGACGTCGGCATCGGCTACCTCACGCTCGACCGCCAGAGCCGCACGCTCTCGGGCGGCGAGGTGCAGCGCATCAATCTCACGACGGCGCTGGGCACCTCGCTGGTCAACACGCTGTTCGTGCTCGACGAGCCCAGCATCGGCCTGCATCCACGCGACATGAACCGCATCACCGAGGCCATGCTGCGCCTGCGCGACGCGGGCAATACGCTGGTGGTGGTCGAACACGACCCGGCCGTGATGCTCGCGGCCGATCGCGTGATCGACATGGGTCCCGGCCCCGGCATCCGCGGCGGGCAGATCGTGTTCGATGGCACCACCGACCAACTGCGCGATGCCGACACGCTCACCGGGCAGTACCTTGGCGGGCGCAAGAAGATCGGCAT
Source organism: Variovorax palleresanus (assembly GCF_051144945.1). Classification (NCBI taxonomy): domain Bacteria; kingdom Pseudomonadati; phylum Pseudomonadota; class Betaproteobacteria; order Burkholderiales; family Comamonadaceae; genus Variovorax; species Variovorax palleresanus. The sequence goes on along the minus strand of NZ_JBJNVP010000002.1, from coordinate 1,941,735 downwards.
GGGCTTCAAGCGGCTCGTGAGCGAGAACACGCACCGGCTCATCCTGGAGGGCGTGCGCGAGCACAACCTCAAGAGCATCACGGTCGACTTTCCGCTCGCGCGCCTGGTGTGCGTGACGGGCGTCAGCGGCTCGGGCAAGTCGACGCTGATCCAGGACGTGCTGGCGCCCGCGCTCATGCGGCACTTCGGCAAAGCCACCGAAACGCCGGGCGCGCACGACCGCATGCTGGGCGCCGATCACCTCGGCGACGTGGTCTTCGTCGACCAGTCGCCCATCGGCAAGACGGCGCGCTCCAATCCCGCAAGCTACGTGGGTGCGTGGGACGCGATCCGCGAGATCTTTGCCACCGCGGCGCTGTCGCGCCAGCGCGGCTATACCGCGAGCAAGTTCAGCTTCAACTCCGGCGACGGCCGCTGCCCGACCTGCGGCGGCTCGGGCTTCGAGCACGTGGAGATGCAGTTTCTGTCGGACGTGTACCTGCGCTGCCCCGATTGCGACGGCAAGCGCTACCGCCCCGAGATTCTCGAAGTGAAGGTCGAGCGCAAGGGGCGCGCCTACAACGTGGCCGACGTGCTCGACCTCACCGTGGCGGAGGCGGCGGCGGTGTTCGAAGCCGATCGCGACGTGCTGCGCGTGCTGCAGCCGATCTCCGACGTGGGGCTCGACTACGTGAAGCTCGGCCAGCCGGTGCCCACGCTGAGCGGCGGCGAGGCGCAGCGCCTCAAGCTCGCGGGCTTTCTGGCGGAGGCCGCGAAGAGCGCGACGGCGAGCAAGCAGTCGGTGGCGCGCAGGGGCACGCTGTTCCTGTTCGACGAGCCGACCACCGGGCTGCATTTCGACGACATCGCGCGGCTGATGCGCGCGCTGCGCAAGCTGCTCGACGCGGGCCATTCGCTGATCGTCATCGAGCACAACCTCGACGTGATCCGGGCGAGCGACTGGTGCATCGACCTCGGCCCCGAAGGCGGCGAGGGCGGCGGCATGGTGGTGGCCGAGGGCACGCCCGAGCAGCTGCGCGAGAACCGCGCCTCGCTCACCGGCGCAGCCCTGGCCGACTACGAGCTGGCCATCGGCCCCGAGGCCTACAAGGTGGCCGAGCGCGCGGCGCGGCGCTACATTGCCAACGCCAAGACGGCGCCCGGCAGCAACGCCATCGAGATCGTCAATGCGCGCGAGCACAACCTGAAGAATCTCAGCGTGAACATTCCGCGCGGCAAGTTCAGCGTGGTGACGGGTGTCAGCGGTTCGGGCAAATCGACGCTGGCCTTCGACATCCTGTTCAACGAGGGCCAGCGGCGGTACCTCGAATCTCTGAATGCTTACGCCCGCAGCATCGTGCAGCCCGCGGGCCGGCCCGAGGTCGATGCGGTGTACGGCATTCCGCCCACGGTGGCTATCGAGCAGCGCTTGTCGCGCGGCGGCCGCAAGAGCACGGTCGGCACGACCACCGAGGTCTGGCACTTCCTGCGGCTCCTGTACGTGAAGCTGGGCATCCAGCATTGCACGCACGACGGCGCGGCCGTGCAGCCACAGACCCCCGACAGTATCGCGGCGCAGCTGATGCGCAACTTCAAGGGCCAGCACATCGGCCTGCTCGCGCCGCTGGTGAGCAACCGCAAGGGTGTGTACACCGAGCTGGCCGACTGGGCACGGCCACGCGGCTTCACGCATCTGCGCGTGGACGGCGACTTTCTTCCGACCACGGGCTTCCCGCGCATCGACCGCTTCAAGGAACACAGCATCGAGCTGCCGGTGGCCAGCCTCGACGTGCTGCCTTCGAAGGAAAACGAACTGCGCGAGGCGCTGACCAAAGCGCTCGAACACGGCAAGGGCGTGGTGCACGTGCTGAGCCAGCTCGATGGCCTCAAGGCCGCGATGATGGCCGGCGTGTCGGCTCACGGCATCGGCCGCGTCAACGTGTTCTCCACGCTGCGCGCCTGCCCGGTCTGCAGCACCAGCTACGCCGAACTCGATCCGCGCCTGTTCAGCTACAACAGCAAGCACGGCTGGTGCCCCGACTGCGTGGGCACCGGCGTCAAGCTCAGCAAGGACCAGCGCAAGGTCTTCGACGATTCCATCCGCGACGACGACAGCAAGGGCCGGGAGCAGACCTTTGCCGAGCCGGAGGTGGAAGACCTGGCCGACGTGGCATGCCCGACCTGCGAAGGCACGCGGCTCAATGCCACGGCGCGCGCGGTGAGCTTCGGCGCCTCGCCGGCCGACGGGATGAGCGGCATCGGCATTACCGAGCTCGCGCGCATGAGCGTGACCGAGGTAAGGCAGTGGTTCGAAGGCCTGGCGCTCACGGGACGCGAGGCCGAGATCGCGCGCGACCTGGTGCCCGAGATCAGGAGCCGGCTCGAGTTTCTCGAAGAGGTGGGCCTGGGCTACCTCACGCTCGACCGCGGGGCGCCCACGCTGAGCGGCGGCGAGGCCCAGCGCATCCGGCTCGCGGCGCAGCTCGGCAGCAACCTGCAGGGCGTTTGCTACGTGCTCGACGAGCCGACCATCGGCCTGCACGCGCGCGACAACCAGATCCTGCTCGACGCGCTGCACAAGCTGGGCGACAAGGGCAACACGCTGGTGGTGGTGGAGCATGACGAGGACACCATCCGCCGCGCCGACCACATCATCGACATCGGCCCCAGCGCCGGAAAGCGGGGCGGTCGCCTCGTGGCCGAAGGCTCGGTGGCCGACATCCAGGCGGCGGGCGACTCGCAGACCGGCCGATACCTGCGCGATGCCATCAAGCATCCGCTGCACGCACGGCGGCTTGTTCCCTCACCCGACCCGAAGGCGGAAGACGGTGGCCAATGGCTCACCGTGCATGGCGCCGACCTGCACAACCTGCAGGACGTGACCGCCACGCTGCCGCTGCACCGCCTGGTGGTGGTCACCGGCGTGAGCGGCTCGGGCAAGTCCACCCTCGCGCGCGACGTGCTGCTGGCCAGCGTGCATGCCATCGTCGTCCAGCGCATGACCAAGGCCGGCCGCGACGCGGACGCTGCGGGCAAGCGCCCGGCCTGGTCCGGCTGCGATCGCGTGGAGGGCTACGAGACCATCGACCGCGTGCTCGAGGTCGACCAGACGCCCATCGGCAAGACGCCGCGCAGCTGCCCGGCCACCTACATCGGCTTCTGGGACACCATCCGCAAGCTGTTTGCCGACACGCTGGAAGCCAAGGCGCGCGGCTACGGACCGGCGCGCTTCAGCTTCAACACCGGCGAAGGCCGTTGTCCCGGCTGCGACGGTGCCGGTGTGCGCACCATCGAGATGAGCTTTTTGCCCGACGTGAAGGTGCCCTGCGAGGTGTGCCACGGCGCGCGTTTCAACCCCGAGACGCTGGCCGTGAGCTGGCGCGGCAAGAGCATCGGCGAGGTGCTGCAGATGGAAGTGGACGAGGCGGTGGAGTTCTTTTCCGCCATGCCCAACATCAGCCATCCGCTGCAATTGCTGAAGGACGTGGGCCTGGGCTACCTCACGCTGGGCCAGCCGTCGCCCACGCTCTCGGGCGGCGAGGCGCAGCGCATCAAGCTGGTGACCGAACTCAGCAAGGTGCGCGACGACATCACGCGCCGCGGCCAGAAGGCGCCGCACACGCTCTACGTGCTCGACGAGCCGACCGTGGGCCTGCACATGGCCGACGTCGAAAAGCTGATCCACGTGCTGCACCGGCTGGTGAACGGCGGCCACAGCGTGGTGGTGATCGAGCACGACCTCGACCTGATCGCCGAAGCCGACTGGATCATCGACCTGGGCCCTGAAGGCGGCAACGCCGGCGGGCGCATCGTTGCGGCGGCGCCGCCGGAAGAGGTGGTGCGTTTGGCTACCCACACCGGCGTCGCTTTGGCGCCGGTACTGGCGCGGTGATGCAGGCAGGCGCAGAATGGCTTGAACCCTTGGCGCAGGCGCATCCTGAATCAGCCATGGTGGAGTAAACATGTGAGGGGATGAAGCGCCGTGCCCGGGCTACGCAAGGAGCCATGCCATGACCCGCTTCATCGATGTTCACAGCCTGGTTCGCCTGGTGGACGAAACCGGCGTTCCGGAATTCCTCAAGGCCCTGGCCGATGCGCTGCGCGACGACTTCATGCGCTGGCGCGAGTTCGACAAGAAGGCGCGCGTGGCCAGCCACTCGCACCTTGGCGTGATCGAGCTGATGCCGGTGGCCGACGATGGCGCCTACGCCTTCAAATACGTGAACGGGCACCCGCACAACACGGCGGTCGGGCTGCCCACGGTGATGGCCTTTGGCGTGCTGGCCGAGGTCGATACCGGCTATCCGGTGTTGTTGTCGGAGCTCACGCTCACCACCGCGCTGCGCACCGCGGCCACCTCGGCCATGGCGGCGCAGGCCCTTGCGCGGCCCGGCTCGCGCAGCCTGGCGTTGATCGGCAACGGTTCGCAAAGCGAGTTCCAGGCCCTGGCTTTCCATGCGCTGCTGGGCATCGAGGAAGTGCGCGTGTTCGACATCGACCCGCACGCCACCGAAAAACTGGTGCGCCATCTTTCCGCCTGCACGCCGCTCGAGGTGGTGCGCGCCCATTCGGTTGCCGAGGCCGTGCGCGGCGCGGACATCGTCACCACGGTCACGGCGCACCAGGGCCACGCGGTCGTGCTTGCGCCCGAGATGATCGAGCCGGGCATGCACATCAACGCGGTCGGCGGCGATTCGCCCGGCAAGACCGAACTGCACCCCGACGTGCTGCGCCTGGCGCGCGTGTTCGTCGAGTACGAACCGCAGACCCGCGTCGAGGGCGAAATCCAGCAGCTGCCGGCCGACTTTCCGGTGCACGAACTGTGGGAGGTGCTGCTCGGCAAGGTGCCGGGACGCGAGAACGCGGACCAGGTCACGGTGTTCGATTCGGTCGGCTTCGCGCTGGAGGACTACACCGCGCTGCGCTACATCCATCAGCTGGCCATCGAGCGCGGCATCGGCCAGCAGATTGCGCTGGTGCCCGAGCTCGACGACCCGAAGGATCTGTTCGGGCTGACGGCCTCCGGCCGGCGCCGTGCGGTGCTGCGGCGTGCGGCATGATGGCGGCATGCTCACCATCTACAACGACCAGCACGCACTGCATCAAGGCAAAGTCGAAATGTTCCGCGGCGAGCTGGTGCCGTGCTTCGAGGTGCCCGCCCGCGTCGACCATGTGAAGCATGAGCTGGAGCGCCGCGCCCTGGGCCCGCTGCAGCTGCCCGACGCCTTCGACGAGGCCCTGCTGGCCCGGGTGCATGCGCCGCGCTACCTGGACTTCATCGCCCATGCGTGGGACGAGTGGGTGGCGCTCGATCCGTCCAACGCGTCGCGCGATGCGCTGCCTTCGTACTGGCCCACGCGCGGCATGCGCACCGATGTGCTGCCCAAGAGCTTTCCTGCGCGCATGGGGCTGTTTGCGTTCGATGCGGGCACGCCGCTGATGGCCGGCAGCTGGGCTGCCGCGCGCCACGGTGCCGCCTGCGCCTGGACCGCGGCGCAGCGCGTCATCGGCGGCCAGCGCGCCGCCTTTGCGCTCACGCGGCCGCCGGGCCACCATGCGGGCGCCGATTTCTTCGGCGGCTACTGCTTCATCAACAACGCCGCGGTGGCTGCAGAGGCGCTGCGCGATGCGGGGGTGGAACGGGTTGCGGTGCTCGACGTGGACTACCACCATGGCAACGGCACGCAGGCCATCTTCTACGAGCGCAGCGACGTTCATTTTGCGAGCCTGCATGGCGACCCGATGACCGACTACCCGTACTACCTGGGCCACGCCGACGAGCGCGGCGCGGGCGCCGGGCTCGGCTTCAACCACAACCTGCCGCTGGCGCGCGGCACCGACTTTGCCACTTGGCGCGCGGCGCTGAAGACGGCGCTCGACGGCATTGCCGCGGTGCGCGCGGGTGCGCTGGTCGTGTCGCTCGGCGTCGACACGTTCGAGGGCGACCCGGTCGCGGGCTTTCGCCTCAAGAGCGACGACTACCTGCGCATGGGCGAAGACCTCGCCCGCGCCGGCTTGCCCACGGTGTTCGTTTTCGAAGGCGGCTATGCGGTGGCGGAAGTGGGTGTCAACGCCGTCAACGTGCTGGAGGGTTTCGAGCAGGCGGCGGGCTGAGCCGCCTACGTGACAGCAGTCGGGTGAGCACCGATTGCCGCGGCGGGAAGGGCAGGGCCCAATGCGCCCTTTTCCCCTGCTTCAGGAGCCAGCCATGTCCCGCCGATCCCTTCTCTGTGCCGCAACGCTTGCCGCGTGCGGGCTCCTTTCGCCGCTGGCGGCGTTCGCGCAGGCCTTTCCCGCCAAGCCCATCAAGCTGATCATTGCCTTCCCGGCGGGCGGCCCGACCGACATCACCATGCGCCAGCTTGCGGACAACGCAAGCAAGATCATCGGCCAGCCCGTCATCATCGAGAACAAGCCCGGCGCCGGCGGCACCTTGCCCGCCCAGGCGCTTCAGACCTCGCAGCCCGACGGCTACACCCTGGCGCAGATTCCGCTCGGCGTGTTCCGCCTCGGCTACACCACCAAGATCAACTGGGATCCGCTCAAGGACATCAGCTACGTGCTCAACGTCACGGGCTATGCCTTCGGCATCGTGGTGCCGGCCGACAGCCCGTTCAAGACCTGGGCCGACTTCGTCGCCTACGCCAAGGCCAACCCCGGCAAGCTCACCTACGGCTCGACCGGCAACCTGACCAGTCCGCACCTCACGACGGAAATCATTGCGCAGAAGGCCGGCATCGAGTTGCAGCACGTGCCCTACAAGGGCAGCGCCGACCTGATGCTCGCGGTGGTCAGCGGCCAGCTGATGGCCGCCGCCGACAGCACCGGCTTCGCGCCGCAGGTCGAGGCCGGCAAGCTGCGCGTGCTCAACACCTGGGGCGAGAAGCGCCTGGCCAAGTTCCCCGATGCGCCGACGCTGAAAGAGCTGGGCTACGACATCGTGCAGAACTCGCCCTTCGGCATCGGCGCGCCCAAAGGCACGCCGCCCGAGGTGGTGAAGAAGCTGCACGACGCGTTCAAGCAGGCGATGGAAGAGCCGAGCTATGTGGCTTCGCTGGGGCGCTACGACATGCTGCCGAACTACATGAGTTCGGCGACGTACACCAAGTTTGCGCAGGACACGGTGGTGAAAGAGAAGGTGGTTATCGAGAAGCTGGGGTTGGCGAAGGAACAACCGAAGACGAACTGATCGCAAACAACTCCCCCACCAGCCGCTCCGCCAACTCCGGCTTCACGGGATCGGCGCCGAACACGAGACGAAACACGATCGGCGCGATCAGGTGATCGATCACCTGCTGCGCTTCGGGCGCATGCTCGCCGCGGGCGTGCGCCTGTTCGACCAGCGTCAGCGCTTCCCTGCGGCGGTTGCGGAGGCAATCCGTCTCCGCGTCGCCGGTGGCCAGCGCGGCCGCGGCTTTCAACAAGGACTTGCTGCAGGGCTGCGCCAGGTGCGTGATGAGTTCCTGCGCCCACGCGGTCAGGTCTGCGCGCAGCGCGCCGGTGTTCGGCAGCGGCCGGTTCGGGTCGAGCCGGTGCGTGGCCGTCTCGGCCAGAAGACCCGACAGATCGCCCCATCGGCGGTAGATGCTGGAGGCGCTGACTCCCGCGCGCTCGGCCACGGCCGGCACGGTGACGCGCTCGCGCCCCTGTTCGGCCACCAGTTGTTCGAGGGCAGTGCGCACCAGCGCCTGCACCTGGGCGCTGCGGCCGCCGGGACGCTTGTTGGGAAGGACAACATGGTTCATGTGAGGACTTTAACGCAAAGATGTTTGCTTTAGTGAATCTACAGGTCTAGAATCGCAAAAGCTAAAAAAGTTGCGTTAAGGATCTCCAATGCCTTCCTCCTGCCCTGAACTCGCCGTCGCCACCGCCGACATCGCCGCCCGTCCCAAGCCCTGGCGCCTGCCGGCAGCGGTCGGTTTCCCGCTGCTGGCCGCCGTGCTCTTCGCCTTCTTCTTCGCGGCCGCCGCGCCCACACCGCTGTTCGTCGTGTTCCAGCACGCCTGGGGCTTCTCGGCGTCGATGCTCACGGTGGCGTTTGCGATCTACGCGATTGCGCTGTTGATCTCGCTGCTCGTGGCGGGCTCGCTGTCGGACCACATCGGCCGGCGGCCGGTGGTGCTGGCGGCGCTAGTGCTGCAGGCGGTGGCAATGGTGCTCTTCGTGGTGGCGCACGACATCGCCGGGCTGATCGTCGCGCGCGTCGTCCAGGGCGTGGCAACGGGCGTCGCGAGCGGCGCGCTGAGCGCGGCGGTGGTCGAGGCGGCGCCGGCATCGCGCAAGCGCCTGGGCGCGATGATCACCAGCGTGTCGCCGCTCGCGGGCCTTGCGGTGGGGGCGCTGCTGACCGGCATGGCTGTCAGGTTCACCGTCCAGCCGGTGATGCTGGTGTTCGGTGTGCTGGCCGTGGTGTTCGCGGTCGGCGCGGTCGTGGTGCTGTGGATGCCCGAGACCGTCACGCCGCGCGCCGGCGCGCTGGCCTCGCTGGTGCCGCGCGTGTCGATTCCCGTGCGGGCGCGGGCTGACTTCGTGCGCGGCCTGCCGGTGTTCATCGCGGTGTGGGCGCTGGGCGGGCTGTACCTGTCGCTCGCGCCGTCGCTGATGCTGCACGTGTTCCACATCGACAACGGCGTGGTCAACGGCCTCACGGTGGCGGTGCTCTCGGGCTTCGGCGCGCTCGCCCCCACGCTGCTCGGCCGTTTCCCCGCACCGCGGACCGTCGTCTTCGGCGCGGCCAGCATCGCGGTCGGTCTGGTCTTGCTGCTGGCGTCGCTCGCGACGAAGTCGCTCGCGCTGTTCTTCGTCGGCACCGCGATCGCGGGCCTGGGCTTCGGCGGCGCGTTCTCGGCGCTGGTGCAGACGCTGGCGCCGCTCGCCGATTCGCACGAGCGCGGCGAACTCTTCGCCGCCATCTTCGTGGTCTGCTACCTCGCGTTCAGCCTGCCCGCGATGCTGGCGGGCTTCCTGGTGAAGCCGCTCGGCCTGCTGAACACGGTGGAAGGTTATGCGGCGGTGCTGCTGCTGATCGCGGCCTTCGGCATCTGGCGCCAATGGGCAGTGCTGCGCCGCAACGCGCGCAGCCTGCCGGTCAGCGAGTAGCGCGGGCCGAGAGAATGGCGCGCGCCGCTTCGGCGAACCCCGCGCCGCGCTCGCCCTCGGTCACGTAGCGTGGCAGATGCTCCAGCTGCGGCACGAAGCGCGCCACGTTCGCCACGCCGATGCTGTGAGCGAAGGTGCGAAACATCAACTGGTCGTTGGTGGAGTCGCCCACATAGGCCCAGCGCCCGATCTCGTCGTCGAGCGTGCGGCCCCAGAGTTCGCGCACGATCCAGCGCGCGCCTTCGAGCTTGTCGTTGTCGCCGTACCAGCCGTTGATGTGGATGCTGCTGACCGTGGCGTGCATGCCTTCGCTGCGCATCAGGGCCACGACTTGGGCGATGGTCTCTTCGCTCAGCTGCACGAACTCGCTGTGGTCGATGGCGATGTCGGTCTCGCGGCCCGGCGAGTCGGTGGCGCGGCCGGCGCCAGGGATCTCGCGCTCGATGCGCGCCAGCACGGCCTGCATGCGATCGAAGTTGGCGGCGCGGGTTGCCGCGTCCTGCTGGTAGCGCTTTTGCAGCTTGCCGCCTGGCACGGGCAGCAGGGCGACGGCGCCGTTCTCCGCCACGATGGAGTCGACGGGCCATGCGGAAACGAAGGGCACGCTCCAGCCCACGGGGCGGCCGGTGATGGCCACGACGTGAAGGCCGGCCGCTTTCAGATCGCCCAGCGCCTTCAGCGCATCGGGCGTGATGGCGCCTTCGGTGGTGAGGGTGTCGTCGATGTCGGTGAACACGCCGATCAGATTGCTGCGCGCAGCTGCCGCCCACTGCGCCAGCGGCAGCAGATGATGGGGCGAGTGGGGCAGCGAGGTCGGCTGGCGCATGCCTGGCTCAGCCGGCACTCTGCAGCGCCAACCCCGCATGCTCCCGCAGCGGATGGAAGTGAATCTTCGGAAAGCGCTCCTGCGCCAATCGCACGTCATACGGCGAGGTGCACAGGAAAGCCAGCGTGTCGGCTGCGTCCTTCGCCATGCGCTGCGGATAGGCGTTGACGAACTCGCGCAGCTCGGCCGGCGTGTCGGCCGTGATCCAGCGCGCGCCGGTGTACTGGCAGCCTTCGAGCCGCACGTCGGCGTCGTACTCGGCCTTCAGGCGGTGCTGCACCACTTCGAACTGCAGCTGCCCGACGGCGCCCAGCAGCATCGGTCCGCCGATCTCGGGACGGAACACCTGGATGGCGCCTTCTTCGCCGAGCTGGGCCAGCCCCTGCTGCAGCTGCTTGGTGCGCAGCGGATTCTTCAGAATCACGGTCATGAACAGCTCTGGCGCGAAGAAGGGCAGGCCGGTGAACTGCAGGCTCGCGCCGTCGGTGATGGTGTCGCCCAGCTGCACGCCGCCGTGGGTGGTGAAGCCCACGATGTCGCCCGCATAAGCCTCTTCGACCGCTTCGCGGCGCTGGCTCATGAACGTGACCACGCTGGTGGGCCGCAGCTCCTTCGAGGTGCGCTGCACCTTGAGCTTCATGCCCGGCGTGTACTTGCCCGAGGCCATGCGCACGAAGGCGATGCGGTCGCGATGGTTGGCGTCCATGTTGGCCTGCACCTTGAACACCACGCCCGCGAAGTCCCTGTCCTCGGGCTGGATCTCCTTCACCACCGGTTGGCGGTTGACCATCGTGGTGCTGGTGCGCGACTGCGGCGAGGGCGCGAGGTCGACCAGCGCATCGAGCACTTCCATCACGCCGAAGTTGTTCACGCCGGAGCCGAAGAACACGGGCGTTTGCTTGCCGGCCAGGAAGGCCTCGCGGTCCCAGGTGGGCGAGGCGCCGGTGGCCAGCTCCATGCTGTCCATGGCGGATTCGAAATCGGCGCCGAAGCGCTTGGTCAGCGTGTCGCGCTCCGAGAGCGGAATGGTCTCGAAGTCGTGCGGCAGCCGCTCGCTGCCCGACTCGAACACCGTCATCGCCTGCGTGCGCAGGTTCATGATGCCGCGGAACGACTTGCCCTGGCCCACGGGCCAGGTCATGGGCACGCAGGGCATGCCGAGTTCGCGCTCCACCTCGTCCAGGATGTCGAGCGGCTCTCGCACCTCACGGTCCATCTTGTTGACGAAGGTGATGATGGGCGTGTCGCGCTGGCGGCAAACCTCGATCAGCCGGCGCGTCTGCGATTCCACGCCGTTGGCGGCGTCGATCACCATCAGCGCCGAGTCGACGGCCGTGAGCACGCGGTAGGTGTCTTCCGAAAAGTCCTTGTGGCCGGGCGTGTCGAGCAGGTTGATCACGTGGTCGCGGTACAGCATCTGCATGACCGACGAGGCCACCGAGATGCCGCGCTGCTTCTCGATTTCCATCCAGTCGGAGGTGGCATGGCGCGAGGCCTTGCGCGCCTTCACCGAGCCGGCGATCTGGATCGCGCCGGAGAAAAGCAGCAGCTTTTCGGTCAGCGTGGTCTTGCCGGCGTCAGGGTGGGAAATGATCGCAAAGGTGCGGCGGCGGCGGGTTTCGGCAAGAAAAGACAAGGTGGGCAATCTGCAGGGGAATGCCCGATTTTAGAAGGGCGGTCCCGGGCCGCCCGCCCGAGCCGCCGAAAACGCCTTACTTGCGCTTCAGCATCTTGGTCACTTCGTCCACATTGGCCTGGATGCGCTGGCGCACCAGTTCGAAGGCATCGGCCTGCGACTTGGCGGCGAGGTTGGCGAGTTCCTTGATGTCGTCGATGGCGCGCTGGAACGACTGGCGGCCGAGCTCGTCGAGCTTGGCGAGGTTGGCCTTGGGGTCCTTGCCGGGCATCTCCTTGGCGGCCGTCTGCCACTCGGCGATGGCGCTCTTGATCATCTCGGTCTGCCGCTGCACCACGGTCTGCAGGCCCTGGTAGGACTTTTCGTTGGCCTGCATCAGTGCCTGAAGGTCCTTCTGGCCGCTCTCGAGCAGCTTGCTCGCGCCGCCGGTCAGGTTGAGCTCCTGCAGCCGGTCGGTCATGGCCTTGAGATTCTTCATTGGATTGAGCATGTCGGCGGCACCAGGGGCCTCCGTCTTGGTGCTGCTGTTGTTGCTGCTGTCAGTGGTTTTCTTCGCGGCGGCTTTCTTGGCAGTGGCCATGGTGCGGTATCTCCTGGTGTCGTGTGAACGGTGAGGGATGCAAGGACCGGCCGGACGGCAAAGTCCGCTGCCACGATACGCCGGGCGGGCATTGCGGAGGTGCCCGGCCTGAAAATTTGCCTGCGGGATTTCCCTTGGTTGGCGAAACGCGCTTTCCGGGATATGGGATATCCCGGCGATTGGCTCGCCTTGCCCGCCCGTCTACAATCCGCGGTTCCGAGGAGCGTTGCAGCGCCGTCAGGCGTGAGGCTCGGACCACATCGCAACCACGCTCACCCGCTGTTCTCGCGGTGAGTCTTTTCCCCCGAACGCAGTGGCACCTTTCAAACTAGCTTTGTTGGAGTTCTCATGAGCGCTGTTCTCAAGCCCACCCCCGTTTCCACCGCCGACCAGGCGATTGCCGACCTGTCGCTGGCCGCCTGGGGCCGCAAGGAAATCCGCATTGCGGAAACCGAGATGCCCGGCCTGATGGCCATCCGCGAAGAGTTCTCGAAGGCGCAGCCGCTGAAGGGCGCGCGCATCACGGGCTCGCTGCACATGACGATCCAGACCGCCGTGCTGATCGAGACGCTGCAGGCGCTCGGCGCCACCGTGCGCTGGGCTTCGTGCAATATTTTCTCCACGCAGGACCATGCCGCCGCCGCCATCGCCGCCGCCGGCACGCCGGTGTTCGCGATCAAGGGCGAGTCGCTGAAGGACTACTGGGACTACACCCACGCCATCTTCGACTTCGGCCCCAAGGGTTCGACGGGCGAAGGCCCGAACATGATCCTGGACGACGGCGGCGACGCGACGCTGCTGATGCACCTGGGCCAGCGCGCCGAAAAAGACCTGGGCGTGCTCGCCAACCCGACCAGCGAGGAAGAACGCATCCTCTACGCGGCCATCAAGGCCAAGCTGGCGGTCGATGCGACCTGGTACACCCGCAAGTCGGCCGAGATCATCGGCGTGACCGAAGAAACGACGACCGGCGTGCACCGCCTGAACGAGATGAGCGCCAAGGGCACGCTGCTGTTCCGCGCCATCAACGTGAACGACTCGGTCACCAAGAGCAAGTTCGACAACCTGTACGGTTGCCGCGAATCGCTGGTGGACGGCATCAAGCGCGCCACCGACGTGATGATTGCCGGCAAGGTGGCCTGCGTGGCCGGCTACGGCGACGTGGGCAAGGGCTCGGCCCAGGCCCTGCGCGCACTGTCGGCACAAGTCTGGGTCACCGAAATCGACCCGATCAACGCCCTGCAGGCCGCGATGGAAGGCTACAAGGTCGTGACGATGGAATACGCTGCCGACAAGGCCGACATCTTCGTGACCACCACCGGCAACAAGGACGTCATCACGCATGACACCATGGTCAAGATGAAGGACCAGGCCATCGTCTGCAACATCGGCCACTTCGACAACGAGATCGACGTGGCGTCGATCGAAAAGTACGAGTGGGAAGAGATCAAGCCGCAGGTCGACCACATCAAGTTCCCCGACGGCAAGAAGATCATCCTGCTGGCCAAGGGCCGCCTCGTGAACCTGGGCTGCGGCACGGGCCACCCGAGCTTCGTGATGTCTTCGTCCTTCGCGAACCAGACCATCGCGCAGATCGAGCTCTTCACCAAGCCCGACGCCTACCAGGCCGGCAAGGTCTACGTGCTGCCCAAGCACCTCGACGAGAAGGTTGCGCGCCTGCACCTGAAGAAGGTCGGCGCCATGCTCACCGAGCTGACCGACGAGCAGGCCGCCTACATCGGCGTCGACAAAGCGGGTCCGTACAAGGCGGACACGTACCGGTACTGATGCGCGCCGATCAATTGCTGGTCGAACGCGGCCTTGCCGCGTCGCGCTCGCAGGCCGTGCGGCTGATTGCCGGCGGCATGCGGTGGCGCGATGCGGGCACCGCAGACGCGTGGCGCTCGGTCGTGAAGAATCGCGACGAGGTGCCCGAGTCCGCCGAGCTCGAGCTCGACGACGCGGCCGAGGCGCGGTACGTCTCGCGCGGCGGACTCAAGCTCGAAGGCGCGCTGGCGGCCAGCGGTGTGGATGCAGCGGGCAAGCTGTGCCTGGACGTCGGCCAGTCGACCGGCGGCTTCACCGACTGCCTGCTGCAAAGCGGCGCAGCGAAGGTGGTGGGCGTGGACGTGGGCCACGGGCAGCTGCATGCGCGGCTGCGCGAGGACGAACGCGTGGTTGCCATCGAGGGCGTCAATGCGCGAGCTTTGTCGCCGGACGACCTTCAGGAAGAAGGCGAAGAGCCTTCCGAGCTGCGCTTCGACCTCATCGTCGGCGATCTGTCGTTCATCTCGCAAACGTTGGTGCTGCCGGCCGTGGTGCCATTCCTGGCCGACGACGGCCACCTGCTGATGCTGGTCAAGCCGCAGTTCGAACTGCAGCCGGGGCAGGTCGGCAAGGGCGGCATCGTGCGCGACGCGTCGATGTATGCGGTGGTCGAAAAGCGCTTGCGCGATGCCTGCGAGGCGCTCGATCTGCGTGTGCTGCAATGGTTCGACAGCCCCATTGCCGGTGGCGACGGCAACCGTGAGTTTTTCATTCACGCCGTGCGCGCTGTTGGCGCGGATGGCTCTTGAGGAGACGCAGGTGCGCCTTCCACTCAGTTTCGAATTCTTTCCGACCAAGACGCCCGAAGGCGCGGTCAAGCTGCGCGCGGTGCGCCAGCAGCTGTATGCGCGCAAGCCCGAGTTCTGCTCGGTCACCTACGGCGCGGGCGGCTCCACGCACCAGGGCACTTTCGGTGCGGTGCGCGAGATCCTGTCCGAAGGCGTGGATGCCGCGAGCCACTTCTCGTGCATCGGCGCCACGCGGGCCACGGTGCGCGAGCAGCTGGCCGAGCTCAAGGCCATGGGCGTGAAGCGCCTTGTGGCGTTGCGCGGCGACCTGCCGAGCGGCTACGGCATCGGCGGCGAGTTCCTGTATGCGAGCGACCTCGTGGCCTTCATCCGCGAAGAGACCGGCCGCGATTTCCACATCGAGGTGGCGTGCTATCCCGAGGTGCATCCGCAAGCGCGCTCGCCCGAAGCCGACCTGCAAGCCTTTGCCGCCAAGATGAAGGCCGGCGCCGATTCGGCGATCACGCAGTACTTCTTCAGCCCTGAAGCCTACTTTCGCTTTGTCGACGAGGCCCGCAAGCTCGGCCTCGACACGCCCATCGTGCCTGGCATCATGCCGATCACCAGCTCGACGCAGCTCATGCGCTTCTCGGATGCCTGCGGCGCCGAGATCCCGCGCTGGATCCGCCTGCGGCTGCAGGGCTTTGGCGACGACACGGCATCCATCAAGGCCTTCGGCCTCGACGTGGTGACCGACCTTTGCGCGCGCCTCTGCGACGGCGGCGCACCGGCGCTGCACTTCTACACGATGAACCAGTCGACGGCGACGCTGGCGGTATTGGAGCGCCTCGGTTGAAGGGGGTGCGTGCAGGAGCAGGGTGTTCGCTGCGCGCGGCGTTTCGCGTCGCGCTCGTGGCGGCAGCTTGCGCGCTGGCCGGCTGTGCCATGCCTCCCGCCACCGAGGGCGGGCAGGCAGACAAGGACGCCAAGCTCCTGCCCCTGCCGCGCCAGTTGGCTGTTCCCCCGGGTGCGCCGGCCCGATCGAACGTGCCTTCGGTGCGCTACGACCTGACCGTGTCGGGTACCGGCGAGTTGGGGCCCGACGACGGCGTGCCGGGCGATGGCCCCCGCGAGATCTTCGAGCGCGGCGGGGCGTCCTGGTATGGCATTCCGTTCCACCAGCGCAAGACCGCGAGCGGCGAGCGTTTCGACATGACGGCCCTGACGGCGGCCCACAAGACCTTGCCGTTCAATACCCGTGTCTGCGTGCGCAGCCTGGTCAACGGCAGCGAGGTGCTGGTGCGCATCACGGACCGTGGGCCTTATGCGCAGGGCCGCATCATCGACCTGAGCCGCGCCGCGGCCGAGCGCATCGGGCTGATCGGGCTCGGCATCAAGCAAGTCGCGCTGACCATCATCGACCGCGAAGGCATGCGTTGCGGTGGCTCCGGGGTCGAAGCGGCCGATGCCCAAACGCCAGCGGCTGCTCCTGCACCGCGCAAGGCCAACGTGCCGCCGCGCCGCCGCCGATAAGCCGCGCAGGGAAGAAGGCGAAGAAGCCTAGCCGCCCGAATCGAGCGAAAAGGCGGCGTGCCTGTCTTGGGCCAACCGCTCCACCAGCTGGGGCAGGGCGGTGGCCAGCAGCGGCTTCAGCGTATAGGGTGGATTGATCAGGAACATGCCGCTGGCCGGCAGCCCCGGGCGCTGGGTTTCGCCCGTCTCCTTGGTGATCAGCTTGCTCGACTTGACCGTGAGCGTGGCGTGCAGCCAGGGCTTGCCGGCCTTGGTGGCCAGGGTCTTGAGCCGCCGTGGCAGGTCGTGTGCCTCGGGCCGCGGAATGATGGGGTACCAGATGGCGTAGGTACCGGTTGCAAAGCGCTTGAGCGCCTCGGCCGCGAAGTCGAGCACGCGGCCGTAGTCGCTCTTGATCTCGTAGCTCGGATCCATCAGCACCAGCGCGCGGCGCGAGGGCGGCGGCAGGAACTTGGTGGCGCTGCCGAAACCGTCTTCGCGCAGCACCGCGATCTGCCGGCCCGCCTCGAGCTGGGCGATGTTGGCGTCCAGCGTGCGGGCATCGGTCGGGTGCAGTTCGAACAGCTTGAGCTTGTCGTGGTCTCGCAGCAGGTGCTGCACGATGAAAGGCGAGCCGGGATAGATGCGGGCGCCGCCCTTGGGGTTGAAGTCGTGGATCACGCTGAGGTAGCGTGCAATCGCAGCGGCCAAGGGGGTTTCGGCTTCTGGCGCTGCTTTTTTGGCGGCTGACTTCGCGGCAGGGGCAGGGGCCGCAGGGGCTTTTTTCTCCGACAGCAGGCGCAGCACGCCTTCGGCCGCTTCGCCGCTTGTGCCGGCGTAGTCGCCGTCGAGCCGGTACAGGCCGGCGCCGGCGTGGGTGTCGACAACGGTCAGGGCGGCTTCTTTTTCAAGCAGGTGGTCGAGCGTGGCAATCAACACCGTGTGCTTGAGCACGTCGGCGTGGTTGCCGGCATGGAACGCGTGGCGGTAACTGAACATGGAATGAGGCCTGAAAGAGTGGAAAGGGGAGCGCTAGACTCGCGCGGCGCTACATTGATTTACAAACAAGCAACGAGGGGCAGCAATGCGAGGAGCCGGATGGCGATTTTGGGGCCTGTGCGTCGGCGCGGGCGTTTTGTCTATTTTGACGGGCTGCGCCTCCGTAACGCACGGGACCACGCAGAACGTGAAGATCGAGACCCTGTCGCCCGCCGGCAAGGTCGTCGACGGGGCCCGGTGCCGGGTCTCGAACGACCGCAATGATGTGGAGGTGCGCTCCGGCCTGACCCTGCCGGTGCGGCGCTCGGGCGAGAACCTGAGCATCGAATGCACCCAGGCTGGCCAGCCGCCCGCCCGCGGCCAGGCGATTTCGCGCGCCAATGTCGGCATGGTTGGCAACGTGATGATCGGCGGCGTGCTCGGCGCGGTGATCGACGCCAGCACCGGAGCGGGATTCAACTATCCGAGCTGGATCCAGCTGATCTTCGGCGAGGTGCGCAGCTTCGACCGCAGCGCACAGACCGGGGACCAGGCGACGGCCGGTATGAAGATCGGGACGACCGAGATGGCGACCGCGCCGGCGCCGAAGACCGCCGTCGCGGTTGTGCCGTTGCCCGCGCCTGCGCCGGCAGCGGTGCCTCCTCCCGTGGCGGTCGCGCCAGCGGCCCCGGCCATTCCGGCGCGACCGGCGCCTGCTGCGCCATCGCCGTCCGCTGCGCCCGACGCCCGGGTCTCGATGGACGACCTGCGCGGCTTGCTGCCTGCCAAGCCGTGAAGCCGACGTTGATGAACCCCGCGCGGTGGCTGCGCGCCGCGGTCGCCTTCCTGGCGATCGCCTCGGCCGCCGGCAGCGCCGCCGCGCTGGAGCCCGACGTCCTGTTCGCCAAGGTGTCGGACAGCGTCTGGGCGGTGCGCACCTTCGACGCGCAGGAGCGTCCGTTGCGCGCCGGCAGCGCCGTGGTGATTGCGCCCGGTCGCCTCGTCACCAACTGCCACGTGCTGGCCAAGGCCAGTAATTTCGTGGTCAAGCGAGACAACGTCACCTACGGTGCCACGCTCGAATACCCGGACCCGGGGCGCGATCTGTGCCAGATCAAGGTCGCCAACTTCACGGCGCCGCCGGTGACGCTGGCGCCCGCCGGCGGTGCGCGCGTCGGTCAGCGCGTGTACGCCATTGGCAATCCGCGCGGGCTGGAAAACACCCTGAGCGAAGGCCTCCTGTCCGGCCTTCGCGGCGGCGACGGCGAGGCGCGGCTGCTGCAGACCACGGCCGCCGTCGCCCCGGGGTCGAGCGGCGGCGGGCTGTTCGACAGCGACGGCCGCCTGCTGGGCATCACCACCTTCGCCGCCCGCGATGGCGGCAGCCTGAATTTCGCGATTCCGGCCGAGTTTCTGGCGGAGTTGCCGGCCCGCGCCCAGGCGCAGCTGGCGGCGCGTGCCCGTGAACCCGAAGGCGGCGCCCGCCGCAGCGCCGGCGCGGCGGGCATTCCGCTGACCGAGCCGCTGCGCGTCGGCGACGCGCTCGAATACGTGCGCACCGACCGGCTGACCGGCAACCGGTCGCCGGTGATCTATAGGGTGGACCGGGTCAACGGCGACGAGCTGTCGTTCAACGCCGGCAGCCGGATCGAGAAGGCCAACGGGCAGCTGGTGTCCATCACGTCGCCGGTCGGCGGCCTGTTCGACAGCGCGTCGCCGCCGGGCGGCTGGGCAGCGAAGGACGAGATCCGGCCTGGCATGCGCTGGCACCTCGACTATGTGACGACCACCGACGATCGGCTGCGGCATGAACTCAACGCCTCGGTGGGCGCTGAACACGCGACGCGCGTGGACGGCGTGGAGCTCAACGTGCTGCGCATCAGCTACGAAGGCTGGATCTACGCCTCCCATGGCACGGGCGCCTCGCCCGTTGGCACGCCGTTCAACGTTGCCGTTCTGTACAGCCCCGAACTGAGGCGGATCGTCAAGTTCGAGGCCACACACCGGCGCGCCAGTGCCAGCGTGACGAACGAGAGCCTGGAACTGGTCCGCATCCAGCGCTGAGGGCTCCCGAAGCCCGGAAATTGGCTGTTTGGCCATTTCTTCATATAATCGCGGGCTTCGCAGCGTTTTTGTAGCCCCGCGGCGGAGACTTTGAACCCACCTAAGAGATTCCCGTCAGAGGAACGCCGACCGTGGAAAAGGGCTCGCCAAACCCTCTTTTCAAGAGAAAACTCATGACCAAAACGTTCAGCGCCAAACCCGCTGACGTGACGCACGAGTGGTTTGTGATTGACGCGACCGACAAGGTCCTCGGACGAGTAGCCAGCGAAGTTGCTCTCCGTTTGCGCGGCAAACACAAGGCCATTTATACGCCTCACGTCGATACCGGTGACTTCATCGTCATCATCAACGCCGCGCAACTGCGCGTCACCGGCGCCAAGTCGATCGACAAGGTGTACTACCGTCACTCGGGCTATCCCGGCGGTATCACGGCGACCAACTTCCGCGACATGCAATCCAAGCACCCAGGCCGCGCCCTGGAAAAGGCTGTCAAGGGCATGCTGCCCAAGGGCCCGCTCGGCTACGCGATGATCAAGAAACTCAAGGTGTACGGTGGCGCTGAGCACCCGCATACCGCCCAACAGCCCAAAGTGCTGGAACTGTAAGGAGCCTTGAGAATGATTGGTGAATGGAACAATGGCACCGGCCGTCGCAAATCGAGCGTCGCCCGTGTGTTTCTGAAAAAGGGCTCGGGCAAGATCACGGTCAACGGCAAGGACATTCAAGAGTTCTTCGGCCGCGAAACCTCGATCATGATCGCGAAGCAACCCCTGGTGCTGACCAATAACACCGAAACCTTCGACGTCATGGTCAACGTGGCCGGCGGCGGTGAATCGGGCCAGGCCGGCGCAACGCGCCACGGCATCACCCGTGCGCTGATCGACTACGACGCAAGCCTCAAGCCGGTGCTGAGCCAGGCCGGCTACGTCACGCGCGATGCACGTGAAGTCGAACGTAAGAAGGTCGGTCTGCACTCTGCACGCCGCCGCAAGCAGTTCAGCAAGCGCTGATACTGTTCGCTACGGACAAAAGCCGCCTTCGGGCGGCTTTTTCATTGCCGCACCTTGGGGGGCGTATGTTCGACCCCACTTGCATTGGGTGCACGCTACGCTGGCCAGCCGAGAATGCGGCATTGCAGTAGCATTGGTTCATTGGCCGCATGTCCGGCCCTCAAGGAGTTACCCCACATGAGCGCTGTTGCCGAAAACGTCCAGACCCAGATGCCCGAACCGATTGTCTTCACCGACAGCGCAGCCGCCAAGGTGGCCGACCTGATCGCGGAAGAAGGCAATCCCGACCTCAAGCTGCGCGTGTTCGTGCAGGGCGGCGGGTGCTCGGGCTTCCAGTACGGATTCACCTTCGACGAAATCACGAACGAAGACGACACCACCATGACCAAGAACGGTGTCTCGCTGCTGATCGACGCCATGAGCTACCAGTACCTGGTCGGCGCCGAGATCGACTACAAGGAAGACCTGCAGGGCGCCCAGTTCGTGATCAAGAACCCGAACGCCACCAGCACCTGCGGCTGCGGATCCAGCTTCTCGGCTTGAGTCGCTCTTCGTCGCGTTTTTTGAAAGAGCCGCCTTCGGGCGGCTTTTTGTTTGGGGCATCGCCCCCCGCTCCGGTCACGCCGGATAGACCGCTCCGAGCACGCGAGCGCCGCGCGCTCCCGTGACGCTGGCAAGGTTGCCGGCCTCGCGCCGGACCGTGCTGCGCGCCAGCCAGGCAAAGGCCGCAGCCTCGACCTGCTGCGGCGGCAGGCCGTGCTTGGTGGAGGCGGCCACTTCAACGCCCGGCAGCAGCGCGCGCAGGCGGGCGAGCAGGTGGCCGTTCAAGGCGCCGCCGCCGCAAACAATCAGCAGCTTGCTATCGTTTCCGTAGCGCAAAAAATCGGCCGCACAGACGCTGGCAGTGAATTCGGCCAGGGTGGCCTGCACATCGGCGGGCGCGGCGGCCGTGGCCGTGCCTAGGCATGCGGAAAGCCAGGCGGGGTTGAACAGGTCGCGCCCCGTACTTTTGGGCGGCGGCTTCGCAAAATAGGCCTCGGCCCGCAGGCGCGCGAGCAGCTCGGGCAGCACCTGTCCGCTGGCCGCCCATTGGCCGGCGCGGTCGAAGGGCTGGCCGGTATGAAGCTGGCACCAGTGATCCATGAGGGCATTGCCGGGCCCGCAATCGAAGCCAAGCACCGTCGGATCTCCCGCCGCATCTGCCGCGGGCAGCAGGCTCAGGTTGGAAATACCGCCGATGTTCAGTACCGCCACGGATTCGCCGGCCCGCGCGAAGAGTGCGCGGTGAAAAGCCGGCACCAGCGGGGCGCCCTGGCCGCCAGCCGCCAGGTCGCGACTGCGGAAGTCCGCGACCACGTCGATGCCGGTCAGCTCGGCCAGCAGCGAGGGATTGTTGATCTGGAGCGTATAGCCGACCCCGTCGAACTCGATGGGCCGGTGCCGCACCGTCTGGCCGTGGGCGCCGAGAGCTGTTACATCGCCGGCGGGGGTGTTGCTGTCCGCCAGGAGCTGGCCGACCACGCCGGCATAGACCCGGGCCAGGCCGTTGCCAGCCAGGGCGGCACGATGCAGCTCGTTGTCGTCGGGCGTGTTCAGCGCCAGCAGTTCGGCGCGCAGTGCATCGGGGAACGGGGCCGTGGAATAGGCCCGCACAGCGATGCGGCCGTCCGAAAAGTCGGCCAGTACGCCGTCGACCCCGTCGAGCGACGTGCCGGACATCAGGCCGATGAAGAGTTCGGCGGCGGCCATCGCTGGATGGGAGAGCGAGCGGGCCGCGCTGTGCTGGCTGTTGCCGCTGCGCCGCCGGAACTCAGTCCGCGCTGGCCTGGATGACCGAGAACGCCGCAGCCAGTTCGGTGCGGGCACCCACGGCGATGCGTTCGAAAGCCGGTCGCATGGCCGCGGTGATCGGAGCGCCGCCCTCCTGGGCGATCGAGGCCGGATCCTGGTATTCGCCGTTCACGCGGAACTCGAAATGCAGGTGGGGGCCCGTGGCCCAGCCGGTGGAACCGACCGCGCCGATCGTCTGGCCTTGGCTGATGCTTTCGCCAGCCTTGACGTCGACCCGGCTCAGGTGGGCGTAAGCCGTCTGCTGGTTATTGCGGTGCTTGACGATGACGATGTTGCCGTAGCCGTTCTGCGTGCCGGCGAAATCGACCGTGCCGTCGCCGACGCTGCGCACTGCGGTGCCCGTGGGCGCCGCAAAGTCGATGCCGTTGTGCTGGCGCCAGCTGTTGAGAATCGGGTGCATGCGCATCGCGAAGCCGCTCGACACGCGCGAGAACTCGACCGGCGAGCTCAGGTAGGCCTTGCGCAGGCTGTCGCCGTTCGGCCGGTAGTAGCTGCCCTTCTGGCCGGCGGCGGGCTGGAACCACACGGCCTGGTGCACCTTGCCGCCGCTCTCGAACTCGGCGGAGAGCACGCGGCCGCTGCGCAGCGCCTGGCCGTCGGCTTCGAAAGTTTCGTACACCACGGCGAAGCGGTCGCCCTTGCGCAGCGAACGCACGTCGACGTCGCCCGCGAAGATGTCGGCCAGCTGGCTGGCGACGGCGTCGGGAATGCGTGCGTCGTCGGTGGCCGCGAACAGCGAAGTGCGGATGGTGCCGCTGGCCAGGCGCGAGCCCGGCGTCAGGGTGTCGCGCTCGGTAAGGGCGACAAAGCCGCCCGGCGTGCGTTCGACAACAAAGCGCTTGAAGCCGCCGTCACCGTCGGGAATCCAGCGGGCGCTCAGCTTCTTGAGCTGGTTTTCCTGCGTGGCTTCGGCCGTGATGGTGCGTCCGGCGCGCGCAAACAGCGCGTTGCGGGCTTCGCTGCTTCCGCGCACGAATGCGGTGGCGGCAGGGTCGGAAATGCCCAGGCGCTTCAGCAGGGCCTCGGCCGTGTCGCTGGAGCGCGTGATGTCGGTGCGAAACAGCGTGAAGCTGAAGTTCTCGAGCGATTGGCTCTGTTCTGCGAAAGACAGTGGAGCGGTCGCTTCCAGGACCTGTTGGACCGGGAGGTCGGATGCATCGGGGCCGAGAGAGGCCACTGCCAGGGTGCCGGCGCTCAGCAGTGCCGCCGCGATGACGGCGGTGATCTGCTTGGGATAGGTCCGGAATGTATAGGCCACGCGAGAAGCCAGTAGCTCCTCGGCGGCGAGAATGCCGTTGATCAAACTTTGAATTCCAGCTCAGGTTCTGCAAATCCGCGCTGCAAAGCCCGGGGCGGATGGGCGGCAGGACGGTGCGGAAAAAAGCGCCGCTTAGAATCCGGCGCTTGAAAGGTCGGGCTGAGTATAACTTCGGCAACCTGAAAATCAGCCAAAAAGCCTATGAACGCCGAATCTGTTACATCCGCTACTCTGTCAAATGGTGTAAGACGAGCGCTCGAAATATCCCTCCGGGGCACCGACGAACTGCTTCCCCAGGACGAGTGGGTGCGCAAGCTTCAGCGCTCGGAAGCCACCGGAACGCCGCTGCGCATCAAATTGGGGCTCGATCCGACGGCCCCGGATATCCACATCGGTCATACGGTTGTCCTCAACAAGATGCGGCAGCTGCAGGATCTCGGGCACCGGGTCATTTTCCTGATCGGCGACTTCACGACCACCATCGGCGACCCTTCGGGCCGCAACAGCACCCGCCCGCCGCTGAGCCGGGAGCAGATCGAAGCCAACGCCCAGACCTACTACCGGCAGGCCAGCCTGGTGCTGGACCCCGAAAAGACCGAAATTCGCTACAACTCCGAGTGGAGCGACCCGCTGGGCGCCCGCGGCATGATCCAGCTCGCCGCCAAGTACACGGTGGCCCGGATGATGGAGCGCGACGACTTCAACAAGCGCTTCAAGGCCGGCCAGTCGATCTCGGTGCACGAATTCCTCTACCCGCTGATGCAGGGCTACGACTCCGTGGCCTTGAAGAGCGACCTGGAACTGGGCGGAACCGACCAGAAGTTCAACCTGCTCGTCGGCCGCCATCTCCAGCAGGAATACGGCCAAGAGCCGCAGTGCATACTCACTATGCCTCTGCTGGAAGGGCTCGACGGCGTCGAGAAGATGTCCAAGAGCAAGAACAACTACATCGGCATCAGCGAAGACGCCAACACCATGTTCGCCAAGGTGCTGTCGATCTCCGACGAGCTGATGTGGCGCTGGTACACGCTGCTGAGCTTCCAGTCGATGGAACGGATCGAGGCGTTGAAGGCGGAGATCGCTGCCGGCCGCAATCCCAAGGACGCGAAGGTGGCGCTGGCCAAGGAAATCACCGCGCGCTTCCACAGTGCGGCGGCTGCCGAGACGGCCGAGCAGGATTTCATCAACCGCAGCAAGGGCGGTGTGCCCGACGATATTCCCGAGGTGTCGCTGCAGGGCGCGCCGCTGGGCATTGCGCAACTGCTCAAGCAAGCCGGCCTGGCACCCTCGACTTCCGAGGGCAACCGGCTGATCGACGGTGGCGGCGTGCGCGTCGACTCCGTGGTGATCGGCGACAAGGCGCTCAAGCTGCCCGCAGGCCGCTATGTGGTGCAGGTCGGCAAGCGCAAGTTTGCGCGCGTGACTCTCAGCTGACGGAAGGAGGCGCGGCAGGAGCCGCGAACCTCACCGGACTTCGATGGTGACGCGCCGGTTGCGCGGTTCGTCCACCTCGTCCGCGGTGGGAACGGCGAGTTCGCGTTCGCCGCGGCCGACGGCCTCGATGCGCTTGGAAGGAAACTGCCGCTCCACGAAGAGCTGCGCCACTTCTTGCGCACGGCGCTGCGAGAGCATGTCGTTCTGCTCGAGAGCGCCTTTGGTGTCGGTGTGCCCGGTCACCACGATGTCGCTGCCGCTGCGGGTCTGCGCCGCAACCAGCGCTTCGTTCATGACCTGCTGCGACGCCGGCGTGAGCCGGGTGCCGCCCACGTCGAAATACACCGTGTAGCGCTGCGGCGGAGGCGGCTGCATGTCGAACAGGAACTTGTGCTCGGCTTGTACCTTGGCCGGATCGGCCTGGTCGACCACCGGAGCGCCGGAAGCGCCGACCGAGGCCGTGGCACGCTGGTAGGGCTTGGAGAGAATTTCTTCGCCATCCTTCATGCGAACCGTCACGGCAGAAGGCTTGCCATCCGCCTGCGGCAGCAGCACCACGCGGGTGCCCGGCGTCGAGCAGGCGGCAAGTAGCGCCGTGATCGGCACGGCAAGGAAGGAGAGGGCGCGGGATTTCAACCGACTCATGGCTGGCCGTCGGCCTGCACGATGAAATCGGTGCCGCGGATGCCGATGGTGGCGGTTTGTGTTTCCACGCGAATCGCGTCGGGGTTCGTCTTGCCGATCAGGCCGGTGATCATGCGCATCGAGCCGCGCAACAACGAGACGAGCACGCCACCTTCATGCGTGGTGGAATTGAAATGGAATTCCTTCAAGTCCAGCCGCGAAGACGGCCCGACCACCAGGGTCGTGTCATCGCGAAGGACCACGGAGGCGGATGAATCGGGACCTGTCACGATGCGGTCGACGGCGGCCAGCGCGTCACCGGCAATGGCCGTTCGGCTCGTGCCGGCGGCGCTGAGCAATTGCACGTTGCCGCGCACCGATTTGACGAAGCCCGCCTGAGGCTCGGCGATTGGCTTGGTGGCAGTTGGCGCGCTCGCAGAGCTCTGTGCTTGGGCGAGCGTCGCTGCGCCACACAAGGCGAGCCCTCCCAGGACGCTCAAGAACTTTCTCATCACATCACCTCTCTGCGAATGTCTCGCGGTGAGACAAATATTAAAACGCGCCGGTACGCATAGAGCGTACCCCAGATAATCCAATGGCCAGATGCGGCCTTTTGCCTCACTTTGGCTGTCTTTATCGCTTGACGATTCTCGCCGCGCATGACCCTTACGCCCAAGACACTGCTTCGCGTTTCCGTTGCCGTTGCCCTCGTCACGATTCTGCTCAAGGGATTGGCGGGCTACGTGACCAATTCGATGGGATTGATCTCGGACGCCATGGAGTCGTTCGTCAATCTTGCCAGCGCCATGTTCGCGCTGGCCATGGTGACCATTGCCGCGCGGCCGGCCGACGAGGACCACCCCTACGGCCACCACAAGGCCGAATACTTCTCCTCGGGCTTCGAAGGCATCCTGATCGTAGGTGCCGCGGCGGCCATTCTCTGGGTGTCCGTGCAGCGGCTGCTTGCCCCCGAACCGCTCGAGCAACTGGGCTGGGGGCTGGGGCTTTCGGTGGTCAGTTCGGGCTTCAATGCGGCACTTGCCTTCGCGCTGTTCCGCGCGGCGCGAACGCATCGGTCGATTGCACTGGAAGCCGATGCGCGGCATCTCATGACCGACGTATGGACTTCGGCGGGGGTCGTGGTCGGCATCGTGGCCGTGTACTTCAGCGGATGGCTGTGGCTCGATCCGCTGCTGGCCATCGGTGTGGCGCTCAACATCGTGCGCGAAGGCATCAGGCTGGTATGGCGCTCCTCGCAAGGGCTGATGGACGAAGCCCTCGACCCCGAGACCATCGCCACGCTGCGCACCACGCTCGACCAGTTTGCCGCGCGCCTGCCCGAAGGCGCGCGCGTGCGCTTCGACGACATGGTGACGCGGCGCGCGGGCCAGCGTCGCTTTGCCGACCTGCACATGCATGTGCCCGGCGACTGGACGCTGCAGCACGCCGCGGCCCTGCGCGACGAACTCGAGCAGACGTTGATGGATGCCGTGCCCGGATTACGCGTGACCATCCAGTTGCTGCCGCTGGGCATGGAAGCCCGCGCTACCCAGATGGAGGAACAGGCATGAAGGCCGTGGTCCAGCGCGTGGCCAGCGCGCGTGTCGACATTGCCGGCCAGACCGTCGGAGCCATCGACGCCGGCCTGCTGGTCCTGCTCTGCGCCGAGCGCGGCGATGTGGATGCGCTGGCCGACCGCATGCTCGCAAAGCTGTTGAAGCTGCGCATCTTTTCAGACGATGCCGGCAAGATGAACCGCAGCGTGCAGGACATCGGCGGTGGGCTGCTCGTAGTGAGCCAGTTCACGCTGGCGGCGGACGTGAGCGGCGGCAACCGACCCAGCTTCACGCAGGCAGCGGCGCCCGACGAAGGGCGGCGGCTCTACGAGTACTTCGTGGCGCAGGCCCGTGGCGTGCACCCCGTGGTGGCCACGGGCGAGTTCGGTGCCGACATGCAGGTGCACCTGGTCAACGACGGACCCGTGACCATTCCGCTGCAGATGCTGGCGTAGCGCCGCCTTCAGCTGCGCTCGAGCACGGCTTCCCAGAGCACCTTCGGCTGCTCGTAGCGGTGCACCGTGAGTTCCTCCAGATGCAGCATGCGCCAGCCGTCGGCAAAGAGCCGTTCCACCGCGGCACGGTCGAAAAATCGCTTGGGCACGCCGTCCACCAGATAGAAGGAATCCTTTCCTTCCGGCGGCGGGCCGCTGGCGCCATGGTGGATGTCGTTCACCGAATTCAACCGGCACAGCAGCACGCCGCCCGGGCGCAGCACGCCGTGGATCCGCCGGGCCAGGGCAAGCGTTTCGTCCCACGCAAAGTAGTGCAGCGACAGGCTCGCGAGCACCACCCCCACGCTGCCCTCCGCGTCCCCCGCGGGCAGCGGAAAGGGCGCATCACGGAAATCGCCGCAGTGAAACTCCGCGCCATGCGGCACCCGCGCCCGCGCGGCCGCCACGGATTCGCTCGACAGCTCGATGCCGACCACGCGCAAACCCGCGCCGACCAGCACGGCACTGTCGGGGCCGGTGCCGCAGCCCAGTTCGAGCACCGGGTCCGGTCCCGCGCGCTCGGTGACCAGCGCAAGCCAGCGCTCCAGCCACGGATCGGTGCTCGTGCCGGGCGCCGCGGCCGAAGTCATTTACCGGCCGTACGGATTGCGGATGCCGAGCCCCGCCAGGATTTCGATCTCGCGCGCTTCCATTTCCTCGGCGTCGGCTTCGCCGGTCTCGTGGTCCCAGCCCTGCGCGTGCAGCGTGCCGTGAACCAGCAGGTGCGCGTAGTGCGCGGCCAGGGTCTTGCGCTGTTCCCTGGCCTCGCTCGCGACCACCGGCGCGCAGAGCACCAGGTCGGCCATCACCATCGGGCTTTGCGCATAGTCGAAGGTCAGCACGTTGGTGGCGTAGTCCTTGCCACGGAATTCACGATTCAGGCGCTGGCCTTCTTCGGCATCGACGATGCGCACCGTGATCTCGCCGTCCAATTCGAGCGCATGGCGGATCCAGCGCGCCACGCTGTGGCGCGGCAGCGCGGCGCGGTGCCGTTCGATGCCCTTGAAGCGCGGCGCGAACTGCAGCGAGAGCGAAAGCTGGGCCAGTGCCATGTCAGTGCGCCCCCGCACGTTTGCGCTGGCCGTCGTAGGCATCGACGATCTTGGCGACCAGCGGATGCCGCACCACGTCGGCGCTGGTGAAATGCGTGATCGCGATGCCGTTCACGCGCCGCAGCACGCGCTCGGCATCGATCAGCCCGCTCAACTGCTGCTTGGGCAGGTCGATCTGGCTCACGTCGCCCGTTACCACCGCCTTGGCGCCGAAGCCGATGCGGGTGAGAAACATCTTCATCTGCTCCACCGTGGTGTTCTGCGCCTCGTCCAGGATGACGAAGGCATTGTTCAGCGTGCGCCCGCGCATGAAGGCCAGCGGCGCAATTTCAAGCGCGTTGCGCTCGAAGGCCTTCTGCACTTTCTCGTAGCCCATCAGGTCGTAGAGCGCGTCGTACAGCGGGCGCAGGTAAGGGTCCACCTTCTGCGTCAGGTCGCCCGGCAGGAAGCCGAGCCGCTCGCCCGCTTCCACCGCCGGCCGCGTGAGCACGATGCGCTGCACCGAGGCGCGCTCCAGTGCGTCGACCGCGCAGGCCACGGCCAGATAGGTCTTGCCGGTGCCGGCCGGGCCGATGCCGAAAGTGATGTCGTGCTTGGCGATGTTGTCGAGATACAGCGCCTGCGTCGGCGTGCGCGCGCGCAGGTCGGCGCGGCGCGTGACGAGCATCGCCGCATCCTCGTCGCCGTCGATCATCGTGCCGTCGCCTGCGAGGGTGAGCTGCACCACGGCGGGGTCGATGGAGCGCTGGGCAATTTCGTACAGTGCCTGCAGCACGTCCATCGCGCGCTGCGCGGGGGCCTTGGGACCCTCGACCTTGAACTGCTCGTGGCGGTGCGCAATCTTCACGCCCAGCGCTTCCTCGATGCGGCGCAGGTGCGCGTCCAGAGGTCCGCACAGGTGGCCGAGGCGCGAATTGTTCAGTGGGGTAAAGGTGTGTCGCAGAATCACGCGGTATCCATTTCCATTTTTTTGGCAGCCCTATGCAAGACCAGCCATGCTCGAAAAAACGCAATCCAAAGCGGGGAACACCGCGGAACCGGCTTTGCCGGGCCGCCGGTGTTGCCCCCTTGAGGGGGGAGGCGGCTACACGAAGTGAGCAAGCAACGGGGGTGGGCCAATGATAGGCAAACTCACCGGCGTATTGGCCGAACGCAACCCGCCGCAGGTGGTGGTGGACTGCAACGGCGTCGGCTACGAGGTCGATGTGCCGATGAGCACGTTCTACAACCTGCCCGGCACCGGAGAGCGCGTTTCGCTGCTCACGCACTTCGTGGTGCGCGAGGACGCGCAGATTCTCTACGGTTTCGGCACCGCCGAGGAGCGTGCGGCTTTTCGCCAGCTCATCAAGATCACCGGCGTGGGCCCGCGCACCGCGCTCGGCCTGCTCTCGGGCATGAGCGTGGGCGAGCTGTCGCAGGCGATCACGACGCAGGAGCTCGGCCGGCTGGTGAAGATCCCGGGCATCGGCAAGAAGACCGCCGAGCGGCTGCTGCTCGAACTCAAGGGCAAGCTGGGCGCCGACATCGGCATGCCCGCCCATGCGGCTTCGGACGCGCAGGCCGACATCCTCCAGGCGCTGATCGCGCTGGGGTACAGCGACAAGGAAGCCGCGCTGGCGCTCAAGGCGCTGCCGAAGGATGCGACCGTGAGCGAAGGCATCAAGCTGGCGCTGAAGGCGCTGGCGAAGTAGGCCGTAACAGGCAAGGGACCGAGGGCATGCCCAACTGCGACTTCTACGCCACGAAGGAAGACCACGACAGCCTGCTCTCTTGGCTGTTCGCCGAAGAAAGCTGCGACGTCTACGAACTCGCGTCCGACTTCGGGCAACCGCTGAGATGTTTCCGCTCGGCGGCCGAAGTGCTGGCGCAGTTCGATCGCAGCTATCCCAACGGCAGGAGGTGGCATGCCGTGCATCTGCAGCTGTATGTGCGCGGCGCGGGCCCCGCCTTCGTACCGCGCCGCGTGACGCTGAACCCGCAGGCTTGCGGTGGTGCCACATTCCGCTACAACGCCGATGGCTGGGGCCTGGTGCAGCTGTACCTGGGCTCGGCCTCCGCGGGCGATGCGCGACTGGAAAACTCGCACACCAACCACAACTCGATGAAGCGCGCACAGGCGTGGTCGGACACTGTGGACGTTCTCGGCGGGGTCGAGGCCTGGGACTTCGGCAGGATCACGTCCTTCTCGTCCCGCCTCAACCGCGAAATCCGAAAACGCGGTGTTGCCAAGATTGGCAGCCAGGCCGTCTTGCCGGGCGCGCTGAAGCTGTGGGACGTCGGCGTGGCCATGGGGCCGTACAAGCCCGGCGAGTACACGCTCCAGAGAACGGATACGTAGCGCCTGCGGCGGTACTCAGGGATAGAGCTTCTCGCCCTTGGCGAGCATTTCCACGAACCGTGCGATGCGGAGCGCGCGCGTCTCGGGCTTCTTTGCGCCCTGCGTGCGGAAGAGCACCGCATAGCGGTTGCGCGAATCGAGCTTGGCGAAGAAGTCCTTCGCCTTGCGATTCGCATCGAGCGCGGCCTGCAGGTCGGGCGGCACGATGGCGGTGCTCTGGGCGTCGTAAGCGGCCTCCCAGCGGCCGTCGGCGCGTGCGCGTTCGACTTCGGCCAGGCCGGCGGGCTGCATGCGGCCTTCGTCGATCAGCTTCAGCGCCTTGTCGCGGTTGATCTTCGACCAGATGCTGCGTGCGGTGCGCGGAGTGAAGCGCCGCAGAAAGTGCTTGTCGTCCTCCGCCTTGAGCTGGCCGTCGATCCAGCCGTAGCACAGTGCGACTTCGAGCGCCTCCGCGTGGGTGACCGACGCAATGCCGCTGTCTTTCTTCGCGATGCGAATCCATACGCCGGCCGCGCTCGCATGCTGGTGCCTGAGCCAATGCTCCCATACGGCGGCAGTGCTGCATTCAATGGGCATCTGGTAGGCCACGCGCTGGGCAGCCTTGTCAGCCTTGGCGCGCGTGCTCATGGCACCCACCAGTAGCGCAGCGCATGAAAGTAGATCGGCGCTGCAAAGATCACCGAATCGAGCCGGTCGAGCATGCCGCCGTGGCCCTCGATCATCGAGCCCCAGTCTTTCACGCCGCGGTCGCGCTTGATCGCCGACATCACGAGCCCGCCGAAGAAACCCATGAGGCAGATGGTGAGTGCCATCAGCGCGGCCTGCCAGGGGTTGAACGGCGTCGCCCAATAGAGCGCCGCCCCCAGCGCGGTGGCGCTGGCCACGCCGCCGACCAGGCCTTCCCAGGTCTTGGAGGGCGAGAGTTCGGGCGCCACCTTGCGCTTGCCGAAAAGCTTGCCCCACACGTACTGCAGCACGTCGCTGCCCTGCACCACGATCACGAGGAAGGCGATCAGGAGCAGGTTGCGGCCCTCGAAGCCGGGAATCTGCAGCGTGAGAAGCGCGGGCACGTGGCTGATGCAGAACACGCAGATCATCAGGCCCCACTGGATCTTCGAGGTGCGTTCCAGAAAGCGCTGCGTGTCGCCGCCCACGGCGGCAAGAATCGGCAGCACGAGAAAGGCGTAGACCGGAATGAAGATCGAATAGAGCCCGTACCAGTCGATCCACACCAGGAAGTACTGCACCGGCAGCCCGATGTAGAACGCCGCCGCAATCGCATGATGGTCGCCGCGCCGCGTGTAGGCCAGGCTGATGAACTCGCGCAGCGCATAGAACGAGATCAGATAGAACAGCACGATCACGCCGCCCTTGCCGAACGCGAAGGCAATGCCGATCACCGCCACCATCACCCACCATGCATTCACGCGCGCGTTGAGGTTGTCGATCACCGAATTGGGCTGGCCTTGGGCCACGCGCCACTTGAGCAGCGCGCCAATGGTGGAGGCAAGAATCAGCACGCCGGCAACGCCGCCGAACAATTGCAGCGTGGTCTGGGTGGAGGGCGAGATGTTCATGGCGTCGTTGCTGCTTTTTCTTGTTCTGGCACGCGGTCGTATTCGGGGCGCAGGTCGAGCATGGCGGCGCGTGCGCGGGCAATGAAACCGGTCTTGTCCTCGCCTTCGGCCAGCTGGATGGGCGCGCCGAAGCGGACCGTGCAGGCGAGCGGAATCGGCACCAGCGTGCCCTTGGGCAGCACGCGCTTCAGGTTCTCGATCCACACCGGCACCAGCCGCACGTTGGGGCAGGCACGCGCCAGGTGATAGAGGCCGCTCTTGAGCGGCAGCAGGATCTCGTCGCCGGTGTTGCGCGTGCCCTCGGGAAACATGATGAGCGAGTCGCCGCCTTCCAGCGCCTCTTTCATCTGATCGACCGGGTTGCCGCCTTGGCCCGAGCCGTCGCGCCGGATCATGAGCGCGTTGAACACGTCGGCGCCGATGAACTGGCGCACCTTGGAGGCCATCCAGTAGTCCTGCCCGGCCACCGGCCGCGTCAACGCGCGCAGGTCGGGCGGCAGCGTCGCCCACAGCAGCACGAAGTCGCCGTGGCTCGTGTGGTTGGCAAAGTACAGCGTCTGCTCGGCCTTGGGCGTGGTGCCGCTCCAGATGGCGCGCACGCCCGTCAGCAAACCGGCCGCACCGATGATCAGCTTGCCCGCGACCACGGCAAACGCGCGGCGCAGCACGGTGCTTTCGGGCTTGTCGCCGTTCTTGTTGTTGTCTTCTTCGGTCAAGAGAGGTCCTGTGTCATCAAGGCGAGGAGAAACATGGCGCTCTGGCAGGCGACCACGATGGCATGGCGCTGCATGAGCTGGCGGGTGCCCTGCACGCGTTCGTCGAGGGGGCGGGTGGTTTTTTGCTCTGGCGGCGTCTCGCGCAGTCCAAGGGATGAAAGCGCGTGGTCGAGCGTGTCGAGCGATGCGATGGCGCGGCGCCCGAGATCGGCGAACAACGCCTCGTCCAGCCGCAGCCGGAAGGCGAAATAGCGTTCGAGCAGGCCGAGGACCACGACCGCGCCGAAGCCCATGGCGGCCGTGACCGAGAGCGAGCGCAGCGTCAGCGCGAGCACCAGTGCCGAGATGCACGTGAGCGCAAAGCCCCAGATGGCAAGCACCATGAAGGCACGCAGCAGTCCGGCCAGCGCCGCGCAGGTGGCGCGTTCGTTGTCAGTCATGGGGCGGTAGCTCCGGCACGGCGTTCAGGGGTTCCAGCGACGTCATCCATTCGCGTCGCAGCACGATCTGCGGACGCGCGAGGCGCACCGCGCTTTCGGCCTGCACCAGGCTGCCCGCCGAACCATAGCGGCCCAGCCAGGCGATCGTTGCAGCCGCACTGCGCGAAAAACCCAGCGCGCAGCACACCCATACCGGCGCGCCGTCGGCCTTGAGTCGCTGGCCTTCGATGACCGCCGCTGCGCGTTGCAGCCGCACGGTCGGCGGCACCGTCAGGTCGAGTATTGGCACGCAGTGCGCATGCGGCACACCGGCGGGCGTCTGCAACTCGGCGCACAGGCTCACGAGCCGCGGCCGGCCGGCGGCAACCCATTCGGCCTCCGTCGGCAAGCGTCCCAGACGCAGGCCCGGCACCACTTCGACCGAAGCCGGCAGCTTGCGCGTCCAGAGCCATGCGTTGACTGCCGCGCCGAGCCGATAGGGCGCAAGGAGCCAGCGCGCCGCCCAGCCCATGCGGCCGCGGCCATCCATCTGGAAGCCGCGGGCGCCGTAGCCGATGTAGTTGAGCGCCACCAGAGCCAACGAGGCCGCCGGCCACGCAAGCCACAGCAGCACGCCGCCACCGTAGAGCGCGACGGCAAGGAACAGGGCCGCACCGGTCGAATAGAAGCCCGCGAGCTTCCAGCGCTGCGCATCGCGCGTGCATTGCCAGGCGCTCGGCATCGACACCGTACGCGCGAGCGGCCACAGCCAGATACAGAACAGGCCGAGCAGTGCGCCAGTTGGAATGTCGATGAAGTGGTGCTGCCAGGTCGTGAGCACCGATGCGCAGATGGCAAAGGCCCACACGTGCAGTACCACCCTTGCCCATGTGGCGCGCAGGAACTGCCGGTACCAGTCCCACAGGATCACGGCCAGTGCAATGTGCAGCGAAGGCGCCTGGTTGTAAGGCTGGTCGAAGCCGCGCAAGGCATTGAAGAGGAACGCCGGCGCGCCTTCTACCGCCGGCTGCCCGAAGCTGAAATGCAGCGGCCAGAGGACGAAGCAGGTGCAGGCGATGAGCGTTGCGCTCACGAGGCGCAGCGCATGCCGGTCGAGCGTGTGCTTGCTGCGCGCAAGGAAGAGCGAGAGCGCGTAGAAGACGTTGATCGTCCAGTACGGAAAAATGGTCCAGGCCCAGAAGGGCAGCTGCCGCTCCCATTCGAAGGCCATCGATGGCACGTGCGCGCGCGTGGTGGCCCACCAATTGGCAAGGCCGTATGTTGCATAGAAGAGCGGCCCCAGGAACACCAGCCACGCGGCGGCCCGCTTCCAGGGGCGCTGCGCCAGCCACCGCCTCATTTCGCGCCCAGCCCCGAGGTCATGCCACCCGCACCGCGAGCGAGACGGTGAAGATGCCCCACTCGTCGACGCGCTGGTCGATCTTGCGGAAGCCCGCTTCCTCCACCAGCTGGTCCATCTCGGCCTGCGTGCGGCGGCGCATCACCCAGGCTTCGCCCTGGCGGTGGCTGGTGAGCGCGCGCGCAATCATCTCGAGCTGCGGGTGCCAGGGCTGCCCGGTGTAGACCAGATAGCCGCGGTCTTCCACCGCGTCGCCCACGCCCGCGAGCGAACGCCGCACCATCTCGTTGTCGGGGAACAGCTCGTAGAGGCCCGACACCACCGCCAGCGTGGGGCGCGGCGTCACGGTGGCCAGGCTGATGCGGTCGAAGGCGTCGGCCTGCACGAACTGCGCCACGTCTTCCAGGCCCTTTTCGGCAATCAGCGCGCGGCCGTCGCGCACGTTGATGTCGCTGTAGTCGCGCAGCAGGATCGAGCTGGCCTTGACGGGGCTCGCGAGCACCGCGTCGAGCACGTAGCGGCCATGGCCGGCCGCGATGTCCATCACGCGCACCTCGCGGTGCATCTCGGCCAGCCGTTCCATCGCGATGCGGATCAGCTCCTCGACGTGGATCTTGCGCTGCCGGATGCCGCGCCAGCCGATCGAGTTCAGGTAGGTGTTGTCGACGGAGCGGCCCAGCGGGCCCTTGCCTTTCGGGTGGTTGCGGTAGACATAGTCGAGCGTGCTGCCCGAATCGAAGCCGGTGGCATGGCCGAGCGCGATGCCGCTCGACAGCTTGCCGCCGATGCGCAGGCCGGCGCGCGTCATGGCCCAATAGGCGCCGCGCGCCGAGAGGGGCGCCAGCGGCTCCGCCAGCGCGCGGGATTCGTCGGCGGTGTTGCCGCCGAGGTGCGCCGCGCGCAGGTCGACCGGCGCCGGAGGCTGGTCGAACAGCTGAAGAATGAATTCGCGGATCGCTTGCACCGCCGGCGCGCGATCTTTCTCGCCCAGTGTGTCGTGGAAGAAGCCCGGCAGTTCCATCTTGGTCTTGACGGCGCTGCCCAGCCGCTCGAAGAACTGGTGTTGCGGCTTGTGGTGCACCACCCAGTCCGCGCCCGAGATCAGCAGCTGCACCGGCAAGGTGATGGCATTGGCATCGGCCACCACGCGGTCGGCCGCTTCGTAGAGGCCGAGCAGGATGTTGACGGCAATCGGGCGCGAGATCAGCGGGTCGCTCTCGTAGCTTGCGATGCGCTCCGGGTCGTGCGTGAGGAACTTCGCCTTCACATAGCTGTTGACGAAGAACAGGCCGCGCAGCTTGTGCATCAGGCCCAGCCCGGCGCGCGCAAAAGGCACGTAGAGCTTGACCTTGAAGGCCGGCGATGCCAGCGTGAGCCCGCGCACCTTGGGCGCGTAGTCGTGCGCCCAGGTGGAGACCAGCACGGCCCCCACGCTCTGCGCAATCACATGGATGTCGTGCTCCGCCACGCCGTGCGCGCTGCCGATGTGCTGGACGAAGGTCTGCACGTCGCGCACCGAGGTGGCAAAGCTCGGGCTGTAGCCGCGCTGGCCCGGCGAGCGGCCGTGGCCGCGCGCGTCCCAAGCGAAGAAGTCGAAGTCGGGCAGGTCGAGTTCGTCGACCAGGTGCGCCATGCGCGCGCCGTGCTCGTGGCCGCGGTGGAACAGCACGATGGCGCCGCGGCGCGCTTCGCCGGTGGCCGGCCAGTGCCGGTAGAAGAGCGATTCGCCGTCGTGCGTGCGGAACTGGCGCTCTTGCGGAATGCGTGGGTTGGTGTGTGTGTTGGTGTCGGTCATCGGATCCCTGTCGCTATTGTTTTGTTCGTTGTGTTCACGTCTATGCAGCTTCAGCCAGCGCGCGCCGGATGCGGTTGACCACTGTCCAGGCCACGAGCACGGCAAGAAGGGGCATCAGCCACGCAGCCCAGCCCGGCAGCGGCCAGCCCAGCGCCACATAGAGGCCGAGCGCGCCGAAAACGAAGGCGCGATCGCTCTTGCCGAGCGGCCCGTCGTAGCGGCGCGAGGCCCCCACCGTCGGGCCCAGCGCGCCCGCGAATTCGCTCAGGCCCGCGAGCACGATCACCGTGCCGACCCAGAACGGGCTGAACGGCTGCACCAGCGCAAACGGCAGGTACAGCGCGGCGTCGGAGACCACGTCGGTCAGTTCGTTGAGGAAGGCGCCGAGCTTGCTTTGCTGCCCATGCTCGCGTGCCAGCATGCCGTCGATGGCGTTGAAAGCCATGCGCACGAACATCCAGGCCGGGATGAGGCCGAAAGCGGCCAGCGAGGGGGCGGCGAAGAAGAGCCAGAGCCCGAGTGCGACCGACACCGCGCAAGCGGCCAAGGTGACCTGGTTGGCGGTGATGCCCATGGCATGCAGGCGGCCGACCAGCGGCCGCAGCAGCGCCTGGAACCGGGGCTTCAGTTCGTAGATCGACACCCTTGGCTTCCCCTCGTTTGTTATATGGCCGAAGCATTCTGCCAGTGAGCAGGCACTAAACTCACAAACGCAAAACCCTCTCCCATGACCATTCAGACTGACGACTTCGCGCCCGCGCCCCCACGCGTGGTGTCCGCCGCCCCCGCTTCGCCCCAGGAAGAAGCGATAGAGCGGGCGCTGCGCCCCAAGTTGCTCGACGAATACGTCGGGCAGGCCAAGGTGCGCGAGCAGCTCGAGATCTTCATTGGCGCGGCGCGCAAGCGCAAGGAAGCGCTCGACCACGTGCTGCTCTTCGGCCCGCCCGGCCTCGGCAAGACCACGCTGTCGCACATCATCGCGGCCGAGCTGGGCGTGAACCTGCGCCAGACCTCCGGGCCGGTGCTCGAGAAGCCCAAGGACCTGGCGGCGCTCTTGACCAACCTCGAGCCGAACGACGTGCTCTTCATCGACGAGATCCACCGCCTGAGCCCGGTGGTCGAGGAAATCCTCTATCCCGCGCTGGAGGATTACCAGATCGACATCATGATCGGCGAGGGCCCGGCGGCGCGCAGCATCAAGCTCGACCTGCAGCCCTTCACGCTGGTGGGCGCCACCACCCGCGCCGGCATGCTCACCAACCCGCTGCGCGACCGCTTCGGCATCGTGGCGCGGCTGGAGTTCTACACGCCGGAAGAACTGGCGCTCATCGTGCGGCGCAGCGCCGGCCTGCTCAAGGTGGAAACCGATACGGCCGGCGGCTTCGAGATTGCGCGCCGTTCGCGCGGCACGCCCCGCATCGCCAACCGCCTGCTGCGCCGTGTGCGCGACTATGCCGATGTGAAAGGCAACGGCCGCATCAACGAAGAGATCGCGCACAAGGCGCTCGCCATGCTCGACGTCGATCCGCAGGGCTTCGACCTGATGGACCGCAAGCTGCTCGAGGCCGTGATCCATCGCTTCGACGGCGGCCCCGTGGGGCTGGACAACGTGGCGGCCAGCATCGGCGAGGAGCCGGGCACCATCGAAGACGTGATCGAGCCCTACCTGATCCAGCAGGGCTACCTGCAGCGCACCCCGCGCGGACGCATCGCGACCCTGGCGGCCTACCGCCACCTCGGCGTGGCACCGCCCTCGAGCCGCTCGGACGGTCAAGACCTCTTTGGAGCCTGAAACCATGCACACCCATGACCTCCGTGCCTGGCAGCACGACCACCACTTTGGCGCAGGCAACGAATCGGCCGAGCGCAGCACCCGCCTCGTGATGTGGATCACCATCGCCGCGATGGTGGTCGAGATCGGCGCCGGCTGGTGGTTCAACTCGATGGCGCTCTTGGCCGACGGCTGGCACATGAGTTCGCACGCGCTGGCCATCGGCCTGAGCGCTTTCGCCTATGCGGCCGCGAGGCGCTACGCACGCGATCCGCGGTTCGCGTTCGGCACCTGGAAGATCGAGGTGCTGGGCGGCTTCGCGAGCGCGCTGATGCTGCTCGGCGTGGCGGCGCTGATGGTGGTGGGCTCCATCGAACGGCTTCTCTCGCCCTCGGCCATCCACTACCGCGAAGCCGTGGCGGTGGCCGTCCTTGGGCTGGTGGTCAACCTGGTCTGTGCGCGGCTGCTGGGGTCGGCGCACCATCACGGGCATGGGCACGACCATGGCCACGGCCATGCGCACCACGGCCACGATCATGCTCACGGCCACGACCTGAACCTGCGTTCCGCCTACCTGCACGTGGTGGCCGATGCCGCCACCTCGGTGCTCGCGATCGCGGCGCTTCTCGGCGGCTGGTTCTTCGGCTGGGCCTGGCTCGACCCGGCCATGGGCATCGTCGGCGCGGTGCTGGTGGCCGTGTGGGCCAAGGGCCTGCTCAAGGAAACCGGCCGCGTGCTGCTCGACCGCGAGATGGACCACCCCGTCACGGTCGAAATCCGCGAAGGCGTGGAGACCACGCTGGCCGATTCGGAAACCCGCGTGGCCGACCTGCACGTGTGGCGCGTGGGCCGCGAGGCCTATGCCTGCGCCCTCACGGTGGTGACGCATTCCCCCACGCTGTCGGCCGACGAGGTGCGCGCCTGTTTCTCCATGCACGAGGAAATTCGCCACTCGACCGTGGAAATCCAGCGCTGCGCCTCTTGAGTCAGTTGCAGCGCGTTGCCTCCGGGCCACGCGTCACCGGAATGTCACTGGAACGCCATCGCGCCGTCACGCATAGGTGGGAGCCTACCCGTCCATGCAACGCGACGATGCTTTCCTCCGCGCATGGCGCGACACCGCGACCCGGGCTCCCGAGCCGGAGGACGACGATCTTGCGCGCCCGCCGCTGCGCTATCGCACCCTCTGGATCTCCGACCTGCACCTGGGCACGCCCGGCTGCCAGGCCCGCGCGCTGCTCGATTTCCTGAAGCACACCGAGTGCGAGACGCTGTTCCTGGTCGGCGACATCATCGACGGCTGGCAGCTCAAGCGCCACTGGTACTGGCCGCAGGCGCACAACGACGTGATCCAGAAGCTGTTGCGCAAGGCGCGCAAGGGCACCCGCGTGATC
The DNA here is from genome assembly GCF_051144945.1 of Variovorax palleresanus. Taxonomy (NCBI): domain Bacteria; kingdom Pseudomonadati; phylum Pseudomonadota; class Betaproteobacteria; order Burkholderiales; family Comamonadaceae; genus Variovorax; species Variovorax palleresanus. The sequence continues at coordinate 1,901,857 of NZ_JBJNVP010000002.1, read as the reverse complement.
TTCATCCCGGGCAACCACGATGAGTTCGCGCGCAAGTACCTGCATCACAATTTCGGCGGCATCGACGTGGCCGAGGAGTGGATCCACGAGACCGCCGACGGCCGCAAGCTCTGGATCATTCACGGCGACCTGTTCGACGGCGTGATCCAGTGCGCCAAGTGGCTCGCGCACGTGGGCGACTCGCTCTATGAATTCACGCTCAAGCTCAACCGCCATCTCAACTCGCTGCGCGCGCGCATGGGGCTGCCGTACTGGTCGCTCTCCAAGTACCTCAAGGGCAAGGTCAAGCGTGCCGTGAGCTACGTGGGCGATTTCGAGAACGCCGTGGCTCGCGAGGCCCGCAAGCGCGGCGTGCAGGGCGTGGTCTGCGGCCACATCCACCACGCCGAAATGCGCGACATCGACGGCATCCTCTATTGCAACGACGGCGACTGGGTCGAGAGCCTCACGGCGCTGGCCGAGCATGCCGACGGCACGCTGGAGATCATCGACTGGGCGCAGCACATGCCGGTGCCCGCGAAGGCCGGCGCGCAGCGCGAGCCCGTCGCAGCCTGAGCAGGCTGCGGGCGGCCTTCCCCGAGCCCCGTCGCACGACGGACCGGGGCACTTCCGCTAGGAGAGCCGCCGGATTTCCGCCCGTGCAATCTCGCGGTGGTGGTACGACGGCGAGATGCCGATGAAACGGGTGTACCGCTCCACGGCGGCGGCGGTATTGCCCACGTCTTCCAGTTCGAGCGCTTCGTGCATGAATTGGGAGAAAAGCTGGTTGGCGGCGGCTTCGCGGGACGAAGCGGCGAGCGACCTCGGTTCGAGTTCGGGCTGCAGCGCGAAGATCTTGTGCTGCACCCGAATCACTTCGAACAGCGCGCGGCCGATTCTCTCGATGTTCTCGGCGGCCGGATCCGGGCCGTTTTCGCGCACTTCGATGGCGGCCTGGTCCAGCAGGTGCGAGGCCACCCGCAGCATTTGATAAAGAGGCTTGAGAGATGGCCTGGCGATAGGCTCGGTGGCGTCCGGGCTGGCGGTACTTTGGGGCATTCTCGACGGGCTGGTTCGATCGGCACTGCTGCTGTGCGGCTCTCCGACGGGGGTCTGTACCACTCTGATGCTAGGGGCTGCCAGCGGACTGCGATATCACCGGAATCCGTAGTAGTCGCCGATCACCGCCGCATCGTATCGAGCAGCGCCACGGGTGGGCTGTCGTTGCCCCATGAGCCGCGAACGAAAGTGAGCACCGCGGCAACGTCGGCCGCGTCGAGCACCTGTCCGAAGGGAGGCATGCCGTAGGGGCGCGGGTTGCCCGAGGTGGACGGCAGGTAGCCGCCATGTGCAATCACCTGTGTCAGGTTCGCCGTCTGCGCCATGTTCACGGAGCGGTTGCCCGCCAGGGGTGGAAAGGCGCCCGGCACGCCCTGCCCCTGGTCGCCGTGGCAATAGGCGCAGCGCTGGTCGTAGATCTTCTGGCCGCGCACCATGGTGCCGGCATCGCGGCGGTTGGGCGCGGTGCCGGTGCGTGCCGCCGGTTGCGCCGCTGCGCCAGGCAGGTCTTTCAGGTAGCTGGCCATCGCGGCCAGGTCGGCGTCGTTCAAATGCTGCGTGCTGCGAAACACGACCTCGGCCATCGGCCCCATGACCGAGCCGCGCGGCGCGATGCCGGTCTTGAGCAGTGCAACCACCTCCGCGGAGGGCCAGTCGGCCACGCCGGCCTCGTGCGGATCGGTGAGCGATGGCGCGTACCAGTTCTGCACCGCGATCAAGCCGCCCGAGAGGCCCAGGTTCGCCTGCGTCGCGCCCAGCGAATCGCGGCTGCCGTGGCAGGCGATGCAGTGGCCCAGCCCGCCGACCAGGTAGGCGCCGCGGTTCCATTCGGCCGGCTTGCCCGCATTGGCCACGAAAGGCTCGGGCCTGAAAGAGAGGGCCCGCCACACCGCCAGCGCGGCCTGCGTGTCGTAGGGAAACCGCAGCCGGTGCGTCAGGTTGGGCGCTGGCGCGGGCGGCACGCTGCGCAGATAGGCGTAGATGGCATCCGAGTCTTCGCGCGTCACCTGCGTGAAGTTCGGATAGGGGAACGCGGGGTACAGCAGGCGGCCGTCCTTGCTGCGGCCGTTGTGCATTGCGCGCCAGAAATGCGCACTGCTCCAGCTGCCGATGCCGGCCTTCGCATCGGGCGTGAGGTTGCTCGAATAGACGGTGCCGAAAGGCGTTTCGATCGGCAGTCCACCCGCATAGGGCTGGCCGCCGCGCGTGGTGTGGCAACCGGCGCAGTTGCCGGCCAGCGCGAGGTAGCGCCCGCGCTCGACCTGCTGGGGCGTGGCGTTGAAGGCTTCGGCCTGCTCGGGCAGCGGGTCTTCGCCGCGCAGATTGAGCGCGACGATGCCGGCCGCCGCCGCGCCCAGCAGAAGTACCAGCGCAGGCAGCGTCCAGCCGAGGTATCGCATCTTCCTCATGGGCGCCTCATTTCGGCATGCCGCCGCAGGCCATCGGCAGCGGGGCGGGCAGGGAGGCGGCGGGCTTCGGATCGGCCGGCATCGGTTGCACCGCGAGCCAGCTGGCCACGGCGTTGATGTCGGCGGTGTTCATGCGGCGTCCGATGTCGGCCATGCAGTCGGGAGCGAGCGCATGCCGCTCGTTGGTGAGCCAGGCGCCGAGTTGCGAAGACACGTAGAGCCGGGGCAGGCCGAGCAGGCCCGGAATGGCCGGCCGCACGCCGGTGAGCGCGGCGCCGTGGCACTGCACGCAGGCCGGAATGCGTCGCGCGGCATCGCCTTCGAGCGCCAGCTGGCGGCCGCGTGCCAGCTGCGCGGGTGGCGCGTCGCTCGCGGGCGAGACAGGCGGGTAGGGCAGGTCCAGGCCCGCGAAGTACTCGGCCATTTCCATCAGGTAGGCATCGGAGAGGTGCTGCACCATGTAGGTCATGTCGGCGTTGAAACGCCGGCCATCGCGAAAGCTCCGCAGCTGGTTGAACAGGTAGCCCGCGGGCTTGCCGGACAGGCGCGGAAAGTAGCCGGCGTTGGTGGTGGCGCCTTCGCGGCCGTGGCAGGCGATGCAGGCGGCCACGCGCCGCTCGATGTCGTTGCCGGAGGGCGTGGCGGGCGTCGCCGCCAAGGCCGCGATGCCGTGGCCGAGCAGCAGTAGCATCAGCGCGATTCCGGCGAGCCGGTGGGCCGCCTTCCTCATGCGCCGGCCGCGAAATGCGCGAGTGCCAGCAGCCCCGCAATGAGCAGCAGCACCGTGGCCAGCGCGATGCCGATCAGCGGCAACAGGCCGACTTGCTCGGTGCGCCGGTCGGCGTCCGCGCGGCGGCCGCCAAGCCCGATGAAACTCCAGAGAACCGCGCGTACCGCGCGCATGAAATTGGACATGCACCGACTGTGCCGCAACCGGCCCCGAAAAAACAGATGCAGATCCGAACCAAAACACCGGAGCAGATAAAGTCGCCTCGAATGACCGCCGTCCTGACATGAAGCGCTACGAAGCCCTTGCCGCCGACATCGAGGCGTCGATCCGCCACGGCACGCTGAAGCCCGGCGACCGCCTGCCTTCGGTGCGGCATACCGGCGAGAGCCGCGGCGTGAGCCCGTCCACGGTGTTCCAGGCCTACTACCTGCTGGAAGCCCGCGGCCTGGTGCGCGCGCGGGACCGCTCGGGCTACTACGTCACCGGCGGTGCGCTGCGCGATGCGCCGCCCGAAGCCAACCTCACCTCGCGTCCGGCGGACGGGCCGAAGTCTCTCGACGTGAGCGACCACGTGTTCGACATCCTCGAGGCCAGCATGTCGCGCAAGGTGGTGCCCTTCGGCTCGGCGTTTCCGAGCCCGCTGCTGTTTCCGCTCGCGCGGCTGGGCCAGTTCATGGCCGCGAGCGCCAAGTCGCTCGACCCGTGGAGCACCGTGGACGACCTCACGCCCGGCAGCGCGGCACTGCGCCGGCAGATCGCGCTGCGCTACCTGGGCGACGGCATGCAGGTGCCGGCCGACGAAATTGTCATCACCAACGGCGCGATGGAGGCGCTCAACCTGTGCCTCGCGGCGGTCACGCGCCCGGGCGATTCGGTGATCGTCGAGTCGCCCACCTTCTACGCGGCCCTGCAGGCACTGGAGCGCATGGGCCTGCGCGCGATCGAAGTACCGACGCATCCCGGCGAAGGCATTGACCTGGCTGCGCTGGAGTTCGCCATCGCGGCCCATCGGCCCAAGGCCTGCTGGCTGATGACCACCTTCCAGAACCCGCTCGGCAGCCTCATGCCCGATGCGAAGAAGAAGGCCCTGGTGGAACTGCTCGCGCGGCATGCGCTGCCGCTGATCGAGGACGACGTGTATGCCGAGCTCTACTTCAGCGACCGGCGGCCGCCGCCGGCCAAGGCCTTCGACACGCAGGGGCTCGTGCTGCACTGTTCTTCATTTTCCAAGTGCCTGGCGCCGGGCTACCGTATCGGATGGGCATCGCCTGGGCGCTTCACGCGCGCCGTGGCGCGGCTGAAGCTGACGACCACGCTCAGCACCTCGGTGCCCGCGCAACTCGCGCTGGCAGGCTACCTGGAGAAGGGCGGGCTCGACAAGCACCTGCGCAAGCTGCGCCAGGCGCTGGCGGTGCAGCAGGCGAGCTTTGCGCAGGCGGTGGGGCACTACTTTCCGGCGGGCACGCGCGCCACGCGGCCGCTGGGCGGGTACTTCTTGTGGGTCGAGTTGCCGGCGCATGTGAATGCGCTCGACATCCACGCCCAAGCACTGGAGCTCGGCATCAGCGTGGCGCCGGGACCGATCTTTTCGGCCACGCGCGGTTTCTCCCATTGCCTGCGCCTGAACTATGGCCATGCTTGGGACGGGCACGCCGAAAAGGCGATGCAGACGTTGGGGCGTTTGGTGGCCGCGGCGGCCGCCGATGGCCCGGCGCGCGAGAAAATCGTTGCGTGACGCTCGATCTTTTTTCCGATGCCGAACTGCCGCGCGGTAACGAGGCGATCGGCCCTGGTGCCTTCGTGCTGCGCGGTTTCGCGCTGCCCTTCGTGAACGATCTTCTGCCCGCGTTGCATGAGGTCGAACAGCGCGCCGCTTTCCGGCACCTCGTGACCCCGGGCGGCCTCACCATGTCGGTGGCGATGACCAACTGCGGCCGCCTGGGTTGGATCTCGGACCGGCGCGGCTATCGCTACGCCGAGTTCGATCCCGAAACCGGCCGGCCGTGGCCCCCGATGCCCGCGGTGTTCGAGCGCCTGGCACAAGCATCAGCCGCCGAAGCGGGGTTCGAAGGCTTCGAGCCCGATGCCTGCCTTGTCAACCGCTACGAGCCCGGCACCCGCCTGTCGCTGCACCAGGACAAGGACGAGCGCGGCTACCACGCCCCTATCGTTTCGGTTTCGCTGGGCATGCCGGCCACTTTTCTGTTCGGCGGGCTCGCGCGCAGCGACAAGGCCGTTCGCATTCCGCTGGTGCACGGCGATGTCGTGGTGTGGGGCGGTCCGGACAGGTTGCGCTATCACGGCGTGCTGCCGCTCGAGGACAGGCCGCATGCGCTGCTGGGCCGGCGGCGCATCAACCTCACCTTCCGCAAGGCAGGTTGAGTCGGGCGGCCTACATTTCGCTCAAGTCAGGCGGATGACTTGTCCTGCTTTTCTGTGCACAACTCTGTGGGTTGTCTGAGGACGCGGGTCGCCAAAGCCAGCATCGGCGGGGGTTCGCACTACATTGCCTGCTGAACGGGCACCGTGTCCTTCGGCGGAAAAAAGCGGGTGGAAGGGACCCGAAAACGGCACGCCGGAAAAACAAAAAAGCCTTGCAAGTCGTTGACTTGCAAGGCTTTTTGATGATGTTGGTGGCTCTTCACGGACTCGAACCGCGGACCTGTGGATTATGATTCCATCGCTCTAACCGACTGAGCTAAAGAGCCGTTCGGGCAGTTTTGCACCGAGCCCAAGATTATAGCGCAGGCCGCGGGCACCGAATCAAGCCCGGCGTGTCGGATGCGGTGTCTTTTTTGCGACGCCCAACCCCGAAGCGGCCCGCCGACCGTACAAGCACGGGTGAAAATCCGCCGATGTCTGCGCTGCCCCGCGCCCCTTCCGCCAAAGCTGCCACCGAGCGCGACGCCATGCCCGACGAGCAGCTGATGCTGGCGTACGCGCAGGGCGACGGCGCGGCGTTCGACGTGCTTTACGCGCGCCACGAGGGCGGGCTGTTCCGCTTCGTCAAGCGGCTGCTGGGGGCCAGGCTGGCCGCACAGGCCGACGAGGTGTTCCAGGACACCTGGGTGCGCATCATCTCCGCGCGCGACAGCTTCTCGCCGCAGGGCGCCGCCTGGCGCACCTGGGCCTTCACCATTGCGCACAACCTGGCCATGGACCGATTGCGTGTGAGCGGGCGCGAAGTGGCGCTCGACGCGCATTCCGACGAGGGCGACGACGCGGTGGTCCCCACGCTCGACCGCGGCGTGCGCGGCGCGACCCTCGACGCCGCTGCGCATCCTTCGGCCGAAGAGCTTGCGTTCTGGCGCGCCGCCGGCCGGCGCCTGCTGGCCTGCCTCGACGAATTGCCGGCCGAGCAGCGCGCCGCCTTCCTGCTGCACCATGAAGACGGGTTGACCGTCGAGGCGCTTGCGGCCAGCCTGGGGATCGGCTTCGAGACCGTGCGCAGCCGCTTGCGCTACGGGCTGCAGAAATTGCGCGGCTGCATGGAACGTTATCTGTCGGTGCTGGAGCAGCGCGCATGAGCAACGGCGGCGGCAAAAACAACACCCCGGAGTTCGACGGCGACGGCGACGACGGCACGCTGCGCGACCCGATGTTGCGCCGCGCGCTGGATCATGCGCCGGACCACGATGCGCTGCCCGACCCGCGTACCCGTGACGCGATCCGGAAGATGGCGCACAACCTCGCGACCGTGCCTGCGACCCCGCCCGCGGTGGCTGCGCCGTGGTGGCGCCGGCTGTTCGGTGGCGGCGGCGAAACGCATGCCCGCATGCCGTGGAATGCTGCCTTTGCGACCGTGCTGGTGGCCACTTTCATCACCGTGCTCTGGCATCGTGAGCCGGTGCCCGATGCGCGGCTCGACGGAGAGGCCGGGGTCGCCTCCGCGCCTACTGCCGCGTCTGCTCCGGCGCCGGCCCCTGTTCCTCCTGCGCCAGCACCGGCGCCGGCGCCGGCGCAGCCTGCGACCGAAGCGGCGCGAGACGCGGTCAGCGGAGGGTCGCCCCAGCGAAGAGAAGACCCGGTGCGCCGAACGGCGCCGGCACCAGCGCCCTCCGACAAGCCGGCCGCACCTGCACCGGTCATTGCGGCTGCACCGCCACCTACGCCTCCGTCGGCTCCCGCGGTAGCGCCGCCATCGCCAGCACCGATGGCAGAGCAATCCGCACCCGCGCCACGGGCCTTCCCGCGCGCCGAGGAGCGACGCGAAGAAAACGAGCCGGAAAACCGTCAGCGAAGCCCCGTTGCCGCAGGCGCGCCGCCGGCTGCGGCCATGGCACCGGCCGCTCCGCCGTCGCCTCGCGAGTCGGCCGACAGCAGCGCTTCTCCGGCCCTGTCAGCCGCTCAGCGCAGCGCCAGCGCCAACTCCGGTACCGAGGCTTCCGGCGCCTTGCGCCAGGCTCCCGCTGCCCGCGCGCCCGCGTCCGCCGCGGCCAAGGCCAGCGCGGAAGACACATCGGCGTTTTCTGCGCTGGACCGGTGGACCTCCTTGAACCTGATGCGCGCAGGGCAGGGCGTGCGCCAGGCACGGGGCGATACGGAAGGGCTGGCCGCGCTGGTAAATGCGGCGGCACGTTCAGCCACCGCACCGGGCGCCGAACTGGCCGCGCCCGTCGAAGCGCGGCTGGAGCTGTACCGCGGCGCCACGCTGCTCGCGGTGCTCGAGGTCGCCGGCGACCAGGTGCGTTGGACACCACAGGCGGCGGGGACGGGTGGCGGCGCAACGGTCGGCACGCCGCCGGCATCGACCCTCGCAGCGTTGCGGGCGGTGCTCGCGCGCCAGTAGCGCCCGACGAGCCGGCGCGCTGCGCCGGCTCTCAGGCGATGCGGCTCAGGCGTTCTTGAAATCCGGCTGGCGCTTGTTGAGGAAGGCGTCCATGCCTTCCTTCTGGTCGGCCGTGGCAAACAGCGCATGGAACAGCCGGCGCTCGAACATCACGCCGTCGGAGAGGCCGCTCTCGAAGGCGCGGTTCACCGACTCCTTGGCCGCCATCACCGCAATCTGCGAGTAGCCCGCAATGACCAGCGCCGCGCCGAGCGCTTCGTCGGCCAGCTTTTCGAAGGGCACCACGCGGCTCACGAGGCCCGCGCGCTCGGCCTCGGCCGCATCCATCATGCGGGCGGTGAGCGCCATGTCCATGGCCTTGCTCTTGCCCACCGCGCGCGGCAGGCGCTGCGTGCCGCCGGCGCCGGGGATCACGCCGATCTTGATTTCGGGCTGGCCGAACTTGGCGTTGTCGGCCGCGATGATGAAGTCGCACATCATCGCGAGCTCGCAGCCGCCGCCCAGGGCGAAGCCGCTCACGGCCGCGATCACGGGCTTGCGGATCGAGCGGATGGTTTCCCAGTTGCGCGTGATGTAGTCGCCCTTGTAGGTGTCGATGAAGCTGTACTTGGCCATCGCGGCAATGTCGGCGCCGGCCGCAAAGGCGCGCTCGCTGCCCGTGACGATGATGCAGCCGATGGCGTCGTCGGCATCGAAGGCCTTGAGCGCGGTGCCCAGCTCGGTCATGAGCGCATCGTTCAGCGCATTGAGCGCCTTGGGGCGGTTGAGGGTGACGATGCCGACCTTGCCTGCTTCGGTCCGCACTTCGATGTTTTCGTAGCTCATGGGTGTCTCCGGGGGAAGGAAAAAAACGCGGTTCACTATACCCAGCCACGGCAAGCCGCGCTGCCGGAAGCGCGATCAGCGCCGCGCGCCGGGCATGAGCCAGCCCGCAACTTTCGCAGCGTCGTGCAGGAACAGCCGCCACGTGGTGGCGCCCTCCGGCCGCACCAGCGGCAGCCGGAGCAGCTTGCGGTCGCGCGCCACCAGCGCGGTGCAGCGCGTGGCGTCGCCGAGATACAGCGCCAGGTCGTCGAGCTTGGCGATGCGCCAGGCCTGCGCGGGCCGCTGCTGGCCTTTCTTGCCGACCGCCGGCAGCTCCACGCCGATCCATTCGTCGTGTGCCGAGAAGCCCGCCTTTTCGGCCGCTCCGCCGCGCAGCACCACCTTGACCTGGACGCTGCCGTTGGCCTCGGCCACGCGCAGCCCCAAAGCCTGCGCCGGTTGCGAAGGGTCTTCGAGCGCCGCAACGCCGTGGGCGCGCAGCAGTTCCGCCAGGGGCAACTCGTCGGTGGAATGCACCCACTGCGCCAGCTCTTCCGCATACGAGCGGCCGCCCACGGCTTCGAGTGCGGCTGCCACGTCGGCTTCGCTGATCGGGCCAGCGCCGCCCTGCGTCCAGAGGTGGCGCATCACGTCGTCGAGCGTGCCCTTGCCTTCGCGGCGCAGGGTGAGGTCGAAGCACAGCGCCACCAGCGCGCCCTTGGTGTAGTAGCTGACGGTGCTGTTGGGCGTTTGCTCGTCCTGCCGGTAGTACTTGACCCACGCGTCGAAGCTCGCGTCGGCCACCGACTGGACCAGCCGGCCCGGCGTCTGCAGCACCTGGTTGATGGTCTTGTTGAGCAGGCGGAGGTACGCCGCGTCGTCGATGCGTCCGGCACGGCGCAGCAGCAGGTCGTCGTAGTAGCTGGTGAAGCCCTCGAAGAACCACAGCATGTGCGTGTAGTTCTCGCGGCTGTAGTCGTAGTGCGCAAACTCCGAGGGCCGCATGCGCTTGACGTTCCAGGTGTGGAAGTACTCGTGGCTGATGAGGCCCATCAGCGTGGTGTAGCCCTCGGGCTGCTTCTTGGTGCCGTGCTGCGGCAGGTCGCGCCGGTTGCAGATGAGCGCGGTCGAGTGCCGGTGCTCGAGCCCGCCGTAGCCGTCGTCCACCGCGTTGAGCATGAATACGTAGCGGTCGATCGGCAGCTTGGGTCCGCCGCGCTTGCCCGCCTTGTCGCCGTGCCAGAAGCGGATCTCGGCTTCGCAGATGGCCTGCGTGTCGGCGATCAGGCGCTCGCCGTCGAACGAGGCCGCGGCCCCTGCGATGACGAAGCGGTGCGGCACGCCGCAGGCTTCGAATTCGGCGCTCCAGAAGGCGCCCATCTCGACCGGGCTGTCGGCCAGCTCGTCGTAGCCGGCGGCCAGGTAGCGGCCGAAGCCGTGCTTGTCGGTCTTCGAGGGGACGAGGGCGGTGGCGCACGACCAGCGCGTGCCATCGGCGGAAGGCGAAGGCGCGACGATCTCCAGCGCGTGCGGCGCTTCCGTCTGGCCTTCAACCCGGAGGCAAAGGCTCGTGCCGTTGAAGAAGCCGCGCTCGGCGTCGAGCCAGGCGGTGCGCACCGAGTTGTCGTAGGCGCAGACCTGGTAATGGAGCACCAGCGGCTGGCCCGGCACGCAATCGATCTGCCAGCTGCATTTGTCGAGTTGCGTCAGCACGGGCTTGCGGCGCCCCTGCGTGGCGCGCAGGCCCTGCAGGTTCTTGGCGAACTCGCGCACCAGGTAGCTGCCCGGAATCCACACCGGCAGCGCCACGCGCTGCTGCGCCGAAGGCGACTCGATGGTCAGGGTGACGGCGAACAGGTGCGCGTGCAGGTCCGCGCATTCGACGCGATAGCGCACTGCGGCGGCCGGCGCAGGCAGTGCGCGCCGCGAGACGGCTGGCGCAGCCATCAGTTCTTGGAAGCGGTGAGTTGCTTCTCGACCTGCTCCGCGGGAATGGCGCCCGGGGCGCGGGTGCCGTCGCTGAAGATCAGCGTAGGCGTGCCGGTGATGTTGTACTTGCGCCCGAACTCCACGTTGCGCTGCAGCGCGGCCACGTCGCAGCTGGCGGCCGCGGTGGCGGGCTTGGCGTTGGCCTCCATCCAGTCGCCCCAGGCCTTGCCCTTGTCCTTGCTGCACCAGATGTCGCGCGACTTCGCGGCCGAATCGGGCCCGAGCACGGGGTACAGGAACAGGTACACGGTCACGTTGTCGACCGTCTTCATGTCTTTTTCGAAGCGCTTGCAGTAGCCGCAGTTCGGGTCTTCGAACACCGCGAGCTTGCGCTTGCCGTTGCCGCGCACGATCTTGATGGCGTCGTTCACGGGCAGCTTGTCGAAGGAGACTTCACTGAGTTTTTCGACGCGTTCTTCGGTGAGGTTCTTGCGTGCCTTCACGTCGATGAGATTGCCCTGCAGCAGGTAGTTGCCCTGCTCGTCGGTGTAGTAGATCTGGAAGCCGTTCACGCGCACTTCATAGATGCCCGGCAGCGGCGACTTGGTGACCTCGTCGATGGCCGGGAACTGCGGAATGCGCGCGGGAAGGTTCTTGCGGATCTCGGCTTCGCCGGCAAGGGCCGCGACGGCCGCACCCAGCGTGCAGGCGGCGAGAAGAAGGTTGCGTACGAGTTTCATGGAAAGTCCGGTCGATGGATTCATGCCTTCAAGCCCATCGCCTGGTTGGCGATCCAATGCTTGAGGAGGCGCGTGCGGTCGAAGCCGCGCATGCCCCAGTTGCGCAGCACGGGCAGCGGACCCATGCTGTGCGAAAAAAGTTGCTGCAGGCCGTCGGTCGCAAGGCTCATCTGCAGCACGTCGGCGCGGCGGGCGCGCTCGTAGCGGCGCAGCAGTCGCGGGTCGCCCACGCTGCGCCAGTATTCGCGCTGCTTGATCACGTCGGCCAGCATGGCCGCATCGGCCAGACCGAGATTGAGGCCCTGGCCCGCGAGCGGGTGCACCGTGTGCGCGGCATCGCCGGCCAGCGCCCAGGTTTGCGCTTGAGCCTGTGATGCGCCGGTGGCCTGCGGCATGGTGCCCGTCCAGCGGTCGGCAATGGCGCGCGAAAGCGGCCAGGCCGCCCGCTCGCTCGTGAGCTGAAGCGGGCCCAGCACGCCGTGGCTGGCCTCGCTCACGGCGGCGTTGAATTCATCGGCACTCTGCGCCAGCAGCGCGGGCGCGCGAAGCTGGTCGACCGACCACACCAGCGCGACCGAATGGCTCTGCAGGCCGCCCATCGGCAGCAGCGCGAGCACCTCGCCGTGGTCGTTGAACCACTGGTGCGCAACGCCGTCGTGCGACTGGGCCGCTTCGAGCCGCGCCGCAATCGCGTGCTGGGGATAGCGGGTGACGGCGTAGCTCACGCCGAGTGCGTCGCGCGTGGCGCTGGCCTTGCCCTCGCACACCACCGTGAGCGGCGCGGCAACGGGTTCGGACACCACCTCGACCTGGGGCTGGAAGCGGACGGCATCGGCCAACTGCTGCTCGAGCGCCGGCACGTCGACGATCCAGGCCAGTGCATCGACCTTCTGGCGCACGGCGCTGAAATGCACGCGCCCGCCTTCGTCGCCGTTCACGAGCATTTCGCGCACGGGCGTGGCGTGGGCCGCATCGGGCCAGGCGCGCAGCGATTCCAGCAAGGTGCGGGAGGCGGTGTTGAGCGCATAGGCCCGGATGTCTTCCTTGGCGGCCGCGGCGGGCGGAACCACCAGCGCGACGCGCACGCGCTCGCGCGCCAGCAGCAGGGCCAGCGTGCGGCCGACGATGCCGGCGCCGCGTATGCAAACTTCAGGGGAAAGGGCCATCGGGCCATTGTAAGAACTATGCCCACCGCCAGGACGATGCGGGACAATCGCTGCCGAATTCCAAGGAACCCCACGTGTCACAGCCAGTTTTCGACCTCCAAGCGACCATTGCGCGCCTGTTCGTCTACCCCGTCAAATCGTGCGCGGGGGTGGAGCTTCCCGAGGCGCTGCTGACCGAAACCGGCCTCGAGTTCGACCGCGCCTGGATGGTGGTCGACGCGAAGGGCGAGTTCGTCACCCAGCGGCAGCTGCCGCGCATGGCGCTCATCCAGCCGCAGATGAAGCACACGGAAGTGGTGCTGCGCGCGCCGGGCATGCTGGCCCTGCACCTGGCCTTCGATCGCGTCGAAAAGCCGGTGCGCGTGCGCGTCTGGAAAGACGACGTGGCAGCCTACGACATGGGCGACATCGCCGCCCAGTGGTTCAGCGACTTCCTGTCCGAACCGGGCCAGCCGCAGGCGCTGCGCCTGGTGCGCTTCGATCCCGAGCACAAGCGCCTGTCGAGCCTGCAATGGACTGGCGGCGTGGAGGCGGAGAACCAGTTCTCCGACGGCTATCCCCTGCTGGTGGCCAGCGAGGGCTCGCTGGCCGAACTCAACGAGCGGCTGGCGGCCGCGGGCCACGACGCGGTCGACATCGAGCGCTTCCGGCCGAACATCGTGCTGGCCGGCATCGAGTCGCACGATGAAGACCGGGTCGACGCGCTGCACATCGCGACGAACGAAGGCGAGGCCGAGCTCAAGCCGGTCAAGCCCTGCACCCGCTGTCCGGTTCCGGACATCGATCCGGCCACCGCCATCAGCAGCCCAGAGGTCGGCGACATGCTGCGCACCTACCGCGCCGATGCGCGCGTCGACGGGCGCATCACCTTCGGCATGAACTGCATCGTGCTGCAGGGCGTGGAGCACATGCTCAAGGTGGGGCAGGCCGTGGGCGCGAACTACCGGTTCGAATAGGCGGGAAAGGCGCGGCGCCTCAGAAGCTCACACCGGCAATCAGCATGATGTTGGCGTAGGGGGTGCATTCGCCCGTGCGCACGATGGCGCGCGCCGTCGCGCTGCGCCGCTTGAACTCCTCGTGCGAGACAGTCTGTGGCGCGATGCCGAGCGACTGCGGGTACCAGGCGGGCAGAACCTTGGCGCCATTCAGCGCCTCGTCGGCCACCACCACGCCCTCTACCTGCATCTCGGACAGCACGGCCTGCAAGACGTCGGTGAGCAGCGGCACGCCGCGCGTCACGGCCAGGTCGATGCGCCGCGGGCCATCGGGAATCGGCAGGCCGGCATCGCCGATCACCAGCATGTCGCCATGGCCCATGGAGGCGATGACCTGGGAAAGTTCGGCGTTGAGCAGGGCGGTACGTTTCACAGCGCGATCCAGTCGGGAGGCATGGGGCTTTGCAGCACGGCATCGCGCTGCGGAATGGAGGGTTGGGCGCCGGGCTGCTGGATGCACAGCGCAGCCGCGCGGATGCCCAGACGCACCGCTTCGTCGAAAGGCTGGCCTTCGCCGAGTGCAACCGCCAGCGCGCCCAGGAAGGTGTCGCCGGCCGCAGTGGTATCGACCGCCTGCACCTTCGGCGCGGGATGGTGGCGAGCCCCATCGGCGTCGATGGCCACGGCGCCGCGCGCGCCCAGCGTGACGACCACGCGCGCAATGCCCTTGGCGCGCAGGGCCTGGCCTGCGAGCGCGGCCTCCTGCGGGCTGTCGGCCGCCTGGCCGCACAGCGCGTGGGCCTCGATCTCGTTGACGACCAGCGTGTCGATGCGCGGCCACAGGGGCTCGGCGATGGGCTGCACCGGCGACGGGTTGAGCAGCACCTTGCAGCCTGCGTCATGTGCCACCGAGATGGCGCGCGCCACCTGGTCCATCGGCGTCTCGAACTGCGTCACCAGGAAGGCCGCGGCCTGCAGCTGCTGCCGCAGCGCGGCCTCGTCGATCTCGACCTGCGCGTTGGCGCCGGGGACTATCACGATGCGGTTCTGGCCGCTGTCTTCCACCAGGATCAGCGCCGTGCCCGTGGGCTCGGCGCTGGCGGTGCGCAGCGCGGCGGTGTCGATGCCGTCCTGCGTGAGCGCTTCGCGCAGCGCCTGCCCATGCGCGTCGTTGCCGACGCAGCCGATCATGGCCACGCGGCCGCCTTCGCGTGCGCAGCTCACGGCCTGGTTGGCGCCCTTGCCGCCCGGAATGTGGCTGATCGAATGGCCCAGCAGGGTTTCGCCCGCGGCCGGCGCATGCGGCACGCGCAGCACGATGTCCATGTTCAGGCTGCCGAGCACCACGATGCGCGGCGGCTCGGCGGCGCTGGAAGAAGAAGGAGGAGGCGTTGAGCTCACGGGGCGCGGGACTTTCGGTTTTCCGGGGACGAAGACGCGGACGAAGAAGAGGGCGAAGAAGAGGGCGCAGAAGGGGCGGCGGCTTCGCGAAAGCTCGCATGCCGCGCGGTCGAGGCGCGCACGCGCAACTCGGGCTGCAGCACCACCTTGCGCGCGTCGCGCCGCTTGCCGCCCACGCGCTCCAGCAGCATGTCGACCGCCAGCGCGCCGATGCGTTCCTTGGGCTGCGCCACGGTGGTGAGCGGCGGGCTGGTGTAGGCCGAAAGTTCGATGTCGTCGAAGCCGACGATCGAAAGGTCGTCGGGCACGTGCACGCCGCTTTCATGCGCGGCGCGCAAGGCGCCGATGGCCATCAGGTCGTTGCAGACGAACACGGCCGAGGGCGCCTGCTCGGTGCGCAAGATGGCGTGCATCGCCTCGTAGCCGCCCTGGCTCGTGAAGCCGCCGCGCCACAGCAGCGCGTCGGCATTCGGTGCCGCGCCGCCTTCGGCCAGCGCCATGCGCCAGCCCTCGATGCGCTGCTCGCTCGGCATCACGCCCACCGGTCCGCCGATGCAGGCAATACGCTTGTGGCCGAGCGACAGCAGGTGCCGCACCGCGAGCAGGCCGCCCTGCATGTGGGCCGTTTCCACCAGGTCGCAGGCCGGGTCGGCAATCTCGCGGTCGACCAGCACGGTCGGAATGCGCAGGCCGTGCAGTTGCGTGACCAGCGAGTCGTCATCGCCGGCCCCGGTCGACACCACGATCAATCCGTCGATGCGGCGCTCGGCCAGCACCTGCAGGTACACGCTCTGGCGGTGGGGCTCGTCGTCGGTGTTGCACAGCACCAGCGTGTAGCCGGCGCCGAAGCAGCGGTCTTCCACGATGCGCACGATCTCGGCGAAGTAGGGGTTCGAGCTGTTCGGAATCAGCATGCCGAGCGTCGACGTGGTGTTGCTCTTGAGGCTGCGCGCCATCGCGTTGGGCACGTAGCCCAGTTCGCGGATGGCCTCTTCCACGCGCTCGCGGCCCTTGGCGCTCACGTGGCGCGTGTCGTTGACCACATGTGAGACGGTGGTAACCGAAACCCCCGCGCGCAGCGCGACGTCCTTGATGGTGGCCATGGCGTGTTCCCCTTGTTGGCAGCTTCAGGCCAGGCGGCGGTCGGCACGGCGCTGGCGCAAGGTGTCGATGATCACCGCAACCACGATGACCGCGCCGGTGATGATGCGTTTGCTCGGCTCGCTGGCACCCACCTGCGCGAGCCCGGCCTCGAGCACCGCGATGATCAGCACGCCGAAGAAGGTGTTGATCACCGAGCCGCGCCCGCCCATGAGGCTGGTGCCGCCGATGACCACGGCCGCGATCACCTGCAGCTCGATGCCGACGCCGGCATTGGGGTCGGCCGCTTCGAGCCGCGCCGACTGCATCAGCCCCGCCAGCCCGGCCAGGAGGCCCGTGGCCGCAAACACGATGATGCGGATCGGCCGCGGGTCGATGCCCGCGAGCCGCATGGCTTCCTCATTGGTGCCGATGCCCACCACGTGGCGGCCGAAGACCGTGCGCGTGAGTACCAGCTGGCCGATGGCCACCAGCACCACCGCGAGCACGAAGGCTGCGGAGATGCCGCCGACCCATGGAGCCGCCAGGCCCGAGATGGCGTCGCCCACGTACTGCGTGCGCGAATCGGTCACCAGGTAGGCGCCGCCGCGCACCGCTTCGAGCATGCCCAGCGAGACGATGAAGCTCGGCAGCCGCCACGCGACCGACACGGCACCCGTCACGGTGCCGCACACCAGCCCCGTGGCAAGGCCCAGCGCGGCAGCCATCGGCACCGAGAGCTTCCACTGAAGGATGGCGGCGGCCGTCACTGCTGCGCTGAGTGCCAACACCGAGCCCACCGAGAGATCGATGCCCGCGATGATCAGCACGAAGGTCATTCCGACAGCCATCACCGCGAGCGCGGGAATTTCGTTGGCAATGGAGATGAAGGTTTCGCGCGTGAAGAAGTATTCGCTCAGCGCGCCGAAGAGCGCGATCATGCCGACGAGCACCACTGTCAAGCCGAGATAGGTGCCCAGCTGGCCCTTGAGAGCGGAGGGCGGAGCGGATGTCGTGGCGGGTGTAGCAGCGGCTGCGTTCATGGTGTCTCGGCGGTGGCCGCTTGGGCCGGATTCGAATCGGAAATGGCGGATCCCGCCGTCGGGGTCGTCGCGGCGGCGTTGCGTCCTGCCGCGTCGGTGAATGCGGCGGCGAGCAGCGATTGCTCGCTCCATTGGCCGCGCTCGAACACCGCGACCAGCCGGCCGGCGCTCATCACGCCGATGCGGTCGCACATGGCCATCAGCTCACGCAGGTCGCTCGACACCATCAAGAGCGCCTTGCCGGCGTCGGTCATGCGGTCGAGTTCGGCATAAAGATCGGCACGCGCGCCCACGTCCACGCCGCGCGTGGGCTCGTCGAGCAGCAGCACCTTGCATTCGCGGTGCAGCCAGCGCGCGAACACCACCTTCTGCTGGTTGCCGCCGCTCAACGTGGCCACCGGTTGCTCGATGCTGCGTGAGCGGATGCGCAGCAGTTCCACCAGGCGCCGCGCAATGCCGCGCTCCCTGGCACGCTGCAGCCAGCCCGCGCGAGAGATCGCGCCCAGGTCGCTCAGCGTGGCGTTGACGCGGATCGATTGCGTGAGCAGCAGCCCTTGCGATTTGCGGTCTTCGGTCACCAGGCCGATGCCCGCGCGGATGGCCTGCATCGGCGAGCGCCAGCCCTTGCGGGCGCTCTGCACCGGCTGCGGGTTGGATGTGCCGTCGTAGAGAAGAATTTCACCGCGGTCGGCGCGGTCGGCACCGAACAGCAGCCGCACCAGTTCGGTCCGGCCGGAGCCGACCAGGCCCGCGAGGCCCATGACTTCGCCCGCGCGCAGGTCGATGTCGACATCGCGCACGACCTGTGCGCGGCCGATGCCGCGCGCGCTCAGCAGCACCGGTCCGGCCACGCGGCGGTCGCGCCCTTCGTGTTCGTGCACCGCGCGGCCCACCATGCGCTGCACCAGCTCGGATTCGCGCACGCCGGCCATGGCGCGCACGTCCACAAGGCGCCCATCGCGCAGCACCGCCACGCGGTCCGCGATGCGCTGCAGCTCTTCGAGACGATGCGACACGTAGACGATGGCCACGCCGCGCGCCTTCAGCAGTTCGATCTGCTCGAAGAGATGCGAGGTCTCGCGCGGCGTGAGCATGGCGGTGGGTTCGTCCAGCACCAGCACGCGCGTGTCGTCCTGCAAGTTGCGCGCAATCTCGACCATCTGCTGCTGGCCGATGCCCAGCCGCGCCACGGGCGTGGCCGGGTCGATGTTCTGCATGCCGATCTTGGCGAGCTGGCGCGCGGCCAGCTCATGCAACCTGCCGCGGCGGATCCAGCCGGTCTGGTTGGGCAGCCGGTCGAGCAGCAGGTTCTCGGCCACCGACAGCGTGGTGACCAGCCCTAGTTCCTGCATGACCATGCGCACGCCCAGGCGTTCGGCATCGCGGCGCGATGCGGGCTGGAACGGCACGCCGTCGAGCAGCATCTGGCCGCGTGTCGGTTGCACGAGGCCGCAGACGATTTTCGACAGCGTGCTCTTGCCGGCCCCGTTCTCGCCCGTGAGCGCGAGCACCTCGCCGGCATTCAGCACAAGAGAAACGTCGTCGAGCACCGGCGCCGCATAGTCCTTGCCGAGCGCGCCCAGCGAGAGCACCGGCGTACTGCGATGGGCGTCAGTCACGGTGACCACCTCATTCCAGAAACACCGAGGAACCGGCTTCGCCGGGCCTCAGGTGTTGCCCCCGGTAGGGGGTTGGCGAAGCGACACGAAGTGCGCGAAGACTGGGGGCGAGCAACATTTACTTCGACGACGACTTGGTGACCAGCACCACGTCGGTCTTCACTTCGGCGGGCATGCTCGACTGGGGCTTCTTTTCGGCCAGCGCCTTGAGCGCGGTCTCGATGCCGAACACCGCCTGCTTGGCTGCGAACTGGTCGGCCGTGGCAAGAACGCGGCCGTCATTCAGCATCGGCTTGATGGCGCCGATGTTGTCGTAGCCCACCACCAGCACCTTGCCGGTCTTGCCCGCGGCCTTGACCGCAGCGACTGCGCCGAGCGCCATGCTGTCGTTGCCCGCGAGCAGCGCCTTCAGGTCGGGATGCTCGCGCATCATGCCGGCGGCCACGGTGTTGCCCTTGTCGATTTCCCACTGGCCCGACTGCACGCCCACCACCGTCACGCCAGCGGCCTTCATTGCGTCCTGGTAGCCGAGGGTGCGCTGCTGCGCATTGAAGGTGGTCGAGACGCCTTCGATGATGCCGACCTTGTCGCCGGCCTTCAGGCTCTTGGCCAGCTCGTCGCCGACCAGCTTGGCGCCGGCACGGTTGTCGGGGCCGACGAAAGGCACCTGGATGGCCTTTTCCTTCAGCGCGGCGGTGTCGAACTGGTTGTCGATGTTGACCACCAGGATGCCGCGGTCGATGGCGGCCTTGACCACCGGCACCAGCGCCTTCGAATCGGCCGGCGCGATGACCAGCGCGTTGATCTTCTGCGCCATCATCTGCTCGACCATCTTGATCTGGGCCGCCGTGTCGGTCTCGTCCTTGATGCCGTTGGCCACCAGGGTGTACTGCGAGGCGTGCGCTTTCTGGTGCGCCTTGGCGCCGTCTTCCATGGTGCGGAAGAACTCGTTGGCCAGCGACTTCATGACCAGCGCGACCTTGGGCTTGTCCTGCGCGAGGGCGGGCGAGGCGGCAAGGGCGCCCAGCAGCGTCAGGGCGGCTGCGCTTTGCAGCGTACGGCGGGTGAACTTCATGGGTGTTGTCTCCTGAGGGGGGTTGAGCGGTGCGCCGGTCTCTTGCCGGGGACGCCGATATTAACCAACGAAAACGTTTGCGCAAACGTTTGCTAATCCGGTTTTACCCTGATGGTGTTCCTACTTCGAATGCCCCGCGGAACCAGGCGACCCGCGTCCCAGAACCGCGTCCCTTAAAATCGCCGGTTACCCAAGAGGACCCCCCATGAGTTTGCAATGCGGCATCGTCGGCCTGCCCAACGTCGGTAAATCCACCCTTTTCAATGCGTTGACCAAGGCCGGCATCGCGGCGGAGAACTATCCGTTCTGCACCATCGAGCCCAATGTGGGCGTGGTGGAAGTGCCCGATCCGCGGCTCGCGCAGCTGAGCGAGATCGTGAAGCCCGAGCGCGTGGTGCCCGCCATCGTCGAGTTCGTCGACATTGCCGGCCTGGTGGCCGGCGCCAGCACGGGCGAGGGCCTGGGCAACAAGTTTCTCGCGCACATCCGCGAAACCGACGCCACGGTGAACGTCGTGCGCTGCTTCGACGACGACAACGTGATCCACGTGGCCGGCAAGGTCGACCCGATCTCCGACATCGAAGTGATCCAGACCGAACTCTGCCTGGCCGACCTGGCCACGGTCGAGAAGGCATTGCATCGCCACACCAAGGTGGCGCGCTCGGGCGACAAGGACGCTCAGAAGCTCGTCGGCCTGCTCGAACGCTGCCAGGCCGCGCTGAACGAGAACACGCCGGTGCGCGCGCTCGAGTTCACGAAGGAAGAGCTGCCGCTGGTCAAGTCGTTCACGCTCATCACCGCCAAGCCCGCGATGTTCGTCGGCAACGTGGCGGAAGACGGCTTCGAGAACAACCCCTACCTGGACCGCCTGCGCGAATACGCCGCCAAGCAAGGCGCGCCCGTGGTCGCCATCTGCGCCAAGATCGAAGCCGACCTGGCCGAGATGGACGACGAGGACAAGAAGATGTTCCTCGCCGAAATCGGCCAGGACGAGCCGGGCCTCAACCGCCTGATCCGTGCGGCCTTCAAGCTCTTGGGCCTGCAGACCTACTTCACCGCCGGCGTGAAGGAAGTGCGCGCCTGGACCATCCACATCGGCGACACCGGCCCCCAGGCCGCCGGCGTGATCCACGGCGACTTCGAAAAAGGCTACATCCGCGCCCAGACCATCGCTTTCGAGGACTACATCGCCTACAAGGGCGAGCAGGGCGCGAAGGACGCGGGCAAGATGCGTTCGGAAGGCAAGGAATACGTCGTCAAGGATGGCGACGTGATGAACTTCCTCTTCAGTTCGTAACTGGCTCACCCCCAGTCTTCGCGCACTTCGTGTCGCTACGCCAACCCCCTCACCGGGGGCAACACCAGCGGCCCGGCGAAGCCGGTTCCGCGGTGTTTCGCGAAAAGGCACGCCCCTTCTTTCAAGCACCTGTCGCCGTATGCTCACCGTCCATCACCTCAACAACTCGCGCTCGCAGCGCGTGCTTTGGCTTCTCGAAGAACTCGGGCTGCCCTACGAAATCGTTCACTACCAGCGCGATCCGCAGACCATGTTGGCGCCCGCTTCGCTGCGGGCCGTTCATCCGCTTGGCAAGTCGCCGGTGGTGACGACGGACGACGGTCTTGTGCTGGCGGAATCGGGCGCCGTGATCGAGACGCTGATCGAGCGCCATGGCAATGGCCGGCTGGCGCCCGTGCCGGGCACGCCGGAGGCCGTGCGCTACCGCTACTGGCTGCATTTCGCTGAAGGCTCGGCCATGTCGCCGCTGCTGCTCAAGCTGGTGTTCGACAAGATCGAGAACGGCAAGATGCCTTTCTTCGCGAAGCCGATTGCCAAGATGATTGCGGGCAAGGCCAAGGCGGCCATCGTCACGCCGAATATCGAGAGCCACCTGAACTTCATGGAAGCCGAGCTCGGCAAGAGCGAGTGGTTTGCCGGCAACGAATTCACGGGTGCCGACATCCAGATGAGCTTCCCGGTCGAAGCCGCAGAGGCGCGCGGCGGCCTCGATGCGAAGCGGCCCAGGCTGATGGCATACCTGCAGCGCATCCATGCGCGCCCCGCCTACCAGCGGGCACTGGAACGCGGCGGCCCCTACGGCCTCCTGAGCTGAAGCCGCAGCGGCGGCATCACGACGGAAACACGTAGAGCAGCGCGACCGTCATGGTGACGTAGCGCAGGAATTTTCCAATCGCCATGTAGCCCAGGCACGGCCAGAAGGGCAGCTTGAGCCAGCCCGCCACCGCGCACAGCGGATCGCCCACGATCGGCAGCCAGCTCAAAAGGCACGCCTTCGGGCCGAGCCGTTCCAGCCAGCCCAATACGCGCACATGATGTTTCGAGTGCGAGTATTTGTCGGCCACCTTGTGCGCGCCATAGCCTATTCCCCAGTCGACCGCACCGCCCAGCGTGTTGCCCACCGTTGCCACCGCAACGGCGGACCAGAACATGTCGGGATTGAGCTTGAGCAGGCCGAAAAGAATCGGCTCCGAGCCCACCGGCAACAGCGTTGCCGAGACGAAAGCCGCAATGAACAGCGTGGAGAGTCCGTACTGCGGAAGCGCGAGTAGCGCGAGAAGAGCGTCGAGCCAGGCTTGCATAGGGTGAAATGAGTCGACGCAGTATAGGCAGTGCGTTTTCAGATCGCAGTCGGAAAAAGCGCCGTGCACAAGGGTGTTTGCGCCGGTACCCCGGGCGCAAATCGTTTCAGTCGACGAAACGGCGCGTGGCTACAATCGTGCCTCATTTTTCAGCAGCCGAACGCGCGACACTTTCCCTCTCATGACCTTGCAGATCGGCACCCACACGCTGGAAAACCGGCTGTTCGTCGCGCCCATGGCCGGCGTGACGGACCGGCCCTTCCGCATGCTGTGCCGCGCGCTCGGTGCGGGCTACGCGGTCAGTGAGATGGTCACCTCGCGCAAGGAACTCTGGAACACGCTCAAGACATCGCGCCGCGCCAACCACGACGGCGAGCCGGGCCCCATCGCGGTGCAGATCGCCGGCACCGATGCGGCCATGATGGCCGAGGCCACGGTCTACAACATCGAGCGCGGTGCGCAGATCATCGACATCAACATGGGTTGCCCGGCCAAGAAGGTCTGCAACAAGTGGGCCGGATCCGCGCTGATGCGCGACGAGCCCCTGGCACTCGAGATCGTGCGCGCCGTGGTCGATGCGGCCCGACCTTTCAACGTGCCGGTCACGCTCAAGATGCGCACCGGCTGGAGCGAAGAGCACCGCAACGCGGTGAAGCTCGCGCGCGATTTCGAATCGGCCGGCGTGCAGATGCTCACCGTGCACGGCCGCACGCGTGAGCAGGGCTACAAGGGCGACGCCGAGTACGACACCATTGCCGCCGTGAAGGCCGCGGTGCGCGTGCCGGTGGTGGCCAACGGCGACATCCGCTCGCCCGAGAAGGCGCGCGACGTGCTCGCCGCCACCGGTGCCGACGCGGTGATGATCGGCCGCGCGGCGCAAGGCCGGCCCTGGATCTTTCGCGAGATCTCTCATTTCCTGGAGACCGGCACGCACCTTGCACCGCCCTTGGTTGCCGAGGTTCGCCGCCTGCTGCTCGACCACCTGGTGGAGCACTACGCGCTGTACGGCGAGTTCAGCGGCGTGCGCACGGCGCGCAAGCACATCGGCTGGTATGTGCGTACGCTGCCGGACGGCGAAGCCTTTCGCGCACGGATGAACACCATCGAAGACTCGACGGCGCAACTGCGCGCGGTCGGCGATTATTTCGACGGGTTGGCGGACCGCATGGACCGCATGCCCGTGCACCAGGCGGCCGAAGAGCTGTCAGGTGAAGAGGAGGCGGCCTGCGCCGCTGATTGAGAGAGAAGAAGAGAAGAAAAAGCATGAGCAAGAAACACATCGAGGACTGCGTGCGCACCAGTCTGGACAGCTACTTTCGCGATTTGCGCGGCACCGAACCCGACGGCATGTACGAAATGCTCGTGCGGGTGGTCGAGAAGCCCCTGCTCGACGTCGTGATGACGCGCGCCGAGGGCAACCAGTCGAAGGCCGCGCAATGGTTGGGCCTGAATCGCAACACGCTTCGCAAGAAGCTGGTTGAACACAAACTTTTGAAATAACTCCACGGCATATTCCATGGCCCAGACCGCACTCATCTCCGTCTCCGACAAAACCGGCATCCTCGAATTCGCGCAAGCACTGCACGGCCTTGGCATCAAGCTGCTGTCCACCGGCGGCACCGCCAAGCTGCTGGCCGATGCCGGCCTGCCCGTGACCGAAGTGGCCGACCACACCGGTTTTCCTGAAATGCTCGACGGCCGCGTGAAGACGCTGCATCCCAAGATCCACGGCGGCCTGCTCGCGCGGCGCGATCTGCCGGCGCACGTGGCGGCCATCAAGGAACATGGCATCGACACCATCGACCTGCTCGTGGTCAATCTCTATCCGTTCGAAGCCACGGTGGCCAAGGCCGGCTGCACGCTGGAAGACGCCATCGAGAACATCGACATCGGCGGCCCGGCCATGGTGCGCAGCGCGGCCAAGAACTGGAAGGACGTGGGCGTGCTGACCGACGCCTCGCAATACCCCGTGGCGCTGGCCGAGCTCCAGGCCGCCGGCAAGCTCAGCGACAAGACCAAGTTCGCTTTCTCGGTGGCCGCGTTCAACCGCATCGCCGACTACGACGGCGCCATCAGCGACTACCTCTCGGCCATCGACTTCGACGCCAGCATCGGACAGCCCGCGCCCACGCGCTCGCTGTTCCCGGCGCAAAGCAACGGCCGCTTCGTGAAGGTGCAAGACCTTCGCTATGGCGAGAACCCGCACCAGCAGGCCGCGTTCTACCGCGACCTGTATCCGGCGCCCGGCTCGCTCGTCTCCGCCAGGCAGCTGCAGGGCAAGGAACTGAGCTACAACAACATCGCCGACGCCGACGCCGCATGGGAATGCGTGAAGAGCTTCGACGTGCCGGCCTGCGTGATCGTGAAGCATGCCAACCCCTGCGGCGTGGCCGTGGGCAAGGATGCGGCCGAAGCCTACGGCAAGGCCTTCAAGACCGACCCGACCTCGGCCTTCGGCGGCATCATCGCCTTCAATCGTCCGGTCGACGGCGAAACCGCGCAGGCCATTGCCAAGCAGTTCGTCGAAGTGCTGATGGCGCCGGGCTACACGCCCGAGGCGCTGGAAGTGTTCCAGGCGACCAAGGCCAAGCTCAACGTGCGCGTGCTCGAGATTGCCCTGCCCAAGGGTGGCGCCACCGATTGGGACAACGGCCGCAATGCGATCGACGTCAAGCGCGTCGGCTCGGGCCTCTTGATGCAGACTGCCGACAACCATGAGCTTTCGGCGAGCGACCTCAAGGTGGTATCGAAGAAGCAACCCACGCCCGAGCAGCTGCAAGACCTGCTGTTCGCATGGAAGGTCGCCAAGTACGTCAAGAGCAACGCCATCGTGTTCTGCGCCGGCGGCATGACCATGGGCGTGGGCGCGGGCCAGATGAGCCGCCTGGATTCGGCGCGCATCGCGAGCATCAAGGCCGAGCATGCGGGCCTGTCGCTCAAGGGCACCGCGGTGGCGAGCGATGCCTTCTTCCCGTTCCGCGACGGGCTCGACGTGGTGGTCGATGCCGGCGCGAGCTGCGTCATTCAGCCGGGTGGCTCGATGCGCGACCAGGAAGTGATCGATGCCGCCGACGAGCGCGGCGTGGTCATGGTGATCTCGGGCGTGCGCCACTTCCGCCACTGACCTCGCGCCCGCAGGCGATCACGATCAACGGGGCTGCGAGGCCTTGAAGATCTGCCGTGCGGCCTCGACGGTGGCAGCGATGTCTTCGTCGCTGTGCGCGGCGCTCACGAAGCCTGCTTCGTAGAGCGCCGGCGCGATGTACACGCCGCGGTCCAGGAGGCCGTGGAACAGCGCGTTGAACTTCGCGTTGTCGGTGGTCATTACCTTGGCGTAGTTCTGCGGCAACTCGTTCATCAGGAAGAAGCCGAACATGCCGCCCTCGCTGTCGGCGTTGAAGGGCTGCCCTTCAGCCGCGGCGGCGGCCTTCAGGCCGTCGACCAGCGAGCGCGTCTTCTTCGACAGCGCTTCGTAGAAACCGGGGCGCGCAATTTCCTTCAGCGTTGCAAGGCCGCAGGCCGTGGCCACCGGGTTGCCCGACAGCGTGCCGGCCTGGTAGACCGGCCCGAGCGGCGCGAGCTGTTCCATGATGGCGCGCGGGCCGCCGAAGGCCGCGAGCGGCATGCCGCCGCCGATGACCTTGCCGAGCACGGTGAGGTCGGGCGTGATGCCCAGCACGCCCTGTGCGCCGTGCAGGCCCACGCGAAAGCCGGTCATCACTTCATCGAACACCAAGAGCGCGCCATGCTGCGTGCAAAGCGCGCGGCAGCGGGCGGCGAATTCGGGCGTGGCGCGCACGAAGTTCATGTTGCCGGCAATCGCCTCGATCATGAGGCAGGCGATGTCGTTGCCGTGCAGCGCAAAGGCTTCCTCGAGCTGCGCGATGTTGTTGTACTCGAGCACCAGCGTGTGCTGAGTGACCTCGGGCGGCACGCCGGCCGAGGTGGGGTGGCCGAAGGTGGCGAGGCCGGAGCCGGCCTTTACCAGCAGCGCGTCGGCATGGCCGTGGTAGCAGCCCTCGAACTTGATGATGTGCTTGCGGCCGGTGGCGCCGCGCGCGAGGCGCAGCGCGCTCATGGCGGCCTCGGTGCCCGAACTCACGAGCCGCACCATCTCCATCGACGGGACCAGGGCGAGGATGGCCTCGGCCAGCTCGATCTCGCGCTCGGTGGGCGCACCGTAGGAGAAGCCCTCGAGCACGGCCTTCTGCACCGCCTCGACCACGGCCGGGTGGCCATGGCCCAGGATCATCGGACCCCAGGAGCCGATGTAATCGATGTAGCGCTTGTCGTTGGCGTCCCAGAAATAGGCGCCCTCGGCACGGCGGATGAAGCGCGGCGTGCCGCCCACGGCCTTGAAGGCGCGCACCGGCGAATTGACGCCGCCGGGAATGACGGCGCGGGCGCGCTCGAAAAGAATGTCGTTTTGGTCAGCGTTTGGCATCAATGTCTGGTGTCGTGAGGGGGCAGGGCGAAATCGGGGGCTGCGTCGGGGTCTTCGTCGTCATCGTCTTCATCTTCCGGCTCGGCCCAGAAGAGGCGGTCGGGAAGCACGTGGCCCATGCCGGGCCGGAATCCGGCGTCCAGGCAGCGGTCCATGTAGGCCAGGGCCTCGGTGGTGGCGGCCACCAGGTCGGTGCCGCTTGCGAGCAAGGCGGCCAACGCGGCCGACAGGGTGTCGCCGGCGCCGGCAAAGACGGCCTCCAGCCGCTCGTATTTTTCGTTGGCAAGCACTGACTGCGGCGAGGCCAGCACGTTGTCGATGAACTGGTCGGGCAGCACCATGCCGGTCACCAGCGTGTAGGGCACGCCGAACTCGCCGGCGGCCTTGGCAATGTCCCGCGCACCGGGCGGACGCTCGCCGCTCCAGTCGGGAAGCAGCCATCGCCAGAGGGTGCTGTGGTTTCCCACCAACACTGTGGTCTGCGGAAGAAGTAACTCTCGAAAAGCATCCAGATAGGGCTCGATCAGGTTCTCGTCCCACCACGAAAGGTTGGGCATGTAGGCCACCAGCGGCACCTCGGGATAGTCGGATGCGGTCTCGGCGATGGTGCTCAGCGCGTCGGGGCTGCCGACAAAGCCCACCTTGATGAGCTGGACTTCCACGTCCTCCAGGATGGCGCGCGCCTGCTCGGCAATGGCCTCTTCCTCGAAGGCGAAATGGTCGAATATCTCGGCCGTGTCGCGGGCGTAGGCGCCAGTGACCACCGGAAGCATGTGCGCACCCACCGAGGCCATGGCCAGGGCGTCGGCCCCCAGCCCGCCGGCGCCGCTCGGATCGCTGGCATTGAAGACCAGAACGCAGGGCGGATTCAGGTCCCGTTCGGCCGCTTCTTCAGCGTCCGGCGGAGGGTCGTTAAGATTGCCCGGTTTGCGGGTGTTGTCTGCGGAATGTAAGTAAATGGTCATACGCCGGCCGAAATCGCCTCAATGGTGGCATAGGCGCGACGTTTACCGCCCGCCAGTGAGATACGCATAGATACACTCGTTGCATTTAATGAACAAGGACTTTAAGCTCCGATGAATACGAAAACTTGGATGTGCCTGATTTGTGGGTGGATCTATGACGAAGCGGTGGGTGTACCGGAAGATGGGATCGCAGCAGGCACGGCCTGGGCTGATGTCCCGATGAACTGGACCTGTCCTGAGTGCGGTGCACGCAAGGAAGACTTCGAAATGGTTGAAATCTGAAGCATGGCATAGGGCTACGCGATCTGCGCCGATGTACGGTGCGGCGGGCATCCAAGTCTCATCTCAGCAGGAGTGTGTGCAATGGGGCCGAATGGATCAGGTTACAAGGTGCTGGTCATCGATGACAGCAATACGATCCGGCGCAGTGCCGAAATATTTCTGAAGCAGGGCGGACATGAAGTTCTCCTTGCGGAGGACGGCTTTGACGCGCTCTCGAAAGTCAACGACCACAAGCCGCATCTGATTTTCTGCGACATCCTCATGCCGCGCCTCGACGGCTACCAGACCTGCGCCATCATCAAGCGCAACGCTCAGTTCTCCAATGTTCCGGTGGTGATGCTTTCCTCGAAAGACGGCGTCTTCGACAAGGCCCGCGGCCGCATGGTCGGATCGCAAGACTACCTGACCAAACCTTTCACCAAAGACCAATTGCTGCAGGCCGTGCAGCAGTTTGGCATCGTTCAACAGGAAGCGCAGTAATGCCCATTCGAAAAATCCTCGTCGTCGACGACTCCAAGACGGAACTGCTGTTCCTGTCCGACCTGCTCCAGAAGAACGGCTTTGCCGTCAAGACCGCCGAAAACGCAGAAGACGCCATGCGCCGTCTCGAAGAGGACCAGCCCGACCTGATCCTCATGGACGTCGTCATGCCCGGCCAGAACGGCTTCC
Source organism: Variovorax palleresanus (assembly GCF_051144945.1). Taxonomy (NCBI): domain Bacteria; kingdom Pseudomonadati; phylum Pseudomonadota; class Betaproteobacteria; order Burkholderiales; family Comamonadaceae; genus Variovorax; species Variovorax palleresanus. The sequence continues at coordinate 1,873,141 of NZ_JBJNVP010000002.1, read as the reverse complement.
AGCTCACGCGCGCCATCGTCCGCGACCCGCAGTACGCCGCCATTCCGATCATCCTGTGCACCAGCAAGAACCAGGAAACCGACCGCGTCTGGGGCATGCGCCAGGGCGCCCGCGACTACATCGTGAAGCCGGTCAACGCGGCCGAGCTGATGTCCAAGATCAGCGCGCTGGCCTGAACGGAAGACTGCCGAGTCCATGGCAAATCGCGACGCTCTTCGAGCCTTCCAGTCCCGGCTTGCGAGCCGCCTGCAGGCTGCTCGCACCACCGGCGTGGCCGCCACGTGGCTCGCGGTCGAGGCCGGTGAGGGCAAGTACCTCTTTCCACTGGGCCACGCGGGTGAGATCTTCCCCTGGACGCCGCCCCAGCCCGTGCCCTACACGGAACCCTGGTTCCTCGGCGTTGCCAACCTGCGCGGCGGCCTCTATGGCGTGGTGCAGCTGTCGGCATTCGCCTCCGGCACGTCCGATGGCCTTGCGGCCACCGAGGCGGCCCGCATGCAATCGCGGCTCGTTGCCCTCAACGAGCTGCTCGAAGTCAACTGCGCTTTGCTGGTCGATCGACTGGCGGGGTTGCGGGGGGCCGAGGCCTTCACGGGCGCGGAACCCCCAGGCGCAGATGCACCCGCCTGGCTCGGGCATCTTTTCACCGATGCGGCGGGTGAGCGCTGGCAGGAAATCAACCTGCAGGCGCTCTCGCAGCAACCCCAGTTTTTGAGTATTGGCGCCTAGTGCATCCGCACAGCCAGAAGACAACCACCTGAAGGACCGACCGTGAGCTCGATCGCCGACAAGTTCAAGAAATTACTGCCCGCTCAAAGCGGCAACGACAAGGCCCGCGTCGACGGCTCCGGTTCCACCATATCGCTCGACGACGTCGACACGGTTCAGGTGCCGGACGAAAAGACCGTCCGCCTCGCCAGAAAACAAGGCCGCACCTCCAGCGAGCCGGTGCCCACCGGCTTTGCCGACGGTGCCACGCTGGTCGGCGAGGCCGCCAACGAGGCCGATGCCGCATCTGCCGAAGCCGCGCAGGCTGCCGCGGGACGAACGGGCTCCAACCCGGCGCGCCAGCAGCGGATCCTGGCGATCATGCTGGCGGTCGTGGTGCTGCTGCTGTTGCTGGTGGCCGGCTCCGCCATTCTTCGCGCCGAGCGCCTTGCGCAGCAGGTGGCCGCCACCGGCCAGTCGCTGATGCAGTCGCAGCGGCTTGCAAAGTCGATCTCGCAGGCACTCGTCGGCAGCGCGCCCGCTTTCGTCGAAGTGAAGGACAGCGCCGACGACCTCACGCGCCGCGTGCAGGGCCTGACCAACGGCGACGATGCCCTGCGCCTCGAACGCGTGGGCAACCAGTACGACGAGGACATGGGCAAGATCAACCCGCTGGTCGCCCGTGCCGACGCCAGCGCCAAGGCCGTGCTGGCCCAGCGCCAGATCCTGACGCAGGTGGGTGCCGCCTTGCGCGACATCAACCAGCAGTCGTCCGCGCTGCTCGAAATGACGGAAACCGTGGCATCGCTCAAGATGCAGCAGAACGCCACGTTGCCTGAAATCTCGGCCGCCGGCCAGCTCGTGATGCTGACCCAGCGCATCGGCAAGTCGACCAACGAATTCTTCACGGTCGAAGGCGTGAACCCCGACGCCGTGTTCCTGCTCGGCAAGGACTTGAACACCTTCCAGGAAACCACGCGCGGCCTGCTCGACGGCAATGCGCAGCAGCGTTTCCCCGGCTCGAAGGACCCGCAGACCCGCCAGCAGCTCGAAGCCATTCTCAAGACCTATGAGCAGATGCGCACGCAGGCGTCCGCCATTCTGGGCAACCTGCAGGGTCTGGTGGCCGCACGCGAAGCGCAGGCTTCCATCCTGACCGACAGCGAACCGCTGCGTAAATCGCTCGGCGAACTGCAGGACAAGCTCTCCGCCCGCACCGGCCTGGGCGCCGGAACGATCGTGATGCTGTTCGTGCTCTCGCTGGCCGCCCTGGCTCTGGCCGGCGCCATCGGTTTCGTGCAGGTGCGCGAAGGCCGCGAACGTGCCGCCGTCGCCGAACGCGAACGTCTTGCTGCCGAACAGGCCAGCGACGAGGCCGGCCGCATCAACAACGCCAACCAGGCTGCCATTCTTCGGCTGATGAACGAACTGCAGACAGTGGCCGAAGGCGACCTGACGCAGGAAGCCACCGTGACCGAGGACATCACCGGCGCCATTGCCGACTCGGTGAACTACACGGTGGAAGAACTGCGTTTGCTGGTGGGCAACGTGCAGAACACGGCCACCCGCGTGGCGCAAACCACGTCGCAGGTGGAAAGCACCTCGACCGAACTGCTGGCCGCTTCGACCGAACAGCTGCGCGAAATTCGCGAAACCGGCCAGTCGGTGCTGACCATGGCCGAGCGAATCAACGGCGTGTCCTCGCAAGCGCAAGAGTCCGCCACGGTGGCGCGCCAGTCGCTGCAAGCCGCATCGTCGGGTCTGCAGGCCGTGCAGAACGCCATCGGCGGTATGAACTCCATCCGCGACCAGATCCAGGAAACCTCCAAGCGGATCAAGCGCCTGGGCGAATCCTCGCAGGAGATCGGTGAAATCACCGAGCTGATCTCGGACATTACCGAACAGACGAACGTGCTGGCACTGAACGCCGCCATCCAGGCCGCATCGGCCGGTGAAGCCGGTCGCGGCTTCTCGGTGGTGGCGGAAGAAGTGCAGCGGCTGGCTGAACGCTCCGCAGACGCCACGCGCCAGATCTCGGCGCTGGTGAAGGCCATTCAGACCGACACGCAGGATGCCGTGGGCGCCATGGAGCGCTCCACGCAGGGTGTGGTCGAAGGGGCCAAGCTGTCCGACAATGCAGGTACCGCACTGACCGAGATCGACCGCGTGTCGCGCCGCCTTGCAGACCTCATCGAGCAGATTTCGCAATCCGCGTCCCGCGAAGCCGATTCCGCCAACGTGGTGGCTGCCAACATCCAGCACATTTTTGCGGTGACCGAGCAGACCGGAGAAGGTACCCGTACCACGGCCCAGCAGGTGCGCGAGCTTTCGCAGATGGCGGAAGAACTGCGCCGCTCGGTCGCCCGATTCAAGATTGCCTGACAAAAGATAAGAACGGCGAGCATCCAACGTGTCGATTCAAACCCCTGCCACGGCCCCCATTGCCGGCAACGTGCCGGCCACCGAAGACCTCGGGCCGCTGGCCTGGGTGCTGGGAGAAATTCAGAAATCCCTCGATGGTGTGGGCAAGTCGCTGCGGCGCTTCGTGCGCGACGTGGGCAGTGCCTCGGATCTCGAGAGCGGCCCGCTGCAAATGGCTCGCCAGCAACTGCACCAGTCCGTCGGTGCGCTTCAGATGGTGGGCAACAACGCCCCCGCGCTGGTGCTCGGCTCCATCGAATTCGCGGTGCAGGGCTTCATTGCCGAACCGCAGCGCTGCACCGACAGCGCGGTCCTGAAGATCGAGCGCGCCGGCTTTGCCGTCGTCGATTTTCTCCACGCGCTGCTGGCCGGCAAGGCCGTGTCGTCGGTCGCGCTGTTTCCGCAATACCGCGACGTGCTCGAACTGGTCGGCAACGAGCGCGTCCATCCGGCCGATCTCTGGAGCGTTGCGTGGCGCTGGGTCGAAGTGCGACCCGCGCTGACCCAGGCCGCGCTGGCCTATGACCCGGCCGTGCGCTCGCGGCTCGACCGCGAAGTGCTGCAGCTGGTCAAGACCGGCGACCCGCAGGCCGCGCGCCGGCTGCAGGCGCTGTGCCTGGGGCTCGGGCGCGGTGCGCTGCTGCCCCGCGTCGCAAGTTTCTGGACCCTCGCCGCGGGCTTTTTCGAAGCCCTGGCGCTGGAGCTGATCCCCGCCGATTCTTACGTCAAGCGCGCCGCCTCGCGCGTGCTGCTGCAATACGCCACGCTGGCGCGCGGCGACAGCGCGGTTTCCGACCGCCTCGGCCAGGACCTGCTGTTCTTCTGCGCGCAGGCCGTACCCGCCGCCGACTCCGACGAAGCCGCCACGCTGCGCACCGTGCGCGCCGCCTGGGGCGTCGCGGGCGAGCCGCGTGTCGACTACAGCGTCGAACAGTTCGGCCGCTTCGATCCGCTGGTGCTCGCCCAGGCCCGCAAGCGCATCGAAACTGCCAAGGAAATGTGGTCGGCGCTTTCGGGCGGCGACATCACCCGCACGCGCCAGGTGGCCGACACCTTCGCACAGCTCGGCGAGTCGCTGCAGAGGCTGCATCCGCCGATCCTGCCGATGGTGGACGCACTCACGCATGCGGTCGAAGCCTCCGTGCGTTCCGGCCAGCCGCCGGATACCGAGCTTGCGATGGAAGTCGCCACCTCGGTGCTCTACCTGGAAGCCGCGCTCGAAGACCTCGACCCGAGCGATCCGCAACTCACCTCCCGCACCCTTCAACTGGCGGGCCGCATCGAGCGCGTGCGCGAAGGCGGCCATTCGGAGCCGCTCGAGCCCTGGATGGAGGACCTGTATCGCCGCGTGAGCGATCGCCAGACCATGGGTACCGTGGTCGACGAACTCCGCAGCCACCTGAGCGAACTCGAAAAGTCGCTCGACCAGTATTTCCGCCGGCCGGCCGAGAAGGGCCTGCTGCGCACCGTTCCGACCCAGCTGCTGCAGATGCGCGGCGTGTTCTCGGTGCTCGGGCTCGAGCAGGCCGCCCACACCGTCCAGCGCATGCGCGACGATGTCGAGCAGATGCTGGTGGGCAATGCGTCGCCAGTGGAAGAGATGCAGAGCTTCGACGCGCTCGGCAACAACCTGGGCGCGCTGGGTTTCCTGATCGACATGCTGGGCTACCAGCCCACGCTCGCCAAGCGCCTGTTCGTGTTCGACCAGGAAGCCGGCGAACTCAAGCCGCTGATGGGCCGCCAGGCCACCGACAGCGCCACGGCGGATGCCGCGGCACCGGGTGCCGCCACCGGTGGCGATGCCGTGCTCAGCATCGAGGAAGTCGACGCCCAGATTGCGTCGAAGCTCGCCGCGCTCGCCACGCCCAACCGCAAGGCGAAGGTGTCGCCCATCGAGGAATTCAGCCGCAAGGCCGACAGCTGGACGAACAAGATCACCGGTCCTGCCGCGCTGCCTGACACCGAAGTCACCGAACTCGAAGAAGACGACCTGCAGAACATCTTCCTCGACGAGGCCCGCGAGGTGGTGCAAAACGGCCTGGCCGCCATCGACGAGCTCGGCAGTCACCCCGACGACACCGAGGAACTCACCATCCTGCGGCGTGCGTTCCACACGCTGAAGGGCAGTTCGCGCATGGTCGGCCTGACCGACTTCGGCGACGCCGCCTGGTCTTTCGAGCAGGTGCTCAACACCTGGCTGGCCGACCAGCGCGACGCCACGCCCGATCTGCTCGTCGGCACCCGCAAGGCGCTCGAAGAGTTCAGCCAATGGGTCGAAGCCATCGCTTCGGGCTCGCAGCATGGCTGGCAGTCGTCGCACTTCAGCCGCGTGGCGAATGCCCTGCTGGCGGGCGAGCCCGTGCCCACCATGCCGGCGCGTGTCGCCGATGCGGAGGCTCTGGCCGTGGCCGCGCGCCACATTGCCGCCGAGCCGCCGGCGGTTGCCCCGCTTCCGATGCCGGAACTCCCGGAACTGCCCGACCTGTCGTTCCCCACGGCGGCACCGCTCGAGCCGGCACCCGTTGCCGCGTTCGAACTGCCCGCAGAGGCACCGCAGGAGGCCGCAAAGCCCGAACCCGAAGACGACTTCACGTCGACCGACTTCCTCGACTTCGAATCCAAGCCGACCCCGGCCGACGAGCCTGTCTGGGCCGCCGGCGAGAAGTTCGACTTCCTGGAGCCGGCCAAGGCGGAACCGGAAACCGCCGCTTCGTTCCTGGCCGAAGCCGCTGCCGAACCGTCGCCTGAGCCCGTGCCCGAGCTGCCGGCGCTGGACGGCCTGCCTGACCTTGATTGGGCGCCCGAGCCGGCACCGGTCATCGCTCAAGAGCCCGTGCCCCTTGCCGTCGAAGTAACGCCGGCCGAAGAGATCGTGGAAGCGCCAGCTTTGCAGCTGGAGCCCGAAGAGCCTGCCGTGGTCGCGGCGGGCGAAGCACCGGCCTTGGCCGACGAGCCGGCTGTTGCCACGGCGGCCGAAGAAGTCCCGCAGCCCGAGGTCCCGGAAACCGCCGACACCACGGAAGCCACCGAAGTGGCCGCTGCCGTGTCGGGTGCCGAAGACCAGGTCAAGGTCATCGGGCCGCTGCGCATCGGCATCGCGCTCTACAACGTCTACCTCAACGAAGCCGACGAATGGTCCAGGCAACTGGCCACCGAAGTCGGCGAGTGGGCGCTCGAATCCCATGAGCGGCTGTCCGATTCGACCGTCGCGCTGGCCCATTCGCTGGCCGGCAGTTCGGCCACGGTCGGGTTCCACAGCCTCTCGGGCATGGCCCGCCTGCTCGAAGCCGCGCTGCAGCATCTGCAAATGCAGGGCAGCGGTTCGCGCGAACAGGGCGTGGTGCTGGTTGCCGCGGCCGACGAGCTGCGCCGCCTGCTGCACCAGTTTGCCGTGGGCTTCCTGCGCGAGCCTTCCGAAGGCACGCTCCAGGCGCTGCGCGACATCGCTGCCGCGCCCATGCCGGCCGAAGCTGCTGCGCGCATCGAGACCCGGCCGCACCAGCATATGGCGGCCTCCGACGGCATGGCCGACGTGGCGCTGGACGATTCCGAAGACGCCATCGACATGGCGGACGCGGTCGACGTCGACCTGTTCCCGATCTTCGAGGAAGAAGCGCAGGAACTGCTGCCCCAGCTGGGCCACGCGCTGCGCCAGTGGGCGCACCACCCCGACGACAACGCGCCGCGCGCCTCCGTGCTGCGCACGCTGCACACGCTCAAGGGCAGCGCCCGGCTGGCCGGCGCCATGCGCCTTGGCGAGCGCGCGCACCGCATGGAATCCGAGATCGAAGCCCTGGGCACCCAGGGCGGCGCCGACCGGGTCGAAATCGAAAAGCTGCTCACGCGCCTCGATGCGCTGCAGGCGACCTTCGACGCGCTGCGTGCCGCGGACGATGCCACCCAGGCCGAAGTGGCCCAGCTGGTGGCAACGGCAGCGGCCACCTCGCCGGGTGTCCAGCTGGTGCAGGTTCCCGCCGAATCCGGCGTCTCCGCCAATGACGAAAAAGCGGCCTCCGCCGACGACAGCGAAGACGCCGCCTCCGCAGCGGGAGCGGCCGCCCTGCCATCGCTCCTGCCGCGCCCCGCGCCCGCGCTGCTTGCGCCCCTGCGCGCGGTGTCGACCCAGGCCGTGCGCATCCGCACCCAACTGCTCGACCGCCTGGTGGCGCAGACCGGCGAGGTCATCATCACGCGCTCGCGCCTCGAAGCCGAACTCGGCCAGCTGCGCGGTTCGCTCTCCGACCTGACGGGCAACCTCGACCGCCTGCGCCAGCAATTGCGCGACATCGAGGTGCAGGCCGAAAGCCAGATGCAGTCCCGCCTCGCGCAGGCCAAGGATTCGCAGCAGAGCTTCGACCCGCTCGAGTTCGACCGCTTCACCCGCGTGCAGGAACTCACGCGCATGATGGCCGAGTCGGTGAACGACGTGGCCACCGTGCAGCGCACGCTGCAAAAGACGGTGCAGGCGACGGAAGACGACCTCAGCGTTCAGGCCCGCCAGACGCGCGAACTGCAGCGCGGCCTCCTGCGTACGCGCATGGTGGAGTTCGAGGGCATTTCCGATCGCCTCTACCGCGTGGTGCGCCAGGCGTCGAAAGACACCGGCAAGCAGGTGCGCCTGGACATCGTCGGCGGCTCCATCGAAATGGACCGCGGCGTGCTCGACCGGATGACGCCTGCCTTCGAACACCTGCTGCGCAATTGCGTGGCGCACGGCATCGAAGAGCCGGCCGCACGCGAAAAGGTCGGCAAGGACGCCAACGGCCTGATCGTGATCGACCTGCACCACGAAGGCAACGACGTCTCGGTGAGCTTCCGCGACGACGGCGCCGGCCTGGACCACAAGCGCATTGCCGAACGTGCCCGCACGCTCGGCCTGCTGGAAGCGGACCAGGAACTGTCGCCCGAGCAAGCCACCGAGCTGATCTTCAAGCCCGGCTTCTCCACCGCCGGGCAAGTGTCCGAGCTGGCAGGCCGCGGTATCGGCATGGACGTGGTGCGTGCGCAGATCGCGGCGCTCGGCGGCCGCATCGAAACGCACAGCACGGCCGGCCAGGGCACCACCTTCAAGCTGGTGCTGCCGCTCACCACCGCGGTGACGCACGTGGTGATGCTGCGCGCCGGCGAGGTGTCGATCGGCGTGCCGTCCAACCTGGTCGAGCTGGTGCAGCGCGTGAGCAGCACCGAGCTCGAAGCCGCCTACCTGCACAACAGCCATCCGTTCGGCAGCGAACAGGTGCCGTTCTACTGGGCCGGTGCACTGCTGCAGGCCTCTGCACGCAGCGAACACTCCACGAGCAAGAACAACACCGTCGTGATCGTGCGAAGCGCAGCGCAGCGTGTGGGCCTGCACGTGGACGAAGTGCTGGGCAACCAGGAAGTCGTGGTCAAGAACCTCGGGCCGCAGCTTGCGCGCCTGCCGGGCCTGGCTGGCATCTCGGTGCTGGCTTCGGGCGCGGTGGCGCTCATCTACAACCCGGTGGCGCTGGCCGCGGTGCATGGCGAACAGGCTCGCCTGCGCCAGGCTGCCGCGCTGGTGGCACCCGCGCATGGCGGCTCGGCCGAAGAGGGTGCTGCGCCGCACGAACCGTTGCCGGTGCTGGCTCCGCCGGTGCCGCAGGTTCCGCTGGTGCTGGTGGTGGACGACTCCATCACGGTGCGCCGCGTGACGCAGCGCCTGCTGCAGCGCGAAGGCTATCGCGTGTCGCTCGCGGCCGATGGCCTGCAGGCGCTCGAACGGCTCCAGCAGGAGCGCCCGGCCGTGGTGCTGTCCGACATCGAAATGCCGCGCATGGACGGCTTCGACCTGGCACGCAACATCCGCGCGGACGACGCCATGGCGGGCCTGCCGATCATCATGATCACCTCGCGCATCGCCGAAAAGCACCGCGACTACGCCCGCACGCTGGGTGTGAACCACTACCTTGGCAAGCCCTACTCGGAAGAGGAACTGCTGCGCCTGGTGCGTGCGTACACGAGCGAACCGGCGCTGGCCGCGGCTGCATGACGCCCTCCGGCGTTCATCAAGAAAGCAAAGGGGCCCTCGGGCCCCTTTGTTATTTCTGCAGCGCCTTGGCCCGCGCCACGCCGTAGCGCTGCAGCGTTTTTTCGCGCGCCTCGGCATGGTCCACCACGGGGTGGGGATAGGTCTCGCCGAGCTTGATGCCTGCCGCCTCCAATTCCACCGGCGAGGCTGTCCAGGGCGCGTGGATGGCCGCGTTCGACAGCCCCGCAAGCTGCGGCAGGTAGCGCCGGATGAACTTGCCTTCGGGGTCGAAGCGCTCGCTCTGCGTCACCGGGTTGAAGATGCGGAAGTACGGCTGCGCGTCGCAGCCGCTGGAGCTGGCCCACTGCCAGCCGCCGTTGTTCGACGCCAGCTCGAAATCGTTCAGGTGCAGCGCAAAGTAGCGCTCGCCGCGCCGCCAGTCCAGCCCCAGGTCCTTGCAGAGAAAGCTCGCCACCACCATGCGCAGGCGATTGTGCATGTAGCCGCTCTGGTTGATCTGCAGCATGGCGGCGTCCACCAGGGGGTAGCCGGTGCGGCCCTGGCACCAGGCCTCGAACAGCTGGTCGGCATGCTTGCCGTGGTGCCACTGGATCTTGTCGTACTCGGGCCGGAAGCTCTTCGATTCGCCGCCCGAATGCACGTGCGGAAAGTGCGCCAGGATCTGGAAGTAGAACTCCCGCCAGACCAGCTCGCTGAGCCAGGTCGCAGCGCCCGCGTCGCCCTGCAGCGCGAGCTGGTGCGCCACTCCCGCCAGTTGCCGGATCGACACCGTGCCGAAGCGCAGGTGCACGCCCAGGTAGCTCGGTCCCCGCACCGCCGGAAAGTTGCGCGCCGCGTCGTAGCGGTCGATGCGCTGGAAGAAGTCTTCGAACAGCGCCGCCGCGCCGCTGGTGCCGGTCGGAATCTCCAGCTCGGAAAGATTGCTCTTCCGGAAACCGATCTCCTCCAGCGACGGCACCGGCGCCCGGTAGGCCTCGGGCGGCGGCGCCAGCGCCTCGGCGTGGGTGCGAACCGGGTAGGACTTCAGGAAGAAGGAGTCCACCTTGGCCAGCCAGGCCCGCTTGTAGGGCGTGAACACCGTGTAGGGCTGGCCCGTCTTGGTCAGCAGCTCGTCGCGGTCGAAAACGGTGGAATCCTTGTAGGTGTGAAAGGCCACCCCCGCATTGGCCAGGGCGCCGAGCACCTGGGCATCGCGCGACAGGGCGTCGGGCTCGTCGTCGCGGTTGGCAAAGACGGCCTGCACGTCCAGTTCGTGCGCCAGCGCCGGAATTTCGTCGACCGCTGCGGCGTGGCGCACGATCAGGCCGCCGCTGAGCGCCTGCAGCTCGGCGTCGAGCTCCGCCAGCGATTCCCGGATGAATTCCACCCGTCGGTCGACGCGGGGGAGGGGGTCCAGAATTGCCCGGTCGAGCACGAAAACGCACACCACCTGCCGGCAGGCCCGCAGGGCCTGGTAGAGCGCCGCGTTGTCGTCCACGCGAAGGTCGCGGCGAAACCACATGAGTCCTTTGGGATAGGTCTTGTCGACGGCCAGTAAAATCGGCGGCATATGGCTGCCGATTCTGCCCCGATGAACCTCACGCATCACTTTCTGATCGCGATGCCGGGGATGGAAGATAAAACTTTCAACCGCAGCGTCGTCTACCTCTGCGAGCACAGCGAGCGCGGCGCGCTGGGCCTCGTCATCAACAAGCCCAGCGACATCAACCTCAAGGAGCTGTTCGAGAAGATCGAACTTCACCTCGTGCGGCCCGAGCTCGGCGATTCGCCCGTCTTCCAGGGCGGACCGGTGCAGACCGAACGCGGCTTCGTCCTGCACGAGCCGGTGTTCTCCCATGCCGAAAAGCCCGAGGAATCGGTCTATGCCTCGACCATGACCATTCCCGGCGGGCTCGAAATGACCACCTCCAAGGACGTGCTGGAGGCGCTGGCCACCGGCGCCGGACCGCGCAAGGTGCTGGTTTCGCTGGGTTATTCGGCCTGGGGCGAGGGCCAGCTCGAGTCCGAACTGGCTGAAAACAGCTGGCTCACCGTGAGTGCCGACCCGGCCGTCATCTTCGACACCCCGGTCGAGCAGCGCTACGACAGGGCGCTGCTGCTGCTGGGCCTGGAAGCGTGGACGCTGTCGCCGGAAGCGGGACACGCGTGATGGCCGCTGCCATGCCTGACGCGCCCCAACCCTCCGCTTCTTCTACCGTTCCCGTTCCTGTTGCCGTTCCCTCGCACTTCCAGAGCTTCCTGGCCTTCGACTTCGGCCTGAAGCGCACCGGCGTCGCGAGCGGCAACCGCCTGCTGGGCACCGCCACCCCCCAGGCCACCATCAAGGCCGAGGGCGATGCCCGCTTCGCGCTGGTCGAGGCCCGCATCAAGGAATGGCAGCCCGACGCGCTGGTGGTCGGCGTGCCCTACCACCCCGACGGCGCCCCGCACGAGAACACCCGCCGCGCACTGAAGTTCGCGCGCCAGCTGCGCGGGCGCTTCAATCTGCAGGTGTTCGAGGTCGACGAGCGCTACAGCACCACCGAGGCGCTGGCCTCGGGTGCCCGAGATGCCGATGCCGCCTCCGCCTGCATCATCCTGGAACAATTTTTGAGGAGCCTCCAACAATGAAGCTCTCCCCCAGGCTTCGCGCACTTCGTGTCGCTTCTCCCTCCCCCTCACCGGGGGCAACACCAGTGGCCCGGCAAAGCCGGTTCCACGGTGTTCCCCGCATCTGCCTTCCCCCTTGCCTTGTCCTGGAGCCATCATCGTGAGCCCTGTCGTTCCTGACGCCGAATTGCTATATCTCGATCTGTTGGCAGGCGTGAAAGCGCTGATGCGCCCCCAAACCAGACTGGTCGGCATCACCTCCGGCGGCGCCTGGCTGGTCGAGCGCCTGCAGAAAGACCTGGGCCTGAGTGGCGCCCCCGGCGTCATTTCATCGGCTATGCACCGCGACGACTTCGCGCGCCGCGGCCTCTCGGCCAGTGCGCAGACCGCGCTGCCCTTCGACGTGAACGGCGCCGACGTGCTGCTGCTCGACGACGTGCTCTACACCGGCCGCACCATCCGCGCGGTGCTCAACGAGCTGTTCGACTTCGGCCGCCCAGCCTGCGTGCGCCTCGCGGTGCTGGTGGACCGCGGTGGCCGCGAACTGCCCGTGGCGGCCGATTTCGCCGCCACCACGCTCACGCTGCCGGCCACGCAACTGCTTGCCCTTGCACGCGCCAACGACGGTGCCTTCAGCCTCAAGGTCGAGGAGAACCGCTGATGCTCTACAAGCGAAATCCGCAGCTCAACAAGAACGGCGAACTGATCCATCTGCTGTCGATCGAGGGCCTGCCCAAGGACATCGTCACGCACATTCTCGACACCGCCGCCAACTTCACCAGCGTGAGCGACCGCGAGGTCAAGAAGGTGCCGCTGCTGCGCGGCAAGAGCGTGTTCAACCTGTTCTTCGAGAACAGCACGCGCACCCGCACCACCTTCGAGATCGCGGCCAAGCGCCTGTCGGCCGACGTCATCAATCTGGACATCGCGCGCTCCTCGGCCACCAAGGGCGAGTCGCTGCTCGACACCATCGCCAACCTGAGCGCGATGGCAGCCGACCTGTTCGTGGTGCGCCACAGCGAGTCGGGCGCGCCCTACCTCATCGCGCAGCACGTCGCGCCGCACGTGCACGTGGTGAACGCCGGGGACGGCCGCCATGCGCACCCGACGCAGGGGCTGCTCGACATGTACACGATCCGCCACTACAAGAAGGATTTTTCGAACCTCACGGTGGCAATCGTCGGCGACGTTCTGCACTCGCGCGTGGCGCGCTCCGACATTCACGCGCTCACCACGCTCGGCTGCGCCGAAGTGCGCGTGGTCGGCCCGAAGACTCTCGTGCCCAGCGACATGGCCGGCATGGGCGTGCGCGTGTGCCACACGCTCGAAGAAGGCATCAAGGACTGCGACGTCATCATCATGCTGCGCCTGCAGAACGAACGCATGAGCGGCGCGCTGCTGCCTTCGTCGCAAGAGTTCTTCAAGACCTACGGCCTCACGCCGGAGAAGCTGCAGCTGGCCAAGAGCGACGCCATCGTCATGCACCCGGGCCCCATCAATCGCGGCGTGGAAATCGACTCCGCCGTGGTGGACGGCAAGCAGAGCGTGATCCTCCCGCAGGTCACCTTCGGCATCGCGGTCCGCATGGCCGTGATGAGCATCGTCGCAGGTAACGAAGCATGAACACACTGATCACCAACGGCCGCGTCATCGACCCCGCCTCGGGCACCGACAAGAAAGCCGACATCGCCATTGCCGACGGCAAGATCGCCGGTATCGGCAACGTGCCTGCCGGCTTCAAGGCCGACCGCACCATCGACGCCGCAGGCTGCATCGTCGCGCCTGGCCTCGTGGATCTGGCGGCGCGCCTGCGCGAGCCGGGCTACGAACACGAAGGCATGCTCGAAAGCGAAATGGCCGCGGCCATTGCGGGCGGCGTGACCAGCCTCGTGTGCCCGCCCGACACCGACCCCGTGCTCGACGAGCCCGGCCTGGTCGAGATGCTCAAGTTCCGCGCCGAGAAGCTGCAATGCGCGCGCCTCTTTCCGCTCGGCGCGCTCACGCGCAGCCTTGCCGGCGGCGTGCTCACCGAGATGGCTGAGCTCACCGAGGCCGGCTGCATCGGCTTCAGCCAGGCCGACGTGCCGCTCGCCGACACCCAGGTGCTGCAGCGCGCGCTGCTCTACGCGAGCACCTTCGGCTACACCGTGTGGCTGCGCCCGCAAGACCGCGACCTTGGCAAGGGCGTGGCCGCCAGCGGCCCGCTGGCCACGCGCCTCGGCCTCTCGGGCGTGCCCGTGTCGGCGGAAACCATCGCCATCTTCACCATCGTCGAGCTCATGAAGAGCACCGGCGCGCGCGTGCACCTGTGCCGCATCTCCAGCGCCGCGGGCGTGGCGCTGGTGCGCGCGGCCAAGGCCCAGGGCCTGCCGCTCACCTGCGACGTCAGCATCAACTCGCTGCATCTGGTCGACACCGACATCGGCTTTTTCGACAGCCGCGCGCGCCTCAATCCGCCGCTGCGCCAGCAGGGTGACCGCGACGCGCTCTCGGTCGCGCTGGCCGACGGCACCATCGACGCGCTGGTGTCCGACCACACCCCGGTCGAGGCCGATGCCAAGACGCTGCCCTTTGCCGAAGCCGAACCCGGCGCCACCGGGCTCGAATTGCTGCTGCCGCTCGCGCTGCAATGGGGCGAGCGCAGCGGTGCCGGCATGTCGCGCGCGCTGGAGGTCATCAGCTCCGCACCCGCGCGATTGCTCACCGCCGCCGACGCGGCCACCGGCATCGGCCGGCTCGCCGTGGGCGGCGTGGCCGACCTGTGCGTCTTCGACCCGGCCATCGAGTGGCAGGTGCAGCCCGAGGCGCTCAAGAGCCAGGGCAAGCACACGCCGTTCGCGGGCTACCCGCTGCAGGGGCGGGCGCGCCACACCCTCGTCGCAGGCCGCGTGGTCCATGGTTGAATAATAAAAAGAGGGCTCACATCTCGATGGTTCATTCGCTGAAGGCCTGCTGGCGCCTGCTGCATGCGGTGGGACACGCGCTTGGCGGCTGGTGGACCATCCGCTTCACCTTTCCGGGCCTGTCGCAGCAAGAGCGCAACCTGCGCGTGCAGCAGTGGTCGCTGCGCCTGCTCGAGATCATGGGCGTCGCGCTCAAAGTGCAGGGCACGCCGCCCGCGGAGGGACCGGTGCTGCTCATCTGCAATCACCTCTCGTGGCTCGACATCACTGCCATCCACGCCGCGTGCCACGTGCGCTTTGTCTCCAAGTCGGGCGTGAAGCACTGGCCGCTGATCGGCACGCTCTCCACCGGCGCGGGCTCGCTCTACATCGAGCGCGAGCGCCGGCGCGACGCAATGCGCGTGGTGCACCACATGACCGAGGCGCTGCAGAGCGGCGACCGCATCGGCGTGTTCCCCGAAGGCACCACCAGCGACGGTCACGGGCTGCTGCCCTTTCATGCCAACCTCTTGCAGGCCGCCATTTCTTCCGGCGCACCGGTGCTGCCCGCCGCGCTGCGCTTTGCCGATGCGGCCACAGGAGAAACCAGCCAGGCGCCACGCTACATCGACGACGACAACCTGCTGACATCGCTCTGGAACACGCTGCGCGCACCGGCGCTCCTGGCCATCGTGCGCTTTGGAGAGCCGCAGCAATCGCTCGGCCGCGAACGTCGCGAGTGGGCCCGGTCTCTGCATGAAGACGTGCAGCAACTGCGCCGCGAAACCCACTGACCCCGCCCACCGCGTGAGCGAGGCTGCAAAAAAAAGCGCTCACTAGGGAGCGCTTAACGACGCAGTATTGCGCCGTGAGGAGGAACCGGGATTCGTCGTTCTTTACTTACTTCTTCATTCAGAGAATGCCGAAGACCTTCAGGCCGATGATCACGACCAGCGGCACTCCGCACAGCCAGAGGATGATGCTTTTCATGATCGGCGTCTCCGTTTAGTAGATAGGGCTCTACATTGGCGGCGCTCGCGGCCCACGCTTGCGGGAGAAACCAGCCCGTGCGCGTGGGCGGGTGCCTACAGCTTCGGCTGAAGGGTCTGGCCGGTACACGCCTGGCCTGGAACGCCAGGGCGAGCGTAGCGAACAGTAGTAAAAAGTAAGTAAATTACGAGAAGAGCACCTATCGGTAAGCCCTAAGCGTTCCAGCAACACTACTTGCCAAGGGGCTGTGCCACCGCATCGAAATCCGACGCCCATAATCCGCCTGCGGCACGCCAGAGCCGCGTCAAACCCAAGGCTCCGGGTCTACTGGAAGCGAGCCAGCCATCTTGCATTTCTGGCATTTACGGGACGACACCATGAGCGTGATGCACATGTTTCTACCGGCATCCGAACCCGCGCGCAGTGAAGCTCTGGCGCAGTTTCTGAGAACACACCACATACCGCGCCGCCTCGTGAGAGGCCTTGGGCGCAAAGACCTGGGCGAGCAGACCGGACCCGCCGCACTGGTCGGTCCACCGCAACGCCAGCAACAGGCGTCGCAGGACGTGCAGACGCCGTTTGGGCCGAAGAGTTAACGGCCTCGCGGGGCTTCGACAGGAATCGCAAACAGGGGCCTGGCCCCAGAGGAGAGGGCGCTATCGTTGGTGCCTGGCGAGGCGAGGCATGCAGCGCAACCTGACTTTCGTCACTTACCTTTCCGCCCAGAACCGCCTAGATTCAGTTGCTTGAGTACCGTCGAGTCGAATCAATCTCCCCCGCATGGCGTTCCCGCGCCTGCGCGGCGGCCGCGCGCCATTCTGGTGGTGGACGATCACGATCTCGTACGCCTGGGGGTGCGCGCACTGCTGCAGGCACAGTCCTCTCCATCCGGCGAAACGGTTGAAGTCCTGGAGGCCGGCAACCTCGCCGAGGCCTTGGCGTTGTATGAAAGAGCCCAGGATGGCATCGCCCTGGTGCTACTGGATCTTGCCTTGCCCGATACACAGGGCCTGAGCGGCCTGGCGGATTTTCACGCCCGCTATCCTGCCGCTCGCATCGTTGCCATTTCGGGGTCCGGCACCACCTCCATTGCGCAGTCCACGATCGCCCAGGGCGCGCTGGCTCTGGGCGCCAGCGCTTTCATTTCCAAGTCGGCGAACCTCAAGGAGGTGGTGAGTTTCATCCGGGCCTGTGGGCTGCTCGGGAGCGACGCGGTAGACGGCTTGCCTTGCCCTTCGTCGACCGCAATCCGGCCCGCGAAACCCTCCCATGGCCGCGCCTGGCAGGCGCTTGCGCCACGGCAAATACAGGTGCTTCAGTGGGTGCTGGAAGGCAAGACCAACAAGGAGATCGCCGAGGCAGCGAGTCTTACCGAAGGCACCGTGAAGAACTACGTGTCGACCATCTTCTTGCTGTTTGGTGTGCGCTCGCGCGCGCAGTTGATCAGTAGCTTGCGGTAAGCCCAGCCCGCGCGGGCAACATACAAATACATGCGGGAGACAACTCCTGCGGGGAGGCAATTCGATGAGCGCCATCGTGTCGAAGCATCTGGCCGTCGATGCCAAGCTGAGGCTGCGCATATTGCGCGAGCACGTGGCTTCGGTCTACGCCGGTCACAGCACAGCGGTTCTGGCCCATTTCGGTTTTGCGGCCGCGCTGGCCATCTTCAGCTACTCGCGTCTCGCCCATCCATGGTTGTTGTACTGGCTGCTCGTTCTTGCCGCCGTGGACCTGTACGCGTTGCTGGCACCGCGCTGGACCCCTGCCACGCCGATGTCCGACAGCCCCTATTGGGCGCGCAAGTACGCCCGCCTGGTCACCATGGTCAGCATCGCGACGGCTCCAGCGCCCTTGTTCCTTGTGTCGACGACGGATCTGGTCATGACCACCGTGTTCACGGTCGTCATCATCGGCAGTTGGACACGGGCCGTGCAGGCACGATGGCCTCTGAAGCCGGCCATGTTCGGGTATGGCATTCCCATGATGACGGGTCTTATCGCGGCCCTGGTCTGGCATGGCAGCGCCCTGAACTGGTTCCTCGCCGGATTCGGAATTGTCAACCTGATACTCACCCTTCGCGCCGGCTTGCAGGAGAACAGGCGGTTGACCGAATCGCTGATCCTGCGCTTCGAGAACGAGGCCCTGGCCGCTCGCTTGAGCGAGCAAATCGCTGCAACCGAACGAGCCAGCGCCGAAAAGACCCGCTTCCTGGCCACCGCCAGCCACGATCTGCGTCAGCCAATGCACGCCATCGCATTGTTCGGCGCCGCCCTGGAAAACGCCCTGCACGACCGCCCCGAAGGGGAAAACGCCGAGCGCCTGATGCGGGCAGTCGATACCCTGGGTGCGTCGCTGAACACCATGCTCGACGTTTCCCGTCTCGATGCGGGAGTGGTGGTGCCCGAGCCATGTGCTCTGGAACTCGACGCGCTGTTTCGCCCGCTCAATCACACCTTCTCGGCGCAAGCAGACCATAAGAATTTGCAGTTGCGCATTCGCGCCAGCGGGCTGTGGGTGCGCAGCGACCCGCAACTTCTGTATCGCATGCTTTCGAACCTTGTCGACAACGCGTTGAAGTACACACGACACGGCGGCGTGACCGTAACGGCACTTGTGCGTGGTGATTCGGTGTGGATCGAAGTGCGAGACACCGGCATCGGTGTTGCACCCGGACAGCTGGAACGCATCTTCGAGGAGTTCTATCAAATCGGCAACCCGGGACGTGACCGCTCCCGAGGTCTGGGCATCGGGTTGTCGATCGTGCAGCGCCTGTCCCAGTTGCTTGCTCATCCGGTGCAAGTGCGTTCGCGCCCAGGCCGCGGTACACGCTTTCGCCTGCTGGTGCCGAGGGCCGAGGCAACATCGGAATCGCCCACGGATCTCTTGCTCCAGGATCTCGAATCGCCCGTGCGCCATCGCTTCGCCGTACCGGATCTGCGCGGACGCATCCTGTTGATCGACGACGAGTTGGAAATCAGGCAAGCCATGACGGCGCTGCTGGGCGCCTACTCCCTCGATGTGGTGGCCGTGGCCGACGAAGCCGCGGCAGCCGAGGTGCTGACGCATTCTGATGCACAGGCGAAGCCGTTCGCACTGCTGCTGTGCGACTTCCGGCTGGCTGACGGAGCGGACGGACTCGATGTCGGCCTGCGCCTGCGGGAACGCTTTCGGCTCGATGCACCGCTGCTTCTGATCACGGGCGAAACTGCGCCCGAGCGGCTGCAGCGTGTGCGCGCCTCGGGCGTACCTGTGCTGTTCAAGCCCGTGAGCGCCGCGACGCTCCTGCAAGCCATGGCTGAACTCGCGCCCGCAGGCCGTCGGCGTTTGCCCTGAGCGCAACAAGTGACTTTAGACACTGCAGGTTGATCTCTGCCTTCTCCTAGATTTGCATCGGGCCGGATGTCGGCCTTTTTTGACAAGCAACAGGGAGATCGTATGAACAGAAATCCATGGGCAATTGGAGCGGGGATCGCGTCCATCGCGGCGGTAATGGCGGCATGCGGAGGCGGAGGAGGAGGAGGCAATGGTGGCGGCGGTTTTCCAATCCTGCCCGCCGCGCCTGCTCCGGAGCCCGCACCCTCCTCTTCACCACCCCCGCCGCCACCGGCGCCAGCCCCTGCACCGGCATCGGCAACGAGCTCGGCCCCTTGTACGAACGAAGCGGATTTCCATGCCGGAACTGCGCGGGACTACGAAGAACGAACGACGATTTCCGGGCAATCCCCCACGGTGGGCCGCACCGTCGAAACAGTTGGCGAACGCAAGTCGTTTGCCGGTGTCACGCCTGTGACCGTCAAGGTCCAACCCCACGATACCGCCGGCAATCCATCGCCTGCCGCCGAGAACTACCACGACCTGGTCAATGGCAACGTGGTCTCCTACGGGTCGATTGCGCAAGTCGCGACCCAAGTCATCACAGTGACGTTCGATCCACCAGTGGGCGGCCCGGTGGACATGCAGCCCGGACAAGTGGCAAGTGGCAGCACCAAGATCAAGACTGTTGCCGTCAGTACGGCGGATGGGTCAAAGATCGAGACCGAGTACCCCGTGTCGCGAGACCTGACCTATGTGGGCCGCGAAACTTTGCAAACGGAGATGGGCGCCTTCAACGCTTGCAAGTTCACGAACAGGCAAACCACAGGTACGGGTGACACGTCCTCCGTCACGACCTTCACCACATGGGTCGCTGCCGAAGGAGCATATCGGGGTCAGTTGCTCAAGATCCATACGCGTCCAGAAGGAGGCCCCCGGCCCGAGATCACAACAGAGCGGATCAAGATGACCTACACGCCGAAGTAGCGTTCGCCCGCGCCCGGCAGGCCATGGCGGGGACGACCTTGCATCACGCAGCAAGTGACTTTAGCCACTTACAGGGCGTCTTGCTTTCCGCCTAAATTCGCACGGGGCCGGATCTCGGCCCTTTGCCAACCAACAGGGAGGAACGCATGAAAAAATCAACGGGTGCGGCATACCAGCGCCCACTTTCAAACTCGGCCATGGAACGGTCATACATGAGATTTCCGACAGTCGCGGCGGTGACCGGGCTCTTGGCTCTTGCGGGTTGTCAGAACATGCCCGCTCTCGACATGCAAATGGGCAGCCAGTCGTCCAAGACCATGGCCACGGGCAGCGCGGCAGGTTCGGCCACCGCCGGCGAAAGCAGCCAGCTGGAGCGCTGCGAGTCGCCGCTCGGCACCGTCTCGCTGATCGAGAACGTGAACTCCGGCTGGTACACCATCCTCACCGGCGAATACCGCCTGCCGCCCACGGCCAACCTGCTGCGCCTCCTGGTGCAGCAGTCGAACTGCTTCGTGGTGGTCGAGCGTGGCGCGGCCGGCATGAACGCCATGACGCGCGAGCGCGCGCTGCAGCAGTCGGGTGAAATGCGCGGCGGTAGCAACTTCGGCCGCGGCCAGATGGTGGCCTCCGACTACGGCCTCTCGCCCGAGATCGTGTTCAGCAACAGCGATGCCGGCGGCATCGGCGGTGCGCTGGGTGGCCTGGTGGGCGGGGGACGGGGCCTCGCGATTGCCAAGCTGGGCGCAAGCATGCAGACCAAGGAAGCCAGTGCGCTGCTCACGCTCATCGACAACCGCTCGGGCGTGCAGGTCGCGGCTTCGGAAGGCAGCGCCTCCAAGACCGACTTCGGCGCCTTCGGCTCGGTGTTCGGCGCCCGCGCCGGCGGCAATCTCGGCGGCTATACCAACACGGCGCAAGGCAAGGTGATTGCCGCGGCGTTCATGGACGGCTTCAACCAGATGGTTCGCTCGCTGCGCAACTACAAGGCGCAGACCGTGCGCGGCCAGGGCCTCGGCGGCGGTGGCCGGCTGGGCGTGGACGGCGGAATGGCGCCTTCGCCGACTTCGGCGCCGTCCGCATCCAATCGCAGCAGGAAGTAGTCTCGACGGACCGTCGGCCGCTCACGTTCAGATGACGAACCACAAAGCGAGCAACACAAGCAAATACGAAGACACCAAGAGCTGAGCGAACTGTTTGGCCATGTGCGTTCTCCAGTGAGATGGACAACTGGCGCCGCATTGTTTGCCTGGTTGGAACAAAGCGTTCGCCGTGAAGTCACTGTAGAAATTGCGCCGCACGCGCGCATGAGCGGTACGCACCTTTTTCCGGGGAGACAAATGCCCTCTCCGCTGCTGCCCACGACAAAGAGCCTGCCAGAGGCCGGAATGAACGGAGCTGGAAGATCGGCCTTTCCACCAAACAAAAAAGCCGTTGAAATTCAACGGCTTGCTGGTGCTTCGACAGGAATCGAAAACTCGGCTGCAACCCGCATGAATGCTCAGTAATTGCAAAAGTCAAAAGCAAAGAACCAACGCAAGTACCATCAAATCATGATGCTAGGTGATATGTTGCCAATGCAACACACGGCGACCCGAATCCTGCCCTAGCTGCATGTGGACAACACCACGCTACGCCGTCCTCGCCTTCTTGTCCCACGTTTCCATGACGAAGGCTCCAACGGTGTGCGCGGCGTTGACCGCAAGGCGGGCATGTCGGGGCTCCAGCTTGTAGCCCTTTCGACCTTCACTATGGGCGCTGCTGGCGTGTGTGCGTAGGGCGCCGATGCCGTCCACCACGGAGAACAAGCCGCTGATGATTGTCCGGAGGTCATTGTCCTCAATACTGCCCGGGTCAAGTCCGAGGTCTGCCCGAACCACCTTGAAGACCGGTTGCAAATCCTGCTTGTCGGGCATCGTGAGACCGTTGTCCTCGATGTAGGTTTTGAAGACTGATTCGAGGATGTTGGCAGCAGCAGAAACCGCATCACGCGGCTTCGACTCGACAGACTCCATGGCACGCTCGAACTCACGATGGATGGCGGGTAAGTCTCGGCCGCGAATGATTTCCCCTAGAGCCTTGCTTGGTGCGAGTCCTCCGGTCGTGATAACTCCGCCGGAGTGGTAATTGAGCCCGCACCGCCCGAGCACCGCTTCAACCTTTCGGACCAGCGCCCGCTTTTTAACTACAAACTCGGGTTCGTCGCCAAATCCTGCATACGAGTATTCGGCGTCCATGTCCGGGTCTTCCATGTAACCGCAGATGATTCCGCCCGCTACAGCTAGAGGCTCCGGATGTCGCTTGTTCGTATTCCGGAGCCAGTCTTGAGCTTTGGCGAGCTTGTTGCCGTCAGGCGCGTCGCCGGAGGCTTCCGCATGCATAAACAAGCCGTGAAGCGTCGCATGGGTCTCTGCGTGCGCGACGAGTTCAGCGATTACGGCGACGAGTGGCTGGGGGATCAGCTGAGCCATGGCCTAACCCTTCAGCGCGTAAAAGATGTGCCACCACCAACCGGTGCGCGTCTCGGCTTTCTTGAGGCAATCGAACAGCGCCAGTGGATCAGTTGGGTTGAAGGTGCACAGGCCAACCTGAAGGGCGTACCGCTCGTTCTCCACTGTGGCCAATGCGGCGGCGAACCACACAAGGAGCACGAGCAGGACCACGATCAAGACGGAGGGGGCTGAGGGCTTCATAGCTAGGATTTTGCCTCGCGCGAGGCCTATGGTGCAGCCCATGGATCGTTGCTGTGCAGTGCCACACGGGCAACACTTTCGCCCGTCGAATTTTGCCTGCGGTAGCAAGCATTTCCTTTGCGCCCTATAAGCAGTCTCGCTAAACCCCCGGAAAAAACTTCACGAGGGGCTTCGAGGCCATGAGCTGCCCCGCAGGGGTGTCAAGGTCTGCGGGCTGCGGCAGACGGTCGCGCCGGTCGCTGCTGCCCGAGAGCCCCGAGCCCCGAGAAAAGCGCGATGTTTTTTCGATGGGGATGGGGTCGGTATGGTGCGGTTTGCTTATAGGTAGGAGCGGCGCTTACACGCCGCTGCTGGCCTTGCTGGCGCACGAATCTAGCGGGATAAGGGGTTGCGCTGAAGCCGGCGAGCGCAACCCCTTGAGATGAAGCCGAGCGCAACCCCTAAACGTGGCGTCAGTGCTAGCGATTCAGTGGTTGCGTGCATACCCCCCATTTCGTAGAAATGGGGAGGCACATAGGAACAGTCGAAAATGATCAACTATGCTCACTTACGACGATGTCGGTGATTGTCTCAATCAGTTTGGAGACGGCCTGCCGGGACAGCTGACCCCCAGTAAGTAGTCGCCAGTTCTCAGCGGTGGCAGTCGGGCTACGGTGAGACAGCACGAACGTTCGCAGAAGCGCTGCACGCCTAGCAGCGACGTTCTCAGGGGTGTGGCGCCCGGAGCGGTCACGATGTCTCATTGCATGGCTCAGCAAGCGCTCTGATGCAATCGTCCACTGCTGGGGAGCAAGTCGTCTGCGCTCGGCTCGCATCCCGCTTGTCGGCAATGTCATCAGGTCTCGCCTCTGTGAGTCGGATAGCCCGAGCCCCGTCGTGCACCAGTGCGCCACGCTATAGCGAGCACTGACAAATGCAAACTGCCGGGCTGCTGTCGCGTGCCACTTAGCAGAGCACGGGGGGGTGTCGAATAGCCCTTTCCAGCCCCGGAATCGGGGCGTGTGCCTCGGGTTGCGCTTGGTGAACCAGAGCATGTCTGCAAGCCATGTGACGAACTCGTGCTGCGGGGTGCTGTCGTTCGTCGGCCAGCGCAGGCACGGTGGCACGTTTCTGCGGTCAAGCTCTAGATGGATTGCCCACATGAGCAGCGTATCCGTGCCCATAGAAAGCCGCAGGATGAGCGTTTGAGTGCTGGCGCTGGTCAGCCCCCGGACGGCCTCGCAGAAGCGCTCCGAGCCTTCGTGCTGGCGCTTCTCGGCCGCCAGCATCGTTATGGACTTGAACAGCGCCGCGTGCGGCTCTGGCCGCAGCAATGCTGCGGGAACGCTATCGAGGGAGGCTAGTGCACGTTCGCTCTCAACCTTCGCGCTGGGAGCGAGCGTGGTCATGGATCGATCCGCCGCTTTCAGCGTCGAAGCTGCTGCACGGGTAGATGACCGTCGCGCCGCCGTTGAGGGTGTCCACGGCTAGGATGTCCTGCCCGGTGTACTCCAGCACATAGGTGCGCTGGCCCTCGTGTTCGATGGTGTCCAAGACGACGGCCTCGGTGAGGAGATCTGCCAGTTGCTCCGCGTTTATGTGGTTAGTCTGCATCTGGCGCTCCTTCAATCACGATGTAGTTGCCGTTCTTGTCCCGCGCAATATGTGCCTCTTTGCGAAAAACAGCTCGCATTTGCTCGTCGGAAACTTCCCCGGAAAAGAAGAACCATCCATTCAATTGATCCTGCTCTTCGGCCCAGCGCTGACGGTCTTCGCGAGCTTGACGGGAAACCGGCCACTTGCCCCAGCCTTGCGCGGCGGCTATCTGTGCCAGGCTCAGCATGCTTGCCCCTTCCCTTCAACGGCGTTGCGCCGACGTTGCTCGATCCATGCATCAACTTCTGACTTGAGGAAGCCGACAGAATGGGCGGACAACTCGATGGAATTGGGGAAGCCGCTGCTAGGACTGGCGATCAACCGATAGATGGTTGAGCGGCTCAGGCGGAGCTGAGTTACGAGATCCTTGAAACGGAGAATGGTGTGTTGCTGCATGGCGCTCCAGGTTGGTTTAGGTCAATGCACAAGGTGTGCGATCTATTTATAGGGAGGAGCGAGCGGCCGTAATCGACGCAGCACATGCTTCAGCTGCAGGGTTCCTGTAAAAATCTAATGAAATCAACAGCTTAGGTCGAGAGAAAATATTTTCTCTCGGCCCAATTGGATGCTTAAATTTTGAGCAGTAGCTTGCCTCAGGCGGCTTGAGCAAGCACGATGACCTCAGCACCAATTCGCAACTTGTCCAAGTAGTTGGCCCATCGTTGCATCATTTCCCGGCGCGCTGGAAGATGGGCCGTACGGTTGTAGGCGCGGCCGTTGGTATCGTTCACCGTGTGTGCGAGCTGATGTTCGATGAAGTCAACTCGCTCGCCCAATACTTCATCTAGGATCGTCCGCGCGGTTGCCCGGAAGCCGTGGGCCGTATGGATGTCGCTGCTGTATCCCAGCGCTCGGAGCGCAGCATTCACCGTGTTCTCGCTCATGGGCCGCTCACCGGTGCGGATGCTGGGGAACACATAGCGGCCGTGGCCCGTGATGGGACGTAGCGAGCGCAGGATCTCCAAGGCTTGGGTGGACAGTGGAACGATGTGGTCAATGCCCATCTTCATCTTCGAGCCGGGGATGCGCCATTCGGCGGCCTCTAAGTTGAATTCCGACCATTCAGCGGTCCGCAGCTCACCCGGGCGAACAAACACCAGCGGGGACAACTTGAGCGCTGCCACGGTGGTCGCATGCCCGGTGTAAGTATGAATGGCGCGCATCAATCCCCCCACGGCCGCCGGCTCAGTGATGGCAGCATGATGCTTAATGACCTTCGTGGCCAGCGCTTCCCTCAGGTCTGCAGTCACGTCCCGTTCTGCCAGCCCAGATACAACGGCAAACCGGAATACCTGCCCGCAGAGTTGTTTGACGCGATGGGCGGTGTCGACAGCACCTCGCGCTTCCAACTTGCGGATGACCTTGTCCAAAACATCGCGGGGCCCGATAGCTGAAATAGGCATGCGGCCAATGAAGGGGAACACATCCTTTTCCAACCATGTCCGCACTTTTTGTTGGGTGTCTGGCTGGCGTTTAGCCGTGGTCTTCTCCAACCAGTCCCGCCCGACCGCCTCAAATGTGTTTGCGACTGCATCGCGCAGAGCATTCTTTTGCTCCCTTTTTGCGGTGCTGGGATCGATGCCGTCTGCTAGCTGTTCGCGAGCTTCGTCCCGGCGCTTGCGAGCCTTGGCGAGCGAAACGTCGGCGTAGACGCCGAGCGCTAACGTCTTTTGCTTGCCGGCGAACCGGTAGTTCATGCGCCAGTATTTGCCTGTCGCCGTGACGTGCAGGTACATCCCGCCACCATCGCCGTACTTCTCGCCGTTGTCGGCGCCCTTGTGTTTAACCTGCCGGACGAAAGTATCGGTGAGCGCCATGATGCGTTGTTGGTATCGAGTTTGTCGGTGCCGGTGTCTACCAGCAAAAATGATGGTATTCCGCTGCGATGGAATGCTACCGGCTGAGACAGGCCGAGGCAAAGAAAAACCCGCTACGCCTTGGAGCGTGCGGGTTTCTGATGTGGGATGAGACGCCGTGAAACGGGTCCTTGGTGCCTTCGACAGGAATCGAACCTGTATCTGAGTCTTAGGAGGACCCCGTTCTATCCATTGAACTACGAAGACGGAGGGCGGCCCGGACTTTACCAGTTCGGGGCGGCTCCGGCGCGTCGGCTGCCTGAGCCGCCGCGTGGCCTGTTGCTGCTGCTCAGCGCAGGCCGATGCGCGAGGCGTGCCAGCGCAGCACGTCGGCGCGCAATGGGTCGGAGGCCTCGATGCGGTTGGCGCGCACGTGCAGCGCGCGCATCTGCTCGACTTCCTCGATGACCTTGCCGGGGCTCAGCAAGGCCTGAACGAGCACGCAGGCCTCTTCGGCAAATGCCTTGAGCGCGCCAGCCAAGCCACCAAATGCGCTCGCGCCGGACGTTCGGTCAAGGGTAGGCATAAAGGAACTCCTGGAATTCGTGGATGGGTTGAATTGCCCTCCATTGTAGGGTTTACCCGGATTCCCCTCGGCACGGCGAAAAAAGGCCGCGCAATGCGTGCCGCTCCGCGTGGCGCCGCCCCGCTGCGCAGGCTCATCGGGTCGCCTTGGCCCGCTTGCTCGCGTATCACGCGGCGCGGGCTAACCCCAAGACAAAATCTCGCAAAAGTTGACCATGGTCAAGCAAGCGAAGTTCTATCAGCGCGCACCATCTGCCCTGTTCGCATCTCGGCTCAGATCCACCAAAAAAGAGCGCACCTTACACAGGAGACAACATGATGAAGAACTTCTTTTCGCGCACTCGCGCTTGTCGGGCCAAAGTCTTCACCGCGGCCATGTTGGCACTCGCGGTGGCCACGCCAGCCTTCGCATGGGAGCCCACCAAGCCGGTGGAGTTCGTGATCCCCGCGGGCACCGGCGGAGGCGCCGACCAGATGGGCCGGCTGCTGCAGGGCATCGTCATCAAGTACAAGCTCATGAAGGAGCCGCTGATCGTCGTCAACAAGTCCGGCGGCGCGGGCGCCGAGGGCTTCCTGGCGGTGAAGGAAGCCAAGGGCGATCCGCACAAGATCGTCATCTCGCTGTCCAACCTGTTCACCACGCCCATGGCCACCGGCGTGCCCTTCAACTGGAAGGACATGACACCGGTCGCGATGTTGGCGCTCGACCAGTTCGTGCTGTGGACCAATGCCGAGCAGCCGTACAAGAATGCCTCGGAGTACATCGCGGCGGCCAAGGCGGCGGGCCCGAGCAAGTTCAAGATGGCCGGCACCGGCTCCAAGCAGGAAGACCAGATCATCACGGTGGCGCTCGAGAAAGCCACCGGCACCAAGTTCATCTACGTGCCGTTCAAGGGCGGCGGCGAGGTGGCGGTGCAGCTGGTGGGCGGCCACGTGCAGTCCACCGTCAACAACCCGATCGAGGCCGTGGCCCAGTGGCGCGCGGGCAAGCTGCGCGCCCTGTGCGTGTTCGACGACGAGCGCATGCCGTTCAAGGCCAAGGTGACCGACACGCAGTCGTGGAACGACATTCCCACCTGCAAGGAAGCCGGCGTTCCGACCAAGTACACGATGCTGCGCGGCATCTTCATGCCCCCCGGCGTGACGCCCGAACAGCGCGCGTTCTACGTCGACCTGCTGACCAAGATCGCCGCCACGCCGGACTGGAAGGAATACATGGAGAAGGGTGCCTTCAACCCGACCTTCATGACGGGCGACGCGTTCACCAAGTGGCTCACCGAAGCGGAGGCCACGCACCGCACGTTGATGACCGAAGCCGGCTTCCTGGCCAGCAACAAGTAGCAGCAGCAGCAATCGAGCGCCCTGCAGCACTCGCTTCCTGCCTGAAGAGACTGCCGCCGGCCGGGCGGCGGGCGGGGCGCTGCACTCTCGTTTTTTTCACGGCACATACATACGAACGATGGGGACTCCATGGAACACGACGAGATTTCCGATGGCACGCCGCGCAGGGGCGTGGCGACCAACCTGGTAGAGGCGGTGGTTGCGCTGGTCCTGGTGGCGATAGGCCTGGTGGTGATCTACGAGAGCCAGAGGCTGGGCTCGGGCTGGACCAGCGATGGCCCCGGCGCGGGGTACTTCCCGTTCTACATCGGCGTGATCATCACCATCTCGGGTGCCGGCATCCTGTACCAGGCGCTGCTCGGCAAGAACAAGAAGACCGAGGTCTTCGTCGACACGGTACAGCTCAAGCGCGTGCTCTCGGTGCTGGTGCCGGCCACGGTCTATGTGGCGGCCATTTCACTGCTCGGCCTGTACGTGGCTTCGGCGATCTACATCGCGCTGTTCATGGTGTTCCTGGGCAAGTACTCGTGGGTGAAGAGCGTCATTGCGGCCTTGGTGGTCAACACGGTGTTCTTCTTCATGTTCGAGGTGTGGTTCAAGGTGCCGCTGTTCAAGGGCGCACTCGATCCCCTCCGTTTTCTCGGCTACTGAATCTCACGGAGCAAATGCGAAATGGATGAAATCAGTGCCCTGATGCAGGGCTTCTCGGTGATCCTCACACCCATGAACATCGGCCTGATGTTCGTCGGCATCATCCTGGGGGTGCTGATCGGCGTGCTCCCCGGGCTGGGTGGCGCCAACGGGGTGGCGATTCTGCTGCCGCTCACGTTCACGATGTCGCCCACCTCGGCGATCATCATGCTGTCGTGCATCTACTGGGGCGCGTTGTTCGGTGGAGCCATCACCTCCATCCTGTTCAACATTCCGGGCGAACCATGGTCGGTGGCCACCACCTTCGACGGCTATCCGATGGCGCAGCAGGGCAACGCCGGCGCCGCGCTGACCACGGCGTTCACGTCGTCCTTCGTCGGTGCGCTGCTGGCGGTGATCATGATCACCTTCCTGGCGCCGCTGGTGGCCAAGTTCGCGCTCAAATTCGGGTCACCCGAATTCTTTGCGGTGTACCTCCTGACCTTCTGCAGCTTCGTAGGCATGGGCAAGGGGTCGCCGTTCAAGATCCTGGCGTCGATGGCGCTGGGCTTTGCGCTGGCCAGCGTGGGCATGGACACGGTCACGGGCCAGCTGCGGCTCACGTTCGGCCAGTCGGAGCTGATGCGCGGCTTCGACTTCCTGATCGCGGTCATCGGCCTGTTCGGCATCGGCGAAATCCTGCTGTCGATGGAAGAGGGCCTCAAGTTCTCGGGCAAGACCGCGAAGATCGATCCGAAGGTGGTGCTGCAAACGTGGAAGCAGCTGCCGCAATACTGGGTGACGTCGCTGCGCAGCTCGCTCATCGGCATCTGGATGGGCATCACGCCGGGCGGCGCCACGCCGGCTTCGTTCATGGCCTACGGCCTGGCCAAGAAGATGTCGAAGCGCGGTTCCAAGTTCGGCACCGGCCAGATGGAAGGCGTCGTGGCGCCCGAGACCGCGGCCCACGCCGCCGGCACCAGTGCGCTGCTGCCGATGCTGGCGCTTGGCATTCCGGGTTCGCCCACCGCCGCGGTGCTGCTGGGTGGCCTGTTGATCTGGGGCCTGCAGCCCGGACCGCTGCTGTTCGTCGAGCAGAAGGACTTCGTCTGGGGGCTGATCGCCAGCATGTACCTGGGCAACATCGTCGGCCTCATCGTGGTGCTGAGCACGGTGCCGCTGTTCGCTTCGATCCTGCGCATTCCGTTCTCGATCATTGCGCCGGTGATCATCGTGATCTGCGCCATTGGTGCCTACACCGTGCACAACGCGATGCTCGACATCTGGTTCATGCTCGGCTTCGGCGTGGTGGGGTATTTGTTCAAGAAGCTCGACTTTCCTCTGGCGCCGCTGGTCCTGGCGCTGGTGCTCGGCGACAAGGCGGAAGACTCGTTCCGCCAGGCCATGCTGGTCTCGCAGGGCGACGTGATGATCATGTTCTCGAACCCGCTGGTCGGCGGCATCACCACGCTGGCGCTCGTGCTGCTGCTCTGGCCACTGATCTCCAAGGCGCTGGCGCTGGTCAAGCCCAAGAAGCACGACGAATTTGCCGTCGAACGGCCCGTGGACTGAGCGGAGAACAACAACATGCCAGTGATTGCACTCACTCAGGAGATGGGTTCCCTCGCCAAGGACGTGTCGCAGCGCCTCGCCGAGCAGCTCGGCCTCGAGATCATGCGCCACGAGACGATCGAGCGCGTGGCCGACCGCATGCAGGTGCCGACCAGCTTCATTGGCCGCTTGCGCGACGGCAAGGCAGGTTTTGTCGAACGGCTCACCGCCGACAAGCGCAGCCTTGCGCTCTATACGGCCGAAGAACTCTTTGCACTGGCAGACCGCGGCAACGTGGTGTTGCGCGGCTGGGGCGCAACCTGCCTGCTGCGGCCGGTGCCGCACGTGGTGTGCGTGCGCATCACGCGCTCGATGAAGAAGCGGGTCGAATGGCTAATGGCGCACCTGGAGACCGACGATGCCGAGTTTGCCGAGGCCGAGATCCGGCGCAGCGACGACGCGCATGCGGCCCGCATGCATGCGCAGTTCGGCGTGACATGGGGCGACCCGGTGCTCTACGACCTGGTGCTCAACACGGACCGACTCTCGGTGGACAGCTGCGTGGCGCAGATCCGCGCGCTGGTGGAACGGCCGGAGTTTGCCGAGACGCCGGCCTCGCGCGCGCTTTTGGCCAACATGGCGCTCGCGGCGCGGGTGAAGTCGGCGCTGAAGGGCAACGAGGCGACCGGCGACATCCGCGTGACCGTCGAGGCCGACCAGGGCAAGGTCACGCTGAGCGGCATCGTGCTCAATGCACAGGAGCGCGCGCTCACGCAGGACGTGGCTTCCAAGGTCGACGGCGTGAGCGGCGTCGACAACGCGCTGCGCCTGATGACCGTTCCGCGCCGCTTCGCGTCGGCGAAGCAGACCTGAGTAACGCGCCTGCCTAGATTTTTCCGCGTTTGCGGAGGCGGCTCAGGGTTTCTGCTGAGAGATTGAGATACGACGCAAGCTCCTTGCTCGGAATGCGGTCTTCGAGCTCCGGGTGCTTGCGCATGAACCGGTGCACGCGGCCGGGCGCGTCGAGCAGATGAAGCGTGATGGTGTGCGCCATGATTTCGCTCATGCCGCGCATCACGCAGTATTCGAACAGCTCCTTGGTCTCGGGGTGGCGGTCGAGGAACGCGATCCACTCCTTCAGCGGCAGGCTGGCCACGCGCG
Organism: Variovorax palleresanus; assembly: GCF_051144945.1. Lineage (NCBI taxonomy): Bacteria > Pseudomonadati > Pseudomonadota > Betaproteobacteria > Burkholderiales > Comamonadaceae > Variovorax > Variovorax palleresanus. Next base: position 1,841,856 of record NZ_JBJNVP010000002.1, on the reverse strand, counting down.
CCTTGGTGACGCACACGATGCCGTAGGGCGTGGGCGTGCCCAGGCGGAGCGCCGCATAGCTGGTTTCCATGTCGTGCGCATCGGCAAAGCGCAGGATCATTTCCTTGCCCTCGGGGTTGCTCACCACCCGCTTGAGGATGCCGTCGAGGATGAAGTACTGCTCCATCTCGCGCACGCCCTGGTGCAGCAGAAAGTCGCCCTTGTTGCCGTCCACGATGACGAGATGGGTTTCCAGTTCGGCGCGCTCGCTCTCGCTCAGGTCCTTGAGAAGGATGTTCTGCCGGAGCTGCGCGCGAATGATGTTTTTCTCCGGGTGGTTTTCCAACAGCGTCATGGGTCCCGTCTTGCTCGAATTCGCAACAACAACATCTGGTTCATCTGGCCGGTGCCGTTTTCCGGAAAGTTGACCGAGGTCAACGCCCGAAAGCATGCCTCCGAATCATAGTCCCGGCTCGGGCCTCGGCCATTCACCCAAGCAAGAAGGAGAGACATGTCTTCAGTAAGAACGGACAAAGAGGCATCCACGACCCTGGACGACGCCCTCAAGCCCAAGAACCGGGCCGCAGAAGGCGACGCGGTCGTGGTCGCCCTCAAACACCCCACAGAGGAGGCATCGCCGGCGCACGACGCGACGATCGACGGCTTCCACCTGGTCATCGATGCGCTGAAGCTGAACGACATCGACACCATCTTCGGCCTGCCGGGGATCCCGATCACCGACCTCACGCGCATGGCACAGGCCGAAGGCCTGCGGGTCATCTCGTTCCGCCACGAGCAGCATGCGGGCAACGCCGCCGCGGCGGCCGGCTTTCTCACGCAGAAGCCCGGCATCTGCCTGACGGTGTCGGCGCCCGGTTTCCTGAACGGGCTCACGGCGCTGGCCAATGCCACCACCAATTGCTTCCCGATGATTCTCATCAGCGGATCGAGCGAGCGCGAAATCGTCGACCTGCAGCAGGGCGACTACGAAGAGATGGACCAGCTCGCCATCGCCAAGCCGCTGTGCAAGGCCGCTTTCCGCGTGCTGCACGCCGAGGACATCGGCGTGGGCATTGCACGGGCGATCCGCTCGGCGCTGTCGGGCCGTCCGGGCGGCGTGTACCTCGACCTGCCGGCCAAGCTGTTCGCGCAGACCATGGATGCCGAAGCCGGCCGCCGGTCGCTCATCAAGGTGATCGACCCGGCACCGCGTCAGATTCCGGCGCCCGATGCCGTGAATCGCGCACTCGACCTCCTCAAGGGCGCGAAGAAGCCGCTCATCCTGCTGGGCAAGGGCGCCGCCTACGCACAGGCCGACGCCGACATCCGCGCGCTGATCGAGAAGACCGGCATTCCCTACCTGCCGATGTCGATGGCCAAGGGCCTCTTGCCCGACACGCATGCGCAGTCGGCCGCGGCCGCGCGCTCCTACGTGCTGCAGGAAGCCGACGTGGTGATGCTGGTCGGCGCGCGCCTCAACTGGCTGCTGTCGCACGGCAAGGGCAAGACCTGGGGCCAGGAGAAGGGCGCCAAGCAGTTCATCCAGATCGACATTGCACCCACCGAGATCGACAGCAACGTGGCCATTGCCGCGCCGGTGATCGGCGACATCGGCTCCTGCGTGGCGGCGTTGCTCGCGGGCGTCGATGCCAAGTGGGCCAAGCCTCCGGCCGAATGGACCGGTGCCATTGCCGAGCGCAAGGACAAGAACCTGTCGAAGATGGCCGTGACGCTGGCCGCGCGGCCTTCGCCGATGAATTTCCACAGCGCGCTGAGCGTGATCCGCGACCAGGTGAAGGCACGGCCCGACGCCATCGTGGTGAACGAAGGCGCCAACACGCTCGACTTTGCGCGCAGCATCGTCGATATGTACGAGCCGCGCAAGCGCCTCGACGTGGGCACCTGGGGAATCATGGGCATCGGCATGGGCTTTGCCGTGGCGGCCGCGGTGGTGACCGACAAGCCGGTGATCGCCATCGAGGGCGACAGCGCCTTCGGCTTCAGCGGCATGGAGGTGGAGACTATCTGCCGCTACAACCTGCCGATCTGCATCGTCGTGTTCAACAACAACGGCGTCTACCGCGGCACCGACGTGAACGCGAGCGGCACGCCCGACGTGGCGCCCACCGTGTTCGTGAAGAACGCACGCTACGACAAGCTGATGGAAGCGTTCGGCGGCGTGGGCGTCAACGCCACCACCGCGGATGAATTGCAGAAGGCGCTGGCCGAAGCCGTCGCCTCGCGCCGTCCGACGCTGATCAACGCCGTCATCGACGAGACGGCCGGAACGGAAAGCGGCCGGATCACCAGCCTGAATCCGAGCACGGCAAAGAAAAAGCAGCAGCAGTAATCCAAGGCAACCCAGGAGTTAATTTCCATGAGCAACAAACCCCTCAACGGCATCAAGATCATCGACTTCACGCACGTGCAAGCCGGTCCGGCGTGCACCCAGATGCTGGCCTGGTTCGGCGCCGACGTGATCAAGGTCGAGCGCCCGGGCGCCGGCGACGTCACCCGCAGCCAGCTGCGCGACATCCCCAACGTCGACGCGCTGTACTTCACCATGCTGAACAGCAACAAGCGCTCGATCACGCTGGACACGAAGAAGCCCGAAGGCAAGGCCGTGCTGGAAAAGATGATCCGCGAATCCGACGTGCTGGTCGAAAACTTCGGCCCCGGTGCGCTGGACCGCATGGGCTTTACCTGGGAACGCATCCAGGAGCTGAACCCCAAGATGATCGTCGCGTCGGTCAAGGGCTTCAGCGACGGCCACCACTATGAAGACCTGAAGGTATACGAGAACGTTGCGCAATGCGCCGGCGGCGCCGCCTCCACCACCGGCTGGTGGAAGGGCGAAAACTCGGCCCCGACGATCTCGGCGGCCGCCCTGGGCGACTCGAACACCGGCATGCACCTGGCCATCGGCATCCTGACGGCCATCATCGGCCGCCAGCAGACCGGCAAGGGCCAGAAGGTGGCCTGCTCGATGCAGGACGCCGTGCTGAACCTGTGCCGCGTGAAGATGCGCGACCAGCAGCGCCTGGACAGCGTGGGCTACCTAGAGGAGTACCCACAGTACCCGCACGAGATGGACGCGTTCAAGGACAAGGTGGTGCCGCGCGGCGGCAACGCCGGCGGCGGTGGCCAGCCGGGCTGGATTCTCAAGTGCAAGGGCTGGCAGACCGACCCCAATGCGTACATCTACTTCACCGTGCAGGGCCACGCCTGGGACCCGATCTGCGACGCACTCGGCAAGCCCGAGTGGAAGACCGATCCGGACTACATGACCCCCAGGGCCCGCCAGCCGCACATCGACCAGATCTTCGCGACCATCGAGGACTTCATCAAGGACAAGACCAAGTTCGAGGCGGTCGACATCTTCCGCAAGCACGACATCCCTTGCGCCCCGGTGCTGTCGATGAAAGAACTGCTGCACGACGAGTCGCTGCGCAAGAGCGGCTCCATCGTCGAAGTGCCGCACAAGGAGCGCGGCAGCTACTGGACCATCGGCAGCCCGATCAAGTTCTCTGACCTCAAGCCCGAGGTCACGGCCTCGCCGCTCTTGGGCGAGCACACCGAAGAGGTGCTGGCCGAACTGGGCTACACGAAGGCGCAGATCGACAACCTGAAAGAATCGAAGGCCGTCTAGCGGACCCACCCCAGCTCGCCCGCTCGACGACAGGCGGGCGAGCTGCGAAACGACATGAAGCGCCAGAGGTAAACATGCAAGCGAACGTTGATTTCAAGCAGATCGTCGAAGGCGCCGGCGACGCGATCATGGTGTGCAATGCGGAAGGAGCGATCACGCTCTGGAATCGCGCGGCCGAGCGCATCTTCGGTTTCACCGAGGCGGAGGCCCTGGGCCAGTCGCTCGACATGATCATTCCCCAGCGGCAGCGCCAGCGGCACTGGGACGGCTATCACAAGACGATGGACACCGGCATCACCAAGTACGGTGCCGATCTGCTGCGCGTGCCGGCGCTGCACAAGGACGGCCACACGCTGTCGATCGCCTTCACGGTGTCGATGCTGTTCTCGGAAAATCGTGAAGTCACGGGCATCGTTGCCTTCGTGCGAGACGAAACAGCCCGCTTTGCGGAGGAGCGTAAATTGCGCGCTCGTCTGCAAGAAGCAGAGACCACGATCAAAGGAGACAGCTGATGAGCAAGGCACTTGAGGGCGTTCGCATCCTCGATTTCACCCATGTCCAGTCCGGTCCCACGTGCACGCAATTGCTGGCGTGGTTCGGTGCCGACGTGATCAAGGTGGAGCGCGCCGGTGAGGGCGACGCCACGCGCGGCCAGCTGCGCGACATTCCCGGCGTGGACAGCCTCTACTTCACGATGCTGAACCACAACAAGCGCTCGATCACGCTCGACACCAAGAAGCCCAAGGGCAAGAAGGTGCTCGACACGCTGATCAAGACCTGCGACGTGCTGGTCGAGAACTTCGCGCCCGGCGCGCTCGACCGCATGGGCATCACCTGGGCCCACATCCAGGAGCTCAACCCACGCATGATCGTGGCCTCGGTCAAGGGCTTCGGCCCTGGCAAGTACGAGCATTGCAAGGTGTACGAGAACGTGGCCCAGTGCGCGGGCGGCGCGGCCTCGACCACAGGCTTCGACGACGGCCCACCGGTCGTCACGGGCGCGCAGATCGGCGACAGCGGCACCGGCCTGCACCTGGCGCTGGGCATCGTGGCGGCGCTCTACCAGCGCAACAGCACGGGCCGCGGCCAGCAGGTGCTCGCGCCCATGCAGGACGCAGTGCTCAACCTCTGCCGCGTGAAGATGCGCGACCAGCAGCGGCTGGAGCGCACCGGCACCATGCACGAGTACCCGCAGTACCCGGACGGCAAGTTCGGCGACGCGGTGCCGCGCGCCGGCAACGCCTCGGGCGGCGGCCAGCCGGGCTCGATTCTCAAGTGCAAGGGCTGGGAGACCGATCCCAACGCCTACATCTACTTCATCACGCAAGGGGCCGTGTGGCCCGCGGTGTGCAAGGTCATCGGCGAAGAAGGCTGGATCACCGATGAGGCCTACGCCACGCCCGCGGCGCGCCTGTTGCACCTGAAGCCGATCTTCGCGCGCATCGAGCAATGGACCATGACCAAGGACAAGTTCGAGGCCATGGACATCCTCAACCAGTACGACATTCCCTGCGGGCCGATTCTTTCGATGAAGGAAATCGCCGCCGACCCGTCCCTGCGCGAGACCGGCACCATCGTCGAGGTGGACCACCCGACGCGGGGCAAATACCTGACGGTGGGCAACCCCATCAAGATGTCCGACAGCCCGACCGAGGTCACGCGCTCGCCGCTGCTGGGCGAGCACACCGAAGAAGTGCTGATGCAGCTGGGCTACACCGCGGGCGATGTGCAGGCGCTGCGCGCCGAGGGCGTGATCTGAGCCGCGGCGCGGCTTTTTTAATAGCGCAATAAAGACGCGGGCGGCGGATGCGCTGGCGATGGAAATTATTCGCCTCGAATGTATAACTTATTGCGAATACATTCAATAAAATAGTTTAACTATTATTTATCGATCATCGAACCTACATTTTGATCATGCCGATCCACGAATCATTTGTCGCCCGGCGTTCAATTTCTAGGAGAAATTTCATGATCGATGAATTGCCAATTCAATACTGGAGCAGCGAAACCGAGCGCAACGCCTACAACGCCGCGTTCTACGAGCTGGGGTTCCGCTGGCACTGGGACCGCGAAACCTATTGCCAACTGCTGCGCCAGAGCCAGGACGGCATCGAGCGGGTCAGCCACTACCTGAATGCCTATCAGCCGCATCTGCTGCGCGCCTATGACGCCAAATTCCTGGCCGAAGTGATCGAGCAGAAGAAGCAAGAGCATCAAAAGCGCGAGCCGGATACGGGCGCCATGAAAAAGCGCTATTTCAACTGGGCCGAAAGCCGCGGCGCAGAACTCGGGGCCTGAATTGCCATGAAGATCCACGAATACCAGGGCAAGGACGTATTGCGCAAATACGGCGTGCCCACGCCGCGTGGATATGCGTGCTTTTCGCCCGACGAAGCGGCCGATGCCGCCACGCGGATCGGCGGCAGGGCCTGGGTGGTGAAGGCGCAGATCCATGCCGGCGGCCGCGGCAAGGGCGGCGGTGTCCGGCTTGCCTGGTCGGCGGCCGAAGTGCGGCGCCACGCCGACGAGCTGCTGGGCATGACGCTTCGAACGCACCAGACGGGCCCCGAAGGCCGGCTGGTAAAGCGGCTGCTGGTCGAAGAGAGCGTCGAGATCGAAAAAGAGTTCTACCTCGGCATGACGGTCGACCGCGATTCGCGGCGCGTGGCCTTGATGGCTTCGAGCGAAGGCGGAATGGACATCGAGGACGTTGCGGCCCGCACGCCGGAAAGAATCCGCAAGCTGTTCATCGACCCGGCCACCGGCGTGAAGGCGGCCGAGGCCGATGGCATTGCGCGCGACATCGGCTTTTCGGGCAAGGCGCTGCTGCAGGTGCGCACGCTGGTGCAGAACCTCTATCAGGCCTTCGACGCCTGCGATGCCTCGCTGGCCGAGATCAACCCGCTGGCGCTGACGCGCGACGGCCGCGTCATCGCGTTGGACGCGAAGTTCAACTTCGATCCGAACGCGCTGTTCCGCCAGCCCGAGATCGCGGCGATGCGCGACCTCGACGAGGAAGACCCGGCGGAGGTCCAGGCCTCGAAGTTCGATCTTTCGTACATCCCGCTCGACGGCAACATCGGCTGCCTGGTGAACGGCGCGGGCCTGGCCATGGCGACGATGGACGCGATCAAGCTCTATGGCGGATCGCCGGCCAACTTTCTCGACGTGGGCGGCGGTGCCACGGCCGAGAAGGTGACCGAAGCCTTCAAGCTGATGCTGCGCAACCCGAATCTGCGCGCCATCCTGGTCAACATCTTCGGCGGCATCATGAAATGCGACGTGATCGCGCGCGGCATCGTCGCGGCGGCGCGCGAGGTCGAACTGTCGGTTCCGTTGGTGGTGCGCATGAAGGGCACCAACGAGAGCCTGGGAAAAACCATCCTCGGACAGTCGGGCCTTCCGATCATCTCCGCCAACGACATGGCCGATGCGGCCCAGACGGTCGTGGCTGCGGCTCGGCGGGGGGGCTAGGACTATGAAGTCTTGCGTTTCTTTGCGTCGTGTTGTCCGTCATTCAGGGCGCGCTCCCGCCGACGGGGTACCTTGCTCCGCGAATGTCCCCCGCCCTTCGGGTTCCTCCTTTATTTCGCTGCGCAAGGCACCCCATCGACGGGATCGTTATTCAGAGCGGTTGTTGATCGAGCCGAACAACGACAGCGCCCTGTGTGCGCAGGGCGCCGGGTGCTCCCCGCAGCGAAATAAAGGAGGAGCCGAAGGCGGGGGACATTCGCGGAGGGGAGTACCCGGTGGCCTGTGCACGCGCCCTGAACAAGAGCGCTCACAACACAACCGCTCTGAACACAAGCGCCCCGAACAAGAGGTGGAGAGCTGACATGTCGATCCTCATCAACAAGCACACCCGCGTCATCACCCAGGGCATCACCGGCAAGACCGGCCAGTTCCACACCGCCATGTGCCGCGACTACGGCAATGGCCAGAAGTGCTTCGTCGCTGGCGTGAACCCGAAGAAGGCAGGCAAGTCGTTCGACGGCATTCCCGTGTTCGGCAGCGTCAAGGACGCCAAGGCAGAAACAGGCGCCACCGTCTCGGTCATCTACGTGCCGCCACCCTTCGCGGCCGCGGCCATCGACGAAGCCGTGGATGCCGGGCTCGATCTTGTCGTGTGCATCACCGAAGGCATTCCGGTGCGCGACATGATCCGCACCCGCCATCGCATGGAAGGCAGCAAGACTTTGCTGCTCGGTCCCAATTGCCCCGGCCTCATCACGCCCGACGAAATCAAGATCGGGATCATGCCGGGCCACATCCACCAGAAGGGCCGCATCGGCGTGGTGTCGCGCTCGGGCACGTTGACCTACGAGGCCGCGAGCCAGCTTGCCAACTATGGCATCGGGCAATCGACCGTCGTCGGCATTGGCGGCGACCCAGTGGGCGGGTTGCGGCACGTCGACGTGCTGAAGATGTTCAACGACGACCCGCGCACCGACGCCGTGATCATGGTCGGCGAAATCGGCGGCAACGACGAAGAAATTTGCGCGCGCTGGATTCGCGACCACATGCAAAAACCCGTGGTCGGCTTCATTGCCGGCGCCAGCGCGCCGCCCGGCAAGCGCATGGGCCACGCAGGCGCCATCGTCTCCGGCGGCAAGGGAACGGCGCGCGAAAAGCTGGCGGTCATGAGGGAGTGCGGCATCCACGTGACCGACAACCCCGCCGAGATGGGAAAGCTTCTCGCGTCGCTGGTCATCCCCGACTACCTGCCCTTCGACTGAGCCCTGAGAAAAAACCACTCCAACAGAACCAAGGAAGGCGAGACATGCAACAGCAGCAATCACAGCAATGGGTCCGTTTCGAACACGGCGGCGAAACCGGATTCGGCACGCTCGAAGGCGATGCCGTGCACGAGCACCGCGGCAACATGTTCGACCGCCCCGAGCCGACCGGCCGCGTGTTCGTGCTGGCCGGCGTGCGGCTGCTAACGCCCACCGAGCCCACCAAGGTCATTGCGCTGTGGAACAACTTCCATGCGCTCGGCGAGAAGCTGAAACTGGCAGTGCCGGCAGAACCGCTGTACCTGCTGAAGGCGCCCAACTCCTACCTCGCGCCCGGCGCGGACATCCGCAAGCCCTTGTGCGAGGGCAAGGTGGTGTTCGAAGGCGAGCTCGGCATCGTCATCGGCAAGACCTGCACCGCCGTGCCCGAGGCCGAGGCGCTGGCCCACGTGTTCGGCTACACCTGCGCCAACGACGTGACCGTGGCCGACATACTGAACCGCGACGCGTCGTTCACCCAGTGGGTGCGGGCCAAGGGCTTCGACACCTTCTGCCCGATGGGCCCGGTGGTGGCCACCGGCCTCGACCCCGCAACGCTGACCGTGACCACGCTGCTCAACGGCGAGGTGCGGCAGAACTATCCGATCAGCGACATGCGCTTTTCGGTCCAGCAACTCGTGAGCCTGATTTCCCTCGACATGACGCTGAACCCCGGCGACGTGATCCTGTGCGGCACTTCCATCGGCGTCGGTTCGATGAAGCCCGGCAGCCTTGTCGAGGTCGAGATCGGCGGCATCGGCAGGCTCGGCAACCGTTTCGGCTGAGCCCTGCCCGCGCGAAAAGAATCTACAACCTTGGGGATCGACATGAAGATAGCAGTCATCGGCGCGGGCGCGATCGGCGGACTGGTGGGCGCAAAGCTCGCCCTGGCCGGCGAGGACGTGACGTTCATCGTGCGTGGAAAGAATCTCGACGCCATTGCCACCAACGGCTTCAAGCTCATCGGGGCCGACGGCGTGGAGCAGGTGGCGCGTAACGTCAAGGCCACCGACCGCTACGACCAGGCGGGGCCGCAGGACATCGTCATCCTTGCGATGAAGGCGCACCAGGTCGAAGCCGTGGCGAACGACGTTCCCAAGCTGTTCGGGCCCGAGACCGTGGTGGTCACGATGCAGAACGGCATCCCGTTCTGGTACTTCCACGACCACGGCGGCGCGCTGGCGGGCACGCCGGTGCGCAGCGTCGATCCCACCGGACTGGTGGCCGCGAAGATTCCCGCCGAGCGGGTCATCGGCTGCGTGGTGTACCCCGCATCGGAGCTGACAGCGCCGGGCGTGGTGAAGCACATCGAGGGCGATCGCTTCCCGGTCGGCGAGCTCGACGGTTCGTCGAGCGAGCGCGTGAACCGAGTGTCGGCCTGCCTGGGCGCTGCCGGCTTCAAGGCGCCAGTGCTCGACAACATCCGCGCCGAGATCTGGCTCAAGCTCTGGGGCAACCTGACCTTCAACCCGATCAGCAGCCTCTCGCACTCGACGCTGGTCGACATCTGCCAGTACCCGCCTTCGCGCGAGCTGGCCGCGGCGATGATGCGCGAGGCGCAGGCGGTGGCGCACAAGCTGGGCATCGAGTTTCGCGTGACGCTCGACAAACGGATTGCCGGCGCCGAGAAGGTCGGCAAGCACAAGACATCGATGCTGCAGGACGTCGAAGCCGGCCGCGCGCCGGAGATCGATGCATTGGTGGGCGCCGTGGTCGAGTTGGCCCGGCTCACCGAAACCCCGACGCCGCACATCGACACCGTGTATTCGCTCGTCAAGCTGCTGGCGCGTACGATGGAAGAACAGCGCGGCCGGGTCTGCCTGCACGAGATGGCGAGCTAGCCTTGTTCAGGCTGCGCATACTGCGCCGTGTGCGCGTTGTGATCGATCGATGAAATGGAACGGATGATGCGACGTACACGCAGCGCGAAGATCGTGGCCACCCTCGGCCCCGCCACCACCGACGAGCCGGCCATTCGCGCCCTGTTCGAGCGCGGGGTGGACGTGTTCCGGCTCAACTTCAGCCACGGCACGCAGCACGACCATGCACGCCGCCTCGACACGATCCGGCGGCTCGAGACAGAGTTCGGCCGGCCCATCGGCGTGCTGCTCGACCTGCAGGGACCGAAGCTGCGGCTCGGCACTTTCGAGGGCGGGCGCGCGCAACTCGATGCGGGGTCGCACTTCCGCCTCGACATGGACAAGACGAGCGGCAATGCACGCCGCGCGCCGCTGCTGCATCCCGAGATTTTTGCGGCGCTGGAGGTCGGCACCGAGCTGCTGCTCGACGACGGCAAGCTGCGGCTGCGCGTGGACAGCTACAGCGCCGACTTTGCCGAGACCACCGTGCTGGTCGGTGGCCCGATCTCCGACCGCAAGGGCGTCAACGTGCCGAGCGTGCTGCTGCCGATCTCGCCGCTCACGCCCAAGGACCTCGACGACCTGGCCTGCGGCCTGGCCATGGGCGTGGACTGGGTGGCGCTCTCTTTCGTGCAGCGCCCTGAAGATATCGAAGAAGCGCGCGCCATCATCGGTACGCGTGCGTGGATCATGGCCAAGCTCGAGAAGCCCGCGGCCATCGACCACCTCGATGCGATCGTCGATCTGTGCGACGGCGTCATGGTGGCGCGCGGCGACCTCGGCGTGGAATTGCCGCCCGAGCGCGTGCCCGAACTGCAGCGCCTCATCGTGCGCGCCTGCCGCAAGCGCGGCAAGCCGGTGGTTGTGGCCACGCAGATGCTCGAATCGATGATTGCCGCGCCCGTGCCCACGCGCGCCGAGGTGTCCGACGTCGCAACCGCCATCTACGACGGCGTGGACGCGGTCATGCTGTCCGCCGAATCGGCCTCGGGAAAGTATCCGCTCGAAGCGGTGGCCATGATGGACCGCATCATCTCGCGCGTGGAAGCCGATGCGTCGTACCGGATCGGCATCGACGCCACGCACGAGGCATCTCTGTCCACAACCGCCGATGCCGTGTGCGCTTCGATGCGCCAGGTGGCCGCGCTGCTGGCGCCCGCCGCCACCGTCACCTACACCTCTTCGGGCTTCACCAGCCTGCGCGCCGCGCGGGAGCGGCCGGCCGTGCCCATCCTGAGCCTCACGCCCGACGTGGCCACCGCGCGCCGCATGGCGATGGTGTGGGGCGTGCATGCGGTGCTGGTCGACGACGTGCACGACGTGGCCGAGATGATCGAGTGCGCCTGCCGCGTCGCCTGTACCGAAGGTTTCGCCAGCGCGGGCAACGACGTGGTGGTGGTGGCCGGCCTTCCGTTCGGGCTTTCGGGGACGACGAACCTGCTGCACGTCGCGCGCATACCCTAGGCTGCGCTTGGGCGGGGCCTGGTGCGCAGTACGATGCCCGCTCGATTGCAGCAACCTTTTTCCGAATGAAGCACGCGACCCTGCGCCAGTTGAAAGTCTTCGAAGCGGTGGCGCGCTTGCTGAGCTTCTCGCGCGCGGCGGAAGAGCTTCACCTCACGCAGCCGGCCGTGTCCACGCAGGTGCGCAAGCTCGAAGAGCACGCGGGCAACGCGCTGTTCGAGCAGTTCGGCAAGAAGATCTACCTCACCCCCGCGGGCACCGAGCTGCTGCAGATCAGCCGCGCCATCATCCAGCAGTTCGAGGCGGCCGAGAACGCGATGCTGCAGTTCAACGGCGTCTCGGGCGGCAAGCTCAACGTGGGCGTGATCAGCGCGGGCGATTATTTCTTTCCGCGCCTCCTGGTGGAGTTTGCAAGCCGGCACCGCGGCGTGACGCTGAACTTCACGGTGCACAACCGCGAAGGGCTCATGACGCACATCGCGGAGAACCTCACCGACCTGGCGATCATGGTGCGTCCGCCAACCGACCTGGACACCATCAACCAGCCCTTTGCGCCGCATCCCTACGTGATCGTCGCGGCGCCCAACCATCCGCTGGTGGGCGTGCCGAGAATTCCGTTGAAGCGGCTGATGCGCGAGCCCTTCGTGGTGCGCGAGAAGGCCTCGGACACCTGGCATTCGATGGAGGAGGGCTTTGGCGGCGACCTGCGCGGCATCAACATCGCCATGGAGATCCGCAGCACCGAAACCATCAAGCAGGCGGTGATCGCGGGCATGGGCGTGAGCTTCGTATCGGCGCACACCATCAGCCAGGAAACCCGCGCCGGCAGCCTGCGCGTGCTCGACGTGGAAGGTTTTCCGCTGATGCTCAACTGGTACGTGGTGCACCGCCGCAACAAGCGGCTGCCGCCGGTGGCGCAGGCCTTCAAGGACTTTCTGCTCGCCGACGGTCCGGCGCTCATTTCGCAGATCGTGCCCTTCGACTCTCCGGCTTGAAAAACTCGGCAGGGAAATGTGCGAACCCTGCGCCGCTTGCGGCCCGCCGCGCTTCAGCGCAGGCCGATGCGCGAGGCGCGCGAGCGCAGCACCTCGGCACGCCGTGGATCGGTGGCTTCGATGTTGTCCGCCGCCACTTGCAGCGCACGCATCTGCTCCACCTCGCCGATGATCTTGTTCGGGCTCAGCAGCGCCTCGGCGAGCATCAGGGTTTCGTCGACGAGCGCCTTGAACGCATCCACAAAGCTCGCGGATGGGCTGGCATGGAATGGCTGGCGAAGGGTGGGCATCGATCAACTCCTGGTTGCTATGGAATGCCTTCATCTTCGACCCGCGTTCGCAGCAAGTAAAACGATATTAATTGCCAGTTGAGTGCAAAAATATTGCATTCAAAAACGGATGCAGCATGGACATCAACCTGGCTCGAACCTTTCTAGAGATCGTCGACACGCGCAGCTTCCAGCGTGCCGCAGAGCGGCTGCACGTCACGCAGACCTCGGTGAGCGCGCGCGTGCGAACGCTCGAAGAACTGCTGGGCCGGCCGCTTTTCGTTCGCAACAAGGCGGGCGCGGTGCTGACTGCCGCCGGGGAGCAATTTCTGCCGCACGCCACCACGCTGGTGCAGGTATGGGAGCGGGCCCGCCACCAGGTGGCGGTGCCGAGCGGCAGCCGCGCAGTGCTTTCCATCGGATGCGAGATCAGCCTGTGGGACCCGCTGTTGCTGCAATGGCTGCTCTGGATGCGCACCGCCGCGCCGCAGCTGGCCATTCGTACCGAGGTGGGCTTTCCGCACGACCTGCTCGACAAGGTGGCTGCGGGCGTGCTCGACATCGCCATTGCCTATGCGCCGCAGCAGCGGCCCGGCCTGCGCGTGGAACTGCTCATCGAGGAGAAGCTCGTCATGGTCACCACCGCGCAGCGCCCGCGCGTGCCGCGGCCGGCGGACTACGTGTATGTGGATTGGGGCCCGGAGTTCGCGGCGCAGCATGGCCTTGCGTATCCGGAGCTCTCGAACGCCGCGGTGAGTGCCGGGCTGGGGCCGCTCGGCCGCGAGTACCTGCTGGCGGCGGGCGGCACCGGCTACTTTCGGCACGACGTGGTGCGCAGCCATCTCGAGTCGGGCCGGCTGCGCCGTGTGCCCAACACGCCGGAGTTTCTCTACCCGGCCTACGCGGTGTATGCGGTGGGCGCGGACACAGCCATCGTCGACCCTGCGCTCGAGGGTTTGAGGCAGGTCGTCAAGGCCAAGCCGGCCGGCTAGGTTGTCAGGTGTTGGCCGTCAGTCAGGCGGCCAGCATGTGCCTTGCGCGCTCCACGCGCTCTTCATGCGACTGGAGCAGCGACTCGTAGTAGAGGCACAGCGGCATGGCGATGAACACCATGCCGGCGACGTAGATGATCAGGCTCATCAGCGGAAAGTCATCGCCTCCCCAGTAGGGAACGGAGGCCGCCGCCGCGCCGGCTGCGATGACTGCAATGACGCACTGCAGTGCGTTGCGCAAGAACGTGGTTCGCGAGTACCCCGGAGGGTCGTACTTCTGACGGTCCAGTGGGGAACACTCGCCCTTGTCTCCATCATCGTGCATCGTCGTTCCTTGTTAGAAGGGCGTCGACGATTCTTATCCCGTGAATTTCCGCGGTCAAGGCGGCAGACCCGGACCTCAGTCGTACTTCAATGTGTAGATGAGGTCGAGCCCGCTGGTCTGTCCGGCCTGCCCGCGCAGCGTGAGCCGTTGCGTCAGATCGTAGAAGATGAAGATCGTGCCGAAGGTGCCGCCCACGCTGCGTTCGTAGGTGAGGTAGAAATCCTTCGACAGCCGCTTGCCGAGTGTCACGGCCGACTCGCGCAGATCGCCGCCATTGCCGGGGCCCTTGAAGCCGAGCTCGTCGAGCCCGAAGCGGCTCGCCAGGCTGCCGCCGCTCCCGGCCTTGCTGACATGGCCGATCAGCGCGAGCGCCGCCTGCTGCAGCAGCGCCGATTCGCCGCCGCTGGTGGCCGAGGCACGGCCCAGCACCACCCACGAGAGCGTCTCCGCATCGGACAGCGCGGGCTCCGAGTAAAGCTTGACGCGCGGCGACTGCGCGGTGCCTGTGATCTGCACACCGGCACGCTGCGAGATGTTGGGCCGTATCGCGAGGATGTCGAGTGCGGGATTGTCGAACGGTCCGTTGAAGCGGGCCAGGCCGGTTTCCACGTCGAGCTGCTGGCCATAGGCGCGGTACTGGCCCTTCACGGTCTTGACTTCGCCGGTGATGCGCGGCGGCGCATTGAGCTTGGTGCTCCGGATCTCGAGGTCGCCCTCGAGCCGCGTGGTGATGCCGCGCCCCTGCACCGCGAAGTCGTCGCCGAGGTTGAAGTTCACCACGATGTCGGGCGGCTTCGCGGTTTCCGGCCGGGCGGCCCGCGCTTCGTGGCTCGCGGCGTCGCGCTGTGCCTGCTCGGCCGCCTCGCGGTCCTTGGCGGCCGAGCGCACGACCACGTCGGTGCCCAGGCTCGGCGCGGTTTCGTCGGGCAGGATGATCACAGCGCGGTCGGTCTTGAGCTTGCCGCGCACGTTGAACTGGCCGCCGTCGAGCCGGGCTTGCAGGTTGCCCGAGAGCGTGACCTGGCGGTCGGTGCGCACCAGCACGCGCAGCGCGCGCAGATCGGCCTGCAGCGCCATTCGAATGCCCGATCCCGACGCGCCGGCCGCGCCCCAGCCGATGTCGCCGCGCGCCGAGAGCGAGCCGCCATCGATGCCGGCCTGGCTGGCCGCGGTGCTGCGGTTGCCGCTCTGGCCCGCGATGCGCACGTTGCTGCCGGCGCCGCCCTTGAGCGTGAAATCGGTGATGTCGATGCGCGTGCCGGTGAGCGTGGCGCGCAGGCGGCCATCGCGCAGGTCCAGCCCTTCGACGGGCGCGCGCAGCGCGAGCTTGTCGGCGCCCAGCGTGCCGTTCCAGCGCGGCGTGGTGCGGTTGCCCGAGAGCGCGGCATCGGCATCCAGCGTGCCTGCAATGCGCCAGCCGGGCGGCGCGAGCATCGACCACACGCCGAGGTTCGGCAGCGTGGCCTTGATGTTGCCGGCCAGCGGCGCGTCGGCCGCCCACTGCCAGCCCTCCGCGCGCTGCTGCATGCGCGTGTTGAGCTCTGCGTCGATCTTGCCCGCGCGTTCGCTGTCCCAGGCCAGCGTGGCGCGCACCGCGTCGCCTTGCGCATCGAGCCGCAGTTCGGCCTGGCGCAAGCCGGCTGGCGTGTTGGGCGCGACCGCCCCGACCGCGGTGGCGGAGTTCATCGTGCGCTCGCTGGCCGTGCCGGTGCCGCGGCTCGTGATGCGCGTGACCAGCGCGGCCTCGCCGGCCTGCACGCGGATGTCGCCACTCTGGCGCGCGAGCCGCGCATGGGCGCGCAGCGTGTCGCCGGCATCGATGTCCCAGTCGCCGTCGAACATCAGGTCGCCGCTCACGCCCAGTTCATTGAAGGTGGTGCTGGCGCCGAAAGCCTCGGCCCATGCCATCGGAAGGCCCTGCAGCTTGCCTTTCGACTGCACGCGAAACGCCTGGTTGGGCGCCACGCCGCTGCGGGCGAAGCGCAGCGGCTGCCATTCGATGCGAACGGTACCGGGCGCCGGTCCGCGCAGCGTGGCGGTGGCCGCGGAGGCTTCGAGATCGAGGCGGCTCGCGGCGCCGCTTCCGCTGGTCTTGATGGTGGCGGTGACTTCGCGGCCGAGCTCCAGTGTCCAGGGCGCGGCAGCCGCGGCGGCCCGCGCGCTGTCCTGGGCCTGCAGGCGCAAGCTGGCGAGCGCGGCGCGCCAATGGTTGGCGCCCGCGAGGCCGCCGCTCGCGCGTGCATCGACCGTGAGCTTCTGCGTGCCGGTGGTGGCTTCGCCTCGCAGCGCGAGCGTGGCCTGGGCCAGGCTGCCGGCGAGTTCCGCGTGCAGCTCTTTCAAATGCACCGTGGTGGCGGCCGCTGCATTGCCGTTTCCATTGGTGGGCGGCATGCGCAGCTCCAGCTGCGGTACGCCGAGCGATGCCTTCAGGCTGGGCTCCGTGATGCCGCGCTGGGCCGGTGCAGTGGGGTTCTCGAGCCGGCGCTGAATGGTCTGCCAGCCGCCCTGCCAAGTGGCGTCGAGCCGCGCGGAACCCTTGGCGCTCTTGCCCGCGAACACCTTCGACAGCTCGGGCAGGCCCTCGATCCAGCGCTGCACGGCGTCGGCATCGTCGATGCGCGCCTTGATGTCGCCGCCCCCTTGCGCTGGTGCGATGCGGCCTTCGAGTTGCGCGCTGCCGCCCGGCAGCGCCAGGTCGAGCTTGCCGCTCGCGGCCTGCTCGGCCACGCGCACCTGCAGCCTGCCCTGAATGGCGGCGCCTTCGGCCTCCAGGCGCAGGGTGCGCAGGTCCAGCACCTGGTTTTTCCACTGGCCCTGGGCCAGCACGCGGTCGAGGCCGAAGCCGGGCACGGCCCTGCTGCCGGCACCGCCTCCGGCGCGCAGCGCCAGTTCGAAGCCGATGGTGTCTTCGCGCTGCTGCGCGGTGGCCGTGCCGCTGATCGGCGCGCCCGAAAGCTCGCTGTGCAGCAGGCCGGCCCGCACGCCGCGCACGTTGGCGCGCACCTGCCAGGGTGCGGGCGCGGGGCTCCAGCGGCCCTGGGCTTCGATGCGGCCGCCGCCTGCGCGCAGCATGGCTTCGGGAATCGTCCAGTTCGTGCCGTCGAAGCCCACGCGCGCCTCGACCTCTTCGAGCGGCAGTGCGCCCTTGTCCCACGGCCCGGGCACCGCGTTGCGGATGCTGGCCGAGGCCTGCCAGGAGGCGGGGCCGGTAGCCGCATCAGGCTGCAGTTCGACCGTGCCGGTCAGGCGCGTCTTCGGAGCGCCGGGCCAGAGCGTGGCCGCATCGACGTTGCGAAGGTCGGCCTTCGCATCGATGACGGGCTGCGGCAGCCAGGGCGCGACATTGGCTTGCAGCTTGGCTTCCATGGGCGCTTCGGCGTCGGGCTCGACCGGCTTCAGCTCGGCGGCTATCTGCAGCCGCGCATCGGTGCCTGCGAGCTTGCCCTTGATCGCGGCTTCGGCCAGCACGTCGATGCTGCGGCCTTCGGCCAGCGGTGCCTTCACGCGGCCGTTCAGCGTGGCGTCCAGCGCCATCGGCGCGGGGCCTTGCAAGTTCACACGCGCGCTGTAGTGGCCTTCGGCAATGTCGACGCCCTTGACCTCCAGCCGATGGTGCGCGGCGGTGTAGCGGTAGCTGCCCGCGAGCTGATTCGCCTGCAGCGCCGGCGGTCCGGCCCAGCGCACTTCGTCGATGCGGAACGGCAGATCGACCTCGATGGGCAGCGCGAGTTGTTCGAGCGGCTCGGTGGGCGTGTCGCTCGGCGGGCCGCGGCGCTCGATGAGCAGTTGCGCCGCATGCACCTCGCCGAGTTGCAGCTTGCGCTGGAACAACGGCGCAAGCTGCCAGCCGATGTCGGCGTTGTGCACCTCGACGGCCAGTTTCTCGCTTTGCCAGCGCAGCCAGCCGATGCGCCCGCCCGTGCGCAGCGAGCCCGTGACTTCGCGGCTTTCGAGCGAATGGCCGGCGGGCAGGTAGAGCGCGACCCTGGCCAGCGCAAAGGCCAGAGACTGGTTGGAGCCGAGCCACCACCATGCGCCCGCGCCCAAAACCAGCACCAGGGCCAGCAGGCCCCCGACCGTCCAGCCCAGCGCACGCAGCGCGCGGCGCGTGCGCGAACGCCGTGCGCGCGGAGCGGCTTTGTGGGACTGGAGTTGGGCGTCTGTCTGCATCGATGGAGTCAGAAGGTGAAGCCGAGGCGGAAGTGAAGGCGGAACTTCTTCGTGTCCACGCCATAGGCAAGATCGGCCTGTACCGGCCCCACCGGGCTGCGCCAGCGCGCACCCACGCCGACACCGACCTTGGGCTTGAGTTCGCCGGGCTTGTCGGCCACGGCGCCGGCGTCGACGAACACCACGCTCTCCCACTCGGTGAGCTTGTCTTTGTAGACGAAGGGCCGCTGCCATTCGACGCTCACGACGCCGAGGTAGCGGCCCGCCACGATCTGGCCGTCGTCGCGCACGGTGCCGATCTGGCGGTAGCTGTAGCCGCGCACCGTCGTGTCCCCGCCGGTCAGGAACATCAGCGTGGAGGGGATCTGCGCGCTGTCCTTGGCGGACACCGCGCCGGCTTCGGCCCGCAGCTGGAGGCGGCTGCGGCGCGCCAGCGTGGCGGCGTCCCGGTCCTGTGCGAAGCCCACCGGCAGCACGCCGAGCCAGCGTGCATAGGTGCGCGTGAAGGGCAACTGCTCGCCGGTCAGCGTATAGCCCGCGGCCAGCTCGAGCGCGAGGCCGAAGCCGCGCGTGGGCACCGCGTTGTCGTCGAAATAGCGGCCGGTCCAGCCCCAGTTGGCCGTGACCGCGGAAGCCGAGGGCGGGGCGTTGGTGCCGCGGTTCTGCGCGTAGTCGTATTGCAGGAAGTAGCTGCGGTCGATGTGACCGCTCGACTTGCTGCGGCCGCTGCGCACGCGGCCGCTGTCGACCACGTAGCTGCCCGAGGTTTCGCTCTTGAGCCCGGCGCCCGCGAACCAGCGCCATCCCCGATCGTCGGGAATGGCATTCCATTCGGTCGAGAGCGACTTGACGTCGCTGTCGACCGACAGGCGCGAGACGGCGCGCCAGCCGAGCAGCGGCAGCCGGTTGTGAATGTGGTCGACGGACAGGCGCGGCCCGCTGTCGGTGGTGAAGCCGGCGCCCAGCACCACCTTCTGCATCGGGGCTTCGCGCAGCTGGGCGATCACGGGCGCCGCCAGCGGCGTGCCGCTCTCGGTGTCGAGCGTGAGAAACACCGAGTCGTAGTAGCCGCTGCTGGCCAGGCGCTGCTGGGCATCGAGCAGCTTCTGCTGGTCGTAGTCGGTGCCGGTGGGGAGCTGCGCGATGCGGCGCGCGCCGTCGGCGTCGTAGCGATCGGTGCCGCGCAGTACCAGCGGACCGAAGCGGTAGGCGGGGCCCGACTGATAGGTGGCGCTGAGCCGGGCCTCCTGCCGGTCGGCATCGACCTCGGCGCGGCTCACCTCGATGCTGCCGGTGGGAAAGCGCTTGGCCGTGAGGCTGCGCAAGGCGGTGGTCTTGGCGTTGTCCCAGCCCTGCTGCGTGAAGGGCAGGCCGGGCCGCAGCGCCCAGGCGGTGCGGATCGAATCGCGCTGGGCCTCGGCAGTGGGGTCGTCTGCAATTGCGCCGCCGAAGCTGAGCTGCACGTTGCTCACGCGGGTGAGCTCGCCGGGTTCCACCGTGATGACGATCTCGCGCGGGGCCTTGGTGCTGGCCGGTGTTTCGTTGAGTTCGAGTGTCAGCGTGGGCGTGAAGTAGCCCAGCGTGCCGAGCAGCTCGCGGGCGTTGGTTTCCGCCGCCACCATGAGCCGCGAGATCTCGGTGGCGCCCAGGTCGTCGAGCTCGCGGTAGCGCTGGATGTCCAGATGCAGCGCGAGGTATTCGCGCACGTTGTCGGGCCCGCGCACGTCGACGGTGAATGCAGCGCGCCGTGGGCCCCTGTCGCCGTCCTTGCCGGTTTCATCGGCGGCGGTGTCGCCGCTGCGCACCAGGGCCGGGGCGGTGGTGTCCGTGGCGGCTTCTTTTTTCGGCAGCAGGCTGCATCCTTGCAGAAGCAGGACGCCGAAAAAAAGCAAAGCCGGCAACCACGCCGGCGCAAAGACTGGGACCACCCTGAACATGGGCGGATTTTGACAGCAAGGCGCGCCGGCTCCGGAAGCATCCGGAAACAGAGAGGCGCATGCCGCACGCCGCCTTACTTCGAAAGCATTCGCATCGCGTCTTCGAGGCCCCGCAGCGTGAGCGGGTACATGCGGTTGGACATGAGTTGCTGCATCACGGCAATGCTCTGGCGGTATTGCCACACGCCCTGCGGCTCGGGATTGATCCAGGCGAACTTGGGAAAGGCGTGCGTGAGGCGCTGGACCCACTCGGCGCCGGCTTCCTCATTGTTGTATTCCACGCTGCCGCCGGGCTGCAGGATCTCGTAGGGGCTCATGGTCGCGTCGCCGACGAAGATGAGCTTGTAGTCCTTGTTGTACTTGCGCAGGATGTCCCAGGTCGCGAACTTCTCGGAGAAGCGGCGCTTGTTGTTCTTCCACATGAAGTCGTACACGCAGTTGTGGAAGTAATAGAACTCCAGGTGCTTGAACTCGGTCTTCACGGCCGAGAACAGTTCTTCCACGCGCTGGATGTGCTCGTCCATGGTGCCGCCCACGTCCATCAGCAGCAGCACCTTGACGTTGTTGTGGCGCTCGGGCCGCATCTTGATGTCGAGGTAGCCGGCATTGGCCGCGGTCGAGTGGATGGTGTCGTCCAGGTCCAGCTCTTCTTCGTGGCCTTCGCGCGCAAACTTGCGCAGCCGCCGCAGCGCCACCTTGATGTTGCGCGTGCCCAGCTCCTGGCTGTCGTCGTAGTCCTTGTAGGCGCGCTGGTCCCACACCTTCACGGCGCTCTTGTTCTTGCCAGCGCCGCCGATGCGCACGCCCTGCGGGTTGTAGCCGCCGTGGCCGAAGGGCGAGGTGCCGCCGGTGCCGATCCACTTGCTGCCGCCCTCGTGGCGTTCCTTCTGTTCCTCGAAGCGCTTCTTGAGCGTTTCCATGAGCTCGTCCCAGCCCATCTTCTCGATCTTGGCTTTTTCTTCGGCCGTGAACTCGCGCTCCAGCGTCTTGCGCAGCCAGTCGAGCGGCACTTCCTTGGTGAAGTCGGCCAGCATCTCCACGCCCTTGAAGTAGGCGGCAAAGGCGCGGTCGAACTTGTCGTAGTGCTTCTCGTCCTTGACCAGCGCGGTGCGCGAGAGATAGTAGAAGTCGTCCAGGCCGAAGGCGCCGTCGGAGTTGGGCCCCACCACGTCGGCCTGCAGCGCCTCGAGCAGCGTGAGGTATTCCTTGACCGAGACCGGCAGCTTGGCCGAGCGCAGCGTGTAGAAGAAATCGATCAGCATGGTCGGGCTTTCCTAGGGCTTCTCTTCAGCTTCGCGGCTTGTCGAGCAGGTAGAGCAACTGGGCCTTGACCTCGGGCCACTCGCCCGAGCGCAGGCTGTACATCACGGTGTCGCGGATGGTGCCGTCGCGGCGCATGGCATGGCCGCGAATGACGCCGTCTTTTCTTGCGCCGAGCCGCTCGATGGCTTGCTGCGAAGCGAAGTTGAAATTGTCGGTGCGCCAGCCCACCACGTTGCAGCCGAGGGTATCGAAGGCGTGCGTCAGCATGAGCAGCTTGCAGGTGGTGTTGACGTGCGTGCGCTGGCACCGTTTGGCATACCAGGTGTAGCCGACCTCCACGCGCCCGACCGCCGGCAGGATGTCGTGAAAGCTGGTGCTGCCGAGCACGGTGCCGCTTTCGGCCTCGGTCACGGCAAACGCAAAGCGGTGGCCGGCTTCGCGGCCCTGCAGGGCGGTTTCGATGTAGGCGCGGGTTTCGTGCGGCTCCGGCACCGAGGTGATGCGCAGCTTCCAGAGTTCGCCGTCGGCCGCGGCAGCGCGAAGGCCCTCTTCATGATCGAGCGAAAGCGGCACCAGCGCCAGGTCGCGGGCCTTCAGCGTGACAGGTTCGACGAACGCCATCTTTTCAACACCTCTCGCGATTGTTTTTCAGTCTCTTGGCTTGCCGTACTTGCGGTCGTACCAGGCCCGGGCCAATTGCACGCCGCCGCCACCGCCCACGCCGATCAGCAGGATGCCGAAGATCTCGCGGTTGCCGTAACCGTTGGGCCCGAAGGCATCCAGCCCCAGCTGGAGCCCGATCCAGCGGCCAAGCAGCGCACCGGCCACGAACAGCACGGCCTGCGCCACGCCCAGTTTGAGCAGTTGGCCGACCGGATGCGGCGCTTGTGGCTGGCTCACAAGGAAACCTCCGTGCTTCGCACTGCGGTGCGAGTCCCCTTCGGAGCGGCCGGGCGGGGACTCATCGGTTGTTCCGCTGCATGAAGACGAGCTTCTCGAACAGCGTCACGTCTTGTTCGTTCTTGAGCAGCGCGCCCACCAGCGGCGGCACGGCAACCTTGTCGTCCTTGCTCTGCAGGGCCTCAATGGGAATGTCTTCGGCCACCAGCAGCTTGAGCCAGTCGAGCAGCTCGGAGGTGGAAGGCTTCTTCTTCAGGCCGGGCAGGTTGCGCACGTCGTAGAAGGTCTTCATTGCGGACGTGAGCAGCTCCTGCTTCAGGCCGGGGAAGTGCACTGCCACGATGTTCTTCATCGTCTCGGCATCGGGAAACTTGATGTAGTGGAAGAAGCAGCGGCGCAGGAAGGCGTCGGGCAGTTCCTTCTCGTTGTTGGAGGTGATGAACACCACCGGCCGGTGCTTGGCGCGGATAAGCTCACGCGTCTCGTAGCAATAGAACTCCATGCGGTCGATTTCGCGCAGCAGGTCGTTCGGAAACTCGATGTCGGCCTTGTCGATCTCGTCGATGAGCAGCGCCACCGGCTGGTCGGCCGTGAAGGCCTGCCAGAGCACGCCCTTGACGATGTAGTTCTGGATGTCCCTGACGCGCTCGCCGCCGTCCACGTCCTTGAGCTGCGAGTCGCGCAGGCGGCTCACGGCGTCGTATTCATACAGGCCCTGCTGCGCCTTGGTGGTCGACTTGATGTGCCACTGCAGGAGCGGCAGGCCGAGCGACCCGGCCACTTCTTCCGCCAGCATGGTCTTGCCCGTGCCAGGTTCGCCCTTGACGAGCAGCGGGCGTTTGAGCGTGATGGCGGCATTGACCGCCAGCATCAGGTCCTGAGTGGCGACGTAGTTGTCTGAGCCCTTGAATTTCATGAGTGGAACGCAAGCAGGTGGAGGAGGCCGGGTGGAGAAAAGAACACACTCGATTCGCTTTGCGCGGCCTTTGGGCGGCCGGCGGGGGTTCCCGGAGGACCCTTGCATATAATCGAATGTTGATTCGAAAAACTGTATCTCCACGAGATTGTGCGCGCAAAATGAACAAGTTGTTGACCACGATGTTTGCCTTCGCTGTCGCTTGCGTGACGGTCTCGGCGCAAGCCCAGCAAGCCAAGGGCGATGCCCAGAAGGGCGCCAAGCAGGTCGCGATGTGCGTGGGCTGCCACGGCATCATCGGCTACCAGGCCAGCTTTCCGGAAATCCACAAGGTGCCGATGATTGCCGGCCAGAGCGCCAGCTACATCGCTGCCGCACTCACCGCCTACAAGAACGGCGACCGCAAGCACCCCACCATGCGCGCCATTGCCGACACCCTCAAGGAAGAGGACATCGCCAACCTGGCCGCCTATTACAGCCAACTGGGCCAGAAGGAAGGCGAGGCGCCGCCGGCCGCGCTGGCCAAGCCCATGCCTGAGAACGTGCAGGCCCTGGTGGCGCGCGACAAGGACAACAGCTGCACCAAGTGCCACGGCGCCAACTTCAACACGCCGAACGACGGCACGGTGCCCAAGCTGGCCGGCCAGCATGCCGACTACCTCTTCGTGGCGCTCAAGTCGTACCGTGTCAAGAACAACCCGCACCTGGGCCGTTCCAATGCGGTCATGGCGCAGCAGGTCGAGCCCAAGAAGTTCACCACCGCCGAACTCAAGACGCTCGCCAGCTACATCAGCTCGCTGCCCGGCGAACTCAAGACGGTGCCGGACTCGCGCCTCCACCACGGCGCGCAGTAACAAACACAAACGGCGGTAGGCGCAGCCCGCGCAGCGCCATTCCCCGCTCCCATGAAAAAGCCCGCGTGAAGCGGGCTTTTTTGCGTCCGGGCGATGCCGGTCAGACGTCGAAGAACACCGTTTCGTCCGTGCCCTGCATGCGGATGTCGAAGCGGTAGCTCACCGCGCCGCCTTGTTCCACGCGCTCGGCAACCAGCGTGTGGCGGCGCTCGGCCGGCACGCTGGCCAGCACGGCGTCCTTGGCGTTGGCTTCGGCCTCGTCGCTGAAATACACGCGCGTGAACGCATGCAGCAAGAGCCCGCGCATCAGCACGATCACGTTGATATGCGGGGCTTCGCCCGGCGTTTCTGCGCCCGGCTTCACGGTGTGGAAGACGAAGCGGTTCTGCGGATCGGTGCCCGTGCCCGCGCGTCCGAAGGCGCGAAAGCCGATCTCGCGGGCCTCGGCCGGCGTCTGCGGATAGCGGCTTTCGCCGTCGGCCTGGCTGATTTCGACCAGCGCATCGCCGATGGGATTGCCATCGCCGTCGATCACGCGGCCCTCGAGCCGGATGCGCTCGCCCGCGGCGGCGTCCAGCGCCACGACCGCGTCGAAAGGCTGGTTGAAGTCGTAGCCGTATTGCGTGGCCGTAAGGCCGTAGGCGAAGTAGGGGCCCACCGTCTGGGAGGGGGTCTGGCCGAAGTCGGCTTCCTGTGCGGTCATCAGTGACATGGGAGTTCCTTTAAGTTTTCCGGCAAGCGACCGCGCCGCGCGCGACGCCCGCACCAACGCAGCCAAGGCCAGGAACACCGCGGAACCGGCTTTGCCGGGCCGCTGGTGTTGCCCCCGGCGAGGGGGTTGGCGAAGCGACACGAAGTGCGCGGAGCTTGGGGGAGAGTTTCATTTTTTCAACGGTTCTCGAACGGCGTTTCGTCGGCGCCGCGCAGCACGATGTCGAACTGGTAGCCCAGTGCGTAGCCTTCCTCGGTGATGTCGAGGCTGAAATCGGCGATCAGCCGGTTGCGGTAGCGCTCGGGCGTGCCGGTGATCATGGGGTCGTACTGCATCAGCGGATCGCCGGGGAAATACATCTGCGTGACCAGGCGGCTCGCAAAGCTCTGGCCGAAAAGCGACAGGTGAATGTGCTGCGGACGCCAGGCGTTCGGGTGGTTGCCCCACGGGTAGGCGCCGGGCTTGATGGTGAGGAAGCGGTAGCGGCCCTCGCTGTCGGTCAGGCAGCGGCCTGCGCCCAGAAAGTTGGGGTCGAGCGGCGCGTCGTGCTGGTCGACCTTGTGCACGTAGCGGCCTGCAGCGTTGGCCTGCCAGAGCTCCACCAGCGTGTTGGCCACCGGGCGGCGGCGCTCGTCGAGCACCTGGCCGGTGAGGATCATGCGTTCGCCCAGCGGCTCGCCGTTCTTGCGTGCGTTGCGCGTCAAGTCGTGGTCTAGCGCGCCGATGCTGTCGTGGCCGTAGACCGGCTGCTGCAATTCACCCAGCGAGGCCTTCAGCGGAACCAGGGGCTTCTGCGGCCCGCGCTTCACGGTCGACTTGTAGCCGGGATAGACGTAAGAAGGGTGGGCTTGCCAGTCGCGCGGGGTGAGGACGGCGGGGGGTGCCTTGATCTTGTCCAACATGCGTTGTCTCCTGTCGTGGAACGAATCGAGTTTTGGAAGCTGAACTTTAGAAGTCCGGTCCGATGATGTAAATTGAAGATTGATCTGTTTTGAATAACCAAAGGTAATTGAAAACCTCCGCCGATATTCGCCAGGACTTCGTGCGCAGCGTGCAGCTACGGCACCTGCGCTGCCTGGTCGCGGTGGCGCAGGAGCGCCATCTGGCGCGCGCCGCCGAGCGGCTTTCGCTGAGCCAGCCGGCGGTCTCCAAGACCCTCTCCGAGCTCGAGGCCATCGTCGGCGCGCGCTTGGTCGAACGCAGCAAGGCCGGGCGGCGCGGCGTGCAGGGGCTCGCGCCGGCCGGCGAGCAACTGCTGGCCCATGCCCTGCGCGTGCTCGAGGCGCTCGACGCCAGCGCAGAGGCGGTGGCGCCGGCCTCGGGCCAGCGCATCGAGCGGCTGCGCATCGGCGCGCTGCCGAGCGTGGGGCCGGCCCTGCTCCCCATGGCGCTCGCGCGCTTTCGCGAGCATTGGCCTTCGGTGCAGGTGGTGGTGAAGAGCGCGGCCAACCCGGTGCTGCTCGATGAGCTGCGCGCCGGAGAGCTCGACATGGTGGTCGGCCGCATCAGCGATCCGCGGCTCATGGGCGGCCTGAGCTTCGAGTTG
The DNA here is from genome assembly GCF_051144945.1 of Variovorax palleresanus. Classification (NCBI taxonomy): domain Bacteria; kingdom Pseudomonadati; phylum Pseudomonadota; class Betaproteobacteria; order Burkholderiales; family Comamonadaceae; genus Variovorax; species Variovorax palleresanus. The sequence goes on along the minus strand of NZ_JBJNVP010000002.1, from coordinate 1,815,251 downwards.
CTCTACACCGAGCCGCTGGTGTTTGCCGTGCGCGCCGGCCATCCGCTGGTGGCCCGGTCCACCCGAACGGTGTCGGTGCAGGCGGTGCTCGACTATCCGCTGGTGGTGTACGGCGAGGGCACCATCCCGCGCCACAACACGGAAAGCTTTTTGTCGGCGCGCGGCCTGGTGCTTCCGGCCAACGCGCTGCAGACGCTCGACGTGGCGGTGGCGCGCGGCCTGCTCGCGGTGTCCGACGCGGTCTGGATCACGCCGCTTGGCGCCGCCCGCGGCGAACTGGCGGACGAACGCCTGGTCCGGCTGCGCATCGAAACCGCCGGCACCGACGAACCCGTAGGCCTGCTGCTGCGCAGCGATGCAGAGCCCTCGGCCTTGCGTGTGGCCATGGCCGCGCTGCTCCGCGAAGGTGCCAAGCAGCAGGGCGCGCCGCCTTCGCAGCCCAGGAGAAAGCCGCAGGAGTAGCGATCCAGCCCTGCGGATGCGCCTAGTCTTTTGTTGCCCGTCGCTGCACGCAGGCCACGTAGCCGTTGCCGTCGGGCGGCCGGCCGGCGCGCTGGCTCTCCCACATCATCTGGCCCAGGCACTCCATGGCCTCGTGATGCGCGTCGAGCAGCGAACCGCGGCGGGCCGCCAGCAGCTCCACGGCCTGGCGGATGCCGCGCGGCTGGTCGATCGAGCATTGCTCGCTGATCGACAGATGCATGGACAGGTGGAGAAACGGATTCTCCCGGCCGTTCGAGCCGTCGTACACGCGTGCCACCGCCGCATCGGCATCGGCCAGGTCGTCGTGGTATTCGGGGTGCTCGTCGATCCATCCCGCGGCAATTGTCTCGAGCGCTTCCATCGGCAAGCCCTGGCGGTGCTTGGCGTACACATCGCAAAAGAAGCGGCGCACGTCTTCCTGGGAGGGGTTGAACATATCTGTATGAAGAAGAGAGAAATGGAGGCCGATGTTCCGGTAGCGAGACGTTACATCGTTACGTAACGAAGTGCCAAAAGACTCGTTCCGGAGGCTTTTTCAGCGCCGGCAAGCACGCCCCGTTTTAAATAAATATCTATATGAATCAATAGCTTGCGTCATTGGCTGGGCCGATATCGAAGCGCGGTAACGAATCGGCACGCTAGTTGCCCCTGTACATGCATCTTTTGTCACAGAGGCTGTCATGAACGCACCACAAGCACCGACCCCATCGACCGAAGGATTTGCCGCCAGTGGCGTCGCTCCTGTGGTCATCGCTCAAGCCACCAGCACACCGCTGGGGGCGCCCACCATGCTCGGCTCGCCGGCACCTGCTGCCGCGGTTGCCACGACGGCGCCCGCCGGCGTAGGCACATTGTCCAATGCTACGCCGGGCGTGGCGGTGATGCGGGACGGTGTCCGCATTCCTGTGGACGGCAACCAGACATTGATGGCGGGCGACCGCGTGATCGTTCCCGAAGGCGGACAGGCCAACGTTCTCTTTCCCGGCTCGGCCAGCAACAAGGCGCCGCTGGCCGGCGTCTTCACCGGCGGCACCGATGCCACCATCGGTTCGACCAAGCTGCCCGGCGGCCTTGAACAAGTCAACGTCGACGTCGCCTCGGGCGACCTGCAAGTGACCCCACTGGACAGCGATGCCGAGGCAGCCGCACTGGCCGTCACCAAGAAGGTCGCGGCCGGCAGCGGCCTCGGCCTGGGCGAATTCGCGCTCGGCGCACTGGGTGCCGCCGGGCTTGGCGCTGCCCTGGGCGGCGGCGGTGGTGGCGACGGTGGAACGGTGCCGTTCCTTCTTGGCAGTGGTGATGACGGGGATGCCGATGCTGACGCTGACGCTGACGCTGACGCTGACGCCGATGCTGACGCTGACGCTGACGCTGACGCCGATGCTGACGCTGACGCTGACGCTGACGCCGATGCTGACGCTGACGCTGACGCCGATGCTGACGCTGATGCTGATGCCGATGCCGATGCCGATGCCGATGCCGATGCTGACGCTGATGCCGATGCCGATGCTGACGCTGATGCCGATGCCGATGCCGATGCCGATGCCGATGCCGATGCCGATGCTGACGCTGACGCTGATGCCGATGCTGACGCTGACGCTGACGCTGATGCTGACGCTGACGCTGATGCCGACGCCGACGCCGACGCCGACGCCGACGCTGACGCTGACGCTGACGCTGACGCTGACGCTGATGCTGATGCTGATGCTGATGCCGATGCAGACGCAGACGCAGACGGCGATCACCTGCTCGATCCGGGCGATGTCCTCACGGGCGGCGTGGTGGGCTCGACCGACGACAACCTGGGCCTCGGCGGTTCGCTCACCCCGGTGCCGGGCGTCGTCGACAGCACCACCGACCTGGTCGATGACCTGGTCTCCCCGGTCCTCGGCGAACATTTCACGCGGGACGATCCGAACCAGTTCGATCCGGTGGACGATGCTGCCGAAACCATCGTCGACAGCGTGGGCGGCGCCGCGAGCCCGATCGTCGACGCCCTCCTGGGCGACGGTGCTACCGGCGCGCTGGTCGGCCAGGTCGACCACCTCACGGACGCGCTTCAGAACGGCATCGACAACCTCGTAGGCGACGACGGCATCCTGAGCGGCGTGACCACTGCGCTCGGTGTGGACGGCGTTGTTGACGGCCTCGTCGGCGATGGCGGCGTGGTCGGCGACCTGGTCGAAGGCGTGCTCGGCGAGGACAGCCTTGTGAGTACCCTGATGAGCGAAGACGGCCTGGTGGGCGGGCTCCTCGCCGACGACGGCGCCGTGGGCAACCTCATCGGCGAAGACAGCGCCATCGGCGGCCTGCTTGGCAACGTGCTGAGCGACGAAGGCCTCGTCGGCGGCCTGCTGGGCGATGGCGGCGCCCTGGGCGGCCTGCTCGGCGGCCCGTTGGGTGAAGACGGCCTGCTGGGCGGCTTGCTCAGCGGCGACAGCCCGGTGGGCGGCCTGCTCGTCGGCGACGGCCTGGTCGGTGGCCTGCTTGGCGGAGAAGGCACGGCCGCCGGCCTGCTGGGCAGCGAAGGCCTCACGGGCAGCTTGCTGGGCCAGGACGGCGTGGTGGACAACCTGCTCGGCGCGAATGGCGTGGTGGGCGGCCTGATTGAAGACGGCCCGCTGGGTGGCCTGCTCGGCGGCGAAGACGGCCTGCTCGGTGGTCTGACCGGCGGTGTGCTGGGCGACGAAGGCTTGCTGGGCGGTGTGCTCGGCGACGAAGGCCTCGCCGGCGGCCTGCTCGGCGCAGACGGCTTGCTTGGCAGCGACGGCGCGGTCGGCAGCCTCCTTGCCAGCGACGGCCTCCTCGGCGGTGTTCTCGGCGACGACGGTCTGGTCGACAACCTGCTGGGTGACGGCGGCGTGTTGGGCGGGGTGCTCGGCGGCGACGGGTTGCTTGGTGGCCTGGTGGGCGAAGACGGCGTTGTCGGTGGCCTGCTCGGCGGCGATCTCCTGGGTGGCGACTTGCTTGGCGGTGACCTGCTGGGCGGCGTGCTTGGTGAGGATGGCCTCGTTGGCAATCTGCTCGGTGGCGATCTCCTGGGCGGTGACTTGCTTGGCGGTGACCTGCTGGGCGGCGTGCTTGGTGAGGATGGCCTCGTTGGCAATCTGCTCGGTGGCGATCTCCTGGGTGGCGACCTGCTTGGCGGCGTGCTTGGCGAAGATGGCCTCGTCGGCAACCTGCTCGGCGGCGATCTCCTGGGTGGCGACTTGCTTGGCGGTGACCTGCTGGGCGGCGTGCTTGGTGAAGACGGCCTCGTTGGCAACCTGCTCGGTGGCGATCTCCTGGGTGGTGACCTGCTTGGCGGTGACCTGCTGGGTGGCGTGCTCGGCGAGGATGGCCTCGTTGGCAACCTGCTCGGCGGCGATCTCCTGGGTGGCGACCTGCTTGGCGGTGACCTCCTCGGCGGTGACCTTCTCGGTGACGACGGCCTGGTCGGCAGCCTGCTTGGCAGCGACGGCTTGCTCGGCGGCGCCCTGGGGGGCAGCAACCCGGTGGCCAACATCCTGGATCCGGTGCTCGACACCGCAGGCACTGTCGGCGAGGTTCTGGAACCCGTGGTCTCCGCCGTGTCCGAGGTGGCCGAACCGGTGACCGACATCCTGGCTGGCGCAACCCCGACGCTCACTCCGGCGATTGAAACGGTTCACGGCGTGCTCGACACCGTGGCGGAAGCGGCGCCGATCGTGACCGACGTGGTGACCCCGATCACGAGCCTGGTCGATCAGGCCGCAGGGACCGGCAACGTTCTCACCCCCGTGACGAACATCCTGCACGGCCTGCTGGGCTAAGCAACAAAAAGGGCAGCAGAGGAGAAGAAGAACGGCAGCACCAGGGACAGGCCGGTGTCGGCCTGTCCCCTGAAAGGATTTGGATATGAACAACAGCAGCAGCTATCGGATATTGACCGTCGTCGCGCTCGCGGCAAGCCTTGCCGCCTGCGGAACGGCGATCAAGAGCGGGCGCGAAGACGCGACCTACTACTACTCGAACAAGGGCACTCCGGTCGCGAAGGTGGAGCCGCGTCCGCCCGCGCCGCCGGCCGACAACGTCGACGCGCCGAAGATCGTGTACTTCAATTTCGACAAGTACGACATCAGGCCGCAGGACCGCAACGTGGTGGAAGCGCACGCGAACATTCTCCGGAACCGTCCCGCGAGCAAGGTGATGATCGAAGGCCACACCGACTCGCGCGGTGGCCGCGAATACAACCTCGCGCTGGCCCAACGCCGTGCCGAATCGGTGCAGCGTGCGCTCACGCAGCTTGGCGTGCCGGGCGAGCGCATCGAGGCCGTCAGCTGGGGCATGGAAAAACCCGCATCCCCCCAACCCACCGAGGAGGGCTATCAGCTCAATCGCAGAGCCGAATTCAGCTACCGCTGATCCGGAGAACCGCGATGCCTTCGAGGGGAGCTTCCGGTCCGCGACGTCAAAGCGAGAGCAGATGACGGCCGCGGCCGGGCTCCCGTATTCGATCGGGGCCGAATGATGTCCTTCTCCGACCAGCTCCAGGCCTGCCACGAGCGCCTGGTCTCGGTGTGTGCGGCGCTTCCTGCGCCATATCCGGCCTTCACGCTTTTCTTCTCGGTGAGCGATGGATCGCAGCGCGCGCACGTGGTGCACGCGCGTGCGGCCGAATTCGAAACGGCCTGGCGCGAAGGCGCCGAGGCCGTGGAGCGCCGGGTGCGCGAATACGGCCTGGTCTCGCCATGGCTGCGCATCGACTGGGTCGAGGGCGCAAGCCCGATGGATTGGGCGCAGTTCAAGGCGCAGCTTGCCGCCGTCAAGCGCAACTACTTTCGCCTTGGCCTGGCTTTCGACAAGAGCTTCGAGACCGCGTTCACCGAGCAGGAACTCAACGCCAACGCGATGCTGTGCGGCGACTCGACCATTGCGCACGCCGTGGTCAACGCGCGCAACTTCGAGGTCTACGGCCAGGCGCGCTTCGCACGTGCGCCCCGGCTCGACTTGCCGGCGGACCAGCCGGTCTACCTGCTTGCGACCGCAGGTGTCTTCTGCCAATCGGACGGCGTCGTGCACAAGCTCGTCGGCACGGGGCTCGATGCGGGCCGGCGCCAGGCGCCGGCGCTCAATTCGCAGTCGGTGCTCGAACTCGTGCGCAGCGGCTCGGCTTATCTTGCGCGCCAGGTGCAGGGCGACGGGTTGTTTGCGTACGGCTACTTTCCGTGCTTCGACCGCCGCATTCCCACCTATGACGCGTCGCGCCACGCGGGCGCGCTCCACACCATGATCGAGGCGTGGGAGCTCACGCGGGACGACAAGCTGCGTGCGGCCATCGACCACGCGCTCGACCACCTCGCGAATTCGTTCATACGCCACTACAGGCTCGCGGACGGCACCCAGCTCGCCTTCCTCATCGATACCGGCGAAGAGATCAAGCTGGGCGGCAATGCCGCCTGCGTGCTCGCGCTGGTGAAGTATTGCGAGGCGATGGGCACACGCGACTGGTTGCCGTTGCTGGAAAACCTGGCGCTGGGCATCGCATGGCTGCAGGACACGGCCACGGGCCGTTTCAACCACGTGCTTCATGCCGCCGACCTGCAGCTGAAGCAGGCCGCCTCGCACGCTGTCTGCCACGACGGCCAGGCGGCCTACGGCCTCATGCGCCTGTACGACCTCACGCGCGATGCCAGATGGCTGGCGCTGGTCGAGAAGGCCTTCGACCATTTCATTGCGAGCCAGCACTGGCAGGTGCACGACCATTGGCTGAGCTGCTGCGTCAACGAACTCACGCGCTGGAGCCCGCAGGAAAAGTACTTTCGCTTCGGCCTGCAGAACGTTGCCGGGTACCTGGACTTCGTGCTCGACCGCAAGACCACCTTTCCGACGCTGCTCGAACTCATGCTGGCGGCACAGCAGATGCTCCAGCGGCTCGAGGCCATGCCCGCGATGCGGCACCTGCTCGACGAGCTCGACACCGAGAAGTTCTACCGCGCGCTCGAATACCGCGCCCACTACCTGCAGAACGGCTTCTTCTGGCCCGAGATGGCGATGTACTTCAGGCGGCCATCCACCATCGCCGGCGCGTTCTTCATCCGGCATCACGCGTTCCGCGTGCGCATCGACGACGTGGCCCAGTATGTGTCCGGCTTCGTGGCCTACCACCGCTATCTGCTGGAGCGGCGGGCCTTGCCCGGTGCCGGCAGCGTGAAAGACGACGGCGCTGTCTGGACCGCGAGCGAAATGGCGCGCGTGACCGGCGGCGAATGGGTGGTCAGGCCCGACGACGGCTGGCGCGCCGGCGGCGTCGCGCAACGCTCCTTCCTGCGCAAAGGGCGGGTGGTGTTCGAGCACCAGACGCGGCCCGCCAAGGCGCCGCTGGCCGCCGTGGCGCTCAAGGGCGTGTTGCAGCCCGCGGCCGCCGTGCTGTGCGCCGATGCCGCACCGCATCTGGACAAGCGGGTGCCCGTGCTCCAGGTTGCCAACGTGCAGCAGGCCGTGCTGGCACTGGGCGCGCATGCGCGCACCGAGTTTGGCGGGCGTGTCTGCGGCGTGCTGGGCAGTGGCGCCGGCAGCAGCACCGTGGCCGCGATGCTGGCCGAGACCCTGGCCGTGTGGGGCGAAGTCGGACGGCCCGAGGGCAACGTCAGCCTTCCCTCGGGCCTTGCCTGGAACCTGACCTGCATGCCGCGGCACGCGGCCTACTGGGTGTTGGAGATGGGCTCGCCGCACATCCTCGCGTCGACGCAACTGGTGCGGCCGATGGTGATGGTGGTGACGGGGCTTTCATCCGCTTCGCAGAAACATCGCGGCCCCTCGGAGGCCGCCGCGCGCCAGGACAGCCGCATCTTCGAGGACATGGCGCCGGGCGACAGCGCCGTTCTGAACCGCGACCTTCCCGAGTTTGCGGCCTTTGCCGAGGCCGCCATGGCGCAGCAGCTCCAGATCCTGACCTATGGCGAGCACAGGGACGCCGATGTGCGGCTGCTCGCGTTCGATCATGGCGAAGTGCAGGCCCTGGTGCTCGGCGAGCCATTCCAGCTTCGCCTCAATGCGCCGGGGCGGCACATGGGCGCCAGCGCCGTGGCCGCGCTGGCCGCGTTGCAGGCAATGCGCCTGAAGCTGTCTGCCGCGGTGGAGCCCTTCGCGCGCTTCGAGCCGCCGGGCGGGCGTGGCGCGCTGCACACCATCCACATCGGCGGCGGCAGCTTCAAGCTGATCGACGAGACCTACGACGCCAACCCGAGCTCGATGCGTGCCGCGCTTGAACTGTTGTCGCAGGCGCCCTGCGAGCCGGCGCGGCGCGTGGCGATTCTTGGCGACATGCAGGAGCTCGGTCCGGCCGCGCAGCGGCACCACCTCGACCTTGAGCCGGAACTGCTCGCATCGCAGCCCGACCGCGTGCTGCTGTGCGGCCCGCTCATGCGTGCGCTGCACGCGCGCATCCGCACCAAGGTCCGGTCGCACTGGTTCGTCGATGTATCCGACCTGTCGACCGCGCTCGGAGGGCTGCTGCAGCCGGGCGACTGGGTGCTGGCCAAGAGTTCCGCCGGCGTCGGCCTGTCCCGGCTGGCCCGTGTATTGAAAGCATTGCCATGAAATTGAACGCGCCCCTGTCCTTGTCCTTCGAACCCAAGGCCGTGCCGGCGGGCCGCTGGTGGCTGGGCTGGCTGCAACTGCTTTGCGCATGGCTGCTTTGCATGCTGCTGTGCGCCAACGTCGCCCTGGTGTTGACCAAGGGCTGGCCGCAGGACGAGGCCGCCGCGCCGCACGCGAGAACTGCGTCCGGTTGCGCACCTGCGGAAGCCACCGCGCGACCCGGCGCGCGCGAGGGCCAGACAGTCCCGCAGAAGCCGGGGCGAACACCGCGATGCGGAGGTGCGTAACGTGACATTTTGCCTAGTAACAGTTGGGTAACAGTTGATAATGACGCAGGCGTCATTGCCGAACGGATCGGCCTCTTCCCATGATCAAGTTTCTCTTGCCCAGTCAGCTGGTGGCCGAACTGCCCGAGGAGCCAGGTGCCAGTCCGTACGCGGGTGCGCTGCACACCGCGTTCCGGGCTGCCTACCCGCTGGTGAAGAGCGCGGCATGGCGTTCGCTGCCCATCAGCCTGTTCGGCCTGCTGCCTTCGATCTTTCTGCTGCAGGTGTACGACCGCGTGCTGTCGCGCAGCGGCGTCTCGACGCTGGCCGCGCTGGTGAGCGGCATCCTGTTTTTTCTGTGCATCGAGTTCTGGATGCGCACGCGGCGCTCGCGCCTGCTGCGCAACGCGGGCGCCATCATCGACCACGGTGTTTCGGGGGCGCTGCTCCATTCGATGCTGAACCGCCCGCTGCGCGCGCTCGAAGCGCGTCCGGCCTCGATCTGGCACCAGTACTTTCGCGACGTGGCCTCGGTGCGCGGCACCGTCACAGGCGGCCTCGCGCAATCGATCTTCGACCTGCCGATGGCGATCTTCGCGCTGGTGGTGATCGGCATCGTGGCCTTGCCCGTGCTGCCGGTGGTGGCGCTGTTCCTTGCCATCATGGCTTTTTTGGCCTGGTGGTGGGCCGACGAGGTGCGCACCGGCCGCGTCGAGGAAGTGCAGCGCGGCCGCGGGCTCGACCGCATGACCTCGGAAATCTGCAACGCGCGCGAGACGCTCAAGACGCAGGCAAACGACGGCCCGACCATCGAGATGTGGCGCCAGACCTATAACGACTGGCTGGGCGAAAGCTTCAGCAAGAACGGCCAGATCGAATCCGCGCGCGACGGCACCACGGTGCTGCTGACGGTGTTCTCGGTCATCGTGGTGACCGTGGGCGCGGTGTCTGTCATGGAGCAATGGATGACGGTCGGCGGCCTGGTCGCCTCGAACATGCTGGCGCTCAAGGCACTGCAGCCGGTGGCCGGGCTGGTGTCGAGCTGGCGCTCGCTGGCCGCCGCGAAGGAAGCGGCAAAGCGGCTCGAAAAAGTGCTCTCCGAGCCGGTCGAAAAGCCGCCCTCGGGCATGACGCTGCCGCAACCGCTCGGTCGCGTCATGCTGAAAGACGTGAGCTTCAGCTTCACGGAAGGCGCGCAGAAGCCGGTGCTCGAGAACGTCGATCTCGACATCGGGCCGGGCGGCCTTCACGTGATCGTCGGGCGCAACGGCGCCGGCAAGTCGACGCTGGTCAAGCTGATCTCGGGCCTGTACGCGCCCACGCGCGGCGTCATCAGCATCGGCGAATACGACCTTTCGCAATTCGGGCGCGAAGAGCTCTCGCGCTGGATCAGCTATCTGTCGCAGGAGGTCTACTGGTTTGGCGGGCCGCTGATCGACACCATGCGCCGCACGGCGCCGGGCCAGAGCGACGAGCAGGTGGTGGCGGCCTGCAGGCTTTCGGGCGCGCACGACTTCATCTCGCGCCTGCCCGACGGCTACCGCACGGTGGTCGGAGAAGGCGGCACCGGTTTCTCGGTGGGCGAGCGGCGCAAGCTCGCGCTGGCCATGAGCTTCCTGCGCAAGCCCTCGGTGCTGGTGCTCGACGAGCCTAGCAACGACCTCGACTTTCAGAGCGAACGCACGCTCCTTGCCACGCTGCTTGCGGTGGCCAAGGTGCGCACCGTGGTGGTGGTCACGCACTCGCTGCGCATCGTCTCGGCCGCCACCGTGGTCTATCACGTGACGGGGCAGGGCAACGTCGAACAGGGAACGGCGGCGGTCATGGTGCCGAAGCTGTTCGGGGTCAAGAAGGCCTTGGTGGCGCTGGGCGATTCCGCTGCCGGCGGCGACGACGCCGAGGCGCTGCCGCAGGGCAACGCCGCGAACCGTTCCATGGCTTGAGTGAGCCCATCGATTGAAGACAAGAGCAATGGGGACCGCGACTTGAAATCAGATCTTCCGCAGATACTGCAGGACGAAGACCAGAAGCGCGCGGCGCATGCATCGCCCGAGGGCCGGCGCCGCCAATGGGTGATCGGCGGCGTGGTCGCGGTGCTGGCCGTGGTCGGCCTGGGCTTTCCCATGGAGACCGTGGTGGTGGCGCCGGGCCGCGTGATTCCGTCGGACCGCGTCAAGTCGATCCAGCATCTGGAAGGCGGCATTGTCAGCAACGTGCTGGTGAAGGAAGGCGACCGCGTGAAGCAGGGCCAGTCGCTGGTCGAGATCGACCTTGGCGGCAGCGGCCTCAACCTCGAAGAACTCAGCGCACGCCATGCCTCGACGCTGGCCACCCGCGTCCGGCTCATGGCCGAGAGCCGCGGCCAGGCGCTCAAGCGCGAGAGCTTTGCCACCGACATCGACGCGAGCGTGCTCGAAGGCGAAGCCGGCGCGTATGAAGCGCGCGCGCTCGAGCAGCGCGGCGTGATGGCCGGCGCGGTGTCGGGCCTGGAGCAGGCCCGCAGCAAGCAGCTTGAGCAGCAGGCCAAGGTGAAAGGTCTGAACGACCGGCTGGCGCTGATGCAGAAGGAACTCGAAATCTCTGAACAGCTGCTGAGCGAAAAACTGGTCGGGCAGGTCGAGGTGCTCGAGAAGCGCAGGCAGGTCGAGGGCGTGCGAAGCGAGCTGGCCGTGGCGCGCCAGGGTGCCATCTCGGCCAGCGCGGCCATCGCTGAGGCGCAGGCCAAGATGGCCGAAGCCGAAGGCCGGTTCCGGCGCCGCGCATCGGATGAACTCGCGACCGTCGAGCGCCAGTTCGCAAGCCTGAGCGAAGACCTGGCGCGCGCACGCACCCAGCGCTCGCGCACGATCGTGAAGGCGCCCGCCGACGGCATCGTCAAGGGGCTGCGCAGCGGCAGCCCGGGCTGGGTCATCAAGCCTGGTGAGGCGATCATGGAAGTGGTGCCCGACAAGGACGAGGTCATGATCGAGGCGCGCCTGAACCCGAACGACCGCGGCTTTGTCGAGGTGGGCCAGGCGGCGCGCGTGAAGGTCACGGCCTACGACTACCTGCGCTACGGCGCGGTCGAAGGCAAGGTCACGCTGGTGGCCGCCGATGCCGACCGCGATCCGGCCATTGCCAATGCGGCGCCCTACTACCGCATCCTCATCAGCACCGGGCAGGCCTACGTGGGACAGCCGGAGAACCGCATCACTGCCGGCATGGAGTCCGAGGTCGACCTGAAGGTGGGGACCGATCCGTTCATCTGGTACATCCTTCGTCCTGTGCTCAAGCTGCGGCGCGAAGCCTTCCGCGAACCATGAGGGCGAGCATCTTGACGGGCCGGCGCCGAGTGGGCCGCGGCATCCTGTGCACGGCACTGTGCGCGAGCTTCGCCGTTCCTCCGGGCGCAATCGCGCAGGAGCTGCAGGAAGTGCCGGCGCAGCTGACGGCCGCACGACGCCTCTCCGCGCCCTCGATCGGTGCCGCGAGCTATGCCCAGCGCGTGAAGCAGGCACTCGTCACGCTCTCGCAGGACTACCCTGAAGTGCAAACCGCGCAGGCCGCCGCCAACACCAGCAGCTTTGGCGTGGATGCCGCAAAGAAGGCCCGCTACCCACGCTTCAAGATGGGCACTGCGTCCGGCACCTACAACAGCGGCGCGGCCAATGCCAGGAGCGAGAACTACACCGTGCTGACCGCCGAGGCGCGCGTGAGCCTAGTCGACGGCGGCGCCATGAGCGCCGCGGTGCGCGCCGCCGAAGCGGGAAACCAGGCCGACGACGAGGCCGTGGTGACCACTTCGCAGAAGGTGGTGCTCGACGCGCTGACCGCTTACCTGCAAGTGCAGCGCTTCGACCTGAAGAAGCAGATCGCGCGCAAGTCCACCGAGGTGGTGGCCGAGCTTTCGAAAGCCGAAGCACGCCGCGTTGCGCTTGGCGCGGCCGGCGAGAACGACCTGAACATGGCGGCCGCGCGCCGTGCCAGCGTGGCCGCCCGCGAGTCCGACTTTCAGGCCCAGCGCGACGAGGCGCTGGCCAAGTTCAATACGTATTTCAAGTTCACGCCCAACACCGATTCGCTGCCCGTGCTCGCTGCGCCCGCGTTCTGGCGCATCGCCTCGCAGGACGAAGCCCTGCGGCGCGCGGAAGAACGCAGCACCGAGATCGCCGAGGCCAAGGGCCGCGTGGCGCGGGCCCAGGCCCTGGTCGACCAGCAGGAAGCCAGCATCTACCCGACGGTGGATGCGGTGGTCGTCAAGAGCAAGGACCCGCGCGGCGTGTCGCCGCAGGACCCGACGCGCGCCGCCTTCGAGCTCAACTGGAACTTTGGCAACGGTTTCGACCGGCAACTGCGGTTGAAGTCCGCGCTGGCCGAAGTCGCCAACCAGGAGGCCAAGCTCGAAGGCGTGAAGCTCAACCTGCTGGAACTCACGTCGGCCTCATGGTCGCGCACGGTGTCCGGACGCGAACGCGAACGGCAGCTGATGGAAGCCGTCAGCACCTCGGGTCAGGCTTTCCGCGGCCGGCGCCGCCTGATGGAGTTCGGTCGCGAGACGCTGCCGGCCGTGCTCGACGCGCAGCTCGACTACTACAACCTGCTGTTCGACTATGTCGATGCCGTGTTCGACCTTCGCATCAGCGAGCTGCGCCTTGCACGCACCACGGGTGAGCTGCGGATCGATCCCGATGCGAGCAATGCCTGGATCGACCGCATCTTCGGACCGCCGGGCCGCCCCGCGCTGAGCGAAGACGGCCTGCTCACCGCGCTGTGCATCTCGAGCAACACAAGCTGTGCCAGCGAACCCGTGACCGACCGCGGCGCCACCGCGACCGCATCGAACCCGCCGCTGCGCCGAGCCGATCGCCTGGCGATCCGTCAGTAAGCCGGGGTGGGCTCAGGCGTCCTCGGGGATGCCCGGTTCGCCGTCCAGGATCTGATACTTGCGCATCTTTTCCCACAGCACCTTGCGGCTGATGCCCAGATGCTGCGCGGTGTCCTGACGCTTCCAGTCGTTGATCTCCAGCGCCGCGATGATGCGGTTACGCTCGCTGCCGTTCCAACCCTTGCGGTCGCCGTTGCCATCGAGCCCGATGCCGTTGCCGCCACCGTTGTGCCCATTTCTGTCGGCCGAGCCTGCAGTGGGCATCGGCGTGCCGCGCGTGAGCGCAATGGCCCGCTGGATGAGGTTCTGGTCCCATGCGTGCAATTGCCGCGCGATCACGCCCACGCGCTCGGCCAGGTTGCGCAGCTGCCGCACGTTGCCCGGAAAGTAGGTCTCCGCGACCGCGTCGCTGAGCCAGTGCGGCGTTTCGCCCAACGCCTCCAGTTCGTCGCCCAGCACATTGGCCAGCAGCGCCTTGAAGATTGCGATCTTGTCGATCTCGCCGCGATCTTCGAGGCTGGGCACATGCAGCTCGATCACCGCGAGCCGATAGAACAGATCGGCGCGAAACTCGCCGCTCGCCACCATCTCGCGCAGGTTGCGGTTGGTGGCGGCCACCAGCCGAAAGTCGACGCGAACCGGCGCCGTGGCGCCCAGCCGCGTGACCGCGTTGTCCTCGAGCACGCGCAGCAGCTTGACCTGCTGGTACTTCGGCAGATCGCCGATCTCGTCGAGGAACAGAGTGCCGCCCGTCGCCTGCTCGAAGTAGCCGCGGTGCGCATGCACGGCGCCGGTGAACGAGCCCTTCGTGTGGCCGAAGAAGAGCGACTCGAACAGCCCGTCGGGAATCGCGCCGCAGTTCACCGCCACGAACGCGCCCTTGCTGTAGTGCTGATGGCCGAGATGGAGCTGCTGCGCGATGCGTTCCTTGCCCACCCCCGTTTCGCCGCGCACCAGCACACTGTGGTTGCAGTCGGCAAAGGCGCCCACTTCGGCGAGCAGCGATTTCATCGCCTCCGAGTGCGCCACCAGCACATCGGGCGCCTGCGGCGCCACGTCGCGCGCCCGCAGCTGCCGCACCAGCTTGGCGACCATCGTGCGCAGCTCGGCACAGGTGAAGTCGTAGGGAAGAACGTGCAGGTACTCGGGCGGGTACGTGCGTGAATCGCGGTCGCGAGAAGCCGCGGCCACCCAGATCACCGGCATGCCTTGCAGCAGTTCGGTCGCGTGTGCCAGGCCCCCGCCGTCAATGACCGTGACGCTGATGATCGCGACCGAAGGCCGAAGCGCCGTGCCGCGCTCCTGCTGAGGAGGCGGCATGCCGTCGGCCCGGATCACCTCGACGTCGAAGCTCGCCATGCACCGAGCAATGCGGTCGAGGATGTCGGCCTTGCCTTCCCAGACAAAGAGGTCGAGTTCGTCGAAGTTGGGGGGAGCGCTCATGACAGGGGAATACGTATATCAATAGACAAGCTCGGCACCCCGGTTGCAGGAAAGTCGAGCCCCGACCTCTGCTTTCGCGAGGTCGATGCCGAGCGAGTCCAGAAGCAGGTTGACTGCGGGGTCGAGCAAAGGGGAGAGCGCATTCGTGATGATGGTCTGCACGGTGTTGAGCAGGCCACTCACGAGGTTCAAGATACCGCTGACAAGGGGACCGAGCATGCCGCTGGCATCGCCCGGGTAATGTTGAATCTGTATCCCGGCCAGCGCGGGACTCAAACCCTGGACAAGTGATTGCGCGCTGACCGGCTGGAACGAAGGATCGGACCCGGTGCCGTCATAAGGTGCCGCATCGATCTCTGGCAAGTTAACAGCCAAAGGCGCCGAGTACGTCAGTGCGTTGCTTGCGCTGCCTCCGACTCCCGAGTTAATAACGAGCCTAAATTCAGAGATGACATTCTTCTTGGCGTTTTGCTTGTCGCTGATGAAGGTGCCACTGGCAGTCTTCCATTTCGGACCGGAGCAAATCGAGAGGATGCAGGAGTCAAACCTGGCTTCGCGGTAGCCGATTCCCAAGATTCCCACCGCCTCTGCCGTGGCGGGTAGTGAGGAGGAGAGTGCATTCGACACTTTCCCAATGTTGAGCTGGGCAATGTTGGTCGAGGCCTGGACGTTCAGCGTCTTGCTCTCGTCTGTGCCGCACGTATGGCCTGTGACAAGAGCTTCTCCATTGCCGGAACTGATGCTGATTTCAATGGGTTCGGGCAATGGCTCCACATAGACGACCTGTGTTATCGGACAAGATGAGCCTGCGCAGGCGATCACGCCGATGAGGTTGGACAAGATATTTCCAATGTCCAGCGTCGCTACGCTTGCCAGGGAACTGATGAGCGGCGACAGCACCGTCGTTACGGAAGAAATTACGTCGGAAACCGCCGTTCCCAACCCGCTCAAGTTCAGCGACAGCAACAAGCGAATCTGCGCCGTCCGCACATAAATCTTGTTGGGATCGTTCACACCCAGATTCGAATCGATCAGCAAAGGATTGCCGATCGCCGAAACCTGCGGCGCCTCGATCGCTCGGACCTTGGCGGTGATGCCGGCAATCCCCGGAACATCGACCGGTATGTCGGCTGCAAGTGCGTTCTTGCCATTCGCGAGCTGCACCACACCCTGAACGAGTTGAAAGAGCTGCAGGTCGGTCTGCAACCCGGCGGCATCCGTGCCTGCGGCGATGTTCAGGAGTTCGCCGACGGTAAGCGGCTCGGGCGACCCGGCCGACGCTGCCAGAAGTTGCTGCAGCGTTTGCACCGCAATACTGGCGCTGCTGCCCCCGCGTTCCATGACCGTGATCATGCTTTGCAAAAGGATGCCGGCGTTCACATTGGTGCCAAGCACTTCGTCGTAGTTGGCTGCACTGATGTTGAGATCCAGCTTGAGCTGATCGAGAAAATCGAGCAGCTTGATGTTGGTGTCGAGCAGACCTTGCCAGCCGGCGACCGACACGTCGAGAGAACCGCCGAGCATGCCGCCGAAGAGCGCGTTCAAAATGACCGAACGCTGGGTGTCAATAGCTGCGATCGTGCTGCGGATACTCAGTGAAGCGAGTGGCTGCTTCTTGGCCGCGAGTGCTTCGACGCTGATGGCGGAAGACTGATTGCCCGGCAGATTCGGCAGCAACGGTGGCGCGGTCCTGGTGAGTGTTACCCGCACGGCATTGAGGATCTGCCCGCTCTCGGGTGTGCCAAAGTGAAGGGGCGCTGGACGCAGGGTCGGGTCCCAGTTGCCGCATTGGACTTCTGCTGCTGTGATCGGCGTCATCAGTTGCGGCATGTTCTGCCCGCCGTTCGCAACTGCTGCGGTTGTTGCCTCGCCGCAGCTTGCGGGTAGCAAGGCCTGCGCTCCCGCCAGCGCAGCAAGATCGGCTGTCTTCTGAAGCTCGCGTTTCAGAAAGAACATATAGCCCAGTTCAACACCGACAAGCACGATGACCAGAAGGCTCAACGCGATGATCGCGGTGATGACCACCGACCCGCCTTGCCGCCGTGCTGTTCTTCGATTGAATGCCCGCATCGTTCGCATCTGTCTATGAAGAGGATCTGGCGGCCGTGGCCTTGCCAAGCAGGTGCTCGGGCATCCAGCTTCCGGTGAGCGGAACGGCCGGCAGCAGCGGATTGGCGCGGTAGGGATAAGTCACTTTCACCGCGATTTCTCCCGACGAAACAGTCACTTCGGGAGGGGTGCCCGCCATCTTGTCCCGGAGCCAGTCTTCTTTTGACGAAGGGGCGGCGCCCTCGGACGCTGGCGTAATCATCGAGAGTGCCAGCGACCGGTACACCGCCGTTCGAACATTCGTCCGCAGGTCGGCGATCGGCGTGTCGCTGCGAAAGGACTGAGCGGCTCTTGCGCCGTCTTCGGCCGCGCGAGAGATAACCTGCTGGACGTACAGAACCCCGCAGAACGTCACGAGGCCATAGATACCGAGGAACAGAACACCGAAGACGAGCGCAAACTCGATGGCAGCGACGCCTCGCTGGCGGCGAGCCACAGGCCGTTCGAGTTTCAGCTGGACGGACTTCACAACGACCTCCCGTCGAGCAGCATGCTGGCCTGGCCCGCAATTCGGTCGGGGACCGCAAAACTCGGGAACGCGGGAAACAACGTATCGATCCCGCTGACAGCGACGGTCACGACCACCTGGCACCGGTTGTTCCATTCCGGGCCGCAAGGGGGCGACGCCTGCGAGCAGTCGTCCGTTCCAGCCAGGCAAATTCTTGCCTCGATATTCCGGTTCGCTTTCAGGCCCGCGGGCAACCAGTTGCTGCGCTCTACGGCAATGTCGTTGGCTTTGGTTTTTCTGGCTTCCAGGCTGCTTTGATAGCGCAGTCCTGCACGGGCACCGTCTTCCGCCGCGTTCTGCAGGCTCATGCGCATCGTCAACAAGAAACCGTAGCAAATCACCGCGTACAGCAGCGCAAAGGCGATCAGGAACACGAACGCAAACTCGATCGCGTACACGCCGTGTTGGACATGTCCGGGCTTTGCGTGGCTGCGTGTTTCCATCGTGGTTTTCTTTGCGCGGCGAGAGTCGGCTCTTTGACTACCGTCCTCCGGAAGAGGCGCCGCCGCCGCCCTTCGACTTCGTCACCGTGGAGCCCAGCTGCTCCGGGATCGGATGCTCGAAGCTCTTGATGTAGCGCTCATAGCTGCGGCTGGCCACGTTGCCGGCGATGGGCCGGGGCGTGCGCGAAGCGATTTCTCCGCTGCGTTGCCAGGCGAGCAGGCTCTGCGTTGCATCGCCCATGAGCAGCGGTGGCGGTGATTCGAACTCTTCGGCCTCGGCCTCCTGCGCTTCCGTAGGCTGCGGTGCCGGCGGCACGGCTTGCGCCAAGGCGGTGGTCGCCACGAAGAAGAGTGCGGCCGTCAACGCGATCCGCTCGGCAAGCTGGTGGTTCATGGGGTACCTCGCGAGGTCGAGTTCAGTGAAAGCGGCGCTTCAGATACCGAGGCCGAAGGGTTCGTCTGGCTCGCGGTTCTCATGCCGCCCGCGCCGCTCCATCGGGACGGTTTGAGCGCAAGGGGCGTCAGAACAGGTTCGACGCGAGCTCCCGCCGCTGCGGCAGCAACAACGGGTGCGGGCAGCTTGCCCGATGCGCGCATCTGCAGTGCCGCTTCGCGCACGGCCAGGCGTGTCGGCTGGGGCATGCGGTGGGCATCCATCAGCGCTGCCGCCCGGTCGGGCTGGTTGGTCACTTCCAGATAGAGTGCGAGATTGGCTTGCGCCTGGGCGCTGTCGGGGCGCAACTGCAGAGCCTGCATCAGCGGCAGCCGCGCTTCTTCGATCTGGCCGGCGCCCAGGTGCGCGTAGCCGAGATCGCTCAGCAGCAGCGCATCGGTCGGGGTGCGGCGCTGCGCTTGCGCAAGCAGCTGGACCGCCTCGGCATAGTTGCCGCGCATACCTGCCAGGAGGCCCAGTCCGCGGTAGCCCGCGCTCGCCAGCGGCGTGGCCAGCAGGCGCTTGTAGGCGGCTTCGGCGGGCGCAGCCTGCCCGGTCTGGCGCAGCGCTTCAGCGCGCGTGCGTGTGGATTCGGGCGACACGCCCCAACGCTGTTCCAGAGCGTCGATGTGCGCGAGCGATGCAAACCACAGGTCTTCCTTCTGCATCTGCTCGACGAGCTTGAGATAGGTTGCCTGCGTGTCCACGGCCGCCCCGGCCTTCGTGTCCGCCGCGGCTTCGGCGGCCATGCGCTGCTGCGCATCGGTGCTGGCGGCGTACTGGTCCTTGAGGCCGGCGCAGCCGGTGAGGGCGAGCGTCGTGGCCGCCGCGCAGGCCAAAGCCAGCAAGCGGTAAGCAGGGCGCGGGCTGGTGCGAAGGTGGGTGGTTTTCATTTTGCGGCGGCGGCTCCAAGTGAGCGGAAGATGGCAAGAAAGGCCGGCCCCGCCGTGACGATGACCAGCGCCGGCAGCAGCGTGGTCACCATCACAGCGGTCATCTTCACGGTGATTTTTCCGATGCGTTCCTTCATTTCGGAACGCCGGTGTTCGCGCAGCCGGTCGCTGAAGATGCGCAGTGGTTCCTGCACGGCGCCGCCGTGTTTGTCGACCTGCACCAGCAAGGAAACGAGCCCGCGGAGGTTCTCGTTCTTGTGCAAGGTTGCAAGGCGCTGCAACGAATGCTCGCGGCTGCGGCCGCGGCTGTACTGGTTGTTGGCAAAGGTCAGCTCGTAGCCGAGCACGCGTAGCACGTGCGAGAAGTCGCTGGCCATGATCTGCAGGCTCTGGTCCAGGCTCAGCCCGACGCCTTGCAGAAGGCGGAGCAGGTCGATGAACAGCGGCAGCTCCTGGTTCACCCGCTCGCGGCGCTTGGCGGCGATGCGGCCGAGCACCCACTTGGGTGCCATGAAGCCGATGACGAACGCGACCGCCAGCACGATGGTGACGGTGCGCTGCGGCCGGCCCGCGCTCCACAGCACGTAGACGGCAAAGGGAAGCAGGAAGGTGAAGAGGATGCGGGTCACCAGGAAAACCAGCTGGGCCCGCTTCGAGGAAAAGCCGCATTGATCGATGAGGTTCCGGTCCTCGTTGGCCACAAGTGCGCGGCCGATCCGCGAATCGAGCCAGTGAAACGGCAACTCGATGTCCGGCTTTGCCGAGGCGTTGAACCCGTCGGCCGCATCGACGGACGCCGCGGATCCGCCCGGCGCCGTGGTGACCTGCTGGATGGCGCGGCCGATGACCTTGCCGCTGCGCGTGCGGCGCAACTCCGCGGCAATCAGCGCGCCGGCACCGGCCATCAGGCCCAGGGCCAGCAGCGCCAGGCTGATGATCGCCAGCTGGTTGGTGGTGAAGGTCATGTGAGTTTCGCCAGCCGGTAGAGAAGTGCCGCACCGAACAGCTGAAAGCCCGCGGCGGAAAGGACCATGACGCGTCCGGTCCCGTCGTTCCACATTCCCATGAAGTAGCCGGGATTGGTGAGGATGAAGAAGGCGCCCACGCTCACAGGCAGCAACCCGAGAATCCAGGCGGAAAGCCGGGTTTCGGACGACAGGGCGAGCAGCTCATGCTCGGCTTGCTCGCGATCGCGCATGAAGTTGCCCACGCGCTCCAGCAGCAGGTCGGAGCGCCCGCCGTAGCGCACACCCAGGCCGAGGATGGACGCCAGCAGGAACATTTCCTCGATGCGCACATTGCTGGCCGTCTGGTGCAGGGCGCGATCCAGGTCCATGCCCGCGCGCACCAGCGATGCAGAGCGCTCCAGTTGGCCGCGCAGCGGCGCCTCGGTGGTGGCAATCGCAAGCTGGAACGCCGCCTGCGTGGAGTTGCCGATGGTGATCAGCCGCACCATCGCGTCGATGTACGCGGGCAGCTGGCTCACGAGCTTGCGGCGGAACTTCTGCAGCCGCAGCCAGACCGCGAAGGCCGAAAGAACAGCCAGCAGCGCGAGTGCACTCAGGCCCGACACCCAGCCGGCAAGCAGGCCGGCGAGTGCGGCCGCCGCCACGATGACGGCCAGTCCCAGTGCGGCCGTGCGCGGAGCGATCACGCCTATCAGCCATTCGGGCAGGGCCTTTTCGAGCAACCCGGCGGGTGCGGCGGCCGTGTTGCCTGCGTCGGTGTTGAGCCAAGGGTCCGAGGTCACGCCCGCCATGAGGTTGTCGTTGGCGGGGTCCCGCAAAGGCATCGGCATCGGCGCCGGTGCGCCGGCGGCCGTGCTTGCCTGGATCTGCTGGTTCAGGTGCCGTGCGGCCGCCTGGCGTGCCTGGCGGCCCTTGGCCCATTGCCACAGCAGCAGCCCCGCGGCTGCGAGCAGCAGCGCGAGGCAGGCCACCGCGAGCAGCATTTCACGCACGGTTGTTGTCTCCCTGCTGCGCGCGTGTCAGCGACTGCCTGAAGCGGGTGATCTTGGGCGAATGCGGCGCAATGCCCAGCGATATCCAGCGGTCGCGCTCCTCGCCGTCGGGCGACGTGATGGGCTCGTAGCGGTAGAGCTCCTGCATGGCCACCACGTTGTCGTTGACGCCCGTGACTTCGCTCAGCGAGAGGATGCGGCGCTGGCCGTTCGAAAGGCGGCCGATCTGCACGATGAAATCGATGGCATTGGCAATCTGCCGGCGCAGGCTCACTTCGCTGCCCTGATAGCCCGCAAAGCCTGCGAGCATTTCAAGGCGGTACAGGCATTCGCGCGGCGAGCTGGCGTGGATGGTGCCCATCGAGCCTTCGTGGCCCGTGTTCATCGCCTGCATCATCTCGATGACTTCGGCGCCGCGCACTTCACCCACGATGATGCGGTCCGGCCGCATGCGCAAGCTGTTGCGCAGCAGGTCGCGGATCGACACCACGCCCGTGCCGTCGAAGCCGCCGGGGCGGCTTTCGAGCCGAACGACGTGGCTGGTGCCGAGCGACAGCTCCGCCGTGTCTTCGATGGTGATGACGCGCTCGCGCGCGGGAATGAAGGTTGCGAGCGCATTGAGCAGCGAGGTTTTTCCCGAGCTGGTGCCGCCGCTGACGAGGATATTGCAGCGCGCGCGCACGGCAATTTCCAGCAACTGCGCCATGCCAGCGTCGAAGGTGCCGAGCTTCACCAGATCGGCCGGCGTGAGCGGCTCCTTGCGGAACTTTCGAATCGAAACCGAGAGCCCGTCGATCGCCAGTGGCTCGATGATCACGTTGATACGGCCGCCATCCGGCAGGCGCGCGTCGACCATCGGGTTGGATTCGTCGAGCCGGCGCCCGAGCGGCGCGAGGATGCGGCGCACGATGCGCATCACGTGCTCCGCATCTGCAAAGCGCACCGTCTCTCGCTCCAGCATGCCGTGACGCGAGACGTATACGTTCTGGTAGCCGTTGATCAGAATATCTTCGACGGCAGGATCGTTGAGCAAGTCTTCCAGCGGCCCGAAGCCTGCAAGCTCCTTGGTCAGTGCATCGGAGATGAGCTGCATCTCGCGGTCATTGATCGGAACGCGGCGCAGCCGGACGAAGCTGTCGACCTCCAGTTCGACGAACTGCTGGATCGAGGCGCGCGACCAGCGGCCGAACTCCGCACCGAGCTCTTCGATGCGGCTCAGCAGATGGTCATGCGTCCAGCTCTTGATGTCCTGGAAATGTTGGGAATTGATGAACGCCTGGTCGTCGTCGGCGAATTCGAGATCGTTGGACATAGGGGCGATTCAACCTTGGCTAGAGCTTTTCCAGAATCCGGCAATTTGCGACATTCGCGTCGCCCAAGGCGATTGCTTGGCCGGCGGCTGGCCTGCATCGGACATGTATTCCTGGTTCAGTCCGCGTGCGAGGCTTGCTATGGCTTGCGAATACGCGTCATTGCGCGCGGTACGCACCAGCATTTCGCCGCGGCTCGCGGCCGCCAGCAGTTGCGTAGCGCGCGCCGGCACAACATGGTGGAGCGGCAGTTCGAGCCGTTCCGCAATGTCCTTGGCCGGCAGCCCGACTTGGCTGTCGAACTTGTTGACCACGAGCGACAGCCGATCGGTGTCGACGCCGCGGGTGCGCAGCTCCTTGAGCATGTTTGCAGTGGAGACGATCGCACCGATGCTCTGGTCGCACACAACCCAGTTGCGCTGGGCTGCCTTCGCGGTCTGGGCGACGAAATCGAGGGTTGAAAAACCGCCGAGGTCGGCGATCTGGAAATCGAAAAAATCGCCGAGCCGCTTGATCAGTGCCACCGAGTCCGCATGCGAGATCTCGCGCACCTGCGCGAGACTCGCTGGCAGCGGGAGCACAGCGACGCCGCTCGTGTGGTGGGCCACCGCGGTGTGCAGCAGGGTCTGGTCGAGGCGGCGCAGGTTGCGTACGCCATCGACAAAGCTGAAGCCGCTTTGGGTGTCGAGATACAGAAGACCGTCGCGGGCGGGCAGCCCAAGATCGAGCAACGCAACTCCGCGGCGCGTGTTGCGAGCATGAGAAGGCGCGGCCGTTTGGGACGGCTGGTCGTTGAGCATCAGTGCCAGACTTGCCGCGAGGGTTGTCACGCCAATCCCCGGGCGAGCGCCAAGCAGTGCAAGCGTGCATCCGCGGGTGCGGCTTTGCAGGCTGCTTTGACGATCGAGCAGCTTGCGCAGCGTACTGATCGCATCGGTCGGCGGTGCGCTCATGTCGACAAAATCGTCCACCCCTGCGCGCAGGGCAGCGAGCATGGAAGCCGGCTCGGCCGAAACGCCCGTTGCCAGTACCGGCAGCGTCGGCCATTCACGCTTGAGGCGCTGATGAAGTTCGCTTGCCGCAGTGGCGTGGTCGCCCGAAAAATCGAGAAAGACCGCCGCGGGACCGAGCATGGCGATCCGCTCGTCGATCGACTTGGCTTCGGATGGAAGGACCACCACCGCGCCCAGCCGGCCAAGTGCATCGGTCAGCCATGTGATGTGGCTGCTGTTCGGCGATGCGAAGAGATAGCTCTCCGCACCGGTCTCGGGGAGGCTGTCGCGTGGAGCGTTCATGGCATCGGCCGCAGGCTTTGCGTAGCTCGTTTCTGTCAACGCGAGAACCCCGGCACAGTCGTGCCTGAAGCTGGCCCCAGCAGATGCGCGCGCCACACGGGGCCATCGCGTTGCTCGGCACCACCCGGCAGGTACGGACCAAGATCCGTGCCGCGTGCAATGGGCTTCACCAGATGCGGCGTGACAAGGATCACCAGTTCCTTCTCGCTCATCTGGTACTTGTTCTGCTTGAAGAAGGTTCCGAGCACCGGGATGTCGCCGAGCAATGGAACCTTGTCGGCGTTCGAAGTCGTGGTGCGGCTCACCAGCCCGCCGATGATGAAGCTCTCGCCGTCGCCGAGTTCGACCGTGGTGTCGGCCCGGCGCGTGCTGATGGCGGGCACAGCGACACCGCCAATGCTGAGCGAGTTGGTGTAGTCCAGGTCGCTGGCTTCGGGTGCCACCTTGAGCACGATGCGGTCGTTCGACAGCACGGTGGGCGTGAGCGTGAGGCCGATGCCGAACGGCTTGTATTCGATGCTCGTGGTGCCCAGGCCCTGGGGCGCGGGCACGGGCAGTTCGCCGCCGGCCAGGAAGCTCGCGCTCTGGCCCGACAGCGCCACCAGCGTCGGTTCCGCAAGCACGCGGGCCATGCCGTTGCCTTCGAGGAAGCCAACGTTCAGGCCGATACCGGCCTTGCCAAAATTGAACAGGAGGCTGAAGGCCTGGGCGAGCGGATTGTTGTGTTCACTGCTGACTGCCCCGTTGGGAGCGAACGACACCGAGCGCAGCGATGAGGGCGCGAAGACCCCGAAGCTGAAACCGTTGGAGTTGGCGCGCGTGCTGAAGATGTTGAGGCCGGCCTGCTTGAGCACGCTGCGGTTGAACTCGACGATCTTGACTTCGACCTGCACGGTGTTGCTCCGTACGTTGACGACGGAGCGATCGATCAGTGCCGACTTTTCTCCGCCGGCGGCCATCGCCGCATCGCGCGCTTCCTGGTGCGCAGTCATGCTGTTGAGCGAGCCGGAGAGCGTGGAGGCGCGGCGCCGCACTTCGAGCGCGTAGACCGTGGCGGTCGACTGGCCTTTTTCCCAGACCATGAGCGTGGTCCGCCCCGCAGCCTTGCCGGTGACGATGAGGCGCGCGGCCGGCGAGTTGGGCGATTGGCGGGTGAGCGCGACGCCGGCCACCGTCTCGTCGGCGATGGCCATGCGCTCGATACCCTTGCCGATCAGCAGTTCCTTTTGCGTGCCCGCGTCGATCCGCAGTTGAAGTGCGGGGCGAAGAGACGTCGCCTCTGCCGGATCTGCGGCTGCGGAGACCCCAGGCCAGACGCCCGAGGCCAGCAGGCACAGCACCGCGAGTGCTGGACCCAGTGGACGGGCTGGACCGGTTGTTTTCGCGAGAAGGGCGATCGTCATGGAGTTCGTTTCCTGGGTGGCGCTTGTTGCTGATCAGTAGTTGATGGTTTCGCTACGGTCGCCACGAATGACTTCGACCTTGAGTCCACCGCGGGAGTCGTCAGTGCGAGCCGTTGGAATCCGCGCAGCAGCAATAGCCGGCACGCGTGAGGCGCTGCCCGGCTTGCCGCCGGTCACGAAATCCGCCGTGGTGATGCCAGCCTGTGCGCGGTCCAAGCCTTCGAGTTGCGGGCGGCGCGGTTCGCCGGTTTTCGGTGGAGGCGGTTGCAGGGCGGGGGGCAACTCGGCGAAGAGCTTCGGATCGGGTTCCGACATATCGGTGGGATTGCGCAGCGCCAGGATCAAGCGGCCGCTGTTCTCGGCAAGCGTGAGCCGGTTGACGTCGTCCACCGGCACTGCGAGCACGGCAGTCCGGGCCGCCTCGGCGCGCTGGGCCTGCTGTGCGGTACCGTTCTTGTCCATCTTGGAAGGCAGACCATCGACGGAGGCGCTGCCGTACGCCAGCACGCGCTTGCGCGACAGGAAGAGGCGCGCCTGGCTTCGGTCGATGTCCTTGCCGTCGGACTTGAGCATCAGGAACACGTCGACGAAGTCACCGGGTTGAACCTTGTTGCCCACACCCATGATCTCGTCGGCCTTGATGGCGACCGCACGTTCGCCTTCTGCGACGCGCAGGGCAAGACCCGAAACGAGCTGGCCTTGGAGAAGCGGCGAGCCTTCGCCCAGATCGATCACGGGCACGCGCCCCGCGAGCGGCGCGGTGTCCTGGAACGCGCCCACCGGATTGATCGTCAGGCGTTCAATGCGAAGTGCATCGGCCGGGATCGGCTGGCCCGCCGGCAGCGGCTTGGCCGCCACGACCACGGGGAAGGTTTGCGCCTGGGCGGCCTTGCCGGGAGCGGCGGCAGAGGGGGCGACGGCGACGGGCGGTGGGGGCTTGCGGCTGAGCATCCATGCATAGCCGCCGAGCGCGAAGGCCAGGAGCACGAGGACGGCGGCGATGATTTTGGTGAGATTGATCATGAGCGGCGTGTCAAGGAGGAGCAATTCGAGAGCTATCGATGAACAGCTCGTGGTGGCGGAGCGACTAGGCGCTCTGTCGACCCCAAACCATCCACACCGCGGCGGCCAGCGCGAGATAGGCCGCATAAGGAATAAAGCGAACCCGGGGCGGTGATGGGTTGCCATCTGCCGGCGACGAGGGCCCGAAAAGCACGAGCGAAAACCGGGGGAAGACTGGCCAGCGCCGAAGAATCAGCCAAAGCGCGGCATGAAGGCTGGCGAGGAGGCTGCCGATGAGCCAGACGGGGAGCAGCGCCGAAAAGCCTACCCAGAGTCCGAGCGCTCCAGCGAATTTCACGTCGCCGGCTCCCATGACTCCAAGAGCGTAGAAAAGCAGCAGAAAGCCAAAAGCCACGCCTGCACCGAGCAGGGCGGCAGCCCAGTCGTGCGTAACGGGCGCCATCCCCAATGTCAGTGCTGCAAGAGCCAGGAGGGCGCCTGCGAGCACAAGCCAATTGGGGACGCGACGTTGCCTGAAGTCATACACCGCAATGAAAAGCAACCACATCAAATACGCCGATGTCATTGCTTGCATTGCACTTCAAGCGGCGGCGAGCTTGGTTTTGATGTCAGTCCAGATGGCTGACAGGCTCTCGCCTATCCCGCCAGTGCCAGTAATGGCTGTAATCATCACAACCGAAATCAACCCCGCAATAATTCCATATTCAATTGCGGTAGCACCTTCTTCATCGCGCAGAAAACGAGCAATAGAGCGAAGCATGATTTCCCCTTTAAGGAATTGTTAACAACAGTGACGACAGGTGAATGTTATACGGCGTAACTCTGTGTATCAACAAGGGGTACCCATGAGATGGGAGGGTTCCTGTGTTAATCGAAGGGTCTAAGCAGGAACGCGGCCAACCCCGCGCCGTCCCCAAGACGCGTTTGAATTTCAGAGGGTAGTTCACAGTCTGGTGACCATTCTTCCCTCTGAGAACAGAGGTACCCATCCCCTGAACAGGGGACGTCGTTACGGTGCGGACGGAACGCGCACAGGGCCGGCGTTACGGGAACAAATGCGTTACGTGTTACGTAGCACGGGTGCCGTGAGCCGAAATGTAACGGCCAAGTTCGGGCCGGCATTTGCGCAAAAAATCACGGATTTTGAGTATGACCCCCCTGGCAGGAGGGCCGAAAGCCGGGTTCAGCCCAGGATTTCTTCGTGAAAGAGCTTCCACTCGCTGCCTTGGCGCAGCCAGTATTGGCGCCGGGTGCGCCCGCTCTTTTCGCCTTCGAAGACTTCTCCGAAGGTGGCGACCATGGTTTCGTCGCCGTCGCGCCAGTGCAGATACGACATGTCCTTGAACTGGACACGTTTGCCTTGGGCATATTCCACTTCGTCGTGGAGCACGGAAAATCCTTCGATGGATTTTTTATTGTTGTTGCGCTGGAATTCAGGCAAATAGAATTTCTTCAATTGCGCTTCATTGCCATTGGCCCGTGCATCTTTCCAGGCTGCGATGGCGCTGGTGAATGACTGGGCCTCTTTCTGGGCCTGCGGCGGCGAGATCCATTGCAGGCTGCGGGCCGTGACCACGGGGGTGGCGCCGATCTGAACCTTGCGCAGGAGCTGCTTCAGGTCGGGGTTGGCCATGACGACGCACCCGTCGCTTGCCAACGGCGCGCGCGCAAACTGCTGGGGCGGGGTGCCGTGCAGCCAGATGCCTCCACCGGTCTTGCCGCGCCGCACGTCATACGGGTTGGGGTAATTGATGGGAAGCGCACCGGCGCCGTAGAAGTCGCGCAGCGACTTCGGATCGAGGCTGCTGGTGATGTAGTACACCCCCAGCGGCGTACGCGCGTCGCCTTCCGCGACCTTGCCGATGCCCGACTTGCCGACCGACACGTAGTAATCGGCCACCAGCTGCAGCCCCTTGTCGGAGTTCTCGAGCAGGTAGAGCCGCGAACGCGAAGCGTCGACCGCAATGGCATAGCGGCTGCGCGTGGACAGCGCCAGGAACTGCGAAGGCACGGTGCCGGCAGGCGGCCTGTCGCGCAGGGCCTGCAGGCGCCGCTGCGATTCTTCGCGCAGTTCGGCCATGGCCGGATCGCTGCGCAGGCGTGCGATGCCCGAGGCGTCGGAGAAGGCGTGCGCCGGTGGTACCTGGGTTGCGAGCAGGTCGGCGTAGACCAGCTGGGCCAGCTGAAAGTTGGGGTAATCGCGCACCAGGTCGCGGGCCTTGGCGAGCGCGGGCCGCGGCTGGCCGCGGCCGAACAGTTCGTAGACCGCAATCAGGCGGGCCTCGGCGCCGTTGGCTTGCTGAAGGGCGGCTGAAGATGCAGCCGCCTTGCGCGGCGTGGATCTGCTTGCCGCGCTTGCGGTTTGTGCGGCGGAGGTCTTCTTTGCCCGGGGTTTCGCTTCCCTGGCGGCCTGGTTTGTGGGTCGGCTGCCGTTGGCCTTCGACTTGGTGGTGGTGCCGCTGGGCTTGGTGGAGGCATCGGCCGAGCCGGGCGCCGTCAGCAACAGGACCGACGCCGCCACGAGCGCCGCAAGCATGTTCCCGCTGCGCCGGAACGGAGCGTTCTTCGGGAGCCGGCCGCGCCGGACGATGTCCGCCACTACCCCCCGACGCTTTCCTTGCGAATTTGCCATTGGTTGCCGGAGCGATGCAGCTCCAGTGTCTTGCGGCTCGAGATGTTGAGGTTGTCGGCGCGATAGATCTGGCGGAACTTGGCGGTTGCGGTTTGTCCGTTGACGTTGATCGCCAGGTTCTCGAGATTCACGCTGATGCTGGACTTGCCGACGATTCGCGCGCGGCGTTCTTCTTCCCAGCTCTTGCGGCTTTGTCCGCCGCCGGGATTGAACTCGGGGCCGTAGGCGCCAAGGTAGCGGTCCATGTCCTGCGACGCCCAAGCGGCGGCCCATCCGCGCACGGCCGATTCCACCTCGGCCGTCGAGCCGGGCGTTGCTGTTGCCGCGGCCGCAGCCGGCGTGGATGCAGATGCGGATGGCGTCGACGAAGCCTCGGGCGCCTTCGCCACCACCACCGGCGGCGGTGCCGGTGGCACGGGCGTCGGCGCTGCCACGGGTGCGGGTGCTGCCGCTGCCTTGACGGGCGCAGGTGCGGGTGCAGGCACGGGAGCTGGCGGGGGCGTTGGGGCAGCGGCTGCCTTCGCGACGGGCGCAGGCGCAGAAGCGGGCGCGGGCGCGGCCGTCTTTGCGGCAGGCGCAGCCGCCACCGCCGTGGCTGCGGATTTGCCGCCCACCGGTGCCGGCGTGAACAAGGTGCGGATCACCGCCAGCTTGGGTTGCACCGCCGTGTTGTTCTGGTCGAGTTGCAATGCCTTGCTGTAGGCCTGGCTGGCCAGCCGCGCATACACGTCGCCCAGGTTCTCTTGCGCCGTGGCATAGCTCGGGTTGGTGCGAATCGCGCTTTCGAGCGCGCTGCGTGCCTTGTCGAACTGGTTCTGGCTCGCGTAGATCACCGCAAGGTTGTTGTACGGCTCGGGCAGTTCGGGCGCGTCCTGCGTCAGCTGCGTGAAGGCGGCGATGGCTTCGGTGCGCTTGCCGGTATCCAGCTGGATCACGCCCTTCAGGAAGCGCATCTGCGGATCCTTCGGCTTGTCCTTCAGGAAAGCGTCGGCGCGCGACATGGCCTCGTCGAGCTTGCCAGCCTGCATGAGCCGATCGACCTCGTCGTGCTCCACCGCGGCAAGCGCGGGCAGTGCCAAGCCGCAGGCAGTGGCCACGAGCAGGGCACGCACGGTGGGGGAAAAGCTGAAACGGGCGCGCGGCAGGGGGCTCTTGGGCATTGCGGACGAGACCTCGTATGGGGGAAGGGTGATGCGGCAGGGATTGTAAGTGGGCAGTTAACCTTCGGACACAACGTTCACTCGGGGCTGTCGCATCCCGACGCGTTGCGCTGCCAACGGCCGCATGACCACATCCATGAATACGCATCGACTTGCGCAATCGAGCCCGATCATGTAACGTGATGTAAGTACAACAAAAACAACGTCCTCCTCTTTCCTCTCTGGAGTCATCTTGAAGATCACCAAACGCCGCCTGCTCGAAGGCGGCGCTGCGGCAATTGCCGCATCGCTTTTTGCACCGGGCTCATGGGCACAGCGCACCGGCGCCGGTGCTGCCGGCGGCGACGCCGCATGGCCGACCAAGCCCGTTCGCATCCTGGTGGGCTTTCCCGCCGGGGCCTCGCCCGACCTCGCAGCCCGTGCCATCGCGGAGCCGCTGTCGAAGATCCTGCGCCAGCCGGTCACGGTCGAGAACAAACCCGGCGCCAGCGGCAATCTGGTGGCCGACCAGGTGGCCAAGGCCAACGACGACCACACCATCGGCGCACTGATCAACGGCAACCTCACCATTGCGAAGCTGCTCAACCCCAAGCTCAGCTTCGACCCGGAAAAAGACTTTGCACCGGTTGGCCTGATCGGCACTGCGCCGCTTGTGCTGGTGGTCTCGGGCAATGCCACGGGCAAGACCGCGGCCGACCTGCTGCTGTGGACGCGCAACCTCGGCAGCAACGGCAAGTACGGCACGCCCGGCGTGGGAACCGTGGGCCACCTGGGCATGGAACTCATCAAGAGCCGCGCCGCCATCACGGCCCAGCACAAGCCGTACACGGGCAATCCTCAGGTGATCGCCGGCCTGCTGGCGGGCGAGATTCAATTGGCGCTGCTGCCGCCCGGCCTGGCCATGCCGCATGTGAAGTCCGGCAAGGTCAAGGCCATTGGCGTGACGTCGCCCGAGCGCAGCCCGCTGGCCAACGAACTGCCCACGATCCGCGACGCCGACGTGCGCGGCGCCGACCTGGAGATCTGGACCGCGCTGGCGGCCCCCGCGGCCATGAAGCCGGCCGCCATTGCCAAGCTCAATGCCGCGCTGGTCGAGGCGATGGGCTCGCCCGAAGTGAGCGAGGCGCTGCTGAAGACCGGCTGGCAGGCCCAGCCGGGCACGCCCGACGCGCTGGCCAAGCGCATGCGCGCCGACACCGCGCGGCTGGGTGGCGTGATCATCATGAAGGGCATCCACTCCAGCACTTGACGCCCCCCGAAGCGCCTTCGGCGCCCGGTGTCCATGCCGGAGGCACGGACCCTTCGGCCCGTCCAAGCCCGCACAGGCGGGCCTGGAGCCGCGGGCGCTCAGCCCCCACTGGGGGGCGCACCCGGCGGCCCGGCAAAGTCGGTTCCGCGGGTGCGCTGGATTGGGCCGTTGGTTCGTTAGAGCAGCTGTGAGATCTTCTTTGCGGCCTCCATCAGCGCCGGCAGCATCGTCTCCTGCATCACCTTGGCGTTGGTGCGGTTGGCCTGCCCGGTGATGTTGAGCGCGGCCACCATGCGGCCCTGGCGGTTCACGATGGGCGCGGCCACCGAAATCAGGCCTTCTTCCAGCTCCTGGTTCACCAGGCACCACTGCTGTTTGCGCGCCTGCGCCACCTTGGCCATCAGCGCGTCGACGTCGGTCACCGTGTGCTTGGTGAGCGCTGTGCGCTCCGAGGCTTCGAGCCGCGCGCGCACCTCGTCGTCGTCCAGGTCGGCCAGCAGCAGGCGGCCAAGCGACGTGCAGTAGGCCGGCAGCCGCGAGCCCACGCCCAGGCTGATGCGCATGATCTTCTGCGTCGGCACGCGCATCACATAGACGATGTCGGTCGCATCCAGCACGGCGGCCGAGCAAGACTCCTGCACCTGCTGCACCAGCGCTTCCATCACCGGCTCGGCGCGGTTCCATATCGGCATCGACGAGAGATAGGCAAAGCCCAGGTCGAGGATGCGCGGCGTGAGCGTGAAGAGCTTGCCGTCGGTCACCACGTAGCCCAGCGTCTGCAGCGTGAGCAGGATGCGCCGCGCGCCGGCCCGCGTGAGCCCGCTGGCGGCCGCCACCTCGCTCAGCGTCTGCCGCGGCGCGCTTGCGCTGAAAGAACGGATCACCTGGAGTCCGCGTGCAAACGACTGCACGTAGCTGTCGCCGGGGGCTGGTGTGTCGGGTTGTGTCGTGTGGGTTGCCATATCGAGCATTCGTCTTTAGAATTCATTATACGAACAAATGTTCTTTAGACGAACAATTTTGCGGTTCGCAGAATCGGGCGATTGTTTGGCGGTTTGTTCGCAGGGTTCGATTTCTTTTTCAACTCCCGGAGACAGGCTTCATGATCAACAAGATCGCGCGCTCGGTCGCCGATGCCCTTGCGGGCATCCAAGACGGCGCCACGGTTCTCATCGGCGGCTTTGGCACCGCCGGCATTCCCGGCGAACTCATCGACGGTCTCGTCGAGCAGGGCGCCAGGGACCTCACCGTGGTCAACAACAACGCCGGCAACGGCGAAACCGGCCTTGCCGCGCTGCTCAAGGCCGGGCGTGTGCGCAAGATCATCTGCAGCTTTCCGCGCCAGGCCGACAGCCAGGTGTTCGACGGGCTCTACCGCAGCGGCAAGATCGAACTCGAACTCGTGCCCCAGGGCAACCTGGCCGAGCGCATTCGCGCCGCAGGCGCGGGCATCGGCGCCTTCTACTGCCCCACGGGCTACGGCACGCAGCTCGCGGGCAACCGCGAAACCCGCGAGATCGATGGCGTGCAGTACGTGCTCGAGTACCCCATCAATGGCGACGTGGCGCTCATCAAGGCCGAGCGCGGCGACCGCTGGGGCAACCTGGTCTACCGCAAGGCCGCACGCAACTTCGGCCCGGTGATGGCCATGGCCTCCAAGAAGACCATTGCCACCGTGCACGATATTGCCGAGCTCGGCACCCTCGACCCCGAGACCATCGTGACTCCGGGCATCTTCGTGCACCAGGTGGTGCGCGTCGAACGCGTCGCCACCCAGGCCGGCGGTTTCAAGAAGGCAGCATGACCATGAGCAGCACCAACTACACACGTCGCACCAAGGACCAGCTCGCCGCCCGCGTGGCACAGGACATCTTCGACGGCGCCGTCGTCAACCTCGGCATCGGCCAGCCCACGCTGGTGGCCAACCACCTGCCGAAGGGCCGCGAAGTCATCCTGCAGAGCGAGAACGGCATTCTCGGCATGGGCCCCGCGCCCGAGGCAGGCGAAGAAGACTACGACCTCATCAACGCCGGCAAGCAGCCCGTCACGCTGCTGCCGGGCGGCTCGTTCTTTCACCACTCCGACAGCTTTGCGATGATGCGCGGCGGGCACCTCGACATCTGCGTGCTCGGCGCGTTCCAGGTGTCGGCCACGGGCGACCTTGCCAACTGGCACACCGGCGAGAAAGACGCCATTCCCGCCGTCGGCGGTGCCATGGACCTTGCCATCGGTGCCAAGCAGACCTGGGTGATGATGGACTTGCTCACCAAGCAGGGCGCGAGCAAACTGGTGAAGGAATGCACCTATCCGCTCACCGGCATCCGCTGCGTCAAGCGCGTGTACTCCGACCTCGCCACGCTCGAATGCACGGCCGAAGGCTTGAAGCTCGTCGATCTGGTCGAAGGGCTCAGCCGCGAGGAGCTCGAGAAGCTCGTGGGCTTGCCGATCGCCGCATAAAAGCGGGCTTCAGAGTTCGATTCACTTCCAACGAGACACACCATGACCAACCAAGCCTTCATCTGCGACGCAGTCCGCACCCCCTTCGGCCGCTACGGCGGTTCGCTCAGCAGCGTGCGCGCCGACGACCTCGGCGCCGTGCCGCTCAGGGCGCTGATGGAACGCAACAAGAACGTCGACTGGCAGGCCGTGGGCGACGTGCTCTACGGCTGCGCCAACCAGGCCGGCGAAGACAACCGCAACGTGGCGCGCATGTCGGCGCTGCTGGCGGGCCTGCCGCTCGAACTGGGCGGTGCCACCATCAACCGCCTGTGCGGCTCCGGCCTCGATGCGGTGGGCACGGCCGCCCGTGCCATCCGCGCCGGTGAAGCCGGCCTCATGATCGCCGGTGGCGTCGAAAGCATGAGCCGCGCGCCCTTCGTCATGCCCAAGGCCGAGAGCGCCTTCAGCCGCAACAACGCGGTGTACGACACCACCATCGGCTGGCGCTTCGTCAACAAGCTCATGAAGGCGCAGTACGGCGTCGACTCCATGCCCGAGACGGCCGAGAACGTGGCCACGGACCACAAGATCGAGCGCGAAGCGCAAGACCTGATGGCGCTCAACTCGCAGTTGCGCGCCGTGGCCTCGCAGAAGTCCGGCTTCTTCGACGCGGAGATCGTGCCCGTGAGCGTGCCGCAGAAAAAGGGCGACGCCATCATCGTCAACAAGGACGAGCATCCGCGTGAAACCAGCATGGAGTCGCTCGCCAAGCTGAAGGGCGTGGTGCGCCCCGATGGCACCGTGACGGCCGGCAACGCCAGCGGCGTGAACGACGGCGCCTGCGCGCTGATTCTGGCCGACGAAGCCAGCGCGGCCAAGCATGGCTTGACGCCGCGCGCCCGCGTGGTCGGCATGGCCACTGCCGGCGTGGCGCCGCGCGTGATGGGCATCGGCCCCGCGCCCGCCACGCAGAAGGTGCTGGCGCTCACCGGCCTCACCATCGACCAGATCGACGTGATCGAACTCAACGAAGCCTTCGCGGCGCAAGGCCTCGCCGTGCTGCGCCTGCTGGGCCTCCAGGACGACGACGCGCGCGTCAACATCAACGGCGGCGCCATTGCGCTCGGCCATCCGCTGGGCGCCAGCGGTGCGCGCCTTGCAACCACCGCGGTGAACCAGCTGCACAAGGGCGGCGGCCGCTATGCGCTGTGCACCATGTGCATCGGCGTGGGTCAGGGCATTGCGGTGATCCTGGAACGGGTCTGAGAGCCGCGCCGGGCGCAGCCTGCTGCCCGGCCGATTGGCTCGATGGAGACGGGGCGCGCACACCCGCCTCGTGCAACGTAGTGTGTCGATTTCCAGCCTCGACACAGAGGCATACGCAATGTGTGCCAGGGGCTCGACGGGCGGAAAACAATC
This sequence comes from Variovorax palleresanus, assembly GCF_051144945.1. Classification (NCBI taxonomy): domain Bacteria; kingdom Pseudomonadati; phylum Pseudomonadota; class Betaproteobacteria; order Burkholderiales; family Comamonadaceae; genus Variovorax; species Variovorax palleresanus. The sequence continues at coordinate 1,780,359 of NZ_JBJNVP010000002.1, read as the reverse complement.
CGCCCGTCATTCACCAGCGCGCGTTGCGCATCGCACCGAGGAAATCACCATGAAGCTCTCCCGCATTGCCATTGGCGCGGCCATTGCCGCGTCGGTGGCTGCATTGACTTTTGCCGCGCCGCCGATGGGCGGTGACGCGCCCGCGGGCGTGGCGCGCGCTGCGCCGGAGTTCCAGGCCATCGACACCTGGCTCAACTCGCCGCCGCTCAAGCTCGAAGCGCTGCGCGGCCAGGTGGTGCTGGTCGACTTCTGGACCTACACCTGCATCAACTGCCTGAATCACCTGCCGCACGTGAAGGAATGGCACGAGAAATACAAGGACAAGGGCCTGACCGTGGTGGGCGTGCACACGCCGGAGTTCGCGTTCGAGAAATCGACCAAGAACGTGAAGGACGCCATCCAGCGCCTGCAGATCAAGCATGCGGTGGCGCAAGACAACAGCTACGGAACCTGGAAGGCCTTCAACAACCAGTACTGGCCCGCCGTGTACCTGATCGACAAACAGGGACGCATCGCCTATTCGCACTTTGGCGAAGGCAGCTACGGCACCACCGAGAAGAAGATCCAGGCGCTGCTTGCGGAGCCTTCGAATGCAACCGCTGCCAATGCGCCGAGCGGCCCGAAATGAAGAAGCTCTGGTTCGCCCTGCTGTTCTTTGCAGGCGGCGTGGCGCACGAGGTGCGCAACCCGACCCACTGCCAGTGCGTCGCGTCGGTCAGTCTCTCGCCTCGACCGCCGAAGCGAAGACGTAGCCTTCGCTGCGCACAGTCTTGATGTAGCGGGGCTCGCGCGCATCGTCGCGCAGGCGCTGGCGCAGCCGGCTCACGAGCAGGTCGATGGAGCGCTCGAAGAGCTCGGCTTCGCGGCCTTGGGTGAGGCTCAGCAGCTGGTCGCGGCTCAGCACCTTTTGCGGGTGGTCGAGAAACACGCGCAGCAGCCGGTACTCGGCGCCGCTCAGCGCCACCATCACGCCGCTGTCGTCGATCAGGTGGCGCGCCACCGTGTCGACCTGCCATTCGCCGAACCCCAGTTTCTGTGCGGACTCGATGGCGCCCATGTTCGGCGGCAGCATGCGCGTGCGGCGCATCACGGCGCGAATGCGCGCGAGCAGCTCGCGCGCTGAAAACGGCTTGGCCAGGTAATCGTCGGCGCCCATTTCAAGGCCCAGGATGCGGTCGGCCTCTTCGCTGCGCGCGGTCAGCATGAGGATGGGCGTCGCCTTGTATTTGCCGGTGCGCAGGTCGCGGCAGAGCGTGAGTCCGTCTTCGCCGGGCAGCATCAGGTCGAGAATGATCAGGTCGAACGGGCCCGACTCCTCCAGCGCCGCGCGCATGTGCCGGCCGGTGGGCACCGCGACCACGCGCAAGCCGTTCTTCACCAGGTAGGTCGTGAGCAGCTCGCGAATTTCCCGGTCGTCGTCGACGATGAGGATGTGGTCCGAAGTCTTTGGCGTCATGGCATCGAGCGGAAAAGATGGGGGGCGCGCGACATTATGTTGCGCGCACGCCCGGTATGGTTGGAGCTCAGTGCCGCGCGGATGCCAGCTTCCACACCGCATCGGCAAACGCCTCGGGTGCTTCCTGCGGCACGTTGTGGCCGGCGTTCACGATCAGGTGCGAGCGCGGGCCGGTGAACTTGGCGGCATAGGCCTTGCCATCGGTTGCGGGCACCACGCCGTCGGAATCGCCGTCCATGGTGATGGTGGGCACGCCGATGGTCGGCAAGGTGGCAAGACGCTTCTCCAGTTCGGCGTACTTGGGAAAGCCGTCCGCGAGGCTCAGGCGCCAGCGGTAGTTGTGAATCACGATCTGCACGTAGTCCGGATTGTCGAACGATGCGGCGGTGCGCTCGAAGGTGGCCTCGTCATAGGCCCACTTGGGTGAATTGGTAGTCCACAGGATGCGTGCGATGTCGCGCCGGTTGGCCTCCAGGCCGAGGCGGCCGCGCTCGGTTGCAAAGTAGTACTGGTACCACCAGCCGTGTTCCGCCTTGGCGGGCAGCGGCAGCTTGTTGCCCGGCAGGTTGGTCATGATGTAGCCGTTCACCGAGAGCAGGCCCAGGCAGCGCTCCGGCTAGAGCGCCGCAATGATGCAGGCGGTGCGCGCGCCCCAGTCGTAGCCGACCATCACGGCGCGGTCGATGTTCAATGCGTCGAGCAACGCAATCTGGTCCAGCGCCACCGCCGATTGCTGGGCCGAGCGCGGGTTGCCGCTGTCCAGAAAGCGCGTGCTGCCGTGGCCGCGCAGGTGCGGCACGATCACGCGGCAGCCGCGCGCGGCAAGCAGCGGCGCCACCTCGGCGTAGCTGTGGATGTCATAGGGGTAGCCATGCATCAGCAGCACCGGAATGCCGTCTGCGGGACCGGCCTCGTAGTAGCCGACGTCGAGTTCGCCGGCCTTGACCTGCTTGATGGGGCCGAGCTTCTGCGGCTTGCCCGCCGGCGTTGGGGCCGCGTGGGCCGCGCCCATGAATGCCAGCTCCGCGGCGGCGACGCCGGCAACGGCGCCTCCGAGGAGAAATCGGCGTTGGCGGTTGACTGCTTCATTCGACATGTGCGTTTCCTTGGCGTTAGTTGGTTGCTCGGATGAATCGATGCGCCATTGGATTCGCGGCATGTATTTGCCATGTGTCGAGAAAAGGGTGTTCTTGTATGCCCGTGTACTTCTGCGGCCGCAGATACACAGGCATACAAAGCGGACGCATGAAAGCCTTGCAGACCGCGATGCTCGGGGGCGTCACGATGCCGCCAATGTGCCGCAGCCGTGCCGCGGTGAAACGTAGTGTGTGGATTTATCGCGCGGATACACAGGCATACGCAATGTGCGTTGGCAGGGGAGAGGCGGCCCAACAATCCGTCCGTTCCCAACCAACCACTCCCAAGGAATCACCATGTCCCGCATCGAAAAAGTTCTCTACACCGGCAAGACCCACACCTCTTCGGGCGGCCGCGACGGCGAAGCGCGCAGCTCCGACGGCCGGCTCGACATCAAGCTTTCGTCACCCGGCAGTGCGGGCAGCGGCACCAATCCCGAGCAGCTGTTTGCCGCCGGCTGGTCGGCCTGCTTCATCGGCGCGATGGGCAAGGCGGCCGGCAAGATGAAGGTCACGCTGCCGCCCGACCTGGCCGTCGATGCCGAAGTCGACCTCGGCGCGGCGGGCACCGAGTACTTTTTGCAGGCGCGCCTCAACGTGAGCCTGCCGGGCCTCGACCGCGAAGTGGCAAAAGCACTGACGGACGCGGCGCATCAGACCTGCCCATACTCCAAGGCCACCCGGGGCAACATCGACGTTGCCATCCACCTGGTGTGAGCCAGCGGTATTCATAAACAAGAGGTGCGCATGTCCACTCCCGCGAATCCTTCCGCGAACCCGTCTGGTGCCGCAAGTGCCGCCGGTGGGGGCATGGCCGCCCGGGGCTGGCGCCGGATGCTGCCCGGTTCGCTGTTCTATCGCGTGACGCTGATCATCGTGGTGGGCCTGGCCGTCGCGCAGCTTCTTACCTTCGCGGCCATCCGCTACGAGCGGAACCTGGCGCTTCGCGAGCTGATGATGATCGGCATCGAGCGCGACATCGCAAGCTCGGTCGCCATCCTCGACCGCCTGCCCGCGGCGGAACGCGCCGGCTGGCTCGACCGGCTGGAGCGGCGCAACTACCGCTTCGTGCTGGGCGGCAGCGCAGAGGGCACCGAGCCTGGCTCGCAGCCTTCGCGGCAGTTTGCCGCGGCCATCGCCGATGCGATGCGCCCGTTCGAAATCGTCAAGGTCGGCGAGGTGGCCTGGCCGCCCGAGGGCCTGCAGATCCAGGTGCGCCTGAGCGACGGGTCTTCGGTGGTGGTTCATGCCATGCGCGTGGGCATGCCGGTGTCGGGCTGGGTCATGTGGGTGCTGGTCGTTCAGCTGCTGGTGCTGGCCGTTTGCGCCTGGTATGCGGTTCGGCTGGTCACGCGTCCGCTCGCGCAGCTGTCCGCGGCGGCCGACGACCTGGGGCCCGACCTGAAGGCCCAGGCGCTCGCGGAAGAAGGCCCGACCGAAGTGGCGCATGCGGCGCGCGCCTTCAACGCCATGCAGCAGCGCATTGCGGGCTACATGGCCGAGCGGGTCGAGATTCTGGCGGCCATTTCGCACGACCTGCAGACGCCCATCACGCGCATGCGGCTGCGCACCGACCTGATGGACAACGAACACGACCGCGAGAAGTTCCGCCAGGACCTCGACGCCATGCACTCGCTGGTGCGCGAAGGCGTGACCTATGCGCGCACGCTCCACGGCGCGACCGAGCCGCCGCTGCGTATCGATGCCGATGCGCTGCTCGAAAGCATGGTGGCCGACTACGAAGACGTGGGCCAGCCGGTTCGGCTCGAAGGCAAGGCCGGCGCGCCCATCGTGAGCCGACCCAACGCGCTGCGCAGGATCTTGATGAACCTGATCGACAACGCGCTGAAGTTCGGCAGCGACGTGCGCCTCCGCGTACATGCCGAAGGCGGCCAGTTGGTGCTGAGCGTGCTCGACAACGGGCCGGGCATTCCCCCCGATGAGCTGGAGGCGGTGCTCAAGCCCTTCTACCGCGTCGAGAGTTCGCGCAACCGCAGCACCGGCGGTACCGGGCTGGGCCTGGCCATTGCCCACCAGCTGGCCATGGCCATGGGCGCCGAGCTCACGCTGCACAACCGACCCGAAGGTGGACTGGAGGCACGGCTCGCGCTGGCCACCGCGCCCGCTCGCTGAATCCACCCGTCCCGGACGACCGACATCATGCTCATTCTCCTCGTTGCCTACCTGGGCGGGGTGCTCACCATCCTGAGCCCCTGCATCCTGCCGGTGCTGCCTTTCGTGTTTGCGCGCGCCGACCGCCCGTTTCGCTCGCACGGCCTGCCCATGCTGCTGGGCATGGCGTTGGCCTTTGCCGCCGTGGCCACGCTGGCCGCGGTGGGCGGCGGCTGGATCGTCACGCTCAACGAGTACGGGCGCCACGCCGCCCTGGCAATGCTCGCGCTGTTCGGCGCGACGCTGCTGTTCCCGGCCGTCGCCGATCGCATGACCCGGCCGCTGGTGGCGCTGGGGCTGCGCATGTCCGAGCCGCACGGCCATGCGGGCGCGGGCACCGCCTCGGCGTTCTCGCCGCTGTTGCTGGGCGTGGGCACGGGCCTGCTGTGGGCGCCATGCGCGGGCCCGATCCTCGGCCTGATCCTGACCGGCGCGGCGCTCAATGGCGCGAGCGTCGGTACCTCGCTGCTGCTGCTCGCCTACGCCGCCGGTGCCTGCACGTCGCTCGCCGCCGCGCTGCTCTTCGGCGGGCGGTTGCTCACGGCCATGAAGCGTTCGCTGCATACCGGCGAATGGGTGCGGCGCGTGGCGGGCGCTGCCGTGCTGGTGGGCGTGGGTGCCATTGCGCTGGGGCTGGATACCGGGCTGCTCGCACGCCTGTCGGTGGGCACCACGTCGGCGCTGGAGCAGGCGCTGGTGGAAAAAATCAAGAAAGACCCGCCGCAGCCTTCGCGCGAGCCGTTGGCTGAACCGGTCGCGCTGCGCGAAGACACGGGCCTCGTGCGCGTGTCGGAAAAGGAAGACCGCCCGGCCACGGTGCCCATGCGCGCGCTCAAGGTCGAAGGCAACTTTCCTTCGCTTGCCGGCGCCACCGAATGGATCAACACCGCGCCCCTGACGCCCGAGGCGTTGCGCGGCAAGGTGGTGCTGGTCGACTTCTGGACTTATTCGTGCATCAACTGCCTGCGCACGCTGCCTTACGTTCGCGCATGGGCCGAAAAATACAGGGACGCCGGCCTGGTGGTCATCGGCGTGCACACGCCGGAGTTCGCGTTCGAGAAGCGCTCGGCCAACGTGCGCAAGGCAACCAAAGACCTGGGCATCGACTTTCCGGTGGCCATGGACAACGACTTCGCCATCTGGCGCGGCTTCGACAACCGCGCCTGGCCCGCGTTCTACTTCGTCGATGCAAAGGGGCGCATCCGCCATCACCAGTTCGGCGAGAACCGGTACGACAAGGCCGAGCTGGTCATCCAGCAGCTGCTGGCCGAGGCGGGGCAGAAGACCCGCATCGCCACCGGGTTGGTGGCGCCGCTGGGGCAGGGCACCCAGGCCGCGCCCGGCACGGAGCCAGCCCTGTCCGGCGAGACCTACCTGGGCCACGAGCGTGCGCACGGCTTTGCATCGCCCGGCGGCATCGCGCGGGACCATGCGAAGGTCTACCAGCCTGCTTCGTCCTCACTGCGCACCAACCAGTGGGCACTGGCCGGCGACTGGACGGTGGAGGCCGAGCGCGCCGTGCTGAACGGTGCCGGCGGACGGATCGCCTATCGCTTCCAGGCGCGCGACTTGCATCTGGTGCTCGGGCCCGCGGCCAATGGCAAGCCGGTGCGCTTCAGGGTGCGGGTCGATGGAAAGCCGCCGCTTGCGGACCACGGCTCGGACACCGATGCGCAGGGCCACGGGGTGGTCGAGGCACAGAAGCTGTATCAGCTGGTACGCCAGGCGGCTGGCGCGAAGGAGCGCCTGTTCGAGATCGAGTTTCTGGACGCCGGCGCCCAGGCCTATGCGTTCACCTTCGGCTGAGCCCGAAGGGGTTCGGCTGGGGTCAGGCGGCCCCGGCGTTCAGCGAAAGCCGGCGCAGCATGTCGGTCTGGCGGGACTCTTCGGCATCTCGCAGGCTCTTGGCCGCACGGGCTGCGACGTAGGTCACATACATGGTTTCGATGGCTTTGCCCCACTCCTGCATCTTCTGGGAAACGGCGCTGGTCGGCGATGTCGACGTGTCTACGGCCGGGCAGGCGGGCACTTCGAAACCAGCTTTGCTGAGGATGGTGGCTTTCTGAAAAATGGTGAGCATGCGGCTGGCCTCTGAATCTCTTGGTATGAGCATCAGGTTAGCTTCAGCGCAAAAGCCGTGCCATCAGCTGCATGACGTATGCGCGTGTCAGCCAAAGGCTATCTCCCCGGACGGCCGGCGACCGCTTTCTAGTCCTTAAGCCTTAGGCAGAGGGCGATCCGGCGTGCTGCCAGACCAGCGTGGCGGCCGTCAGGTCTTCGAGCGCGCTGCCCACCGCCTTGAACACGGTGCGCTCATCGCTGCCCGTGCGGCCGTTTCGTTCGCCCCGGCAGAGTGCGGCCAGCGTGCCTTGCACCGCATCGGCGCGCAGCGTGCCGGCTGCGATGGCATCGAGCAGTTCGCCGGCCTTCTGCAGCGCCTCGGCGGTGTCGATGAAGGTGCGCGCACCCTCGAAGCAGCGCGCATCGGCCTCGCGCATGGCGGGTGTGAAGCTGCCGATCAGGTCCAGGTGCGAGCCCGGCGCGAGCCATTCACCGCGCACCAGCGGCGCGGTCGCCAGCGTGGCGCAGCTCACGATGTCGGCCTCGCGCACCGCAGCTTCGAGCTGGGTGGCGGCTTGGGCATTGATCCCTTCCGCGCGCCATTGCGCCGCCAGGGCCTCGGCGCTTTCGGGCCGATGGTTCCACACGTGCACCTCGTCGATGGGGCGCACGCTGGCATGCGCGGCGGGCAGCAGCCGTGCGATGCGGCCGGTGCCCAGCACCAGCAAGCGGCGCGCATCGCCCCGTGCCAGGAACGAGGCGCCCAGCGCCGACGCGGCGGCCGTGCGGCGTGCCGTGAGTTCGTTGCCGTCCATCATCGCCAGCGGAACGCCGGTGCGCGCGTCGTACAGCACATAGGTGGCATGCAGGCCGGGCAGGCCGCGCGCGCTGTTGCCCGGGAAGACGTTGATGGTCTTGATGCCCAGAAACCCCGCGTCGCTCCACGCCGGCATGATGAGCACGGTGCCCTTGTCGCCGCCGGCCGTCTCGATGCTGTGCACATGGCGCGGCGGCACATGCGCCTCGGCCGCGAAGGCGGCGCGCAGCGCGGGCACGAGCCGTGCAAAGGCCAGCGGCTCGCGCGTGGCGGTTTCGTCGAAGTGCTTCATGGTTGCCGTGGACGCAGCGAGGCGTCGAAAAATTCGACCAGCGCGCGCTGGTACGTGGTGCCGAAGCGCTCGGTCATCGGCTCCAGGTGCCCCGCGCCAGCCACTTCGAGCAGGCGCTTGGGCTCGCCTGCGGCGTCCAGCAGGCGCCGCGAATGCGAATGCGGAATCACCGGATCGTCGGTGCCGTGGATCAGAAGCAGCGGGATGGGCGAAATGGCGCCGATGAATTTCGACGCCGCGTATTCGTCGCTCACCAGCAGCCCGGCACCCGGGAGCTTCTCGTTGGCAATCGACGAATACGAATAGAAGGTCGACTCGATGGCCGCCGCCTTCACGCCGGCCCGGTTGCCCGAGCCCACCACCGCGACGGCGTTGGTGCCCCCCAGGCTCTGGCCGAAGATGAAGAGGCGCTCGGGGTCGACGTCGGCACGGGATCGCACATGGTTCAGTGCGGCGCTGGAATCTTCGTACACACCCTTGGGCTCAGGCTTGCCTTCGGACTGGCCGTAGCCTCGGTAGTCGAACACGAACACGTTGAAGTCCTGCGTCGGCAGCCACGCCACGAAGCGCCAGTGCGACGACATGTTCTGCGCGTTGCCATGGAAATGCACCACCGTGCCCTTGGCTTCCTTCGGGCTCTGGCGATTCTTCGCTGGAATGAACCAGCCGCTGAGGCGCGTGCCGTCGGTGCTCCGGAACTCCACCGCCTCGTAGCGCAACCCGAGCGCGCCGGGCGTCTCGTAGCGCACGCGGTCGGGGTAATAGAACATCGACTGGACGCAGCCGGTGAGGAACAGGGGCAGGGCGAACAGCGCCGGCTTCCAGTTCATCATCGATTGTTTTCCCTGAAGAAGAAGCGCAGCTGCGTGGGGCGCATTCCAGATCGACCGCTCAGGCCTGTTGCTGGAAAGCGAGGTGATAGCCGTTGCAATCGACAACTCCGAATTCGCTGGAGCCGTATGGCATGTTCTGCAGCGGCCACGCGATGGGCACTTTGTCCTTGATGGCCGCGTAGTAGCCGGCCGCATCCGCCACGGTGAAATACAAAGTGCCGGAGCAGATGGGCGGGGTCTTCCAGAGATCCTGCTGCGTGAAGACGAGCTTGCTGCCCTGTTTCTCGACCGTCAGGGTCTTTTCCGCCGATGGGGTGGCCGCGAAGCCGAGGGCATCGGCGTAGAAGGTTCGGGTCGCGGCCAGATCGTGGCATCGCAGGAGCACCGTCAGCGACATGAGTTTTCTCCTAGAGTGCGGCCGAATGCGCAGATGGCCATCCGGGCGGAGGATAGCTCAGTCAGTCCGCGGCGATGCGGCTCCATTCGAGCCCGTGTTTCGCCAGGTACTTTCGCAGCCGGTCGGCATCGTTCACCACGCTGCGCTGCGCGCGGGAGGCCTGGAAGAGCTGGCGGCCCGCGTCCGACAGGCTGCGCGATTCGCGGCACACGTGCACCACCGCTTCGAGTTGCAGCCGGTCGAACAGGTCGAGCGCGGCAGCGCGTTCGGTGCCGAGCAGGGCGTCGAGGTCGACATCGGCGGCGTCTTTGCCACGCTTCGCCGGGCCTTCGCGGTTCCACAGCCAGCGCAGCCGCGCAATCTCGGCCTCGACCAGCGCCACCGGAATGCGGCCGCCGTCCGCCAGCGTGGCCAGCCGCGTCACGCTGGCCGAGAGGTCGCGAAAATTGCCGCACCACAGCGCCTCGCCGCTCTGCGCAAAGCGCAGGTAGGCCGCGCGCGCTTCGGCATTGAAGCGCACGACGCGATGGCTTTCGCTCGCGTGGATGGCCAGCAGGTGGTCGATGTTCGGTTCGATGTCTTCGGGCCGCTGCGCGAGGCCGGGCAGGTCGTAGGTCCAGAGGTTGATGCGCGCGAACAGGTCTTCGCGAAAACGCCCGCCCGCCACGTCGCTGCGCAGATCGCGGTTGGTGCCGGCAATGAGCTGGAAGTCGCTTTCCACTTCCTTGTCGGCGCCGACCGGGAAGAAGCGCTTTTCCTCGATGGCCTTGAGCAGCATGGCCTGTTCGTCCAGGCCGAGTTCGCCGATCTCGTCGAGAAAGAGCGCGCCCTGGTGCGCCGTGCGCAGCAGGCCCGCGCGCTCGCCCGCCGCGCCGGTGAACGCGCCCTTCTTGTGGCCGAACAGCGTGGATGCGGCACCGTCGCCGCGCAGCGTGGCGCAGTTCACTTCCACGAACGGCCCGGTCATCTGGTGGCGCGCCTGCTTGAGCTCGAACATGCGCCGCGCCAGGAACGACTTGCCCGCGCCGGTCGGACCCACCAGCAATATCGGCGCGCGCGAACGCACGGCCACGCGCTCGATCTCGTCGATGAGCGCATTGAAGCGCGCATTGCGCGTGGCGATGCCGCTCTTCAGGAAGGCGACCGCATCGCGCTGCTCGGCATCGAAGCGCCGCGCGATGGCGTCGTAGCGCGACAGGTCGAGATCGATCAGCGCGATCTCGCCCGGATTGCCCGCGCGCTGCCGCTTGGGCGGCGAGGTCTGCGCAAGCACGCCCGGAACCACGCGCGATTCGGCCAGCAGGAACATGCAGATCTGCGCCACGTGCGTGCCGGTGGTGATGTGCGCCCAGTACTGCTCGCGCTCGGTGTCGAAAGGATAGGCGCGCGCCCAGTCGTAGAGGCGGGTGTAGACCTCGCCGAAATCCCAGGGGTCCTCCAGATCGACGGGAACGAGGTTGACCTGCGTCTCGGGTGACACGGTGGCGATGTCGGCCCTGACCACCTCGGCAAGCGCCTTGTGCTTCAGCGTGTAGAGCAGCTCCATGCGCGAGACGACCATGTCGTCGTGCTGGGCCAGCGAGACGGTGGGGCGCCACTTCTCCCAGCGGCCGGTGCCTTGTCCGGCATCGAGCTGCGTGCCGAGGAAGCCGATGACGACGGTGGGTTTCTTCATTGGTTTGGATAAAAGACTATCCGAAATTATAAGAACTATGGATAAAAACTGCACGTAGAGCTCGATGAAATCCGCTCTCAATCAAAAAATCTCTTTTGAAATCAATGAGTTGAGTGCCCGCTGCGTCCGGTGGCCGGTACTTGGCACACCCGTTGCAATAAGGAGTGCATACCCAGATACGAAATCGAAAAAAAGAGAACCCCGAGGAGAAGTCACCATGGCAAACCTTCAGCTTTTCAAGACCCGCCGCGGCGCACAACTACCTGCGGCCGACGCGCTCAACGAAGCGGGCGGCGTGGCCTATTCGCTGTCGCCCAAGCACCAGCTGGCGCAGCTCGCGGCCACCGGTTGCCTGAGCAACACCTTCTACGCACAAGCGCAGGACCAGCTCGATGCCGTGCTGGCCCTGGCCCGCGAAGTCGATCCGGTGTTCGTGGCCAAGACGGCTGTGTACGCCCGCCGCGCCGGCCACATGAAGGACATGCCGGCGCTGCTGGCCGCCACGCTGGCGGTGCGCGACGTGGCGCTGCTCGCCAAGGTTTTCCCCCGCGTGGTGGACAACGGCAAGATGCTGCGCAACTTCGTGCAGATGCTGCGTTCCGGCGCCGTCGGCCGCAAGTCGCTCGGTACGCGTCCGAAGAAGCTCGTGCAGCAATGGCTGCTCGAAGCGACCGAAGCGCAGCTGCTGAATGCGTCCGTGGGCAACACGCCGTCGCTGGCCGACGTGGTGAAGATGGTTCACCCCAAGCCCGCCGAAGCCTGGCGCGCCGCGTGGTTCGCATGGCTGATCGATCGTCCGTATACGCTGGAGGCGCTGCCTCCTGTGACGCAGGCTTTCGAACGCTACAAGCGCTACCGTTCGCTCGAAGTAGCCGACGTGCCGTTTCAGATGCTGACTGCGCTGGAGCTGGACGCACGGGCTTGGGCGCAGATCGCGCAGCGCGGATCGTGGCAGATGGTGCGTCAGAACCTGAACACCTTTGCGCGCCATGGCGTGTTCGAGCTGCCGGGCCTCGCGGAGGCGGTGGCAGCCAAGCTGCGTGACCCGCAGGCGGTGGCCAAGGCGCGCGTGCTGCCGTACCAGCTGATGGCGGCCTTCACCGCAACCGGCGCCGAGGTGCCGCACGTGGTGAAGGAAGCGCTGCAGGACGCGATGGAACTCGCGCTGGCCAACGTGCCGGCATTCGAGGGCCGCGTGGTGGTGTGCCCCGACGTGTCGGGCTCCATGAGCTCGCCGGTGACGGGCCACCGCGGTTCGGCAACGTCGGCGGTGCGCTGCATCGACGTGGCCGCGCTGGTGGCTGCCGCCGTGCTGCGCCGCAATGCGGATGCGCGTGTGCTGCCCTTCGAGACGAAGGTGGTGTCGCTGAAGCTGAATCCGCGTGATTCGGTGATGACCAACGCGGCCAAGCTGGCGGCGGTCGGTGGTGGCGGAACCTCGTGCAGCGCGCCCTTGGCGCTGCTGAACAAGGAGAAGGCGCAGGCCGATCTGGTGGTGCTGGTGTCGGACAACGAATCGTGGGCCGACCCTGCACGTGGCCGCGGAACCGCGACCATGCAGGAGTGGGCTGCGTTCAAGCAACGCAACCCGAAGGCGCGGATGGTGTGCATCGACATCCAGCCCTATGCGACCACCCAGGCGCAGGAGCGTGACGATGTGCTGAACATCGGCGGCTTCAGCGACGAAGTGTTCAAGCTGCTGGCGGTGTATGCCGCGGGTGGCCTGGGCGCCGAGCACTGGGTGGGAGTGATCGAAGAGACTTCGATCTGAGAGAAAAGTGAGAGGGCGCCGTGGGCCTTGCCCGCGGTGCCCGATCCGAAGAAATTGAACGTCGTCGTTCGGCGAATGCAGATGCGAGTACATCCAACCATGTTCTTCCTCGCATCGAATGTTTGTCGCCGAACGGGGATGAGGTTTTTGTGCGAATGCAGGCAGGACTACATCTGGACGCCCGGGGGTCGAACCCCAACACCGGCTCGCTGGTGGGCATGTCTTGCCATCCTTGTCGCACTGTTTTTTTGCAGCGAATGCTGGCGGAACTACAGCCTACAACGCTCGGGGTCGCGGGTTCGAATCCCGCCGGTCGCAAGACCGTAGCTCAGTGGTAGAGCACGACTGTTTCGCCGATTTTCGTCGCTGCTTTTTTTGTTTTCGGGCGCGCAGGCACAGAAGGGAGCGCCACTGCCAAAAATGTTGTTATTGCCGGCAGTCCGGGTAGCACCGGATGCGGCGGGAAAGCCGGTTGACGAGCAAGGTTGAGGATGCAGGTGCTGGCTCCGATGACGGGTCTGTCACTGGCGCGCGTTTCCAATCGTCGACTGGGCCATCGGACTCAAACACCATGGTCGCCGTATTGATGCGGGTTCGAATCCCGCCGTGTCCACCATCAGTCGTAAAGAATAGATAGATAGAACGGAAAGGGAAAGAAAAATGGAACAGAACTACAAACTGCACGAAGTCGCCAACGGCGTCCCCGTCAAGATGTGGACGAACGGCGTGCCCGTGGAAGACGAAGCGCAAAAGCAGCTCGAGAACGCCGCCCGCCTGCCCATCGTGTTCAAGCACATCGCGGCCATGCCCGATGTGCACTACGGCATCGGCGCGACCGTGGGCTCGGTGATCCCGACCTTCAAGGCCATCATCCCGGCCGCGGTGGGCGTGGACATCGGCTGCGGAATGATGGCGTGCAAGACCACGCTCAATGCGCGCGACCTGCCCGATAACCTGGGCCCGCTGCGCTCGGCCATCGAAAAGGCCGTGCCGCACGGAAGCAATCCCAAGCGCATGGGCCGCGACAAGGGCTCGTGGGAAACGCCGCCCGATGAGACCGATGCCGCCTGGGCCAAGCTCGTGGACGAATTCGACGCGATCTGCGAGGACTACCCGCGCATCAAGAACACGAACAACCACAAGCACCTGGGAACGCTGGGTACCGGCAACCACTTCATCGAGGTGTGCCTGGACGAAGCGGGCGCCGTGTGGTTCATGCTGCACTCGGGTTCGCGTGGCGTGGGGAATGCCATCGGCACGCACTTCATCGAACTCGCGAAGAAGGATGCCGAACTGCACCAGCGCAACCTGCCCGATCAGGACCTGGCGTACTTCGAGGAGGGCGCCAAGTACTTCGGCGACTACGTGCGCGCAGTGGGCTGGGCCCAGAAGTTCGCGCGTGCCAACCGCGAAGTGATGATGCAGCGCGTGGTCGCGGCCGCGCGCAAGGTCATCACCAAACCCTTCGAGGCGCATGTGGAAGCGGTGAACTGCCATCACAACTACGTGAGCCGCGAAACGCATTTCGGCGAAGACGTGCTCGTCACGCGCAAGGGCGCGGTGAGCGCCAAGGCCGGCGAGCTCGGGATCATTCCCGGCAGCATGGGTGCCAAGAGCTACATCGTGCGTGGAAAGGGCAACCCCGAGAGCTTCATGAGCTGCAGCCACGGCGCGGGCCGAGTCATGAGCCGCACCAAGGCGAAGAAGCTCTTCACCATTGCCGACCAGATCGCCGCCACCGAAGGCGTGGAATGCCGCAAGGACGCCGACGTGATCGACGAGATTCCGATGGCCTACAAGGACATCGACGCGGTGATGGAGGCGCAGAAAGACCTGGTGGAGGTGGTCTACACGCTCAAGCAGGTGGTGTGCGTGAAGGGATAGAACCCGGGGCGAAGCTCATCGCCCTGGCAAATGGAGGCAGCGCAATTCGTAGGCGCTGAAGAAAGGGAAGAGCGATGAAATGGTGGAAAACAAGAACCGAAGCGCTGCCGGCACTGGAGATGCGCGCGCTCGATGCGGGTGCCTTGATGGGGCTCGCCCGCTCCTGCGACGGCTATCAGCGGGAAGCGGCCGTTGTCGAACTGGTCCGCCGGGCCGATCCGCAAGCCATCCCGGTGTTGCTGGTGGGTGTCGGCGACTGGGTTCTGGAGGTGCGCCGTGCGGCGATGCAAGGTCTTGCCGGGCTCATGCGCGATGAGTTCATCGCGCAATGGGCGCATGCCTTGCCAGAGCTGGCTTTTGTCTATCGCGTGCGAAGAACCGATCTGCGCGACCTGAGGAGTGCCATCGAGGATTTCCTGGCGCGCAACATCGACCTGCTGGAGCAGCACGCGCCGGCGCTGGACGATGAAATGCGGCGCTGGCTCTTCACGCTGCGCCTTCAAAGAACGCACGACCAGCCGGCGCTGCAGGACCTGCTGTGCCGGGCTGTGCGTTCGAACGATCTGCTGACCGCGTTGCTTTGCCTGAATGCGGCCGACCGGCTGCAGGCGCTCGCAAGCCGCCGTGCGGTATTCGAATCGGCCAGCCGTTCGCGGCTGCCCCGTGTGCGCATGATGGCGTTGCGTGAGCTGCTGAGCCTGCAGGCGCATGACGCGAGGCCACTTCTTCGCGGCATGTGCTTCGACACGAGCGCTGCGGTGCGTTCGCTGGCGGTGGGCGCATTGGCCGCGGAGCGTGACGAGATATCCGCGCGCGCCAAGGAGATCCTGGACAGGCCCGGGTGCGAAGCGCGGTGGACCGTGTCCGCGCTTCATGTGCTGCACCTGCTCGAGGATCCGCAGGCGATTGTTCTTGCCCGTTCGATGGCGCAGTCGCCCGCAGTGCCGTTGCGGCGCCTGGCGCGGTGGCTGATGCTCGCCGCGGCGCAAGGCGATGAGCTCGATGAGCAACTGATGGCACTGGCGGCCGAGCCTTCGCCAAAGATGCGGCGCCTCGCAATCGATCACATCCGGCGCGGCGCGCCTTTGCCGAGCCCGGATGCGCTGATGCGCATGGGACTCGAACGCCGGGAGCTTGCGATGGATGTCATTGCCATGCTCGGCAGCGGGTCGCCATGGGATCGCCTGCTCTTCGTCATGAAGCTGCTGGATGGCGAACCGCCTTCGGGCAAGCTTCGCAATGCGATCAATATCGAGCTCGATGCATGGGGGAAGGCCATGGCCAACAGCTATGTCCAGCCGCGACAAGACCGGGCCGCCAGCCTGGCTGCACTGTGGAGCCGCAGGTTCGAATTGCTGCCTGCAAACAGGCCGTCCGGCCTTTTGCCGTACGGCTTCCCGAAAGAGGTCGAGTACCACCTGCGCGCCTTTCGCGTGATCTGAACAACACGACACTGCCATCATGAAAAGCAACAAACAGCGGCGCACCGAAATCAAGGCCCGTCGCCTCGAACGCGCCGTCGACCTCAAGGCGAAGCTGCGAACGCAGGACGCCCGGCAGCTGTCGGCAGGCGGACTCGTGCCGGGCATGGCCATGGCCGACAAGTCACGCCTCGCGCACTACAACACCACCTTCGGCGAAGTGCCGGACTTCTATCTCGATCAGGCCTACACCTGCCGCGATTGCGGCTCACAAGAGGTGTGGACGGCCAAGCAGCAGAAGTGGTGGCACGAGGTTGCGCAAGGCTCGGTGTACAGCCAGGCCGTTCGGTGCCGTGCGTGCCGGCAGGCCCGCCGCGCGCTGCGCGATGCGGCGCTTCGAAACGAAGGTGCCAACCTGCTGGGCGACGAGGTGGCCCGGCTGCGCGCATTGGCAACGGAGAAGCCGACCGCCGGCTCGCTGGCGCAGGTGGAGGCCGCCTTGCAGAGCAAGTGGCGCAGCCTGCGCGTGGTTGCCATCGAAGTCATGGGCCGGTGGGGCGGCCCCGAGCAGATCGAACGGCTGCAGGCGTTCGCGGCAGATCGTGGAAGCAGTTACGGAAGCTGGGAATATGAAGCGGCCAACGCCGCGGCAAAAGCCCTGGCACGCCATGCGGAGGCGAATCGAGAATGCTGAAGCTCACTTTCCTGGGAACGTCCTCGGGCACGCCAACGCGCCAGCGCAACGTGTCCGGCCTTGCGGTGCAAACCGTGCTCGGCGCCGACTGGTTTCTCATCGATTGCGGCGAAGGCACGCAGCACCGGCTGCAGCAAACGTCGCTCTCGCTGCACGACATGGCGGCCGTCTGCATCACGCATGTGCACGGCGACCATTGCTATGGCCTGCCGGGCCTGCTTGCAAGCGCCGGCATGGGCAAGCGCAGCAAGCCTCTGAAGCTGATCGCGCCGCTGCCGGTGTGGGAGTGGTTCGAGGCCACGCGCCGCTTGACCGACCTGCATCTGCCTTACGAGGTCGAGCATGTGGATATCGAATCCCAGGCGCTCGTGTACGAAGCACCGGGCGTCAGCATCGAGCGCCACGTGCTGCGGCACCGCGTGCCGAGCCATGCCTACCGTGTGCAGGTGGAAACCCTGCGCGCGCGGCTGAAGGCCGACGCCCTGCGTGCGGCCGGCCTGCCGGCGGGACCCGCATGGCGCGCGCTGCAGAACGGCGAGGACGTGCCTTTCAACGCAGGGGTGCTGCGCAGCGCCGATTTTGTGGAGACGCAGATCGACACGGCCAGCGCCGTGCTGGGGGGCGACAACGCCGAGCCCGCGTTGCTGCACGCCGCCTGCCAGGGCGCGCAGCTGCTGGTGCACGAGGCCACCTACACGCAAGAAGTGCTCGACAAGGTCGGGCCCGGGCCCATGCACAGTTCGGCGCGCCTGCTGGCCGAGTTTGCGCAATCGGCCCAGGTGCCCAACCTGGTGCTCACGCACCTGAGCCCACGCCACCAGAAAGCAGAGGGCATGGCGGCACTGATGGCGGAGACCCAGGCCCACTACCGCGGCAACGCATTCCTGGCCAACGACCTGGATGTGTTCGAACTCGACAGCACTGGCAAAGTGACTGTGACCCGCGCCTGAAGAAATGAACAATCAGGCGCCAAGACTATTTTCATGACGACTCAAGAATTCCTCCGCTCCGCCCATCCCATCGACCCCGCCATGCGCGTGCAGGTCATGGAGAACCTGCGCGACATCGAAGCCCGCCACGACGTGACCGTGCTCTTCGCCTGCGAATCCGGCAGCCGCGGCTGGGGTTTCGCCTCGCCCGACAGCGACTACGACGTGCGCTTCATCTACGTCAACCGCCTGCCGTGGTATCTCACGGTGACGGAGCGCCGCGACGTGATCGAGGTGCCGATCAGCGGCGATCTCGACGTCAACGGCTGGGACCTGCGCAAGGCGCTGGGCCTGATGCGCGAGTCGAACCCCACGCTGCTCGAATGGCTGCGCTCGCCCATCGTGTACCGCGAGGATGCGGTCGCGATGCCGCGCTTCCGCGCGCTGTCGGAAGCGGTGTTTTCCAACGCGCGCGGCTGGCATCACTACAGCTCGATGGCGAAGAAGAACTTCCGCGAGCATCTTCAAGCCGACGAGGTGCGCTACAAGAAATACCTCTACGTGCTGCGCCCGCTGCTGGCCGCGCGCTGGATCCGCACGCAGCCCGGCGTGCCGCCGATGCGCTTCGCCGACCTGGCGCAGAAGACGCTCGACGCGGTTCGCGATGCCGCGCTGATCGACGAGATCAACGCGCTGCTCGAGGTGAAGATGCGCGCCGGCGAAGCCGCGACCAGCCCGCGCTGGCCCGGCATCCATGCGTTCATCGAGACCGAGCTGGCGGCCAATGCGGCCGAGCCGGTGACGCCGCTGCCGCAGGCCGAGCAAGCGGGGCTCGATGCGTTCCTTTGCGAGACGGTGCTGCGCTTCGACGCTGCAGTGTCTGCCGCAAACGAAGGAGGCCGCCCATGATCGAACTCGACGGCTCCCAAGGCGAAGGCGGCGGCCAGATCCTGCGCACCAGCCTGGCCCTGTCGGTGGCAACGGGCCAGCCCATCGCCATCGACAACATTCGCGCGGGCCGCGCCAAGCCGGGCTTGATGCGTCAGCACCTCGCGTGCGTCAACGCCGCTGCCGAAATCAGCAATGCGCAGTTCGAAGGCGCTGAGCTCGGGTCGCAATCGCTGCGCTTCGTGCCCCGGCCGGTGCGCGCGGGCGAGTACCGCTTCACGATTGCCAGCGCGGGCAGCTGCATGCTGGTTCTGCAAACGGTGCTGCCGCCGCTGCTGCTGGCCGGCGCACCGAGCCAGTTGCACCTGCGCGGCGGTACGCACAACCCGATGGCGCCGCCTTTCCATTTTCTGGAGCGCGCCTTCGCGCCGCTGGTGCGCCGCCTGGGCGCGGACCTGCAACTGACGCTGCGCCGCTGCGGTTTCTACCCCGCCGGCGGCGGCGAAGTGGAAGCGACCATCGTGCCCGCGGCGGACGGGCTGCGGCCCTTCGATCTCGTTGCGCGCGGCGCGCTGCTGTCGGGCCACGCGGAGTGCCTGGCGCCGGGGCTTGCGCGGCACGTGGCAACGCGCGAACTCGAAACGCTGGGCCAGGCCATGGGATGGTCGGGCGATCAGCTGCGCACAGGAGCGGCGCGGCAGAACGAGGGGCCGGGCAATGCGCTGCTCGCCACGCTGGCCTACGAACACGTCACCGAGGTCTTCACGGCCTTCGGCGAAAAGACGCTGAGCGCCGAGCAGGTGGCGCATGCGCTGGTGAAAGAGCTGCGCGAGTTCCAGAAGGGCCAGGCGGCCGTGGGGCCGCACCTGGCCGATCAGTTGGCGCTGCTGCTGGGCCTGGCCGCATGGCAAAGCGGCCGCGCCGGCACCTTCACGTGCAGCGAAGTGACCGAGCACACGCGCACCAACTGCGCGGTGATCGAGCGCTTTCTGCCCGTGCGCTACGACATCTCGAAAGCGCCAGGCGCGGCCACCATCACGGCCCGGCCCGCCGGCTGAACGCAGCCCCCGTCTTGCTCACGAAAGAGGGCGCGGGGGCGATCCAGGCTGCGAACAGATCACCGCCAGGGGTTCCGAGCGGCCACGCACGGTCAGCATGTCGACCTGTTCCATCGTGTGCGCAAGGCCGGCCTGCTGCGCTGCGAACAGTGAGACCACCAGTCGCGATGCGGCCGTCTTGGCGTGGTCCTGGAGCCGGCTCGCGGTGTTGACCACTTCGCCGATGGCGGTGAAGGTGGTGGTGTCGAGATAACCCACTTCGCCCACCGCGGCGCGACCGGCATGCAGGCCCATGCCGAAGTCCAGCCGTTGCCCGAACTGGGCTTCGAAGCTTTCGCTCCACGCATCCATGCGCTGGCTGATGAGTTCGGTGGCGCGCAGCGCCTGGCGGCATGCGGTGGGCAGGTCGGTTTCGAGCCCGAAGATCGCCATCACGCTATCGCCGATGAACTGGTTCGGCACGCCGCCGCTTTCGCGCACGGCCGCACCCACGGTGGCGAAGTAGCGGTCGAGCACATAGGCCAGGTCGAACGGCCATTGCCGCTCCGACAATCCCGACCAGCGCCGCAGGTCCACGAACAGAATGGCCACGTCGCGTTCGCGGCCGAAGCTGCTGACCGGCGCCGGGCGCCCCCCGTGGGGTGGCGGCGCAAACAGCGGCGTGACCTCGATGTCGCCTCGCGGGCGCAGCTGGCAGGCGAGCCGCACGTCGCCCGGCGCGCGCACGCGTTCGAGCGTTCGCTGCTCGTCGCGGCCCGGCGCGTCCGTGTGTTCCGACGGGCCGAGCACGCGCACCCGGCAGGTCGAACATCGCGCCCGCCCGCCACAGACCGACAGGTGCGCAATGCCATGCGAGCGGCTCGCTTCCAGCACGCTCCAGCCGCGTGGCACATGCACCGTCCGGCCGGGGTAGCGCAGGGCGATGGACGGCTGGCGAGACCAGCGCGCGAACCCGTTGCGTCCCCAGCGGGCCACCAGCAAGGCGAGCAGCGCCAGGCCGTAGAACCACTTGATGCAGCCCTCGGCCGCCTTGAGTGCCTTGCCTTGTTCGGGCGTCGGCAACACGGCGGGGGGCACGCCGGTCCACTGGAACTCGCGCCCCATCGAGACGAAGCCCATCGCCGCCGTGAGCGGCAACATCACCGCAAAAGCAAGCAGCAGATAGGAGAAGCGGCGGTAGCCGGGCCGCGCCCGCAACGCGAAGTGCACCCCCAGGCAGCCGTGGCTCCAGGCCGCGAGCATCAAGGCGAACTGCGCGCTGGCGCCCGGCAGGTTCCACAGCCCCCAGACGACACGAACGTAGGAGCCCTCGATACCGTAGGCGAGATAGGCGCCGCGCATGGCCGTCAGGTGCGTGGCCAGCAGCAGCGGCAGCGCAAAACCCAGCAGCACGCGCAGGCCCTCGAGCGGCGGCATGCGCAGGGTCCGCCGTTCCCACAGGGCGACGACGGCCAGCGCGAGGTGCGTGAGAGCCGCGCCGTACAGCAGCAGCGTCCCCGGCAGGCTGTGCCAGAACTGCTGCACGCCGCGCAGCACGGTTTCAGCCGCCGCAAAGGAGAAGATCCCCAGCGAATGGTTCAGCAGGTGCGCCGTGACATAGCCCATCAGCACCAGCCCGCTCACCCAGCGGAGATTGCGCCGTGTCGGCGGTCTCAGCGAAAAAGGGGCGTGGGGGGAGCGTCTGTCCATGAACGGGTTCGAAGCGGCACCCGAGCATAATGCGCGCGCCCTTACCGACCCGCATGGCCCCATCTCCCACTACCCTTCGCTCCAGCCTCGCGCTGCGCCGCATCGCGCTGCTCGAAGGCCTCTCCGACCAGCGCCTGGACCTGCTGGCGCAGCAGTGCCTGTGGCACAGCGTGGAGGCCGGCACGCCGCTGCTGCTGCGCGCCGAGCAGCAGGGCGACGTGTTCCTGCTGGTGTCGGGCCGGGTGCGGGTGACCACCTATTCGGCCAACGGGCGGCAGGTCACTTTCAGGGATTCGGAGGCCGGCGAACACTTTGGCGACATTGCCGCCATCGACGGCGGGCCGCGTTCGGCCGACGTGGTCACGCTGGAACCCAGCGTGCTCGCCAGCCTGGACAGGACCGCCTTCATGGCCCTGCTGCGCGAGGAGCCCGTGGTGGCCGAGCGCGTGATGCGGCGGCTGGCTTCACTGGTGCGGCAGCTTTCCGAACGCGTGATCGACCTGAGCACGCTCGGCGTACAGAACCGGCTGCATGCCGAACTGCTGCGCCTTGCGCGCGCGACCGGCGTGGAGGGCAATCAGGCGCGGCTGGAGCCGGCGCCGAAGCACGCGGCCCTTGCCAGCCAGATCAGCACCAACCGCGAGCAGGTGACCCGCGAACTGAACGTGCTGGTGCGCAGCGGTGTGTTGCAGAAGGACGGCAAGGCCCTGCTGGTGGCCGACGCCGCCCGCCTCGAGCGCATGGTCTCGCAGGTCAGAGGCGACGCCGGCTGAGCCGGATCAGTTCCAGCGGCCGCGAAGACCGCCGAGGCTGAAGCGGCCCGCGCCCAGCAGCACCACGGTGAGCGCGCCGAACAGGTACAGGCCCTGCAGTTCGAGCGCCCAGCCGCCTTGCTTGGTCATTGCGAACAGGTCGGCCATGTGCACCAGGCCAAAGGCCGCGAGCATGTTGATGACGACCACGCCGGCGGCGGCGCGGGTCCAGAAGCCGGCGATCATGAGCAGCGGCGCGACGATTTCGCCCACGTACACCAGGTAGGCGAGCCCGCCCGGCAGGCCGGCCTTGACCAGCATGGCGCTCACGAAGCCGACGCCGGCCGAGATCTTGAAGATGCCGTGCAGCAGCACGAGCACGCCAATGACCACGCGCAGCAGCAGCTTGCCGGAGTCGTCCAGCGTAGCTGGGGAGAGGGAGGAAGCCTGTGCCGGTGCGATCGGCGCACGCGCGGAGTGGGCGGCTACGGCCTGGTTGTTCATGGCGGATCCTTGGAAAGTGGAGGGGTCGCCGCGGGAGTGCGACGGTTGCGGTTCCAGTGTGCGGAGACCCCGGCGGCCGGTATGTGCGTTTACGCACAGTTTTGGAGAACGCGGCCTGTCGGGCGGGACCGCCAGCAGAGCCCGCGCCATCCTGCTACGCTCGGGCGGCCCGCCACGGACACGGTGGGCTTTTTTCTGCCTGCGCCGCCTCTTTCTCCATGGTCTTTCCCCTCATCACCGATCCGCATTTCTATGCGGTCGCCATTCCCGCTGTGCTGCTGCTCGGCATCAGCAAGAGCGGTTTCGGCGCCGGCTTCGGTTCGCTCGCGGTGCCGCTGATGGCGCTGGCGGTCACGGTGCCGCAGGCGGCGGCCATCCTGATGCCGCTGCTGCTGTTGATGGACCTGCTCGGCCTGGCGGCTTTCCGGAACGACTTCGACCGCGCGCTGCTCAAGTTCCTGATTCCGTTCGGGCTGCTCGGCACCGTGATCGGCACGCTGCTGTTCCGCACGCTCTCGGCCCACACCGTGGCGGGCATCGTCGGCGTGTTCACCTTGCTGTTTCTGGCCCAGCGGCTGGTGTTTCCGCCCAAGCCCGACGACCCGCTGCCTTCGCGCGCAGTGGGCGCGGCGCTCACGGCGGTGTCGGGCTTCACGAGCTTCATCGCCCACGCCGGCGGTCCGCCGGTCAACGCCTACGTGATTCCGCTGCGGCTCAAGCCGGTGGTGTTCACCGCCACGATGGCGTATTTCTTCTTCGTGGTGAACCTGAGCAAATGGATTCCCTACGCCTGGCTTGGCCTGATCGACTTTCGCACCATGGCCACCTCGCTGGTGCTGATGCCGCTGGCGCCGCTGGGCGTATGGGTGGGCATTCGCATTGCCCGGCGCATCAATGCGACGTGGTTCTATCGCTTCGTGTACCTGGGCATGCTGCTCACGGGCCTCAAGCTCGTCTATGACGGCTTCCTGGCCTGAGGCCGGCGAGCTCAGAACTCGACAATGGATTTGAAGCCGCCGAAGATCATCCGCTTCGCATCGAAGGGCATGGTCTTCGGATCCATCGCGGCAATGCGCGGATCGGCCATGACCTTGGCGTTGACCGCGTCGCGGTGCTTGCGCGACTTGTAGACGATCCACGAGAACGCTACCGTTTCGTCGGCCTTCTGCTTCACGGCTTGCGGAAACGAGGTGAGCTTGCCGGGCTTCACATCGTCGCCAATGCACTCCACGTATTCGAGCGCGCCGTATTCCATCCAGATCTTGCCGGCCTTGCGTGCCAGCTTGCGGTAGGCCTCGACGTTGTTCGCGGGAATGGGAACGAGGAAGCCATCGACATAACGAGCCATTGGAAGTCTCCTTGAAAGAAACGGAAAGAAAAACAAGAAAAGCGGCTGCCGGCCAGGCAAACCTTCAGGATGCCGCCGCACGGTTTTCCGTGCCAGCGGATGACGCGGCCCCTTTGTTGCCTGCAGTGCGAAGCAGCACGGCCCCGAGCAATCCCGCCACGGCCGCGAACACGGCACCGATGAGAAACGCGAGGTTGTAGCCACCGGCGAGCGCGAGCGCCAGCTGCGCACCGGCCGCCTCCATCGAGGCGGTGCGTGCGGCGGCGGCGCTGGCCAGCACCGCCAGGCCCAGCGCGCCGCCCATCATGAAGGCCGTGTTGACAACGCCGGAGGCCAGGCCCGATTCGGTGGGGCTCACCTCGCTCATGGCCGCGAGCAGCAGCGGGTTCAGCGCCATGCCGGCGCCCAGGCCGAGCAGCAGCATGCCGGGCAGCACGTCGATCGCGAAGCTGCCGTTCACCGGGGCCCGCGCGAACAGCGCGAGCCCGATGGCCGCGAGCCAGAGCCCGATGGACAACGGCTTGCGGATGCCGAAGCGCATCACCAGCCTGGCCGACACGCCCAGCGAGAACACCGCCATGATCAGGTTGGCCGGCAGGAACGCCAGGCCGATCTGCATCGGCGTGTAGCCCAGCACCAGTTGCATGTAGAGCGCGGAAATGAAGAACCACGCGAACATGGCCGCGGCCCAGAGCACGCCCACCACGTTGGAGACGGAAACGCTGCGCAGCCGGAACAAGCCCAGTGGCATCAGCGGATGCGCCACCCTGGCCTCGATCACGATGAAGAGCACCATCAGCACCGCCGCAGCGCCCAGCAGCCCGAGCGTCTGCGTGGACTGCCAGCCGGCTTCGTTGCCGTTGACGATGGCATACACCGCGAGCATCAGCGACAGCGTGACGGCCACCGCGCCGGCCACGTCGAGCTTCTCGCCATGGGCATGGCCGCGCGCCGACGGCAGCAGCGCGATGCACAGCGCATACACCGCCACGCCGATTGGCAGGTTGACCAGAAAGATCCAGTGCCAGCTCAGCGTGCTCGTGAGCAGCCCGCCCAGCAGCACGCCGATGCTGCCACCGCCCGCGCAGACGAAGCCGTAGACGCCCATCGCCTTGGCACGGTCGGCCGGCTCGGTGAAGATGTTCATGATCAGCGAGAGCGCCACCGCCGAGACCACTGCGCCGCCCAGCCCCTGCACAGCGCGTGCCGCGACCAGCAGGGCCTGCGAGTTGGCAACGCCGCAGGCCAGCGAGGCGAGCGTGAACAGCACGAGGCCGATCAAGAAGATCTTGCGGTGGCCGTACAGGTCGCCCAGCCGCCCGCCCAGCAGCAGGAAGCCGCCGAAGGTCAGCATGTAGGCATTCACCACCCAGACCAGCGAGGTCTCGGTGAAGCCCAGGTCGGTTCGGATCGAGGGCAGCGCGACGTTCACGATCGTGGTGTCGAGCACGATCATCAGCACGCCGAGGCACAGCACCATCAATGCGAGCCAGCGCTTCCGGTTGTTGTCGAGTGTGTCGGTCATGAAGAGCGATTCCTGCAGGTTGCGAATCAGACGGGCGGGGTCAGACCAGCGGCTTGCCCCCGTTGATGAGCCAGGGCGTGCCGAAGCGGTCGGTCACCATGCCGAAGCCTTCGACCCAGAAGGTCTTGTCGAAGGGCATCGTGACCTTGCCGCCGTCGGCGAAAGCGTCGAACACGCGCTTCGCTTCCGCTACGGTCTCGATCGTCAGCGCCACGCCGAAGCCCTTCATGCCTTCGTAGGGTTGGCCGGGCATGGTGTCCGAGGCCATCAGCATGCCGTCGCCGTAAGCCAGTGCCGCATGCATGATGCGCTTTTCGGCGCCAGGCGGAAACTGCTCGGCGCCAGGGGCTTCGCCCATGGTCATCATCATCTGCATGGTGCCACCGAGCGTTTTTTCATAGAAGCGCATGGCCTCTGCAGCGTTGCCGTCGAACGTGAGGTAAGCGTTGATGGGAGACATGATGTTTCCTTTCGGGGGTTACTTTTCGGTGGCCGTCTTGAGATTGGCGAGACCTGCTTCGAAGTCCTTGCCGATCATCTGGTCCATGTTGAAGAAGATGCCCATGAGCTTCGCGACGTAGGGGCTCGGGCCGTGCATGGCCCAGGTGACCTGCGTGGCGTCGCCCTGCGGCTGCAGCGTGAACTCGGCCACGTTGTGGCCTTCGAAGGGCTTGATGAAGTCGAGCTTGATCGCGATCTTCGAGGAGGGCGTCGAATCGGTGATTTCCATGCGGCCCGCACCGGCCTTGTCGTTGCCTTCCCAGGCGTAGGTCGCGCCCTTGCCCGCGGGCGCGCCGCCGAAGGCGCGCTTCATGCCGGGGTCCAGCTTCTCGTAGGGCGACCAGGCGCCCCAGCGGTGGAAATCGTCGATCAGCGGAAAGATCTTCGCAGCCGGCGCCTGGATGCGCATCGTGCGTTCCACGCGGAAGGTGTCGGGCCGTGTCGCGCCGTAGATGAGCAGCACGGCGATCAGGGCGAGGATGACGAGGGCAATTTTCTTGAGCATGAAGGAGGTACTCCGGAGGCAAGGGTGTCGGGCGGTCGGTTGAAGGTCAGTTGGCGGGCGCCACCACCAGCAGCCAGCCCACGCCGAAACGGTCGCCGAGCATGCCGAAGCTGGAGGTGAAGAAGGTCGGGATCAGCGGCTGCATCACCTGGCCGCCCTCGGCCAGGGCGTCGAACCACTTGCGGGCATCGGCGTCGGTGCTGGCGGTGAGCGCGAGCATGATCCCCTTGAACTCCGGCTGGCCCGAGCACCGGCCGTCGGAGGCCATCAGCTCGGTTTCGCCGATGCGGAGCACGGCGTGCATCACTTTGTCGGGGCTGGGCGTGGCGCCGCCGCAGCTGGCATCCGCGTTGTCCGAAGGGGCTTCCGCCGGCGCTTCGCTGTAGCGCATGAGTTGGACGACTTCGGCACCGAGCGCCTTCTTGTAGAACGCGAGCGCTTCGTCGCAGCGGCCTTCGAACGAGAGATAGGACTGGACTTTCATGGTGTTTCCTTTGGACTGAGGATGAAAGGATGCGCAGAGACCTGCGCGCATACGGAATTACTAGTTTGTGTACACCGTCCACAAAGAATAGCAGACATAATGGACACTGTCCACATGGAGATACCTGATGAGCCCCCGCATCGTTCCGCCAGACCCCAGCGCGCCCGCCGCCCGCAGCACGTATCGCCACGGCGACCTGCGCCGCGCGCTGCTCGACGCGGGCATCGAACTGGCTCGCGACGGCGGCCCCGATGCGGTGGCGCTGCGCGAAGTGACGCGGCGTGCGGGCGTGGTGCCCAACGCGGCGTACCGGCATTTCGCAAGCCGGCGCGAGCTGCTGCTGGCGGTGCGCGCCGCGGCGTTGTCGGCGGCCGCCACGGCCATGGAAAAAGAACTGGCGGTGCTGCCCTGCGACCAGCCGCCCGCCGACTTCGCGCGGGCGCGGGTGCGGGCCATCGGCACCGCCTACCTGCGTTTTGCGCAGGCCGAGCCGGGGTTGTTCAAAACGGCTTTTCTCGTGTCGTCGGAAGACGCCCAAGGCGAGGTGGGGCCGGGGCGCGCGGGGTCGAGTGGCATGGACCCGTTCGAGTTGCTTGGCAGCGCGATCGACCGGCTCGTGGATGCGGGTGCGCTCGACCCTTCGCGGCGACCGAACGCTGAATACTTGGCCTGGTCGGCCGTGCATGGGCTGGCGCTGCTGATCATCGAAGGGCCGCTGAGAGACATGGATGCAGAAGCCACCCATGCGCTGGGGCAGCGCCTGATCGACATGGTGGAGCGCGGCCTCTAACCAGGAGGGCCGAGGCTAGAGATAGATCTTCTGCAGCAGCCGGATCAGGGTTTCGCGCTCGCGCGACGTGAGCCGCGCGCTGGCATCGGCCTCGAGCTGCGTGACCGTCTGCTCGGCCTCCCCGATCAGCTTTTCGCCCGCCTCGGTGAGATGCAGTCCCACCGCGCGGCCATCATGCGGGTGTGGCCGGCGCTCGATGAGCCCGCGGCTGTCGAGCGTGGCGACCAGGCTCACCAGGTTGGGCGGCAGGATGTCGAGCGTGTTGCAGAGCTGGCGCGAGGTGGCGCCCGGGTTGTGCGCCAGCAGCGAGAGCACCGAGAAATCGATCTGCTTGAGACCGTACGGCGCCATGCGTTCGGCAAACACCCCCGTGATGATCAGCCAGGCGCGGCGCGCGTTGTAGCCGACCAGGGCTTCCAGCACACGGGCATCGAGCCGATCGGACTTGTTGCTGGCAGCCGCTGGCGGCGCTGCTTTGGCAGAACTGTTCTTGGATGGGCGAGGCATGGTCCCAAGCGTAACCGCGCCGGGCCGCGCGGGTGTATCGGTTAACTGCCGGCAACCGGTGATTTTGCGGCGTCGTGCGACATGGCAACACCTTCGCAGGCGCGCTTGACGATGCCCAGCCGCATGTCGAATTCGGGCAGCACCCAGCGCCGGAAGGCCGCCGCCGGGCCTGCCCGGGCGGCACGCTCGGCCTCCGAGGCTTGCGCCGCGTCGATGCGCGCCCAAGCCCAGGCCATCATCGTGAGCATCACCACGCGCAGGTAGTCGTCGGCCACTTCATATGGCAGCACCGGGTTGGCATGCGCGGCCATCGCGATGGTGGTGCCCAGGTAGCGCAGCTGCGCGAGCCGGCGCTGCACGTCGGCGTCGGCCTCGCGCGAGGCATCGAGCGTGTCGCGCAGTTCGAGCAGCACCGCTGACATGCCGGCGCCGTTGTCGGGCAGTACCTTTCGCACCAGCAGGTCGATGGCCTGGATCTCGTTGGTGCCCTCGTAGATCATCGTCACGCGTGCGTCGCGCACGATCTGCTCGATGCCCCATTCGCGCACGTAGCCGTGGCCGCCGAACACCTGGAGGCATTCGCTCGCGCCATGAAAGGCCTGGTGCGTGCAGGCGGCCTTCAGAACCGGAGTGACCAGCGAGCACCAGCGCTGCGCGCGTTCGCGCGCCTTGGGATCGGCGTCGTGCGCGGCCACGTCGAGCATCAGCGCGCTGCGGTAGGCGAGCGTGCGCGCGCCCTCGACCCAGGCGCGCTGGGTATCGAGAATGCGGCGGATCGCGGGGTGTTCGGCGATGAGGTCCGCCGCCTCGCCGCCGCGGCTGGCCGGCACGGCGCCGGGCGCCCGCATCTGGCGGCGCTCCATCGCGTAGGCGTCGGCCTTCTGCCAGGCAGCGTCGAGCAGGCCGATGCCCTGCAACGCCACGTGCAGGCGCGCCGCATTCATCATCACGAACATCGCGGCCAGGCCGCGGCCCGGCTCGCCGACCAGCCAGCCGGTGGCTTCGTCGAAGCGCATGACGCAGGTCGGGCTGCCATGCAGGCCCATTTTTTCCTCGATGCGCTCGCAGTGCACCGCGTTGCGCGCGTCATCGGGCAGCAGCTTGGGAACCAACACCAGCGACAGGCCCTTGGGCCCCGCGGGCGCATCGGGCAGCCGGCAAAGCACCAGGTGCACGATGTTCGGCGTCAGGTCGTGTTCGCCGCCGGAGATGAAGATCTTGCCGCCGCTCACGCGCAGGCTGCCGTCGGCCTGCGGCACGGCGCGCGTGCGCACCTGGCCCAGGTCGCTGCCCGCGTGGGCTTCGGTGAGGCACATGGTGGCGAGCCATTCGCCTGATGCGATCTTCGGTAGATAGCGCGCGCGCAACTCGTCGCTGCCGTGGTGCTTGAGGCAGGCATAGGCGCCGTGCAACAGCCCCGGCGCCATGGTGAGACCGTGGTTGGCCGCGCTCAGCCATTCGTAGAGGATGGCTTCGAGCACGGTCGGCAGGCCCTGGCCGCCGTCTTCCGGTGCGGCCGACAAGCCGGGCCAGCCGCCATCGACAAAAGCCTGGTAGGCCTCGCGGAAGCCCGGCGGCGTGGTGACCTCGCCCTGGCTGAAACGGCAGCCGATCTCGTCCCCGTCGCGGTTCGACGGCGCCACCGCCTCGGCCACGAAGCGGGCCGCTTCATCGAGCACCTGGCCCTGCAGCGCCTCGTCGACCTCCGCGAAGGGCGCGAGCGTGCGCAGCGTCGACGGTGCGTCGAGCACCGCGTTCAGGATGAATCGGTGGTCTTCGGGGCGGGGCCGGTAATCCATCGGTGTATCAGGACTCGGCGGTGAAGCCGATCTTCTTGACCAGCGGACCCCAGCGCTCGTATTCGGCCTGGAGCGATTTCTTCATGTCCTCGGGCGAGGAGCCGTGGGCGATCAGCCCGACCGAGAGCAGGCCCTCGGCCACGGTCTTGTCCTTGAGCGCGGCCTGGATCGCTGTGCTCGCCGCCGCAATCACATTGGCAGGCGTCTTGGCTGGCGCGAAGAAGCCGAACCATTCGTCGGCCACGATTTCCGGGAAGCCCTGCTCGGTGAAGGTGGGCACGTCGGGCATGTAGGCGGTGCGTTGCGCGCCCGAGGTGGCGAGCACGCGCAGCTTGCCGGCCTTGGCAAAGGGCAGGTAGTCGCCCACCGGCGTCATGCTGGAGGCGATCTGCCCGCCCACCACGTCGTTGATGGCCGGCAGCGAGCCGCGGTAGGGAACATGGCGCAGGTCGGTGCCGCTGTTCAGGCCCAGCAGCGCACCCAGGAAGTGCGGCGTGGAGCCCGCGCCCGGCGAGCCGTAGCTGGCCTGGCCGGGGTTGGCCTTGGCCCAGGCGATGTAGTCTTTCAGCGTCTTCACGCTGGCCGGCACCATCGGCCCGACCGCGAGGCCGTGCGTCATCACGGCGCCGATCGAAATGGGCGCGAAATCGGCGATGCCGTAGCTGAGCTTGCTGTAGATGTGCGGGTAGGTCGACAGCGCGGAGGCCTGCGCGAGACACAGCACCGAGCCGTCAGCCGGCGAGGTCTTGAGCGTGTCGAGCGCAATGCGCCCGCCCGCGCCGGGCTTGTTCTCGACCACTGCGTTGATCTTCGAATACGGCGTGTCGCCGAGCTTTTCGGCCACGCGGCGCGCCACGCTGTCGCCTGCGCTGCCGGCCGGAAAGCCGTAGTAGATCTTGGCCTGCTGCACGGCTTGGGCGAGTGCGCCGAGCGGATACAGGGCGCCGAGTGCGGCTGCGCCGCCGAGGGCCTTCACGAATTCACGTCTGTTGGTCATGGTCTTGTCTCCTGGTTGTTGGGGCTGAAACTGAATCAGCGCGGCGCCATGCGCAGGGCGCCGTCGAGTCGGATCACCTCGCCGTTCAAATGCCCGTTGGTCACGATGTGGCAGGCCAGCTCGGCAAACTCCGAAGGCTTGCCCAGGCGCGGCGGAAACGGAATCGACGCGGCCAGCGATTGCTGCACGGCTTCGGGCAGTTCCATCAAAAGCGGCGTGGCAAAGAGGCCGGGCGCCACGGTGCACACGCGAATCGCGTGCTGCGCCAGATCGCGCGCCATCGGCAGCGTCATGCCGACCAGGCCGCCCTTGGAGGCGCTGTAGGCCTGCTGGCCCACCTGGCCGTCGAAGGCCGCGACCGAGGCGGTGAAGAGCATCACGCCCTTCTCGCCGTTGTCGAGCGCGTCGAGCTTGGCACAGCGCGCCGCGAACAGGCGCGCCATGTTGTAGCCGCCGATCAGGTTGATGTTGACCACGCGCACGAAGTCTTCGAGCGGCGCCGGGTTGCCATCCTTGCCGACGATGCGCTTCGCGCTGCCGATGCCCGCCACGTTCATCAGGATGCGCGCGGGGCCGTGGGCTGCAGCGGCCTTGTCGAGCGCGGCATTGACGCTCTCGGTGTCGGTGATGTCGCAGGCGCAAGCGACGCCGCCGATCTCGGCGGCGACTTTCTCGGCGAGCGCCGCGTTGCGGTCGAGCACCGCCACCTTGGCGCCCAGGCGCGCGAGTTCGCGCGCGGTGGCTTCGCCGAGGCCCGATGCGCCGCCGGTGACGAGTGCGGCTTGTCCTTCGATCTTCATGGTGTGTGGTTTCCTGGATGAATCAGCGGGGCTTCAGGGTGAAGGGCAGGGTGTCGGCGTGCAGCGCCTCGACGATCTCGGCGCGGTGCTTGAGCACGGCGCGCTGGTTGATGGAGCCCTTGTCGGTCACTTCGCCCTTGTCGATCGAAGGCGGCTCGGCCATCAGGTGCAGCCGCGCGATGCGATTGGCGCTGCCGGTGCCCATGGCCGCCAGTTCGTTGGCCACCTGCTGGAAGTGCGCCTGTACCGGTGCACTTTCGAGCACCTGCTGCATCGTTGCATCGGCCGGCAGGCCGGCCAGCTGTCGCACCTTCTGCGTCGGGAAGACCAGCGCGCCGACTTCCTTCAGGTTGATGCCGGTCAGCACCGCGTCCTGCACGTAGGGTGCGCCGGCCGTGATGATCTTGGCGCGCAGCGGACCCACGCTCACGAAGGTGCCGGTGGCGAGCTTGAAGTCTTCGGCAATGCGGCCGTCGAAGCGCAGGCCGCGGTGGATGTTGTTGTCGTCGATCCACTTCACCGCATCGCCGGTGGAGAAGAAGCCCTCTTCGTCGAAGGCTTCGGCCGTGGCCTCGGGTGCGCGCCAGTAGCCGGGCGTGATGTTGGGGCCGCGGTAGCGCACCTCGGTCTTGCCGTCGACCTCGATCAGCTTGAGCTCGATGCCGGCCGCGGGCAGGCCCACGTCGCCCGACTTCACCTCGGGCCCGGTGACATAGAGAGCGAAGGGGCCGGACTCGGTCATGCCCAGGCCGGTGCCCATGACGATGCGTTCGCCGATCTCGGCCTCCTGCGTCTTGTGCAGGCTGTCCCACACGGGCTGCGACAGCGCGGCACCTGAATAGAAGAACATCTTCACGCGCGACAGCAGGTTGCGGCGCAGCACCGCGTCGGTCTCCATGGCGTGCGCGATGGCCTCGAAGCCGGTCGGCACGTTGAAGTAGATGGTGGGAGCAATCTCGCGCAGGTTGCGGAGGGTCTCGGCCATGCCCGAGGGCGTCGGCTTGCCGTCGTCGATGTAAAGCGTGCCGCCGTTGTCCAGCACGATGCCCACGTTGTGGTTGCCGCCGAAGGTGTGGTTCCAGGGCAGCCAGTCGACCAGCACCGGCGGCTCCTCGCCCAAAGCGGGAATCGACTGGCGCAGCTGCTGCTGGTTGGCGCACCACATGCGGTGCGTGTTGATCACCGCCTTGGGCATCTTGGTGGAGCCCGAGGTGAAGAGAAACTTGGTGATGGTGTCGGGGCCGCTGGCGCGCATCGCGGCATCGATGGCGGGTGTTGCGGGCGTGGCGGCCAGCGTGTCGAACGGCGTGGCGGCGCGGCCTTCGATGGTGCCTTCGGCGATGACGACTTCGGTTTCCGCAGGCACCGCCGCGGCAATGGCGCGGCCGAAGCGCGCGGCGTCGGCGGCAAACACCAGGCCGGGCGTGAGCGTGTCCAGCACGTGGCGCAGTTTCTCGAAGTCCTGGCTCACCACCGAGTAGGGCGGCGACACCGGGCAGTACGGTACGCCGGCATACAGGCAGCCGAGCGCCATCAGCGCGTGTTCGATACCGTTTTCGCTGAGGATCGCGACCGGGCGCTCCGCATCCAGGCCGCGGTCGAGCAGCGCCTGGCCGATGCTGCGCGCCTTCTGCAGTGCCTCGGCGTAGCTCACGCGCTGCCAGTCGCCGGTGCTGCCGTCGGCCAGCCGTTCACGGCGGGCGATGAAGGTGCGGTCGGGTGCCGCTTCGGCCCAGTGCGCCAGGCGGTCGGTCATGCGGTCGCGGTAGGGCGCGAGCGGTGTTTCGGCCCGCAGGTACTGCGTGCCCGGCGCGCCGTCGCGCAGCACGGCGCGCGTGACGCCGAACGCCAGCGGACGGTATCGGATCGTGGTCATCCCTTGCTCACCTTCGCGCCGCGGCCTTCGAGGAAATCGCGCACGCGCTCCTTGGCCTCGGGCGCGTTCTGCACGATGCCGGACATCAGCGCCTCGGTGAAGAAGCCGTGGTCGGCCGACTGCTCGGCAATGCGCGGCAGCGCGTGCATCAGTGCATAGTTGGTCAGCGGCGCGTTGGTGGCCACGCGCTTGGCCAGCTCGAAGGCCTTGTCGAAGGCCGTGCCCTCGTCGACCAGGTACTGCGCGAAGTTGGCGCGCTCGCCGTCTTCGGCGTTGTAGACACGGCCGGTCATCATCATGTCGGTCATGCGGGCCACGCCGATCAGCTTGGGAATGCGCACCGAGCCGCCACCGCCCACGAAGATGCCGCGCGAGCCTTCGGGCAGCGCATAGAAGGTGCTGCGGTCGGCCACGCGGATGTGGCAGGCGCTTGCCAGTTCGAGGCCGCCGCCGACCACCGCGCCGTGCAGCGCCGCGATCACCGGCACCGGGCCGTGCTGGATCAGGTCGAGGGCGCTGTGCCACAGCCGCGAATGCTGCATGCCCTGGCCCGCGTCGCGCTCTTTCAGCTCGCTCAGGTCGAGGCCGGCGCAGAAGTGCGGGCCTTCGCCGTCGAGCACCGCGGCGCGCACCGTGGACGGCAGGGTCTCGAAGGTGTTGCGCAGCGCGAGGACCAGGCTGTCCGAAAGCGCGTTGCGCTTGGCGCCGCGCGTCAGGCGAACGATGGCAACTTCGTCGCGGATGTCGAGATGGAGATCGGGATTGGTCATGATTGCATTCGTGTGTGAGTTGGATTATGGTTATGATAAATAATCAATTCAAGGCACTTGAGCGCCCCAATTCCTAGGGACTTACCCGTACTGGAGACAACGACATGGACCACCAGAACCTGATCGCCATCGACATCCACACCCACGCCGAAGTGAGCTGCTGGAACCCGTTCGACAACTACGGCGAGGAATACGACCGCGCCGCGGACAAATACTTCGGCTCTAGCGGGCGGCCGACCATTGCCGAGAGCGTGGCCTACTACCGCGAGCGCAAAATCGGCCTGGTGATGTTCATGGTCGACGCCGAATCGAACATGGGCCGCCGGCGCATTCCGAACGAGGAAATCGCCGAGGCCGCCAAGCAGAACAGCGACATGATGATCGCCTTCGCGAGCATCGATCCGCACAAGGGAAAGATGGGCGCACGCGAGGCGCGCCGGCTCATCGAGGAGCACGGCGTGAAGGGCTTCAAGTTCCACCCGACGGTGCAGGCTTTCCACCCCTACGACAAGATGGCCTGGCCGATCTACGAGGTGATTGCCGAGCACAAGCTGCCGGCCATCTTCCACACCGGCCACAGCGGCATCGGCTCGGGCATGCGCTGCGGCGGCGGCCTCAGGCTGGAATACAGCAACCCGATGCATCTGGACGACGTGGCCATCGACTTCCCGGACATGCAGATCGTGATGGCGCACCCCAGCTTCCCCTGGCAGGACGAGGCGCTGAGCGTGGCCACGCACAAGCCCAACGTGTGGATCGACCTGTCGGGCTGGAGCCCCAAGTATTTTCCGAAGCAGCTGGTGCAGTACGCCAACACGCTGCTGAAGGACCGCATCCTGTTCGGCAGCGACTACCCGCTGATCACGCCCGACCGCTGGATGAAGGACTTCGAGGCGGCCGGGTTCAAGCCCGAGGTGATGCCGGGCATCCTGAAAGGCAACGCGGTCAGGCTGCTGAAGCTGGAAGGCTGACGAAGAGGGCGGGCTGCTACGCGTCCGCCTCTTCCTTTTCGTCGAGCCGGTCCCAATCGCGGCCCGAGCGCCGCTGCCGCTCTTCGCGTTCGCGCGCCATCTGCTCCTCGAATTGCTGGCGGCCCGCCTTGTTGGCGGCGATCAGCTTGGCGCGGTCCTTGTAGTGCGGATAGATCTCGTCGCTCAGCTTGAGGTTCCGGCGGCGGAACCGCAGCGCCGTTTCGCGCGCTTCGTGCGCCGGCCAGCCCAGCGCTTCGAGCGTCGAGCGGGCGCTGCGCAGCGACGATTCGAACACCTCGCGTTCGACATCCGTCACGCCGCGGTCGCGCAGCTGGAAGAGGTGGGTCACGTTGCGGGCCCGCGCGATGATGCGGGCCTGCGGAAAGTGCTCCTTCACGAGATCGACGATCTCGAGCGACTGCTCGATGTCGTCCACCGCCACCACGATGGCCTTGGCCGTGCCGGCGCCGGCGGTGCGCAGCAAATCGAGCCGGGTCGCGTCGCCATAGAACACCCGAAAACCGAACTGACGCAGGCCTTCGACGGTGTCGGCGTCGTGGTCGAGCACCGTGACGCGCAGGCCTTGCGACATCAGCATGCGGCCGACGATCTGGCCGTAGCGGCCGAAGCCGCAGATCAGCACCTTGGCGTCCTGCTGCTCCGAAATTTCGTCCATCTGCGTGCCGTTGCTGCGGCTGTAGCGCGGCAGCACGAACTTGTCGAGCAGCACCAGGACGAGCGGCGACAGCAGCATCGACAGTGCCACCGCGCCGATCAGGAGCGAGGTGATCTCGGGCGGCAGCACATCGGGCCCCGCGGCCTGGAACACCACGAACGCGAACTCGCCGCCCTGGGCCAGCAGCAGCGTGAACACCGGCCGCTCCTGGTAGGCGAGGCCCATGGCCTTGGCCAGGGCGTAGATCACCGCCAGCTTGATGGCCATGAAGCCGACCACCAGCATCGCCATGAGCCAGGGGCTCGCGATCAGCACGCCAAAGTTGATCGACATGCCCACGGCGATGAAGAACAGGCCGAGCAGCAGGCCCTTGAAGGGCTCGATGTCGGTCTCGAGCTCGCGCCGGTATTCGCTTTCCGCCAGCAGAACGCCGGCCAGAAAGGCGCCCAGCGCCATCGACAGGCCCACGAACTGCATCAGCGCGGCGATGGCGACCACCAGCAGCAGCGACGCGGCGGTGAAGATCTCGGGCGTGTCGCTGCGTGCGATCCAGCGCAGCAGCGGGCGCAAGGCCAACCGGCCGCCGAGGATGATGCCGGCGATCACGCCGACGATCTTCAGCCCTTCCAGTGTCCGGTCGAGCCCGCTGAGCGACTGTTCGGCCGCCGTGGCGCCCGCCAGCAGCGGCAGCAGCGCGAGGATGGGGATGGCCGCCACGTCCTGGAACAGCAGGATCGAAAAGCCCGCCTGGCCGCTCGGCGTCCTGAGCAGGTTGCGCTCGCCGAACACTTGCAGTGCGATGGCCGTGGACGAAAGTGCGAGGCCGAGCGCCGCCACCAGCGCCACGCGCCATTCGGCACCCGCGGCCCAGCCCACGGCAAACAGCACCGCGGCGCAGCTCAGCACCTGCGCCGCGCCCCAGCCGAAGATGGGCCGGCGCAGGTTCCACAGGCGCTTGGGTTCGAGTTCGAGCCCCACGAGGAACAGCATCAGCACCACGCCGAACTCGGCAAAGTGCAGCACGTCTTCCACGCTGGAAACGAGGCCAAGACCCCACGGTCCGATGGCGATGCCGGCGACGAGGTAGCCGATGATGGAGCCGAGGCCCAGGGCCTTGGACAGCGGCACCACCAGGACGGCGGCGCTCAGGTAGATCAGGCTGCTTGTCAGCCAGGCGGGTGCGTGCTCCATGCTCAGGCCGTGCCTTTTTCGTTGTTGTCGTTTTCTTCGTTGGCGGCAGACATGGAGGCGAGGCCCCGGGCCGTCGCGGAGTGGAAGGCGGCGGACGCCGCCTTGTCCGCGTCGTCGGGCTCTGCCGGGCGATCGGTTTCGGGAACGGGGCAGGCCACGCAGGCGTCGAGCTCCTCGAGTTCCGGCCACTGGGGATAGCTGCCGAGCCGCTGGGCAAAAACCTCGACGTGCGCCGCCACCTCGGCGTCGCTCGCGCGGCGCGCGCCGTGAAACACCAGCGGCGGGAGAAAGCGCATGCCGCAGAGCGCGGCGGTCTGCTCGTAGGGCGGCAGGAAGGCGTCGAAGAAGTAGCGGTTGTAGCTTTGCGGGTGGTAGCTGGCATCGGGGCCGCCGGTGGTGGCGACCAGCCAGCAGTCCTTGCCCTGGAGCGCGGTGCCTCCGTGGCCATAGGCCCAGCCGTAGCTGAGCACGTCGTCGAACCAGAGCTTTTGCAGCGGCGGTGCCGAGTACCACTGGATCGGGTGCAGCAGCACCACGAGGCTGGCCCTTGCGAGCCGGGCTTGTTCGGCCTCGACGTCGATCGAGAAGTCGGGGTAGCTGCCGTACAGGTCGTTCACCTGGACGCCTGGCACCGTGCGCGCGGCCGCCAGCAGCTGCCGGTTGACGCGGGAATCGCGCCAATGCGGATGGGCCGCGAGCACATAGATGCCGTCTGCGCCGGCGGCGGATGTCGTTGTCGTCATGCCGCGAACATAGCGCAAGATCGGCTCTTGCCCGGACAGGCAGGCACTACCATCCGGCTGTTCCAGTTCTGGAGGAGAACTTCATGCCGGTGGTTCTGGTCGCCAATCCCAAGGGTGGCGTGGGCAAGTCGACACTCGCGACGAACATTGCGGGCTATTTTGCGAGCCGCGGCCATGCCGTGATGCTGGGCGACGTGGACCGCCAGCAGTCGTCGCGCCTCTGGCTCGGCCTGCGCCCGCCGCAGGCGCGGCCCATCGCCACCTGGGAAGCCACCGGCGACAGTGCCGTGGTGCGGCCGCCGCGCGGTACCACGCACGCCGTGCTCGACACGCCGGCCGGCCTGCACGGACGGCGCTTCAAGGAGGTGCTGGCGCTGGCCGACCGGGTGATCGTGCCGCTGCAGCCGAGCATCTTCGACATCTACGCCACGCGCGATTTCCTCGACCGGCTGATGGAGCATCGCCGCGCCGAAAAAACCAGGATCAGCCTCGTGGGCATGCGCGTGAACGCCCGCACCCTGGCGGCCGACCGGCTGAACGAGTTCATCGCTAGCCTCGGCGTGCCGGTGCTGGGCGAACTGCGCGACACGCAGAACTACGTGCAGCTGGCGGCGCGCGGGCTCACGCTGTTCGACATCGCGCCGGGCCGCGTCCAGCGCGACCTGGCGCAGTGGCAGCCGATCTGCGAATGGCTGGAAAGCTGATGGGCCCCCGGCATGTCGCAAGCCCGACAGCCGCGCCGGCGCCCTTGGCACCAGAATGCCCCGCATGACCAAAAAGACATTCCAGACTCTTCAGGATCTTGCCGCCTGCGTCGGCCAGGAAGTTGCCGTGAGCGACTGGATCACCGTCACGCAGGAGCAGGTGAACCAGTTCGCCGAGGCCACGGGCGACCACCAGTGGATCCACGTCGACGTCGAGCGCGCCAAGGCCGGCCCTTTCGGCGGGCCGATCGCCCACGGCTTCCTGACGCTGTCGCTGCTGCCGCGCTTCTACGAAACCGCTTTCGACGTGGCCGAGTCGCGCATGGGCGTGAACTACGGTCTGAACCGGGTGCGCTTCATGTCGCCCGTGCCGGTGGGCAAGCGCCTGCGCGCACGCATGAAGCTGCTCTCGGCGGAGCCGATCGCGGACGACGGCCTGCAGATGACCTGGGAAGCCACGATCGAACTCGAAGGCGCGGCCAAGCCGGCCTGCGTGGCCGAGTCGGTGGTGCGCCGCTACCGCTGATATTTGCAGCCAACCGCGGCGCTGGAACGCGTTCGCTCAGCCGAACCCGTTCTGCCGCCAGGCCTCGAAGACGGTCACTGCCACGGCGTTCGAAAGATTCAGGCTGCGCTGCCCCTCGCGCATCGGCAGCCGCAGGCGTTGCGGCTCGGCGAAGGCCTCGCGCACGGCAGGCGGCAGCCCGCTGGTCTCCGAACCGAACACCAGCCAGTCGCTGGGCTGGAAGCGCACGTCGTGCACGGCGCGCGTGCCGCGCGTGGTGAGTGCGAACATGCGCTCGGCGGCAGGCTGTTCGGTGTCGAGCAGGGCCTGCCAGCTCGCATGGCGCTTGACCTCGGCGTATTCGTGATAGTCGAGGCCGGCGCGGCGCAGCAGGCGGTCGTCCATCGAGAAGCCCAGCGGCTCGACCAAGTGCAGCGCGCAGCCGGTGTTGGCCGCGAGACGGATCACGTTGCCCGTGTTCGGCGGGATTTCGGGGTGGACCAAGACTATATGGAACATGCGCCGATTGTCGCGGCGGCGCGCACCGCTCAACGCGGCGGATCGGTGCGCGCGAACACGACGGCCGTGACGTGGGCCGCGCCGGCCAGCCGCAGCGCCGCGGCCGCCGAGAACAGCGAGGCGCCCGTGGTCATCACGTCGTCGACCAGCACCACGCGGCAGCCCTGCAGCTGGCCCGCGCGCAGCGGATCCACCGCGAAGGCGCCGCGCAGGTTGCGAAGGCGCTCGGCGCGCGCGAGGCCGATCTGCGCCGGTGTGTCGCGGGTGCGCAGCAGCAGCGTCGCGTCGGTCTTGGCGGGCGCCAGCCGGCGCGCCAGTTCGGCCGCCTGGTTGAAGCCGCGCTCGCGCAGCCGGGCGGGTGCCATCGGCATCGGCAGCACGGTGTCGCACTGCTCCAGGGCCGGTTCCACCCAGGGCACGCTGCGCATCAGCGTGGCCAGGGGGCCGGCCCAGCCGGCCTCGCCGCGGAATTTGAACTGGGCGATGCAGTCGGGCCACGGCCACGCATAGCTGCATGCCGCAAGGCAGGCGTCCAGCGGTGGCGGCTCGCCCACGCATTCGCCGCACCGGACAACGCCGTCCGGAACGGGCAGGGCGCAGCTTCCGCAGCGTGCGGCCGGCGGTGCGAAGCGGGCCACGCAGGCGTCGCAAACCCGCCGCGACGGCCAGGCGCGGCACACCTCGCACTGGCTGGGCAGCCGTGCAAGAAGAGAGGTCAAAGGCCGGGCGGCCCAACGGCTGAACATGGGCTCAATATACTCACGGCCCCATGGCCACCGACCCCGCAAGAAGACCGCCGACCATCGATCCCACGGCGGCCGACCGCTGGAGCCGGCTCGCGCCGACCGCCGGCTCGCCCTGGCTGCACGAGGAAATCGGCCGCCGCATGGAAGACCGGCTCCAATGGATCAAGGCGCAGCCCCGCACCTGGGCCGACTGGGCGCCCCTGCGCGGCGGCCTCGAGGCGCACGAGCTCGTGGCCAGGCGCTATCGCGAGGCCGGCTGCTTCGTGGTCGAACCCGAGCCGGCGCTTGCCGCCGCAGCCAGCGAGGCACTGGCGACGCCCTGGTGGAGCGCGCGCCGCTGGCAGGGCGGCAAGGCGCGCTTCGATGCGCCGCCGGAAGACGGCGTGGACCTGCTCTGGGCCAACATGTCGCTGCACATGGCCGCCGACCCCGAGGCGCTCATCGCCCGCTGGCACCGGTTGGTCGCGACGGACGGCTTCCTGATGTTCTCGTGCCTCGGCCCCGACACGGTCCGCGAGCTTCGGGCGCTGCACACCCGCCTGGGCTGGCCGGCCGCGGGCCACGAGTACACCGACATGCACGACTGGGGCGACATGCTGGTGCATGCCGGCTTCGCCGAGCCCGTGATGGACATGGAACGCATCGTGCTTACCTGGGCAACGCCCGAGGCGGCACTGGCCGAACTGCGCACGCTGGGCCGCAACCTGCATCCGGCGCGCTTTCCGGCGCTTCGCGGCAAGGCTTGGCACCAGGCGCTGAAGCATGCGCTGCCCGAACTGGCGCCGGCCGAAGAGGGCGGCGGGCGCATCGCGCTGACCTTCGAAGTCATCTACGGGCATGCCTTCAAGCCGGCGCCGCGCGTGGCGCTTTCGGCCGAGAGCGCGGTGTCGTTGCGCGAGATGCGCTCGATGCTCCAGCGCGGCCGGCCCGGCGCCTGAACGCCGGGCTGCGCAAGCTGCGCATCCGGTGGGCGGCCGCCTGTGGCCTGTGTCTACCCGCTACAATCCGCCGTTGCGTGAAACTCGCGGGTGTTGTTCCGCGAACGAGGTCTGTCCGATCCTGTGGGGACAAGGGGTTGGATGGTCGTCGACGCACCGATTTGCTGAACTCGCCCGTGTCGAATTCCGTGTTTCGTTTTGCCACCGTTTCAGGCCAGAGCATCCAATGGTTCCTGAAGCGGAACTGCTCGGTGACGCCGAGCCAGCTGGGCTGGCTCTACGCCTCGCTGTGCGTGGTATCGCTCGGTATCGGTACGGTCTTCTGGCTGCACGGTGCGCCGCTGGTGCTGCCATTTGCCTGGCTCGAGCTGGCTGCGGTGGGTTTCGCGTTCATGCTGTACGCACGGCACGCGACCGATGGAGAGAGGATCGCGCTGCAGGGCGGACGGCTGGTGGTAGAGCTCGAGAACGGTGGAGACTACGAGCGCACGGAATTTTTACCGCACCAGGTGCGGATCGAACCGCAGGCCGGCGATCGTTCGCTGATCGAGGTCTCGGGTCAGGGTCGATCGGTCAGGGTGGGGCGCTATGTACGCCCGGAGTTGCGAGCCGCACTGGCGCGCGAGATTCGCATGGCGTTGCGTGGCGCCTGAGGGCTCACGCGGCGCTGCACGGTTGGGTTTGTTGAAAAAATTGAGAAACGTGAACACGATGAAGAGCATTTGGCGCAATAAGTACAGGCCGGCGAATCTGTTGCTGGCGGCCGGCGCGGCTTTCAGCGGCGCGGCGCACGCAGTCAACGATCTGCCCGGCGGGCCCTCGGTGCGCCAGCTGAACCTTCCGCTTGGTGTCACCAAGATTGCGCAGGAACAGCACTTCCTGCACACGGTGATGATGATCCTGTGCACGGTCATCTTCGTCGCCGTGTTCGCGGTCATGTTCTATTCGATCTGGAAGCACCGCAAGTCGGTCGGCCACAAGGCGGCCAACTTCCATGAATCGGTGGTGGTCGAGGTCATCTGGACCATCGTGCCCTTCCTCATCGTGATCGTGATGGCGCTGCCCGCCACCAAGGTGCTGGTGGCCCAGAAGGACACCACCAACGCCGACCTCACCATCAAGACCACCGGCTACCAGTGGAAGTGGGGCTACGACTACCTGAACGGCGAAGGCGAGGGCCTGGCCTTCATCTCCACGCTCGACAGCTCGCAGCGCGCCATGTCCGACGCCGGCGCCAAGGGCGCGATGCCCGACGACTACCTCTTCAAGGTCGACAACCCGCTGGTGGTGCCGGTCCAGAAGAAGGTCCGCATCATCACCACCGCCAACGACGTGATCCACGCGTTTGCGGTGCCGCAGCTCGGCATCAAGCAGGACGCGGTTCCCGGCTTCGTGCGCGACACCTGGTTCCGCGCCGAAACCGTGGGCGACTACTACGGCCAGTGCCAGGAGCTCTGCGGCAAGGAACACGCCTACATGCCCATCCACGTGAAGGTGGTCTCGGCCGCCGACTACACGGCCTGGGTCGATGGCAAGCGCAAGGAAGCCGCGGCCAAGCTCGACGATCCGGGCAAGGTCTGGGCCCTGCCCGACATGATGACGCGCGGCGAGAAGGTCTATGCCGCCAACTGCGCGGCCTGCCACCAGGCCAACGGCAAGGGTGCAGGCCCGATCAAGGCGCTCGATGCGAATCCCAAGGTGGTCGATCCAGACCACAAGATTCAGCTGCTGGTGCTGCTCAACGGCCAGAACAATGGCGCGATGCCCTCCTGGAAGCAACTGAGCGACACCGACCTCGCGGCAGTCGCCACCTATACCAAGAACAGCTGGTCGAACAAGACGGGCCAGCTGGTGCAGCCGGCCGAAGTTCTGGCCTTGCGCGGCAAGTGATCGTGAAGATCCAGCCCAAGCGCCCCGCGACGAAGAAATTGCAAGGAACAACGAAATGAGTGCAGTCCTCGACCCCCACGGTCACGCCCACGACGGCCACGCACACGACGAGCACCACGCAGCGCCTACCGGCTGGCGCCGCTGGGTGTTCGCCACCAACCACAAGGACATCGGCACGCTCTACCTGCTGTTCAGCTTCACGATGCTGATGGTGGGCGGCGTGCTCGCGCTGATGATCCGCGCCGAGCTGTTCCAACCCGGCCTGCAACTGGTGAATCCCGAGCTGTTCAACCAGTTCACCACCATGCACGGCCTGATCATGGTGTTCGGCGCCATCATGCCGGCGTTCGTGGGCTTCGCGAACTGGATGATCCCGCTGCAGATCGGCGCATCCGACATGGCGTTCGCGCGCATGAACAACTTCAGCTTCTGGCTGCTGATCCCGGCGGCGCTGATGCTCGTCGGTTCGTTCTTCATGCCCGGCGGCGCACCGGCGGCCGGCTGGACGCTCTACGCGCCGCTCACGCTGCAGATGGGCCCCTCGATGGACGCCG
The DNA here is from genome assembly GCF_051144945.1 of Variovorax palleresanus. Classification (NCBI taxonomy): domain Bacteria; kingdom Pseudomonadati; phylum Pseudomonadota; class Betaproteobacteria; order Burkholderiales; family Comamonadaceae; genus Variovorax; species Variovorax palleresanus. The sequence goes on along the minus strand of NZ_JBJNVP010000002.1, from coordinate 1,736,591 downwards.
GCATCTTCGCGATGCACATCATGGGCGCCTCGTCGATCATGGGCTCGATCAACATCATCGTCACCATCCTGAACATGCGCGCCCCCGGCATGACGCTGATGAAGATGCCGATGTTCTGCTGGACCTGGCTCATCACCGCCTACCTGCTGATCGCCGTGATGCCCGTGCTCGCAGGCGCCATCACCATGACGCTGACCGACCGCCACTTCGGCACCAGCTTCTTCAACCCCGCCGGCGGCGGCGACCCGGTGATGTACCAGCACATCTTCTGGTTCTTCGGCCACCCCGAGGTCTACATCATGATCTTGCCGGCCTTCGGCATCATCAGCCAGATCGTGCCGGCGTTCTCGCGCAAGCGGCTCTTCGGCTACGCCTCGATGGTGTACGCCACCTCGTCGATCGCGATCCTGTCGTTCATCGTCTGGGCGCACCACATGTTCACGACCGGCATGCCGGTCACGGGCCAGCTGTTCTTCATGTACGCGACCATGCTGATCGCCGTGCCCACGGCCGTGAAGATCTTCAACTGGATCGCCACCATGTGGCAGGGCTCGATGACCTTCGAGACCCCGATGCTGTTTGCGGTCGGCTTCATCTTCGTGTTCACGATGGGCGGCTTCACCGGCCTCATCCTGGCCATTGCCCCGATCGACATCCAGCTGCAGGACACCTACTATGTGGTGGCCCACTTCCACTACGTGCTGGTGGCCGGCTCGCTCTATGCCATGTTCGCGGGCTACTACTACTGGGCGCCCAAGTGGACGGGTGTGATGTACGACGAAACGCGCGGCAAGATCCACTTCTGGTGGTCGCTGATCTCGTTCAACGTGACCTTCTTCCCGATGCACTTTCTGGGCCTGGCCGGCATGCCGCGCCGCTACGCCGACTACCCGATGCAGTTTGCCGACTTCAACGCCGTGGCGTCGATCGGCGCCTTCGCATTCGGTCTTGCCCAGGTCTATTTCTTCTTCTTCATCGTGCTGCCGAACATGCTCGGCAAGGGCGAGAAGGCACCGCAAAAGCCTTGGGAAGCCGCTGAAGGCCTCGAGTGGGAAGTGCCGTCGCCGGCGCCTTTCCACACCTTCGAGAACCCGCCCAAGCTCGACGCGACCGCCACCAAGGTGATCGGCTGAGCGTTTGCTGCCCTCCGGCCCGCATGACCACAATGACCACGCCCGAACAAAGAAGGAACAACCGACGCATGGGGCTCACGCTGGCCTCCATCGCCGTGCTGTTCCTCCTCGGATTCCTGGTCCGCATGATCTGGTTCAGCGGACGCTGAAGCAGCCGCGAACGGAGCCGCCCGCATGAGCCTCGGTCAACGCATCAAGCGCGCCAATGTCCGCATGGTCGGCAAGCTGGCCGTGGTCACCTGCGGCATGTTCGCGTTCGGCTACGCCCTGGTGCCGCTCTATCGCGCCATCTGCGAAATGACCGGCATCAACATCCTCGCGCTCAACGAGCTCGAGGTGCCGGGCGGTGCGAGCGGCGGCAAGAACGTGCGCGTGCCCGACAACACGCAGGTCGACACCACGCGCACCATCACGGTCGAGTTCGACTCCAACGTGCGCGGCGGGCTCTGGGACTTCAAGCCCGCCGAACGGACGATCCAGGTGCACCCCGGGCAGCTCAACACCGTGATTTACGAGTTCCAGAACGTGCAGAACCGCCGCATGGCGGCGCAGGCCATTCCAAGCTATGCGCCCCAGCAGGCCGCGCCGTACTTCAACAAGCTCGAGTGCTTCTGCTTCAACCAGTACACGCTCGATCCGGGCGAGAAGAAGCAGTGGCCCGTGGCCTTCGTGATCGACCCCAAGATATCCAAGGACGTGAAGACGATCACGCTGTCGTACACCTTCTTCGAGGTGGGCGGCAAGACGCCCGCGGCCCCGGTGGCCGCCGTTTCGAATGCTGCCCATGAGCCCCGTTCGTGACCGCCCCGAACACGCCGCCCAAGGCCACGCTGTGGGACACGGTGAAGGCCGTCTGCTGGTCGTTCTTCGGGGTGCGCAAGAAAAGCGCCTACCAGGACGACCTGGCCAAGCTGAATCCGCTGCATATCATCGCGGTGGCTTTTGCGGCGGTCATCGTTTTCATCGTCGGCCTGGTGCTGCTGGTGCGCTACGTGGTTGCGCACGGCGCGTGAACCACGCGGCGCTAGACATCCAGAACCCATCGAATCGAGAGAAGAAAGAAAGCCAGGAGCTGATATGAGTTCAACCACCCACGGCACCACGCCCTACTACTTCGTGCCGGGGCCATCGGCCTACCCGGTCATGGCCGCGACCGGCCTGTTCTTCGTGATTCTGGGCGCGGGCCAATGGATCAACGGCCACCAGTGGGGCGCATGGTCCCTGCTGGCCGGCATGATCGCATGGCTCGCCACGCTGTTCGTGTGGTTCCGCACCGCCATCGGCGAGAGCGAGAGCGGCCAGTACGGCCACAAGATCGACCTCTCGTTCCGTTGGAGCATGAGCTGGTTCATCTTCTCCGAAGTGATGTTCTTCGGCGCTTTCTTCACCGCGCTGTGGTGGACCCGCACCCATTCGCTGCCGGCGCTCGGCAGCCTCGAAAACGCGCTGCTCTGGCCCGACTTCAAGGCCGTCTGGCCCAGCGTTGCCGCCGGCGTCACCGGCTCGCCGGCCGACATCGTCGAGCCGTTCCAGACCGTCGGCCCGTTCTGGCTGCCCACGATCAACACCGCGCTGCTGCTGAGCTCGGGCGTCACGCTCACCATTGCCCACCACGCGCTGCGTGCCGGCCACCGTGCCCAGACCATCCGCTTCATGTGGCTCACCGTGCTGCTCGGCGTGCTGTTCCTGGGCGTGCAGGGCTACGAATACCACCACCTGTACACCGACCTGAACCTCAAGCTCAGCTCCGGCGCCTACGGCTCCACCTTCTTCATGCTGACCGGCTTCCACGGCCTGCACGTGTTCATCGGCATGCTGATGCTGCTGTTCATCACGCTGCGCCTGCAGAAGGGCCACTTCACGCCGGAACGCCATTTCGGCTTCGAAGGCGCGGCCTGGTACTGGCACTTCGTCGACGTGGTGTGGCTCGGCCTTTACATGCTGGTTTACTGGCTTTGAGCGAACCCCGCGGCATGCAAACAAAAAGGCGCCGAAAGGCGCCTTTTTCATGGTTCTCGTGGAACGAGCACCATCTACTTGCCGACCGGGAGCCCGGTGGGCTGGATGTAGCCGAACTTCCAGGCGAGCAGCATGCAGAGGAACAAAAACACGGAGATGCCGATCCGAAAGGTGAGCGCGCGCGCCATGCCGCCGCTCTTGGCGCGTCCATTGCGCCCGTCTTTCAGCATGTAGAAGAGCGCGAAGGCAAGGCTCGCGAAGATGCCCACGAAAGCCAGGGCGACGAAATATTTCATGACTCCGATTATCGGCCGCACGCCTCGTCCGCTCCAGTGACGCCAGAGCCTCTTCACCCCGCCAGGGCGAGGCCGAAGCGAGGCCGTTTCCTGCTGGTCACGCTGGCCGCCGTGCTGACCGTGTCCGCCACGGTGTCGCTGGGCCGCTGGCAGCTCTCGCGCGCGGCGCAGAAGGAGGCGCTGCAGGCCGAGATCGAATCGCAGAAGCAGAAGCCGCCGCTGGCCCAGGCCGATTTCCTGGCGCTCGAAGCGCCGGCTGGCGAACTGCATCGGCCGGTGCGGCTGCGCGGCCTCTGGCTGAGCCCGCAAACCGTTTACCTGGACAACCGGCAGATGCATGGCGTGCCGGGCTTCTACGTGCTGACGCCCTTTGCCCTGGAAGGCAGCGACCAGGCCGTGATGGTGCAGCGCGGCTGGGTGCAGCGCAATTTCAATGACCGCACGCAGCTGGGCGCGGTCGACACCCCGCCGGGCATCGTCGAAGTCACGGGCCTGATCGAACCGCCGCCCGGCCATTTGTTCGAACTCGGCAAGCCGGCGCCGGCCGTCTCGGCACCGGAATCCGCGGGGTCTTCGCCCATCCGGCAGAATCTCGACCTGGAAGCGTTCCGCGCCGAAACCAAGCTGCCGCTGCGAACCGATGTGTCGCTGCAGCAGATCGGCTCCGCTTCCGAGGGGTTGCAGCGCGACTGGCCGGCCCCCGCTCTGGGTCTGGAGAAGCACTACGGCTATGCATTCCAGTGGTTCGGGCTCTCGGCCCTCGTGGTAATCCTCTATGTCTGGTTTCAATTCATTGCCCCCTTCCGCCGCTCGAGGCGCCGCGCACGCGATGCAAGCAGCCTCTGACGAACCGCTGGGCCTGACGGTGCATTCGATGCCGTCGCCCAACCAGGCGCTCGACGGTGCCGAAGGCCGCCGTACGGTCGTCGGTCGCTGGAAGATGATTGCCGTGATGCTGATGTGCGCCGCGCCCGTCATCGCCTCGTACTTCACCTACTACGTGATCCGGCCCGAGGGGCGCAGCGCCTACGGCGAACTCATCGATCCGCAACGCACGCTGCCCGTGCTTGCCGCGACCGACCGCAATGGCGCGCCGGTCGACTTTTCCACGCTCAAGGGACAGTGGCTGCTGGTTGCGGTGGCTGATGCGGCCTGCGACGCGCTCTGCGAACAGCAGCTGTATCTGCAGCGCCAGTTGCGCGAAAGCCTGGGCCGGGAGAAAGACCGGCTCGACCGCGTCTGGCTCGTGAGCGACGCGGCGCCCATTCCGCCGCGGCTGGACAACGGCCTGCATGGTGCCACCGTGCTGCGCGTGCCTGCCGAGCAACTCGCCAAGTGGCTCGCGCCTGTAGCAGGCCATGGACTGGCTGAGCACCTGTTCGTGGTCGACCCCATGGGCAACTGGATGATGCGTTTTCCGGCCCGCATGGACGCCAAGGGCGCCAGCCGTGCCAAGCGCGACCTCGACCGCCTGCTGCGCGCCTCCGCCTCCTGGGACGAGCCTGGCCGCTGAGACCGCATGATGGACACCGGCTCGCTCTACGACCTCACCCCCATCGCCTGGCTGATGGCGGCCGGCGTGCTGATCGCGCTCGGCCCGCTGGTGTGGGTGTGGCGCCGCAATGCGGGTGGCGGGCCGGCGCGCCGGCTGCACGCGCTCACCGTGCTGACGCTGTTCCTCACCTTCGACCTCACGCTGTTCGGCGCTTTCACGCGGCTCACCGATTCGGGCCTGGGCTGCCCCGACTGGCCGGGCTGCTACGGCAACGCGAGCCCGGTCGGCGCCAGCCACGAGATCGCCATGGCGCAGTCGGCCCAGCCGACCGGTCCGGTCACGCACAGCAAGGCCTGGGTCGAAATGGTCCACCGCTATTTGGCCACCGGCGTCGGCGTGCTCATCCTCGCGCTCGCGGGCGCCACCTGGATCGTGCGCTGGCGCCAGCGCCGCCTGCCCGTGCCGGCGGAGGGCGAGCACGCCACGCTCAGCGCCTGGTGGCCGGCGTTCACGCTGGTCTGGGTTTGCCTGCAAGGCGCGTTCGGTGCGCTGACGGTGACCTGGAAGCTGTTTCCCGCCATCGTCACGCTGCACCTCCTGGGCGCCGTGGTGCTGCTGGCGCTGTTGTGCATCCAGGCGGTGCGCTACCGGCAGGCCGCCGCGGACCGTCTGCCCACGGCCGTGTCGCCGGCGCTGCGCAATGGACTGCTCGCGACGTCGGCCCTGCTCCTGCTGCAGATCGCGCTCGGCGGCTGGGTCAGCACCAACTATGCCGTGCTGGCCTGCACCCAGTTCCCGACCTGCCAGGGCAGCTGGTGGCCGCCGATGAGTTTTGCGCAAGGCTTCGAAATCTGGCGCCATCTGGGCCTGACCGGTGACGGTGCGCCGCTCGACTTTTCGGCGCTCACCGCCATTCACTACGCTCATCGGCTGATGGCTTACGCCGTGTTCGCCGCGCTGGGCGTGCTCGCCTGGCAGCTGCGCCGCATCGAACCGCTGCGGCCGCAGGCGCGCTGGCTCGCAGGACTGGCGCTGCTGCAGCTCGCCACCGGCCTGGGCAACGTGCTGCTCGGCTGGCCGCTCGTGGCCGCGGTGCTGCACACCGGCGGCGCCGCCGCGCTGGCCGTGGTGCTGACCTGGGCGCTGTGCGAGAGCCGCCGCGGGGCGGCCGCCACGGTCGCGCGCGACAGAGACAAGGCGCCCGGCGCCCCACATAACAACCAGAGGGAGGCCGCCGCGTGAGCACGCCGATTTCCGTGCAGCAGACAAGCACCGCCAACGTGCTGCGCCAGTTCTACGCGCTGACCAAGCCGCGCGTGGTGCAGCTGATCGTTTTCTGCGCCCTCATCGGCATGGTGCTGGCCGTGCCGGGCCTGCCCTCGTGGGCCGACGTGCAGCGCGCCGTGCTGGCCTGCATCGGCATCTGGCTGGTGGCGGGGGCGGCGGCGGCGTTCAACTGCCTGGTCGAGAAGGGCATCGACGCCAAGATGAAGCGCACCGCCTGGCGCCCCACGGCGCGCGGGCAGCTCAGCGACCTGCAGGCGCTGGTGTTTTCGGCCCTGCTGTGCGTGGCCGGCTCGACGCTGCTGTGGTTCCAGGTCAACCCGCTCACCATGTGGCTCACTTTTGCCACCTTCGTCGGTTATGCGGTGATCTACACCGTCATTCTCAAGCCGCTGACACCGCAGAACATCGTGATTGGCGGCGCTTCGGGCGCGATGCCGCCGGTGCTGGGCTGGGCCGCGATGACGGGCGACGTGGGGCCGGAAGCGCTGATTTTGTTCCTCATCATCTTCCTGTGGACGCCGCCGCATTTCTGGGCGCTGGCGCTCTACCGCGTCGAGGACTACCGCAAGGCCGGCCTGCCGATGCTGCCCGTCACGCACGGCAACGAGTTCACGCGACTGCAGGTGCTGCTCTATACCTTCATCCTGTTTGCCGCCTGCCTGATGCCTTTCATCTACGGCATGAGCGGCTGGCTCTACCTGGCGGTGGCGGTGGGCGTGAGCATCGGTTTCACGGGCTATGCCTTTGCGCTCTGGCGCAACTACTCCGACACGCTGGCGCGCAAGACCTTCCGGTTTTCGCTGATTCACTTGAGCGTGCTGTTCGCGGCATTGCTCGTCGACCATTACCTGCGCTGAATTGACCGAATGCCTGCTTCCATGAACAAGCGAAACGCCCTTCAATTACTGGCCGGCGGTGCGGCATGGGCGAGCATTGCCGCCACGCTGGGGCTTGTTGCGGCCTGCAGCGAGCCCAGGCCCAGCTTCAATGCGGTCGACATCACGGGCGCCGACTACGCCAAGGACTTCTCGCTGAAGGACGCCGACGGCAAGGTCCGCACCCTGGCCGACTTCAAGGGCAAGGTGGTGGTGCTGTTCTTCGGCTACGCCCAGTGTCCCGACGTGTGCCCGACCACCATGACCGAAATGGCGCAGGTCAAGCAGCAGCTCGGCAGCGACGGCGACAAGCTGCAGGTGCTGTTCGTCACGGTCGATCCGGCGCGCGACACGCCCGAAGTGCTCAAGGCCTACATGGGCGCGTTCGACCCGAGCTTCGTCGCGCTGATTCCCTCAGCCGACCAACTCGTCACCACCGCCAAGGACTTCAAGGTCTATTTCAAGAAGGTCGAGGGCAAGACCCCGACCAGCTATTCGATGGACCATTCGGCCGCGAGCTTCGTGTACGACGCCCAGGGCCGGCTGCGGCTCTACGCCCGCTATGGCGCCGGCGTGGCGCCCATGGTGTCGGACGTGAAGGCGCTGCTCAAGACCTGACCCGGGTGGCCGCAGCCCGCTCGCCCATGGACGCCGTCGTCGCCCTGGCTTCCGTCGATCACCTGAAGGCGCGCAAAGGCGCCTTCCGCATCGCGCTCATTCCGCCCGAGGTGCTGCGCGCGCTCAACGACGGCTTGCTGGAGACCGTCAACCTCAACGAATTCCTGGCGCTCGAACTGCCGCAGCTCGCGCGCAGCGTGGCGGGCCACATCGGCCTCGATCCGGCCAGCGAACGCCTGGCCGACACCCTCGCCATGCTGGGCGCGTTCAAGCCGATGCAGCGGCACGGCCACGTTGCACGCGCGCTTTACGACCTGGCGGCGCAGCATGCCGAGCGCGATGCCGTTGCCCACCGGCTTGCCACGCACGCGAGCGACGCCGCGCGTTGCTGGGCCGCGCAATGGGTCACGCTGTCGGGCCTGCCGCTGGCGGCGCAGCTGGAGGCGGTGCGGCGTTTTGCCGCCGATCCGCACTTCGGCGTGCGCGAAATCGCCTGGATGGCGGTGCGCGATGCGGTCGTCGCCTCACTCGACGAGTCGCTGGCGCTGCTGCAGCCGTGGACGGCCGATGCCGACCCGAACATCCGCCGATTTGCCAGCGAACTCACGCGCCCGCGCGGCGTGTGGTGCGCGCAGATCGATGCGCTCAAGGCCGAACCCTGGCGCGCCTTGCCGCTGATCGAGGCCTTGCGGGCCGACGGCAACCGCTACGTGCAGAACTCGGTGGCGAACTGGCTCAATGACGCGAGCAAGACCCAGCCGGAGTGGGTCGACCGGCTCTGTACGCGCTGGCTCGATGAATCCGACACGGCGGCCACGCGGTACATCGCCAAACGGGCCCTGCGAACGCTTTCGAAACAGGCATGAAAAAGCCCGGTTGACCGGGCTTTTTGAGGGATGAAGAGCGGCAGGGCTCAGGCGTAATCGGCCAGCGCCTTCTTCATCTTCTTCATGGCCGCGACTTCGATCTGGCGAATGCGCTCGGCGCTCACGCCGTACACCGCGGCCAGGTCGTGCAGCGTCATGCCGCCCGAGCCGTCGTCGTTGACCTTGAGCCAGCGCTCTTCCACTATGCGGCGGCTGCGGTCGTCCAGCGCTTCGAGCGCGGTGGCGATGCCGTCGCTCGAGAGCCGGTCGCGCTGCTGCGATTCGAGCAGGGCGGTCGGTTCCTGCGTGGCGTCGGCCAGGTAGGCGATCGGGCCGAAGGCTTCATCGCCGTCGTCCGACGGGCCCGGATCGAGCAGCACGTCGCCGCCCGACAGGCGGGTTTCCATCTCCAGCACTTCTTCGGGCTTGACGTTCAGCCGGGTCGCCATTTGCGACACCTCTTCGGGGCTCAGCGTTTCGCGATGCGTGCCGTTGTCGGCCGCGGCCGAATCGGCCTTGAAGCCCTGCTTCATCGAGCGCAGGTTGAAGAACAGCTTGCGCTGGGCCTTGGTCGTCGCGACCTTGACCATGCGCCAGTTCTTCAGGATGTACTCGTGGATCTCGGCCTTGATCCAGTGCATGGCGTAGCTCACGAGCCGCACGCCCTGGTCGGGGTCGAAACGCTTCACGGCCTTCATGAGGCCGACATTGCCCTCCTGGATCAGGTCGCCGTGCGGCAGCCCGTAGCCCAGGTACTGGCGGGAAATGGAAACCACGAGGCGCAGGTGCGAGAGGATCAGCGCACCGGCCGCTTCGAGGTCGTTCTGGTCGCGCAAACGGCGTGCGAAGCCCTGCTCTTCTTCGAGCGTGAGCATCGGCAGGCGGTTGGCGGCCGAAATATAAGCATCCAGGTTGCCCAGCGGCGGCACCATCGACCATGGATTGGCGACGGCGAGCTGGTTGGCAGAGGCTCCAGACAGCATGGTCATCAGGGGAAACTCCTTTGTATTGGGCATATTAGCACTCGATTAGAGGGAGTGCTAAGGTAAGGGTTCCCCCTAAGTTTCTATCGCACCGATAGGCAAAGCTGTCAGCCGGAAGGGAGGCGGGCCGGCGGAATCGTCCGACCCCAGCCCTACCAGCGTATACCCAGACGCAAAAACAGCCTCGAAAGTACAAAGAGGGGCCCCACCCAGAGATATTGGATGTCTTCGAAGAAGGAAGGTTTCTTGCCTTCGATCCTGTGGCCGATGAACTGGAAGATCCATGCCACGACAAAGATGGCGGCGGAGACCGGCAGTACAAGGCCTCCCATGGCATGAACCAGCGCCAGTACCAGCGCCGTCCCGGCGAGCATGGTGGCCAGGAACACGGGGGAGCGCAAGGTGGCGTAGTACACCAGGCTAGCGGCCACGAAGCCGTAGGCCACCCAGGGGTGCAGCGCGAACAGCAGCCCGACGATGCTCAGCATGATGGCCGGGATCGCGACGAAGTGGATCAGCTCGTTGGTCGGGTGGCGGTGGCTTTCGCCATAGTGGGCCAGCAGCCGGTCGACCTTTCGGTCGCCCGCTGCCAGCGGGGCGTCGGCGGTGTGCAGCATGTTGTCTCCAAGCGCCGTTCGGTGCGGCGGTCCTGCATGGTGCCTCTGCCGGCAGGCGATGGCAAGTGCTATGAAAAATGTAGCAAAACTTTCTTCGCGGACATGAACGCGCCATGACTTAGGGCACTGTCGCGCGTTCGGGGCATCGCTAAGATCGACTGCGTGGCCCCTCCGCTCGAATCTTCATCGCACCCGTCGCCTTCGAGCGTGGAACCCGCGCTGCTCCGCCCGCCCACCGCAATTCTGGTGGTGGACGACCACGATCTGCTGCGGCTCGGCGTCCGCGCGCTGGTGCAGGCACAGGCCGCTTCGTCCGGCACGGGCATCGAGGTGTTCGAAGCTGGCAATGTGGCCGATGCGCTGGTGCTCCATGAAGCGCATGGGGAGTCCATCGGCCTGGTGCTGCTGGATCTGGCACTGCCCGATACGCATGGCTTGAGCGGCCTGACCGAGTTTCGATTGCGTTTTCCGTCCGCCCGCATCGTGGTGCTTTCGGGCACCGGCAACGCCTCGCTGGCCCAAGGGGCGCTGGCCCTGGGCGCCAGTGCTTTTCTTCCCAAGTCGGCGGACTTGAAGGAGGTGGTGGGCTTCATCCGTGCCTGCGGCCTGCTCGATGCGGAGTCGACCGAAATTTCGTCTCCGGCGATGCCGAAGGCGCTCGGCGGCTACGCTGAATCGGCCCACGCCAGCGCCTGGCAGGAACTCACGCCGCGCCAGACGCAGGTGCTGCAGTGGGTGCTCGAAGGCAAGGCGAACAAGGAGATCGCCCAGCTCGCGAACCTGAGCGAGGGCACGGTGAAGAACCATGTATCGACCATCCTGCTGCTGTTCGGTGTGCGTTCGCGTGCGCAATTGATCAGCAGCCTGCGTTGAGCCCGCCGCGCACGGCCGAAACCCCGCTGAGCCAGCGGGTGCTGCGCGAGCACGTGGCCTCGATCTATTTCAACTACAGCGCGACGTTCCTGGCCCGCGTCGTTTTCGTCCTGGTGCTTGGTGGGTTCATGTACCTGCAGTTGGGCGATCCCATGGTGCTGCCGTTTGTCGTGCTGCATCTGGCGTTGTACCTGGGCATGTACTTCACGCCGCGCTGGAGCCCGGCGGAACCTGCGGCGGAAAGTGCCCGGTGGGCCCGCAAGATCACCCGCATCGTGACCCTGCTCGGGTTTGCCGATGCGCTGGCGCCGTGGATCTTCGTGCCCGCCGGCAACTTGCCTGTGACGGCCGCGCTGATGGTGGTGATGATGGGCAATTGCGCTCGGGCCGTGCAATCGCTGCGGCCCCTGAAGGAGGCCCTGTTCGGCCACGTGCTGCCGATGATGGGCGGGCTGATCGTCGCGCTGGCGTGGCAGGGCGACGCCATCCATCTCTTCCTCGCGGCCTTTTCGACGATCTATCTCGTCCTCATGCTGCGCGTGGGCGTGCAGGAGCACAAGCTGCTGGCGGATTCGCTGCTTCTGCGCTTCGAAAAGGAAGCCTTGGCCGTCCGGCTGGCGGAACAGATCGCCGCCACCGAGCGTGCCAGCGAAGAAAAAACCCGTTTCCTGGCCAGCGCCAGCCATGACCTGCGGCAGCCGCTGCATGCCATTGCGCTGTTCGGCGCCGCGCTGGAGAACGAACTGCGCGGCCGCCCCGAAGGCGCCAACGCGGAGCGCCTGATGCGCGCGGTGAACGCACTGGGAACGTCGCTCGACACCATGCTCGACGTTTCGCGGCTGGACGCGGGCGTGGTCACGCCGGAGCTTCGGGAGGTGCAGCTCGACGCGTTGTTCCTGCCGCTCAACCACATGTTCTCGCCGCAGGCCGAGCAGAAAGAATTGCAATTGCGAGTGCGCGCGAGCGGGTTGTGGGTGCGCAGCGATCCGCAGCTGTTGCACCGCCTGCTCGCCAACCTGATCGACAACGCGCTCAAGTACACGGTGAGCGGCGGTGTGACCGTGAGGGCCCGTGCACGCGGCAATGCGGTGTGGATCGAGGTGCGCGACACCGGCGTCGGCATCGCGCCCGAGCAGATCGGCCGCATCTTCGAGGAGTTCTACCAGGTCGGCAACCCGGGCCGGGACCGCTCGCAGGGCCTGGGTATCGGCCTGTCGATCGTGCAGCGTCTGTCGCGCCTGCTGGACCATCCGTTGCAGGTGCATTCGCGTCCGGGACGGGGCACCCATTTTCGCGTGGTGCTGCCCGCCGCCGCGCCGCTGGGGGGCGCTGGCCTGCAAGGCGCCGAGATGCATCGGCACCGTGCTGCAGGGGCACAGGCACTGCCCGGGCGCGTGCTGCTGGTTGACGACGAGGTGGAAATCCGCGAGGCCATGAGCGAGCTGCTGCGCTCCTGGGCCATCGAGGTGCACGCCGTGGCCGACGAAGCGGACGCGGAGAAAGCCCTTGCGCAGGCGGAGGGCCAGGGACGGCCCTTCGATCTGCTGGTGTGCGACTACCGCCTGGCTGAGGGCAACGACGGGCTCGACGCCGGTCTGCGCCTGCGCCAGCGCGCCGGCACCGGCATGCCCTTGTTGCTGGTCACTGGCGAAACCGCGCCCGAACGCCTGCAGCGCGTCCGCGCGTCCGGCGTCGCCGTGCTGTTCAAGCCGGTCGATGCCGGCAAGCTGTTTCGAACCCTGAGTGAACTCGCGCCTGCCGGCGCCTCATGACTTTTGGCACTGGTGTGCCTATCGGCCGGCCTTTACCGTTGCGCGGTCTCACACACGTCAACGTCTCAGGGAGAGATTTCATGCAAGCAAAAATTTGGATATCGGCGCTCGCCGCGACTTTGGCGGCCTGCGGTGGAGGAGGCAGTAGTGGTGGCGGTGGTTTCGCCGGCTTGCCGGTGGTACCGGCTCCTGCGCCAGCACCCGCGCCCGCCCCTGCACCATCGCCCGCTCCGGCCCCAGCTCCAGCCCCGGCTCCGGCCCCGGCCCCGGCTACGCGTACCTTCATATACGAGGCCTTGCAGCCCGCCGCAGATGCTCCGGCGTTTCTCGATCGGCTCAATGCGCAGGGCGCAAGGGCCTTCCGCTTCTTCAGCGGCCTTGCCTTCACCACCGGCCCCACCAGCGTGGAGGTCGTCGAAGCCTATGTGAAGGACGCCGAGACCACCTATTCCTTCGAGCTGCTGCCCGTGGCCAGTTCCGTGGCTGACCTCGAGGCGCAGCTCAACGCGCAGGGCGCCAGAGGCTTCAAGTGGGGCGGGCCGTACGTGGTCGGCGGCCAGAGCCGCACGTTCTATCGCAAGGACAACGGCTCCGCATCGACCTACACCTATGCCGTGCTGGCGGCACCTGCCGACAGCACCGGCTATCTGTCGCAGACCAACGCCCAGGGCGGCAACGGCTACTACAGTGTCGGCGGCGCCTACATGGTCGGCGGGACCACGGTGCTGGTCTACCAGAAGGACACGCAAGGCAGCGCGACCTACGGCTATGAAGCGCTGGGCCAGCCCGGCAGCGACGCTGATTTTCTGGCCCAGTTCGAGGCCCAGGGCGCCCGGGGCTTCCGGTTCAAGACGGGCTACGTCTTCTCGGACGGCACGAAGCTGCTCTACGAGAAAGACCTGTCGCAATCGGCCACGTTCAGCTACCAGAACCTGCAGTCCGCGGCCAACAGCGCGGACTACATCGCCCAAGCGAATGCCGAGGGCGCCAAGGGCAATGCGCTGGTGGGCGACTACATGCTGCCGAGCGGCCAGATCAGGACGCTCTACGTCCGGCCGGCCAACTGCAGCGGTTTTCTCTGCGATACCCGCTCGCTGTTTGGGTTCTAAGCGGCTTCTAAGCGGCGGTGGGCGCTGCTGGCTGCACTTCAGCCCAGCAGCGCCTGCGCAAATTCGCGTGCGTTGAAGGTCTCGAGGTCTTCCAGCTTCTCGCCCACGCCGATGAAGTAGACCGGAACCGGCCGCTCGCGCGCAATGGCGCAGAGCACGCCGCCCTTGGCCGTGCCGTCGAGCTTGGTCACAACCAGGCCGGTGAGGCCCAGCGTCTCGTCGAAGGCCCTGACTTGCGTCAGGGCGTTCTGCCCGGTGTTGCCGTCGATCACCAGCAGCACTTCGTGCGGGGCCGTGGCGTCGGCCTTGGTGACGACGCGCTTGATCTTCTTGAGCTCGTCCATCAGGTGCAGCTGCGTGGGCAGCCTGCCCGCGGTGTCGACCAGCACCACGTCCTTGCCGCGCGCCTTGCCGGCCGTCACGGCGTCGAAGCTCACGGCGGAGGGGTCGCCGCCTTCCTGGCTCACGATCTCGACCGTGTTGCGGTCGGCCCAGACCAGCAGCTGCTCGCGCGCCGCCGCCCGGAAGGTGTCGGCCGCCGCCAGCAGCACCGAGGCGCCCTCGTTGGCCAGGTGCTTGGTGAGCTTGCCGATGGAGGTGGTCTTGCCCGCGCCGTTGACGCCGGCCACCATGATCACCGTCGGCGTGAACTGGCCGATCACCAGCGGCTTCTCGAGCGGCTTGAGCAGGTCGGTGATCGCGTCGGCCAGCAGCCGCTTCACTTGCGCCGCGTCGGTCGCCATCTGGCGCTTGACGCGGCCGCGCAGGTCGTCAAGCAGGTATTCGGTGGCCTTGACGCCGGCGTCGGCCATCAGCAGGGCGGATTCGAGCTCCTCGTACAGCGCGTCGTCGATCTGCGCGTTGACGAACACCGCCTGGATGCCGGTGCCGGTCTTGCGCAGGCCCGTCTTGAGCTTGTCGAACCAGCCCTTGCGCTCGGCCGCCATGGCTGCCTCGGTGATGAGGGCGGGGAGGGGCTCGTCCGGTTCGGCGAGTGCAGGTGCAGGCGCAGGCGCTGGCGTGGGCGTGGGCGTGGGCGTGGGCGTGGGCGTGGGCGTGGGCGCGAGGATCGGCGCAGCGGGAGCGGCTACGGGGGGTGGTGGCGGCGGAGGCGCCACTGGAGGTGGTGGTGCCGGCGCGGCGGGCGGAGGCGGCGCTTCCTCCACGGCGGGTTTCGAGCCGAACCAACTCGACGGCGAGAACACCGAGCGCGCGGGCGCGGCCGCAGGCTCGGGGGCTGGTGCCGGCTCGGCGGCCGGGGAGGGCGCCGGCGCGGCCGGTGATGCGGCAGGCGGTTTTTTCTTGAAGAAACTGAACATCGGGAGCTTTTTACAATCCGACCCATTCTATGAAACACCCCTCGCCACGCCGTGCTGCGTTCGGTGCGGTGCTGGCGATGGCGTTTTCGGCGCCGTGGACCATGCCTGCGCAGGCCCAGCCCACACCGGCTCCCGCCGCTTCATCCCTCGCCGCCACGGCACCCGCTCCCCAGCAGTTCACCCTCGCCAACGGCATGACGCTGCTGGTGCTGCCCGACAGGCGCGCCCCCACGGCGGTGCAGATGTTGTGGGTTCGCGTGGGCTCGGTCGACGAGGTCGATGGCACCTCGGGCGTGGCGCATGTGCTCGAGCACATGATGTTCAAGGGCACCAAGGACATCAAGCCTGGCGAGTTCTCGCGTCGCGTGGCGGCCCTGGGCGGGCAGGAAAACGCCTTCACCACGCGCGACTACACCGGCTACTACCAGCAGATTCCGGTCGCCAGCCTCGAGCAGGTCATGAAGCTCGAATCGGACCGCTTCGCCAACAACCAGTGGTCCGACGACGAGTTCAAGCGCGAGATCGAAGTGGTCAAGGAAGAACGCCGCTTGCGCACCGAAGACCAGCCGCGCGCATTGCTCGGCGAACAGCAGAATGCGGCCGTCTTCACGGCCTCGCCCTACCACCGCCCCGTGGTCGGCTGGATGAGCGATCTGGACGCCATGACGCCGGACGACGCCCGCGCCTTCTTCCGCCGCTGGTACGTGCCCGCCAATGCCGCCGTGGTGGTGGTGGGTGACGTCGACGTGGCCAGGGTGCGTGCGCTGGCCGAGAAGTATTACGGCGGCATTCCCGCGCGCGCCGTGCCCGCGCGCAAGCCGCGCACCGAGCCCGCACAGCGCGGCATCCGCCGCATCGAGTTCAAGGCGCCGGCCGAGCAGGCCTACGTGTCGCTCGCGTTCCGCATTCCGCAGCTGGAGAGCATCGACGCCGCCGACAGCGACGTGTGGGCGCTCGAAGTGCTCTCCGCCGTGCTCGACGGCTACACCGGCGCGCGGCTCGATCGCGCGCTGACCCAGGGCCCCGACCGCGTGGCCGACTCCGTCAGCGCCTATTCGGGCCTGGCCGGCCGCGGGCCGCAGCTGTTCACGCTCGTGGGCGTGCCGGCGAACGGCAAGAGCGCCGAAGCGGTCGAGGCCGCGCTGCGGGCCCAGGTGGCGCGCGTTGCCAAGGAAGGCGTGGGCGAAGCCGAACTCGCGCGCGTCAAGACGCAATGGGTGGCGAGCGAAACCTACAAGCGCGATTCGGTGATGGCGCAGGCCCGCGAACTCGGCAGCAATTGGGTGCAGGGGCTGCCGCTGGACACCAGCGCGCGCATCATCGCGAAGCTGCAGGCCGTGACACCATCCCAGGTGCAGGCCGTGGCCGCCAAGTACTTTGGAGACGACCAGCTCACCGTGGCCACCCTGCGCCCCCTGCCGCTCGAATCCAAACCCCGCGGCCGCGGTTTTGCAGCGCCCCAGGGCGAACTGCGCTGAAGGGCGCCGGATTCCAATGACCCCAATGAAAAAAATCCTGCGTTCCGCGCTGTTCGCTGCCGTTGCCGCCGTGGCGGGTTCCAACGCCGCGCAAGCCGCGCTGCCCATCGAGCACTGGACGCTTGCGAGCGGCGCCAAGATCTACCTGGTGTCGACCCAGGCGCTGCCCATCGTCGACGTGCAGATCGATTTCGACGCCGGCAGCAGGCGCGATCCGGCGGCGCAAGCGGGCCTTGCCAGCGCGACCGCGACCATGGTCGAGAAGGGCGTGCGCGCCGGCAAGAACGGCGAGCCGGCACTCGACGAGAACGCGCTGGGCGAAGCCTGGGCCGACCTGGGCGCGGAGTTCAATGCCAGCGCCGGCACCGATCGCGCGAGCTACTCGCTGCGCACGCTGTCCGACCCCGCGCTGCGGGCCAAGGTGGTAGCGCTGGCTTCGCGCGAGATCGGCGAGCCGGCCTTCCCCGACGACATCTGGCAGCGCGAGCGCGAGCGCATCAATGCCTCGCTGAAGGAAGCCAACACCAAGCCGGCGACCATCGCGGGCCGCGCCTTCGCGCAGGGCGTCTACGGCATCCACCCCTACGGGCAGCAAGTCACCGAAGCCACGCTCGCGCGGATCGACACCGCGGCCATGCGGCAGCGCTACCAGCAGCTCATCGTGCCGTGCCGCGCCAAGCTCAGCATCGTGGGCGCCGTGACCCGCGCCGAGGCGGAAGCCATGGCCACCGCGCTGCTCTCGCGGCTGCCCGGACCCGAGGCCTGCACGCCGCTGCCTGCCATCGCACCGGTCACCGCACTCGCTGCCCCGAAGGACGAGCGCATTCCGTTCGCCTCGGCCCAGGCCCATGTCTTCATCGGCCAGCCGGGCTACCCGCGCAAGGACCCGGATCACTTCGCGCTCACGCTCGGCAACTACGTGCTGGGCGGCGGTGGCTTCGTCTCGCGGTTGACCAATGAAGTGAGAGAGAAGCGCGGCCTGGCCTACAGCGTCTACAGCGGCTTTGCGCCGGGGCTGGATGCCGGTGCGTTCCGCGTCGGTTTCCAGACGCGGCCCGACCAGGCCGAGGAGGCCGTCAAGGTTTCGCGCGACGTGGTCGCGAAGTTCGTGGCCGAAGGTCCGACCACCGAAGAGCTCAAGGCCGCGAAGGACAACCTGATTGGCGGCTTTCCGCTCTTGCTGGACAGCAACCGCAAGCTCATCGGCAACGTGGCCAATATTGCGTGGTACGACCTGCCGCTGGACTATCTCGACACCTGGACCGCGCGCATGAACGCGGTTACGGCGGCCGAAGTTCGCGCCGCTTTTGCGCGCAAGCTGCAGCCCGACCGCATGGTGACGGTGGTGGTGGGCGGCAAGCAATAGGCAGCAGGCGGCGTGTTCAGCGCAGCGCGTGCGCTCCGCTCGAGGCGGCTGCGCGCACCGCCGCCTTGAGCCGTTCGAGCAGCCGCGGCGCTGCGCGTGCCTGCTGCCAGTAGAGCGGCACCTGCAGCCCCGAACCGGACACCAGTTCCACCA
This sequence comes from Variovorax palleresanus, assembly GCF_051144945.1. Classification (NCBI taxonomy): domain Bacteria; kingdom Pseudomonadati; phylum Pseudomonadota; class Betaproteobacteria; order Burkholderiales; family Comamonadaceae; genus Variovorax; species Variovorax palleresanus. The sequence continues at coordinate 1,718,392 of NZ_JBJNVP010000002.1, read as the reverse complement.
GCGCGCCCGTGCGCAGCGCATCGGCCGCCAGGCTCACGGGGAGCATGCCCCAGCCCATGCCGGCGCGCGCCGCTTCGACGAAGCCATGCGCCGATGGCAGCCAGTGCCGCGGCGTCTCGATGCTGCGATGGCAGATGCGCCGCACCCAGCGCGCCTGCAGCCGGTCCTTGCGGTCGAACACCAGGCTGGGCGCGCCGGCCAGGGTGCGCGCACCCACGCCCTTGTCGAAATGGCGGTGAACGAACTCCGGGCTTGCGGCGGCCACGTAGGGCATGGTGCCCAGCGCTTCGCTGTTGCAGCCCGCCACCGGCTGCGCCAGCGCGGTGACGGCGGCCAGCACCGCGCCGCTTCGCAGGCGCTCGGCGGTGTGGTCCTGGTCGTCCACGGTCAGGTCGAGCAGGGCCGATTCTTCCTGCTGTGCAAAGGCCGCAGCGGCCGCCATGAACCAGGTGGCGAGGCTGTCGGCGTTCACCGCCACGCGCACCGTGACCCGCTCGCCCGCGCTGCCGCTCCCGCCGCCCATGCCAAGAGAGGGCAGGGCGTCGCGCAACTCGTGCTCCAGCATGCCCACGCGCTCGATGTGGCGGCACAGCTGCTGCCCGGCTTCGGTGGCCACGCAGGGCTGGCCGCGCACCAGCAGCGCGCCGCCGGTGCGCTCTTCGAGCAGCTTCACGCGTTGCGAGACGGCCGACGGCGTGACGTTCAGCGCGCGGGCCGCGCGCTCGAAGCTGCCTTCGCGCACCACGGCGGCCAATGCGTTCAGGGCGGCGTAGTCGAGCATGGCTCCTCGCTAGATTAGAAAAACTGAATATGGCTTAGGAAGTTTAGTTTGAATTAACCGGCTCGCGGCGGCAAGCTTGCGCCATGGCTTACGAACAGATCACCACCGCATTCATCAACGGGCTCTTCATGAGCCTGGTTCTCATCGTCGCCATCGGCGCGCAAAACGCCTACGTGCTGCGCCAGGGCCTGCGGCGCGAGCATGTGAGCGCGGTGGTGCTGTTCTGCGCCGCCAGCGATGCGGTGCTGATTGCGGCGGGCGTGGCCGGGATGGCGCAGGCGCTGAACGGGCGGCCGGTATTCGCCACCGCACTGGCCGGCCTCGGCGCGTTGTTCCTGGGCGCGTACGGCCTGCGCGCGCTGTGGCGTTCGCGGCAGCCCGGCGCATTGCAGGCCGCGGCCCAGGGCGCATCGCTCTCGCGAACCGCCGTGCTGGCGCAGGCGGCGGGCTTCACCTTGCTGAACCCGCATGTCTACCTGGACACCGTGCTGCTCGTGGGCAGCACCGGCGCCCAGTACGGCGGCTCGCTCAAGGCCTGGTTCGTCGCGGGCTCGGCAGTGGCAAGCGCGCTGTGGTTCTCGGCGCTGGGCTTTGGGGCGCGATGGCTGGCGCCGGTGTTCGCGCGTCCGCGCGCCTGGCAGATGCTCGATGCGTTGATCGGCGGCACGATGCTGGTGCTGGCCGCGCTGCTGGCGCGGCGCGCTTTTCTGGGCGCATAGGGGCCCGTGCGGCGGCGTTAAGCTCGCCCCATGCCTCAGAAGAAAGCCGCAGCCACCCAGCGCTCCACCCCGACTCCATCGCCCTCGCCAGCGCGTTCGAAAACGCTGCCGCGCGAGGTGCGCATCATCGGCGGCCAATGGAAGCGCAGCCGCCTGCCCGTGGCCGACAAGCCGGGCCTGCGCCCGACGCCCGATCGCGTGCGGGAAACGCTGTTCAACTGGCTCGCGAGCATGGCTGGCGCAGGGGGCGGCGAGCTGCCGGGCTGGCAATGCGTCGATGCCTTCGCCGGGACGGGGGCGCTCGGGCTGGAGGCGGCTTCGCGCGGCGCCGCGAGCGTGCTGCTGTGCGAGCAGGATGCCGCGCTGGTGGCGCAGCTCCAGGCCGCCAAGACCAAGCTCTCGGCCGAAGCCGTTCGCATCGAGCGGGGCAACGGGCTCACCGCGCTTGAACGCACAGCCGCCGGCAGCCTGGATGCCGTGTTTCTCGACCCGCCTTTCGACAATGTCGCCCTCTACGAACCTGCTCTGAGGGCGGCGGCACGGGCCGTGAAAGCCGGGGGCGCCGTTTACCTGGAAGCACCGCGCCGCTGGAACGACGAAGAGCTTGCCGCCGCCGGCCTTGTTGGTTTTCGTTACTTAAAGGCGGGGGCGGTACATGCGCACCTGCTGCGGCAGGCTGCAAACGGGACTGCATAATCCGCCGGACAAGCCGCACCGGCTGCATGAGGAAGAAGCAACCATGGCCAGCAACGTGATCGCGGTTTATCCCGGCACTTTCGATCCCATCACCCTCGGCCACGAGGACGTGGTGCGGCGTGCAACCCAGCTTTTCTCGAAGGTCATCGTCGCGGTTGCGGCGGGCCATCACAAGAAGGCGCTGTTCTCCCTGCAGGAGCGCATGGAGATGGCGCGCGAGGCCGTGAAGCCGTACAGCGACCAGGTCACGGTCGAGAGCTTTTCGGGCTTGCTGCGCGATTTCGTCGTGGTGCGCGGCGGCAAGGCGATGGTGCGCGGCCTGCGCGCGGTGACCGACTTCGACTACGAGTTTCAGCTCGCGGGCATGAACCGCTCGCTGATGCCCGACGTGGAGACCGTGTTCCTGACGCCCAGCGACAAGTACCAGTTCATCTCGAGCACCTTCGTGCGCGAAATCGCCATGCTCGGCGGTGAGGTCCACAAGTTCGTTTCGCCCGATGTGGAGAAGCAGCTAGCAGCCAAGGTGCGCAGCCTCGGTCGTGAATAGCCGACCTCCTTTGCCTCGCCTGCATCCGCTGGGCGACGCGGCGCTGCTGTGCGAGCTGCCGCCGCCGGCCACGCTGCCGCAACAGCAACGGATCTGGGCGCTGGGCGCGGAGGTGCAGCGGTGGCCTGGCGTGGGCGAGGTGCTGCCGGGCATGAACAATCTCACGCTGACTTTCGATCCGACCGCGATCGATATCGATGCGCTGATGGCGCGCGTGAACGAGGCCTGGCCGCGGCTGTCGGCCACCGCCATCGAGGGCCGGAGGGTGGAGATTCCGGTGGCGTACGGCGGCGAGCATGGTCCCGATCTTGCCGACGTCGCGGCTCACACCGGGCTCACGCAGGCCGAAGTGGTGCGGCGCCACAGCGAGGCCGACTACGTGGTCTACCTGCTCGGGTTCCTGCCCGGCTTCGCTTTCATGGGCGGACTGCCGCCCGAGCTGGCCACGCCGCGCCGGTCCGAGCCGCGCACCGCGGTGCCGGCACGCTCGGTCGGCATCGGCGGCGAGCAGACCGGCATCTATCCGCTGGTGTCGCCGGGCGGCTGGCAGCTGATCGGCCGCACTTCGCTCGAACTCTTCAATCCCTCGGCCGAGCCGCCCACCCTGCTGCGCCCGGGCGACCGCGTGCGCTTCGTCGTCGAAAGCGTCCAGACCACATGATGCTGGTCCAGAAGCCCGGCATGCTGGCCTCGGTGCAAGACCTGGGGCGGCACGGACATCGCCAGTTGGGCATCTGTCCGGGCGGCGCGCTCGACGTGCTGGCGCTCACGCTGGCGAACCGGCTGGTCGGCAACGCCGACGCGGCGGCGGGTCTCGAGATCACCATGGGCGGTTGCGAGATCCGCTTCGAAACCGCCACCCGCATCGCGCTGGTGGGAGACGGCTTCGGCGCCCGGCTGGACGGCGCGCCGCTCTGGCCCTGCTGGAGCGTGCCGGTGGCGGCAGGCCAGACGCTGAAGCTCGCGGGCGCCAATGCGGCCGACGTGAAGAAAGCCGGGTTGCGCAGCTGGCTCGCGGTGGCGGGCGGCATCGACGTGCCGCCGGTGCTCGGCTCGCGCAGCACCGACCTGAAGGCGGGCTTCGGCGGCCACCAGGGGCGCGCGCTGCGCAAGGGCGACCGGCTGGCGCTGGGCGCCACGGCGCTCGATGCGGCCCGGCTCGGCCGGCGTCCGTTCGGCCTGCGCGGACCGGACTGGGGTCCCGACGAAAGCGATGGGGCCATCGCCCTGCGCGTGCTGCCGGGCCCTGAGTTCGATCAGTTCGCCGCAGCCTCGCACACGCAACTCTGGAGCGAACGCTGGCGCATCACCGCGCAGAGCAACCGCATGGGAAGCCGGCTCGCGGGCGCCGAACTCAAGCGCAAGCGCAGTGCCGACATGCTCTCGTCGGGCGTCATCCCCGGCACCATCCAGGTACCCCCTTCGGGGCAGCCGATCATCCTCATGGGCGACGCGCAGACCACCGGCGGCTATCCGCGCATCGGCGTGGTGATTCGCGCCGACCTGTGGAAGCTCGCGCAGGCGCCGCTCGACGGCCGGTTGCGGCTGGTGCAGGTCGACATGGCCGCGGCGCTGGAGGCGTGGGCCGAGCAGCAGCGCTATCTCGCGCAAGTGGCGCAAGGGCTCGCGGCTGCGGGCTGGAGCGGACCGGCATAGACTGTGCGCGTGGAGGCGCGGGCCCGCCTCGAAGAAGGAAAAAAGCTTTATGCAAATCGACCTGAATGCCGATCTCGGCGAAGGCGCCGGCAGCGACGAAGCGCTGCTCGGCCTCGTGAGCTCGGCCAACATTGCGTGCGGCTGGCATGCGGGCGACGCCAAGACCATGCGGCAATGCGTGCGCTGGGCCATCGAGCACGGCGTGGCCATCGGCGCCCACCCGAGCTTTCCCGACCGCGAAAACTTTGGCCGCAGCACCATGCACCTGCCGCCCGACGAGATCGTCGCCAACGTGCTCTACCAGGTCGGCGCACTGGCCGCGATCGTCAAGGCCGAGGGCGGCAAGCTCACGCACGTGAAGGCGCACGGCCAGCTCTACAACCAGGCCGTGAAGGAGCCTGAACTCGCCGACGCGCTGTGCGAGGCGGTGCGGCGCTTCGATCCCTCGCTCAAGTTTTTCGGCCTCGCGGGCAGCGGCATGATCGACGCCGCGCGCCGCGCCGGCCTCACGCCTGTCGAAGAGGTGTTTGCCGACCGTGGCTACATGCCCGACGGCAGCCTGGTGCCGCGCAGCCAGCCCGGCGCGCTGATCGAAGACGAAGAACAGTCGCTCGCCCAGACGCTCTCGATGGTGCGCGACCGCAAGGTCACGGCCATCGACGGCAGCACCGTACCCCTCAATGCCCAGACCGTGTGCCTGCATGGCGACGGCGCGCATGCGCTGGCTTTTGCGCGCCGCATCCGCGACCGCCTGCAGCAAGAAGGCATCGCGGTTCGCGCGGTGGCCTGAGCGCGCCGTTCCACCGTGGCGCAGCGAACCAAGGTCCTGCTGACCGGATTCGATCCGTTCGACGGCGAAGCCCTCAATCCTTCATGGGAAACCGTGCGCGCCCTCGACGGCTGGAAGTGCGGCCGCGCCACCGTGCATGCGCGCCAGATGCCCTGCGCCTTCGGCCAGTCGATCGAGGCGCTGGCGAGCGCGATGGATGAGCTGCGGCCCGAGCTGGTGCTGTGCATCGGCCAAGCTGGCGGCCGCGCCGAGATCACGCCGGAGCGGGTGGCCATCAACATCGACGACGGCCGCATTGCCGACAACGCGGGCCGGCAGCCCATCGACGTGCCCGTGATGCCCGGTGCGCCGGCGGCGTATTTCTCGACACTGCCGATCAAGGCCATGGTTCGCGATCTGCGCGCGGCCGGTGTGCCCGCGTCCGTGTCGAACACCGCGGGCACCTTCGTCTGCAACCACATCTTCTACGGACTCATGCACCGCATGGCAACGCACCCCGTAGCGGGGCAGCGCGGCGGCTTCATCCATATTCCCTACCTGCCCGAGCAGGCGGCGCGTTTTCCGGGTGTGCCGAGCATGCCGCTGGCCGCCATGGTCGAGGCGCTGCGCGTTGCGGTCGCCACCGCGCTGGCCGTTGAAAAAGACATTGCCGAAACCGGCGGTCAGTTCCACTGAGCCAGCCAGGAGAGCAGCGCCGCGTTGACGAACGCGGGCTTCTCCATGGTCAGCATGTGGCCGCATTGGGCCACCCACACCACTTCGGCGTGCGGCACCAGCGCCGCGATTTCGCGCGTGCAGTCGGGCGGCGCCAGCCGGTCGGTATCGCCGCAGACCAGCAGCACCGGCGCGCGCAGCGAGCGCAGGTGGGCGCGCGCATCGGGGCGCCGCATCACCGCGCGGTTCTGCCGGATCAGCTGCTGTGCGCCGGCTTCCAGCACGATGTCGAGATAGCGCTGCACCAGCACCTCGTCGGCGGCCTGCGCGGGATGAAAAGCGAAGACGATGTTCGGTTCGATCACCTCGCGCAGATCGCCTTGCTCGAACAATTCGATCGCGCCTTCGCGCAGTTCGTACATTTCGGGCGCCTCGGGCCGCGGATTGGTGCCCAGCAGCGCGAGCCCGGCGATGCGCTCGGGCGCTTGCCGCGCGGCTTCCATCGCGATCATGCCGCCCATCGACGCGCCGCAGAGCACGAGCGGACCGGGGTGTTCGCGCAGCACGGCCGCGGCCATGGCCTCGATGGTGTCGTGCCGCGTGTGGGCATCGCTCACACGGGCTTCGAACGCGGGGGGGAGGACGGGAAGCTGCGCTTCCCACAGGCGCTCGTCGCAGGCGAGGCCGGGCAGCAGGACAAGGTTCGGCATGGGCCCATTCTGCGTGATCGAGCGATCTGGCGCAGCGGCATGGGTCTCTCGGCGAGGGGTTTTTGGGGCGCCCGGCAGACATGCTTTCCCCACCGCCCCCGCTGCAGGTGGCGGCCATGCAACAGATGGGGCCATCGAGGGCCTGTGCGTCACGCACGCAGTAGAGAATGGGCGTTCCATGCCCACGCCCAACCCCGATTCCACGACCGAGCTCATCCTGATCCGCCACGGCGAAACCGCCTGGAACCGCGAACTGCGCTTCCAGGGGCATGCGGACGTGCCGCTCAACGACATGGGGCATGAGCAGGCGCGCCGCCTCGGCCTGCGGCTGGCGAGCGAAACGGCGCAACACATCATCAGCAGCGACCTCATGCGGGCGCAGCAGACCGCCGCGCCCGCAGCGTTGCAGCTGTCGCTGCCGGTGGTCACCTCGGCGGGTTTGCGCGAGCAATATTTCGGCATTGTCGAAGGCATGCGGGCCGACGAGATCCAGGCGCTGCATCCGCGCGCCTGGGAGCAATGGCTGGAGTTTCGCGAGGACCACGCCATGCCCGAGGGCGAATCGGCGCGCGAGTTCCATGCGCGCATCGTCGCCGCGCTTGGAACCCTGGCCGCCACGCATCGCGGGCAGCACTTGATCGTGGTCACCCATGGCGGCGTGCTCGACATGGTGTGGCGCACCGCGCGCGGGCTCAGCCTCAGCGGGCCGCGCCAGAGCGACATTCCCAATGCGGGCTTCAACCGCATCCGCATCGCCGACCCGGCCATGCCCGATGCGATCGAGATCGTCGACTGGGCCGACACGCGGCATCTTGCCGACCTGCCGCCGCAGCCGACCTACGACCAGCGGCGGCATCTCGAGAAGAACTGAGCCGCTGAAGCCGAAAAAGTGCGCGCCTCCTCAGGTGCAGCTGCCGGCCTTCGGCGTGCGCAGCAGCGCTTGCCCCGCGCCAATGCCGGTGGGCTTGCCGCCATCCACTGCGAGCCGGCCGTTCACCAGCACCGTGACCACGCCCTCGGACAGCAGCGCAGGCTGCGTGTACGTGGCCCGGGCGGCATAGCGCGCGGGGTCGAACACGACCACATCGGCGTAGTAGCCCGGCCGCAGGTGCCCGCGCTGCTTCAGCCCCAGCGTGTCGGCCGTCAGCGATGAACTGCTGCGGATGAATTGCCCCAGCGAGATGGCGTGTTCCTTCACCACGTACTGGTCGTACTTGCGCGCGAAGGTGCCGTAGGCGCGCGGATGGCCCAGCGAAGAGTCGGACGAGGTCATGACCCATGGCCGCTTCATGAACGCGCGCACGTCGTCGTCGCTCTGGTTGAACGAGGCGATCATCAGGTCGCCGTCGCGCAGCACGGCAATGGCGGCATCCACCGGATCGGCGTTCGAGGCCTTGGCCACGTCGGTCAGCGTCTTGCCGACATACTTGGTGCTGCCGGCCGAAAACAGGATCGTCTCGGGACCGCCGCGCAGGCGCAGGTTCTCCCGCATGCCGGTTCGCAGGCGCTCCTGCACCGCCGCATCGTCGAAGCGCTTGAGCATGGCCTCTCGGCCGCCGTCGACGGCCCATGGCGGCACCAGCGCGGCCGAGAAGCGCGTGCTCGAAGCCGTCCACGGATAGTGGTCGGCCGTGATGTCGAGCCCGGCGGCACGCTCCTTCTCGATGCGGCGGATGATGTCGCCGCTCTGGCCCTGCACGTCCACACCCAGCGCCTTGATGTGCGCCACGTGCACCGGCAGGCGGGCTTCGCGGCCGATGCGGATCACTTCCTCGATGGCGCCTTTCAGTCCGATGTTGTACATCGACTCGTCGCGGATGTGGCTGTCGTAGAGCCCGCCGTGCCGGGCCGCGACCTTCGCGAGCTCGATGACCTCCTCGGTCTTCGAGAAATTCTGCGGCGGATAGAAAAGACCGGTCGATAGGCCCAGCGCACCGTCGCACATGGCCCGGCTCACATGCTGGCGCATCGCGTCGAGCTGCTCGGGCGTGGGCGCGCGATTGGCTTCGCCGAGCTGGCTGATGCGCACCGGGCCGAAGCCCACGTACATGGCCACGTTGGTGCCCACCGGCGCCGAACGCAACCGCTTCGTCTGCGCCGCGATGTCGAAGCCGCCAAAGCCGTCGTTGCCGATGACGGCGGTGGTCACGCCCTGGGTGAGAAAGGGAATGTTCAGGCGCTTCTGCGGATCGGTGGAATGCAGGTCGGCATCGGCGTGGGTGTGCGCGTCGACGAAGCCCGGCGCCACGACCATGCCCGCGGCATCGATGGTCCGCCGTGCGCTGAATTGCGCCGGCGCCTTCGGACCCGCGAAGACGATTCGGTCACCCAGGATGCCGACGTCGCCCACGATGGGTTCGTTGGAGTCGCCCGTGTAGACGGTGCCGCCGCGCAGCAGCAGGTCGAGTTCGACCGGGGCATCGGCGGCGGATGAAAGACCCGCCAGGGCCGCGAGCGCGGCGAGCACGACAACTGATTTCTGCATGGGGCGAGCGATCCGGAGCGATGTGAGTCGGGCAGTTTAGGAGCCACTCCCGCGCACCGTTAATTCCTTTTGCGATACGCCCCATGACCGGAAGGCATGGCCTCCACCCGGCCCCTCAGAGCCGCGATGCCAGTTGTTCGAGCCCGAGCCGCGCATAGACGGCACTGGCCTGCCGGCGCAGGCGCAACGACTCGGGCTGGCCGTTGCGCTGCTGCTGCAGGATGCCTTGTGCACCCGTGAGCGTGGCCTGGCTGCCGGCGCGCACGAGGGCGTCCAGGTACACCTGCTCGAACAGGTCGCGCTGCGCGTGGCTGCCGCCAATCTCGAGCAGCCGCGGCAAGGCCATGCCCAGCCCTTCGATGGCGGAAGCGAAATCGCCGCGCGCATGCGCAACGAGACCGCGCGCGGCCGGCACGCACACGTGCTCCCAGGCGGCGCGCGCGGAGAGCGGCGCGCGTGGCGCATGGGCTTGGATGTTGCGCAGCAGCGCATCGGCCTCGGGGCGGCCCGCGCGGGCTAGGCCGTACAGGTACTGCAGGTCGAGAAAGGGCAGCACGTGGTCGGCGGTGCGCTGCACAAGGTAGCCGCTGACGTCGTCCCATCGCGCACCGACGTCGATGCCCGCGAGTTCGAAGCGCGCGAGCAGCGAGACGGCGCCGATCTGGTCCTGCGAGTAGTCCTTCACCACGCCCCACACCTCGCGGTCGTACACCGCGAGGGCTTCGGCATCGCGACCCAGCTCGATGAGGAACAGCGCCACGTGCCACCAGTTGTGCGTGACCATGAACGAATTGAGCCCGGTCCAGCTGTCGCTCACGCCCTGCATGAACGCCAGCCCTTCGGAGAGCCGGCCTTCGGTGAGCATCACATGCGCCAGCGCGTGATGCGCCCAGGGTTCCTTGCGGCACATGCCGATGGCGCGGCGGGCGCTGGCCTCGGCGTCGCGCATCAGGTGGCACTGCTCGTAGCCGAAGGCGGCCATCCCGTGCACGTAGGGCACGTCGGACGCGGCCGGTAGCGCAGCGAGCGCCAGGCGCAGCATGCCGGGGCAGTCGCCGGCATTGAAGCAGTGGTACTGCCCGAGCTTCACCGAGACGAGGTCGCGCGGATGCTCCCGCGCCTGCTCCGCGTGCAGGGCGATGGCCTTGGCGATGTCGCCCTGAGCCCAGGCCTCGATGGCCGCAACGTAGCGCTGCTCGCGCTGCGTGGCGCGCGCCATTCCTGCGCGCGCCTTGTCGAGGAAGGGCCGTGCGTTGGCCGCGGCCTCGCGCGATTCGGCAAAAAGGTGCAGCGTTGCGCAATAGGCCTGCACGATGGGGCTCGCGTCGCGGTCGGCCAGTGCAAGCAGGTTGACCGCACGCGCTTCGGTCGAGACGAAGCCCATGACGAAGTCGTCGACGAGCGGCAGGCTGGCGGCGTCGTCGAGCGTGAGGGGGTTGCCGAAGCTGTCGGCATGCAGGGTTGCGGGGGGCATGGCGCCATGGTGCCACGCCCCGCCGCGGGCTTCAAACGCCTGCTTGCTGGTGGCGGTATTCCTGCGTCTTGCCGCCATAGCCGTAGGCCGCGCCGCGCGCATCGATCACGTGGATGTACGACACCTCGTGCAGGTTGGGCCGCAGCCGCGCCATGGCGGCATTCACTTCGCGCAGGTAGCGCGCCTTTTCCGCCTTGGTGTTGGTCTCGTCCGTGACGCTGATGTCGAGGTGGAACGCCGACTTGCCGAGCGAGGCCAGCGACCGCCCGCCGATGAACCATGCGTCGGCGGCGATGTACTGCACCGTGATGGCGATCACCGGCAACTGCTTGCCGAGTGCACTCTGGGTCAGCTCGGCGACCACGTCGACGGTCTTGCGCGTGAGCTGGGCATCGGGCTCGCCCGAGAGGTGGACAACGATATGCGGCATCTGGAACTCCATGAATGAGTGAACGATGGGGGTATTGTGGAGACGCCATATCCATCGGAAAAGCGGGAATATATGATGTTGAACATCGGAAAAACAGATGGATAGGCATGCAGACCTTCGACCTGGAACAGCTCCGCACCCTGGCCGCGGTGATCGATGCCGGCAGCCTCACGGCGGCCGCGCCGCGCGTGTTTCTTTCGCAGTCGTCGGTCAGCGAGCAGATACGCAAGCTAGAGGAACGGGCAGGGCAGTCCCTGCTCACCCGCAGCAAGGCCGGCGTGGCGCCGACCGAGGCGGGCACGCGGCTCCTGGCCTATGCGCGCCGCATCCTCGCGCTCAGCGACGAGGCGTTTCGCGATCTGCATGGCGAGACCTTGCAGGGCGAGCTTCGGCTTGCGGTGACCGACTACTTTCGTCCCGGCGATCTCACGCGGCTGCTGGGGCGCCTCGGCGAAAGCTATCCGCAGGTGCGGTTGAACGTGAGCATCCTGAAGAGCGACGCGCTCCGGGCTGCGTACGCACGCGGAGACTTCGACGTGGGGCTGGCAATGAATATCGCCGGGGCTTCTTCTTCGGCGTCGGAGCAGGGCGCGAAGGCCTCGTCGGTGATCCGGCGCGAATCGCTGGTGTGGCTCGGCGCGACGGGCATGCGGCTGGCGCGGGGCGAGCCGGTTCGGCTGCTGGCCTTGCCGGACACATGCTCGCTGCATCAGTTCACGGTGGCGCTGTTGCGGCGGAGGCGGGTGCCGTATGTGCTGGCACACGTGGCTTCGGGGGTGGCAGGCTTGCAATCTGCATTGGGTGCGGGGCTGGGGGTCGCCTGCCTGAACGAATCGGCAACATGCGACGGCGTGGCGCGGCTGGCGGTGCCGCATGGGCTGCCGGCGTTGCCCCGGGTCGCGTTCCAGTTGCTGCCCGGCCGCAGGGGCGAGACGGAATTCGTGACGCGGGCTCGGGAGATGCTGGCGACCCATCTGGTGTGACGTTTCGGGGTGGCGCGGGATTTGCGTCAAGCTCGCCATGGACGCGCCACAACCCACAACCCCACCGGATCTGCTGCGCCACTCCGGTTTCGACGACGCACAGGCCATTTTTTCGGGCACGTTGTTCGTCGCCATCGCCATGATGCTGTTCGGCCAGGCAGGTTTGCTCACGGGCGGCACGGCCGGCGTCGCATTCCTCTTGCACTACGCCACCGGCGTGAGCTTCGGAAAGCTGTTCTTCCTGGTGAACCTGCCGTTCTACTGGTTCGCATGGCGCCACATGGGCCGGGCCTTCACGGTCAAGACCTTCTCGGCCATCGCGCTGCTGTCGGTGATGACCGATTGGGCGCCGCGCTACATCTCGATCGAATCGCTGCACCCGGCCTTCGCGGCCGTGCTCGGCGGCCTGTTGCTGGGCACCGGCTGCCTGTTTCTTGCCCGCCATCGCGCGAGCCTGGGCGGCGCGACGGTGCTGACGCTGTACCTGCAAGAGAAACGCGGCTGGCCTGCCGGCAAGGTGCAGATCGGCATCGACTGCACGGTGGTGTTGCTCGCGCTGTTCGTGATTCCGCCGCAGCGCGTGGGCTGGTCGGTGCTGGCCGCGGTGGTGATGGGGCTTTTTCTGTGGATCAACCACAAGCCGGGGCGCTACGCTGCGACTTGAGTGATTTTGTTTGGGGCTGTTGTTCGGGGCGTGTGCAAAGGCCACCGGGTACTCCCCTCCGCGAATGTCCCCCGCCTTCGGCTCCTCCTTTATTTCGCTGCGGGGAGCACCCGGCGCCCTGTGCACTGGGGCACGCTGCCAGTGAACCGCCGATCAACCACCGCTCTGAACAACGAGCACGTCGATGGGGTGCCTTGCGCAGCGAAATAAAGGAGGAGGCCGTAGGCCGGGGGACATTCGCGGAGAAAGGTACCCCGTCGGCGGGATCGCGACCTGGATGAATCTCAGCCTCGAGGCACTACCGGCCAGGGCCGCTGCGGCTCCCGGATCTGCTCGAACGCACGCGACACGCGCAGCACGCCGAGGTCGTCGAAACGGTGGCCCGCAATCTGCAGCCCGATCGGCAATCCGTCCGCCGAGTACCCGCAGTTCACCGACGAAGCCGGTTGCTCCGACATGTTGAACGGCACCGTGAAACCGATGTGCTCCAGCGGCCGCAATGGGTCATTCGTCGGCGAAGGCGCTTCGGCGGCCGCGGGCATGTTGGGCGAGACCGGCGAGATCACGTAGTCGAAGCGCGCACACGCCTGCACCGCCGCCACGCGCGTTGCGTGGAACTGGCTGAAGCTGCGGAACACGTGCTCGCCGCTGAACTCGGCCGCGCTCTCGGCCCATTCGCGGATGTAGGGCAGCACCTTGGCGCGCTGGTCGGCGCGCAGCGCCTTCATGTCCACCAGCGAGCGCATGCGCCACAGGTGGTCCATGCCGTCGAGCATGGCTTGCGACATGAACGGCTGCATGGTTTCGACGATTGCGCCGGCTTTTTCGAAAAGACGGGCCGCATGCTCGACTGCGGCCTGGATTTCGGGCTCGACCGCGAGGCCGCATCCTGCATCCAGCAGCAGGCCGATGCGCAGCCCCCGCAAATGGTCGGGCGACACATCGAAGCCGGCCCAATCGATGTCTTGCGGCGGCAGGCTCATGCTGTCGCGTGCGTCCGGCTTGGAGAGCACCTGCATCATCAGCGCGGCATCGCCGACGCTGCGGGTCATTGGCCCTGCGGCGCGGCCCATGTAAGGCGGATCGATCGGGATGCGCCCCAGGCTCGGCTTGAGCGTGAAGATGCCGCACCAGCTCGCGGGCAGGCGCAGCGAACCGCCGATGTCGGTGCCGATGTGCAGCGGGCCATAGCCCGCGGCAGCCGCCGCACCGGCTCCGGCGCTCGAGCCGCCCGGCGTCTTGCGGAGATCCCACGGATTGCGCGCCAGCTTGTGAAAACTCGAGAGCCCCGAAGACAGCATGCCGTAGTCAGGCATGGTGGTCTTGCTAACGATCACCGCGCCGGCTTCCTTCAGGCGCGCGGCAGGCGGCGCGTCGGCGGCTGCCGGCTTCAAATCGACGGCCGCAGTGCCAGCCGGCATTGGGTCGCCACGGGTGGCAATGTTTTCCTTGATGGTGGCCGGCACGCCGTCGAGCGGGCCGAGCGCTTCGCCGCGTTGCCAGCGCGCTTCCGAGGCGCGCGCCTGCTCGAGCGCGGCTTCGGGCCTGAAGAGCCAGGTGGCCTGCAGCTGCGGCTCCCAGCGCTCGATGTGAGCGATGACGGCCTGCGTGACTTCGACCGGCGACAGGCGCTTGTCGCGATAGGCGGTGGAGAGTTCCTGGGCGGAGAGGTCGATGAGCGAAGAAGACACTTCGGCGCTCATCCCCACGACAGGGCCGAGAGGTCGTTCACGAAGATCGGGTTCTCCTTCCAGATGCCCTTCACGTTCTTCTTCGCGATGGTCGGGAACTGCGGCTGGTAGAGGAAGCCGTTGGCCGCGTCGGTGGCCAGCATCTTCTGCGCCTCGCCGAGCAGCTTGTTGCGCTCGGCGGCGTTGCCCGTGGCCTTGATCTTGTCGAACAGCGTGTTGAAGGCCTTCGACTGGTAGCCCCAGTAGTAGTCGGGCTTGGCGTAGTTGCCCAGGTCGAAGGGCTCGACGTGCGAAATGATCGACAGGTCGTAGTCCTTGTTGCCGTAGGTGCCGCTGAGCCACTGCGCCCATTCGACGTTCTGCACCTTCACCGTGATGCCGATCTTGGCCAGCTGGGCCACGATCACCTCGCCGCCCTGGCGCGCATAGGGTGGCGGCGGCAGGGTCATGGTGAGTTCGAGCGGCGTCTTCACGCCGGCTTCGGCGAGCAGCTTCTTGGCTTTCTCGATGTCGAAGGGGTTGATGCCCGTGGTGTCGACATAGCCGGCGGCGCCCGGCACGTAGTGGCTGCCGATGGGCACGCCGAAGCCGTCGGCCGCGCCTTCGATCACCGCCTTGCGGTCGACGGCCGCGAGGATGGCGCGGCGCACGCGCACGTCGTCCAGCGGCTTCTTCTTGTTGTTGATCGACAGGATGGTCTTGGCGCGCGAGCCGGCCAGGATGGTCTGGAACTGCGGGTTGTTCTTGAACTGCGGCACCACGCGCGTGCCGATGCGCGTGAACACGTCGACGTCGCCGGCAAGCAGCGACGCGGCCTGCGCGGCGGCGTCGGCAATGAAGCGGAACGTGACCTTGTTGATCTTCGCAGTGCCGGGGCTGCGGAAGCCGTCCCACTTGCTCAGCGTGAGCGAAGAGCCCTTGGCCCAGCTGTCGAACTTGTAGGGGCCGGTGCCGGTCGGCTTGGTGGCGTTGGTGTCGGCGCTCTTGGGCTCGACGATGACCGCGGTGGCCTGGCCCAGCACAAAGGGCAGGTCGGGGTCGATCTCCTTGTTGATGATCACCACGGTGTAGTCGTCGACCACCTGCGTGCTCAGGTTCGCGAAAGTGCGCTTGTCCTTGTTGGTGCTCTTCTCGCTGCCGGCGCGGTCGAACGCGAATTTCACGGTGTTGGCGTTGAACGGTTCGCCGTTCTGGAACTTGACGCCGCGCTTGAGCTTGAAGGTGTAGGTCTTCAGGTCGGGCGAGACTTCCCAGCTCTCGGCCAGGAGCGGCGTCACGTTGCCGTCGGCGTTGATCTTGGTGAGCGTTTCGAGGATGTTGTAGTGCACGACCTCGGCAATGGCGGCCGCGGCACCGGCGGTCGGATCGAGCCCCGGCGGCTCGAGCGCCATGCCGATCACGATGGCGTCCTTCCGTCCCTGCGCCATGCCGGCAATGGGAGAGGCCAGCGCAACAGTGGCGCCGGCGGTGGTAAGGAGGGTGCGACGGTTCAACATACGTTGTGATCTCCGGAAAGTCGGTGAGTGCGAGATGACTGCTTCCATGTGCACCGCGCCCCGAATGGAGGCGCCGCGGCACGAAGGAAGGACACGCAGCACGAAAGATGCCACGCGCGCAGCAAAGTCATTCTCTCGCAGCGGGCGCCTTGGCGCTGGGCCGCGGAGGCGGTTTTTCCTCGGGACGTTCCCGGATGCCGTCTCAGCTCCAGGAGAGGGCGGCAATGTCGTTGACGAAGATCGGGGTGTCTTTCCAGAGCCCGCGCAGGTTGCGTGCCGCCACCGTGATGAACTGCGGCTGGAACAGGAAGACATTGGCCGCATCTTCGGCCAGGAGCCGCTGCGCATCGCCGAGGTAGCGCAGCCGATCAGCGGTGCGTGCGCTGTTGCGCGCCTTGTCGAACAGCTCGTTGAACCTGGCCGACTGGTAGCCCCAGTAGTACTCGGGCTTGGTGTAGTTCACGAGGTCGAAAGGTTCGACGTGCAGGATCAGCGAGAGATCGTAGTTCTTGTTGCCGTATGTGCCGCTGATCCATTGCGCCCACTCGACGTTCTGGATCTTGGCGACGATGCCCACCTTGGCCAGCTGAGCGGCAATGAGCTCGCCGCCTTGCCGCGCATAGGGCGGCGGCGGCAGCACGAAGTCGAGTTCGAGCGGCGTCTTCACGCCCGCCTCGGCCAGCAACTGCTTCGCCCTCTCGACGTTGTAGGGGTTGATGCCCGTGGTGTCGACGTAGCCCGGCGCGCCCGGCACGTAGTGGCTCCCGATGGCTACGCCGCGGCCGTCCACCGCGGCCTCGATCACGGCCTTGCGGTCGATCGCGGCGGCAATGGCGCGGCGCACGCGCACGTCGTCGAGCGGCTTGCGCCTGTTGTTGATGGCAAGGATGGTCTTGCCGCGCGAGGCGTTGAACACCACCTGAAAGCGCTTGTCGTTCTGGAACTGCGGCAGGCTGCGCGAGACCGAGGCGTGCGGAAACAGGTCGACGTCGCCCGAGAGCAGCGCCGTGGTCTGCGCAGCGGGTTCGGATATGAAGCGGAAGCTCGCCTTGCGGATGCGCACTGCGTCGGCGTTGCGCCAGCCGTCCCACTTGGCGAGCACGATGGCCGAGCCCTTGGCCCAGTTGTCGAGCTTGTAGGGGCCGGTGCCGACCGGCTTGGTGGCGTTGGTGTCGACGCTCCTGGGCTCGACCATGATGGCCGAGGCCTGGCCCAGCAGGAAGAGCAGCTCGGGTTCGATTTCCTTGTTGATCAGCACCACGGTGTGCTCGTCGACCACTTGCGCGCCGATGTTGGTGAAAGTGCGCTTGTCCTTGTTGGTGCTGTTGGCCGCGGCGGCGCGGTCGAACGAGAACTTCACGGTGTTGGCATTGAAGGGCTCGCCGTTCTGGAACCTGATGCCGCGCCTGAGCTTGAAGGTGTAGGTTTTCAGGTCGGGCGAGATTTCCCAGCTCTCGGCAAGGAGCGGCGCCACGTTGCCGTCGGAGTCGATCTTGGTGAGCGTTTCGAAGACGTTGTAGAGCACCACTTCCGCGATCTCGGCACCGGCCTTGGCCGTGGGGTCGAGGCCTGTGGGCTCCAGCGTGAGCGCCAGCACCAGCGCGTCCTTTTTTCTCTCTGCGAATGCGGCCGTCGGCAGCGCGAGGGGAGCCAGGGCTGCGGCGCCGGTGGCGAGCAGGGTGCGTCGTTTGAGCATGAAGCAATGTCCTCGGAACAGGGGGCAGGCATCTTCCGCGAGACAAGGGCGGCCGCGCAACCAGATGCTTATGACCCACTCATCCTAGAGCCGCCTCGCGAAGCTTCGATGTCAGGTCAGGCCATGGGCCTGCCGGGAGGACTCAGGCCGCCAGCAGCGTGCCGCCGGTGGGTGTGCGCGGCACCGCGTCGAGCAGCGTGCGCGTGTACGGATGCTGCGCATTGCGGAACAGCTCGCCGGGCGGGCCCTGTTCGACGATCTTGCCCTTCCACACCACGCACACTTCGTCGCACAGGTGGTTCACCACCGCGAGGTCATGGCTGATGAGCAGGTAGCTGATGCCGAACTGCTGCTGCAGGTCCTGCATGAGGTTGAGCACCTGCGCTTGCACGGACACGTCGAGCGCGCTGACGGGTTCGTCGGCCACGATGAGCTTGGGGCGCGTGATGAGCGCGCGCGCAATTGCAATCCGTTGGCGCTGCCCGCCGGAGAACTCGTGCGGGTATTTGTCCATGTCGGTGGTGCGCAGGCCCACCGCGGCCAGGGCTTCCGAGGCGCGCTCGCGCTGCACGGCGCGGCTGGTTTCGGCCAGCGCCTCGAGCGGCTCGGCCACGATGCGCGCCACGGTCTGGCGCGGATCGAGCGAGCCGTAAGGGTCCTGGAACACCATCTGGAAATCGCGCCGCGCCACCCGGAGTTCGCTGCGGGGCAGCTGGTGCAGGTCGCGGCCCAGCATGCGCACGCTGCCCGACGTGGGGGTGTCGAGCGCCATCACCAGGCGAGCGATGGTCGACTTGCCCGAGCCCGATTCGCCGACGATGCCCAGGCTGCGGCCGGCCGCAACCTTGAAGCTGACGCCGTTGAGCGCCTTCACGGTCGGCGGCGGGCCGAAGAGTTTTTCGCGCGGCAGTGCGTAGTGGCGAACGAGGTCCGTCACCTCGAGCAGGGGTTGGTTGCCGGTGGGCTGGGTCATTGAGTAACCTCTGTGCTTCGCACTGCGGTGCGAGCCCCCTTCGGAGCGGCCGAGCGGGGGCTCATGTTGCGAGGGCGCCTTCCGCGGCAATTTCCTCGAGCCGGATGCAGCGCACGGCGTGGTCGTGCCGCAATATCGTGGGCGGTGGCCGGGTCGTGTGACAGGCATCGACCGTGTACTTGCAGCGGCCGGCAAAAGGGCAGCCCGGAGGCAGATCGACCAGCTCGGGCACGCTGCCGCGGATGGTGGCCAGGCGAACTCCGCGCGGCGCACCGAGCGCCGGCCGCGCTGCGAACAGGCCCTGCGTGTAGGGATGCGCGCGCTCGGCAAACACGGTTTCGGTCGGGCCGCTCTCGACCACGCTGCCGCCGTACATCACCAGCATTTTCGAGACGGTCTGGGCAATGACGCCGAGGTCGTGCGAGATCAGGATCAGCGCCATGCCGCGCTCGGCCACGAGGCCCTGGATGAGCTCGAGGATCTGCTTCTGGATGGTGACGTCGAGCGCGGTGGTGGGTTCGTCGGCAATCAGCAGGTCGGGGCCGCAGGCCAGGGCCATCGCAATGCCGATGCGCTGGCGCTGGCCGCCCGAAAACTGGTGCGGGTAGGCATCGAGCCGCGACGCCGCATCGGGAAGGCCCACGCGCTCAAGCAGCGCCAGCACTTCCTTGCGCGCTTCGGCGCCGGTGAGTCCGCGGTGCAGCCGCAGCGGCTCGCCGACCTGGCGTGCGATGGTGTGAACCGGGTTCAGCGCCGTCATCGGCTCCTGGAAGATCATGCCGATGCGGTTGCCGCGGATCTGGCACATGGCTTTTTCGTCCCGGCCGACGAGTTCGGTGTCGTCGAAGCGGATGCTGCCGGTGACCTTGGCGGTGGAAGGCAGCAGGCCCATCAGCGACTGCACTGTGATCGACTTGCCGCAGCCCGATTCGCCGACGATGCCCAGCGTTTCGCCGCGCTCGAGCGTGAAGCCGATGCCGCGCACGGCCTCGGCGGGGCCGCGCTGCGTTTGCAGTTCGACGTGCAGGTCCTTGACTTCGAGAAGAGGCATATCGCTTAGCGGGCGCGCGCAAGGCGCGGGTCGAGCAGATCGCGCAGCCCGTCGCCGAGCAGGTTGAGGCCCAGCACCGCCATGGCGATCGCCATGCCGGGGAACACCGCGAGCAGGGGCGACTGGAACATCATGGTCTGCGCCTCGCTGAGCATGCGGCCCCACGAGGGCTGCGGCGGCTGCGTGCCCAGGCCGAGGTAGGAGAGGGCGGCCTCGGCGAGGATGGCAATCGCGAAGCGGATCGTGATCTGCACGATCAGCACGGCCGAGATGTTGGGCAGCACGTGCTGCATCGTGATGGCGAACGAACCCTTGCCGCAGGCGCGCGCGGCCGCCACGTATTCGCGCGACCAGATGGCATTGGCCGAGGCCCGTGTGATGCGCGCAAAAGTCGGGATGTTGTAGATGCCGATGGCGATGATCGCGTTGACGATGCCGGCGCCGAACACGGCCGTCATCATGATGGCCGACAGGATGGCCGGGAAGGCGAGCGAGAAATCGGTGAGCCGCATGATCGCTTCCTCGACCCAGCCGCGCCGCGCCGCGGCGAGCAGGCCCAGCGCCGTGCCCACGACGAGGCCGATGCCGACCGCGATCACGCCCACCAGGATGGAAGCCCGCGCGCCCACCAGCAGCAGCGAAGCCACGTCGCGCCCGTAGGTGTCGGTGCCCAGCCAGTGCGAGCCCGACGGCGGCTTCAGCTTGCTGGCCATGTCCATCTCATAGGGCGACCAGGGCGTCCACGCCAGCGAGACGGTGGCAGCCAGCAAAAGGAGCAGCGTCAGCACGCCGCCGAGCACGAAGCTGCGGTGCCGGAGCGCGCGCCGCCAGAAGCCCGGCACCGTGAGCGCCGCTGCGCTGGGAACGGGTACGGCGCTCATTGATGCACCCTTGGCGCTGCGCGCCTTCCCGCCAGGCGGGAGCGAGCTTGCTTGGGGCGGCCCGGCACGGCGCTCATATATCGCTCGCCTTGATGCGCGGATCGATCACGGCATAAAGCACGTCGACCACGAAGTTCACGATAACCACCATTGCCGCGAGCAGCATCACGCAGTTGCGCACCACGATCAGGTCGCGGTTGCTGATGGCCTGGAAGATCAGCCGGCCCAGGCCCGGCAGGTAGAACACGTTCTCCACCACGATGGTGCCGGCCAGCAGTTCGGAAAACTGCATGCCCATGACCGTGATGACGGGGATCATCGCGTTGCGCAGCACGTGGGTCCAGAGCACGGCGCGCTGCGAAACGCCCTTGGCGCGCGCGGTGCGCACGAAGTCTTCGCGCATCACCTCGAGCACCGCCGAGCGCGTGATGCGCGCGAGGATCGCGGCCTGCACCACCGCCAGCGACAGGGCCGGCAGCAGCAGCGACTTGATGCCCGAGAAGATGCCCTCGCTCCAACCCTCGAAGCCGCCGGCCGAGAACCATTGCAGCTGAACCGAGAACACCAGGATCAGCAGGATGGCGAACCAGAAATTGGGAATGGCGATGCCGACCTGGGCCATGCTCATCAGGCCGACGTCGCCGAGCTTGTTGTGGCGCGCGGCGGCGGTCACGCCCACCAGCAGCGCAATCACGACGGTGAGGGCCATCGCCAGCATGGCCAGAGGAACGGTAAGCGCGAGGCGTTCCAGGATCAGGTCGAGCACCGGCGAGCTGTAGGCGTAGCTGTCGCCCAGGTTGCCCGTCAGGAGCCCGGCAATCCAGTGCCAGTAGCGCGTCCAGGCGGGCTGGTCGAGGCCGAGCTTGGTGGCGAGGGCGGCCACGGCCTCGGGTGCGGCATCGGGGCCCATCAGCATCTGCGCGGCGTTCCCCGGCAGGATCTCCAGGACGAGGAAGACTATGACCGAGGCGCCGATCAGCGTACCGATCAGCGTGGCGAGGCGCTTGAGGATGAACAGGCTCATGGGGCGGGGCGCAGCATAACCCGACTCGTGCAACAAGCGTGCCTTGTTCGCGATAATCGGGTATGGCCCTCATGATCACCGACGAATGCATCAATTGCGATGTCTGCGAGCCCGAGTGCCCGAACGATGCAATCTACATGGGCGCGGAGTTCTACGAGATCGACCCGCACAAGTGCACCGAATGCGTCGGCCACTTCGACGAGCCGCAGTGCGTGCAGGTGTGCCCGGTCGCGTGCATTCCGATCCATCCCGAGCACGTGGAAAGCCGCGAGACGCTGTGGCAGAAGTTCGAGCGGCTCGCCGCGGCCAAGGCCGCCGCTGCCGTTGCATCGGAGCCGCAGCCGCGGACCGAGGCGCCCTCAACCGGCGCTTGAGTCGGACGAGGGCTTTCGCTTTTTCTTCTTGCTGCCCTCGCCAGGGGCAGATGCCTGCGTGCCGCCCGCCGAGCCGCTGAAGCGCGCGCTCGACTTGTGCGGTTCGGCGCTGAGTTTCTGCGCCCGTGCCCGCGCCAGCTGCTCGGAAGACGCGAGCCGGCGTTCGTTGATGGCGGCTTGCCGTGCCTCGTGGGCCGACCTTCGGCTGCGCTCGTAGGCTTCTTTTTCCTCCGACAGTCTGATGCGCTCCAACTGGTCGGCGCGCGCCTCCGCCCTTTGCGTGCCAGCCTCCGAGGCACGGCGGTCCGCATCGGTACGCACGTCGTCGACTTTTACGGGCCTTCCGCCCTCGCAGGGGCGGTCGGTGTAGGTGTTGCCGCAGCGGTAGGCTTCGGCCCTTCCTTGCGCCGTGGCGGACAGGCAGAAAGCACCGGAAGCTACCAAAAAGATAGCAATGGCCGTTTTTCCGGCGATCGATTTTCTTTTCATTTCTTTTTCTCTCCCTTTTTCTCTCGCTCTCCCGCGCTCTGGGCCGGCTGACTAGGGGGCGGCGGGCGCGCCTCCATCGCCGGGCTCTCGCCGCGGCGGTTTGGGCCGGGGCGGTTTGCTCGTGTGAATGATCAGGGTGGCTTTTTCCATCTCGCCCGCCACCAGTGCGGGTGCCGCGTGCAGGGTGCGCGCGATGGCGTCTTCGATGGCGTCGCGCTGCTCCTTCAGCGGCTTCTTGAGCACCCAGTTGATGACCTCCGACTTCACGCCGGGATGGCCGATGCCCAGGCGCAGGCGCCAGTAGTCGCCAGTGCCCAGCTGCGCGTGGATGTCGCGCAGTCCGTTGTGGCCGGCATGGCTGCCGCCGAACTTGAGCTTGGCCTGGCCGGGCACCACGTCGAGCTCGTCGTGCACCACGAGGATTTCTTCGGGCGCAATCTTGAAGAATCGCGCGAGCGCGCCCACCGATTTGCCCGACAGGTTCATGAAGGTCTGCGGCTCCAGGAGCCAGACGCTTTGCCCATTGATGTTCGCGCGCGCCGCGAGGCCGTGATAGCTGCGCTCAGGCGCGAGGTTGAGTTTCCAGTCGCGCGCCAGGGCGTCGATCCACCAGAAGCCGGCGTTGTGCCGGGTGGCTTCGTATTCAGGACCCGGGTTACCGAGGCCGACAAACAGCTTGATCATGAGGGGAATTATCTCGCCGGCCCCAAAGCAAAAGGCCCGCACGAGGCGGGCCTTTTGCAGGGACGCGAAGGAAATTACTTCTTCGCGGCGGGCTTTGCCGTCTTGGCGGCAGGCTTGCCGTTGGCAGCCGGTGCGGCGCCTTCGGGAGCTGCAGCGCCTTCAGCGGCAGCTGCCGGCTCTTCGGCGACCAGCGGCGGCACGGCCGACACGACGACCGGGTTCAGCTTGCCGTGGCTCACGAACTTCACGCCCTTGGGCAGCTTGATGTCGTTGACGTGCAGCGTGGCGTTCTTCTTGAGGCCGGAGAGATCGATCTCGATGAACTCGGGCAGGTCGGCCGGCAGGCAGCTGATCTCGAGCTCGGTCATCACGTGGTTCACGAGGTTGTGGTCGAGCTTGACGGCATCGGACTCTTCTTCACCCTTGAAGTGGAGCGGCACCTTCATGTGCAGGCGGGTCTTGGCATCGACGCGCTGGAAGTCGATGTGTTGCACCAGCTGGCGGAACGGGTGGTACTGCACGTCGCGCAGCAGCACTTTGCTGGTGGCGCTGCCGAGTTCCATTTCGAGGATCGACGAGTGGAAGGCTTCCTTCTTGAGGGCGTGCCACAGCGCGTTGTGATCGAGCTCGATCAGCTGGGGCTGGCCTTCACCACCGTAGACGATACCGGGCGTCTTGCCCGAGATGCGGAGACGGCGGCTCGCACCCGTGCCCTGCTTTGCGCGCTCAAAAGCGACGAATTTCATAACAACTCCTGTGAGAGTCCACCGCGACCAGTGCGACTCCGGTTCAACAAGGACGCCGTTCCTGAAAAAGGAAGGTGGCGCCCGCTTTTTGCTCGGTCAGAACAGGTTGTCCTGGTCCGAGAACAAACTCATCACCGACTCGCCCTTGGCAATGCGCTGGATCGTTTCGGCGATCAGCGGTGCCACGGAGAGCTGGCGGACCTTTCCGCACGCCAGGGCGCCGTCGGAAAGGGGAATGGTGTTGGTCACGACCACTTCGTCGAGCGCGGAGTGGGTGATGCGCTCGATGGCAGGGCCCGAGAAGATCGGGTGCGTGCAATAGGCGTAGACGCTCTTGGCGCCGCGCTCCTTGAGCACCTCGGCCGCTTTGACCAGCGTGCCGGCGGTGTCGATCATGTCGTCCATGATCACGCAGTTGCGGCCGTCGATCTCGCCGATCACGTTCATGACCTCGCTCACGTTGGCCTTCGGACGGCGCTTGTCGATGATGGCGAGGTCGCAGTTCAGCTGCTTGGCCAGTGCGCGCGCGCGCACCACGCCGCCCACGTCGGGCGAGACCACGATCAGGTCTTCGTAGTTCTTCTGGCGCAGGTCGCCCAGCAGAACCGGCGACGCATAGATGTTGTCGACCGGAATGTCGAAGAAGCCCTGGATCTGGTCGGCGTGAAGGTCCATGGTGAGCACGCGCTCGACGCCCACGGTTTCAAGCAGGTTGGCCACCACCTTGGCCGAGATCGGCACGCGGCTCGAGCGCGGGCGGCGGTCCTGGCGGGCGTAGCCGTAATAGGGAATCACTGCGCTGATCCGCTCGGCCGAAGCGCGCTTGAGCGCGTCGACCATGATCAGCAGTTCCATCAGGTTCTCGTTGGTCGGTGCGCAGGTCGACTGCACCACGAACACATCGCGCGCCCGGACGTTCTGGTTGATCTCGACGGTGACTTCGCCGTCGGAGAAGCGACCCACGCGTGCGGCGCCCAGCGAGGTGCCGAGGTTGTGCGCGATTTCCGCGGCCAGGCCAGGATTGGCGTTACCGGTGAAAACCATGAAATCAGGGTGATTAGCCTGCATGAGCGCGTCCCGGCAGTGCGAATTGGCTTTTAGGAAGCCGCCAAAGAGTTTGAGTCGTGGCGACCCAGGGGCCGCCAATTATTGCAGCGGGTGGGCTGCAAAAGAAGCACTGCGGCCGGTGGGCCGCAGTTTGAAGCGCTGCGGCGGTTAAACCGCAGCCTGAAGAAATTTGGCAGGGGAGAAAGGATTCGAACCTTTGCATGCTGGAATCAAAATCCAGTGCCTTAACCAGCTTGGCGACTCCCCTACACGGGTCGATGGTTTTCACCACAAACCGATATATGTCGCATCGGACCTTAACAGTCCGATCATCTTCAGGTCGCCCATCCCCAAAGTGGATGAACGGCCAAATTGCTGCATTGACGAACCTGCCAGCCCGTTGGGGCTTCGGCCAGTTCCGCTTTTTGCGGCCCTTGCGGCATTTTCGCGAATACCGAACTTCCGGAGCCGGTCATCCGGGCTTTCAGTCCTTGGGCGCCGAGCCATTCGATGGCGTCGGAGACCGCGGGGCAAAGCCGCTGGGCAACCGGCTGCAGGTCGTTGTGGCCGAAGTCGAAAACCTTGAAAGCGCTGCTTTCGGGGTCTTGGGCTTCAAGCTGTTCGCTATCTGCAGCAAAGCCCGAGATTATAGCAACAGGAGTGGCGCGTTGAAGGTCCGGCGCAGAAAAAATTAGCCGGGTGTCGAGTCCCTCGGGTGGCTTGACCACCACGAACCGTGCCGGAGGGACGTTCACGGGGCTGATTTTTTCGCCGATTCCCTCGACCCACGCGTTGCGCCCGCCGAGGAAAAACGGCACGTCGGCGCCCAGTTTCACGCCGATTTCGGCCAGGCGGGTCAGCGGCAGGTTCAGCTTCCACAGCCGGTTCAGGGCCAGCAGGCAGGTTGCGGCGTCCGAAGAACCCCCGCCCATGCCGGCCTGCGCCGGCACCTGCTTGGCAATGCCGATGTGGGCGCCCTGGCCGGGCGCGGCATGCGCCTGGAGCGCGCGCGCCGCGCGAAGGACAAGGTCGTCGGGCGGCAGTTCGGTCGTCAGGTCTTCGCGGCTCAACTGGCCGTCGTGGCGCAACTCGACGTGGAGCGTGTCGCACCAGTCGATCAGCATGAAGACCGACTGCAGCAGGTGGTAGCCGTCTTCGCGCCGGCCGGTGATGTGCAGGAAGAGGTTGAGCTTGGCCGGTGCGGGAAGGTCGTAGATCGCCTTCATGACCGTTCGAACACGATGCGCAGGTCTGCCGTGGGGCTGGGGGCTTCGCGCGTAGCCTGCAAGCGGCCGTTGGCGATCTGCCCCAGGTCCGGGCGCCAACCGGGCACGCGGTCGTCGCGGCCCGCAAGCCAGCCGAAAAGCGCACCCACGGGGATCGCGGCGCCGGTGGCCGCTTCGATCAGTGCATCGACCGATTCGTAGCGCCGGATCTCGCTGCCATTCTTGAGCAGGGCTTCGCCCGGCGACCAGTGCAACTGGGCCAGCGTGCTGCCGATCGGGCTCGTGAGCGAGAGTTCGCCCGACTCGGGCGACCCACGCAGCTCGAACAGGGCGGAAAAGGTTTGCACAGGCTGGCTGTCGATGCGCAGCGACATGCGGCCGCTCCATGCGTCCGTGCCCTGGGGCCGCGTGGCGCTCGGGAGCTGCGCGCAGCCGGCCGCGAGCAGCATTGCCGCAACGCCCGCCGCGAGCACGCTCCGGCGGCCACCATCAAGCCCGGGAGAAAGCATGGCCGTCACGGCTTGACCCGCAAGCGCTTGAGCGTCTCCTGCAGCGTCTCGTTTTCGGCGTCGCTCAGCAGGGCTTCCTTCCAGATGACGACCGCGCGGTCCTTCTGGCCGGTGGCCCAGAGCACTTCGCCAAAATGCGCGCCGATTTCCGGATCGGGCCGGGACTTGTAGGCCGCTTCGAGGATGCGAATGGCTTCGGTCGTGTTGCCCAGCCGGAATTCCACCCAGCCCAGGCTGTCGGCAATGAAGGGGTCTTCAGGTGCCAGCTGCACGGCTTTCTGGATCAGCGTGCGCGCTTCGTCGAGCCGGATCTTGCGATCGGCGAAGGAGTAGCCGAGCGCGTTGTAGGCGTTCTGGTTCTCGGGCTTGAGCTCGATCAGCCGGCGCAGCAGCCGCTCCATTTCGTCCAGGCGATTCAGCTTTTCGGCCACCATGGCCTGGTCGTACACCAGGTCGCTGTCGTTGGGAGCAGCGGCGGACGCCTGGGCCAGCATGTCGTAGGCGGCCTGGTATTGCTTGGCGTCGCGCAGCAGCTGCACTTCGGCGAGGAATTTCTGCTTCTTGTCTTCTGCCGTGCGCTCGGGCAGGCCGCGCACGAGTTCGCGTGCCTGAGGCAGCTTGCCCTGGCGCGCCAGCAGGCCCGCGCGGCGCGTCTGCGCAACAACCAGTTCGTCGGTGCTGTCGACGCGTGCAAGCCATCGTTCCGCGGCCGTGAAGTCCTTGCGGCGTTCCGCCAGCTGCGACAGAACGAGGTAGGCCTGCGTGGTGCCGCGCTGGCGATCTTCCGCATCTTTCTGGCTGGCCGCCAGATCGACATAGCGCTTGAGCGACGTTTCGGCCGCCGCGTCCTGCCGGGCCTGGGCCTGGAGGCTGCCGAGCAGCAGCCAGGGCTCGGCCAATTCGGGCCGGGCCGTGGTGAGCGCCTGCAATTGCGCGGCGGAATCGGTGTAGCGGCGGTTTTCGACCAGCACGCGGGCGTAGGCAATGCGCAGGTCGGGCGCCGCCTTGGGGTTGCTGGCCAGATAGCGCGTGACGATCGGTTCTGCGAGCGGCTGGCCGGGGTCGATCATCTCGAGCGCCAGTGCGGCCGGGGCGTCGGAGGCGGGGTCGAGCTGCTGGCCCTTGAACGCGGCGTCCAGTGCGCCGGAGGTGTCGCCGGCATTCAGGCGCAGGCGGCCGACCGTTGCCCAGGCAAGGCCACCGGTGGTGGGGCTCTTGAGCTCGTCGACCAGTGCCTGCTCGACCACCGACGCGGCCAGCTTCTTGTCAGAGGCGCGCGAGTAATTGCGGGCGATTACCGCCATCAGCATCGGCCGCTCGATCTGCGGCGTGGCCGCGATCTCGGCGCGCAGCGGCGCGACGGTTTCACTGATGCGGTTGAGCGCAATCAGGATCTGCAGTTCGATGCGGCGTGCATCGCGCGAATTGGGCAGCGTTTCCTGCCATGCGCGGGAGGCCGCCAGCGCTGCGTCACCGGAGCGCGATTGCAGGGCGATTTCGACCGCGCGCTGGAACAGCTTGCCGTCGCGCAGCCGCCGGGCCGCGTCGAGCACCAGCGCATAGCCCGATCCGGGATCTCCGGAGCGCGTGGTCAGCTCGCCCATCAGGATCTCGTAGAACAGTTGCGCAGTCAGGGCCGAGGGTTGTGCGGCGGCTTCGCTGCTGGTGGACTTCACGTCGGCTGGCTTTGCCGCGGGTGCCGGGGCAGGCCTTGCTCCCGGCCGAGATGGCGTCGGCCGCTCGATGATGGGGGCCGGACTCTTGGGCGCGGCGGGGTC
The DNA here is from genome assembly GCF_051144945.1 of Variovorax palleresanus. NCBI lineage: Bacteria > Pseudomonadati > Pseudomonadota > Betaproteobacteria > Burkholderiales > Comamonadaceae > Variovorax > Variovorax palleresanus. Next base: position 1,690,138 of record NZ_JBJNVP010000002.1, on the reverse strand, counting down.
GGAGGTTTGCGCTTGAACGGCGCAAGCCAGCAAGACGAGTGACGCGGCCGCCGCAAGGCGGTGTCGGCGGAGCGATGGAATCATCGAACCATAATAATCCAAGCTTTTGAGCGAGCATCGCGTGGGGCCTCGTCGCAGCCCGGAGATTTCAATTTCATGCCTGAGCTTCCCGAAGTCGAAGTGACGCGGCGCGGTTTTGCCGAACGCATCGCCGGTGCACGCATCGATGCAGCCCGCATCGGCAAGCCCCTGCGGTGGGCGCTGATGGTCGCACCCGAAGCGCTGGCCGGACGCCGGGTGCTGCAAGTGCGCCGGCGCGGCAAGTACCTGCTGATCGACCTGGACCGCGGGCTGCTGCTGCTGCACCTGGGCATGTCGGGCAGCCTGCGCTTCGATGCGGCGCTTCCCGCGCCTGGCGCTCACGACCACTTCGACCTGGTCACCGACCGCGGCACGCTGCGGCTCAACGATCCGCGCCGCTTTGGCGCCGTGGTCTACGTGGAGGACGAGGCGGCGCCCTGGGCCATCAAGCTGCTCGGCGGCCTCGGCATGGAGCCGCTGGGCGACGAGTTCGACCTGGATGCGTTCCATGCCGGCCTTCGCAAGCGCCGGACCGCGGTGAAGCAGGTGCTGCTCGCGGGCGACGTGGTGGTGGGCGTCGGCAACATCTACGCCTCCGAGGCGCTGTTCCAGGCGGGCATCCGGCCGACGCTTTCGGCCGCGCGCATCAGCCGGCCGCGGGCGGCCAAGCTCCATGCGGCGGTGCGCGAAATCCTCGCCAGGGCGGTGGAGAAGGGCGGCAGCACGCTGCGCGACTTCTCCAATGTGGACGGGCAGAACGGCTACTTTCAGCTCGAAGCGACGGTCTACGGCCGCGCGGGCGAGCCTTGTCGGGTCTGCGCAACGCCGATTCGGCAACTGCGCCAAGGCCAGCGTTCGACTTACTATTGCCCAAATTGTCAAAAATAGTGTTTCGGCGCCCGCGTTCGAATATCCTGCAAACGGTTGCTCCACAGCTTGCAATGCTATATTTGTAAGTTGTTTCTTACATATTCCCTTTGAGCCGCTCTTTCAATCAACAACTCGATCAGCACGGTGCCTGGCGAAGCAATTTTGCGCATCGCCTGCAGTGGCTGACCCGCTGGCTGACCGAAAACGAGCTGCTCGACCAGGCCGTGGCCGAGCGCTTGCGCGGCCTGGAGCTGCAGATCCGCAACAGCAAGGTCATGGTCGCCTTCGTGGCCGAGTTCTCGCGCGGCAAGTCGGAGCTGATCAACGCGATCTTCTTCGCGGGCTATGGGCGGCGCATCATGCCGGCCAGCGCGGGGCGCACGACGATGTGCCCGACCGAACTGGGCTATGACGCCGCGCAGGCCCCCAAGCTGCGGCTGCTGCCGATCGAAACGCGCCTGGAGCCTCATTCGCTCACGCACTGGCGCGAAAAGCCCACGCGCTGGACCGAAATCGCGATCGACGTGGAGAACGCCGAGCAACTGGCCCTGGCCATGGGCAAGGTGGCCGAGGTGCGCTGGGTCAGCAAGGACGAGGCGCACGCGCTGGGCTTCTGGAACGAAGAGACGCCGGACGACAACCCGGTGCAGGACGCCGAAGGCCGGGTCGAGATTCCGCGCTGGCGCCATGCCATTCTGAACATGCCGCATCCCTTGCTGGAGCAGGGGCTGGTGATCCTCGACACCCCGGGCCTGAACGCGATCGGCGCCGAACCCGAACTCACGGTGAGCCTGATCCCGCAGGCCCATGCGGTCGTCTTCATCCTGGGCGCGGAAACCGGGGTGACCCGCTCCGACCTGTCCATCTGGCGCGAGCACCTGGTCACCGAAAGCGAAGGCAGCGACACGCGCTTCGTGGTGCTCAACAAGATCGACACCATGTGGGACTCGCTCAGCACGCCCGCGCAGATCGAGATGCAGATCGAGCGGCAGCGTGAAGTGGCGGCCAAGTTTCTCGAGGTTCCGCTCGTGCAGGTGCTGCCGGTGTCGGCGCAAAAGGGCTTGCAGGCAAAGATCCAGCGCGACCCGCGGCTGCTCGATGCCAGCCGCCTGCCTGCACTCGAAATGCTGCTCGCCGAAGGCGTGCTGGGCAAGCGCGAAACCATGCTGCGGCTTGCCGTGGATGCAGGCATGGTGGCGCTGCGGGTCGAGGCCGAGCGCATCCTCAAGGTGCGCCAGCGCGATCTGTCGGAGCAGGCGCTGGAACTGCAGGGCCTGCGCGGCAAGAATATCTCGGTCATCCGCCACATGCGTGGGCGCATCGACCAGGAGCAGACGGAGTTCGAGGGCAGCAACACGCGCATCCTGGCCCTGCGCTCGGTGCAGGGCAAGCTGCTGCGCGAGGTGTACGCCGTGCTCGGCCGCACCGCGCTCAAGGCCGACATGGTGCGGCTTTCGAGCGCGCTCAAGCGCCCGGGCATCAAGTTCAACGTGCGCAAGGTGTACGGCGAAACCTTCGACTCGCTGCGCAACAACCTGCGCGAAGTGCAGGCGACCACGGCCGAGATCCAGTCGATGCTGCACGCCACCTTCCGCCAGCTCAACGCGGAGCAAGGCTTCAACTTGCAGGCGCCCGCCGAGCCGGACCTGACCAGCTTCGAGCAGGAGCTGAGCCAGATCGAGCGCAGCCACATTCACTACCTGGGCGTCGGCAATCTGCTGAAGCTGGCGCAGGCGGATTTTTGCGACAAGCTGGTGCGTGCGCTCGCAAGCCGGCTGCGGCTGGTCAACGAAGCCGCAATGACCGAGGTCGAGCGCTGGAGCAAAGGCGCCAGCGCGCAGATCGACGCACAGCTGAAGGAGCGCCGCCGCAACTTCACCAAGCGCATCGAGGCGATCGAGCGCATCCAGAGTGCGGCCGGCAACCTCGACGAGCGCCTGCTCGAGCTGTCCACGCAGGAGAGCAGCCTGGCCGAGTTGCATGTCCGGCTGCAGGAATTCACTTCGATGATCACGCAACAGGGAAGGCCGGCCGCCGCGGCCGCCGCCATCGGCGAACTGCGTGCGGCCTGATCGTCCGGTGTCCACCGCGGCCACGGAACTGCAGGTGCCCACGGCTTTCGCCCAGCGCATCGTCGACTGGCAACGCAGCCACGGCCGCAGCGAGTTGCCGTGGCAGAACACGCGGGATCCCTACCGGGTCTGGCTGTCGGAGGTCATGCTCCAGCAGACCCAGGTATCGACTGTGCTGGGATACTTCGCGCGCTTTCTCGAACGCTTTCCGACCGTGTCGGCCCTGGCCGAGGGCACCGAGGACGAAGTGTTCGGCCTCTGGAGCGGGCTGGGCTATTACAGCCGCGCGCGCAACATGCACCGCTGCGCGCAAGAGGTGGTGGCCCGCTTCGGCGGCGAATTTCCGCGCACGGCCGCCGAGCTCACGACTTTGCCCGGCATCGGCCGCTCCACCGCCGCAGCCATCGCGGCCTTCTGCTTTGGCGAGCGGGTCGCGATTCTCGACGGCAACGTGAAACGCGTGCTGACGCGCGTGCTCGGCTTTGGCGGCGACATGTCTTCGTCGGCGCAGGAACGCGCGCTGTGGGACCAGGCTACGCAACTGCTTCCGCCGGCCGAACAGAAAGAGGCCATCGCAAGCTATACGCAAGGGGTGATGGACCTGGGCGCGACGGTCTGCCTGCCGCGCAAGCCGAGCTGCATGATCTGCCCGTTGACCAATACCTGCGTGGGGTTGCGAGAAGGGCAGCCGGAGCGCTATCCCGTCAAGACCCGCAAATTGAAGCGCAGCGCCCAGTCACTCTGGGCCTTGTTGGCGCGCGATGCAGAAGGCCGTGTATGGCTGGAGAAGCGCCCCGCAAAGGGCATCTGGGCGGGGCTCTATTGCCTGCCGGTGTTCGACACCCGCGAAGAGCTGTTGGCCGCGCTGCCGCCCGCCGAGCAGCGCCACACGCAAGACCTGTCGCCCTTCGTGCACGTGCTGACCCACAAGGACCTGCACCTTCACCCGGTGCTGCTTCGCAGCAGCGGCCAGCCGCAGGGCGATGCCGCGCGCTGGGTGGGTGCGCAAGAGTGGGCCCGCCTGGGATTGCCGGCGCCCGTGCGCAAGCTGCTTCTAGAGAGCAGCGCAAGCTAGCGTCCTGGCTCCTTCGTGGAACACTGAGGAACCGGCTTTGCCGGGCCTCTGGTGTTGCGCCCGGTAGGGGGTAGGCGTAGCGACACGAAGTGCGCGAAGACTGGGGGCGAGCTTAAGTCGCGTCGAGTTCGCGGTGCCGCTTGAGGGCACCCCAACGGGTTCCGAAAGCACGCGCCAATTGCTCGACCAGGAACACCGAGCGGTGCTGGCCGCCCGTGCAGCCGATGGCCACCGTCACGTAGCTGCGATGGTCTCGCGCCAGCGCATCGAGCCAGCGCGAAAGAAATTGCTCGATGTCGTCGTACATGCGCGCCACGTCCTCGTGCTCGCGCAGCCATTCGACCACCGGCGCATCGCGGCCCGTGAGCGGGCGCAATGCGGGCACGTAGTGCGGGTTGGGCAGCATGCGCACGTCGAATACGAAGTCGGCGTCCAGCGGCACGCCGCGCTTGAAGGCGAACGACTCGAACACCAGCGTCAATGCGCTCGGCGGTGCCGAGATCAGGGCCTTGATGTAGCTCTGCAGTTGGGCCGGTCGGATGAGGCTGGTGTCGATCACGTCGGCGCCGTCGCGCAAATCGGCCAGCAGCTCGCGCTCGAGCTCGATGGCCTGAACCAGCGCGCGCTCCTGCTCGGGAGCGTCGGTGCGTCCCTCGAGGCGCGACAGCGGATGGCGCCGGCGGGTCTCCGAATAGCGCCGCAGCAACGCGTCGGTGGTCGCGTCCAGAAAAAGCGATCGCAGCGAGACGCCGTCGTTCCGCAAGGCGTCGAGCTGCTGCGGCACGATCGGCAGCGACACGCCGCTGCGCACGTCCATCGCAATGGCGACGCGCGTGGCCTGCTGTTCGTGCTGCAGCGCGATGAAAGGCGTCAGCAACTCGGGCGGCAGGTTGTCGACGCAGTAGTAGCCGGCGTCTTCCAGCGCATGCAGCGCCACCGACTTGCCCGAGCCGGACATGCCCGTGATGAGCACCAGGTCGAGGTCCATCACATCGCCGCCGAAGTCTTGTGGCCCAGCATTTCGCGGGCATGCGCCAGCGAAGTCTGCGAAAGCTTCTCGCCGCCGAGCATGCGGGCGATCTCGCGGGCGCGGTTGTCGTCGTCGAGCCGCGAAACGCCGCTTTCGGTGCGCGGGCCGTCCTGGCCCGCCGCAGCCGTCTGGCGCTTGGCCACCACCAGGTGGTGATCGGCGCAGGCGGCCACTTGCGGCAGATGGGTCACGGCCAAGACCTGGCGGTCGCGGCCGAGCTGTTTCATGAGGCGCCCCACGGTCTCGGCCACGGCCCCGCCGACGCCGGCATCGACCTCGTCGAAGATCAGCGTCTGCGCGGCGCCAAGCTGGCTCGTGGTCACCGCAATGGCCAGGGCAATGCGGGAGAGCTCGCCGCCTGAAGCCACCTTGCCGATGGGGCGGGGCGTGCTGCCGGGATGGCCGCTCACGAGAAAGGCGACGTCTTCGAGCCCAGCGCGGCCCGGCTGTGCCAGCGGCTGCAGTTCGACTTCGAAACGGCCGCCTTGCATGCCAAGCCCCTGCATGGCCCGCGTGACCGCCTCGGCCAGGCGCGGTGCCGCTTGCTTGCGCGATTTGGCGAGCGCCTTGGCTTCCTTCATGTAGGCCTGCCCGGCGCTTTGCTCGGCGCGCTCCAGGCCTTCGAGGTCGCTTTGCGCATCGAGCGCCTTCAGCTCGGCCTGCCAGCCGGCCAGCAGCGCCGGCAGGTCGCCCGGCGTGCGCTTGTAGCGGCGCGCCAGCGACATCCAGAGCCCCATGCGCTCGTCCAGTTCCGCCAGGCGCTGCGGATCGGCTTCGGCGTCGCGCAGGTACCCGTGCAGCGAATGCGCGGCGTCGGAGGCCTGCGCCACGCTGGAGGCCAGCACCTCGCCAAGGGCGCGGAATTCAGGCTCGATGTGCTCGCAGTTCTGCAGCAGGGTGACGGCGCGCGACAGCGCTGCGAGGGCACCGTTGTCGTCGTCTTCCAGCGCCTGGCTGGCGCCCTGTGCCGCGTCGATCAGCGCCTGCGCGTTGGAGACGCGCGCATGGTTGGTCGAGAGTTCTTCCCACTCGCCCTCGGCGGGGGCCAGCTTCATCACCTCGGCAATCTGCCATTGCAGCCGTTCGCGCTCGCGTTGCAGCGAATCTTGCGCCGAGCGTGCGTGGTCGAGCGCGGAGAGGGCTTGTCGCCATGCCTGCCAAGCCGCGTCCAGCGCATCGCTGCGCACCCCGGCATAGGCGTCGAGCAGGCCGCGCACGGCCTCGGGACGCGTGAGGCTCTGCCAGGCATGCTGGCCGTGGATGTCGAGCAGGCGGTCGCCAAGTTCCCGCAGCTGCGTGGCCGTGGCCGGGCTCCCGTTGATCCAGCCGCGGCTGCGTCCTTGCAGGTCGACGGTGCGGCGCAGCAGCAGGGCGTCGCCGGATTCGAATCCGCCTTCGTCGAGCCAGGCTGCAAAGGCCGGATCGGCGTCGAACTCGGCGCTGACATCGAGCCGCTCGGCGCCCTCGCGCACTGCGCCCGCGTCGGCGCGGTTGCCGAGCGCCAGTTGAAGCGCATCGATCAGTATGGATTTGCCCGCGCCGGTTTCGCCGGTCAGCACCGTGAAGCCAGAGGATAGATCGAGTTCGAGTGATCGCACGATCACGAAGTCGCGCAGTGCGATGCGTCGCAGCGCCATCTCAGGAGCCCCCTTCGTTCCAATGAAGTTTCTTGCGCAGCGTGTCGAAATAGCTCCATCCGCGCGGATGCAGAAAGCGCACCCGGAAGTCGGAGCGGCGCACCACCACGCGGTCGCCGATGGCGAGCGACGCCAGCGACTGCATGTCGAAATTGGCGCTGGCGTCGCGCCCGGCCACCAGTTCGATCACGATCTCGTCGGCATCGGGCAGCAGCACCGGGCGGTTCGAGAGCGTGTGCGGTGCAATGGGCACCAGCACCCAGCCCGGCACCGCGGGGTGCAGCAGCGGCCCGCCGGCCGACAGCGCATAGGCTGTCGAGCCCGTCGGCGTCGCGATGATCAGGCCGTCGGCGCGCTGGTTGGCCACGAAATGCCGGCCGACCGAAACCCGCAGCTCGACCATGCCCGAGGTGGCGCCGCGGTTGACCACCACGTCGTTCATTGCCAGCGCATCGAAAACCGAGGCGCCGTCGCGCATGACCTGCGCATGCATGAGGCTGCGGTGGTCTTCCTCGTACTCGCCGGCCAGCATCGGGATCAGCGTGGCCTGGTAGTTGTCGAGCGGAATGTCGGTGATGAAACCGAGCCGCCCGCGGTTGATGCCGATCAGCGGAATGCCGTAGCACGCCAGCTGCCGGCCGATGCCCAGCATGGTGCCGTCGCCCCCCACCACCAGGCCCAGATCGCAGCGCTGGCCGATTTCCTCGACGCTCAGCGGTTCGTAGCGGCCGCCGACGTTCGCGTCCGCATCGGCTTCGTCGGCCGCGGACTTTTCTACGAACACCTCGCACCCTTGCGATTCCAGGAACGTGCCGATGTCTTCCATGACGCCGTCGCGCGCGTCTGCCTGCGCCCGGGCGCCTGAAGCCTGGTATTTGCCGATCAGCGCGACGTGACGAAAGCGGGAAGTCATCTACAAATTACAACACTAAAATCTTGCAATGCTGGACGACCGTGCCAAGTTGCTCCTCAAGACGCTGGTCGAGCGTTACATCGCCGAAGGCCAGCCGGTCGGGTCGCGGACTTTGTCGCGCGCGCCCGGGTTGGACCTGTCCCCCGCGACCATCCGCAACGTGATGTCGGACCTCGAGTCGCTGGGGCTGATTGCCAGCCCGCACACCTCGGCCGGACGTATTCCCACTGCTCGCGGCTATCGGCTTTTCGTCGACACCATGCTCACGGCGCAGCGCGAGCAGATGAGCGCGCCGAGCCTTGCGCCCGACCAGCCGCAGAAGGTGATTGCCAACGCGGCCAACCTGCTGTCCAACCTGTCGCAGTTCGTCGGCGTCGTCATGGCGCCGCGGCGCGCCTCGGTGTTCAAGCAGATCGAATTCCTGAAACTTTCGGACCGGCGGCTGCTGGTGATCATCGTCTCGCCCGACGGCGACGTGCAGAACCGGGTGATCTTTCCGGAGGCCGATTATTCGCAGTCGCAGTTGGTGGAGGCATCGAACTACATCAATGCCCACTACGCGGGCTTGACCATCGAGCAGGTGCGCGACCGGCTCCAGTCCGAAGTCGAAAAACTGCGTGGCGAGATTGCAGCGCTCATGCAGGCGGCAGTGAATGTCAGCTCCGAGGTGCTCACCGAGGCGCAAGAAGACGACGTCGTGATTTCCGGCGAGCGCAACCTGCTCTCCGTGACCGATTTTTCTAGCGACATGAGTCATTTGCGCCGTGCGTTCGAGCTGTTCGAGCAAAAGGCGCAACTGATGCGGCTGCTCGACGTGTCGAGCAAGGCCGAAGGCGTGCGAATTTTCATCGGCGGCGAGAGCCAGGTGGTGCCGTTCGAGGAGCTTTCCATCGTCAGCGCCAACTATGAAGTCGACGGACAGGTGGTGGGCACCCTGGGCGTCATCGGGCCGACGCGAATGCCCTACGAGCGCATGATCCAGATCGTCGACATCACCTCCCGGCTGGTCAGCAATGCGCTGAGCCACCGCAAGTAGGCAGCGCCGCGAATAGAATCGTGGCCTCTCGTGGGCCGTTAGCTCAGTTGGTTAGAGCAGCGGACTCATAATCCGTTGGTCGATGGTTCAAGCCCATCACGGCCTACCACTTGGCATTCATTTTCTGACCTGGCTCGCCGGGGGCAAAAATGGATGCTATAATCGATAGCTGTGCGGCTGTAGCTCAGTTGGATAGAGTACTTGGCTACGAACCAAGGGGTCGTGGGTTCAATTCCTGCCAGCCGCACCACTCTCTTGAATGGCCTGGAAGATTTAGATCTTCCAGGCCATTTTCTTTTGGGCGATCGCAGCCAGTGCAGCCGTGGTCACGGCGCGAAGAGAAAGCACGCTCATGCGCCTGGGGCTAAAGTTCAGCCCAGTCATACAACGCGCAACGCATCATGAGCATTTCGGCAAAGCGGCTTGCACTCCAATTTCTCATGCTGTCTTCAGCAGCAGGCGCGGCATCGGCAGGAACCATCACCTGCGTCCCCGGCGCAAGCAATGGGCCCGCATCGCCTTTCAACTGGGTGCGCCGGATTTCAATCGACGAGCACTCCCGCACCGTCAACCTCGACGTCGTGCGTTCCCGAACGAAAGACACGGAAACCATGGGCAAGATGAGGGCCGATCTTGTGAGCATGGATGAGAGCCAGTCCGGGGAGCCCGTCTATGTTTTCAACTCCATTCCCACGGTCGGGACCGAGGTCACGCATCTTTTCAAGCTGTTCAAGGCGAACGAGTGGCGCCTTGTCAGCGCGGGCGTCGCTTTTGCGAACAAGGTGCCTGTCCTGCGAGCGGTCGAGCAAAGCGTGGTCTTCGACTGCAAGCGCTCGGACCTGGGTTGAGGAAAATGGATTTGGAGCTTCTATCGTGAGCAAAGCGTTCACCAAGGAAACCGACGCTGGCGGCGACGACGATGATGGCGACAGCACCGCCCCCGCACTGCCCAGCGGCAGTAAGAACTACATGACGCCGGCCGGCTATGCCCGGCTGCGCGACGAACTGCTCCAGTTGATGGACGAAGAGCGCCCCAAGGTGGTGGAAGCCGTGCATTGGGCCGCCAAGAACGGCGACCGCTCGGAGAACGGCGACTATCTCTACGGCAAGAAGCGCCTCAGGGAAATCGACAGGCGCATTCGCTTTCTCACCAAGCGGCTCGAGATCGCGGAGGTCACCGATCCCTCGGTGCACCACGGCAGCGACCAAGTCTTCTTTGGCGCCACGGTGCGCTATGTCGACGAGACCGGCGACGAACGCAGCGTGACGATCCTGGGCATCGATGAAGCCGACAGCGCCAAGGCGCAGGTCAGCTGGATTTCCCCGATCGCACGGGCGTTGCTCAAGTCACGCGAGGGCGACGTGGTGAAGCTCGTTACGCCCGGCGGCGCGCACGAGGTCGAATTGCTGTCGGTCAGCTACCCGGCTCCCGGTCCGGCGTAGCGTTGCCATTCAACGCTGCGGTTTTTTCAGGCCGCAGGAACCGTGCGCGCGGCGGTCAGCACCGAGGCGGTCCGCCGCGCCGCGCGCAAGACGGCGTCCAGGTGAGTCCGGTCGCGCACGGCAATCACGAAGCGCAGATCGGTCGAATCCTGCGGGGTTTCGTCCGCCATCTCGACGTGCGTGATGTCGGCTTCGGCGTCCGCCAGGGTGGCGGCCACGCGGGCCAGCACGCCCTTGTCGTTGCGCACGGTGATGACCACGCCGGTCTCGAAGGCGCGGGTGGGCTCGTCCGCCCATTCGACCGCGAAGAAGCGCTCGCTGTCCTTGTGGCGCAGGCGCTGGCCGACGCCGCAGCTTTCGGTGTGCACCACAAGGCCTTCGCCATGCCCGAGATAGCCGACGATCTCGTCGCCCGGAATGGGCCGGCAGCACAGCGCAAAGCGGACCGACGAGTTCTCGCTGCCGTCCAGCGTGACGGCCCCCTGCGAGATGGTTTCGTGCGAAATGAAGCGTTCGCGGCTCAGCAGCAGCGCATCCGGCCGCTCGCCCAGTTCTGAGAGCATGGCCACCAGGCGCTTTGCCACGATGCTGGCAATCCGCTTGCCCAGGCCGATGTCGGTCAGCAGTTCGGCGCGGGTACGGTTGCCCGTGAAGCGCAGCAGCTTTTCCCATAGTGCCTGGTGTTCGGCGTCGTCGGCCGGCAGCTTGCTGAGGCCTTCGGCGCGCAGCGCCTGCGCCAGCAGCTTTTCGCCGAGGCCTTCGGATTCCGCATGGGCCAGGGTCTTCAGGTAGTGGCGGATCTTGGAGCGCGCGCGGCCGGTTCGCACGAAGCCGAGCCAGGCCGGATTGGGCGTCGATACGGGGGCGGTAATCACCTCGACCACGTCGCCGTTCTTGAGCTCGGTACGCAGCGGCACCTGGTCGCCGTTGATGCGGGCGGCCGAGGTGTGGTCGCCGATGTTGCTGTGGATGGCGTAGGCAAAGTCGACCACCGTGGCGCCGCGCGGCAGGGCCAGGATCTGGCTCTTGGGCGTGAACACGTACACCGCATCCGGAAAGAGGTCGACCTTGACGTGGTCCCAGAACTCGGCGGCATCGCGCGTTTCGTCCTGGATGTCGAGCAACGACTGCAGCCACTTGGTGCCGAGCCTGTCGTTGCTGGCCGCATTCGGCTCCGCGGCCTTGTAGAGCCAGTGCGCCGCAACGCCGGATTCGGCCACCACGTGCATGGCCTCGGTGCGCAGCTGAAACTCCACGTTCACGCCGGCCGGGCCCACCAGCGTGGTGTGCAGCGACTGGTAGCCGTTGAGCTTGGCGATGGCGATGTGGTCCTTGAACTTGCCCGGCAGCGGCTTGTACATCTGGTGCAGGATGCCAAGGCCGGTGTAGCAGGCGATCACGTTCGGCACGATCAGGCGAAAGCCGTAGATGTCGGTCACCTGGGCAAAGCTCAGGTGCTTTTCTTCCATCTTGCGGTAGATCGAATAGAGCGTTTTTTCGCGTCCCGCGATGCGCAGCGTCATGTTGGCGTTGGCAAAGGCGGTTTCGACTTCGCGCTGCACCTTATGGATCAGATCGCGGCGGCGCCCCCGCGCCCTGGCCACGGCCTTGGACAGGGTGGCATAGCGCCAGGGCTTCAGGTGGCGGAACGACAGCTCCTGCAGCTCGCGATACGTCTGGTTCAGGCCCAGCCGATGCGCGATGGGCGCATAGATTTCGAGCGTTTCGCGCGAAATGCGGGCCCATTTTTCGCGCGGCGCATCGTCGAGCGTGCGCATGTTGTGCGTGCGGTCGGCCAGCTTGACCAGAATGACGCGCACGTCGCGCGCCATGGCCAGCAGCATCTTGCGGAACGATTCGGCCTGGTTTTCTTCGCGGGTATTGAACTGCAGCTTGTCCAGCTTGGTGAGCCCGTCGACCAGCTCGGCCACCGGGGCCCCAAAGCGCTCGATCAGTTCCGGCTTGGTAACCCCGCAGTCCTCGATGGCATCGTGCAGCAGGGCGGCCATCAGCGCCTGGGCGTCGAGCTTCCATTCGGCGCATTGCGCCGCCACCGCGATGGGGTGGGTGATGTACGGTTCGCCGCTGTTGCGCAGCTGGCCCAGGTGCGCCTCGTCGGCAAAGCGGTAGGCGCGGCGGACCAGCTCGGTGTCTTCGGGGCTCAGGTAGTCGAGCCGGGCCGTCAGTGCGGCAAAGCTTGCGGCAGCCGCATTCAGCGCCGCCGGGCTCGGCTTTGGCGTGCCCGAAGGGGCATGGGACTGATGTTTGGCAACCGCACTCATGGCTACCACTTTAGCGTGACCGCTGTATGGACGCGTCCAGACGTAAAAAAAGCACCGCTTTGCGGTGCCTTTTCGTTGCAGGGGTGCGTCAGATCAGCCCGGCACCTTCTTGAGCATTTCGATGCCGATCTTGCCTTCGGCGATTTCGCGCAGGGCGGTCACGGCCGGCTTGTTCTTGCTCTCGATCTTGGGCGCGTGGCCTTGGCTCAGCATGCGCGCACGGTACGTGGCGGCCAGAACCAGCTGGAAGCGGTTGGGGATCTGAAGCAGACAATCTTCGACGGTGATGCGGGCCATGATGAGAATCTTTCGGTCGGGGTGAGCAGGAAATCAGGGGATGTTCAGGGCGGCGAATGTGTCGGCACGTGCGCGGCGCTGTGCAGAATACCGAAGCCGCTGAGCGTGGACGATCGCCTTGAGATCGAAAAGCGCGCGCTCAAATAACTCGTTGATTATAACGAAGTCGAATTCCCCCGCCCGGGCCATTTCTTCCGCGGCATTCTTGAGGCGCAGTTCGATGACGGCGGCGCTGTCTTCGCCGCGCCGTTCCAGCCGCGAGCGCAATTCTTCCCAGCTGGGCGGCAGGATGAAGATCATGACCGCGTTGGCAAAGGTCTTGCGGATCTGGATGGCGCCCTGGAAGTCGATCTCCAGGATGACGTCGGCCCCCTGGGCGATCCGCTCCTCGATGGCCTTCTTGGAGGTGCCGTACCGGTGGCCGTGCACGTGGGCCCACTCCACGAAGCCGTCGGCGGCGATCATGGCGTCGAATTCGGATGGCGAGGTAAAAAAGTACTCCCGGCCGTGCTTTTCCTGCCCGCGCGGTGGCCGCGTGGTGTGGGAAACCGAGGGCTGGACGGCCGTGTCCAGCTCCATGAGCGCCTTGACCAGGCTCGATTTGCCGGCACCGCTTGGTGCCGCGACGACAAAAATGTTGCCTGGATAGTCCATTCGCTCGCTCATTCGATGTTCTGTACCTGTTCGCGCATCTGCTCGATCAGGACCTTCATGTCCACGCCAATGCGGGTGAGCTCCAGCGCGGCCGACTTGGAGCCCAGTGTATTGGCCTCGCGGTGCAGTTCCTGGATCAGGAAGTCCAGCCGCTTGCCGATTTCGCCGCCCTTTTTGAGCAGCCGCTCGATTTCGTCGAGGTGCGAATTGAGGCGCGTGAGCTCTTCCGCCACGTCGATACGAATGGCAAAGGCGGTGGCCTCGTTCAGTGCCCGGTCCTGGGCTGCCTCGGGCAGGGTGCCGCCGGTCAGGCCCATGGCTTCCTGCCAGCGCTCCAGGAAACGTGCGCGCTGCTGCTCGACCAGTTGGGGAATCAGCGGGCCGGCCTGTTCGACCAGCGTGCGCAATTGGGCCAGATGGGCCTCCAGCATCTTGGCGAGCCGTGCGCCTTCGCGCTGGCGGGCGGACATCAGGGCGTCCAGCGCCTTGCCGCTCACCTCGAGCAGGTCGCTGCCCCAGTCGCCACGGGCGGCGCTGTCGCCGCCGGCAAGGCGCAGCACGTCGGCCACGCTCAATTCGCGGGCGCCGGGCAGCCAGGCCCTGATGCCGTCCTGCACGCCGTTCAGCCGCTGCAGCAGCTTGACGGAGGGCTCGACGACGCCGGCCTGGGCGGTGTTCTCGATGGCGGCCCGCACTTCGACCTTGCCGCGCTTGAGTTTGCCCGTGAGCAGCTCGCGCAGCGCGGGTTCATGCTGGCGCAGTTCCTCCGGCAATTTGAAGGTGAGATCGAGGAAGCGGCTGTTGACCGAGCGTATCTCGACCCCGAGTCGTCCCGCGGCGGTAGGCCGTGCTTCGGCTTCGGAGTGGCTGCCAACGGGGCCGTTCTGGCCACTGGCATAGCCGGTCATGCTGTAAACTGGCATTGCGCCTCACTGTGGTTTTTGCTTGCATGCACCGAGGCGTCGGCATGGCGTTCGCTTGCCGCACCATCGCCTTCGGGCGAAACTCCCGGATTATGTCAAAGGTCAAGCCTTCGCCCCTGCTGCCCGATACGGTCATTGGCGGTTACCGCATCGTTCGTCGCCTTTCCGCAGGCGGTTTTGGCGTTGTCTATCTCGCCATAGACCCCAGCGGACAGCAGGTTGCCGTCAAGGAATACCTGCCGTCTTCGCTCGCCACGCGCGGGCCGGGCGAGCTCACGCCCGAGGTTCCGCCCGAAAAGCTCTCCCTCTACAGGCTCGGCCTGAAGAGCTTTTTCGAGGAAGGCCGCTCGCTCGCGCAGATCTCGCATGCCTCGGTGGTCAGCGTTCTCAACTTTTTCAGGGAGAACGAGACCGTCTACATGGTCATGAACTACCTGGAGGGCGCGACCCTGCAGGACTTCGTGGTGACCGCGCGCGACCTGAAAAAGCCCAAGGTTTTCCGGGAATCGACCATCCGGTCGCTTTTCGACGAAATTCTGCGGGGCCTGCGCATCGTGCACCAGTACAAGATGCTGCACCTGGACATCAAGCCCGCCAACATCTTCGTCACCGACGAAGACCGCGCGGTGCTGATCGACTTTGGCGCCGCCCGCGAGGTGCTCAGCAAAGAGGGCATCTTCATCCGGCCGATGTACACCCCCGGCTTTGCCGCCCCCGAGATGTACCGGCGCGACTCGTCGATGGGCCCCTGGACCGACATCTACGCCATTGGCGCCTGCATTTACGCCTGCATGCAGGGCTACCCGCCCAACGACGCCCCGCGCCGCATCGAGAAAGACCGGCTCAGCCTGTCGCTGTCGCGGCTGCGTGGCGTGTACTCCGACAACCTTATCGAAGTGGTCGAGTGGTGCATGTCGCTCGACCCGCTCTCGCGGCCGCAATCGGTCTTTGCGCTGCAAAAAGAACTGAGCCGCGAAGGCGAGCGGCGCTACACCAAGCTCACCGTTGGCGAAAAGGTGCGGCTTTCATTCGACAACATCCGCTCCTTCGACAAGAAGGCCCTGCCCAGGGCGGCGGCACCTACGACGCGTCCGGCATGAAATTCTCGGTATTCCAGGTCAGCCGAAAGGGCGGCCGTCTCAAGAACGAAGACCGCATGGGCTACTGCTACACGCGGGAGTCGGGCCTTTTCGTGCTGGCCGACGGCATGGGCGGCCACCCCGAGGGCGAGGTTGCGGCCCAGCTGGCATTGCAGACCATTGCGGCGCTCTACCAGCGCGAAGCGCGCCCCACCGTCAAGGACGCCAAGGCCTTCCTGGCCGAATCGGCCATGGCCGCGCACCAGCAGATCATGCGGTACGCAAGCCACAAGGCCATGCTCGACACGCCGCGCACCACCGTCGTTGCGGCCCTGCTGCAGGGCACCACGGCCACCTGGATGCATTGCGGCGACTCGCGCCTTTACGTGGTGCGCGACGGCCGCCTGCTGACCCGCACGCGCGACCATTCGCACGCCGAGCGCCCGCGCCCGCAAGGTTCGGACATGCCGGTCAACCGCAATCTGCTGCTCACCTGCCTGGGTTCGCCGACCACGCCGCTGTTCGATATTTCGGCCCCGCTGCAATTGCAGCGCGGCGACCGCATCATGCTGTGCTCGGACGGCGTGTGGGGCGTGCTCGACGATGCCGTCATCGTGCACACCCTGTCTTCCGACAAGCCGGTGTCCGATGCGGCGCCCGACCTTGCCGAAATGGCGCTTCGCAAGGGCGGCGCCCACAGCGACAACGTGACGCTCATCGCGCTCGAATGGGAAATGCCCGATTCGACGCGCGAAGACCGCGGCGTTTCCACCGAGACCATCGACGACGGCGTTTTTGCGTCCACCATCCAGGCCGGCATGCCCTCCGACGGCGAGATCGAGGACATGGACGAAGACGCCATCGAGCGCTCGATTGCCGAAATCAACGAGGCCATTCGCCGCTCTGCGGCAAAGAAGATTTGATACCCGGGCGTGCCGCGCATTGCGCAGCCGCCCACCCCTTTTTATGGCGGCTGTTCCCACGCTGCCGGCAACGCCGGCGCCGCGGCACGGCTGGCCGATGAGTTCCGTTTTATTCCCACGCACCCCCTCACAAAAATGACTGCTTTCACACGAAGCGCCGGCCGCGCCGCCGACCAGCTGCGCCCGGTGCGCATTACCCGCGGTTTCACCATCCACGCCGAAGGTTCGGTGCTCATCGAATTCGGCCAGACACGCGTGCTGTGCACCGCCTCGGTCGAGGAGCGCGTGCCACCGCACAAGCGCGGCAGCGGTGAAGGCTGGGTCACGGCCGAATACGGCATGCTGCCGCGCGCCACCCACACGCGCAGCGACCGCGAGGCCGCACGCGGCAAGCAAAGCGGCCGCACGCAGGAAATCCAGCGCCTCATCGGCCGCTCGATGCGCGCCGTGTTCGACCTGGCCGCGCTGGGCGAACGCACCATCCACCTCGACTGCGACGTGCTGCAGGCCGATGGCGGCACCCGCACCGCGGCCATTACCGGCGCATTCGTCGCCGCGCAAGACGCTGTCAACAAGCTGCTGGCCGCCGGCACGATCCCCGCATCGCCCATCAGGGGCCACGTGGCCGCCATTTCGGTCGGCATCGTCGGCGGCACGCCGCTGCTCGACCTGGAATACACCGAAGACTCGGCCTGCGACACCGACATGAACGTCGTCATGACCGGTGCCGGCCATTTCGTCGAAGTGCAGGGCACCGCCGAAGGCGCGGCGTTCTCGCGCGACGAGATGAACATCCTGCTCGGCCTGGCCGAGAAAGGCATCGGCGAACTGATCGTGCTGCAGCAGCAGTCCCTCGAGTCGAAATGAGTAAGTAGTGGCGATGAAACTGGTTCTGGCCTCCAACAACGCCGGCAAGCTTGCCGAACTCCAGCAGCTGTTTGCGGAGTTGGCCGTGACGCTCGTGCCCCAATCGGCATTGGGCGTGGGCGAGGCCGAGGAGCCGTTTCGCACCTTCGTCGAAAACGCGCTGGCCAAGGCGCGCCATGCCAGCGCCGCAACCGGCCTGCCCGCCATTGCAGATGACGCCGGGCTTTGCGTCGACGCCTTTGGCGGCTTGCCGGGTGTCGACACCGCCTTCTATGCCACGCAGTTCGGCTACGCCAAGGGCGATGGCAACAACGTCAAGGCCCTGCTCGAGCAGCTCGACGGCGTGGTCAACCGGCGCGCCGCACTCGTCAGCACGCTGGTCGCGCTGCGCGGGCACGACGACCCCGAGCCCCTCATCGCCGTTGGCCGCGTGGTCGGCGAGATCACGAAGGCGCCCATCGGTGACAACGGCTTTGGCTTCGATCCCGTCATGTATTTGCCCGGCTTCGGCAAGACCTTCGCGCAGCTGCCGCCCGAGGTAAAAAACGCCAACAGCCACCGGGGCCAGGCGGCAAAGGCCATGCTGGCCCTGATGCGCGAACGCTGGTTCTGACCCATGGCCACCGTCGTTCCCATTCAGCCCGCGCAGCCTACCGGCGCGCCGCAGGCCAACGACGTGCTGCACTGGATGCGGCCCGGCCCGCTGCAGCTTGCGGCGTTGCCGCCGTTGTCGCTCTACATTCACCTGCCCTGGTGCCTGCGCAAGTGCCCTTATTGCGACTTCAACTCGCACGAGTGGCGCGCCACCAACGAGGCCGAGGCCGAAGGCATTCCCGAGGCAGCCTACCTCGACGCGCTCATTGCAGACCTGGATGCCGCGCTGCCGCTCATCTGGGGCCGCACCGTCCACACCATTTTTATTGGCGGCGGAACGCCCAGCCTCTTTTCGCCCCAGGCCATCGACCGCCTGCTGGGCGACGTGCGCGCCCGCCTCAAGCTGGCGCCCGACTGCGAGATCTCGCTCGAAGCCAACCCCGGCACCTTCGAGCGCAACCGCTTTCGCGCCTACCGCAGTGCGGGCGTTACGCGCCTGTCGGTCGGTGTGCAGAGCTTCAATGATGAGCACCTGAAGGCATTGGGCCGCGTGCACGATCGCGCACAGGCCATTGCCGCCGTCGAAGAAGCCGCGAGCGCATTCGACACCTTCAACCTCGACCTGATGTACGCCCTGCCGGGCCAGACGAT
Source organism: Variovorax palleresanus (assembly GCF_051144945.1). Lineage (NCBI taxonomy): Bacteria > Pseudomonadati > Pseudomonadota > Betaproteobacteria > Burkholderiales > Comamonadaceae > Variovorax > Variovorax palleresanus. Next base: position 1,671,711 of record NZ_JBJNVP010000002.1, on the reverse strand, counting down.
CGAGGGCCTGGACGCCGACCTGACCCAGGCGCTGGCGCTCGCGCCGCCGCACATCTCGGTGTACCACCTCACCATCGAGCCCAACACCTGGTTCGCCAAGTTTCCGCCGACGCTGCCCGAAGACGACGTGGCCTACGCCATGCTCGACCGCATCACCGAGCGCACCGCCGCCAGCGGCATGTCGCGCTACGAGGTGTCGGCCTACGCGCGCGCCGGCCACACCTGCGCGCACAACCTCAACTACTGGCAGTTTGGCGACTACCTTGGCATTGGCGCCGGCGCCCACAGCAAGCTGAGCTTTGCCCATCGCATCGTGCGCCAGGTGCGCTTTCGCGAACCGCGCCTGTACATGGACAACGCCCGCGCAGGCGCCGCAGTAACTCAGAGCGAAGAAGTCGCGCTGGCCGACCTGCCGTTCGAGTTCATGCTCAACGCGCTGCGCCTGAAAGAAGGCTTCACGCTGCCCCAGTTCAGCGAGCGAACAGGGCTGGCCATGACCAGCATCCAAAAAGGGATGGAAGAAGCCGAGCGCAAGGGCCTCATCGCCCGTGACCTGCACCGCGTGTGGCCCACCGAACGCGGGCTGGATTTTCTGAGCGACCTGCAGACGCTTTTCCTGCCCGAGGCTTGAGGGCGCACGGTCAGCATAAAATCGACGGTTCCGGAGAGTTGGGTGAGTGGTTTAAACCAGCAGTCTTGAAAACTGCCGACGAGAAATCGTCCGTGAGTTCGAATCTCACACTCTCCGCCACTGAGCGAGAAAACTAGCGGCCTTGGGCCGTTTTTATGCTTCTACCCCCACACAAAACCCAACATCCCGAAAACAGGGTGCGAGGCTAAGCACTTCGCTTGCAAGCTTTCTATAAGGGATTCGGTGGAGGGGGCCAAAAAACTCCGCGCAGGGCTTCCCCCTTTCGGGTGCGCACATAGGGGTATCGGTCTCGACACTTGGATGGACGAGTTCATCGCTAGGCGTTTGCCGACGCCTCAGCGCTGCCTTGAGGTGGCTGGCATCAATATCCTGTTAACTCGCGCCTGCTTGACCCCAAGAAGGTAGGTGCGAAATGCGGGATGGATTTCCCAGGTGGCCCCTTGCATATCATTCCAATTCGACGTCCTTACGAAAGAGGGGTCGTCGTGAAAATTGATATGTCGAAAATCGCGGTCTTTCGTACGGTCAGGGACGCGGGGGTTAATAACTCCTGCCTCGTGCATCAGTTCAAGAAGAATGATGGCGTCATCATCGACTTCAGGTCTCATTTGCGTGCCGCGGACGCTCAGAGAGGTAATGCTTGGAACAGTTCTCATATGGCGGCGAATCGACTCGAAATTTGAGTCGAAATCACAATCTGCAAGCGAATCAATAATTTCACGAATGTTCTTGCAGTCAATTGAAAATTCGTTCACAACGTCATCGACTCGTTCGCTGGAGTACAAGGCCATTGCCTTATTTGCGTCAGCACTTCCAATCTTTACATGAGATTCGCTGTTTGCAGCATCGATCATGTTCTTAATAAGCTGAATGGCATCACGTGGTCTCTCTCTAGCTGATTTCGTGATGAAAGACTGCCATGATCGACGCGCGTCACTCGTCGGAAGCGTCATTTCGTTGCCTTCAAAAAAAACTGGATATGGGTCAGTTCTTGCAAACCCGGCGTCGACAGCAGCACGTTCCAGGCGTCGCCTAATGATCGCCTGCATAAGTTTATCGTCCGCCAAGAGAGGAATCACTAAACCGCGCATGTGATCGGTCTGGTCCCTCTGGCCTAGGCTTTCGGTGGTTAGCCGTGTCCAGACGCTTGCACGTAAGCTCACGATCGGACGCACTGCCATGCATTCGCCTGCTAGCCTGCGAACAGCCAGAATTAAACCCCAGATCCGATTTAGGTGAGTAGCTTGATCCGGGGCAGCTAGTTGATCGGTATCATCAATTAGTAAATAGAAGACAGACCCGGAAGAGAGCAGCTGGCGATTAATCGCCGATGTAAGATTCTGCGCGGAGTTCGACGCTGCCAGATCCTTGGCTAGTTGCACTCCATTGACCTTGCTGACTGGCAATGAGATTGCCGAAATCAGTTCCAATGTAGTTTGAATGATGTCTCCCTGAGCAATGCCGCGCTGCTTTGCCTCATTATAAAGACGTGCGGCATCGCCCTTTAAAAACCCCTTAAGGTTGGAGCCAATTTTGCTCGCAATTGTGCGAAGCAGCACATCATAGTAATAGGACTTTAATGAGCCGATATCAAACGAAGTCGGCTGTGGTGTCGTGATAATATTGTCTGGCCGGATCAAGAGGCACGGAATTTTTTTCTTGTCTGAGACCTTTGCGATCCATTCGACTACCGCGCTCTTGCCTATGCCTTTATTGCCGATGAGAAGGCGCATGCTTCCAGGCTCAATGGCACAAAGCTGGTCGAACTGCGTCGGTGACACGAAGGTCTCGCCAAGAAATGGTCGGTCTCCTTCTGCGGTTCCGCTTCTAACGTACTTGAGAAGGTTGTCGAGGAGTGCCATTGCTCTGGGCCCTTTTGCGCTGAACAGGCCTGATTGTGCAGCCTTACGAGACTGGCGGCGAAGCCTTTTGGGCTTTATCACCGTTGCCGCTTGCGCGACGACCATAAGGCGGTTTATTCAGTATCTTCTACCCGCCCGGCCAGGCGGCAGCAAAATTGGTGCGCGTCAGCGGGTCTCGTGGAGCCCTACCGGAGCGATCTAGTTCAATCCCGTAGAACGACTGCGCCCAGTCGAGACGTAAGTTTGGGGAGTGCCAGCCTGCGCACGCCAAGGCTATGCTTGGAGAGATGACGACAGAGAGCTACCGACGAGACGCGCTGAAACATCAGCAAGAGATTGCTCGACTGCAAACAGAAAAGGCTCGAGAAGCATCCAAGGTGGCTGACGAGAAGAAGCGCGCAAATACTGCTGCCGATTTAGTGCGGCGAGCGACTAGTCCCTCCTCGGCCCAATCGCGAGTTCGTGATGTGAAAAAGCATGAGGAGGCTGCGGCGCGATCTCAGAAAAAGGTGGCTGATATCGAGACGAGGATTGCCCGCGAGCAGACTCGGTTGAATGATGCGCACAAACGACTCGCCTCCGCGGAGATTCAGGAAACTCGTCGGAAAGGCCAAGAGCAGCAGCGCGCTGCGCAGGAGAATGCGCGTCGTATGGCATCGCTGGCAGGAGCGGTAAGTCAGCACCATCAACTTACGATGGATGTGCTGAAAAAGCTGGAACAGTTACCGCGCCGGATCACCGTGCTTTTTCTTGCTGCTAACCCGATTGATCAGCAGCAGCTGAGGCTTGACGAAGAGGTTCGTGGCATTGAGGAGATGATCAGAAAGTCGCAGCATAGGGACGCGGTCGAATTGAAGTCACGATGGGCGGTTCGGCCCATGGACGTGCTGCAGGCGATAAACGAGATACGTCCGACCGTTGTTCACTTCAGTGGGCATGGATCGGATCAAGACGAGATCGTCTTTCAGGACAACGCTGGAAATGCGAAGTTGGTATCGAAGGAGGCGATTGTGCAGACCATGGCGGCCGGGTCTGACGATATCCAGTTGGTGTTCTTCAACACGTGTTACTCCCGCGGTCAGGCAGAGGCTGTCGTTGAGCATGTTCCTGCTGCGATCGGAATGAACACCTCAATTGGAGACGATGCTGCTCGTGTCTTCTCGTCGCAGTTCTACTCAGCGCTGGGGTTCGGCTTGTCTGTTCGGCGAGCCTTTCAACAAGCAAGAGCGGCGCTTATGCTGGAAGGAATTCCAGAGGAGGCTACTCCAGAACTGTTCACGGCAGAAGGACTCGAGGCTGACGACCTGATACTCGTGCAATCGGTCGGCGCAGCTTAGTTCGAAGCGCTGAGTGCAGGCAGGAGTGGTGCGCGGCGGCGGTGGCGTGGCAGAGGAAGGCCGATTCGCCGTAGACTGACCCATGCACCGGCTGAGTTGCCAAGCGCCCCTCAAAGACAGACCAACGATGACAGAACGTACTTTCGCCGAAGAGAAAATTCAGAACCTGATGGATCGAGTTTTTCTCCTCAGGCGAGTGCCGGCAGGCAGCGTCGTGCCGATATAGGCCGCGTAATGGGGCAGGCACGGACTAAAGAGGCCAGCGCCCGTGAGGTCGCATTCTCGAAGACGAATCAGTGCATTTTTTGTGGCGGCTGCACCGCGGCTACTACGGTTGACCATTGCCCGCCGCGCGCGATCTTTTCTCGCCGACAATGGCCGGAGGGATACGTCTTTCCAGCCTGTATGACGTGCAACGCAGGCAGCAAGACAGCCGAATCCTGGGTTGCGCTTATGTCTCGCCTACACCCCGGCGCAGACGCCGAGTCTGCGTCATCGCAACCGGAATTGGAGCGTCTTGCACGCCCGCTATTGAAGCCCGGCATGCTGAGGTCAATGCAACTCACTGCGAATCGAAAGCGTGAGCTCGCGCGGCGTGTGGGACTCAAGCCGGATCCTGGCCAGACCTATAGCGACTTGCCGCTAATGAGCGTCCCGGAGCCTGCGCGCCTGGCAGTGCCAGTATTTGCGGAGAAGCTTGCCAAGGCCCTGCACTTCAAGCATTCTGAGCGCATTGTGCCAACCGAGGCAGCAATTCGGCATCGTTGGTTCACCAACTTCAATCAGATCGAGGGGACGATCCCCGAAGACATCTTCACAGTGCCCACAGGTTTTGCCAACCTGCGTCGAGCCACCGTCGACCTGAGCGACCAGTTTAACTATCGCTTTGCAATGGCTAACACGGGAGACCTCAGCCTCTTCACGATCTGGTTTCGATTCTCGTTCTGCATCAACATCGCTTTGGCCTTCGATCCCGGTGTGATGCAGAGGCTTATGGCCGAAGTTGCTGCGAGGTCTCAGGCAGGTTGAGGCTTGCAGCCATGTGAGGATGACCGCTTGCCGGTCGCATCGTCGACTGAGTTCTCTCTTCTGCCCGAGGCTGACTGGGAGAACTGGCTGGCAAAACCTCGCCTATCCCAGGCCCAACCACTCGACCTCGCACTACTACTCAAACCGTATCTCAGCCACCGTAGGTGCATTCGGCTCCCTGGTATCGGCATTCGCAAGGGCGCCGTCCTTCTCGTTCCTGAACCAGTAGCGGCACCCGGTCCGAGAAATCATCGTCACGCACATTGAGCCATCGGGGTTGAGAAACCACTTCCCCGACGCCTTGCCGGGCCCGCTTTGGTTGGCAAAGTCGACGCGGCCGTCCGAATAGAACTGCCAGCGCGAGACCATGCCGGTCGAAAGATTGCTTGAAACGATGGGCTTGCCGATCAAGGTGGTCTCGATCTCGGTTTTGCTCAGAAACACGCGGTCATGGATTGGTGCGGCGGGCTCTTCGGAGATGGCGGGCACGGCGGCAACGCAAAGCAGCGTGCGAATGGCGTAGCGTGTGAACATGACATGCCCCTCTGACGTCGCGTAGTCGGCGGGCATTCCGCCGCGCGCGTGCGTCCAAGCGCCCGGTTGGCCTGTCGGTAACGCCGGATGGCGTTACATGGCATTAACTAAAAAACGCTACATCTCTGCGCGCTAGATCCGGCCGGTGCACGCGAACGAGGCCTGCTTCTTCCTGCGCTCCACAGCCACGCCCGGAGGCTGTGGCCCGAGATCGACCCGAGGAAGGCGGCATTCTTTTTCGGCGATGACACGACTTGTGCTCCGATGGGCCCTCGGTAAGGTGGCCGAAGGGCGTTGTGGGGTGGCTTTCGCAAACTCCTTGGCAAGGCGCCAGAGACCGCGGATGAGCACTATGAATGCAACTGTGCAGGTGCTTGTATTGCGCTGTGTCGTGCGTACGGCGCTTGTAAACGGCCGCCTCGTGAAGTGCCTTGTGCGGGCGGAAGCGCGACCCCTTCGAGACCGTTGCGGAATGGCACGCTGGCCGCTTTTTTCTCGGCCTCGGCGTTGCCTAAATCCGTCAGAGTCGCACGGGTTGGTTACCGGATATGTTCGGCTAACCCAGGTCGCGGCTGCCGCATCCCGATGGCTCGATTTCCGCGCTCCGGCGCTTTTTGCGGACGCGGCTTGGAGCGCTTGCTGGGCAGTCCTGAAACCGGCCGCCTTTGCCTGCCGGACGAGGCCTTTCGTTGTCAACAGCGATAAATCCGACGCCACTGTAGGAAGTTAGCTCGACCGAATGGTCGGTCAGGATGTGAAGTCCGCACATCTTGTTGCTCACCGAAGCAGTGGTAAATCGGCTTTGGCCGTACCTTCGTATTGCACTGCAGCATGCGGACGCGGCGGCCCTCGAGGCGCCGGCGGCTCCGTTCGGGCTACAGGCGAGTTCCCTTTCATTCATGGATGTTGCGCCGATTTCCGGCGCACGCCTTCGCATCAAGAGGTGGGGTATGCGTGTGTCGAAACTGCCTTCATTTGTTTTTCCCCGCGGCGATCGCCGCACTGCCAGCGCGAGGGCCCGTCGGGTTCCGCGCAGCCCTCATCGAGGCCGGCAGGCGGGCGCCTTCGTTCCCAAGCTGGCGGCCTATGCGCTGCTGGCCTTCGTGCTGTGGCTGATGGTGGCCACACTGGTCCAGCCGCTGCTGTCTTCGCAGGCCACGCGGGCGGTGCTGCAGGCGCCTGTCGGCCTGATCACGTCGCCTATCAACGGCGTGGTGTCGCAGATGGTGGTGCATGCGCGTGACGTGGTGGAGCCCGGCACCGTGGTGGCCACGGTGCGCAACCCGACCGTGAGCCAGGAGATTCTCACGACGCTGCGTTCGCAGCATCTCGCGCTGCAGAGCCAGTTGGCGCAGCTGGGCAACCAGTTCAAGGCCGACAACCAGGAGATGAGGTCCGTCGGGCAGGAGGCCTCGGTTCACCGCGAGGCTTCCGTGGCCCAGGCCTGGGAGGCCTGGCAGATTGCGCGGCGCCAGCGCGACGTGGCGCACAGCATGGTCGAAGAGCAGGAGAACAAGGTCAAGACCAACCAGGCCTTGCTGGAGCAGGGCGCCATCAGCGAGCAGGTGATGAACGCGTCGATGGCGCAACTGAACACGGCGCGCGCCAATGCGTCGGTGGCGGAGCAAGCCTTTGCCGGGCAGGCCCAGACGGTGGCCAGCGCGGGGCAGGGTGCGTTCGTGGGCACGGGTGGCAACAGCCTCTTCCAGACGCTCGCAAGCCGGCGCGAGGTGCTGCGCAACAGCGTCGGCCGTGCCCAGCAGGACGGCGCCGCCATCCTCCAGCAGCTCAAGCAGGTGATCCAGCTCGAAGACGAGGAACGGCGCCGGGTCGAGAAGCTGTCCTCTTACGAAATCAAGGCCTCGCAGGCGGGGCAGGTTCACTCGGTGCTCGCACCCGAAGGCGCGTACGTCACGGCGGGTGCCTCGCTGGTGCGCGTGACCGACTGCAGCCGGCTCGGCGTGGTGGCGGTGTTTCCGGCGCGGGTGGCCAAGCGCCTCAGCATCGGCTCGACGCTGGACGTAACCCTGACCGAAAACGGCGCCGCGGTGCCGGCGCGCGTGGAGCAGTTGCTGCCGGTGGCGTCTGAAGAACTGCAGAGCACCTACAGCGTGCCGTTCCCCTTCGCCGAGCAGGGCTCCCTCTACGCGGTGGCGCGCATCGAGGCCAAGGACGTGTCGTCGGCCGCAACCGCCGCGGGCAACAACCTGTGCGCGCCCGGCAAGGTGGTATCGGCCAGCCTCAAGTCCTGAGCACGGGCACAGACGTACCGCCCGCTTCGAAAGCAAACCATGCAGCTCTTCCCGTTCTCCCGGACTCTGGCGCATTGCGCCGTGGCATCGGCGGCCTTGGCGCTGCCGATGTCCGCGGCGTTGGCCCAGCAGCCGCGGCAGCCCGGCGGCGCGGCGCAGCAAGCGCTTGCGCGGCAGAGCTGCGAGGGGCTGCGGCGCGCCGTGGCGGAAGATCAGAAGGGCGCTGCTTCCGGGCCGCTGTTCCTCGCCAGCTACCGGCTGGCCGACGCGAAGCAGGGCACGCCGCTGGAGCCTGCGTTGGTGGGCGCGGCCTTCACCTACGACAACGCACTGGCGGGCATCGCGCTGCTGGCCTGCGGCGACGCCGCATCGGCCAAGCGCATCGGCGACGCCGTGGTGCGTGCGATGGAGCGCGATCCCAACACGGCCGATGGGCGTGTGCGCAACGCCTATCGCGCGGGTCCCATGACGGAGGACAAAGCCGCGCTGCCGGGGCGCTGGGACACGGCCAAGAACCAGTGGATCGCCGATGCCTATCAGGTGAGCACAGCCACGGGCAACGTGGCTTGGGCGGCCTTGCTGCTGCTGAACCTGAACGAGGCCGAACCATCGCCCGCGTATCTGGCAAATGCACGCAAGCTGCTCGGCTGGATCGAGCAGCGCACGCGCGCCAAAAACGCGCCCGACGGCTACAACGGCGGCTGGTATGGCTGGGACAACGCGCAGCGCGCGCAGACCTGGAAATCGACCGAGCACAACATCGACATCGCCATGACGGCCGCGTGGGCGGCGCGTGCAGCAGGCGGGCAGGCCGACGCGGAGCGGCAGCAGGCGCGCACCGCGCTCGAGTTTGTGCGCCGCATGTGGAGCCCGTCGGAGCAGCGCTTCTACATCGGCACCAAGGAAGACGGCGCCACCATCTCCACCGAGGGCTCTGGCCTGGACGCGCAGCTGTGGCCAATACTGGCCGCGCCCGAGGGCTCATGCGCCTGGACGCGCGGGCTCGATTGGGTGGAGAAGAACCATCGCTCCGGCGAGGGCTACGGCTTCTCGCGCAACCCTGACGGCATCTGGACCGAGGGCACCGCACAGGCCGCCGCAACCCTGGTGGCGCTCAAGGGCTCGGCGCCCGAAGCGTTGTGGCAACTGCTGGCGTCGCAGCGCGCCGGCAACGGCCTGTACTACGCAACGCCCAGTGCGCGCATCTCCACCGGCCTGGCCATTGGCCCGGACTCGGCGGGTGCCGACTTTTTCTACTACCGCTGGCCCCACCTCGGCGCCACCGCCTGGATCGCGCTGGCCGCGACGGGCTTCAACCCCTTTACCGGCAAGACCATTGCCGCAGGAGCTGCTTCACCATGTCCCACCTGATTGCCACACCGGAGTTCCAGCTCAACGCACTCGTTGCGGGGCTCGCACTTCTCTTGATGACATGGGGGCGGGTCCAGCACGCCTCCCATCGCATGCTGTTTGGCGGACTCACGGCGCTGCTGTTGATGCGGTATGCGGTGTGGCGCGTGGTCGCCACCATGCCGCCGTCTGACCTGGGCTTCGAAACCCTGTTTGCGTGGGTGTTCCTCGCGTTCGAGCTCACGGCCATCGTCTACACGCTGATGTCCATCCACATGCTGGTGCGGCGGCGCGACAACCATGCGCTGGCCGACCGCGGCGAAGCCGAGCTGCGGCGCCTTGGTGCCAAGGTGCCGGCGGTGGACGTCTTCATCTGCACCTACAACGAAGAGCTGGCCGTGCTGGAAAAAACCATCATCGCCGCACAGGCCATCGACTATCCGCAGGTGAAGGTCTGGGTGCTCGACGACACCCGGCGCGACTGGCTGCGCGACTATTGCGAGCGCAAGGGCGTGCACTATGCGCGGCGGCCCGACAACAGCCACGCCAAGGCGGGCAATCTCAACAACGGGCTGCGCATTTCGGCGGGCGTGACCAACGCGCCGTACATCCTGGTGCTCGATGCCGACTTTGCGCCGCAGCGGCAGATCATCTATCGCATGCTGGGCCTGTTCGCGGACCGCAAGGTGGGGCTGGTGCAGACGCCGCAGTTCTATTACAACGCCGACCCCATCCAGCACAACCTGCGCGCCACCGACAGCTGGGTCGACGAGCAGCGCGTGTTCTTCGACGTGCTGCAGCCGGCCAAGGATGCCGTGGACTCGGCCTTCTGCGTGGGCACCTCGTTCATCGTGCGGCGCGACCTGATCACCGCCGCGGGCGGCTTTCCGGTGGGCAGCGTGTGCGAAGACATCCACACCACCTACCTGCTGCTGCGCCATGGCCACGTTACGCGCTGGCTGGGCGAACGGCTGTCGAACGGCTTGTCGGCCGAGAGCATCATCGACTACATCAACCAGCGCAGCCGCTGGTGTCTGGGCACGGTGCAGCTCGCGCTCCTGCCCCAGGGGCCGCTGCGCGGCAAGGGCTACAGCCTCTCGGCGCGGATGCACTTCTTGCACGGCCTGCTGCACTGGCTCGGCAAGCCCTTCATGGCGCTGATCATGCTGGCGCCTGCGCTGTACTGGTATGCGGGCGTCTCGGTCTTCCATGCCTCGCCGCAGGCCTTTGCCGCCTACGGTTTGCCGCCGCTCGTGATGTTCTGGGCCTACAGCTACTGGATCAGCGAGCGGCGCTGCCTGCCCGTCTTCAGCGAGGTGAGCCAGCTGGTGGCGGCCATGGCTGTTACCAGCACGCTTGCAAGCGCGATGCTGCGGCCCTTCGGCCGGCCTTTCAAGGTGACGAACAAGGGGCTCGACCGCTCGAAGACGGTCGTGCACTGGAAGCTGGTCGCCATGTTCGGCGGGCTGCTGGTGGCGCTGCAGCTCGGCGGCGCATCGGTGGCCTTGAGCGGAGAGGCGCTCACGCCCGGCGACGAGCTCAACCTCGTGTGGACCGGTATCGCACTGCTGCTGTGCCTGGCCGCGCTCATGGCCTGTGTCGACTTGCCGCGGCCGGAGCAGGAAGAGCGCTTCCCCTGGCGCGCGCGCACCCGGGTGCGTACCGCGGCGGGTGAGGGCGAGGCACGCTTCGTCAACATCGCGGCGGACGGGGCCCTGGTGGAAGCCAAGGCGCCGCTGAAACGCATGCGCGTGGGGCAACCTCTGGAGGTGTATGTCGATACCGTGGGCTGGCTACCGGCGCGCCTTGCGCGCAAAAGCTCCGCGGGCGCCGAGCTGCGCTTCGACGCCACCTCGGAGGCCCAGCGCGAACAATTGGTGAGCCACGTGTTCACCGTGCCGCCAAGCCACGTCGCAGTCCAGGTGCGGCCATGGCGAGCCGCTTCGGCATTGCTCGAGAGCGCGGGGTTCGGCGCGCCTGGAGCGGGCTTCATGCGCCTCTTTCTGCGGCTGTTCCTGCTGGTGATCGCAACCTGCGTGGTGCTGGTGGTGAGCGGATGCAATCTCACGCCGCCGATGAAGCAGCCCGACCTCGCCGTGCCTACGCAATGGCCGGCCGGCACCACGGCGCCAAGCGCCGAGCCGGTGGACTGGCGCAGTTTCGTGCAGGACGAGGAACTGCGCGGGCTGATTGACACCGCCCTCAAGCAGAACCGCGACCTGCGCGTCTACGCTGCGAAGGCACGCGAGGCTCGAGCCGTGTATGCCGGAACCCGCGCCTCGCTGTTCCCGCAGATCGGGCTGTCGGGCCATGCCCAGCGCGCGCAGACCACGCCGCAGGGGTCGCTCAGCCCGATTGGCAACGTACCGACCAACGGGGGCGTGTCCAACAGCTTCGATGTGCAGGCCGGCGTGACCTCGTACGAGCTCGACTTCTTCGGCCGCCAGCAGAGCACGGCGCAGCAAGGCGGCGCCTTGGCCGAAGCAGGCGACAAGGATTACGCGGCCGCACGCATGAACCTGGTGGGCGAGGTGTCGAACGCATATCTCACGCTGCGCGCCGACCGGGCGTTGCTCGCGCTGGCGAATACCAACGAAGGCGGGCTCTCCTCCAACGCCGACATGATCGGCCGCGCCAAGGCGGCCGGCGGCGCCGCGCAGCTCGACGTCTATCGCGCGCAGTCGCTGTTGCAGAACGCGCGGGTGCGGCAAGAGGAATACCGCATGCGCGTCGCGCAGGATCTTCAGTGGTTGAACGTGCTGGTCGGCCAGCCGGTGCCGCCCGAGACGGGCAGCGCGCGGCCCTGGCCAGAGCGCTCGACGGCCCCTGTGACGGCGGGCCTGCCGTCCAGCCTGCTGCAGCGCCGCCCCGACCTGCTGGCCGCCTATGCGCGGGTCGAAGCTGCCAATTCGGGCGTGGGTGCGGCCAAGGCTGCGATGCTGCCGACCATCTCGCTCACGGCCCTGGCGGGCGGCATCAGCGGGGATTTGTCTTCGCTGCTCAGCAGCGGCAACAGGAGCTGGGCCGGCGTGCTTGGTGTGTCGCTGCCCCTGTTCGACTGGGGGCGCCGCTCGGCCAACATCACCGCCAACGAAGAGCGGCTTGCGGCCGCCATGTCGTCGTATGAATACGCGGCGCAAGTGGCTTTCCGGGAGACCGCCAATGCGCTGATTGCCGACGACCACCTGCGACCTCAGCTGGAGGCGCAGCAGACGCGCGTGCAGTCGCTTGAAAAAGTGGCCAGCATTTCCCGGACGCGCTTTCGCGGCGGCCTGGAAGACTACTTCTCGAGCCAGGATGCACAGCGCGAACTCTATGCCGAGCAGCAGCAGTTGATCGAACTGCAGCTCAAGCAGGCCGTGAACCTGGTCAACCTGTACAAGGCGCTCGGAGGCGGGTGGAGCAGCGCGCAGGGCTGAGTGCGTGCGCGCCGCCGGTCGGTGCAAATGCGAAGGGGGGAGAATCAGCCCGCGTTGACGGCGTCCTTCAGCGCCTTGCCCGCCGAGAACTTGGGACTCTTGCTTGCCTTGATGGTGATCGGCTGGCCGGTCGACGGGTTGCGGCCGGTGCGTTCGGCACGGCTTGCAACGGTGAAGGTGCCAAAGCCGATCAGTTGGACGGACTCGCCACGCACCAGGGCACGCGACAGGTGTTCGAGCGCGGAATCGAAAGCGCGGCCGGCGTCGGCCTTGCTGAGGTTCGTGTCTTCCGCGATGGCGGCAATGAGTTCGGTTTTGTTCAAAGCAGGAGTTCCTTTTCAGTAGAACGGTTGTGGAGTCTATCGGTGACAGCACGCGAGTTTGACGGAATGCGCCGCTTGATTTTCGAACGGGCCCGCGACGGATGTCGATGGTCGTTCGTTGAATTGCGGTCGCATCTTTGCAAGTGCGTGAAGTACTGGGCAGAGTTGCATCTTAGATATCCGTGCCGGCGAAAACCAAACCCGAGCGTGAAACAGTTCCTGGAAAAATGTTATGGCGCCCTCTATCTTGGCGCTTATGCGGACGGCCCCAGGCTGCTCGCGCCGTCGATTCACAATTTCAACAAGGAGCCCCCATGAAAAAAACCGCTGCCACCCTGATGTTTGCCTTTGCCGTCTCTTTGCTCATGAGCGGCTGCGTGGTTCCCGTCTACGAGGGAGGGGGCGCGCAAAAAGGTGGAAACTTCTGCCCGCCCGGACAAGCCAAGAAAGGCAATTGCTGAACGCGAACAGGCCTCCGCCATAAGCCGCCTGTCATCCCACGCGATCGATGGACAACCCCGAACCCCCCGCCTTTCGAATCCGGAACTGGCGGGGGACATTGATGGCCGCCCTGGTCGGCCTTTTGATCGCACTCGCAATGGCCATGAAATGGCTCGTCGAATTTCAGGTCGAGGCGGCAGAGGAACGCCGCTCGCTCGAGGCGATTGCACGCGCGGCGCAGATGCGCTGCTTCGAGCTCGCATCGCATCGCGCCGCCGAGGCGTGCCGGGCAGCTGTCGCGGCCAAGCGGGGATCCGCGCCCTGAGCCATAGTCATTGCTGACGCTGCTTCACCGGCCGGACGGCAGGTGCCTGCGGCTTCTTGCTTGCGGCAGCCTCCAGCGGGGCACATCCCGCGAACTCCTGCGTACCCACGTTCAACAACGGCAGCAGCGCGGCAGCCGGTGCCACCGCACCCAGCGCCACCGCGGCACCCAGCTTGAGTGCGACCGCGCCCTTGTCGACGCCGACATCCGGGTTCTTGAGGGTGCCCTTGACGTACAGCGGCGAGCGCAGCGAAAGAACGCGCAGTGCCTTGTTTCGCGGCTGGATCTCCAGCGCCAGTTGCTCGTTCGAGAGGTTGATGAGCCCGGTCACATTGATGATCGATTCATCGGTGTCCAGAACGAAGGAGCGGGTCTGCATCACGCCTTGCGTCACCTTGAAGTCGCTGGCCAGGCAGTTGAGCTGAACCTGCCTGTCGCCGAAGAGCTGGGTCGCGACCACGTTGCCGATGTTCAAGCCCATGGCTTCGAGCAGAAACTTGCTCATGGTGCCCTTGCTCACCAGCGCTTTCACCTCGCCATTGGAAGTGCCCAGCAGGGCTGCAATGGAGTTGCCGGAGGCGGACAACGCGGCGTCGCCGCCGACTTCGCCCAGGCTGGCGCGCATCGTGTCCAGGGTTGGAAAGAGCTCCTTGATTTTCAGCCGGCGTGCCGAGAGCTGAAGGTTCGCCCGGATCGGGTTCTGCCGGCCGTCCAGCCTGGCCGTCGCGGCCAGCGTGCCGCCCGCGACGCCAAAGCTGAGCGGCGTGAGCGAGAGCACGCTGTCCTCCAGATGCAGATCGGCCACCAGGCTCTCGATGGGCAGGTCCTTCGCATGCAGGATCTTGCGGCCCGCAAACTTCACGTCCGCGTCGATGCTGCCCCAGCTTGCCGTGTCGAACTTTTCCACCGGCAGCACCTTGTCCGCCGGCTGGACGGCAGGCGCACCCCGCTTGGCCTTGCTGGCGTTGGAGTCCGCGCCGATCAACGGCGCCAGGTCTTGCAGGCGCAGCTGGTTGGATTGCACCTGACCGCGCAGCAGCGGCCGCGGCTGCTGCGAGATGTATTCCAGCGTGCCCGCAATGTCGCTCGCACCCACGCTGCCCTTGAAGCCTTCGTAGAGCCAGCGGCCGCCGGCCTTGTCGAGCTTGCCGACCAGATGGCCTTCGGTGCTGAAAGGCGGCGTGTTGGGCAGGGTGATGCCGGTGATGGGGTACAGGTGCGCCATGCTGGCACCCGAGAGCTTGAGCCGCAGGTCCAGCGCCGCCAGCGCGTCGGGTTTGGTCAGCGTGCCGACGACGTCGATGCGGGTGGCGCCGATCTGCACGCCGGCTTGCAGCGGGTAGGGCTTGTTGTCCTGCTGCAGCGAAAGCACTGCGCCGGCCTGGCCGCTTCCGCGCACCTGGGTTTGCCGGAAGGTGCCACCGAGCTTCCAGCCGATGCCGTAGCCCTCGGCGCTTTCTTTCGGCAGGCTGTCGATGTCGACCTTCAGGTCGAGCTTTGCCGTGGCATCCACGAGCTTGACCGTGCCATGGCTCAGCACCAGCCGCTGCAGCTCGAGCTTCCAGACCGATGGGGCCGTGGTGGT
Organism: Variovorax palleresanus; assembly: GCF_051144945.1. Classification (NCBI taxonomy): domain Bacteria; kingdom Pseudomonadati; phylum Pseudomonadota; class Betaproteobacteria; order Burkholderiales; family Comamonadaceae; genus Variovorax; species Variovorax palleresanus. The sequence continues at coordinate 1,656,602 of NZ_JBJNVP010000002.1, read as the reverse complement.
GCCGGATGCCAGCGTCCAGTTGTTCTTGCCGTCGGCGGTGCGTTCGAGCGAAAGCACGGGGCCGTCGAGTTCCAGCGTCGGAATCCGGATCGTGCGGTTCAGCAAATGCACCGGGTTGAGGGAGAAGGTCAGCTGCTTGATCTCGGCCAGGTGCGGGCCGGTCTTGCCCCATTCGGCATTGCCCAGCGTGATGTCTTGTGCCTTCAACCGGGGCCAGGGCACCCAGCGCCGCCAGCCGGTTTCGGCCTCGGGGCTGCCCCACTGCAGAACCAGGTCGCCCTGGATCGCGAACGGGCGGCCGGTCGCTTCGCTGACGCGTTGGCTGATCCAGGGCCTGGCGCGATTCCAGTCGAAGCTCAGGGCAACCGCGACGCAGATGGCCACCAGGACCGACAAGATCAGCAGGGTCCAGCCCGCGAGGCGGGGGAACATCGATTTCATTCAGACTCCCTTGGGACGGCCTTTGCGTGATGCAGCAATGCCGTGGACTTTACCTTCCACGGTTGTGCAGAGGCCGCAGATGGAGTCAAAGGGGCGCTTTTTCCCGCCTACACCGTGCGGTTATCGCAGCACGAGCACCGGAATGTGCGAGTGCGTCAGCACATGCAGCGTCTCACTGCCCATCAGCAGCCGCGCAAAACTGCGCCGGCCATGGGAGGCCATCACGATCAGGTCGCACTGCTGGTTCTTTGCGGTCGCGATGATGGCCTCGGCCACCTGGTTCGACTTCATGACGATGGCCTGCGTGCTGCGGACTCCCTTGGCGGTTGCGGCGCTCTGGACCGCATCGACGAGGCGCTGGCCGGTCTGGTTGGCCTGCTCTTGCGAGGCTTCGATTTCGCGCTGGTTCAGCATCATCGAGCCTTCGAAATAGCCGTAGGGCTGGACGTGCACGACGTTGACGCTCACCAGTTCGGCCCGGGTCAGCACGGCAAGGTCGATGGCGGTTGCAACCGCCTGCTCGGAGAGCGAAGAGCCATCGGTGGCGACGAGGATGCGCTTGTACATGGCCAACTCCTTGGCCCCCGGCACTGCGGGTGCCTTCGCACTTCAGTCTAGGCACGGAGCGTCTCACCTTCAAGCAAAGCAGCTTGGCTGCGGCCTCTAATCGCAGCAAGACCGCTCAGCCCTGCGCTGGCGCCTCCCACGCAAACCCCACGCCGTAGACCGAGCGGATCCAGTCGTGCGACGGCGTGACGGCACCGAGCTTGCGCCGCAGGTTCTTGACGTGGCTGTCGATGGCGCGTTCCGTCACGTCCATGGTGTCGTCGTAGGCCAGCTCCAGCAGGCGCGCGCGCGAGAAGATGCGGCCGGGGTGCCGCGACAGCACCTGGAGCAATCCGAACTCGCGGCGCGTGAGGTTGAGCGGCGTTCCCTCCAGCGAGGCGCGCCAGTGCACGTCGTCGAGCACGAGGCCTGGTGTGCCTTGCCGGGCCTGGCCGCGGTCATCGGGCGGCAGGGTGCGCCGCAGCACGGCGCGCACGCGCGCCACCAGTTCGCGCGGGGAGAAGGGCTTGCACACATAGTCGTCGGCGCCAAGCTCCAGCCCGAGCAGGCGGTCGACTTCCTCGATGCGCGCGGTGAGCATGATGATCGGATGGCTGGTGTGCTCGCGCGCGCGGCGCAGCACCTCGATGCCGTCGAGCCGGGGCAGCATGATGTCGAGCAGCGTGAGGTCGGGTGGCGAGGCGATGAGGTGCTCGAGCGCGCTCTGGCCGTCGGCGAAATGCTCGGTTTCGTAGCCGGCGTGGCGCAGGTAGTCCTGCACCACCGAGGCGATGTCGAGCTCGTCCTCGACGATGACGATGCGGGTCATGGCGAAGTGCTCCTTGCAAGCGGAAGCGTGAGGGTCACGCAGAGGCCACCCAGGTCGGACGCCTGGGCATCGATGGTGCCGCCGTGGGCCTCGATGGCCGCGCGGCAGATCGAAAGGCCGAGCCCGGAGCCGCCAAGCTCGCGGCTGCGCGACGATTCCCCGCGAAACAACCGGTCGAACAGGCGCGGCATTTCCGCCTCGGGAACGCCCGGCGCGCTGTCGTCGAAATGCAGCGTAAGGCGGTTGCCCGACCAGGCGCCATCGACCGTGACGCCGATGCGCATCCGGCCGCCGGCGTCGGTGTAGGCCAGCGTGTTTTCCAGCAGGTTCATGAACACCTGGTGCAGCCGGTGCGCGTCGCCGTCGATCATCGGCTGCGCCCACGCCGAGACCAGGTCGATCGCGCTGCGGTCCACCGCAATGCCGCGTGCGGCGAAGCGGTCGCGCGTGTGGTCGAGTGCTTCCTTCAGCAGCGAAAGTGGAAACACCGCCGTCGTGAGCAAGTCGCTTTGCGGCTCGCGCATGCTGCTGCGCAGGTCGTCCACCAGCTGGCCGAGCCGGATCACCTGCCGATGGAGCCGCAGCGCGGTGCGCTCGTCGAAGGTGCGCACGCCGTCCTGCAGGGCCTCGATTTCGGCGCGCATGGCAGCCAGCGGGGTGCGCAGCTCGTGCGCCGCGTCGGCCAGCCAGGCGCGGCGCGACGCTTCGACCGTGTCCAGGCGCTGCGCCATGTCGTTGAAGGTCTTGCCGAGCAGCGCGAGTTCGTCCGAACCCTGCACGGCCACGCGCGTGGACAGCCGCCCGCGCGCAACATCCTGCGCCGCCTGCGTGAGGTCGTCGATGGGCCGGAACCAGCGGCGTGCCAGCAGCCACGACAGCAACAAGGCAAACACCAGCCCGCACAGCCCGGTGAGGCCGATCACGCCCGACTGGCGCGCGAGAAAGGCGCGGTCGGCCTCGCTCTCCAGGCCCTGCACCGGCGCGAGCATCAGATAGCCGACGACCGACCTGCCGTGCCGCAGCGGCAGGCGCGCGGCATTCTCCTGGTCGACCTTCGCCCCGACCACGTGCGCACCCTGCGCGTCGACCACGGCCAGGCGCTGGTAGATCGAATCGGCGGCTTCGCGCGGATCGGGAAAAGACCATGGCGGCGGCAGCGGCACGAACCGCTTGGGCAGCAGGTCGAGTTGGGGCGATGGCGGAGGAGGGGGCGGGCGGGAGCCGTTCTCTGGGCTGCCCTCGGGGCCGTTGCCGCCCGGCCCGCGGTTTTCGTACCAGGGGGAAGCTTTCGTTCGTCGGGGCTGCTGGCACCATCGAGCACGGCCGCGAGCCGGCCCATCTGCAGGCGGTGCCAGGCATCGTCGTTGTCGCGCAGCTTCTTCCAGTCGCCGTTGGCGGCGTAGTGCTTCAGCAGCAGTTGGGAGAGCCAGTCCATGCGGCGGATCTCGATCTCTGCCACGTAGGAGCCGAGGCCTCGCTGCAGTGCAACGATGGAAAGGCCCGCGAAGCTGAGCAGCAGAACGATCAGCAGGGCGGCCAGCGCCAGGAAGATTTTCCTGGAAAGCGTCAGACGCGGCATGGGCTCGGGAGATGCATGGCCGCATTCTGCGGCATGCGTTCGGGGCTGAAGGGCGTCATGGGGAAACCGCCGATCTTGATTTTGAATTGCGGAGAAATATGGGAGAACGCTTCTCCCATATTTCTCCCGAATCGAATCGCACGATGCACGCCATGAATCCGCGCATGCATCGACGCCCGAACAAGACTTTCCAAGCCCTTGTGGCCTCCGTGCTCGCATGGGCCGGGCCGGCCCATTGCGCGCCATCGGCTTCCGCGTGGTCCTGGTCGGAAGTCTGGTCCGACCCGGGCATGGACACACTGCTGTTTGCGCTGACCGCCCTTTTCTGGCTGGTGACCCACGTGTGGGCGCTGGTGGTCGTCTGGGCCGAAGCGCGTGCCACCCGCTCGGCCGCGGCCGGCACCGCGGCAAAGAAGGAGACGCCATGACGCAGGTGAGAAAGCCGCGGTTCATCGGAGAGGGGGCCAATGTGCCCCGCCGCGCGTGAGCGCCGTGTGGCTCTCTCGCACCGAGGCGCTGCAGGACAACGGGCCCATGTTCATTCAGCGTGCCGCAGGCTTTCTGCTTTCGTGCGGCCTGATGGCCGGTGCTGTGCTGGCCGCGCGCGACGGCTGCCCGGAGGACGACAAAGGCAACGCGGGGAACTCTGCGCTGTCGACCCTTGCACCGATCATGGCCACCGGTGGCCGGGATTCCCGGCCGCCGAAGCCCGCATGCAAAGGGCCTCAGGCCGACCGTTCCTCGAAGACGAAGCCGACGCCGTAGATCGAGCGGATCCAGTCGTGCGAAGGTGACGCGGCGGCGAGCTTCTTGCGCAGGTTCTTGATGTGCCCGTCGACCGCGCGTTCGTTGACGTCGAGTGCGTCGGAGAATGCGGCTTCGAGCAGCGCCGAGCGCGGGAACACCCGGCCCGGCTCCCGGGAAAGCGTCTGCAACAGGCGCAGCTCGCGGCCTGTGAGCACAGCCGGCCGGCCCTCGATCTGTACGCGGCCCGGCGCGTCCCCGAACGCCACCGAAGGCGACGGCGTGGCCAGTCGCCGCCGCTGCGCATGTCGGCGCAGGACGGTGTTCACGCGCGCCACCACCTCCCGGGGCGAAAAAGGCTTGCACACGTAGTCGTCGGCACCGAGGTCGAGCCCGCGCAGCATGTCCGCTTCGCGGGTGCGCGCGGTCAGCACGATGATCGGATGGTCGCTGTGCGAGCGCACTTCCTCGAGCACCCGCAAGCCGTCGATGCGCGGCAGCGCCGTGTCGAGCAGCGTGAGCGCGGGCGGCGACGTGAGGATGCGGTCGAGTGCGGCAACACCGTCGTCGATGTGCTCGACATGATGGCCGGCGCGCTGCAGGCCTTCGAGCAGCAATGAGGCCATGTCGCGGCCTTTTTCAACCAGCAGGATGCGGCTCATGGATGGGTGCTCCCGCTTCAAAACGAGGTGCCGATCTGGAACTGGAAGCGCTGGGTCCGGTCCGCGGCAATGCCGTTGGCCTCGTCGAGCTTCTGGTAGACGATGGGCACCGCATAGGCCAGGCGCAACGGACCGAGCGGGGAGATCCAGCTGATGCCCACGCCAGCCGATGCGCGAAGGCGGTTCTGGGCTTTCCACTGTGCGTCGGTCATGCTCGCCGTGCGTTCCGCGAACACGTTGCCGGCATCCAGGAAGGTGTAGAGCCGCAGCGTCTTGTCGTTGCCCGCGCCCGGAAAAGGTGTGCTGAATTCCATGTTGAAGATCGCCTTGCGCGTGCCGCCGAGCGCACCGCCCGTCACCGCGTCCGTCGGCCCCAGCGAGTTCTGCTCGAAGCCGCGGATGGAGCCCAGCCCGCCCGCATAGAAGTTCTTGAAGATGGGGTAGGCGGTGCCGCCGAGCGCCCTTGCGTAGCCGAGCTGGCCGTTGATGGCCAGCGTGTATTGCTTGGAAAGCGGGAAGTACTGCTGGTACTGGTAGTTGGTCTTCAGGTAGCGCAGCTCGCTGCCCACGCCCACCTCGAGGTTGGCGGTTTGCAGGCGGCCGCTGGTGGGCACCAGCGCGCTGTCGCGGTCGTCGCGGCCCCAGCCGATGGTCGCGGGAATGCCCACCATGTTCTTCGATGCGCACACCACGCTTGGCGCGGTGCCCGTGCACTGGAAATAGTCGAGATAGGCCTGCGGCGTGCCGGTGTAGACGTAAGAGCCGTCGACCAGCGTGTAGGCGCCATTGGTGCCGGGCGTGAAGCTGTAGCGCTCCACGCCGATGCCCAGATACACCGTGTCCAGCTCGCCCAGCGGCAGCCCGAAGCGCACTGAACCGCCGTCGCTCGCGAGCTTGTAGTTGCCGTCCGCTTCGTAGTAGGGGCGGGTGGTGGTGTGGAACACGTTGAACGTGCGCGAGATGCCGCCCGGCGTGAAGTACGGGTCGGTGGCGGTGAGGGAAATGGTGCGGTTGTAGGAGCTCGTGTTGACCTGCAGCCCCAGGTAGTTGCCCGAGCCGAACACGTTCTCCTGCGTGATGCCGAAGCTCAGCGACACCTTGTCGGTCGATGAATAGCCCGCGCCCAGCTGCAGCGAGCCGGTCGGCTTTTCGGCCACGGTGACCGCGAGGTCGACCAGGTCGGGCGAGCCCGGCACCTCGGTGGTTTCGACGTTCACATCGGTAAAGAAGCCCAGCCGGTCCACGCGGTCGCGCGAGAGCTTGATCTTGTTGCCGTCGTACCAGGCGCCCTCGTACTGGCGGAACTCGCGGCGTATGACCTCGTCGCGCGTCCTCGCATTGCCGCCGATGTTCAGGCGCCGCACGTAGGCGCGCCGCGAGGGTTCGGCCCGCAGCACCATCACGACGCGGCGGTTGGTGCGGTCGATCTCCGGTTCCGCCTTCACGCGCGCGAACGCGTAGCCGAAGGTCCCGAAGTAATCGGTGAAGGCCTTGGTGGTGGCGCTCACGTCTTCGCCGTTGTAGGGCTGGCCCGGGCGAATCGTCACGAGCGACTTGAACTCGTCTTCCCGGCCCAGGTAGTTGCCGTCCAGCTTGACGCCGGCCACCGCGAACTTCTCGCCTTCGGTGATGTTGACCGTGAGCGTGATCGTCTCGCGGTCGGGCGATATGGCAACCTGCGTTGAGTCGATGCGGAACTCGAGATAGCCGCGCGTGATGTAGAAGGAGCGCAGCGTTTCCAGGTCGCCATTGAGCTTGCTGCGCGAATACTGGTTCGACTTGGTGTACCAGCTCAGCCAGCCGCCCTTGTCCTGGTCGAACAGGTCGAGCAGGGTGCCTTCGCTGAAGGCCTTGGCACCGACCACGCGCACGTCCGTGATGCGCGCCGACTCGCCCTCGGTCACGGTGAAGGTCAGGTTCACGCGGTTGCGCTCGAGCGGCGTCACGGTGGTGATGACCTGCGCGTTGTAGAGGCTGTGGCTGATGTACTGGCGCTTGAGCTCCTGCTCGGCACGATCGGCCAGCGCCTTGTCGTAGGGCCGGCCATCGGCTAGGCCGACTTCGCGCAGCGCTTTTTGCAGCACGGCCTTGTCGAACTCCTTGCTGCCGACAAAATCGACGTCCGCGATGGTGGGCCGCTCCTCGACCACCACCACCAGCACGTTGCCGTTGATGTCGATGTGCACGTCCTTGAAGAGGCCGAGCTCGAACAGCGATCGGATGGCCGCGCTGCCGCGTTCGTCGCTGTAGGTGTCTCCGGCCTTGATGCCGAGGGTCGAGAAGATCGTTCCCGGCTCGACGCGTTGCAGGCCTTCGAGCCGGATGTCCCTGACGGTGAACGGATCGGCGGCCCAGGCCGGGCCGCATGTAAGCGCGGTGAGCAATGCAGCGACGGCCGCTGCGGACTTGGATGGATTCATATCGCCGCATGGTTCCCGCCAAAGTCGGAGAAATCTGGGACTCCCTCCGACACGCAGGGGCGTGCCCGCGGCGCGTGCTATTGCAGTCCGATGCCACTCATGGCGTTGTTTGCGCCCGCGATGTTCCAGCGCACCGAGATCTGCTCGCTTCTCTCGCGGCAGTTCTGCACGTGGTCTTCGACCGAGAGGCCGCCCTGGATGTCGAGCAGCCGCTGCGCCGTGCGGTCGATGGCCTCGGCATCGAGCAGCGGATAGGTGCGCGCGGTGCGCCCGTTGTTGCGCACCAGGCGCGCGATGTAGGGCAGGTCCTGCTGCGTGATCACCGCGGCCGGCATCACGCCTTCGAGCTCGACGCCCTCGCAGGGCAGCAGCACGAAGTACTGCAGACGCAGGTCGTCGCTCAAGAGGCTTCGCAGCTGCGTGGTCTTGCGCCCGCCCTGCCATGCGGGGTCTTTGACTTCGCGGGCGCGGGTGCAGCCTTGCAGCCGCAGGAACCAGCGCGGCGGCGCCTGGTCCGATTTCTTGCGGTAGACGAAGGCGTTGCGCCAGGCCTTGATCTCGAACAGGTAGATGCCGGTTTCGCACACCAGCACCGCATCGATCTGTGCGGTGCGAACCGGGCTCCCCTCGGGCATGGGAATGATCAGGTTGCGAAGTATGCGCAGGTGGGAAAAGGCCGGGCTGAATGCGCTGGTGAGCTGCTGCACACCCAGCGAGGCTGCGATGGTGTTCTGCAATGCAATGGTCATGTCGGGCTCCTTCGGTTGCCGAGCATTGCGCGGCTTTTGGGAGATTTCTGGTATGAAGCCTTGTGCATTTGAAGGGCTTGGGCGTGCGCACAAACAACAGTCGGTGCAAAGCGCGCGGCATCGACCAGATTCCTCCAAATTTGAACAGGACCATCCGTCCAGCTGCTCGATGAAGAGCTGCTGAAAACCGGAGAAACCTGAATGAAGAAATCCCTCACGGCACTCGCCGCGCTGGCCGTTACCGGCCTGGCCTCTGCCCAATCGTCCGTTACGTTGTTCGGCGTCGTCGATGCCGGCGTGACCTACCAGTCGGCCACCTCGCGCGACGCGACCACGGGCTTGAGCTCAAAGCAGAGCAAGTGGAGCCTCGCCAACTCGGGCTACAACTCCAGCCGCCTCGGCTTCCGCGGCACCGAAGACCTCGGTGGCGGGCTCGCAGCGAGCTTCTGGCTCGAAGCACCGATCACCAACGACGACGGCGCCACCGGCGTTTCGACCTTCAACCGCCGTTCCACCGTGAGCCTCTCGGGCGGCTTCGGTGAAGTGCGGCTGGGCCGCGACTACACCGCCACGTTCTGGAACGACTCCGTCTTCGATCCGTTCGGCACCAACGGCTCAGGTACCAACGTGATCAGCACAGTGAGCGGCAGCACCGGCCTGAACAATGCCAATTACACGCGCGCCAGCAACATGGTCGGCTACTTCCTGCCACCGAACCTCGGCGGCTTCTACGGACAGGTGCAATACAGCTTCCACGAAAACACGGACACCGACTCCGGCACCACCACGACGTCGACCAACACCAACGCCGGTCGCTATGTGGGCGGACGTTTCGGCTATGCGAATGGTCCGTTGGACGTGGCCCTTGCGGTGGGCCAGAACATCGCCACCGACACCACGGCGCTGACCCGCAAGGTGCAGACCATCAACCTGGGTGCGTCGTACGACTTCGGTCCCGTCAAGCTGTTCGGCGAACTCTCGAATGTGAAGAACAAGTTCGAGCTCGCCGTCGGCGACAGCCACGACAGCTACAACGGCTACCTGATCGGCGCGAGCATGCCGGTGGGTGCGGGCCTCATCCGTGCGTCGTATTCCACGGTTCGCTACAACGAAGGCGCCGTCGGCATCACCGGCGAAGATCCGCGCGTTCAGAAGCTGGCGCTCGGCTATGTGCACAACCTCTCGAAGCGCACGGCCCTGTACGCCACGATTGCGCGCGTGAACAACCGCAACGACGCGGCCTACACCGGCAGCCTGAGTGCTGCCAGCACCACGGGCTACGGCAGCGCCGGCGTCAGCTACACGGGCTTGCCGCGTTCGTCCACCGGCTACGACTTCGGCATCCGTCACGCCTTCTGACGTCAAAGGCAGTGTGCGGCAGGGCAGCGCAGTGCGCAGCCCTGCCGCATGCGCTCGTGAACTTGTTCGTGAGTTTCAAATGATCAGATTCCATCACTTGTCGGGCGTGCTCGCCGCGGCCGTCCTTTCGGGCTGCATCATGCTTCCGCCGCCTCCGCCCTTCGGCCCGCCGCCGGGCAGGGGGCCGTACCCGGGCTTTCACGGCGCTGCGCCGATGCCGCCCGGCGGCTATGCGCCGCCACTCGCGTCCTGGAATGTTTGCGAGGGCCAGCCTGAAGGCGGGCGCCCCGTGCTGCCCGGCCGGCGCGCGGATGCGTTGTCGGGCAGCTGCGAGCGCGGCGCTGGCGGCGAACTGGAGTTCCGGCCTGGCCCGGGACATTGAAGACGGAGGATTCCATGTATTCCACCAACCTGGGCCTGGGCATCGCCCTGGCCGTCGGACTGGGGCTCGCCGCAGTGCTGGCCTTCATCGTGTCGCTGTTCATCTCCAACGTGAAGGCCGGCAGGCTGGCGCGTGAAATGGCAGAGGAAGCGAAGTGCGAAGCGCGCCAGAAGATGAGCCAGAGCAGCGTGCAGGATCTTCGGCCGCTCATTGCCTCGCTGCGCGAGCGCGCCTCCGATCGCCCCATCCGTTTCGACATCCGGGTTCCACACGAGGTGGTGCCCGTGTTCGGCATCGAGGCCGAGCTGGAGGAACTGCTCTCCAAGGTAGCCAGGTATGCGGCGAACGTGATGTCGCCCGGGGCTACGCTGCAGGTTTCGGCGCGCGTGGAAAGCGGCCAGGCCGTGGTCCATTGGCGAGACCTCGACGCAGCCGACGCGAGCCCGCCGCTCGCGAGGTTCCTCGAGGCAACGCAGGCGGCCGCGCATGCCGCGAGTGCGCGCGTGTGCGAGCGCATTGCGGGCCGCCATGGCGGGCGCATCTACGCGGCGCCGCATGCGGGCGGTGCACTGGGGCTGACGTTGCGCCTGCCGCTCCTGGGGCAGACCGCGGCGTCGACGCGCTGACCGGACCGCGCTCTGACGAAGCGGCTCAGGCCGCGGTGAGCATGCCGCGCTTTTCGATGAACGCCACCACCTCGGCCACGCCGGTGTGGGTCTTGAGGTTGGTCATTACGTAGGGGCGCTGGCGGCGCATGCGCTGCGTGTCCTGCTCCATCACGTCGAGGTTCGCGCCGACGTACGGGGCGAGGTCGGTCTTGTTGATGATGAACAGGTCGCTCTTGGTGATGCCGGGCCCGCCCTTGCGCGGAATCTTCTCGCCGGCGGCCACGTCGATCACGTAGATGGTCAGGTCCGACAGCTCGGGGCTGAAGGTGGCCGCGAGGTTGTCGCCGCCCGATTCGACGAACACCACGTCGGCATCGGGAAAGTCTTCGAGCATGCGGTCGATGGCCTCGAGGTTGATCGAGGCGTCTTCACGGATGGCGGTGTGCGGGCAGCCGCCGGTCTCCACGCCCATGATGCGTTCGGCGGGCAGGGCGCCGGCCACGGTGAGCAGGCGCTGGTCTTCCTTGGTGTAGATGTCGTTGGTGATGGCGATCAGGTCGTACTTGTCGCGCATCGCCTTGCAGAGCATCTCGAGCAGCGTGGTCTTGCCCGAGCCGACCGGTCCGCCGATGCCCACGCGCAGCGGCGGCAGTTTCTTGGTGCGATGGGGAATGTGGTGCAGGGCGGAGGTCATGGGCGTTGTCCGGTTCAGTCAGCTTCGAAAGAGGCGCGAGTATTGTGTTTCATGGCGGGCCGACAACACCGCCAGCAGGGGCGCAAAGGCCTGGCGCTCGTCGTCGCCGAGGCGCATCGCGTGGGCGACGGCGGCAGGGATTTCGTGCGCCAGCCGCGCCAGGATGCGCTGGCCCGCGCTCTGGCCCAGCGGTACGGCCTTGACCGCCGCGGCCACCATGTTCTCGGCCCAGCCGAAGGCGAAGGCCAGGCAGCCGTCGTGTGTCGTGGCGCCGGTGCGGCTCAGCGCGAAGGCGAAGGCAATGGGGTAGCTTGCGGGCAGGTCCACGAAGACCTCGGCCGTGTCCGCGTGGTGCAGCTTGAGCCACTCGACGAAGGAGCGGCCCATCTGCTCGGTCTGCAGGAAGAACTCGGCCGATTCGCGCGTGGCCAGGACCCATTCGTTGAGCGCGCGGATCCGTTCGGCGTCGCCCGCGCGCCAGGCCGGGATGGCTTGCGCGACCAGTGCGAGGTCGCCGCGTGCGAAGCTCAGGTACAGCTGGTCTGAGAGCCATTCGATGGCCTTGGCCTCCGAATCGATGCCGGCCCATTCCACTGCGGCTTCGACGCCTTCCGAATAGGAAAATCCGCCGACAGGCAGGGCCGGGGAGGCGAGCCAGATGAGCTGCAGGAGGCTGTGGGCGTTGTTGGACGCGTCGGACATGTCAGCTTTTGAAGTGCTCTTGTCCAGGGCGCGTGCACAGGCCACCGGGTACTCCCCTCCGCGAATGTCCCCCGCCTTCGGCTCCTCCTTTATTTCGCTGCGGGGAGCACCCGGCGCCCTGCGCACACCGGGCGCTGCGGTTGTTCCGCTCGATCAACCACCGCTCTGAATCACGCATGGTCATGATCGTCGTCCAGCAGCTCCGGTGCGAGTACCAGCGGCTTGGGGCCTTTTGCATGGGAGTGACCGTGGTCATGCGCATGGTCATGGCCATGGCCTCCGCTGTGCGAATGCTCCTGCGATCCATAAGCGCCGCCCTCGGGTTCGAAGGCTTCCTCGACCGCGACGACGATCAGGTGCATCGATCGCAGCATATCGGCCAGCACATGGTCGGGTTCGATCTTCAGGTGGTCGGGTTTGAGCTCGATGGGCACATGCCGGTTGCCCAGGTGATAGGCCGCGCGTGTCAGGTCGAACGGCGTGCCGTGGGCCGTGCAATGCGTGATGCGCAGCACCGGCTGCGGCGCCGCGATGACGCGAACCAGCGAGCCGTCTTCGGCCACCAGCACGTCGCCGCCGCGCACCGCAGTGCCGCGCGGCAGGAACACGCCGATCTGCCGACCCTGCGAATCGGTCGCGTCGAAACGGCTTTTCTGGCGCACGTCCCAGTCGAGTTCGATGGTGGCGGCGCGCTTCAGCAGCACGGGCGCAAGGCCGCGGCCTTGGGGCATGAGTTTGTTGGCGGTGAGCATGGCGAGCTTGATTTCGGCGGTAAGTTGCCGATAATATAACAATCGTTATAACTCTGGGATTCCAATGTCGGCACTCAAACTGACCCAGATCGGCAACTCTGTGGGAGTGATCCTGCCCAAGGAAGTCTTGGCACGTTTGAAGCTGGAAAAGGGCGACACCGTGTTCATGACGGAGGCGGCCAACGGTGTCACCCTGACGCCGTACGACCCTGCGGTGGATGAGCAGCTCAAGCTGGGCCGCGAGTTCATGCGCGAGTACCGCGACACCTTCCACCAGCTTGCCAAATGAGCGCTTGGCGTTGGATCGACCAGCGCACGCTCGTTCTGCTGCATGACGAGAGCCTGGCCGAACACGGCGGTGCATCGGGCTTGCGTGATGAAGGCTTGCTTCAGTCGGCATTGGCGCGGCCGCTCAAGCTCGTGGCCTATGGCGAGCCTGACCTCGCCGACCTCGCAGCGGCCTACGGCATAGGGCTTGCCCAGAATCATCCCTTCGTCGATGGCAACAAGCGCGTAGCCTTTCTCGCCGTGGGTTTGTTTCTTGCCTTGAACGGCCAGCGATTGGTCGTCACGCAAACTGAAGCAACCCTTGTGATGTTCGACGTCGCCGCCAGCGCCATCGATGAGAGCAGCTTTGCGGCCTGGATTCGCGAACACCTGCAGGCTCGTTCTGGCTGAACGCGCACCTAGAACAGGAAATACCGCTGCGTCAACGGCAGCTGCACCGCCGGATCGCAAGTCAGCAGATGCCCGTCGGCGCGCACCGCATAGGTCTGCGCATCGATCTCCATCTTCGGCGTGTAGCCGTTGTGGATCAGGTCCTTCTTGCGCACGTTGCGGATGTTCTTCACAGCGCTCAGGTGCTTCGCCAGGCCGTAGCGTTCCTTGATGCCCGCGGCCAGACCGGCCTGCGAGACGAAGGTGAGCGAACTCCTGGCCAGCGAGCCGCCGTAGCTGCCGAACATCGGCCGGTAGTGCACCGGCTGCGGCGTGGGAATCGACGCGTTGGGGTCGCCCATGGCGGCCATGGCGATGGTGCCGCCCTTGATGAGGGTGAAGGGCTTCACGCCGAAGAAGGCGGGTTTCCAGATCACGATGTCGGCCCACTTGCCGACCTCCAGCGAGCCGACCTCGTGCGCGATGCCGTGCGCAATGGCGGGGTTGATCGTGTATTTGGCGACGTAGCGCTTGGCGCGAAAGTTGTCGTTGCGCTCGGTGTCCTCGGGCAGCTTGCCGCGCTGCAGCTTCATCTTGTGCGCGGTCTGCCAGCAGCGCAGGACCACTTCGCCCACGCGGCCCATGGCCTGGCTGTCGGAGCTGAACATGCTGATCGCGCCAAGGTCATGCAGCACGTCTTCGGCGGCGATGGTTTCCTTGCGGATGCGCGACTCGGCAAAGGCCAGGTCCTCGGCAATGCCGGCGTCCAGGTGGTGGCACACCATGAGCATGTCGACGTGTTCGTCGAGCGTGTTCACGGTGTAGGGCATGGTCGGGTTGGTGGAAGAGGGGAGGAAGTTCTCCTCGCCCACCACGCGCAGGATGTCGGGCGCATGCCCGCCGCCCGCGCCTTCGGTGTGAAAGGCACAGATCGAGCGGCCGCCCACGGCCGCGATGGTGTTCTCGACAAAGCCCGATTCGTTGAGCGTGTCGCTGTGGATCGCGACCTGCGTGTCGGTGGCGTCGGCCACGTCCAGGCAGTTGCTGATGGCCGAAGGCGTGGTGCCCCAGTCTTCATGCAGCTTCAGGCCCATGACGCCGGCTTCGATCTGCTCGTGCAGGGCATCGGGCAGGCTGGCGTTGCCCTTGCCCAGGAAGCCCAGGTTCATGGGGAACGCGTCGGCGGCCTGCAGCATGCGTTCGATGTGCCACGGGCCGGGCGTGGCGGTGGTCGCGAAGGTGCCTGTGGCCGGGCCGGTGCCGCCGCCGAGCATGGTGGTCACGCCCGAAGCGAGCGCTTCCTCGATCTGCTGCGGGCAGATGAAGTGGATGTGGCTGTCGATGCCGCCAGCGGTGACGATGTTGCCTTCGCAGCTGATGATCTCGGTGCCCGGGCCGATGACGATGTCCACGCCCGGCTGCACGTCGGGGTTGCCGGCCTTGCCGATGGCGGCAATGCGGCCGTCCTTCAGGCCGATGTCGGCCTTCACGATGCCCCAGTGGTCGAGGATCAGCGCGTTGGTCAGCACGGTGTCGACGGCGCCTTGGGCTCTGGTGCGCTGCGACTGCGCCATGCCGTCGCGAATCGTCTTGCCGCCGCCGAACTTCACCTCTTCGCCGTAGCCGCCGGCGCGCAGCGTGTAGTCGGCCTCGACCTCGATCAGCAGGTCGGTGTCGGCAAGGCGGACCCGGTCGCCCACCGTGGGGCCGAAGATTTCTGCATAGGCGCGTCGCCCGATGGTGGCCATTTTTTAGAGCTTCCCTTGGATCAGGCCGCGAAAGCCATAGACGATGCGATCGCCCGAAAAGTCGACCAGTTCGACGGTGCGCTGCTGGCCCGGTTCGAAGCGCACGGCGGCGCCCGAAGCGATGTTGAGCCGCATGCCGCGCGCGGCTTCGCGGTCGAAGCCGAGCGCGCCGTTGGTTTCGGCAAAGTGATAGTGCGAGCCGACCTGGATCGGCCGGTCGGCGGTGTTCTGCACCACCAGCGTGAGGGTGCGGCGGCCAGGGTTGAGCATGTGCTCGCCCTCATCGGTGAAAAGTTCGCCGGGTGTCATGGTGGCGGTGCCTTTGTTCAGACGGCCTGCGAGAGCAGCGTGGCGCCCAGCGCCACCACGGCGGCGCCCGCCATGCGCGGCAGCCAGGCATTGGCGTGGCGCAGCGCCCAGCCGAACGCGATGCCCGCGAGGTGCAGCAGCACGGTGGCGCCGACCATGCCGGCCAGCGTCAACGCCGCGCCTTGCTCGCCCGCGAGTTCGTGGCCGTGCGCCACGCCATGAAAGATGGCGAACACGCCAACCACCGCCGCGGCCACCGCGGCCGGCAGGCGGATGCGCGTGGCGACCAGCAGGCCCAGCACGAGCAGCGAGGCCGCGATCATCGGTTCGACGGCTGGCAGCTGCACGCCCGCCAGTCCCATCAGCGCGCCCACGAGCAGCATGCCCGCGAAAGCCAGTGGCGCCCACAGCAGATCGGGCCAGGCGCGGCGCGCGGCCAGCGCACTCCAGAGCCCGACCGCGACCATGGCCGCGAGGTGATCGGCACCCGTGAGCGGGTGCAAAAAGCCGGTGACGAAGCCGTGGTGCACGCCGCCGTCGACGCCGGTGTGGGCGCTGGCCGCAAACGGCAGCAGCAGGGCGACGAGGGCAAGGGTCTTGGAAGCGTTGTGGCGCATGGCAGGTCTTTCTTGTTCTGGAGCGGGAGTCAGACGATGGGCTGGTGAACGGTGACCAGCTTGGTTCCGTCCGGGAAGGTGGCTTCCACCTGGATGTCCGGGATCATCTCGGCGATGCCGTCCATCACGTCGGCGCGGGTGAGCACCGTGCGGCCTTCGCTCATGAGCGCCGCAACGCTCTTGCCGTCGCGGGCACCTTCCATCACGGCGGCGGAGATCAGGGCGACGGCTTCGGGGTAGTTGAGCTTCAGCCCCCGTGCCTTGCGGCGTTCGGCCAGCAATGCTGCGGTGAAGATCAGCAGCTTGTCTTTTTCGCGCGGGGTCAGTTCCATGGGAGCGGCATCGGAGGGCGTGGAGGTCGGGCCATTATTGGGCAGGCTTCAGCTTTGCAACAGTCGTGCCGGTGTTCGCCAAACGACGTATGGATGGCACGAAAGATGCACCGAAACGGTGTGAACCCCGCCGAGACTTCCACCAGCCCCGATGACGCGCCCCAGCGCATCGTCAAGGTGCGGCGCGACTACAACAGCTGGGTGGCGAGCGAAACGCTCGAGGACTACGCGCTGCGCTACACCCCGCAGCGCTTTCGCAAGTGGTCCGAATGGCGCGTGGCCAACACGGCCTTCGGGGCGGCGTCGTTCCTGGTGCTGGAGGCTGTGGGCGCAACGCTGCTGGTGCAATACGGCTTCGCCAATGCGTTCTGGGCCATCGTGGTCACGGGGCTCATCATCTTCCTGGCGGGCGTGCCGATCAGCGTGTATGCCGCGCGCTACGGCGTCGACATGGACCTGCTCACGCGCGGCGCGGGCTTCGGCTACATCGGCTCCACGCTCACCTCGCTCATCTACGCGTCGTTCACTTTCATCTTCTTTGCGCTCGAGGCCGCGGTGATGGCGTATGCGCTTGAGCTGGCGCTCGGCGTGCCGCCGGTCTGGGGCTACCTGGTGTGCGCGCTGGTGGTGATTCCGCTGGTCACCCACGGGGTGTCGGCCATCAGCCGGCTGCAGCTGTGGACGCAGCCGCTCTGGCTGGTGATGCTGGTGGTGCCTTTTGTCTTCGTGCTGGTGCGCGATCCTGGTGCGTTCGCTGGCATCGTGCACTACAACGGGTCGAAAGCGAGCACCAAGGGCTTCGATCTGCACCTGTTTGGCGCCGCGCTGACGGTCGGTATCGCATTGATCACCCAGATGGGGGAACAGGCGGACTACCTGCGCTTCATGCCCGCGCGCACGGCGGGGAGCGCCCGGCGCTGGTGGGCTGGCGTGCTGGCCGGCGGGCCGGGCTGGGTGGTGCTGGGCGTGGTCAAGATGCTGGGCGGCGCGCTGCTGGCCTACCTGGCCATCACGCACATGGTGCCGGTCGAGCGCGCGGTCGATCCGAACCAGATGTACCTCGCGGCCTATGAGTACGTGTTCCCGAACTACGGCTGGGCCGTGGCCGCGACCGCGCTGTTCGTGGTGATCTCGCAGCTCAAGATCAACGTGACCAACGCCTATGCGGGCTCGCTGGCCTGGAGCAATTTTTTCTCGCGCGTGGCGCACAGCCATCCGGGGCGCGTGGTGTGGGTGGTGTTCAACGCGCTCATCGCCTTCATGCTGATGGAGATGAACGTGTTCGAGGCGCTGGGCGACGTGCTCGGCCTTTTTGCCAACATTGCCATCGCCTGGATGATGGCGGTGGTGGCCGACCTCGTCATCAACAAGCCGCTGGGCCTGTCGCCACCCGGCATCGAGTTCAAGCGGGCGCATCTGTGGGACATCAATCCGGTGGGCGTCGGTGCGATGGCGCTGGCCTCGCTGCTGTCCATCACCGCCCACCTCGGCGTCTTCGGCCCGCTGGCGCAGGCGTTCTCGGCGCTCATCGCGCTCGGCACGGCACTGGTGGTGTCGCCTCTCCTGGCCTGGGCCACCGGCGGCAAGTACTACCTGGCGCGCGGCTCGGTCGCGCATGGCGCGGTCGCCTTTGCGCCGGCCACGGGCCCGCGTGCGGTTCGCTGGGCGCGGGTCGAGCACGACCTGCACGAGGACGGAGCGGAAGGCAGCTACCAGCGCCTCAAGGTGCAGCACTGCGTGATCTGCGAGCGCGAGTACGAAGGGCCCGACATGGCCCATTGCCCGGCCTACCAGGGCGCGATCTGCTCGCTGTGCTGCACGCTCGATGCGCGCTGCGGCGACCTGTGCAAGCCGCATGCGAGCCTCTCCGCGCAATGGTCTTCGGCGCTGCGCTGGCTGCTGCCGCGCTTCAGTTGGCGCTATCTCGACACCGGGCTCGGGCACTTCCTGTTGCTGATGCTGATCATCGTGCCGGTGCTGGCGGTGGTGTTTGGCGTGCTCTATCAGCAGGAGCTGCGCGCATTGGGCGAGAGCGCGCTGCAGATCGCATCGCAATCGGAACTGGCCGAGGCGCTGGCCAGCGTGCAGCAGTCGTCGTTGCGCTCCGGTTTTCTCAAGGCCTACATGGCGTTGCTGGTGATTGCGGGCGTCGTGGCCTGGTGGCTGGTGCTGGCGCACCAGAGCCGGAGGGTCGCGCAGGAGGAATCGAACCGGCAGACCCACTTGCTGATGCGCGAGATCGAGTTGCACCGCGCGACCGACCGTGCGCTTCAGTCCGCCAAGCAGACCGCGGATGAAGCGCGCGAGGTCGCAGAGCAGGCCAAGCTCGCAGCCGACGAGGCCCGGCGCGCCGCCGACCAGGCCAACCAGGCCAAGAGCCGGTACATCAGCGCCATCAGCCACGAGCTGCGCACGCCGCTCAACAGCATCCTGGGCTATGCGCAGTTGATGGGCGAAGACCAGTCCGTGCCGCCGCACCGCCAGCAAGCCGTGGCGGTGATCAAGCGCGGCGGCGAGCACCTGCTGTCGCTCATCGAGGGCACGTTGGCCATTGCCCACATCGAGGCTGGCAAGCTCACGCTGCATGCGAGGCCGATGCGCTTTGCCGACACCCTGCGGGAGCTGGCCGACATGTTCGAGCTGCAGGCGGCCGAGAAGGGGCTGCGCTTTCGCTTCGAGACCACGGGCACCCTGCCCGAGTTGGTGCGTGCCGACGAGAAGCGGGTGTGCCAGATCCTCATCAACCTGCTGGGCAACGCCATCAAGTTCACGGCCGCGGGCGAGGTGACGCTGCGGCTTTCGTATGCGCGGGAATTCGCTTCGGTGGAGATCGAGGACACCGGGCCCGGCATGACGGCCGAAGACATCGAACGCATCTTCGAGCCCTTTGCGCGCGGCGATGCGGCTGCGGCCTCCACGCCCGGCGCGGGGCTCGGCCTCACCATCGCCAAGATGCTGACCGACCTGATGGGCGGCGAGATGAAGGTGCGCAGCACGCCCGGGGAAGGCTCGCTGTTCTGCGTGCGGCTTTTTTTGCCGCGCGTGCACGACACGGCGAGCGCCTCGGGCCGGCCGGCTCCGGTGCAGCGCGCGCGGCGCGGCTACGAAGGACCTCGCCGGCGGCTGCTGGTGGTCGACAACGAGGAGGCCGACCGCGACCTGCTCGGCCATGTGCTGGCGCCGCTCGGCTTCGAGTTGCGCACCGCCGCCAGCGGCCACGACGCGCTCGACCTCATCGCGGCCGGCTACCGGCCCGATGCGATGTTCGTCGACCTTGCCATGCCGGGCATCGACGGCTGGGAGACGATTCGCCGTGCGCGCAAGCTCGGCCTGGCCGAGGCCTCCGTGGCCATCGTCTCGGCCAATGCCTTCGACAAGGGCCTGGACAACGACGCAGGCATTGCGCCGGAAGATTTTTTCGTCAAGCCGGTGCGCCATACGGAACTGCTCGACTGGCTCGAACGCCGCCTCGGCCTGCGATGGACCGACACGGCCGCCAAGCCGACCCCCGCCACCGCGCCGCGCGCGATGCAGGCGCCTTCGATGGCGAGGCTGCGCGCCCTCGACGAAGCGGTGAGCCTGGGCTATTTTCGCGGCATCATGAACCAGCTCGACGAAATCGACGCCGAACAGCCCGAATGCCTGGCCTGGACCGAGGCGCAGCGCGTGCTCGCGCGCCAGTTCCAGTTCGAGGCCATGGGCCGGGCGCTTGCCGCCGCGGTGAGCGCGGCCTGAAGATCAAGTCTCATGGAAACCACACCGCTTGCGAAAACGCTGCGCGAACAGGGCGCCAACAGCGACCTGGTGCTGATCGTCGACGACGTGCCCGACAACCTCGCGGTGCTGCATGACGCGCTCGACGAATCGGGCTATACCGTGCTCATTGCCACCAACGGCGAGCAGGCGCTGCAGCGTGCCGCGCAGGCGCGCCCCGACATCGTGCTGCTCGACGCCATGATGCCGGGCATCGACGGCTTCGAGGTGGCGCGCCGGCTCAAGGCCAATGCCGCGACGGCGCACATTCCCATCGTGTTCATGACCGGGCTCACCGAAACCGAGCACCTCGTGGCCGCGCTCGAGGCCGGCGGTGTCGACTACGTCACCAAGCCGATCAAGCCCAAGGAAGTGCTGGCCCGCATGAACGTGCACCTGCAGGGCGCCCGCCGCGCCCGGCAGGATGCGCGGCAGGCCGGCCAGGCGCGCAATGCGCTCGACGCCTTTGGCTACGCCAGCATTACCGTGCGCCTGCCCGAGGGCAAGCTGATCTGGCAGACGGCGCTCGCGCGCGACCTGCTGCAGCGCTATTGCGACACCCGCGCGCCCGAAACGCCGCCCGTGGTGCTCGAGTGGCTTCGGCGCCACGCGCCCGATGCCAGGCAGCAGGGCATCGAGCCGCCGGCACTTTCCATCGTGCAGGGCGCCGCCGGGACGAGCGTGGGTGGCACGCCGAGCGCGAGCAGCCTCAGCCTGCGCCTGCATCGGCAGACCGGCCAGGACGACGACGGCGACGAGTGGATGATCGTCATGCGCGAGGTTTCGGATACCGCGGTGATCGAGGCCATGAGCCTGAGCCTGAAGCTCACGGCGCGCGAGGCCGAGGTGCTCTACTGGGTGGTGAAGGGCAAGACCAACAAGGACATCGGCGAAATTCTCGGCAGCAGCCCCGCCACGGCCAAGAAGCACCTGGAGCGGGTGTACGTGAAGCTCGGCGTCGAGACCCGCACGGCCGCCGCCGGGGTGGCCATCAAGCGCATTCGCGAGCTGCAGCCGCAGTTCGAGATCTGAAGGGGTGTCTTCATCCCTAGAATCTCCCGGTCCTCGGGGGATGCAGGCGATGAAAGACAACAAACGCACAAAAATGATTCGACGGCCGCGAGCCGCCTGGCTGCTCGCGGCTGCCTGCAGCCTTTCGAGCACGGGGGCGCAGGCCGCGGGGCATTTCGATGTCGACGATGCCGGCACGCTCGATCCGGGCCAATGCCAGTACGAAGCCTGGTGGGGCCGCACCGGTCCGGAGCCGGTAAACGGGCTGCACATCGGCCCGTCCTGCCGCGTGGGGCCTGTCGAACTGGGGCTGAACCTCGACCGGTTTTCAGCCGCGGGCATGCACTCGGTCGTCGCAGGCCCGCAGGTCAAATGGAATTTCTTCGGCGCGGCGGCCGACGCGCCGTTGAGCGCGGCACTTTCTCTCGGTGCCGCGTTCGACCTGACGCGCGGTGGCCGTGCGGGTGGGCAGTTCGTGCTGCCGCTCACGTGGCGCCCGACGAGCAGCCTGCAGATTCACGCCAACCTCGGCGCCGATTGGGCCACCGGCACCGGGGCTCGCACGCCGCGCGGCGGGCTGGCCGCGGAGTGGGCGCTCGACGACAAGGTCTCGCTCATTGCGGAGCGCAGCCGCGCTGCGGGCGTCTGGACCTCGCGCATCGGCGGGCGCTTCAGCCTCACGCCGCTGATCAGCGTGGATATCAGCGCTTCGAGGACCGGACCGCAGGGCGTGCGCGGCTTTGTCGTGGGGCTGAACCACGAGTTCGCCTGGAAGTAGGCCCGTGCGGAATCAGCGCAGGTAACGCTGGATGCGCTTCTCGTCTTCCGCCAGTTGCTGGCGCATGAGCGAAAGAAAGTCGCGGGCGGTGGTGGACAGCACCTTGCCCGCGGGCAGGGCCAGCACGCAGCTAAAAAACACGTCGACCGAGAGCCGGCGCACCACGAGGCCACGTTCCGCGTAGTCGAGCGCGGTGATCGGGTTGACCAGTCCCACGCCCAGGCCGCGCACGGCCATCTCGCACACGCTGGCCGCGTAGGGCGTCTGCACCATCACCCGAAGCGCCGCGCCGCGTTCGGCCAGTGCGGTTTCGAGCCCGCGGTGCGAAGGGTCCTCGGGGTTCAGGGCCAGGAAAGGCGCTTCTGCGAGCTGCTCCGGCTCGATGCACTTGAAGCGCGCCAGCGCATGGCCTTGCGGCATCACGACCACGCCGGGAAACCGCGCGAAGGTCGAGTGCTCGATGCCTTCGAGCGGCAGTTCGTCGGCCATCAGGCCGAAGTCGGAGACGCCCTTTGCCACGCGGTCGCGCACGTCCTTGGAGCTGAGCACCTGCAGCGACACCTGCGGCCAGGGACTATCGCCCCGGTGTGCCTTCAGGCGTTCCAGCGCACGTGGCATGAAGCCGAGGCCGAAGGCCGGATAGCAACTGAGTTCGAGCTGGTTGGTGCCGAAGTCGCGCAGGCTGCGCATGCGGTGCTCGATGGCCTCCATGCCGATGAAGACGCGCTCCACCTCGGTCCACAGCGCGCGCGCCTCGGGCGTGGGCACCAGCCGCCCACCGGTGCGCTGGAACAGGAGCATGCCGGCTTGCGCCTCGAGCCGCTTGAGCGACTGGCTGATGGCGGGTTGCGTCACATGCAGCAGTGCCGCGGCCTTGCGGGTGGAGCCGGCGCGCATCAGGGCCCGGAACGTCTCTATTTCGGTGAAGCGCATCGATAAGTTTTTTTATCGCTTGAGTATTTCAGGCTAGATGATTTTATTTCCAGATGCCTAAGATTTGGGCACGACTTCCCTGCCAAGACCCCCTGTGAACACACCTCCGTCCGTTCTGGACTTCAAGTCCGCCGCACTTCCCGACCCATCGGCAAACCCATCGGGCGGCGCGCTGGCCCGAACGCTGCCGCCGGTGAGAAACCCTCGCCTGCAAGGCTTTCAGTGCCTGCGATGCGATGCCCCCTATCCGCTCACATTGGCGAACGATGGCTGCCCGGCCTGCCGGAACACCGGCATTCATGCCGGATTGCGCGCCAGCTACCTGCCCGACAGCGGCAGCCCCGTGTCCATGCCCTACATGCCGGGCTTCACGCTGGGCGAGGGCGGGACGCCGCTCGCGGACATGCCGGAGCTGGCGCGGCAGTTCGACGTGGCACGCCTCGCGATCAAGGACGAATCGCGCAACCCCACGGGCTCTCACAAGGACCGCATGACCGCCGTGGGCGTGGCGCAGGCGCTGGACTTCGGTGCCCACACGCTGGTGCTGGCCTCTTCGGGCAATGCCGCGATCTCGGCGGCGCACTACGCGTGGGCCGCAGGCCTGGTCTGCGAAGTGGCAACCTACGAAGGCTTGCCCGCCGCCTATGCACGGCAGCTCGACGCCCTGGGTGCCCGGCGCCACAGCTTTGCGGACAACGCCGGCCGCTGGGATTTCGTGCGTGAGCGCTCACAACAACCGGGCTATTTCGCACTGACCAACTACCGCCTGCCGGCATTGGGAAGCGCGCCGCTGGCGATCGAGGGCTACAAGCCCATTGCCCTGGAATGCCTGACCGACGGCGGCCTGCCCGATCATGTCGTGATCCCCACGGCGCGCGGCGATCTGGCCTGGGGCATCTACGCGGGCTTTCGCGACCTGCTGGCCGCCGGACGCATTTCGCGCCTGCCGCGGCTCTGGCTGGTGGAGCCTTTTGCGCGCCTCTCGCGCGTGCTTGCCGGCGGCGCCATCAACGGCATGTATCCCGGCGACACGGCGCAGTTTTCCACCGCCGGGGCCACCGTGACTTTCCTGCAGTGGCAGGCCGCCGTCGCCTCCGGCGGTGGCGCGGTGGTGGTGAGCGACGACCAGGCCCGCGCGGCCCGGCGAAAGCTCACGGCGGCCGGCGTGAGCGCCGAACTGTGCGCGGCGGCCGGATTGGACGCCCTGCGCCAGCTGCGCGAAAGCCATGCCATTGCCGACGACGCCCACGTGGTGCTGATGCTCACCGCCAACGCCTCGCGCGACCCGACCTGGCCCGACCAGGCCGCCTGAACGTCCGAGCCACACAAAAGGAATCGAAACCATGCAAGCAATGCAACGCCGCGCCTTCCTGGCTGCCGGTTCGGCCGCCCTGTTCACCGCCGCGGCGCCGCGCGCCTGGGCGGCTTTTCCCGACAAGCCCATCAAGCTGATCGTGCCGTGGGCGGCTGGCGGGAGCACCGACGCCATTGCGCGCGCCATGGCGCAGCGCATGAGCCAGACGATCGGCAGCTCGGTGATCGTCGACAACCGCCCCGGCGCCGCCGGCCAGATCGGCACCGAGGCGGCGGCCAAGGCCGCGCCCGACGGCTACACGCTTTCCATCGTCGAGTTGCCGCACGCCATTGCGCCCGCGGTGACGACGCGGTTGCCCTACGACCTGCTGCGCGACTTCACGCCGGTGACGATGATCGGCACGTCGCCGCTCGTTTTCTTTGCGGGCATGGACGACGACAGCCGGGATTTCAAGACCTTCATCAAGACGGCGGCCGCCCGGCCGATGCCGCCGGCCATCGCGCACAGCGGCGCCGGCACGGTGAGCCATCTGGCGGCCGAACTGCTGGCGAGCCGCACGAAGATCAAGTTCAACATGGTTCCCTATCGCGGCTCGGCGCCGGCGCTCACCGACGTGGCGGCGGGCACGGTGGCCGGGCACTTCGCGACGCTGGCCAGCGGTTCCAGCCTCCTGGGCGGCAACAGGATCCGCCCGCTGCTGGTGACGAGCGCGCAGCGCGTGAGCATTCCGGGCCTCAAGGACGTGCCCGGCTTGGCGGAGAGCGGGCTCAAGGGCCTCGAGATCGACCAGTGGTGGGCCATGGTGGCGCCCGCCACCACGCCGCTGGAGGTGATCGAGCGGCTGCGGCGCGAGGCGATCGCGGCACTGGACCATCCGTCGGTGAAGGAGCGCATGGCGGTGCTGGGCGTGCAGCTGAAGGGTTCCACCACGGGCGAGCTGCGGGCTTTCATGCGCGCGGAAGCCGAGCGCTGGCAGAAGGTGGCGCACGACATCGGGCTTCAGCCGCAATAAGCCAGGTCCCGATGGGCCGGGCGGTTTGCGCGGCCGGCCGTTTTTTTGTTCAGCGCCCGGACTGCACCTTGATCCGGATCGTGTTCACGTCCCAGCCCTTGCTGCGCAGCCGGGTGACCAGCATCGGCGACAGCTGGCGCAGCTTGGCGGCCGCGGCGCTGCCATTGACCAGCAGGCACCACACGTCGCCTTCCGCCGGGCCGGCCTGCACGGCGGGCCGCATGGCCGGCGGTATCAATCCTTCGACCGCCCGCAGCCGCTCGCTGGCGTCGCGCGCGCGCGCAATCAGGCTCGCCAGGGTGGGCGAGCCTTCAGCGGCCTGCTGCAGCGTGAAGGGAGGGACGGAGCGGCGATTCATGGGTAATCCGGAGGATGGAACAAGACAGCTAAAATGCCCGGTTTGCCGACGCTTGCGCCGGCAGATCGGTCTGGAGCCGCTTGCTTTCGAGGCTTGCATTCGAAGAAGGCGCGCCCAACTGCTTTCACCATATCTTAGGGAATCCGGTCGCAGTGCCTGTGTGTCAGGTGCCCGTCCATCTCCACGCCAATGGCAACCAACTTCCTGACCCAGATTTTCGGCAGTCGCAACGACCGGCTCCTCAAGCAGTATCGCAAGACGGTGGAGCGCATCAATGCGCTCGAACCCGAGTTCGAGAAGCTCAGCGACGACGGACTGCGCGCCAAGACGCAGGAGTTCAAGGACCGCATCGCCAAGGGCGAAACCCTCGATGCCCTGCTGCCGGAAGCATTCGCCACCGTGCGCGAAGGCTCCAAGCGCATCATGAAGATGCGCCATTTCGACGTGCAGCTGCTCGGCGGCATGGCGCTCCACAACGGAAAGATCGCCGAAATGCGCACCGGCGAAGGCAAGACGCTGACCGCCACGCTGCCGGTGTATTTGAACGCGCTGACCGGCAACGGCGTGCACGTGGTCACCGTGAACGACTACCTCGCCAATCGCGACGCCCAGTGGATGGGCCGCCTGTACAACTTCCTGGGCCTGTCGGTGGGCATCAACCTGCCGCAGATGCCGCGCGAGGAAAAGCAGCAGGCCTACGGCAGCGATATCACGTATGGCACCAACAACGAATACGGCTTCGACTACCTGCGCGACAACATGGTGTACGAGCCCGGCGACCGGGTTCAGCGCGGCCTGAACTACGCCATCGTCGACGAGGTGGACTCCATCCTGATCGACGAGGCCCGCACGCCGCTGATCATCAGCGGCCAGGCCGAAGACCATACCGACTTGTACCTGGCCATCAATAAAGTGGTGCCCCTGCTGACCAAGCAAGAGGGCGAGGCCGATCCGCGCACGGGCGAGGGCGTCACGGTGCCGGGCGACTTCACGGTCGACGAAAAGACGCACCAGGTGTTCCTGACCGAAGACGGCCACGAGAAGGCCGAGCAGCTGCTGAGCGAATTCAAGCTGCTGCCCGAAGGCGCCTCGCTCTACGACCCGGCCAACATCACGCTGATGCACCACCTGAACGCGGCGCTGCGTGCACGGCACCTGTACCACCGCGACCAGCATTACGTGGTGCAGCAGGGCGAGGTCGTCATCGTCGACGAATTCACCGGCCGCCTGATGACGGGCCGCCGTTGGAGCGATGGCCTGCACCAGGCCGTGGAAGCCAAGGAAGGCGTGCAGATCCAGGCCGAGAACCAGACCCTCGCCTCCATCACCTTCCAGAACTATTTCCGCCTGTACAACAAGCTGGCCGGCATGACCGGCACGGCCGACACCGAAGCCTACGAGTTCCAGGAAATCTACGGCCTCGAGACCGTCATCATTCCGCCGAACCGCATCAGCAAGCGCGACGACCAGCTCGACCGCGTCTACAAGACCACGCGCGAAAAGTACGAGGCTGCGATCCAGGACATCCGCGAGTGCTACGAGCGCGGGCAACCGGTGCTGGTGGGCACCTCGTCGATCGAGAACTCCGAGATCATTGACGGCCTGCTCACCAAGGCGGATCTGCCGCACCAGGTGCTCAACGCCAAGCAGCATGCGCGCGAAGCCGACATCGTGGCGCAGGCCGGCCGCGCGAAGATGATCACCATCGCGACCAACATGGCCGGCCGCGGTACCGACATCGTGCTGGGCGGCAACATCGAGAAGATGATCGAGGCGATCGAGAACGACGAAGGCCGCGACGAAGCCGCCAAAGAGGCCGACGTCGCACACATTCGCGCCGAGTGGACCAAGGACCACGAATTCGTGAAGTCGCTGGGCGGCCTGCGCATCATTGCGACCGAGCGCCACGAATCGCGCCGCATCGACAACCAGCTGCGCGGCCGTTCGGGCCGCCAGGGCGACCCGGGCTCTTCGCGCTTCTACCTGAGCCTGGACGATCCGCTGATGCGCATTTTCGCGGGCGACCGCGTGAAGGCGATCATGGACCGCCTCAAGATGCCCGACGGCGAAGCCATCGAGGCCGGCATCGTCACGCGCAGCATCGAGAGCGCGCAGCGCAAGGTCGAGGCACGCAACTTCGACATCCGCAAGCAGCTGCTCGAATACGACGACGTGTCGAACGACCAGCGCAAGGTGATCTACCAGCAGCGCAACGACATCCTCGACGCGGCCGACCTGACGGCGCAGATCGCGGCGCTGCGCGAAGGCTGTTTCACCGACCTCGTGCGGCAGTACGTGCCGGCCGAATCGGTCGAGGAACAATGGGACCTCGACGCCCTCGAGAAGGCGCTGTCCAACGAGTGGGGCATCGACATGCCCCTCAAGAAGGAAATCGAGGCGGCCGAGGCCGTGTCCGACGAGGACATCGTCGAGAAGGTGGTGAATGCCGCCAACGACAGCTTCGGTGCCAAGGTCGCACTCATCGGCCAGGAAAACTTCACCCAGTTCGAGCGCATGGTGCTGCTGCAGGGCATCGACACGCACTGGCGCGAGCACCTGGCCTCGCTGGACTACCTGCGCCAGGGCATTCATTTGCGCGGCTATGCGCAAAAGCAGCCCAAGCAGGAATACAAGCGCGAAGCCTTCGAACTCTTCGGCCAGCTGCTCGACTCGGTCAAGAACGAAGTCACGCGCCAGCTCATGACGGTGCGCGTGCAGTCGGGCGAGCAGCTCGAAGAGGCGGCGGAAGCGATGGAGAGCCGCGGCGAGAACGTCTCGAACATCACCTACAGCGCGCCGACCGAAACCGGCGAGGTCGAGGTGCGCCAGGATGAAGAAAACCAGCGCCGCATCGCGGCCGCGGGCCTGGGGCTCGGCAGCCTGGGCGCCGAAGCCGCGGCGTTTGCACGCGTCGGCCGCAACGACCCATGCCCGTGCGGCAGCGGCAAGAAATTCAAGCACTGCCACGGCAAACTCAGCTGACCCAGAAACTCCCGAAGAGAAATAACCGCCATGCCCGTGAACCTGTCCGCTCCTGATCCTGCCGCCTTGTTCGCGGTGCCCGGCGTCCGCATCGGCGTGGCCGAAGCGGGTGTGCGCAAGGCCAATCGCAAGGACCTGACCGTCGTGCTGATCGATGAAGGCGCGGCGGTCGGCGGCGTGTTCACCCAGAACCGTTTCTGCGCCGCGCCGGTGCAGGTCTGCCGCGACCACCTGGCAGCCCACTACGGCATTCGCGCGATGGTCATCAACACCGGCAACGCCAATGCCGGCACGGGCGAAGACGGCCTGATGCGCACGCGCTCCACCTGCATCGCGCTGGCGCGTCATCTGGAGATCGCGCCGGAGCAGATTCTGCCGTTCTCGACCGGCGTGATCATGGAGCCGCTGCCCGTGGACCGCATCGAAGCCGGCCTGCCCGCCGCGCTGGCCGACGCTTCGGAGAACCACTGGGCACGTGCCGCCGAAGGCATCATGACCACCGACACGATTCCCAAGGCTTTCAGCCAGCAGGTTCAAATCGGCGGCGCCACCGTCACCGTCACCGGCATCAGCAAGGGCGCCGGCATGATCCGCCCGAACATGGCGACCATGCTGGGCTTCATGGCGACTGACGCCAAGATCGATCCTTCGCTGATCCAGCCGCTGGCCAGGTTGTTGGCCGATGCTTCATTCAACCGCGTGACGATCGACGGCGACACTTCGACCAACGACTCCTTCGTGGTCATCGCCACGCAAAAGGCTGCGCACGCCACCATCACCTCGCTGGAGTCGGCCGACGGCCAGGCACTGGTGGCCGCCATGCAGAACGTGGCTCGCCAGCTGGCGCAAGCCATCGTGCGCGACGGCGAAGGCGCCACCAAGTTCATCACCATCCAGGTCGAAGGCGGCCGTGATGCAGGCGAATGCAAGCAGGTGGCTTATGCCGTCGCGCATTCGCCGCTGGTAAAGACCGCGTTCTTCGCCAGCGACCCGAACCTCGGCCGCATCCTGGCGGCCGTGGGCTATGCGGGCATTGCCGATCTCGACCAGACCGGCATCGACCTGTTCCTGGACGACGTGCACGTGGCCGTCAAGGGCGGGCGCAACCCGTCGTACCGCGAGGAAGACGGCCAGCGCGTGATGAAGCAGAGCGAGATCACGGTGCGCATCCGGTTGGGCCGCGGCAACGCGAGCGAAACGGTGTGGACCTGCGACCTGAGCCACGACTACGTCACGATCAATGCTGATTACAGGTCATGAATGAGCAATTCCAGAAGCTGCTGGAGCGCGCCGAACAGCTGATCGGCCGCATCGAGTCGATCCTGCCGCAGCCGCTGGCGGCACCGGCCGACTGGAACGCGTCGATCGCGTGGCGCTATCGTCGCCGGAGCTCGGGCCATGGCGTGCTCGAGCCGGTGAAACACGTGGCCTCGATGGCGCTCGATTCGCTGAAGGAAATCGACGTCCAGAAAGAAAAGATCGAGCGCAACACGCGCCAGTTCGTCGAGGGCAAGCCGGCCAACAACGTGCTGCTGACGGGGGCGCGCGGCACGGGCAAGTCGTCGCTCATCCGCGCCTGCCTGCAGGCCTATGCGCCGCAGGGGCTGCGGCTGATCGAAGTCGACAAGGCCGAACTGACCGACCTGCCCGACATCGTCGAGGTGGTGTCGCAGCGGCCCGAAAAATTCATCGTGTTCAGCGACGACCTGAGCTTCGACGAGGGCGAGCCGGGCTACAAGGCGCTGAAGTCGATCCTGGACGGTTCGATTGCGGCGGCCACGCCCAACGTGCTGATCTACGCGACCAGCAACCGGCGCCACCTGCTGCCGGAATACATGAAGGACAACCTCAGCTACACCCACACCGAGGACGGCGAAGTGCATCCCGGCGAAGTGATCGAGGAGAAGATCTCGCTGTCGGAGCGCTTCGGCCTGTGGGTGAGCTTCTATCCCTTCAGCCAGAACGAATACCTGGCGATCGTCGCGCAGTGGCTGTCGTCGTTCGGCGTCGACAAGGCCGCCATCGAGGCCGCGCGTCCCGAGGCGCTGGTATGGGCGCTGGAGCGCGGTTCGCGCAGCGGCCGCGTGGCCTATCAGTTCGCGCGCGACTATGCCGGGCGGGCTTCCGCATGAGCGCACAGCCGCAGTCCCAAGGCCGCAAGCACACCGAGGTGGCTGTCGGCGTGCTGATCCGCCCGGCCGACGACGCGCTGCTGCTGTCGACCCGGCCCGAGGGCAAGGCCTACGCCGGCTTCTGGGAGTTTCCGGGCGGCAAGATCGAGGCCGGCGAAACCGTGGAGCAGGCACTGCGCCGCGAGCTGCACGAAGAACTGGGCATCACCATCGCGGGCGCCGAGGTCTGGAAAGTGACCGAACACGACTACCCGCATGCGCTGGTGCGATTGCACTGGTGCAAGGTCACGGCCTGGAGCGGCGAGTTCGAAATGCGCGAAGGGCAGGCCATGCGCTGGCAGCAGCTGCCGCTCGACGTGGCCCCGGTGCTGCCGGGCGCCTTGCCGGTGCTCGAATGGCTGACCCAGGAACGCGGGCTGCCCGCGTCGGCGGCGCTGGCGGTTTCGACCCTGGCCTGATGGACTGGGCCGCGAGGTCGGGCAAGCGCGGCCTGCGGGCGCCGCGGGCCTGAGACAAGACATGCTGCATCCCAAGTACCGCGCCGACATCGATGGCCTGCGTGCCGTGGCGGTGGCGTCGGTGCTGGCCTTCCATGCGTTTCCCGACGCATTGCCGGGCGGCTTCATCGGGGTCGACATCTTCTTCGTGATCTCGGGCTTCCTGATCACGACGATCATCATGCAGAGCCATGCGGCGGGCGATTTCAGCTACCGCGATTTCTATGCACGGCGCATCCGGCGGATCTTTCCGGCACTGACGCTGGTGCTGCTGGCCACACTCGCCTTCGGCTGGTATGCGCTGCTGCCCAGGGAGTTCACCGAACTCGGCAAGCAGGCGGCGGGCGGCGCGGCCTTCATTGCCAACTTCATCTTCTGGGGCGAGGCCGGCTATTTCGATACGGCCGCGGAGACCAAGCCGCTGCTGCACCTGTGGTCGCTGGGCATCGAGGAGCAGTTCTACATTTTCTGGCCCATGCTGCTGGCGCTGGCCTGGCGCCGGCGCTGGCCGATTCTCCGGTTGCTCTGGGTGCTGGCGGTGGTTTCGTTTCTGGTCAACGTGCTGACGATCCATCCTTTTCGCACGGCGGCCTTCTACTCACCCGCTTCGCGCTTCTGGGAACTGATGGTGGGCGGCATCCTGGCCTGTATGCGCCTGCAGCCCGCCAAGGAGCCGGTGCCGGCCTGGCGCAGCCACGTGCAGTCGTGCATGGGCGTGGGGCTGATCGTGCTGGGGCTCGTGATGACCCGCAGCGACAAGGCGTTTCCGGGGTGGTGGGCATTGCTGCCCACGCTGGGCGCGGCGAGCTGTATCGCGGCCGGGCCTGCGGGGGTGCTGAACAGGTATGTGCTCGCCAGCCGTCCGATGGTGTGGATCGGTCTCATCAGCTATCCGCTCTATCTGTGGCATTGGCCCTTGCTGGTCTACGCACGCATCGTGAACGAAGGCGAGCCGGCGCCCATCGTGCGTGCGGCGATGGTGCTGGCGAGCGTGGCGCTGGCCTGGCTTACCTATCGCTTCGTCGAGCGCTTCACCAGGGCACGGGTGCACGTCGGCATGCTGCGCACGCTCGTGGGCGGCAGCATGGCGATCGCGGTCACCGGGCTGCTGGCGCTGGGCGGCATGCCGCCACGCAACGGCAGCGACCTGCTGCGCAAGGTGACCGACGCCACCGTGGACGACAACTACTACGCCGGCTTCGAGCAGCAGAAGATCGGCGCCTTTCCGGTCAAGCGCGTGGGCGACGGGTCTCGGAAGGTCTTGCTGATCGGCGACAGCCACATCCTGCAATACGCGCCCCGTGCAATGGAGCTCGCACGCCGCGCCCCCGAGCGCATGGCGACGACCTTCTTCTCGACCTACGGCGCCTGCCCGCCGGTGCCCGGCATGGTTGCTGCGGAGGGCAATCCGGGCTGCGAGCAGGCGCGCCGCGAAATGCTCGCGCTGGCCGTCGATCCGCGGTTCGACACCGTGGTGGTCGGCGCTTGCTGGAACTGCTATTTCACGGGCAACTTTCCGTTGCCGTTCTACTTTCACGAGGGTGCGTCGGCCTACCTCGTGAACAATGGCGGCGCCGGCCTCGGGCGCTCGCTGGCGTCGCTCGAAAAGCTCCTGGTGCAGCTGGTGCAGCACAAGAAAAAAGTCTACCTGTTGCTGGACAACGCCAGCGGCCCCGAGTTCGAGCCGCGGCGCCTCATCGAAGGCAGCCGCATGGGCAAGATGGTGGCGCTGACCAGCACGCCTGCCGCACCCCTGCCGCCGGAACAGGCGAGGCTCAATGAGCAGTTGCGCGCGCTCGCGCTCTCCAGCGGCGCAGAGCCGATCGACGTGATGGCAAGGCTCTGTGCAGAGGGGCAGTGCCTCCGGGCGACACCCGACGATGCACCGGCCTACAAGGACCGGGAGCACCTGCGTCCGGCGTACGTCCGCGAGCACGCGGACTATCTGGACCGCGTCTTTCTCGCGCCGTAGCGCAAGGTGCGCTTATTGGACTTTCTTCGGGTCGCCGAAGGGCTCGTCGTCGGCCGGCGCTTCTGTCGGCATCCGGAACTCCTCGCTGGCCCAGCCCCCGAAATCGATGCCCTTGCAGCGCGCACTGCAGAACGGGCGATAGGGGTTGCGCTCGGCGTAGACACTGTCGCCGCCACACGAGGGGCAGCGGACGATCCGCTCGCCGATCTTGTTCACGTCGCTCATTGATAAGTAACCTCCGTGCTCCGCACTGCGGTGCGAGCCCCCTTCGGAACGGCCAGGCCGGAGCTCATGCGCAAAGGGTGAGTTCGAATGCCGTGTCGTCCGTGCTTGAATGCAGCCGGTCGTCGGCTTCGTGCCGCATCAGCCGCACTGAAACCATGAGCCGGTTGCCGCTGATCTCGGGAATGAGTCCGAGCGCGGGATCGATGCGTAGCCGCAGCAGCTGGAAGCTGCGGCCTTGCGGCAGGTTTTGCTGGAACTGGCCGCCCGTGGCAATGACCTTGTACGGTACATCGGCATCGCGCAGCAGCTTGAGCAGCAGGTAGATGGATTCGGCCAGCGGGGACAGCGTGGCGGACCAGCGTTCGAGATCGGCCCGGCGGCTTGCCGCGCTGCGGTGCTGCCAGGCGTAGTAGGCGGGCAGATCGAATTCGCAGGTGCCGCCCGGAATGCCCGCGCGGCTGCGAATGCTCATGAGCCACTCGTTTTCGGTCAGGGCCTGGCCAGCCTTGCCGGCAACGCCGTTGAGCGTTGCGAAGTTGCGCTCGAGCTGGCCCACCACCTGGTCGAGCACGGCTTCGGCGATGGCCGGATTGCCGCGGTAGCCGTTGAAGACGTTCTTGTGCTTGTCGAGATCGCGCATCACGTCGGCCTTGAGGTCGGCGCGCGCGGCAACGTCCATGATCTCGAAGATCGTGACCAGCGCGTAGTGATGCGAGAGCGCGGATTCCGAGGGCACCAGTTCCCCGAGCCGGCGGAAGAGGTGCTCCAGCCGCAGGTAGGTGCGGATGCGCTCGTTGAAAGGGTACTCGTAGAGGATCACGCGTTTTTGTCGGTTTCCTGTCGCGCCATCATAGCTTCAGGGCGATTTCGATGGGGGCGTGGGCAGCACTTCGCGCACGGCGGTGAGCATGCGTTCTCCCAGCGCGAGCTGGCCGTGCATGGACATGTGGGTGTCGTTCGAGAAATAGAAGTCGCGAATCTGCGTGTGCTTCTCGCGCGTGAACGCGTAGAGATCGGGCCCGAGGCCGGACGCGCGGAACCCGGCTTCGAAATCCTTGGAGTAATCGGGCTTCAGGTACACGGTGGTCTTGTTGGGAATCACCATCCACATGATAGGAAGCTTGCCGTGCGCCTTTGTGAAATTCTTCATCCACTCGAGGTGCGCGGGAGTCAGCGGGCCATTGTCGTCATCTTCGGCGAAAAAAGGCATCTTGTCGCAGGAGCGATGGGAGAAGAGCTTGCAACCATCGGGCACCGGCCGCACCCAGGTGTTCCAGTCGAAGTGAATGTCTGTTGCAGACTTTTTCGCTTTCCAGGTGTTGTAGTAGGTCGTGATCCCCGTCATGAACTGCACGTTCCAGTTGGGTGCGGGGCTCGGCACGGTTTCGTCCGGCGTGATCAGCGGGTGGTCCATGGCGTCGAAGGGCCGGATCATCTTCTGGCACTTCATGCTGTCCTTGGTGCGGTCGCCCAGCAGGCGTTCCACGCTCTCGATGATGATCAGCTTGCCCTTGAAGCCGGTGCGTGCGATCCACTGGTCGAAGTCGCCGCAGAGCGCATTTTCATACTGGCCCCAGTAGGTGGTCGAGACGCGGTAGCCGGCCTTGGCAAGCACGGACTGCCAGCGGAAGGTCATCGAGAAGCTGTCGCCGATGACCAGGACGTCGGCCTGGTCGACGGGCGTGCCCTTCAGCAAGGCAGGGTCGACCTGGGGTGGCGGAGCGGTCCAGCCGAACTCGCGTTCTGACAGGCGGCCGATCCGCGTGAGGTCGCCGTAAGGCACGGGGCTGGTGAGCGAAACGATCCACAGCACCATCAGGGCGATGTAGCCGATGAGGAAGAATCGCAGCCAGACTTTGGCGGGCGTCGTCATGTCGAATCAGAATTGGAAATAGA
Source organism: Variovorax palleresanus (assembly GCF_051144945.1). NCBI lineage: Bacteria > Pseudomonadati > Pseudomonadota > Betaproteobacteria > Burkholderiales > Comamonadaceae > Variovorax > Variovorax palleresanus. The sequence goes on along the minus strand of NZ_JBJNVP010000002.1, from coordinate 1,621,608 downwards.
GGAACGGGCTGTAGTTGCCCAGCTTCGAGACGCACCAGGCGAAGAGCGCGAAAGTGCCGATCGCGAGCACGGCCGAGGAGAACCACGCCATGACGGGCTGGCCCGCAACCGCCTTCGGATGGGGAATCCAGCGCTCGAGCGAGATCGTCGGAGGCAACGCAAGGCAAATGATGATGCCGACCAGCATGGTCTGGAAGAACTCGGGTTTGCGGAACGGCACGGGGCCGAGTTCGCTGAACGCCGAGGCCGGGGCGCCATGCAACCCGAGCATGCCCTTGTAGATGGCCATGGCCGTATGCACGCCGTCGGCGCGGAAGACGATCCAGGCCAGCACCACGCAGAGGAAGGTCAGCAGCCAGCCCAGCACGTGGGCCACGCGGCCCGGCTTGGCGTTGCGCCGCACTTTGGCATTCCACAGGTGGTTGATCATCAGGAACACGCCGTGCAGCGCACCCCAGATCACGAAGGTCCATGCGGCGCCGTGCCAGAGCCCGCCGAGCAGCATCGTGAGGAACAGGTTCAGGTAGCGCCGCGCCGGGCCCTTGCGGTTGCCGCCCAGCGGCACATAGAGATAGTCGCGCAGGAAGTTCGACAGCGAGATGTGCCAGCGCCGCCAGAATTCGATGATGTTGGTCGACTTGTAGGGCGAGCGGAAATTGAGCGGCAGCTGCACGCCCATGCATAGCGAGAGGCCGACGGCCATGTCCGAATAGCCCGAGAAGTCGAAATAGATCTGCAGCGTATAGGCCAGCGCGCCGAACCATGAGGTGTAGAGCGTGGGCTCGATGCCCTTGTGCACGCCGTTGAACATCATGTCGGCGTATTGGCCCATCGGGTCGGCAATGAGCAGCTTCTTCGCGAGGCCGAAGGTGAAGATCGCCACGCCGAGCGCCACCTTGTTCGGGTCGAGCCGGTAGGTGGCCGGATTCGCGAACTGCGGCATCATCTGCGCGTGATGCAGTACCGGACCTGCGATCAGGTGCGGAAAGTAGGTGACGAACAGCACGTAGTGAATGAAGCTGCGCTCATGCACCTTGCCTTGCCAGCAGTCGACCAGGAAGGCGATCTGGGTGAAGGTGTAGAACGAGATGCCGATCGGCAGCACGATGTGCAGCATCGGAATCTGCGACAGGCCGGCCGCGGCGAGTCCGTCGTTCACGTTCGATACGAAGAAGTTGGCGTACTTGAAGACCGCAAGCACACCCAGGTTGACCACCAGTGCGATCACCAGCAGCGACTTTCGCTTGCGGTCGTTCCGGTCCGGCGCGGGCGAGAGGCGCAGCCCGAACCAGTAGTTGATGCAGATGGACGCCACCAGGAGCGGAAGCGCCTTGACGCTCCACCAGCCATAGAAGAACAGCGAGGCCAGGGCGAGAAAGCCCGCCGCGGACCGGGCGTTGCGCTTGCCGATCAGGAAGAAGCCGATCAGGACCAGCGGAAAAAAGACAAAAATAAAGGGATACGAATTGAAAAGCATCGCGGGAGGGAGGGCACTCCGGCGAGCGCCTTTTTGTCTTGATCGTTATGCGGCCGCTGCGGCGGCAAGTCTCGGATTATCGCGTGCCGGGCGGAGCCCACCGCTTCCAGAGACTCCGCACCTCGCCGCCGAGTTCCTCCAGCGAGAGCGTCTCGTTGAAAATGACCGCATCGGCAGCAGCCCGGCGCAACTTGCGCGCAGCTTGCTGGGCGATCACCGCGCGCACGGCTTCGTCTGTCCAGCCGGAGCGCGCCACGACGCGCCGCAACTGCGTTTCCTCGCTGGCATCGACCACCAGCACCCGATCCACGAGAGCCCGCCAGCGACCCGATTCGACCAGCAGCGGGACGTCGAAGACCACCACGGCATCCGGACCCGCTGCGGACGCAAGGCGCTCCGTTTCGGCACCGATCAGCGGGTGCAGGATCGATTCAAGGCGCTTTCTCGCGCTGTGGTCGGTGAACACGAGTTGCCGCATGCCTGCGCGATCCAGGCCGCCGTCCGGCGCAATGGCCGCCCGGCCGAAGGCAGCCTCGATGGCAGGCATTGCAAGGCCTCCGGGCTGTGCGATGCGGCGCGCGATCGCGTCGGTGTCGACCAGTACAGCACCCTCCGCAACCAACAGTGCGGCAACGGTGCTCTTGCCGCTCCCGATGCCCCCCGTCAAGCCGATGCGCCGCATCACTGGCTCTTCAGCGGGCGAATGCGCCGAGCGGGAAAGCGAAGGGAATCCATTGCCGGACGAGTTCGGGGCCCGCCACGAGGCAGACGAGGCCTGCACCGGCAAGGAAGGGGCCGAAGGCCATGGGAATGTCCTTGTGCGCCAGCTTGCCGACGAATCGCAGCGTGAGGCCGATCACGGCGCCCACCAGCGATGAGACGAGGATGATGGCAATGAGGTAGTCGGCCCCGAGCCATGCGCCGAGCGCAGCCAGCAGTTTGAAGTCGCCATACCCCATGCCTTCCTTGCCCGTGACCAGGCGATAGCCATGGTACACAAGCCAGAGGCTCAGGTAGCCGAACACGGCGCCCCAGACCGCCGAGCTCAGCGCAACGCCGGTCCAGCCCATGGCCGCGCCGATGAGCCCCAGCCAGAGCAGCGGATAGTTGAGCGCGTCGGGCAGGAACTGGGTGTCGAAATCGATCAGGAACTGGCAGATCAATAGCGCCGCGAAGGCGGCCCAGAGCGCGCCGGTGGGCGTGAGGCCGAAGCGGTAGGCGCAAAGGGCGAAGAGCGCCCCGGTGATCAGTTCGACCAGCGGATAGCGCGGGCTGATGTGGGTCTTGCAGGCGGCGCAACGGCCCCGCAGCACCAGGTAGCTCAGCACCGGAATGTTCTCGTACCAGCGGATCTTGTGCCCGCAGGCTCCGCAGCGCGAGGCCGGACGGGCCAGGTCGAAGGGCGGCAGGCCCTCGATCGCCAGCGCAGCCTTGTCGGCCGCGGCTTCGAGGCCCGGCGGGGGCGCGGTCTTCGGCCCGAAGACCAGCGACCAGAGCGATGGAACATCCTTCGACGACATCAGGTTGGCCACGGCATCGGCCAGCCAGCCGCGGTACATCATCACCGGCGTGCGGTAGATCACCACGTTGAGGAAACTGCCGACCAGCAACCCGAGGACGCCGGCAAAAGCGGCGTCGAACTCCTGCGAAACCAGCATCAGACGACTTGGCCCAGCTTGAAGATGGGCAGGTACATCGACACCACGATGCCGCCGATGATCGTGCCAAGGAACACGATGATGATGGGCTCCATCAGGCTGGAGAGGCCCGCGACCATGTCGTCCACTTCGGATTCGTAGAAGTCCGCGGCCTTGCCGAGCATGTGGTCGATGGAACCGGATTCCTCTCCGATGGCCGTCATCTGGATCACCATCGACGGGAACAGGTTGACGTTGGTCATGGCCGTGGTGAGGCTGGTGCCGGTCGAGACCTCTTGCTGGATCTTGGCCGTGGCATCGCCATACACCGTGTTGCCCGACGCACCGCCCACCGAGTCGAGCGCTTCGACCAGCGGAACGCCGGCGGCGAACATGGTGGCGAGGGTGCGGGTCCATCGGGCCACGCACGACTTTTCGATCAGCGTGCCGAAGATCGGCACGCGCAGCAACGCGCGGTCCATGACCCGCTGAACGCGTTCGTTGCGTTTCCAGGCCTGCAGGAAGAAGTAGATGCCCCCCCCGATCCCGCCGAAGATCAGCCACCAGTAGGAGACGAAGAACTCGCTTATCCCGATCACGATCAGGGTTGGGGCGGGCAAATCTGCGCCGAAAGAGGAGAACACCTCCTTGAAGGCCGGGATCACGAAGATCATGATGATGGCAATCACCACGAACGCGACCACGACCACGGAAATCGGATACATCAGCGCCGACTTGATCTTGGACTTGATCGCCTCGGTCTTCTCCATGTAGGTGGCCAGGCGGTCCAGCAGGTCTTCCAGGATACCGGCCGCTTCGCCGGCTTCCACCAGGTTGCAGTAGAGGTTGTCGAAATACTTCGGAAACTTGCGGAAGGCGGCCGAAAGCGAGGTCCCGGTCTCCACGTCGCTGCGGATGTCGTTCAGCAGCTTGGCAACGCTTGCGTTGGCATTGCCTCGGCCGACGATGTCGAACGACTGCAAAAGCGGCACGCCGGCCTTCATCATCGTTGCCAGCTGGCGCGTGAAGATCGCGATGTCCTTGGGCTTGATCGCCTTGCCCGAGCGCATGCGGCGCTTCTTGATCTTGGATGCGAGAACCCCTTGGCGCCGCAAAGCGGCCTGAACCTGGTTCTCGCCGGCGGCCCGAAGCTCGCCGCGCACCAGCTTGCCGTTGCGGTCCTTGCCCTCCCACTCGTAGACGGATTCCTTGAGCGTGCTTGAGGTGCGGGTGGATGCCACTGTTGCCATTCGATCTCCGATTTGCAGTGTGTTCGTTCGTTATTCGTTGGTGACCGCCACCACTTCTTCGAGTGAGGTGAGCCCTTGCATGACTTTTCTGAGGCCGGACTGCCGCAACGAGCGAACGCCCTCGGCCTCGGACTGGCGCGCAATGTCCAGCGCGCTGCCGTCGCGCAGGATGATGGCCTGGATCGTTTCGGAGATCGGCATCACCTGGTAGATACCGACCCGGCCCTTGTAGCCGCCATTGCACACGGAGCAGCCGACCGGACGATAGGGCTTCCAGGAGCCATCGAGTTCAGCTTCCTTGAAGCCCGCGTCGAGCAGGGCCTGGCGCGGCACGTCGGCCGGCGCGCGGCACAAATGGCACAGGCGGCGGGCCAGCCGCTGCGCAGTGATCAGGATGACGCTGGAGGCGATGTTGAACGGCGCAATGCCCATGTTCCGCATGCGCGTGAGCGTGGTCGGCGCGTCATTGGTGTGCAGCGTCGAAAGCACCAGGTGGCCCGTTTGCGCGGCCTTGATCGAGATGTCGGCGGTTTCTAAGTCCCGGATTTCGCCGACCATGATGATGTCGGGATCCTGCCGGAGGAAAGCGCGCAGCGCGGCGGCGAACGTGAGTCCGGCGCGCTCGTTCACGTTGACCTGGTTCACGCCGGGCAGGTTGATTTCGGACGGGTCTTCGGCCGTGGCGATATTGACGCCGGGCTGGTTCAGCAGGTTCAGGCAGGTGTAAAGCGACACCGTCTTGCCGGAACCCGTGGGGCCCGTCACCAGCACCATGCCGTAGGGACGGCCGATCGCGTTCAGCAACCGTTCCTTTTCATCGGCGTCATAGCCGAGCGCATCGATGCCCAGGCGGGCGCTGCTCGGGTCGAGAATACGGATCACGATCTTTTCGCCGAACAGCGTGGGCAGCGTGCTCACGCGAAAGTCGATCACGCGGTCCGGGCCGATCTTGAGCTTCATGCGGCCGTCCTGCGGCACGCGCTTCTCGGAGATGTCGAGCCGCGAAATGACCTTGATCCGCGAAGCCAGCTTGTCCTTGATCAGCGTGGGCGGGCTCGCGATCTCGCGCAGTTCGCCGTCGATGCGAAAGCGCACGCGGTAGTTGTGCTCGTAGGGCTCGAAGTGAATGTCCGAGGCACGCATGCTGACGCCGTCGAGCAGCATCTTGTGCAGGAACCGGACGACCGGGGCATCCTCGACTTCGGCGACGGCCGCCTGTTCGTTGGCATCGCCCGATGTATCGGCCGTGACATCGTCGAACTCGAAATCCCCTCCGCCGACGATGTTGTTGAGGGTTTCCGACGCGCTGACAGCGGCGGCCTCGATCATGCGCGACAGCTTGTCGTATTCCGCGATGACCCAGTCCACGCCCATCTGGGACGCAAACTTGATCTTTTCCACCGCCTGCTGATCCGAGGGGTCCGCTGTTGCAACAATGAGACGGTTGTTGCGCTTGCTCAGCACCACGATGCGGTAGGCGAGGCACAGCTTCGGGTCGAGCAGGTCCTTGGGCAGGCGCTGGTGGTCGATGGCGTCCAGGTCGAGCAGCGGTGCGCCGAAAGCTGAAGATAGCGTGTGGGCGAGGTCGGCGGCCGATACGGCGCCGCTGCCGGTCAGCTCGGCAATGAAGCTGGTGCGACTGCTCAGCGACTTCTGGTAGATGTCTTCCGCAGTCTTCGCAGGAAGCTTCCCGGCTGAAACCAGGGCGCGCGCAAGGCCCGGGAGGGCGATTTGCGTGTTTTCTTTAACAGGAAGTTCGGCGGCAGCCATTCAGCGAAATTGCAAAAGATGTGAAAAAGTGCTTCACGATCATCGCTGAACGCCCTCGCCATGTAAATCGCTACGCAGCAACAGGCATGGGCATTTATTGGTGCCAGCCGAAAAGACTGGTCGGGGTGAGAGGATTCGAACCTCCGGCCTCTACGTCCCGAACGTAGCGCTCTACCAGGCTAAGCTACACCCCGATTGGTTGCAGAAAAAGAGAAGTCGTCCTTGCCAACTCTTGTGAGGTGTTCAGGCACGTCGCTCAAGCAACTGAGCCGCCAATTGTAGCAAACCGTCGGCGTGCAAATTGGACGGAAAGTCCCGCAACGCATGAATCGCGCGTTTTGCCTCGTCGGCCGCGGCGGCGCGCGAGGCTTCCAGCGCGCCCGTGCTGTGGACGATTTCGACGATCTTGCCAAGCTGGGCCGTGTCGCCGGCCTCGATGGCCGCGCGCACCAGCGCGCCCTGGGCGGGGCTGCCGCGCCGCATGGCGAAGATCAGCGGCAGCGTGGTCTTGCCTTCGCGCAGGTCGTCGCCCACGTTCTTTCCAGTTTCGTGGGCGTCTCCGGCGTAGTCGAGCACGTCGTCGATGACCTGGAACGCCGTGCCAAGGGCTTGGCCATAGGTGGCGCAAGCTTCCTCGACCTCGGGCGCGGCGCCCGCCAGCACGGCGGCGAGCCGTGTGCTGGCTTCGAAAAGCTTGGCAGTCTTGGAGCGGATCACGCGCAGGTACGCCGCTTCGTCCAGCGACGCGTCGTGCATGTTCATCAGCTGGAGCACCTCGCCTTCTGCGATCACGTTGGTCGCCTCGGCCAGAATTTGCATGATGCGCATGTTGTTTGCATCCAACATCATCTGGAAGGCGCGTGAATACAGGAAGTCGCCGACCAGCACGCTGGCGGGGTTGCCGAACGATTCGTTGGCCGTCGGGCGTCCGCGGCGCAGGGTCGACTCGTCGACCACGTCGTCATGCAGCAGGGTGGCCGTGTGGATGAACTCCACCACCGCTGCCAGGTTGAAGCGCTGCTCGCCCGTGTATCCGAGGGCGCCCGACATGAGGAGCAGCAGCGCCGGCCGCAGGCGTTTGCCGCCGGCGGAGATGATGTACTTGGAAACCTGGCTGACCAGGGGCACGCCCGTATCGAGGCGCCGCGAGATCACACGGTCGACTTCGACCATGTCGCCGGCGATCAAATCCAGCACGGTGGCGGTGGGGGAGGTATCGGCGGCGTGAACTGGCAAAGCGTTTGCGCGCGGCGCGTCTGAGTACGAAGGTGGCAGCGGCACAAGACCGGAAGGCGCAGATTATAGGGAGGAGCGCGTGCTGTTCCGGCGCGCTTCGCGCTTAAACCATGTTAGCGCGCGCAAACCGTGCTAGAATCTTGGGCTCTGCGGAATTCGCCGCGGAGCTCATATTCCCAAGAGGTTCACATGTACGCGGTCATAAAAACCGGCGGCAAGCAGTATCGCGTTGCTTCCGGCGAAAAAATTAAAGTAGAACAGATTGCTGCGGATGTAGGCCAGGAAATCGTGATCGATCAGGTTCTCGCAGTCGGCAACGGCAGCGAAATCAAGGTCGGTACGCCCCTGGTGTCCGGCGCAACGGTGACAGTCACGGTACTGTCGCACGGCAAGCACGACAAGGTTCGCATCTTCAAGATGCGCCGTCGCAAGCACTATCAAAAACGTCAAGGCCATCGCCAGCAGTTCACCGAACTGCAAATCGGCGCGATCGCCGGCTAAGGAGCAGATTCCATGGCACAGAAAAAAGGCGGCGGCTCAACGCGAAACGGGCGCGATTCCAAGCCCAAGATGCTCGGCGTGAAGGCGTTCGGCGGCGAACTGATCAGCGCAGGCTCGATCATCGTGCGCCAGCGCGGCACCCAGTTCCACCCCGGCGTGAATGTCGGCGTGGGCAAGGACCACACGCTGTTTGCGCTGGTCGACGGCCACGTGTCGTTCGGCGTCAAGGGCGCACTGAACAAGCACATGGTCAACGTGACCCCCGCGGCATAAGCCCAGGTCCCTTCGATCAGCTCGAAGCCCCGCTTTGCCGGGGCTTCTTCATTTGTACACTGGATACCCCATGAAGTTCGTCGACGAAGCCTTCATCGACATCGCCGCAGGCGATGGCGGCAACGGCTGCGTGTCGTTCCGTCATGAAAAATACAAGGAATTCGGCGGCCCCAACGGCGGCGACGGTGGCCGCGGCGGCCACGTCTACGCGGTGGCCGATTCCAATCTCAACACCCTGGTCGACTTCCGCTACTCGCGCCGACACGAGGCCAAGCGCGGCGAGCACGGCATGGGCTCCGACATGTTCGGCGCCGCGGGCGACGACATCGTGTTGAAGATGCCGGTCGGCACCATCATTTCCGACGCCGAGACGGGCGAGGTGCTGTACGAGCTGTTGACGGAAGGCGAGGTCGTCACCATCGCCAAGGGCGGCGACGGCGGCTTCGGCAACATGCGCTTCAAGAGCGCCATCAACCGTGCCCCGCGTCAGAAAACACCGGGCTGGCCCGGTGAGAAGAAGAGTCTCAAGCTCGAACTGAAGGTGCTCGCCGACGTCGGCCTGCTCGGCATGCCGAATGCGGGCAAGTCGACCCTGATCAGCGCCATTTCGAATGCGCGCCCGCGCATCGCCGACTATCCCTTCACCACGCTGCATCCGAATCTCGGCGTCGTGCGCGTCGGCCCCGAGCAGAGCTTCGTGGTGGCGGACCTTCCCGGCCTGATCGAAGGCGCGTCGGAAGGCGCGGGCCTCGGCCACCTGTTTCTGCGCCACCTCCAGCGCACCCGCCTGCTGTTGCACGTGATCGACATGGCCCCCTTCGACGACGCGGTCGATCCGGTGGCACAGGCAAAGGCCATCGTCGGCGAGCTGAAAAAGTACGACACCGCGCTCTATGAGAAGCCGCGCTGGCTCGTGCTCAACAAGCTCGACATGGTGCCCGGCGACGAACGCGCGGCGCGCGTGAAAGACTTCGTCAAGCGCATGCGCTTCAAGGGGCCTGTGTTCGAGATCTCCGCGCTCACGCGGGAAGGCTGCGAGCACCTTGTGCAGGCGGTCTACCAGCACATCAAGGCGCAGCAGGTGGCGGAGCAGGTGCCGGTCGAGGTCGATCCGCGCTTTGCCGAGCTGCCGCCCGATCCGGCCTGAGCGCCGCTGAGCATCGGCAGCCGATGCTGCTTCATAGATAGACAGCCGAACACGCAGTATTCACGACACGACCGCCAAAGCCTCCAATGACCTCGAACTCCGGATCCACTGCCTTGCGGGATGCCCGCCGAATCGTCGTCAAGGTGGGCTCCAGCCTCGTGACCAACGAAGGGCGCGGCCTCGACGAGGGCGCCATCGGCGAGTGGTGCCGGCAGCTTGCGGTGCTGGTGCAGGGCGGGCGCGAGGTCGTGATGGTGTCGAGCGGTGCCATTGCCGAAGGCATGAAGCGGCTCGGCTGGCGCACCCGGCCGCACGAGGTCCACGAGCTCCAGGCGGCCGCAGCCGTCGGGCAGATGGGCCTGGCCCAGATGTACGAGACCAAGCTGCGTGAGAACGAAATCGGCAGCGCCCAGGTGCTGCTGACCCATGCCGACCTGGCCGACCGCGAGCGCTATCTCAATGCGCGCTCGACGCTCGTCACGCTGCTCGGGCTGCGCGTGGTGCCGGTCATCAACGAGAACGACACCGTCGTCAACGACGAGATCAAGTTCGGCGACAACGACACGCTGGGCGCGCTCGTGGCCAATCTGGTCGAAGCCGATGCGCTGATCATCCTCACGGACCAGAAGGGCCTCTACACGGCCGACCCGCGCAAGGACCCTGACGCAAAGTTCGTCCATGAGGCGGCCGCCGGCGACCCCGCCCTCGAAGCCATGGCGGGCGGCGCGGGCTCCAGCCTCGGCCGCGGCGGCATGATCACCAAGATCCTCGCGGCCAAGCGCGCGGCCGGGTCGGGTGCTTCCACGGTCATTGCCTGGGGGCGCGAACCCGATGCCCTGCTGCGCCTGACGCGTGGCGAATCCATCGGCACCTTGCTGGTGGCGCAGACGGCCAAGCACCAGGCGCGCAAGCGCTGGATGGCTGACCACCTGCAGTTGCGCGGCGCGGTCACGGTCGATGCCGGGGCCGCAGCCAAGGTGCGCGCCGAGGGCAAGAGCCTGTTGCCGATCGGCATGACCAGCGTGTCGGGCGAGTTCTCGCGCGGCGACGTGATCGCGGTACGCGATGTCGACGGTGTCGAACTGGCCCGCGGCCTGGCCAACTACTCGAGCGTCGAAGCGCGGCTGCTGTGCCGCAAGCCTTCGAGCGAGTTCGAGCGATTGCTGGGTTACGTGGCGGAGCCGGAAATGGTCCACCGCGACAACATGGTGCTGATGCCCGGCTGACGTAAAAAACGGGGCGCGAGGCCCCGTTACGGGTTCACTGCACTTCGCGAACCGGATTGCGCAGGTTCTGGACCATGTCCCCGACCGAGTTGCGCGGCGCGTTGCCGCGGCACAGCGCCTGGGTCGACAGCGCCTTGGCGTAGCGCGAGTTCAGGTCGTTGATGCGCTTCCACTCCGGCGTCTTCGTTTCCTGCCAGGCGCCGTTGTTGTAGCGGGCGTAGCTCTTCATTTCCCCGGTCGAGCAGCGCACGCCTTCATAGAACGCATTGACGCCGCCGCCATTGCGGTTCTGCGCCACCACCACGTAGCGCACGATGCCGTCGCGCGTGATGGCGATCGTGTTCGGGTCGATGCCGAACTTCAGGCTCATGTACGGAGGCATTTCGATTGGCAGCAGCCGGCTTTCGCTGAAGGCCGGCGGCGGCGGTGCCGCGGTTTCTACCCATTCGGCGTCCGCCTCGGAGCGCTTGGGCGGCGGCGGCATGCCCGACTGCGCCCAGTCGGGGTTGTCGGTGTCGTATTTGCCCGATGCGCAGCCGGCAAGGATGCCGAAGCAGGCGAGAAGCAGAATGCGCTCAACGTTGCGACGGAAGGAAGGGCGTTTTGTTCGGGGGAGGAGAAGGTTCATCGCTCGCGGAATGGATGTCGGGATGCGGGTCGAAACTGCCGCCGGGCGGCAGATCCAGGCCCGCGGGTGCGCCGCCGTCTGGCATGTGGCGCTCGAATTCACGGGCGCGTACGTTGCTGCGAAGGAAGCGGTTGCGGAAATCCTGCCGTGGCAGGTAGCGAGCAAGCTCGGTCAGCGCCATCTCGTAGACGCCGCGCTTGAACTCGACGACCACGTCGAGCGGCACCCAGTAGTCGTGCCAGCGCCATGCGTCGAATTCAGGATGGTCGGTGGCACGCAGGTTCAGATCCCAGTCGTGGCCGATGAGTTGCAGCAAATACCAGATTTGTTTCTGGCCCTTGTAGTGGCCCCGTGCGTCACGGCGGATGAACCGATCCGGCACCTCGTAGCGCAACCAGTCGCGGGTACGGGCCACGATGCGCACGTGCTCCGGATGGAGCCCCACTTCCTCGTGCAGTTCCCGGAACATGGCTTGCTCCGGACTTTCGCCGCGGTCTATGCCGCCTTGCGGAAACTGCCAGGAATGCGTGCGTATGCGTTTGCCCCAGAAAACCTGGTTTCTCTGGTTGAGCAGGATGATGCCGACGTTGGGCCTGAAGCCGTCCCGGTCGAGCATAATCAAACCCCAATTTTTGAACTGAGTCGATTATGCATGCCGGGTTGCCCTCGGCAAGCGACCGATGCCAGGCTCTCAGGGTCTCCCCGGAGAGTTGTCCCCCACATCCCATACCGATTCCATCACGCGCGATCCCGATGAAAGCTTCCCGATTTTTTGTCTCCACCCTCAAGGAAGCGCCCGCTGACGCCGAGGTCGCGAGCCATCGGCTCATGATGCGGGCCGGCATGATCAAGAAGCTCGGCACGGGCATCTACACCTACATGCCCATGGGGCTGCGCGTGATCCGCAAGGTCGAGGCGATCGTGCGCGAAGAGATGAACCGCGCCGGCGCCGTCGAACTCACGATGCCCGTGGTGCAGCCGGCCGAGTTCTGGCAGGAGACCGGCCGCTTCGACAAGATGGGCCCCGAGCTGCTGCGCATCAAGGACCGGCATGACCGCGACTTCGTGATCCAGCCCACCAGCGAAGAGGTGGTGACCGACATCGCGCGCCAGGAAATCCGCAGCTACAAGCAGCTGCCGAAAAACTTCTACCAGATCCAGACCAAGTTCCGCGACGAGCGCCGTCCGCGCTTCGGCCTGATGCGCGGGCGCGAGTTCATCATGAAGGACGCCTACAGCTTCGACCGCGACCTGGGCGCCGCCAAGGCCAGCTACCAGGTCATGGCCGATGCCTACCGCCGCATCTTCGACCGCTTCGGGCTGCGCTACCGCGCGGTGGCGGCCGACAGCGGCGCCATCGGCGGCGACCTGAGCGAAGAGTTCCAGGTGATCGCCGCCACCGGCGAAGACGCCATCGTCTATTGCCCGGGCAGCGACTACGCGGCCAACATGGAAAAGGCCGAGGCACTGGCCCCGGCCGGCCCGCGCCCCGCGGCAGCCAAGGAGCTCCACAAGACGCCGACCCCCGGCAAGAGCACCTGCGCCGACGTGGCCGAGCTGCTCGGCGTGCCGCTCTCGACCACCGTCAAGTCGCTGGTGCTCGCGACCGACATCCTCGATGCGGCCGGCAACCTCAAGGGTTCGCAGGTCTGGCTGCTGCTCCTGCGCGGCGACCACGACATGAACGAGATCAAGGTCGGCAAGGTGCCCGGCCTGGACAAGGGCTTCCGCTTCGCGACCCTGGCCGAGATCGAAGACCACTTCGGCTGTAAGCCAGGCTACCTCGGCCCGCTCAACCTCAAGAAGCCGGTCAAGCTCGTGGTCGACCGCGAGGCCGCCGTTCTGGGCGACTGGATCACCGGCGCCAACGAGATCGACTTCCACATGACCGGCGTCAACTGGGGCCGCGATCTGCCCGAGCCTGACCTGGTGGCCGATCTCCGCAACGTGGTGGACGGCGACGCCTCGCCCGACGGCAAGGGCGTGCTCGCGATCGAGCGCGGCATCGAGGTGGGCCACGTGTTCGTGCTCGGCACCAAGTACAGCAAGGACATGAACGCCACCTTCCTCGACGAAGCGGGCAAGCCGCAGTTCCTCGAGATGGGCTGCTACGGCATCGGCATCACGCGCCTGCCCGCCGCCGCCATCGAGCAGAACCACGACGAGCGCGGCATCATCTGGCCCGACGCGCTGGCACCCTTTACCGTGGTGGTCTGCCCCATCGGCATGGACCGCAGCCCAGAGGTCAAGGTGGCCGCCGAGGCGCTCTACGAGCAACTGCTCGCGGCCGGCGTCGACGTGCTGCTCGATGACCGCGGCGAGCGACCCGGCGCGATGTTCGCCGATTGGGAATTGATCGGCGTACCGCACCGCGTGGTCATCTCCGACCGCGGCCTGAAGGAAGGCCAGCTCGAATACCAGCATCGCCGCGACACTGCCGCCACCAAGGTGCCGGCGGTGGGCGTCGCCGAATTCATCATCGGCAAGCTCGCGAAATGAGCTTGGAGGGCAGTCTCTCGCGACGCCGGTGCCTGGGCGGCGCCGTGACCGCGGGCGCTCTGACCGTGCTGTCGCTGCCGCAGGCCGCCCGCGCTGGCGCGCAGATCGAAGAGCCGCTGATCGATTCGGTGCGCACTGCACTGAGTTCGGCCGTGCACAACAAGGCGCCGCCGGTGCCCGAGTTCTCGGACACCGAGGCCCGCCTGACCTACCTGCGCTGGCTGGGCGAGATGAGCGAGCGCCTCAAGAAAAAAATCGCGGACTGGCCGACGCGCAAGGAATTCCTGCAGACCGTCTGGTACGAAAGCAAGCGCTCGGGGCTCGACGTGAGCCTGGTGCTCGGGCTGGTCCAGGTCGAGAGCAATTTCCGCAAGTTCGCTGTCTCCAGCGCCGGCGCGCGCGGCTACATGCAGGTCATGCCGTTCTGGACCCGCGTGATCGGCGACAGCGATCCCGCCAAGCTGTTCCACATGCAGACCAACCTGCGCTTCGGCTGCGTCATCCTGCGCCACTACCTCGACCGCGAGAACGGCGACCTCTACATGACCCTCGGCCGCTACAACGGCAGCCGCGGAAAGGCGCCGTACCCCAGCGCGGTGTTCGCGAACCAGCGCCTCTGGACCTTCGTGGACAGGGACCGTTCGGCAGCCTGACCTCTGCGCGCAGACTGGGGGCCAGCTAAGTTTTTGTCACCATGACCTGGTCGATCCGGTAGCTGTCGACGTCCATCACCTCGAAGGTATAGCCGCCCCAGCTCACGCTGTCGGTGCGCTTGGGCACCCGGCGCAGCATCACCATCAAAAAGCCCGCCAGCGTTTCGTAGTCGTCCGGATGCGGGAGCTCGTCGATGTGCAGCGCACGCTGGACGTCCTGGATCGGCGTCACGCCATCGATCAGCCATGAGTTCTCGTCGCGCTTCACGATCTGTTCCTCGTCGGGCAGCGACACCAGGTCGCCCATCACCGTGCTCATCACGTCGTTGAGCGTGATCACGCCCACTACAAGGCTGTATTCGTTGACGATGATCGCGAAGTCTTCATGCGCCTGCTGGAACTGCTCGAGCACTTCCGTGAGCGAGAGCCGGTCGGGGACGACCAGCGCCTTGTTCAGCGTCAGGCCCTGGTCGAAGGCCAGCGGCTGGCCGCTCAGCACGCGCTGGAACATCTCCTTCGCGTCGACATAGCCGAGCACGTGGTCGATGTCGCCGTCGCACACCGGGTAGGCTGAAAAAGGCTCGGCCACGATGCGCGCCCGCAGCACCGACTCCGGGTCGTCGTGCAGGAACCAGGCGATGTTGTCGCGCACCGTCATCACGCTGCTGACCAGCCGCGTGTCGAGCTCGAACACATTGGCGATCACCTGCTGCTCGCGCACGGCCAGCACGCCCGCGCGCGCGCCGGCTTCGGTCATGGCCAGGATGTCGGCCGAGGTGATCTTGTCGTCGCGCACCAGCGGCATGCCGAGCAGCTTGAAGAGCATGTCGGTCGAGCGCGTGAAGAACCACACCAGCGGCTTGAAGGTGGTGATCAGCACCAGCATCGGGCCGACCATGCGCACGGCAATGCGCTCCGGATCGCTCATGCCGAGCCGCTTGGGGAACAGGTCGGCAAACACCAGGAAAACCGCAATCACGATGACGAACGAGCACAGGAACGCCACGTTCGCCGAGGCCTCGACGCTCATCCAGTTCTCGAAGAAACGCGCGAAGTACGGGCTGAGCGAGCCCTCACCCACCACGCCGCCGAGAATCGCCACCGCGTTGAGGCCGATCTGCACCACGGTGAAGTAGTGCCCGGGCTGCTCCTGCACGCGCAGCACCTTTTCCGCCCGTGCATCGCCATCGTCGGCCATCTGGCGCAGGCGCAGGCGCCGCGAGGCGGCAAGGGTGATCTCGGCAAGGGAGAAGAACGCGCTCATCGCGATCAGCAAGACGATGATGAGCAGGCTTTGGGTAAGAGTCATGGCGGCACGGCGAAGAGTGCCATGGTGCCATGACTGGCGAGGCTAGACCCCGCCGTGCGGATGCGTCGGGTCGACCCAGAGTACCGATTCAGGTTTTTCGACGGGCTCGATGTCGAGATTGACGGCCACGGCCTCGCCGTCGCTTCTGCACAGCACGCATTCGAGCGACTCGGTCGCGCTGGCGTTGATTTCCTGGTGCGGCACGAAGGGCGGCACGTAGATGAAATCGCCAGGACCGGCTTCGGCCGTGAACTCGAGCTGCTCGCCCCATCGCATGCGAGCCCGGCCACGCACCACGTAGATCACCGATTCGAGGTGCCCATGGTGATGGGCGCCGGTCTTGGCATCGGCATGGATGGTGACGGTGCCGGCCCAGAGCTTCTGTGCACCCACGCGGGCGAAGTTGATCGCCGCCGCCCGGTTCATGCCGGGCGTCTGCGCGGTGTTGGCGTCGAGCTGGTTGGCCGGGATCACGCGCACGCCGTCGTGCTTCCAGGCCGGCGCGGACTCTCCGCCGTGCGCGTGGCCGTCGTGGTCGTGGCTCATGGCGGGAGCGGAAAAATCAGGCGGGGTTGCTGCCGCCCAGGACCTGCTGCAGCTCGCCCGACTCGTACATCTCCATCATGATGTCCGAGCCGCCGATGAATTCGCCCTTCACGTAGAGCTGGGGAATCGTGGGCCAGTTACTGTATTCCTTGATGCCCTGGCGGATGCCGTCGTCTTCGAGCACGTTGACGGTCTTGAGCGCCTTGGTGTCGACGCCGACCGCCTTGAGGATCTGGATCGCGCGGCCGGAAAACCCGCACATCGGAAAACTCGCATTCCCTTTCATGAAGAGCACGAGGTCGTTGGATTTGACGAGATCGTCGATGCGTTGCTGGGCGTCGGACATGGGGACTCCTGAAAAATGGGCTGAGGGGATTATTTCACCGTGCGCCAGACTCCGCCGGAGCAGCGCTGGATGCCGGCAAGGTCTTCGCGGCTTTGGACTTCGGCAAAACCGTGCGTTTGGAGCAGTTGGCGCACGGCCGCGGCCTGGTCGTGGCCGTGTTCGAGCAGCAGCCAGCCGCCTTCCGCGAGGTGCAGCGGAGCGTCCCGCACGATCTGGCGGATGTCGTCGAGCCCATCGGGCCCGGCAACCAGCGCGGCCGCGGGTTCGTGCCGCAGCGCGGGCAGGTGCGGGTCGTCGGCGGCGATGTACGGCGGGTTGCTGGCTATGACCGTGTAGCCGCTGGCCGCGCCATCGAGCCAGTGCGCCTGGCTGAAGCGCACCGGCAGGGCCAGGCGCTGGGCATTTGCCTTTGCAACGGCCAAGGCATCGGCGCTGGCATCGACCGCATCGACCTGCGCATCAGGCCGCGCATGCTGCAGTGCCAGCGCGATGGCGCCACTGCCGGTGCCCAGGTCGAGCACCCGCGGCGCCGTGCGGCCTTCGAGGCACTGCAGGGCCCAGTCGACCAGCGTTTCGGTGTCCGGACGCGGCACCAGCACCCGCGGGTCCACGCGCAGGTCGAGGCCGTGAAACTCCTTTTCGCCGAGCAGGTAGGCAACCGGTTCGCCGGCCAGGCGGCGCGACAGCTGCGCTGAAAGCGCCGCCCATGCCGCGCCGGAAATGGCATCGGTGTCGTGCGCCAGCAGCCACGCGCGGTCATGCGGGGCGCGGCCCAGCGCATGCAGCAGCAGCAACTGCGCATCGAGCCGGTCGATGCCCAGCGCCACGGACGCGGCCAGCGCCTGCGCCACGGTGGCGGGTGTGGAGGCCGTCGTCATCGTCATGCCGGCAGGCTCGACTCCAGCTCGGCCAGCTGCTCGGCCTCGCGCGCGGCGCGCAGCGCGTCCAGCACGTCGCCCAGGTCGCCTTCCATGATGGCCAGCAGCTTGTAGAGCGTGAGGTTGATGCGGTGGTCGGTGAGCCGGCCCTGTGGAAAGTTGTAGGTGCGGATACGGTCCGAACGGTCGCCGCTGCCGATCAGCCCCTTGCGCATGGCGGCGTCCTTGGCGGCGCGCTCGCTGCGCTCCTTTTCCTGGATGCGCGCCGAGAGCACCTGCAGCGCCTTGGCCTTGTTGCGGTGCTGGCTGCGGTCGTCCTGGCATTCGGCCACGATGCCGGTGGGAATGTGCGTGATGCGCACGGCCGAATCGGTCTTGTTGATGTGCTGGCCACCCGCGCCGCTGGCGCGGTAGGTGTCGATGCGCAGGTCGGCCGGGTTGATCTGCACCGCCACGGTCTCGTCGGGCTCGGCCAGCACGGCCACCGTGCAGGCGCTGGTGTGGATGCGGCCCTGGGTTTCGGTGGTCGGCACGCGCTGCACGCGGTGGCCGCCCGACTCGAAGCGCAGGTGACCGAACACGTCGGTGCCGACGATGCGGATCACCACTTCCTTGTAGCCGCCGAGCTCGCTCTCGCTTTCGCTCACCACTTCGCAGCGCCAGCCGGCTCGCTCGCAGTAGCGCGTGTACATGCGCAGCAGGTCGCCCGCGAACAGCGCGGACTCGTCGCCGCCGGTGCCGGCGCGGATTTCAAGGAACGCATTGCGCGCGTCATCCGGATCCTTTGGCAACAGCAGGCGCTGCAGCTCTTCTTCGAGCTGCACCAGCTCGGCTTCGGCACCGGCGATTTCTTCCTGAGCCATCTCGGCCATGTCGGGATCGTCGAGCATCTCTTTCGCGCCGGCGATGTCGGCCTCGCGCTGCCGGTAGCGTTCGTAGCGGCCGGCGATCTGCGTCACCTCGGCATGCTCGCGCGAGATGGTGCGGTACTGCGCCATGTCGCTCATGATGTCTTCGCGCGAAAGCAGGAAGTCGAGTTCGCCGAGGCGCTGCACGTAGCGCTCGAGTTGGTGGCGCAGAAAAGTTTTCACGTCGAAAGGGGCCGAAAAGAAGAGGGGGCGCGGCTCGCGGCGGCAAGGCGCGGGGAGGCCGCGGCAACCAGGCCGGGCCGGCGGCGGCAAGCGTCGCTAACGCTCTTTGCGCAGAAAGAGGCGCGAAATGGCGTGCGCCGTCTGCTCGCGCGAAGCCGCATCGCCCGCATGCAGTTCGGCCAGCGCGCCATGCAGCATTTTTTGCGTGAGCCCGCGCGACATGGCTTCGAGCACTGCATCGACCGATTCGCCCTTGGCCAGCAGCTTGCGCGCACGTGCGATCTCGGCCGCGCGCCATTCGTCGGTCTGGGCGTTGAGCTGCTGGATCAGCGGCACCGTGCCGCGCTGGCCCAGCCAGTGCATGAAGCTCTGCACACCGGCGTCGATGATGACCTCAGCCTGCGCGACCGCGGCCTGTCGGTTGGCCTGGCCCTGCTGCACCACTTGCGCCAGGTCGTCGACGGTGTACAGATAGATGTCCTCGAGCGCCTTCACTTCGGGCTCGATGTCGCGCGGCACGGCCAGGTCGACCATGAACATCGGGCGGTGCTTGCGCGCCTTGAGTGCGCGTTCGACGGCGCCCAGGCCGATGATCGGCAGCGTGCTGGCGGTACAGCTCACCACGATGTCGAACTCGGCCAGCCGGTTCGGCAGGTCGGCCAGCCGCATCGCCTCGCCACCGAAGCGCGATGCCAGCTTTTCGCCGCGTTCGAGCGTGCGGTTGGCAATGGCGATCGACTTCGGGTCCCTGGCCGCGAAATGCGTGGCGGCCAGATCGATCATTTCGCCCGCGCCGACGAACAGCACGCGCGTCTCGTGCAAGTCTTCGAAGAGCTGGCCGGCCAGCCGGACGGCCGCAGCCGCCATGCTGATGGAATGGGCGCCGATCTCGGTCGCGGTGCGGACTTCTTTCGCGACCGCGAACGAGCGCTGGAACAGCTGGTTGAGCGTGCTGCCGAGCGCGCCGGCGGTTTCGGCCGCGCGCACGGCGTCTTTCATCTGGCCGAGGATCTGGGCCTCGCCGAGCACCATCGAATCGAGCCCGCTGGCCACGCGGAAGACGTGGCGCGCAGCCTGGTCATCTTGCAGGGTGTAGGCATGCGAGCGCAGCAGGGCGGGCGCCACGCCGCCGCTCTCGGCCAGCCAGCCCACCGTGTGGTCGAGCGCCGCATGCTCGGCGGCGCAATAAATTTCGGTGCGGTTGCAGGTCGAGATGATCGCGGCTTCGACCTGGGGGTGGCGGCCGGCGGCAAACGAGCTGCGCAGGCTGTGCAGCGTGGGAGCCAGCTGGTCTAGCGCGAACGCGAAGCGGCCGCGCAGGTCGAGCGGCGCGGTCGTGTGGTTCAACCCGAGGGCCCAGACTGACATATCCGCTGATTATAAAATCAGCAGGAGCTATGCGGCTGCCGAGGGGTTTGGCCGCCTCTCGCCTCTCTTATCCCCCTCCATGTCCCTGCTGGATCTCCTCAATCATCTGCTCAACTTCCTGGCACCCGCCCTGGCGGTCGGATTCGTGTGCGCGCTGGCGGGCGGGGTTTTGGGGCGAAAGTCCGGCGCGCCCGCCTGGTGGGTTCAAGCCGCGGTCAATTGCGGCGCCGGCGCGGCGGCGCTCCTGGGCGGGCTGATCTTTTCGGGACGCGATGGCACGATGGGCGCCTACGCCGCGCTCGTGCTTGCGTGCGGGACCAGCCAATGGCTGGTGTCGCGCGGCTGGCAAAGGTAGGGGCTGGAAAGCGCCCGATCCCGAGGGGCGTTTCTGGATGTTGCTTCAGTCAACGAAAGATTCGGGGTGATCGGCCCAGCACCTAGGCGGCCACCGGTCCTGTCTCGCCACCAGCCACTGGCGGCGGCACCGCCGCATACGGCACCAGCTCGATCCGCTCCACCCGCATGCGCTCAAGAATGGTGAACAGCAGGTCGCTGCGCACCCCGCCCGCCAGCCGCGGGCTCGGTACATACGCAATGGCCTGGAAAATGAGCAGGCCGCCCTCGACGCCCTCGAGCGTGAGCGAAGGCGCGGGCGTCTCGAGCACCCCTTCGTGCGCGCGGCATGCTTCCAGGATGAGCTCGCGCACCCGCTGCGCGTCGGTGGTCATCGGCATCGGCAGGCGGATGAGCACCCGGCCTTCGGCGTTGGCCAGCGTCATGTTGCGCACGGTCTTGGTAATGAACTCGGAGTTGGGCACGATCAACGTTGAGCGGTCGCCGAGCTGGATTTCGGTGGCACGCACGTTGATGCGCCGCACGTCGCCCTCGGTGGTGCCCAGCACCACCCAGTCGCCCACCTTCACCGGCTGCTCGGCCAAGAGGATGAGGCCCGAGATGAAGTTCTGCACGATGGCCTGCAGGCCGAAGCCGATACCCACCGACAGCGCGCTGGCCACCCACGCGATGCGCTCGATGCCGATGCCCAGCGCCGACAGCGCGAACGCGACCACCAGGATGCCGCCCACGTAGCCGAGCAGCGTGGTGATCGAGCTTTGCATGCCGGGTTCGAACTGCGTGCTGGGCAGGTAGCTGCGCGCGAGCCAGCGCTTGAAGACCCTGAGCACGATGAAGCCGATCACCGCTACGGCGATGGCGCTCAGGATGGCGCCCGGCACCAGTTGGAATTCGCCCACCTTCACGCCGGTGCCGAACTTGCCGCTGCGCTGGAACACTTCGCTGGGCCCGGTGCCAAGGGGCGCCGCGAGCGCGATCAGCATGTAGAAGAAAAGCCCCACGCGGCTCAGGCCCGAGAGCACGGTGGCCGCCTGGTCGAGCGTCTGCGGCGCGAGTCCGAAGCTTTTCTGCAGGCGCTGGCCGAAGGTGCTGCGCGACGACACGCCGGCCATGAAGACGTCGTCGGCAAACTTGAACAGCACGTAGAAGGCGGCCGCGACGATGCCGCTCCAGGTGAGCTGCGAGGCCAGGAAGCTCGCGAGCGCCACGTAGCCCAGGGCCACCAGCACCCAGATCGACAGCATCAGGACGCCGATGCAGGCCACCAGCAGGCCCACCCACATCGGCCGCTCCGGCAGGTCGGCGTCGGGCGTATCGGCGCGCAGCGGCCGCAGCCGCCGGAGCACCGCGCCGACCAGCGCGGTGAGCATCAGCGCGGTGAGCACGTGCGTGGCAACCACGGTCGCAAAGCTGGCTTCGACCAACGCATTGATCTCGACCGGCGCCCATGCCAGTGCAGCCACCATCGCCACCAGCCACGGCAGCGGCGCGAGGCGTGTCGCCATGGCGTCGGGAATCGGCGGCAGCCGCCACGAGGGCCGGCGGGTGGCCAGCAGGCCGCGGCCCAAACCGATGACGAAGGCCATGAACACCAGCGCCTGGGCCATCGAACGCATCGCCTTGCGCGCCTGCGACTCCCAGGTGGCGTATTCCTCGAGCACGCGCACGAACCCGTGGGCGGCCGCAGCGACCAGCAGCACATGGCTCGCCACGATGGCAATCACCAGCAGCGAACGCCGAAGCCGGCCCGCCGGCAGCACCCGGGCGGCGATGCGCGTCAGCAGATGCTCGGCCACCCAGTTGCCGAGCACCGCGAGCAAGAGCGCCAGGATCAGCGCGCCAACCAGGGCGATCCGCGTCTCCTCCTGCATCGCTTGCGCGAGCCCGTCGCGCAGGCCAGCCACCATCGCCTTCAGGCGCGTCAGGTCGTTCGGCCACGCCGCCTCCAGGTCGCGCCAGAACTCGCCGGTCAGCGGCGAAGCGGCGCGCTCGGTGATCTGCGCCTCGAAGAGCTCGCGGCGCTGGGTCACCAGTTCGGCGGCGCGCTGCCGCACGTCGATGGAGAGCAGGCGCGCCAGCCGGATGTCGGCATCCAGCGCGTTGCGTTCTTTTGTCAGCCGGCTGCGCTGGCGCGTGATGTCCGGGTCTTCGGTGGCGCCGGCGGCCGGCGGATTTCCGAGCTCCCCGAGGCGGGCGTTCAGGTCGGCCAGTTCGCTGGCGCGCGCGGCGACGAACTTGTCGGCCTGCGTGCCGATGTCGCTGATCTGCGCCAGGAGCTTGCGCATGTCCTCGTTGGAATCGGCGGAGGCGGTGATCTTGGTGAGCTGCTCGCGCAGTTCGGCCACCGTGGGTTCGGGCACGGGAGCCGTGGCGGTGCTGCTGCTGCCGATGTTGCTGTCGGGCTGCGCCATCGCAGTGCCGCACGACAGCAAGGCGGCCAGGCAAAGGGCCATCAGGCGGGGGATCAAACTCATGGCTGCCATCATAGAAGGCGCCATTTCCGGCCCGCGGCGCGGCTCGTTGCAACGTGTGACGAGCCGCTGCGGCCGGCAGCGGTCAAGCGGCGGGACTGAAGAGGTCGACGCGGTCGGTGATGATGCCGTCGGTACCGAGTTCGATCAGCCGCTCGGCGGCCCATTCATCGTTGACGGTGTAGCTCAGCGCGCGCAGGCCTGCGTCGTGCACTTGCGCCACCGTGGCGGCGTCCCAGAGTGCGTGGTTGCAGACGATGGCGGCGCAGTCGAGGTCGGTTGCAAGGGCAAGCCAGCCCTCCCGGAGCGTGTCGAGCAGGAGCCCGCGCGGCAGCTCGGGCTGGACCGCCTTCGCTCCCGCCAGCGATTCGGCCTGGAAGGAAGTGAGCAGCGGAGGAATGGCTGCGCCCTGCCAAAGCTGGGCCGCGAGCCGTGCCACCGCTTCGCCCGTTTCGCGCTCGGTACCCGGCGTGGGCTTGATCTCGATGTTGAGCAGATGGCCGTTGGCAAGGCAGAAGCGCGCCAGGTTCTCGAGCGTGGCGAGCGGCTCGCCCGCGAAGGCGCGCGAATGCCATCCACCGGCGTCGAGCTGCGCGAGCGCGCTCCAGGGTTGCGCGCCGCCCGTGCCATGGCCGTTGGTGGTGCGGTCGAGCGTGGCATCGTGCATGAGAAAAGGCACGCCGTCGGCGCTGAGCTTGGCATCGCACTCGAACATGCGGTAGCCGTGCGAGGCACCGAGCCGGAAAGCGGCCAGCGTGTTCTCGGGCGCCAGCTTGCCGGCGCCGCGGTGCGCGATCCAGCGAGGGTAGGGCCAGGGCTGCAGCGCTGGCATCGTTCAGTCTGCCCGTTTGCCGGAACCGGCGTCGAACCAGTGCAGCTTGTCCTGGCGCGCCGCAATTTTTACCGTGTCCCCCGCGACTGGCGGGTGGTCGCTTTCGTCGGTGCGCATGATGATCTGCTCTTCGCCGATGCG
This sequence comes from Variovorax palleresanus, assembly GCF_051144945.1. NCBI lineage: Bacteria > Pseudomonadati > Pseudomonadota > Betaproteobacteria > Burkholderiales > Comamonadaceae > Variovorax > Variovorax palleresanus. The sequence continues at coordinate 1,597,975 of NZ_JBJNVP010000002.1, read as the reverse complement.
CCCATACACCAGCCGCTCGGCGCCCAGCAGCTCGACCGACTCGACCTGCACGGACCAGCCGCTTTCGTCGAGCTTCATGTGCTCGGGGCGAATGCCGAGGATCTGGCCGGGCCGCACGCCAGGCGCATGGCGCAGCAGGTTCATCGGCGGCGAGCCGATGAAGCTGGCTACGAAGGTGGTGGCGGGCCGGTTGTAGACCTCTTCGGGCGTTGCGAACTGGTCCATCACGCCGCCGTTCATGACGATGATGCGCTGCGCCAGCGTCATGGCCTCGACCTGGTCGTGCGTGACGAACAGCGAGGTGATGCCGAGCTCGCGGTGCAGCTTCTGGATCTCCAGGCGGGTCTGCGCTCGCAGCTTGGCGTCCAGGTTGGACAGCGGTTCGTCGAACAGGAACACCTGCGGCTGCCGAACGATGGCGCGGCCCATGGCCACGCGCTGGCGCTGGCCGCCCGAAAGCTCGCGCGGCTTGCGCTCGAGCAGGTGGCCCAGTTCGAGGATCTTGGCCGCCTTGTCGACGCGAGTCTTGATCTCGTCGGTGGGCAGTTTGGCGATCTTCAGGCCATAGGCCATGTTCTTGAACACGCTCATGTGCGGATAGAGCGCGTAGTTCTGGAACACCATGGCGATGTCGCGCTCGGAAGGTTCGAGCAGGTTCACCACGCGCCCGCCAATGGCGATGTCACCGGCCGAAATGTCTTCCAGGCCGGCCACCATGCGCAGCAGCGTGGACTTGCCGCAGCCCGAGGGCCCGACGATGACGACGAATTCGCCCTTGTTCACCTCGGCCGAGACGCCGTGGATGACCTGGTTGGCCTTGGCACCCTTGCCGTAGCGCTTGATGACGTTGCGAAAGGAAATGGCTGACATGTTGTCGGTTTTAAATATCAGGTTGTGGCTGGCGCCCCAAGCCGGGAAACACCGCGGAACCGGCTCTGCCGGGCCGCCGGTGTTGCCCCCTCGAGGGGGAGGCGGCTACACGAAGTGAGCCGCTTCGGGGGTGGGCTCATTTCTCCGTGTCGACCAGGCCCTTGACGAACCAGCGCTGCATCAGCACCACAACGATGGCCGGCGGTATCAGCGCCAGCATGGCGGTGGCCATCACGAGGTTCCAGTCGACCGCGGCGTCGCCCGAGGCGATCATGCGCTTGATGCCGATGACCACCGGGTACATGTCCTCGCTGGTGGTGGCCAGGAGCGGCCAGAGGTACTGGTTCCAGCCGTAGATGAACTGGATCACGAAGAGCGCAGCGATCGAAGTCTGCGACAGCGGTATCAGGATGTCCTTGAAGAAGCGCATCGGCCCCGCGCCGTCTATTCGCGCGGCCTCGACCAGCTCGTCGGGCACCGAGAGAAAGAACTGCCGGAACAGGAAGGTCGCCGTGGCCGACGCGATCAGCGGGATGGTCAGGCCCGCGTAGGTGTTGAGCATGTTCAGGTCGGCCAGCACCTTGTAGGTGGGCAGGATGCGCACCTCCACCGGCAGCATCAGCGTCACGAAGATCATCCAGAACACGATCTTCTTGAACGGAAAGCGGAAATACACGATGGCAAAGGCCGAGAGCAGCGAGATCGCGATCTTGCCGATGCTGATGACCAGCGCGGTGACCAGGCTGATCCACATCATGCGGCCCACCACCACGCGCGCGCCCTGCGTCTCGGTGCCAAGGAGGGCCGCGGTGTAGTTCTCGACCATGTGCGCACCGGGCACAAGCGGCATGGGCACACGCAGGATCTCGTCGCGTGTGTGGGTCGAGGCGACGAAGGCCAGGTAGATGGGAAAGGCCACGATGGCGATGCCCAGGAGCAGCACCACGTGCGACAGGACGGTGAGGCCGGGCCGGCGTTCAATCATGGCGGTTGCTCCGGAGAAAGAATGCAGAAGGGAAAGGATGCGCCATCAGTACTGGACCTTCTTTTCGACGTAGCGGAACTGGATCACCGTGAGTACGACGACGATCACCATCAGCACCACCGACTGCGCGGCCGAGCCGCCCAGGTCGAGAGCCCGGAAGCCGTCGTGCCAGACCTTGTAGACCAGGATCGCGGTGTCTCGGCCCGGCCCGCCTTCGGTCGTGGCATGCACGATCGCGAAGGTGTCGAAGAAGGCGTACACCACGTTGATCACCAGCAGGAAAAAGGTGGTGGGCGACAGCAGCGGGAACTGGATGGTCAGAAAGCGACGCAGCGGACCGGCGCCGTCGATGGCGGCGGCCTCGATCAGTGCCTTGGGAATGGACTGCAGCCCGGCCAGGAAGAACAGGAAGTTGTAGGAGATCTGCTTCCAGATCGCGGCCACGACGATCAGCGACAGCGCCTGATTGGAATTGAGCAGGTGGTTCCAGTCCATGCCCATCTGGCGCAAGCCGTAGCTCACCACGCCGATGCTGGGCGAGAACATGAACACCCACAGCACGCCTGCGATTGCCGGCGCCACCGCGTACGGAATGATCAGGAAGGTCTTGTAGAACAACGAACCGCGCAGGATGCGGTCGGCGAAGATCGCCAGGAGGAGCGATATCGAGATGCCGATGCCGGCCACCAGCACGGAGAACAGTGCGGTGACCTGGAACGACTCGATGTAGGCCGGGTCATCGAACAGGTTCTTGAAGTTCTCCAGGCCCACGAAGACGGTGGAGGTGCCGAAGGCGTCCTCGGTCTGCATCGACTGCCAGATCGCCTGGCTGGCGGGCCAGAAGAAGAACACCAGGATCACCGCCATCTGCGGCGCGATCAGCAGCCATGGCAGCCATGCCGATCGGAATAGAACGCGTTTTTCCATAGCCCCTCGAATCCCTCAAAAAACGAAACGCCCGCCCACGGCTTTTGCAGTGGCGGGCGGGCGAGTCTACTTCGGCGCAGAGCCGACCGGAGCTTCAGCCTTTGTTTGCTTTCTCGAAGCGCTCCAGCTGCTCGTTACCGCGCTTGACGGCGGCATCGAGGGCTTCCTTGGCGGTGCGCTTGCCGTTCCAGATCTGCTCGGTTTCCTCGTCGATGATGGTTCGGATCTGCACGAAGCTGCCCAGGCGCACGCCGCGCGACTTGTCGGTGGTCTTGCGGATCATCTGCGTCACGGCCACGTCGGTGCCTGGGTTGTCCTTGTAGAAGCCCGAAGCATCGGTCAGCTTGTAGGCCGCCGTGGTGATGGGCAGGTAGCCCGTGCGCTTGTGGCTGTCGGACTGCACCTTGGTGTCGGACAAGAAGGTGAAGAAGCTGGCCACGCCCTTGTAGTGGTCGGCCGGCTTGCCGGACATGACCCAGAGGCTGGCGCCGCCGATCACGGTGTTCTGCGGGGCGCCCTTCACGTCGGGGTAGTAGGGCAGGGTGGAGATGCCGTACTTGAACTTGGCGTCCTTGGCCACGCGCGCGTACAGGCCCGAGGAGCCGGTCATCATCGCGCATTCGCCCGAGGGGAAGGCGGCGTCGGCCGTGTTGTTGCGGCCCTTGTAGACGAAGGTGCCGTCCTTCGACATCTTGGCCAGGTTCTCGAAGTGCTTCACCTGCAGCGGCGAGTTGAAGGCCAAGCGCGCCGAGGTGCCGCCAAAGCCGTTGTTCTGCGTCGCATAGAGCGTGTTGTGCCAGGCCGAGAAGCTCTCGAGCTGGGTCCAGCTCATCCAGCTGGTGGTGAAGGGGCATTTGTGGCCGCTGGCCTTGAGCTTGTCGGCCGCGGCGATCACTTCGGGCCAGGTGGTGGGCGCCTTCTCGGGGTCCAGGCCGGCCGCCTTGAAGGCGTCCTTGTTGTAATAGAAGATGGTCGTCGAGCTGTTGAACGGGAAGCTCAGCATCTGGCCATTGGGCGCGGTGTAGTAGCCCGACACGGCGGGCACGTACACGCTGGGGTCGAACTTGGCGCCGCCCGAATTCATCACCTCGCCCACAGGCTTGATCGCGCCCTTGGAGGCCATCATGGTGGCGGTGCCGACCTCGAACACCTGCAGGATGTCCGGGGCATTGCCGGCACGGTAGGCCGCGATGGCGGCGGTCATCGATTCGTCGTACTGGCCCTTGTAGGTCGCCACGACCTTGAAGTCCTTCTGGCTGGCGTTGTACTGCTTGGCGAGGTCGTTGACCCATTCGCCGAGCGGGCCGCTCATGGAATGCCACCACTGGATTTCGGTCTGGGCGTGGGCCACATTGAACAGCGTGGTGGCGGCCAGCGCCGATGCCAGCGCGAGCGTCTTGAATCGCATGAAGACTCCTGATGGGAAATGAAAGCGCGGATGCTAGGCCATGTGGATGACACATCCGCGTCACATTGGCGCACGGACCTCTGTCATCTTCCAATCGGGAAAACCCCTTTGGCGCAAGGCTTCCGGCAGGGCGCGGGTCTTCATGTTGCGCCGCAGCATGCTAGCATCGCATTCGCCTTTTTCGGCCTAGCCTGTTGCCGCGGCCGGGGCTTCCGCGAGTACGTCATGAGCAGCAAAACCTCCCTCGAAAAAAGCCGGATCAAGTTCCTTTTGCTGGAGGGCATCCACCCTTCGGCCGTGGAGGTGCTGCGCGCCGCGGGCTACACCAACATCGAGTCGCTGCCGGGTGCGCTGCCCGATGCGGAGCTCAAGGCCAAGATCGCCGACGTCCACTTCCTGGGCATCCGTTCGCGCACGCAATTGACGGCCGAGGTCTTTGCGGCCGCCCAGAAGCTGGTGGCGGCAGGGTGCTTCTGCATCGGCACCAACCAGGTCGATTTGGAGGCCGCGCGCGAGCACGGGGTGGCGGTGTTCAACGCGCCTTATTCCAACACCCGCTCGGTGGCCGAGCTGGTGCTGGCCGAAGCCATCCTGCTGCTGCGCGGCGTGCCTGAAAAGAGCGCGGTGGCGCACCGCGGCGGCTGGCTCAAGTCGGCCGAGAACGCATTCGAGATCCGCGGCAAGACGCTGGGCATCGTGGGCTACGGCTCCATCGGCGCCCAGTTGTCGGTGCTGGCCGAGGCCCTGGGCATGAACGTGGCCTTCTATGACGTGGTGACCAAGCTGCCACTGGGCAATGCGCGCCAGGTGCGCGAACTGCACCAGCTGCTGGCCCAGAGCGACATCGTGACCCTGCACGTGCCCGAGACGCAGGCCACGCAATGGATGATCGGCGCGGCGGAAATCGCCGCCATGAAGCCGGGTTCGATCCTGATCAACGCCTCGCGCGGCACGGTCGTCGAGATCGAGCCACTGGCCCAGGCGCTGAAGCAGAACAAGCTGCTGGGCGCCGCGATCGACGTCTTCCCGGTCGAGCCGCGAACCAACAAGGACGAGTTCCAGTCGCCGTTGCGCGGGCTCGACAATGTCATCCTCACGCCTCACATCGGTGGCTCGACGATGGAGGCGCAGGCCAACATCGGCCTCGAGGTGGCGGAAAAGCTGGTGAAGTACAGCGACAACGGCACCTCGACCTCCTCGGTCAACTTTCCCGAGGTGGCGCTGCCGGCCCACCCTGGCAAGCACCGGCTGCTGCACATCCACCGCAACGTGCCGGGCGTGTTGTCGGAGATCAACAGGATCTTCTCGGACAACAACATCAACATCTCCTCGCAGTTCCTGCAGACCAACGAGAAGATCGGCTACGTGGTGACGGACATCGACGCGGCCTATTCCGACCTGGCCCTGGAGAAACTGGCCAAGGTGAACGGAACCATCCGCAGCCGCGTGCTGTTCTGAGGCCTAGTTCCGGTCTTGCTCCCTCTCCCTCTGGGAGAGGGTTGGGGTGAGGGCAGACGGCCTCAACCCCCGCGCCATACCGCGTGCCCGACGCCTCCCAACAGGGGTACAGCGGCAGCCCAAGGCAAGACCCCGGTCCCTGCCCTAAAATCCCACCCCCGGCTAGATGGGCGCGCAGCGCCTGGCCGAGGTGCCACCCCCGATGAATGCTCCGACCGCGTTGACCACGCTGTTGTCGCAGGCCGCAGAGCCTGTACGACTGCGCGAGATCCCCTATAACTACACCAGCTTTTCCGATCGCGAGATCGTGATCCGCCTGTTGGGCGAGCGCGGCTGGGAACTGCTCCAGACCCTGCGCGCCGAGCGCCGCACCGGCCGGTCGGCCCGCATGCTCTACGAGGTGCTCGGCGACATCTGGGTGGTCCAGCGCAACCCTTACCTCGTCGACGACCTGCTCGACAACCCACGCCGCCGCGGGCAGTTGGTCGACGCCCTGAAGCACCGGCTGGGCGAAGTGCAGAAGCGCCGCACCCCCGACAGCGACCTGCCGCGCGACCAGCTCGTGGGCGAACTCACGGGGCTCGTCGGCCAGGCCGTTGCCGCCTTCGATACTGCTTTTCGCGACGTGGCGGCTCTACGCCGCAAGGCCACGCGCGTGCTGGGTCGCCTCACGGCCAAGGACAACATCAAGTTCGACGGCCTCTCGCGCGTGTCCCACGTGACCGACGCCACCGACTGGCGCGTGGAATATCCCTTCGTGGTGCTGTGCCCCGACACCGAGGCCGAGATGGCCCTGCTGGTCAAGGGCTGCATCGAACTGGGGCTCACCATCATTCCGCGCGGCGGCGGCACCGGCTACACCGGCGGCGCCATTCCGCTCACGTGGAAGAGCGTGGTCATCAACACCGAGAAGCTCGAGGCCATGACCGAGGTCGAGATGGTCTCGCTTCCAGGCCTTGATGCACCCGTGGCCACCGTCTGGACCGAGGCGGGCGTAGTCACGCAGCGCGTGGCCGACGCCGCCGAGCGCGCGGGCTATGTGTTCGCGGTCGACCCGACCTCCGCCGAGGCCTCATGCGTCGGCGGCAACGTGGCGATGAACGCGGGCGGCAAGAAGGCCGTGCTCTGGGGCACGGCGCTCGACAACCTGGCTTCGTGGCGCATGGTGACGCCGCAGGCCGAATGGCTCGAAGTCACGCGCATCGGCCACAACCTCGGCAAGATCCACGACGCCGAAAGCGCCGTGTTCGATCTGCAGTATTACGCCGCCGACGGCAAGACCAAACTGCGCACAGAGCGCCTCGAGATCCCCGGCCGCACCTTCCGCAAGGAAGGCCTCGGCAAGGACGTGACCGACAAGTTCCTCTCCGGCCTGCCGGGCATCCAGAAAGAGGGCTGCGACGGCCTCATCACCAGCTGCCGCTGGGTGGTGCACCGCATGCCGGCGCACACGCGCACCGTCTGCCTGGAGTTCTTCGGCAACGCCAAGGATGCGGTGCCGAGCATCGTCGAGATCAAGGACTTCATGTTCGCCGAGCAGAAGCGCTCCGGCGTGCTGCTGGCGGGCCTGGAGCATCTGGACGACCGCTACCTCAAGGCCGTGGGCTACGCCACCAAGTCGAAGAAGCACGGCGGCCTGCCGAAGATGGTGCTGTTCGGCGACATCGCGGGCGACGATGCCGATGCCGTGGCGCGCGTCACGTCGGAAGTGGTGCGCATCGCCAATTCGCGCAGCGGCGAAGGCTTCATTGCCATCAGCCCCGAGGCGCGCAAGAAATTCTGGCTCGACCGCAAGCGCACGGCGGCCATCAGCAAGCACACCAACGCCTTCAAGATCAACGAAGACGTGGTCATTCCGCTGCCGCGCATGGCTGAGTACAGCGACGGCATCGAGCGCATCAACATCGAGCTCTCGCTGCAAAACAAGCTGGAACTCACCGACGCCCTCGAGGCCTTTCTGCTGCGCGGCAACCTGCCGCTCGGCAAGACCGACGATGCGCACGAAATTCCCGCGGCCGAGCTGCTCGAAGACCGCGTGGCGCAGGCCGTGGCGCTGGTGCAGAGCGTGCGTGCGCTCTGGGCCGAATGGCTGCGCGACGTCGACACGCTGTTTCCGCAGCTGCAGGACCACACCTTGCGCGCCAGCTGGAAGACCCAGCTGCGCCAGCCGCTGCAGGAGATCTTCAGCGGGGCCGAGTTCGCGCCGATCCTGGCCGAGTGCACCGCCATTCACAAGCAGGTGCTCAAGGGCCGCGTGTGGGTGGCGCTGCACATGCATGCCGGCGACGGCAACGTGCACACCAACATTCCCGTCAACAGCGACAACTACGACATGCTGCAGACCGCGCATGCCGCGGTGGTGCGCATCATGGCGCTGGCGCGCAGCCTTGACGGCGTGATTTCGGGCGAGCACGGCATCGGCATTACCAAGCTCGAGTTCCTGAGCGACGAAGAGCTGAAGCCCTTCATGGACTACAAGCAGCGCGTCGACCCCGAAGGCCGCTTCAACAAGGGCAAGCTGGTGCGCCCGCCCGCCGGCGAAAACGTCGAGCTGCATGCCGACCTGACCAACGCCTACACGCCGAGCTTCGGCCTCATGGGGCACGAGTCGCTGATCATGCAGCAGAGCGACATCGGCGCCATTGCCGACAGCGTGAAGGACTGCCTGCGCTGCGGCAAGTGCAAGCCAGTGTGCGCCACCCACGTGCCGCGCGCCAACCTGCTGTACAGCCCGCGCAACAAGATCCTGGCAACCTCGCTGCTGGTCGAGGCCTTCCTGTATGAAGAGCAGACCCGGCGCGGCATCAGCATCAAGCACTGGGAAGAGTTCGAGGACGTGGCCGACCACTGCACCGTGTGCCACAAGTGCCTCACGCCGTGCCCGGTGAAGATCGACTTCGGCGACGTGTCGATGAACATGCGCAACCTGCTGCGCAAGATGGGGCAGAAGAGCTTCCGCCCCGGCAATGCGGCCGCCATGTTCTTTCTCAACGCGACCAACCCGCAGACCATCAAGGCAGTGCGCGCGGGCATGGTGGGCATCGGCTTCAAGGCACAGCGCCTGGCCAACGACCTGCTGCGCGGCCTGGCCAAGAAGCAGACCGCTGCGCCGCCGGCCACGCTCGGCCCGGCCCCGATCAAGGAGCAGGTGATCCACTTCATCAACAAGAAGATGCCGGGCAACCTGCCGAAGCAGACGGCGCGCGCGCTGCTCGACATCGAGGATGCCGACTACGTGCCGATCATCCGCGACCCGAAGGCCACCACGTCGGAGACCGAAGCGGTGTTCTACTTTCCGGGCTGCGGCTCGGAGCGGCTGTTCTCGCAGGTGGGCCTCGCCACGCAGGCCATGCTCTGGCATGCCGGCGTGCAGACGGTGCTGCCGCCCGGATACCTGTGCTGCGGCTACCCGCAGCGCGGCAGCGGCCAGTTCGACAAGGCCGAGAAGATGATCACCGACAACCGCGTGCTCTTCCACCGCGTGGCCAACACGCTGAACTACCTGGACATCAAAACGGTGGTGGTGAGCTGCGGCACCTGCTACGACCAGCTGCAGGGCTACCAGTTCGACAAGATCTTTCCCGGCTGCCGCATCATCGACATCCACGAGTACCTGCTCGAAAAGGGCATCACGCTGGCCGATGCGGGCGGTGGCGGCTACCTGTACCACGACCCCTGCCACAGTCCGATGAAGCTGCAGGATCCGATGAAGACCGTGAAGGCGCTGGTCGGCGACAACGTGCTCAAGAACGACCGCTGCTGCGGCGAGTCGGGCACGCTGGGCGTGTCGCGGCCCGACATCTCGACGCAGATCCGGTTCCGCAAGGAAGAAGAGCTCAAGAAGGGCGAGGCCGCGTTGCGCGCGAACGGCCAGGTCGGCGAAAAGGACAACGTGAAGATCCTGACCAGCTGCCCGAGCTGCCTGCAAGGCCTCTCGCGCTACGGCAATGACCTGAACAACGGCCTGCTCGAAGCCGACTACATCGTGGTCGAGATGGCCAACAAGATTCTCGGCAAGGACTGGATGCCCGAATACGTGGCCGCTGCCAACCAGGGCGGGATCGAGCGGGTGCTGGTATGACCATGGCCTCCACGATCGGCGGCGGCCCGGTTCCCGGCTGTCCGTTCTGCGAAGGCCCCGGGGGTCGCATCGTGTTCGAAGGCGCGAAGCTTCGCGTCATCCATGCCGAAGAGGCGGGCTTTCCGGCCTTCTACCGCGTGATCTGGCGCGAGCATGCGGCGGAGTTTTCGGATCTCGATGCCGCCGACCGCGCGCTGTGCATGGAGGCCGTGACGGTGGTCGAGCAGTGCCTGCGCGAGCATCTGTCGCCGGCCAAGATCAACCTCGCGGCGCTCGGCAACATGGTGCCGCACCTGCATTGGCACGTGATTGCGCGTTTTGCCGACGACACCCATTTTCCCGGTTCGGTCTGGGCTCCGGTGCAGCGCGAGGCGAATGCTTCCCAACTGGCTGCCGTGGCCGCGCGCCTGCCCGAATTGGAGCGTGCGATGATGGCCCGACTGGGCACAAGGAGCTTCTGATGGCAGGTTTGCAAGCCGGCGCACCGACGCCGCAATCGATTACCGTGCACGGCCAGTCGCGCGTGCTCGAGGTCGGGTTTTCCGACGGTGCCACCTTCCGCATTCCGTTCGAGCTCATGCGCATCTACTCGCCGTCCGCGGAAGTGCAGGGGCATGGTCCGGGGCAGGAAATCTTGCAGACCGGCAAGCGCGACGTCGAACTGGTCGACCTGAAGCCGGTGGGCAACTATGCCGTGCAGCCCGTCTTCAGCGATGGTCACGACACCGGCATCTTCTCGTGGGACCTGCTGTATGAACTCGGCGCCAAAGAGGCCGAGCTCTGGGCCGAGTACGAACGCCGGCTCGCCGCGGCGGGCGTCGACCGCGATGCGCCGATGCTCGACAAGGGCGGTGCCGCCTGCGGCAGCCACTGACCCGGCGCGAACGCGTCCGCTCCTGAAGCATTGCCTCGCAACAGACGCGGCGCGTCCTTCGGCGCCCCGCTATTTGAAGAAAAAGCAACAAAAGCCCGCCGTCTTCGGAGGGTCGCGTTCTTGAGGTGTGAGCTTCCGCCCTAATATCAGTCCCATGAGCACCACCCACTTCGGCTTCGAAAAGGTCGACGAAAGCGAGAAAGCGCAGCGCGTCCGCGGCGTCTTCGATTCCGTGGCGACGCGTTACGACCTCATGAACGACCTGATGTCGATGGGGCTGCACCGCGCCTGGAAGGCCTACACCGTGATGGTGGCCAACGTGGGCGAAGGTTCGCGCGTGCTCGACATTGCGGGAGGCACCGGCGACCTCGCGCTGGCCTTCTCCAAGAAGGTCGGCGCCAGCGGCCAGGTGGTGCACACCGACATCAACGAAGCCATGCTGCGCACCGGCCGCGACCGCCTGCTCGACGCCGGCGTGGCGCTGCCCACGCTGGTGTGCGACGCAGAAAAGCTGCCGTTCCCGAGCGACCATTTCGACGTGGTGACCGTGGCGTTCGGCCTTCGCAACATGACGCACAAGGACCTTGCCTTGAAGGAAATGAACCGCGTGCTCAAGCCGCGCGGCAAGCTCCTGGTGCTCGAGTTCTCGAAGGTTGCCAAGCCGCTTGCCAAGGCCTACGACTGGTATTCGTTCAGCGTTCTTCCGCGCCTGGGCAAGCTGGTGGCGGGCGACGATGCGAGCTATCGCTACCTGGCCGAATCCATCCGGATGCACCCCGCGCAGGATGAACTCAAGACCCTCATGAAAGAGGGCGGTTTCGGGCATGTGGACTATCACAACATGACGGGTGGCGTGGTCGCCCTTCATGTTGGAATCAAGTGTTGATGACGCGAATTCTTCGCTCAAAAGAGGAGACGACATGAAAAGTTTGAGTTCTTTGTTCCTGGCCTGCGTGCTGGCCCTGGTCAGCGTGCAAGCCGATGCAGCACGCATCGGCGGCGGCAAGTCGGTCGGCCGCCAGTCGTCCAACGTGACGCAGCGCGAATCCGCATCGCCCACCGCGCCAGCGCAGCAAAGCGCGACCAACGCCGCGCCGAAGCCCGCCACGCCGGCGCCCGCCGCCGCGGCGCCGAAGCGTCCATGGGGCGCCATGCTCGGTGGCCTCGCCGCCGGCCTGGGCCTGGCCTGGCTCGCGAATTCGCTGGGCCTTGGCGCCGGCTTTGCCAACATCCTGTTGATCGGGCTGCTCGTGATGGCTGCGCTGTTCGTCTGGCGCATGTTCAAGGCGCGTTCGGCAGCCTCGTCGGGTGCCAACCGCCCGGGCGGCTTCGCCTTCGAAGGCGCGGGCAACCCGGCGAATGCCGGCTCCCCGGCGCAGTACAGCCCGAACAATGTCGGCAATGACGCGTCGGCCCGGCCCTGGGAGCGCAACACGAGCGCCTTCGACGCCACGCCCGCACACACCGACGAGCGGCATGGCAGCAGCCTTTCCGCGGCAGGCGCGGCGGCCGGCGGCAGCATGATCGGCTCGGCGCTGTCGGGTTCGCAGGCGTGGGGCATTCCGGTCGGCTTCGACGTGGACGGCTTTCTTGCAGCCGCCAAGCGCAACTTCGTGACCCTGCAGGACGCATGGGACCGCGCCGACGTCACGACCCTGCGCTCGATGATGACCGACGGCATGGTCGACGAGATCCGCACCCAGCTGGCCGATCGCGCCAGCCACACCGGCGGCGCCTCGAACAAGACCGAAGTCGTGATGCTCGACGCCAAGCTGCTTGGCATCGAGGAACTGGCTGACGTCTACATGGCCAGCGTGGAGTTCTCCGGCATGATCCGCGAAGATGCTTCCGCCGGCCCGGGCCCGTTCCGCGAAGTCTGGAACATGACCAAGCCCACCAGCGGCACCAGCGGCTGGCTGGTGGCGGGCGTGCAAGCGTTGCAGTAAGCGCATTCCGGCGGCCGGGAGGCCGTCCGCAGAACCGATAATGGGGACATGGCTACACCATCGTCCCCATTTTCTTTTCTCGACGATCTGTTCAATCGCATCGGCGAGCGTCTGCAGCCGCCCGCCTGGGCGGTGCACGAGATCCAGCATCGCGCGGTGCTGTTTCTGAACCATGTGCTGCAGCAGGAGCCCGAGGCCCAGCAGCGGCTGCTCCGCCAGCAGGGGCGGGTGGTGCGCTTCCAGTGGCGCTTCGTGACAATGGAGCTGGTGGCCACGCCCGCCGGCCTTCTCGACCTGGCGCCCGCCGGATCGGTGCCCGAGCTCACGCTCACCGTCACCGACGAATCCCCCTTCGAGCTGGCCCGTGCCACGCTGCGCGGCGGCAAGCCTTCTGTGCAGATCATCGGCGACGTGCAGCTCGCGGCCGAGGTCAACTGGCTGGTCGACCACGTGCGCTGGGATGTCGAGGACGACCTCGCCCGCCTGGTCGGCGACGTGCCGGCACACACCATTGCCAATGGCGCGCGCCGTGTCGTGGGCGCACTGCGCCAGTTCGTCGGCGATCGCAAGCCCCAGCGGGCCGGCGGTTCGTCGGCCGGCTCGGCGAGCACGCCCGAATGAGGCGCTTCTACCGCGGGCTTTTCATCGTCTGGGTCGCGCTGCGCTACGGCCTGGACGAGCTCGTGCTCACGAGCTTCCAGAAACCCTGGCTGCGCGTGGTGGCGCGCGTCGTCTCCATCGGCCGCAATCTCGATGCGCCCCGCGGCCAGCGGCTGCGCGAGGCGCTCGAACGGCTGGGCCCGATCTTCGTCAAGTTCGGCCAGGTGCTGTCGACCCGGCGCGACCTGCTGCCGCCCGACATCGCCGACGAGCTCGCCTTCCTGCAGGACCGCGTGCCGCCGTTCCCCTCGTCGGTGGCCATTGCGACCATCGAGCGCGCCTTCCGCCGTCCCGTGGGCGACGTGTTCGTGCAGTTCGACGAGACGCCGATCGCCAGCGCGTCGATCGCGCAGGTCCACTTCGCGACCATCCGCACCAACGAGGGCGAGGTGCGCGAGGTCGCGGTCAAGGTGCTGCGCCCCAACATGCGCGGCGTGATCGAGAAAGACCTGGCGCTCATGGCCATGATGGCCGGCTGGGTCGAGAAGCTCTCGCCCGACGGCAAGCGCCTGAAGCCGCGCGAGGTGGTTGGCGAGTTCGACAAATACCTGCACGACGAGCTCGACCTGGTGCGCGAAGCGGCCAATGCCGCCCAGCTGCGCCGCAACATGGCCTCGCTCGACCTGGTGCTGATTCCCGAGATGTTCTGGGACTTCTGCCACCCCGAGGTGATCGTGATGGAGCGCATGAACGGCGTGCCCATTGCCCAGCTCGACCGCCTGCGCGCGGCCGGCGTCGACATTCCCAAGCTGGCGCGCGACGGCGTCACCATCTTCTTCACGCAGGTGTTTCGCGACGGCTTCTTTCACGCCGACATGCACCCGGGCAACATCCAGGTGAGCCTCGTGCCCGAGACCTTCGGGCGCTACATTTCGCTCGACTTCGGGATCATCGGCACGCTGACCGAGTCGGACAAGGAATACCTGGCGCAGAACTTCGTGGCCTTTTTCCGGCGCGACTACAAGCGCGTGGCCGAGCTTCACCTCGAAAGCGGCTGGGTGCCCGAAGGCACCCGCATCGACGAACTGGAGGCGGCGATCCGCACCGTCTGCGAGCCGTATTTCGACCGGCCGCTGCGGGAAATCTCGCTCGGCATGGTGCTCATGCGCCTGTTCCAGACCTCGCGCCGCTTCCACGTCGAGATCCAGCCGCAGCTGGTGCTGCTGCAGAAAACCCTGCTCAACATCGAGGGTTTGGGCCGCCAGCTCGACCCCGAGCTCGACCTCTGGCATACCGCCAAGCCATTCCTCGAGAAGTGGATGGTCGACCAGATCGGGCCCCGGAAGCTGTTCGAGCAGCTCAAGGCCGAGGCGCCGCGCTATGCAAAATTGCTGCCGCAATTGCCGCGCCTGCTGCACGATTTCCTTGAAAATCGGCCCGCCGACCACCGCCGCGAGCTGCTGGAACTGCTGGCCGCGCAGAAGCGCACCAACCGGCTGCTGCAGGCCATTCTCTATGGTGGCATGGGATTTGTATTGGGGTTGCTCGCCATGCAGGTGCTGGTACGCGTGAAGTTGTTCTAGAGGAGAGTCCCCGTGCTGTTGACGCTGGTTGTCGTTTATCTGCTGGTCACCATCGCGATCGGCCTTTACGCCGCCAGGCGCGTGAAGAACACCACCGACTTCGCCATTGCGGGGCGGCATCTGCCGCTCTACATGATCGTGACGACCACCTTCGCGACCTGGTTCGGGTCCGAAACGGTGCTCGGCATCCCGGCCAAGTTCATCGAGGGCGGCCTGAACGGAGTGGTCGAAGACCCCTTCGGTGCGGGCACCTGCCTGATCCTGGTCGGGCTGTTCTTTGCGGGCAAGCTCTACCGCATGACGCTTCTCACCATCAGCGACTACTACCGCGAGCGCTATGGCCGCGGCGTCGAGGTGGCCTGCTCGCTCATCATCATGCTGAGCTACCTGGGCTGGGTGTCGGCGCAGGTCACGGCGCTGGGGCTGGTGTTCAACGTGCTCTCGGCCGGCGCCATCAGCATTCCGGCGGGCATGGTGATCGGGGTGGTCTCGATCCTGGCTTACACGCTGTTCGGCGGCATGTGGTCGGTGGCGGTGACCGACTTCATCCAGATGATCATCCTCGTCGCGGGGCTTGCCGTCATTGCCGTGTTCGCCGGCAACATGGCCGGCGGTGCCGACAAGGTGGTGGCCTTCGCGGTCAGCAAGGACCTCTTCAAGTTCTGGCCCGAGCCCAACTGGCACGACATGGTGTTCTTCTTTGCCGCGGCCATCACGATGATGCTGGGCTCCATTCCGCAGCAGGACGTGTTCCAGCGCGTGATGTCGGCCAACAGCACCAAGGCCGCCAAGCGCGGCCCTGTCATCGGCGGCGTGGCGTACATCCTGTTCGCGTTCGTGCCCATGTTCCTGGTGGCGAGCGCGCTCCTGATCATGCCGGAGCAGACCGCCGAGCTGCTGAAGGAAGATCCGCAGAAGGTGCTGCCCACGCTGGTGCTCGAGAAGATGCCCTTCGTGATGCAGGTGCTGTTCTTCGGCGCGCTGCTGTCGGCCATCAAGTCGACCGCTTCGGCCACCCTGCTGGCGCCGAGCGTCACGTTCACCGAGAACATCTGGCGCCAGTTCCGGCCCGCGGGAACCGACCGCCAGAACCTCATGACCATGCGCATCACGGTGCTGGTCTTCAGCGCGGCCGTGCTGGCCTACGCCATCCGCATGCAGGGCACGCCCATCTACGAGTTGGTGTCGGGCGCCTACCAGGTGCCGCTGGTCGGCGCCTTCGTGCCGCTGGTGTTCGGGTTGTACTGGCGCCGCGCCACCACGCAGGGCGCCGTCGCCTCGATTCTGTTCGGCATCGGTGTCTGGCTGCTGTTCCTGGCGCTGCCCTGGGGCACGGCATTTCCGGCCCAGCTGGCCGGGGTGCTTGCCTCGTTCACCGGCATGGTGGCCGGATCGCTGGCGCCGCAGTGGGTGGCCAATACCCGCACGCCGCACCGGCTGCTGGCCACGGAACCGGCCTGAAGACGCGCCTGTTGGCGGGGCGGCCCTTATAATCGAGGGCTTTGCGAGCGGGCTTTGCCAGGCCTAAGTCAGGCCTTTGCGCCGAGTTCGCGCCGCTTTTCCACTCAATTCCAATGCCCATCTACGCCTACAAGTGCAGCGCCTGCGGCTTTGCCAAGGACGCCCTGCAAAAAATGTCCGATGCGCCGCTCACGGTGTGCCCGACGTGCGGCGCGAGTGCGTTCGAGAAGCAAGTCACCGCCGCCGGGTTCCAGCTCAAGGGTTCCGGCTGGTATGTAACCGATTTCCGCGATGGCGGCGGCAAGAAGGCCGAGCCCGCAACGGCCCCGGCAGCGGCCAATGGCGATTCCGCCGCCGCGCCGGCCGCGGCCGCCAAGACCGCGGAAGCTTCGAGCCCTGCGCCCGCCCCCGCGCCTATTCCTGCTCCGGCGCCAGCCCCTGCAGCCGCCGCCAAGGGCGCCTGAGAACACACACCATGCTCGCCCTGCGCAAATGGCTGTTTTCCGGCTTGCTGGTGATCGTTCCGCTGTTCATCACCCTGGCGGTGCTGAAGTGGATCATCGACACGCTGGACCAGACGCTCTGGGTGCTGCCGTCGGTCTGGCAGAAATGGCTGTACGACAACAACGTACGCGGGCTCGGCGTGCTGCTTACGCTGGCCATCCTGCTGGGCGTGGGCGCCATTGCGAGCAATTTCGTGGGCAAGCGCCTGCTCGGCTGGGGCGACGCCGTGGTGCGGCGCATCCCGGTCGTCCGCTCCATCTATTCGAGCGTCAAGCAGGTCTCCGACACGCTGTTTTCCGAGAATGGCAATGCCTTCCGGACCGCCGTGCTGGTGCAGTGGCCGCGCGAAGGAGTCTGGACCATCGCCTTCGTGACCGGCACGCCGGGTAGCGACGTGGTCGAGCACCTGGGCGGCGGCGACTACCTCAGCGTCTACGTACCGACCACGCCCAATCCCACGGGCGGCTATTTCGTGATGCTCAAGCGCAGCGACTGCATCGAACTCAAGATGAGCGTGGACGAAGCGCTCAAGTACATCGTCTCGATGGGGGTGGTCGTTCCCGGCGGCCCCTCGTCCATCGCGATCAAGTAGAAAACGCGCCTTCGCGGCGCTGGAATTTCAAGATATGGCCATGCGTACTCACTATTGCGGTCTTGTGACCGAAGCCCTGATGGGCCAAACCGTCACCCTGTGCGGCTGGGTCAACCGCCGCCGAGACCATGGCGGCGTGATCTTCGTCGACGTGCGCGACCGCGAAGGCTACGTGCAGGTGGTGTGCGACCCCGACCGCGCCAGCACCTTCGCCGTCGCCGAAAACCTGCGCAACGAGTTCTGCGTGCAGATCACCGGCCTGGTGCGCTCGCGCCCCGAAGGCACCACCAACGACCAGCTCAAGAGCGGCAAGATCGAAGTGCTGTGCCACGAGCTCAAGGTGCTGAACCCGTCGGTCACGCCGCCGTTCCTGCTGGACGACGACAACCTGTCGGAAACCACCCGTCTCACGCACCGCGTGCTCGACCTGCGCCGCCCGGCCATGCAGCGCAACATGATGCTGCGCTACAAGGTGACGATGGAAACGCGCAAGTTCCTCGACGCCAACGGCTTCATCGACATCGAGACCCCGATGCTCGGCAAGTCCACGCCCGAAGGCGCGCGCGACTACCTCGTGCCCAGCCGCGTGCACGACGGCAGCTTCTTCGCGCTGCCGCAGTCGCCCCAGCTCTTCAAGCAGCTCCTGATGGTGGCCGGCTACGACCGCTACTACCAGATCGTGAAGTGCTTCCGCGACGAGGACCTGCGCGCCGACCGCCAGCCTGAGTTCACGCAGATCGACATCGAGACCTCGTTCCTCGCCGAAGAAGAAATCCGCGAGATGTTCGAGGGCATGATCCGCACCGTGTTCCGCAATGCCGCAGGCATCGACCTGCCGGTGTTCCCGACCATGAGCTATGCCGACGCGATGTTCAAGTACGGCTCCGACAAGCCCGACCTGCGCGTGAAGCTCGAATTCACCGAACTCACCGAACTCATGAAGCGCGTCGAGTTCAAGGTGTTCTCGAATGCCGCCACCATGAAGGGCGGCCGTGTGGTCGCGCTGCGCGTGCCGGGCGGCGGTGCCGAAGGCGGCCTCTCGCGCGGCGAGATCGACGCCTACCAGGAGTTCGTCAAGATCTACGGCGCCAAGGGCCTGGCCTACATCAAGGTCAACGACGCGCAGGCCGGCCGCGAAGGCCTGCAGAGCCCCATCGTCAAGAACCTCGACGACGCGGCGCTGGCCGAAATCATTGCCCGCACGGGTGCCCGCAACGGCGACATCCTGTTCTTTGGCGCCGACAAGGAAAAGGTCGTCAACGACGCCATCGGCGCGCTGCGCGTGAAGATCGGCCACAGCGCCTTCGGCAAGAAGAGCGGCCTGTTCGACGACCGCTGGGCGCCGCTGTGGGTGGTCGACTTCCCGATGTTCGAGTTCGACGAGGAAGGCCAGCGCTGGTCGGCCGTGCACCACCCGTTCACCGCACCGAAGGACGGCCATGAAGACCTCATGGACACCGCGCCCGAGAAGTGCATTGCCAAGGCCTACGACATGGTGCTCAACGGCATCGAGATGGGCGGCGGCTCGGTGCGTATCCACCGCGAGGAAGTGCAGAGCAAGGTGTTCCGCGCGCTCAAGATCAATGCCGAGGACGCGCAGCTCAAGTTCGGCTTCCTGCTCGACGCGCTGCAGTACGGTGCGCCGCCGCACGGCGGCATCGCCATCGGCCTGGATCGCCTGGTCATGCTCATGACCGGCGCCGAGTCGATCCGCGACGTGATTGCCTTCCCCAAGACCCAGCGCGCGCAAGACCTGCTCACGCAGGCGCCGAGCCCGGTCGACGAGAAGCAGCTGCGCGAGCTCCACATCCGGCTGCGCAACGTCCAGCAGCCCGCCTGATGCGACCATGACGACCATCGCCCGGCCCTGGAAGATTCCGGAGTCGGTGCTGGTCGTCATTCATACGCCTGCGCTCGATGTGCTGCTGATCCAGCGCGCCGACGCCCATGAGTTCTGGCAGTCGGTCACCGGCAGCAAGGACGTGCTCGACGAGCCGCTCGCGCTCACCGCGGCGCGCGAGGTGGCCGAAGAAACCGGTATCCAGTGCGGGGAGGGCAGCCCGCTGGCGGCGCAACTGGTCGACTGGCAGCTGCGCAACGTCTACGAAATCTACCCGGGCTGGCGTGCGCGCTACGAACCCGGCATCACGCACAACACCGAGCATCTCTTCGGGCTCTGCGTGCCCGAGCGCGTGGTGCCCACGCTCCACCCCCGCGAGCACACGGCCTGGAAATGGCTGCCTTATCGCGAGGCCGCCGATGCGTGCTTTTCCCCATCGAATGCCGAAGCCATTCTGTTGCTGCCAGAATTTGCACGATGAACCTGCCGGCACATGCACTTCGGGTCGCGACCTACAACATCCACAAGGGTGTGCAGGGCATCGGACCTGCCCGGCGCCTCGAGATCCATAACCTGGGGCACGCCATCGAGCAGCTCGACGCCGACATCGTCTGCCTGCAAGAGGTGCGCAAGATGAACCGGCAGGCGCAGGCGCGTTTTGCGCGCTGGCCCGAGATGCCGCAAGCCGATTTTCTGGCGCCCGAGGGCTACACCGCCGTCTACGAAACCAATGCCGTCACGCGCCACGGGGAGCACGGCAATGCGTTGCTCACGCGCTGGCCAGTGATCCGTACCGGCCACCAGGACATTTCGGACCATCGCTTCGAGCAGCGCGGGCTGCTGCACGTCGTCATCGAGGTGGAGGCCCGTCCGGTGCATGCCATCGTGGTGCACCTGGGGCTCATCAAGGGCAGCCGTGTGCGGCAGGTGGCCCGGCTGCGCGAGTTCATCGAACGCGAAGTGCCGGCTGGCGAGGCGGTGGTGGTCGCGGGCGACTTCAACGACTGGGGCGCGCGCATGCGCCACGCCATGAACGCCATGGGCCTGCGCGACACCAGCGACCTGCGCGGTCCGCCGACGCTTACCTATCCTTCGCGCCTGCCCGTGGCGCAGCTTGATTTCATCTACGCGCGGCAACTCGAGCCGGCCGCCTGCTCGGTGCCGCGGGGGCCAATTTGGGCGCGCATGTCCGACCACCTGCCGCTGGTGGCCGATTTCACGCTGCCTTGAGGCCCGAGCCGGCGCGCTTCGCACCCTGCGCGCTGCTTCTCCCGCCCCGGCAGCCAAAATGCGTTCGCTGATACCATGCGCGGATGCTGAGGAAAACCGACGTGGAACCGCGCCCTGGTGGCAACAATGACGACGAGGGCACACCCGTCTCGGTGAAGATCCGCGAGCGCCTGACGGCCGCGCGCAAGCGCTTCAACGCCAACGACAACATCGCCGAGTTCATCGCGCCGGGCGAGCTCGAGTCTTTGCTCGACGAGGTCGAGGTCAAGATGAAGGGCGTGCTCGAAAGCCTGGTGATCGATCTCGAGAACGACCACAACACCGGCAACACCGCGCGCCGGGTGGCCAAGATGTACCTCAACGAAGTGTTCAAGGGCCGCTACGTGGCGCCGCCTTCGCTCACGGAGTTTCCGAATGCCGAGCACCTGAACGAGTTGATGATCGTCGGCCCGATCACCGTGCGCAGCGCCTGCTCGCACCACTTCTGCCCGATCATCGGCAAGCTGTGGATCGGCATCATGCCGAACGAGCACACCAACGTGATCGGCCTGTCCAAGTACGCCCGCCTTGCCGAATGGGTCATGGGCCGTCCGCAGATCCAGGAAGAAGCCGTGGTGCAGCTGGCCGACCTGATCCAGGAAAAGACCCAGCCCGACGGCTTGGCGCTGGTGATGGAAGCCGAGCATTTCTGCATGGCCTGGCGCGGCGTGAAGGAAATGGACAGCAAGATGATCAACTCCGTGATGCGCGGCGTGTTCCTGAAAGACCCGAGCCTGCGCCGCGAATTCCTTTCCCTCCTGCCGAGAAGGAGCTAAATGAACCCCCACGCTCATCACTTCGTGTATTCGCTGCCCCCCGAGGGGGCGCAGGCCTCCCTTGGGGTGGCCCGGCGGGAGGCCTGATCATGCTCGTGAGACTTCTCTACGCCAGCCGCGCCGTCGACACCAGCCCCGAGGCCATCGAGGCCATCCTCGCGCAATCGCGCTCGCACAACACGGCCTGCGGCATCACCGGCATTCTTTGCTACGGCGCCGGCACCTTCCTGCAGGCCATCGAAGGCGGGCGCACCGCCATCAGCGAGCTGTACGGCCACATCCAGCGCGATGCGCGCCACAAGGACGTGGTCCTGCTGCACTACGAAGAAATTTCCGAGCGCCGCTTCGGCGGCTGGACCATGGGGCAGGTCAACCTCTCCAAGCTCAATGCCTCGACGCTGCTCAAGTATTCGGAAAAGCCCGAGCTCAATCCGTACGCGGTGTCGGGCAAGGTGTCGCTGGCGCTGCTCGAAGAACTGATGGCCACCGCCGCCATCGTCGGCCGCCACTAGGTCACGTGGCCCCCACGCACGGCGCTTCGCGTCCTCGCTGCCCCCGAGGGTGTCGCTTGCTCGCGCGAAGCGCGTAGTTCGGGGGTGTCGCTCTCCGCATTCATCGCCGCCGGCATGGTGGCGCTTGCGCTGGGGTGAGAGCTGGCGCGATGCTGCTCACCGGTTGCGATTTCTCATGCGCACCCACGCCGCGCAAACCGATCGTCGTGGCCATGGGCGGCATGGGCAGCACGGGCGATGCGGGCACCCTGGCGCTGACAGGCCTGCAGCGCTTCACGACTCTCGATGCCTGGGCCCGGTGGCTTTGCACCGAGCCGGAATGGATCGGCGGCTTCGATTTTCCGTTCGGCCTTCCGCGTGAGCTGGTCGAGCATCTGCGCTGGCCGCAGGAGTGGGATGCGCTCATCGCCCACTACGTCAGCCTGAGTCGCGCCGACATCCGAGCCACCTTTGCCGCCTTCTGCGCGGGCCGGCCGGTCGGCGGCAAGTTCGCGCACCGGGCGACCGATGCGCCCGCCGGTTCGAGCACGTCGATGAAATGGGTCAACCCGCCGGTCGCCTTCATGCTCCATGCAGGTGTGCCGCCGCTGCTGGCCGCGGGCGCGAGCCTGCCTGGCCTGCACGCCGGCAGCCACGGCGGCCGCGTGGCGCTGGAGGCCTATCCGGGGCTGCTCGCCCGCGAGCTGATCGGGCGCCGCAGCTACAAGAGCGACGAGCTGGCCAGGCAGACGCCCGAGCGGCTGGCGGCGCGAGGCGACCTGCTCGCCGCGCTCGAGGCAGGCGCCTCGCGGCTCGGCCTGCGGCTGGAGCTCAACCGCGTGCAGCGCAGCGAGTTGCTGGACGACGCCCGCGGCGACCACATCGATGCGGTGCTTTGCCTGGTACAGGCGGCCTGGAGCGCACAGCGCGCTTCCACACCCGGGCCGGGCTATGGCCTGCCGGAGCGGTTCGATCCGCTCGAAGGCTGGATCGTCACGGCTTGACCTTTCCTGTCCTACAGGATTTCGGGCCGCCGGCCACCCCCTGGCCGGCCTGCATGAAAGCTAGAGTGGGGACGGCCACTGCCGTGGCCGTGCCTTTTTTCCCCGCTCCCTGCGAGCGACTGGAGGATTTCAAATGAACAAGACTCGACAAACCACCGCCACGCCCCACTCGCGCACATGGCTCTACGTACTGCTGGTCGGCGCCGCGCTGACGCTCGCCGCATGCGACAAGTCGGACAACCGCACGGCCGGCGAGAAGCTCGACAGTGCCATCTCGAAGACCGAGAAGGCTGCCGACACCGCTGCTGCCAAGACCCGAGAGGCCGTCAAGGATGCCAAGGCCAAGATCGACGCCTCCAACACCACCGCCGAGGTGAAGGAAGGGATGGCCAACCTGAAGGACGCCGCCAAGAGCGCTGGCGCCGCCATGTCCGCGTCGGTGGACGATGCCGCGATCACCTCGTCGGTTTCCGCCGGCCTCGCGAAGGATCCGGACTTGAGCGCACTCAAGATCGACGTCGACACCAAGGGAGGCGTCGTGAGCCTCAAGGGCCCCGCCCCCAATGCCGCTGCCAAGGCGCGTGCCGAGGAGATCGCCAAGGGCGTGCAGGGCGTGACCTCGGTGAACAACCAGCTCGAGGTGAAGGGCTGAGCGTTTCCTTCGCTCCCTTGCCAAGCAAAAAGCCCGGTTCGCCCGGGCTTTTCTCAAGGTGACGGGACTGCTTGGACTGCGTCAGTGGCCGAGCCAGTCTTTCAGTTCGTCGGCATGCTCTTCCTCGTCGGAAAGAATGTCTTCCAGCATGCGCCGGGTCGTCGGGTCCTTGTCGCCGATGAGATTGATCATCTGGCGGTAGGTTTCTACCGCAATGCGCTCGGCCACGAGGTTGGCGCGCACCATGGCTTGCAGGTCGGTGGATTCGTCGTAGCTGGCGTGGCTGCGATCGAGCAGGTGCGTGGGCGCAAAGTCGGGCTCCCCGCCCAATTGCACGATGCGCTCCGCGATGCGGTCGGCGTGGCCCGACTCCGCGTTGGCGTGCACCAGGAATTCTTCGGCGATCTTCGGCGACGACACGCCGTTGGCGGTGAAGTAGTGGCGCTTGTAGCGCAGCACGCAGACCAGTTCGGTGGCGAGCGCGTCGTTCAGCAGCTTCACGACGTCGTCCCGCCAGGGGCCGTAGCTCGGCGTGACGGCGCCTTCGTCGAGGCTCTTGGCTGCCTCGCCGATGGCTATCTCGTCGAGCACCAGGCGCTTGTGTCCTGCCGGGTTCGTGGCCGTGGAAACATGGGCATTCATGAAGGGTCCTTTCGTGGGCTTGTGTTTTTCTGCATCAACGTGTTGACGACGTCAGCCACGTCGGATGTCTTGAGCACAGCCGCCAGCACCGCCGTGAAGGAGAGCAGGCGCCACGGCTTGAGCAGCACCATCGCCGCGCCGGTGGCCGCAGCGATCGCCATGAGCTTGGCCGGTTCCTTGCGGGCATAGTGCTCGAGCACGGGCCGCGCAAGCTGGCCCATTGCATGGGCCGGATGGCGGCGCCACCAGCGTTCGGTCATGCTGCGCGCCATCGAGATCCATCTTCGGTGGCCGCGGAACGGATGGCCGGGGTCCCCGGCGTCGTCGACGCTGGGCATTCCCGCCGGCTCTTGCGGCGCCGCACCGCGCCTGCCGCGGGGACGGTCGTCCGGCTCGTCGTCGCCGTTCAACTCTCTGACGAGGGCCCGGCGCGAAATGGCAAGCCGCTGTTTCGGCGTGAGAGAAGTGCGCTCAGCGTCGTTCATGGCGGGCTCCTGCTTCGTGCAATGCCGTCAGGTCCGCATGAACCTGCTCGCGCAGGTCGTCGAATCCGTAGGCCGGAAACGGACGCGCGGCCAGCCAGGCACAGATGCCGGCAATCACCAGCGCGACGCCGGGAACGGCCACCAGCACCCAGTGGAAGCTGCCATGCAGCACGCCCATCAGCACCGCAACGCCGATGAGCCCGAGCGCCAGCATGGCACTGGCCGCCGCCAGCACGCCAGCCACGATGCGCGCGACGATGCCGCGCCCGGCCTCGGAGGCCTCCTGCCTCACCAGGGCCGCGTAGTTCGCCGCGTGTTCGGCAATGAGTTCCGGATGCCCGAGCACCGTGGAAAAGATCGGATGAAGCATGGTGCGCGGGATCGGTGGAACGTCGTATCAGCAGCAGCGGATCAGTAGTCGTCCCGACGGTTGCGGCTGGCCAGCACGATGAGCGCGGTGATTGCGGCGCCGGCTGCGGCGGCAATCAGCACCGAGCGCACGGGCTGGTCGGAGATATAGCGGCCGGTGACGTCGGCTGCCTGTTCGAGCCGGCGCTGGGCACGGGCACTCGTGGTCGAGGCCGCATCGAGGCCGCGCTGCACTGCCTGCTGCACGCGCGCTGCCAGTTGCTCGACCGCGGGTTCCGCATCGCGGCGCAGTTCGCGCACCTTCTCGCCGGCCGCATTCACTGCGTTCTGTGCATAGGCGCGGGTCGTGTCGACGGCGTCGCTGGCAGTCTGGCGCGCCTCGTCGGCAATTTGCGAGGGAGTCTTGGTCGTCGTGTTCATGAGAATTTCCTTTCCGGGAGATGAATTGCGGGAGCCTGCTGATCGTAACGACGCTACTTGCGCCTGAGCAAGCCGGCCAGAAAACTAGCGATGGCAAGCACGGCGAAGATCACGAAAAGGATCTTTGCGATCCCTACCGCGCTGGCTGCAATGCCGCCAAAACCGAACACGGCGGCAATCAGGGCGATGACCAGAAACACCACTGCGTAGTACAACATGTGGACTCCTTCGAGGCTTCGCTCGTAGTTTTTAGGAAGGCCCGTTCAAAAAGAAGAAGAGGATGAACGGCTCGGAAGCAACCTTAAGTGGCCCCCCCGCGGGGGCCTGTCAGCAACCGGGCGCGGGGTGCGTAGGAGATGGCCGAGTTCCTCGGAAACCGCCGGCGCGGCGAGTCGCGCAAGTGAGCCGGCGGCGCAGCCCGCGGTGCTGCGTCAGAGCACCTTGACGGTGGGCAGCATGGCGCTCAGGCGGGTGCCGCGCCCCGGCGTCGACGAGATCGTGAGCCTGCCCCGGGCGGCCTCGACCCGGTGGCGCATGCCCGCGAGGCCGTGGGTCGACGGGTGGACGCGCAGGGGATCGAAGCCCTTGCCGTTGTCGGCGACTTCCACGATCACGTGGTTCTCGTAGTTCTTCAGGACGATCGTGGCCTCGCTGGCTTCCGCGTACTTGCCGATGTTGGTGAGGCTCTCCTGCACCATGCGGTAGATCGTGAGCTGGCGCGATTCGTCCATGGTCACGGGTTCGAGCGCCATCTGCACCTGGATGCCGGAGCGCTCCGCGAATTCGCGCCCGAGGATCTCGAGCGACGCGACCAGTCCGAGGTTCGAAAGCGACGAAGGCCGCAGGTCTTCGATGATGCGGCGCTTGAGCGCGATGCCGCTGTTGAGCAGCTCGGTCAGATGCTGCAGCCGCTGGGTGGCGTCGGGCGCTTCGAGCAACCTCGACTTGAGACGGGCAACGTCCAGCTTGGCGGCGGTGAGCAGCGAGCCGAGCTCGTCGTGCAGCTCGCGCGCGAGATAGCCGCGCTCCGTTTCGCGCACGTCCTGCAGGTGGGTGGCCAACTCGGCCAGCGACGCGGTGCGTTCGCGCACCTCGTCTTCGAGCGCGTTGCGTTCCCGCTGCAGCGTTTCCTGCTGGCGTTCCCCGATGGAGCGCAGCGCGTGCGTCTGCCGCAGGTACAGGAAAAACGCAAAAAAGGCCGCGAGCGCCACGATGGCGGTGCCGATGCGCGCCAGCTGCAGCGATTTCTTCACCTGCGCCTGGCTTTCGTTCAGGGTCCTGTTGCTGTTTGCGACCAGGTCGAGGGCGCTCTTGCGGATGGCGTCCATTTCCTCGCGCCCGACGTCGGTCGTGATGACGAACTTCCAGGCGTCGTCTTTGCCGTCCTGCCGCAGCCGCACGCTCATGTCCATTTCGGCGATCTTTCGCAGCACGTGCTTGGAAAGCTCCGCCAACTGCGTACGCTCGGCCGGCCGTTCGGCGTAAAGTTGGCGTAGCGTGGCCAGATGCCCGTCGACCTGTTTGACCGCCGCGTCGTAGGGCTGGCGGTAGCTGGTTTCGCCGGTCAGGAGATAGCCTCGCTGGCCGGTCTCGGCATCGAGCATGTTCTGCAGGATAAGGTTGAGCGTGGCGCGCACCTTTTGCGCCTCGCCGATGTCCGCCAGGGCACGGCTCGACTGGCGGTAACCGGCCTCGTTGATGCCAACGAGTGCCAGCGCAGCCAGCGCCGCGAGCAGGAGGCTCACGGCCATTTTTGGAGGGGCTAACCAGTGCATGAAACTTTCGAAGGTGCTTTCAACACAAGTTCGTGAATAATCGATAACTAGCAGGGGACCGGCATGTTGCAGCTTCCACAGATGCGACACAACGAAGAAAGTAACAGATGATCAAAATTGGAATTGTGGACGACCACGCCATCGTGAGATCTGGCCTGAGGCAGTTCTTCTCCGAGCACGTCGACTTGCGCGTGGCCGGCGAAGCCGCCAGCGGCCGCGAAGCGATCGAACTCGTGCGCACCACCGAACTCGACGTGCTGGTGATGGACCTTTCCATGCCCGGGCAGAGCGGCATCGACGCCCTTGCCATGATCCGCGCCAAGGCGCCGGACGTGGGCATCCTGATCCTGAGCGGCTACCCCGAAGAGCACTACGCGATGAATCTCATCCGGCAGGGCGCGAGTGGGTACCTCAACAAGGAGTGCGACCCGATCGAGATCGTCAATGCGATTCGCACCATCTCGCTCGGCCGCCGCTACATCACGCCGGCGGTGGCGGAGTTGCTCGCACGCCAGCTCGACCGCAAGGACGATGCTGCGCCGCACGAACAACTTTCGGAGCGGGAGTTCCAAGTGTTCCTGAAGCTTGCCAAGGGCGAGACCGCGGGCGACATTGCCAAGACGCTCTCGCTGTCGGTCAAGACCGTCAGCACCTACCGGACGCGCCTGATGGAGAAGATGAACCTGTCTTCCAACAGCGACCTCACGTACTACGCGCTGAAGAACAAGCTGATCGATTGAGGGCGAAAGCCCCGCGTCGAAGAAGAAGCGGCCCATTGCGGCCGCTTTTTTATTTTCCTCGGTCAGTGTCCGCGGCGGGGCGGTGAGCCGCTGCCTCGAGGATGCAGAAGTCGACCAGCGCGTCGATCTCGTTCGACTTGTCGAATACCGCATCGACACCGAATTCGGCGCAGCGCCGCCGGATGTCGGGCGTTGCATAGTTGCTGAGCACCACCACCTTCTGGTTGGCCCGTCGCGTGGTGCAGGCCTGGAGCACGCCCAGTCCGCTGCCCTGCTTGAGAAAAAGATCGACCACCGCCAAATCCCACTCTTCGCTATGGTCGTGCAGCCACTGCCTCGCATGTGCTTCGGTTTCGGCAAAGCCGACAACCGTCGTGCAGGTAAGTTCTTCCAGAGTGCCAATGAGGTTTTCACGGATCGTGGGGTTGTCTTCGACGATATAGGTCTGCAATCTGGTATCCATGCCGAACCGCGCTTCCTCTGACGTTGGCAGGTGTCTCCGAACTCCTGCCGGCGAGTGTGTCTGCGCATTGAGATTGATGCCCCGCCGGCAAGCATCATGCAGGGTTCGGGGGGAGCGTGTTGTAGGCGGGTTCTGACGAAGCCGCTTTATCTCGTCATTCCGTAGGCAATGCCTCACGGTTTTTGCGGTCCACTGCCGACCCGTGAAACGCCAAGGCAGGTTTATTCAGACGGCATGGCAACGAATGTCGTCCTTCGCAACCAGCTTCGCAACGGACCGCTCTGGCTCAAGGTGCTGGGGGCTTTCCTGCTGCTGCTCGCCCTGCTGGCGGTGGTGCTGGCGTTCTTTCCGTGGGACACGCTGCGCGAACCCCTGAACCGCTATGTCAGCGAAAAGACCGGGCGCAAGTTCGAGATCACGCGCCGGCTCGACGTCGGGCTCGGGCTGCGCGGAGCCACCATCAAGGCCGACGGCATCGAGTTCGCCAATCCCCCTTGGGCGCGCGACCCCTACCTGGTCAAGGCCGAGCGCGGCGAATTCGACATCCGGCTCTGGCCCCTCATCAGGCAGAAGGTCGTGATTCCCCGGCTGGCGCTCGTCTCGCCCACCCTCGGTCTTCAGATGGAAGCCGACGGGCGGCGTACCTGGGCGCTCGGCAAGGACACCTCCGATCCCGGCACCGTTCCCGTCATCGGCCTGATGCAGGTCGACAGCGGTGCGGTCGATTTCCTGGCCAAGCACCTGGGAGTCGACCTGCACGCCGACGTGAATTACGACACCAGCCTTGGCACGCTTCCGCTCAGCTACCGCATCAAGGGCCGCTACAAGGGCCAGCCGCTGACCGCCGAAGGGCGCACGGGCAACGTGCTGCAGCTCAAGGCGGCCGGCGGGCAGCCGTTTCCGCTGGAGGTCGATGCCGCTGCCGGCCAGACGCGGCTCAAGGCCTCGGGCACGGTGACCGACTTTGCCGACCTCGACGGCATTGACGCGAAGTTCGACCTCAAGGGCCAGACCCTTGGCGCCTTGTTCCCCCTGCTGGGCATTGCGCTGCCTGAAACGTCTCCCTATGCGCTGAGCGGCGATCTGCGCAAGCGCGGCAAGCAATGGGAGGTGGCTGGACTCAAGGGCAGGCTCGGCCTGTCCGACATTGCCGGCGACATGCGCTTCGACCAATCGGGCAAGGTGCCGCACCTCGCGGGCGAACTGCGCTCCCGGGTGATGGACATGGATGACCTGGGCCCGCTGATCGGCCTGCCGCCCACCGAACGGTCGGCCAAGGCGGTCGAAGGCGTGGCACCGCCCCCCACCATCAAGCAGGTCAAGCGCGGCCGGGACGCCAAGGTGCTGCCGAGCGCCACCCTCGACTTCGACCGGCTGCGCGCGATGAACGCCGACGTCAAGTACGTGGCCGACCGGATCAAGAACGTGCGCGACATGCCGCTGGACCGCGGCAGCGTGCAGATCAAGCTGAACAACAGCGTGCTTGTGCTGGAGCCGCTCGACTTGGGCGTGGGCGGCGGCAAGCTGGCTGGCGCCATCCGCATCGACGCCACCCAGAACCCGGCGGACATCCGCGCCTCGCTCGACCTGCGCAATGTGCAGCTCAACCGCCTGATCCCCAAGATCGAGACCATGCGAAGCAGCTTCAGCAGGCTGGATGGCCGGATCAATCTGTCGGGCCGGGGAACCTCGGTGGCAAGCTGGCTCGGCGGCGCCTCGGGCGACGTCGCGGCACTGACCGGCCGAGGGCGGTTCAGCAACCTGTTGCTCGAGTTCATGGGGCTGGACGGCGCCGAGATCATCAAGTTTCTGCTGCGCGGCGACCAGAACGTCGAACTGCGCTGCGCCGCCATGGCCTTCGACGTCAACAAGGGCGTCATGACCAGCCGCAGCATGGTGCTGGACACCGAAGACACCGTTTTCTATGGCAGCGGCCAGGCCAACCTGGCGACCGAAAAGCTCGACTTCGTGGTGCGCCCAGAGCCCAAGGACAAGAGCTTCCTGTCGCTGCGCTCGCCGCTGGTCATCGGCGGCACCTTCGGGGCGCCGACCGGCGGGGTGCAGGCGGCGTCTCTGGCGGAGCGCGGCATCGCCGCCCTGGTGCTGGGCGCGCTCAATCCGCTGCTGGCCCTGGCCGCCACCGTCGAGACCGGGCCGGGCGAGGATGCCGATTGCAAGGGTGTGCTGGCGCAAGCCAACAAACCTTCAACCGGTGCGGCTGCCGCCGGTGCAGCCAAGGCGAAGGGCGCGAAGCAGCAGCGCTGAGGCCTTCTGCGCCTGCTGCGCCGCCTTTTGGCGCCGCGCTACCCGTCAGGTTCCTGTTGCTGGGCGTTGCGCGCACACGCTGCAATGCGGATCGCGCGCAATCTTCAGCATGTCGAACGCCGTGCGGCGCCCGTCGAACATCAGGAGCTTGCCCGCCAGCGACGGACCGATCCCCGCCAGCAGCTTGAGCGCTTCGCTGGCCTGCAGCGTGCCGATGGTGCCGACCACCGGGCCGAACACGCCAAGCACCGCGCAAAGCGTCTCCTCGAAGGCCGCGTCGGGCGGAAAGATGCACGCATAACAGGGGGAGGCGGGGTCGCGCGTGTCGTACACGCTCAGCTGGCCGTCGAAGCGGATGGCCGCACCGGCCACCAGCGGCTTGCCGTGCGCCACGCAGGCGCGGTTGACGGCGTGCCGGGTGGCAAAGTTGTCGCAGCAGTCGACCACCACGTCAGCCGCCGCGACCAGCCGCAAGAGCAGCGCCTCGTCCGCGCGCAGGGCGTGCGTCTCGATGGCGATGTCGGGATTGATGCCGCGCATGGCCTCTGCGGCCGATTCGACCTTGAGGCGGCCCACGCGTGCGTTTGTGTGGGCGACCTGGCGCTGCAGGTTGGTGAGGTCGACTTCGTCGTCGTCCACCAGCACGATGTGCCCGACGCCGGCGGCCGCGAGGTACAGCGCCACGGGCGAACCCAGCCCGCCCGCGCCGATGACCAGCGCGCGCCCGGCACTGACGCGCTCCTGGCCGTCGATGCCGAACTCCTCGAGCAGGATGTGCCGCGAATAGCGCAGCAGGTCGTGATCGTCCATGCGCGCCTCGGCCCGCCCTGCCTTGGCAGGTGCGTGCTTCAGTTTTCCTTCTTCTCTTCCTTGTTGTCGACGATGACCTGCGTCTTGCTCACGAGCACCGGCTGGCCCTTGAGGCGGTTGAGCGCCTGCACCAGCGGAAAGTCCTTGTCGGTGCCGAACTCGGGCACCTTGCGGTCCTGCGGCGGCTTCTTGGCTTCTTCCTCGAGGCGCTTGCGGGCTTCGTCGCGGGCCTTTTCGCGTTCCGGGTCCTTGGTCTCGGGGCCCTGGCCGCTGGCCAAGTGCTTCTCGAGGTCGGCCTCGCGCATGCGAAGGGCTGCGAAGGGGCTGCCCTCGGCGCTTTCGTCGACCAGCACGTTGGGCACGATGCCCTTGGCCTGGATCGAGGTGCCGCTCGGCGTGTAGTAGCGCGCCGTGGTGATCTTGAGGCCGGTATCCGGTCCGAGCGGGCGCACCGTCTGCACCGAGCCCTTGCCGAAGGTCTGGCTGCCCATGACGGTGGCGCGCTTGTGGTCCTGCAGCGCACCGGCGACGATTTCGCTCGCGGACGCCGAGCCTTCGTTCACCAGCACCACCAGCGGCACGGTCTTGAGGGCGGCGGGCAGGTTGCGCAGCGGGTCGCTGCCGGAGCGGCGCTGGTAGAACTCGGGCGCCGCCTTGTAGACCGACTTGCTCTCGGCCAACTGGCCGTCGGTGGACACCACCGTGACGTTTTCGGGCAGGAAGGCCGCCGAGATCGCCACCGCCGCGTCGAGCAGGCCGCCCGGGTCGTTGCGCAGGTCGAGCACCATGCCCTTGAGGTTGGGCTCTTCCTTGTAGATGTCTTCGACCTTCTTCACGAAGTCATCGACCGTGCGCTCCTGGAACTGCGACAGGCGGATCCAGCCGTAGCCCGGCTCCATGACCTTGCCGCGCACCGATTGGGTCCGGATTTCTTCCCGCGTGATCGTGACCGGGAAGGTGCGGCTCTCGTCCTTGCGGAAGATGGTCAGCAGCACCTTGGTGTTGGCCTCGCCGCGCATGCGCTTGACGGCTTCGTTGAGCGACAGGCCGCGCACGGCGGTGTCGTCGATCTTGGTGATCAGGTCGTTCGGCTTCAGGCCGGCGCGGAAGGCCGGTGAGCCCTCGATAGGCGACACCACCTTGATGAGGCCGTCTTCCTGCGAGATCTCGATGCCCACGCCGACGAATCGGCCGGTCGTGCCTTCCCTGAATTCCTTGAAGGACTTCTTGTCGAAGTACTGGGAATGCGGGTCGAGCCCCGCCACCATGCCGGAAATGGCGTCGGAAATGAGCTTTTTCTCATCGACCGGCTCGACATAGTCGCTCTTGACCATGCCGAAAACGGCAGCGAGCTGCTGCAATTCCTCGAGCGGGAGCGGCGCAAGCGAGCCGCGCGCGACCGTCTGCAACGAGACGGTGGTAAGGACGCCGGCAACGGCGCCAGCGGCGACCCAGCCGGTAATCTTCAATTTCTGGCCCATCATGAGTGATTGTCCTTGTCGGCTGTCGAGCCAATATACACAGCTTGGAAGCAAATTGCCTGCCGGGGTTCCACGGGGGACCGCCGACAAGGGTTTTCTTTTCTTCAGCCTTTGCCCTGTGACGCCACCGCCGCGGCGGCCTTTTCGGCGGCCGCGGCATCGCCCAGGTAGTAGTGCCGCAGCGGCTTGAGCTCGTCGTCGAGCTCGTAGACCAGCGGAATGCCGTTCGGAATGTTCAGTCCGACGATGGCGTCGTCCGAAATGCCGTCCAGGTACTTGACCAGCGCCCGGATCGAATTGCCGTGCGCCGCCACCACCAGGCGGCGCCCGGCGCGGATGGCCGGCGCCATCGATTCGTTCCAGAACGGCAGCACACGCGCCACCGTGTCCTTCAGGCACTCGGTCAGCGGAATCTGCTCGGGCGACAGCTTGGCGTAGCGGATGTCGCTGCGTTCGCTGCGCGGGTCGTCGGCTTCCAGCGGCGGAGGAGGGGTGTTGTAGCTGCGGCGCCAGACCAGCACCTGCTCGTCGCCGTATCTCTTGGCCGTTTCGGCCTTGTTCAGCCCCTGCAGGCCGCCGTAGTGGCGCTCGTTCAGGCGCCAGGAATGGACCACCGGCAGCCAGGTGCGGTCGAGCTCGTCCAGCGTATGCCAGAGCGTGCGGGTGGCGCGCTTGAGCACGCTGGTGTAGGCCACGTCGAAGTCGTAGCCCTCGGCCCTGAGCAGCCGGCCGGCCTGCTTGGCCTGCTCGATGCCGGTTTCGGTCAGGTCGACATCCGTCCATCCGGTGAAGCGGTTTTCGAGATTCCAGGTCGATTCGCCATGGCGGATCAGTACCAGTTTGTGCATGTGGGAAGCCTTTGGCAGCGCTTGGGAAAACCAGCATTCTAAAATCCCGGGTTTGCCATCCAAGGAACCCCCGTGAAATTGATCGAATTCGTCACCGCCAACTGGATGCTGATCCTGATCGCGCTCAGCTCGGGTGGCATGCTGGCCTGGCCGCTGGTTCGCGGCGCCAGCGGCGGCACGCTCACGGCCCAGGGAGCGGTGCATCTCATCAACCGCGAACGCGCGGTGCTGGTCGACGTGCGCGAACCCGAAGAGTTCGCCACCGGCCACATGATCGGCGCCAAGAACGTGCCCCTGAACCAGCTCGAGGAAAAGCTGACCGGCGCGGTCAAGAACAAGAATGTGCCGCTGCTTCTGGTGTGCGCCACCGGGGCCCGCGCCCATCGCGCCGTGGCCATGGCCAAGAAACTCGGCTACGAGCAGGCCCAGGCGGTCGCTGGCGGCCTCAAGGCCTGGAAAGAGGCCAACCTGCCGGTTGAAAAAGCCTAAGTCTTCCCCAGCTAGAGCGTATGCAAGCCGTCAAGATGTACACCACCGCCGTCTGCCCCTACTGCATTCGTGCCAAGCAGATCCTCAAGTCCAAGGGTGTCGAGCAGATCGAAGAAATCCGCATCGACAGCGATCCGGTTGCCCGCAACACCATGATGGAGGTCACCCGCCGCCGTACGGTGCCGCAGATCTTCATCGGCGACACCCACGTGGGTGGCTGCGACGACCTGATGGCGCTCGACAGCCGCGGCGGCCTGGTTCCGCTCCTGCAGGGCGCCTGATACACAAAGCAGCCGGACGTCGCGGAAGCGGTCCGGGCGTCGGGCGATAATCTTCAGTCCATTCATCTGCAGCCCGCTGCGGGAACCTCTCCCCGGCGGGCATTGTTTTGATCCTCGAAAGTTCAGCCATGGCCGACCAGCAAGCCCAAGATCCCGTTTTCCAGATCCAGCGCGTCTACCTCAAGGACCTGTCGCTCGAACAGCCGAATTCGCCCGCCATCCTGCTCGAGCAGGAGCAGCCCACCGTCGACATCCAGCTTGGCGTGGACGCCCAGCCGGTGGCTGAAGGCATCTTCGAAATCACCGTGTCGGCCACCGTGCAGACCAAGATCCAGGACAAGACCGTGTTCCTGGTCGAAGCCAAGCAAGCCGGCATCTTCGAGATCCGCAACCTGCCCGAAGACCAGATGGGTCCGATCCTCGGCATCGCCTGCCCGCAGATCGTCTATCCGTACCTGCGCGGCAACGTGGCCGACGTGATCCAGCGCGGCGGCTTCCCGCCCGTGCACCTGGCGGAAATCAACTTCCAGGCGATGTACGAGCAGCAGCAGGCTCAGGCCGCCGGCCAGCCCTCGCCGACCCTCGCGCAGTAAACCTGGCACGACGCCGCAACGCCGATGAAGATCTGCGTTCATGGCGCCGGTGCCTGGGGCACGGCGCTGGCTGTCAACGCGGCGGGCCGCCACGAGGTCACGCTCTGGGCGCGCGATGCGGCCCAGGCCGCCGCGATCTCGGCCGCGCACGAAAACATCCGCTAC
The DNA here is from genome assembly GCF_051144945.1 of Variovorax palleresanus. Taxonomy (NCBI): domain Bacteria; kingdom Pseudomonadati; phylum Pseudomonadota; class Betaproteobacteria; order Burkholderiales; family Comamonadaceae; genus Variovorax; species Variovorax palleresanus. The sequence continues at coordinate 1,562,828 of NZ_JBJNVP010000002.1, read as the reverse complement.
CTGCCTGGCCTGGCTTTGCCGCCCTCGCTCACGGTGCGGGCCGGCGATCTCCGCCAAGCCCGGGTGGGCGCCGAACTCGTCATAGTCGCCACGCCCATGGCCGCCCTGCGCCAGCAGCTCAAGGATTTGCGCGGCACGACCGTGCCGGTGGCGTGGCTGTGCAAGGGCGTCGAGCCTGCGCTTGACCAATCTCCCGCCTCCTTTGGCTTGCTGGCCCACGAGATATGGGCGCAGGTTGCTCCTGAATTGCTAGCGGGCGTGCTCAGCGGGCCGAGCTTTGCACAAGAAGTCGCTGAAGGCCGGCCCACCGCGCTGGTGGCCGCGAGCCCGCATGCGGCGGTGCGCGACGCGCTGGTCGATGCCTTCCATGGGCCGGCCTTGCGCGTCTATGCCAACGACGACATCGTGGGTGTCGAAGTCGGCGGCGCGGTCAAGAACGTGCTGGCCATTGCCACCGGCCTTTGCGACGGACTGGCGCTGGGGCTCAATGCGCGCGCCGCGCTCATCACGCGCGGCCTGGCGGAAATGACGCGCTTCGGGGTGGCGCTCGGTGCGCGCGCCGAGACTTTCATGGGCCTTTCCGGCCTGGGCGACCTGGTGCTGACCTCGACCGGCGACCTGTCGCGCAATCGCAAGGTCGGCCTGCTGCTGGCGCAGGGGCGCACCCTGGCAGAGGCCGTGGCTTCGCTGGGGCACGTGGCCGAAGGCGTCTATTGCGCACGCACCGTGGTGCAGCGCGCGCGGGGCCTGGGCGTCGAAATGCCCATCGCCGAAGGCGTGGTCGCGCTGCTCGACGGCAAGCTGAGCCCGAAGGAGGCCGTTGCCTCGCTGACCGGCCGCGATCCGGTGCCCGAGTCGGTGCTCGCGCCCGCGGACCCGCGCGGTTCACCCCAACAAGACTGAAGAGACAAGAGAGCCATGAGCCTTCGCTTTGATTTTTCGGCGCCGGCCGTGGCCGAGCTGGCCCACGCCGACGCCGCCCGCGCACTGCAGGAAGACGTGGCCGACGGCGACCTGACCGCTTCGCTGGTCGATCCCGGCCGCCGCGCCGTTGCCCGCGTGCTGGCGCGCGAGGCAGCCGTGGTCTGCGGTGCGCCCTGGGTCGAAGCCACCGTGCGGCAGCTCGATCCAGAGGCCCGCATCCGCTGGCTGTACGGCGAGGGCGAGCGCTGCGCGGCCGATCAGGTCGTGCTCGAAATCGAGGGCAGCGCCCGCGCGCTGCTGACGGCTGAGCGCACCGCGCTCAATTTTCTTCAGCTGCTGAGCGCGGTGTCCACCAAGACCGCCCTGTACGCCGATGCGGTTCGCGGCACGCGCGCCCGCATCGTCGACACCCGCAAGACCCTGCCGGGCCTGCGCCTGGCGCAGAAATACGCGGTGCGCACCGGCGGCGGCCTGAACCATCGCATCGGCCTTTACGACGCGGTGCTCATCAAGGAAAACCACATCGCTGCTGCCGGCGGCGTGGCCGCGGCGCTGCGTGCCGTGGCACCCGCGGCAGAGCGCGCAGCCTTCGTCGAGGTCGAGGTCGAAACGCTGGGGCAGCTGCGCGAAGCGCTGGAAGCCGGCGCGCGCATGGTGCTGCTCGACAACATGGACCTGCCGACCCTGCGCGAGGCGGTTCGCATCAACGACGAGGCCGGCGCCGACCGCAAGGCCGTGCTCGAAATATCCGGCGGCGTGACGCTGGAGGGCCTGCGCGCCCTGGCCGAAACCGGTGTCGACCGCATCTCGGTCGGTGCGTTGACCAAGGACGTCAAGGCCATCGATTATTCGATGCGCTTCCAACCCGAGCACTGAACCGCCATGGCGACCGCTTCCGTCATCGACGTCGACTACGAACAGCCCGCGGCGCAGGGCGCCGGCGCCGCCTGCGACACCCGCCACGCCTGGGCGCGCGTGCCGCCCGAGCCCTCGCCCGGCGAGCGCATCGCACTCAAGGAGCGCATTCGCCGCCTGCTGCGCGAACGCAATGCGGTGATGGTGTCGCACTTCTACGTGCACGCCGACCTGCAGGACCTGGCCGAGGAAACCGGCGGCATCGTGAGCGATTCGCTCGAGATGGCGCGCTTCGGCCGCGACCATGCCGCCACCACGCTGGTGGTGTCGGGCGTGCGCTTCATGGGCGAGACCGCCAAGATCCTCTCGCCCGAGAAGCGCGTGCTGATGCCCGACCTGGACGCCCATTGCTCGCTCGACCTGGGCTGCCCGGTCGACGAATTCAGCGCCTTCTGCGACCAGCACCCCGACCGTACCGTGGTCGTCTATGCCAACACCAGCGCGGCCGTGAAGGCGCGCGCCGACTGGCTCGTCACGTCGAGCTGCGCGCTCGACGTGGTGAGCGCGCTGCACGCACAGGGCCGCAAGATCCTCTGGGGCCCCGACCGCCACCTGGGCGACTACATCCAGCGGCAGACCGGCGCCGACATGGTGAGCTGGAACGGCGCCTGCATCGTGCACGACGAGTTCAAGGCGCTCGAGCTCGAGCTGCTCATGAAAGACCATCCGGCCGCCAAGGTGCTGGTGCATCCGGAGTCGCCGGCCGACGTGATTGCGCTGGCCGATGCGGTCGGCTCGACCTCCGCGATCCTGAATGCGGCACGGCGCCTGGACGCGAAGGAATTCATCGTCGCCACAGATACCGGCATGCTGCACAAGCTGCGCACGCTGAACCCCGGAAAGACTTTCATCGAAGCGCCGACGGCCGGCAATGGGGGCACATGCAAGAGCTGCGCGCATTGCCCCTGGATGGCGATGAACGGGCTGGTGGAACTCGCGAACGCGCTGGAAACCGGTGCGGGCGAGATTCACGTCGATCCGGCGCTGGGGCTGCGGGCGCGGGTGCCGATTGACCGGATGCTGGCGTTTACGGCCGGGCTGAAGAATGGTCAGCCGGCTGGCAGCCTGATCGCAGGCATCGGCGCCGCCTGAATTCGCGTTGTCCCTCTCCCTCTGGGAGAGGGCTAGGGTGAGGGCAGCGGGCCTCGCAACATCGCGCTAACTTTGCTGCCGCAGCCCTCACCCCAACCCTCTCCCCAAGGGGAGAGGGAGTAAAACCCTTAGAACTCCAGCGTGCAGCTGTCGCCCAGTGCCTCTCGCCACACCCGTACCCGCGCGAGCGACGCGTGGAATTCCGGCAGCGCATCGGCAATGAAAAGGCAGAGGTTCTCCAGCGTCGGCGGATGCAGCCCCGCCACGTCGTCCAGCAGGTGGTGGTCCAGCAGTTCGCGCACCTCGTCCAGACGGCGGCGCAGCAGCCCCAGGTCGATCACCATGCCCGTCACGGGATCGCGCTGGCCCGAAAGCCAGACTTCGGCGTGGTAGGTGTGGCCGTGGATACGGCGGCTGCCTTCGACCTCGATGTCGCGCTTCAGCGTGTGCGCGGCGTCGAAGAAAAAGCGTTGGCTGATAGTGAATCGCATCTGAAAAGTCTCTCCGCGCTTAGCGGATGCCAGTGATCTTGTGGGTCTGGACGCTCAGGCGCCAAACCGGCTGCTTCATGCATTCGGCAATGCAAAGTTCGGTGTTCGCGACCCGGTCGGGCCCGTCCATCGGCTGCAGGAAGCGGTGGGTGAACTCGCCTGTGCGCGCCATCGTGTCGAGGTCGAATTCGGTCTGCGGCCACACCAGTTTCAGTTCCTGACCGCGCTGCTGCACCCAGGGCGCGCCGGCCTTGGGGCTGATGCAGAGCCAGTCGATGCCTTCGGGCGCCACGACGGTGCCGTTGCTTTCGACCGCGATGCGAAAGCGCCGCGCATGCAGCGCGTCGACCAGCGCCGCATCCACCTGCAGCAACGGCTCGCCGCCGGTCAGCACCACCAGCCGGTGCTCGGCATCGTTCGCCGGCCACTGCGCGGCGATGGTGTCGGCGAGCTGGCCGGCATCCCTGAACTTGCCGCCGAGCGTGCCGTCGGTGCCGACGAAGTCGGTGTCGCAGAAACGGCAGACGGCCGCAGCGCGGTCTTCCTCGCGGCCGGTCCAGAGGTTGCAGCCGGCAAAGCGGCAGAACACGGCCGGCATGCCCGCCTGGCCGCCTTCGCCCTGCAGGGTGTAGAAGATTTCCTTGACGCTGTAGGTCATGAGCTGGAGATGTCGATTTCGAGGTTGTCGATCAGCCGCGTGCCGCCCAGCCGAGCCGCGGCCAGCGCCACGAGCGGCTCGCCGGCCAGATCGGCGGAGGTGGGCGCCTGCAGATCGGAACGGCGCCGCAGCACAAGATAGTCCGGCTGCCAGCCGCGCTGTGCCAGCGCCTGCATTGCCCGTGCTTCGATCGCGGCCAAATCGCGTTCGCCGGCTTGCACGGCTTCGGCCATGGCCTTCAGCGCCTTCGAGAGCTGCACGGCCTCCGCGCGCTCCTCCTTGCTCAGGTAGCCGTTGCGCGACGACAGCGCCAGCCCATCGTCGGCGCGGAAAGTCTCGCTGCCCACGATCTCGATGGGCAGCGCGAACTGCCGCACCATGTGGCGGATCGTCATCAGCTGCTGGTAGTCCTTCTTGCCGAACACGGCCACGCGCGGCTGCACGCAGCTGAAGAGCTTCATCACCACCGTGCACACGCCGATGAAGAAGCCGGGGCGGAAGTGGCCTTCGAGAATGTCGGCCAGCGCAGGGTCCGGATGCACCTTGCAGGTCTGTGGCTCGGGGTAGAGCGCCTTTTCATCGGGCGCGAACAGCACGTCGCAGCCGGCCGTGCGCAGCTTCTCGCAGTCGCTGTCCCAGGTGCGCGGGTAGGTGTCGAAATCCTCGTGCGGTAGAAACTGCAGGCGATTGACGAAGATGCTCGCCACCGTCACGTCGCCCAGCGGCTTGGCCTGCCTGATCAGCGCGAGGTGACCGTCGTGCAGGTTGCCCATGGTGGGAACGAAGGCGGGACGCTTGAACGCGGCCAGATGGTCGCGAAGCTCGGCCACGGTGTGTGCGATGTACATGGTCTCGGTTCCTTACCAGGCGTGGCGTTGGTCGTCGGGGAAGCTGCCGTCCTTGACGGCCTGCACATAGGCCTTGAGGGCGGGCAGCACGCCCGACGCGTCGGCCATGAAGTTGCGCACGAACTTCGGCATCTTGCCGAGGTTGATGCCCAGCATGTCGTGCAATACCAGCACCTGGCCGGCGGTGGCCTTGCCCGCGCCGATACCGATGGTGGCGCAGTGCTTCAGCTCGGCGGTGAGTTCGGCGGCCAGCGCGGCCGGCACCATCTCGAGCACCAGCATCGCGGCGCCCGCGTCCTGCAGCGCGTGGGCCTGCTGCTTCAGGAGCACGCCAGCATCGCCCTTGCCCTGCACGCGGTAGCCGCCGAGCGCATGCACGGTCTGCGGCGTCAGGCCCAGATGCGCGCACACCGGAATGCCGCGCTCGACCAGGAAGCGCACTGTCTCGGTGGTCCAGCCGCCGCCTTCGAGCTTGACCATGTGCGCGCCGGCCTGCATCAGCACGGTGGCGCTGGCGAGCGCCTGTTCGCGCGATTCCTGGTAGCTTCCGAAGGGCAGGTCGGCAATCAGCCAGGCCGTGCCCAGCACGCGGCGCAGGCCGCGCGAAACGCTGTCGGTGTGATAGCGCATGGTGTCCAGGCTCACGCCCACCGTGCTGTTCAGGCCCTGGCAGACCATGCCGAGCGAATCGCCGACCAGGAGGCAGTCGACGCCCGCCGCGTCGGCCATGGCCGCGAAGGTGGCGTCGTAGGCCGTGAGCATGGCGATCTTCTCGCCGCGCGCGTGCATGTCGGCCAGGCGCGGCAGGCTCACGGGCTTGCGCGAGGCGAGCGGGGAGGCCGGCGGCAGCGTGCCGTAGGGCGAGGCCGGGGGTGTTTCAGCGATGGGTGTGGTGTTCGACATGGTTGGGTTTCTCCCTGCGGGCGTCGGTGGCCGGGCATCCTTGGGTGAAGAAAACGAAGCGGGTGGGTCGATCACTCGGCCGGCGGCACCAGCACCGTGGGTGCGGTGGGCTCGGCGAGCGAAGGATAGTCGCGGCTGAAATGCAGGCCACGGCTCTCGTGGCGGGACTGCGCGGAGCGCACGATCAGCTCGGCCACCTGCACCAGGTTGCGCAGTTCGAGCAGGTCGCGCGTGACGTGGAAGTTCGCATAGAACTCCTGGATCTCTGCCTGCAGCAGCGCGATGCGATGGCTCGCGCGCTCCAGGCGCTTGTTGGTGCGCACGATGCCCACGTAGTCCCACATGAAGCGGCGCAGCTCGTCCCAGTTGTGGGAGATGACCACGGCCTCGTCGGCGTCGGTGACGCGGCTGTCGTCCCAGGCAGGCAGTTGGGCGCTGCCGCGCGCCGGTGCCGCGGCGATGGCGCCGGTCGCGGCGCGCGCGAACACCATGCACTCGACCAGCGAGTTGCTGGCCAAGCGATTCGCGCCGTGCAGGCCCGTGCAGGCGGTTTCGCCGATGGCGTAGAGGCCGGGCACGTCGGTGCGCCCGGCGAGATCGCTCAGCACGCCGCCGCAGGTGTAGTGGGCGGCCGGCACCACCGGAATGGGTTCGCGCGTGATGTCGATGCCCAGCTCCGCGCAGCGCGCGAGGATGTTGGGAAAATGCTCTTTCAGGAACGCGGCCGGCTGGTGCGAGATGTCGAGGTGCACGCAGTCCAGGCCGTGCTTCTTCATCTCGAAGTCGATGGCGCGGGCCACCACGTCGCGCGGTGCGAGTTCGGCGCGCTCGTCGTGCTTCGGCATGAAGCGCGTGCCGTCGGGCAACTTCAGCAGCCCGCCTTCGCCGCGCACCGCCTCGCTGATCAGGAAGGACTTGGCGTGCGGGTGGTACAGGCAGGTTGGGTGAAACTGGACGAATTCCATGTTCGACACCCGGCAGCCCGCGCGCCACGCAGCGGCAATGCCGTCGCCAGTGGCGGTGTCGGGGTTGGTCGTGTACAGGTACACCTTGCCAGCGCCGCCGGTGGCCAGGATGGTGTGCGGGGCGCGGAAGGCCAGCACCTCGTCGGTCTCGTCGTCCAGCGCGTAGAGGCCCAGGCAGGCCGGGTCATCGAGCCCGATCTTGGGCCCCGTGATCAGGTCGACCAGCGTGTGATGCTCGAACAGCGTGATGTTCGGCGTGCGGCGCACCCGCTCGATCAGCACCTGCTGCACGGCCGCGCCAGTCGCGTCGGTCACGTGCACGATGCGGCGCTGGCTGTGGCCGCCTTCGCGCGTCAGGTGCAGGCCCCCGCCGTTTTCCTTCGCTTCTTCGGAGAACGGCACGCCCAGTTCGCGCAGCCAGCCGATGGCCTCGGGCGCATGCTCGACCACGAAGCGCGTGGCCTCGGGGTCGCAGAGGCCCGCGCCGGCCGCCAGCGTGTCTTCCACATGCGCATCGAAGCTGTCGCCCGCGGCCAGCACGGCCGCAATGCCGCCCTGCGCCCAGGCGCTGGAGCCGTCGCTCAATGCGCGCTTGGTCAGCACGGCAACGCGGTGCGTCGGCGCCAGGTGCAGCGCGGCCGAGAGGCCTGCGAGGCCGCTGCCGACGATGAGGACGTCGAAGTCGCGCACGCCGGGCTCCGCTGTCAGGCCGGCGAGTACGCCAGGCGCACGTAGATGGGTGCGAAGGCTTCCGCCTGCGTGATGTCGATCAGCGTTTCCTTCGCGAGCTCGAGCATCGCGATGAAGGTGACGATCAGCACCGGCGCGCCGCGCGACGGGTCGAACAGTTTCTCGAACTCGACGAAGCGCTGCCCCTGCAGGTGGCGCAGCACGATGCTCATGTGCTCGCGCACGTTGAGTTCCTCGCGCGAGATCTTGTGGTGCTGCACGAGCTTGGCGCGCTTCATGATGTCGGCCCACGCATCGCGCAGCTCGACCACGTTCATGTCGGGAAAGCGGGGCTTGAGCGATTGCTCGATGTAGACCTGCCCCTTCCAGAAGTCGCGCCCGTAGGTCGGCATGGCGCTGATGGCGGCGGCCTGCAGCTTGGTCTGCTCGTACTCCAGCAGGCGGCGCACCAGCTCTGCGCGCGGGTCTTCGGCCTCTTCGCCTTCCGCCACCTTCTTGGGCGGCAGCAGCATGCGCGACTTGATCTCGATCAGCATCGCGGCCATCAGCAGATACTCGGCCGCGAGTTCGAGATTCGTCTGGCGGATCTCGTCGACGTAGCTCAGGTACTGCCGCGTGAGCCCCGCCATCGGGATGTCGAGGATGTTGAAGTTCTGCTTCCTGATCAGGTAGAGCAGCAGGTCCAGCGGACCTTCGAAGGCTTCGAGAAAGACCTGCAGCGCCTCCGGCGGGATGTACAGGTCCTTCGGCATCGCGAACAACGGCTCGCCATAGAGCCTGGCGAGCGCGACCTGGTCGACCACCTCAGGCATGCTGGCCACGAGCGTGTCGTTGTCCTCGTTGCCCTTCATCGGGTGCTTGCTATCATTTCAATAGCTGCAGGCGATGAGGACGAACGATGGATGCCGGCTGGGCACCATTACTTGACTTGGGTCTGGTAGACGTACGGCTGCTGCGGTACGTTGGCCTCGCTGTATTCCTCGAGCAGGCTGCGGTCGAGGTGCTTGTCCCACAGCAGGGCACGGCCGGCGCGCTGTTCGGCTTCCAGCGTCGGCTTCTTTTCTTTCATCTCCTCGATGAAGCTGGTGATCTCGGAGGTGTAGTGGGGGCGGCGGAAGATGGACATAGACTGGACCTTTGAAGCGCGAATTTTACCGGGGATGGCATGAAGCGACGACAACAGTGGCGGATCGGCTGTGCAACAGCGTTATTGGCGGCGGCATTGATGGGGCTTTCGGGATGCGACCCGCAGCGCATCGGCGAGCTGGAGGAGGGCGTCTCGACCGAGGCCGACGTGCGCGCCAGGTTCGGCGAGCCCGAGAACATCTGGGACGCGCCGAACGGCCGGGTGCTCGAGTACAACCGCCAGCCGCAGGGCCAGAAGAACTACATGATCACCATCGGCGCCGACGGCAAGATGAGCGCGCTGCGCCAGGTGCTGACGCCCGAGAACTTTGCCAAGGTGCAGCCGGGCATGATGATGGAAGACCTGCGCAAGCTGCTCGGCAAGCCCGCCAAGGTCACGCCCTACGCGCTCAAGCGCGAAACCGAATGGGAATGGCGCTGGGTCCAGCCGCCGAATTCGCCCATGGTGTTCACCGCCACCTTGAACGACGACCAGCGCGTGGTGCGCAGCGGCTCGTCGCCCGACCGGGGCGCCGAGGCAAACTAGCCCTCGGCCGCGTGCGGCTGGCCGCTCGTCAGCTCGTCGGCGAATCCCGAGCGCACGATCACCTCGAGCGGCTGCGGCTGCAGCGACTCCAGGCGCAGCAGCCCGTCGCGCGCCAGCACCGCGCGGTGCAGCTGGCGCAGCGCATCGACGCCGGTCGCGTCCAGGTAGATGAGGTGTGTGGCGTCGAGCACCACCGTCATGCCGCGCGGCGCGCTCTCGGCCGCGTTCACCGCCTCGTCCAGCTTGGCCGCGGCCCCGAAAAACAGCGCGCCGTAGAGCCGATAGGTGAGCACCGGTGGCTGCATCGTGACCAGCTCGACGCTGAAAAGCCCGCTCATGCGCCGGATGAAGAGGGCGCAAGCCAGCACGATGCCTACCTGCACCGCCACCGTCAGGTCGAACACGACCGTGAGAAAGAAGGTGCCGAGCATCAGCAGCCGGTAGTGGCGGCTGAAGTGCCGCAGCTGCCCCGGCGTGAACTCGCGCCATTCGCCCATGTTCAGGCCCACGAACACCAGAATGCCCGCCAGCACCGCGAGCGGCACATGGCGCGCCAGCGGCGCGGCCAGCAGCACCACCACCATCAGCGTGACCGCGTGCACGATGCCGGCAATCGGCGAACTGCCGCCCGAACGGATGTTGGTCACCGTGCGCGCAATGGTGCCGGTGGCCGGCATGCCGCCGAAGAAGGGCGTGACCAGGTTGGCAATGCCCTGCGCCATCAGCTCCTGATTCGGGTCGTGGCGCGGCTGGCCGCTGAGCTGGTCGGCCACGCGGGCGCACAGCAGCGACTCGATGGCGCCCAGCAGCGCGATGGTCAGCGTGGGCGTAACCAGCTGCTTGACCGTTTCCCACGAAAAGTCGGGCAGCGCGAAGGCCGGGGCGCCCTCGGGAATGCCGCCGAAGCGCGTGCCGATGGTTTCCACCGGCAGCTCGAAACCCCATGACACCAGCGTGAGCGTCACCAGCGCCACGATGGGTCCCGGCAAGCGCGCGCCCACCAGCACCGCGCGCGAGCGCGCCATGCGGCCCGCCAGGCGCTGCACCGCGTGGCCCACCTTCGACTCATCGCGCAGCAGCATCGGCCAGACCGCCAGGCCAAGCACGCAGGCCAGCCCCAGCGCGAAGGCATAAGGGTTGAAGGTGCCGATCTGCAGCGCCATGGCATGCAGCTGCGAGAACACGTCCGCCGGCATCTTCGCCACCGTGAGTCCGAGCAGGTCCTTGAGCTGCGACAGCAGGATCAGCACCGCAATGCCGTTGGTGAAGCCCACCACGATCGACAGCGGCACGAAGCGCACCAGCCGTCCCAGCCCGAACAGCCCCGCCGCGAACATCAGCACCCCGGCGCAGGCGGTCGATATCAGCAGGTTCGCCACGCCGTAGCGTTCGACGATGCCGTAGACGATCACGATGAACGCGCCGGCCGGCCCGCCGATCTGCACCGCCGAGCCGCCCAGGAGCGAGATCAGGAAGCCCGCGATGATCGCCGTCCAGATGCCGGCCTCGGGCTTGAGCCCCGAGGCGATGGCAAACGCCATGGCCAGCGGCAGCGCCACGATGCCGACCGTGGCGCCCGCGCCAGGTCCTTGAAAAAACGCGTCCGGTCGTAGCCCGCCAGGGCGTCGAGCAGGCGCGGGCGAAAGCGGGTGATGTTCAGCGGTGACTGCATGGGGCACTCATTGTGTACCCCGCGCCGGCCCGGGTGGCCGCCGTTCAGTCGCTGTCCGGAATCACCGCGTCGGCCGCCGCGCCCACGGCCTTGCCCGTGATGCGCGCGGTGCCGATGGCCGCATCCGCGGCCAGGCCGACCGCACTGGCACCCACGCTCACGGCGGTACCGGCCACAGTCACCACCGCGCAACCGCTCAGCATGGCTGCGAATGACAACAGGAGGAGGGTGCGTTTGAGCATGGGAGGTCCTTGGGGTCAGCGAACCCGCATGCCGGGCGTGGCGCCTGGCCAGGGTTCGAGCACGTGGATGCCGGGGTTGGCTTTTTCGTCGGCGTGGCTGGCGGCCAGCACCATGCCTTCGCTGAGGCCGAACTTCATCTTGCGCGGCGCGAGGTTGGCCACCAGCACGGTGAGCTTGCCCACCAGCTGCTCGGGCTCATAGGCCGAGGCGATGCCGCTGAACACGTTGCGGGTCTTCGCTTCGCCCGCATCGAGCGTCAGCCGCAGCAGCTTGGTCGAGCCCTCGACCTTCTCGCAGGCCACGATCTTCGCGATGCGCAGATCGATCTTCGCGAAATCGTCGATGGTGATGGTGGGCGCGATGGCCTCGCCGCCCGGCAGCGCATCGGCCGCCGTTTCCGCGGCGGCGGCAGGCGCCGGTTCAGGTGCGTCGAACAGCTTGTCGACCACCTTGGCATCCGCGCGCTGCATCAGGTGCTTGTAGTCGCCGATGGCATGGCCCACGGGCAGCGCCTGTGCGGCATCGGCCCACGCGAGCGGTGCGATCTTGAGGAAGGCCTCGACGTTCACGGCCAGCGCCGGCAGCACCGGCTTCAGGTACAGCGTGAGCAGGCGGAAAGCCTCGATGCACACGGTGCACACGTCGTGCAGCCGCGCCTCCTGGCCTTCCTTCTTGGCCAGCTCCCAGGGCTTGTTCTGATCGACGTACTCGTTCACCTTGTCGGCCAGCGCCATCACCTCGCGTAGCGCGCGGGCGTAGTCGCGGCCGTCGTAGAGCGCATGCAGCTGCGGCGCCGCGTCGCGCAGCGCGAACAGCAGCGCGTCGCCGTCGGCCGACACCTCGCCCAGCTGGCCGCCGAAGCGCTTGCCGATGAAGCCCGCCGCGCGGCTCGCGATGTTGATGTACTTGCCCACGAGGTCGCTGTTCACGCGCGCCACGAAGTCCTCGGGGTTGAAGTCGATGTCCTCGTTGCGGCCGTTGAGTTTGGCCGCGATGTAGTAGCGCAGCCACTCAGGGTCCAGGCCGATCGAGAGGTACTTGAGCGGGTCGATGCCCGTACCGCGGCTCTTGCTCATCTTCTCGCCGCTGACCGTCAGGTGGCCGTGCACGTACACGGCATCGGGCGCCTTGCGGCCGCTGAAATGCAGCATCGCGGGCCAGAACAGCGTGTGGAAGGTGATGATGTCCTTGCCGATGAAGTGCACCTGCTCCAGGTCGGGATCGGCCATGTACTCGGTGTACGAGATGCCGTCGCCGCCAAGCTCGATGCAGCGCTTGTCAAGCAGGTTTTTCAGCGAGGCCAGGTAGCCCACAGGTGCGTCCAGCCACACGTAGAAGTACTTGCCCGGCGCATCGGGAATCTCGATGCCGAAGTAGGGCGCGTCGCGGCTGATGTCCCAGTCGCCGAGGCCGCCCTTGCCTTCGTCGTCCTTGTAGAGCCACTCGCGGATCTTGTTCTGCACCTCGGGCTGCACGTGGCCGGCGGCGGCCGTCCATTCTTTCAGGTAGGCCTCGCAGCGCGGGTCCGAGAGCTTGAAGAAGAAGTGCTCCGAGCTGCGAAGCTCGGGCTTGGCGCCCGACAGGGCCGAATAGGGGTTGATCAGCTCGGTGGGCGCGTAGACGGCGCCGCACACCTCGCAGTTGTCGCCGTACTGGTCCTTCGAGTGGCAGCTGGGGCATTCGCCCTTGATGAAGCGGTCGGCCAGGAACATGCCCTTGGCCGGGTCGTAGAACTGCTCGACGCTCTTGCTGCTGATGAAGCCGTTGGCGCGCAGGTCGCGGTAGATGTCCTGGGCGAGCTGGTGGTTCTCGGGCGCGTCCGTCGAGTGCCAGTTGTCGAAGGAGATGTAGTAGCCGTCGAGGTAGGGCTTGCGGCCCGCGGCGATCTCGGCCACGAAGGCCTGCGGCGTCACGCCGGCCTTGTCGGCCGCGATGGTGATGGCGGCGCCGTGCGCGTCGTCGGCGCAGACGAAGTTGACCTCGGCGCCATTCATTCGCTGGTTCCGCACCCAGATGTCGGCCTGGATGTATTCCATCATGTGGCCGATATGGAACTTGCCGTTGGCATAGGGCAGGGCGGTGGTAACGAAGAGCTTGCGCGGGGCGGACATCGGGAAGGGCGCTTTCGGGAGTGGCGAACTTGCTGGCAACGAAGGCGGCCTGGGGCCGCATTCGGGAACCGGGCATTTTAGGTGGCGGCACCGCACCCTGCCGAAGACCCCCGATCCCGGGGGCTCGACCAGAGGTTCCGGACCCCCAGTGACCCGAACGGCGCCGGGGTGTCTCCGGCGCGACGTATGCTCCACCCCGCGCGTTTCGCCACGCTCCCTCCCCATATGGCGAAGAGATATACAAGATAGATATACAGAAAGCGAGTTTCCGATGACCACCCCCATTTCCGCAACCCTGATTCCCGGCGATGGCATCGGCCCCGAAATCGTCGACGCCACCCTGGCCGCGCTCGATGCGCTGAAGGCGCCCTTCGAGTGGGACCGCCAGATTGCCGGCCTCGGCGGCGTCCAGGCTTCGGGCGATCCGCTGCCAGAAGCCACGCTGGACAGCATCCGCCGCACCCGCCTTGCCCTCAAGGGCCCGCTGGAGACGCCTTCGGGCGGCGGCTACCGCTCGTCGAACGTGCGGCTGCGCGAAGAATTTCAGCTGTACGCCAACCTGCGCCCCGCGCGCACCATCATTCCGGGCGGCCGCTTCGACAAGATCGACCTGATGGTCGTGCGCGAAAACCTCGAGGGCCTGTACATCGGCCACGAGCACTATGTGCGCATCGACGGCGACCCGCATGCCGTGGGCATGGCCACCGGCATCAACACGCGCCAGGGGTGCCTGCGCCTGCTCGAATACGCTTTCGAGACCGCCGTTGCCACGGGGCGCAAGAAGGTCACGCTGGTCCACAAGGCCAACATCATGAAGGTGCTGACCGGCCTGTTCCTGGAGACCGGCCTCCGGCTCTATGAAGAAAAGTACAAGGGCAAGTTCGAACTCGACACGATCATCGTCGACGCCTGCGCGATGAAGCTGGTGCTCAACCCCTGGCAGTTCGACATGCTGGTGACGACCAACCTGTTCGGCGACATCCTGTCCGACCTGGTGGCGGGCCTGGTCGGTGGCCTGGGCATGGCACCGGGCGCCAACATCGGCGCCGATGCGGCGATCTTCGAGGCCGTGCACGGCTCGGCGCCCGACATTGCCGGCAAGGGCATTGCCAACCCCACCGCACTGCTCTTGGCCGCCGCGCTGATGCTCGAGCACGTCAGGCTGCCCGACCTTGCCACGCGCCTGCGCAAGGCCATCGACGACACGCTCAACATCGACAAGGTGCGCACCGGCGACCTCGGCGGCACCGCGGGCACTGCGGCGTTCACGAAAGCACTGGTCAGTCGCATCCAGAACGGCTGAAGCGGAGGCGGCTTTCCGGGACTTCATGAGAAAGCTGCTGCTCCTGCTGGCCTTGTGCGTCGCCGCCGCGGCCAGCCTGGCCGCCCGAGCGGCCGATGCCGAGCCGCGCTACACCGTCGTGAAGATCGATTTGCGCAAGGAGCGGCTCGAGCTGTTCCTGCGCGACGATGCCGGCGTCGAGTTCAAGCGCTTCGACCGCCTCGAGGCGTGGCTCGCCGGGCACAACCGGCAGTTGGTGTTCGCGATGAATGCCGGCATGTACCACGCCGACTTTTCCCCGGTGGGCCTCCTGGTGCAGGACGGACGCGAGGTTTCGCCGCTCAACCTGTCGGCGGGCGAGGGCAACTTCTTCCTCAAGCCGAACGGTGTGTTCCTGGTGTCCGGCGCGGGGGTGCCGCGCGTGGTCGAGTCTTCGGAATATCCGGCGCTGTCCAAGGGCGTTCGGCTGGCCACGCAGTCGGGCCCGTTGCTGCTGCGCCGCGGCAGGGTGCATCCCGCTTTCATTCCCGACTCGGATTCGCGGAAGATCCGCAACGGCGTGGGCGTGTCGGGCCATACCGCGATCTTCGTGATCAGCGAGCAGCCCGTGAACTTCTACGAATTCGCCCTCTACTTTCGCGACGTGCTGCGTTGCCGCGACGCGCTCTATCTCGACGGCACCGTCTCGGCATTGCATTCGCTCGCGCTGCGGCGCGGCGATTTCGTCCGCGAGCTGGGCCCGATACTCGGCGTGGCGGTGCCATGAACCGGCTTCGGGACACCGCGCTTTCATTCAGGATTCTTTGAGAAATGACCCAGGCCCTTCCCATTCTTTCGCTCGTCGAAACCCGCGTGCTCGGCGTATTGGCCGAAAAGCAGCGCACCGTGCCCGACAGCTATCCGCTGACGCTCAATTCGCTGGTGTCCGGCTGCAACCAGAAGACCAGCCGCAACCCGGTGCTCGAACTGGGCGAGGCGCAGGTGCAGGCCGCCATCGACAGCCTGAAGGGCTACAGCCTGGTGGCGGAAACCAGCGGCGGCCGGGCCTTTCGCTACGAGCACAACATCGACCGGGTGCTGCGCATTCCGTCGCAATCGGTCATCCTGCTCACCGTGCTGATGCTGCGCGGCCCGCAAACGCCCGGCGAACTGCGCATTGCCTGCGACCGCATGCACAACTTCGCCGATATCTCGTCGGTCGAGGGCTTTCTCGACGAACTCGCCGAGCGTCCGGCCGGCGCCTTGGTGGTGAAGCTCGCGCGCCTGCCGGGTGCGCGCGAAAGCCGCTGGGCGCATCTGCTGAGCGGCGCGCCGGCGGAAGAGGTTGCCGGTCCGGGTGGCGGTTCGGCCGAGGGAGCGTATGCGTCGCACGATGCATCGCTCGGCGAGGTCGCGGCGCTCAAGGCCAACGTGGCGCGGCTCGAGGCCGAGCTCGTCTCGCTGAGGGCGCTGGTGGGGCGGGTGTGTTCGGAACTCGGGATTTCAGAGGCGGGGTGATCCGGCGCGCGGGCGCTAGCTGGGCGACGCGGTGGCTGCGAGCGGCATCGCCTGCAGAGGCGGTGCCTTGCGGGCCAGCTGCAGCAATTCGTCGACTTCCCAATGGTCGTCCGCATGCGCGCCGTACTTGCACGCCACGATGCGCCCCTGCGCGTCGACGAGAAAGTCTGCCGGCAGACCCAGGATGCCGTTCTCGGCCCGGGTGTAGAGGCGCCTGGCTGCCAGGATCCACCGCAGCCCGCTCCAGAACACGCGGGGATTCAAGAGCGCTCGCACGGAGGTCTCGACGCCGAACGCCTTGAAATACTTCTTGCCGGGATCGGCAATGCAATCGAACGGAAGCTGTGCCTGGTACTTGAGCATTTCTTCGCGCGCCGAATGAAAGAAGACGAGCTGGCGAATGCCGGCCGCGGCAATTTCCGCATGGCGCCTGCCCATGGTGAGCAGATGAAAGTTGCACACCGGGCAACCCGCGAAACGCCGGAACTGAAGATGCACGTAGCGCGGCAGCGGGTCCGGAACATGGGCAGGCTTGCCGTGGATGGTGCTGTCGGCAATGGCGGGAGCGGTGTCGCCGGGTGCGAATTTCATGGACTTTCCTCTTTAAACGTACGCTGTACGTAATTGAATATACTCGCGTCTTCCGAACTGCGTCAACATCCACCCTTATGGGACGACCCGCCAAATTCACGCATTCGCAACTCCAGGCCGCGGCATTGGCTCTTGTCGACAGGGAAGGGCTGGCGGGGCTCTCGATGCGCGCGCTGGCCAGCGAGCTCGGCACCGGCGCGATGACGCTCTACAACTACGTCTCGCAGCGCGAGGACATCGACCTCTTGGTGGTGGAGGCGGTGATCGGCCAAGCGCGCTGGCCGCTTGCCGAACACGCGCAATGGCAGGACGAAGTCCGGGCCATCGCCACGGCGTTGTGGCAGGCGGTGCGGGCCCATCCCCATGCCATTGCGCTGATCCTCACGCGCCGAAGCCGTTCGCCGGCCGTCTTCGACGTGACCGAGGCGATGCTGCGCGCCCTGGCTCGCAGCGGGCGCTCGGGGCAGGCGCTGCTCGTCGCCTTCCGGGCCGTGTCGGGGCTGATCACGGGGCTCGCGCAGTCGGAGCTTGCGGGCCCGCTGGCGCTGCAGGCGTCGGAATCGGCGGAGCTCACCATCGAACGATTCCGGGCCTTGCCGGAAGACCGCTTTGCGCACCTGATCGACATCGCGAATGCAGCGACCGCAAGCACGGCCGACCAGGAGTTCCAAGCGAGCCTGGACCTGCTGCTGGCGGGCCTTTCCGCAGCGGGCGGCGGCGCGCGCTGATCTCCGTCAGGCCGCCGCTTCCCAGCCGAAGAACCGCAGCACCTCGCCCTGCTGCCGCATCGCGTCGGCCCGCCCGAGCGCCATCAGCTCGCGCGTGTAGGCCGATTCGAACAGCAGGTAGCTTGCGAGCGCGCCGCCCTTCACATCGGCCGCAGCCTTGGAGCCGCCCAGCAGGTGGCGCACCGCGCCGGGCAGGGCATCGACATGGCGTGCCGCGATCACGTCGAGCCGCTCCGACGGAGAAATCACCAGCAGGTCGAGCGGACGCAGCGAACTCGACATGCGGGCTTCCTCGGGAATGAGGCCGAGCGTGTGGTTGATGCGCCGAAGCCGCTCGATGTCCACCGCCAGCGCATCGAGAAAGATGCTCGACAGCGCATGGCCCGCGATCTGCGCCATGGTGGGATAGCCGCTGTAGGTGTTGGGCGCGTCGGCGTCGCGCGGCTCGTGCATGCGGCCGGCGCCGATCACCAGGATGCGCTTGGCGCCGAGGTGGATGGCTGCGGCAATCGGCGCCGACTGGCGCATCGAACCGTCGCCGAAATATTCGGTATGCCCCTGCATCGGCAGCGCCGTGGCCGGGAACACGAAGGGAATGGCCGATGAGGCCAGCAGGTGCGCGTGGCTGATGCGGTTGCGCACCGAGAGCCGCTGCGAACGCACCCAGGGCTCCATCGGCACGGCCGCCTCGAAGAAGGTGACGTGCTCGCCCGAGCTGTAGCTCGATGCGGTGACGGCCAGCGCCTGCACGTGGCCCTCCTGCATCAGCCGGGGCAGCCGGTCGAGCGGCACCATGCGGCCCAGCAGCTGGGCCAGCGGCGTGTTGTCGAGCAGCGAGCGCGGCTTGATGCGCATCCAACTGGCCGCGAAGCGCCCGAGCCCGAGCAGCATGCGCCAGCGCGTACCGCTGCCGATGACCGAGAGCGAATCGGCGCGGTAGACCTGCCCGGCGTGGAAGTCGCGCCAGACCTCCGCGATGCGCGCCACGGCTTGGTCGAAGTCGTCGGCGCCGCAGGCCAGCGCGGCCGCATTGATGGCGCCGGCCGAGGTGCCGGTGATCACGGGAAAGGGATTGCCCTGACCGGCGAAACCCGCCGCGCGGCGGATGTCGGCGATGGCTTCGAGCACGCCGACCTGGTAGGCGGCCCGGGCACCGCCGCCGGTGAGCAAAAGACCGGTGACCGGGGGTGTCGGAGGCATTGTTCTTGTTGCTGTGGCTGTTCAAAAAGCGCTTGCATCCCCCGTGGTTTGCGGGTGTTGCCCCCGGCAGCGGGAAGGCGAAGCGGCCGAAGCGCCCGGGGGCCGGTGGCAAGCCACTAGACTACCCGCCATTCAGGAGTTAGATCAATGGCACTCACCCCAGAAGGGCTCATGGACGCGCTCAAGGCCGTCCAGGACCCGAACACCGGCAAGAATTTCGTGGCGACGCGTTCGCTCAAGAACCTGCAGATTTCCGAAGGCGACGTTTCGTTCGACCTCGAGCTCGGCTACCCGGCCAAGAGCCAGCACCCAGCCCTGCGCAAGGCGCTGGTGGCGGCCGCAAAGACGGTGCCGGGGGTGAGCAACGTCTCGGTCAACATCACGACCAAGGTCATCAGCCATGCGGTGCAGCGCGGCGTGCAGCTGATGCCCAACGTCAAGAACATCATCGCGGTGGCGTCCGGCAAGGGCGGCGTGGGCAAGAGCACCACGGCGGCCAACCTGGCGCTGGCGCTGGCGGCCGAAGGGGCGGCCGTCGGGCTGCTCGATGCCGACATCTACGGCCCGAGCCAGCCCATGATGCTGGGCATCGAAGGCCGGCCCGAGAGCGAGGACGGCAAGACCATGGAGCCGCTGGAGAATCACGGCGTTCAGGTCATGTCGATCGGTTTCCTGGTCGACCAGGACGAGGCCATGATCTGGCGCGGCCCCATGGCCACCCAGGCGCTGGAGCAGCTGCTGCGCCAGACCAACTGGAAAGACCTCGACTACCTGATCGTCGACATGCCGCCCGGCACCGGCGACATCCAGCTGACCCTTTCGCAGCGGGTGCCGATGACCGGCGCGGTGATCGTCACCACGCCGCAGGACATCGCGCTGCTCGACGCGAAGAAGGGCATCAAGATGTTCGAGAAGGTCGGCGTGCCGATCCTGGGCATCGTGGAAAACATGGCGGTGCACATCTGCTCCAACTGCGGCCACGTGGAGCACATCTTCGGCTCCGAAGGCGGCAAGAAGATGGCCGAGCAGTACCAGATGGAATACCTCGGCGCGCTGCCGCTGGACATCAACATCCGGCTGCAGGCCGACAGCGGCAAGCCCACCGTAGTGGCCGACCCCGACGGCGAAGTGGCGGGCATCTACAAGGCCGTCGCGCGGCAGGTGGCCGTGGGCATCGCCGAAAAGGCCAAGGACTTCTCGGCCAAGTTCCCGACCATTTCCATCAGCAAGAACACCTGATCGGCGGCGCGCCCCGTGAATCTTCTCGCGTCGATGCGCTACCTGGTCGCACTGAGCGAGCACAAGCACTTCGGGCGCGCGGCGCAGGCCTGCCACATCACGCAGCCGGCGTTGTCGAATGCGCTGCGCTCGCTCGAAGGCGAGTTCGGCGTGGTCATCGTCAAGCGGGCGCGCGTGTATGTGGGCCTCACGCACGAAGGCGAGCGTGTGCTGGCCACGGCACAGCGCATGCTGCGCGACAACGAGGTGCTGCAGCAGGAGCTGCGCAGCGAAGAGGGCCATCCGCGCGGGCGACTGCGCATGGCGGCGGTGCCCACCGCCATTCCGATGCTGTCGCGCTTTGCGGCGATGCTGCACGAGCTGCACCCGGGCATCGTGCCGGCCGTGCTGTCGATGAGCTCGCAAGACCTGGAAATGGGGTTGGAAAGCCTCTCCGTCGACCTGGCGCTCGGCTATACCGAGCGCATGCACCTGCCGGGCATCAAGCTCACGGCATGGCCGCAGAGCGTGGAGCACTACTTTCTGCTGCGCCGCGCGGCCAAGCCCTCGGCCGACCGGCTGCGCATCGGCCGGCCGATGTCGTGGGCCGACGCCGGCAAGCTGCCGCTGTGCCTGCTCACGCCCGACATGCACAACCGCTCCATCATCGACCAGGCGTTGCGCGAAGCCGACACCGTGGTGGAGCCGGCCATCGAGACCAACTCGGTACTTACCCTTGCCTTGGCCGTGCTGGCAGGCAGCGTCAGCAGTGTGCTGCCGGGGTCGATGGTCGCGGCGGTGCGCAGCTACCGCGAACTGGAGGCGCTGCCGCTGGTGGGGCCCGAGGTCAAGACCCCGCTGGGCTTCATGACCCAGACCGGCGTGCGCCCCTCGCGTGCGCTCGATGCCGCCCTCGTTTTCCTGCAGACGCCGGCCTGGCGCGAGCAGGTGCGGCTGCACAGCGGCGCGCTCGGCGAATAGCTGGCGGCCGGCCCTGAGCGGGCGCACCATTTAGTTATTGAATCGATCGATGCGCCGATCGAATTTGACGCACCCAGGGCGGCCCCACACACTCGGTCAGCCTCCCAGCATCCGCTCGGGGCAGAGCCAGACAGACATCCGAAAAAAGGCCTAGGCAGTGAACAACCACCCAGCCACGACCCGCGAGACAACGACCACCACGGCGGCCCCGACGCACACCATCGTGCCGCTCGCCACCGCCGACGAGATGCGCGAGCGCATCCGCCGCAAGAGCAAGCTCAAGGGCCGCCAGCCCGAGGAAGCCGCACTCGTCGAAGTGCGCACGCTCATCGGCGCGCGTCCGGCCGAGGGCCACCGGCGCGACCTGCTCATCGAGCACCTGCACAAGCTCAACGACGCCTTCCGCTGCCTGCACGACCGCCACCTGGTGGCGCTGGCACGGGAAATGAACATCCCCATGGCCGAGGTCTACGAGGTCGCGACCTTCTATCACCACTTCGAGGTGGTGCGCGGCGACGATGCGGCACCCGGACTCACCGTGCGCGTGTGCGACGGCCTGGCCTGCGAACTGGCCGGTGCCAGGGATCTGCTGGCGCGGCTGCCCGAACTGCTCGGGGTCGAAGGCGGCGACGTGCGCGTGATTGCCGCGCCCTGCGTCGGCCGCTGCGAGCAGGCGCCCGTGGCGGTCGTCGACCAGCAGGCAGTGCCGCTCGCGACCACCGGCAAAGTGTTGCAGGCCCTGAAGTCCGATCCCGACGAAGCCACGGTCGCGTACTTCGATGCCGCCGCATTCGCCGAAAAAAGCATCTCGCCACTGCCCGGCGCCATCGAGCGCATGCCGGCTTTCACCGACTACGCCACCTACCGCGCACACGGCGGCTATGCGCTCGCGTCCGCGCTCGTCAACGGCGAGGAAGACGCCGAGGCCATCATCAAGACCATGGAAGACTCGGGCCTGCGCGGCCTGGGCGGCGCGGGATTTCCGGCGGGGCGCAAGTGGCGCATCGTGCGCGATCAGTCGGCGCCCCGGCTCATGGCGGTGAACATCGACGAAGGCGAGCCCGGCACCTTCAAGGATCGCACCTATCTCGAACGCGATCCGCACCGCTTTCTCGAAGGCCTGCTGGTGGCGGCGCAGATCGTCGGCATCGAGCAGTGCTACATCTACCTGCGCGACGAATACCACGACTGCCGTGCGTTGCTGGAAAGGGAGCTGGCCCGGCTCCAGGCCGATCCGCCCTGCGCGCTGCCGCGTATCGAGCTGCGGCGCGGCGCGGGCGCCTACATCTGCGGCGAAGAGTCGGCCATGATCGAAAGCATCGAGGGCAAGCGCGGCGAACCGCGCATGCGCCCGCCATACATCGCGCAGGTGGGCCTCTTCGGCCGCCCGACGCTGGAACACAACTTCGAAACCCTCTACTGGGTGCGCGACATCGTCGAAAAAGGCGCCGCCTGGTTCAGCGGCTTCGGCCGCAACGGCCGCAAGGGCCTGCGCAGCTTCAGCGTGAGCGGCCGCGTGAAGCATCCGGGCGTCAAGCTCGCGCCTGCGGGCATCACGGTGCAGGAGCTCATCGACGAATACTGCGGCGGCATGCTCGACGGCCACTCGCTCTATGCCTATCTGCCCGGCGGCGCTTCGGGCGGCATCCTGCCGGCCCGCATGAACGACATCCCGCTCGACTTCGACACGCTGCAGCCCCATGGCTGCTTCATCGGATCGGCCGCCGTGATGGTGCTGAGCCAACACGACAGGGCGCGCGATGCCGCGCTTAACGTGATGCGATTCTTCGAGCACGAAAGCTGCGGCCAGTGCACGCCCTGCCGCGTCGGCACCGCGAAGGCCGCGGCGCTGATGCAGGCGCCGGTGTGGGACAACACCACGCTCGAAGACCTCGCGCAGGTCATGGGCGACGCTTCCATCTGCGGGCTCGGACAGGCGGCGCCCAATCCGATTCGGTGCATCCAGCAATATTTTCCGGAGGAGGTGGCATGAACGCCCCGTCCAAGCTCGCGGAGCTGATGCCGCAGACCATCGAATTCACGCTCGACGGCCAATCCATCCAGGCCTTCGATGGCGAAACCATCTACAAGGCGGCCGAGCGCCATGGCGTGGAAATCCCCCACCTGTGCTTCAAGGACGGCTACCGCGCCGACGGAAATTGCCGCGCCTGCGTGGTCGAGGTGAAGGGCGAGCGCACGCTGGCGCCTAGCTGCTGCCGCAACGTCACGGCGGGCATGGAAGTGAAGGCCACCAGCGAGCGGGCCCTCAAGAGCCAGAAAATGGTCGTCGAGATGCTGCTGTCCGACATGCCCGACCAAGGCTACAAATGGATCGGCGACGACGCCACCCAGCAGCACGGCGAGCTCAGCGCCTGGGCGAAAAAGCTCGATATCGCGGTGCGCCCCGAACTCAAGGCGCTGCGCCGCGAGCAGCCCAAGACCGACATCTCGCATCCGGCCATGGCCGTCAACCTGGACGCCTGCATCCAGTGCAACCGCTGCGTGCGCGCCTGCCGTGAAGAGCAGGTCAACGACGTCATCGGCTATGCCCTGCGTGGCGGCGACAGCAAGATCGTGTTCGACCTGGACGACCCGATGGGCGACAGCACCTGCGTGGCCTGCGGCGAATGCGTGCAGGCCTGCCCGACCGGCGCGCTCATGCCCAAGAGCCACATCGGCTCGCAGCAGGTCGACCGCAAGGTCGATTCGGTGTGCCCGTTCTGCGGCGTGGGCTGCCTCGTCACCTACAACGTGAAGGACGAAAAGATCGTCAGCGTCGATGGCCGCGACGGACCGGCCAACCACAACCGCCTTTGCGTGAAGGGCCGCTTCGGCTTCGACTACGCGCACCACCCGCAGCGCCTGACCAAGCCGCTGATCCGCAAGGCCGGCGTGCCGAAGGACTTCGGCGATGCGCCGCGGCCCGGCGACTGGAGCGAGTATTTCCGCGAGGCCACCTGGGAAGAAGCGCTGGCGCTCACCACCGGCAAGCTCGCGGGCCTGCGCGACACCTACGGTGCCAAGTCGCTCGCGGGCTTCGGCTCGGCCAAGGGCAGCAACGAAGAGGCCTACCTGTTCCAGAAGCTCGTGCGCACCGGCTTCGGCAGCAACAACATCGACCACTGCACGCGCCTGTGCCACGCCTCCAGCGTGGCCGCGCTGCTCGAAGGCGTGGGCTCGGGCGCGGTGAGCAACCAGGTCAACGATGTGGAGCATGCGGGGCTGATCTTCGTCATCGGCTCCAATCCCACGGCGAACCACCCGGTGGCCGCCACCTGGATGAAGAACGCCGCCCAGCGCGGCGCGAAGATCGTGCTGGCCGACCCGCGCCGCACCGACATCAGCCGCCATGCCTGGCGCACGCTGCAGTTCAAGGCCGACACCGACGTGGCCATGCTCAATGCGCTGATCCATGCCGTGATCGACGAAGGCCTGGTCGACCAGGAGTTCGTGCGCACGCGTGCCAGCAACTACGAGGCGCTGCGCGAGAACGTCAAGGGCTACAGCCCCGAGGCGATGGCGCCCATCTGCGGCGTGCCGGCCGAAACGCTGCGCGAAGTGGCGCGGGCCTTTGCCACCGCAAAGGGCTCGATGATTCTCTGGGGCATGGGCATCAGCCAGCACGTGCACGGCACCGACAACGCGCGCTGCCTCATCGCCTTGGCCACCGTGACCGGGCAGATCGGCAAGCCGGGTTCGGGCCTGCATCCGCTGCGCGGCCAGAACAACGTGCAGGGCGCGAGCGACGCGGGCCTGATCCCGATGATGTTCCCCAACTACCAGCGCGTCGACAACCCGGCGGTGCATGCGTGGTTCGAGAACTTCTGGGGCACGCCGCTGGACGCGACGCCGGGCTACACCGTGGTCGAGATCATGCACAAGGCGCTGGCGCCCGACACCGATCCGCACAAGGTGCGCGGCATGTACATCATGGGCGAGAACCCGGCCATGAGCGACCCCGACCTGAACCATGCGCGCCATGCGCTCGCGAGCCTGGAGCATCTGGTGGTGCAGGACATCTTCATGACCGAGACCGCGTGGCTCGCCGACGTGGTGCTGCCCGCGAGCGCCTGGCCCGAGAAGACCGGCACGGTGAGCAACACCGACCGCATGGTGCAGCTGGGCAAGCGGGCGCTCAACCCGCCGGGCGACGCGCGGCCCGATCTCTGGATCATCCAGCAGATCGCCAAGGGCATGGGCTTGCAATGGAACTACGAGGGCGAGGAATCCGGCGTGGCCGCGGTCTACGAGGAAATGCGCCAGGCCATGCACGCGGTGATCAGCGGCATCAGCTGGGAACGGCTGCAGCGCGATTCGAGCGTGACCTACCCCTGCCTGAGCGAGGACGACCCGGGCCAGCCGACCGTGTTCATCGACGACTTCCCGACGGCCGACGGCCGTGTGAAGCTGGTGCCCGCCGACATCATCCCGGCCAACGAACGGCCCGACGCCGAGTATCCGTTCGTGCTCATCACGGGCCGCCAGCTCGAGCATTGGCACACCGGCAGCATGACGCGCCGCGCCACCGTGCTCGATGCGCTCGAGCCCATGGCCACCGCGTCGATGAACCAGGCCGATCTGCAGAAGCTGGGGCTCCAGGCCGGCGACGTGATCACCGTGCAGTCGCGCCGCGGCGAGGTGGCCATCCACGTGCGGCGCGACGACGGCACGCCGAACGGCGCGGTGTTCGTGCCCTTTGCCTACTACGAGGCGGCGGCCAACCTGATGACCAATGCCGCGCTCGATCCGATGGGCAAGATCCCGGAGTTCAAGTACTGCGCGGTGCGCATTGCGCGCGGCGGCCAGCCGATGGCGGCGGCCGGCTACGGAACCGGCTCGGGCGTGCTGGCAAAGGTGGATTGACGCGGGCGGTGGGCGAGGGCGCGGGCATGGTTTAACCTTTGCGCCCCGACGCCCCCGCACCGCTCACCCCCACCGGCATGAAAACCAGAGTCCAGTTCCGCCTGCGCATCTACCGGGACGACAGCATCGCCATCGGCCCCGGCAAGATCGCCGTGCTGGAGGCCGTGGCGGAGACCGGCTCGATCTCGGCCGCGGCGCGGCAGCTGGGCATGTCGTACCGGCGTGCCTGGATGCTGATCGACGAGATGAACCACGCCCTGAGCTCCCCGGCCGTGAACACGGCGGCCGGCGGCTCGCGCGGCGGCGGCACCGCGCTCACGCCCGTGGGCGAGGAAATCGTCAAGCATTACCGCGCCATCGAGAACGCTGCGCGCCTGGCCACGGCGGCCGACGTCCGCGCGCTGACGCGCCTGCTGGCGCCCTGATCCATCGCCCGCGCTGTATCCGAAAGGATATCGGCGCCACTCTCCCGCAGCCGCCACGGACCTCTTTTCAAGGGGGAAAGTCCGTTCGTGCAACAATTGCGTTGTATCTTCATGAATACGACGAACTCCCTCATCGCTTCGACCGACTGGTTTCCGTTGGTGCTGTCGCTCAAGGTGGCCGCGGTCGCGACGCTGCTGGCGCTCGTTGCCGGCGTGGCGCTGGGCTGGGTGTTCGCGCGCAAGCGTTTTCCGGGCGACACGGTGCTGGAGGCGGTGTTCATGCTGCCGCTGGTGCTGCCGCCCACGGTCATCGGCTACGCCATCCTGGTGGCCGCGGGGCGCCATAGCCCCCTCGGCAGCTGGCTGCGCGAGCATTTCGACTATTCCATCATCTTCAGCTGGCATGGCGCCGTCGTGGCGTCGGCCGTGGTGGCGCTGCCGCTGGTGCTGAAGTCGGCCAGCGCCGCCTTCGCGGGGGTCGACCGCTCGCTCGAAGCCGCCGCCAGCACGCTGCGCCAGTCGCCGCTCTCGGTGTTCTTGCGTGTCACGCTGCCGCTGGCCTGGCCCGGCATCCTGGCCGGCACGCTGCTCGCGTTCGCGCGCGCCATGGGCGAGTTCGGCGCCTCGCTGATGGTGGCGGGCTCCATTCCGCAGCAGACCCAGACCTTGTCGATGGCGATCTACGACGCCGTGCAGGCCGGCCATGACGAGCTGGCGTTGCTGCTGGTGGTGGTGACGTCCGTGCTGTCGGTCACGGTGCTGGTGCTGTCGAACCGCTTTTTCTCGCTTCGCTGACTGGCTCACCCTTACCCGAGAACCTCCATGCGTCCGCTCCGCCTCCTGTCTCTTGTCTTGGCCTTGGCGCTGCCGCTGGGCGCGGCGGCCCAGCAGATCACCGTGTCCGCGGCGGCCAGCCTGACGGACGCGTTCAAGGCGCTGGGGCCGAAGTTCGAGGCCACCAGGCCGGGCGCCACGGTGCGCTTCAACTTTGCGGCTTCGGGCGTGCTGCTGCAGCAGATCGCGCAGGGCGCACCGGTCGACGTGTTCGCCAGCGCCGACCAGGAGACCATGGGCCGCGCCGCCGAACAGAAGCTCATCGATGCGGCCACGCGCCGGAACTTCGCGAGCAACGCCCTGGTGCTGATCGAACCGCTGAGAGACGCGGCAGGCGTCCGGTCGCTGCAAGATCTTGCCGGCGCGGGTGTGCGGAAAATCGCGGTCGGCAAGACCGCCACCGTGCCGGTCGGCCGCTACACGCGGCAGGTGCTGGAAGGGGCGGGGCTCTGGAGCGTGCTCGAGCCCAAGTTCGTGCAGGCCGACAGCGTGCGCCAGGTGCTCGACTACGTGGCCCGCGGCGAGGTCGAAGCCGGCTTCGTCTACCGCACCGATGCGGCGGTGATGGGCGACAAGGTCAGGGTCGCCTTCGCGCCGGCAACCTCCATGCCGGTGACCTACCCGGTCGCGGTGGTCGCCGACAGCCGGCAGAAAGCGCTGGCCGGCGATTTCGTGGCTTTTCTTTCGAGCGACGCCGCGCGCGAAGTCCTGGCGCACTACGGCTTCGGCAAACCATGATCGACGTCGACCTGAAGCTCACGGTCACCGACGGCACCCGCCGCTTCGACCTGGCGGCGCGCTTCGCGACCGACGTGCCTTTTGCCGCGCTTTACGGGCCCTCGGGCGCCGGCAAGACGCTCACGCTGCAAGCGATAGCGGGGCTGCTGCATCCGTCCGCGGGCCATGTGCGGCTCGACGGCCGCACGCTCTACGACTCCGCGCGCCGCATCGACGTGCCGGCGCCCGCGCGGCGCATCGGCTACCTGTTCCAGAACTACGCGCTGTTCCCGCACCTGTCGGTGCGTGAGAACGTGGCCTTCGGCCTGACCGCGTGGCACCAGCGCAAGCTGCCGCCGCGCGAGGCCGAGATGGTGCAGTCGCTGCTCGAAGGCTTCGGTCTGGCGGCGCTGGCCGACAGCCGGCCGCAGAAGCTGTCGGGCGGCCAGCAGCAGCGGGTGGCGCTCGCCCGCGCGCTGGCCTGCCAGCCGCAGGTGCTGTTGCTCGACGAGCCCTTTGCCGCGCTCAACCCGATGCTGCGCAGCGAACTCCGCAACGAGCTCGCGCAGGTCCGCCGCCAATGGGGCATTCCGGTGCTGATGATCACGCACGACATCGACGACGTGCTGGCGCTGGCCGACGTGGCTTTTGTCTACGACAACGGCCAGGTGGTGCGCGAGATCGACCTGCACAACGCGCAGAGCCGCGATTTCGCGCTGCGCGAGGTGGGCGGCGTGCCGGCCACCGAAGCCACGCCGCTGCATCGAAAGCTGCGCGGGCTGCTGCTGCGGGACGCGCGCGGCGCGTGAGCCGGCCGGCGGAGGACGCGGATGACCCTCGCCGCAAAAGCGCCTTGCGGCAGCGCTACGATCGCGGCATGAATCCTTCCATCGATGTTGCCGTTGTGATGCGCCGCGAACGTGTCGACAGCCGTTGGCAGTCCTGGCGCTGGATTCTCGAAAGCGTCGGCCCCGACCAGCCCGGCTTCGGCACCGAGCCGCGCCTGCTCGAGGCGAGCGAGCGTGCCCAGCGCTGGCTGCACCCCGGCTTCAAGACCGAGCTGTTCCGCGACGACGTGGAGGGTTACCACCTGAACGCCACCACGCCCGCGCCCTGCTGGTTCGTGCTTTGGCGCATGGAGGAAGAACCCACCATTGCCGACGAGCCGCTGGCGCGGCCGGTGGTGGTGAGCCTCAGCTACAACGAAGCCGGGCGCTGGCTCGACGCGCAGGAAACCGTGGAGCAGGTGCCCGCGCCCGAAGACGTGATCGAGTGGATGCGCGGCTTCGTGCAGGCGCATTACGTGATGGAGCCCAAGCGCCGCAAGCGGCCCGAGAGTTTCCGCCCGCTGGTCGACCGCTTCGGCAACCCGGCCACCGTGTCGACCGAGAAAAAGCGCGGACCCGGAGCGGGCGATGTCTGAGAACTTCTTCGACCGCTGGTCGCGGCGCAAAAAGGAAGCACGCGAAGAGCTTTCGCCGCCTCCCGCCTTGCAGGACGCGGACGAGGTGCAAGGCGCGGCCGCTGCGCGCGTCGAAACCGCCGCGCCCCTGCCCGCGGCCCAGAGCACCGCGGCCGGCCTTCCCGCCGAAGGGCAGGGGGAAACACCCCCACCCACCCTCGCCGATGCGGAAGCCCTCACGTCCGAGTCCGACTTCCGGCCCTTCGTGGCCAGGAACGTCGCGCCCGAGGTAAAAAACACCGCCTTCAGAAAGCTCTTTGCCGACCCGCAGTTCAATGTGATGGACGGCCTGGACACCTACGTCGACGACTATTCCAAATCGACGCCGATCCCCGACAGCGTGCTGCGCCAGATGGCCAGTGCCAAGTTCCTCAAGCTGTTCGAGCACGAGGAAGAAGAGCAAGTGCAACGATCCGGAGAACCCGCGGAAACCCCGCACGTCGCCGCGCCGCCGGACGTGGCACAGTCCGAGCCTCCGGGAGATATCCCCAGCCAGCAGGTTGCCGATGCGCAACCCGCAAGCCACAAAACCGATGACCACCACGCTGATCTGCGACTGCAACCAGACGATGCCGCTCGAGCCGAAGACGCTCGGCGCAGCGCTGGCTGAGTCGCTTCCCCTTCATTCCACGCTGTGCCGCCGCGAGGCGCCGGCTTTCCAGCGCGCCATCCGCTCGGGCGACGAGGTGGTGGTTGCGTGCACGCAGGAGCGCAAGCTGTTCACCGAGCTCGCTGGACAGACCGAAGGCGCGACCTCGCCGATCCGCTTCGTCAACATCCGCGAAACCGGCGGCTGGAGTCGCGACGCGAAGAACGCCAGCCCCAAGATTGCCGCCTTGCTGGCGGTGGCCCACCTGCCGGAGCCCGATCCGGTCTCGACCGTGAGCTACGCGAGCCAGGGCCGGCTCCTGATCGTCGGCCCGCTCGACCAGGCCGAGCGGGCCGCCGCGCTGGTGGCCGACACGCTGCAGGTCTCGATCTTTTCCACCGGCCCGGGCGCCAGCGGCGGCGGGCAGGAACGCCGCTGGCCCGTGATGGCGGGGCGTATCGCATCGCTCGACGGCTGGCTCGGCGCTTTCTCGCTCAAGTGGATGCGGGACAACCCTATCGATCTCGACCTGTGCACGCGCTGCAATGCCTGCTTGAGCGCCTGCCCCGAGCAGGCGATCGGGCTCGACTACCAGATCGACCTGGCCAAGTGCACCTCGCACCGCGACTGCGAAAAAGTCTGCGGCGTGGCCGGCGCCATCAACTTCGGCCGGGCGCCCGAGGCGCTCGATGCCGGTTTCGACCTGGTGCTCGACCTGGGCACAACCGCTCTGATCGACTGGCATGCGCCGCCGCAAGGTTATTTCCACCTGGCGGGCGGGCTGGCGAATGGCGAAGGCCTGTCGACCCTGCTGCGCCTGCGCGAGCTGGTGGGCGAGTTCGAGAAGCCGAAGTTCTTCGACTACAAGCAGAAGCTCTGCGCCCACAGCCGCAACGAAGTGGTGGGCTGCAACGCCTGCGTCGAGGTGTGCTCGGCGCACGCCATCTCCAGCGACAAGGAGCGCCAGCGCATCGTCGTGAACCCGCAGCTCTGCGTGGGCTGCGGCGCCTGCACCACCGTATGCCCGACCGGCGCGCTGGGCTATACCTATCCGCGCACGCCCGACCAGGGCCGCAAGCTGCGCACGCTGCTCGCCACCTACCTGGGCGCCGGCGGCCGCGACGCCACGGTGCTGCTGCACAACGAAGAAGGCGGGCAGGCGCTGGTCGAACGGCTCGGCCGCGAGGCGCAGCTCGGGCGCGGCAAGCGCGACGGCCTCGGCGGCGTGCCGGCGCATGTGCTGCCGGTGGCGCTGATGCATGTCGCGAGCACCGGCATCGACCTCTGGCTCAGCGCCGTTGCGTTCGGCGCGTCGCAGGTGGCGGTGCTGTCCACCGGCGAAGAGGCGCCTCAGTACCTGGACGCACTCAAGAAGCAGATGGCCGTGGCGCAGGCGCTGCTCACCGGCCTCGGCTACACCGGCACGCACTTCCACCTGATCGAGGCCGCCACGCCCGCCGCGCTGGATGCGGCGCTGGCCGGCCTGCGCGCCACGCGGCAGCGCGTGCCCGGCAGTGCGGCGCGCTTTGCCGTCGGCGGCGAGAAGCGCGGCACGCTCGAGATGACGCTGGACCACCTGATGGCCCAGGCGCCGGCGCTTTCGGCGCCGCCTGCCGATGCCGCCGCACCCCTCGAAATTCCGCTGCCGGACGGTTCTCCCTTCGGCGCGATCACCGTCAACAAGGACAGCTGCACGCTGTGCCTGGCTTGTGTGAGCGCCTGCCCCGCAAGCGCGCTGCAAGACAACCAGAATGCGCCGCAGCTGCGCTTCATCGAAAAGAACTGCGTGCAGTGCGGCCTTTGCGCCACCACCTGCCCCGAGAACGCGATTGCGCTCGTGCCCCGGCTTTCGACTGCCCCCGAGCGCAAGCAGCCCGTGGTGCTCAACGAGGCCAAGCCCTGGGCTTGCATCCGCTGCAGCAAGCCCTTCGGCACGCAGAAGGCCATCGAAGCGATGCTCGGCAAGCTGGCGGGCCACGCCATGTTCCAGGGCGAGGCGCTCGAGCGGCTCAAGATGTGCAGCGACTGCCGGGTGATCGACCTGTACAGCGCGCAGAACGAGATGAAGATCACGCAACTATGAGTCAATTTCCTCCAATGACCTCGGCGCTCGACGAGGAAATTGCGCGGGCCGAGGTCTACGGCCTGCTCGCGCGCCTCTGGTATGCCGCGCCCGATGCCGAACTGCTCGGCGCCTTCGGCGTGGCGCCGACCGAGGCGCCCGCGGCCGGCGCCTTTCTCGAGGAGCCCTGGCGGCAGCTGGTCGGCGCGGCGCGCGGCACCGATGCCGCCGCGGTGCATGCCGAGTACGACGCGCTGTTCGGCGGCATGGGCAAGCCCGAGATCTACCTTTTCGGCTCGCACTACCTGAGCGGCTTTCTCAACGACAAGCCGCTGGCGCAACTGCGCACCGACCTCGCCCGCCTCGGGCTGGCGCGCGGCGAGGCCGTGTCCGAAAGCGAAGACCATGTTGCCTGTCTGTTCGAGGTAATGCGCTACCTTATTGCCGGTGACGACGCAGCGGTAGCCAACCTTGCGCAGCAACAGGCTTTTTTCGCCACCCATCTGCAGTCGTGGCTGCCGACGCTCTGCGACGCAGTGGCGCAACATCCGAAGTCGCATTTCTATGCCTCGCTGGCCGGGTTCACCCGCGCTTTCGCCGAAATCGAGGTTCAGGGCTTCGACATGCTCGATTGATCGCATCAATGGAAGAGTTTGATTGTCGGGATTAAGGGTCTCGACTAGTATCCAGATGTATGCAAATCAGTTCATATCTGGTTTGCCCCCAGCCACTCCTGGAGATCACATGCAGGACAGCCAAGCGGCCGGCATCAAGCCGGCCTCGCGTCGAGGTTTCTTTTTAGGTGCCGCCAGCGCCGGTGCCGCGGTTGCCGCGGTTTCGGTGCTTCCGAAGGTGGTCGACACCCCCGTGGCGGTCGAAGCTGCCGCGCCCGCGGCGAAGCC
Organism: Variovorax palleresanus; assembly: GCF_051144945.1. NCBI lineage: Bacteria > Pseudomonadati > Pseudomonadota > Betaproteobacteria > Burkholderiales > Comamonadaceae > Variovorax > Variovorax palleresanus. Next base: position 1,530,293 of record NZ_JBJNVP010000002.1, on the reverse strand, counting down.
CGCGCCTGAAAAGGGCGGCGGCTATTCGCTGAGCGAACACGTCAAGCGCTATTACAAGACCGCTTCGGCCTGAAGCGGACCCCAAGATGTTGTTGACCAAGAAAACAGCCCCCGCGAACACTGTCTCGCGGCAAGGGGAACGCGAGTCTTCCGCGTTCATTCACAGCCTGCGGCGCGGCCTTTCGGGCGCGCTGCCCACCATGGACCGGCGCGCCTTTCTCCGGCGTTCCGGGCTCGGTGTGGGCGTGGGCCTGGCCGCCGGCCAGCTCACGCTGATGCGCAAGGCCGAGGCGGCAGGCGATGCGCGGCCCACCGCGATCGGCGCCGGCAAGGTCGAAATCAAGCGCACCGTGTGCTCCCACTGCTCGGTCGGCTGTGCCTCCGATGCGGTGGTCGAGAACGGTGTGTGGGTGCGCCAGGAGCCAGTGTTCGATTCGCCGATCAACCTCGGCGCGCATTGCGCCAAGGGCGCCGCGCTGCGCGAGCACGGCCACGGCGAATACCGGCTGCGCTACCCGATGAAGCTGGTCAACGGCAAGTACGAGCGCATCAGCTGGGACACCGCGCTCAACGAGATCACCGCCAAGCTGAAGGACCTGCGCCAGGCCAGCGGGCCCGATTCGGTCTACTGGATCGGCTCGTCCAAGCACAGCAACGAGCAGGCGTATCTGCTGCGCAAGTTCGTGAGCTTCTGGGGCAGCAACAACTGCGACCACCAGGCGCGCATCTGCCACTCGACCACGGTTGCCGGCGTCGCGAACACATGGGGCTATGGCGCCATGACCAATTCGTACAACGACATGCGCGGCGCCAAGGTGGCGATGTACATCGGCTCCAACGCCGCCGAGGCGCACCCGGTCAGCATGCTGCACATGCTCCATGCCAAGGAGCATGGGTGCAAGATGATCGTGGTCGACCCGCGCTTCACGCGCACCGCGGCCAAGGCCGACGAGTACGTGCGCATCCGCTCCGGCTCCGACATCGCTTTTCTGTTCGGCATCCTGCACCACATCTTCAAGAACGGCTGGGAAGACAAGCAGTACATCAACGACCGCGTCTTCGGCATGGAAAAGGTGCGCGAAGAGGTCCTGGCCAAGTGGACGCCCGACAAGGTCGAGGAGGCCTGCGGCGTGAAAGAGGCGCAGGTGCTCAAGGTGGCCACTTGGCTCAACGAGAACCGCCCCGGCACCGTGGTGTGGTGCATGGGCCAGACCCAGCACACCATCGGCAATGCCATCGTGCGCGCCTCGTGCATCCTGCAGCTTGCGCTCGGCAACGTGGGCAAGTCGGGCGGCGGCACCAACATCTTCCGCGGCCATGACAACGTGCAGGGCGCCACCGACGTGGGCCCGAATCCCGATTCGCTGCCGGGCTACTACGGCATCGTCGAAGGTTCGTGGAAGCACTTCGCTGCCACCTGGGGCGTCGATTACGAATGGATCAAGGGCCGCTTTGCGTCGCCCGCGATGATGAGCAAGCCGGGCATCACCGTGTCGCGGTGGATCGACGGCGTGCTCGAGAAGAACGAGCTGATCGACCAGGACTCGAACCTGCGCGGCGTGTTCTATTGGGGCCATGCGCCCAACTCGCAGACGCGCGGCCTCGAGATGAAGCGCGCCATGGACAAGCTCGACCTGCTCGTGGTGGTCGACCCGTATCCCTCGGCCACGGCCGCCATGGCCGCCATGCCCGGCAACCCCGACGACCTCAACAAGAACCGCGCCGTCTACCTGCTGCCCGCGTGCACGCAGTTCGAGACCAGCGGCTCCGTCACGGCGTCGAACCGGTCGATCCAGTGGCGCGAGAAAGTGATCGAGCCGCTGTGGGAAAGCCGCAGCGACCACATGATCATGCAGCAGTTCGCCGACCGCCTGGGCTTCGGCAAGGAGCTCAGCAAGAACTTCAAGATGCAGAAGGTCAAGGGCATGGATGAGCCCCTGCCCGACGACATCCTGCGCGAGATCAACAAGACCTGCTGGGCCGTGGGCTACACCGGCCAGAGCCCCGAGCGGCTGCAGGCGCACATGCGCAACATGGGGGCCTTCGACGTGCGCACGCTCAAGGTGAAGGCCGGCGTGAAGGACAAGGTCAACGGCTATGACCTCACGGGCGATTACTTCGGCCTGCCGTGGCCCTGCTACGGCACGCCTGAACTCAAGCACCCGGGCTCGCCCAACCTCTACGACACGTCCAAGCACGTGATGGAAGGCGGCGGCAACTTCCGCGCGAACTTCGGCGTGGAGCGCGACGGCAAGAACCTGCTGGCCGAGGATGGCTCGCATTCGCTCGGCGCCGACATCACCACCGGCTACCCCGAGCTCGACCACGTGCTGCTCAAGAAGCTGGGCTGGTGGGACGAGCTCACCGAGGCCGAGAAGCCGAAGGCCGAAGGCAAGAACTGGAAGACCGACAGCTCGGGCGGCATGATCCGCGTGTTCATGAAGAACCACGGCTGCCATCCCTTCGGCAATGCCAAGGCGCGCGCGCTGGTCTGGAACTTCCCGGACGCGATTCCGCAGCACCGCGAACCGCTCTACGGCAACCGGCCCGACCTCATGGCCAAGTACCCGACGCACGACGACAAGATGGCGTTCTGGCGGCTGCCCACTCTCTACAAGAGCGTGCAGCAGAAGAACATCGCCGACAAGGTGGCCGAGAAATTCCCGTACGTGATGACCTCGGGCCGGCTGGTCGAGTACGAGGGCGGCGGCGAGGAAACCCGCTCGAACCCCTGGCTCGCCGAGCTGCAGCAGGAGATGTTCATCGAGATCAACCCCAAGGTCGCGGCCGAGAAGGGCATTCGCAACGGCGAGCGTGCCTGGGTGCACACGCCCACGGGCGCAAAGCTCAACGTGCAGGCCCTGGTGACCGAGCGCGTGGGGCCCGACACGGTGTTCATGCCGTTCCACTTCTCGGGCCATTGGCAGGGCGCCGACATGCTCGGCTACTACCCCGCCGGCGCAGCCCCCGTGGTGCGCGGCGAGGCGATCAACACCGCAACAACTTACGGATACGACAGCGTGACCATGATGCAAGAGACCAAGACCACGGTCTGCAATGTGGAAAAGGCATAAGGAGGCACCATGGCACGAATGAAATTTGTCTGCGACGCGGAACGCTGCATCGAATGCAACGGCTGCGTCACCGCCTGCAAGAACGAGAACGAAGTGCCCTGGGGCGTGAACCGCCGCCGCGTGGTCACGCTGAACGACGGGGTGCCGGGCGAAAAGTCGATCTCGGTGGCCTGCATGCATTGCTCCGACGCGCCCTGCATGGCGGTGTGCCCGGTGCAATGCTTCTACCGCACCGAAGAAGGCGTGGTGCTGCACGACAAGGACGTGTGTATCGGCTGCGGCTACTGCTCGTACGCATGCCCGTTCGGCGCGCCGCAATTTCCGTCGCAAGGCACCTTCGGCGTGCGCGGCAAGATGGACAAGTGCACCTTCTGTGCCGGCGGCCCCGAGGCCAATGGCTCCGAAGCCGAGTTCGAGAAGTACGGCCGCAACCGGCTGGCCGAAGGCAAGCTCCCTGCCTGCGCCGAAATGTGCTCGACCAAGGCGCTCCTGGCCGGCGACGGCGACGTGGTGGCCGACATCTTCCGCACCCGCGTGGTCCAGCGCGGCAAGGGTGCCGAGGTCTGGGGCTGGGGCACCGCCTACGGCTCCCAGCAAGCGGGCAAGCCGCCCGTGAACGGAGTGCAGAAATGAAGCGGCCGGGCCTCCTCGCCCTGGGCGTTGCGCTGGCCGCAACTTGCCTCGTGGCCTGCGGCGAGAAGCCGCAGACCAACACGCAGGGCGTGAAGCGCGACGCCGTGCCCTGGAGCGGAACGAGCAACAAGGAGAACGCCGGCACGGTGTTCACCGCACCCGGCTGGAAGGTCGGCGACAAGACCGCCTGGGAGCAGCAGCTCAAGACCCGCGCGCAGAACGGGCAGAACGAATACAACAAAGAGAACTGAACGGAGAGCCCATGAAGCAAGCGCTGACCGCTCTGGTTCTTTGCTGTGCCGCGCTGGGTCCGGCCTTCGGGCAGGCGCAGCCGCCAGCCGCACCCGCATCCACACCCGCTGCCACCCCCGCGCCGGCACCGGCCGCGGGCGGCATCCGCGGCCAGAACATCTTCGAGGTCAAGCCCGAAGCCAGCGCCGACCCCAACTACGCGAACCAGACCAACGGCGAGCGCATGAAGGTGCAGCCCGGCAACAACGCGCCCATGTGGCGCCAGGTGGGGCAGGGCGTGACCGGCCACAGCAGCCTGCCGAAGAGCGAAGCGCCCGAAGCCGGCAACCTGATCCAGCCTTTCGTTCAGTACCCGGGTTCGCGTTTCACCAACGCCGGCGAAGCCTGGCGGCAGGTGCGCAACGACTGGATCATTCCCTACGGTGCGGCGCTGCTGTTCGTCACGCTGCTGGCGCTGGCCATCTTCTATTTCACGCGCGGCCCCATCCGCCTGCACGGCCAGGAAACCGGCCGCAAGATCGAACGCTTCACGCCCTTCGAACGGGCCACGCACTGGTCGAACGCCATCGCGTTCGTCACGCTCGCGATCTCCGGCCTCGTGATGGCCTTCGGCAAGTTCTTCCTCCTGCCCTGGATGGGTGCCACGCTGTTCGGCTGGATCGCCTACGCGCTCAAGAACGTCCACAACTTCGTCGGACCGCTGTTCGTGGTGACGATTGTGTTCATGGTCTTCACCTTCATTCGCGACAACATTCCGCGCGCCATGGACCTGAAATGGCTTGCGCGCTTCGGCGGCCTCTTCGGCGGCAGGGAAGTGCCGTCGCACCGCTTCAATGCGGGCGAGAAGGTGGTGTTCTGGGGCGGCGTGCTGTTCCTCGGCTCCTTCGTCATCGGCTCGGGGCTCTTCCTGGACAAGCTGCTGCCCGGCTTCGTCTACACGCGCGGCGAGATGCAGGTGGCGCACATGGTCCACGGCATTGCAACCCTGCTGATGATCGCGATGATCATGGGCCACATCTTCATCGGCACGCTCGGCATGACCGGCGCCTACAAAGCCATGCGCACCGGCTACGTCGACGAGACCTGGGCCAAGGAACACCACGAGCTCTGGTACGACGACATCGTCGCGGGCAAGATTCCGGCGCAGCGCTCGGTGCCGGACGGCTCGGCGGTGCCGCCCGCTGCGCGGCCCGCGATACCCGCCGAAGGAACTCCCTCATGAAAAAGCCGACGCTGTCTTTGAATTTCTGCGCGCTGGTGCTCGCGCTGGCCGCGCCCGTGGCGTGGGCCAAGCTCCCGCCACCCGCCGCCACTCCCGAAGCCAAGGCCAAGGCCGCCGAAGCCGCCGCCAAGACCGCGTGGACAGCCAAGGTCGATGGCTACAAGCTCTGCCAGGCGCAGGACCGCGTGGCGGCCAAGTACCGCGCAAGCGCAGCCTCGGCCGCCAAGCCGGTGCCGACGGCGGTTGCCACGCCGCCCTGCGCCGACCCCGGCCCCTTTGCCTATGCGCCACCGCCGGACGCCAAGCCCATCGAGGCTGCGGGCGCGCATTCGCCGGCCACCACGGCTGCTTCGCCGCCCAGCACCACGCAGCCTGACGCCGCCGTCAATCCTGCGCCGAAGAAGGCGCAGTGACAACGCCGTTGCCGCCGTTGCCGCTTCCACGTCTCACACAGGCCCGCGCCGCACTGACGCGCGAGGTCGAGGTTGTCGATGAGCACGGCGCGCGCGGCACGGTCTCCATTCCCGCCGAGCGCGATCTCACGGTGTACGTGGATCGGCGCGAGTTGGTCACGCTGATGACGCTGGGCGCCCAGCCCGAACTGCTGGTGCTCGGCTACTTGCTGAACCAGCGTCTCATCGAATCGGCCGGCGACGTGGAGTCGGTCACGGTCGATTGGGAGGTGGGCGCCGCCGCGGTCAAGACGCACGCCGGCATCGACCGCATCGAGGAGCGCACCGCCAAGAAGGTGGTGACCACCGGCTGCGGCCAGGGCAGCGTGTTCGGCGACCTGATGGCCGACATCGACAATCTCCGGCTGCCGCCCACGCGCATGACGCAGGCGCAGCTTTATGCGCTGGTCAACGCCATCCGGCTCCAGGAGAGCACCTACAAGTCGGCCGGGTCGGTGCACGGCTGCGCGCTGTTCACGCTCGAGCCCGGCGGTACCGAGGCCACGATGCACTGCTTCGTCGAGGACGTGGGCCGCCACAACGCCATCGACACCATCGCAGGCTGGTGCGCCATGCAGCCGCCGGATGCGCTGGCCGGCGACCGGGTCTTCTACACCACCGGCCGCCTCACGAGCGAAATGGTGATCAAGTCGGCCCAGATGGGCGTGCCCATCGTGGTCTCGCGCAGCGGCATCACGCAGATGGGCCATGAGGTGGCCACGCGCGTGGGCCTGTGCGCCATTGGCCGCGCGACCAACCGGCACTTCGTCTGCTACGCGGGCGCCGATCGGCTGGTGCTGCAGCCGGAACTCGCACGCCGAAGTCCGGCCTAAGGCTGTCCACCCCTTGCGGTAAGCCCCTGAAAGGCGCCGGCGCACGCGCGTCGGCTATCGTCTCGCCCATGAATGCCTCCCTTCGCCTTGGCTGGCGCACCCTTTGGCGCGATCTGCGCGCCGGCGAACTGCGCCTCTTGATCGTTGCCGTGCTGCTGGCCGTGGCCGCGCTCACCGCGGTCGGCTTCTTTGCCGACCGGCTGCAGGGCGGCTTGCAGCGCGATGCGCGGCAACTGCTCGGCGGCGACGCCGTGGTCGTAAGCGACAACCCCACGCCCCCGACCTTCATTGCGCAGGCCCGCGCATTCGGCCTGCAGGGGACCGGCACCTACGGCTTCCCGACCATGGCGCGGGCCGACGATGCCCAGGGCGGCGCCAGCAAGCTGGTGGCGCTCAAGGCGGTGGCCCCAGGTTATCCGTTGCGCGGCAGCCTGCAGACCGCCAGCACCGCCGAGGCGCCCGGCACCATCACGCGCGACATACCAACGCCGGGCGAGGTGTGGGTCGATGCCTCGCTGCTCGACTCTCTGGGGCTCAAGGTGGGCGACCCGCTTCTTCTTGGCGACACCAGTCTGCGCGTCGGCCGCGTGATCACGCTCGAGCCGGATCGCGGAGCGGGCTTCATGAGCTTTTCGCCGCGCGTGATGCTCAACCAGGCGGACGTGCCGCGCACCGGCCTCGTCCAGCCCGCGAGCCGCGTTGGCTACCGGTATGCGGTGGCAGGCGACGATGCGGCCGTCAAGCGCTTTTCCGACTGGGCCGAGGCCGCGATCAAGAAGGGCGACCTGCGCGGCGTGCGGCTCGACTCCTTCGAGGGCGGGCGTCCCGAGATGCGCCAGACGCTGGACCGCGCCGAGAAATTCCTGAGCCTGGTCGCGCTGCTCGCGGCGCTGCTCTCGGCGGTGGCCGTGGCGCTGGCCGCGCGCGGCTTCGCGGCCAGCCATCTGGACGACTGCGCCATGCTGCGCGTGCTGGGCCAGAGCCAGCGCACCATCGCGCTGGCTTACTCCTTCGAGTTCGCGGTCGTCGGCCTTGCGGCCAGCAGCCTCGGCGTGGCGCTCGGCTTTGGCGTGCACTACGTCTTCGTGGTGCTGCTCGCGGGGCTGGTCGAAACCGCGCTGCCCGCGGCCACCTTGTGGCCCGTGGCGTTCGGTCTCGGCATGGGGCTCACGCTGCTGTTCGCCTTCGGCCTGCCGCCGGTGCTGCAATTGGCCAGGGTGCCTCCGCTGCGCGTGATCCGGCGCGACGTGGGCGGGCTCAAGCCCGCGTCGCTCGCGGTGCTGGGCATCGGCGTGGCCGGTTTCGCGGCCTTGCTGATCGCCGCCAGCAGCGACCTGAAGCTGGGCCTGATCGCCGTTGGCGGCTTCGCGGGCGCGGTGGCCGTGTTTGCGCTCCTGAGCTGGCTCGCGGTGAAGGTGCTGCGCCGCAGCGTCAATGAAACCACCGCCCCGCGCTGGCTGGTGCTGGCCACGCGCCAGATCTCGGCGCGCCCGGCCTACGCGGTGGTGCAGGTCAGCGCACTTGCCGTGGGCCTGCTGGCGCTGGTGCTGCTGGTGCTGCTGCGCACCGACCTGGTCGCGAGCTGGCGCAAGGCCACGCCGCCCGATGCGCCCAACCGCTTCGTGATCAACGTCATGCCCGACCAGAGCACCGCGTTCCAGAAGTCGCTGCGCGATGCCGGCGTGAGCAAGTTCGACTGGTACCCGATGATCCGCGGCCGGCTGGTGGCCGTGAACGGCAAGCCGGTGTCGCCCGACGACTACGTGGAAGACCGCGCCAAGCGGCTGGTGGACCGCGAGTTCAACCTCAGCAACAGCGTGCAGGCGCCGCCGCACAACGCCGTGGTGGCGGGCGAGTGGAAGCCCGATGCGCCGGGCGAAGTGAGCGTGGAAGAAGGCCTGGCCGAGACCCTCGGCCTGAAGTTGGGCGACACGATGCGCTTCGACATCGGCGGCATGCAGAACGACGCGCGCATCACATCGCTGCGCAAGGTCGACTGGGGCTCGCTGCATGCCAACTTCTTCGTGATGTACACGGTGGCCGCGTTGCCCGACGTGCCCGTGACCTACATGGGCGCCTTCCGCGCACCCGAAACCCGGGGCTTCGACAACGCGCTGGTGCGCAGCTACCCCAACGTGACCAACGTCGACATGAGCGCCACCATCAACCAGGTGCAGCGCGTGCTCGACCAGGTGGTTCGCGCGGTCGAGTTCCTGTTCGGCTTCACGCTCGCCGCGGGGCTGGTGGTGTTGTTTGCCGCGGTCACGGCCACGCGTGAGGAGCGCGCGCGCGAGTTCGCGGTGATGCGCGCGGTGGGTGCGCGGGCCAGCCTGCTGCGCCAGGTGCAGCGCGCCGAACTCGTGGGCGTGGGCTTGCTCGCGGGCTTCCTGGCGAGCATCGTGGCCTCGGCCATCGGCTGGGGCCTGGCACGCTACGTGTTCGACTTCACCTGGACCGCGTCCCCCATCGTGCCGGTGGCCGGTGCGCTCGCGGGCGCGGTGCTGGCGCTGTCCGCAGGCTGGTGGGGGCTGCGCGACGTGCTGCGCAGGCCGGTGGTCGATACGCTGCGGCGGGCGGCGGAGTGAGTAGGGGAATCTTCCTGTCCAATAGCGGCATGGAATATCCACCGAACAAACTCGCAGAACGGCTGACCGAGCTCGAGATCAAGTCGAGCTATGCCGAGGACCTGCTCGAGCAGCTGAACATGACGATCTACCGTCAACAGCAGCAGATCGACAGCTTGGTCCTTCAGGTCACCCAGTTGAAACAGCAAAGCCAGAACGCGGGGCAGGAGGGGGCGGCGCGCAATCTCCGGGACGAGCTGCCGCCGCACTACTGAAGGCAGTGTTCTTCAGGGCGGCGCTCCCGCCGACGGAGTACCTTTCTCCGCGAATGTCCCCCGGCCTGCGGCTCCTCCTTTATTTCGCTGCGCAAGGCACCCCGCCAGCGGGGGCGTTGGACAGAGCAGTGGTTGATCGGGTGGAACAAGCACGGCGCTTGGTGTGCACAGGGCGCCGGGTGCTCCCCGCAGCGAAATAAAGGAGGAGCCGAAGGCGGGGGACATTCGCGGAGGGGAGTACCCGGTGGCCTGTGCACACGCCCTGAACGGAACCGGCCAAAAAAAGATCACCCGTGCGAGTGCCAGAGCACCGCAAAGAAATGGCACGCACTGCCCGCCAGGACGAACAGGTGCCAGACAAAGTGCGCAAACCGCACCTTGTTGTCGAACAGGAAGACCACGGCACCCGCCGTGTAGAAGAGTCCACCGGCCACGAGCCACCCCAGCCCCGCGGGCGACATGCGTTCGTACAGCGGCACCGCCGCCATCAACGCCATCCAGCCCATCCCCACGTAGAGGCCGGTCGACCACAGCGGATGCCGCAGCCGGTTGAACAGCTTGGCACCCACGCCCAGCGCGGCCGCGGCGCAGACCGCTGCGAACAGGGTCCAGCCCCAGGGCCCGCGCAGCACGCCGAACAGGAAGGGCATGTAGCTGCCCGCAATGAAAAGGTAGATGGCCGCGTGGTCGAGCCGGTTGAACCACGCCTTGGCCCTGCCCATGGGCAGCGCGTGGTACAGCGTGGAGATCAGGTACAGCACGATGGCCGTGCCCGCAAAGAGCGATGCGCCGACGACGCTCGCGGCTTGCCCCTTCTGGGCAGCGCTGTAGACCAGGATGGGCAGAGAGGCAATCGCAAGTAGCAGGCCGAGGCCGTGGCTCAATGCATTGAAGATTTCTTCCAGCGTGGTCTGGTCGCGGGCCAGCGGAGGCCGCTTGTCCGCTTGGACTGGAATGGCTTGCTGCAACTGCATCGGTTGTCGATTCGTCATTGGTAACAGAATCTCCTGGATTGGAATTGGTTCCGCGGAATTTCGTGAAGCCGGCAAGTCATGTTACTTGACCTGCTGTTTGCCCAATTTGCGTGCCAATGTGCGCCGATGCATGCCGAGACGCCGCGCGGTCTCGGAAATGTTGAAGCCGGTTTCGGCCAATGTCTCGTGGATGCGCTCCCATTCGAGCGTTTTGATCGAAGTCGATCGGTTGGTCAGTTCCACCTCGGTGGTGCCGGTGGCGCGGCCGAAGGCGGCCTCGATGTCGTCGGTGTTCGAGGGCTTGGCCAGGTAGTGGCAGGCGCCGAGCTTGATCGCCTCGACGGCCGTGGCGATGCTGGCAAAGCCCGTGAGCACCACGATCAGCATCTTGGGGTTGTGCCGGTGCAGCATCTGCACGCACGCCAGCCCCGAGGCCTCGCCGTTGAGCTTCAGGTCGACCACGGCATAGCCGTAGCCGGGTGCATGCGTCTGCAGCAGGGTCTCGACTTCTTCGGCATTGCTCGCGTGCGTGACCGCGTAGCCGCGGCGCTCGAACGACTTGCCGAGCGTGCGTGCGAAGGCCGCGTCGTCTTCGACGATCAGCAACTGGCGCTCGGCTTCAGCGGTTTCCGTCATGGGCTTTCGTTTTTTCGATGGCGTCGATGGCTGGCGTCTCTTCGCCGGCTTCTTCTTCTTCCTCTTCTTCCAGCACGATCGCCGCAAGGGGCAGCGTGATGGCCACGATGGCACCGCCTTCGGGCCGGTTGTGCACCGCGACGCGGCCGCCCAGGGTGCGCGCCACGTTGACCACCAGGAACAGCCCGAGCCCGCCGCCCGGCCGTCCCTTGCTCGACTGGTAGGGCTTGCCGAACTCCTTCAGGATGGACGGCAGGAACCCCGGGCCGGCATCGGTCACGGTGAGAGTCAGCGCGTCGGCGTCGTGCGCCACCTCGAAGCGCAGCCAGTGCGGCGAGGCTTCCAGCGCATTGTCGAGCACGTTGCAGATCATCTGCTTCAGGGCCGAGTCGGAAACCATGGGCAGGTCTTGGCCAAAGCGGTTGTCGTAGTCGAAGTCTTCGACCGGCCGCGTGGTGCGCCATTCCTCGACCAGCTCGTCGAGGAAGGTGCTCACCGTGGTCTCTTCCGACGACTCGCCGCGCGCCTCGCCGGCCGACAGCAGGATGCCGCTCACGATGCTCTTGCAGCGTTGGATCTGCAGCTCCATCTCGGCCACTTCGGTCAGCAGCTCGGGGTCGGAGCTGAAATGCGGCAGCCGACGCCAGTCGCCGAGGATCACCGCCAGCGTGGCCAGCGGCGTGCCGAGCTCGTGCGCGGCGCCCGATGCGAGCAGTCCCATGCGCACGATGTGCTCTTCTTCCGACGCGCGCTGGCGCAGGTCGGCCAGCCGCGCATCGCGTGCGCGCAGGTTGCGGCTGATGCGCGTGATGAACACCACCAGCAGCGCCGCGTTGAGCGCAAAGCAGATCAGCATGCCCTGCACGTACGGGCTCCAGAGCCCGCGGTCGTGGTCGAGCGGCAGCGCGAGCGGGCGCGAGAAAAGCGCCAGCCCCGCGAAGCAGAGGCTGGTGACGACGACGATGGTCCACGTCGACCAGGCCTTGAGCAGCACCGCGCCCAGGATGACCTGCAGCAGATACAAAAAGACGAACGGATTGGTGGCGCCGCCGCTCAGGTAGAGCTGTGCGGTGAGCGTGGCCACGTCGACCAAGAGCGCGAGAAAGAGTTCGCCGTTGGTCACGCGGCGAAGGCTGCGCGAGCGCAGCAGGCTCACGCCATTGAAGAGCGCAAGGCAGGTCAGCACCTGCAGCATGTGGTCCAGCGGCAGCCGGATGCCGAAGCCGTAGTGCACCAGCAGGATGGTGGCCACCTGCCCGACCACTGCGAACCAGCGCAGCTGGATCAGCTGCTGCATGTTCTTGTGGCCGGTGGCGTTGTCCAGGCTTGCCACGCCCGCGCGGGGCGCGTGCAGTTCTCCCGCGACGGCGAGAGGCTCAGTCGCGGCGGGCATCTGGACGGGCGCTGGCTTGGGCATTGGCGGCATTTTCGCCGCTGCGGCGCCTGCGCCCCTCGCGCCAGGCGTACCCGGCGGCGGCCAGGACCATCAGCGCCAGGCCGTACCAGGTGATGGCGTAGACAAGATGGCTGTTGGGAAAGGCGATGACCGTGAGGCCGCCGGCGGGCCAGGCGGGGGCCGCGCTGGACGAAGAGGGCGCGGCATCCGCATCGACGAAATACGGCGCCACGTTGTTGCCGAGGCCGCGTGCCGCGGCAATGGCCTGCACGTCGCGCGAGAACCAGCGCCCTTCGCCTGGCTGGTTCTTGCGCAGGAAGCCACCGTTGGGCTCGGTGATGCGCAGCAGCCCGGTCACCATGGTTTCGCCCTGGGGCTCGGTGGCGGCACGCGCCGGGCGCCCCTGCGCTTCGGGCGGCACGAAGCCGCGGTTGACCAGCACGATGCTGCCATCGGCAGCGCGCAAGGGCGTCAGCACCCAGAAGCCGGCGCCGAGCCGGGTGCTGGCCTGCACCAGGGTTTCCTTGTCGTGGAGAAAGGTGCCGGTGAGGCGCACGCGCCGGTATTCGTCGGCGGCCGCGTTGACCTGCGGCCAGCGCTCGGGGCCGGGCCCATCGGCGGGCGCAGCGTGCACGCGCTGTTCGACGCGGGCGATGAGATCGAGCTTCCAGGCCCGGCGCTCGACCTGCCAGGTGCCGAGCGCGAAGAAGCCGGCAAAGGCCAGTGCCGCGCAGACCGCCAGCGCCGCCCGGGCCGCCGCGGAGCGCTGGCGGCCGGCCGGTGTGTCGAGGCTTTGGGTGCTGTGGTCTGGCGGCGGTGGCGTCAAGGCATGTTCTTCATGTCGTGCACCGACATCGGCATCATGTTGGCGTTCATGTGGTACATGACCCAGAGCGATCCGGCCAGCGTGATCACCACGAGCACGATCGTGAAGATCAGCGCCAGCATGTTCCAGCCGCTCTCGGACTTGGCGTCCATGTGCAGGAAGTAGATCATGTGGACCACGATCTGCACCGCGGCAAAGCCCAGGATGACGAGCGAGGTGGTGTGCGTGCTGGTGAGCACCTTGCCCATCACGAGCCAGAACGGAATCGCGGTCAGGATCACGGCCAGCACGAAGCCGGTCATGTAGCCCTTGAAGGTGCTGTGGCTGACGGGGCCGTCGTCGTGATGGTCGTCGTGCGCATCATGGCTGTGCGCGGCGTTGGTGGTGGGGGCGGTCATTGCATCGATCCCATCAGGTAGACGAAAGTGAAGACGCCGATCCACACCACGTCCAGGAAGTGCCAGAACATCGACAGGCACATCAGGCGGCGGCGGTTTGCGGCGGTGAAACCGTGCTTGGGCAGCTGGATCATCAGCACGACGAGCCACACGATGCCGAAGGTCACGTGCAGGCCGTGGGTGCCGACCAGTGCGAAGAACGACGACAGGAACGCGCTGCGCTGCGGGCCCGCGCCTTCATGGAGGAGGTGCGCGAACTCGTACAGCTCCAGGCCGATGAAGCCCGCGCCCAAGAGGCCGGTGATGGCCAGCCACACCAGCGTGCCGCCCATGCGCTTGCGTTGCATCTCGAGCACCGCAAAACCATAGGTGATGGACGAGAAGAGCAGCAGCGAGGTATTGATGGCCACCAGCGGCAGGTCGAACAGGTCGGCACCCGAGGGGCCGGCCGCGTAGCTGCGGCCCAGCACGCCATACACCGCGAACAGGCAGGCGAAGACCAGGCAGTCGCTCATCAGGTAGAGCCAGAAGCCCAGCAGCGTGCCGTTCTCGGGATGGTGGTCGTTGCCGACGTGGAACAGCTCGAACACGGGCGGCTTGCCCGTCTGGTCGCTGTGGGCGTGGACGCCCGCGGGAGTTTGCAGAGCGGTGGTATCAGACATGGGCGGCTCCCAGCAGGCGGGTGCGTTCGGCCTCGGTGCGCACGACGTCTTCCGTGGGGATGTAGTAGTCGCGCTTGTAGTTGAAGGTATGGATGATCACGGCGGCCAGCATGGCGACGAAGCCGATGCCCGCTACGAGCCACATCTGCCAGATCAGCGCGAAGCCGCAGGTCGCTGCCAGGGCCGCGATGACGAAGCCGGCGGCCGTGTTCTTGGGCATGTGGATGGGCGTGAAGCCTTCGAGCGGGCGCGCGTAGCCGCGGCGCTTCATGTCGGTCCAGGCGTCGTTGTCGTGGATGCGCGGCGTGAACGCGAAGTTGTAGGCCGGCGGCGGCGACGAGGTCGACCACTCGAGCGTGCGGCCGTTCCACGGGTCGCCCGTGGTGTCGCGCAGCGAATCGCGGCGGATGTAGCTCACCACCAGCTGGATCAGGAACGACGCGATGCCCAGCGCGATCAGCACGGCGCCGAAGGCGGCGACCTGGAACCAGATCTGCAGCGACATGTCCTGGAAGTGGCTCATGCGGCGGGTGACGCCCATCAGGCCCAGGATGTAAAGCGGCATGAAGGCGAACCAGAAGCCGACGATCCAGAACCAGAACGAGCACTTGCCCCAGAACGGATCGAGCTTGTAGCCGAAGGCCTTGGGGAACCAGTAGGTGATGCCCGCCAGCATGCCGAACAGCACGCCGCCGATGATCACGTTGTGGAAGTGGGCGATCAGGAACAGGCTGTTGTGCAGCACGAAGTCGGCCGGAGGCACCGCGAGCAGCACACCCGTCATGCCGCCGATCACGAAGGTGATCATGAAGCCGATGGTCCACATCATGGGCAGCTCGAAGCGGATGCGGCCGCGGTACATGGTGAAGAGCCAGTTGAAGATCTTTGCGCCCGTCGGGATCGAGATGATCATCGTCGTGATGCCGAAGAACGAGTTCACGCTGGCGCCGGAGCCCATGGTGAAGAAGTGGTGCAGCCACACGAGGTACGACAGGATGGTGATCACGACCGTGGCGTACACCATCGACGCGTAGCCGAAGAGGCGCTTGCCCGAGAAGGTGGAGACCACTTCCGAGAAGATGCCGAAGGCCGGCAGGATCAGGATGTAGACCTCGGGGTGGCCCCAGATCCAGATCAGGTTCACGTACATCATGGCGTTGCCGCCGAGGTCGTTCGTGAAGAAGTTGGTGCCGACGTAGCGGTCGAGCGACAGCAGGGCCAGCACGGCGGTCAGCACCGGGAAAGCCGCCACGATCAGCACGTTGGTGCAGAGGGCCGTCCAGGTGAACACCGGCATCTTCATCATCGTCATGCCGGGCGCGCGCATCTTCACGATGGTGGCCAGCAGGTTGACGCCGGAGAGCAGGGTCCCTACCCCCGCTATCTGCAATGACCAGATGTAGTAGTCGACCCCCACGTCGGGGCTGAAGAGAATGCCCGACAGCGGCGGATAGGCCAGCCAGCCGGTCTTGGCGAACTCGCCGACGAAGAGCGAGGCCATCACCAGGCCCGCGCCGAAGGTGGTCATCCAGAAGCTGAAGTTGTTCAGAAACGGAAAGGCCACGTCGCGCGCGCCGATCTGCAGCGGCACCACGAAGTTCATGAGGCCCGTGACCAGCGGCATGGCCACGAAGAAGATCATGATCACGCCGTGGGCGGTGAAGATCTGGTCGTAGTGGTGCGGCGGCAGGAAGCCGGCGTTGTCGCCGAAGGCGATGGCCTGCTGGGCCCGCATCATGATCGCGTCGGCAAAGCCGCGCAGCAGCATCACCAGCCCGAGGATGATGTACATGATGCCGATCTTCTTGTGGTCGATGCTGGTGATCCAGTCGCGCCACAGGGTGCCCCACAGCTTGAAGTAGGTCAGGGCGCCGAGGACGGCAAGGCCGCCCAGCACCACGGCCGCAAAGGTCGCAAGCAGGATGGGCTCGTGGTAGGGAATCGCCTCCCACGTGAGGCGGCCGAAGATGAGCTTCGTCAGGTCAAGGTTCTCGAACATCGTCATTCTTCGGTGGTGCACATCGCCGTGACGTACTTGCGCGTCGGCGAACTGGAATTGATGCTGTCGGGCTGCCAGGCGGTTGCCTTGGTGGCCACGTTGAAGGCGCCGGGCTTGCCCAGGCCGCCCTCGGCGTCGATGGCCATCATCTGCTTCATGCACATCTTGTTGCGGTCGACGCAACGGTTGAGGATGGCGTCGTACAGGTCGGGCGCCACGCTGGCGTAGTGGCGCACGGGGTCGCGCTCGCTTGGCGCTTCGAGCTTCACGTAGGTTTCGCGGCTGAGTTCGCCGTCCTTGCCGGCCTTGGCCTTCTTGACCCACTCTTCAAAGCCGTCGTTGGTCAGGCCGTGGAACTTGAAGCGCATGCCCGAGAAGCCCGCGCCGCTGTAGTTGGCCGAGAAGCCCTCGAACTCACCCGGCTTGTTGATGACCGCGTGCAGCTTGGTTTCCATGCCCGGCATGGCGTAGATCTGGCCGGCCAGTGCGGGAATGAAGAAAGAATTCATCACCGAGGTGGCCGTGATCTTGAAAGTGATCGGCCGGTCGACCGGCGCGGCCATTTCGTTCACCGTGGCAAAACCCTGCTCGGGGTAGATGAAGAGCCATTTCCAGTCGAGTGCCACCACTTCGACCACCAGCGGCTTGGCTTCGGCGGGAATCGGGCGCTCGGCGTCCAGGCGACTCAGCGGCCGGTACGGGTCGAGCGTGTGGGTGCTGATCCAGGTGATGGCACCCAGCGCAATGATGATCAGGAGCGGCGCGGCCCAGATCGCGAGTTCGAGCTGGGTGGAGTGGTCCCAGTCGGGGCTGTAGTCGGCCTCCTTGTTCGACTGGCGGTAGCGCCAGGCGAAGAAGATGGTCAGCGCGATCACCGGAATGATGATGATCAGCATCAGCACGGTGGAGACGACGATCAGGCGTCCCTGCTGGTTGGCGATGTCGCCGGAAGGGTTCATGAGCACCGTGTTGCAGCCCGCCAGCAAGGCGAGGGGGAGCAACAGGAGCCATCGGCGAAGGGAGTGGAGGGTGGGCATGCCGAAGAGAAAGAAAGAGGTGCGTGGGCTGCGCAAAGACTCCACAATCTACGACCAAAGGCGCCCGCCGCCTATTGGACGTTTTGTCCTATGGCGGGAATCCCCATTCGGTGAGACGCTTGGAACCTCTGTTCAATGGTCTACCTTTGTCACTGCCGGTGACACCCGAATTACAAAACGCAATGACGACGACGTCCAGCATCAGTCCGCAAGGCGCACAGCCTGTGCCGAACACGTCCGGAAACGGCGCCAGCCAGAGCGACGCCGATCACTCGCACATCGCCCCGGGCGAGATCGCGGTGGGCGTGATCATCGGCCGCGCCTCCGAGTATTTCGACTTCTTCGTCTACGGCATTGCCTCGGTGCTGGTGTTTCCGTACATATTTTTTCCGTTCGAACAGCGCCTGGAGGGCATCCTCTACGCTTTCGTGGTCTTTTCGTTCGCGTTCATCGCACGGCCGTTCGGAACTGTCATCTCGATGGCGATCCAGCGACGATTCGGGCGCGAGACCAAACTGACGATCGCACTGTTCCTGCTGGGCACCTCCACTGCGGGCATCGCCTTCCTGCCGGGCTACGAGAGCATCGGGTTCACGGCGATCGTGCTGCTGTCGGTGTTCCGCTTCTGCCAGGGCCTGGCACTCGGCGGCTCATGGGACGGCCTGCCCTCGTTGCTGGCGCTGAACGCGCCGCCGAACCGCCGCGGCTGGTATGCCATGCTGGGCCAGCTGGGTGCGCCCATCGGCTTCTTCATTGCCAGTGCGCTGTTCGCCTACCTCTACGCGAGCCTCTCGATCAAGGACTTTCTCGATTGGGGCTGGCGCTACACCTTCTACGTGGCCTTCGCGATCAACGTGGTGGCGCTGTTCGCGCGCCTCAGGCTGGTGGCCACCGAAGAGTATTCCCGCCTGCTCGAAGAGCGCGAGCTGCAACCCACCAGCGTGGTCGAGCTGACCCGCTCCCAGGGCGCCAACCTGCTGATCGGCGCCTTCGCCGCGCTGGCCAGCTATGCGCTGTTCCACCTGATCACGGTGTTCCCGCTGTCGTGGATCACGCTGTATTCCGACCAGTCGATCACCGAGTTCCTGGTGGTGCAGATGATCGGCGCGGTGTTCTGCGCCGGCGGTACCGTGGCCTCGGGCGTGATCGCCGACCGCGTGGGGCGCCGTTTCACGCTGGGCGGCCTGGCCGCGCTGATTGCGGTGTTCAGTGGTTTTGCCCCCACGCTGCTCGACGGCGGCCGCATCGGCCAGGACATCTTCATTCTGCTGGGCTTCGTGCTGCTGGGGCTTTCCTATGGCCAGGCGGCCGGCGCCGTAACCTCGAACTTCGAGCCCAAGTACCGCTACACCGGTGCCGCACTGACGGCCGACCTGGCGTGGCTCATCGGTGCCGCCTTTGCCCCGCTGGTGGCACTGGGCCTGTCGGCGAATTTCGGGCTGGCCTATGTGAGCGTGTATCTGCTGTCGGGCGCGGTCGGCACGCTGGCGGCGCTGGGGCTGAACCGGGCGCTGGTGCGCGACTGACCGGGTCAACACCGGCCGCGCGTGCTGGCTTAGCATTCGCTCCATGTTCGCCGCCGCCATCTTCGACATGGACGGGCTGCTGATCGATTCGGAGCGGCCCATCATGGCTGCCTGGATCGAAGCGGCCCGCACGCTCGACATCGAGCTTTCGCACAGCCAGTATCTGCAGGTGGTGGGCCTTGCCACCGCGGAGTCCGAGCTGATTCTCGGCACGCTGCTCGGCGGGCCTGAAGCCTATCGCCATGCCATCGGGCACGTTCGCAAACTGCTGCAACTGCAGCGGGCGGACGGCCTTCCGATGTTTCCGATCAAGCCCGGCGCGGCCGAGTTCCTGGGCGCGCTGCGCCAGCGCGGAACGCGTTGCGCCGTCGCATCGTCTTCGACCAGTGGGCAGATCCAGGCCTGCCTCGGCAGCCTCGACGTGCTCCATCACTTCGACGCTTTTGCAGGTGGCGACGAGGTGGCACGCGCGAAGCCCGATCCGGCGCTCTACCTGCTCGCGGCGAAGCGCCTGGGCGTCGACCCGGCGGAATGCGTGGCCTTCGAGGACAGCGAGAACGGCGCCAAGGCCGCGCTGGCAGCGGGCCTCCGAGTCGTGATCGTGCCGGATCTCAAGCACCCGCCCGCGTCGATCGTCGAGCGGGCGTTCCATGTGCTCGACTCCCTTCACGAGGCCCTCGCCCATGTGCCGCGGTGGTTTCCCGGCCAGGTGATACGCACATGATCAAGATCGGGACCCTCTGCCACGTGCTCGACAGCTGCCTCGCGTCGCCGATGACCGAGCGCGCCGTCGGACGCATCGTGGAGGTGGTCTCGGCGCTCTACGAGGCGCCCAGCGAGCGCTACCTGCCCGGCACTTACTACGACGTGCTGTTCGAGGGCTGGACCTTCTATTGCCGCAGCGACAAGCTCGTGCCCATTTCCGATCCCGATGCGGATGTCGGCAACTGGGAAGATGAATTCATCGACGCCCCCGCCGGCCCTCCATCGAGAGCGCTTCAGAGCACCTCGTCGCGCAACTGCGGAAACACCTTCGACACCTTGGCGAGCAGGTAGTCGCCGTAGCGGCCGCTGAAGGCGTGCACGTTGGCGCGGTCCCAGCGCTCGGCGCTGTCGTCGCGCGCCTCCGCGCCCGCGAGGCCTTCGATGCGCTGCACCCGCGCCTCGAAATTCGGGTCGAAGAATAGCGGAAACGACAGCCGGTCGCGGCCCGAGGTGTTGCGCCTCACGCGGTGCGGCGTCGACTTGTAGAGCCCGCCGGTCATGCGGTCGAGCATGTCGCCGATGTTGCAGACGAAGGAGCCGGGAATCGGCGGCGCGTCGATCCAGCCGCCCGGCGTGTGCACGGCGAGGCCGCCCACGTCGTCCTGGTGCAGGACGGTGAGCAGGCCGTAGTCGGTGTGCTCGCCCACGCCCCACTGCACGTCGAGGCCCTCGGGCACGGGCTGCGACGGATAGTTGAACAGGCGGAACAAGATGAGAGGATCGGCCGTGTAGCGCTCGGCGAAGTACGCCGCCGGCAGGCCGAGGCTCAGCGCAATGCCCTCCATCAGCCGGTGGCCCAGCTGCGTGACGGCCGCCATGTAGTCGAGGATGGTTTCGCGCAAGCCCGGCACGTCGGGGAAAAGGTTGGGCCCGTGCACCGGCGTCTTCGTCTGCACCAGCGGGTGCGAGGCGGGTAGCTCGGTGCCGAGGTAGAGGCCTTCTTTCCAGTCGGGCCGGCCCGAAGTGAGTTCACCGCCGAGCGGGAAGAAGCCGCGCCAGGCCCGTCCGCCCAGGGCCATGCGCCATTGCATCTTCGTCTCGGTGGGCAGTTCGAAGAATCGATGGCTCAGGTCTTCGAGCCGCCGCACCAGCGCTACATCGACGCCGTGGCCGGTGACGTAGAAGAAGCCGTGCGCACGGCATGCGGCGCCGACCTGCGCCGCCACGCCGTCGCGCTCGGGCGCGCCGGCCACGAGCGGGGCGACATCGATCACGGGAAGCGTCTGCGTGTCGGTCATGGGCATGGAGAGCATGTCATGCGTCGCGCGCAAAGGGCGAGCGGATGTCCGAAAGAAACTGCTGCGCGCGGGGATGCTGCGGCCGGTTGAAAAAGTCGTCGGGCGTGGCGCGTTCGAGCACCTTGCCCTCGTCCATGAACAGCACGCGGTCGGCCACCTCGCGCGCAAAGCCCATCTCGTGCGTCACGCAGACCATCGTCATGCCGTCGCGCGTGAGGTCGCGCATCACCAGCAGCACCTCGCCCACCATCTCGGGGTCGAGTGCGCTGGTGGGTTCGTCGAACAGCATCAGCGGCGGCTGCATGGCGAGCGCGCGCGCAATCGCCACGCGCTGCTGCTGGCCGCCCGAGAGCTCGCTGGGCCAGGCGTTGGCCTTGTTCGCAAGACCGACGCGCTGCAGCAGCGCCATCGCGCGCTCTTCGGCCTCCTTGCGTGTGAGGCCGCGCAGCTGCATCGGCGCCATCGTGCAGTTCTGCAGCACCGTGAGATGCGGGAACAGGTTGAACTGCTGGAACACGAAGCCAATGCGCGAGCGGAATGCATTCACGTCGGTGCCTGGCGCATGGATGTCCTTGCCTTCGAAAAGAATGCGGCCCGACTGGATCGGCTCCAGCCGGTTGAAGGTGCGGATGAGCGTGGACTTGCCCGAGCCCGACGGTCCGCACACCACGACCACTTCGCCCTTGTGGATGGTCTCGTTGATGTCGACCAGGGCTTGGTAGCTGCCGTACCACTTGTTGACGTTCTGCAGTTCGATCATGCGGATACCTTGGGGGCCGAAGTGGGGTTGGCGATGGACATGCCGCGCCGCGCGAGACGGCGTTCGAGCCAGTAGGCGAAGCGCGATAGCCCGAAGCAGAGGATGAAATAGGTGAGGCCCAGGATCAGGTAGATCTGCGCCGGCTTGGTGAACACCTGCGTGTTGATCTGCGTCGCGATGAACGACACCTCGGCCAACCCGATGATGTAGCCGAGCGAGGTTTCCTTGATGGTCGAGACGAACTGGTTCACCAGCGAGGGCAGCATGCTGCGCAGTGCCTGCGGCAGCACCACGAGGCGCATCGCGCGGCCGTAGTCCAGGCCCAGCGCGCGGGCGGTTTCCATCTGGCCGCGCGGCAGGCCCTGGATGCCGGCGCGCACGATCTCGGCAAGGTACGCCGCATCGAACACCACGAGCGCGATCAGCATGGTGGTGAACTGGTCGGTCTTCACGCCCGTCACGCTGGGCAGGAAGAAGTAGGCCCAGAAAATCACCATCAGCAAGGGGAGGCCGCGCACCACGAACACGAAGCCCGTGACCGGCCAGCGCAACCAGCGCCACGGGCTCACACGCGCAAGGCCCAGCACGATACCCAGCGGCAGCGCGAGCACCAGGCCGCACGAGGCGAGCAGCAGCGTGAGCACCAGCCCGCCCAGCGGCCCGTTCGGGTACTGCCCGATGAGAAAGTAGACCCAGTAGTCGTTGATGATCTCTAGCATCTCATCAACACTTCTCTAGATGGTCCGCACCGGGAACCGATGGTGGTACCAAGTGGCCAGCCCCGTGATCGCGAGCGACACCGTCAGGTACGCCGCGCTCGCGAACGCGAACGACTCGAAGCTGCGAAAGGTCGCGCTCTCGACCTGCCCGGCCTGGTACATCAGCTCGGCCACGCCGATCACGGTGGCGATCGAGGTGTTCTTCCAGAGGCTCAGCGTCTGCGAAATGAGCGGCGGCACCGTCACGCGCAGCGCCTGCGGCAGCACCACGCGGCGCATGGTGCCCAGAAACCCGAAGCCCAGCGCGCGGCCGGCCTCGAACTGCACGGTGGGAATCGCGCGGATGCCGCTGCGGATGTCTTCCGCCATGAACGCGGCCGTATAGAGCGACAGCGCGATGATGGCGCTGTAGGCCTCGATATGCCCCGCATAGAGCCATTGCTTGATGCCCTCGGGCAGCAACTCGGGCGCGCCGAAATACCAGAACAGCATGTGCGCGAGCAGCGGGATGTTGCGGATCGTCTCCACGTACGCGAAACCGAGCCAGCGCAGCGGTGCGAGCGGAGACAGCCGAAGCAGCGCCACCACCAGCGCGATGGGCAGTGCCAGCACCAGCGAGGCCGCCAGCAGCTGCAGCGAGAGCAGCAGGCCCGCGACCAGCATGTCGTGGTACTTGCCGGTCAGCAGCAACGAATAGTCGAACAGGGGCATGGGGGGCGACAGTATCACCGCGTCGCAGGGAATTTGGCTCCCTCCCCCGCGGGGGGAGGGTTGGGGTGGGGGCACGACGGCGATCGATGCGCCGCGGCCTGTTCAAAGGCCGCTTGCCCCCATCCCTGCCTTCCCCCAGAGGGGGAAGGAGAAATACCAAATCAGTCGATCTTGTCGCTCTCGAGCTTGAAGTCGCGCGTCTGGAATCCGGAAGCCGTGTTCGGGCCGTACCACTTGACGAAGATCTTCTGCGCTTCGCCCGACTTCTCGAGCTCGCGCAGGGTCTCGTCCACCACGGCCTTCAACCCGCTCTCGCCCTTCTTGATGCCGATGGCCAGCGCCTCGGTGCTCAGGTTCTGCTTGAGCACCACGTACTGGGCCTTCTGCGGGCCCAGCTTGGCGTAGCTGCGCAGCAGCGCGGCCTCGTCGTCCACGTAGCCCACGCCCTTGCCCTGCTGCAGCGCCTGGAAGGCCTGCTGGCTGGTGTCGAAGGTCACGACCTCGGCCGTGGGCACGGCCTTGCGGATATTGGGTTCCTGCGTGCCGCCGCGGATGGTCAGCACCTTCTTGCCGGCAAGCTGGGGCACGTCGCTGATGCCGCTGTCCTTCTTCACGATGGCCTTCTGGCCCGTGACGAAGGTGGTGAGCGAAAAGTCGATCTGCGCCTCCCGCTCCTTGTTGTGGGTGAGGCCGGCGGCCACCAGATCGACGTGGCCCTGCTGCAGCTCGGGAATGCGCGCGGCCACCGCGATCTGCTTGAGGACCGGCTTCACGCCGATCTTCTTGGCGATGGCGTTCACCAGATCGACCTCGTAGCCGACGATCTGGCGCGTCTTCGGATCGATGAAAGTGGCGGGCTCGTCGGTGCCGAGCACGCCGACCACGAGTTCGCCCTTCTTCTTGATGTCGGCAAGCTGGTCTGCATGGGCGGCGATGCCCGTCAGCAGGGTGGAGGCGGCGAGGGCCGCGGCGAGCAGGGTGTGGCGCATGGTTGTTCTCACTCCGGATGAAAAGACAAAGGGCTGGACCCTATCAACAAAACCCGAGATTATTAAATCCTCAATCGACATATGCATATGGCCTTGCGGGATCGGCCCTGGCACGGCCTGGGTTAAATTCGCGGCGCAAAAACCTGCGCCCCGGCCCCCGCGGCATCCATCTTCAGCGAGCTCTTCATGATCATCAAACCGCGCGTGCGTGGCTTCATCTGCGTCACGACCCATCCCGCGGGCTGCGAGGCCAACGTCAGGCAGCAGATCGACTACGTCAAGGCCGAGGGAAGGATCGCGGGCGGGCCGAAGAGAGTGCTGGTCATCGGCGCATCGACCGGCTACGGCCTGGCCGCACGCATCACCGCGGCCTTCGGCTGCGGCGCCGACACGCTGGGCGTCTTCTTCGAGCGGCCCGGCAGCGAAAACAAGCCCGGCTCGCCAGGCTGGTACAACTCGGCCGCCTTCCACCGCGCAGCCGCGCAAGGGGGCCTCTACGCCAAGAGCATCAACGGCGACGGTTTTTCCGACGACGTGAAGCAGAAGGCCATCGATGCGATCCGCGAGGACCTGGGCCAGGTCGACCTCGTCGTCTACAGCCTGGCCGCGCCGCGGCGCACCCATCCGAAGACCGGCGAGGTCTTCAATTCGACGCTCAAGCCCATCGGCAAGGCCGTGAGCCTGCGCGGCCTCGACACCGACAACGAAGTCGTCAAGGACACCGTGCTCGAGCCGGCCACGCAGGAAGAGATCGACGACACCGTGGCCGTGATGGGAGGCGAAGACTGGCAGATGTGGATCGACGCACTGCAGGCCGCCGGCGTGCTGGCCGACGGTGCCAAGACCACCGCCTTCACCTACCTGGGCGAGCGGATCACGCACGACATCTACTGGAACGGCTCGATCGGCGCCGCCAAGAAGGACCTCGACCAGAAGGTGCTCGGCATCCGCGCCGGGCTGGCCGCCAAGGGCGGCGATGCGCGCGTCTCGGTGCTGAAGGCGGTTGTCACGCAGGCGAGCTCGGCGATTCCGGTGATGCCACTGTACCTGTCGCTGCTGTTCAAGGTCATGAAGGCCGAGGGCACGCACGAGGGCTGCATCGAGCAGGTCCATGGGCTTTTTGCCGACAGCCTCTACGGCAGCGCGCCGCACCTCGACGAGGAGGGCCGGCTGCGCGCGGACTACAAGGAACTGTCTCCGCAAGTGCAGGCGCGTGTGATGGCGCGCTGGCCCCAGGTCACGAGCCAGAACGTCCACGAACTCACCGATCTCGCCGGCTACAAGGCGGAGTTCCTGCGCCTTTTCGGGTTCGGCATCGACGGCGTGGACTACGAGGCTGACGTGAATCCCGACGTGGGAATTCCGAACCTCGTGCAGGCCTGACAGGCGCACAGAGGGATACTCCCGCCATGCAGATTCACGAAAAGCCACCCGTCGACACACCCTTCGAATGGATCGGCGGCGAACCCAGGGTGCAGGCGCTGGTCGATCGCTTCTACGACCTGATGGAACTCGAGCCGGCCTATGCGCAACTGCGCGCGGTGCACGGCACCAGCCTCGACAACGCGCGCCAGCGCCTCTTCTGGTTCCTGTGCGGCTGGCTCGGCGGACCGCAGCACTACACCGACCGCTTCGGCCATCCGATGCTGCGCGCGCGCCATCTGCCGCAAAGCATTGGCGGCCACAGCATCGGCATCAAGGAGCGCGACCAGTGGCTGGCCTGCATGGACCAGGCCATGGGCGAGACCGGCGTGCCCGAGGGATTGCGCGCGCGCTTGCGTGACTCTTTCTTCCAGACGGCCGACTGGATGCGCAATCGCGGCGAATAACAAGATAGACAACGACTCCGAAAGATCCTCTTCCATGAATTCCATCGTCATCATCGGCGGCGGCCACGCTGCGGCCCAGCTTTGCGCGGGGCTGGCTGAAGCCGGGCAGGGCGCTCGCGTGCACCTGGTCTGCGAGGAGGCTTGCGAGCCGTACCACCGGCCGCCGCTGTCGAAGGCCTTTCTCAAGAGCGCCGAGGAAACCACGCAGCCGCACAAGGCCGCTGACTGGTACCGCGAAGCGGGCATCACGCTGCACCTGGGCGACGCAGCGGTCGCCATCGACCGCGAGGCGCACACCGTCACCTTGCGTTCGGGCGCGATCCTGCCGTGGGAGCGGCTGGTGCTGGCCACCGGCACGCGTGCGCGCCAGATGCCCGACCTGAAGCCGGGGCTGGAGAACGTCGCCAGCCTGCGCGCGGCCGACGAAGCGCATCGCCTGCGTTCGCGGCTGGCTGCTGCGCAGCAGGTCACGGTGCTGGGCGGCGGCTTCATCGGGCTCGAAGTGGCGGCCACCGCCAAGGCGCTCGGCAAGAGCGTGCAGGTGATCGAGAGCGCGCCGCGGCTGCTGGGCCGCGCCGTGTCTCCCGAGCTGTCGGCGCACGTGCTCGCGACGCATCGCGCAGCGGGTATCGACATCGTGCTCGGCGCACGCACCGGCGCGTTCGAGGTCGAGGGCGAGCGGCTGCTGTCGATCCAGGTCAACGGCGTGAAGCAGCCTGTGGACCTGCTGCTGCTGGGCATCGGCGCGGTGCCCGAGACGGCGCTGGCGCAGGCCGCGGGCATCGAGTGCGCCGACGGCATCGTGGTCGATGGCCACATGCAGACCAGCGCGGCCGACGTGCTCGCCGTGGGCGACTGCACGCGCTTTCCCGATCGCCGCGCAGGCCGCGCGCTCCGGCTCGAATCGGTGCAGAACGCGAACGACCAGGCGCGCACGGCCGTGGCCACGCTGACCGGCGCGCCGCGCCCGCACGACGTCGTGGCGTGGTTCTGGTCCGACCAGGGCAGCATGCGCCTGCAGATGGCGGGCCTGATGCCGGCGGAGGGCACGCCGGGCCTGTCCAGCGTGCGCCGCGCCGGCCCCAAGCCCGATGCGTTCTCGCTGTTCCATTATGTCGACGGGCAGCTCGCATGCGTCGAATCGGTCAATGCGCCGGTCGATCACATGATGAGCCGCAAGCTGCTCGAAGCGGGCCGCAGCCCCGATGCGGCGGCGGTGGCGGATGCGTCGATCCCGCTGAAGAACCACTTGTCCTAGCGGCCTGCCGCGGTCAACGCCGAGCCGGGGCCAGCAGCACCACCAGCGCGCCGGCTCCGCCTTCGGCGGGCTTGGCCTGCACGAAGGCGATCACCTCGTTCTTCTGGATCAGCCAGCGCTGCGTCTTGGTCTTGAGCACCGGCTGCCTGCCCGGCGAGCCCAGGCCCTTGCCGTGCACCACGCGCACGCAGCGCAGCCCTTGCTTGTACGCGTTGCGGATGAAGCCGCCAAGCGCCTCGCGCGCTTCGTCGCTGCGCAGGCCGTGCAGGTCGACCTGTGCCTGGATGCTCCAGTCGCCCTTGCGCAGCCGCGCGGTCACGTCGGTGCCGATGCCCGGTCGGCGAAAGCTCATGGCGTCGTCCACGTCGAGCAGGGTGGTCACGTCGAATTCGTCGGACAGCGACTCGCGCAGCACGCGCTGTTCGTCGAGCTGGTGCTGCACGGGGATGGGTGCCGGCGGCTCGGGCGCGAGCGGCACCGCGGCCTTGCGGCGAAGCGGCTCTGTGGCACCGATGGCGCGCGTGAACAGGTCTTTCTCGGCGGCGCGCTTGCGTTCCGCAGCGGCCCTGGCGGCTGCGGCGGCCGCTTCGCGCTCGCGGGTTTCGGCCAGCGCGCGCTGCACCTGCTTCAGGTCCGCCAGGTTCTTGATGGGCGGCGTGCGGGAAGCCATCAGAGCAGCCCTTTCTCGGCCATTGACAAGCTCTGGCCGGCGCTGACGATCACGTGGTCGAGCACGCGCACGTCGATCAGCGCGAGCGCAGCGCCCAGCGTTTGCGTCAGCGACTCGTCGGCCCGGGAGGGTTCGATGCTGCCGCTCGGATGGTTGTGCGACAGCACCACGGCCGCGGCCCGGTGGTGCAGCGCGCGCGTGACCACTTCGCGCGGGTAGACGCTGGTCTGGGTGAGCGTTCCGCGAAACAGCTCCTCGAGCACGATCAGCCGGTGCTGCGCGTCGAGAAACAGCACCGCAAACACCTCGTAGGCGCGCGAACCGATGTGCAGCTGCAGGTACTGCTTGACTGCCTCGGGCGAGTCGAACACCGCGCGCTCCTTGAGGCGCTCGGCCATGGCGCGGCGCGCCAGTTCGAGCACTGCGATGAGTTCGGCGCGCTTGGCGTCGCCGCCCATGCCCTTGATCACCTTCAGATCCTCGGCGCCGGTCTGGAGCAGCCCCGAAAGGCCTCCGAAGTGGTCGAGCAGCTCCTGGGCGAGCTGGAGCACGTTTTTTCCGGCCACGCCCGTGCGCAGCAGCAACGCCAGCAATTCGGCGTCGGCCAGCGCGCCGGCACCCCGCGCGATGAGTTTTTCGCGCGGGCGGGCGTGGGCGGGGAGATCCTTGAATGCCATCGGAAACCTGGTGAAACCCTGAAAGGGCAGGCGAACGCGCCCGCTCCTTAAAATGCAGTCCAGTTTATCGGGACACCCACCTTGTCTTTGCCTACCTCCACTGCACCCATGTCCCACGTTGTGACTTCCGGCTCGTTCCTGACCCTGCACTACCGGCTGGCCGGTCCGGCGGGCGACATCATCAACACCTTCACCGACAAGCCCGCGACCCTGTCGCTGGGCACCGGCGAGCTTTCGCCCGCCATGGAGCAGCGGCTCATGGGCCTGGAAGAGGGCACGCACGCCACCTTCGAGCTGCCCGCCGGCGAGGCCTTTGGCGAGCGCAACCCCGAGATGCAGCAATGGGTGGCCAGGAAGCTGCTGGCGCAGATGGGCGACCCCGACGAGCAATACGCGGTCGGCGACGTGGTGCAGTTTCCCACGCCCGACGGCACGGGCAGCTACGCGGGCGCGGTGGTCGAATCGAACGAGACCGCGGTGCGCTTCGATTTCAACCATCCGCTGGCCGGACAGCCCGTGACCTTCGAGGTGCGCCTGATCGGAGTGCTATGAACCCGAGCCTCGAAGAAGTCATCCTCGCCGAACCGCGCGGCTTTTGCGCGGGCGTGGACCGCGCCATCGAGATCGTCGAGCGTGCCCTTGCCAAGTTCGGCGCGCCCATCTATGTGCGCCACGAGATCGTGCACAACACCTATGTCGTGAACGAACTCAAGGCCAAGGGCGCGATCTTCATCGAAGACCTGGCCGACGTGCCGCCCGGCGCCACGCTGGTGTTCAGCGCGCACGGCGTGAGCAAGGCGGTGCAGCAGGAGGCGCGCGACCGCGGCTTCGAAATTTTCGACGCCACCTGCCCGCTGGTGACCAAGGTGCACGTCGAGGTCGCCAAGCTCGCCAAGGAAGGCTACGAATTCATCATGATCGGCCACAAGGGGCACCCAGAGGTCGAAGGCACCATGGGCCAGCTTTCGAGCGGCATCCACCTGGTGGAAGACGTGGAAGACGTGGCCAAGGTGGCGCCCGCGCAGACCGACAAGCTCGCGGTCGTCACGCAGACCACGCTCAGCGTGGACGATGCGGCCGAAATCGCGGCCGCCGTGCGCGCGCGTTTCCCGAAGGTGCGCGAGCCCAAGCAGCAGGACATTTGCTACGCCACGCAGAACCGCCAGGACGCGGTCAAGATCATGAGCCCGCAGGTCGACCTGGTGATCGTGGTCGGCAGCCCCACCAGCTCCAACAGCAACCGGCTGCGCGAACTGGCAGAGCGCCTCGGCACCGAAAGCTACATGGTCGATTCGGCCGACGAGCTCAAGCCCGAATGGTTCGAGGGCAAGGGCCGCATCGGCCTCACGGCTGGCGCCTCGGCCCCTGAAGTGCTGGTGCGCGAGGTGATCGAGCGGGTGAGGGCGCTCGGCGCGGTGTCGGTCCGCAAGATGGACGGCATCGAGGAAACCATCAAGTTTCCGCTCCCCAAGGGCCTCAAGCTCGACGACATTCCTCCTCCTGGACATATCTCTTGACCAACGAAAACACCGACTGGCGCCTTGAAATAGACGGCGCCTCCCGCCGGCTGCGCGAACGCTCCGGCACCTTCCTGCGCCAGACGCCGCTCTGGAAATTGCCGGCTTCCGCTTTCGGCATCGAAGTGCCCGGCGTGGAGCTGTGGCTCAAGCTCGAGCACATGCAGGTGAGCGGCAGCTTCAAGGCGCGCGGCATGATGAACCGCCTGCTGGCCAACGACATTCCCGCGAGCGGCGTGGTCGTGGCCTCGGGCGGCAATGCCGGCATTGCCACCGCGGCGGCCGCCAAGGCGCTGGGCGTGCGCTGCCAGGTGTTCCTGCCCGGCGTCTCGCCCGAAGCCAAGCGTGCGCGGCTGCGGGCACTGGGGGCCGAAGTGATCGTTGTCGGCGAGCTGTACCCGGACGCGCTGGCTGCCTGCCTCACGCGCCAGAAGGAAACCGGCGCCCTGCTGACCCATGCCTATGACCAGCCCGAAGTCGTGGCCGGCGCGGGCACGCTGGGGGTCGAAATCGAAGCCGAGGGCGGCCTGCCCGACGCGGTGCTCGTGAGCGTCGGTGGGGGCGGCCTGATCGGCGGCCTCGCCGGCTGGTTCCAAAAGCGCGCCCGCGTGGTGGCGCTCGAACCCGAGAAGGCGCCCACGCTGTTCCGCGCCCGTGAGGCCGGCGAGCCGGTCGACGTCGATGTGGGCGGCATCGCGGCCGATTCGCTCGGCGCGCGACGCATCGGCGCCATCTCGTGGGAAATTACCCAGAAGTACGTGCAGGACGCGCTGCTGCTGTCCGACGAATCCATCCGCGCCGCGCAGCAGTGGCTGTGGAAGGAACTGAAGCTCGCCGTGGAGCCGGCCGCCGCGCTGCCGCTGGCGGCGCTGCAGACCGGCGCCTACCTGCCGCGCGAAGGCGAGAAGGTGTGCCTGATCGTCTGCGGCGCGAACGTCGACCCCGCCACCGTCGCCTGAAGTCCTTTTATTTTTCGCAGTTGACCATCCACGGCACGCCGAACTTGTCCTTCAGCATGCCGAAGCCGACGGCCCAGAACTGCGGGCCGTACGGCATCGTCACTTCGCCGCCCTCGGCCAGCGCGTCGAAGAGCTTTTTCCCTTCGTCCACGTTGTTGCCCTGCACCGACAGCGAAAAGCCCTTGTGGCCCTCGAAGGGCATGCCAGGCGGCATGTCGGAGGCCATCAGCTGGTGGCCGCGAGCCTCCAGCGTGGCGTGCATGATCTTTTCCTTGTACGCGGCGGGTGTTTCGGCGCCCATGGGGCTTTCGCCGAACGTCATGCTGAAGATGACCTTGCCGCCCAGCGCCTTCGCGTAGAAGGCCAGTGCCTCGGCCGCGTTGCCGTTGAATGTCAGATAGGCTTGCATCGCTCTTTCCCTTCGGTTGAGGTGTGGGGAGGAAGATGCTACGCCCACCTAAAATCCCCCCATGCTTGACATCACTCTGCTCCGCAAGGACCTGGCCTCCGCCGTCGCCGGCCTCGAAAAACGCAAGAAAAACCAGCCCTACCTCGACGTGGCGGCGTTCACCACGCTCGAGGCCGAGCGCAAGACGCTGCAAACCCGCACCGAGGAAATCCAGGCCCGCCGCAATACGCTGAACAAGCAGATCGGCCCGCTCAAGGCCAAGGGCGAATCGACCGATGCGCTGATGGCCGAAGTCAACGCGCTCAAGGCCGAGCAGGAATCGCAATCCAGGCGCCTCGAAGAAATCCAGCCCGAACTGCAGGCGCTGCTGCTCGCGGTGCCCAACCTGCCGCATGCCAGCGTGCCGGTCGGCGAGGACGAAACCGCCAATGTCGAAATGCGCCGCTGGAGCCCCCAGGGCGGCGCCGGCGCCAATGCCGCGCCGCTGGCGTTCACGCCAAAGGACCATGTGGACCTTGGCGCGCCGCTGGGGCTCGACTTCGAGATGGGCGCCAAGCTCGCGGGCTCGCGCTTCACCGTCATGAAGGGGCCGATTGCCCGCCTGCACCGAGCGCTCGCGCAGTTCATGCTCGACATCCAGACCGAGAAGCACGGCTATGCCGAGTGCTACGTGCCCTACATCGTCAACGCCGCCACCTTGAGCGGCACTGGCCAGCTGCCCAAGTTCGAAGGCGACCTGTTCGCCGCCAAGAAGGGCGGCCAGGACGGCGAACCCGCGCCCGACCATTCGGCGCTCTACCTCATTCCCACCAGCGAAGTGCCGCTGACCAACTTCGTGCGCGACGAGGTCGTGGCCGAGGCGCAGCTGCCGATCAAGCTCACGGCCCACACGCCGTGCTTCCGCTCCGAAGCCGGCAGCGCGGGCCGCGACACGCGCGGCATGATCCGCCAGCACCAGTTCGACAAGGTCGAGATGGTGCAGATCGTCCACCCCGAGAAGAGCTACGAAGCGCTCGAACAGATGACCGGCCACGCCGAGGCCGTGCTGCAGGCGCTGGAGCTGCCGTACCGCGTGGTGCTGCTGTGCACCGGCGACATGGGCTTTGGCGCCACCAAGACCTACGACCTGGAGGTGTGGCTGCCGGCGCAGGACACGTACCGCGAGATCAGCTCGGTGTCCAATTGCGAAGCCTTCCAGGCGCGCCGCCTGCAGGCCCGGTTCAAGAACGCGCAGGGCAAGAACGAACTCGTCCATACGCTCAACGGCTCGGGCCTGGCGGTCGGCCGCACGCTGGTGGCGGTGCTCGAAAACCACCAGAACGAAGACGGCTCGATCAGCATCCCCGCCGCGTTGCGGCCTTACCTGGGCGGGAAGGAACTGCTGCGCGGCTGATGGCCCCGGGGCTTCAAAACCCCCGTTTTTGTCTGCTAGAATCGCAGGCTCGACAGCACCGGAGAGGTGGCAGAGTGGTCGAATGTACCTGACTCGAAATCAGGCGTACTAGCGATAGTACCGAGGGTTCGAATCCCTCCCTCTCCTCCAGAATGGCCCCGCAAAGGGGCTATTTTTTTGCCTGTCTTTTTTCCTGTCTTCCCGCCGACTTCCTTCGCTCGGCCGCCCGCGCCGGCAAAACAATACCTTTCGTTTCCCGGCCTTTGCGCTTCGTTCGCAGGGCCCATCAAGGTGCCGTGCCGATGCCCGGGAAGGCCGCATCCGCCCGTTAAGATCGCCACCTCTTCATTCCCCGCAACTTGCGGGCGGTTCCTGTAGTCGAAAACTAAAAAGAGGGCTCAGCGCCACATGGCCAATGCGTCGATCGCGAGCGTGACACCGGTCCCGGCTTCGGCCGATGAAGCTGAATCGTGGGTACGCGGCGAGCTGATCCGCAGTCTGATGCGGTCCGCACGCGGGTCCTACATGGTCTCGGCGGCGCTCATGCCGTTGATGGTCGGCCTCAACTGGAGCTACATCCCGCACTGGGAGTTGCTCACGTGGCTGGCCGCAGGCTTCATTGCCACCGCTTGCCGTGCCTGGGGCGCCAAGGTCTATGCCGTGCGCTATGCGGGCCGGAGCGCAGCCGCGCAGCAGCAGTTCACCGAGCGCTACGGTTTCATCTGGAGCACCAGCGCGGTGGTCTGGGGCGCGTCGATCCTGCTGTTCTTCGAGCGCACGCCGCAGGTCAACCAGTTCATGAGCTGGCTCATCGTGGCCGGCGTCGGCACTTTTCCGCTCAACGGGCTGGCGCTGCACCCGCCGCTGCTCAAGCGCTACGTCAATACGCTGTTCATCACGATGCTCGGAGCGGTTCTGATCCGGCTCGTGAGCATCAACATCGTGGAGCCGCATTTCCAGTACGGCTTCCTGATGCCGATCTTGCCGATCCTGCATTGGTTTCTGCTGCTGCGCGCGGGGCGCCACATCCACGAGACGGCGCGCAACAGCCTGGAACTGCTGTTCCACAACCACATCCTGATCAAGTCGCTCACGCAGCAGCGGCAGGCCGCGGTGGCGGCCGTGGCCATGAAGAACCGCTTCCTGGCCAGCGCCGCGCACGACATGCGCCAGCCCGTGCTGGCCTTGTCCCTGTACGCCGACTGGCTGCGCAACGAGCCGGAGCTGGTGCTGGAACTCGCGCCCAAGATCGTTCGCGCCACGCATGCCGTGAACGCGCTGTTCGACTCCATGTTCGATCTGGCGCGCATCGACTCGGGCCAGGTGCGGCTGCACATCGAGCGCGTGGACGTGGCCGAGCTGCTCCATGACCTCGAACTGCAGTACCGCCCCGTGGCCGAAAGCCGCGGCCTCGATTTTCGCGTGCACGTGACCGAGGGCAGCTTCCTCACCGACCCGATCCGCGTGCGCCGCATGATCGGCAACCTGCTTGCCAACGCCATCAAGTACACCACCGACGGCGGCGTGCTGCTGGCCTCGCGGCAAACGCGCGACGGCCTGCGCATCGAGGTGTGGGACACCGGCATCGGCATTGCGCCCGAACACCTGCGCGACGTGTTCCTGGAGTTCTACAAGGTCGCCGACCACGCCGGCACCTCCGACGGCTTCGGCCTCGGCCTTGCCATCGTCGCCCGCCTGTCGCACGTCCTCGGCCACCCCGTCAGCGTGCGCTCCCGCCTCGGCAGCGGCAGCGTGTTTCGCGTCGCACTGCACGACGCCGACGAAGCCGTCGCCCAAGCCCGCGTCAGCGCCTCCGGCGGCTGACACCCTTGCCCCAATAAAAAACCGCGCACGAGGCGCGGTTTGATTCCTTCCAGAAACACCGCGGAACCGGCTTTGCCGGGCCGGTGGTGTTGCCCCCGGAAGGGGGTTGGCGAAGCGACACGAAGTGCGCGAAGACTGGGGGAGAGCCAAGCTCTACCGAGGAACCGGCTTCGCCGGGCCTCTGGTGTTGCCCCCGGTAGGGGGTTGGCGAAGCGACACGAAGTGCGCGCAGACTGGGGGCGAGCCTAGTTGCTTGAAATCAACCCATTGGTACGCGCATAGTGCAGCGCCTGCGTGCGGCTCTTCACGCCCAGCCGGCGGAACAGGCGCCACAGGTGCACCTTCACCGTGTGCTCGCTGATCTCCAGGTCGGTGGCGATGTCGCGGTTGCTCATGCCCTTGTCGAGCATGGCAATCAGCTGCGTCTGGCGCTTGGAGAGCTTGCTGTTGCTGGCCAGCGCGGGCTCTTCCCCTTCTTCGGAGCCGGCCATCAGCAGGCCGCGCAGGGCCGCGGTCAGCTCGGCCGAGCTGGCCGACTTCTCGATGTACGTGTCGGCGCCCGCTTCGATGCAGGCGTCTTCCATGTCCCCGGCCGGCGCCGCCGAATACACGGCGATCGGCACGTTGGGGTAGACCTGCTTGACCGCGACCACGCCCGAAACGCCGTTGGTGTCGGGCAGCTTCAGGTCCAGGCAGAAGAGGGTGGGCGCACCGCGCTGCTGGACCGAACTCGCGAGCTTGTCGAGACGCTCGAGCTCGACGATATTCTCGGCCGGCCGCAGGCGCCGCAACACCATCACGATGGCGTCGCGCATCAGGGGGTGGTCGTCGATGACATAAATGCTCATGTTTTCTTCCTTAGTGATCGCACCGTCTTCTTTCGTCTTCCTCGGCGGGTAGCCGATGGATATTGCCGGATCAACTCCCGTTGGTAGGGGCTGTTGCTTCCGCCAGTGCCTCCAGCGCCTCGTTCGCGGCGCGTAATTCTTCCGGCCCGGCCGGCTCGAGCCGGTCGGCCAGCGTGGCCAATGCCGCGCCACGCTGCTGCTGCAAGGCGGCAATGGCACGGCCGGCTTCCTGCGGCGAGGCAAAACCGCGGCTCTGCAGCAGGGCGGTGCCGTGCGCATCGAGCAGCTTGAAATAGAACAGCCCGTCGCGCTCGCGGTACTGCTTGAAACTCGGCTTGGCAACCTTGGCCTTGCGGGCGCCGTCCTTGCCGCTGCCCGCCGCGAGGTTGCGCAGGCCCACGGCATGGCGCAGCTCGGCCATGAAGGGGCGGGCCAGCTTGCGGGCCTTCTCGGCGCCGATGAGCAGAATGCGCTCGATCTCCGCCGGGTCGTTCATCAGCGCTTCGTAGCGCGCACGCAGCGGCGCCACTTCGAGGTCGATGCGCTCGAACAGCATCTGCTTCGCGTCGCCCCAGCCGATGCCTTCGGCATAAGCCTTGCGCAGCGCCTCGGTTTCTTCGGCGGTGGCAAAGGCCTGGTAGATCTGGAACAGCGCCGAGCCCTCTGTGTCCTTGGGTTCGCCGGGCGCGCGCGAGTCGGTCACGATGCTGGCAATCTGCTTTTGCAGCTGCGCACGCGGCGCGAACATGGCAATGGTGTTACCGTAGCTCTTGCTCATCTTGCGGCCGTCCAGGCCAGGCAGGGTGGCCACCGCATCGTCGATCTCGGCTTCGGGCAGCGTGAAGTGCTCGCCGTACTGGTGGTTGAAGCGCTGCGCCATGTCGCGCGCCATTTCGATGTGCTGCACCTGGTCGCGCCCCACGGGCACCTTGTGCGCGTTGAACATCAGGATGTCGGCGCCCATCAGCACCGGGTACATGAAGAGGCCGGCCGTCACGTCGGCATCCGGGTCTTCGCCCTTGGCGATGTTCTTGTCGAGCTGCGCCTTGTAGGCATGGGCGCGGTTGAGCACGCCCTTGCCGGTCACGCAGGTGAGGAACCAGGTCAGCTCGGGAATCTCGACAATGTCCGACTGGCGGTAGAAGGTGACGCGTTCCGGATCGAGTCCGCAGGCCAGCCAGCTGGCGGCAATCTCGAGCGTCGAGCGCTGGATGAGTGCCGGCTCCTGCACCTTGATGAGCGCGTGGTAGTCGGCCAGGAAGAAAAAGCTCTCGACGCCCGGCGCGACGCTCTGCCGCACCGAATGGCGGATCGAGCCGACGTAATTGCCGAGGTGCGGCGTGCCGGACGGCGTGATGCCGGTCAGGACGCGCAGGGGAGCGGAAGAAGACGTAGCCATGGGAGAGGAACTTAACGCAGCAAAGCCGTGAGCGGTGAGATAAGCAGGTTGATGACGGTGTATCCGACGTCCATCAGCGGACGCAGCCAGAAGGTGCTGACGATGCCCGCGAGCACCAGGCCCATCACGATGAAGAAGCCGAAGGGCTCGATGCGCGCCAGGAAATTCTGCGCCGCACCGTTGGGAAGCAGGCCCGCGAGCACGCGGCCGCCGTCCAGCGGAGGCAGCGGAAATAGGTTGAAAGCCCACATCACGAGGTTGACCAGCACGCCGCCCTGCGCCATCTTGATGAAAAAGGTTTCATCCACGCCGGTTGCAATGAGCCCGACCAGCACCAGCGCCCAAAGAATGGCCTGCACGAAATTCGATGCCGGCCCGGCCAGCGCCACCCAGATCATGTCGCGCTTCGGATGGCGCAGGCGCTCGAAGTTCACCGGCACCGGTTTGGCGTATCCGAAAAGAAAGGCTCCAGAAGTGGCAAAGTACAGCATCAGCGGCATCAGGATGGTCCCGATGGGGTCGATGTGCTTCATCGGGTTGAGCGTGACGCGGCCCATCACTTCGGCTGTGTTGTCGCCGAAATGGCGCGCCACATAGCCGTGCGCCGCCTCATGCACCGTGATCGCGAAGACCACGGGCAGTGCGTAAATAAGTACCGTCTGTATCAGGTTGGAAATATCCACTGTGCGATTGTGTCAGACAGAGTGAAAGCTTCGGTGCCGCTTGTCAGAGGCCGAGCACCGCCAGCGCGCCGCGGCCCTGCCGCACCACCACCGGATCGTCGCCCGAGCCCATGGGCGTGAGGTCCACCACAGTGGTGGGTTGCGAAGGGCAGGCGCCCGCGTCGATGACGGCGCCGATCTGCTTCTCGAAGCGCTCGCGAATGGTCTGCGCGTCGTTCAGCGCCTCGGTTTCTCCCGGCGCGATCAGCGTGGTGGCCAGGAGCGGCGCGCCGTGCAGCATCAGCAGTTCGAGCAGCACCTTGTGGTCGGGCACGCGCAGGCCGATGGTCTTGCGCTGCGGGTGGCTCACGCGCCGCGGCACCTCCTTGGTGGCTTCGAGCAGGAAGGTGTAGGGCCCGGGCGTGGCGGCTTTCAGCAGCCGGTATTGTTTGTTGTCCACACGCGCGTAGTTGGCCAGCTCGCTCAGGTCGCGGCAGATCAGCGTGAGGTGATGCTTCTCGTCGACCTGGCGGATGCGGCGCAACTGGTCGACCGCGTCCTTGTCGTCCAGATGGCAGGCCAGCGCGTAGCTCGAATCGGTGGGCACGGCCACGATCTCTCCGCGCTGCAGCAGCGCCGCCGCCTGCTTCAAGAGGCGTTGCTGGGGGTTGTCGGGATGGACTTCGAAGTACTGGGCCATGAAGAAAAAAGCTCCTGATCAGGATTCCGCCGGTTCGATGGGCACCCGGCGCTCGCGCACGGTGAGCCAGGCGCCGGCAGCGCCGCAGACGGCGATCATCGCCATGCCGATGAGCGAGAAGCGGTCGGGCACGTGCGAAAAGACAAGCCAGCCGCCCAGCATGGCAAAGGCGATCTGCGCATAGAGGTACGGCGTGAGCGTGGAGGCCGGCGCGCGCTGGTAGGCCAGGATGAGAATGAAATGCCCCACCGTGCCCATGAAACCCATGAGGCACAGCAAGGCCCACCAGTGCCACGAGGGCAGCGCCGTCCAAACGAAGGGCAGCGTGAGCGAGGCGATCAGCGCGCCGACCCAGCCGGTATAGAAATGCATGGTCAGCGGATTCTCGGTTTGCGCCAGCTTGCTCGTGAGCACCTGGAACCACGCATTGGTCAGCACCAGCCCCACGGGCAGCAGCACGGCCCAGCTGAATGCACCGCCGCCCGGCCGCAGGATGACCAGCGTGCCGATGAATCCCCCCGCCACCAGCACCCAGCGCAGCGGTGAGACATGCTCCTTGAGCGTGGTGGCCGCGAGCAGCGTGATGACCAGCGGCGCGACCAGCACGATCGACGTGAACTCGGCCAGCGGCATGTAGCGCAGGCTCAGGAAGGCCAGCGTGCTCGACACCAGCAGCAGCGCGCCGCGCAGCAGCTGGTAGCGCGGATGCTGCGTGCGCAGCAGCGCGGTGCCGTGCCGCGGCAGCAGCACCGCCGTGGTGGCCACCGCCTGGAAGGCATAGCGGAACCACACCCCCATGAGGATCGGCACGGCGGCGGTGGACGTCTTGGTGGCGGTGTCGAGCGTGGCAAAGCAGGCCACCGCCACCAGCACCAGGCCGATGCCCGCGAGGATGCGTCCGGATTCGGTGTCGCGCGCCTGGCGCGACGCGGCGCGGGCGCTCGCCAGTGCCGCCGTTGCCGCGCTGTCGGTGCCGGGCCCGTGGGTCTGGCTCACTGCTGGATGCGGTCGCTGAGCAGTTCCCACACCGGCGTGAGCGCACCGGGCAACGGTGGCAGCTTGCCGAGATCGCAGTGGCTTTCGTCGGGACTGTGGAAATCGCTGCCGCGCGAAGCGGCGAAATCGAACTCGAGCGCCTTGTCGGCGTACTCGACGTATTCGGCCGTCGTATGGCTGCCGGTGACGACCTCGATCGCCTGCCCGCCATGCGCCTTGAATTCGAGGAACAGCGCGTATTCCTCGTTCGCCGTGAACTTGTAGCGCCCCGGGTGCGCGATGACGGCCATGCCCTTGGCGGCCGTGATCCAGTGCACCGCATCCTTCAACGAGGCCCAGCGGTGCGGCACGTAGCCGGGCTTGCCTTCGGTCAGGTACTTGCGGAACACCTCGGACGTGTCGCGGCAGTGGCCCTGCTCGACCAGGAAGCGCGCGAAGTGGGTGCGCGAGATCAGCTCCGGGTTGCCGACGAACTTGAGCGCGCCTTCGTAGGCGCCGTGGATGCCGACCTTGGCCAGCCCCTCGGACATTTCCTGCGCGCGCTTGCCGCGGCCGCCGCGTGTGTCGTAGAGGCCCTGTGTCATCGCGGCGTCGGCGGGGTCGAAACCCAGGCCGACGATGTGCACCGTCTCGTTGGCGAAGGTCACCGAGATCTCGGTGCCGGTGAGATAGCGGATGCCGTTGGCGCGTGCCGCGGCGGCTGCGCGGTACTGGCCGCCGACCTCGTCGTGATCGGTGAGCGCCCAGAGCTCGACCCCGTTGGCTGCCGCGCGCGCGGCCAGTTCCTCGGGCGTCAGGGTGCCGTCGGAGACCACGGAATGGCAGTGCAGATCGGCATTGAGAATGGTGGACACAACGTCATTCTATTGGGTCTGGAAATCGATGCAGGCGCATGGATGCTATTGTGGTTGCTATTAAATAAATAGCATTACTGCGCCTGCCGATGCGCCTCAGCGCTTCTTGCGGAATGCCGTCCAGGCGGCCACAGCGGTAAAGCTGGCAACGATTGCCACCACGATCCAGAACCCGTGCTTGTGCTCCGCCAGCGGAATGCCGCCCACGTTCATTCCAAACAGGCCTGCGAGGATGTTGATCGGCAGCGCGAGCACGGTCACCACCGTCAGCACGAACAGGCTGCGGTTGTTGTCCTCGTTCACGTTGGCGGCAATTTCTTCCTGCAGCAGCTTGATGCGCTCCTGCAGTGCCTGCATGTCGCGCAGCACCACCGAGAACTCTTCGGTCGAGCCG
Organism: Variovorax palleresanus; assembly: GCF_051144945.1. Classification (NCBI taxonomy): domain Bacteria; kingdom Pseudomonadati; phylum Pseudomonadota; class Betaproteobacteria; order Burkholderiales; family Comamonadaceae; genus Variovorax; species Variovorax palleresanus. The sequence continues at coordinate 1,489,963 of NZ_JBJNVP010000002.1, read as the reverse complement.
CGCAGCTCCTGCACGTCGGGCTCTGCCATCCAGCCCGGCGGCCCTTGCAGCAGGCGGAAGAGGGCGGCGGGTTCGGGCGCCAAGAGGCGCTGCAGCCGCACCAGCAGCCGGCGCAGCACGCCGAGCCGCGCGCGCTTGTGGTCGAGCCGGCCGGCAAGCAGCTCGTCCTCGATGCGGTCGATGCGCGAAGTGACGCCGCGCACGATCTTCACCAGCACGTCGGCCTGCGCGCGCAGCAGGTGCTCGAGCAGCTCGGTGCTCGAGCGCGGCGCGTCCCCGGCCTTGACCGCCGTGCGCAGCGCATCGACCGAGCGCAACGGCTTGGCGCGCGCCGTGACCACCAGGCGCGGCCCCACGCTGATCCAGAGCGTCGAGATGTCCGAGGGCTCGAAGCTGAACTCGAAGTGCACGTCGTTGATGACCGCTATCAGCGAATCGTCAGCACGCTCGATGCGCGTGGAGGGCAGGCCCTCGTGCAGCGTTTCGTAGAAGGTGTCGGACAGCTGCGCATGGCGCAACAGCCAGCGCTCGGCCTGGGCGTGGCTCAGGTTGAAGTGCAGCCAGAGGAATGCGGGGGAACTCGCGCGGCCCGGCGCTGCGATGGGGCCGTCCTGTACCGCACCCGTATCCAGCCAGGCCGCAGCCTGCGCCGAATCGATGGCCCGCACAGGCTCCGGCGCATCGGCGTCGAACAGGTAGCCGCAGATCAGCCCGGCTTCGTCGCCGCCGTACGAATTGGCGGCCAGGTCATGGAGTGCCGGCAAGGTGCGTGTGGATCAGGAAAGACAAAAGGGTGTGTCCCGGATGGTGTTCGCCATTTATGACAACTTCGTGTCGGCGGATTGCAGGTTGTCACGCGATGGTCATATGCGGCGGGCAGCATGCTTTGTTCTACCCCACACCTCTTCTCCTTGCCATGATGCTGACGAGCGCACTTCCAGACCACGAAGACCTGATGCAACGCATCGCCCGCGACCTGATCGACAGCTATGACGAAGAGCTAGAGCTGGAGATCGAGGACCGCAACATCGACGGGCTCGACCCCGCGGCGCAAACAACCGACAAGGCTGCTCGCCAGGCCTACTTCAAGGAGCTGTTCCGCCTGCAGGGCGAGCTCGTGAAGCTGCAGGACTGGGTGCAGCACAGCAAGCAGAAGGTGGTCATTCTTTTCGAAGGCCGCGACGCGGCGGGCAAGGGCGGCGTCATCAAGCGCATCACCCAGCGCCTGAACCCGCGCGTGGCCCGCGTGGCCGCGCTGCCCGCCCCCAACGACCGCGAGCGCACGCAGTGGTACTTTCAGCGTTATGCCGCGCACCTGCCGGCCGCCGGCGAAATGGTGCTGTTCGACCGCAGCTGGTACAACCGCGCCGGCGTCGAGCGCGTGATGGGCTTTTGCAGCGACGACGAATACGAAGAGTTCTTCCGCACCGTGCCGGAGTTCGAGAAGATGCTGGTGCGCTCGGGCATCAAGCTCATCAAGTACTGGTTCTCCATCACCGACGACGAGCAGCACATGCGCTTTCTCGGCCGCATTCACGATCCGCTCAAGCAATGGAAGCTGAGCCCCATGGATCTCGAAAGCCGCCGCCGCTGGGAGGAATACACCAAGGCCAAGGAGATCATGCTGGAGCGCACGCACATTCCCGAAGCGCCCTGGTGGGTGGTGCAGGCGGTTGACAAGAAGAAGGCACGGCTGAACTGCATCAGCCACCTGCTGGGCCAGCTGCCCTACCAGGAGGTGCCGCATCCGCCGGTCGACCTGCCGGCGCGCGAGCGCCATGCGGACTATTTGCGCCAGCCCGTGCCGGCCGACATGATCGTGCCGGAAATCTACTGAGGCCTCGCGGCCGTTTGGCCGGCCGGCGCTTTGCCCTCACACTGCGCCCATGGTCCGTCGTTCCACTGCATCCCTGTTCGCCCGCGCCTACGAGCGCAACCTGAAGGCACTCACCAAACTCACGCTCAGCAACAGCAAGCGCGTGACGGGCCAGGTGCAGCGCGCCACCGCCAAGCGGCTCAAGCCGCCGCCCGGCAGGGGCGACTGGCTCAGCGGCATGGCGCTGGGCCCCGGCGGTGCACGCGGCTATCACCTGTTCCGTCCCGTCGACCTGAAGCTCGCGCCCGGCGAAAAGCTGCCGCTCATGGTCATGCTGCACGGCTGTGGCCAGACGGGGCGCGACTTTGCGGCCAGCACGCGCATGAATACGCTGGCAGTGCGGCAGCGCTTCCTGGTGCTGTACCTGGAGCAAGACAGGCTGGCCCATCCCCAAGGCTGCTGGAACTGGTATGAGCGCCGCTCGGGCAAGGCCGATGCCGAGGCCGCCACGTTGATGGCGGCCATCGACCAGGCCTGCGTGCTGTATCCGGTCGACCGCGAGCGCATTGCACTGGCCGGCCTTTCGGCCGGTGCCAGCATGGCGGCGCTGCTGGCCACGCGCTACCCGCTGCGCTTTCGCGCCGTGGTCATGCATTCGGGCGTGGCGCCGGGTGCGGCAAAGTCTTCGGCCACCGCCCTTGGCGCGATGCGCGGACAGCACACGCCGCCCATGCCGTCCACCGCGGTCGGCAAGGCGATGGGCGCGGCTGCCGTCTTTGCAACCTTGCCGCCGATGCTGGTGCTGCATGGCACCGCAGATGCCGTGGTGGCGCCGAGCAATGCCGTCAGCAGCGCGGCCGTATGGGCCACGGCCCTGGGTGCCAAGCCGGGGACGCCGCGCACGCTTCAACGCGGCAAGCGGCACCCCATGCAGGTGACCGAGTTCCGGCGCAAAGGCCGCGCGGTGGTCACGCTGTGCGAAATTGAGCGCCTGGGGCACGCGTGGAGCGGCGGCGCTTCCCGGCTGCTTTTCAGCGACCCGGGAGGGCCCGATGCGACGCGCATGGTCTGGGCCTTTGCGGTGGCCCAATTCAAGCGCGAGGCCCGAAGTTTGATTTCGGCCGCGAATGCCTAGTCCAGCCTGGGCGGCGGCAGTTCAGAGAGCTTCGAGGCTACGCGCTCGCATGCTGCGATCAGATCGCGGACGATGCGCTCATCCACATTCAGGTTGCCTTCGTACTCGCCGAGGTTTCGTATTTCGTGGCCTTTGGCCAATACCCTCCACACCTCCGGTCCCAACTCCAACGTATGGGGCAACACCTGGAAGACGATGAAGCGGTTGCTCGACCGATAGCCATGCCAACGCAGCGCTGCGAGGCACATGGCATGCGCGGCGTTGTATGCGAGATCGAATCGGCCCTCGACGGAGAGTTGCATCACCTGGGCATCCGCCAGGCGTGCAAGGCCAGAACGCAGCAGGCCCGCGAATTCGCGAGCATCCGGGGGTTCTGCGGTGAGCGGCTTGGTCGGGCCGCACAGGTTTTCAAGCGGGGAGGGCATGCGCGTCACCGATGACCCAGAGCTTGGGCTGTTCCATGACGCGCTTCACGAACGACTCGCCGTCTTTGTGCTTTCGCATCAGTTCTTTTCTTGTGAACATGGTCGGGTTCACTGTACGGCCAAGACGTGCCGACACTGCATCGAGGGCGAGAAACAGGTCCGAATACGCAAGTTCTTCACTGATCAGCAGCAAGTCGATGTCGCTGGAGGCCGTATCCCTGTTCTTGGCCACCGAGCCGAATACGAAGGCGGCTTCGATTTTTGCGGCGAGCGGTTCCAAGGCTTCGCGCAGCGGACCTGCGAGGCCGAAGGTCTTGCGAACAATGCTGCTCAACTCGTCGTAGATCGGCGCCGCGGCGTTGGCTTGATAGTGCTTCTGGTTGCCCACGCGTGATGTGATGAGCAAGCCGCTGTCGGTCAATTGCTTGAGCTCGCGCTGCACCGCGCCGGAGCCTGCGCCGGTGAGCTTGATCAATTCGGTGGAAAAGAAACTGCGGTCCGGCTGCCCGAAGAGATAGCCAAGCACGCGTTGCTGGGTGGTCGTGAACAGGGCATCCGCCAAGCTGGCGGGCCTCTCGATCTGCGCGGCGGGCGACAAGAACTTACCCATTTTGGGCATTTTAAAGCCCAAAATGGGTTTTTGCCACGAGGATCACGCGCGTAGAAAGAGTGTGTGGCCGAGCCGAATTGCAGGTCGGCCGCCCTGAGTACCTCCGTGTACGCCACCCGGCGTATTTCTCGCGGGCGGGCGAATCCGCAGACTCCCTTCCATCGTCCGGCCAGCCGGCGACAAAGGTTTCAACCACCCTGGAGCAGGAGTCCACATGCAACGTCGTTTCACACTCAAGGCGCTTACCGCCGCCGTCGCCCTGGCCAGCATCTCCGCTGCGCCGGCCTTTGCCGCCGACACCATCAAGGTCGGCGTGCTGCACTCGCTGTCGGGCACGATGGCCATCTCGGAAACCGTGTTGAAAGACACGGTGCTGATGGCCATCGAGGACATCAACAAAAAGGGCGGCGTGCTGGGCAAGCAGCTCGAGCCCGTGGTGGTCGATCCGGCTTCCAACTGGCCGCTGTTCGCCGAGAAGACCAAGCAGCTGCTCGGCCAGGACAAGGTGTCGGTGATCTTCGGCTGCTGGACTTCGGTGTCGCGCAAGTCGGTGCTGCCGGTGGTCGAGGAAATGAACGGCCTCCTGTTCTACCCCGTGCAATACGAAGGCGAAGAGCTGTCGAAGAACGTGTTCTACACGGGCGCCGCGCCCAACCAGCAAGCCATTCCGGCCGTTGACTACCTGATGAGCAAGGAAGGCGGCGGCGCCAAGCGCTGGGTGCTGCTGGGCACCGACTATGTGTACCCCCGCACCACCAACAAGATCCTGCGCGCCTACCTGAAGAGCAAGGGCGTGAAGGACACCGACATCGACGAGAAGTACACCCCCTTCGGCCACAGCGACTACCAGACCATCGTCGCCGACGTCAAGAAGTTCTCGGCCGGCGGCAAGACGGCCGTGGTGTCGACCATCAACGGCGACTCCAACGTGCCGTTCTACAAGGAACTCGGCAACGCCGGCCTCAAGGCCAAGGACGTGCCGGTGGTGGCCTTCTCGGTGGGTGAAGAAGAACTGCGCGGCGTGGACACCAAGCCGCTGGTCGGCCACCTGGCCGCATGGAACTACTTCATGTCGATCAAGAACCCGACCAACACGGCGTTCATCAAGCAGTGGGGCGATTACGCCAAGGCCAAGAACATTGCCGGCCACAAGGACAAGCCGCTCACCAACGACCCGATGGAAGCCACCTGGATCGGCATCCACATGTGGAAGCAGGCCGTCGAGAAGGCCAAGAGCACCGACACCGACAAGGTGATCGCGGCGATGGCCGGCCAGACCTTCACGGCGCCCTCGGGCATCGTGTCGAAGATGGACGAGAAGAACCATCACCTGCACAAGAGCGTGTTCATCGGCGAGATCAAGGCCGACGGCCAGTTCAGCGTGGTGTGGAAGACGCCGGGCCCGGTCAAGGCCAAGCCGTGGAGCCCGTACATCGAAGGCAACGACAAGAAGCCTGACCAGCCGGCTGGCAAGTCGCTGTAATTCGTCGGCAAGTCCCTCTCTTGCTCCCTCTCCCCTCGGGGAGAGGGCGGGGGTGAGGGCAACGGCGGTCGATCTGGCCGCCGTGTCTGTTGGAAGGCTGCCCGCCCTCACCCCAACCCTCTCCCCAAGGGGAGAGGGGGCAACACGATCTCATTCACCATGCTTCGACGATCCCTTCATTGCGCACTCGCCGCCATGCTGCTCATGGCATCGGCCGTCCACGCGCTGACCGCCGACGAAGCCAAGGCCATCGCCTCGGGCGAATCCGAATCGCGCATCACCGCGCTCAACAAGGCCGTGCTCACGGCCGACGACAAGACCGCCGCATTCATCCAGGCCATGTCCGAGGACGCGGTCAAGTATTCCGAAGACAAAGTCTTCGTGATGAAGGACGACAAAGGCTACGACCCCGTGACCGGCGCCGAATTGAAGGTGCCCGACACGGCCGAGGACGTGGTCAACAACAACCTCATGCGCGGCGCGCTCGATGCCGCGCAAGCCGTGCTCAAGCTCACGAGCAAGGACGATGCGGTGCGCGCCGAAGCCGCGCAGGCGCTCTTCAAGGAGCCCGACGAATCGCGCATTCCGATGGTCGAAAAGGCGCTGGCCGCCGAGACCAACCCCGGCATCAAGGCGCAGCTGGAACTGGTGCGCGCCGCCAGCATGCTCACCAGCGCGGACAAGGCCAGGCGCCTTGCCGCGGCCAAGGAGCTCGGCGCCAACAGCAGCCCCGACACCAAGCTGCTGCTCAACCAGCGGCTCGCTGACGAAACCGAAGCGGACGTCAAGGCCGCCATCGTCGCTTCCATTGCCAGCATCGACGGCTCGCTGGTGTGGGGCGACCGCATCAACGCGGTGTTCAGCGGCATCAGCCTGGGCTCGGTGCTGCTGCTCGCCGCCCTCGGCCTGGCCATCACCTACGGCCTCATGGGCGTCATCAACATGGCGCACGGCGAGCTGATGATGATCGGCGCCTACGCCACCTACGTGATGCAAGGCATCTTCCAGCGCTACATGCCCGAAGCGGCCTTCGGCTGGTACCTGGTGGCGGCCATTCCGGTGGCGTTTCTGAGTTCGGCGCTGGTGGGCGCGGTGCTCGAGCGCGGCGTGATCCGCTTTCTCTACGGACGGCCGCTCGAAACGCTGCTTGCCACCTGGGGCATCAGCCTGATGCTGCAGCAGCTCGTGCGCTCGCTGTTCGGCGCGCAGAACGTCGGCGTGGAAAACCCCGGCTGGATGAGCGGCGGCTTCACCATGCTGAGCAACGTCACGCTGCCGTGGAACCGCATTTGCATCATCATCTTCGCAGTGCTGGTACTGCTTGCAATGGGCTGGCTCATCGGCCGCACGCGGCTCGGCCTGTTCGTGCGCGGCGTGACGCAGAACCGGCCCATTGCCTCCTGCATGGGCGTGAACACCGCGCGCATCGACACCTACGCCTTCGCGCTCGGCTCCGGCATTGCCGGCCTCGCGGGTTGTGCGCTGAGCCAGATCGGCAACGTCGGCCCCGACCTCGGCCAGAGCTACATCGTCGACAGCTTCATGGTGGTCGTGATGGGCGGCGTCGGCCAGCTCGCGGGCACGGTGTATGCGGCCATGGGCCTGGGCATTCTCAACAAGTTCATCGAAGGCTGGGCGGGCGCGGTGCTCGCGAAGATCGCGGTGCTTGTCTTCATCATCATCTTCATTCAAAAGAGACCTCAGGGCATCTTCGCCATGAAGGGCCGGAGCGCAGAGGCATGAGCAACAACAAGGTCGTATTGCCAACCAAAGGACCGCTCTTGAGCGGCAAGGGCTGGACAGCCTTCTTCGTCACGCTGATCGTGGTGTGCGCCGTGGCGCCGGTGCTCAACATGGTGGTGCCGGCGGGCAGCCCGCTGCACATGAGCGACTACGCGGTGGCGCTGGTCGGCAAGATCATGTGCTACGCCATCTGCGCGCTGGCCATGGACCTGATCTGGGGCTACACCGGCATTCTCTCGCTGGGCCACGGCCTCTTCTTTGCGCTGGGCGGCTACATGATGGGCATGTACCTCATGCGCCAGATCGGCCGCGACGGCAACTACAAGAGCGACCTGCCGGACTTCATGGTGTTTCTCGACTGGAAGACGCTGCCCTGGCACTGGACCTTCAGCGACAGCTTCGTTGCCACGCTCATCCTCATCGTTGCGGTGCCGGGCCTCATTGCCTTCGTGTTCGGCTTCTTCGCGTTCCGCTCGCGCATCAAGGGCGTGTATTTTTCGATCATCACGCAGGCCATGACCTTCGCGGCCATGCTGCTGTTCTTCCGCAACGAGACGGGCTTCGGCGGCAACAACGGCTTTACCGATTTCAAGCGCATCCTGGGCATTCCGATTGCCACGCAAGAAATGCGCATGACGCTGTTTGCACTCACGGGCGCCACGCTGCTCGGCTTCTTCCTGTTTGCCAGGTGGCTCATCGGCAGCAAGTTCGGTCGCGTGCTGCAGGCCATCCGCGATGCCGAAACGCGCGTGATGTTCTCGGGCTACAACCCGCTACCCTACAAGCTCACGATCTGGGTCATCTCGGCCGTCATGTGCGGCGTGGCGGGTGCGCTGTACGTGCCGCAGGTCGGCATCATCAACCCGGGCGAGATGAGCGCGGCCAACTCCATCGAGATCGCGATCTGGGCTGCGGTGGGCGGGCGCGCCACGCTCATTGGTCCGATCATCGGCGCCTTCATCGTCAACGGCGCAAAGAGCTGGCTGACGGTGGCGTACCCCGAGTATTGGCTGTACTTTTTGGGTGCCTTGTTCATTGCCGTCACGCTGTTCTTGCCGAACGGCATCGTGGGGCTGGTGAAGAAATGGCTGTCGCGCGAGAAGACCGCGCCAAGCGCCGGCCGAGAAGAAGCGCAGCGCGCCATGGCCGCCGCGCAAGGCGTGGAGCCGGAGGCGCTGCACGCGCCGCTGGCCGCCGAGGTGAAGGGAGCGCGCGCATGACGCCCGACCTGATGGAAGCCGGCGCCGAGCGCGCCGCCCGCGCCGCGGGCATGCCCTACATGAGCGGCAGCACCGAGTCCGGCGGCCGTTCCGCGGATTTCGGCCGCATTGCAACGCCGGGCGAGGTCGACGTGACACACGGCCGCATCCTGTACCTCGAAGACGTGAGCGTGAGCTTCGACGGATTCAAGGCCATCAACAAGCTGTCGCTCGACATTGCGCCGGGCGAACTGCGCTGCATCATCGGACCGAACGGCGCGGGAAAGACGACGATGATGGACATCATCACCGGCAAGACGCGGCCCGACGAAGGCACGGTTTTCTTCGGCAGCACCATCGACCTGCTGCGCCATCGCGAAGCCGACATTGCGCAGCTGGGCATCGGCCGCAAGTTCCAGAAGCCGACGGTGTTCGAGCATCTCACCGTGTTCGAGAACCTCGAACTCGCGCTCAAGACCAACAAGGGCGTTCGCGCGTCGATGCTGTTCAGGCTCGACTCCGCGCAGAGTGACCGGCTCGCCGAAGTGCTGCAGACCATCCACCTGGCCGACAGCGTGTCCCGCCTGGCCGGCAACCTGAGCCACGGCCAGAAGCAGTGGCTCGAGATCGGCATGCTGCTGATGCAGGACCCGAAGCTGCTGCTGCTCGACGAGCCCGTGGCCGGCATGACCGACGAGGAAACGGCGCGCACGGCAGAGCTGTTTCTCACGCTCAAGGGCAAGCATTCGCTGATGGTGGTGGAGCACGACATGAGCTTCATCCGAACAATTTCCGAGATTGTCACGGTGCTGTGCGACGGCTCCGTGCTGGCGCAAGGCACGCTCGACGAGGTGCAGGCTGATGAGCGCGTGATCGAGGTCTATCTTGGTCGCTGATTCTGTTCGGGGTGCGTCGATAGGGGTTGAGCCCTTGGGCGGCCGACGTCACCGGCCCTTCGGGCTTCCCTGCGCTGCTCGCGACGGGCGGGGTCTCGCAGAACTCGCTTCGCTCAAACAGCTGCGAGCCCTGATCCGCCCGTCGCTGCGCTGCTCGGCGGTGCCTCAACGGCCACCCAAGGGCTCAACCCCCATCGCCGTGGACAGAGCCATGGTGTACCCCCTGACTTCCTCCCTCTCCCTTCGGGAGAGGGCTGGGGTGAGGGCAGGCGGCATTAACGCCACGGCCAGCGCCCGGGGTGCGGCGCGGTGTGGGCGGCCCCTCTGTGCCGCCGAGGAGCGCAGCGTTTCGCGGATCAGGGCTCGCAGCTGTTTGAGCGAAGCGAGTTCTGCGAGACCCCGCGAAATGCGAGCACCGCAGGGGAGCCCGAAGGGCCGGCATAGTGGGGCCGATCGCGCCGTGCCGCACCCCGGGCGCCTCCAACAAAGACAAAGGAAGGCGTCCCCAAAATGCTGACAGTAAAAAACATCCACCAGTACTACGGCGGCTCCCACATCCTTCGGGACGTGAGCTTCGAGGCGACGCTCGGCAAGGTCACCGTGCTGCTCGGCCGCAACGGCGTGGGCAAGACCACGCTGCTCAAGTCGCTGATGGGCCTCGTTCCCATCAAGAGCGGCAGCATCGAACTCGAAGGCAAGCCGATCCACAAGGCCACGCCGTATGAAAGAGCAAGAGCGGGCATCGGCTTTGTCCCCCAAGGCCGAGAGATCTTTGCCCGCCTCACGGTCGAAGAGAACCTGCGCATGGGCCTAGCCTACAAGAGCGGCAGCACGCCCATTCCGGCGGAACTGTTCGAGTTGTTCCCCGTGCTCAAGCAGATGATCAACCGCCGCGGCGGCGACCTTTCGGGCGGGCAGCAGCAGCAGCTGGCCATTGCACGCGCGCTGGCTCCCAAGCCCAAGCTGCTGATCCTGGACGAGCCGACCGAAGGCATCCAGCCCAGCATCATCAAGGACATCGGCCGTGTCATCCGCATGCTGGCCGATCGCGGCGACATGGCCATCGTGCTGTGCGAGCAGTACTACGACTTTGCCCAGGAGCTGGCCGACGACTACCTCGTGATGGAGCGCGGCGAAGTGATCGCGCGCGGCCTCGGCGAGGACATGGAAGCGCAGGGCGTGCGCCAGCTCGTGGCGATCTAAGCATCCCGGCCGGCCATCGTCCGGCACGGCGGTACCAGCCGGACAGCATGGCTGTATCAGCAAAAATTCAGGGTTTACCCTAAAATCAGGCCTCTGCCCGTCGCCGCCGGGCACCCTCCCAGGAGCCTGGCCTTGAACGCCTCCCCGCCCGCGCTGGACAGCGCGGATACCGATCTTTCCGTTTCCTCTTCCGCATCGCGCGTCGACTTCCTGCGGGCCGTGCTGGCCCTCGGCGTGGGCGGCTTTGCCATTGGCACCGGCGAATTCGTGATCATGGGGCTGCTGCCCGAGGTCGCGAAAGACATCGCGGTCACCATCCCGCAGGCCGGCCACGTCATCAGCGCCTACGCACTCGGCGTGGTGATCGGCGCGCCAGTGCTCGCGGTGCTCGCCGCGGGCTGGCGCCGCCGCGCACTGCTGGTTGCGCTCATGGCCGTGTTTGCCGCCGGCAACTTTGCCAGCGCCATGGCGCCGGGCTACATGTCGCTCAACCTGCTGCGCTTTGCGACCGGGCTGCCGCACGGCACCTACTTCGGCGTTGCCGCGCTCGTGGCGGCCACGCTGGCGCCACCGGGGCGCCGCGCGCGGGCCGTGGGCCTCGTGATGCTGGGGCTCACCGGCGCCACGCTGGTCGGCGTGCCCATTGCCGCTTGGCTCGGCCAGCTTTTCGGATGGCGCGCGGCCTTCGTGTTCGTGGGCGTCATCGCACTCATTGCCGTGGTGCTGCTGCGCCGCGACATCCCCGACCTTGCGGCGCCCGCAGGTGCCAGCCCCTGGCGCGAACTGGGCGCGCTCAAGCGCAAGCAGGTGTGGTTCACGCTCGGCATCGGCGCCATCGGCTTCGGCGGCATGTTCTCGGTGTTCAGCTACATCAAGCCCACGCTGATCGAGGTGGCGGGCCTGCCGCTGGGCGGCGTGCCCTTCGTGCTTGCGCTGTTCGGCCTGGGCATGGTCGCCGGCAACCTCGTCGGTTCGCGCCTGGCCGACAAGTCGCTCATGCGCACCATCGGCGGCCTGCTCGTCTATGCGGCGCTGGTGCTCGCCGTGTTCACGTTCGCGGCGCACAACGTCTTTACCGCGGCGTTCAACGTGTTCCTCATCGGCACCACCGTCGCCATCGGCCCGGCCCTGCAGATTCGCCTGATGGACGTGGCCGGCGACGCGCAGACGCTCGCCGCCGCGCTCAACCACTCGGCCTTCAACATGGCCAATGCGCTCGGTGCATGGCTCGGCGGCGTGGCCATTGCCGCGGGCCTGGGCTGGACGTCGACCGGCTGGGTCGGCGCCTTGCTGGCGCTGGCCGGCATGGGTGTGTTCTGGTGGGCGGTGGCGAGTGCACGCGCCAGCGAGCGGCCCGACGCCGCTCAGCGCGCGCCGAGCGCTTCGTAGATCGAACGCGCAAACTCGCTGGCGCGCTGCGTGGCCGCAGTGCCCGGCCGCACCCGACGGTGAGCGCCTGGGTCATCGACCCGCGCGAGGAAATTGCACAATGGCTCACCATGCCCGTGCGCCAGATCACCACCGACCGCTCCGACCTGGCCCTGGCCGCGCGCGAAAAGACATGAGGGCGGCCCAGCCTGTCTCGCGCCGCCGCCGCCTGCTGCTCAGCGGGATGGCGGCTGCATCGCTGGGCCATCCGTTCCTCCGGCTGAACGCGCAACAACAAAGTTCGCGCGAACTCTTCACGCTCGGCGTGGCATCGGGCAGCCCAAGGCCCGACGGCGTGGTGCTGTGGACGCGCCTGGCGCCCGATCCGCTGCAGGGCGGCGGCATGGGCGACGCATCGGTCGACGTTCGCTGGGAAGTGGCGCACGACGAAAACTTTGCCCGCATTGCTGCGGAGGGCAGGGCCACGGCCGTTGCGGCGCTCGCGCATTCGGTGCATGCCGAAGTGCGGGGCCTCGCGCCCGGCCGGCCTTATTGGTATCGCTTCACGGCCGAAGGCGCGCGAAGCCCCGTCGGCCGCACCCGCACCGCGCCGGCCGAAGCCGATGCCGCGCTGCAACCATTGCGCTTTGCCTTCGCGTCGTGCCAGCAGTTCGAGCAGGGCTACTACGCCGCCTACCGCGACATGGCCGCGCAGCCTTTCGACTTCGTCGTGCACCTGGGCGACTACATCTACGAAAGCTCATGGGGCTCGCGCCATGTGCGCCGCCACCAGGGCGGCATTCCCACGCAGCTGGGCGAGTTTCGCGACCGCTACGCGCTCTACAAGACCGACCCGCACCTGCAGGCCGCGCATGCCGCGTTCCCCTGGCTCGTGACCTGGGACGACCACGAGGTGGCCAACGACTACACCGACGACGTGTCGCCGCGCGCCATCGACCCCGCGCAGTTTCTTGCCATCCGCGCCGCGGCTTACCAGGCGTGGTACGAGCACATGCCCGTGCCCGCCAGCATGCGGCCGACCGGTGCCGCGGCCACCATCTACGGGCGCCATCGCTTCGGCCGCATGCTCGACGTGTTCCTGCTCGATGGGCGGCAGTACCGCTCGCACCACGCCTGCCTGGCCGGCCGCAGTGCATCGCCATTGGCCGACTGTGCCGACCGACTCGCGCCGGAGCGCAGCCTCCTGGGCAAGAAGCAGGAAGCCTGGCTCGCGAACGAACTGGCCGCGCCGCCCGCGCGCTGGACGGTCATTGCGCAGCCCACCTTGCTGGCCGAGGCCGACCGCAAGCGCGGCCCCGAGCACGGCTACTGGATGGACGGCTGGGACGGCTACGCCGCGTCCCGCGCGCGCCTGCTCGACAGCCTGGCCGCCAACAAGGCGCGCGGCGGTGATGCGCTGGTCATCAGCGGCGACGTGCACGCCTTCTGGGCTGCCGATCTGCGCCGCGAGCCGCAAGGCCCGGCGGTGGCGACCGAATTCGTCGGCGGCGCCATCACCTCCGAAGGGCCCAGCGCCGCCAACGTGACCAACCTGCTCGCCAAGAACGACCACCTGCGCTACGGCCGGGGCGACAAGCGCGGCTATGCGCACATGGCGTTCGATGCGCGCGGCTGCACGGTCGAGTTCCGCGCCGTGGAAGACGAGAAATCCGCAGACAGCGCCGTCGCGCCGATGGCCCGCTTTGCGGTGGAGCGCGGCGCGCCCGGCGTGCATCTCGAAGCCACCTGAAATATCGGGGGTGCCAGCAGGTTTGCGCGGCCGTGTCTATGATGGCCGCCGCCCTTCCTCTCCGTCATCTCTCTCGATCGAGACCACCATGAGCATTCCCACCACCCGTCTCGGCCGCACGGGCCTTACCGTGTCGCGGCTTGCGCTTGGCACCATGACCTTCGGCCTGCAGACCGACGAGGCGGTGTCGCACCGCATTCTGGACAAGGCCGCCGAGGGTGGCATCAACTTTCTCGATACCGCCGACGTGTACCCGCTTGGCGGCACCGTCGAAACCACCGGCCGCACTGAAGAAATCATCGGCCGCTGGCTGCAGAAGCAGGGCCCCACCGGCCGCCGCCGCTTCGTGGTGGCGACCAAGGCGGTCGGCAAGGTCGGGCCCAACAGCTGGGACCAGGGTGCATCGCGCAAGCACTTGCTCGACGCCATCGACGCCTCGCTCAAGCGGCTGCAGACCGACCACGTCGACCTGTACCAGCTGCACAGCGACGACCGCGAGACGCCGCTCGAAGAGAGCCTGGAGGCGCTCGACGTCATCGTCAAGTCGGGCCGCGCGCGCTACATCGGCGTGTCCAACTTTCTGGCCTACCGGCTGGCCCGCGCGCTTGGCAAGGCCGAGCTGCACAAGCTCACGCGCTACGTGTCGGTGCAGCCGCGCTACAGCCTGCTGTTCCGCGAGATCGAGCGCGAGTTGCTGCCGCTGGCGGGCGAAGAGGGCCTGGGCGTGATTCCCTACAACCCGCTGGCCGGCGGCCTGCTCACCGGCAAGTACAAGCCCGGCGCCACGCCCGAGGAGAACACCCGCTTCACGCTCGGCACGGCCGGCGGCATGTACCAGGACCGCTACTGGAACGAGCGCAGCTTCGACACCGTGACACAGCTCCACAAGCTGGCCGACGAAGCCGGCGTGCCGCTGGCCACGCTGGCGGTGGCCTGGGTCATGGCCAACCCGCTCATCACCGCGCCACTGCTCGGTGCCAGCCGCCCCGAGCAGCTCGACGCCACGCTGGCCGCGGCCGCCTACAAGCTGGACCCCGCGCTGAAGCAGAGGCTCGACGAGCTCACGGCCGAATACCGCAAGGGCGACGCGCCGCGCTAGGCCGCCCCAAACGAGTGAACCCCAACCTCGCGTTGCTGTTGCTGCTGCCATGGCACAGCTGATGTCGCTGCTGGTGCAGAACGCGATCGCGATCGTCTTCGCGGCGAGCTTTGCCGCGCGCCTCGGATTGCCGGTGCCCGCGGCCGCCGTGCTGGTGGTGTCGGGCGCGCTGCTGGCGGCCGGCAACGTCTCGGTGGCGGGCGTGGTGCTGGCCGCGGTGCTGGCCAACCTGCTGGGCGACGGCGCCTGGTTCTATGCCGGGCGCCGCTTCGGCTACCGCTTCATGCGCCTTCTGTGCCGCATCTCGCTGTCGCCCGATTCATGCGTGCGGCGCGGCGAATCGCTCATCGGCCGCTGGGGCGGGCTCTCGCTGGTGGCCGCCAAGTTTGTGCCGGGCGTCTCGGTGGTGGCACCACCGATGGCCGGTGCGCTGGGCATGCCGGTGTGGCGCTTCATCGTCTTCGACATTGGCGCCGCGCTGGTCTGGACCGGCCTTTTTCTCGGGCTGGGCTGGATCTTTCGCGACCAGATCCAGGACGTGCTGGCCATGCTGGCCCAGGCCGGCGGCGTTG
Organism: Variovorax palleresanus; assembly: GCF_051144945.1. Taxonomy (NCBI): domain Bacteria; kingdom Pseudomonadati; phylum Pseudomonadota; class Betaproteobacteria; order Burkholderiales; family Comamonadaceae; genus Variovorax; species Variovorax palleresanus. The sequence continues at coordinate 1,474,664 of NZ_JBJNVP010000002.1, read as the reverse complement.
CGACCGTGGCGCTGGTGGTGGTGCTGGCCGTGATGCTGGCGGTGCGCTACTGGCGCCGCCGCGCGTTCATGCGGCTCACCGGCATGCCGCGCATCACCGTGGAAGAGCTGCATGAACTGCTGGCCAGCGAGACGCCCCCGCTGGTGATCGACGTGCGCGGCGAAGCGGGCGTGCAGGTCGACCCGCGCCGCATTCCCGGCGCGCTGGCGTACACGCTCAAGTCGCTGCAGCAGCGGCACCCCGAACTGCCGCACGTCGGCGGGCGCGATGTGGTCGTTTACTGCAATTGCCCCAACGAGGTGTCGGCGGCCCTGGCCGCGCGCGTGCTGCTGGCGCGCGGTGCGCGGCGGGCCCTGCCATTGACCGGTGGGCTCGATGCCTGGGTGGCCTCGGGCCGGCCGACCAGTGTGCACTGAGTGAGCGCCGTCAGGCGACGGGCTCATGGCCGCGCCCGGTGGTAGTCTTGCCCCCCGATGAACCTCCGCACCAAGATCGTCGCGCTGGCTGTGGCACCGCTGCTGGTTGCGCTGGTGCTGGTGGCCCTGGCGGTGCGCCACCAGGAGCATGACCTGGCCCGGCGCGAACGCGCGCTCATCGAAAAAAGCTATATGGATCAGCGGCGCAGCGAACTGCGCAGCTATGTCGACCTGGCCGTGAGCACCGTGCGCCCGCTGTACGACGCCGGCCAGGACGACGACGAAACCCGCAACGAAGCCCTGCGCCGCCTGGCCGCGCTCGACTACGGCGACGACGGCTACTTCTTCGTCTACGACATGCAGGGCCGCTCGCTCATGCATTCGCGCCAGCCCGACCTCGTCGGCAAGAATCTCTGGGACCTGCGCGACGCCCACGGCCGCTTCACCATCCAGGACCTGATTGCCGGTGCGCGGGCCGGCGGCGGTTTTGTCGAATACGAATGGCGCAAGCCCTCCAGCGAGCAGATGGCGCCCAAGCTCGGCTACGTCACGGCGCTGCCGCGCTGGAACTGGATGGTCGGCACCGGCCTTTACCTTGACGACATCGAAACGACGATGCAGGCGCTCGACCGCCAGATGAGCAGCAACGTCACCACCACGCTGCTCTGGATTGCCGGCATTGCCGCGCTCTGCCTGGGCGTGGTGAGCGCCACCGGCCTCCTGCTCAACCTCAGCGAGCACCGCGTGGCCGAAGCCAAGCTGCGCCTGTTGGCGCGGCGCGTGGTTCAGTCGCAGGAAGAAGAGCGCGGCCACCTTGCACGCGAGCTGCACGACGGCACCAGCCAAACGCTGGTCTCGGCCAAGCTGCTGATCGAATCCGCCGTGGAAGCGCTCGACCGCGAAAGCCAGGCCGCACCGCCCGCACTGGCCAAGGCGCTGCAACGGCTCAACGATTCGCTGCTGGAGGTGCGCCGCATCTCGCACCGCCTGCGGCCTGCGTTGCTCGACACCCTCGGCCTGCCCGCCGCGCTCCAGCGCCTGGGCGACGAGTTTGCCGAAGAGGGCGCCATCGATGCGTCGATCATGATCGAGGGCGAAGCCTACGAACTCTCGCAAGAAGCCAAGACCGCACTTTTCCGCGTCACGCAAGAGGCGCTCACCAACGTGCGCAAGCATGCAAAGGCGCACCGCGTGCACATCGACCTGGGCTTTTTCGACGACGAAGGCGTGCGGCTCGAGATTGGCGACGACGGCATCGGCTTTGACGTGGACGCCATGCAGCTCGACCCGCGGCGCGGCATTGGCCTGCGCAACATGCGCGAACGCATGGAGTCCATCGGCGGGCGCCTCCGCGTGACATCCGGCGAAGGCGGAACCACCATCGTGGCCGAAGTGCCGACCCGCAGCGCAAAGCCTGAGTAGCCAGATGACGAATAAAGACGCCGCCCCCATTCGCCTCTTTCTGGTCGACGACCATCCGCTGGTGCGCGATGGCCTGCGCGCAAGGCTCGGCGCCATGCCCAATCTCGAGATCGTCGGCGAGGCCGGCAGCGCAGCCGAGGCGCTGGCCTTGATCGAATCGCTCAAGCCCGACCTGCTGCTGATGGATGTCGGCATGAAAGAAATGAACGGCATCGACCTGGCCGCGCTGGTGCTGCAACGCCAGCCCGCGCCCCACGTGGTGATGCTCAGCATGTACGACAACCCAGAGTACGTGCAGAAGGCCCTGCAGGTGGGCGCGCGCGGCTATGTGCTGAAAGACGCGCCAGCGGCCGAGATCGTCGCCGCCATAGAGGCCGTGTCAGGTGGTGGCACCTTTTTGAGCCCGGCCGTGTCGAAGAAGCTGTTTCGCAATCAGGCGCCGAGGCCGTTGCTCACCCCGCGTGAGAGCGAAATACTCACTGCGCTAGGCAGGGGTGAATCGAGCAAGCAGATTGCGCGGGATTTGGGGCTTAGCGTGCGTACGGTGGAGGCGCACCGGCAGAGTATCAAGCGGCGGCTGGGGATCGAAGGGCAGGCGGAATTGATCAAGTATGCGGTGGAGCATGCGAGGGAGTTTGGGGGCGGGTGAGTTGCTGCTGCCGGATGCCGAGGAATGCATTGCTCAAGAGGCTGCTTCAGACTGGTTTGCGGTCCTAAGATCGCGAAGCCTGAACGTCGCAATCGGGCCCAGAGCTACCTTTCAGAGCATGTAAAGGAAAGCCCGCAAGCAGTCTGAAGTTGGACTTGGACACTTGCACAGATCTTCTCGTCGCCATTGGGCATGAGCACCTCCCGGGTGGACTTTGAGGTCTAACGTTCGAGCTGAGCCGCCCGCGGGCCTATCGCCGTGATTCAGCCGTGGCCGATCCGTAGGCGAGGACATCGGCTGGAACCGCTTGTTATGTCGCTCTCCACGTAGGCCAGCATCAGCTTCATCAGGGCGACTGTCTTCTCGTCGATCTGCGGATCTTCGGCAAAAAAGTGATCGCTTCCAAGAGCCACAATTGTCAGGCTGTTCGGGGCGATCGCATCTGCAAGCATCGTCAGCCCGTCGTTAGGCCCATCCGAGCTGAGGATCGGGTAGTTGTCTCGCGAGAATCTACTGAGCTGTCCCGACAGGGGAATACCCAGGTAGTTGACAACCAGAATGCCGGAACCCATGTCCAGGCGCGCGAAGCGGCTTCTGCTCCGGCTCGTAGACATGCTGCGAATCGCCTCCTTCTCCCACCCTTTAAGCCAGACGATCGGGCTGAACAGCCACGGCCTCGCCTCAAGATAGTCGACAAGCGGGCTGCCCTGAAGGATGCCGCCGAGATTGAGCCAGGCCTTGACCGAGTCCTGGTCCCTTTCGCTCAGCATCTCGCCTAGGACAAGTTGAACGGCAGGTCCGGCGGAACTCGCGCTGGCCAGAATGATCTTTTTTCCCGAGCGGCTTCGCCTGGCAATCTCTGAAGCCAGAACAGTTGCATTCCGCTCCACAGAACCGGTCGGAGGTAGTTCGACCAAGTGGTTCTCCAAGCCAAATCGGCTAACAAGCTCGCGTGGCTTGGCAAAATCGGCGCCGGTCACGTGTCCGTTCCGTGCGTAATCCCAGCCCGGAACGAAGAGCACCACGTAGGAGGAAACGATCCCGGGGTTGACGCCGGCCTCAAACTTGAGGTAGCTCGCAAAGGACTGGTTCAGCGCCCTGTTGCATTCGTCGGTCAGGAGCCGGTGCGCGAGGAACAATGCTGCGAAATCAACCGAGAACACCCGCGAAAGTGCGCTGAGATCCTCTCTCGACGGCGGGGATCGAACATACTCTGCGATGCAGAGCATCTATCCTGCCACTCAGAGCGTGGTTCTCGTCTTCGCCCTGCAGGTAGTTTTCCAGGTAGTAACGCGCCACTTCTGAATCCACGGTCGTTCTAACGTGTTGTCCGAACAGGTCGCCTGCAGCGGGAACCCTGGGTGCATAGCTGCACGACGTCAGAAAGAGGTATGCCAGGACAACGCATGCTCCCGGAACTGACGGCCGCCGCCACTTGGTGCGTTCAGACATTGCGTTTGACATGAGCGGCAGGCGCCGGGCGTAGCCCGTTGAGTGTCCGCTCGATGGAAGGGTTAGCGAAGTAATCGGCCGCGCCCGCAAATCGCCCGAAAGTCACACTGAAGATTCCTTGAGAATCAACTACTTGGCGGAAGTGACTTGAGAGGCTTTCTCAGTGTTCCTCCCACCATTGGGTGGTGTCGACAATCAAACCATCGGGGTGCGCCTCGAAATGATTTGGCAAATCGGCAAGACTCGTTTGGAGCGCATCTTTCAGACAAAAGCGGCAGCCGATTGATCATGACAGACTTCTCGAAAACTGACATTGCCGAGTGGCGGCTTCTGGCCGACTACGGTAGTACACGAGCATAAGTCCACCGACCGCTCTTGCCGCGTTAGCCGCCCTTCAGGCATGCCCGCTCCAGACTGGTTGCCGCCCTTCGCCTTCGCCCCCGTCGAATGTCGGCGGCTGACGATTGCAGGCAGTGGCACTTTTCTTCACGAACGGCCGGTCTACCTTCGGAACTAGACCTTCGCCGGCATCGTCGATGAAATCCGCAGGGTTTCAACACAACTCGATGCTCTGGCGCAGCAACCCTGATTCCTCGGCACTCGGGCCGACGAGGATCTCGACTTCGCCCGCCTCGAACAAGGGCTGCAGGTCCGGCCCGAGGTAGCGCAACTCGGCCGCCGGCAGCTCCAGGCTCACCGAGCCGGCCTCGCCAGGCATCAACCGCAGCTTGGCGTAGCCCTTGAGTTCCAGCAACGGCCGGGTGACGCGGCTCAGCTTGCCGCGAACGAACAGGAAGACAGTCTCTTCAGCCTCGCGCGCGCCAACGTTACGCAGTCTGACGCTGATCTTCAGCGTGTCCTGCTCGCGCATGCGCCGCGGCTCAACCTGAAGCTCGTCGTATAAAAACCGGCCGTAAGTCAAGCCGTGGCCGAAGGCATACAGCGGCGTATTCTCGACGTCCTGGTACTTGCTCGTGAAGTAGTCGGCAGGGTTGATCGGCCGACCGGTGGGACGCTGGCCGAAGTAGATCGGCACCTGCCCCACGGCGCGCGGCCAGCTCATCGGCGTGCGACCGCCAGGCGTTGCCCGGCCCGTGACCACGTCGGCGATCGCATGGCCGGCTTCGATGCCGAGGAACCACGCAGCCAGCAGCGCATCGGCGTGTTCGGCCAGCCAGGGAACGACGAGCGGGCGGCCCGAGAACAAGATTGCGATGACGGGAATGCCGAGCGCATGTGCACGTGCCGTCACCGCTTCGGCCAGAGCCTGTTGCCGGCCGGGAAGCGCGGGCGTGGCGCGGCTCGCCGCCTCGCCACTCATCGTGGCACGTTCGCCCAGGCACAGCAGGACGGCGTCGGCGCCGTCGCACAGCAGGGTGGCGGCTTCGATGCCGCTGTCGTCGCCGCCCTCGATGGCGACGCCGGGTGCATGGCGTATGTCGGTCTGCGGCAGCGCGGCGCGCAAGCCGGCAAGCACGCTGACGGCCGGCTCGTGTTCGCCGGCACCCCACCATGGGCCTTTCATCTCGGTGCTGGCGTCGGCCAGCGGGCCGATGACACACAGTGCCTTCGGTGCAGCAGGCAAGGGGAGGGTGTCCCGCTCGTTCCTCAGCATGACGATGGCCTTGCGCCCGGCGTCGCGCGACAGCGTGTGCCGCTCGGCGACAACCGCCGCGGGCTCCGGTGTTGTCGCGCCGCGGCGGTAGGGGTCGTCGAACAGGCCGAGCTGCTCCTTGAGCCGCAACACGCGGCGCACGCTCGCGTCGATCTCTTCGATCGTCACCCGTCCCTGCTCGAGCGCGATGGGCAGACCCTTGCGATACGCGTCGGCCATCATGTCGATGTCGACGCCGGCCTTCAGCGCCAGCACCGCGGCATCGGCGAGATCGGCCGCGACGCCGTGCTTGATCAATTCCGCGATCGCGTTGTAGTCGCTGACGATGACGCCGTCCCAGCCCATCTCGCCGCGCAGCCAGTCGCGCAGCAAAGGGATGTGCGCCGTCATCGGCACGCCGTTGAGATCGGTAAAGGCGGGCATCAGCGTCGCGACGCCGGCGCGGACCGCTGCTGCGAAGCCCGGCAGATGCACCTCGCGCAAGTTGCGCTCGGAGATGTCCACGGCGGCGTACTCCCGCCCCGCGTTGACTGCGCCGTACGCGACGAAATGCTTCGCACAGGCGGCCAGCGAATCGGCCGATGACAGGTCGGTCCCCTGGAAACCGCGCACCTTGGCCTGTGCGATGCGTGCGTTCAGCCAAGGGTCTTCGCCGGGCCCTTCCGCGGTGCGGCCCCAGCGGGGATCGCGCGATACATCGAGCATCGGCGCGAAAGTCATGGCCAGGCCGTCGGCGGAGGCTTCGCGCGCAGCCTCGCGCGCAGTGCGCTCCCAGAGGTCTTGGTCGAAGGTGCCGGCCTCCGCAAGCGGAATCGGAAAGAGCGTGCGATGGCCGTGAATGATGTCCAGGCCGATCAAGAGCGGAATGCCAAGCCGAGACTTCTCGACGGCCAGCCGCTGCATCTCGTGCGTGGGGCCTGCGCCGACCATGTTCAGCAGATTGCCGACGGTGCCGTCGATGATCGACTGCGTGGAGTCCCCCGCGAGCACCGGCCCGGTGACCGTGTAGCTGGAGGCAGTCATCGTCAGTTGACCCAGCTTTTCGGCTAGCGTCATCCGGGCCATGAGGGTATCGATGCGGCTCATCAGGGATTTCGAATAGAACCCAAGGGCCTTAATGATGGCATGCTGCGGGCGGAGAGCCCTCGGCCGCGTTGCGCTGCCGACAATTCGGTGAAACCAAACGTGTTACCGAGACGACAACGAAAGGAGCCGTTCGTGCTGAAGGATGACAGGAACCCGAGGGCACTGGCAGCCCTGCCCGATGAAGCCTTGATCGACGCCGTGCAGCGGCAGACCTTCCGCTATTTCTGGGATGGTGCGGATGCCGCCAGCGGCCTGGCGCTCGACCGCCGCACGCTCGTCGGCGCCACGGGCGAAGACCTGGCGGACGAGAGGGTGGCGATCGGCGGCACGGGCTTCGGCATCATGGCCTTGATCGTCGCGGTGGAGCGCGGATGGGTCACGCGGGACGCAGCGCTGGAGCGCCTGGGGCGCATGCGCGACGCCCTCTTTCGCGCCAAGCGCTACCACGGCGCCTTCCCGCACTTCATGGACGGGGCGAGCGGCGAGACGATCCCGATGAGCCCCAAGGACGATGCGGGCGATCTGGTCGAGACCTCGTTCCTCTGCATGGGCCTGCTCTGTGCGCGCCAGTATTTCAGCGAGGACACGGCCATGGCGCGCCGGTTGCGCGCGGACTTCGACACGCTGTGGCACGAGGTCGAATGGAACTGGTTCACTCAGGGCGGGCAGGACGTGCTGTACTGGCACTGGAGCCCGAAACACGGCTGGGCAATGAACCATGAAGTGCGCGGCTGGAACGAGTGCCTCATCACCTACGTGCTGGCCGCGGCCGCGCCCCGCCATGCGATCGATCCGCGGGTGTACCACCGCGGCTTCGCGGCGGGCGAAGGCTTCCTCAACGGCCAGTCGTACTACGGCATCGAGATTCCGCTTGGCATGCCTTACGGCGGCCCGCTGTTCTTCACGCATTACTCGTTCTGCGGCCTCGATCCGCGCGGCTTGAAGGATCGCTACGCCGAGTATTGGGATCTGAACTGCCGCCACGTCCAGATCAACCGTGCCCACTGCCTCGCCAACCCCCAGGGCCACGCGGGCTACGGCGAATCGTGCTGGGGCCTGACCGCCAGCGACGACCCCTACGGCTACCTCGCGCACGCTCCGGACATCGACAACGGCACCATTTCGCCGACGGCCGCACTGGCCAGCCTGCCGTACGCGCCGGCCGAGGTGATGAAGGTGGTGCGGCATTTCCTCAGCGTGCATGGCGAGCGGTTGTGGAGAGACTACGGCTTCGTCGATGCGTTCTGCGAGCAGCGAGACTGGTTCGCAGACACCTATCTTGCGATCGATCAAGGCCCCATCGTCGTGATGATGGAGAACCATCGCACGGGCCTTCTGTGGAAACTGTTCATGAGCGTGCCCGAAGTGCAGGCCGGGCTGCGGCGCCTGGACTTCAGCAGCCCGCGTCTCGGGTCGCCCGCACCGTGACCTTCAGCGTGGCGAGCCTGGAAGACCCGGCGTTCGAGTCCTGGCTCGAAACACAGCTGCGCCATTCGGCGACGGCGATGCTGTCCAGCATCTCGCCGGTGTCGACCGTCAAGCATCGGCCGGGCTTCGGCCAGACCATACGGCCGATAGTCGGCGCCATCGTCGCTTCGCCCGTGCTCGCCGACTACAACCCGGACCCGGACTACTTCTTTCATTGGTTCCGCGATTCCGCCGTCGTCATCGATGCACTGCGCCTGCTCTACGCCGAAGGGCGCGTCGGCGACGAAGCCCTGCAGCATCTGCGCGATTTCATCCGCTTCAGCATTGCCGTGAACGGGCTCGACGGCCGCGCGGTTGCCGCGGAGCAGGACCGCAGAGCGCGCGCGGCCCCCGAACTCCTGCAGTATCTGCGCGAGGACCATGACCTCGCGAGCGTCCACGGCGATGCCGTCGTCGCCGAAACGAGGGTGAACCCCGACGGCACGCTCGATGTCCTCCAATGGGCGCGACCCCAGCACGACGGGCCTCCATTGCGCGCGTTGGCGCTGCTGCGCTGGGTGGCCGGCGGGCACCTCGACGCGGCCCTGCTGGCGGAGATCACGCCGCTGATCCGTTTCGACATCGACTTCACGCTGCGTCACTGGCGCGAGCCGTCATACGACATCTGGGAGGAAGAACTCGGCCACCACTACTACACACTGCGCGTCGCAGGGGCCGCGCTGGCCGAAGGCGCGGCATGGCTGGAGGGCTTGGGCGACACGGCGCAGGCGCAGCGCTGCCGGGAGGAGTCTGGGGCCGTGCGGCGCCTGCTCGACGACTACTGGGTGGATGAACGAGACGAGCGAGGCGAGCAGTCAGGCGATCGCGACTCGACGCGCGGCTACTACCGTTCACGCGTGCTGGCGGACGGCCTGCCCAGTCCGAAGGCGCTGGACATCGCGGTGATCCTGTCGGCGATCCACAGCCTCGGCAGCCTCGGCACCGAGGCCGTGCATGGACCGGCCGATCCGCGTATGCAGGCCACGCTGGAGCGCCTCGACGCGCTGTTCGATGCAGCCTATCCAATCAACCATGGCCGCGGCGCAGGCCGTGGCGCGGCGATGGGCCGGTACGCCGGCGACGTGTACTACTCGGGCGGCGCGTACTACTTCTCGACGCTCGGCGCCGCCGAGTTCTGTTTCCGCGCCGCGGCGGCGATGGGCGGCGATGCACGCCATTGGAACCAGTGGATGGGGCGCGGTGACGCCTACCTCGCCACCGTACGCGCATACACACCGGCCGGTGGTGATCTGTCGGAACAGTTCGACCAGCGCAGCGGCGCGCAGACCTCGGCCAAGCAACTGGCCTGGAGCCACGCCGCGTTCATTTCGTGTGTCTCGGCGCGCCGCCTCGCGGCCGCCGCTTGTCAGGCGCAGCGGGGGCGATGAGCGCAAGGCCAGAGAACCGTGCCGAGCCGGCTGCGAAGACCGGTTTCTTTCGTCAGGTCAGCGAGTTGCTCGGCGCCTTGCGCGTGTCCCCGGTCGCGAAAACGCTTGTCGCGCTGATGGGCGCGATCGTCGTGGTCGTTGCGCTCACGGCGTATGGGCAGATCGAGCTCAATAGCTGGAACAAGCCGTTCTACGATGCGATCTCGCGTCGCGACCTGAGCGAATTCGTCGTGCAGGTAGGCGTCTTCGCGGTCATTGCGGGCGCGCTGCTGGTCTTGAACGTCGCGCAGAGGTGGCTGGGCGAAACCTTGCAGCTGAAGCTGCGTGAGGCCGTGGTCAATGATCTCGTGGGGCTGTGGCTGCAGCCGCGCCGGGCGTTCTGGCTCCAGGCCAGCGGCCCGATGGGGGCCCATCCGGATCAGCGCATGCACGACGACGCGCTGAAGCTGTGCGATCTGTCGGTCGCCCTTGGCGTGGGTCTGTTGCAGGCAGCGATGCTGTTCGGCAGCTTTGCGAGCGTGCTGTGGGTCATCTCCAAGGACTTCAGCCTCTTCTTCGACGGCAAGGACCATGTGTTGCCGGGCTTCATGTTGTGGGCGGCCATTGCCTATGCGGTCGCCGGCTCCCTGGTCACCTACTGGGTCGGCAACGGCCTGATCTCGCGCAACGCAGAGCGCTACGCGCGTGAAGGCGAATTGCGCTTCTCGCTGACGCGCATCAACGAGCATCTCGACGGTATCTCACTGGCTGCGGGCGAGGCCGACGAGAAGCGCCGCGTTGCCATGCATTTGGGCGACGTCTTGCACGCCACGTCGCGCGTGGTGCTCGGGCTGACCAACCTGACCTGGGTCACCGCGGGCTTCGGCTGGGTCACCATCATCGCGCCGACGCTGGTGGCCGCACCCCTGTACTTCTCGGGGAAGGTTTCGTTCGGCGGCTTGATGATGGCCGCCGCGGCCTTCACGCAGGCACAGTCGTCGCTGCGCTGGTTCGTCGACAACTTCAGCATCATTGCCGACTGGCGCGCCACGCTGCTGCGCGTTGCCGACTTGCGCCGGATGCTGGCGTCCGATCTGGAGGCACAAACAGGCGGCAGCCGCATCGCCTATGAGGAGGGCGAAGCCGGGGCGCTCGCGATCGAAGCGCTCGAGGTTCGCTCCTGGAGCGGCCATGATCGGCTGGACGCTCCGGGTCTCGTCGTGCACCGGGGTCAGCGCGTCTTGATCCTCGGCACGCCGGGCACCGAGAAGACTTTGCTGTTTCGGGCGCTCGCGGGCCTCTGGCCCTGGGGCTCCGGCATCGTGCGCCGGCCCGCCGGGGAGACGATCCACTACATGCCGCGCGGCACGCCCTACATTCCCCGCGGCACGCTGGCCGAAGTGCTGTCGTACCCAATGGAACCGTCGAGCTACCCGAGAGAAGCCACGGTGGCCGCACTGGCGAGTGTGGGCCTCCAGCGCCTGGAGCCCTTGCTGAACAAGACGGGTCGCTGGGAGAGCGAGCTCAGCATGGACGAGCAGTTGCGCCTGGGCTTCGCCCGCGTGGTGCTGCAGGCACCGCCCTGGCTGGTGATGGACGAAGCCTTCGGCGCGTTCGACGACGACACGCTCGAACTCATCATCGACCTGCTGGGCAAGCTCACGCACACGGGCATCGTCCACATAGGCTCGGCCGGAGAAGCGCACGACCGGCTGTTCACGCAGGTGGTGCATCTGGTCAAAGCGCCAAACGCCGTGCCCCAGGAGCAGCGACCATGAGACACCGCGAGTCGACCGTCAGTCGTGTGCGCCGCGCCCTCACGCGCGTGATTCTTGCGCTGCCCGCGTGGGCTTGGGGAGCGGATTTCGGCTTCCGGCCCCCTCGCGATCCTGACGATGCCACGGCGGCGGAGTTGATGCGGGATCTGGCCCAGCGCATCTTGCCGGTGTACCAAGAGGCGGACACCGATGTCTTCCTGGCCAACCTGACCGCTCTGCAGATCGTCAGCGGCGCCTACCGTGCAGCCTCCGACAGCAGCGGGTCCCTGCGCAGCCGCCGTAAAGGCAAGCCGTTCGACGACCTGGTCCAGCGTGCGATCCTCGATGGCATCTATGCGCATGCGCGCACGCTCGAAGCGGGGGGACTCGGCTTCGCCGAAGCCTACGCGCGCTCGTTCCGGGAACTGGTGTCGCCGCTCGACAACGCGCAAGCCCAGGCCATCATGGCGCGGCTCGAAATTCCGCCGGCGGTATACAGAGAGCCGCTGCGTCGAGCTTTCGATCTCTGGCGCGCGAAGGGCAGCCTCCCGGAGGCCGATGCTCTGGCGCTCGTGCGAACCTGGCATTCGTACCAGTCGCGTCGCAGCTTCGGTGCGCTGCTGCCCGAATTGTTCGCGGCGGAAAACCGCGCCCGCTACGTGGCGGAGGCCGACGTCAGGATTCCCGTGCGCGGGGGTGTCATCTTCGCGAGCCTGGTTCGGCCCGGCCGCACGACTGACGCTCTGCCGACGCTGCTGCGCTTCACGCTCGATCCCGCCGAGGACGACGCCCAGCGCAGCGCCGTCAAAGGCTATGTCGGCGTCACGGCGTACGTGCGCGGACGCACGCCCGACGGTAAGGGCGCCGTGTGGCCGTTCATCCGCGACGGCGAAGACGCCGCCGCCGTCATCGACTGGATTGCCCGGCAGGCGTGGAGCGACGGCCGCGTCTGCATGCTCGGCGACGGCTACTCCGGCTACGCCGCCTGGGCCGCCGCCCGCTTGAGACCGGCGGCACTCAAGGCCATCGCCACGATCGCGCCGATGGCGCCGGGCATCGACTTTCCGATGGCCGGGCAGATCTTCCGCAACGCCATGGTCCGCTGGGCGCAGGAGCACGCGAATGCCGAGCCCCTGCGGGCCGGTGTCGACGCCGACGCCGACCCGGACACGATGTGGCAGGCACTCGACGCGCGCTGGTATCGAGGCAATCGCCCTTACTGGGACATCGACCGCGTCCTGATTGGCAAGCGCAGCAGGCTGATCCGCACCTGGCTGACGCACCCCAGCCACGATCGCTACTGGCAGAAGTTCTTGCCGTCGGCGGAGCAGTTTGCGCGAATCGACATCCCGGTGCTCAGCTTTGCCGGCTACTACGGCGCAGACGCCGGCGCGCTCTACTTCCATCACGAGCATCTTCGCAACCGGCCAGAGGCCGATACGACGCTGCTGCTCGGCCCCTACGACGCGGCCTCGATCCGGCTCGGTACGGCGGCTACGCTGCGCGGCCACACGCTGGACTCCGTCGCACGCGTCGACCTGCCCGAGCTACGCTTGCAATGGATCGACCACATCCTGAAGGGCGCGAACAAGCCTTCTCTGCTGGTGGATCGCATCAACTACCAGGTGATGGGCGCGGACCAGTGGCGCCATGTGCCGACGCTGGACGCGCCGCAGCGCACCCCGCTGCGCCTTTACCTCGACACTCGCGAGCGCGACGAACCGCACCGCCTGTTGCCGTCGCCGTCTGAAGGCGGTGGCAGCGCGCGGCTGTCGGTCGATCTTGCCGATCGGCGTGACGTGCGCATCCCGTGGCCGGACGTGCTGCGTGTGAAGCAACTGCCGATGCGCAACAGCATCAGCTTTGTCAGTGATCCGCTCCCGGAGGACACCGAGATCTTTGGCAGCCTGCACGGCATGTTCGACATCACGCCCTCGCGGCAGGACGTGGACTTCAACATCTCGCTGTATGAGCAGACGGAAAGCGGCGAGTATCAACTGCTGTTCGATCCCTACGACTTTCGCGCCAGCTACGCCGGCCATCGCGTGCGTCGCCGGCTTCTTCGGGCCGGCGAGCGTCAGCTGCTTTCGTTCACCACCGAACGCGTGACGGCTCGCAGGCTTGCGGCGGGCAGCCGCATCGTGCTGCTGATCAGCCTCAACAGAAGACCCGATCGGCAGATCAACTACGGCAGCGGCAAGGACGTGAATTCGGAAACCATCGCCGACGCAAAGTGGCCCGTGCGCGTGCGCTGGCATGCGCGCAGCTACGTCGAGATCCATACCGGCAAGTCTTGATTGCTCATCGTGTCGGCGGACCCTTGTCGTTCACGGTGCCGATAACGACGCCTTCGTGAGGCGCCAGCACCAGGGGACCCTCGATGAACTCGGCGCGAGCAGGATCGGTCGATGCCAGCACGATCGGCTGGCGCGGCATCAACGCCGGCGAAATCGGCGCCGGGGTAGCGCCGAAGTTGAGGAGCACCACCAGCCGCTGTCCTTCGCCGTTGCGCGCATAGGCGAGCACCTCGCCCTCGGTTTCAAGCGCTTCATAGTTGCCTCGGTTCAGCGCAGGCTGCGCGCGGCGCAACGCGATGAGGCGCCGGTAGAGCGCCAGCATCGACCCCGCGTCGCGTGATTGCGCTTCCACGTTGTTCATGGGCCAGTCGGCTGCCAGGCGCAGCCACGGCGTACCGGTCGTGAAGCCCGCGTGCTCTCCGGCACTCCACTGCATGGGTGTTCGCTCCGGGTCGCGACCCAGGCCCATGCCAGGCTTGTTCTTTTCGAACGGGTCCTGCACTTCATCGGCGGGAATGGGGACGTCCGTCATACCGATCTCGTCGCCGTAGTAGAGCGTCGGCGTGCCGCGCAGTGTGAGCAGCAGCATGGCCGCGAGCCGCGCCATCTGTGGCCCGACGCGGCTCGCAATGCGGGATCTGTCGTGGTTGCCCAGCACCCAATTCGGCTGGGCGCCGGCGGGCAAGGCGGCTTCGTAGTCGCGCACAAAGCGGTCGATGCGCGCCGCCTGCCACTCGGTCGCAATCAGCTGAAAGTTGAACGGCAGTTGCACGCCTTCGAGCACACCTTCGGCGTTGAGTCCGTAGTAGGCGACCAGGCGCGGGAGCGGCAGGTAGAGCTCGCCGATCAGCACGCGCGATGAGCGTGTGTCGCTGAACGCGTCGACCACGCGGCGCATCTCGGCCACGATCGGCTGCACCTCCGGCAGGTCCGTGTTGTAGAGCATCAACCAGCGAAAAAATGGGTCCTGGCCCGGGGCGAAGTACGGATTCGGCGGGTTGTCGCGGAACTGCGCGTCCTTGATGATTTGAGAGAGCACGTCGACGCGGAATCCGTCGACGCCGCGCCGAAGCCAGAAGCGCAGCACCTCGTACATCGCGGCTCGCACTTCGGGGTTGCGCCAGTTGAGGTCGGGCTGCTCCTTCAGGAACGAATGGCCGTAGTACTGGCCCGTGGCCGGATCGAAGGACCAGGCCGGGCCGCCGAAATTGCTGAGCCAGTTGTTGGGCGGCCCGCCGTCCGGCGCCGGGTCGCGCCAGATGTACCAGTCGCGTCGCGGATCGCTGCGTGCGCTGCGGCTCTGCACGAACCACGGATGACGGTCCGACGTGTGGTTGGGCACGAAGTCCAGGATGAGCTTGAGCCCTCTCGCATGGGCCTCCTGCACCAGCGCATCGAAGCCGTCCAGCGTGCCGAAGCGCGGATCGATGTCGCAAAAATCGGAAATGTCGTACCCGAAGTCGGCCATCGGCGAGGGATAGATCGGCGAGATCCAGACGGCATCGACGCCGAGCGAGACCAGATGATCCAGCCGGGCGCGGATTCCGCCCAGATCTCCGATGCCATCGCCGTTGCTGTCCTGGAACGAACGCGGGTAGACCTGATAGACGATTCCGCACTTCCACCAGTCGTCGGCTGACATCTTGATCCCCTCATGCTCGGTTTCGACCGGGTCCATTGTCTCCAGAAAGTATGCAGGGCAGCACCACGCTGCGGCCAATACCTTTGCAGACGGTCGTGTAGCACCGGCCAGAACCGGCCTGTAATGAAGTGAAATGGACTGGCGCATGAAGAGGCGCCACAGTGCTCAGGTTCGGTTTCCGGCGTGGGCGGCGATGGGCATCCCCGTCACGTCGGGGACGAGCGCGCATTTCTCATCTATCCACTCAAGCAAGGAGCACAGCCATGTCTTTCAAGATTCTCTGCTGCGACGGCGGCGGCATTCGCGGCGTCATCACGGCGCTGCTGAT
Source organism: Variovorax palleresanus (assembly GCF_051144945.1). Taxonomy (NCBI): domain Bacteria; kingdom Pseudomonadati; phylum Pseudomonadota; class Betaproteobacteria; order Burkholderiales; family Comamonadaceae; genus Variovorax; species Variovorax palleresanus. Next base: position 1,459,166 of record NZ_JBJNVP010000002.1, on the reverse strand, counting down.
CCAGGACCTGGACCGAAGCTTCGGCATCGTCCAAAACGCAGACGGTTTCGCCGGCACTTCCACTGGTGGCCTGATCTCGCTGGGCCTGGTGAGCAATGTGGGCATCGACGCCATCGTCAATCTCTACCAGAACGAAGGAGCCACGATCTTCGAGCCCAACGGCTGGTTGCTGGGCGCAGAGGCCAAGCAACAGGACCGTGCGCCGGCGCAGTCGACGGAAGAACTGCTGGGCAGCGGCCCGGGCATCTTCAGATGCCAGTACGTCAACACCGGCTTGCAGGCGGTCGCCCAGAAGCTGGTGGGTACCGGCGCGTTGTCGTCGGCGAGCCGCTTCGTGGCCGTCAACTCCGCGCGGCTATGGGATGCGAGCGACAACAGTTGGGCGCCGTGCACCATCTCCAACGGCCAGAGCAACACCTACCGTGACATCAGCATGGTGGACGCCGCGCTGGCCACCTCGGCCGCGCCGACGTACTTCCCGCCGTACCAGGTGGGTGACTTCGGCTACTTTGCCGACGGCGGCACTTTCGCCAACAACCCCTCGATGACGGCGATCGTGGAAGCGATCTACCAGGGCTACGCCACCGCCACGTCGGACATCGTGATGCTGTCGCTGGGCACCGGCGCCAATCCGGTGGGCGTGCCGCCCAGCTCCGTGTCCAATCCGCTGGACTGGGGCGTCACGCATTGGCTGTGGCCGTTCAGCGATGGCACGGTGCCGGCCACGGCGCTGCTCAACCTCACCATGGACGCCACCGCGGAGTTGGCGGCGATCCAGGCCCAGCAACTGCTCGGCAGCAACTACATGCGCGGCAACGTGCCGCTGAGCCAGCCGTTCGGTCTGGACGACTACAAGAACGTAGGCGAATTGGTGAGCGCGACGCTGAACTACATAGAGACCTCGTCCGAGTGGGCGGCGGTGCGCAGCTGGGTGCAGCAGAACTGGACGTGAGCGAGCACATCCTGACCCGCTGACGTGCAGCCAGGTTGCGCTACGCCAAAACCCGTACGGTCGAATTCGGCGGCAGTGAGTGCCAATCAACCCATTCACCCGCCACCAGGTGATGCGTGGGCGTGGCGGCGCCTTCCATGTGGCCCCATTGCAGAGTGAACTCGCGCGTCCCGAGCCGTAGCGCGATCTCGAAGCCCGGCCAGTGCGCCGGCACGCGCGGTTTCAACGAGAGCTGCTTGCCCTTCACGTTCAGGCCCAGCAAGGTCTCGACGGCGGCGCGGTGCAGCCACGCGGCCGAGCCGGTGTACCAGCTCCAGCCCCCTCGGCCCACATACGGCGCGGCGCCGTAGACGTCGCCCGCCATCACGAAGGGCTCCAGCTCGTAGACCGGGCCGCGCTCGGGGTGCCGTGCGCGGTGGGCCGGGCTCAGGCCCTCGAAGCTTTGCCAAGCTGCTTCATGGTCTCCCTGCAGCGCCTGCGCCATCAGCGCCCACACGGCACCGTGCGAGTACTGGCCGCCGTTCTCGCGCACGCCCGGCGGGTAGGCCTGGATGTAGCCTGGGTCGTTGATCGAGTGGGAAAAAGGCGGCACCAGCAGCCGCAGCAGGCCGGCCGGCTCGTCGTGCAGGTGCTTCTGGATGGCGGCCATGGCCGGGCCGGTGTGGGCCGCGTCCGAGGCGCCCGAGAGCACCGACCAGGCCTGCGCGATCAGGTCGATGCGGCACTCGCCGTTGACCGACGAGCCCAGCGGCGCGCCGTTGTCGAAGAAGGCGCGGCGGAACCAGGCGCCGTCCCAACCCGCGTCGTGCAGTGCGGCGATCCAGCCGGTGCGTGCCTCGGTCCAGCGCGCGGCGCGTTCGTGCTCGCCACGCGCTTGCGCGATGGGTGCGAAGCGCTCGACCACGCTGCACAGGAACCACGCCAGCCACACCGATTCGCCGCGGCCTTCGTGGCCGACGCGGTTCATGCCGTCGTTCCAGTCGCCGGTGCCCATCAGCGGCAGGCCGTGCACGCCGGTCTTCAGGCTGCGATCGATGGCGCGCGCGCCGTGGTCGAACACGGTGGCCATGCGGCCGCTGTTGTGCGGCGCGTAGTAGGCGTCTTCGGCGCCTTCGGGGATGCCGGGGCCTTCGATGAAGCCGACCATCTCGTCGAGCAGCGAGGCATCGCCCGTCACCTCGACGTAGTGCGCCGACGCGTACGGCAGCCACAGCAGGTCGTCGGAGAAATGCGTGCGCACGCCGGCACCACCGGGCATGTGCCACCAGTGCTGCACGTCGCCTTCGGGGAACTGGCGCGCCGCGTTCACCAAGATCTGGGCGCGAAGGCGCGCCGGGTCGGTGAGCGCGAAGGCCATCGCGTCCTGCAACTGGTCGCGAAAGCCGAAGGCGCCGCCGGCCTGGTAGAAGCCGGCCTTCGACCAGAGCCGGCACGCCAGCGTCTGGTACACGAGCCAGCGATTGACCAGCGCATCGAACAGCGGGTCGGGCGTGCGCACCTGCAGGCGGCCCAGCAGGTCGTTCCAGAAGCCGCGCACCTGCGCCAGCGCTTCGGGCACGTCGCGCCGCCGCCAGCGGCGCGCAAGGTCGAGCGCCGCGTCGGCCGTGCCGGCGTGGCCCAGCACGAAGCTGAAGCTCGAGGTCTCGCCGGCGCCCACGACGAATTCGCCACCGAGGGCCGCGCAGGCATCGAGCCCGCTGCCGGCGCGCCGCGCCAGCGTGTCCGGCACTTCGACGATGCCGCGGCCGGCGAAGAACTCGCTGCGGTCGCAGGTCCATTGCGTGGCCCCGGTCGTTACGCCCTGCAGGCCAGCGAGCAGCAGGAAGGCCGCGCTGCCGCCGAAGCCCGCGCTCGATTCGCGCTGCTGGCCGAACACGGCCGGCTGGTCTTCGGGCTTCCAGCAATGCACGGTGCGCCGTTCGCCGCGTGCGGCGCCCAGTTGCCACTCGACCATCGCGAGCGCGCGCAGGCGGCGCTGGCTGGCGCCTTCGTTGCGCACGCGCACGTGCACCAGTTTGACGGCTTCGTCGCGGTCCGCGAAGAAGGTGGTTTCGAGCGCGAGGTCGCCCTGGCGGCACTCGAAGACGGTGTAGCCTTGTCCGTGCCGCACACGGTGGCGGGTGAGGCCGTCGCCACCGCCGGCCGGCGTCAGCGGCAGCATCTCGCGCGAGGCCACGTCCTGCAGCAGGTAGTGCTCGAAGGCCGGGTCTTGCACCGGGTCGTTCGACCACGGCGTGACCTGGTGCATGCGGCTGTTGCCGGCCCAGGTGTAGCCGGCGCCCCATTCGGACACCTGGAAGCCGAAGGCCGCGTTGGCGATCACGTTGATCCACGGGCGCGGCGTGCGGCGGTCGGGGCCGACCTCGAAGCGGAACTCGCCGCTCTCGGCGTCGAAGTCACCGGTGGGCGCTATGGCGGTCAACTGCGGCGCCCGTCTCGTCAACAGCGGCGTGCGGTGCTGCACCGGTGCGCTGCTGTCGTCGGCGATCGTCGGGCTGCGTGCCTCATGCAACGCCGCCACCTGCACTTCGAGCGCTCGGCCATCGGCCGTGAACACCACGCGCGCCAGGCTGGACAGCACGGCCTTTTCCGAAGGCACCACGTCCTGGTCGCGCAAGAGGTAGAAGCCGGCCGTGTCGTTGCGCGGAAAGCTGTTCTGCGTCTGCTGCGCGACGCGCGAGCGCAGCGCCTCGATCTCGCGCTGCAGCGGCATCAGGTACGAATTCGGTTCGCCGTTGAGCACCACCAGGTCGCAGGCCACGCCACCGAAGCCCCACCACGGCTGCGCGCGCAGCAGCGTGTTGATGAGACCCATGCCGTCCATCGAGTGGATGTACACCAGCACGATGGGCTTGTCGCCCGAGATGCCGAAGCGCCAGATCTGGCGCAGGTCGATCAGCCCGCGGTCGCGCATCACGCGCGGCGTGGTGTAGGTGAGGATGGTCGTCAGGTCCTGCAGCGCCAGGTTCTGTGCGGGCGCGATGCTCAGGTCGCGCAGCCGCACCTGCGCCAGCGTGGCGGCCATGCGGGTGGCGCGCTCCACGTGCATGGGCTGCAGGTAGCGGTCGATGCTGGGCATCAGCGCCTCGATGCTCTCGTCGGCGGCGGTGGCGAAGCTCAGGCGCGCGGTGGTGCCCGGCGCAATCGACAGGCGCACGCGCAGGCAGGCGATGGGGTCCAGGCCGTTCACCGGCGTGCCGTTGATGGCCTTCGGCTGCGCATCGAGCGCGGGCGTGGCCAGCGTGCGGTTGCGGCCGATGAAGGCGCGCCGGTCGGTCATGCAGTCGATCGACAGCACGTTGGCATCGACCGAGGCCACGAAGTGCACGGCGGCCACCACCGCATCGCCATGCAGGCGCGGCTTGCGTGCCAGCAGCAGCGCGCGCCACGCGGGCTCCCAGCGCGACTCGACGAACAGGTTGGCGAAGGCCGGGTGGGCCTCGTCGGCCTTCGGGTTCGACAGCACCGGCTCGAAGTACGAGATGAGTTCGAGCGTGCGCGTTTCATCGCCCGAATTGTGCAGCGTGATGTTGCGCAGCTCGGTGTCGTTCTCGGGGCTGATCAGCACCGTGGTGCGCACCTGCAGGCCGGGGCCGGCCGCATCGAACTGCACCTGGTCGGCCAGGAAGCGGGTGCGGTAGTGCCAGTCGGCGCCGGGCGCGGGCAGGGCGGTGAGCGAGGTGAGCTCGGCCTGGCCTTCGTCTCGCACGTAGAAGAAGGTGCCGTAGCTGTCGCGCAGCGGATCGTCGCGCCAGCGGGTCACGTTGAACGAGCGCCAGCGGCTCACACCCGCGCCGTTGGCCCGCAGTGCCACCGTGTAGCGGCCGTTCGACAGCAGGTGCGTGGGCTGGAAGCCCGGCCCCATCGGATCGACCACGCGCGGCTGGAACAGCGGCGCCAGCTCGGCCTGGCTGGGCTCGGGCGGCGTGCGCGGGTCGGCGCTGCCGATGATCTGGCGCGGCGTGCGTTCGTGCAGCAGCGACTCGTGCGCCTGCACCAGCGCGGCACTGCCGAACCAGCGGCGCGGTGCTTCGTCGCGCAGCACGTTGCACAGCGCCACCAGCGACATGCCCTGGTGGTGCGCCATGAAGTTGCGCACCACGGTGAAGTCCTGGCCCTCGGTCTGGCGTGAGGCGGTGAAGTCGATTGCGTCGTGAAAACCGAACTCGCCGCGCGCGCCGAGCGATTCGAGCAACTCGAGATTGATGACGGCCGCTTCGGGCGCGAACGGCGCGGCCATCAGGCTGGCGTAAGGCGCCACCACGCGGTCGGTCGGCGGCGTGCGCCGCAGTGCCAGGCGCGGCACGCCGAAGGGCGAGTATTGATACGCCAGCGAATGGTCTTGCGCGAAGTAGGCCGACTCGGACACGCCCCACGGCATGTTCTGCGCACGGCCGAAAGCCTGCTGCTCGGCGATGGCCGCGGCGTTGGCCACCTGCAGCAGGCCGTCGGTGGGCTCGGTCATCACCAGCGCCGGCATCAGGTACTCGAACATCGAGCCCGACCAAGACTTGAGGCTGGGCTGGGAGCTCACCAGCAGGAACGGCCGGCCCAGCGCCATCCAGTGGCGGCGCGGCACGTCGCCCTTCGCAATCGCCAGGAAGCTCAAGAGGCGCGACTCGGAAGCCAGCAGGTCGTAGTAGCTCGCGTCGAGTACGTTCTCTTCGACGCGCAGGCCGATGTGGAACAGGTGGCGCTTGGCGTCGTAGAGGCCGCTGAAATCCATGCCGTCGTGCAGTGCGTCGCAATGTTGCGCCAATGCTTCCAGTGCGGGTGCTTCGTGGTACTGGCAATTTTCTTCCGCTGCGAAGGCGCGGCAGGCCTGCGCCACGGCCACGAGGTGGCCTGCGAAATTGCCGCTGTCCACGCTCGACACATAGTCGGGCGGCAGCGGCTTCAGCGTTTGAGTGTCATACCAGTTGAACAGGTGGCCGTGGTGCTTCTGCATGCGGTCGACGGTGTCGAGCGTGGCGGTGAGGCGCGCCAGCAAGGCGGAGGTGTCGATCCAGCCGAACTCGCGCGCGCAGCAGGTGGCCAGCAGGTACATGCCGATGTTGGTCGGCGAGGTGCGGTGCGCGATGGTCGGTTGCGGTTCGAGCTGCAGGTTGTCGGGCGGCAGGTGGTTGTCGTCCGGGCCCACCACGTGCTCGAAGAAGCGCCAGGTGTCCTGCGCCAGCTTGTCGAGGTAGCTGCGCTGCGCGGGCAGGAGCGGGTCTTCCGCGTGCGCGTCGACGCGGCTGCCCCACCAGGCCGCGAGGGGCGCCAGGGACCAGAGCACGAAGAGCAGGGGGCCAAGCACCGGGTAGGCACTCCAGTTTGCGAGCACGGCAAGCACCAGGCACACCGCGCTGCTGAGGGCCGCGCTGCGCACGAAGGGCTTCAGTCGTTGGCTGGATTGCGCCTGCGCCTGGTCTGCTGTCGTCCATTGCAACAGGTGCCTGCGGCTGACGACCAGCCGCCAGGTGGCGAGGAAGGCCGCGTCGAGCAGCAACCGCGTCTGCGCGGCCAGCTGCACGAACTGCCAGGCCGCGCTGGCCATGGCGCGCAGCAGGTCGACCGCGCCCACGTCGAAGAAGTGGCGCAGCTCGATGGCGCGCCGCGTCGGCACCAAGCCGGCCAGCGCACCCAGCAACGGGCCGAGCGTGAGCGCCGCGCCGACGGCAGCCAGTGCCCAGCCGAGCGGCATGGCCTGCGTGAAGATCACCAACACCAGCAGCGCGAAAGACGCCGGCACCACCAGCGAGCGACGCAGGTTGTCGCTCATCTTCCACAGGCCCAGCGCGTCGATGCCGAAGCGGCGCGCGCGCCACATCAGCGGCAGCAGCTGCCAGTCGCCGCGCACCCAACGGTGCACGCGCGAGGCGGCCACGCCGGCATGGTGCGGATGGTCTTCCACCAGCACGACGTCGCTGACCATCGCACAGCGCGCGACGCTGCCTTCGAGCAGGTCGTGGCTCAGCACGGCGCTGTCGGGCAGGCGGTCGTTCAGCGTGGCATGCACCGCGCGCACGTTCAGCAAACCCTTGCCGGTGAAGGAGCCGCTGCCGAACACGTCTTGGTAGATGTCGGAGGCGCCGCTGCCGTACGGGTCGAGCCCGCACTGCCCGGCGAACACCCAGTGGAAGAAGGAGCGCTCGCTGCGCATCGGGAACGGCGTGACGATACGCGGCTGCAGGATGCCGAAGCCCGCGACCACGCGTCGGCTTGGCATGTCGATCTCGGGCGCATTCAGCGGATGCGCGGCAATGGACACGAGGTCGCGCAGCGCGCCGGGCGGCAGGCCCGTGTCGCTGTCGAGCGTCAGCACATAGGGCGTGCGGCCGGGCGTGAGCTGCTGGCCCGGTGCGAGCGGAAGAAAGCCGCTGGCGTCGCCGCTGGCCAGCAGGCGCATCAGCATTTCGAGCTTGCCGCGCTTGCGCTCCCAGCCCATCCAGCGCTGCTCGGTCTCGCTCCAGCTGCGCGGACGATGCAGCAGCAGGAAGCGCGGCGCGGCGCCTTCCGCCGGCGGGTACTTGGCGTTGAGCGCGACGATCCGTTGCTGGGCGTCGTCCAGCAAGGGCGCGTCGTCGGGCATCGATGCTTGCGAGGCGTCGGCCCAGTCGGTCAGCAGCGCGAACTGCGCGTGCGCCTCGCGGTTGGCCAGCCAGTGAAGTTCGAGCCGGTGCGCGAGCTTTGAGTTGTTCGCGGTCGAACCCAGCATCGTGGGCATGACGACGAGCGCGCGGTGCCGCTCGGGAATGCCGTTTGCAAAGTCGAGGCGTGGCAGGGCCTGCACGCGCACCGATTCCGCCATGATGCGCTGCGCCAGCGCAATCAACGCTTCGGACAGCGGCCATGCAAGAAGCAGCAACGCCGCGACGGTGGTCCAGTCGCCGCGATGCGGCAGACCGTGCACCACGGCCGCCAGCAGCAGCGCGGTGCCGATGGTGACGGCGCTCACGTAGACGGGCAGGCGCCAGCCGCGATGGCTGCGCGCGGGCCGCGTGTTTGCTGCGTGGGCGGAACGGCCCGGCGGGCTGTCGGCCTGCAGTGACGCGATCAGCGCGGGCCGGCCCTGGCCGAAGAGGTAGTAGCCCGCGGTGCCGTCGGCGCGGTCGGTTTCCGCGCCGGCTTCGTCGGCCGGCGCGCTGGATGCCAGCGTGACCACGGCCTGCGCCACGTCGCGCTCGGGCCGTTCGGTGCTGCGCGCCACCTGCTCCATCGCATGCGTGATCTGCTGGCGCGTGAGTTCGCTCTCGTTCGCAAAGCTCGGCAGTGCGCGCAGCACGCGCAGCGAGCGGCTCACCGGCTCGATCAGGTCGCTCCACTCGACCTGGCCGATCATGCGCAGGGTCGTGATGATGTTGCCGACCGTGAGGTTGGCCGCGGCCTGCGCGTTCTGCGCGTCGCCGATCAGCGCCGGGCCGTTGGGGCAGTGCTGCTCGGTCCAGCGCACCAGCGCGGGCATGTCGTCGCCGTGCTCGACGGGCAGGCGCTGCCACAGCTGGGTGAGGTAGCTGTCCTGCAGGCCGTGGCTTTGCAGTGCGCGGTACAGCACGTCGAGGTCTTGCACCGAGAGATGCGGCGCCGCGTCCCATGCAGCGTGCGCGATCTCGCATGCGACCTTGTTCTCGGCAATGCGCTCGGCCACGAGGCGCAGGTTTTCGAGCAGCACCACGCGCAAGGTGGTGGGCAGCGCCCACAGTTCGCCGAGCATGAGCTCGTCGATGTCCTGGTACGCGTTGAGGAAGGCGGTGAACAGCGTCTTGTTGAGCACGCTGTCGGTGTGCGCCACATAGGCCCACGCAATGCCGTACACGCGCGGCAGCCCCGCCAGCGGCGGCGTGATGAGCTTGGGCAGGCGCGCGTAGTAGCTGCGCGGCACGCCGTCATGGATCTGCTGGAGCTGCGCCTCGACGAGGTGGAAGTTGTCGAGCAGCCATTCCGCCGCCGGCGACACATAGCGCCCGCTCAGCGAGATCAGCGCGATGTAGTCGAAGGCGGCGCGTAGCGACTCGAGGTTTTCGTCGACCCGCGGAAAGAAGGGCGCGCCTTCGCGTGCGCGGTGGTGCTCGTCTTCCACCACCTGGGCACGGGCCAGGCTGTGGCCGTGCTGTTCGAAACGTTGGGCGCCGAAGAGTTCGGCGCGGATCGGGAGTGCTATCGGGGCGTGCGGACCGAGCAGAAGGGTCCGGGCGTAGTGACTGAGCCCTTGGAGGCGGTCGACGACGGCAGCGACGCTCAAGTGACAGCGAACAAGCCGATGCCCAACACCGCGGCCACGCAGGCCATCGTGACGATGCGACCCGCAGCGAGCGCGCGCACACGTTGCATGTGGCTTCGCAGCGAGAACCATCGCCCGTGGGCACGTGCACAGTGGTGCATGTGGGAGGCCAGCGCTTCGAAATCGTTGCCGACGAAATCGATGTGCGAATGGGAAAGGGACTGCGGGACGGACATTGCAACGGGCTCCTGTGAAACGACTTCGAGCTGCCGCGCGATTGCGAGAACTGTGAACGTATCCCGACCGTACGCTTTTAAATGACCTTACGGGTTCCTGCTTTCGGACGACGTAGGAGGATGCTTACGCATTCGCGTTTCAAGGCATGCCTGTTGTGCTTGCTGTCGTGGCACACCTTGTCGTCCAGAGGTGATGGACACCACATATCGCCTAGACAAGCGCCTCGCCGTCCGGCCCTGATACCCTCCAAACCAACCATCCAAGCCCAATACCGATGCCCGACCTTCCGCACAGCCCCGCCGCCGACCGCAACAAGCAGCCCATCCTCGATGCATTGATCCTCATCCTCGGTGAGCGTGGCACCGCGCTGGAGATCGCATCCGGCACAGGCCAGCACGCCGCCTGGTTCGCGGCAGCAATGCCCCAATGGATCTGGCAGCCCACCGACGCGGACGCACGCATGATCCCCGCGCTGGCAAGCCGCGTTGCAGAAGCCGCACTGCCCAATCTCTGCGCGCCGCTCCTGCTCGACGTGATGGCGCCTCAATGGCCAACGCAGGGTGCAGCGTTCGCTGAAGAAGAAAAGAAGTTCGACGCGATCTACTGCGCCAACATGCTGCACATCGCGCCCTGGACCACATGCGCCGCGCTGATGCAAGGGGCCGCGCGGCATCTGCTTCCTGGCGGGATGCTGATCACCTACGGGCCTTACTTCGAAGAAGAAGTCCCACCGGCGCCGAGCAACCTGGCGTTCGACGAAGACTTGCGCGCCCGCAATTCCGCCTGGGGCATACGCCGCCTGGAGGACGTGGCGGCAGAGGCGCGTCGCAGAGGCCTTGCCTTGCGAGAGCGGCATGCGATGCCTGCGAACAACTTGCTGCTGGTCTTTGGCTTCTAAGGTTCGCTGGTGGGTGAGCGGTGTGTTTGTCATTTTCGTAGTCGCTCTGGAAGAATGGCTTCCATCGCCCGTCAACTGACTCCGTCCATCGCGGAAACTCCCGTCCATGACCGATCTCCCCACCCCCTCCCGCGTCGCCGTCGTCACCGGCGGCGCGCGCGGCATCGGCCTGGCCATTGGCCGCTGGTTCCTGGCGCACGGCTACAACGTTGCGCTGCTCGACATCGATGCCGTCACGCTCGATCAGGCGGTGGCCGATCTGGCCGAGCCGGAACGTGTGCTTGGCGTGCACTGCGACGTATCGAATCCTGCGCAGGTGGGCAGTGCCGCGAAGGCCGTGGTCGCGCGCTTCGGGCAGGTCGATGCGCTGGTCAACAACGCGGGGGTGGCGGTGTTCAAGCCAGTGTTGCAGACCTCGTTCGAAGAGTGGCGCGCCGTGCTCGGCACGAACCTCGACGGTGCGTTCTTGTGCACGCAGGCGTTCGGCGCGCTGATGGTCGAGCGCGGGCGGGGCGCGGTGGTCAACGTCGCTTCCATCTCGGGCCTGCGCGCGAGCACGCTGCGTGTCGCCTATGGCACCAGCAAGGCGGCGCTCATCCACCTGACCAAGCAGCATGCGGTGGAGCTGGGCAATGCCGGTGTGCGCGTGAACGTGATCGCGCCGGGGCCGGTGGAAACCGAGATGGCCAAGCTCGTTCACACGGTGGCGATCCGCTCCGACTACTACGACACCATCCCGCAGGGCCGCTACGGCACGCCGGAAGAGATGGCCAACACGGTGGGCTTCTTGTGCAGCGACGAGGCCAGCTTCATCAACGGCCAGGTGCTCGCCGTGGACGGTGGCTTCGATGCCGCGGGGGTCGGCTTGCCGACCTTGCGCAAGGGACCGGCTGCGTCCTGAATGCCTATTGCCGCAAACGCGGTATGACTCGGCTGGTGGATGCTCAGCGGCACATGTCGTAGCCGCCGGTCTCCAGGTGAAAGTGGTCGCTGTGCACGGCGTTGTAGTCGGGGCCCAGAACGCCATTGAAGAAGCGACAGGCGCCGCGGTGCGCATCGAGCAGAAGCAGCACCTCCGGATCGTTCGTGCTTTTTGTGCCGGCGCCGTCGCGGGGCCAGGCTTGCAGCACCGTGATGCGTCGGCCATCGGCCAGCGTCAGGGCTGTCACGTCCAGCGCATCGGCTGTCGCGTGCCGGCTGCGTGACGCGCCCGGCACTGCCCCTTCGCCACGGTTCACGTTGCGGCAGGCATAGCTGCCAAGGTGATCGATGGCCACCACCGGTTGGCCGAAGCGCTGCATGGCGGCGGGCTGCAATGCGTGCCTCTCCCACATGAAGAAGGACAGCGCCATGGGGCAGCTGAGCGAAGGCGCGGTGCCCAGGCGCACGCCGGCAGAGCGCAGCCTGACGGCGTTCTGAAAGCCGCAGCCGGGGCCGGTGACGCGGTCGGGCAGCAGGTCGTACTGCATGCCGGTTTGTGCCAGCGCCGCAAGGCAGCGCGCTGGGTCGCGGCGGGCCCGGGAAAGCTTGAAGCCGGTGAGCCAGTCTGGCGCCGCCGCGACGTCGAGCGGCGCCCACGGATTGAAGCGCTCCGGAATCTCGACCGTGCCGGTAGCGACGGCCCACACGCCCGCGGCGAGCGCGGCGCAGACCGCAGCAGCAGCCACGCCGAGCCGGCGCTTGCGGCGCGAAGGCGTCGGCTTGATCGGGTCATCGGAGGAGGCCATGCAGCAGAACTCGCGTCTTGCGTTTTCCGAGGCCTGTGGCTTCAGGGCTGCGTCGCAATCAACGGATCCAGCTCGGCCCGTATGCGCCGTATCGCCACTTCATGCCGCAGCGTCTGCGCCCCGCGTCCGTAGGTCATTGCCTTGCGGATCAGCCGCAGCTGCTCGCGCTGCAATTGCGTCTTCAGCAGCCTCGCGCGCAGGCCGAAGGTCCAGCCGATCTGCCTGCGAACCCTGTAGCGCAACAGAGGCGCCCCCAGCCGGAGCCATTCGTCGTCACGGATCAGCTCGCGCTCCGGCACGAAGTAGGCTGCAAGCGCATGAAGGTAGGCGCCGTTCTCTCGGGCGGCTTCGCGCCAGAAGAGCCAGGCTGCGGCCATCGCGGGAATGCCCTTGATGACGAGCAATACCGCCATCTCGCCGTAGCCGCCATCGAAGAGGTCTTCGAGCCATGGCGAGTTCCAGATGAAGTGCATGGCCCACGCGAGTGCGAAGCACAGCAGGGCGCAGGCGATCCTCACCGCCATCGGCCGCTCGGGGTGCAGCAGAAACCATGCGACGCCGAAGGAGGCGATCGTCGTGTAGGCCGCGTGGCTCCACAGCCCGCTCAAAAGGCCGCGCGTCAGCAGGTTGATGAGCACTGGCACCACCTGGTTCTCGAGCGGAAAGTGCATCGACGCGTTGACGGTGTACGTGAGGTTCTCGACCACCTGGAATCCCAGCCCCGTCATGGCACCGACGATCAGCACCGAAAGATAAGTCTGGAACTGGTTGCGCGCCACCAGCACCAGCAGCACGACGCCAGCAAGCTTCAGGAACTCCTCGGTGATCGGCCCCGCGATGGCCGGTCCCCAGGCCGCGACGAAGTCCGGCGACACCAGCTTGGCGCACAAGCTCTGAATGGCGATGTTCGCGGGCGCGGCAAAGTACACGGCGCCCAGGCCGCCCCATGCAAAGGCCAGCCCGAAAGCCTCCGGCGGATGCTGTTCGAGCAAGTCCAAGGCACGAAAGACGAGAAGAAAAACCAGCGTGTAGATGGCCCACACCAGGATGCCGAGCAACGCGGTGATGGGGACCACGCGGAATCCCATCGAGAACATGTTGACCGTGTAGAACAGGCCGTTGACGATCAATGCCGCCAATACCCAAAAGGCTGCGCGATGTGGCTGAAAGAACGAATCGGTGCCAATGGGCCAGTCGCCCCTGTCCTGTTGTTCGGGAACGTTCAGGTTCACAGCGGCGCCTCCAGGTCCATCGACTCCAGCATGCTCCGGGCCTCGGCCATCGCCTCGGGCAGGCCGTCGGTGGCGCCATAGAAGTCGATCTGCACCAGCGACCGGCGCTGAAGGTCGACCACCTGCCAGAAGCGGCCTGCAAGCTTCGAGCCGTAGTAGGCAAAGGTCTTACCCTGCAAGCCCCAGGTCGTGACGAAGTCCGACGGGTCGCCGTCGATGCGCAAGCGCTGGCCGCGCTCCATGAGCCGTTGCTGCCGCACCAGCGGCCCGTCCGGCCCGCCCGCCCATGGGCCGGTGGTCACCAGAAACTTGTGGCCGCCCTTGAACAGCATCAGCGACCGGCCTGCCTTGGAGCGGGACACGTCCATCTCCCATCCGCTGGCGGGAACGAACCTCGCATGGCCGACCTCGATCATTTCGCCCGCAGGCAACGGCCGGTTGCCGGGCGTGTGCCTGTCCCAGAAAACGAGGCCGCCCACGTAGCCTGCAATGGCCAGCAGAACGGCGAGCGCACCTGGCCAGGTGCGGTACGGGATTCGGCGTGAGGGCTCGGGCATGTTTTGATCGTGCCATATCCGTCTGCAGGCCGGCTCCTTGCCTTGGCCGGATAGGCTGCTCGCGTTAGAGTCTGGCCACGTCCACAAGACAGCCAATCCCACATGCCCGACGCACTCGTAGTACCCGCGCCACGTCCCCGCATGCCACTGCTGCTGCTCCGTCTGCTTTCCATTGGCGCCTGCCTCCTGGCACTGGGTTGCGCGAGCCCGCGGGCACCTCCGCCGTCGGCCGGCTACGGCACCTCGCCGCTCACGTCCGAGGAATCGAACAGCGTCGCGATCCATGCCCTCGGCCTGGTGGGCACGCCATACCGCTATGGCGGCAATACGCCCGAAGGCGGGTTCGATTGCAGCGGGCTCATCGGCTACGTGTACAAGAACAGCGCGGGCCAGGCCACGCCGCGCACGGTGGCGCGCATGGCGGCGTTCGGCCGGCCGGTGTCCGCGTCGGACATCCGTTCGGGAGATTTGGTGCTCTTCGGCGCGTCCACGCCCACGCACGCGGGCATCTACGTGGGGGCAGGGCAGTTCGTGCATGCGCCATCGACCGGCGGGGAGGTGCGGCTCGACCGGCTGGACGGCATCTACTGGTCGCGCCAACCGATGCAGGCGCGCCGGCTTTAAGCGCTTGAAAAGCGCGACTCAATCCAACTCAACGGTTCAGCGTAGTCATCGGTCTACAGGGATGCCTGCCTTGGGGCGGTCCGACCGGTGTGGCATGCTGTGCCGATATCACCGAACCTCGGAGAGGTCCCTATGAAGAAACTCATCGTCCTGGCCATCCTGGGCCTTGCCACCGCGCTCCCGGCCTTTGCGCAGCGCGATCCCGACACCTACGAGCACGACCGCCTCTACTGCGCGAGCGGCCGCTCCGGCGTCGACTTCAACACCTGCATGTGGCGCATCCAGCGCGACCGCGAGGAGCGCTACGAGCGCCGCGAACAGCGCGCCTACGAAAGAGAGCAGCGCCGCGAATACGAGCGCCGCGAGCGCTGGGCCGAGCAGCCACCCCCGCCGCCGGTCTATCGCCAGTGGGACGCCCCGCCTCCCGGCGAACAGCCGCGGCTGAGCGACATGCAGCAGCGTGCGCTGGACAACTGCAACCTGCTGGCCCCGCGCGACCAGCCCCGCTGCCGCGCAACGGTGATGTCGACCGTCCGTTGACGCCATTGCTTGCATGAGGAGCGCCGCGGGCGCATGGCCGGCGCTAGGGTTTTCCATTAAGAATTCCCACGCATAGCGCCCACGCGGTCCGACGGATGCGGGTTCGAGGCTGGCGGGGAACACTCCCGGTTCCAATACCGAGGAGACATTCCCAATGCACAGCATCCGCCGCCACCTGGTGTGGCTCGTTGTGGCCGTGGTCGGCGCATTCGCGCTGGGCACCGTCGCCCTCACGCGTGGTGAAAGCGTCAACGCCCTCTGGGTGGTGACCGCCGCGATCTGCACCTACCTGATCGCCTACCGCTACTACAGCCTCTTCATCGCCGAGAAGGTGCTGAGGCTCGACGGCAACCGCAAGACGCCGGCGCACCGCCACAACGACGGGCTCGACTACGTGCCCACCGACAAGAACGTGCTGTTCGGCCACCACTTCGCGGCCATTGCCGGTGCCGGTCCGCTGGTGGGCCCGGTGCTCGCCGCGCAGATGGGCTACCTGCCGGGGCTCTTGTGGGTGCTGGCGGGCGTCGTGTTCGCAGGTGCCGTGCAGGACTTCATCATTCTCTTCATCTCCACGCGGCGCGACGGCCGCTCGCTTGGCGACCTCGTCAAGCAGGAGATGGGCACGGTGCCCGGCATGATCGCGCTGTTCGGCACCTTCATGATCATGATCATCATCCTCGCGGTGCTGGCGCTGATCGTGGTGAAGGCGCTGGCCGAATCGCCGTGGGGCACCTTCACGGTGGCGGCCACCATTCCGGTGGCGCTCTTCATGGGCGTGTACCTGCGCTTCATTCGACCGGGCCGCATCGGCGAGGTGTCGCTGATCGGCTTCGTGCTGCTCATGCTCGCCATCTTCGGCGGCCAGGCCGTGAGCCAGAACCCCGCGTGGGCGCCGCTCTTCACCTTCGACGGCAAGGCGCTCACGTGGATGCTGGTGGGCTACGGCTTCATCGCCGCCAGCCTGCCTGTGTGGCTGCTGCTGGCCCCGCGCGACTACCTGTCGACCTTCCTGAAAATCGGCACCATCATCGCGCTGGCCCTGGGCATCGTGTTCGTCATGCCCACGCTGCAAATGCCCGCGCTCACGCAGTTTGCGCAAGGCGGCGGGCCGGTGTGGGCGGGCAGCATGTTCCCGTTTCTGTTCATCACCATTGCCTGCGGCGCGGTGTCGGGTTTTCATGCGCTGATCTCCTCGGGCACCACGCCCAAGATGCTCGACAACGAGCGCCATGCGCGCTTCATCGGCTACGGCGGCATGCTGGCCGAATCGTTCGTGGCGGTGATGGCGCTGGTGGCGGCCTCGTGCATCGAGCCCGGCATCTACTTTGCAATGAACAGCCCGGCCGCGCTGGTGGGCAGCACCGCGCAGCAGGCCGCGCAAACCATCTCGAGCTGGGGCTTCGTGGTCACGCCCGAGATGCTGGTGCAAACCGCCAAGGACGTGGGCGAAAGCACCATCCTCGGACGCGCGGGCGGTGCGCCAACGCTCGCGGTGGGCATGGCCCACATCCTTCACCAGGTGATCGGCGGGCAGGCCATGATGGCCTTCTGGTACCACTTCGCGATCTTGTTCGAGGCGCTCTTCATTCTCACGGCCGTGGACGCCGGCACCCGCGCGGGCCGCTTCATGCTGCAAGATCTGCTGGGCAGCTTCGTGCCCGCGCTCAAGCGCACCGATTCGCTGCCGGCCAACCTGATTGCCACGGCGCTCTGCGTGGCGGCGTGGGGCTACTTTCTCTACCAGGGCGTGGTCGATCCGCTGGGCGGCATCAACACGCTGTGGCCGCTCTTCGGCATCTCCAACCAGATGCTGGCCGCGGTGGCGCTGCTGCTCGGCGTGGTGGTGCTGTTCCGCATGAAGCGCGAGCGCTACGCGTGGGTGGCCATTGCGCCGGCCACGTGGCTCTTGGCCTGCACACTCACCGCGGGCTGGCAGAAGATCTTCTCGCCCGACCCGAAGATCGGCTTCCTCTCGCATGCGGCCAGGTACACCGAAGGCCTTGCCAACGGCGTGCTGGTGGCGCCGGCCAAGACGCCCGAGGCCATGTCGCGCATCGTCTTCAACGACCGGCTCGACGCTGCGCTCTGCGCGCTCTTCATGTTCGTGGTGCTGAGCGTGCTGGTGTATGCCGTGAAGGCATGCCTGGCGGCGCGCGCGGCCAACCGCCCCACCGCGCAAGAGACGCCGTTCGAACCGCTCGCCGCGTCGGCGGCGCGCTGAGCGAAGCCATGGGTCTCGCATTGCCGGAGGCCGGGCGCTACTTCGCCCGCTCGCTCAAGCAGTCGCTGCGGCTCATGGTCGGCATGCCCGACTACGACGCCTACCTGACCCACATGGCGGCCACCCACCCGGACCAGCCGCCGATGAGCTACGAGGCGTTTTTTCGGGAGCGGCTCGAGGCGCGCTACGGCGCCGGCAAGGGCCGCTGCTGCTAGGGCGCAGGGCCCGTTTGTTGCTTGTTCGCTTGACCCGCGCGGAACGCGGGTGATAGCCTGCGATCGCCCGCGAGAAGCGGGCTTTCTTTCGCCCAAGCTCGAACGAACAAACAACAGAACGGACCTATGACCTTTCACAAGCGCCACCCCTTCTTCATGAAACCCGCGCCGTTGCGCACCGCCTGCCACGGCATGGTGCTGGCCTGCGCACTGCTGTCCGGCACCGCCATGGCCCAGAAGCCGCACCAGGGTGCGCTGGACGCGGCGACGCAGCAGAAGGACGAGGCGCTCAAGCTGCTGGAACGCATGGTCAACATCGACTCCGGCTCGGCCAACACCGAGGGCCTGGACAAGGTGCGCGCGATGGCCGTTGAAGAGCTGCGCAAGCTCGGCGCGCGCATCGAGACCTTTCCGGCGGAGCCGCATCCCGGCACCAACGTGGTTGCCACGCTCACCGGCCAGGGGAAGAAGAAGATCCTGATCCTCGCCCACATCGACACCGTGTTCAAGGAAGGCACGGCCGCGGCCAAGCCGTTCTACATCAAGGACGGGCGCGCCTACGGCCCCGGGGTGATGGACAACAAGGGCGGCGTGGTCGCCGGGCTGCAGGCGCTGAAGATCCTGCAGAAGATCGGCTTCAAGGACTATGGGCAGATCACCTTCCTCATCGACACCAACGAAGAGGTGGGCTCGGTCGGCACCAGCGCGCTCATCGAGCGCGTGGCCAGGCAGCACGACGTGGCTCTGAATCTGGAGCCGGGCCGCCCGGCCGACGGCCTCGTGGTGGAGCGCAAGGGCTCGGCCACGGCCCTCATCGAAGTGAAGGGCCTGGCCTCGCATGCAGGCGTGGCGCCCGACGCGGGCCGCAACGCCGCCATGGAAGTGGCGCACCAGGTGCTGCAGCTTTCAAAGACGGGGGATGCCGCAAAGAAGACCACAGTGAACTTCACGGTGCTCGCGGCCAACGGCCCGACCAACGTGATTCCCGCGAGCGCCAGCGCCAAGGGCGACGTGCGCGCCGCCACGCCCGAAGAGCTCGACCGTGTCGAGAAGGACCTGGTCCGCATATCGCAGGACAAGCTGATCCCCGACACCGAGGTGCGCGTGCGCCTCATCCGCGGCCTGCCGCCGATGCCGCGCTCGCCTGCGTCGGACAAGCTGGTCGCGATGGCCGAGGGCATCTACGGCGAGATTGGCAAGAAGCTCACCATCGAGAGCAGCGGCGGCGCGGCCGACGCCAGCCTGGTGGCGGGTGTGGGCGTGCCGGTGCTCGACGGCTTCGGCATCGTGGGCGGCGGCATCCACACGCCGGACGAATACGCCGAGGTCGAGAGCGTGGTGCCGCGGCTCTATCTGCTGTCGCGCATGCTGATGGACCTGAGCGCCAACTGAGCGTTGCGCCGGGCAACTGCCTGGCGCCCCTGGGCGAACCGACGTTTAGAATCCGCCGGTTCGCGCGATGCGATCCCCTTCTGCTGCACTCCCTGGCCACCGCGCCAGCATGGGTCGGCGAGGGCACCCAACCCAGATTTTCGAGGCAGGGCACATGCGTTTCTCCATCCGATGGATGGCGAGGCGGCATGTCGCTTCGCGATCTTGTTGTTGCCCTGAAGGAAATTTTTCATGTCCGTTCGATCGCGTGCGCCGCGCCTGCGCCACCGTCCCCTGTGTCTTGCCGTGCTGGCCGTTCTGGGCGCTGCCGCCCACGCGCAGGGCACCGACACGCTCAAGGAGATCACCGTCACCTCCGAGCAGGAGACCGGCTATGCGCCATCGGTGAGCAGCACGGCCACCAAGGGCAGTGCGCCGCTGCGCGACATTCCGCAGGCGGTCAACGTACTGCCGGCGCAGCTGCTGCGCGACCAGGGCGCCACGTCGATGCAAGACGCGCTGCGCAATGCGCCCGGCGTTTCGTTCAATGCCGGCGACGGCCAGCGCGACCAGGTGGTCATCCGCGGATTCACGGCCATTGCCGACTGGTTCGTGGACGGCGTGCGCGACGACGCGCTGTACTTTCGCGACCTCTCGGACACCGATCGCATCGAAGTGCTCAAGGGCCCGGCCGCGGTGCTCTACGGTCGCGGATCGTCGGGCGGCCTGGTCAACCGCGTGACCAAGAAGCCGATATTCGAGCGTCCCTTCGGCGAGGTGTCGCTCGGCCTGGGCACCCACGACTTCAAGCGGCTCACAGCCGACCTGAACCAGCCCATCGGCGAGAACATGGCCTTTCGCCTTAACGTGGCGCGCGAAAAATCGGGCAGCTACCGCGACCAGCAGTTCATCGACCGCTACAACATCGCCCCCTCTCTGGCGATGAAGTTCAGCCCGCAGACCGACCTGCTGCTGCAGTACACCAGCGCCTACGACCAGCGGCTGACGGACTTCGGCATTCCGGCGCTCAACGGCCGCCCGGTCAACGTGCCCATCGGCACCTACTACGGCTCCGCCTTCGCGAAGCGCGACGACACCACGACCACGCGCGTGCAGTCTTTCACAGCCACGCTCAACCATCGCTTCAGCGATACGCTCCGCCTTCGCAACACCACCCGCTACTACAGCTACAAGCTCGACCGCTTCAACACCTTGCCCAGCGGCACCACCGACCCGGTGCGGATGACCGTGGGCCGCACGCGCGGCTTCGTCGATCGCGACGAGAGCGGCTGGTTCAACCAGACCGACCTGACCTGGCGCAACGAGCTCGGCGGCTTCAAGCAGGAATGGCTGGTCGGTGCCGAGTTGGGCAAGCAGGACAAGCGCCTGTATTCGGTGTCTTCCCCCACCGGCTTCGAGCGCGTGAGCATCCTCAACCCGGTGTCCGCGCCGCCGCCCATTCCGCTTGCAAGCTACCTGGCCAACAGCGCGATTCCGAGCAACTCCACCTTCAAGACGACGGCGCTCTACGCGCAGAACCAGATCACGCTGGCGCCGCAGTGGAAGGCGCTGATCGGCGGGCGCTACGACGTGTTCGACCAGGAAACCTCCTTCGAGCGCACGCTGGCGCCCATGTCGCGCACCGACCGCAAGTTCAGCCCGCGCGCGGGCGTGGTCTGGCAGCCGACCGAAGCGCAGTCTTACTACGTGTCTTACAGCCGCTCGTTCCAGCCTTCGGCCGAGACCTTTGCACTGTCGGCCAACAACGCGGCCAACGACCCCGAGATCACGGTCAACAAGGAGATCGGCGCCAAGCTCGACTTCCTGGACGGCGCGCTCAACCTCACGGCGGCGCTGTTCAACCTGGAGCGCTCGGGCATCAAGAACACCGATCCTGCCAACCCGGCGCGCCAGATCAACGTGGGCACGCAGCGCACCAACGGCATGGAGCTGGCGCTGGCCGGCAAGCTGCCGGGCCGCTGGGACGTCAGCGCAGGCTACGCCTACCTGGACGGCCGCATGGTCAAGTCGCTGGCGACCGTGAGTTCGCTGCAGCTGCCCATTGGTGCGGCCATGCCGGTGCAGGGCAAGGTGGCGTCGCTCACGCCGCGGCATTCGGCCTTCGTGTGGCTCATGAAGGACCTGGGCCATGGGCTGAGTGCGGGCGGTGGCGTCAACTACGTGGCGGCGCGCTACGCCTCGCTCAGCAACCTGGTGACGCTGCCTTCGTATGTGACGGCCGACCTGGCCGCGAGCTACCGGACCGCGAAATACGAACTCTCGGTGAACTTGAAGAACATCACGGGCCGAAAGTACTACGTGTCGGCACACGGCAGCGTTGACAACCTCATCATGCCCGGCCCCGGACGCGAACTGCAGGTGGCCTTGACCGCGAAGTTCTGATCGTTTGGAAGAGCGCAGAAAGCGGGCGCAGGCTCAGGCGCGCACTGAGCCTGCCTGCGCGAATTCCAGTTTCTTTTTGCAAGCGCTTGCTGCCACGATGCCCTTCACACAACTCAATGGTGGAGAACATCGATGGCATCCGAACTGAATCAGATCACGAGCTGGTCGCTGCGCTGGCGCATCTTTCTTGCGGGCGCGCTGTGCCTCGGGGCGGCGCTTTCCGCGGCGCAGCCGCCCGACGCGAACGTCGTGCTGCATGCCGAGCAGCGCTTTCAGCTGGCGCTGGAAGCGCAGACCGCGCGCGACTACCGCGCGATGCTCGAGCAGCTCAGGCAGGCGGCGTTCGAGGAAAACGCCGAGGCGCAGGAGATGCTCGGCATGGTGCTGCTGGCCGGCCCTACGCTATACGGCGCAGCGGTGAAGGCCGACCGCTGCGAGGCCCGCAGGTGGATGCTGCGGGCCGCGTCGCAGGGCAGCGACACGGCCAGGGTGCAGCTCACCTTCCTGAACAGGCTGCGCCATTCTCCGGCCGGGAGAAACGCCTGCGAGTAAGCCTGCATTCCGGGGCCTGTGACGTGCGGTTACCTCAGTGTGCGCGAGGATGTCTCATCGGTGAATGCGGGGCTAGACTCCTGGTTCACGAAATCCTCGGCATGAGGCCGACTCTCATCAATGAAACTCTGGTCGATTTCCATGGCGC
Source organism: Variovorax palleresanus (assembly GCF_051144945.1). Taxonomy (NCBI): domain Bacteria; kingdom Pseudomonadati; phylum Pseudomonadota; class Betaproteobacteria; order Burkholderiales; family Comamonadaceae; genus Variovorax; species Variovorax palleresanus. Next base: position 1,437,286 of record NZ_JBJNVP010000002.1, on the reverse strand, counting down.
TTGCTTTTGCCGGCGCCGCCCACGGCGCTGAAAACTGCGAAGCCCTGCGCGCCCAGATCGAATCGAAGATCGCCGCGTCGGGTGTGACGCGTTTCAGCGTCACCACCATCGATGCCAACGCACAGGCCAATGGCCAGGTGGTGGGCAGCTGCGATCTTGGCAGCAAAAAGATCGTCTATCAGCGCGAAGGCGCTCCCGCAGCCGACGGCGCCTTGGCGCGCCCCGCGCCAGCACCTGCGAACGAACGCATCCTGACGGAATGCAAGGACGGCACGGTGACCGTCGGCGGCAGCTGCAAGCAGTAAGCCGCGGCCCTGGCATCGCACTTTTTTCCGGAGCTCACCTTGTCCCGCAAAGTCTCTCGCATCGCACTCTCGGTTTCGGCCGCCGCCATTGGCAGCATCGCGGCGTACTGGACCATCCTGGCCGCACGCCAGGGGCACATCCTGTTCAACGTCAGAAAGCATCCGGTCGTTCATCTGTCCGACCACTTTTCCACCTACTCGCACACGGTGCCGGGCGGCATGGTCCGCGGCTACGTCTATCACCCGCAGGGCGAAGACTCGCTGCAAGACCTGTTCATCTATTTCGCGGGCCGCGGCGAGGACGTACGCGCCACAGCGCAGGCGCTGCACTGGCTGCCCGATGGCTTCGGATTCGCGGCAATCAACTATCGGGGCGTGGCCGATTCGCAGGGCCATCCTTCCGAGATCGCCTCGGTGGCGGACGCGATCCAGTTTGCCAGCCACTTGCGCAAGGCTTTTCCCAAGGTACGCCTGCACGTGGTCGGGCGCAGCCTGGGAACGGGCGTGGCCATCCAGCTGGTGGCGCAGCAGCATTTCTCCAGCCTGCAACTGGTCACGCCCTACGACTCGATGCTGGAAGTGGCAAAGCGGCGCTTTCCGCTGGTTCCGCTGTCGCTGCTGCTGCGGCACCGGTTCGATTCGCTCATGCACTGCAAGGAGGTGGCCGCAAAAACACAGGTGCTGCTGGCCGAGCGCGACGACGTGGTGCTGCCCGAGCGCTCGCAAAAGCTCATCGCGGCCTGGCCGACGCCCATCAGCGTGCAGACCGTTCCCGGCTCCGATCACCACAGCATCATGGGACTCGAATCGACCTGGCTTCACCTGGTCGACTTTGCGCTGACGGCGATTCTTCCGGAGCCCGAGCCAGAACCGGTCGAGCCGGTGGCCGCCTGAGCCGGCAAGGAAGACCGCTCAGCCTGCGCTCAAGGCGGCAAACCCGCGCGCCAGGTCGGCCAGCAGGTCCGAAGGCGCTTCGAGGCCCACGTGCAGCCGCACCACGGCGCCGCGCGCGGTCCAGTCGGTCACGCTGCGCGCCGCGCGCATGTTGGCCCAGGCCACGAGGCTTTCGTAGCCGCCCCACGATGAACCCCGGCCGAACAGCGAGAGGGCATCGACCATCCGTTCGACCGCGGCGTTTCCGATGCCCGGTTGCAGCTCGAACGAGACCAGCCCGTTGGTGCCGCGGCAATCGCGCTGCCAGAGTTCGTGGCCGGGGTGCTGCGGCAGCGCGGGGCAGAACACGGCCGCCACTTCAGGTCGCGCTTCGAGCCAGCCTGCCACTGCTAGCGCATGCCGCTCGTGCATCTGCAGCCGGGCTGACAGGGTACGGATGCCGCGCAGCACCAGCCATGCGTCGTCAGGGCTCACCGTCATGCCGAAGGCGTCGCAGCGCTCGTTGAGCGGCTGCCAGGCCTCGCGCGTGGTGGCGACCGTGCCCATCATCACGTCGGAATGGCCCGAGAGGTATTTGGTGGCGGCCATCAGCGAGATGTCGGCGCCCAGCGCAAGCGGCCGGTATTGAACGCCCGAGCCCCATGTGTTGTCCGCGGCCAGGAGCGCGCCGCGTGCATGGGCCAGCTCGGCCAGGCGGGGCAGGTCGCACATCTCGTACACCAGCGAGCCCGGGCATTCGGCATACACGAGCCGCGTGTTCGGCTCGAAGCGTTCCTCCACGCCGCTGCCGTCCGCGGCAAAGAAGGTGCAGCGGATGCCGTAGGGGTCGAGAAAGGAATGCACGAGGTTGCGCGCCGGCTCGTACACGCTGTCCGACATCAGCACGTGGTCGCCGGGCTTCAGGTACGACAGCAGCACCATGCCGATGGCCGCGAGGCCGGTGGGAAAGAGGCGCGTGCGATAGCCGCCTTCGAGTTCGCTCACCGCATCTTCGAGCGCGAAGGTGGTGGGCGTGCCGCGTGCGCCGTAGCTGAAAACCCGCTCGTCGCCGCGCCGTGCGCGGGCATCGCGCATGGCGGCCACGCTGTCGAACACCACGGTGCTCGCGCGCACCAGCGGCGGGTTGACGGGCTTGCCGCCGGCGTGGAGGGACTGCTTGCCGGTGTGGGCGAGGCGCGTTTCCAGCGCCTGCGCGGCGGGATCGGTGTGCGAAGAAGCGGGCATGGTGGTGAACGAATGGCGTTGTTCGCGAGGCCTCTATGGTGCGTCAATCGGCTTTCGCGCCGGAAAGCTTGACGACGCGCGACCAGCGATCGATGTCCAGGCGCAACTGCGCGGCAAAGGCTTCGGGCGTGTTGGCCACCACCTCGCTGCCGCCGTCGGTCACGAGCTTGCTCACTTCGGGCAGGCGCAGCGTGCGCACGATGGCTTCGTGCAGATAGGCCACGCGCTCGGGCGGCGTGCCGGCGGGCGCGAAGAAGCCGTACCAGTCTTCGAAGCGGGCATTGGCGTAGCCCAGCTCCTCGAGCGTGGGTACCTTGGCGAACACGCCGATGCGGCGCGGGCTGGTGACGGCCAGCACGCGCAGCTTGCCGCTTTGCACCATGCCCGCGACCGAGGCGGTGGAGGTCACCAGCACGTCGACCTGGCCGCCGAGCAGGTCGGTGAGCGCGGGGCCGGCGCCTTTGTAGGGCACATGGGTCATGTCCACGCCGCTGTCTTTTTGCAGCACCACGCCGACCAGGTGCGAGAGCGTGCCATTGCCCGGCGTGGCATAGGTGACCTTGCCGGGGTTCGCCTTGGCGCGCGTGGCGAGATCGGCAAAGGTCTTGTAGGGCGAACCGGCTTCCACCACCAGCGCGAGCGGCGCCGCGTTGACCTGCGTGATGGGCATGAAGTTCTTCAGCGGATCGAAGCCCGGCGCCGAGTAGAGCGACGGGTTCACGGCCATGATCGACACCTGCGAGGTGAGCACCGTGTAGCCGTCGGGCTTGGCCTCGGCCACCGACCTGGCGCCGATGTTGCCGCCCGCGCCGCCGCGGTTGTCCACCACCGCGGCCTGGCCCATGATTTCCGGCAGGCGCGTGGTCACCAGCCGAGCCGTGGCGTCGTTGCCGCCACCGGGTGGAAAGGGCGAGACGAACTTCACCGTCTGCGAAGGGAAGCCGTTGCGCGCGGGCAGCGGCTCGGCCGCGGCAGGCTGCAGGGTCATGGCCGCCAGCCATGCGGCGACGACGACGGAGAGACGGGCAAGGCCCGGAAGGCGATCGGCAGACGACATGGCAGGACTCCTGGAATAGGAACGGACAACGGCAAACGAGTGGAAGGAACGATGCGAAACCGGATCAGGCGTGCGGCACGGCGGGCAGCCTGAAAGCCGCCCGCTCCTGTGCGTCGAGCTGCGCGACCAGCCCGGTTTCCCAGGCCAGGTAGCGGCGCGCCGCTTCCTTGTTGCCGTCGTGGCGGTCGTGCACGAAGAACAGGTAGTCGATGCACTCCGCATCGGCGGGCAGCTCGGGCGTGGCTTCCACCGGCAGTCCGGCACCGCGCCACGCGGCCATGCCGCCTTCGAGCAGCAGCGGGGCGGGCGAGCGGCCGGCGAACTCGGAGGCCGCGGCCCAGGCCGCGAGTGCGGCGTCGTCGGCCAGCAGCACCAGTTGCCGCGTTTCGCTTTTCACATCGTCGGCGAGGCGCGGGCGAATGGACCAGCGTGCCTGCGGAATATGGCCGGCGCGAAACTGCATGCTCGGGCGCAGGTCGATCAGCGCCACGTCGCCTCGGGCCAGGCGGGCGGACAGTGCTTGCGCATCGATGGTCGCCAGCGTGGGGGCCGCGGGAACGGCCGCAGGCGAAAGAGCAAGCCCGCTCGCAAGCCCGCCTTCGAGCACGCTCGCGTCGTGCCCCATCTGCCGCAGCCAGCTCGCAATCGTCGGCGCGCGTACGCCGTCGTTGTCGAACAGCACGAGCCGCGCGCCGCGCACGCCGACGTACTGGTCTCCGGCCTGCATCAGCTGGCCACCGGGCGTGTGCTGTGCGCCCGGCAGGCTGCCGGCCGCGAATTCTTCGGGCGTGCGCACGTCGCAGAGAAACAGGGTGCGGTCCGTATCGCCGGCCCATTGCTGCACGGTCTGCGCGCTGACCGTGGGCACGTCGAAGCGTTCGGCCAAGGCTTGCGCGGCGGGCCGAAGATCGGCGCTGCCGCTCTCCACCGGGTAGCGGCGCGTGCCGCCGTGCTCCAGCGTGTGGTCGTTCAGGTACCAGCCCTGCGTGCCGTTCTCCAGTGCATAGACCGGGTTGGGCAGGCCGAGGTTGATGAGCGTCTGCGCGCCGATGATGCTGCGCGTGCGGCCCGCGCAGTTGATGACGATGGGCGTGGTGGTGTCGGGCACCAGCCGGCGCACGCGGTAGGCGAGTTCGCCGTTGGGGCAGCAGGTGGCCGTGGGGATGTTCATCTTGTGGAACTCGCTCACGGGCCGGCCGTCGAGCACCACCACTTTTTCGTTGCGCGCCAGCATGCCGGCCAGTTGATCGGCACTGACGCGGGGCGTGTGATAGACCTCTTCGGCCAGCTCGCCGAAGGTCTTCGACGGCAGGTTGACACCCGCAAAGAGCGCCTGCCCCGAGGCCTTCCAGGCGCGGGTGCCGCCTTGCAGCACATGCACGTCGGTGTAGCCCAGCACCGCGAGTCGCCGGGCGGCGCGCTCGGCCACGTCGGAATCGCCATCGTCATACGCAACCACCCGTACGCCGCGGCGCGGCACGAGGCGCGGTGCATCGAGTTCGAGCCGGCTGAAGGGCAGCGGAATGCCGTAGAACAGATGCGCCTCGCCGTACTGGCCGTGCTCGCGCACGTCGAGCAGCGCGATCTCGCCGCCGTCGTGCAACCAGGATTTGAGGGTCTTCGGATCGATATGAGAAGTCGTCATGGGGCAGGAGAAAAATCGATGAAGCGGAAGCGGCAGGGCGAGCAGCTCCGTGCGACGCCGCATCGCGGCCCGCATCGGAAAATTGGAAAAGGGAATGCCTAGCGGCGCGTCTGCACGCCGATGCCCATCGTCTGGTACGTGCCCGCCGCGAGGTCGTACGCAGTGCGCTGGTTCAGTGTTTCGAGCGCTCGGCCGTACATGTGCAGGTGGCGAATGACCTGCTCGCCCTGGATCTCGACCGAGTGGATGTCTTCGGGCATGAGCGCGATGCCCTTGCCCGGTTCCACAACGACGAGCGCGGTTTCATCGAGCTTGCCGACGCCCGGCACCGAGCCGTCGTCGCGGCGCTCGTACACGCGGTTGTGTTCGGTGCCTTCCACCGCGGCAATGCAGGCCCAGGTGGTGTGGTTGTGCGGCACGATCTTCTTGCCTGGCCGCATCACGTTGAGGTAGAGCGCATAGCTCTGGTCCGGGTCTTCGGCGATCAGGTAGCGGGCCTGATGCTCGCCGGCCTCGGGCGCCGGAAAGTCGGTGGCACCCCAATAGTCGGTGCGCGCGGCCAGGCCTTGCAGCGCGCCGAGCACCGCATCGAGGTTTTCGCGGGTGGGTTCAGCGCCGCCAATGGCTTTCTTCATCTGGGCGATGGACGCGGCAACCGCCTCGCGGCGCTGGTCGGACAGGGTGCTCATGCAGGTTTCTCCAGTGGGGATGCTTGTCTTGGTGTGCATTCACTTTAGTGACGCGGGCGTGACTCGACAATCCAGCCGGCGCACGAAATACATCAATAAAATTAATGTATGCCCACGCTCGATCTCGACTTGTTGCGCTCTTTTGTGGCGGTTGTCAGCCACCACAGCTTTGCGGCGGCGGCCGTGCACCTGGGGCGCACGCAGTCGGCCATCACGCAGCAGATGCAGCGGCTCGAAGAGCAGGCAGGCCACCCGCTGTTCGCCCGGCAGGGCCGGCAGAAGCGGCTCACCGAACATGGCGAGCGGCTCCTGACCTATGCCCACCATCTGCTCGCGCTCAACGACGAGGCGCTGCGCAGCCTCCGGCAGGGCGAGCTCGAAGGCAACCTGCGCATCGGCGCGCCGCACGACGTGGCCGAGACCATGTTGCCGCTGCTGCTGTCCGAGATAGCGCGCACATCGCCGCTGCTGCAGCTCGACATCCACATCGGCCGCAGCCCCTACCTCATGACCTCATTGAAGAGCGGCGAGGTCGACATGATCATCTCGAACCGCGCCGATCCTCAGTTCGATGGCGTGGTGCTGCGCAATTCGCCGACCGTGTGGCTCTGCGCGGCAGGCTACGTGCACGATCCGGCCAAGCCGGTGCCGCTGATCATGGCGGACGGGCCCAGCATCTTTCGCCGCATCGGCCATGAGGCGCTTGATGCCGCGGGCGTGGCGTGGACGCCGCGCTACACGTCGTCGAGCCTGATCGGCATCAAGGCGGCATTGCGCGCGGGCCTGGGCGTGACCGCCCGCGGCGTGGAACAGCTCGACGCAGGCCTGCGCGTGCTCGGCGCGGGCGACGGCATGCCGCGCCTGCCCGACCTGGCCTACTACCTGTACGTGCGCAGCCACGTGGTGAACCCGGTCACGCGGCAGGTGTTCGAAACCTTGAAGAAGCACCTGCGGTTGCCGCGTACCGACATGCCGGCCTGAACCTGCGAAGGGCTCAGGTGGCCCAGATGCGCGGAGAACTCGCGGGCAGCTGCCACAGCTCGGCGCGCCATGCCTGCCACACCTGCCGCAGCAGCTGCATCGCGGGCTCGACCACCGGCGCGAGCACGCGCAGCACGACGATCTCGGCATGTGGGCTCGTTGCGCCCGCGTTCTCTTGCAGGCCATGCGCATCGATGGCCGTGCGTGCGAGGGCAAGCAGCGCCTCGCGCCGCGCCTTGGTGGACGGCGTGCCCGCCACGAAGAACAGCGAGGCGATGCAGCGGTGCCCGCCGAAGCCCAGCGGGCTTTGCAGCAGCCGGTGGTCCGCCGCATCGATGCGGCCGCGCTCGAGCCAGACGCCGGGCACTTCGATGTGCTGCAGATAGGTGCCGCGCTCGAAGGGCTGGTTGGCATTCGGCAAGCCGAGGGCGGTCACGTCCCAGCCGATCATCTCGGCACCGGGTTCGGCCTCGATGGTGAGCCGATTCTCGGCCTGGCATCCGCTGTAGCAGATGGCCTCCAGCGGCAGCCATTCGAGCCGCGCGCCCCTGGCGAGCCGGATGCGCGTGCGCTGCAGCGCCAGTTCGCCTTCGGAGCGGTAGAAGCGCGACGCGCCGGGCGTGGTGATGAGGCCGTGGCTTCCGTCCGCCGCCTCGATGTCGATGTCCAGCGTGTCGCCGCCCACCAGTCCGCCCGGTGGATGCACCAGCACGTTGTGGCAGATCGCATCGCCCTCCGGATACAGGCTTTGCAGAATGCGCAACGGCCCGTCGTGCCGAAAGCGCGCAACGCTGCGCCCGGTTTCGTGCCGGTAATCGAGATGGAGACGTGCGTGCCAGGACATCCAACGAGTCTATTCGCCCCCGCGCGCTCTCTTTCCTGTGGACCTAGCTACTCCACGCTCCGTGGTGGGCGGCGCTGGCTTCGTCCAACAATGCGGGCCCGATGCATTCGATCGGATGCGGAGAGGCGCGGAACACGTCGCGGCACGACAGTTCCGCATCGCGCTGGTCCTGCCGCTCGCCGCGGAATACGCGCAGCCGTTCGGCATCGATGCCGTACACCACGCGGCCGATGTTCGACCAGAAGATGGCGCCCGCGCACATCACGCAGGGCTCGCCCGATGCATAAATGGTGGCGCCGGCGAGCTCCTCGCGCGTGAGGCCGCGCCCCGCGAGCGCGCGCAGGGCGTTCACTTCCGCGTGCGCGGTGCAGTCGCCGGTCTCGGCGTTGCTGTTGCCCGCTTCGGCCAGCACTTCACCGTCGGCCGAGACGATGACCGATCCGAAGGGCCGGTTGCCGCGGCGGCGCGCCGCATGCGACCAGACGATGGCCTTGCGCAGGTAGCGCTCGTCGCGTTCGTCGAGCGTGGTTTCTTCGGGGAGTTCGGTGTGGCTGCCAGCGGGACTCATGTCTTGAATCATGTCTTGGGGAGGGTTCTTTCGCTGCGCAATGGCAGCATCGACGTATTGAAGATGGCGTCGGACGCGGGCTTGACCTTGAGGCCGAATACGTCGACGACCTCGTCGACCTGCTGCTCGAGCGTGAGCTTCTTGATGTCGCCCAGACCGTGGCTGCGCGTGTCGACGGCGCCCACATATTGCGCCGTGACGCCCCAGCGTTCAAGCTCCATCTTTTCGTCGAGGATGGGTTCGCGCTGGCGCATGGCCGCAATGCTGGGCGCGGGGTTGGCAAAGGTCTCGACGATGGCGCGGTTGGTGGCGCGCAGAAAGGCCGCAACCAGCCTGGGGTTCTGCGCGATCAGGTTGCTGCTCGCGAGAATGGCGTTGCCATACAGGTTGACGCCGGCATCCGCATACTTGAGCACCGACAGCTCCTCGGGCTTCATGCGCGCAAAGAGCGAAACCGCGGAGTCGTGAAAGTAAGTGGCGGCATCCACGTCGCCGCGCACCATCACGTTGTCGCGCGCGCTGAAGTCGGTGGTCTGCCACTGGAAGGCGTCGCTGCGCATGCCCTGCTTGCGCGCCACCATCGGCCAGGCGCGGCGGGTCGATTCGACGGCCGCGGCCGCCACCTTCTTGCCCGCCAGGCTCTTGAAATCGTTCGTCACGCCGCGGTCCTTGCGGCCGATGATCACGAAGGGCGCGCGGTTGTAGTACTGGTACACGGCCTGGACCATCGGGGTGCCGGGGTTCTGCGCATTGAACTCCACCAGCGAGCTGATGTCGCCCAGGCCCATCTGGTAGACGCCGCTCGCAATGCGCGTGATCGACGCGACCGAGCCGGCGCCGGTGTCGATGGTCACGTCGAGCCCCTCGTCCCTGTAGTAGCCCTTGCTTTGCGCCAGAAAGAACGGCGCGGTCTGCCCGTTGATGCGGAAGTCGAGCGTGAACTTGAGCGGGGTCAGCTTGCCTCCCCCCTGGGCGAACACGGCAGGGGCGGCGAGAGGGAGCAGGGTGGCGGCGCTGCCGCCAAGAAAAAGTCGACGTTGCATGTGGAGCCTCGGAATCATTGTGAGTCTTGAATCCCCCGCACAAGGCGGAGGCACTTCAAGAGCAATTTCCGGGCGAGCGCACAACGGTGGTGCGTGCGCTGCTGAACGCTTCTACTCTTGCGCGAGTTCATGCACGACCCATGCCAAGCTGCATGCCACGGTCTTTTGCCCGGGCATTGCGATCAGGACGTGGAGAGGGCTTGGAAGATGGGCCGGCCCGCGCCACAATGCGGGCGCGCAATTTGCAAGGCAAGTGGCGCAGAGTAGAAGCGTTCAGCCCCAGCGGCAGGAAATTGCTCTTTCAAGTTCGTTCGTACCCACGCGCAACAGAAGGAGTCCACGCATGCTCGTCACCCAACAACCCGTCTTCCGCAAGTTCTGGCATGCCGTCATGCCACTCACCGAACTCGCCAACGGCCCGAAGCCTTTCAGGCTGCTGGGCGAAGACATCGTTCTCTTCATCGACGCCGCCGGCCAGCCGGCCGCCTTGCGCGACCGCTGCTGCCATCGCACCGCCAAGCTTTCGAAAGGCTGGTGCGTCGATGCCGAAGGCCAGGCCTGCGGGCAGGGCGCCATCCAGTGCGGCTATCACGGCTGGACCTACGACCGCAGCGGGCAGGTGATCCGCATTCCGCAGTACGAGGCCGACCGCAAGATCTCGCCGGAGTACCGCACCACCGCCTACCGCTGCACGGCGCGCTACGGCTACGCGTGGGTGGCACTCGAAGAACCCATTGCCGACATTCCCGCCATTCCGGAGTTCGACGATCCGGGCTACCGCACCATCTTCCAGTTTTATGAAGAGTGGCAGACCAGCCCGATGCGCGCGCTCGAGAACTCTTTCGACAATTCGCACTTCAGCTTTGTGCACCGCGCCACCTTCGGCGTGGCCGCGAGCCCGAAGCCGAGCAAGTACGAACTGGTGGAAAACGAGAGCGGCTTCTACGCCGAGACGGTGATCGAGGCGGTCAATCCGCCCAAGTTTCACGCCATCAGCGGCGTGACCGAACCGATCACCACGCGCCACATGCGCAACGCCTACTTCCTGCCGTTCTCGCGCCGGCTCGACATCGAATATCCGAGCGGCGTGCGCCACATCATCATCAACTGCTTCACGCCCATCGACGACGGCCGCATGCAGCTGTGCCAATGGCTGTTCCGCAACGACACCGAGGCCGACTGCACCGCGCAGATGCTGATCGACTTCGACGAAGCGGTGACGCGCGAGGACAAGGACATCCTCGAATCGACCGACCCCGATGCGCTGGTCGACACGCGCCGGCGGGGTGTCGAGTATTCGATGGAATCGGACCGGCCCGGCATGCTGATCCGCAAGCACCTGATGCAGCTACTTGCGAAGCACGGCGAGGCGGAGGTCTACCGCGGCATGAACAGCGGGGCGATTCCGATTGCAAAAGCCGCCTGAGCGGCCGCCGCATCAAGCGTGCGCCGTTGCCGGGTTCGGGCGCGCTGCGCGCGGCGAGCCCTGCGCGTAGCGGTCCATCGCCAATCCGTCGGTGCGGATTTCCGGACGCTGGCCGGTCACGAGGTCGGAGATGAGCTTGCCTGAGCCGCAGGCCATGGTCCAGCCCAGCGTGCCGTGGCCGGTGTTGAGGAACAGGTTCGCATAGCGCGTGGCGCCGACGATGGGCGTGCTGTCGGGCGTCATCGGGCGCAGGCCGGTCCAGAAGGTGGCGCGCGGCAGGTCGCCGCCGGGGAACAGGTCGCTCACCACTTTTTCGAGCGTGGCGCGGCGGTGCGGGTTCAGCCGCAGGTCGAAGCCGCCGAGTTCGGCCATGCCGCCCACGCGAATGCGGTTGTCGAAGCGCGTGACGGCCACCTTGTAGGTTTCGTCGAGCACGGTCGATTGCGGCGCCAGCGATTCGTCGACGAGCGGCACGGTGAGCGAGTAGCCTTTGACGGGGTACACCGGAATGTCGAGGCCCAGCGATGCGATGGCGGCGCGCGAATAGCTGCCGAAGGCCATCACGTAGCGGTCGGCCGTGAGGATCTTGCCGGCGCTGGTGCGCACGCCCGTGATGCGGTCGCCCGCCATCTCCAGGCCTTCGACCGCCTGGCCGAAGCGGAAGTCCACGCCCATGCCGCGTGCGATGTCCGCGAGGCCGCGGGTGAACAGGTGGCAGTCGCCGGTCTCGTCGTTCGGCAGGCGCAGGCCGCCCGTGAGCCGGTCGCGCGCGCCGGCCAGCGCGGGTTCGACGCGCGCAAGCGCATCGCGGTCGAGCAGTTCGTAGGGTACGCCGCATTCCTCGAGCACCGCGATGTCGCGCTGCACCGCATCGAGCTGCGCCTCTGTGCGGAACAGCTGCAGCGTGCCGCCGGTGCGATGCTCGTAGTCGAGGCCGGTTTCCGCGCGCAGCTGCTGCAGGCAGCCGCGGCTGTATTCGGCCACGCGCATCATGCGTTCCTTGTTGACCGCGTAGCGCTCGGGCGAGCAGTTGCGCAGCATGGCCGCCATCCATCGCAGCTGGAACAGCGTGCCGTCTGGCCGGATGGACAGCGGCGCGTGCTTCTGGAACATCCACTTGATGGCCTTGAGCGGAATACCGGGCGCGGCCCATGGCGTCGAGTAGCCCGGCGACACCTGCCCGGCGTTGCCGAAGCTGGTTTCTTCCGCGGGGCCGGCCTGCCGGTCGAGCAGCGTCACGTCGGCGCCGGAGCGCGCGAGGTAGTAGGCCGTCGTGGTGCCGATCACGCCGCCGCCGAGAACGATGACTTTCATGGGTATTTACGCGAATGAAGGTGAATGGATGGAATCTAAAGTGCACAATGCAGTGGATTTCATCGTTTTTATTTGTTCTGCAGTGAAATCCACTGCGAAGAATCGCCTTCATGCCCCGTGCGAAGTGAAATGCCCGAACTCGACCGCATCGACCGCAAGATCCTCGACCTGCTGCAGCGCCAGGGCCGCATTTCAATGACCGAACTCGCGGAGCGCATCGGCCTGTCGGCATCGCCTTGCGCCGAGCGCGTGAAGCGCATGGAGCGCGAAGGCGTCATCAGCGGCTACCACGCGCACGTGTCGCCCGAGGCGCTGGGCAAGACGCTTCTGGTGTTCGTGGAAATCAAGCTGTCGGCCAAGTCGGGCGACGTGTTCGACAAGGTGCGCAAGGAGCTGCTGCACATGCCCGAGGTGCTCGAGTGCCACCTGGTGTCGGGCAGCTTCGACTATCTCGTGAAGGCGCGCCTGCGCGGCATGAGCGAGTACCGGCACCTCTTGGGCGACATCCTCAAGAAGCTGCCCGTGGCGGCCGAATCGCACAGCTACGTGGTGATGGAGGAGATCAAGGAAACGCTGATGCTCGCGGTGGACCGCTGAGCGAGTGGCTTGCGGGCTACGATGGCGCCGCATTCAACACCCCACAAGGACATCGGCATGAGCATCACGGTCCGGCGCGACGGCATCACGGGTACGCGTCACATCCTCAAGATCCGCAACCATGAAATCGCCATCGACGCCTCGCCGGCAGGCGGCGGCAGCGACGCTGGCCCGGAGCCCCACGACCTGTACGATGCCTCGCTGGCCGCCTGCAAGGCGCTCACCGTGCTGCTCTACGCCCGCCGCAAGGGCATGCCGGTGGAAGACATCGAGGTGGTCGTCGACCGCGACGACAGCGAGGAACGCAAGGGCGTCTACCGCCTGAAGTCGAGCCTGCGCGTAACCGGCGAATTGACCGAGGCACAGCGCGATGAACTGCTGCGCGTGGCGGGCAAATGCCCGGTGCACCGGCTCATGACCGAGGTGAAGACCGAGATCGAGACGGGCTGGGCCTGAACGCCTGAAACGGCGCCGGCTTCAGCGCAAGGTGCGGTAGGCGCGCAGGGCGCGAACCAGCGCCCACAGTCCGGCTTCAGCGGGCACGTTCTTCTCGTTGAACGACACGGCCACGTACAGATCGTCCGCCGGCACGTAGGCAACCACAGTGGTGAAGCCATCGATGCCGCCGCTGTGTCCGAGCATCAGGCCCGGACCATCGGGCACGTCGTAGAACTGCACGCCCATGCCGTAGGACGAATTGCCCCCGGTGTAGGGGCCGAGCATCGCGGGCATGCGGGTGAACATGCGGTGCACCGCATCGTCGGGCAGCACCTGGCCTCCGAGCAATGCATGCCAGAAGCGCACGAGGTCGTCTGCGGTCGATGCCAGTGCGCCGGCCGCGTAGGGCGTGGCGTACTGGTCCTGCACATCGACCGCCCGGCCGCTCGCGTGGCCGGTAGCCACCGGCAGTTCGACACCGGGCTGGCGCATCGCGGTGTGCGTGAGCGACAGGGGCCGCAGCAGGCGCCTGGCCAGCACGTCGGCCAGCGGCATGCGTTCCACCTTCTCGATGATCGTGCCCAGCATCGCGTAGCCGGTGTTGGTGTAGCTCCAGTTCGTTCCGGGGCAGAACTGCGGCGGCTGGTCTGTGCCGAGTGCGATGACGTCGGCCGGCGGGCGGTATTTCGTCCCCAGCGACGGCAATGCGTTGAAGCTCACCAGTCCGTTGGTATGCCGCAGCAACTGCTCGATGGTGATGAGCCGCGCGTTGGGTGCATCGGGAAACCAGGTCTCGATGGTGTCCTCCAGCTTCAATCGTTTCTCTTCGACGAGCTGAAGCACCATCGCGGCCACGAAGGTCTTCGTCGTGCTCCCCACCTGGAAGGGCTGGTCCGCGACGGCCCGCGTGGGCGGCTCCTTGCGCGCCAGTCCGCGCGTGGCGGACCAGGAGCCTTCGCCAGGAATGGCGATCGCGGCGCTCGCGGCGGGAACATGGGCGAGCATCTTGTCCAGAGCGCCGCTGAATGCAGCCTGCAGGTCGGGAGGCAGTTCGCCGTCGATGGGGCGCCGGAAGTCCTTCTTCCAGACGACCTCGGGAACCGAGCGCATCGGCGGACCTGCGTAGACGGACGACGGTGTGCACGCCATCTGGGCGTGTGCAAGGCCAAGAGAAAGAGAGAGCGAGGCGGCCAACAGGGCGGCCGCCGGGATTTTCAGCAACGACATTCGGTTCTTTCTGTTTGCACCGCTACTTCGATGCCTCGACCTGCTTGCGCGCGGTTTCCACGCGCCTGGCGTAGCGGTCGCCCCAATCGGCCAGCGGCCCGAGCGCTGCATTGAGCGTTGCGCCCAGTTTCGTCTCCGAGTAAACGACTCGCGGCGGCACTTCGTGGAACGCCTCGCGGTTGACGATGCCGTCGGCCTCCAGCTCGCGCAGCTGCTGGATCAGCATCTTCTCGCTGATGTCGGGCAAAAGCCGTTTCAGCTCGCCGAAGCGGTGCGGCTGCGCGTGCAGCTCCCACAGGATCACCGCCTTCCACTTCCCGCCGATCACTTCGAATGCGGGCCCTATGCCGCAGTTGTAGGGCTTTTTTGCCTTCATCCGCCGTTCCAATACATGCGTTTTGGTAAGTACCACACTTTATGGTAGGTACTTGACCATTGGCAAGTGCAATTCCTACGATGCAGGCCTCGTCACAACCTGCAAGATCTGCATTGGAATCGCCATGAGCAACAAGGAAGTTTCCGTTCTGGGCCTGGGCTCGATGGGCATCGCCATCGCGCGGCTCTATCTCGACCAGGGCTACAAGGTCACGGTGTGGAACCGCACGGCGGAGAAAGCCGATGCGCTGCTCGCGAAGGGTGCGGTGCTGGCGCGCAGCGCAGCCGAAGCGGTGCGCGCCGCCCGGACGGCGGTGATGTGCGTCTACGACTACCGGGCCGCCGATACGATCTTTGCATTGGACGGCGTCGCGGCGGCGATGGACGGCCGCCTGCTGATCCAGCTGACCACCGGCAGCCCCCGTGACGCACTCGCGGCCGAGGCCTGGGCCCATCGGCATGGCGCCGCCTACCTCGAAGGCGCGATCCAGGCCGCGCCGGACCAGATGGGACAGCCCGACACGCCGATCCTCGTGTCGGGCGCGCAAGCCGTTTTCCGCGAAGCAGAGCCGCTCCTGAGGGCGCTGGCCGGCGGTATCGTGTACCTGGGCGAGAAGGCCAGCGCCGCGGCGGCCATGGACCTGGCGACGCTCTCCACTATCTACGGCACGTTGCTCGGGTTCATGCATGGCGCGCGCATTGCCGAGCACGAAGGATTCGCCGTCGCGGAGTACGGCCGCATCGTGGCCGGGATCATGCCGACCTTCGCCGCGTTCCTTCAGCACGAGGGCGCCGTGATCCAGTCCGGCGACTTCGCGGTCTCGCAGAGCCCGATGCGCATCTCGGTCGAGGCGACGCAACGCATCCTGCAGACGGCGCAGGAGGCGGGCATCAACACCGAGTTCCCGGCTTTCGCCGCGGGCCTTTTCAAGCGCGCCGATGCGGCGGGGCTCGGCGGCGAGGAGATCGCGGCGCTGATCAAGCTGCTGCGCTGACACGGCGGGCGACCCGCCCCGGCCCATGCGGCGCAACCTGAAACCTCCGTCGGGGCACGGCCAAAAGGCGTGGTCAGGTCCAATTTGGGGCGACGATTTACACTACCCGGTTAGCCCCGGCGCCGTCTACAGGACACTTTCAACAATGAAGTGGGTCATTCTTGCTATCTTCGCGCTCAGCGCGCTCTACGTTCATTTTCGCGGCCAGGTCCGGCATCGTTTCTTCAGGCAGCTGTCTGATCACTCGACCTTCCTGGCGCCGTTGAACGCCTTCATGTACATCTTCTCGAAGGTGCCGAGCACGCCGTACCTGTCGCCCGCGCAGTTTCCCGAGATGCGCGTGCTCGAGGAAAACTGGCAGGTCATCCGCGAAGAGGCGCTCGCCATGCGCAACGGCGGCAGCATCAAGGCCTCGAGCCAGTTCAACGACGTGGGCTTCAACTCCTTCTTCAAGAGCGGCTGGAAGCGCTTCTACCTGAAGTGGTACGACGAGGCGCATCCCTCGGCGGCCGTGCTGTGCCCGCGCACCACCGAGCTGCTCAAGGGCATCGGCACCATCAAGGCGGCCATGTTCGCCGAGCTGCCGCCGGGCAGCCGCCTCGTGCGCCACCGCGACCCGTTCGCCGGTTCGCTGCGCTACCACCTGGGCCTGTGGACGCCGGGCGTCGAGGGCTGCTACATCGACGTGGACGGCCAGCGCTATCACTGGCGCGACGGCGAGGCCGTGGTGTTCGACGAGACCTACATCCACTATGCCGAGAACACGACCGACCACGACCGCGTGATCCTGTTCTGCGACATCGAGCGCCCGCTGAAGTACCGCTGGGCCAGCGCCGTGAACCGCTGGTTCGCCAAGAACCTGCTCGCCGCCGCCAGTTCGCCCAACGAGGCCGGCGACAAGACGGGCGGCATCAACCGCGCGTTCAAGTACATCTACCAGATCCGCGTCATCGGCAAGCGCCTCAAGGCCTGGGACAAGCGGGCCTACTACCTCGTGAAGTGGTCGATCTTCGGCGGCCTTGCGCTCTGGATCTTCTGGTAAGGCGCAAGCCTGCTGCGCGAACGCGCCTCACCGATGCGGCCGCATGCCAAAGGCCGCAGTGAAAGCTTCAGCCACAGCCTCGACATTGCGGTTGCCGGCGTCCGAGCTGCGCCAGACCAGGGAGAGCTTGCGGACCGGGGCGCGGCTTCCGAGGCTCACCTCTCGCACCGCATAGGCCTCGATCAGCGGCCGCCTGGGTTGGGGAACGACGGAAACCCCCAGGCCCTGGGCGACCATCGCCACGATCGCGTCCATCGAGCGCAGTTCCATGGCGCAGCGTGCATTAGGGATCTGGCTGCGCACGTAGCGCGCGGCCACGCGGCCTCCCGCAAGAGACAGGTCGTAGCCGATCCAGTCATAGGCCTCCAGCAGTTGCGTGGCCGTCTTGCCGGAGGCATTCGGCGGCGCCAGCAGCACATAGGGCTGGCGGTGCAACTCGCGCCAGACGAGCCGGCGCGAACCGCCGGATTCCGGCCGGACAAGCAATGCAAGGTCGAGCCGCGCCGCCTTCAGTTCTGAAATCAGCTCGCCGCTGTCGTTCAGCGGCGGCACCACGATCTCCAGCGACGGATGCCGCTGGCGAAGCGCATGGAGTGCCTGCGGCAGCACGTCGCTCTGCATGCTGGTGATCACACCCACCTTGATGCGGCCCGCCACTTCCACGACCGGACGGAAGCGCAGCATCTGGAGCCTGTGGGAAAAATCGCCCACGGCGTCCACCACCTCGCGGGCAAAGGCCGTGGGTACCACCACGCGGGTGGAGCGATCGAACAGCGGCTTGCCGAAATACTGCTCCAGTTGCTTGACCTGCAGGCTCACCGCGCTCGGACTGCAGCCCACCACGCCGGCCGCCGCGGTGAAGCTGCCTTGTTCGAGGATGGTTTTCAATGTGACGAGCATCGCGAGATTCATGAGAAAACCTCACAGTTGATATTTGTACATATCGCTTTACTCATTCTATGGCGCGCCTAGGATCGATGGCTTCTGCTCCGGCTTCGTCCCGATCCTTTAACCTGCACGACCGACACCCTCACCATGAACGACACCCGACACCACTCTTTCGCACGCGCCAGGTGGCTGGCATGCATGCTGGGGCTCGCGCTCGCCGCGTGGCAGGCGCACGCGGCCGATGCGTGGGTACCCGAGCGCACCATCCACCTGGTCTCGCCGAGCCCGCCGGGCGGCGGCACCGATGCCGTCTGCCGCCTGCTTGCGGCCAAGCTCGGCGAGCAGGCCGGATGGCAGGTCGTCGTCGATACGAAGCCAGGCGCGGGCAACAACATCGGCCTGGATTTCGGCGCGAAATCGCCGCCCGACGGCTACACCGCCGTACTGGGAGAAACCAGCAACCTGACGGTCAATCAGTTTCTCTACAAGAAGCTCAGCTTCGATCCGGTCAAGGATCTCGCGCCGGTAGCGCTGGTGGGCACTGGCGTGTCGGTGCTGGTCGTGCGGGCCGACAGCCCGTTCGACAACCTGGCCTCGTTGCTGGCGGGCTCGAAGAAGAAGCCGCTCGCCTATGCCTCGTCCGGCAATGGAACCGTCGGGCACCTGGTGTCCGAGAACCTGCGCGTTACCGTGGGCGCAGATCTTTTGCACGTGCCCTACAAGGGCGGCGGCCCCGCCATGGCGGACATGCTGGGGGGACAGGTCGACTTCTACGTCTCGTCGCTGGTTTCGGCACTGCCGCTGATCAAGAGCGGCAAGCTGCGGGCGCTCGCGGTGACCTCGGGCACCCGGGACGTGTCGCTGCCCGATGTTCCCACCTTCGTCGAGAGCGGCTTCAAGGGATTCGAGTACTACACCCTCTACGGCGTCGTGGTGCCTGCGAAGACGCCGGCGCACATCGTGCGGACCATGAACAAGGAAATCAATCGCGTGCTCGACACGGCGGAAGTCCGGGCCAACCTGGCGGCGCGCGGCATCTATGTGCGTACCGGCACGCCCGAAAGTTTCGATGCGTTCCTGAACAGCGAGAGAAAAAAGTGGGCAGCGCTCGTGAAGGCCACCGGAGCGACCGCCGAATGACGCAGGCCGCAACAACGATGGCGGACGGGGCGGAACAACCGCCGGTGGACCTTCGCAGCGACACGGTGACGCGGCCCACGCCGCAGATGTACGAGCGCATGGCCTCGGCACCGCTGGGCGACGACGGACTCGACGGCGACCCGACCGCGCAAGAGCTGGAGGCAACGGCCGCGGCCATGCTCGGAAAGGAAGCCGCGCTGTATGCGCCAAGCGCCACGATGGCCAACCTCCTGGCCATCCTCGCGCAAGTCCAACGCCAGGAACTCGTGCTTGCCGAAGCCGCATCGCACATCTACGTGGCCGAGCGGGGCGCCGCGGCGCTGACCGGGGCGTTCTACCAGGACATTGCGGGCGTCGATGGCGCCATGGACCTGGAGCTGCTCCAGGAGGCCCTCGCGCCGGGCCGCAACAAGCTGCGAACCGGCGTGGTGTGCCTGGAGACTTCCCACAACAACGCCGGCGGCGCGGTGCTGCCGCTTGCGCACATGCAGGCCGTGTTCGAGGCGTCCAGGCAAGCGGGGGCCGCCGTCCACCTCGACGGTGCGCGGCTGATGAATGCGGCCGTGGCCCTGGACGTGCCGGCGGAACGTATTGCCGCTTTCGCCGACACCGTTTCGCTCTGCCTGTCCAAAGGCCTGAGTGCGCCCATGGGCGCCGTGCTCGCGGGGCCTGCCGAAACCATCGAACGTGCCCGGTGGCTCAGGAAATTGCTCGGGGGCAGCCAGCGGCAAGTGGGCATTGCCGCGGCGGCAGGGCTGGTGGCCGTTACCACCATGGCGGAACGGCTTGCACAGGACCACGCCAACGCAAGCCGGCTCGCCGGCGGGACAGCCCGGATTCCAGGCCTCACCGCCAATACGCCCCAGACCAATATCGTGCAGGTCGACGTGAAGGCCACGGGGCTCGATGCCGTTCAATGGGAGGCCGCGCTCAAGAGCCTGGGCGTCTTGGTCCGTCCGTGGAGCAGGCATCGATTGCGCTGCGTCACCCATCGCCACATCGGCGAGCATGAGGTCGATCTTGCCCTGGAGGCTTTCGCCGCGGTTGCCGCATCGGCACCGGCCAGGGCTTGATCCCGACAGGCCTGCTGAAGCGCCGACAATCGGCAGGTGCCTGCCATGCTTCTTTCTGAACAAGACCTTGCTTCTCCGACCGATCTCGCCAGCGCCCAGGCGCTGATCGAGAGCGTCCAGTCGCTTCTCCGGGCCCGAGGCCTTGCCTTGCGCGTGCCGCCGCCCGAGCCCACCACCTGCTGCGGGCGCGGCTGCAACGGCTGCGTGTGGGAAGGCTGGCTGGCGGCCGTGGCCTACTGGCGCGACGAGGCCACGCTGCTGCTGGCCTAGCGTTATCTAACGCGCTTCCCAGAAGCCGCGGTGCGTGGCGATCATTTCTTCCGCCACTTCGGCTACAGGGCCGATCACTTCGATCTTCTTCTGCCCGCGCGCGAACACCTCGCGGCAGGGCAGGCTGAGCGTGGGGTTCTCGGGGTGGTCGCCCGTGAGCGCGAGCAGCGCGCTTTCCTCGGCGCCGTAGACGATGCGGCCGATGTGGGCCCAGTAGCTGGTTCCCGCACACATCGCGCAAGGCTCGAAAGTCGTGACCAGCGTGCATTGCCACAGGTAGTCGGCCGGCCAGTTCTGCGCGGCATGGCGCGCCAGCGTGGCTTCGGCGTGATTCACCGTGTCGATGTTTCCCTGCTCGGCGAGTATGGTTTCGCCGTCGGGCGCAACGAGCACGGCGCCGAAGGGGTGCCGGCCCATTGCCATGGCGCGGCGGGCGACCTCGTCGGCGCGCCGCAGCGCGCGGATGATCTGGTCGCGTGTCATTCGCAGCGCATCACTGGTTTTGCGAGCCGCGGTGCGCCCAGCCGGTCGTGTGCTTTTCGATCACGCTGAAGAGTTCGTACATCAGCATGGCCATGGCGCCGACCACCATCAGGCCCGCGAAGGCCAGGCCCATCTGCATGGCCGAACCGGCCGAGATCAGCAGGTAGCCGATGCCTTCGTTGGCAGCGGTCATCTCGCTCACCGTGGTGCCGACGAACGCCAGCGTGATCGCGACCTTCAGCGAGCCGAAGAAGTAGGGCATGGAGCGCGGCAGGCCGATCTTCATGAGCACGTCCCAGCGCTTGGCGCCGAGCACGCGCAGCACGTCTTCCAGCTCGGGCTCCAGGGTGGCAAGGCCGGTCGCGATGTTGACCATGATCGGGAAGAAGCTGATCAGGAAGGCCGTGAGAATCGCCGGGCCCACGCCGATGCCGAACCACACCACGAGGATGGGCACGAAGGCCGCCTTGGGCAGTGCATTGAACGCAGTCATCAGCGGATAGATCGCCGCATACGCGATGCGCGAACTGCCGATCACGAAGCCCAGCAGTACGCCCACCACGATCGCGAGGCCGAAGCCCGCCATCGTGACCCAGAAGGTGCGCCACGCATGGCCTGCGATGATTTCCTTGAACTCCCAGAACTGGTTCCAGATGCGCAGCGGGCTCGGAAAGATGAAGTCCGACACGCCGAAGCCCGCGCAGATCACCTGCCACAGCAGGATGACTGCGATGAGCAGCAGCCAGGGCGACCAGCGTTCGAGTTGCTTGGTGTTCTTCATGGCGCGCCTTCAGTGAGACACGGCGGCAGCGGCGGTTTGCGCCGCGCTGATGCCCGTGTTGCGGATGGCGCCGATGTGACCGCGCAGCTCCAGCACGATGTCGGTGAACTCCTTGGTGTAGGTCAGTTCCAGCTCGCGCGGACGCGGCAGCTCAATCTCGCGCTTGACCACGAAGCGGCCCGGGCTCTTGCTCATCACGTACACCGTGTCGGCCAGGAACACCGATTCGCGCAGGTCGTGCGTCACCAGGATCACGTTGAACTGCTGCTCGGTCCAGAGGTCGCGCAGGATGCACCAGAGTTCCTCGCGCGTGAAGGCGTCGAGCGCGCCGAAGGGCTCGTCGAGCAGCAGCATCTTGGGTTCGTGGATGAGCGCGCGGCAAATGCTTGCGCGCTGCTGCATGCCGCCCGAGAGCTGCCACGGAAACTTGTCTTCGTAGCCCGCGAGGCCGACTTTCTGCAGCAGCTTGCGCGCGCGCTCGACGTATTCCTTGCGTTTGGCCTTGAAGTTCGAGCGGTAGGGCTCGACGATTTCAAGAGGCAGCAGCACGTTGTCGACCGTGGTGCGCCACGGCAGCAGCGAAGGCGCCTGGAAGGCCATGCCCGAGATCTTGAGCGGCCCGGTCACGGGCTGGCCGTCGATGCGGATCTTGCCCATAGAAGGCATCTTGAGGCCCGTGGTGAGCTTCATGAAGGTCGACTTGCCGCAGCCCGAGGGACCGACGATGGCAATGAACTCGCCGCGCTTGACCTTCAGGTCGATGGCCTCGACCGCGAAGTGGTTGGCGCGCAGCAGCTCTTCGTTGTAGGCGAGCCAGACGTCCTGGAAATCGACGAAAGGAGCAGCGTCCGCGCTCGATGCGTCCGCCATCACTTGCGCAGCACGCCGTTGAGTTCGGCCGCCGGCGGCAGCAGCGCAGCGGTCCACACGGCGTCGGGGCTCACGCGCGTCTTGGTGTTGAACGCGTCCGATACCTGCGAGGCCATCAGCGACATGCGGCCCGCGTTCACCGCACCGAAGCCTTCGCTGCGCGCGTCTGGGCTGTTGATCACGGTGTCGATGGCCAGCTGCAGGCGGCGGGTTTCGAGCTTGCTGTCGATGATGCCGTCGCGCGCCTTCACCGATTCGATGGCCACCGCCGGGTTGGCGATGACTTCCTTCGCGCCCTTGGCAAAGGCCGAGAGGAATTTCTTCACCGCCTCGGGGTTCTCCTTGATGAGCTTGGGCGACGCGATGATCACGTTGCCGTAGAGCTTCACGCCGTAGTCGGGGTAGGGCAGCACGACGATGTCGGCCGCCTTGGCGCCGCGCGCCTCCAGGTTCAGGAGCGAGGTGAAGGTGAAGCCGGTGATCGCGTCGATGTCGCCGCGGATCAGCATGGTTTCGCGCAGCGTCGGGTCCATGGCGGTCCAGTTGACGGCGCCGATGTTGTTGGCCTTGGCGAAGATCGGGAACGCGCGGCGGCCCGCGTCGAACACCGGGGCGCCGAGCTTTTTGCCGGCCAGGTCGGCCGGCTTGGCGATGCCGCTCTTCTTGAGCGCCATGACCGAGGCCGGCGTGTTGTTGTAGACCATCATCACCGCGACCGGCTTGTTCGGGCTGTCGGGGTTGTTGGCGTGGAATTCCATCAGCGCCGCCAGGTCGGCAAAGCCCATGTCGTAGGCGCCCGAGGCCACGCGCGTGACCGTGCCGCCCGAGCCATTGCCCGCGTCGATGGTGACGTCGAGGCCCGCGGCCTTGAAGTAGCCCTTGGCGGCGGGGTGCAGGAACAGCGCGGCCGGTCCTTCGAAGCGCCAGTCGAGCTGGAACTTGATCGGCGTCGTGGTCTGGGCAAAGGCCGGGGAAAGGCCGAAGCTGAGGGCCGAGGCGGCGAGGAAGGACTGGAGAAGTTGGCGCTTGTTCATGCGGGATCCGTAGAGGTGAATGCTTCAGCATTCAAGCAAAAACGGTGCCCGCACGCGATTGGTGCGAACCCTTCCGCGGAACTGTCGCGGTGCGCAACCGGGGCAATGGCGCACCCTCCTTGGGAGTTCTTGCGGATTTCAGCCGGAACCGGCCCGGGGCTTGAACCAGCATGGGGCGCAAGCGCGCATGCCGGCCCCCGGGGGACCCTGGCTCAGAGCGCCGCGCCGATCTTTCGCAGTTCGGCGATCTGCGGCGCCTTGGGCAGCCAGATCTTGTCGAATTCCGCAATGATCGGCGCAGGGTTGTAGCCGGCGTCGCTCTTGATGGTGATGCCGCTGGCCTTGAACTTGTCGACCAAGCCGAGTTCGGTGGTCACGATGTCCCTGATCTGCGCGTCGAGTGACTGCTTCACCAGGTCGGTGACGAGCGACTTGTCCTTGGCGTCGAGCGTCTGCCAGATGCGGCCCGACACCAGCGGCGCGAAGGGCATGAACAGCGCGTTCATCGGCAGCATCGTCTTGGCCACGCGGTCGAAGCGCTGGTTCCACGAGAACTCGATGTCCGCCTCGAGCCCGTCGACCTGGCCGTTGGACATGGCGTCGAAAACGCCGGGGGTCGGAATCGGCGTGGGTGCGGCGCCCAGCAGCTGGTAGAAGTCGCGGTACACCGGCGTCGGGTTGATGCGCAGCTTCATGCCCTTGAGGTCGGTGGGCGTCGAGATGGGCTTGGTCGCAAACACCACGCGCATGCCCGTGATGCCCCAGCCCAGCCCGATGGTGCCGGTTTCGCGCGGCAGCACGTCGAGCAGCTTCAGCGCGGCGGGTGTGCGGACCAGCGAGGCCACGTTGGTGGTCGAGCGCACGAGATACGGCGCGTTGATGGCCGCCACGCTGGACACGCGCGAGCCGAGTTCGGCCGCCTGGATCCAGCCCATGTCCAGAGCGCCGGACTGCAGCTGCTGCATCATGGCCGACTCGTTGCCCAGCTGACCCGAATGGAACACGGTGGCGCTCAGGCGGCCGTCGGTCGCCTTCTTCAGCGCCTCGCCAAAGCCCAGTGCGGCGCGGTTCCACGAGTGGCCGGCCGGCGTGATGAGGCCGAGCCGGAATTCCTTGGCGGCCGCTGCGCGCGACACGGTGGTGAAGAGGGCGGACGACGCGGCGGCGGTTCCGGCGGCGGCCTGGACGACGAATTTGCGGCGGGAAAGGGACATGCGAGGCTCCGGTTGAGTGAAGGGGAAGGACGAGAGGCGGGGACTTACTTGATGAGCGCGAGCGACAGGCTCGGGTACAGCGACAGCAGCACCAGCGCCGCGCAGCAGATCAGGAAGAACGGCAAGGTGACGATGAACATCTTTCCGGGCTTGGCGCCGGTCACGGCGGAAGCCACGAAGAAGCTCAGGCCCACGGGCGGCGTCATCAGCCCCAGCACGAGGTTGATCACCACCACCACGCCGAAGTGGCGCGGGTCGATGCCGTAGATCTCGGTGGCAATGGGCAGCAGGATGGGCACCGTCATGATCAGCCCCGGAATGCCGTCGATCACCGTTCCGATCACCAGCAGGATCAGGTTCACCAGCAGCAGGAATGCGATCGGGTCCTTCGCCACGGTCTGGATCCATGCGGCCGTGGCCTGCGGCACCTTGCCGTAGATCAGGAGCCACGAGAACACCGCGGCGGCCGCCACCAGGAACAGCACCACGGCCGAGTAGATCGCCGACTTCAGCAGGATCTGCGGAATCATCCCGAAGCGGAATTCCTTGGTGACGTAGCGGCCCACCAGCACCGCGGCCACCGCGCCCACGGCGGCGGCTTCGGTGGGGTTGGCAAAGCCGCCCAGAATCGAGCCGACGATGACGATGGGAATCAGCAGCGTGGGGCAGGTCGTGAGCATCGTGTAGAGCCGCTGCCTGATGGTCCGCTTCGCGGTGCGCGGGTAGTCGTAGATGAACCCCATGCACGCGATCACGATGAAGAACAGCACCGTGAGAATCACGCCCGGAATGATGCCGGCAATGAGCATGTCGCCCACCGCCACCTGCGCCAGCACGCTGTACACCACGAACATCACCGAGGGCGGAATGATCGGCCCCAGCATGCCGCCGTACACCGTGATGCCGGCCGCGAAGGTCTTGTCGTAGCCCTGCTTCTCCATCTCGGGCACCATGATCTGGCTCATGATCGCCACCTGCGCGGTGGCCGATCCGATGATCGACGACACCAGCATGTTGGCCAGGATGTTCACGTAGGCGAGGCCGCCCTTCACCGAGCCGATGAAGGCCAGCGCGAGGTCGACCAGCCGCTTCGTGATGCCGCCTCCGTTCATGACTTCGCCGATCAGGATAAACAGCGGAATCGCGATGAGGCTGTAGCTGTCGACGCCGCCGAACATCTGCACCGGAAACGACTGGAACAGCACCGTGTCGCCCGACTCGAGGATGTAGACGATGCCCGCAAGGCACAGGCAGGCGCCGATCGGCACGCCCACCAGCATGATCAATAGAAAGAATGCGGAAGTCAGCATGTCAGTTCACCGCGTCTGCGTTGGTCACGTGGAACTCGGTGTGCGTGCGCCGGGGCTGCAGGCCCAGGTCTTCGACGAGATTGGCCAGCGCATGCAGGCTGAGCGTGGCCGAAAAAATCGGCAGGATGAGCTGGATGGCCCAGGTCGGCCAGTTCAGCGTCTGCGTGCGCTCGGTATAGAGAAAGTTGAATGACTCGGCGGCGTATTCCTTGGCATCGAAGCCCCAGCGCACGATGCCCACCGGGTCCATGTAGAGCCAGCACATCGCCAGCAGCGCAAGGCCCAGCAGCAGCACGCCGCCGGAGGCGCCGGCCTTGGCGATGCGCGCGGCTTTTTCGCCCAGCTTGTCGGTGAGCAGCGTCACCGCAAAGTCGAGCCGCAGCCGTGTCATCGCAGAGGCGCCGATGAAGGTGAGCCACACCACGCAGTACACCGAGGCCTCGTCGACCCAGTAGAGCGGCACGCCGCCGTAGCGCGTGACCACGTTCAGCAGCACCAGCACGATGAGCAGGCCCATCAGGCCCGAGAGAAGGCGGCGCTCGCAGCCAAGGACGAAGTCCGACGCGTCGAGCACGCGGCGGGAGAAGCCCCCGCGTTCCAAGGTGTGTTCTTCCATGGTGAGAAGAGAATCGCGCCTTCAGGCAACCGACTGGTACTGCACAGGCCGCGTGGCCAGCGCCTTCTTCACGATCGCCTGCACGGCCGCGCGCTCCTCGCCCACCAGC
The DNA here is from genome assembly GCF_051144945.1 of Variovorax palleresanus. NCBI lineage: Bacteria > Pseudomonadati > Pseudomonadota > Betaproteobacteria > Burkholderiales > Comamonadaceae > Variovorax > Variovorax palleresanus. The sequence goes on along the minus strand of NZ_JBJNVP010000002.1, from coordinate 1,410,834 downwards.
GGCAGCCGCGGGCGGCGCATGTGCTCGCTGCCCACGCCCACCAGCACGTCGATCAGCTTCAGGTTCTGCACCAGCTTGTTCGATACATCCAGGTGCAGCATCGGCGTCATCCACTGGTACAGCGCCAGCGCCTCGGCGAACTGGCCCGCCTTCATCAGGTCGTACAGCGCCACGGTTTCCCGCGGGAACGCGCAGCCCACCCCGGCCAACAGGCCATCCGCGCCCAGCGCCAGCCCTTCGTACGCCAGGTCGTCCACCCCCAGGAACAGCTGGTAGCGGGTCCCCACCGTGTTGCGCAGGTCCGTGATGCGGCGGATGTCGCCCGTGCTCTCCTTGATCGCCGCGATCCATTCGCAGTCCGCCAGCTCCAGCATGTGCTCGGGCTTCAGGTCCACCCGGTAGGCCACCGGGTTGTTGTAGACCATGACCGGCTTCTGGGCCGCATGGGCGATGGTGCGCACATTCAGCATAGCCTCGCGCGCATCGGCCACGTAGATCACCGAGGGCATCACCATGAAGCCCGCCACCCCCAGCTTGTTGGCCCCGTCCACATAGCGCAGCGCTTCGCGGGTGCTGGTTTCCGACACATTCGCCAGCACCGGGATGCGGCCGTCGGCCGCTTCCAGCGCGATCTGGGCCACCTGGAGCTTTTCCTCCAGCGTCAGCGTGCTCGCCTCGCCCAGCGAGCCGCAGGTCACCAGGCCGTGGATGCCGTTGCGGATCTGGAAGTCGATGTGGCGCGCGGTGCCCTCGGCATCGATGCTTTCGTCGGCGTGGAACTTGGTGGTGATGGCGGGGAAGATGCCTTGCCAGCGGGGATGGGTCATGGGTTGCTTCCGGAATCGGAGAGGGTGGATGGAGAGCCCAAAGGGGGTCGTTGCTTCTGTAAATATATTAATAAGATATTTAAAATATCTGCTCAGGGTATTAGCAGATTGCATGCCAGCCCAAAAAATGATGGACAGGCGGAAAACGGCTTCAGCGGCGGCTGCGGCGCTCCCGGCGCGCCCTTCTGGCGCGTGCGGGCGCCGCATCGAGGCACGGCGTGCACCTGATCGGCCCGCAATGAAAAACGCCCCGCTGCGTTGCGCAGCGGGGCGTTCGGGCGAAGAGAAGAAAGCGGGGAGCGCCTACTTCAGCGCCGTGGTCGCATTTGCCACAGCCAGCGCCGTCATGTTGACCACGCGCCGCACCGTCGACGACGGCGTGAGCACGTGCGCCGAGCCCGCGGCGCCCAGCAGGATGGGGCCGACCGTGATGCCGTTGGCACCGGTCATCTTCAGCACGTTGTAGAGGATGTGGGCCGAGTCGAGGTTCGGGCACACCAGCAGGTTGGCCTCGCCCGTGAGGGTGCTTTCGGGCAGCGCGGTGCGGCGCACTTCTTCCGACAGCGCCGCATCGCCGTGCATTTCGCCGTCGCATTCGATGTCGGGCGCCATCTGCGCGAACAGGTCGCGCGCCATCCGCATCTTGCGCGCCGAGCCGCGGCTCGAGGTGCCGTAGTTCGAGTGCGAGAGAAAAGCCACCTTCGGCGGCAGGCCGAAGCGGCGCACCTCTTCGGCCGCCATCAGCGCAATGCTCGCCAGCAGCTCGGCGCTCGGGTCTTCGTTCACGTTGGTGTCGGTGATGAAGACCGTGCGCTTTTCGAGCGTGAGCGCGTTCAGCGTGGCAAAGCCCGGCGCGCCGCGCTTCAGGCCGATGAGGTTGCGGATGTGCTCCAGGTGCACGTCGAAGCGCCCGACCAGGCCGCAGATCATGGCGTCGGCATCGCCCAGGTGCATCATCAGCGCCGCGATGGTGGTGTTGGAGCGGCGCACCATGGTCTTGGCGGCCTCCGGCGTCACGCCGCGGCGGCCCATGATCTTGTGGAAGCTCTCCCAGTAGATGCGAAAGCGCGGATCGTCCTCGGGGTTGACGATCTCGAAGTCGGTGCCCGCGCGGATGTGCAGCCCCGCCTTCTGGATGCGTGCCTCGATCACGGCGGGGCGTCCCACCAGGATGGGCTGGGCCAGGCCCTCGTCGATGGCCCATTGCGCGGCGCGCAGCACGCGCTCGTCCTCGCCCTCGGCGTAGGCCACGCGCTTGGAGGCGGCGATCTTGGCGGCGCCGAACACCGGCCGCATGAACATGCTGGTCTGGTAGACGAAGCGCGTCAGGTGCTGGCGGTAGGCATCCATGTCCTCGATGGGCCGTGCGGCCACGCCGGAGGCGGCGGCGGCCTTGGCCACGGCCGGCGCGATGCGCAGGATGAGCCGCGAATCGAAGGGCTTGGGAATGATGTAGTCGGGCCCGAAGGACAGCTCCTGGCCCGCATAGGCCGTGGCCACCTCTTCGCTGATGTCGGCCTTGGTGAGCTCGGCGATCTCGCGCACGCAGGCCAGCTTCATTTCTTCCGTGATCTTGCTGGCGCCGCAGTCGAGCGCCCCGCGGAAGATGTACGGGAAGCACAGCACGTTGTTGACCTGGTTCGGGTAGTCCGAACGGCCGGTGGCAATGATGCAGTCGGGCCGCACGGCCTTGGCGAGCTCGGGGCGGATTTCAGGCTCGGGGTTGGCCAGCGCCAGGATGATCGGCTGGCCGGCCATGGTTTTCACCATGTCGGCGCTCATCACGCCGGGCGCGGAGCAGCCCAGGAACACATCGGCGTCCTTGACCACGTCGGCCAGGGTGCGGGCGCCGGTGTCTTTCTGGGCGTAGCGCGCCTTGGATTCGTCGAAGCCGCCCGCGCGGCCCATGTAGATCAGGCCCTTGGAGTCGCAGGCGTAGATGTTGGCGGGCTTGACGCCCAGGCCCACCATCACGTCCAGGCAGGCAATGGCGGCCGCGCCGGCGCCCGAGACGGCGACTTTCACCTCATCGATCTTCTTGCCGACCAGTTCCAGGCCGTTGATGAGCGCCGCGGCCGAGATGATGGCCGTGCCGTGCTGGTCGTCGTGGAACACCGGGATGTTCATGCGCTCGCGCAGCTTCTTCTCGATGTAGAAGCACTCGGGCGCCTTGATGTCCTCGAGGTTGATGCCGCCCAGCGTGGGCTCCAGCGCCGCGATGATGTCGACCAGCTTGTCGGGGTCGTTTTCGGCCAGTTCGATGTCGAACACGTCGATGCCGGCAAATTTCTTGAACAGGCAGCCCTTGCCTTCCATCACCGGCTTGGCGGCCAGCGGGCCGATGTTGCCCAGGCCCAGCACCGCCGTGCCGTTGGTGACCACGCCCACCAGGTTGCCGCGGGCGGTGAAGTCGGCGGCCAGCGACGGATCGGCCGCGATGTCCAGGCAGGGGTAGGCCACGCCCGGCGAATAGGCCAGCGACAGGTCGCGCTGGTTCAGCAAGGGCTTGGTCGGCGTGATCGAGATCTTGCCCTTGACGGGCGAGCGGTGGTATTCGCGCGCTGCTTCGCGAAGAGCTTCTTCTGCGGGCGAGAGAGGTGCAGCCATGAAAAGTCTCCTTGTTTCTGACGGGCAATGAGGCTACCGCAAAAGCGGGGCCTGCTCAGAGAGGGGGAATGCCGAAAGCGCCTGAATCCATAGCTTGGATGGAACGCCACGCCGGTTCGCTAAACTCCGAAAGTGTTAACCAAGGTGAACCAAGGTTAAACAAGGCAATGCAAGGCTCCGCAGCCAGCGGGCCGGCCATCGTCAACCCAAACACACAAAGACAACGGAGGGGTAGCGCATGACACCCGGAGCTTTCACCACCACCGACCCCGACGTCGTGGTCATCGGCGGCGGGCCTTCGGGCTCCACCGTGGCCGCGCTGCTGGCGGACAAGGGGCACGACGTGGTGCTGATCGAGAAGGCGCAGCACCCGCGCTTTCACATCGGCGAGTCGCTCTTGCCCATGAACATGCCGCTGTTCGACCGGCTGGGCGTCCGCACCGAGGTCGAGGCCATCGGCCTGCGCAAGCACGGTGCGGAGTTTGTCTCGCCCTGGCACGACCACAGCAGCCACTTTCACTTCGCCGAGGCGATGGACAAGAGCTTTCCGTACGCCGTGCACGTGCGCCGCTCGGAATTCGACGAACTGCTGTTCCGCCATGCCGGCAAGCGCGGCGCGCGCACTTTCGAGGGACAGCGCGTCACCGGCGTCGACATGGACGCCGGCAAGGGCAGCCCCCACAACCGCCCGCTGGTGAAGGTGAAGGCCGACGACGGCACCGAAACCAGCTGGCGCCCGCGCTTCGTGATCGACGCGAGCGGGCGCGACACGCTGCTGTCGAACCAGTTCGATGCCAAGCAGCGCAACCGCAAGCATGCGAGCGCGGCGCTCTATGGCCACTTTGCCAATGCCGAGCGCAGGCCCGGCCGCTTCGAGGGCAACATCACGCTGTTCTGGTTCGACCACGGCTGGTTCTGGTACATCCCGCTGAAGGACGGCACCGTGAGCGTCGGCGCGGTGGCCTCGCCGGCCTACTTCAAGCGCCGCAAGGGCTCGCTCGAAGAGTTCTTGATGGAAACCATTGCGCTCGCGCCCAAGCTGGCCGAACGCCTGAAGAACGCCACGCTGATGGAAGGCGCCACCTCCACCGGCAACTACGCCTACGACAGCAAGTTCTGCCGCGGCGACCGCTTCATGATGGTGGGCGACGCCTATGCCTTCGTCGACCCGATGTTTTCGTCGGGCGTGTACCTGGCGATGAACAGCGGCTTCGAGGCGGCCACGGCGGCCGACCACTGGCTCAAGGGCGAGGCGAAGGAGGCCGAGCGCGCCTTCCGCCACTACGAGAAGGTGATGAAGCACGGACCGAAGATGTTCTCGTGGTTCATCTACCGCATCACCTCGCCGGCCATCCGCCGGCTGTTCATGGCGCCGCGCAACATCTGGCGCATGCAGGAGGCGCTCTTGTCCATCCTGGCCGGCGACCTGTTCCGCAACACGCCCATCGGCCCGCGCTTCTGGGGCTTCAAGGTGACCTACTACGCCTCGTGCCTCGGCATCCTGCCGCAGGCCGTGAAGACCTGGGCGTGGCGCCGACGCAACCTCAAAGAGTCCCTGGAGGCGGCAAAGACCTGAGCCGGAGGCTCAGTCTGGCGCGACGGTGTGCTGGGCGAGCGCTTCGAGCGCGCGCACCAGCGCGGAATGGTCCTGCTGGCCATGGCCCAGCGCCGCGCAGGCGTTCATGAGCTGCGCCGCGCCGGCCGTCTGCGGCAGGGCCACGCCCAGCGCCCGGGCGCTCTGCAGCGCCAGGTTCAGGTCCTTCTGGTGCAGCGAGATGCGGAAGCCCGGCGCGAAGGTGCGCTTGATCATGCGCTCGCCGTGCACCTCGAGGATGCGCGAACTCGCGAAACCGCCCATCAGCGCCTGGCGCACCTTGGCCGGATCGGCGCCCGCCTTGGAGGCGAACAGCAGCGCCTCGCCCACCGCCGCGATGTTCAGCGCCACGATGATCTGGTTGGCCACCTTGCAGACCTGGCCGTCGCCCACGTTGCCGACCAGCGTGACATTCTTGCCCATCCTCTCGAGCAGCGGCCGCACCTGGCCGAAGGTTCCTTCGTCGCCGCCGCACATGATGGTGAGGCTCGCGGCCTTGGCGCCCACTTCGCCGCCCGAGACCGGCGCGTCGATGTAGCCGCAGCCGAGCGCGATGATGCGCTTGGCAAAACCCTTGGTGGCAATCGGATCGATGGAGCTGCAGTCGACCACGATCTTGCCGCGCGAGTCCTTCAGGCCTTCGGCCACGCCCTGCGTGCCCGGCTCGCCGAACAGCACCTTTTCCACGTCGGGCGTGTCCGGCACCATGATGAAGATGATGTCGGCCTGGCGTGCCACCTCGGCCGCCGAGGCGCAGATGGTCGCCTTCGAGATGAAGGGCTCGGGCGTGTTGCCCTGGGTATTCACGAAAAGCTGGTGCCCCGCGTCGAGCAGGTGGCCCGCCATGGGCGCGCCCATGATGCCGAGGCCGATGAATCCGATTTTTTGCGATTGCGACATGTCTTCAGTTTCCTTGGATGCTGTTGTCTTCTTCGTTCACTTCTGCTGCGTCAGGGCCTGCCGCCAACCCAGACCGTCGACGGTGTCGCTGCGCGGCTTGTATTCGCAGCCGATCCAGCCGTCGTAGCCGATCGAATCGATGTGCCTGAAGAGCCACGGGTAGTTGATCTCGCCCGTGCCCGGTTCCCCGCGCCCGGGGTTGTCGGCCAGTTGGATGTGGCCGATGCGCGCGAGGTTCTTCGACAGCGTGTTGCCGAGCTCGCCTTCCATGCGCTGCGCGTGATAGATGTCGTACTGCACCCGCAGGTTGGAAGACCCCACCTCGTCGATCAGCGCCAGTGCCTGGTCGGTACGCGTGAGGAAGAAGCCCGGAATGTCGAAGGTGTTGATCGGCTCGATCAAGAGCCGCAGGCCGGCCGCTTCGAGTTCACTGGCGGCCAGGCGCAGGTTCTCGACCACCGTCTTGTGCGCGGCCTCGGTGCCCACGCCGGCCGGCACCTTGCCGACCAGGCAGTTGAGCTGCGGGCAGCCCAGCGCGGTGGCGTAGTCGATGGCCATCGCGATGCCTTCGTGGAACTCGCCGGTGCGGTCCGGATGGCAGGCGATGCCGCGCTCGCCCTTGTCCCAGTCGCCGGCCGGCAGGTTGTGCAGCACCTGCTGCAGGCCGTTGGCGCGCAGGGCCGCGGCGAGTTCCTTCTTCTCGAAGGGGTAGGGGAACAGGTATTCCACCGCCTCGAAACCGGCCTTGGCGGCGGCCTCGAAGCGTTGCATGAACGGCAGCTCGGTGAAGAGCATCGTGAGGTTGGCTGCAAACTTGGGCATGGTGCGTGTCTCCGTGCTCAGTCCAGCATCTCGGCCGCCACCGCGGTCGGCGCATCGGCCGGGTGCTCGGCCAGGGGCTCGAACTCGGTGATGTTGTCGATCTCGGTGCCCATCGCGATGTTGGTCACGCGCTCCAGCATCACCTCGATCACCACCGGCACGCTGAACTCGGCCATCAATGCCTCGGCGCGCTGGATGGCCGGCGCAATCTCTTCCTGCTTGTTCACCCGGATCGCCTTGCAGCCCAGGCCTTCCACCACCTTGAGGTGGTCCACGCCGTAGCTGCTCTCGATGCCGGCGTCGGGCCCCGCATTGATGTTGTCGAACGCGAGCTGCACGCAATAGTCCATCTCGAAACCGCGCTGCGCCTGGCGGATGAGCCCGAGGTAGGAGTTGTTGACCACGATGTGGATGTACGGCAGCTTGAACTGCGCGCCCACGGCCAGCTCTTCGATCATGAACTGGAAGTCGTAGTCGCCCGAGAGCGCGACGATCTTGCGCGACGGATCGGCGGCCCGCACGCCCAGTGCGGCCGGAATGGTCCAGCCCAGCGGGCCGGCCTGGCCGCAGTTGATCCAGTGGCGCGGGTTGTACACGTGCAGGAACTGCGCGGCCGCGATCTGCGAGAGCCCGATGGTGCTCACGTAGCAGGTGTCGTTGCTGAAGTTGTTGTTCATGCACTGGTACACGCGCTGCGGCTTCATCGGCACGCTGTCGAAGTTGGTCTTGCGCAGCATGGTCTTCTTGCGCTCGATGCACGACTTGGCCCAGGTGCGGCGGTCGGTGAGCTTGCCCGCGGCCTTCATCTCCTCGGCGATCTGGACGAAGAGCGTGAGCGCGACCTTGGCGTCCGACACGATGCCGAAGTCGGGCGTGAACACGCGGCCGATCTGCGTGGGCTCGATGTCCACGTGCACGAAGGTGCGGCCCTTGGTGTAGACGTCCACCGAGCCCGTGTGCCGGTTGGCCCAGCGGTTGCCGATGCCGAGCACGAAGTCGCTCGCCAGCATCGTCGCGTTGCCGTAGCGGTGGCTGGTCTGCAGGCCGCACATGCCGGCCATCAGCGGATGGTCGTCGGGGATCGAACCCCAGCCCATCAGCGTGGGGATCACCGGCACGCCGGTGGCTTCGGCAAAGCGCACGAGCAGGTCGGACGCATCGGCGTTGATGACGCCGCCGCCGGCCACGATCAGCGGGCGCTCGGCCGCGTTGAGCATGGCAATCGCCTTCTCGATCTGGGCCCGCGTGGCGGCCGGCTTGTAGGGGGTGAGCGGCTCGTAGCTGTCGATGTCGAATTCGATCTCGGCCATCTGCACGTCGAAGGGAAGGTCGATCAGCACCGGGCCCGGGCGGCCCGAGCGCATCAGGTGGAAAGCCTGCTGGAACACCTGCGGCACCTGGCCGGGTTCCCGCACCGTGACCGACCACTTGGTGACCGGCTTGGAGATCGACTCGATGTCGACCGCCTGGAAGTCTTCCTTGTAGAGCCGTGCGCGCGGCGCCTGGCCCGTGATGCAGAGGATGGGAATCGAATCGGCCCAGGCCGAATAGAGCCCCGTGATCATGTCGGTGCCCGCGGGCCCCGAGGTGCCGATGCACACGCCGATGTTGCCGGCCACCGCACGCGTGTAGCCCTCGGCCATGTGCGAGGCGCCCTCGACGTGGCGCGCGAGGATGTGGCCGATGCTGCCGCGCTGGCGCAGAGCCGAATACATCGGGTTGATGGCGGCACCGGGCACGCCGAAGGCCTGCGTCACGCCTTCTTTTTCCATCACCAGCACGGCGGCCTGGACCGCTTTCATTTTTGCCATGGGACTGTCTCCTTGAGTGAGGTCCACTGTAGGAAGCGGAGGCCATTCGAAGAAGACGGCTGCGGACCATAAAGCCTATTCCGGATTGGAATAAGTGATTACGATCCGGCCATGGACAGATTGTTGGCAATGGAAATGTTCGTGCGCGTGGTCGAGACCGGCAGCTTCTCGAAGGCGGCGCTCGAGTTCCACACCACGCAGCCCACCGTGACCAAGCAGGTCGCGGCCACCGAGGCGCGCCTGAAGGTGCGGCTGCTCAACCGCAACACGCGCGGCGTGAGCCTCACCGAGCCGGGTGCGCTCTACTACGAGAAGTGCAAGAACATCGTGCGCGAGGCCGAGGAGGCCGAGAGCATCGTGCAGCTGCGCCAGAACCAGGCGCAGGGGCTGCTGCGCATCGGCACCTCGGTGGCCTTTGGCCGCCGCGTGGTGGTGCCGCTGGCGCTCGAGTACATGCGCCGGCATCCGCAAGTGCAGCTCGACCTGAGCTTCGAGGACCGCTATGTCGACCTCATCGCGCAGGGCATCGACGTGGCCATCCGCATGGGCAAGCTGGCCGATTCATCGCTGGGCGCGCGCTATCTCGGCACCAACCCCTGGGCCATGGTCGCGGCGCCCGGCTACCTGAAGAAGCACGGCACGCCCAAACGCGCGCAGGACCTGAGCGCGCACGTGGCGCTCATCTACAGCAGCGTGGTGGGCGACGAGTTCTGGCGCATGCACACGCCCAAGGGCGATGCGGTGACGGTGCCCGTCTCGGGCCGCTTTCGCTCCAACAACCTTTCCGCCGTGTTGGCCGCGGCGCGCGACGGCCTGGGCATTGCGCTCATGCCGCGCTACGTGGCGAGCGAGTCGCTGGCTTCGGGCAAGGTGGTCGAAGTGCTCGGCGACCATAAGCTGCCCGAGCAGGAAATCCACGCCGTCTTTCCCTCGCCCAAGCTGGTGCCGGGCAAGGTGTCGGGTTTCGTGGCCTTCCTGCAGGGGCGGTTTGCCGAAGGGTGGTGGGCGGCCTGAACGCGCTCGCGATGCGCTTCAGGCCGGCACGAAGGCGCCGTGCAGGCCCAGCGGCAGTGCGTAGGGCAGCGTGGCCTGCGCCACCGGACCCGCCGCCAGGTGGTCGGCCGCGAAGCACGACAGCACCGTCTTCTGCCGGCCGAAATCGAGCACCGTGCCCAGCACCCAGCCCGGCCTGGTGCCGTCCGGCACGAAGACATGCTCTTCCACCATGGCCCGGGTGCCGTAGCTGAAGCGCTGGCTGCGGCCGGTTTCGACATCGGTTCGCGCGATCGCGCCGAAGCCCGGCACGTCGAGGCGCGTCTGTGTGGCATGCACCACCTGGCGATGGCGCAGGCCGACGCGGCGCGGATCGATGCGCGGAAACTCGGCCTCCAGCGGCAGCGCCTGCTGCGTGGCCTGGCCGGTGCCGAGGTTCAGCGTGGCGACGGTCAGCCGCGGGTCCGTGCTCTTCACGCGGCGCGCGCGCATCACTTCGCGGTTGGTCCTGAACACCGAATCGGCGTTGTCCGATCGCACGTAGTCGATGTGGACGAGCGTGCCGCGCGGCGTGTCTTCTTCCCAGGCATTGCCGACGTGGAACAGGAAGCCCGCCGGCAGCGCGAGCATCTGGCGCCGTTCCCAGTTCTGCTTGTCGACTACCAGCGCGCGCATGCCGAGTTCCGGCCGCCAGACGTGGGCATCGAGAAAGCTCGCGCCGGCCTCCTTGCGCTTGCCGTCGTAGACCAGCGGCGGCATCAGGAACACCATGTGCCGCTCGGTCACGGCGAAGTCATGGATCATCGGCATGTCGGCCACCGGCACCACGGTTGCGCGCCGCAGCGTGCCTTCGGGCGCAATCTCGTACAGCGCCAGCAGGCCCTGGCCGGAACTCACGCCAAAATTCCACACCGTGCCGTCCGGGTCGACCTTGGGATGGGCCGAGAACGGCATGCCCGCGAGGTCGGCGCGCCAGGTCTTCACGCCCAGCGTGTCCAGCGTGCGCGCGTCGACGCGTGTGGCCGAGCCGCCTTCCCACAGCGCCAGCACCTCGCCCTGCATCGGTAGCACGCTGGTGTTGGCGACGTTGATGCTGTCGGCCGAGGTCGGCGGCTCGACGCCCGGCGGCATGGTGCCGAAGGCCTCGAACAGGCGGCGGCCGGCCCGCACCTCGGCCACGCGCTTGGGCGTGGCGACATAGCGCCCCTGGTGCCGCACGTCGGCCCCGTCGATCACGAAGCGGTGCACCATGCCGTCGCCGTCGAACCAGTGGTGGTAGCGCTCGCCGCCCAGGTCGTGGCCGGCCGGGCCGATGCGAAACAGCGTGCCGGCCACCGCATCGGGGAAGCGCCCGCGCACCGTGGCGCGGGTCAGCGGCAGGTCGTCCGGGGGCGTGGCGAAGCCGGTCTTCCAGGGCGTGGCGGCGGCTTCGAAACGGGCTTGCCAGTCGTCGGCCGTACCGGCCGCGCGGGCCAGCGGAGTCAGCGGTGCCAAGAGGGGCAGGGCGCCGGCCGAAGCCAGCAGGCGCAGGAGTTCGCGTCGTTCCATGGCGGCGTCTCCTCAGCGCAGGTGAATGACGGTCTGCAGGTCGGCCTCGACGCTGATCGCCGCGGCTTCGAAGGCGGGCGCGGCGCGGTTGCCCTTCGCGTCGTTCGAGAAGCCGTAGCGCTCGGTCGGCATGCCCATGAGGTTGGCGTCGAGCTTGCCGTTGCCGTTCTCGTCGGCGAACGCCCGCAGCGCGTAGCGCCCCGGCGCCAGTCCCGTGAACACGAGGCGGGCGTTGCCGCCCAGCATCGGCGCGGTCTGCGAGGCCACGGCCTTGCTGTCGGCGTAGCTGGCGGCGTCGTTGTACAGTGCCACGTAGAGCGTGGCTTCGGCGGCCGGGCCGTCGGCCACGTTCAGGCTCAGGTCGGCCGCCAGCGCGGCCAGCGGGGAGAGGAGTGCGGCGGCGCACAGGGCGCGCGCATCCGGTCGGGGCAGTGGAAAGTTCACGGGCAGACCTCTTCTGGAAGTTGGAGGCCTCGACGATCTCGCAGCCGGCACGCGCTCGCCAGCGCCATGCGACGGAATGCGAAAACGCGCGCGCGAAATGCACGCGGCAGGCGCGGGGCGCACCCGCCTCGGTGCCCGCGGCCGCCTCGCCTGGGCGGCCTTCAAGGGCTTGCTTCAGCTGTTGTTGTTCTTGTCGTCGCCGGCGCTGGTTTCGAGCTGGCCCGACTCCACGAACAGGCTCCACGCCGCCATGAACAGCGCCGCGATCACCGGCCCGACCACGAAGCCGTTGATGCCGAAGATCGCCATGCCCCCGATGGTCGACATCAGCACGATGTAGTCGGGCATCTGCGTGTCCTTGCCCACCAGCACCGGGCGAAGGACGTTATCGACCAGCCCGATCACGAACACACCGATGAAGATCAGGATGCCGCCCTGCCAGAAATGGCCGGTGGCCAGGTAGTAGATGGCCACCGGGCCCCAGATGAGCGCCGCGCCCACGGCCGGCAGCAGCGAGAGAAAGGCCATCAGCACGGCCCACAGCAGCGCGCCCTGCACGCCCAGCAGCCAGAACGCAATTCCGCCGATGGCGCCCTGCGCGATGGCCACCGCCACGTTGCCCTTGATGGTGGCGCGGATCACGGTCGTGAACTTGTTGAGCAGGTAGTGCGTGTGCGGCTTGGCCAGCGGCACTGCTTCGCGCATCATCTTGGACAGCGCCGTGCCGTCGCGCACCAGGAAATACAGCAGGTACAGCATCACGAAGAAGCTGATGACGAAGTCGAAAGTGTTCTGGCCGATGGTGAGCGCCTGGCCTGCGATGAGCTGGCTGCCTTGCGCGGCGCCCGCGGAAATGCGGTCCTGCCAGGCCTGCATGTCGCCGAGGTTTAAGCGGTCGAAGATGCTCACCAGCCATTGCGGCAAGGCATTGAGGATCTGCTGGAAGTAGGCCGCGAAATTGATCTGCCCGGACCGGATGTTCTGCGTGACCTGCACGATTTCCTGCACCAGCGACACCCCGACCATGGCCAGCGGAAGAATCACGATGAAGAGGCAGATAGTCAGCGTGGAAAGCGCCGCGGCGTTGTGCCAGCCGGGCATTTTCTTGAGCAGCCGCTTGTAGAGCGGCGTGAACAGGATCGCCAGCGCAACGCCCCACAGCACTGCGCCGAAGAACGGCATCAGCACCCAGAGAAAGGCCACGGTGACGACGGCGAGCAGGGCGAGGAACACGCCGCGCTGGAGTTGGGGTGAGTTCATAGGTGATTCGGACTGTAGCCGAGCCGGAACACACGCCCGTGTCGGCCGGCATGCACTTGTCCTTGTCCTTGTCCTTGTCGCCCCGCTGGCGGGCCGGGCGCCGCCGCCCGCTGCCCGCCGCGGCGGCTTCAGCGCCGGGCGCGCGGCAGCGCCACCGGCGCCAGGGTGGCGCGCAGCCGGGCCGGAGCGTCGGGCTCGGCCGCGGTTTCCACCTCGAGCGAGCGTTCGACATTGCCGATGTGCTCGATCATCAGCGTGCGCGCCCTGGCCGTGTCGCCGGCCTCCAGCGCGGCGACGATGGCGCCATGCTCGGCACACGATTGCCCGGCTTCGTGCTTCGACTGGTAGAGCGTGGCGGCCAGCGTGGTGCGGGCCGTCAGGTCGCGCAGCACGTCGACCAGCAACTGGTGCCCCATCTGCTCGGCCAGGCAGACATGAAAGTCCGCCAGCAGGAAGGCGCGGGTGGCGGCGTCGGCGGCCTCGATGGCGCGCCGCTCGTCGGCAATGTGGTCGCGCAGCTTGCGGATCACCTTTTGCAGCGGGCGGCCTTCGCTTTCGGCCAGGATGCCCGCCTCGACGATGCGCCGCGCCGAGAAGGCATCGCGCGCTTCTTCGGCCGAGGGCTCCACCACGTACCAGCCGCGGCGCGACTGCACCTCGACGAAGCCGCGCGCCTGCAGCTGCATGAGCGCTTCGCGCACCATGGTCCGGCTGACCGCGAAGTTCTCGGCCAGCGCCTGTTCGCCAAGCCGCTCGCCGGGTGCGAGCTTTTGCGCCAGGATGGCCTCGACCACGCGCTCCGCGATGGAGGTGGGAGTGACGTCGGTGCTCATCGGCTTCAGTGGCCGCCGATGCCCGCGCCCAAGGGCGCCGCCGGAAGCTCGGGCTCGGCCAGCGGCTCGTCGTCGGGCGAGTCGGTACCGTTGAGCACCGCATGCGCGCGCTCGCGGTCGATGTCGCCTTCCCAGGCGGCGATGGCCACAGTGGCCACGCAATTGCCGATCAGGTTGCCCAGCGCGCGGGCGATGCCCATGAACCAGTCGACCGAAAGCACCAGCACCAGCCCGATGGCGGGAATCGCCGGAATGGCGTGCAGCGTGGCCGCCAGCACCACGATGGCCGAGCCCGGCACCCCGTGCGCGCCCTTGGAAGTGACCAGCGCAATGGCCAGGATGGTCAGCAGGTCGGCCATCGAGATCGGCGTGTTGGTGGCCTGCGCGATGAACACGGCCGCCAGCGTGATGTAGATCGAGAACGCGTCGAGGTTGAACGAGTAGCCGGTGGGAATCACCAGGCCCACGGTTGAATCGCGGATGCCCATGCGGCGCAGCTTGGCCATGATCTGCGGCAGCACGCTGTCCGACGAGGTGGTGGCGAACACGATGGCCAGCTCTTCGCGCAGGTAGCGCAGCAGCTTCCACAGGCTGAAGCCCGACATGCGCATGACCAGCCCGAGCACCACGAACACGAAGACCAGCACCGCGCCGTAGAAGAGGGCGACCAGCATGCCGAGCTGCTTGAGCGAGCCGATGCCGTATTTGCCCACGGTGAAGGCAATGGCGCCCAGCACGCCGAGCGGCGCCAGCTTGATGATGATGCCCATGATCTTGAACAGCACCAGCGACAGCGCGTCCACCACCACGCCCACCGGCTTGCCGCGATCGCCCAGCAGCGCCAGCGCGCAGCCGAACAGCACCGCGAACAGCAGCACCTGCAGCACGTCGCCGGTGGCAAAGGCGTTGACCACCGTGGTGGGGATCAGCTTCATCAGGAACTCGACCGTGCCGCCGCTCGTGAGCTTGTCGGCGTTCGAGGCATAGGCGCTCATGGCGTTGGCGTCGAGCTTGCCCGGATCCACGTTCATGCCCACGCCAGGCTGGAACACGAAGGCCAGCACCAGGCCCATCGCCAGCGCGATGGTGGTCAGCACCTCGAAGTAGATCAGCGCCTTCACGCCGACCCGGCCCACGCGCTTCAGGTCGCCCGCGCCCGCGATGCCGTGCACCACCACGCAGAACACCAGCACCGGGATGATCATCTTGATCAGCTTGATGAAGCCGTCGCCGAGCGGCTTGAGCTTGACGGCGAATTCCGGCACGAAGAGGCCGGCCAACACGCCGAGCACCAGCGCGATGACGACCTGGCCGAAGAGGGATTTGGCAAAGCGAGGCATGGAGTCTCCTGTCTGTCTGTCTGTCTTGTCTGGGTTTGCATGCATGCAAGTCAGGCCTTGTCTTGCATACAAGCAATGTTGCCTACGGGGAATTAAGTCGTGGACTGGGGAATAAAGTGCTGGACCGGGGAACAAACCGGTGGACTGCAGGCGCAGGAGGCCTCCAACCGAGGGCTGTGCCACACCCGCCCCCGGCGCGATCCGCAGGCGTTCTGCGCCGGGAAGTGCCGCAGCATCCATGACCTGGCAGGATTTACCGGCGAGCCTTCTTGATCCGCTGTTCCCTCAGGGCGATCTCCAGGACTGAAATCGAATCGAGACAGTCCCGCACCGATGCGTCCTCGAGCCTCTTGTGCAAGGCCTTGATCTCCAAGCCTACCTTGGAATGAACCAGCGTAGCAAAGAGTTCATCGGCCGCAGCCGAGTTGGCAACACTCTTTCTGATCAACCTCAGCCCGGCAGATGTGAGCGCGTAGAACCTGCGACCTTCGCGAAGCGGCCGGCGTGGTTGCGTGGGCTTGAGATTCACAGGCTCGATCAATCCTTTGCGTCGCATTGTCGAGAGCTGCGTGACGATGCGCGTTTGGGGACACATCATGAGCGATGCGAGTCGCTTCGGGCTCATTGGGATGCGCTCAGCTTCGGATGCGTCCTTGTCGAGATGAAACGCGATGAGCCACTGTGTCGCGTTCAGTTTCGACTTGCCGGCGACCTCCGTGATGAAGCGGGTTGCAAGCTCGCCTATCGCCGCTAGGCGCGGCAATAGCAAAGGGCTGTGAGAGGGGCGCACGGATGAAAACGGTCAGCAAGAGATCGACGTGGACCGACGCGGCGTGACCCACTTGTATTAGGCGCAATTACAACACCAAGAAAAATGACCGATCTTTGCTTTGACGCCGAAAAGAAATTCAAAAATGAATCAGAGCGTCCAGATTTCGCCATGTCAGAAGGCCGTCGAACTTGGTCTTCGAGCGGCTTCGGCGCTCTGCTTCGGATGAAGTTGCGCACGGGGGAGATTTGCACAGACGGGCCTCGGAGCAAGGTGGAAAGCACCTTGTTTTTTGACGATCTGCTGTGGAATTCTTGGTTTCGCGCAGTACTACTGCACGAAGGAAATCAGGCCTTCGAGGCCTACTTGCGCTGGTTCTTGGCCCTGCACGATCATGGGGGATGACCTCGAACCAGACCGATGTTTTGATGCCGGATCCGACGCAGAACGGCTGTGCCGCCGCACCTGCGCAGCAGCGCATCGAATCGTTCCTCATGTCGCGCTACGGACCGGTGATGGATTCGCCAGTGCTCGCCGAAGTGCTGCGATTCAAGACCGTCGCTGCGCTGGAAAAAAGCATGGAGCGAGGGCATGTGCCCATCCGCTGCATGGACACACCGCACCGGCGAGGCAAATATTTCCTGACCGCAGATGTTGCCGCCTACCTAGTGGCGCAGTTTGCAGAGTCACCCACAGAACCGCAGCCCGGTGAGCCGCCCGCGACGGTGGGGCACTTGGCCGGAAAGGAGCACGAGAAGACCCCCAAGCACTAACAGGCCACTGATGGCAGAAAGCCCGCACGCAGGTTCAGAACTGCGTACGGGCCCTTTGAAGTCTGCACTCCTAACCGAAAGCTGACTTTACTGCCGCTGGCGCGAGGTTTCAAGACCTTTCGCGCTGGGGAGACGCACGTCTTCAATTTGGTCGCGATCTGTCGTTCCTGGTCGCGCAATGCGTATCGCCGCTGCAACAGCAGCGGTGTGCGCGTCCGCGCGCCGGACGGACAGTCGCCGAGGGGCTTCCCGTGCAAATGGGCCCGAAAGGGCGTTTTGCAAAGAGGAAGTTAATGAACCATTCCATATCCGATCCACTGTCGTCCCAGTGGAAGTCATGTGCCTCGCCAAGCTCGGCAGGCTCTTCAGTTGCGACCTCATCCCAACGCAGTCGCCGTTGGCCAGCCGCAATGGAGGTGCATCTTGGCTAAGCACCGATACGCGATGGACGAAGACAAGATCGCCAGGTTCATCGAAGAGGGGCGAGGTCAAGGCGAAGGGGCTGACTACAAACCCTTCCTCACCATCCACGATGTGCCTTCCAACGGCTTGTCGTCGCGAGTTCCCGGCCGCAAGACCGGGCGGCTGCATCACACGCTGTCCAAGATCGAGCGAGCGCTGATCTTGATCTACGACTGGGACGATAACGTGAGCGACTTGCGCGAGCAATTTCCGCTCGATCGCGAAGTGACGCGGCAGATCGCCGCGAGCATGGGGGTCAAGCATCCCCAGGACCCAAAAACCGGCGTTGACATCGTCATGACCACCGACGTTGTCGTGACCTACGGCAAGGATGCGGCAAAGCGGCTCTTGCCGCGGGCGGCCAAGACCACGAAAGAGCTCAACGACAGTGCGCGCGTGATCGAGAAGCTCGAGATCGAGTCACGTTACTGGGAAATGCAAGGAGCGCCGTGGGCCCTGATCACCGAGCGTGAAATTCCCGCCGTGCGCGTAGGCAACCTTGAGTGGCTCGCGGAGATGCGAAGCCTGGAGCACCTGGTCACGCCTCATCCGGACTATTGGCGCGACAGGTGCCAGCAGTTCATTCACGCTCTGGCGCGTACGCAGGGCGCAAGCATGCAGTGGTTGTGCCAGCAGCTTCAGAACGACTGCGGATTTGAGGTGGGCGAGGCGCTGACCGCGCTGCGTCACCTTGCGTCGAACAAGCGCCTGGTCTATGACCTTGATCGCCCGTTCGATATCAAGGAGTCCGCGGGCGTCTTCTGGTTGGCGGATGACAAAGTTGCGGCTTCGATGAATCTGCGGAGGGCCGCCTGATGCTATTCGTCAACACGGTCCTGGTGTATTCAGGCGCGGACCCAGATAAGCCACAGCGGCTGCGATTGCTCTGGCTGCATCCGTCCAACAGGGTCTGGTTCGTGGTCGACATCGATGATCGACATGCATTTCCTACGATCCGCGAATCGGAAGAGCTCTCCGATGACGTACTGGCAGGCCGGGCGCTTCTTCTGAAGCCAGAAGAGGACCCATTCTTGCCTGTCACGTCGACAGCCTCGCCGAGCGATTCGCAAGTTCGCGTGCGCGACGCGGCCTGGAACTCCATAGCGACGATGGTGGTCATGCTGCCGGAGATATTCCATCCGCAGCGGCGTTCTCGGGAGATCACGCTGCACATCGAGAGCAAGGGAGGCAGCAAGCAGGCGATCTACGACAACCTTCGCCGCTACTGGCAGCGCGGTCAAGTCAAGAATGCCTTGCTGCCGGACTTCCCCAACTGCGGGGCCAAGGGGAAGGAGCGTAACTACACGGAAGGGGTGAAGCGGGGGCGGCCGCGCAAGTACGGCACCGAGGTTGGCACCAACGTCTCGAAGGCAATGCGCAAAATATTTGCGGTGGCCGTGGGCGTCTATACCAGTGAGAACGGATTCACCATCAAGGGCGTTTATGACGACATGGTGGCGAGGTTCTTCACGCGCCGCGTCAGGAATGAGGAGACACAGCGCGAGGAAAGCGTCGGCCGAACACTCGACGCAAAGTCCGGCGAATGGCTGCGCCCCACGCTCGATCAGTTCAAGTTCTGGTTCTACAAGGAGCTCGACCGCTTCGACATAAGGCGGCGGCGCGTAGGCGCCAAGATCTACGACAAGGACATGCGCGGCTACATCGGGACGGCAACGCAGGGCGTGTGGGGGCCTGGCGCGCGCTATGCGATCGATGCCACCATCGCCGACGTCTACATCGTGTCGCGGCTCAACCGCAAGAAGATCGTAGGTCGACCCGTCGTCTACGTGGTGATCGATGTCTTCTCACGCATGATAGTGGGTATTTACATCGGTCTGGAGGGGCCATCCTGGGTGGGCGCGATGATGGCCTTGGCGAACACCGCTACGGACAAGGTCGCCTTCTGTGCCCAATACGGTCTGGAAATCAACCCCGAAGACTGGCCGTGCCGACACCTTTGCACATTCCTTCTCGGAGATCGTGGCGAGTTGGAGAGCGAGAAGGTGGAAATGCTCCAGGCCATGTTCGGAGTGATCGTGGAAAACACGGCGCCCTACCGGGCCGACTGGAAGGGCGTCGTCGAAACCCGCTTTCGGTTATTGCCCGCGAAGTTCAAGCCATATACCCCGGGGTACGTGAAGAAAGACTTCCGTGCCCGCGGCGGCAGCGACTACCGGTTGGACGCGACGCTCGATCTGGATCAGTTCACCAAGATCATCATCGGCTGCGTCCTCTACTTCAACAACCATCACGAACTGAAGGACTACGACGCCGATCGCGGGGTCGTCGAGGATGAGGTCTTGCCGGTGCCCTGCGATCTGTGGGAATGGGGCATCGCGAACCGCAGCGGGCAGTTGCGTCAGTACCCCGAGGACCTCGTCAAGTTCGCCCTCATGCCGACCGGTTCCGCGAGCGTCACGAAGGAAGGGGTTCTTTTTCGCGGGCAGCACTACACCTGCGAACGGGCGATGGCCGAACATTGGTTCGACCGGGCCCGGCAGGAGGGGCGTTGGTCGGCCAAGGTGTCCTACGACTCGCGCTGCATGGAGCGCATCTATCTGCATCGCAACGACGAAAAGAAGTTCGATGTGTGCACCTTCACACCGCGCAGCCGAGCGTTCCTGGGGCTCTCCGAATGGGAAATCGGCGAGCAGGGCGAGTCCG
The DNA here is from genome assembly GCF_051144945.1 of Variovorax palleresanus. NCBI lineage: Bacteria > Pseudomonadati > Pseudomonadota > Betaproteobacteria > Burkholderiales > Comamonadaceae > Variovorax > Variovorax palleresanus. The sequence goes on along the minus strand of NZ_JBJNVP010000002.1, from coordinate 1,391,187 downwards.
CGAAGAACGCTTCGGCCAACCATCGCGCGAATCAGCAACTCGCAGACTCGGCGCTCGTGACTCTGATCGACGAGACCATTGCCGATGCGCAGGCACAGGCGGGAGCACCTTCGACGGAGAGCAATCGCGCCCGGGTGGCCCAGATTCGTACGAATCGTGCCGAAGAAAAGCAGGAGCGTCGAAGCGACGAAGTGTTCACCCCTTCCGACGGGACGGCGCACGCAGTTGCATCACCTGCCAAGCGGCCCCCATCCAACGGAGGCGAAGTCCTCCAATTCCCCACCCCGGCGCAACAGGAAGACGCCGAGCCGAGCATTCTTGAAATCATGCAAATCGGAGTTGCCAAATGACCCAGTTCAATTTTGAAGCCGCCAATCTCCCCGAGTACGAGGGGAATCCGTTCATCGCAAAGCTGCCGCCGATCCTCTCCATGCAGGAATGGGCCGCGGTCCTGCGCGGCAATGTGATCTTTGATCCAAGGGAGCGTAACTACCCCGCGAAACTGAGAAAGCACTGCGTCATGCGGTTGCTGCGGTACTTCGAACCCATGGACCGGCAGATCCGGCTGGCAGAGCGGCTGGACATGATGATCCGGCAGGGGTACATGGGGCGCAATCCGGCAGCACAGGGCTACGCTGCTCGTCTGGCCGGAGGGGTTCGCAGTGCCATCGAAGACATCGAGGCAAGCAACGTCATTCCTTTCTTCCACCCGACCGCGCTGAGCTTTGCGTTGACGGGGTGTTCGGGCGTGGGAAAGACGCGCGCGGAAGAGCAGGTTCTCCTGCAGTACCCGCAGATCATTGTTCATCCCGAACTGAACATGGTCCAGTTGGTATGGCTCAAGCTGGAAAGTCCTCAGAAAGGGGGGCCTAAGCAACTGTGCATCGATTTCTTCACCGCCGTGGACCAGTTGCTCGGCACGAAATACTTCAAGCTCTACGGCAAGGGTGGTGAGGACGAGATGGTCGTGCACATGGCGCAGGTTGCCACGCTTCACGGGATCGGCCTTCTGGTGATCGATGAAATCCAGCATCTGAAGCACGCGCGCTCCGGTGCCGGCGAAGAGGTGCTCAGCTTCCTGGTGAAGCTGGTCAACACGATCGGCATTCCCGTCGAGTTGATCGGCACGCCCAGTGCCGTCCAGGTTCTGCAGGGCAATTTCAGGCAGGGGCGCCGCTCCAGCGGCCTTGGCGCCTTGCATTGGGATCCGATGCCCAAGGATGAGGTGTGGGAGTACTTTCTGCAGAAGATGTGGACGTTCCAGTGGACGCGCAATGCGACGCCGCTGACGCAGGACCTCAGCAACGTGCTCCACGATGAATCGCAAGGCGTGACCGACCTGGTGGTCAAGATGTTCATGCTTGCGCAAATGCGTCTGATCTCGATCGGCGAGACGCGCCCCGACTCGAAGGAGATCATTACGCCCAATCTCATCCGGCGTGTTGCCAGGGAGGATTTCTGGTTGGTCGCACCGATGATCCAGGCGCTTCGTCTGAAGGACAGCAAGGCACTGGTGAAGTACGACGATCTTCAAACGTTTCAGATATACGTGGGCGGGGTATTGCAATCGGCCGCTTCGTCATCGCTGGTCGTGGGGGTGCAACCGGCATCAGACCAGGTCAAGCCCGCAGCGACTGGACCCGAGACGCCGGCTCAGAAGATGGTGAGCGCGCTTCAGGCGTTCGGAGTCTCCGAAGACATTGCAAAGGTTCTGGTCGAGAGCCTGGGCGCAGAGGTCGAGGGGGCCAATCCGTTGGATCTGCTGAAGCGGGTCGCCCAGCAGATCGAGGTGGGCACACCAGAAAAGGCGAAGACGGAAGCGGGGGGCCAAAGCACCCGGGCAGCCAAGGCGACCGCCAAGGTGAAGAGTACCAAATTGAAGTCGGTTAGCAACAAGGAGAAGGTCTCCGAAAAGGATCACGAGTCCCCTCAACCGCAGGAACTGCAGCCCACCGATCTGCGCTACATCGTCGCGCAAGGGGCGACTCGAGCCCTCTCTCCCTACCAAGCCCTGTGCGAGTCGAGGGTCGTCGTGTCCCCTGTGCTCGATCTGCAGCAGCAGCAGGCGCGTTGATCGTGCTGGCGTATTTTCCGAAACCCTATCCTGGCGAGATCCTCTACAGCGTGCTGGCTCGCTCGTGGGTTCACCTGGGACAACCAAAACCCAGACTCTTCATGGAGATGGTTTTTGGTCGGAAGAGCGCCAGGGCGGTGCTCGATCTGCCGGGGCACCTCGATCAACTCGCGATGCACGTGCCCTTTCACGCCGTGGAAGCAGACCGGGTGATCGACGAACTGACCCTGTTCCCCTACTTCACGGCCTTCGAGCCGCCAAAGATGCGCGAAGCGCTGAGGAAGGGGATGAAAACGGGACGCCTCAATACGATTCAAGCCCTCTCGGGATTGCAAGCGTACGCCGTGGGTCGCGTCGGGGAGCTACGTTACTGTCCGAACTGTGCCGCAGAGATGTATGAGAACTATGGGGAGCTCTACTGGCTGCGGGAGCACCAACTTCCCGGTGTGCTCATGTGCCATCGGCATCGCACAAGTCTCTGCCTGAGTGCGCAAAGGCGCCAGTCCCATTTCTTTCAGCCGGCTTCATGGAGCACATGCCCGGTCGAGGCGGAGCCGATCGTGCCTCCTGGCCACTGGGATGTGATGCCGCACTTGGAGCGGCTGGCGTTGCTGAGCAAGCGTCTGCTGGACGAGCCGCCACCGGCACGCACGTTGAAGGAGTGGCGCGCTCATTACTTCCAACTGCTGCATGAAACGGATCTTTCAAGGTCCGCGTTGATGATCGACCAGAAGTTGCTGAACGCCAGTTTGCGCCAGTTCTATGGTCGTGCGCTGGAACTATTGCCGGACGTCATGGACGGAGAGACGCTTCGCGGAAACTGGCTGACTCACATGGTGCGAAACGATCGGCGCTCTGTTCATCCGCTCTATCACGTGCTGCTGCAGGATTTCCTTGAGCAACGAGATCAGCACCGATCGCCGTTCGGACCTGGGCCCTGGGTGTGCGGTAGCGAGGTCTGTCCCGTCGAGGAGCGCTTGCCGATCACGACGTTCACCTGGCACCAGTTGCGCAATGCTCGGCGCATGGCTGTTTTCACCTGTGATTGTGGCTACAGTTACACGCGTTCCTTTGATGAGGCCACGGGGACCACCGGAAAACCGACCCTGCTTCTGTTCCATGCGCCCGTTGCCAAGGAACTGGAACCGCTACCGGCAACTTAGACAGGTAGGTGCGGATGTTCTTCGGTGGCCTCGACCCTGCGATCGTCACCGGCGCTCAGTCATACGCCGAGGGTTTCATGACGATGTCATGAACTTTGCGCCATGCTACGAACTACGGCCAGCTTGGCCGGAAACCCGAATGACGGAGGAACGCATGCTGATCGACCGCGACATCGTTGCCGATATCGAGCGGCGCTGGAAGACCTACGGCGGGGACAAGCTGCCGGCGCGCGACCACAGCGCGAAGGGAGATGCCACGCGATCGCCGGTCGGCGCCGAGGCGTCCTCGCCGTTCTGGGCTGCGCGCGGACTGCAGCCGAGCGCCGATGGCAAGGCCTTCAGCGCCATGGCCGCAGCGGTGCCTTCAGTGGCGGATGGCCTTTCCCTGCCGCCCGATACTCGCGCCGAGCGCATCCTCGGCTCGAGTGATCTGATGGAGATAGTGTTTCTCGAGGCAGCGCTGCGCGTGGCGGGCACGGTGGCGCGCGTGCGTGTCAACGGTTCAAGCGGCGCACTGCTCGGCTACGGCACCGGCTTCCTGGTCTCACCGCGTCTATTGCTGACGAATTGGCACGTGCTGAAGACGGCGGACATCGCCCGCGTGTCGATCGCCGAGTTTGGCTACCAGACTCAACTGGGCGATGGTGCGCCACGGCCTGGGCACGTGTTCAGGCTGGAGCCGCAGCGATTCTTCCTGTCCGACCAGACCCTGGACTTCGCGCTGGTCGCAGTGTCGGAGACGGCCACGGATGACCACAAGCTGGCATCGATCGGCTACAACCGCCTGGTCGATGACGACGAAACGTTGATCGCCAAGGGGCAGTTCTCCAACATCATTCAGCATCCTTCGGGTCAGCCCAAACAGATCGCGTTTCGGCAGAACGAGGTCATCGAAAAACCGGGTGACTTCCTGCACTATCGGACCGACACCGCGCCAGGTTCGTCCGGTGCTCCCGTCTACAACGATCAGTGGCAGGTCGTGGCGCTGCATCGGGCCGGCGTGTGGGCCACCAATGATGCGGGCCAGATTCTCGCTGTCGATGGCTCCGTGTGGCGCAACGGCATGCCCGAAGACCGCATTCGCTGGCTGGCCAATGAGGGCACGCGTGTGCCGCGTCTGCTCGCATGGTGGCGCAATCCCGGGCCGGCGCAAGGGGCCGGCGACTACCTCGATGAGCTCGTGGCACCGGACGTTCCCTCCGTCCTCGACAGGCGTGAGGCGCTGGCCGCACCCGTCACGACCCCGCCTGCGGCTGCCTTGTTCGCAACGCCGGCAGCCGCACCGGTCTACAGACGTTTGGCAGATCCATCAACAGACCCGCTCGGTTTGCGCGCCGAGGTCGCATCGGATGGCACCGCCACCTGGACCATTCCGCTGCGGGTGTCTGTCGCACTCGGCGACATCGCGGCGAACGCCAGAGCCGCAGTTCCTGATGGGCCAGCGGGACTTGCTGTCGTGCCCGCTCCCTCGTCGGCGCTTCCTGTAGCGCCCGCAGCAACCGACTTGGCCTCGGTCCTGGCGCGCGCCAAGGAGGCCCTGATGGCAGGTCGCAACGACGTGATCGGGGTCCGTGCGGGCTGGGTGTTCGACGAAAGCGGCATCACCGACCAGCGTGCACTGGTCGCAACCGTGCGGCGCAAACGCACGACGGCGGAACTGATGGCCGCTGGCGTGACAGAGCTGCCTCGCACCTTCGAGGGGTACCCAGTGGAAGTCATGGGGCCCAGCGTCGAAGACTTCCTGCGCATGAGTGTCGGGCCAGCGCGTACGGAAGCCCTGCTGGCGGCCCGGGTCACGCCAGAAGAGATTACCTACGTGCCACCGCCGGATTTGGACCTGGCATCGGTCACCGACACCATGCGTGTCAAGGCTCATGTGAGCCCCGACGCGGGCTGGCCCGTGCTGCGGGAGTTCATCCAGGCTGCCCGGACGCGATTGGTCGGGGCAATGTACGAATTCACTGCCGACCATATTCGGCTGGCTCTCACGGAGACTGCCCAGGCTCCGCAGTTCGAGGAACTGACCCTGGTGCTCGATTCAGCACGGGGAAGCATCCGTAACGCGCCGACCGTGCGCGACTCCGACGCGATGGTGCGCGACCTGCGCAACGCGCTCGGGGACAAGCTTCGTGTGGCCTGGGTCAAGCTCGGTTCGGTGCGCGGATGGGTTAATCACGACTATCACATCAAGGTACTGATCCGAGATGACGAGGCGCTATGGCTCTCGAGTGGCAACTGGAAAGGCTCCAGCCAGCCCGATGCGGACCCGGTTAACGACATTGCCGCACTGCGTGAACTGCTCGATGAAAACAACCGGGAATGGCACGCCGTCATCGAGCATCCCGGCCTCGCGCAGACCTACCAGACAGCGGTGCGCGGCGATTTCGACGCGAATCGCGACACACGCCCGGAAGAGTTCGCGGGGCTGCCGGAACTCTGGTTCGTCGGAGGCACGGTGCCGCGTGCGGAAGAGGGTTTGGCCGCAGTGACTTATTTCGCCCCGTTCGACGAGACGCGCCAGTTCACGGTGCAGCCAATCCTCACGCCCGACAACTACCTCGACATCGCCATCCCGGCGATCAAGGCGGCGCGCAAATCGATTCTCGTGCAGAACCAAAGCCTGTCGGTGCCGCCACAGCAGGCCGACGGGCGCTACATCGAGTTCTGGAACACGCTGCTCAGCAAACAACGCCGCGGCCTAGACGTGCGCCTCATCTTCCGACTGCAAGACCGGGATCCGACAGGCGGTCGGGTGATGTTCGAGGCGCTGAAGGACTACGGCTTCGACGCCAAGCGCATCAGGATCCAGAGGGGCTGTCATACCAAAGGACTGATCATCGACGGCAAGCGGGTCATGCTGGGCAGCCACAACTTGACCAACATGGGCGCGACAACCAATCGAGATGCCAGCTTGCTGTTCGACGACGAGCCGCTGGCACAGTACTTCACAGGCTTGTTCGTGCATGACTGGGAGAACGTGGCGGAACCGCTGAGCCGCCGGCACTGGCGCAATAGCGAACTGCGCACCGCGGACGAGGTGAGTCCTGAGGAAGGATTCCAACCGTTCGAGTGGAAGGCCTGGCTCGAGGGCGCGTAGCGCGTCCGACCACCCATTCTGGGAATCCTTGGTCGCGCAGTGCGCGAGCGTCGCAAAGCCCGCCCGAACAGCCGCATCGACGAACTGCTTTCCCACAACTGGCGCCCCCCGTGCTGATCTTTCTCACTCAGCCCGCGTCGGATTGTCCAGGTTGGACGGCCGACTACGTACGCTGCGGATTGCACCGTTCCGACTTTTGCAAGACGGTCGCGCCCGCTTCATATGCCTCGGAGGGCTTGTCATAGGTCCACAAGGAGGCCGCAATCTCGACGGCCTCATCTTCGGCCCCGCGCTCCAGAATCATCCAGACAAATCTGTTGCTGAAAGTCACTCGCTGGACCTGAAGGCTCAGAACGGAATCACTCATGGTGGGGCGCCAAAATACGGCTGCGCCGATCGATCTCCCGACGCGCCGCTACGCATGCCAAGTGCAACTCTTCGATGATCGACGAGCTTGAGCCACCGCCTGCAGCTCGAAGCCTTGACCCATCGCCCAGTTCGCAACTCCAGCGACACGCATCGCCCTGCTTCTGGAGCGACACGTCAACCCGAACCCCACGGTATACGAACGAATGGCGCATGAGCCTTCAAGCCTGCAAAACACGTGCCTTGACAAAGTGGCCGGTGCTAGACTGCGGCGCTGACCGGAGAACCTTGGCACTCCTCGCCTGAAAAAGCAAGAAAAACTACCTACATGGCGCCGAGTAGGCCAGCACTGCGTTTCGAGGCTGTGACAGCCGCCCTTTATCTGTTCTTCAAGAGGAATAGCATGAACGCAATCAAAGAAGCCCGCCGGATCATCACCGCCGACCCCAGCAGCGAAGAGTCCCGGACCCTCGCCCGCCTGGTCCTGGCCCTGGAATCCGAAGTCGATTTTCCTCTCACGAGTCTCTATGTGCTGAAACTTGGGACTTTCTCCCTTGCGATGGACATCCTGAAGGAATGGCGACTCGATCGCTACTACGCGCAAAAAGGAAAACTGCTGGACGTGTCCTATCAGGTCAACGTCATGGCATCGCACTGAAGAAGTTTGCTCGCCGCAGCGGAGCGCGTCGTGATGGCGGCCGCATTTCTGCTCGCACCAGACCTCAAGCCCACCAGCTACTGACCTTGCCGACGAGCGCGCAATACGCAAATGACAGCGAAAGTTTGGTGCTCACGGCATGCCGTCCTGGCGATGAGAGCTCGGTTCATGAGTACGGCGTAGCGGAAGTCGAGACCAACGAGCTTTACCCCGGAAAGAGCAATGAGAATCGCGAGGAATTCATCATTGCTGTTCCTCCGTACAGGACTGAGCGTCTGAGTAGATGCCTTCAGCGATTGACGGACCAGCCACTGGCAGACCCCGATAACTTCATTTTCTGGATTCTTGGCAGTCCCCCTGAGCCTCGGCGAAGCTTTCGTCTTGAAATGCAGCGGAAGGTAATCTCCAGTCTGCTCGATGAAATGTCGGGCCACGAGCAAGGCGTCGGCGCAAAGGTGGAGGTACTCGACGACGCCAATTCGGTGGAGGCCTCGACGTTGCATTACCAGCAGATACTGCGGATCGTGATCGAGAAGGTGGATGCCCAGGCGGGTAAGTGAGCTGGCCCCTTGAATGACAGGACACGGTCTATCGCTTATCTTTAAAGATAGGAGTAGGACTTATATGGGCGCCTCCCGGATTGCAAGAACGGACTCGCGCGTGGTCGATGAGCAGGCTGCAGTCTTATATTCGGCCTGCATTGCAGGCTGAATTGCCTGCGGGCCCTGATGGCATTCGCTGACGGAGCTTCCCATCTGTGAGTCGAGCTCGAAGCTCACTACTCCTACCGGAATGGTCCCGTCCCGGTCTTACCTGTATGACCCATCACGCATGTCGCGTCACTTGCTCTCCTAACCTTTGGTTCGTCAGCTCAACTTGGCATCACGACGTCTGCCAAGCCGTTTGCCGCCAGGGCTGCCCCTTGGCCAGGACGGCCCAGATAGTTCGCGCGATCTTGTTTGCCACCGCAGCGACCACGACGCAATAAGGCCTCCGTGCGAGTAGCCCCGCTAACCAGCCCCAGGTTGTCGCCCGTTCAGATCTGACGATGGCTCGAGCGCCATGCATCAACAGCGTTCGCAAATGTCCGTCGCCTCGCTTGCTGATGCCCAATTGCCGTATGCGTCGTGAGCGTCCAGTCATCCCATCTTGACCGGCCCCACGCGGGTCACTTGGACTGCAACTGCGCTCCGACGTAGGCAATGCACTCCACGAGGTTGAGGGCGGCCAGCAGCAAGAACTTCTCGGCGTCAGTTCTCACGCGCAGCAGGTCGTGCTGGCCAAGGTGGCCGTACACGAACGCCAACAAGTAGCGCTCGGGGTGGTCGACGCAGAACTTCGTGATCATCTGCGCAACGAGGTCTGGCGGCACGCCCTCGGTGAACTGCATCGTCGCCGTCAGCCGCTGCAAGCAGGTTTCCTGGACGTCTTCAGAGATCGTCGGCACGGCGTGCCCGCAGTGCTTCATGGCCTGGAAGGCGACCAGCAGAACGTGGATCGGCACCTCAAGCTGCAGCATGTCGACACCGTAGCGCGGCAACACGAGGATGGAGGCCAGCAGGTTGGGCTGCTGGACGTAGATTTCGTCAGCCAGCTCAACCTTTTGTTGCGCGCTCATGCGGTCGACGTCGATGTTCGCCCGGACCATCACGGCCTGCGTGAGCAAGGTCATGGTCGCGCGTCGGACGCTGGCTGCCATCGGTGCGGCAGCAAGTCCTCGATCTGGCTGGCGCGCTGCGTCGGCAGGCGCTGCAACACGTCGCGCAGGTAGGCCCAGGGGTCATGGCCGTTCAGGCGCGCCGACTGCACCAGGCTCATCACGATGGCGGCGCGTTGGCCAGCGAGTTCACTGCCCACGAACATCCATGCCTTGCGGCCCATCGCCCACGGCTTGATTTGGCGCTCGAGGTGGTTGTTGTCGATGGCGACCGCGCCGTCGTCCAAGTGACGCGTCAGCGCGGCCCAGTGCCCCAGCGTGTAGTCGATGGCCTTGGCCGTCGGGCCGCCGTCGGCTACCAGCCGGCGCTCCAGTTGTAGCCAGTGCTTGAGCTCTTCCCACAGCGGCCTGGCGAGCTGCTGGCGTTGCGCCCGGCGCTCGTCATCGCTGAGCTCTTTGAACTGTGCCTCGACCCCGTAGATGCGCGCGAAGCGACGCACCGCCTCCAGGCCCACCACGCTGGTGCCGTCGTGCGTCAACTCTTCGAAGTTGCGGCGCGCGTGCGCGGCGCAGGCTGCGCCCAGGCGGTCCGGATACAGCCGGGGATCGACCACGGTCTCGTAGGCGCCGTAGCGGTCGGTCAGCAACGTGCCCGACCATCGTCGGCCGTGTCTCCCTCGGCCTCCCAGGAATGCCAGCGGGTACTGCGCCCCGCGTCCCGGGCAGAACTCGTAGATCACACCAGGCACCTTGTCGTGCCAGCTTCTGGCGTAGGCCCAGACGTAGGCTCGGCGCGTCTTGCCCGCGCCCGGGTCCAGCAGGGCCACTGGGGTCTCATCGGCGTGCAGCACCGCGCAGCTGAGGATGAAGCGCCTGTGCGCCTCGTGCAGCGGCTCCAGCGCTGCACCTGCCTGGCCGGTGATGGACGCCAGCGTCGAGCGCGGTGTGTGCACGCCGCTGCGGGCGTTGATGGTCGCTTGCCGGTAGTACGGCATGTGGTCCACGAAGCGGCTGATCAGCGTGTGCGCGACGAAGCCACTGGCAGCGATACCGCCTTCGATGACTTCCGCCACGCTGGGCGCCTGGCGCAGCACCTGGCAGCAGCGGCAGGCCCACTTGCCGTAGATGTGACGGTGCACGAAGAACTCGGCCGGCACGATGTCCAGGCGCTCGCTGACCTCCTGGCCGATGCGCGTCATCGGGCGCCCGCAACCGGGCTCCAGGCAGTCGGTGCGCTCGGGCTCATGGTGGTGTTCCACACGGCGCAAGTGATCGGGGAACGGGTTGCGGCGCGGCCGGCGCGGGGGCGCCTTGGTCGTTGTGTCCGAGGCAGCTGCGCCGGCCGCGGCCGCGGCGGCTTCACGCCGAAGCCGCTCCAGCTGCTCGCGCAGGCCCGCCTCGTCCTCGGCCAGCGTCTCCTCGAACAGGCGGCGCTGCTCGGCGTTCATGGCCTCGGACTTGGCGCCGAACTTCCAGCGCTTGAGCCTGGCCAGCTCGAAGGTGATCTTCTCGATCTTGGCCTCGCGCAGTGCGATCTCGCGGTCCTTGCGCTGCAGCAGCGCGTCGCGCTCGGCCAGCTGTTGCTCCTGGTCTTGCACCCGCTGGAGCAGCTGAGCAACCAGCGTAGCTGTCTCGGCGGACAGTCCCGAAGGATTCGCTGCAGGAAGATCACGCACGCCAAGCATGCGTTGCATGGTGCCAGACCACGACGATGACGCCATCGGCACATCCACTGTCACGCATGCAAGGGCGGTTGTGTCTGGGCCTCAGGCCCGCGTGATGATGCTCAGCTCAGGAAGGCGCTGCCACGGCAGGCCCAGGACCAAGGCGTCGAACTGCGCAGGTGTGAGCGACAGCAAGGGCGTCGTGTGGGTCGTGCCCGGCCAGACGAAGCGCCCCGCGTTGAGCCGGCGCGCCGCGCACCACACGCCGAAGCCGTCGTGCACCAGCAGCTTGACGCGCGTGCCGCGGGCATTCGCGAACAGGTAGCCATGGTGCGCCTGCGCTGCGCCGAAGACTTGCACAACGCGCGCCAACAGGCGCTCGGCGCCGGCGCGCATGTCGATAGGGTCTGCGGCCAGCCACATCGCGTCGATGCGGATCATCGAAGCAGCTCGCGCATCCAGGCCGCGCACTCGCTGGCGGCACTCGCCGGCCAGGTCACGGTAACCGCTATCGGCCCACGTCGCAGCTCGATGCGAACGTCCGGGACATGAGCCGGCTGCCCTGGTGGCGGCAAGCTGACCGGGACGAACACTGTCTTGGCTTCTTGCGCCTTCGGGGCCTCGGCGGTGGTCGCGCTGACGACGGTGGTTCCCGAGTTCATCTCTGCGTCGCGAACCCATCGGCGCAGCAGATTCGCGTTGACGCCTTGGGCCATCGCCACGGCCGCCATCGACATGCCCGGCTGCATGCAGCTGGCCACTGCGTTTGCCTTGAATTCGTCGCTGTGAATGCGACGTCGCCGGCGTGTGCCGGCTTGTTGATCGGGGATAGTGCTCACGTGTCCACCAAGAGTTGTTGATGGGGACTAGGCTCCTATGCTCCGAGCAGGCTTTCAAGATGGTCGGACTGGACGCTCACTATGCGTCCGCCGGTGCCGGTCTGCCTCGGTACCAAGCCGATCCAGGCTGCGAACTCGCGAGCATCGGTGAAGGAAGTTGGTGAGCCCATGGCGGCGACGACTGCTGTTGCGGTCATCAAGCCCACCCCGGGGATCTCGGCGACTGCCTTGCATGCCGAACTCTCTTTTAGCTGCTGTGCCAAGCGGCGCTCGATGAGGACAATATCAGACTGAAGCTGGTTGATGCGACGAATCTGCTCGTGCAAACTTTCGATGAGCATGGACGGCAGCCGCTCCTCCGCCTGGTGAAGTGCGGTCGGCAGTTCTTTGAGCAAAGCCTTGTGGCCTTCCGGCAGGACAACGCCAAACTCATAGAGCAGCCCACGAAGTTCGTTGGTCTGCATGATCCGTGTCTTCATCAGTTGGCTGCGAATCCGATGCAGCGCTAGAACTACTTGCTGCGCAGTGGATTTCACGGCGACGAAGCGCATCCCGGGCTGGCGGCAGGCGGTCCAGATCGCCTGCGCGTCTGCGGCATCCGTCTTGTTTCGTTGCACAAACGGTCGGGCCTTCCTTGGCGCTAACAATCGGACATCGTGGCCCAAATTCAGCATTTGGCGACCCCATTCATGAGCTCCGCCGCATGCCTCCATGACGACCAGCATCGGCTCACGGTTGGCGAACCATTCGATCATTTGGTTGCGCTTCAATTTGAGACGCTCGATGCTGCCGGTCTCTTGGTCAACCCAGTGCAACTGAAAAATTTTCTTGGCGATGTCGACGGCAATGATCGTACGTTCCATGACGGTCTCCGATTCGTTTAGGGGGGACAACTCTGGCACCGTATAGGCCGGTGCGGAAGTAGCCTGGGAGGGAGGCGCCCATACCATCTGTGAGTACGACTAGGAATACGGATACCGTCGAAGTGATCATGAGGGACCAGCGCCGCAGGCGCTGGTCCCTTGCAGAGAAGGCCGCACTGGTTCGTCGAAGCTACGAACCTGGCATGAGCGTGTCGCTCGTCGCACGTCAGGAAGGCGTTGCCGCCAGCCTGCTGTTCCAGTGGCGCAAGCTGGAGCGGCAAGGGGCGCTGACGGCTGTATCGGCGGGCGAGGCTGTGGTGCCGGCTTCGGAACTGGCAGCCGCTCGTGCCGAGATCGCCAAGCTACAGCGCGTGCTCGACAACTGGGCCCGAGCCCGGTCAACACGCCCGTGTGCAGTCCCCAGAGCAACGGCATGGCCGAGAGCTTCGTGAACACGTTCAAGCGCGATTACGTCAGCCGCATGGACCTTGCCGATGCGAGAACGGCAATGGCGCAGATGGCCGCAGCCTTCGAGCACTTCAATGAGGTGCATCCGCACTCGGCATTGAAGATGAAATCACCCAGGGAGTTCAGGCAGCATCGCGCTGCCCAACAGCGTCTGGCTCACATCGAGCAGGCGCTACATTGCGAATAGCCCGTGTCCTGAAATACGGGGGCAAGATCATAAGAACATATCGGTCGTTCACATGGGCTCAAAAATGCAAGCCGTCGGGATGGCTTTGGCCTTGGCGGTGCGTAGTGAAGTCACGGTCTGTCATGCGAGGCCCGATCGATACAACGCTTCTTTGTACTCGCTGGGCATCGGACCGGCGTGGGGTGTTCGTTTCGATGATCTCGGCGAAATAGTCGATAACCTGGGACGAATCGGAACCTTGGAACTTCAAGCGAAGATCGACCGGTAGGAACGAATCGAGGTGGGGTAACTACAGCACTCACGCGCGACACGGAGCGCCGCTCGATCATTTCAAGGAGATGCACACATGACCACCAACCTGTTGCATAGCGTGGCCATGACTGCGAACGCAGACAGGGACCTCGCTTCAGGCGAACTGGGTGGACAGTTAACGTTTCGTTGACTGTTAATCCTGCGCGACCAGTCGCCCTTCAACAGCGGCTTGAGATCGCTCACCGTGCGCGAGGAGCGTTGCGACCGCTTCAATGCCTGCTCGGTAAGCGGCCATCGAATCGACATTGGGTCCGAGATGTTGCGTGTCACACAACAGAATTGGGAGCGCCTCGGGCGTCACCCGGCAGCTGACCTGTCCAGCGCTTGAACGCACGGCGGAAGTTCCTCGCGTCGCTGAACCCCGTGGCCAGTGCGATCTGGCCATGGGTCAGTGACGTTCGCTTCAGCAGATCCAAGGCGCGTTCGTGGCGCGCTTGGTCAACGAGGCTGCGATACGACAGGTTTAGGTCGGCCAGCCGACGGCGCAACGTGCGCACACTGATGTTCAGGTCGCTCGCCGTCTCCTCAAGGGCGCGCGGCTCGTCCAGATGGGCGCGCAGGTGCGTCGATATCGACTCCAGCAGGTCGTTGCGTTCCTGGCGTCGTGGCATCAGGCTCTCGAGTTGAGCGCGCAAATACGGGCAGGTGAATTCCTCATACCCGGGGAGGGAGTACTCCAACCAGCGCGCGTCACTCACAAGCCGGTTCGCCGACGCGCCGAACCGCAACGGGCATTTGAAGAACGCCGAATATGCCGCTGCGTAGGCAGGCTTGGGGTAGCTCAGTTCCAACCGAAGCGGGTTGTACTGCGGACCGATGAGACTTCGCACTACCGCCACATCGCAGGAGAAGGCCTCTTCCACGAAATAGGGCTCGAGTTCAGGATCGTACAGGCGAGGGGTGGCTTCCACGATGAACGCTTGACCCTCGACAAAATGCCTGTGGTGAAGCAATGCTCCAGCGTCCTGTTGATGTTCTGTCGCGTAGGCGATCGCCTCGCCCAACGTGCGACAGGTGAGCATTCCCAGACCCGGCAAGCCCAACGAGATGATGGTTTGGCGCGACCCCGCTGACAGGCCAAGCGCCGGGTCACCGACAGCCTGCTGGACCCTACGAATGAGGAGGCTGGTCTGCCGATACGACACACGCATGTCGGCGTTCTGGAGATCGTCGGGTGAGAGGCCCAGGCCTCGGCAAAGGCGCTCGGCCGAGTGACCGCGCAGTTTCGCGAGTTCCAGGGTCGAACGAATCACGGCCGGCGGCACATCCGCCTTCGAATATCGGGGATCTGCAGTGAGCTTGATGGTCATCGGCGTGCTCGATTGCGCTACTTTGAGTAGAGGCTTCGCAGAGTCCGGTTGAGACACAGCGGTGACCGATTTTACCCCCCCTCCCTCCTGCAGCGACTTGTACGGTGGGGGGATCCTGCGCTCGCGTTCGTCGCTGGCGCCGTCACATCTCGTACATCTAACGGCAGAAGCACCCACCCATGAGCTATGCATTGATCACCGGCGCCTCCAAAGGCATCGGGGCCGAATTCGCACGACTGTTTGCCCGCGACGGCACTGACCTCGTGGTCTGTTCGAGCCCGAGGAGCCGCGCCGAGCTTGCGGTGTTTGCCGCTGAACTGGAACAGCAGTACGGCATCCGCGTGCATCCACTTACGGAGGACCTCTCGGTGCCCGGAGGGGCCGGGCGTTTGATCGAGCAGGTGGAGGCGCTCGGCGTTGAGATCGACTACCTCGTGAACAACGCCGGCGCGGGTATCGTAGGGCTGCCGGTGCAGGAATACGAAATAGGCCAGTTCGTGGCGATGCTCGAGTTGAACGTTGTGACGCTGTCTGAACTCTCAGTTCATTTCGTGCGGCCCATGGTGCAGCGCCGACGGGGTCGCATCCTCAACATCAGTTCGTCCGCGGGCTACGTAGTGCCGCATGGCCTCGAAGGAGGATATTCGGCCTCGAAGGCGTACGTGATCAGCTTCTCCGAGGCCACGGCTTTCGATCTGCGCGGCACCGGTGTTACCTGCACGCATCTGGCCCCTGGCCCGACAAAGACCAACTTCTTCCAGGCCGCTGGACTAGTCGACGAGCGCCGCATGGCGCGGCTGGGATTCAGCAGCCCCGGGGCCATGGCGAAAATCGGCTACGAAGCCATGCACCGGGGCAAGCGTGGCGTATTGCCAGGCCTCAGCAACAAGTTGGTGACGTGGGCGGCACGCGTCTCGGTGTCCAAGACGATCACCGGCAAGATCTCGGCCTGGGTCGTCTCGCGCGACCTGGGCTGAGCCCTCTCTCGACCTCTCCCGTCTCTTCCAAGGCCCGCTTGACCGCGGTCGGTCTCACCGCCGATCGCGGCCGACTGCCATTGATACAGCCGCTTTCCGACCCGCTTGCGCGTTTCATCGAACAGGGATAACCCGTAGATGTGAGTGGCCGAATGTACCCCGATGCCTGGCCGATTCGGACCCCAGAGAAAGCTGGTCAGTCACTAATCTGTCGTGACTCCGCGATACCAAAGGCCATTCAATGCAATCCTTCAAAGCGCCTGTGGCGAGATCCCCCGCGGTCCAGCCATGCGCAGCATCCCGCATCAACGGCAGACCATTGGCCGGCCGCCCCCCCGTGCGGGACCATGCCTACTTTCGCAGCGCGCTAGCCGGTGAGAGGCTGCCGGTGGCCTTTGTCGACCTGGATGCCTTCGGCGCCAACCTGACGCTGCTACGTCAGCGTGCCGGTGGTGTGCCCATCCGCCTGGTCACCAAGTCGATCCGCTCCGTGGGCATCATCCGCCGAGTGCTGGCTACGGATCCCCTGTTCCAGGGGCTGCTTTGCTATTCGGCCGGCGAAGCGGCCTGGCTGGCCAGCCAGGGCTTCGACGACTTGGTCGTGGCCTATCCCTCGGTGGAGCCGGCGGACGTGCACGCCGTGGCCGCCCAGGTGCGAGCCGGGCGCAGCATCACGCTGATGGTCGACGGCGTTGAGCAGGTAGAGAAGCTTGCCGCGATTGCGCAGACCGAACAGGTGACGCTCCCGCTGTCCATCGATTTGGACATGTCGTCCGACTACCCTGGTATCCACTTCGGCCCGTTTCGCTCGCCGGTGAATGGTCCGGCATCCGCGGTGGCCCTGGCCGGGGAGATCGCCCGGCGTCCGGGCGTGCGGCTTGACGGCCTGATGGGCTACGAAGGCCAGATTGCCGGCTTGATGGACGACGAGCCCGGCCAGGGCTTGAAGAACCGCATCGTTCGGTACCTGAAGCGCCGCTCGATGGCCGAGGTGAATGCGCGTCGGCGCGACACCGTGGCGGCGCTTGGCCAGGCAGGGCACCGTTTGCGCTTCGTCAACGGCGGCGGCACCGGCAGCTTCGAGAGCACGCTCCAGGACACGAGCGTGACCGAGCTGGCGGCCGGCTCAGGGCTTTACGTGCCCACGCTATTCGACCACTACGCCGCGTTCCGTGCGCAGCCGGCGGCCGGCTTCGCGCTAGCGGTTACGCGCATGCCGAAACCGGGAATGGTGACATGTTCGGGCGGCGGTTATTGCGCTTCGGGGCCGGCGGGTAGGAATCGGTTGCCGCAGCCTTGGCTGCCCGCCGGCTGCAGTCTGCTCGACAACGAGGGCGCCGGTGAGGTGCAGACGCCGGTGGTGCTGCCCCCCGGAGTACGACTGGAGATCGGCGATCCGGTGCTGTTCCGCCATGCGAAGGCAGGTGAACTCTGCGAGCGCTTCAATGAACTCGTGCTCATTGAAGACGGAGCCATCGTAGGCCGAGTGCCCACCTATCGCGGCGACGGGCAGTGCTTCTTCTGAACTCCCGCACGGCTCAACCACAACAGAACGGAACAACCCCATGTCTGCCATGATGTCCCTCCATCACACCGCCGAGGCTCAGGACGAGGCTTGCCGCATCTTTGCGCTGCAGCGTGCGGCCGTCCAGCAGCAAGGTGCCCCCACCTACCAGGAGCGAATGGCCGCTCTGGAGGCCCTGTTCGGGTCGGTGAAACAGCATCGCCATGAGTTGGCGGCAAGCATCTGCGCCGACTTCGGCAACCGCTCCTCCGCCGAGACAGATTTCGGCGAAATCATGCCGGTGCTCAACTCGATCAAGCATGCGCGCAAGCACCTGAAGGGATGGATGAAGCCGGTGCGCCGCAGCGTAGGCATGGCGTTCCGCCCAGCCAGCGCGCGCATTGTCTACCAGCCGTTGGGCGTGGTGGGAGTGCTCGCGCCCTGGAACTATCCGCTGACCCTGACGCTCGTGCCACTCGTCGAAGCGCTGGCCGCCGGCAACCGGGTCATGATCAAGCCCTCTGAGCTGACACCCAGCACCTCGAAGCTTCTGGCTGCGCTCCTGTCGAAAATTTTCCCGGAAGACCGAGTCGCCGTGATCCTCGGCGGGTCCGATGTGGCCGGTCGCTTTTCGACTCTCCCCTTCGATCACCTGTTCTTCACGGGTTCGACCTCGGTCGGACGCAGCGTGATGACTGCCGCCTCCGCGAACCTTACGCCCGTGACGCTGGAACTGGGCGGCAAATCGCCGGTGGTAGTGTGCCGCGACTACCCTCTGAAGAAGGCAGCCCGCCTGATCGCGATCGGCAAGCTGTTCAACGGCGGGCAGAGCTGCGTCGCGCCAGACTACGTTCTCGCGCCAGAGGACCAGGTCGACGCCTTCGCCAAGGCATTCCTCGAAGCGGCTGCAGAGATGTACCCCCGCGTTGCCGGAAATGCGGATTACACCTCGGTCATCTCGGATCGGCACCACCGTCGGCTGGTCGACATGATCGAAGACGCCCGAAGCGCAGGTGCGCGCGTGCTGCAGCATGATGACACCCGCGCTGCCGGTGAGCGCAAGGTGCCGCCCACGGTCCTGCTTGGTGTGCCGACCAACGCCATGGCGATGCGCGAGGAAATCTTTGGCCCCATCCTGCCCGTGATCGGATACCGCGACATCCAGCAAGCCATCGAGCTCATCAATGCCCGCCCCAAGCCGTTGGCGCTGTACTGCTTCTCGAACGACCATCGTGCCATTGACGCCGTGCTCGACAACACGCGCTCAGGTGGCGTGACCGTCAACGGCACGCTGCTGCATGCCACCCAGGAGGACCTGCCGTTCGGTGGTGTCGGCGAGAGTGGCACCGGCGCGTATCACGGCCGCGACGGCTTCATTCGCCTCTCGCACGCCCGCGGTGTGATGACGCTCAGCCCATTCAACAAGTCCGACCTTGTCGCTGCGCCCTACGGGAAGCTGTCCCGGTTTGTCGCCCGATTGTTCCTCGGCAACTAAGTCTCCAGCAAGATCTTCGCGGCGGCCCGCTACGCAAACCACCCCTATGGACAACACCACTGCACATCGTTCCGACCTCTCGACAGCCGCTGTACTGAGGCTTGCGCTCGCCTACGCGGTGGCCATCAACGGCATGATCCTCACGCCATTCATCGTCTCTGCGGTAACGACGCGTTTCGGCCTGACCGACAGTGCCGCCACGCAGATCGCGGGAATCGAGATATTCGGCATCGCTGTCAGCTGCGCGTTGTTCCCGCGGTGGATTGCCCGGGGAGCTCACACCTTCTCACGACTCGGCCTGATCGGAGCGGTGCTGGCGCAGGCGGCCAGTGCTTTGGCGCCCAACGTGGAAGTGCTTAGCATTGCACGCGGACTGGCCGGCCTGTTCGAGGGCATGCTGTTTGTTGTCGTTGCTGCCAGCGTCGCGCACCGCGCGTCCACCGACCGCTTGTGGGGGCAGATCAACTTGGCCGCCGGCATCCTGGACGGAGCCATCCTGGTGGGCATCTCCTTCTTGCCCGAGGCCGTACTGTCACGATGGATCTTCCTACTGCTGGCTGGCCTGATGGTGGCCGCGGTGCTCGCGCTCAGGCACATTGGAGAGTTCGCCCTCCATCAGCGCCCGGCTCACGCGACCGGGTCCGGTGCTAAGGCACCGTTGAAGCTGGTGCTGGCCGTCTGGATCGTCATCGTTCTGCTCTACGGCATCCAGGCCTCGCAATGGGCGGTCGCTGGCATCGTGGGTGCACGCGTCGGCCTGTCGGGCTCAATGATCGGCATCCTGTTGTCGTTGTCGTCGCTGCTCGGATTCATTGGGGCCGTCGTTCCGTCGCAATCGGCCAGTCGCCCGCATCGCCTGTCGATCATCTGGACCTCGCAGCTCGTGATGGTTGCGTCATTGGTAGCCTTCTTCAGCTCGGCAGGCCCGCTGTGGTATCTCGTGAGTCAGGTCGTGATCAACGCGTCACTGTTCGTCGTGATCCCGTTCCTCACTGGCATGCTTTCCGAGGTCGATACGGACGGTTCCCTCGTGTCCCGAAGCGTCGTGATCACGTTCCTGGGGGCAGGGGGCGGCACGGTGCTGGCAGGCTCCGCGTTCAGCGAACTGGGCGGCATGAAGTTCGCCTATGCCATGTGTGCCGCCGTCATGGCCGCCGCGCCATTTGTCTGGCTAGCACTTCGAAGCGCCACCGCTCATGAGACGGGTGAAGCGTGCCGCCCCCGTCCGCACGAGCTCGACACTCCTGTGGCCCCGCGGTGAGGCGATGGCGTCGATCTGTCCATCCCTCTGTCTTGCGAGCTGTTGAAAGTGGGCTTGCCGATCGTGTCTCAATCATGAGTGAATCGAATGACCGATAACGTCGATGTGGTGGTCATCGGATCGGGTCCGCTCGGTTCCAGCACCGCTTTCTACCTGGCAAGCGAAGGGCGCAATGTTGCGCTCGTGGACAAGGCCGAGATCGGCTCGCAGATGTCATCACGCGCCGCCGGGCTCACTAGGCAGGTTCGCAGTACGGAGATGATGACGGTACTGGGTGGGCGCGCCATCGAGAAGTTCGAACGGTTCACCGAGGAAACCGGCGAGCCGCTGGAGTTCATCCAGGCGGGGAGCCTCACCCTGGCTCGTACGCCTGAGCATGCTTCGCTGATGCGCGGTGCCACAGAGAGAGCCCAATACCTTGGCCTCGACGTCAAGGAAATCTCACCTCAGGAAGCCCGCGCAATGATGCCGCTGCTCGAGACGCAGGGCATCCTCGCGGTCGGCTTTGCGCGCAAGGACATATATACAGAGCCGGCGCAACTGGCGCCGGCCTATGCCCGGGCTGCGGCGCGGCGCGGCGCGATGTTGTTGCCGAACACTGAGGTACATGAGCTCGTCGTGGAGAGCGGCGTCGTCTCTCGCGTAGTGACAGGCCGCGGCGAGATCCGCACCACTGCCGTTGTCGATGCAGCGGGTGGCTGGTTGCGGTTGGTGGCTGGCTTGGCAGGCGCGTGCGTACCGGAAGTAGCCAGGCTGCACCACATGATGATCAGCGTGTCGCTGCCCCAGGCGGTATCACCGCAACCGGTCGTGCACATTCTGGATGCCAACGCCTACGTGCGTTCGGATCAAGGCGGCCTGATGTTTGGCGGCTACGAGGACCTGCCCCGGCAACTTGGGCCGGGAGAGGCGCTGCGCAATCTGAGCGGCGAGCACCTGCAGGCCGACCTCTCTGCAGCGCGTGCACTGGTTGGCCGCATCCACGGCCAGTTCCCTGTCCTGCGCGACATCGCGCTGCGGGAATGCCGCAGCGACCTGACGACCACGACAGTCGACTGCGATCACATTTTCGGCCCGGCACCGAGTGTGAAGGGCTTGTACGTGCTCGGCGGACGCGATATCGATGGATTCTCGATCTCACCTGTGCTGGGCGAGTTGCTAGCCCATTGGATCGTGACTGGGCAGGCACCGATGGACCTCTCGAGCATGAACCCTGCCCGCTTCGCCGCCAACTTGTGCGACACCGAGATGATCAAGCAAACCGGCCGTCTCTATGCCAACTACTACGCCGCCTGATCGCGGCTTCAACACACGATGAAACCAAAGGTAATGCCATGACCCGCAAACTCGAAACGATCCTTGAGAACCTCGCCTTCGGCGAGAGCCCGCGCTGGCATGACGGTGCACTCTATTTCTCTGACATCCATGCAAACGAAGTGGCACGGCTGATGCCAGACGGTCGTCGCGAGACGATCGCGACGTTCCCCGGCCCGGTGTCAGGCATTGGATGGCTGCCCGACGGCCGCATGCTCGTCGTCTCGATGGAAGACAAGAGAGTGCTGCGGTGCGAAGGGGACGGAAACTTCGTGGTGCACGCCGATCTGTCTGCCATTGCCACAGGCCTCGCAAACGACATGCTCGTCCGTGAGGACGGCGTGGCGTTCGTCGGCAACTTTGGCTTCTCGCTATATCCGCCCGAGGATCCCTGCCCGGCGGTGTTGGCGCGCGTCGATCCGGACGGGACCGTGCACATCGCCGAAGAAGAGACGTACTTTCCTAACGGCATGGTGATTACCGCCGACGGCAAGACCCTCATCGTCGGAGAGAGCGGAGCAGCCTGCCTCACCGCGTTCGACCTCGCGGCGGATGGGACCTTGTCCAACCGGCGCGAATGGGCTGAACTGCCCAGCGGCGCGGTACCGGATGGCATCTGCCTCGACGCGGAGGGCCTTATCTGGGCCGCATCGCCGTACACGTCCGAAGTGCTGCGCATGCGTGAGGGCGGCGAGGTGGTCGAACGCATTCCTACCGGGCAGTTGGCCGCTGCCTGCATGCTCGGCGGCGAAGACCGCAAGACGCTCTACATCTGCACCGCAGACAGCACCGATCCGGCAGTGTGCCGCAGCAACCGCACGGCGCGCATCCTGGCGACGCGTGTGGAAGTGCCTGGCGCAGGCCAGGCTTGAGCGCCGTCGTCCAACTCCCCACATCAGTTCACTTGTACTGAAAGATCGAAGCATGAAAGTCAAAAAGCCGAGGATTTTTTTGGTGACCGGCGCAGCT
This sequence comes from Variovorax palleresanus, assembly GCF_051144945.1. Classification (NCBI taxonomy): domain Bacteria; kingdom Pseudomonadati; phylum Pseudomonadota; class Betaproteobacteria; order Burkholderiales; family Comamonadaceae; genus Variovorax; species Variovorax palleresanus. Next base: position 1,369,009 of record NZ_JBJNVP010000002.1, on the reverse strand, counting down.
AGCGGCATTGGTGCTGCCTTCGCAAGGTTGGCCATCGAGCAGGGTCACCAAGTGATGCTGGCCGACATCAACCTGCGCGGGGCCAAGGCGATGGCGGCACCGTTGGGTGACCGCGCTTGCTCTGTCGCGCTGGACATCCGCTCTCCGCAGGCTTGGGAGCAGGCGCTGGACGCCACCGAGCAGCGCTTTGGTCCCCTCGACGTGTTGGTGAACAACGCAGCCATCGTGCACACAGGCAATGCGCGCGACGTGTCGATTGAATTGCACCAGCACACCATGGACACCAATTTCATGGGTCCAGTGACAGGCATGCTGGCCACGATGCGACGCTTCCGTGAGCAGGGCCACGGTCACATGGTCACTGTGTGCAGCATGACGGCGTTCCTCCCGTTCCCCGGCATCGCGAGCTACGGGGCGTCGAAGCATGCGCTGCGTGCATTCCATCACGCCCTCGCCCTCGAAGAGCGCCGCGGACCCATCGACTTCACTATCGTTCACCCCACGTCAACACAAACGCCGATGCTGGAGCAGGAGAAGAACGACGACGCGACCGCACTAGCGTTTGCGAGCGAACCAGTCACACCGGAGTTCGTTGCCGAGACCATCATGCGTGCCGTCAAGCGCAAGGCGCTCGAGGTCTTCATGCCGCCGGAGCAGGCTCGTGCGGTGCGCTTGCTCGGTACTGACGCCAAGAAGCTGCGCGGCCTGATCGACCAGATGGAGATGATCGGCCGCGATGCTCAGTTGGCGGCGCGTCAAGCGACCTCGGCTTGAGGCGATGCTGAGAGGCCCCTGACGCATCGGCGCCGGGGCCTTCTGACGTGAACGTGAGTGGCGCGATCCGTACGGATGCGCCCACGTTCTGTTCAGGTGGCTGTGCGCTGGATGACGGGTAGCCACTGCAGCGCAGCCGTTGGATCGCCTTGGATCTTGATCTTGCCCTGCATGAATGCGACCGGAGCTTTCAACTTGCCGGCCACCAGGCCTTCGAAGTCCTTGCGGGAGATTGTGATGGTGGTGTCCGCCTGTACGTCATCATTCGTCACGGACGAGCCGTTGACCACGACGACGCCGGTGTCCTTCAGGTTGATCCTGAGGCTCTTGTCGGGCGTGGGGCCAGCCGCAATGGCTGACCTGAACTTCGATGTCACTTCTTCGAGGTATTTCATGATGATGATTTGATGAAAGATGATTGTGGTTGGTAGCGGGAGCTGGATCGTGTGGTCAAGTGTTGTAGGTCGGGTCGGTGCGTTCGAGGCGGCGCAGCAGTGCCGGCCAAACAAAGCCGCCCCCCATGCCGCCGGTCTGCACGCGCGACGCATGAGCCACGCCAGCGATGATCTTCGGGTCCACTGTGATGAGTTCTCCACCGGCCTGCGCGGACAACTGGATTTGGCAAGTGATTTCGAACACATACATAGCGAGAAAGGCGTCCGCAATGGTGGCCCCCACTGTGAGCAGGCCGTGATTGCGCAGCATAAGGAAGCTACCCCCACCGAGGTCATCCTGCAGGCGGGGCTTCTCTTCGTCGTGCAGGGCCACGCCCTCATAGTCGTGATAGCCGAGCGCAGCAAGGACGAACGTCGACTGCTGCGAGACGGGAAGAACTCCGCCACGCTGGGCGCTGACGGCCACGCCTGCGCGCGTATGCGTATGCAAGACACATTGGACGTCTTCGCGCACCGAATGAATCGCGCTGTGGATCACGAAACCGGCGCGATTGACCGGGAAGGGCGACTCGCGGACCTTGTTGCCTTCCTGGTCCACGAGGACGAGCGACGAAGCGGTGACTTCGTCGAACAACAAGCCATAAGGGTTGATCAGGAAGTGATGCTCTGGCCCTGGGAGGCGCGCGCTGATGTGCGTAAAGACGAGATCGGACCAGCCATAGTGAGCGACCAATCGGTAGCAAGCCGCCAGATCGCAGCGCAGCTGCCATTCCTCGGTGCTCACAGTCTCTTTAAGCGATGGGATGTTCATTGGAATTTCCTGCAGTCATGGAATAGACATACACGGTACAGGCGCGGTCGATGCAACACAGTCAAGAAATCGACAATTCACGGGCTTTCGCTGCCTTTGACAACAAGGTGGGAGTGGGGATGCTGACCGACCCGGCTCTGATGAAGCAGATGGCGGGCAACCGTTGGTTCAGTTCGCTGCCCATCGAGGATCGCAACGAACTGCTGCAGGCTGGGCAGGTACTGCGTCTGCGGCCGGGAGAGATCCTATGCCGGCGCGGCGATCCACCGCGTGCCTTCTACGGAGTGATGGGAGGGACGCTTAAGGTCTCGACCCTGTGCGAGGACGGGCGGGAAGCGGTTCTCTCATTCCTCGACGCCGGAAACTGGTTCGGCGAGGCGTCGCTGCTCGATGGCTCCCGACGATCCCACGACGTCATGGCAGTGGACTCTTCGCTGGTATTGACAGTGCCATCCATCGCGTTCGCAGGCCTGATGCAGCATGCCGCCTTCTCCACAGCCATCGCGTTGTTGCTGGCCGGACGCGTGCACCGACTCTACAGCGCGGTCGAGGATGCGATGCTGAGATCTATGCGTGCACAGGTCGCTCGCCGGCTGTTGCACTTGGCGCAGGGCGATGTCTCATCGATAGCCCCGACGCAGGCGCGGTCAGCCGTGCAGGTATCTCATGAAACGCTCGCTGCAATGCTCGGTATCACGAGGCAGACCGTGGCCAAAGAGCTTCGGTGGCTCGCGGCAACTGGTTCGATCCACCAGCAATACGGCCGCATCGAGATCACATCCATTGCGAAGCTGCGGGAGACGGCTGGTGCGAGTTGACCTGTGGTCAGCATTTGCTTCACGCCCGCAAGAACACCGGTGTAACTGCTTCGGAACCATGTGGAAAGTCGCCGCGCCAAGCGCAGTTTTGCCTCTCAGCACAGATCTACTCACTCAGCGCCTCCTGGCGCCGCTGGGCCTACCCGATGCAAGCCTTGAAGCGGCACGCCGAATCGGTCAGCAGCCTGCGAACGAGTGCATTGCCGGTCTCGCCAATGCTGCAGTGCGTGACATGATCGTTCCCGGAGCATTCCAATGACGCCAAGCCAGGTAGCCCATGGCCTTGCGCGGCTTTTATCACTGCTAGCCGAATCGCCGGCCTCTGCATCAAAACTGACCACAGCACATTGGGACTGATCAATCGCTGTGACTCGTGCTGAGCGCATGCCCCCTTAATGTCAGGAACGTCGCCCGAGGGCGACTTCGAATTCTCCTGTGTTCCGCGTCGTTCAAGGTTCGCGCTTGCGACGCTCGCGATCTACTCACGCGAGGACCGGTTGGCACTGCATCGATTCAAAGCCGACGAGAGCTACCTGGTCGGTGAGGGTAAGAAGGCACTGGCGGCATACCTTGGCATCGACGATATCCTGCGCGTGGCGCGCGCCGCCAAGGTAGATGCCATCCACCCAGGGTATGGCTTCCTGTCCGAGAACCCCGAGTTCGCGCAAGCCGTGATTGACGCCGACATCCACTGGGTCGGCCCCAGCCCCGAGGTGATACGCACCCTGGGCAACAAGGTGGCTGCGCGCAACGCCGCAGTGGCGGCCGGGGTGCCAGTGATGCCCGCCACCGAACCGCTACTGCTACATCGCGGAATGCAAGAGCCTTGCGGACGAAGTCGGCTACCCGGTAATGCTCAGGGCCAGTTGGGGCGGCGGCGGCCGCGGCATGCGAGCCATTCACCACGAGAGCGAGCTTGAAGACGCATTGGCTGCCGCCCGCCGCGAAGCACTAGCGGCCTTCGGCAACGACGAGGTGTACTTCGAGAAGCTGGTGCAGCGAGCACGCCACGTCGAATTGCAGATCCTCGGCGACACGCATGGCAACATCGTGCACCTGTTCGAGCGCGACTGCACCGTCCAGATCCGTCGCATGTCTTGTTTCAAGGGGGCCTTCGATGACTTTCATCCCGTTTGTTGATACACCGGCCAGTGATCCTGGATCTTGCCGCCGCGTAGCGTGACGAGGTCGCCGAACTGCAGCAGTACGCCCTCGACAATAACCGGACGCAGAAACACTTGGTCGTCCACCTTCAGGCCCACCGCCGACGAGCCGGTGACGTTCTCCTGGTTCGCGCTGTGTCCCAGGATGCCGTTGAACTGCAGCCCCTTCGGCGACTCGTATTTGGCCAGCCAGTAGCCGCCATAGACATAGAAGGTCTCGCGCTGGTTCACGTCCCACCACGAGAAGATTTTCGACTTGCCGTCGAGTGCCGGGATCATCACCGGCCCCCCGGCCTTGATGACTGGCGTGGCGATGAAGGCGGCCGGCACATGCGCGGCCAGCGTGTCGATATCGTAGTGTGTGGGCTTGAGCAGGGCCGTGCCGGTGCTGACTTCGGTGCTCAGCTTCTCAGTCTCGTGAAGCTTGTAGCTTGGGCTGCCGCCAGTGTTGAGCGTGAGACCGTCGTTCCACAGCGACGGGTAATACCTGCGCACATGGTCGACAAAGCCCTGGTAGATCGCCATCGCCTTGGCCAGCAGTTCCTGGGGCGAGCCCAACTGCTTCGGCACACCGAAACCCACGTGCGCGTCGTAGCCCATGAAGCCCGAGAACTCCAGTTGCTGCGGGTTGGCCACGACGAGGTCGAGCATGCGGCCCAGCGTGGCGTTGTCGGCGATGCCACCGCGGTGCAGGCCCACGTCGATCTCGATGTTGATGCGCATCTTCGTGCCCAACCCCTTGGCGAGCGAGAGGTACTGCCGCAGCCGTTCGGGCGTGTCGAGCAGCCACTGCAGCTGCCGCGACGGATCGAAGGGGCCCGTGTGCTGCCTGTAAAACAGGGCCGCCGATGCCACGGGCAACGGCTTGCCCATGAGAATGTCGAAGCTCGGAAAAATCTGCGCATCGATGTTCAGAAAGGGCTGGTGAAACGACATCAGCCGCTTCGTGCCCGAGCGCTTCGCGACGTAGTCGATCAGCGCGTGCGAAGGCAGCGACTTCTCGACGATGCGGTAGTGCTTGCCGCCTTGCCTGAGGCTGCGCATCACAAGGTCGAGGTTGCGGTCCATGCGATCGAGGTCGACGACCATGCAGGGGCGCATCGGGCCGTTCTTCTTCAACTCTTCGTTGAGCGCGCCGAAGTAGTCGTCATACGGCGCTCCGTTGTCGCCGGGGCGCAGTGCGAAGGCCCCCACGGCGGCCACACCCAGGGTGCCCAGCACGATCTTTCGGCGGCTCATGCATTCACTCCGAACAGTTGACGCAGATAGGGGTTGAGCATGCGCCCATCGGGATCGAGTTGCGCACGCAGCGCCAGGAAATCGTTCCAATTCGGGTATAGCGCGGCCAGTTGCGCGGGGCCGAGGTCGTGCAGCTTGCCCCAGTGCGGGCGACCCTGGTACCTGCGGAAGATTGGACCGATTTCCGACAGCAGGTAGTCGTAGGGCTCGCCTTGGGCCGCATGCACTCCGATCGAGCAGCTGTCGCGCCGGTGGAAGGGGCTCAGCCATGCGTCGTCGGCCTGTACGAAGCGGAATTCGAGCGGAAAAAACACGTCGTTGCGCCGTTCCAGCGCGGCGATCACCTCGCGCACACAGGCGAGCCCATCGGCCTGGGGCACATGGCATTCGGTCTCGTTGAACTTGGTGGCTCGCTGGGTCGAGAGCAGCTTCCACGAGCGGTTCTTTGCCTCCTCGGTCTGGTCGGCGTCGATTAGCTTGGCGGCCACCCAGCGGCGCAGCTGCGGAAACCAGCCGAGCCAGTCGCGCAGGCGGCGCAGATCGCGCAGCATGTCCTCGTCGGCCGAAGGCGACTGCACGGTGTCGGTGCCGGCATACAAATCGTTGACGATGCCGGCGGCATAGCCGGTGTGGGGCAGGTAGTAGAACTCGAAGTTGCGGTGCTTCTGCGCCAGCGCGGGCGCTTCATCCAGCATCGTCTGCAGCGGTCGCAGGAACACCCGGCGATGCAGATTGAAGGCCGGCACCACGCGCACCGTGGCCTGCGTGATGACGCCCAGGCTGCCGAGCGACACGCGTGCGGCGGCAAGCAGTTCGGGGTTGCGCTGCCCGCTGCATTCGAGCACCTCGCCGTTGGGCGTCATGAGCCGCAGCGCGAGGACGTCGGCGTGCAGTGCGGGAAGCGTCTTGCCGGTGCCGTGCGTGGCGGTTGCGATGGCGCCCGCGAAAGACTGCGTGTCGATGTCCGGCAGGTTGCGCAGACCGAAGCCCTGTGTGTCGAGCTGGCGCGACAGCAGCGCCAGGCGTGCGCCAGCCTGCAGCGTCACGGTCTGCGCCTGCACGTCGACGGTCGCGATCTCAGACATGCGGTCGAGCGAAACCAGTGTGGCGCCGGTGGGCACCAGTGCGGTGAACGAATGGCCGGCGCCGACGCAGCGCACTCCGGCCGAGCCGGCCTTGCGCAGCACCTCGGCCAGTTCAGCCTCGTCGCTCGGGGTTTCGAAGGCCTTGGGCGTGCAGCGCTGGATGCCGGACCAGTTCGTCCAGCCTACCTTTGGCGTCGGCATCGGGGGCTCGGTTGTCGTTGCCGCGGCTGCTGTCTCGGCCGCCCGGGCTTCAACGCCCCGGCCGGCCAGCGCGGTGGCCACCGCGATGCCGGCGCCGGCTTTCAGCACCGTGCGGCGGCTTCCTCGATCTCGTCGGGACACGGGATTCATGGCAGTGCCTCCTTTCCCTGGCTCATGAATACGATCAGCGCGCGCATATGGGCCTCATCGCAATCCGCGCACAGTCCCCGGGGCGGCATGGCATTGAAGCCTTCCATTGCATGCTTCACCAGCAGGTCTATGCCCTTGTCCAAGCGGGGCTTCCATTGCGCGACGGCACCGGTCAGCGGCGCCTTCGCGTCGATGGACGTGTGGCAGGCCATGCACGATCGCTCGTAGCGCGCACGCAGATCGGCCGACGCGGGTCGCAGCGATTCCGCCTGCCGGATGTCCAGCGCAGAGAGTGCAGGTACGGGTCCCTCGCCGCAGGCCGAGACCGCCAGCAGCATGGCCAGCAGAGCGACGCGCGGTCTGGTACTTCGGCGTCGCGGCCATGCCGCGGAAAACATCCAACGGATCGTCATTCGTGTCTCCTCTTGTGCTTCGTTGCTGGGGCCGTTGAGCGCATCCGCCCAGCTTCTGCTGGGCAGCGGCGGCATCGACCTGCGGATCGTTGTAGCCCAGCAGGTTCAGGCGCGAAGGCGCACATGAAATCGATGTACTCGTTGCCGTCGACGTCCCAGATGCGGCAACCCTTGCCGCGCTGGAAAAACTGCGGGAATTCGTGTGGCAGCGGCCCGGTCGGCATGCGGCTATACATGCCACCCGGGATCAAGCGCTGCGCGCGCTTCTGCAGGGCGTTGTTGCGCGGGTTGTTCCAAACCATCCGGACTCCTTTTTCCATGCTGAAGTTGATCGTTCCTGCGCCGAATTTTTGAGGGCCTGGCTTCTTAAATGCGATATTTATCGTGTTCCATGGAAATCGTAGCCAGCAAGGCGCGTTTTCGCATTAGGGAAATCGATTAATATCTACTATTGATGCTGATGCACATCGCACGGGTGTTGAGCCCAATGCGCCGGAATTTGGTGTGTTGGATTCCGCCGATCTCTGACCCTAGGGGGTCACTTCCAGATGGAAATCAACAGACACAACCCCGGCCTGACCGCCAACGACATCGTGGCGAAGTTGTCCGGCACGGTCGCGGCGCTCAAGCTGCCTGCCGGCTATCGCATCGAACTGGGCGGCGAAATCGAGGACGCCGAGCAGGCCAATCAGGCCGCTGCTGCAGTACTTTCCGCACGCGCTGGGAGCGATCCTGCTGCTGTTCATCTGGCAGTTCAACTCATTTCGCAAGCTGTTCATCGTGATGGCCAGCGTGCCATTCGTGCTGATCGGCGCGGCGCTGGCGCTCTTGCTCACGGGCTACCCATTCGGCTTCATGGCCACATTCGGCCTTCTTGCGCTGGCCGGGATCATCGTCAACAACGCGGTGCTGCTGGAGCGCATCGAAGTAGAGTTGCATAAGAGCCTGGAGCGCAGGGAGGCCGTCGTCGCCGCGGCTGTGAAGCGCCTGCGGCCGATCGTGATGACCAAGCTGACCTGCATCGTCGGCTTGGTGCCGCTGATGCTGTTCGGCGGGCCATTGTGGACGGGCATAGCGATCACGATGATCGGCGGCCTGGCGGTCGGCACCCTAGTCACGCTTGGGCTGATTCCAGTGCTCTATGACCTGCTGTTCGCCTCGCGTGCGGGCGCTCGGAGTTGTCGGTTGGCTGATGAGCGGGCGCGGGCCGAATGAAAATCGGTCAATCAATGCCCACGCCATTCTTCAGATGGCTGCACGACAAGGGCGGCCTCTATGCGGGGTCGCTGACATTGGTTGCGGCCTGGCTTTTTCTCTGATTCGGGCCGTAGCCCAGCTCTATCCGCCTCCCCACGAATAGGACCCTAGGAGCGCCACTTCAACGAGGATCAACTGCCCGCTTCGCCGCGCGCAACTCGATTACTTCCGGCAAAAAGGTACGGCAGTAGGCGATGGCAGCCAGTGCTGCTTCAGCTTCAAACTCCGCAGTGATGGTGCGGTGCTTGGCATAGGACAACCTCATGACTGCATCCAGCAGTGTCAACATCACCAAAAACTTCTGCTCGATACCTGTGATGACCGGCATGTGGAAGAACTGGTCGTAGAACGAAACAAAGCGCTGAGCGAGCATCTCGTTGAAGCCAACCTCGGAAGACGCCATTTCGTGGTTCGCGTGGCTGCCCAGGAACAGCTTCTGCATCGTCGGATGGTGGTTGAATATCTTTACTGTTGACGACAAGCGCTGTCTCAAAAGCTCCTGCCACGTCGGGCTGCTGCCCGGCTCGACATAGAGGCTCACGTCGGCAACCTTTTGGTGATACCGCTCAGCCAGGGCAATGAGAACGGCCTGAGGGGACGGGAAGAAATGGTAGACCGATGCGGGAGGCGCGCCAGCTTCCTGTGCGATCTGGTAAAGCCCCACTTCATCCAGTTCGTGCGTCGCCAACAGCGTGTCTGCAGCGTCAAGCAGTTTGTTGAACCTCGCGATGCCGCGCTCTTGCTTGGGGCGCTTCGGTGCGCTGAGCGTGCCTCGCGCGGCACTCACATTGGTTTTTGTCGAATCCTTGATTTTCATGGCCTCTGACCTTAGAGCAGCGGGTCACCTTGACGCCAACGCTGCGGCGCTACATGCACGGCAACACATCTTCCCGCTCTCAACGAGCCATCCGCGCTACCCCGATAAATATACAAATTATGCAGCTGATGCGGATGCAGCTCTTGCGCACCGATCTGCGGCACCGTTTTGGGCGAGAACCGCAGAAATGTTGAGGTTGTTGCACCAAAAAAGCCACTTCCAATGCCTCCGAATGGTTGAAAAATCCCGGCACGGAACATGCATTGCACCTCTCATAACCAGATAAATATTGGTTATTTGGCGCTTGGCGATCCGGCTGAGCAGATTTCTAAACCACAGAAGGATTCGATATGGTTGGCAACAACAAGCGCGAACTCGCGCTACGCGAGCGCGCTCATCAAGTGATTCCCGGCGGCATGTACGGCCATCTCTCGACGGCGCTACTTCCCGAGGAGTTCCCTCAGTTCATCCATCGCGCGCAAGGCGCGAGAATTTGGGACTACGACGGCAACGAGTACATCGACTACATGTGTGCCTGGGGACCGAACCTGCTGGGCTACAACCACCCAGTGGTCGAGGCCGCCGCGGACGCGCAGCGCAAGCTCGGAGACACGACGACCGGTCCAAGTGAAGTAATGATCGAGCTGGCCGAACTGTTCGTGTCGATGGTCTCGCACTCGGCTTGGGCCATGTTTTGCAAGAACGGAACGGACGCAACAAGCATGGCCATGGTCGTGGCCCGTGCACACACGGGCAAGCGCGTCATTCTTGCTGCGCGGGGCGCCTACCACGGTGCAGCGCCTTGGTGTGTGCCTGAGCTGTTCAAGATCGGCACGTTGCCGGAAGATCGAGCCAGCATCGTCTACTACGAGTACAACAACGCTCAGAGTTTGGTGGACGCATTCAAGGCCAACGAAGGCCAGGTGGCGGCGGTATACGCCACGCCCTTCCGGCACGACAGTTTTCGCGATCAAGAAAGCCCAGATCTTGAATACGCGACTACCGCACGCAAGCTCTGCGACGAGACCGGCGCATTGCTTGTGGTCGACGACGTACGCGCAGGTTTTCGCTTGGCGCGCGACTGCAGCTGGTCGCTCATCGGCATTCAACCCGACCTCAGCTGCTGGGGAAAGTGCTTTGCGAACGGGCATCCCATCTCCGCGCTGCTCGGATCAGAGCGCATCCGCGCCGCCGCCGCCAGCATCTTCGTCACTGGATCCTTCTGGTTTTCGTCGGTGCCGATGGCCGCAGCGGTTGCAACGCTCAAGCAGATCCGAGACACGGACTACCTCGAAAAACTCAAAGCCTCCGCAGAGGCGCTTCGTGAGGGTCTTCGTCAGCAGGCAGTCTCACACGGGTTCGGCCTGCGCCAAACCGGCCCGGCGCAAATCCCTCAAGTCTTGTTTGAAGACGACCCTGACTTCCGCGTCGGCTATGCCTGGGTAACGGCCTGCGTACAGCGCGGGGTCTATTTGCACCCATGGCACAACATGTACTTCTCGGTGGCGCACGACCAAAGCGTCATCACACAGACGCTCGCCGTCACGGACGAGGCATTCGCTGCGATCGCGCGTGATCGCAACGCCATACCGCCGGCCTCGCGCCTCGCCCCGCTAATGCAGCTCGCGGCAGCTCACAACTACCCCGGGGCCGTTCAACCGGCCTGAGCGCGAGCCACCGAAGAACGTCGCATCCTGGTTTCTGTTTGATGGCAAGCGAGCCCGTCGGGCTCGTCTGCCAGTTCAATCCATGCCCGCTCGCCCTCGTGCGGCATCTGAATTTTCAGGCTTGCACCAGCGATCTTCGGCGTGTGACAAGCCGAATAACACCTACTCAATCGAGTTTCCGAGGAATAGATGTCATGAATCATCGCTATCACTTCTCACTGGCCCTGGCACTCATTTCGGCAGCCTCACTCGGCAACGCGGCCGCAAGCCCAGAAGACGCCCAAGGGCTTTGGCTGACCGAGCAGAAAGATGCCATCGTCGAGTTCAGGGATTGTCCCGACAAGCCCGGAGCGCTCTGCGGAAAAATTGTCTGGGACGTCGATGCCGGCAAAGAAAAGGACACCTGCGGTGTTCGCATTGCACAGCTCAGTCGGTATGAGAACGAAGCATGGCGAGACGGTTGGATCTACGACCCCCGGGACGAGAAAAAGTACAAAGGGACAGTGCGCGTCAAGACTGACGAGATGAGGATTCGCGCGTTTGTCGGGACCGAAATACTGGGCCAAACGGAGCGACTTTCAAAGGTGCTGGCAATGCCCTCAGCACCCGCGTGCAAGTCGTAGGTGTTCATCAAGGTACCCAGACATAACCATGATGACGACCAACTTTACCTCGCCCCCCGCATTGGGCGTAATTCTTCTTGTCTATGCAACTGCATCATTTGCGGCTGAGTCGGAAGACGACGGTGTAGCCAGCTTTGCGATCGACACGAAGGTGACATTCACCTCCGATTCCCGCAATCGGGGGATTTCAGATTCACTGAAGGGCCCCGCTGCACGGCTCAGCGTGCAAGCGGCGCATGCATCAGGCTTTGTCGTCTTCGCCGACTTTGCAACGGTCAACAAGAAGCAGTTCCCCGAAGGCAACGGCGTTAGCGCAACATTCGCCGGCGGGTACCGATTTGGCAACCCCGACGGCTGGCACTTCGGAGTTGGGTTGGCGGCGGAAGTCTTTCCCGGAGCGAAGTTCAGTGCGCCGCAGTCGTACGACGCTGGAAGCTCCACGCCCGGCGACTTCCGAACGAGCAACTACAACACGAACTTCGCACTCCTGGAGGTAGGTTACGGCGCGTTCGAAGCCCGCGTTTTCAACGTGCTGTCGCGCACCTATCGGGGGGCCGATACAGGTGGTGTGTGCGGAAGCATTCTGCAATTTTCCGCAGATCCGCAAGCCGCGGCCTCCTGTTATGGTCGAGGCAACCATGGCACCAGGGGGACCTTGCTGCTTGATCTTGACTACAAGTACGAGCTCACCTCGACGACCGTTCTCAACCTGCATGCCGGTCATCAGCGCATGGCAAATTTCTCTGAGGGCAATTTCACCGACTATCGCATCGGCCTGACGCACAAGCGGTGGGGTTATGAGTGGAACGTCGACTGGGTCACAACAAGAACCAAGGCAGTCGAGCTGTACCTGGTGCAGGACGGTGATCGCACCCGCCGTCTAGACAGAAGCGCAGTCGTTCTTTCCGTCTCACGTAGCTTCTGACTAACCATCTGCAGCACTGCCTGCGCGCGTATGTCACTTCCGACAGCCAAAACTAACTTTGAAACCGCTATGCAAACGCATCAAGACCTCAATGTCGGGAAGATCAACACACTGCAGATAGTCGCCGCGGTAATCATCGGTTCGATTGCTGTTCTGATCGCCGGCTTGCAGCCCATACTTTTGGGAGAGCTTGCCAACTCAGGCAATGTCTCAATGGAGGGGGTGGGCCTCGTGGCAATGGCCGAGATCATCGCGATTGGCATCGGCGTAGTCATTGGAAATGCGCTACTTCCATTGCAGCACCTCAGACGCAGTATTGTCGTGGCATCGGTTATGACCGCATCGCTGGACGCTGCTACGATCTTCTGTATGGGGGATTCCGGCCTGACGACGGTGCGCGCGGCGGCAGGCCTGTCGGAGGGCCTTCTGATCTGGGGAATCACCAACGTGATCGTCCGGTCCGAAAACCCAAGCCGCATCGGCGGCCTGTATTTTATCGCCCAAACGGCAGCACAGGCGACCGTAGCTGCCGTGCTGGCGTCAGCCGTGATTCCACTCGCAGGTTGGAGGGGCGGATTCATACTTCTGGCTTGCCTGTCCTTGATTCCCTGCGCATTGGTCCGGATGTTGCCGACTCACATGTTTCCCTTGGAACGCGATCCCGCATCGAGTTTCTTCTGGTCGAGGCTAGAAGCCTCGGCTTTGATCGTTGTCTTCCTCCAGCTGGCGGCGATCGGGTCATTCTGGGCATACCTCGAAGCCCTTGGCCACGCAATCGGGTTCGCGTCGAAGGACGCACAGTCAGTGGTTTCCATGTCGCTGTTCATGCAGTTGCTTGGCTGCTGTGCAGCGACGTGGGCAGTGCGTTTCGTGCGTGACGTGCTGATGCTGCTCAGCGGTACGCTTGTGATCGGGGCAGCTGGGTTTGTTGTCTACTGCCTTGTGCCAGGGAGCAGTGTTCAGTTCGTGTTGGCATGCGGCACCTTCGGATTCGCAGCTATCTTCTTGCTGCCATTCCAGATCAGCCTCGCTTTTCGCGTGGATCCGACTGGACGGGTGGCCATGGTCGTTCCTGCGTTGCAATTGCTAGGAAGCGCATTCGGGCCGCTCGTCGCCTCCCTGTCCGTGCATGGTGACAACGTTGGCTCAGTCCCATTGATCAGCGCAGGATTTGCGGTGGCGGCACTTGCCTTCTTACCCAACGACAGGGTCAGATCTCGTGTTGGCGGGACGTCAACCTGAGCCACTCGTCACATTGATCTCCGCCGTCAAGCCGTTTGGCTGTTACAAATGGCGTCGCGTCCGGATATCGCTCGAGCACTTGAGCACGCCACGCTGTTCGGTAGGACTGCAGGGCTCGTAGGTCGATACCGTCATGCCGGTGCTCGTGCATCAACGGAGGCGACGAAGGTCGAGCGCCCGCCAGGTATGCAGCGCCGATGAGCGTCCCGTCCTTCGCCGAAGAGAAGAGCACGCGGCGCCCCTCGCGCATCGCGGCGATCAAGGAGCCAAGGCTTTCCTGCGCAGTGATGTTGCCGTCGACGACGATGTCGCCACGATCCGGATACGTGTCGAGCGACAGGTCAGCGAGCAGGGCGTAGTAGACGAGTGCGAGTGCGGCACGGTCGATCGCGCCTTCGCGAGGCGCTCCCACCATTTCCCCGCGTCCACCCGAACCCTTCAAGAACCCCTCCACGGGACCAAAGCTCGGAAGCGCGAAGACTCCGGAGTTGAGCACTCCGTTTACTCGGTCGAGGTCGATGCAATCGCGAGCATGGTGGCTCAACGTGTCGAAGTCTCTTCCAGCCATGATCCGGACGCTCCAGAAGGGAGTACGGCTCGCGGATACGTGAACTGTGTAGTCGCGACGGACTTGGGCCAGGACTGGGACCATGTCGCTCATGGACACGAGCCACGTCCCGCTAGAGAGCAAGGTGAAATCCTCGTAGCCGGAACTCTGGTATCGGAAGAAATTGGCGGTGCTGTCGTGAACGCCGCAATGGACACGCGTGTCGAGGCCAACGCCGATCAACGTGGCAAGCCGCGCTTCGATCTTGCCGAGCACGTCTCCAGCGTGCCTGACCGCGGGCATCAGGCGCTGCCACCCACGCCGGTACACCAGGGATGTGAAGCGATCCTCGTGAGCATTCCACAGATGAGTTTGTGCAGACAGGGCTGTCAGCTCCGTCGCCATGACGCCCGACAGGCGCCACGCCCAGAATTGCGCGGCGGGAAGGATCGCAATCGCTTTGAGCAGCGCGTTTGGCGTGATCCGCTCGACCCAGAACAGCTGTCTTGCAAGATGCCCCGATCCGGGACTTATTCCACTGCCGCGCTCCTCGAGTCCGTCCGATTCTGCAATGTATGCCTCCTGCACAGCGTGTGGCATGGCGCTTTCATAGTCAGGAAGAGGCGTCCAGGTCCCATCCTCATTCACGAGGTAGCCTGACGAGCCGTGGGTGCTGACGATGATGTCGGATATCGGTTGTGAAGCCTGCGATCTTGCGAGGGACGCAAGGAAAAACTCCCAGGTTTCCCGGTGATCGGGCTCCAGATAGAAGACGCCGGGTATTGGTCGATTCGGGGCTTCGAAGCTAGCGAGCTTCGCTCCAGTCGACGCATAGATCCCAAGCTTGAGCGTGGTCTTCCCTATGTCCAGCACTGCTATCGCCGCCATTCCTTCGCTCCCCGATTGTCATCCTTGCGATTACGATGAGAAATTGAACAACCGATTGTTCAACTCTAACGGATTGCTTTTGAAAGATCAATCGTGGAAGTAATTTGGTAATTTGACAAAGAAGATGAGGCGGGAATAAACTAGAACAACCGATTGTTCAAATATCTGGTTCCACCAAGGAAAATGAATGGAAGAGACAGAAAAAGCCGCGAGAGCCGACCTCGTGGCTTCGTACAAGAGAGTGGTCGATCTAGGTCTGACGGAGCTCTCTTCCGGCAATCTCAGTGTCCGTTTCGGCGACGGGATGTTGATCTCGCCCGCCGGCGCCAACGGGTCTGATATCTCCGTGGAGAACGTCGTCTACGTAAGCACCGCTGGTGAATGGCGCGCGCAGCTGCGTCCATCGAGCGAGTGGCAGCTACATGCAGCGATTTACCGCGACAACCCAGAGACAAATGCGGTGGTCCATACGCACTCGGACAATTGCGTAGCTGTGGCCTGTCATTGCAAGCCGTTGCCTGGGTTCCATTACTTGGTGGGACTGTTCGGCGGCGAGGAAGTCCCCTGCGTCCCTTATTCGACGTTCGGCAGCTCGCAGTTGGCTGAAGACGTTGCGGGGGCGCTGCGCACGACGTCCGCCTGCTTGATGAGCAACCACGGCATGACGGCACGCGGCCAGGACATGAACGAGGCGATCAAGCTGACGCACCGGCTCGAGATCGTCTGTCGGCAGTACATTCTCTCGCGCTCGCTGGGCGAGCCGCGCATTCTGACCAAGGCCGACTGGGAAGCTTTCTTCGCGCAGATCAACAGGAACAAGTACGGGGCCTAGCAGACCAGTTCTGGCGTCACATAGTGGATGCCCGCCTGGACGTTTTCGGATTCGAGGGCATCCATGGCCATGTCGACCATGCGCCGGGCATCCTGACGGATCATGAAAGTCTCGAACGAGCAGAAAGACGCGAAGGGGTCGTAGTCGAAGCAGCCGACAACCACGCTTTCGGCGGCAACCGAATGAGCACGGGCGAATCGGCAAAACCCCTCGAAGACAGGAAGGCCGTCAATCAACAGTCCTTTCGGTACGTTCTTGCCCTGGCCGTACAGCGCTGCGAAGTTCGCTTCGGCGATGGCCGCGTCATAGCCAATGGTCTGGATCGCGTCGGCTTTCGGCTTCATGCGGCGGCTGACCATGGACTGCTTGAAGCCCTTGATTCGGTCTCTCGTTGCCAAATTGCTCAAGCCGCCGACGAAATGGATATCGGCAGCCTGCAATTCCCCCTTCGCGAGCAGGCGCTCGAGGACAGCGTCCGTGAGGCTGGTTCCCGCGAGGACGTTGTCACTCACGATGGACATTGCGCGCTTGCCGGGCAGATCGATGTTGACGTGCGGGACGCCGAACTTCTCGCATATGTCGTGGACCCCGTCAGGATCGGTCGCGCCGCAGACGACCAACGCGCCAATCGAGTAGGAGATGAGGGTCTTGGTCGTCTCCCTTTCCCGCACCGGGTCGCGCGCGGCGCTGACCACGACAGGACAACGTCCGCTCTGACGCACCCGCTCCTCGAAGGCGCGCGCAACAGTGGCGAAGAACCGGCTGTCGTGCGTCGGGATCAGCAGTCCCACCATTGTCCCGGCGCTGCCTCTCAGCGACTGCGCCTGGCGGTTCGGCATGTAATCGATCTTGCTTGCGTGCCTCAACACGATCTCGGCGGTTTCCCGTGAGATACGGCGCTTCTGCCAAGTACCGTTGAGCACCACGCTAATAGTCGGCGCAGAAATTCCCAGGCGCTTGGAGAGGTCGTAGATGGTGGTGCGACGCGGCTTCGCTTCAGTCATAGGATGCTGGACCCTCCGGTCGGCATTGGAAAACGAGGGCGATCCCCGCGGTAGCGGCGAGGCCCGCCAGGCGCGCTGAATGATACGCGACGGCCGAATGCGCCCCTCCTCGGGGGTTGCAGGCCGCTACGCCGGTGGCACGATCCGCGCTGGCCCGACCGCCAACGATTGCGCCCGCTTGAACGACCGCTTAGCGCGGCGCTCGGAGAACGCGGAAGCCAGCCAGCGCACCCCCATCACGACGATGAGCAGCATGCCCCAGAAAGCCGTCGCGAGATGCTGATTCGCGCCGATAGCATTGGCTCCGGACGTCAGGACCTGGAGCAGCAACAAAGCGATTGCCACCGGCAGCACTCTTCCGAATCCGCCGTGCGGATCCACGTTTCCTAGGAAGCACGCGAGGATGGTGATCAGCAGATAGGATTCCCCGTGGCCCACCCGCACCGAGTTGAAGCGGGTCATCATCACGATGCCGGCGATGGCGGACAACACTCCCGAAAGCGCGTAGGCGGCGACGATGACGAAGCGCGTATTCACGCCCGCATAACGCGTCGCCTCGATGTTGGAGCCGGCCATGTAGGTATAGAAGCCAAGGCGAGTGCGGCCCAAGAAGACGTGGGTGCCGACCAGGCATGCGAGCAGGAGCATCGCCGGGATCGGTATGCCCCAGAGGCTGCCTTGTCCCAGGTGACTGACAAATTGGGGAAGGACGGACATGTCCCCGCCCTTGGTCAAGAACTCTCCTACGCCCCTCAGGAAGATCATCATCGCGAGCGAGACCAGGATCGGATGCGCGCCGGTGAGCGAAATGGAACTGCCCATGATTGCACCACACGCGCCTCCAACGAGCAGTGCCAGAACGCAGGCGACGGCGAAGACACCGACGCCTGCGTCTGTGCCGCCGTTGATTAGAACGATCCAGGCGACGAACAAGGCCGCAATGTTGGCGGTGTAGGTAATGGCGAGATTCAAACCGCCCGTGAGGGTGGGCAGTAGCATCGCGAGAGTGAGGATTCCCAATTCGGGCAGCTGGAACGCGGCGGATTGCACCACGCGGAGAGACAAGAACTGCGGCTCGATTAGCGCGAAGGTCACTATCGCTACGGCGAGCGCCGCCGACAGCGTCTTGGTTTCCGTCGAGACCGCCCAAACGGGCTTGTGTTGGCGCGCGGTCACGATGGCAATCCTTTGAGCGGCTTCCGGGCCGTGAGCTTGAGACTGGAAAGTGTGATGGCAATAATGATGATGAGTCCGGCAACCATCTGAAACGCGAAAGGGGAGACGCCCATGAGGTTTAATCCGTTCTGCGTGATTGCGATCAGCAGCACGCCCAGTACGCAACCCGAGACGCTGCCTTTTCCGCCGCCGAGCCGGGCGCCGCCCAAGACGACCGCGGCCAGTACGTCGAGTTCACGCCCCACCAGGGCTTGGGGCACGACCTCCTTGGTGTAGTGGATCTGCATCAGTCCAGCAATCCCGGCCATCATTCCCAACCATCCATAGGAAAAGTATTGGATGGCGCGGATGTTGATGCCAAGCCTATTCGCCGCCTCGGCGTTGTCGCCGAATGCGAAGATCTGGCGCCCGATTGTCGTGCGAGTCAACAGTATCCAAGTGGCGGCGACGCATGCAACCATTGCCAGCACCGGAAGCTTGATCTCTAGCCAGTCGCCGCCCTCGACTTCGCGTTCGAAGACCACGACCGTCTTGGCGAGCCAACCGGGCAGATCGAAGAGGGAGTGGCCCTTGGTAAAGAACATCAGAAGGCCGAAGTACACGTTGAACGTAGAGATAGTGATGATGATCGAGATGACGCGAAACTGTCGTATTAGGAACGCGTTGATCGACATCAAGGTGATGCCGAAGCCGATCGCGAAGAGCAGGCCGCACAGCCAGTTCAGTCGGCCGAGCGACACGACGGCGAGGACCGTCAGGTACTGGGCGACCGATGCCGCGACGCTGAAAGATATGTCGACGCCTCCGGACGCGAGGACTACCAGGAGCCCGACGGCGAAGATGATGTTCACCGCGCTGATGTTGAGCAGGTCGAGCGCATTGCCGAGCGAAAAGAAGGTCTTCGTTGTCGCCGACAGAAAAAGGCTGATGACGGCAATGAAGGCAACGAGGGCCAGTTCGTTTGAGTGGTTGGCGAAGATCCTACGCATAGATTGACTCTTCAAGTTCCTTGAGTGAAACCGTCGACGGGTCGTAGGTGCCTACGAGCCGCCCGTGCGCCATGTGGAGCACCCGGTCGGAATGCGCATGGATCTCAGATACCTCGTCTGAGATCAGGATGATCGCCAGTCCCGACTGGGCAAGTTCCTCCACAATCTCGAAGATGCCGGCACGCGCACCGACATCCACGCCCGCAGTGGGCGAGTCGAGGATCAGGATCCTTGGATCGGTGGCCAGCCACTTGGCGATTGCCACGCGCTGTTGGTTTCCTCCCGACAGGCTGGAGATTGCGTTGCCGAATGCGCCGGATTTGATGTGCAGGCGGGAGATCCAGTATGAGACGGCACTGCGCTTGCGCAATATGGACAGAAACAGGCCCCTGACAGTTTTCTTCAGCGACGCAAGCACCAGGTTGTCCTCTATCGCCTGGACCTGGATGAGTCCGAGCGAGAGCCGGTCCTCGGAGAGGTAGGCGATGCCACTGCGAATGGCATCGCGATTGGATCGCAGGTTGAGTTCGACTCCGTCGAGGCGGATCGCCCCCTTGTCAGGCCGGGCCATACCGAAGAGCGCTAGCGCGAGTTCCGTGCGCCCTGCGCCCAGGAGCCCAGTGATCCCCAGTGTCTCGCCCTTGGCCAGCGTGAAGGAAATGTCTTCAAACTCCCCGCGCCGCGTGAGCCCGGAAACCTCGAGGACCGCGCGGCCACCCGGCACGCGCCGAGCCGTACGCAACTGCTGCAGGGGATGCCCGGTCATTAGGCGGCTGACATCGGACTGGGTCATTCCCTTCGTAGGGAACACGCCGACAAGTTCTCCGTCCTTCAGGACCGTCATGCGGTCCGCGATCTCGAGAAGTTCAGCCAGGCGGTGACTCACAAACACGACCGCCACGCCGGACGCTGCAAGTCCACG
The DNA here is from genome assembly GCF_051144945.1 of Variovorax palleresanus. NCBI lineage: Bacteria > Pseudomonadati > Pseudomonadota > Betaproteobacteria > Burkholderiales > Comamonadaceae > Variovorax > Variovorax palleresanus. Next base: position 1,349,071 of record NZ_JBJNVP010000002.1, on the reverse strand, counting down.
GATGATGCCAAGGAGGTAGTCGGTCTCGGATTGGGTCAACGAGGCCGTTGGCTCGTCCATGAAGATCAGCTTTGCCTCTCCGATGAGGGCGCGCGCGATCGCGACGATCTGGCGCTGCGCAATCGGGTGGTTGCGCAGTGACCTGTCCAGGTCCAGTTCGACACCAAGCCTGCCGAGCGCATCGCGGGCGACGTCCCGCATTCGAGCGTGGCTCACGAAGCCCGGCCTCTTGCCAACGAACTCTCCGATCGCAATGTTCTCGGCGACCGTCATCTCCGGAAAGAGCGCGAGGTCTTGCCAGATGACTCGAATGCCTAGTTGCTGCGCCAGTCTCGGGCTGATCTGCGGATGCCGTTGACCATCGACTCGGACCGAGGCACCATCGAGAGGCTGGTAGACCCCTGCAACGATCTTGATCAGGGTGCTCTTGCCGCTGCCGTTCTCTCCGGCGAGGCAGTGCACCTCGCCGCGGCGGACCTCGAAGGCGACATTGCGCAACGCCACGACGCCGCCGAACCTTATGCTGACGTTGCTGAGCGAGAGAAATGGCGATTCGTCCGAATCGATTGAGGGCATCGGGCTCTCCGTTTCGCTAGTGGTCGAAGTCGAAGCCCTCAAAGGCCCTGGGCCGCCATCTCGTCGACGGTCGTCTTATCGAGCTTGATGAGCCCGTCCACGGTGATCGTGTGGTTCTTGAAATCCGGCCTGACGACGCCGAGCCCTTCGATGACGTCGCCGTCCTTGACGGGGACGCCTTTGATGAGGCGATCGGCCAGAGTGACGAAGACTTGGCCCGATGTCCGGGGATTCCAGCGAAACCCACCGGCGATCACGTCGTTCTTGATCAAGGAGATTCCCTGGCGCGGCGAGACGGAGCCGACCACGATGAACTTTCCGACCCGGCGACGTTCCTCCACCGCGCGCCCGGCGCCGATCGGCCCCTGCCCGCCGAAGCAAAGCACGGCCTTCAGTTCGGGGTTCGCCGCCATCAGGTCGAGCGTCGTGGCCCGGCTCTTGTCGGCATCCTCCGAAACGCCGTAGCGCTCGCCGGCCAGCTTGATGTTGGGATGGTTCTTGGCGAGGTAGGCGACTGCGGCGTCGGCCCACAGGTTGTGCAAGGGTACGGTGAGTGAGCCGACGTAGACGGCGTACTGCCCCTTGCCATCCATTTTTTCGGCGAGCAGCTTCGCGTGGGCCTCGCCGTAGCCTACGACCGTCGCGAGTTCAAAGTCCCAGTCGGCGTTGGGATTGTTCGGCGATTCATGGGTGACGACGAAGATGCCGGCCTGCTTCGCTTTGGCCAGGACGGGTCCCAATGCCTTCAAATCGTTGGGCACGACCCCGATGGCCTTCACACCTTGGGCAATGAGATCCTCGATCGCCTTGACCTGCAGAGCGGGGTCCGTGCCGGTGGGCGCGACCATGAAGGCGTCGTAGCCCAACACCTTTCCGCGTTCCTTGATCCCGACTTCCATCGCGTTGAAGTACGGGATGCCACCGATCTTCACGACCACACCGATCTTCGGCTCTCCCGCGGCAAACGCGCTCCCGGACCTCACGACGGCTAGGGCGGCAATGGAAAAGATGGTTTCTCTGCGGTTCATATGCATCTCGTGGTTGTGTGGTTCGAAGTACCGTGGGATGGCACTGCTGAATTCGGGATTGGTATGAAGGTTAATCCTAGAACAACCGGTTGTTCATAATGGTTTAACCCTATAAAGACCGCCGCGCCGGCCCAGAAGCCAGACAACAAGGCCCAGGCCGCGTTGTGGCTGCCGCCTTTGAAGCCGCCGGAGATCGCCTCGCGTTGTCGCATCCCCCGCGGCGTAGAGGCCGGGCACGGAGGTGGCGCAGTTGTCGTCCATCAGGTGCAGGCCGCCCGTGTCGCGCACCGCGCCTTCGAGCCGCAGCGTCAACCTCGGCCGCCATCACCTGGCCGTCGCCGGCGAGCACGTTGCAGCCGAGCGCCCCGGCTCAGGAAGGCGCACGCCGTGCGGTGTTGCTCGCGCTTAGGGCGGCGAAGACTGGTGAAACGGTTGCGTGCCATCGAGAAACCAGCCCAGAGCAATGCCATGGCCCAGCACTGAGGTCTTCACCGACGACACCCGCCAGCACGGCTACGTCGTAGTTCAGGTCCTTCGGAACTTCGAAGGTCTCGAACTCCGCAAAGCAGCTTCACAAGTCACCACCTCCAGCGAGAGGTTGCACATCGATGACCAGACCCGGATCGAATACCTTGTTCTCGATCCTGCCTCTCCAGTTCACGTAGCCGCGCGGGTTGCACACGACCCGGCAAGAACGGACTCGATAGTCGAACTGCTGATGCGTGTGACCGTGGACCCAGAGCACGGGAACATCGAAAAAGATGTCAGGAAGCTCGTTCACGAATGCGCCCGACGCCCAGTCATCGGCGTAGCGCTGCGCCAGCGAACCGCGATGAGGTGCATGGTGCGTCACGACCACCGTCGGTCCGGCGAACGGTTCGCCGAGCTTGTCGCGCAGCCAGGCTCGCTGCGCCTGATGAATCCGAAGCGTGTCGGCCGCCTGGAGCTTTCTTCCCTGCTTGTCCCGCCATGTATCGGGTTCGGCCGACTCGTCGACCGTGCGGATCAGCGCGTAGTCGTTCAGCAGATTGGTCGCCATCTTCATGGCACGCCCGGCATCGCTGATCAGCCCTTCAGGCGTTTCGATCGTGAGCTCGAAGTCGGTCCACAACATCACGATCTTCACGAACGGGAACTCGCGCAGCAAAGCCTCCAGGCGGGGTAGGAAGCAGAAGTCGACGCCGCCGTTGAGGATGTGATCTTCTCCCTCCGGATGCAGCACGCCGTCGAAGTCAAGGAAGAGGATCACCCTGGAGGAAGAACTTCCGATCCAGTCTCCTTTTGTGGATCCCGCGGCCACGCCAGATGCGAGCCCAAGTCGACGCCGAAGGCGCGGAACGGTGCTGCAGCACTCTGCATCCCTTCCGCGAGATAGTCGATGCTCTGGTGATGGTGACCGTGGACTACGAGCTGGACGCCGAGCGTCTCGGCGAGCTCGTCGATCGCCTGCCAGCCGTGCGGATGTGCTACAGGCGCCTCGTGCGTCACCAGAATGTCGGCGGGCGGGCTGCGCAGCAGTTGCAGATAGACGTCCGGGAAGATGGTGGAGCGGTGTCGACGGCCAACGCCGCCCCTCCACCGCTCCTCGGGACGCATGGACCGGCGCAACGCGTCAGCCGAGGCGAATGCGGCTTCCTTGAGCGGTTGTCGAGGGTCCCAGATCTTGCTGCGAAAGATGCCGCCCAGACCTGCAACCTTGAAACCGGCGATCTCGACGATGCGTCCATGCAGGTTGCGGTCGGCGAGCTCCGATCCCCACAGGTTGTCGTAGTCGGCATCGGAGTCCGTGTCGTGGTGGTTCCCATGGATAAACCAGACCTCGGTGAGAACCAGGATCGGGCCCAGCGCGATGTGCAGAGGCCGACGTGGCTGAATGTCGCCCAGCAGGATGATCGCCTCGGGCCGGAAGCGCTCGACGGCGGCGATCATGGGTTCGAGATCGCCGTGGGGGTCTCCAAAGAACATCAGCTTGGGCGCCGACGGCTCGCGCCCGGATTGCGCGTGGAGGTCCGACGCGATATGAGTTTTCATCTCATGTGCGTCGAAGTGACGACGGTGCATCGGCCAGCCGCGAACCGAATGAAGTGCGAGCGCAGCTCCTGGAAGCTGTCCTGATCGAACGCGCGTTGGGGATCGGTGAGCACGAGCCGCGCGAAGCTATCCAGGCCCATCATCTCGATGAACTTCGCCGGCGACAGAATCTGACGCCCGTCCACCACATCCGAAAGCCGTTGGGTCAGACGTCGGTGGTCTGCTGTGCCTTGGCCCGCCGGATCGGACAGTGATCGTTGAGTTGGAGCCTGGTCCATGGCTTTCCTTCGACGGGCCTAGGAAGCGATATTGAGATGCCGCCGATTCGGCCGAATGGCCTGAACCCCGGGCGTCGCCGCCAGCTCTCGAATCTGCTCGGCTGTGGCCTCCACGACAAAGGCGCCACTGAGATCATTTCGACGGACCAGGCCGTCAAGGCCCAGGCGTTTCAAGGCTTGCTCGATATTCACCATGGCCACCGGCGCTGTAGTGCGGATCTTCCTGGCGCGCTGCTTGAGCAATGTCGCTGCGGGCGGAGGCAGCATGCGTCGGGCAGACACCATGCAGGCGTCGTGCGTGTGGTGAATTGCATGTATTCGATGTCGTTGCGGCCGAAGGCGAAGCCGCGCAGGCAGCTGGTGGTTTTGGCTTCATCAGTCCAGTAGACCCACGGGGATGGGCTGTGATCGCGGCACCATGCGCCGCCGCGGTATTTCGCTGAGGTGCCGGTAGTACGCCCGTGAAGGTCTATCCGGTGGAACTGCCGATGACCCGGGGCACGCTCGCTGGGTTTGCAACTACCTTGCCATGGCAGCGATATCGATGCTGCCGAGGGCGCCGACGTAGAGCCGCAAGTCCTGCACCCTGCCGTTGAAACCCGGGTGGCTGAACTGCGAGCGCCCGACCCAGGCCTGGCTGGAGTTGACAATGTTGTACGGCGCATAAGTCAGCGTGTTGCTACTGGCCACCCGCGCACCATCCACGAACAGCGTTCCGGTGATGCCGGCCAGCGTAAAGGCCACGTGCACCCAGCGCCCGGTCGGCAGTTGGGGGGCTGCAACGCTCTGCTCCCCGCGAAAAGAAGTACCGCTGATCGTGAACTGCAGCCTGCTGTTCGCATCGCGCGGCACGAGCGCCATGTAGGAGATGTCGTCGGATCCGATGTCGACCAGCCGCGCGTCGGTCGCGTGGCTGTTGACGTACACCCAGGCCGCTAGCGTGAAATCCGACAGGCCGGAAGCCAAGTCGGCTGGCAGCGCGACGTGCGCACCCCTGCCATCGAGCAACAGCGCCTTGCTGCCAGATGTGCGGCCTTCGCCCCAACCGGCACCCGAGGCCAATGTGGCATTCCGGCGAACCACCATGTCGGCGGCTGTGCTGCCGCTGCCTTCACCGAAGGCAATGCGCATGCGCAGGCTGCCGGGCATCGTGACGCCTTTGCGATTGGATGGGCCGACCTCGTTCCCCTTGATCACCGAAGTGATCGCATAGAACCAGTTGCCGTTGCCGGGAGTGTCTGTGTAGGTGCACAGACCGGAAACGGTGGCAATGGTCTGGTAGGCACCGTCCAGCGATGTGGCGCGTTTGACGATGTAGCCCGTAGCACCCGCGCTGCCCCACCAGGAGAGCTGGACGCGGCCTCCTGCGATCATCGCCGTCAGTTGGGATGGCTTGGCCGGAGCTACCGGGTCACGCGAGAAGGTCAGCGTGCCCACGTTGGGGTCGTCGCCCATCCACTGGTCGGTTTCCGGCCTTAGCTTCGCCGACATCGCGCTGACCCACGGCGCAGCAATACCCTTGCGGTTCACGTAGTGGTTGTAGAGAACTTCCCAGATCGGGCGCAGCGATGGCTTGTCCTGCTCGGCCACCGCCTGCGCGCTGCCGCTGAAGTTGGTAAACGGCACGAACGGCATGTCATAGGGCCTGCCGTTGGCGTCGGACAGGTTGGACTTGGCCACGTATTCGGCGGCGGCCAGCACGCGATTGTTCAGGTTGCCATACAAGTCATCGCCCTGGTTCCAGGCCATTTCGCACAGCGCGCCTGCCAGGCCGATGCTGAGCGTGCAGTGGCCGGCGTCGCGGCCGGATTCCTGCCACTGGCCCAAATAGCCGGGGTGCATGGCGTGCACGTTGTGCAGGGCCGAGCCGCTGGCCCGGCCGCTCTTGTAGTACGTCATCGCCTCGTCGTAGATGTCTGAGCGATCGCAGAACACGCCGATGGCCGCCAGGCCGCAGGCGGTCAGTAGCGTCCAGGATGCCCACGCTCCGATCGCGTACTCTGCGCTGAACGAGGTCCAACGGCTGCGGAACTCGCTGCACACCGGATAGAAGACGTTCAGCATCATCTGCTGGCAGCGTGCGACGCCTGTGGCGCTCCAGCCGCGGTAGGTGCGCATGATCTCGGCGGCGTTGGCGAACTGGTAACCGTACAGGCCCGCCGCGATGTACTTGTCATTGTTGCCGTTGATCGTCTTCAGCGTGGCGGACCAGGCATCGAGGTACTTCACGGCCAGGTCGGCGTAGGCCGTGTCGCCGGATACCTTCCAGCGCAGGGCGAACTGGTAGGCGCGGCGCAGGTCCTCGACCAGCATGCGGAAATTCTCTCCGTCGCCCCCCCTGATGACGGTCGCCACGGGATTCGGCGCCGCGCTTGCGGACAGCTGCGCGCGGCCGCTGCGCAGCAGCGCATTCCAGCCATCCGTCCAGGGCTGGGCCCTCACGGCCAGCTTGTCGCGCATGCGCTGGAAGTCGGATTCCGTGTGCAGCAGCCCAGGGTGTGCGAAGGTACGGGGGACGCTCTTGTCGACGGCCGGCACCGGTTCCGCGGCGGCGTCATCGAGTGCCTCCTGGGCGAGCGGCGGCAAACTGTCAGCCGGACCGGCCGATTCGTTGCTGCCACCGCCTCCGCCACAGCCGGGGAGCCAGGCCGCCATCGCCACCATCCCCAGCCCCAGCAGAAGTTCGCGGCGCAGGAGGCTCTCGGTACAGTCGTCTGGGGCAGGGAGCAGGGAAGGTTTGTCGTTCTTCATTGGGGTAGGTTGGTGCTCAAGTGTGCGGTTGGTTGTCGAGCGGAGGCGACGCTCAGCCATGCCGCCTCCGTGGGAAGTCGGATCTCTTCGGGTGCCCGGGCAGGGCCTTGACCGAATCGGGCCACGTCGTTTGCAGCGTGAGGAAATGCGCGCGAGGCCATTCGATGAATGTGCTTACCTGCGGCGCGATGCGTGGTGATGTCCAGGTACTGCGGTACGACGGGGACGAGCGTGCCCGACGCCATGCCGGACACGGTCAAGACCGATGGCAGCGCGGCGCTCCTGAGTCCAGCGCGGGCAGCCAAATGCTGCGCATCCTGGGTGTTGCTGGTAAAACACCCACTCACCTTGACGTCAATCTCTGCGTCATCGGGGCCGTGCAGGCACCAGGTGGCGCGGTCAAGCGCCAAGCCGCTTCGGCGAAGCCGTCACAGCACGCAACTTCCACAAACACCGCCACATCATTGAGATCGAGCACTGGGGACTTTCAGCTAGGCACCGGTTGGCTTTCAATCCATCAACGCACACAAGCACGTAAATTCCTTTGCCACGCCATATGCGCGCTCAAGCGCTGGACTGGGGTACGCCCTAGTTCACTGCACCAAGCCCGAGCCAGTTCAACCAATTCGCCCCGCTTCATTAGGGTTTGCGAGTGGGTGTCGCATAAGCCAATATGGTAGTCATGACTATACATTAGTCATGACTACTTCATCTCCGAGTAGTTGCGATGAACTCATCCGCGCGCCTCCTTCGCACTGCCGTCTTACTGGTGCTATTTGTTCGGCCCGCCTTGGCAGTTGGGGCACCACCACCACACCGTCGTCGTCGCCGATCAGTAGGTCGCCATTGCACACGCGTACGTCGCCCAGGCTCACCGGTTGCTCGTAGGCCTCGACCTGGACGCGGTCCTTGCCGGTCCGCATGAACCTGCCGAGCGCGTACAGGGGGTAGCCGGCCTCATCGGCTTCTGCCGTGTCGCGGCACACGCCGTTGATCACCGTTCCGCCGATCCGCTTGTGCGCGGCAAGCCGGCTCAGGATGCCGCCCCAGACCGTGCAGTCGAGCCGGCCGGCGTTGTCCAGCACCACCACGCTGCCGGGCCGCAGGCGGTCGATGTAGTCGCCCCACGGTGCCCGGCTGGCCGCGTTCGATCGGCGCGAAGCGGATGGTGAACGCCTGCCCGAAGAGCTTGGCCGGGCCCGCGATCGGGCGGACGCCCAATGCGCTTCCCGGCAGGTTGAAGAAGTCCAGTGCGTCGGACACTTCGGCCGTCGAGAGCGAGCGGGCTTGCGAGAGCCATTCCGGCTCATTCACATCGGAAGTCAAGGTTGTCTCCTGGGGAGTTGAAACAGGCCCTCAATGCTCAGTTAAGAAAAGAGCGAATGCAATCGGCGAGTTTTGGCTCTAAGATCAGAAGATATGAATCTGAGAGCATTGCGCTATTTCTGCGAGGTGGTCGAAACGGAGAGCGCCAACCTTGCGGCCAGCAGGTTGCATGTCGTTCCCGCCGCAGTCAGCATGCAGATCGCCCAGTTGGAAGAACAACTCGGCGGGAAGCTCTTCGACCGGGCCACACGACCGATGAAATTGACGCCGCTCGGGCGGTTTCTCTATCCGAAGGCGAAGGCGTTGCTGTCCGATACGCAGCGGATGCTGGAAGAAGCGAAAGACTTGTCGCTTGGCCGCTTCGGGTGGTTGAGCATCGGATTCACACGCTCGACCATCTTCTCCGTGCTGCCGGATGCCGTGCGCACGATGAAAGGAAGCGCGCCGAAGGTGCGCATCGACTTGACGGAGATCCTCACGGAGCACCAGGGTGAAGCGTTACGCAACGGGCTGATCCACGTCGGGCTGGCCCGGACCATCGGACCCTATGTCCTGGAGGACGATCTGGAGTGCATTCCGCTCTTCAGCGAGCCGCTGCTGGTCGCTTTGCCGTCCACCGATCCCCTGGCCCGCCGCAAGGTCCTCAATCCGCAGGACCTGGCCGACGCTTCCTTCATCAGCTATCCGAAAGACCCCAACAGCAGCTTCGCCCGGCACACGATGCAGGCACTCGAAGCCGCGGGGGTCAAGCCGCGAGTCGGCTATGAGGCCAAGGAGATCCATACCGCGTTGGGCCTGGTCGCGGCAGGACTGGGCTTCACGCTGGTCGGCAAGTCGGTCGCGGACAGCCACCGCAGCGATATCCGGTTCCTGCCCGTGAGGGGAGTCAAGACCACAGCCAACGTCTTTGCGATCCGCCGCAACGGCATTCCACACCAGTTGGTCGATTCATTTCTCGACATCGCGTTGGCACAGTCGCTCGCCCGCTGACGAAGCGGTTCATCCGTCGATTGGCATCAATCGACGATCAACGACGCCTTCACACAACGTGCCCGGTGATCCACGTAGTAGCCGCCGTACTCTGTGTACCGCAGGACCACTAGCTTGCAGACGACACAGCGATAGACGTTGCACCGGTTGAATGGAAAGAAATCGACCGCGACTGGTGCATCGGGTGAGTCGTAGCGCGTGCCGGCGGGATGGAACTCTTCGAAAGTCGGCTCCTGGAGTTCCTCGTCACGCAATGTACCTTGCAACTCCATGAGATCGACGGGCCAACGTTCGTCGGAAATGCTTTCCCATCCACCGGCATGCCGCATCCGGCAAACGCAGTTTTCGTTGGCGCTGAAGCCCTCCGCCTCAGCTGCCAGTTTTCTGAGCTCGGCGACTCGCAGTCGACCGGGAGTTTCATGTGCCATAGATTCACTCTAGCACCGGCCCCCTGAGACAACTCAGCTGCAGGCCGAGGCGAATCGGGAAATGGCATCGCACGCTTGCTGCAGTGCGTGGTCGTCCAGTGCGTAGGCAATACGAATGTATGGGCCCAGGCCAAACGCACTGCCATGAACGACAGCCACATCCGCTTCCTCCAGGAGCGCGAGCGCAACATCCTCGTCGGTGACGAGTGGTGTTCCTGCGGGCGATCTCTTGCCGATCAATCCTTCGCAGGATGCGAATGCGTAGAACGCGCCGGCGGGAGTGTCGCAGCGAAGGCTCGGCGTGGCGTTCAAGGCCTTCACCATCAGGTTTCTCCGCGTCTGAAAAACCTGGCGGCTGGCCTCGATGAACTCCAGTGGTCCGGTGAGCGCGGCGAGGGCGGCGTGCTGTGAAATCGAGCTTGCGCCGGATGTCTGTTGGCCTTGCAGCTTTTCCATGGCATCGAGCAGCCAGCGCGGTGCGGTGCAGAAGCCGATTCGCCAGCCGGTCATCGCGTAGGCTTTCGATACGCCGTTCATGGTGACGGTCCGCTGCGCCAGGCGAGGCTCGACCTCTGCGATTGTGCAGAACTCGGCATCATCGAAGATCAGATGCTCGTAGATGTCGTCGGAAAGAATCAGGACGCCCGGGTGTTTCAACAGCACGTCGGTCAGCGCGCGAAGCTCTTCGCGCGAGTAGACCGCTCCCGTGGGATTGGACGGTGAGTTGAGTATCAGCCATCGGGTCCTGGCACTGATGGCTTGAGCCAGCCTGCCCGGCGTCAGCTTGAACCCCGAGGTGTTGTCGCACGTCACGACGACGGCCCGACCGCCGCAGAGTTGGACCATCTCGGGATAGCTGACCCAATAGGGAGCTGGAACGATCACTTCATCGCCGACGTTCAGCGTCGCGGCCAATGCGTTGTAGATCACCTGTTTGCCGCCGGAGCACACGATGGTGTTCTGCCACGTGCAGTCCAGGCCGTTCTCGATCTGGAACTTGCTGGCAATGGCTTCGCGCAGCGCGCGCATACCGGCGACCTGGGTGTAGCGGGTGTGTCCTGCGTTGATGGCGTCGATGGCTGCAGCGCGAATATGCGCCGGCGTGTCGAAGTCGGGCTCTCCGGCGGACAGGGAGATCACCTTCGCGCCGGATGCCCGCCTGGCAGCGACGCGATCCATCATCTTGTAGGTTGCGGAGGGCTGGACGCTGGCCAGATGAACGTTCAGCCGCTGAAAGTACTGTTCGTCGCTCAAGGTCATGACGGGTCCCGCTGCTGGAGGAAGTCGCGGCATGCACCATCGATCACTGTGCGCGCAATCTTTCTTGCATCGGAGACGCCCGTTACTTCGAGCCCGTGAAAGACCGCGACCAGTTCCTTGTCTTCGGCGTTCATTTCACAGTACCTTGATTGATGGCTTCGAATTCCTTGTCGTGCATGACGTCGGCGACCGACTTGCCGCGGCGCACGGCGCTGACCATGCCGTCCTGTCGGCGCGCGATCTTCTCGCCGAGCGCCAGAACCTCTTCAATTCGCGCGGTGGGAACGAAGACTGTTCCGCAACGATCCGCGATCAGGTAGTCGTCTTCGTCGACATCGACGCCTGCCACTTTGATGCGCGTACCCGAGGCGATCTGGATCACTCGATTGCGTGCGCTGATCATCGTGACGCCGCGTCCATAGACGGGGTAACTGATCGATTCACTGCCATCGATGTCTCGGCTGAGTCCGTCGATGACCGAGCCTCGAATGCCCCGGACCTGTGCTGCGTTCGCAAGGATGTCACCCCAGCAGGAGATGCCGTCCAGGCCGCCCGCGATCACGAGGATGCGGTCGCCCGTTGTGATCTCGGAAATCACGGGCGAGATCAGGTGGGCTGTAGGCTTCGCATCGGTCTTGGGGCCGAGCTGGATGGTGCTGGCGCGACCGACGATCTTGGGGCAATCCCAGAGCGGCCGCAGGCCGAACGTGGCGCCTGGAAGGTCGAGGAAGTCGAGTGCATCGGAAACCGTGTTGGTGTCCAGGGCTGCGAGGCGGTCAAGTAGGGAAGCGGTCATTCGCTGCAATGGGCAGATTGAAGAAGACATACTTTCCGTCGAAGCCTTTGATATGTAAATTCCGGAATCTGGATGGCATCCATACGCCAAGCCTATGAAATGAATACGATCAACTTCCGTCTCATCCGTCATCTCTGGCTGTTCCTCGCGGTGGCCGAAGAGCAGAACTTCAGCAGGGCGGCGAAGCGCCTCGGGATGTCGCAACCGCCCTTGACCGAGCAGATCCAGGTACTTGAGCAATCGCTGAAGCTTAAGTTGTTCGAGCGTTCGCGCCGGGGCGCCCAACTCACGCCAGTTGGCGCAGCGATCCTGCCGGCGGTGCGAAAGTTCGCGCAGCAAGTCGAGCGGCTGGAGCTCGCGATCAGGGAAGCCGCGGCGGGACAGACTGGCGTGCTGACGATCGGGGCCATCAGTTCCGCAATGCTCGATGTGCTTCCGCCCTTGCTGGAGAAGCTGAGGGAGCGCTATCCCCATCTCACGGTGTCGGTCAAGGAGATCGACAGTGCGGAGGCCATTCCATCCCTGGAGTCGGGCGATGTCGATCTGGCGTTTGCCCGGCTCGAAGGCGACATGGGCGAGTCCATTGGCAGCATTCCCCTGAAGCAGGACAAACTGGCCGTCGCCCTGCCCAAAGGGCATCGCTTTGCGCAGATGGCACGCATCGGGCTCGCGACACTGGTGGACGAGGATTTCGTGATGTTCTCCAGGCAGGTCAGTCCGGTCTACTTCGATGGACTGACGGCCGCTTGCCTGGCTCACGGCTTTTCGCCCAGAGTGCTCCATCAGACTTGCAGCGTCGCCTCGCAGGTCGCATTCGTCGGCTGTGGCCAGGGGATCGCGCTTGTGCCCGCATCGATGAAAAAGCTTGCCCCGGAAAACGTGATGCTTCGTCCGCTGAAGGAAAACCTGCATGTCGTAACCACGGCCGTGGCCTGGAGCCGGACAAGGAGCACGCCGCTCGTGCAGGAAGTCGTGGCGCTGCTCGGCAGCGCGCGTCAGCCGGCGTCCACCAGATCCCAGTGATTCGCCAGGTGCATGAGATGGGCGCGCGCGTACTCGGATTTGCTCAGCGCGCCATAGGCGAAGTGCGGCGCGAGCGCCGCATTGTGTCGTTCGAATCGATTCAATGCATCGATCAGATGCTCCACGGCAGAGTTCAGCGGCTGGCCCGACGCAATCGCCGGCGCGCCGGGTATCGGCTCCTCCAAACCATGGCTCATCTTGCCGCGCGCCGAGAACACTGCAAACGCCATGCTGCCCAACGAGGCGCGGAACCACGCAGGTTTCAACTGCGGAAAGCCGTCCAGGGAGTATTCGATGCTTTGCGCCGCGTGGTGCAGCACGTGGGCCAGGTCCCAGCCCGAGCGGGTATGCAGCGGCGCTTCGCGCAGGCGCTCGAGCGTGTGCATCGCGCGGACAAGGTCGGAAAAGCTGTCCATGGCAACCGGCTGATTGGTATGAGTGGCGACGTATCCGATACCTGCGACAGCGGAGCCCGCCAGTAGCGCGCTGCCAACCAGCAGGGCGCGTCGTGGGCGTGAGACCGGGTGGACGTTCGCGAGTTGGGTATTCATGTGGTGCCGGATGCTATGTCTCGGCCGCCTCGAAAACTGTCAAATTTGCGACGATCTCTGATCATGCCGCGGCACGGTCTGTCGCATGCCGATTTCATATGGAAGAAATGCCTAAATTTTTATTTGGACCTTCCATCGCACTGCCTTTCCTGACTGGCGCTTCTGCTATCGCCTGGAGCATCACCGACAAAACCACAACCACAGCCATAGCGCAACCAGCCCGAGGCATGCCGTGAAAGCGCCACGCTCGTTCAGCAGTCGCCTGAAGAAACGCACCGTGGGCCTCGATCGTTGTCCGTCGCTCTTGGGCCACGCCGCCGGATGCGCCTCATGGGCGAGCCAACATCTCGCGTGCTTGCATGCGAGACGAGAACAGCAAGTCGTAGAGCACCGGAATGAGGCCCAGAGTCACAAGGGTACCGAGCGCCAAGCCACCGATCATGGTAATGGCCATGCCGGTCCACAGCGGCCCGGCAAACAGCATCAGCGGGACCAATCCAACAATGCAAGTGAGTTTGGTCATCACGATCGGGCGCAGTCGCTTCACAGCTGCAGCGACAACCGCCTCTCGGCGCTCCAATCCTTCGCGCAACTCTTCTTCAATGCGCTCAAGCAGCAGCACTGCGTTGTTGACGATGATTCCGGCCAACGCGAGGAGACCGAACGTGGCCATGAACCCGAACGGGTACCCGGTGATCAGCAACGCCAACGCCGCACCGATCAGGACGAACGGCACACTCGCCATCACGATGAAGAGCTTGCGAAACGAGTTGAACTGCCAGATGAACAACAGCAGGATCGCACCCAGCGCATGCGGGAAGTACTGCAACAACGCCTGGTTCGCTTGCTCAGAGTCCTCGATCTCGCCCCCCAGTTCGATCCGGTAGCCTGGCGGCAATTTCAGCGCTGCCACCTGACCGGAAAGTCGATCGACGATCTGGGTGGCGGTGAGAGCGGGATTGTGACCCGTCACGGTGATCGCACGACTCAGATTGCGCCGCATGATCGTGGATGGCTCGGTGTTGCTTTGAATCGTCGCGATGGCCGTCAGTGACACTGATGTTCCGCGGCCCTGAGGGTACACAACGGTGTCTCCCGGATTGCTGTTGGCGGCGCGCTCGCCTGCATCGCCGCGCAGAACGACCGGGACATTGACCCCGTCGTCGCGAATCACTGATGCATCTGCGCCGCTGTAGCGCATCTGCAGCGCCTGTGCGATGTCCTGGCTGGTGACGCCGGCACGGCGCGCCTTCAACTGGTCGATGTGCACCACGTAGCGCGGAATCCGCGCATCCCAGTCGTCGTAGACATCCTCCGTCCCTGGCAGGGCGCGCAGGGCTTGTGCGATCTTTTCGGCGGCGGCACGCAACACGGCCTCGTCAGGACCGACAACGCGATAGATCGCTACCCCCGCCTCGGTCGATCCCATCGAGAAGCGCTTAGGCTCGGCTCGCACTTCAGGATAGTGGGCACGGGTGTACTGGCGCGCGCGCGCGATGACGTCATCGATGTCGGTGCCCGCGCGGACGCTGACCGTGAAATAGGCGATGTTTGCCGCTGGCAGCGGCGGATTGAGGCCAAGCACGATGCGCGGTCCGCCGTCGGCGACGTAGCCAATGCTGTCAACCACCTCCGGATTCGCCTTTTCGTCAGCGAGCCATCGGCTGATCGATTGGACCGTCTGCAGCGTCTGCCGGGAGTCGCTGCCCGGCTGCAGAGTGACTGGCATCTGGAATTGCAGTCGATCTGATTTCGGCAGGAAGTCGTAGGGAATGGACGCGATGACCGTGATCGCTCCCGCCAGCAACAGCACCATCGTTCCTACGAATATCAGCTTGTGCCGCAGAAGACTTTCGATGATCTTGCGATAGCCCCTGTAAAACGCTGATTCGTAGTGCCCTTCTCCCTCGGTCGGGGATGCATGGGCACGCGCGAAATGCAGGCAAAGCAATGGTGTGACCGTGATGCTGAGCAGCCAGGATCCCAGCAACGTGATCGCCAGCACGATGGCCAGCGAACGCAGGTACTCGTTGGTACTGGTCTGACCAAGGAAGAAGGGGGAGAACGCCAGAACGATCACCAGCGAGGACGTCAACAGCGGCAATGCCAGCGTGCGCCCGGCGTCGATGCAGGCGGCACGGCGGTCTTCGCCAATGCCGAGCCGGCGCTCGATGTCCTCGGCGATGACGATCCCGTTGTCGACCAGCAGGCCGAGCGCGAGGATGATCGCTGCAATGGAGACGGTTTGCAGTTCCACACCGAGGGCGCGCATCACGATCAGTGCGCCCAGGATGGTCAGGGGCACGATCGCGCCCACGATCAGGCCGGTGCGCCAGCCGAGGAACAGCATGACCACCGCCATGACGATGACCACCGTCTCCCCCATGACGTGGTGCATCTTGCCCATTTCCCGCTCGACCACATCGGCTTGGAAGGTCACGATGTGTTGCTCGAAGCCCGCCGGCAACAGGGCAGCAGTCTCGTCAAGTTTGTGGCGCAATGCCTGGCCGAACTCAGCGATGTTTCTTCCGGGGGCCATCGATACCGAGACCACGACCGCGGTCTGTCCTTGGTAGATCGCAGCGCTCTCGGGCGGGTCGGCCGGCATCACCTGGATCTGTGCGAGCTGGGAAAGTGGCGTCTCTCGTGTGCCCGAGGCCCCGGGCACCGTCACGAGGAACTGACGCAGCTCGTCGACCGTGCGCACCTCGCCAGAGGTGGTGACGGTCATCGTCAACCCGGATGCAGAGACTTGACCGCCGGGCGTGACAATGTTCTGGGCGCGCAACTGTTCGACCACGCTGGCCGGGGTCAGGCCGGCCTCGAGCAGGCGGGCGCGATCGAACGTCGCATAGACGCGCTCCTCCTGCAATCCGTACGTGGTCACCTGCTCCACACCAGGCAAGGTGTAGAGCTGCTCGCGCATCCTCCGCAGTGGGCCGCGCATTTCGCTCATGCTGAAACTCGGCGCGACGATGGCGATCGAGGCGACGGAGACGCGGCCGAAATCGTCATCGACGAAGGGGCCCAGCGTCCCGGCCGGCAACGTGGCGCCGACCTCGGCGCTCTTTGCACGTACGCGCTGCCACAATGCGCCGAGCTCCTTGACGTCGTCGTAGGCGGTCAGCTGAATGATCGCGCTGCCCGGTCGCACCGTCGTCACGATCTTTTTGAGACCGGCGATCTCGCGCAGGCGCTCCTCTGTGGGGCGAGCCAGCAGGTTCTCGACTTGCTCGCTGGGCATGCCGGGAAATGCCACCGAGACAAGCGCATCGCGCACCGTGACCGATGGCTCTTCCTGCGAGGGGAAGCCGAGAAAGGCAACGATGCCGGCGACGAGGATGAACAGCGCAGCGAACAGTGTCAGCCGGCTGGAGGAAAGAGCCGCGCGTGTGAAATTCATTGTGCGGTACCTCCGCTAAGACGGGTTTCCGGGCGGAAGACCGTGACCGCCTGACCGTTGGTGAGGAACGAGGCGCCAGCGCTGACGACCTTTTCTCCAGGCGCCAGCCCCTGGCGTACATGCATGCGGGCACCCTCGATGGAGCCCGAGACGACGGCGCGGCGCTGCACATGACCAATTTGTGGTTCGTAGACAAAGACCACCGCGGCGTCCTTTTCCGACGTCGGGACAACCGCCGTCAGCGGGACAGTCAACTCGGTCGGAGCGGCGGGCAATGCAAGCAGCAAGCTCTCGCCGCTGCGCAGAGCCTCCTCCTGCGCTGGCAAATCGAAGATCGCCTGCACAGTCGCGGCGCCCTCCAACCGCGTCGATACGCTGCGAAGCTGCAATGCGAGCGGCTTGTCTGGCGCGTTGCTGCGGTAGCCCGTCGCTGACGCACCAGCAGCCAGGGTGGATGCAACATTGGCCGGCAGCAGGGCAACCACCTGCGCATGACCTTGTCCTTCGAGCTGGAGCACGGCCTGTCCTGCCCCGGCGTCCGTCTGTGGCTGGAGCAAACGTGCGACCACGCTGCCGTCGAAGGGAGCGCGGATATCGACCTGGCGAAGGGCACGCCTGGCCAGATCCCGGTCCGAATCCGCAACACGGGACCTGGACTGCGCTGCCTCGAAGGCAACCCGGCTGGTGGTCAACGTCGCCGAAGAGATTGCCCCGTCGTCGAACATGGCCTGCTGCTGGCGCAGTTGGGTCTTGCGCTCCTCGAACTCCGCCATGGTGGAACTGGCATTGGCGTCGGCTTGCTGCATCCTCAGGCGAGCCGGCTCCGGATCCAGGCGTGCGAGGACCTGCCCCTTGCGCACCCGATCACCGACGTCGACGCCGATCGCGGCGATGCGTCCGCCCCCCTCGAAGGCGAGGTCGGCACGTTGCTCCTGACGAACGACGGCCGCAAACCGTGTTTCGGCCAGCGCGCTCATCCCGACCGTTTCCAGTTTGACGGCACGAGGTGGCGCAGCGACAGACGCGACATTTCCGCCGCAACCGGCCAACACCAGGATGGCGATCAATCCGCACAGCCGAACGGAAGAATGAGAAAAAAATTTCACGGTATGCCCCTCCCTCATCGAGCGCTCGTCAGAAGGTGTAGGTCACTGCAGCATCGCCGGTGACGGAGGTCCGTTTTGCAACGAGCGGGCTGGCCTTGGCGTTGTCGACGTACTGCATGACCGCGACGTGCAGCGTGGTCGTCCAGTGGGGACTCAACGTGTGACTCCAGCTGGCACCGATGGAGTACGCGTACATTCCCGAACCGGCCTTGAACGCGCTGAAAGGCGTGCGCGCACTCTGCGCGTCGGTGACACCGAAGTAGGCCTGGTTGTAGCGTCGGTCGCCGGCATGCACGTCTACATCGAGCGCAACGGTGTCGGTGGAGTTCTTCAGAAGGTTGTACTCGGCGCCAAGGCGATAGTGGTTGCGGCGAGCTCCGTCCTTCAGGGAAAACTCGGCTTCGGCGTTGACCGAGAAACTGGGCGTGATCTGCTGCATGAGCAATGTCCGGGTGGTCACCGAGCCCGGCACATCGCCCATGCCTGCCAGCCTTGTGGAGCCCGGGCGCAACACGCTGTTGCGCTGGAGACGGCCGAAGTCGTAGTAGACCGATTGCGATGCATAGAAGCCGCTGTCGGTCTGGAACTGAACACCGGCGCCACGGCTGGTATCGGCAAAGAAGATGCCGCGCTCGATGGCAAACACCGGGAGCAACTGCACGCGGTAGCTGTCGGAGCCAAGGTAGCGCGGCGCCACGATCGTCGCGGCGCCAACGCTGACTTGGGTCTTGTCGCCCAGCAAGCGGTCACTCCAGGTCTGGGTTTCCTCGGCACGCGCAGCCAAGGGGACCAGCGCAATGACCAGCGGTCCCAGCAAGTTGGGAGCGCGGCGAAGCATGTGTTTTTTCATGTGAATTTCCAAGGAGGTCAGTTCAAAGGGAGGACGGCAGTTGCACGCCATAGAACGCACGGAACAGTGCGATGCGGTTCAGCACCAGGTCGCGAGCGATGCCCACGTGGTCGAGTTCGGACTGGGTCGCCCGGACCTGCTCAATCAGGAGCGTGTTTCGATCCTGCAGGCCCTGTGCGGTGCGTGCGGCCATGCGCTTGATTCGCAAGCGTTCGCGGTCGGCTTGCTCGCGCGATCTCGACTCGCTAACGGACAGGGTGGCGCGCGCATCGAGCGCGTCGGCGACTTCGCGAAACGCAGACTGGATTGCCTTCTCGTAGTCGGCGACGCTGGCCTGCTTGCGCACCTCGGCCAGGGTCAAATTGGCGCTGTTGCGGCCATGGTCGAGGATGGGCAGCACCAGCTGTGGCGTGAAGCTCCACATCCGACTGCCGGCCTCGAAGAGACCGTTCAGCCTGTCGCTCGCCGTTCCCAATGAGGTGCTGAGGCGTATGGAGGGGAAAAAAGCTGCCCGCGCGGCGCCGATGTCTGCGTCGCCAGCGCGCAGTTCGGCCTCGGCTTGCCGAATGTCGGGCCGCTGCAACAGCACCTGAGAGTCCAGACTGCGCAGCGCCGCCACGGATATGTCGGACGCGCGCAAGCCATCGAGATCGCCCTCGGCTGTGGCGAGATCGTAGCCAGTGAGCAATTGCAAGGCGCGCATCGCCGCACTGTCATCGTCGGCGGCCTGTAGCGTACGCACATGTGCCTGATCAGCCTGGCGCCGTTGATTGTTGAGTTCGTCGACCGAGCTCAGCCCCACTTCGTGCTGGCGCACAGCGATGGCCAGCAAAGCTGCGCTGTCGGCATCGATGGCCTCCATCTGCACACGTGCCTGAGCGGCAGCAAGCTTCAGGCTGTAAGCGCGAAGCACCTCTGCAATCAACGCACCTCGCGCTGCCTGCTGCCCATGCGTGGAGGCCAGGTATCGTTGCCGCGCCGACTCCGACAATGCTTTCATCTTGCCGAAGAAGTCGATTTCGAAGTCGCTGATGCCCACGCTGCCGTACACCAGGTCTTGGCCGTAGCGGGCCTGCAGCGTGGCGCTGTCGAAGCGCTGCCGTGTGCGTTGAGCATTGAGGCCAACCTGAGGCAGGCGTGCCGATTCCTCGACGCGATACTGCGCACGTGCCTGCTCGACCTTCAGCGCTGCCAGACGGAAGTCGGCGTTATGCGCCAGGGCGCGAGCCACCATCGGTGCGAGATCCCTTGCGGGCGAGAACGCTCGAAGGAACGCTCGTTCCTGCTCGGAAAGCTCAGCCGGTGCCGCCGTTCGAGCGCTCTCCTGCTCGGTATGGTGAGCCCCCAGGGTCGGAGGGAGCTCTGCTGCGGGGCGCTGGTAGTCGGGAGTCAATGAACAGCCGCCCATCAGCAGGGTGGCGACGGCCAGTGCCAACGGAAGGCAACTGGATCTGAGACCTGCGGGCAATAGAATCATGGTGTCAGTCGGGAAGGTCAATTTCGACTGAGAGTGTCTTGCTCCAAGTTCAAGGTTGCTTTCGGGAAATTTCAAGATTTCATTAAGACGCGCAGACCATGAATGAAAAAAGAGTGCTGGTGGTCGAGGACGATGCCGACAGTGCCAGCATCCTCGAGGCCTATCTGAAGAGAGATGGATTTGTGGTCGCCGTGGCCAGCGACGGCGCTCAGGCAGTGACCTTGCATGCGCAGTGGAAGCCGGATCTGGTGCTGCTGGATGTCATGCTGCCCAAGCTCGGTGGCACCGAGGTGCTGTCTGCGATCCGGCGCGCCGGCGACACCCCGGTGATCATGGTGACCGCCATCGGCGACGAGCCGGAAAAGCTCGGCGCCTTGCGCTACGGGGCAGACGACTACATCGTCAAGCCATACAGTCCGAAAGAGGTGGTCGCGCGCGTGTATGCCGTACTGCGCCGCGTCAACTCAACCAAGTCTTCAGGGGGGCCACTGAAGCATGGTCGCCTCACGGTAGACACCGGTGCCTTTGTCGCATCAGTCGACGATGCCGAGGGCCAGCGAATTCCGCTAGACCTCACCCCCACCGAGTTCAACCTGCTGGCCTCATTGCTTAGGACGCCGTTCAAGGCGTTTACTCGAAGCGAATTGTTGGAAGCATGCCTGCCCGAGAGCGACGCCTTGGAACGCGTTGTCGATGCCCATATCCACAACCTGCGTCGCAAGCTGGAATTGCATGGAATCACGGGCGTGCTGGTGACGGTACGTGCAGTGGGCTACCGCTTCCAATGAGGAGGCTTTTTTCCGCGGATTCCCGACACACCCCGCTCTGGCGATGGGTGGGATTTCGCATGAGCATGCTGGCCGTGATTACGGTCATTGCGATTGCTCTTGC
Source organism: Variovorax palleresanus (assembly GCF_051144945.1). NCBI lineage: Bacteria > Pseudomonadati > Pseudomonadota > Betaproteobacteria > Burkholderiales > Comamonadaceae > Variovorax > Variovorax palleresanus. The sequence continues at coordinate 1,328,306 of NZ_JBJNVP010000002.1, read as the reverse complement.
AATGTGGCTGCGCTTCGCCATTTCAGATGCCAGGGTGCTCAGTCGGTTGCCGCCGGATGCGAGACAGGAAATGCAGCAACTGCGGGCCGATCCGCACAGCAACGCATCGCGGTTGTGGCAGCTGTTCGAGCAGCATTATGACGTGGTTGACTTTCTTCCTGGCGTTGCGAGCCGTGACTGGTGGTTGCTCGCGGGGATGGTGAGCTGTGCGATCCCTGTCATCGTGTTATGCGGACTGTATGCCTCGCGTCCGCTGTCCAGGCAGTTCACCAACGTCGCAGATGCTGCTCGACTCGTGAGCGAGGGTGACTTCTCGGCGCGAGCCAGCGTGGTTGCCGGCGCCCCGGACGAGCTGATCGGTCTCGCGGTGGACTTCAATGGCATGACCGCCAAGCTGCAGCAGTACGAGAGAGAGGTCAGGGAATCGAGCGCCATGGTTGCGCATGAATTGCGTACCCCGCTGAACGCTGCGATGGGCCGGGTTCAAGGCATGCTCGATCAGGTATTTTCATGCGATGAGACTCAGTTGAGCATGGTGTATCGCCAACTCGAGCAGCTCAACTTCCTGGTCGGCGACCTCCATCTTCTCTCGCTTGCTCGCGCGGGTCAGCTCTCGCTGGAGCGAGAAGAGTTCCTGCTTGACGATCTTGTTCAGGAGCGATTGGCGTGGGCAGCGCCGCGCTTGAACGAAGTCGGGTTGGTCCCTCGGGTGTCCATTTCAAGGAATGCAAGGGTGACCGGCGACCGCGACCGCATCGGTCAAGTCCTGCTCATCCTCATCGACAACGCAATCAGATACGCGGGCTCTGGAAAGCACCTATCTATCGATGTGATTCCATCGAATTCCGAGCTGCTCATTTCCGTGTGCGATCGCGGCCCAGGGGTCGACCCAGATGCACTGCCGAGAATGACCGAGCGCTTCTGGAGAGCCGAGCACTCGCGTGACCGCCACTTGGGCGGTAGCGGACTGGGGCTATCGATTGCCGCCGCGATCTGTCAGGCTCATGGCGGGCTCTTGGAATTGGTCAACAGGACGGGTGGCGGACTTTGTGCTCACGTCCATCTTCCCCTGTCTGGTTGAGCACAAGATAGATTCATTTCGAGCCACGCGTGGACTAATGGGATGGACGCCCCCCTTTTTGTACAAGGGGGCGTCCATCCCACTAGTCCAATCTTGGTGTTTGATTCCGCCGATCTCTGACCCTAGGGGTGCGGACGAAAACTTGGACTACCAGGAGATGTAATGGATGCCTCCCTGCCTGCGGGCAGCACAAATGCCGCGGGAGTACAGAGATGAACAGCGTGACCGTTGTGGGAATGTGGCTTGTCTTCTGGACAAGCTGGACCCTCGACTGGATACGGCATCAAAGTGCCCGTGGCGTGATAGACCAAGGTCTTCACAAACACCAGCGAGGATCCGTCATGCATCGTAGTACTACACAAAGCGCGGGGCAAACCATCGGCTGGATGGGTGGCCTGCAGGTCATTGGGATGGACATTGCCAAGAATGTGTTCCAGCTTCACACCGTGGACATGGGCACTGGCGAGATCGTCAACGTGCAGCTCAAGCGCTCCAAGGTTTTAGGGCACTTCGCCAACCATGCACCTTGCCTGATCGGCATCGAAGCCTGCGGCGGAGCGCACCACTGGGCCCGTGAGTTGACGGCGCAGGGCCATGCCGTGCGGCTGATTCATGCCAAAGCCGTGCGCCCATTCGTGAACGGCAACAAGACCGACGCTACAGACGCACGCGCCATCTGGCTGGCGATCCAGCAGCCGGGCACCAAATTCGTTGGCGTGAAGACGCTGGCGCAACGTAATAGTCCGACGAAGGCCGCCCTTGCCTGATGCGCAGGCTGCGGGAAGCATCTGACCCGAATCGCAGACCCGCATGGAGGTGTGCGCTAAAGGAGATGGTGCACACCATGAAGATTGCGCAAGACTCAGCGAAGGCGAGCCGGCGAAATCACGACCGGTCGTTCAAGCAAGAGCTGGTGCGACAAAGCCTGGAGCCAGGCGCGTCCGTATCGGCGATCACGCTGCGCAGTGGCATCAACGCCAACATGCTGTTCAAGTGGCGCAGGGAGCATGTTCGAGCCGCAGGCGACGCGCCGCCGGCGGTGCTGTTGCCGATAGAGGTAGCACCGGCGAGCGAGGTCATGTCCATTCCGACTTCCGCTGCGCCTGCCCCATCGTCATCGAGACCGACACTGCGGACCGGCGTCATCGAGCTGGAGTTCGCCGGCGCGCAACTGCGACTGCGTGGCGCTATCGACGAAGACAGTCTGTGCAGCGTCCTGCGTGCGCTGCGCCAGAGTGCATGATCGGCCCGCGCGCGGGCACCCGCGTCTGGTTGGCCGCTGGCGTGACGGACATGCGCTGCGGCATGGACACGCTGGCGACGAAGGTGCAGACGGCGCTCACCGAGGACCCGTACTCCGGCCACGTCTTCGTCTTCCGCGGGCGGCGCGGCGATCTGGTCAAGCTGCTGTGGAGTGACGGCGATGGGATGTGCCTGCTGGCCAACCAACTATCTTCATACTGCACCTCTTCCCGATGAAGGCGAGGGCATTGACGCCCCCGTTTTCTTGATGGCCACCGTCCGATCAACGAGCCGATCCCATCGACTGCAATGCTTGCTCGGCGGGGTCGCTCCTGGGTCCTCGTACAAGTAGGCGTGGGCGTTATAGGCGTGCCTTGCGATGAGCCCGTTCGTCGCCCAGCGCACGAGCGTGCACTCGTGGATGTTCAAGCGTGTCGCCGCCTCTGCCTTGGTTAGCATGCCCCGGTCTCGAAGTCGATCGTAGCGCGAGCGCAGGCCGTAGCTGCGGGCGAGATAGGCAACGCGCAAGGCAGTCGCTGGAAGTCCGTCGTCATCGTGAGGAGTCTTTCGCGAACCGTCTCGCCAAGGAGGCGCTCGTCTTCCTGCCTTCCTCGCTCGCGGTCCTCTCGCGCCCGGGCCAACGTTCTCAGCTTGTCGTTCCACTCGGATTCGAGCGTGTCAGCGACGAGACGGTTGCCAGGATCGACCAGCATGAAGCGACGCTGTGCAAGATCCGCGTCGACCTGGGCCCTCTCGATCGCGCGACGCCGCAATTGGTCGGCCTCCTCCTGTCGAGATTCAATCTCTGACCGGATCTCGAGCGCCAACTCGACCGCCGCCGGTGTCATCTCCTCGACGACCACCGCTGCGATCGCGGCGTCGATGGGCCCTCCCGCAATTGACTGGCAATTGGGCGCGGCGCTCTTGCCATGGGCGCGGTCGCAGACGTACCATGCCTCCAACCCTCCGCGCCTTGCGGCATACCGCACGCGCATGTGTTGACCGCACCGGCCGCAGACCACGCGCCCCTGCAGGAGCGCTGCACCTTCTCTCGGCGGCGAGGCGCGCGCCATCTCGTACGCACGACCGTTTGCCTCAAGGAGTTTGAGGTTCTCTTGGAATCGTTCCCAAGTGATGTAGCCGGGGTGAGCATCCGGGATACACGCAAGCCAGTCGTTGCAGTCGCGGGCTTGCTGCACCTTCATGCCGTCGGCAGCGCGGCGATAGCGTCGTCGACCATATGCGTACGCGCCAGCGTAGCGCGGGTTGTGCAGCGTGCGGATTGCCGTGGACGCGGTCAGAGGTCGGAAGACCACGACGTCGCGATTGCGCAGTCGAGATGGGAAGCGCAGGCCCTCGTCTCGGAATACCTTCACCGTCTGGCATGCTGAGCCCACGCGCGAGAAGGTGTCGAAGAAGTAGGCGATCGTCTCCCGTATTTGAGAGTCGGGGTCGAGGACCACATTGCCGGCCCCGTCGTAGACGAATCCGGTGGGCAGTACGCAGCGATACTCGCCTCGCCGAACCTTGTTGAGGATACCCCCGCGCAATCTGGCCTTGAGCACGTGAAGCTCGGCCTCGCTCATCGTTCCCTTGAGGCCCAGCAACAGCCGATCATTGAAGTTTGCGGGATCGTACACGCCGTCCTCGTCGAGGATCAGCGTGTCGGCGAGCGCGCAGATCTCCAGCAGCCGATGCCAGTCGGCATTGTTCCTGGCCAAGCGGGAGACCTCCAGCCCCATGACGATGCCGGCTCTGCCCAGGCCCACATCGCTGACCAGACGCTGGAAGCCTTCACGCCAGGCCGCTGACGCGCCCGACTCGCCCTGATCACTGTCGATGACGACGATGTGATCGTCCGGCTACCAACGCGCGACGGTCGAACGATGACACGCGCCAACGTGGCGCAGCGGCTGGCACTGGCCGTCGATGCAGCGGCGACCACGCACCCTGGGCTGAAGTCCATACGGGTATCGCCGCACGTCGTGCGCCACTCGACCGCGATGAGCCTTCTACAGTCCGGCTCCGACCCTTGTGAGATCGCGCTGTGGCTCGGTCACGAGAATCCGTCAACGACGCATATGTATGTTGAGGCGGACCTCGCCATGAAGGAGCGTGCACTCGCGCGCTTGAAGCAACCCGGTGTCAAGCAGGCGCGATACCGGCCGCCGAAGGCGTTGCTGGAGTTCCTACGATCACTGTGACTATGCGAAGTACCCCGGCTGCGCGTCGCGCCCGCAGTCGAGGGCAAGGAGACAGGCGACCGAGGAACACTTCGCATAAAAGCGCACTTCGCCTTATTGCGCTTATGTGAAGCTCCGCATAACCGCAAGAACTACCTGCATCTCGGCTCCGACAACGGCGGGCACAGCGCGGCGGTGATTTACACCTTGATCGGCTCGGCCAAGCTCGTTGGCCTCGATCCGCAGGCCTATTTGCGCCACGTGCTCGAGCGCATCGCCGACCATCCGAGCAACCGCATCGACGAGTTGCTGCCGTGGGCGGTCGCCAGTGAGCTTGCCAAGGCGGCGCCGACGAGCTCACAGCCGACCGACAAGCTCGCGGCCTGAGCGCATCGCCGCTGGCAAAATCGCCAGCATGCGTGTCAAGCAGATCGAAGATCTCCCCATGGCCACCAGCGCTGAGCTGTACCAGCTCAGCTGGGTCATCGAGCAACTCATGGCCGACCCCAGGCGCATCGTGCAGGCGCGCTCGCAGCTGCACATGGGCCAACTGGTGAAGTACTGGGACTGGGGGACCGGCAAGCTGCGCGAGGCTCGCATCGCGGCGATGAAGGACCGGCAGGTCACGCTGATCGACGAGCAAAGCAAACAGCGCTTCAGCGTGCTGTACGCGGCCGTCGTGCCTGTCGATGAGCAGCAGGCAGACAAGTCGCCCTCACCGGCGCATGCCGCACCATTGAGGCCACCGCCGGAGATCCATCACAAACAGGACTTCCGCGTCGGCCAGCGTGTGAGCTTCTCCGACCAAAGCCTCAAGCGCCACGTCGGAGAAATCGTTCGGATCAACCAGCGCACAGCCACGGTTCATTGTGATGGCCGCGCATGGCGTGTGGCGTTCGCTCTACTTCAACACGTCACCGACATCACGCCTTAAACCCCTAGCCGTCAACAACGGCCTCAAGCGGACTATTACAGAGCTGCTGCATGGCGCAGCCCTCTTTCTCTACTTTCAATAGCTCGCCTTCAAGGCGGGATCTCTTGTCAAGGAGCCACTTGAGGGAAGAAGGGATTCTGCGGACAGTCATGCTGCAAAGCTAACCGCCTGAATCCGTTGAGAAAAGAGTGACAGCTACCTCATAGCGCCGTCCAGCGCGACCAAGGCACATTTGCAGCCGGACGTGCCGAGGTCGATGGCAAGGACCAGACGTTGGGCAAGACTCATCAATGCCTCAGAACTTTCGCGAGACGGCCAAGACCAGGCGACGGCCATCTACCGAGCGGATCCTGTTGCCGTCAACCACTTGGAACAACTCGCGCGTTTTTGTTTTCGGCATCACGTATTCGGCGCTCCATTCGAAGCCCCATTGCTTGTGCAGTACGCCGATCGAATAGTCGCTGTAGTTGGCCTCTCTGAAATTCTTGATGCGCTGTGTGCCTGCGTGCAGCTTCAGCGTGGTCTTGTCGCTCAAGGGGATCTTGTAGTCCAGGTCGACAAGCCAGCTGCCTCGCGAGTTGTGGTCGCCGCGCGCATAGCAATCAAGGGCCCTGGCGGGATCGACCGACAACGCCAGCATCTGCCCGCAGACGCCGCCAGTGCTGGCGCCTCGAAAGTTCTTGGACAGGACGTTCAGAATGCGCGCATCGAGCGCACCCCATCCAAGTTCGAGCACAGCATAGGACGTGTCGTACCTGGTCCTTCGGACGTCGGCAGGCTCGCCTGTATTCAAATCGAAGGCATAGGGCGCATCGAACTTCGCGCCCGGAAAGAACTCAGTAGCAAGCCCCACGCCGAAATGCCAGCCATCTGGATCGCCGAAACGCCAGCCGGTGGCCAGCAGCACGTCGTAACCCGCGCTGCCGGTGTATGACTTGTTGCTGATGGTGGACAACTGCACCAGCGCAATCACGCCGCTTTCGTGTGCGAACTGCACGCCCAATTGCATTCCCGGCCGGTTCAGCGAATCGGAAATGCCGCGGGTGCGTTGGTCGCTGACCACTTTGACCTCGGTCTCGATGGAATAGCTCGCTATTTCGTCGGCTCGGGCGGGAGCGGCGATGCTGCTGAGCAGCGCGCTGATGGACACCAGAAAGACCAGGGGGCCATTGTTCATGCGAGTTCCTTTCGCTGGTTGGGTTGAACGTGACGGGATCAGGGCTTGCACACGGGGGTTTCTGGGGGAGCGGCGATGCGTTGCAGCCGCTCGGTCTGACCCAGGATCTCGGCGCCGAGAAACGCACGAATGTGCAGCTCTCCCGACTTCACTCGCAGCGCGCCCTTGTATTTCTTTCCATCGCGAGGGTCATAGACCCACCCATCGCGCCAAGCTTCGCTTTCGTAGCGTTCGAGCCGCGCAATCTGCACACCGCAGGTGTCATTGGGCTGGCCTGCATCCTTGTCCCACACGATGTGTCCGCATAGTGCCGTCGGGGTATCAGCACAGGGCTTGAACTCCAGGACCGCATCCTTTTCCGCGGCCAACCACAGGCCCTTGGCGTCGTCAGGGCCAGCTGCCAAGGCGGGCCGAACAAATAGCACCAGCAAGACTGCAGTGCGAAGGAGACGCGTGAATGAGGTCATCACAGTTACTCGGAGATAAGGTAGCGGTGAAATCTAAGATCTGCGCTCTGACTTGAATGGGTCTATATCGGCCAACGGAGTGACTTCATCGGCCGCTAGGGGTAGCGGAAAACCCTCGTACGCGGTCACCAAAGAGAACGTGTCGCGGGCGAATTGTTCGACGAACTACTCCGCGAGCGCCGGTGCAATCTGCTTCGCGAGTGACCGTGCGCATGTTCATCTCGGATGCCGCGCGCATGACGCGAATGGCGATCTCGGACCGGCTCGCGATGAGGACGGAACGAATCAATTGCGAACTCATTTGGTTTTCTTCGAAGTTGCCTGCTCACTCGGCGAGGATCTCACCGCCTCAGGTCAGTTTTTGTTGGATGCAGTCATTCGGGCGAGCCTGTTGAAAGCTGCTGGCGTAGCGTCTCGCGGCAGGTCACCCACATCCCGGATGGGCCGCCATTCGTCCCATTCGCAGGCATGCGAAGTTGGCGAGACCTTGCTTCCGGGCACCTGGGTCTGAGGCTGGTCAACCGGCAGTAGGTCTGGCGAATCGGATGGTGGGGCGTTGTTTTTTGAGTAGTGCATACGTCAACAGAGGAGTGGGGCGGTTCTCGAGTAGAGATTCAAAGCGAGGCGCCTTGAGGCTGACGAGCAGACTGGAGCGCCGAACCGGCGTCTGCGGGGCGCTGGCGGGTCGGCGAACAATGCGACAGGCGGAGGTTTTGCGCGCGTCACTTCTCAGTCCAGAGTGGCCCCCGTCAGCTTCACCAGGCCCGCGTAGCGGTCGAGTTCCGACTTCCAGAAAGTCGCGAAGCTGCCTGCATCGCCCGGCCGTAACTCGACGCCGATGTCCGTCAGGCGCTTGCCGAGCTCGCCCGACTTGAAGGCCGCCTGGACCGCGCCATTCACCTTGTCGACCACGGCCGCCGGGGTGCCGGCCGGAGAGGCAAGCCCATACCAGGCGTTCATGGTCATTCCCTTGATGCCGAGTTCGTCGAACGTAGGGACCAAAGGCAGCATGGGATGGCGTTTGTCCGAAGCCACCGCAATCGCATGGATCTTTCCGCCCTTTATTTGCCCGTAGGCGCCCGTGTCGAGCATGAAGTCGAGTTGGCCGGCCATCACGTCGGTCAGTGCGGGAGAGCTGCCCTTGTAGGGCACATGGATCACGTCGATCTTTGCGATCGACTTGAACAGTTCGCCCGCCAGGTGCGCCGAATTGCCCACGCCGCCGGAACCGTACGAGAGCTTGCCGGGCGCGGCCTTCGCGGCCTTGACGATGTCCGCCGGGGACTTGTGGGGCGACCCTGCGGCGACCACCATCACGCTGGGAATGAGGCCGAGCGCTGCCACCGGCACGAAGTCCTTCATCGGATCGAAGCCGGTCTTCTTGTAGAGGTAAGGATTGGCCGAGTTGGTCGAGCTGGTGGCCAACAGCAGCGTGTAGCCGTCCGCCGGCTGGCGGATGAACTGCTGGGTGCCGATGTTCCCTCCGGCCCCGCCGATGTTGTCGACGATCACGCTCTGGCCCAGTTGCATGCGAAGCCCTTCGGCCACCGCGCGCCCTACTGAATCAGCGGCACCGCCGGCCGGCCAGGGCACGATGAGCCGGATCGGCTTGCTCGGATAGGCCTGCCCGAAAGCCGTGGTGGCCAATGCGGCCAGCGCAATGCCGGCAACGACGTGCCTGCGAGGAAGAGTTCTGGTCATCTTGTTGTCTCCATGGGTGTCTGAACCGCGCCCCGGGGTCGTCGCGGGCACGGCGCCAGCGCTCAGGTCAGGCCCAGGCGCCGCAGCGTGTCCGCCAGGCCGAGCAGGTCGGCCGTGAACGCGCCGCGCTCGATGGCCTCGCGCTGCCCCGCTTCTTTTTCTTCTCGCGCCAGGCTGCTCGCGATGGTGGCTTCGACGTCGGCCTCGGGTACGACCACCAGGCCGTCGCGGTCCCCCACGACGATGTCGCCGGGTTGGATCGTCACGCCGCCCATGGTGATGGGTACGTTGACCTTGCCGGGCTGGTTCTTGCCCGTGCCCTTGATCGACAGCCCGCGGCAGAACACGGGAAAGCCAAGCTCGATGATCAGGTTGGCGTCGCGCACGCAGCCATCGATCACCAGTCCGGCAATGCCCACCTTCTGTGCCTGGATGGTCAGCACGTCGCCCCAGGGGCCCGCCTCCATGAAGCCCTTGGCATCGACCACGAGCACGTCGCCGGGCTTCGCCTTCTGCACCGCGTAGTGCAGCATCAGGTTGTCCGCTGGACGGCAGTCGACGGTCAGGGCGGGTCCTGCAAGGCGCACGGTGGGATCGATCGGCTTCATGCCGCTGTCCAATGCGCCCTTGGCGCCCTGCGCTTCATAAATGGTGGCTGCGCCAAGGGCGCGAAGTTGCGTGATCTGATCAGAAGTGGCCACGGGTATCTCCGACATGAAAAATTGACGAGGCGCGATAGCGACGGTTCAGTCCACCTTGGCGCCCGAGCGCTTCACGATGGATTCCCAGTAAGGAAGCTCCTTGTTCACGAACTGGGCGAACTGCTCGGCGCTCCCAGTGACGTCCCGCGAACCCATGTCAGCCAGGCTCTTCGACGCGTTTGCACTCTTGAGTACCTTGATCAGATCGCGGTTAAGACGCTCGACAAGTGCCGGGGGCGTCTTCGCAGGAACGAAGACGCCATACCAGTTCTCGACCACGAAGTTCGCGTGGCCGAGTTCCTTCATGGTGGGTACATCAGGCAAATTCTTTGAACGTGTGCTGCCAGTGGTTGCAAGCGCGCGGATGCGCCCCGACCCGAGCTGCGAAGCGATGGCCGTGGTCGTTTCGAAGGCGACCGGCACCTGCCCGGCGATCACATCGGCCAGCGCAGGTCCTTGCCCGCGATAGGGGATGTGCGTCATATCGAGCTTCATCTCGAGCTTCAGCATCTCGCCCATCAGGTGTTGCGGGCTGCCGCTGCCCCCGGAAGCGAAGCTGTACTTGCCGGGCTTGGCCTTGATGGCCGCGACCAATTCGTCAAGCGTCCTCGCCGATTCGGCCGAGTTGACGTACAGCACCAACGGCACAGAGGCGACCTCCACGACCGGTGCGAGCGACTTGATGGGGTCGAGTCGAAGCTTGTAGAGGTTGCGATTGATGACCACCCCCGTGTTGTTCCCCAGCAGCAAGGTACAGCCGTCCGGCGCGGCGGCCGACACGAACTCGGTGCCGATGTTGCTGCTGGCACCGCCCTTGTTGTCCACGATCACGTTGGTGCCAAGCTCTTTCGCGAGGCCCGGCGCCACCAGGCGCGCGAGGATGTCGGTTGTGCCGCCGGGCGGATACGGCGAGACGAGCCTTACGACCTGACACGGATACGCCGACTCGGCGGACGCTCCGCCTCCGACTGCGACCGCCAAGAGGCCGAACGCTGCAGCACGGAACAGATTGGGAACTGGTTTCATGATTTGTCTCCGACGAGGTAGCTCTGTGGCGCTTTGCTGTCAGCTGCCTTGACCTTGCAGCGCCGTGGGTGAACGCTGCAGCGTGTGGTAGCCATACTTCTTTCGCGATTCCGACAACGGCATGCCGGCCAGTGCGGCCTCGAGAATCTGGGCCTCGATGACGCGCGTCTCCAGCGCCTTCGTGAGCACTTCCTGCATGCGCAGGTGTGGCACCACCACGATCCCGTCCGCATCGCCGATCACGAGGTCTCCATTGCAGACGCGAACGTCGCCCAAGGTCACGGGCTGCTCGTAAGCCTCGACCTGAACCCGGTCCTTGCCAGTGCGCATGAATTTGCCGCACGCGTACAGGGGATAGCCGGCCTCGTCCGCCTCGGCGGTGTCACGGCACACGCCGTTGATCACAGTTCCGCCGATCCGCTTCTGGGCGGCCAACTGGCTCAGGATGCCGCCCCAGACCGTGCAATCGAGCCGTCCGCCGTTGTCTAGCACCACGACACTGCCGGGCAACAAACGATCGATGAAATCCCCGACTGTTCCAGGCTGAAATCGATCGATCGGCGCAAAGCGGATCGTGAAAGCCTGGCCGAAGAGCTTGGCCGGGCCTGCAACCGGGCGAATGCCCAGTGCGCTGCCAGGAAGATTGAAGAAGTCGAGGGCGTCAGACACCTCCGCGCTCGAGAGCGAGCGGGCTTGAGAGAGCCACAACGGCTCGTTCACTTCAGAAATCAAGGTTGTCTCCAGAAGAAGTTGGAACAGGCCCTGATACTCAGTTAAGTAAAGTAGATGCACAACCAAAGAATTTTGACCATAAGATCAAAAAATATGAACTTGAAATCGCTACGCTATTTCTGCGAGGTCGTCGAGACAGAAAGCGCGAACCTCGCGGCTACCAGGCTGCACGTGGTGTCCGCCGCAGTCAGCATGCAAATCGCGTAGCTCGAGGATCTGCTTGGCGGGAAACTCTTTGACAAAGCTACGCGCCCCATGAAGCTGACGCCGCTCGGCCGCTTTCTTTATCCCAAGGCGAAGGCGGTGCTCGGCTATCGTCCACCCAACGAATTCGAATCCCAATTCGCTGAGCAGGCGCTTAGTTCTGATGACCCCAGTGGTCCAGTCGATGGGGTTCAGTCCACCAACGCACTAATTCCGTCTAAGACTGACCCACGCAAAACCCTACCTGCTCATTTTTAAGGCAGGGGATCCTAGGAGTGATAGACGTGGCGACATTGAGTGTCATCAGACGCTCGAGCGAGATCGGCACTGGCCTCAATCGCTGCGTCATCTGCACCGTAGCGCCGCGCAATCGCGTCCGAGCACAGCTGCGCGAAGCGATCCTTCAATGAACGATGCACGAAAACATGGTCCGGCGCGACGCAGGTCTGGCCGGCGTTCGTCATCTTGCCCCACACCGCCAACTCGGCAGCATGCAACAAGTCCGTGCCAGCAGCCACGATGACCGGCGACTTCCCACCCAGTTCCAGCGTTATCGAGCTGAGGTGTTGCGCGGCGGCGGCCATCACGAGCTTGCCGACAGCGGGCGAGCCGGTGAAGAACATGTGGTCACACGGCAGCGCGAGCAGTCGCTGTGCAGTCGCGACACCGCCGTGCACCAGCGCAACCTCGGACGGATCGAAGACCTTGCGCACGAGTTCATCGATGACGGCAGTGACCGTCGGAGTCAACTCCGAGGGTTTCAAGACCACCGTGTTGCCGGCAGCGACGGCTGAGAGACCAGCGGACCGAGCAAGGTGTTCACCGGGTAGTTCCACGGTCCGATGATGAGGCAACGGCCCCGCGGCTGTAAGGCGATGCGAGCCGAGGTGCTGACTGTCGTCAGGGTGCTTCCAACGCTCTGGGCCCGCATCCACCTCGGGAGCCGGCGCATAGCTTGACGAGCCTCTTCGATCACTGACAGCAGGTCGGTCAGGTCGACCTCGACGGCTGTGTGCACAGATCGGCCTGGAAGGCTACATGGAGTGCTTCGCGCCGCTGCAGCAGTGCGTCGCTCAGCCGCGCGAGCTTGCGCACGCGCTCCGCAGCTGTCGCGTCGCGCAGCGCGAACGATGTCTGCAATTGTTGTTCGAAGATGCGCGAAATGGTGTCGGTGTCGGCGGGCAGTATCGTCATGCGGTCCCCATGGCCCGGCGCCGCGCTGCGCCGAGCACGAGCAACGCCGCCGCGACGGCGAATCCAGCGCTCACCAGAGGCACTGCGGAGGCATCGTCGCCAACGACAACGAATGAGGCCATCAGCGGCCCGAATGCACTGCCCAGCAATTGCGCCGCAGGGATCAGCGTGCCCAGGCGCCCGCTGCCATCAGTGAGAAACGTCAGGGCGAACTGGAACGGCTGCATGAACAGCCAGACGAAGCCGAACGCCGCGGTCGCGAGCATGAGGTGCTGCGCACCGCCGGTTGGCAGTCGAAACGTCATGGCCGTAACCGCGGCCAACCCGAGTGACGCGCCTACAAGGGATGCCACGGTTGGCCAACGGCGCACGGCGGCAGTGCCGGCGATGCCTCCGACCACCTGCATCCCGAGCATGCCGGCGACGAGGGTCTGTGCCGAGCGCGAGTCGAGCCCGGCTGCCTTGCCCAGCGGTTCCAGGTAGGCCGCGAACGCTCCCAATGCCGCCAGCTGCAGGAACACGACAGCCAGCGGCCGCAGTGTGTGAGGTGACCAACGAAAGCCCGAGACGGCGGGTGGCACCAACGGCGCCAGACGCGGCCGTTGCATGAAAGCCAGCGCGAGCGGCAGGAGCGAAGCCAGCGCTAGCGCCGTGAAGACGCCGCGCCAACCTTGGCCGGGGATGATCAGGTGTGCCAGCAGCATGCCGAAGGCGGCTTGGCCCAGCGCCATCACGACGACGAAAATGCCTGCCACCCGAGCGGGCTGTGCGGTGCGCACGAGCACGGCCGTCGTGCACCAGACGAGCACCCCCTCGGGCACGCCGGCTGCGACGCGCGCCGCCAGCATCTGAACGTCTCCATCGGCCAACGCGGAGAGCAGATTGATCACAACGGTGAGCAGAGCAGCGACGATTGTCACCAGGCGCAACCGTGCGACCGGAAGCATCGCATCGCCGATCAGCGAGCCTACCCCGAGTGCGACGATCTCACCCATCGCTACCACTCCCACGCCCTCGAGGCTGACCTTGCGAGCCTCCACCAGTTCGCCGAGTGCAATGGGCTGCACTCCGACCATCAGCAAGGCGACCGTACCGATGGCCAGCGCCGCGCCCACCTGCGGCGCACCAAGCGTCTCGTGTCGATCGGGTTGCATCAATACCCCTTCGTTTCTTCTGGCAGCAGCCCGTGGGCGAAACGCTCAGCGGCGCGGCGTTCATCCCAGATCAGTCGCCGGTTCGCGACGTGGCGCACCACCCACGGCAGAGGGTCCACCTGCCCACCGGTCGCGGCGGCCAGAACATAGGCCTCGGCACATTTCTCGAACAGCTCGGTGTTCATCGCCAGACGGGCGGCGGTGGTACCGATGCGCAGGAAGGGATGGTGGCAATCTTGTGGAACACGTCGGTCTTCATGAGCGGCACGTGCGCGCCGAGCCAGGACGAGGTGCCAAGGTAGGGATGGCTCTCATAGTCGTCAACCGCCGCACCGACTGCGACCGCCGAGCGAACTGCCACTCACAGATTAGATAGTAATAACTAGTATATAGTCATTACTAGCATGTGACGAGGCAAAAGACCTGGGAGAATCCCGATGTCGTCCATGATCAACACCACGCCCAAGCCGCGGGAGCAACAACCCTCGCTGGCCACCAAAGTGCAACCGGCGCAGCAGCGCGCGACCGACACTTTCGAGCGTATCCTCGTGGTGACGGCGCAGACGCTGGCCGATGTGGGCATCGAGCGGTTGTCAACCAATCTCGTATGCGAGCGCGCCGGGCTGACGCCGCCGGCGCTGTACCGCTACTTTCCGAACAAGTACGCGCTCCTGAGCGAACTCGGCCAGCGCTTGATGCAGCGCCAAAACGAGCGCATCGCCGAATGGATTTCGGTCGATGTGTTCCGCGGTACCGTGGAGGACCTCGAGGAGGCGCTCGAGGGGTTGATCCTCGACACCTACGAAGCAACCGTTCAAACGGTCGGAGGCGTGTGGATCATGCGGGCGATGCGGGCCGTCCCCGCGCTGCAACAAGTTCGACTGGAGTCACACGCCCAGGTCACGCAGGCTCAGGCCCAAGTGCTGGCGCAGGCCTTGCCAGAGGTCGATCTGGCCCAGTTGAGGCTGGTCAGCCGCGTCGTGGTGGACCTGATGTACGCGACCGTGGAGATGCTCTTCGATGAGCCCCTCGACGTGAAGGCTGTGGCCCGCGTTGTTGCCGGCATGGTGGCTAGCCACCTGCCTCGAATCCGGCCCGATGTCGGCCGCCTCGGCGAGACGGCACGGCGCAAGGGACGAGTGCGAAGCGGAGTGGCGAAGTAAGAAGGCCGCGACGACCGCACTCCGCTCTTCGGTGGCGTTGCGGGATGCTGGCTGACAGCGATCCAGCGGGTTCCGCGAGCTTGCAGCAGCGCGTCTTGTGCACGCAGTCGACCGCGCCGCACGTCCAGTACGGTGTTCAGATCGGCGAGACCTGCCTCGAACAGGCGCTCACTCTTACGGGCCCGCTCCCGTGCTGGCCTTCATCGCCTGTTCGAGCTCCACTACGCCGGCATCCGCCGCGCGCATCTGCGCGAATGCGACCTCCACATCGCGGCCAGCGCGCCCAGCATCGCCTTCTCGTATTCGGCCATGGTCTCTTGCGCCTGTGCATCGTACTGAATGTCCGTCAGGCGCTGGACAATCCCTTCCTTCAGGAAATCGACATGGTGAGGGATGTACCGCATCCAGCAGACCCAGAGATGAAGCTGCTCGCCAACCCGATCCGCTTTGACGGTTACCGTCTTGAACAGAAGGCGTGTCGCCGAGCTAAATCGGAGGGCCGCCTGATCGCGGAATCCGAGGCCTGGCCGAGATCTCGGGTCGGGCCTGCTCTTGTGTAACGGCAGCGCGGGAGGCCAGTCGCACCTAGCTGCAAGGCAGGCACAGCGCGCAGGCCCCGCATGATCCATACCCCGCCCACGGTCTGCACTGTCGCGTCATAGGTGTCGATGACCAGTTCCTCGATCGCCCGCTCCAGACTGTCGACGCCCCAGTTCAACACCTCCGGCGTGATCCAGCGGCCAACGCGCGCGTTCTGGGCCTGCATCAGGCGCGGCCTCAGTTCGGACAGCAGCGCGTACTTGTTGGGGAATAGCGATAGGGTGCCGGCGGCGTGAGTCCGGCGCGCTCGCTCACCAGGTTGGGTGACAGCCGCTCGATGCCGACGTCGACCAGCGTCTGCGCCGTCACTTCCAGGATGCGCTCACAAGTCTCTGTGGCGCGCTGCTGCGCGGGCTGTTTCTTCGTGACCAGCGAGGGTTGGGGGAGGGTGGATGGACGGTATGGGAGGGACGCGTGTGGCATCAGGAATCTTCCGAGCAATTTTTGACACAAATGGTAGTTATAGTTACATGATAGTTATGACTATATTATTCGATGCCCTGACGCGGACTCCATGAAGACCTTGACCTGCTTAGTGACCCGTTTGTTTGTGCCGCGAACGCAATGCACCATCCTGCCCCTGTCCAGGGCAACAGAACTTTACTTTTCTGACACACCAGTTGTTAGCAATCCATGAGCGCCATCCTGTCCCCACCGTCAGCCTTGAGATCCTTGATCCTGTGCACTGTCTTGTCTGTGCTGGCAGGCTGCGGAGCCAACACCGAGAGTGCCGGCACCGCCATCACCACTCTTGCCGTACCCAATGCCGCGCCCGCCAAGTCTGAACCTGCCCGCCCGGTCAGTGTGATGGCCGCCTTCAACTTGGTATCCGGCAGCGGCGGCAACGGCGCTGTGATGGCCGAGCTGAAAAACCACGGTGGCCAGTTGCGCGAGCCCGACGCCAAATACGACGTCTTTGACACCGACTCCTCCGCGGATCTCAAAACACTCAAACAAAGCATCCAGGCCAGCCTGGATCGGGATCGGCGGGTGTTGATCGACAGCGATGGAACGCCGGAATCGCGCGCCAAGGCCGCCCAAATTGCCTACGAAGCCATTGGTGCATCACTACCGGATATCACTGCAGTGGTGATTCGAAAAGCGCCTGAAGAGCACGGTGGAGGCTTGGGGCTCATTCCCATTTACAGCAAAGCCGATGTGGTCGAGCAAATCGCGCAAGGAAAAATCAACAAACCCGAGGATTTGAATAACTCGGTTGAGAATTTTTTCTTTGAGCCTCAAAAAAAAATATCCCCCTGAGTTCGTGAGTTCGTGAGTTCTCGTGAAGGGTCTCCTCATGAAATCATGATTTCAGAAACCCACCTTGCTGCATAAATAGCAGCCAATTTTCTTAAACCGTCCTTAAAAATCGAGAGGTCTTATGAAGCGAATAAAACAAGCGGCTGTCGCTGCAGGGCTGCTGGTAACTGCCGGGCATGCCTTGGCGTGGTTTGGTACCAACTCCTACTTGGGTGAGGCCCATGCCGATGGCGGCACACAGGCGCGCGTCATTCAACAAGCTAGCAGTACTTGGGATGACTGGGTCTGGCGCGGGAAATCAGATGGTACCGTCCAGTATTGCAGCTCCAATTCCAGCGGCTGCCACTTTACTTGGGGGCAAGGTAAGTCCACGTCCTATGCTCACACCATTGGCTGGAAGGTCGGCGGTGGCTTCGGCTTTCCAATTCAGGCTTTGGGTGTCAGTGTGTCAGGCGAATTTCAACGCCAGAAGACTTGGACTCAAACGCAGTCGGAGAATTTTGACATGCGTACCGAACTGAGGCCAGGGCAATGGGCTCAACCGGTCATCGTAGCGGTCCGCCGCTGGAAAAAGGGCCATTTTCATGGAGCCCATTTCCGCAGGGATCCGCAGACCAAATTTAATTATAGATATTTGTATTCGTGGGAATGGAGGGATTACGGTAGCTGGGAAGGCAACGAGCAACAATGGGGTTACAAAATGATTCACGTGGTGAACAACCGCAACCTACTTTGACACATAGCGCCTGTTCCCGCCCCGGCTCAGGCCGGGGCTTTTGTTTATGTGGGGCGGTATGCAGGAATCAGAAAAGTAGGACATAAATGCGCTGGAATATGCCAAGCCCCTTGATGCCTGGCCTAGTGTCTTGGTGTAAAGAAAAAGCCATCCCGTTGAGCGTCCAAAGTCTGGCCTGCTTGGCAGTGGCATGGATCGTTGCTCAAAGCTTCTGGTGGCGGGCCGCACCAGATAGCCCGGCGGTGATTGCCAAGGCTTCTTCAACGCTGTCGGAGCAGGTCAATCGCGTGACAGCCCGCCATTTCTTTGAAGTTGCAACTGAGCGACCACCGTCCAGCGAAGTTGGTGAATCCCCCCCTCCAAACACTATCGATGCCCGTTGGCGATTGATGGGCACCTACGTCGTGCCCGGTGCCCACAGCCGCGCAGTGCTTGCAACGGACGGTGGCTTCGACGTGGTCGTGGCCAAAGTGGGAGACCGATTGTCCTCGGGTCACGAGGTAGTCGAAGTGCGGCCCGACAGCGTCGTGCTGTCCAAAGACGCGCTGCGCGGTGAACTGCCATTGAGATCGTCAGCCCCAGGTGGGCCAGATCGAGAACCCCCGCAAGACCAATCCAGGCCCGCAGGCCCTCCCCCCTTTATCAAGGATTTCCGATGAGTTTTCGCAAGTTGCTGTGGGGTGCAGGCTTGGGGTTATGGGTGTTGACGGCGCTGGCCGCCGACGAACCCGTGACCCTCAATCTGGCCAACGCAGAAGTGTCGATGGTCCTGAAGCTGGCATCGGAATTGACCGGCAAGATGTTTGTCCTGGACCCCAAGGTCAAAGGCAATGTGAATGTGGTGTCGGCAGCGCCCATGCCGCGCTCGCTGGTCTATCCGACCCTGGTTGCGGCCTTGCGCCTGCAGGGCATTGCCGTGGTGGACGAAGGTAAAGTGGTACGCATCCTGCCCGAGGCCGATGCCCGCCAGCAGTCTGTGGCCGTGGGCCTTAGTGGCACCCCTATGGCGGGCGACACCATCACGACACGGATGTTTTCCTTGAAGTACGAAGCAGCCCAGGCCGTTGGGCCGGCCATCAAGCCCTTGCTTCACAACGCCGCCACCGTGATCGCTTACCCCGCGAACAACACCCTGGTGGTTACCGACTATTCGCAAAATCTGAAGCGGCTGGAGGTGATCCTCGGAGCTATTGATGTGCCAGGCATGGGTCTTCCGGTGATGGTGCCGCTGAGCCATGCCACAGCCACCGAACTGGCCCCCATCATCCAGAACCTGATGACCGACGGCCCTGCCCAACAGGGGGCTGTCGTAGGCCCCACCGGAACTGCAGCAAGCGGGGCTTCCGGAGCCAATGCCATGGCTGTTGCGGGTGACGGGTTTGCCGTATATGCAGAACCGCACAGTAACAGCCTGCTGATCCGTAGCAGCTCACCGGGCAAGCTGTTGCGGGCACAGCAACTCATCAAGCAGGTGGATCGCCCGGAAGCCGGGGGCAACATCGAGGTGATTTACCTGAAGAACGCGGTCGCCAGCGAAGTAGCCCAGATGCTGCGGGCCATCCTGTCTGCCGACCAGACCACTGCCAAGGCGGCCGGCGCGCTATCGGGGGAGAACAACACAACGTCCTCGCTCAACCCGAACCGGCAGTCCAATCTGGCGCCCAACAGCGGCATGGGGGGCAGCACCCAGACAGCCGTGGCCGGGGCCGGGGCTTCGGGGAGTGGCGGCGCCAGCAGCGGCGGCTGGCAGACGGCAGGTGGACTAGTGCAGGGGAGTTACGTCCAGGCGGATGTGGCCAACAACGCCATCCTGATCAGTGCGCCGAACATCGTGATTGAGCGGCTGCGCAAGGTGATCAAACAGATGGATTTGCGCCGTGCGCAGGTCTATGTCGAGGCCCTGATTGCCGAAGTGAACAGTGACACTGCTGCACAGTTCGGATTCCAGTGGCAGGCATTTAGCGGCCTTGACAAAAGCAGCACGGGTACCCGTGTGGTTGGGGGCTCGAATTTTCCGGGTGCGGCCACCGGCATCCTGAACATGGCTCAGAACCCGACGGGGACCGGAGTGGGCCTGAACCTGGGCATCGCCAACGGGACCATCACCTTGCCCAGTGGGGCCGTCATCAACAACTTGATGGCATTGGCATCGTTCCTGGAAACTACCAACGGCGGGAATATTCTGTCCACGCCCAATTTGATGACACTGGATAACCAGGAAGCGCAGATCATGATCGGGCAGGACGTCCCGATCATCACGGGCAGTTACTCCTCGACCAACTCATCGTCCACGGTCACGCCATTTCAGACGTTCGACAGGCGCAAGGTGGGGCTGTCTTTGCGGATTCTGCCCCAGGTGTCCGAGGGCGGCATGGTCCGCATGAAGATCATTCAGGAGGCTTCGTCCGTGGTGCCGAGCTCCGTGACCAACGCCTCCGGCCCCACCATCAACACCCGCACCATCGAAACGGCCGTGCAGGTGCAAGACGGCGGCCTGATCGTGCTGGGCGGCCTGTTGCAGGACAGCCTGAGCGACGGCGAAAACAAGGTGCCCGCGCTGGGCGATGTGCCGCTGGCCGGTGCACTGTTCCGTCACTCCAGCAAGACGCGCTCCAAAACCAATTTGCTGGTGTTCATCCGGCCCAAGACGTTGCGATCGGCGCAGGACGATGCCACGCTGTCCATGGATCGATACAACTACATCCAGGGCTTGCAAAAAGCGACCAACGAAAAGGCCAAGCAGGAAGCTGGCCCTTTGCTGACCCCTGTGGACCTGAAGACCAGCACATCGCTCAACCCGTCGTCCGCGCGAACAGCCCCTGCGGCAGAGACCGCGACAGTGATGGATGAGCCGAGGTAGCAGATGGAGGCCCTGAATGCTTTGGCCTCGGGCCGGATCCCGTACCTGTTTGCCCGTCGCCACAGCGTGCTACTGCATTCTGCCGCGGGCGATCCGGTCCTGTGGGTGTGCAAAGGCACGCCCGTGGCCGCCCTGTCGGAAGTCCGCCGCGCCGTGGGTGCGCAGGTTCCCGTCAGCGTGGTCCCAGACGAGGAATTCTTGCAAGCGCTGACGTCCATTTATGCGGATGGCGGGGATAGCGCCGCATCGATTGTGGACACCGCCGGGCAGGAGGTGAACCTGAACCAGTTGGTCAATGATTTGCCGCCGGTCGAAGACCTGCTGGCCAGCGACGGCGATGCGCCGGTGATCCGCCTGATCAATGCGCTGATCGCCCAAGCCGTGCGCGAGGGGGCATCGGACATCCACATAGAACCCGAAGAACACCGCACCGTGGTCCGCATGCGCCGCGACGGCGAGTTGCTGGAAGTGCTGGCACCGCACCGGGCGCTGCATGCGGCCATGTCTTCACGCATCAAGATCCTGGCGCAACTGGACATTGCCGAAAAGCGCCTGCCGCAGGACGGACGCATTGCCATCCGGCTGGCGGGCAAGACAGTGGACGTGCGGGTGTCCACGGTGCCCACGTCGCACGGCGAACGCGTGGTGATGCGCCTGCTGGACAAAGACCCCAAGCGCATGGACCTGGCCGTGCTGGGCATGGCGCCCGATACGCTGGCAAGCTTTGACGCTGCCATCCACGCGCCGCATGGCATTGTGCTGGTGACCGGCCCCACGGGATCCGGCAAGACGACCACGCTCTATGGGGCGCTGATGCGGATGAATTCGCGCAACCGCAACATCATGACGGTGGAGGATCCGGTTGAATACGATCTGGCAGGCATTGGTCAGGTGCAGATCCACTCACGCATCGACATGACTTTTGCGCGCGCTCTGCGCGCGTTGCTGCGACAGGATCCGGATGTGGTGATGATCGGCGAAATCCGGGATCTGGAGACGGCGCAGATCGCCATCCAAGCCAGCCTGACGGGCCATCTGGTGCTGGCCACCGTGCACACCAACGACTCCGTCAGTGCCATCACCCGTCTGGTGGATATGGGGGTAGAGCCGTTCTTGCTTGCATCCAGTCTGATCGGCGTGTTGGCCCAGCGTCTGGTGCGCCAGTTGTGCCCGCACTGCAAAGAGCCAGACCCTGTCTATGCGGACGAGGCCGCTGGTCGGGGCCATGCATTTCGCCCGCGTGGCTGCCCGGAGTGCAGAGGAACCGGCTATGCAGGACGGCTCGGTATCTACGAATGGCTGGCCATAGACGATCGGCTGCGCCGCCTGGTCCATGACGGCGCCGGCGAGCATGTCCTGCGCGACACCGCACGCGAGCACGGCGGACTTCGGCTGCTGCAAGAGGACGGCCAGCGCTGGGTCCGGGCGGGGGTGACTTCCGTCGATGAGTTGATGCGTGTGGCTGGAGATCGATGAAAGCCTTCCGCTATCAGGCCATCGATGCATCCGGAACCCGGGTCGCAGGCACCCAGGAGGCCGACAGCGCCCCCCAGTTGCGCACCGCCCTGCGGGAAAAAGGACTGCTGCCGGTGTCCGTGGACGAGGCCGGCGCCCCTGCATCGGCGGCGGGTGGGCACCGGGGCCGCATTCCGGCGCGGGCCCTGTTTCTGCTGACGCAGCAATGGGCGTCGCTGCTGCGGGCAGGCCTGAATGTGGATGCGTCACTGGTCACCTTGGCCGGCCAGGTAGACAAACCCGCGCATGCGCTCATCATCAACGCGGTGCGCAATGAAGTCCGCGCCGGCCACAGCCTGGCTCATGCGTTGGCCATGCATCCGCGCACTTTTCCGCCGCTGTACATCGCCTTGATCCGGGCCGGCGAGACGGCGGGCGAACTGAGCGAAGTCATGTCGCGCCTGGCCGACTACCTGGCAGAAAGCCAATCGCTGCGCAGCAAGACGCTGGAAGCCATGATCTACCCCCTGGTCATGCTGGTGGTGGCCCTGGCCGTGGTGGGCGTGCTGCTGGCCTACGTGGTTCCCCAGGTGGTGACGGTGTTCGAGAATCAGCGCCAGACCTTGCCGCTGCTCACCCGCGCCTTGCTGAGCGTGAGTGCAGGTGTGCGCGAAGGCGGAGGCTATGCCCTGGGCGCGGCGATGCTGGCCGCCGTGTGGTGGCGCAATGCCATGAAGAAATACGGATTCCGGCGTGCAGTGGATACCAGGCTTCTGCAATTTCCCGTGCTCGGAAAACTGATGCGCTCTGCAGACACGGCCAGGTTCGCCAGCACCTTGGCCATCCTGGTACGCAGCGGCGTCCCGCTGCTTCTCGCCCTGGAGGCCGGCAAGGGGCTGCTGGAGCGCCTTCCCCTGAAGGAGATCGTGGGCGAGGCGCTGCAGGAGGTCAATGCCGGCAAGAGCCTGAGCCGGGCGCTCAGGCGCAAAGAGGGCTTCCCGCCCCTGCTGATCAACCTCATCGCCAGTGGCGAGCAAAGCGGTCAGCTGGCCGAGATGCTCGCCCAGGCCGCCCGGTTGGAGCAAATGTCGCTGGAACATGATGTGACCATTCTGGTGCGGCTGCTGGAGCCTCTGATGATTCTGGTGATGGGGGGCATGGTCCTGTTAATCGTGCTGGCCATCATGCAACCCATCTTCAACATCAACCAGGTGCTCATGTGATGGTTGCCAGGACGCTTCGTGGCCGAGGATTCACGCTGATCGAGATCCTGGTGGTGATGGTCATCCTGGGGGTGATGCTGGTCATGGCCATGCCCAGCGCCCGCAACGCCGCGGCGGTCCAGCGGCAGGTTTCGCTGGAAAAGTTCGTCGCCACACTGGAGGCGGCCATGTTCGCCAGCGTGATCGGGGGGCAGCACCTGCGCCTGGGGACCAATGGCCGTCACTATCACTTCGAGAAGCGCCAAAACGACGGCACCTGGATCCGCACCTCCGACACCGAGGGGCTGAAGGCGGGCGAATTGAGCGACGACGTCCGCATCGAGCAGGCTTGGCAAGACAACAAGGCCATGCAACCGCCGTTGCGCATCGAATTCATCGGGGCCACACCGCCACTGCTGCGCCTCCGGCTGCGCGATGGGCCGCGGACCATCCGCCTCGACACCACAGCTTCCGGCAGCGTGGTGCAAACGGTGGAGCAAGGAAGCTGAATGCGCTGCACACGCTTGCATCGTGCCGGGCCCCATGGCGTTCAGGGCATCAGCCTGCTGGAGGTGCTGGTGGCGCTGCTGGTGCTCAGCATCGGTCTCATCGCGGCCGTCAGGTCCACGGGCCTGACAGCCGCCAATGCACTGCGCCTTCGCACCCAGATGTGTGCCGACTGGGTGGGGCAGAACCGGCTCGAACTGCACCATGCACGCGCCGACTGGCTGGACGCAGGCATACAGCCCGCACAGGCCGAGCGCCAGTGCGGGCTTGATTTTGTCGTTGTCGAAGAAGTGAGTGACACCCCTAGCCCGTTGGCACGCAAGGTGGACGTGCATGTGTCCCTGAAAGACGATCCGACGGCAAAGGTAGTGGTTCAAGGGTATTTGATCCATCAGTCCAATCCAAGACCAGGGGAGCCCTTTTGACTTCTCGGCGCACGACAAAGGGCATGACCCTCTTGGAAGTCATGGTCGCCATTGCCTTGCTGGCAGTGCTGGGGGCCATGGCGAGCAAAGGCCTGGCGCAAGTCATCAGAGCCCGCGACGTGGTGTATGACGAACAAGCGCGCTGGCGCAGCATCGCCATGGCCTGGGCACGCATGGGGGACGACGTCACTTGCGCTGTCGATGGCTTGCCCGCGGATGTTCCCCAGGTCCGTTGGCGGGGCCATGGCGCCGCGGCCCACTGGACCATCTGGGGCACTGCGGGAAGCGTGCGGCCCGTCCAGTACGCGTTGCGCAATGGCACTTTGGTACGCATGCTGGAAGCAGACTTGTCCCGCCCGCAGGATACAGGGCCTGGTACCGGACGAACGGAGGTCACTGTCCAAGGCCTGGAGACGCCACTGCTCGGCGGCGTGCGGGCCATGACCCTGTCCTTCCTGGATGACCAGGGCGAATGGCACGGCAGCTGGCCACTCGAAGGCACTCCCTATGCCAGGCCCCGCGCCTTGCGCGTCACCCTGGTGCTGGACGACGGGCGCGACGTCACACGGGTCTATGCCCTGCCATGAGCACCCGCGCAACGGCCTCCATGCGTCATCAGCAAGGCGTTGCCCTGGTGATGGCGCTGCTGCTGGTGGCGGTAGTCACCGTGCTGGCATCGGCCATCCTCTGGCGCGTCGATGTCTGGGTCACTCAAGTGAAGATGCTCCGAGACGCACGCCAGGCCCACCGGCTGGTGATGGGCGGCGTTGACTGGGCCCGTTCGGTCGTGTACGAACGGCAGCGTCAGCGCATCCGCAAGGACCACTTGGGAGAGGCCTGGGCCACCCGGGTTCCCCCGATCCCGGTGGCTGGTGGCGAAATCAGTGGCCAGATGTTTGACGAGCAATCCAAATTCAACATGGCGTGGCTGCTGTCGGGCGATCCCTACGCGTGGGAACAGTACGAACGCCTGTTGGGGGCGCTGGAACTGCCTCAAGCGCTGGCCGTATCCCTGAGATCGAAGCTGTCTGGCAAAGCCTCTGAACGGGTTCGTTACATGGGCACCGCCAGCTTGGAGGCCATACCTGGGTACACGTCTGAGGTGATTGAAAAGCTGGGCAAATACATCACCCTGCTGCCCGACACCAGTTCCAAGCTGAACGTGAACACCGCGCCGGTGGAACTGATCTACGCCATTGTTCCGGGACTCAGCTTCCAGCAGGCCAAGGAGATTTTCGACAGGCGCGCGGCCTCGCCGTTCGACTACACCCCCGATTTCTATACCTTGCTGACCGGTGATGTGAGAGACGGATTCCGCACCGAGTCGATCTCGGTCCGCAGTGATTTCTTCAGGGTTGAAGTGCATGCCACCTTCGGGCAAGGGCGCGCTTCTGCGGTTGCCCTGTTGAGACGAAAGCCCGGCACCTGGCCCGACGTTGTTTGGATGAAACGCCCATGAGCCGAACCTTGTATCTCTACCTCGATGCGGGCTGGCCGCATCGCCACCTGGACTGCGCGTGGAGCCTGCTCGACGGGGAGCGCTCCATCGCCACCGGGCAGGATGCGCCACAGCGGTGGCCCCAGGCCACCGAGCACGTGGTGATCCTGTCCCAGGAGCAGCTGGTCTACCACCGCGTGAAACTGCCCCCCGGCGTGAACTGGAAAGACACCGCCGCGGTCGCCATGGCGCTGGAAGACGCGCTGATCGACGACCTGGGCCGTCTGGTCGTCATCCCCTTGCGCCTGCACGGGGATGACGTGGTTTGCTGCACATTGCAACGCCAACGGCTGGAGCAGCTGCTCGCCAGCTTCCGGGAACTGGGTCGGCCTTTGGTGCGCGTGGAGTCGTTGGCCGACAAACTCCCCGCTGCGCCGGACGAATGGCGGATTTTCCAGAACGAGGACGGCCATCTGTGGCTGCACGACGGCGTGGCGGCCATGGCCTTGGACATGCCCGCCGACTGCGGCGAGCCTCCCGTGGCGCTGACCTTGCGCTGGGCACAGAACCCTGGCCAGTCACCGGCCCGCATGGTCTTGCACGGCCTTGCGTCCACGCTCTTCCTTGGACAGGAACGCCAATGGGGCATTCCTGTCCAGCGGACGGCTGCGCTGGATTGGCACACCACCTTGTCGCAACCCAGCCCCAACCTGCTGGTGGGCGACTGGATGCCCCGGCGCAAACTCCTCGCCGAACCCGCGTTCAGGACCGCGCTGGTCGCGATTGCCGCCTGCATGGCCATTCAGACGCTGATGGCCCTGACCGATCTGGGCAAGACCTGGTGGTCCACACGCCAGGTCAAGGCTGAGCAGTCGGCTCTCTGGCAGGAGGTGGGCGGCAGCGCCGAAAAGACCGACAAGCCCGCCCGCCACTTGCACCAGATGTGGCAGGCAGCGCGTGCGCACGTCGGCGAATCGCGGTCGGAGGAGTTCGTGCCGGTGCTGGCCGCCTTGGCGCAGCAACTTGCGCAAGCCAGGCTGACGAGCCTGGACTATGAGCAGGGGCGAATGATCGTCGTCTGGAACGGCACGGGGCAGAATGCCCGCGCACTGGAAGCCGGCATGCGGCAGCGCGGATACACCGCCGTCACCCAATCAGCCAACAACGGCGTCGTCACCACGGCGCTGGTGTCAAAGGAAGGCACATGAAGCACCTGCAATTCTGGTGGAAGGGCCTGTCCAGAAGAGACCAACGCCTGCTAGCGGCATGGTTCGTCGGCATGGCCGTGGCGGCATTGGTCTGGTTCTGGTTTGCACTGGCCTCGGCCCAGGAGCAGGCGCGGGCCCAATGGGCGGCTGAACTGAAGGCGCTGGGCGTCATGCGCGTCCAGGCCGACGAACTGCGGCAAATCAAGCAGCTTCCTGCAGCTGGCAGCAATGTCAAAAAGGTGCATACGCCTTCGGTGATCGATTCACTTTCCAGATTCGGCTTGCCCACCGAAATCATCCAGACTCTGGACGCCCAAGACCAGGTTGGATTGCAAGGCTTGGTTCCATTCGATCAATGGTTGGAATGGGTCGCCTTTGTGCAGAAAGACATGCGCCTGGTCGTGCAGAAA
Source organism: Variovorax palleresanus (assembly GCF_051144945.1). Lineage (NCBI taxonomy): Bacteria > Pseudomonadati > Pseudomonadota > Betaproteobacteria > Burkholderiales > Comamonadaceae > Variovorax > Variovorax palleresanus. The sequence continues at coordinate 1,301,246 of NZ_JBJNVP010000002.1, read as the reverse complement.
GCAAAAGTCACTCGGACGGATCGACCAGGCATTGTCGAAATCCAGGCCACCCTTGCACTTGGAAAGGACTAGACGGTGAAGCGCTTCCATCAGATCGCTGTCACTGGCCTGCTGACCTTGGTCTTCATCGTATGGCTGGCCCCGGCCAGTCTCATCGGCATCGTGCTTCAACAGGCATCCCATCGCTTGTGGAGTCTGGCCGATGTCGACGGCACGCTTTGGAACGGGCGTGGCGTGATCACCGGCAAGCCGGACAAGAGCCCGCGCCAGGTCTCCCTGCCACCACTGAGTTGGAAGCTGCTTGGCTTTCAGAATGGACGCCTGCTTTTCCAGGTCAGCGCCAACGGGCAGCCCGTGGGGCACCTGCAGATCGGCTCGAGCGGATGGCAGGCCAATCTCCATGGACTGGACATCGAGGCCAGGGAACTCACGCCGCTCTTGCCTGGCATCCTGAACAAAGGCGAATGGCACGGTCTTGTGAACTTCCGCCAGATTTCGGCGCAAGGAAACTGGCAGTCCACCAAGATATCCCAGGTGGAAGTGCAGTGGCTTAACGCCGCAACCAGCTTGATTCCCAAAGGGCAGTTGGGTTCATTTGTGCTGAAGGGCCATGCCGAAAGTGTCGGGATGAGCTTCTCGGTCACCAGTCAGGACGGTCCTCTGATGATTTCTGGCGAGGGCAAGCATTCTGCGCAGCAAGGGCTTCAGTTCAACGGAGAGCTTGCCGACGCTGCCGGTTTGATCAGCCAATCCCCGGGATTTCTCAGCGCTTATCTCCGGCCCGCTGGAGCTCCCAATCACTACACCCTTCAAATTTCCCAATTGAATTTTTGAGCAAGGACATTTGCATATGCCACGTCGTCAAAGAAGCAGCGGCTTCACGCTGATCGAAGTTCTGGTTGTCATCACGATCCTCGGGATCCTTGCTGCGCTGGTGATCCCCAAGATCATGGATCGCCCCAACGATGCGCGGGTTGCCGCAACCAGGCAGCAGATTGCAGATATCGTGCAAGCCCTGAACCTGTACAAACTCGATGCCGGGGGCTATCCCACCTCCAGCCAGGGCCTCACTTCCTTGGTCCAGAAGCCCAGCAGCGGCAAGATTCCGCCCAACTGGCGCCCTTACATGGACAAATTACCCAAGGATGCATGGGGTAATGACATGCAATACCGTGCCCCGGGCTTGCACGGTGAAATCGATGTGTTCAGTCTGGGGGGCGACGGTGAAACTGGTGGGGAAGGCTACAACGCAGACATTGGCAATTGGATGCAGTGACCGCCTTTGCAGGCGCGTAAGCCTAAGCCCATGACTCACAGCATAGAGCCCTCGGCTCCATGGGGCCCTCTCTCGCTCTGTGCAAGTGCCGTTGGAGAGATCATTGAGATCCACGTGAAGTGGTTCACCTATCCCGTGCCTCCGACGGGAGCGAACATCAACCTTCCGATGCCGAACGCCGTCAAGGAGGCGGGGCGTCTGAATCGGCAGCTTGGACTGAGCGAGCACAGGAGTTTTTCCGCTCCCCGGCGCCCAGCTTGGCAATGACTGTATCGACAGCTGGATTGGCGCGCGCGTTGCTCCATGCAACAGCCGTGGTGACGACGTTCCGGCGCTCCTTGAGGCGCCGGAAAACGACGTTCTCCGGCGCCAGGTGCTTGAGGATGAATGCACCAGCGCGATGCCCTGTCCGCATCCGACGAAAGCAAGCTGGGACGAGATCGAGCGAATCCCGTGGATCACGCGCAGCGAGAAGCCGTTCGCCAGGCAGGCCGCGACGAGGCTGCCGGAGTAGACCGGGCTGACCTGCCGGGAGAACATCACGAACGCCTCCTGCGCGAGCGAGGCCATACACGACAAGGAATTCGAAGCCATCAACCAAGGAGCCGGCAGATGAACGCGAAAGACAAGGAACTCGTCGATCTCTTCGACGGACTGGATACCCCTGACCCCAGTGTTTCGGACGCGGCGGCTGCGAGCGTCAACCTGATCGTGCACGCGGCAAGCCAACGCGTAGAACGCAGCCCGTGATCGACCATCTCAGAACGATTGCCGTGACCGTGGAGGAATCGGAGTGCGGCGTCTTCCACTGGCTCATCATCGAGAGCATTGACGATCCCACCGGTTTTGCGGTGCTCTTTGGCAGCGCGGGGGTATTCGACAGTTGGGAGGACGCGCTCGACGGCGGGGTCGCAACCCTGAAGAGCTTGGTCGCCGATCGCACCATCGGGCCGAGGCTGATTGGCGAGGACGAAGATCCAGAGCCGATCGGGCGCAGAATGCGCCGGGCGATGAGATTTAGTTAGCAATCGTTCTGCTCATGGGCTGCGAGTGCGGCGGCGACCCCGCCCGCAGCGAGCCAGCGAACAGCCAGTTCGAACGCCCGAGCGGGATCGGACGGATCTGGTTCGCCACCCAGTTGTTGTCGATCGGCAATTGCCCATCGTCGATGTAGCGCGTGAGCGCGGTCCATCGCTTCAGGCTGTAGTCCAGCACCCGGGCCAGCGCCGTGCCATCGGTCGCGCGAAGGCGGTGCGCGATCATCCATGCGTGTAGCGCATCGGCCACGGGCCTGGCCTTAGAGCTCACCGAAGAACTCCATCGCCTGCTCGGCCACGGCACTCTTGGTGCTCGCCTGGAGCCTCGAAGAACTTGCGCCTCGCGTGCGCAGTGCGTATTCCGGCGAACGTGACCGACGATTCCGCTTGATCGTGACCGGTCATCATGCGTACTGAGTTGCGCGATCAGATTGTAGAAGTGGCGGTCACGATGGGTCTTTGTTCTTCTCCTTTTGGGACGTTTTCGCGGTCTGCCGCAAGGACTCACCCGTGAGGGTGAGTCGGTGGTTTTGCTGCATCAGGCGATCGAGGATCGCGTCGGCAATGGTGGCGTCTCCAACCCATGCATGCCAGTGCTCGATGGGCAGTTGGCTGGTGATGATGGTGGCCTTGCTGGCCGCCCGGTCGTCGATGATCTCCAGCAGGTCGGATCTGGCCTGGACATCCAGCGCCGCCATGCCCCAGTCGTCGAGCAACAGCACGTCGGTCTTGGCCAGCTGGATCAGCCACTTGCCGAAGGTGCCGTTGCCGTGCCGGATGCGCAGCTCCTCGCCGAGCCGGGGCATGCGCTGGTAGTACGCAGAGCGGCCTCGCCGGCAGGCGTACTGCGCCAGCGCACAAGCAAGCCACGACTTGCCCGCACCCGTCGGGCCAGTGATCAGCACGCTGTGGCCCGAATCGATCCAGTCGCCCAGTGCCAGGCTCATGACGGCCTTGCGATCGACACCGCGACCGGCGCGCGCATCCATGTCTTCGATGGCCGCCTGGGGATACTTCAGCCGCGCTTCCTTCAAGAGCCGTTCACGACGCTTGTCGCCGCGCCAGTGGATCTCGCGCTCGACCAGCAACGCCGTGCGCTCCTCGAAGCTCATGGTCGTCATGCCGGCGCTCGTGAGCTGGTCCTGCTGCCATGCCCAGCAACTTCAGGCTGCGCAGCTGGTCCAGAGTCGTGTTCATCATCATTGGATTCCTTGTTGTCCGGGATGTTCAGCGGGTGCGCTCGACCGTCACTGGTAATAGCCTGGGCCGCGCACATGCTCATGGGGAGGGCTGATCCAGCTCGGCGCCGTGCTCGGGGCAGCCTTGTCTCGCTCGTTGACCAGAATGGCCTTCACATGCGCGTACTTCGCTGTCCCCAGCTCCAGGGCGATCAGGCTGGCCGCCTCCAGTCGGTCCTTGCCATAGCGGCGTGCCAGCGACAGCAACCCGAGGCACGCGCGGTAGCCGTGCTCCGGGTGGCGCCGCTCCTCGATCAAGCGCGCCACCAGGCGGCCCGTGGCCACACCGATGCTCTGCCCCCAATGCACCAGGCGCTCGGGTGTCCATTCGAGATGCGCGCGGTGCGCCGCCGGCAGGTGGGCGACGACGGTCGTGAAGCCACTGGATAGCGTCAAGCAGCATGGCCGGTTAAACGACATTCATCTTGGCCGGTTGGGCAGGGGTGAATGTCGTTTTTTATGGGACTAGGGTTGTGGCTCCTTGGACTGGTTGTCGTTGTCGCTGGATGATTGACGCCGGCGATTCGCCTTGTCGTTGTCGCGCTGGACCTTCTGTTCCCGGGCGGCCTGCTTGCCGCGGTAGCTCTCCACGTTGTTCAACTCGAAGATCGTCGAGTGATGGACCAGGCGGTCGATGGCGGCCACCGTCATGCCGGCATCGGGGAACACGGTGTCCCAGCCCGAGAAGGGCTGGTTGGCCGTGATGAGGATGCTGCGCCGCTCATAGCGCTCGGCGATCAACTCGAACAGCACGCTGGTCTCGGCCTGGTCCTTCCGCACGTACGAGATGTCGTCAAGAATGAGCAGGTCGTAGCGGTCGAGCTTGGCCAGAGCCTGGGGCAACTGGAGGGTCTGGCGAGCAGCCTGCAGGCGCTGCACCAGCTCGCTGGTGCGCATGTAGAGCACGCGCCGGCCGGCCTCGATCAGTGCATGGCCGATGCCGCAACCGACATGGCTCTTGCCCACGCCTGGCGGACCAAAAATCAAAATGTTGGCTCCCTTCTCGAGCCACGAATCCCCGCTGGCCAGCGCCATGACATGGGCCTTGGACAGCATCGGCACCTCAGCGAACTCGAAGCTGGCCAGCGTCTTGGTCACATCCAGGCGCGACTCCACCCGGTGGCGCTCGATGCGGCGCTTCTCCCGCTCGGCCACTTTGTGCTCCAGCAGCCCACCCAGGAAGCGGCTTGCTGGCCAGCCTTCCCTGTCCGAGCGCTCAGCGAAGTCGGGCCACAGCCTGCCGATCGTCGGCAGGCGCAACTCGTTGAGCATCAAGGCGTTGCGACCGGGCTCGAATGCTGCGGCGGTCATGCTGCGACCTCTTCCAGCTCGTCTTCGTGCTCGCTTGGCAGCAGCGCGTCGTAGCGGCTCGCCGGCGGAATCTCGATCGTGATCTGCGGCACCTCGGTCTTGCGTGGGGCGAACTCCTCGCGCAAACGCTTCACATCGGGCAACTCGCCGGCCAGGCGCAGCGCGTCGAGACGTTCGGCCAGCACGCCTTCCACACCGTCGCGAGCAGCCATCTCCAGCAGCGCGACGATGGCCTGGCAGGCCTGGCGACGTGTCAGCTTCAGGTCGAGTTGCTCCCAGGTGAGGCGGTACGCCTCGCGCGGGAACAATGCATCACGGAACAATAAGCCCTTGAACGCCTGGGGCTTGCGCTTGAGCTCGTCGATGAAGTGCCGGTAGTCGATCACCCGCCCGCGGGTGGTGCCGGGCGATCGCGCCCCGCGCGCAAGCGTCAGCACGAGCGCTCCCGAGAGGTAGCAATCCAGTCGGTCGCTGTACAGCCGCACCTTCAGGCGGTGGCCGATCAGGCGCGATGGCGCGCTGTAGAGGATGGCGCGTACGGTGAAGGTGCCGCAGCGCGTGACGCGCGCCTCCTCCTCGACGAAGTCGGTGGTGCGCCTGTGCGGCAGATCCAGCAACTGCTCGCGCTCGATACGAAACGCAGCCGCGTTGCGCCGGTTGCGCCGCATCACGGCGTCACGAACGAACCCCTCGTAGGTCACCCGATCCTCGAAGTCGCGGTGCCCGCGAAGCAGCAGCGCCTGGTCGATCGCCTCCTTGAGGTACCGATGCGAGGACTCGACGCTGCCGTTCTCGTGGCTCACGCCTCGGTTGTTGCGCGTGCCCAGCATGCCGTAGTGATCCAGCAGCGCTGTGTAGCGCACGGTGAAGTCCTCTTCTTCGGCCAGGTTCTTGAACGCTGCCGACAGGCTGTCGCTGCGATGCTCGTGCGGAGCGCCGCCGGCTTGCCACAGGGCGTTCTGCAAGCCCTTGGACAGCGCCTCGAAGCTCTCGCCACCCTCAACCACTTCAACATGCTCCCAGCGAGAGAACGCCAGCACGAAGTGGTACAGGATGTGGACGAACGGCGCGTTTGAGATCGTGACGCGCAAATCGCCCATCGCGGTGAAGTCCGAAAGACCTTGATGGCCCGGAGCATGGGCCTGGGGGAAGAACACTTCCTTGGGCGGGCCTTGCACGGCGCGCCACTGGCGAATGTGACGCTGCAGCGTGCGCACCATGCCGTCGGGGAAGCGATCGGGATGGTCGTCCTGGAGCTTGCGCAGCAGCGTGACGGCCATCAGCTTGGGCGCGGCCTTGAGCAGCGGAACGATCTGCGCCTCCCAGACGTCAGCAAACGGATCGGGCCTCGAGCGCCAATAGCGCCGAGGGTTCTGGGAGGGCAGCGTCACCGCGCTCTCGATGCGCCGCGCGCTGCGCTCGCTGATGCCGGCCTTGGCCGCGGCCAACTCCTGGGACTTCTTCTTGCGGGTGTTCATGTAGAGGCGTACCTGCTGATCGGTGATTCGGGAACCTGGCACTGGGCCGACCTCTTCTTGAGACCTGAACCCGCCATCGTGAACCCCCACCAAACCGGCGCCGCCGGTGGCTCGTCGTCTACGGCGGCTACGCCGCCTTCGACTCCTCACCACCGGCCATCATGCTTGTCGTTCAGCCGGCCAAGATGAGTGTCGCCGTCCAAGCCACCCTTGTGGGCGCTGCGCTGATGCGCGGCGACACGCTGGCCGCGGTGCAGCAGTTCGACCGCGTGCTCCGTGATGCGCGCCTCCAGGAGCAGCCCCACGAGGTTCTGCGGGACGCTGTAGCGATGACCGTCGATCTCGATGTGGTGATCGATATGGACGCGCACGCTCTTGAAGGCCGCCCACTCCCAGGGCTGCAGCGGCAGCGACTGCAAGGCAGGTGCATCCAGATCGGCGAAGGCGCTCGCGCGGCTGCCGGGCAACTTCTGGAATGGCTTGCTGTTGAGTCTCTGCAGCAACGGCTCGATCGCCTCATTGACATCGTCCACGTTGGCGAAGCGCTGATGGCGCAAGCGCATGAGGATCCAACGCTCCACGACCTGGACGGCCGACTCGACCTTGGCCTTGTCCTGCGGATGGCGGGGCCGTGCCGGCAGCACCGAGGTGCCGTAGTGACGCGCGAAGTCCTCCACCGTGTCGTTGGCCCGAGGCTCGTAGCGGTTCGGGCTCGCGATCATCGCGCGCGGGTTGTCGGGGACGATAAGCTGCGGCACGCCACCGATGAAGCTCAGGGCGCGTGCGCAGCCCTGCAGCCAGTCGACCATGGTCTCGCGTGGCGTGGCCCAGGCGAAGGTGTAGCTGGACGCGCCGAGCGCGGCCACAAAGATGTGGGCCCGATTGCCATCGGTGAGCTCGATCGTCGGGCCGGCGTAGTCGACGAAGAGCTTCTCGCCGGCGCGGTGGATCTGGCGCATCGAGCGCTTCAGGCGCAGCGCGTAGCGCCGATACCGCTCGCAGAACTGGCTGTAGCGGTAGGTCGGCTGCCCGGGGTGGGCCGCGACGTGCTCTTCCCACAGCAGCATGAGTGTCATGCCCTTGCGCCGCAGCTCCTGGTGCACGCGGCCGTAGTCAGGCAGCACGTAGTGCGAGGGACGGTCCAGCCTGCCTTGCACGACACGACGCTCCAGCGCCGTGTCGCTGAGCGTTTGAATGGTGGGCCAGTCCAGGCCCGCGACGCTGGCAAGGCCGACGTACTTGGCCACAACGCCCTTGGAGATGCCCAGAGAGGCGGCGATTCGTTCGTGGGAGAGGCGGGCTTCGAGTTTGAGACGTAAGACGTCTCTGATCTTGCGCATGTTGATCCTTGGTGCGGGCACGCCTGTCTCCGGCAAAACCGGGCAGGCTACCCCGCATGGGGTGGATGAAATGCGCAACACCAACACGCTGACGTACGGCAGCGTTCCGCTGCTGTGACCATCGATTCCGCCATCGTGACCGGCGATTCCGGACTACCCGGAAATCGGTCACGTTGAGCCCGGAATCAACGGTCACGTTCGATCGGAATGCTCGGTCACGATGGCCCGGAATGGGCGGTCACGATGCCCCGGAATACCCACGCAGCGCAGCCGATCTCGGTGACGCCCTGTGTGAAGCTGGCCTTGTATCCGGCGTAAGTCGTCGCACACCAGATCCACGGCTCGCTGCCCTGAAGCACCTGCATGGCCCACAGGGAACGACCTAGAAGCACCGCTTCCAACGGAAGTCGTTCACTGATCGCAGGATGCATTCATTCGAGGAACGGATCGCTCACCGACCAGTTCCGAATTGAAATTGGCTCGACTACGCTTATTCGCCCAGCCATCGAACTGCGCGCCAATCGCCATGAAGCACGGCCTCGTGCATGCATCTCACGAGTTCTGCGACGACACAACGTACAGGCGTCCTCGTGTGGCGGGTGGACGACGTGGCAAGAACGATTTTGCGCTGCAGAGCAGGCTCGATCAGCGGGGCACCCGCAAGCTGACCGCGTGACAAGTCATCTGCTACCGCGATGGTGGGCAGAATGGTCAGCCCATGTCCCCCGAGCACCAGACTCTTCTGAACGCTCATGGCGTTGGTCTCAGCCACGACATTCAACTGAAGACCAATCAGCGTGGCAGCATGGTCGACCAGCGTGCGCAAACCATGCGGCGCGCTGGGCAAGACCAGCGGCCGCCCGGCCAGTTGTGAGAGCGGCATGGGCTTGTTCTTGCGCAGCCGGCTCGAAGGCAAGCCGATCACCCACAGTCCTTCTTCGAGCAGCGGCTTGACCCGGATCGTTGGCGTGGGCATGGGGTCGTACAACAGGGCCGCATCGATCTCTCCCGCTTCGAGCCAGGTCTGCAGCGTACCGGCGTAGCCCATGGCGATTCGAACGCGGATTCCCGGGTAGCTCTGCGCCACGGCCGTGATCAGCGCGCTGGAGAGCAGGTCGCAGGTGCTTGGCAGCAAGCCGACGCAAACGATGCCCCCGATGGCTCCCTTGGTGGGGCGAATCTCGGCGCGTGCCCGATCAAGCTCCCCCAGGACTCGCCGCGCATATTCCACAAGCGTCTTACCGGCTTCTGTCAGTTCCATGCCATGCCGCTTGCGATCGAACAGTTCCGCGCCGACGTCCTCCTCCAGCATTCGGAGCTGGCGAGAGACTGCCGGCTGCACGATGTTGAGCAATGCCGAAGCGCGGGTCACGTTCCCGGTTTCAGCCACCGTGACGAGTGCGCGCAACTGTTTGAAATCCACGGTGCTTCCGATGCTGAAATGAAATGGCGGCAATCACCTAATTCTATTGTTCAACAGATGTAATCACAAAATAAGATTGCTGCATCGGAACCAATTGGAATACCAGATGGAAGCAATCAAGGAGCCGCCGAACTGGCAGAAGGCCGTGTTCGACGCACTCAAGGAAGGCGGCATTCAGCAGATCGCCTATGTGCCTGACGCAGGCCATTCCTACGCCATTCGTGCCGCGCAGGCCGACCCCGAGATCATCGACACCGTGCTGACGACCGAGGAAGAGGGCGTGGCCCTCGTCAGCGGCGCGTGGCTCGGCGGCCAGCGCGCCGCGTTGCTCATGCAAAGCAGCGGCGTCGGCAACTGCGTCAACATGTTCTCGCTGCTGAACAGTTGCAACTTCCCCTTCCTCACCCTCGTGACGATGCGCGGCGAGTACGCGGAGTTCAACCCGTGGCAGGCCCCGATGGGAAAGAACACCCAAGGCGCGCTCGAGCTGATGGGCATCACCGTGCTGAGAGCTTCCGACCCCGACGAAGTGGGAGAAATCGTCAGCGCGGGCCTGGATGCTGCCTTCCTCGCGGGCGAGAAGGTTGCCGTACTGCTGTCGCAAAGCCTGATCGGGCGAAAGAAATGGGAGCGCAACTGATGACGACCTCCACACAGACGGCGGTGGACCGCCGCGCTTTCGTCGCGCGGCTGCTTGCAGCCACACCCTCGGCCCTGGTTGTCTCCGGCCTCGGCTCGCCCTCGTACGATGTTTTTGCCGCCGGAGATCGCGACCGGAACTTCTATCTTTGGGGGGCCATGGGTGGTGCCACCTCGCTGGCCTTGGGACTGGCGCTCGCCCAGCCTTCGAGGCCGGTCGTCGTGATCACGGGGGACGGTGAGCAATTGATGGGCATCGGCAGCCTCGGCACCATCGGCGCACGTCAACCGAAGAACCTCACGATCGTCGTGCTGGACAACGGGCACTTCGGTGAAACCGGCATGCAGCGCAGCCATGCGAGCCTGGGCACCGACCTCGTGGCCGTCGCCAAGGGTTTCGGCATCGAAGACTCGTTCCGCATCGACCGCCTTGAGGGTGCCGATGAAGTTGCGGAGCGCGCCAACGCGTGCCAGGGCGTGGCCTTCGCGCAGATTGCGATCCATGCAGACGAGCCCCCCCGTGCCTTGCCGCCGCGCGATGGTGTCTTCGTGAAGAACCGGTTTCGCGCTGAACTCGGTTTCCCTCCGTTCTGAGGTGGTGAAGCAATGAGTCAACCGGACACGAGCTACCAGGAAATCCGCGACGCGGTGCGCGCGCTGTGCGCAGAGTTCCCGGACGAGTACCACCGCAAGGTGGACGAGCAGCGCACCTACCCCGAAGCGTTCGTGGACGCGCTGACCAAGGCCGGCTGGCTGGCCGCCATGATCCCGGCGGAATACGGCGGCTCGGGCCTCGGCCTCACCGAGGCGTCGGTCATCATGGAAGAGATCAATCGCTCGGGAGGCAACTCCGGCGCGTGCCATGGCCAGATGTACAACATGAGTACGTTGCTGCGTCACGGCTCCAAAGCGCAAAAGGATCTGTACCTGCCCAAGATCGCAAGCGGAGAGTGGCGCCTGCAATCCATGGGCGTGACCGAGCCGACCACCGGCACGGACACCACGAAGATCAAGACCACGGCGGTGAGGAAAGGAGACCGCTACGTCATCAACGGCCAGAAGGTGTGGATCAGCCGCGTGCAGCACAGCGACTGGATGATCCTGCTGGCGCGCACGACGCCACTGGCCGAGGTGAAAAAGAAGACCGAGGGCATGTCAATCTTCATGGTCGATCTGCGCCAGGCCGAGAAGAGCGGACTGACCGTGCGGCCGATTCCGAACATGGTCAACCATGAAACCAACGAGCTGTTCTTCGAGAACCTCGAGATTCCGGCAGAGAACCTGATCGGGGAGGAAGGCCAGGGCTTCAAGTACATCCTCGACGGGCTCAATGCCGAACGCACGTTGATCGCCGCGGAATGCATCGGCGACGGCTATTGGTTCATCGACCGGGTGAGCCGCTATGTGAAGGACCGGGTCGTGTTCGGCCGGCCGATCGGCCAGAACCAGGGGGTCCAGTTCCCCATCGCGGAAAGCTACATCGAGGTCGAGGCTGCGAACCTCATGCGCTTCAAGGCCTGCGAGCTGTTCGATGCGAAACAGCCATGCGGGGCCCAGGCCAACATGTCCAAGTACCTGGCGGCCAAGGCAAGTTGGGAAGCAGCCAATGCATGCATCCAGTTCCACGGCGGCTTCGGCTTTGCCAACGAATACGACGTCGAGCGCAAGTTCCGCGAGACGCGGCTCTATCAGGTCGCACCGATCTCCACCAATCTGATCCTGAGCTATGTGGCCGAGCATCTGCTCGGGCTGCCGAGGTCGTTTTGAGATGAAACGCTATCAGCTTCGCATTGGAGGGCAGTCCGTCGACCCCGCCGACGGGCAGTGGTTCGAGACCCAGAACCCCTACACCGGAGAAACCTGGGCTGAAATCCCGAAGGGAACGGTCGCAGACGTCGAGCGCGCGGTGCATGCGGCACATGCCGCGCTGACGGAAGGCCCATGGGCCGAGATGAGCGCCACGCAGCGCGGGCTTTTGCTGCACCGCCTCGCGGACTTGATTGCACGCGACGCGCAAAGGCTCGCTGAGATCGAGGTGCGGGACAACGGCAAGCTGCTTGCGGAGATGCTGGGGCAACTCAACTACATCCCCCAGTGGTACCGCTACTACGGCGGGTTGGCCGACAAGGTCCAAGGCAGCGTGCTGCCTCTGGACAAGAAAGGCTATCTCGCCTACACGCGCAATGAGCCTCTCGGTGTGGTGGCGGCGATCACCCCCTGGAACTCGCCGCTGATGCTCGCCAGCTGGAAGATCGCACCGGCACTGGCAGCAGGCTGCACGGTGGTGATCAAGCCATCGGAGTTCACCTCGGCATCGACGCTGGAGTTCGCTGAGCTCTTTGACGAAGCCGGTTTCCCTCCGGGCGTGATCAACGTTGTCACGGGCTTCGGCAAGGACGTAGGGGCGCCACTGGTCGAGCATCCCCTTGTGCGGAAGATCAGCTTCACGGGGTCCGACACGACAGGCCGCACGATCAACGAACAGGCCGCGCGGCACTTCAAGCACACGGCGATGGAGCTGGGCGGCAAGTCGCCCAATATCGTGTTCGAAGACGCCGACCTCGAGCAGGCCGTGTTCGGCGCGATCTCGGGCATCTTCGCGGCCACGGGCCAGACCTGCATCGCCGGCTCGCGCCTGCTGGTGCAGGACAGCATCTACGACGCCTTTGTCGAAAAACTCGTCGATATCGCGCGCAGCGCAAAGATGGGCGATCCGATGGAGGCCGGGACGCAGGTTGGTCCTGTCACGACGCCGGCCCAATACAGCAAGGTGCTCGAATACCTCGAGATCGCCCGCAAGGACGGCGCCAAGCTTCTTCTGGGCGGGCGTGCAGCCGACAAGCCCGAGTGCGGGAATGGCTGGTTCGTCGAGCCGACCATTTTCGGCGAAGTGAAGAACAGCATGCGCATCGCCCAGGAAGAGGTCTTCGGGCCGGTGCTGTCGGTCCTCCGGTTCAAGGACGAGGCTGAGGCGGTAGCCATCGCCAACGACGTGCGCTTCGGACTTGCCGCCGCCGTCTGGACCCGCGACATCGGTCGCGCGGTCCGCATGTCGGAGCGACTGCAGGCCGGCACCGTCTGGGTCAACACCTACCGCGCCGTGAGCTTCATGGCGCCTTTCGGCGGCTACAAGGATTCCGGTCTGGGGCGCGAGAACGGCATCGACGCCATCCGGGAGTTTCTCCAGGTCAAGACCGTCTGGATCAACAGCGGCGCGGTCGCCGGCAATCCCTTCGTCATGCGATGAGGCACGCGGCGCGTAACGCGCCGGCCGATCGCCAGCGATTCCACTTTCTCGTACTTTTCTGGAGATGTTCATGGATCTGAAACACGCGCTGATTTCCGCATTCGTCATGCTGGCCGCACAAGGCCACGGAGTGGCCACCGCCCAACCAGTGGATACGCTGCAGAAGATCAAGGACAGCGGGGTCATTCATCTCGGGGGGCGGGACGCGTCATTCCCGTTCTCGTACAAGGTATCCGCGGCCGCCGACCCGATCGGCTATTCGGCCGACCTTTGCATGAAGGTCGTCGATGCGGTCAAGGCCAAGCTGAACATGCCCAACCTCAAGGTGCAGTACACGATCGTGACGCCAACCAACCGCGTTCCCCTGGTTCAGAACGGCACCGTCGACCTCGAGTGCAGCACCACGACCAATACGGTGGCACGCGCTCAGCAGGTCGATTTCGCCCCCACGATCTTTGTCGGCAGCATCGCCGCGGCGGTCAAGAAAGACTCTGGGATCAATACCTTCTCGGATTTCGGTGGCAAGACGGTCGCGACGGTGTCTGGGAGCACAGCGATTCAACTGCTGCGCGCGTATCGCAAGACCGAGAAGGTGGACATTGCCGAGATCTCCGGCAAAGACACGTCCGAGGCCTTTCTCCTGCTGTCCAGCGACCGCGCCGTTGCAATGGTTCTCGAGGATGTGCAGCTCGCCGGACTCATCGCCAACGCGCGTGCCCCGGGCACCTACAAAATTCTGCCGGAGCGCCTGCGGGACGAACCCTATGGATTCATGTTCCGCAAGGAAGATGCACGCTTCAAGGAACTGGTCGACCAGACTCTGACAAGCCTGATGAAGAGCGGCGAGGTCAACGAGCTCTATGCCAAGTGGTTCACGCGTCCGGTCCCGCCGAACAACGTGAATCTCGAGTTCCCGATGTCGAATGCGGTGCGCGAGGCGTACAGCAATCCGTCGAACAAGGGAATTTAATCGTGCACGGCGAGCCTCACAATTTCGACAACCCGATGCATCCGGAAGCACGGCTTTCGCTCGCTGGGCTGGTGCTTCCGGACCCGATGGCGCCGAGCGCCAACTATGTGCCGTTTCGCAAGGTCGGAAATCTGCTCTACCTGTCGGGGCACGGACCGAAGTTTCCCGACGGTTCGTACCTGCGGGGACGACTGGAGACAGCGGACGATATTCCGCGCGGCTACGACGCGGCCCGTCAGACCGCCCTCAATCTGCTCTCGACGGTCAAGCTGGCCGTGGGGGATCTTTCAAAGGTGCAGTCCATCGTGAAGCTGCTTGGAATGGTGAATGCATCCGCGGACTTCGCATTCCATCCTCGTGTGATCGACGGATGCTCCGACCTCCTGACGGCGCTGTTCGGCGAGGCCGGTGTCCATGCGCGTTCGGCTGTGGGCATGGGTTCCCTGCCGCACGGGATGGTTGTCGAGATCGAAGCCATCCTGGTGGTGCGCGATTGACGCGCCGCACGCCCATGCCCGGCTTCTCAATCTCTGATATTCGCAGAGCCGCAGAACGCCTGAGGGGGCGCGTGGTGCGGACGCCGTTGTTGGATTCGCCCATGCTGGACCAGCTCGCGGGGTGCAAGATTCATGTCAAGGCGGAATCGTTGCAACGCACGGGCGCGTTCAAGTTCAGAGGGGCTTTGAACAAGCTCCTTGCCATGGACGATGCGTCCAGGGGAGGGGGCGTGGTCACCTTCTCGGCTGGCAACCACGGGCATGCGTTGGCAGCCGCGGCCCATGCCGTGGGTTGCCCCGCCTTGATCGTCCTTCCGAACAATGCGGCCGCCATCAAGGTCGACAACTGCCGATGGTGGGGCGCGGAGATCGTCGTCTACGACCCGCTCACGCAGGATCGGGCCGAGATCGCGGGCCGCATCGCCCAGCAGCGCGGCATGACGTTCGTGCCACCCTTCGACGACCTGGACATCATGGCCGGGCAGGGGACCTGCGGCCTCGAGATGTGCGAGCAACTTGACGAGCTTGGCGTACAGCCCGATGCGGTCCTCTTGAACACAAGCGGTGGCGGCTTGGCGTCCGGTGTTGCGGAAGCGGTCAAGAGCGCCTTCCCGCAGGCGCAGATCTACGTCGTCGAACCCGCGGGGTTGGAGAAAATGGCGCGCTCGCTACAGAGCGGAAAGCCCGAGAGCAATCCGCCGGGGCGGCTCACATTGCTCGACGGCATCAACGGTCCGCTGGCGGGGGCGTTGCCCCTGACGGTGCTCCAGCGCCATGGCGCAAGAGGGCTGAGCGTGTCCGATGAGGACGCGCTTGCTGCGATGGCTGCAGCCTTTCGCTTTCTCAAGCTGGCGGTCGAGCCAGCGGGTGCCGCCTCTCTCGCCGCAGTGCTCGCGAAGAAGATCGATCTCGCTGGCAAGAACGTGGCCGTTGTAGCCTCTGGCGGCAACGTGGACCCCGAAGTCTTCATTCGCGCTCTGGCTCCGCGCTGAAGCTGCGGATCGGAAGAGAAAGTACCGTGTCCCGCTTGTTGCTGGAACTTCAGACAGGCGAACAGTTCGACTCGGTACGGCTGATGCTCGAGGCTCCGGCAGGGCGCATCGAGTTGCTCGTCGATTCGCCTGCCGACGCGCCGTGCGGCTTGGCGCTTGTCGCCCATCCACAGCCCCTGCTCGGCGGAAGCGCGCGCCACAAGATTCCGCACCTGCTGGCGCGCGCCGCGCGCGACCTCGGGTGGCTGTCATTGCGGCCGAACTTCCGGGGCGTGGGAAAAAGCGACGGGCAGCACGACCACGGATATGCGGAAACCGAAGATCTGCTGGCGGTGATCGCCCAGGTGCGAGACAGCTATCCTACGCTCCCATTGGCCCTGATCGGCTTTTCCTTCGGATCATTCGTCATGTCCCGCGTGGCCAAGCGCCTGTCGGACTCAGGAGCGGCTGCCGGTCGCATTGTGCTGTTCAGCCTGCCTGTGGGGGAGGTTGATGGGAAACGCAGCTACCCGACAGAGTCCGTCCCACCTGGCACGCTTGTAGTTCACGGTGAGATGGATGAGAGCGTACCTCTCGGCTCGATCTTGCAATGGGCTCGTCCGCAGACGTTGCCCGTCGTTGTCGTCCCCGGGGCGGACCACTTCTTTGCGGGCCATCTGCCGGTTCTGCGCTCGCTGTTCGTCTCGTATTTGATGCAGCCGTCATAAAAGCGGCGAGCGGGATCGACGGCGGTCGATCAAGCCGCCTTCATCAAGGGCCCACGACTGGAGTTCGCGGCTCCAAGGACGGGCCAAAGCTGTCTTAGGGTTTACCAATGTTTCTTGAGCCCGGCCGGCAGTTTAAAATGTACGTACATTAGGATATCCGTACAAATGAATCTCAAAACCTTCTCGCTCAGTGATGCCAAACCGCCAGTCCTTGGTGATAGCTCACCGGCTGCGCGCGTCCAGACGCTACTGCCGAATGCGACGATCTCCTTTTCCCGACCCTACCTGTCCATCGCACAATGCTTGCTTATCGCGAGGAGGCTCGACGAGCAATGCCTCATTGCGAGCGAACGGAAGCAAGGACATTCATTTCATGGCAGAAGAAGTAGCGCCCAAAGAGCAGCTCGGTGCGACAGGGCCTGGGCGGCAGCCGTTGTACTCCGCACTGGCAGGCGTGCTGACTCGGGACATCCAAGAGGGCAAATACCAGGCCGGCAGCATATTGCCCTCAGAAAAAGAATTGACCGAGCGCTATGGTGTGAGTCGGCAGACGGTCAGACAGGCGTTGCGCATTGTTCGGGAAGAGGGGCTGATCTCTTCGCACCCGGGCATCGGCACGACCGTGCGCGGGCCCGGTCCACGCGCCATGTTCAGCGCGGTCAACTCGATCGAAGACCTGTTGAGCTTCGTGGGCAACACGCAGATGCACGCGGTGTCGCTCGGCGAGGTGACGACGACCCCGGAACTCGCACGCGAGCTCGATTGCAAGGAAGGGCTCCTGCTTTCCGAGGCTGGATTCTTGCGAAAAGTACCGGGCTCGGACTTGCCGATGAGCTACGTGTTGATCTATGTGCAACCGCGGTACGCCCAGGCGCAGGTGACTCCACCGGTCTCCAATACGCCGATCTACAAGAACATCGAACGGATGTTCGGCGTGCGTGTCCACGAAGTCAGGCAAGACGTCTCTGCGGTCAACCTGGACCGGAAACTGGCCGAGATTCTGCACGCCGAGGCGGGGGTCGCCGCGCTGCTGATCAAGCGCTTCTATTACGACGTCAATGGCACGCTGATCCAGTCGTCGATCAGTTACTACCCCAGCGATCGCTACACCCAATCGGCTCGCTTCCGGGCCACCAGCGGCATGACCTAGCCACGCACCCGCTGGCGCGGTGCGCCATAGTCTTGCCGGCTGCACAGTGAAGGCAAGACCATGGACGCCAAAGTAATCGAACTCGAGATCAGCGATGGCTATGCAGTCATCGTTCTGAACAATCCTCCGATGAACGTCGTGTCGGCGCCGCTCACACGGCAGCTGTACGAGACGCTCAAAGCCCTGGAAAGGGCCGACAGCGTCCGCGCACTCATTCTGACCGGTGCTGGAGCCCGCGCATTCTGCGCGGGCTCCGATATCACAGAACTGACCCAGATGTTCGAGCCTGGGGCAGCGTTGGAAAAAAAGCTCATTTTCCAAAACAAGGTCTTCGAACAGCTGCGTTCGTTTCCCAAGCCCACGATCGCGGCCTTGAACGGCTACGTCTACGGAGGCGGGCTTGAAATCGCCGTCTGCTGCGACCTGATCGTCGCCGAAGCCCAAGTCAAGCTGTGCCTGCCGGAGATCAAGCTGGGGGTATTCCCAAGCAGCGGGGGAACTTATCGGGTCGCGCGCCGGATTGGGGAGGCGCGCGCAAAAGAGATGGTCTTTCTGGGCGAGCCGATCACTGCGGCGCAAGCCTTGGCATGGGGCTTGGTAAATCGCGTCGTGGATCAGGGCACGGCGCTCGCTTCTGCCAGAGAGATCGCGCAAAAACTCAGTCGTGGTCCAGCGCTCGCGCTGCAAGCCGCAAAGGCAACCATCCAGTTGGCCTTCGAGAGGTCCGATGCGGAAGCCGTGGGCGAGTCGCTCAAAGCCAGCGACCGTGTGTTCTCTTCGGCGGACGCGAAGGAAGGCATCTCGGCCTTTCTCGAAAAGCGCTCCGCCAACTTCGCTTAAGGCGGCCGGCGGGTCCAATGAACTATCAGCACTTGCGCGGCGTACGCGTGATCGAGAGCTCCGCATTTATCGCGGCGCCACTCGCTGGCTTGACCCTTGCCCAATTTGGCGCCGACGTCATTCGTATCGACATGATCGGGGGCGGCATTGATTACGGCAGGATGCCGACCGCGGAGAGCGGCAGAAGCCTCTACTGGACCGGTCTCAACAAGGACAAGCGATCCATCGCAGTCGACATTCGCCGGGCAGAAGGCCGGGAACTGGTGCAGCGCCTCGTCTGCGCCCCGGACGAAGAAGGTGGTGTATTGCTGACCAACATTGCAACGCCCTGGCTCTCTCACGAGACCCTGGCCGCACTGCGAAGCGACGTCATCAGCTGCACCATCCAAGGGAATGCCAACGGGTCCACGGCCGTTGACTACACGGTGAATTGTTCGACAGGCTACCCCCAGGCTTCGGGCCTCCGCGGGGAACCGATCAACAGTGTGTTTCCGGCCTGGGATGCATGTTGCGCATACCAGGCGGCCTTCGCCCTGACTGCGGCACTTCGGCATCGGAAGCTGAACGGGCAGGGGGCGGAGCTGCAGATTGCACTATCAGATGTGCGTTTTCTTCGCTGTCGCACCTGGGTGTGATGACGGAAGCCGAACTCTACGGTCGAGACCGCCCGGCCATTGGAAACAACATCTACGGTGCCTTCGGCCGTGACTTTGTCACGGCAGACGGTCGGCGCGTCATGGTGGCGGGCATTTCGGCTGGTCAGTGGCGCGCGCTTGTGGCCGCTTGCGATGCGGAGTTGAGCATCGCTTCGATCGAACGGGTGACCGGGCGTGATCTTTCCAAGGAAGCGAGCAGACACGAGTCGCGTGAGGAGATCGCCGACGCGCTCGCACCGTGGTTCGCGGCGCGTACTTTCATTGAAGTCGGTGCTGCCCTGGATGCGCGGAATGTGTGCTGGGGGCCCTATCGGACCGTTACCCAGTTGCTCAACGAAGACTCGCGCGTCGGAAGCCGCAATCCTATCTACGAGCGTGTCGTGACCCCAGGGGTAGGTGAGCATTGGGCAGCAGGCACACCTGTGCGTCAGATCGGCACTCCCAGGAGCGCTGTCAGACCGGCAGGACTTCTTGGCCAGGACACGGACGCAGTGCTGGCCGAAGTTCTGCGCCTGTCCGCGTCCGAGATTGGCAGGCTCCACGACAGCGGCATCGTTGCAAGCAGCGAACTCGATCCAACGTTTTCCGCCGCGGCGTAGAGCTACGGGCTTTCATCCATTGCCTAAAACTGAACAGGAGACAACCGTGAAATTCAGAATGCAGCGTCGCACCATCGTCGGCGTCGCCGGGGCCCTCGCCGCGTCGACCATCTTTTCGTCCTTGGCCACAGAGCCAGGGTCCGCCTACCCGACGAAGCCTCTCAAGGTCATCGTGCCATTTCCCGCGGGAGGCACTACCGATACGTTGATGAGAATCATCGGGCCCCGTTTGAGCAAGAGCTTGGGCCAGGCTGTCGTCATTGAAAACAAATCCGGTGCATCGGCCACGGTCGGTGCGGACTTCGTGGCAAAAGCCGCGTCGGATGGCTACACGCTGTTGGTCGGCGCGGCGCATCACACGATCGCGCAGGCAGTCTTTGCCAAATTGCCGTACCGCTTTGAGAGAGATCTCGCCCCGATCGGCCTGATCGCCCTGGTGCCCAACGTGGTGGTGGTGAATGCGTCGGTTCCCGCCAAATCGGTGCAGGACCTTATAGCCCTCAGCAAAGCCGAGCCGGACAAGTACAACTATGGCTCGGCGGGTCCTGGGTCTGCGCATCATTTGATTGGGGAAATGTTCAAGCTGCGCACCGGCGCGAAGCTGATGCACATTCCGTATCGCGGGAGCGCGCCGGCGGTCGCGGATCTGCTGGGCGGCCAGGTTTCGGTCATGTTCGACACGGTCACTTCGGCGCTCCCGCATATCAAGGCCCAGAAGACCAGGGCTCTGGCGGTCACTACCGCCAAGCGCTCCAGCGCACTGCCGGACGTGCCCACGCTCGCCGAGGCTGGCGTTGCCGAATTCGATGTCGGTACCTGGTTCGGCCTGCTGGCACCTGCGGGGACGCCGCAGGCGATCGTCGACAAGTTGAATGCCGAGGTCGTCGCAATCGTCAACGACCCCGAAGTTCGAAAGCAGATGCTCAACCAAGGCATCGAGCCACTCACCAGTTCGCCCGCTGAGCTGAAAGCCCGGATCGCCAAGGAGCTGACCGAGTTCGGCGCATTGGCAAAGCAGGCCAAGTTGTCCGTCGAATAAGGAAGACCAATGAAGCCACTCGAAGGACTGCGCATCCTCTCCATTGAGCAATTCGCGGCCGGTCCGTACGGCTCGATGTTCCTCGCCGACATGGGAGCCGAAGTGATCAAGATCGAGAACAAGGAAATCGGCGGCGATCCAGCCCGCTTCATGGGGCCCTATTTCCTTGGGACTGACGACAGCTTGGTGTTCCAGGGATGGAACACCAACAAGAAGTCCGTCTCGCTTGACTTGAAAACCCCGGAGGGACGCGCTGCCTTCGAGTCACTCGTGGCAGGCGCCGATGCCGTCGTCAACAACCTGCGCGGAGATCAGCCGGAGAAACTCAGGTTGGAATACCAGCATCTCCAGGCGGTCAAGCCGGAGGTCGTCTGCCTGCACATTTCCGCCTATGGCCGCAACAACTCACGCGCGGCCTGGCCCGGGTACGATTTCTTGATGCAGGCGGAGTCCGGCCTCATGGATCTCACAGGCGATCCCGAAGGTGAACCTGCGCGTTTTGGCGCATCGGTGATTGACTACATGACGGGCATTACCGGCATGTTGGGCCTGCTCGGCGCAGTGCGGCGCGCGCAAATGACGGGGGTCGGCTGCGATGTGGATGTCAGTCTCTTCGACGTCGCGCTCCATCAGCTGGGATACGCAGGCACCTGGTATCTGAACGAAGGTCATGCGTCCCGACGGCTGCCTCGAGGTGCTCACCTCTCTGTCACCCCGGTGCAGACTTTCAAGACGGGTGATGGTTGGATCTATGTCATGTGCATGACCGACAAGTTCTGGAATGCGCTGCTGGCGGTCATTGGCAAACCGGCGCTCACGGAGGATGCACGCTTCACTTCCCAGAAAGTCCGCGCCCAGTACCGTGCCGAACTGACGAAGGCACTCGATCTGGCGTTCAGCGAGTATCCAACGGCGCACTGGCTGGAAGTGCTGACTGGGGTGCTTCCGATCTCGCCGGTCCTCAACGTAAAGCAGGCGCTTGAGAATCCATTTCTCCAAGAGATCGACATGGTCGCGAATGTTCCGCACCCGTGCGACGCCGAAATGAAGCTCTTGTCCAATCCCATCAAATTCAATGGCGCCCGGCTTGCGCAGCGGGTGTGTGAGCCGATCAACCTGGGTGAGCCGGAGGGCGCCCGGAGGACGAGCCGGCGTGCCGGCTGAAAGCCAGTTCGCGGAACGCTGTGGGTGGTTCGAATTCTTTGTGGCGAGTGAAGGCCACGCGTGATGCCCGGCTCGGAAGTAAGGGCTGCGTTCAGGGGGAGGCCCTCGGTCGCGGCACGCCTGTGGTGGTGATTCCGATTCTTGGACGGCATCGACAACTGTTCCGATGTTGCTCCAAAAAACAAGGCCATCGCATCCCTGTGGCAACAGCTCGGGAACCAGTCTGGAAGACGGGGAGCCACGCCTTTCGTTTTCTTCCTTCCGATCTCTGCGGGTGAATGCGTGTGCCAGGCCGCTGCAAGTGCGCCCAAAAGCCCGTGAGAGAAGCCAGCCGCTGTAGACGTTGTCTCTTGGTGCTCGCCGCCGATCACCCGTGGCCATCAAGAACGCTGATGGCAGGTATGCCAATATTCTATTGTTATCTGTCTTTGATCAAAACCTATGATTCTTGTTGATCCTGCCCATAAATAAACGGAGACATGAGCATGACCGCCACCAAGCTATCTCGGCGCAATATGATGAAGTGGGGTGTTGCAGCCACGCTGGGCGCGCCGTTGTCGCACGTCTTCGCGCAATCGGTCTTGCCGAAGGGATCGATCTCGTTGGTGGTCCCTTTTTCGGCCGGAGGAGCGACGGATATCGTTTCCCGCCTGATCGCGCAGAAGCTGTCGGAACGCATCGCGCACAGCGTGGTAGTGGAAAACGTTGCCGGGAGCGGCGGGGCCATCGGCGCCGTGAAGGTTGCGAAGGCAGCCGCGGACGGCAGCATGCTGCTGATGGGCACGGTTGCGACGCACGCGATCAACCTGCTATCGACACCGCCTGCTCCCTACGACGCCCAGCGCGACTTCACGGCCATCTCACTTGTCGCGACGGTCCCGAACGTCCTTCTGGTCAACTCGTCCGTGAAAGCGCAAAACGTGCAGGAGCTGATCGCGCTACTTAAGTCGCAACCGGGCACATTCAGCTACGGATCGTCCGGTGTCGGGACGCCGCCGCACCTCTCGGGCGAGCTGTTCAAATCCATGGCCGGCGTGGACATCGGTCATGTTCCGTACAAGGGTGGCGGCCCCGCCATGACCGACCTGGTCGGCCGCCACATTCCCATCCTGTTCGACGTTCTCACCGGTGCGGCCTCGCACATTCGGGCTGGGTCGGCACGTGCACTGGCAGTGACAACCAGCAAGCGTTCGCCTTCTTTTCCAGACATTCCGACGCTCGCCGAAGCTGGGATCCCTGGTTACGAAACCTACACCTGGAACGGCGTGTTCGGGCCCGCAAAGCTGCCCCGGCCATTGGTCGAACTGCTGAGCCGTGAGCTGCAGGCAGTGGTCGCGCTGCCGGAGGTACAGGCGAAGCTGAAGGACCTCAGCGCGGTGCCCGTGGGATCGATGCCCGAAGTGCTGGATGCACTGGTCAAGTCCGAACTCGCCAAGTGGGGCGCGGTCATCAAATCCATCGGCGGACTCAAGAGGGAGTGAGTCGTGTGTGTCATTGCCCAGGAGAAAGCATGAGTCTCGACACCGCTGCTTTGCTCGACCAGTTCGCCAAGATCGTCGGCGCTACGCGGGTGCTGACCGATACGGGCATCACGCAGCCGTACCAGCAGGACTGGCGCGGGCGATACCGGGGTGCGGCAATCGCGGTCCTGCTGCCGGGCAGCACGAACGAAGTGGCCGAGATCGTGAAGGCCTGCGCGAGCCAGCAAGTGGCGATCGTCCCGCAAGGCGGCAATACCGGGTTGACGGGCGGCGCGGTCGCGGAACCCGGGCGCTCGGCCGTGATCCTCAATCTGTCGCGCATGAACCGCATCCGGGAGATCGATGCCGGCAACAACTCGCTGACGGCCGAAGCCGGATGCATCCTGGCCCATGTGCGAGAGGCCGCCGAACAGAGCCAGCGCCAGTTCCCATTGGCGCTGGGCAGCGTCGGCAGCTGCGAGATCGGCGGGCTGGTTTCGACCAATGCCGGTGGGACGGGCGTCTTGCGCTACGGCAACATGCGTGAACTGGTGCTGGGTCTTGAGGTCGTGCTACCGAGCGGCCGCGTGTGGGACGGCCTGCGGGCGCTGCGCAAAGACAACGCCGGCTACGACTTGAAGCAGCTGTTCATCGGCGCCGAGGGCACGCTCGGCGTGGTGACAGCCGCAGTGCTAAAGCTCTTTCCCCGTCTCAATGTCTCCGCCACGGCCATGGTGGCGCTGCCGGGCGTCCAGCCTGCGGTGGACCTGCTGCGCTTCATGCAGGAACTGGTGGGTAATCGCATCGAAGCTTTCGAGATCATGTCGCGCCGGCAGGTCGAGATGGTCCTGCAGCATGGCCATGGCCTTCAGTTGCCAATGGAGCTGGATAGCCCTTGGTTCGTGCTGATGGAGATCGCGGACAGTTCGCTGCACTGGGATGCTGTCGCGGAATTGCAGAACACGCTCGAACAAGCCTTCGAGCGCGACTTGGTAACCAACGCAGTAGTCGCGACCGATTTGGCCAAGGCGAACCGCATCTGGGAGCTGCGGCACAACATTTCCGAAGCCAACAAACGAGCGGGCTTTACCGTCTCGAACGATACGTCGGTGCCGGTCTCGAAGCTCTCGCGCTTCATCGACCTCGTGACCGAGCGCATCGAGCAGCAGGTGGCGGGAGCTGCGGTGTGCCACGCCGGACACATCGGCGACGGTAACATCCACGTCGTTGCGGTGCTGCCACGCTCGGTCTACGGCACGCCGGAGCAATGCGAAAGGGCGGCCGCGAGCGTTAACCTCATCGTGCACGCGGCAAGCGTGGAACTCGGTGGCAGCATCAGCGCCGAGCATGGCATCGGCAGGATGCACGTAGAGCGCCTGGTGCGATTCAAGCCGGCCATCGACCTGCAGATGATGCTGATGGTGAAGTCGGCATTCGACCCATGGAATCTGATGAACCCAGGGAAAATCCTTCGCTCTATCTCGTAGGCACGACTGGCCATAGGAAATGTTACGCCCCAGGACCTTGGAGCTGTGCACCGGCGCTAGATGCCCAATTCTCCCAAGACTACGGTAAGCGTGGCCTCAAGCTTTCAATTACCCACAACTTTCGCCGCGAGTTGCATACCGAGGACGATGTCGGTTAGGCGTGTGAGGCCGCGCCACATGACGATGTTGCCGGGTGGAGGGTCGCCTTTGCGCGCGAGGTAGCCACCGAGCTTGGCCAACTTGATGGTGTAGTGCGACAGCGTCCGAGGCAAGAACTCGGGAACAGCCGTGGTCGGTGACAGCTGATCCAGCACCGTGATCTCGGTATCGGTGAACGCCTCGCCTGGGCCGGTGTCAGGGTGGGCGCGGTTGAGCATCGTCAACCAGAAGATGCGCCAACTCAGGATGCAGTAGATCGCGATCAGATTGGTCAGGCGGTCGGCTGTTCGCAGCCGGGAGTCCTCGGCTCGGCAACCCGACTTCAGGATTTTGTGGAAGGTCTCGATCTTCCAGCGCATGGCGTACCAGTCGATTTTCTCGATGGCCTCGGCCTTGGAATGCACCGGCAGGTTTGTGATGAGCTTCCACTGCAGCGGGGCGCGACTGGCTGGCGCTTCACGCTCTTGCGCATGGAGTACCGTTAACTCGAGCGCCGGGTACAGCTTCTGCTTGCCGATGGGCGGCAGCACTCCAATACGGCGGTATCGGATCTCGAGGGTGGCTTGGCAAGGCTGGCCCCGCTCGTCGCGGAACTCGACGCGATGCAGACCCCGCACGCGAACCTCGGCCATTTCGTCAGCGATCGTGTGACCGCCATCGCCAGCCAGCCGATCGACGCAGGTTCGCACCAGGAAGCGAGTTCCGAGCTCATCGGCCAGGCAGAACAACTCGTAGATGTCGCTCTCGCGATCACCAATATGCACGCAGCGCTCGGGCTCGTCGATCAAGGCGCTCGACTGGCGCAGGTTCAGCAGCCACTTGACGCTTTCCTTCTCTTCAATCGGAACACGCGTCGGGTTGATCTTGCGTTTCAGCGCGCTGGTGCCTTTGAACTTCTGACGGCTCCAGAACTTGATCGCGCACAGGCCTAGCGGCAGCCCCTGTGCCGTCACGACGAGGCTCGAGTGCATCAAGATGCCGCAGGTAGTGTGCGGTTGGGGACGGCCCGCTTCGTCACGTCGGCTGTGAGTCACCCCCTTGAAGCCGATCAATTCCGGCTTGTCCCTCTTGTACGAGAACTCCGTGGTGTCCTGAAGGATGAGCAATGGGCCGCAACTCGCCTGGGCCCGATCACGCGTGGCCTGGAAGTGCCCAGCAAGAATGGCATGTTCGTCGACATCGACGTTGGACAGGAATCGGTAGGCAGCCTTGGTGTTAGCCCAGTCCTGGCATGCGAACGGGATCGTGCCTCCGATGTTGCCGCCGAGTTTTTGAAGCAAGCTGCTCAATCTCTTGCCCAATCGTGAGTCGCGAAACTCGCAACCGGCGACCTCGCCGGTTATCCATGACCCATTGTCGGATGGCTTGCTGGCTCCATCAATCCGCACAAACTTTGTCATCCGTTCCCGTTGGCAGAGTCCTCTTGCGAGGAATAACGGGAATCTCGATCATTCCGTGGACCGCCGAGACGCCAGACTTGTGGGTAATTGAAAGGTTAATTGACGGCTTACCGTCGACCGGCTGCAGAAGGTTGTCGATTCCGGCACGGTTCTTCCGGTGATTTCTCTGCGTGCAGACTTGGTCTCGCCCGTCGGGCCCAAGGTGTCTGGAGAGCCCGCGGAAATTGATCTGCATGTCACGCACTTGGAGGTGCTCTGGTGCTTCATCTACGCATGGTTGATTCGCTACGAAGAGGTGGTGCAGAGACCGAAACTGGAGCCTACCTCCGTCGTTGACCCTCAACTGCTTGCTCGAGCCGAGAAACTGCGCAACTGGGCGCAGACGGTGGCGGATGTCTACACGCCGTGGCCGAAGGGCCTGCCCTCCCCAATCACATCGGCGAGCGACCAAGAGCGCTACTTCACGGAGAAAACCAACCTAATTTTTCAGGAGGCCATATCGTTCTTGCTGTTGCACGAGTGGATGCATGGCATCAGCAACCACGCACACGGCTGGCGCGAGTTATCCGCGGAAGACAAGCTCGAGCGCGAAAAGGAAGCCGACAACGGCGCCTGGGACATCCTTGTGGGAGACCGCGACGACAAAGCCAAAATGCACCTGGCCTGGGCGGTAATGAGCGCGGTGTTGAGTTCGTTCTATCTTTTGTCGACCGACACGCCCGTCAAGCAGTTTCACCACCCTGAGCTACACCATCGCATCCAGCACTTGCTTCTGCGCTTCGATTTTTCCGAGGAACGACTTCAGGTCTACTTCCACGGACTTTGCGTCGAAGTGCTGATGAGCATCTTCGCCATCCCGTGGGAGCATCCCAGCGAGGGCTATGACACCTATGTTGAGTTGCTCCAGTCCCTTCTGGACCAATTGGACGCAGCACTGGGGCCGGCTGCGACCACCCCGTTGAAACGGTCTCGCGTTCCGTGATGTCTCGCCCGCGTAGAGAGGTCGAATGGAGCCACAGTACGCGGCTCATCAGCATTGATATACCGCTTTACAGCGGGCGGATCGCGCGTGGAGGTCCGACGGGATGAGGGGTTCATTTCATATGTGCGTCGAAGTGGCGATGAAGCTTGAGTGCCGCAGCTTTCTTGAACCAAGCACAGTTCGCCAACTGATCCTATGGCGGTTCAACGGCCGGCCGCGAACCGCAAGAAGTGCGAGCGCAGTTCCTGAAAGCTATCTTGATCGAACGCACGCTTGGGGTCGATGAGCACGAGCCGTTCGAAGCCCGCTTCAAAGTGCGAGGGCCAATCGTCAAGTGCGACCCATTCAGCGTCGCTGCGGCCGTTTCCGTCGAGCCAGGCATGGATCTCCAGCTGCCGCCGATGGTGGACAGCGACATGGGGGTCAATCTGCGGCGTCGCGCCGATGATCCGGTGTCGGATGTCGGCACTGAAATACCGCTGCAGCTGTTCGATGCTTTCGGCTCGCCGCCAATCCGACGAGATGACGACCTCTACAGACTTGAACTCTCGAAGCAGCTCTTCCAGCAGCGGCAAATGGCTGAAGAACCTGCTGCTGAACGAGTGGCCGGTCTCGACGGGATGAAGAACGCCATCGATATCCAGGAACAGCAGGTCGCTGGAGTCACCAACGTGGGTGGTGCGCGGAGTTGTCATCCGACGAAACCGGCTTGGAAGGACTCCAGGAGATCGAGCACATCGGCGGCTCGCCCCTCGGCCACCAGCGACTCAGCTGTCTTGTAGTCGAATGGCGCGAGTGGCTCTTTCCTGTACCAGAGGATGGCCGCCTCGAGGTCCCCGCCCGAGACCGCAGTCGCGGCAGCCAGCACTTGCTGGATCGTGCGGATAGATGACTGGATGTCACTCATAGCTCGACCATGAACTCGGGGTTGAACTGCTTGTTCTCCTGGTCACGGCCATGCCGCATGTATCCCCGGGGGTTGCACACCACGCGGCAGTTGCCGACCTGGTAATCGAAGCTCTCGTGGATGTGGCCGTGTACCCAGAGCGAGGGAACGTCGAAGAAAGAGCCCGGAAGCTCGCTCACGAAGGCGCCGGACAGCCAATTGGCCTGGTAGTGTGGTGCGAGCGATCCGCGGTGCGGTGCATGGTGGGTCACGACCACCGTCGGTCCGTCGAAGGGCTCGGCCAACTTCTGGGCCAGCCAGGCTCGGTCACGCTGGTGCAGCGCTCGCGTGTCCTCGGGCGTCAGGCGGCGCTTCCTCGGCTTGACGTGCACCATGGACTGATCGGCAGGCTCTGGTGTCTCGGCCCACCGGATCGATGAGTAGTCGTTGAGTTGGAGCTTGGCGATCTTCATGGCGCGCTCGATGTCGACGGTGGGGCCGGCCTTGGCCTGGATGGGCAACTCGAAATCGGTCCACAGCGTGCAGCCCAGAAATCGGACGCCCTCGATCACGGCCTCGCCAGGCGCCAGCAAATGAACCTTGCACGCGGCCGCAGACAGCGCCATTTCCTTCTGCGTGGTCTGCAGCACGCCGCTGTAGAACTCGTGGTTGCCCGGCACGAAGACGATCGAGACCGTGTCCCCGAAAGTGTCTGCCCGCCGGGCCCAGCGCATGGCCTTGGAGCCTGGCACGAAGACGTCCCCGGCAAGGATCACGACGTCGTAGTCGATCTTCGGGACGTTGAAGACGCCGAACTCGAGATGCAGGTCCGAAAGGATGAGCAGCTTCACGAGTCCTCACCTCCAGTAACATTTTGCACATCGATGACCAGACCAGGATCGAACGCCTTGTTCTCGATCCTGCCGCTCCAGTTCACATAGCCGCGCGGGTTACTCACGACTCGGCAGGAGCGGACCCGATAGTCGAACTGCTGATGCGTGTGCCCATGCACCCAGAGCACGGGCACATCAAAGAAGGTATCCGGAAGCTCGGTGACAAAGGCGCCCGAGGCCCAGTCATCGGCGTAGCGCTGCGCCAGCGAGCCGCGATGAGGTGCATGGTGTGTCACAACCACTGTCGGTCCGTCGAACGGTTCCGAAAGTTCGTTGCGCAACCAAGCGCGCTGCGCCTGATGAATCCGAAGCGTGTCGGCCGCTTGAAGCTTTCTGCCCTGCTTGTCACGCCAAGTGTCGGGCTCCGCCGACTCGTCGGCCGTGCGGATCAGCGCGTAGTCGTTCAGCAGATTGGTCGCCATCTTCATGGCACGCCCGACATCGCTGATCGGACCTTCAGGTGTCTCGATGGCGAGCGCGAAGTCGGTCCACAGCGTCGCGCCGAGGAACCGCACGCCGCCGATCACCAGCTCGTCACCGTCGAGCAGATGGACATTGCTGCCTTCAGCTTCGCGGCGCGCTTCTGCCAGTGTTGTATCCAGCCGTCCATCGTAGTACTCGTGGTTGCCAAGCAGGTAGATCACGGGCTTGCCGCGGAAGCGATCCATCGCCCACTGGAGGGCGCGCTTGGCCGGCGAATGAATGTCGCCGGCGAGGATGACGACATCGAATTCGAGATCAGGCACCGGCTCGAACGGAGCGAACTCGAGGTGGAGGTCGGAAAGAATCAGCACTTTCATCGGGACACCCCTTCAAAGCGCGTGCGAAGCTCGGCACTGGCCTTGTCGTCGAAGCCGGTGAATGAGCCACACACCACCAGGTGGTCCTTGCAGCGATCGAACTGCCAATAGGCATCGTCGAGCGCGACCCATGGCTCGTCGACCGCATCGTGGATCTGTAGCCAAGCGAGGATTTCTCCTTCACGCTTCCTGTACGGCGGCTGAAGGCCAAACCCCGAAGGAGGGGTAGCTCCAACGATGCGGGCCCGGATGTCGCTGGAGAACGGCTTCAGCAGCGTCTTGTTGAGCAGGTGCTCACGCCAGGACGAACTGATCACGATCTTCACGAACGGGAACTCGCGCAACAACGCCTCCAGGCGTGGCAGGAAGCAGAAGTCGACGCCGCCGTTGTGGATGTGATCCTCCCCTTCGGGATGAAGCACGCCGTCGAAGTCGAGGAAGAGGATCACTCTGGACCTCCGAATCCACTCTCATCGGGCCTCATACGACACCACCGTATTGGATGGCGTTGAGCATCGATCGGACCTTTTCCGACCCACCCCCGGCTGCGAAAGCTGCTGGCGTCTGGCCGTCGAGCAGCTTGTGTGGCTTGTCCAGCCAAGCTGGAGCCTCTGCGCCGAATACCTGCATGGCAAGGTCCAGCAAGTCTTGTGGAAGAACTTCCGATCCAGCCTCCTTTTTTGGATCCCGCGGCCACGTCAGGTGCGAGCCCATGTCGACGCCGAGGGCACGGAACGGTGCTGCAGCACTCTGCATCCCTTCCGCGAGATAGTCGATGCTCTGGTGATGGTGACCATGGACTACGAGCTGGACGCCGAGCGTCTCGGCGAGCTCGTCGATCGCCTGCCAGCCGTGCGGATGTGCTGCCGGCGCCTCGTGCGTCACCAGAATGTCGGCGGGCGGGCTCCGGAGTAGCTGAAGGTAGTCATCCGGGAAGATGGTGGAGCGGTGCCGGCGGGCAATGCCGTCCCTCCACCGCTCTTCGGGGCGCATGGAGCGGCGCAGCGCGTCGGTCGAGGCGAATGCGGCCTCTTCGATCGGCCGGCGCGGATCCCAGATCTTGCTGCGGAAGATGCCGCCCAGGCCCGCGACCCTGTACCCGGCGATATCGACGATCCGTCCATGCAGGTTGCGGTCCACGAGCTCCGATCCCCACAGGTTGTCATAGTCGGTATCGGAGTCCGTGTCATGGTTCCCGTGAATGAACCAGACCTCGGTGAGAGCCAGGATCGGCTGAAGCTCGAGGTGCACAGGCTGGCGCGCCTGGATGTCGCCCAGCAGCACGATCGCCCTGGGCCGCAAGCGCTCGACCGCGGCGATCACGGGGGCGAAGTCGCTATGAGGGTCGCCGACGAACAGGAGCTTGGGGCTGGCGCTTGTTGGCGGGAGAGAGGAAAACTGCTTCGGGCTGACCATTCTGGGCTCCTGGAGGGAGCCGAATCTGTCAGCTCCTGGACTGGGGAACGAGGATGAGGCGAGGCGATATCGCCGCCGCTATCCGGTTCGAGGTTCGGGTCGACGTCCGCGAACATATGACCATGTGCACAGCTGCGCCCGCGTCGAATGCGACGCGTTGTGTGGTTGCGGCTGAGAAGTTCAACATGGCGTTTGAAGTGGGTCTTGAAGGAGCGTTTTCGTCGGGCTTATCTTAGCGGTGGCTACTGCATCGGGCAACCGAGATTGTCAACATGCAACGGCTGAGCGGGGGCGGGCTCATCAGAGCGATGCTTGCCGGATTCGACCGGCCAGCCGCTACTGCAGCAGGATCGCCAGCTTCGCGTTCCATTGGTCACCCTCTGCCTTGGAAGACACATTGACCCGGATGGTCGGGCGATCGAAGTCACTCGTCTCAAAGAGGAAGTGCACGTGCAGGTACGGGCTCAGCGGCCCTTGAAACTGCTCGATCCACTTGAGATGCCACATCCGGAAGTAGTCGAAATCGACGGTATGGGCTGTCTTGCCTTTGACGACGATGCATGCCTTTCTGGCATCCGGGTCAAAGACGATGCACGTTCCCTCCCAGGATCCCAGCATGCGGCGCGGATCGAGCGGAAAGAATGCCGCCCCCGTCGCTCGACCTTCCGTCTGGAGGAGTGCCTCGCGTTGCACCTGGATCCCGCGCGGGGCCACGACCCAGACCCAGTAGAACAGGACAACGGCGACAGCCAGCGCGAGCAGGAGCGGAAGAGTCATGCACACCCTCTGCGCACTTGGGTCGAAAACCGCCATTTATTTGACGGCGTTTCTGCATCCATTCCGAAAACACTGAGCATCCAGTTTTCCTTCAATCTTCTGATGCATCAATTTGTACCATACAAGCGGGTGCATAAAGTAGGCCGTGCAACGAGATTCGTTGCATGCGGTCGACTCAAGATCCTGCGCTGCTGAGAGCCTTTGCGGCCGAGCTGAAAGCTCGGCGGGCAGCGCTTGGCTTCAATCAGGAGGAGCTGGCATTCGCAGCCGGACTCAACCGCACCTTCGTGGCCAAACTGGAGACAGCGACGACCAGTCCGTCCCTGACCAGCCTGGTTTCGCTTTGTGCAGGACTGACCGTCGAGCCGTCGGAGCTGATGCAATCTCTGATGAAGCGGTACAAGAAGGAACTTCGCACACAGTCGGCGCAATCTTGAGGTGATCCGACGAGCGCGACGTGTAAGCTCGATTCGCACCATTCTGAGTTTCTGGCGGACCTTTCATCCATAGAGCGCATCCGCCGGCCCTGATCGACTACTCACGAGCAAGCATGCGATTGACAAAAGAGACGCTGGCCCAAGGCGCCAGCGACAGAGGGGGATTTTCGCGCAGGCAAACGGACATCCTCGGTGTCAGCTGGCCCAGAGTACGCGGATGGCAAAAGGCACTGATGGGGAGTGAGGTCCCGGACGAGGTGTTTGCTGAATTCGTACGGCTCGCCAAGCGGGTTTCCTCCGCAGCGAGCCCGTTGAATAGCGTTCACCAGGAGCCTGCCGCCGTCGACCAAGGTGGCCGGCCCGGCGCCAACTCGCGCGTTCTCTATATTTACGCGCTCGCCTTGGAGGATGGGTTTTTCTATGTCGGAATGACCGACAACTTCGAGCGTCGATTTCGGCAGCACTGTGCGGGGATTGCTTCGGACTGGACGACCTTGCACCGGCCAGTCCGGCGCTTGCATTGCGTGTGCACGGGAACGAGTGACAGGAGCCAGGCTGCCAGGATGGAGGACGAGGTCACGCTGGAGCTCATGCTGCAGCATGGCGCCGACAAGGTCCGGGGCGGTCAATACATCTTCGCGTCCCAGGAGCTGGTCGATACGGCGCTCAGGTCGCACGGACACTGGCACAGGTTCAAGCGAAGGGACCTTGACCGGCAGACATTCGAATCGCAGGCAAGCTGGAGTGAGGCATTGGACGACTTCCTGAGGGTCGCGCTCGCCTACTACGAGGCAGGTGCGCCCACAGATCAGCGCGATGCCGTTTTCACGGCGTGCTATCGGCTCACCAGGTACCGCTATTGGCGCGAAGAGTTCGCTCCGGGACTCAGCTGGCACTTCTGGAACACGAAGGGCATCTTGCCGGTACTTCTCACTTTCAAGCACGGCCGTGTCATCGGTAGCCGCTCGAACAGCCCTTCCGAGGTGCTCGCTGCTGCCCTCCAGCGCGGTCGTCGAAACGAGCCCACGCTACGGCGCCTGTTCCTGCTCGCGTGGCAAGGCCATCGGCCGCCTGCAACGCCCAAGCAAGACCAGACCATCAGAGGCCTCAGGGACAAGCATCTGGTGCCAGGGGCGGTTTTCGACAACCGATACGACGAGTTCGTCTCGGTTCTGCTTCCTTCCTTGAGGCATCTGCTCAGGCGTTGATGCACGCATGAAAACATCCCGTCCGTCGAACGGTCCGGCAGCGCTGGATAGAGGATTTGCCGCGGCTCGGTACTCAAACGAAATGGGTGCGGACGTCGAACAACTCGTTGCCGCTCCATTGCTGCCCCGGAGAAGAGCTTGCGGCGCTGCGCGCCCGGTTCGCAATATCGGGCGGAAGCCTGGACAACACCTTCGGAAAGGCTCGGCAGTACGCGGTGGCTACGCCCGCCAGTTGCCGGTATGCGACGAGCGCTCAAACGACCCATGTTGAATTCCGGACCCGGTCAGGCAGGGGGCGACTTCCAGAGGGGGGCAGAAGTACTTCGATCCGGCTGTCGAGCCGCGTAGGCAGTCGCTGCAATTCGCCTCTGATGTAAGCGCAAGGGGCGTGCCAGCTGATCCGCACCGTGGGCGCAGCGTGCGATTTACTCGTCAAGGCAGTCTTCCCACCCCGCGAGCAGCGTGCTGATTCAGTGCAAGTAGACCTTGAAAATGCCCGGCTGGTCGATCCCGTTCTTCACTCCGGCGTCGAGGATCTTTCCGTTGATACCCTGAATCGCGTTAATGAGTTGGCCGCGCTCCAACTCGAGTTCGGCGGCGGCGGCCGCCGCCCGAGCCCCAGCGCCTTGCACGGCCCTCACAACATCTGCCGAAGTCTTCAACGGCGCAGTGGTCGACTTCGAAATCGCCTCTCCACCCATCATGCCGCTGGCCATGGTCATCACTTGCGTGAACTGGAGAGCTTGGCTGATCCCCCCCAAGAGTTCGGCAGTATTGGCAGCCTTGGCAGCCCGCCGAAGCTCATCCTGCAACTGGACCTCCACCTTGTCCCGGCGGTCCATCGCCTTGTTTCGATTGGCAATGAGTTCGCCTACGGCGGACCGTTCAGCTTTGGAGTTCAGATTCTCCGCGAGTGCCTTCGCGTATCCCGTGAGTGACTGCTGGTACGCGAAGTCACGGTTGGACATTGACGCGAACAGCGAAGACGTCGTGGAGGGCGCAGCAAAAGAGTTACTTGAGTCGGAGAAGCTAAAAACCGCATTCAAAGCCGATGTTGGATTTGAGTTGCAAAACCTGATCACAGCTCTGGCGGTACTGTCCCAGGCTCAAAGGTCCGGGTTCGACGACGAGCTCTCACTCTCGTACGCGGCGGCCCCCGAGCGGATCGTGCAAGTTCTTGTTGAAAGCATCGATCGGCTCGAGCCTGAGGAGGCGAAAAACATCGTGTCGTTCCTGACGCTCTCAGAAAAGGGCGTTCTCAGGCTTTTCGGAAGAGATGTCGACGAAGCGGAAGTTCCCTACTGGGAGCACAGCAAGCGAACCCATCGCTACGCGATCAGGCCACTGGTTGTAGATGGCGCCCAACTACGTTGGGGCGCGGAGGCGACGAGCCGGTCCATGTACAACTGGATGTCACCGGTGCGTGATGGCTACCTTCCCGCAGATTTCGATTGGCCCAACGTCGAGCCGCTTATCCGCGAAGTCAAAGAGGGAATCGAAAAGCGCCTGGAGATTCGCACCAAAGATATATTTGACCGTCACACTCCATTCGTCGAGCGGGGCGTCGATTTCTACAGGAGGTTTCGCAGCGAGCGCTTCGATGACGTTGGCGACTTTGACGTTTTCGCCTATTGGCCGGAAGAGAACCTTCTCGTGACTGGGGAGTGCAAGTACAACCAGCCGACATATACGGCCAAGGATGGACGTCGACTCCGCGACCGGATATTCGGCAAGTCGGAGAGCGACAGGGCGGGGCAGTTCAGTCGAATCCTGGGGCGCAGGCAGTTTCTTGAAAAGAATCGCTCAAAACTGCTTGAGCTATTGCGATGGCCGATTCCGGAAGGGAAACCCGCCAGGCACCTGGAGCTCTACGTGAGTCGCAACGTGTACTACTGGATGGTTCATCCGCCATATCCTGTGCCCACGAAGTTTGTCCGGGTGGACACCCGAATGCTGATTGGCGATATCGAAGGAAAACGAGCACAAGCCAACGAGTTGCGGCTCGCCGCAGTTGGTGCGTCAGTGCAGAGCTTTACAGGGCCGGCGCTTCAGACTGTTGATGCAATGATCAAAGCCGTGCCATTCGGCTCATTGGTTTTGGCTTACATCGACCCGTACAACCTCGAATACCTCTCCTTCTCAATCATCGAGCGCCTAGCCAAGCTGCAATACGTGGACTTTGCCGTTCACTTCAGCCTGATGGACCTGACGCGCAATATCGATATGGAATTGAACCCCAAGCGGGATCGGTTCGACCACGCATTGCCGGGCTGGCGCGCCTCGGTGCCCGCCGATGCGCTGTCCAAGTCCAGCTTGCCTGGTTGGTTCTTCACTGCCTGGTGTCAGGCGGTCGAGGCGCTAGGCTTCACGGTCAGCGGCCAGATGCCTCTCATCACCGATGGCAAGGGCCGCTCTATCTACCGTCTCGTGTTTTTCTCACGACATTCATTGCCCGATCGCATCTGGGGCGACATTGCGCGCAGCCGCAACTTCAATCTGTTCTGACCAGCAACTCCAACCTCATCTGACATTGCCTGAAGAGTGCGGCCTCGGCTGCATCCGCAACTTTTCTTTGATTAGTGGACGATTGTTCACTAAAATGCCGCGATGGCCCGACCGAACAACGACCACGCGCATCTGCGCCGTTTGCGCGACACATATGCCCGCATGGGTTGCTTTCCGTCGTACAGCCGAATGGCCGAGGCTCTGGGATTCAAGGCGAAGAACGCTGCGTTCAAGTTCACCCAGCGGTTGATTGCTACCGGCCACCTGGCCAAGTCCGTCGGTGGACGACTGGCGCCTGGGCCAAGCTTCTTCACGCTGGACCTCAGTGACGACGAAGTGCGTGCGGGTTTCGGCGCGGGCGGAGACGCCACTGGTCTTGTGCAGGCTCAGGCGCTGGACCAACTCTTGGTGGCTCGGCCTTCCAAGACCGTGCTCGTGAAAGTGCGCGGCGACTCAATGGTGGACACAGGCATTCTGAGCGGTGATGTGGCGGTGGTGGAGGCGAGTGTGCAAGCCACACACGGTGACATCGTGGTGGCTGAGATCGATGGCATGCACACCATCAAGGAATTCAGGACAGACCACGGGCGGCCTCACCTGATGCCACATGGCGTTGATACACAGGCTGTAGACCCTCGGGAAACGCTGAACATCATCGGCGTCGTCAGAGGAATTGTTCGTAGTTACCGACCGCTCGCGCCAAGGAGCGCTAAGCTAACTAAGCATTGGAAATCACAATGACAACCATCAGCAAGATCGAATGGACTGAGCAGACTTGGAACCCGACTGTCGGGTGCACCAAGATCTCGCCTGGCTGCAAGCATTGCTATGCGGAGGCCATGGCCAAGCGGCTGAAGGCCATGGGAACGGCAGGCTATGAGAATGGATTCGCGCTTACCTTGCTGCCTGATCGGCTGAACGATCCGCTCAAGCGAAAGAAGTCGACGGTCTACTTCGTGAACTCCATGTCGGACCTGTTCCACGAACGCGTGCCGGACGAGTACATCGCCAAGGTGTTCGAGGTGATCGCGCAGACGCCCCACCACACCTACCAGATTCTGACCAAGCGAGCGGCCCGGATGGCGCGCTATTTCCGTACTCGCCCTGTCCCGGCCAACGCCTGGCTGGGCGTTTCGGTCGAGGATCGGAAGTACGGTGTGCCGCGTATCGACTATCTTCGAAAGGTACCCGCCACGATCCGCTTCCTGTCGGTCGAACCCCTACTGGCTGATGTGGGAGAGCTCGACCTTACCGATATCCATTGGGTGATCGTTGGCGGAGAGTCTGGGCCGAAGGCACGTCCAATGAAGACCGAGTGGGCAGAGGCTGTGCGGACCCAGTGCCAAGAGCAAGAGGTTGCATTTTTCTTCAAGCAGTGGGGCGGATGGGGCGCTGACGGCAAGCGTCGGGCCAAGCAAGCAAATGGCCGCTTGCTAAATGGCCGTACCTGGGACGAAATGCCTGCCGCAGCGGCAATTTAACGCAGGAGATGAATTGGCCGTGTTGGAGAGCGCGGTTAGGATCGGCCTATTCCCACTGCGCCACCCACGATGGTCAAACGAGACGAAAAGTACGCTTGGCACCTAGGCAGCCGCCCTCCGCCCATAGATCCACACAGCTTGGTCAAGCACCAAATTGTTCGAAGTTATCTTGAGCGATACATCCAGGTGCTCATGAGCAACGTGCTCATCGAGAAGTTGACGCTGTCAATCGTGGATGGCTTTGCCGGCGGCGGGGAGTACATGGCCGAAGACGGCATCAACTTCCACGAAGGCTCGCCACTCATTGCTTTGAATACAGTCGCGGAGCAACAAGTCGCACTCAACGTTGGCCGACTGAAGCCGCGGCACATCGCCGCGAAGTATTACTTCGTCGAAAAAGACAAAGGCAATTTCGACTACCTGCGGCAGCTGGTTTGCGCGCGGGTAGAGCAGAGCAGACTGGGGAGCGACATCGAAATGCTTCGAGGCACGTTCCAAGAACGCGTTTCTTCGATCATTGCGGACATCCGCGCACGAGAGCGCGGTGAGCGTGCCATCTTTTTGCTCGACCAGTATGCGTATGATCAGGTTTCGGCACCGCTGCTTCGAACGATCTTCTCGCAGGTCAAAGGCGCGGAGGTCCTCCTCACGTTCAACGTCGACTCGTTGATCGCGTTCCTCAGCAACACCGCGCAGAGCCGAAAGAAACTCAAGGAATTGGGGCTAGACCGGTACATCAATTGGGAGACCATTGATGGTCTCAAGCTCGCTGGCGGCAATGTCTGGCGATCGGCCATCCAACGCAACCTGGCCAAGAGCCTGGTCGAGGTCAGCGGGGCCAAACACTACACGATCTTCTACATCACCCCGAAGGGCAGCACGGCCTGGACGTATTGGCTTGTGCATCTCTCCAACAGCTTCAAGGCGCGCGACGTGATGATGGAGTTGCACTGGAAACTCTCCAATCATTTCTCGCACTACCTCGAGCCAGACATTTTCACGCTCGGCTACAGCACAAATGTTGACGGTTCGGTCACGGGGCAAGACTCACTCGACCTAGGAGAAGCCCATCACTTCGATAAGGTTGCTTCGGAGCGGTGCCTGTCAGGGCTGGCTGCGAAGTTGGTCCCGACAATTTACGATCACGGCAAGCCCATCCTCTTCGGCGAACTTTTGGAGCGATTCGGAAGCTCGACGCCGGCGACTGCCGACATGATCCGTATGTCCCTCGATGCGGCGATTCGCAGCGGCGATATCGGCGCGTCAGCAGCCGCCGACGGCAGCCGGCGATTGCGCGGCTCCACTCTGCGACCTGGCGATGTTCTGACCGCTGCTCCGCAGCGGCCCATGATCTTCCTTTGACCGCGCTTGGACGATCTGTGGTGCCCCGCGCCTGTGATCGGCAGGGGACACGTCAACGTCGTTAACAGCGCCTCGATCGCGCTCTACGCCACCCAAGCAAGGCGCTCGCCGATGCCTGCTTCAAAATGCAGGGGGCGCTTATAGCGACGCGACGCGTCGGCCGATCGGTTGACGATACGACCTGCCTTGATCAGCCTTACAAGTGAAGATTGAAGATCGCCTTCAAACCAGTCTGTCTTTTCGAGGATGTTGGCGAAGGCGGCGGTATCGATAAGACGATCACCGTCGGCGAGGTAGGCCTGCCAAAACTCGTCGACATCCTTTGGGGCGGCATGAGTGGCGTCGAAATCCACCATCGATCCGACGGGCCAGAGCTCGTCCATTCCCTTGTCGACCGCCTTCTTCTTATCGCGCTTGACCGCACGCACCTGGGATTGAATGCGATCGGCGGCTTCCGATATCTGCATAAACTTCACGATACCCAGCGGGTGCGACGTCACGTATACCAAGTGGTATTTCGTGCGATCACGCTGTGGGTTCATCACGCGCGCATGTGCCGCTCGTGCCGGGTGGGTCGTCGACGCGGGAACGCAACGCTTGAGGTTTTCACGATAGGTGCGAACGATGGCGCGTTCACGCTGCCGCGGCGCTAGATCGGCCACCTCGAGTTTCTCGCCAAGCAACGTCGTCATGGCACTCTTCATGCCGTGCATCGACATCGCACGGTTAGCGTGGTCGTACATCAAGTTGATGAGGAACTCCGAGCGCGGGCGGCGGAGCAGCGGGCAAAGCGTTGGGACAGCAATCTCGGTGTAGCCCATGGGGTCGATGAAGAAGAACGCGAAGGATTCCGAACCGACCCAATCCAGGATGTCCTGCCGAAGCGAGACAAAGTCACCTTGCATGCAATGCGATCGGACGCTCCGAGGCGTGCTAGCAGCCAAGTAGGTCTGTAGCCGCTGAAACGACGCGAGTTTCTCTTCGACGTAGAGAGCCCTGATTTTTACGTAGACCCCGAGGCTGGCAAGCTTTTGACGGCAGCCGTCAAGAGTCTTGAGCGAGATCGCTATCGATGTCGTCTGCATTTCCTCTGACGAGTCTCCCCAGGGACCGGCGAAGCAGTCGACATAGCAAAGTTCGGCGGTACCACCGCTTCTGGACGTCAGACCGATGATTAGAAAAAGCTTCTCGAGGTAGTCCTCGAGCATTCGATGCTTAACGAGCGCTTGTTCGCGCCCGTCATAGGCGGCAGGGATCATCGTGTTGACAACGTCGTCCATGTGCGTTTCATCATGTCGAAACTGTATAGACGACCAGTATGCCAGTGATGATCGCTGGCGCGAAGGAGCGATGCACCCTTCAGAGAACTGCCCTAGGCCCTCCAGGTAAGCCAGTCCAGAACACTATTACTTGCACAGTTGCCCCATGGGGTCGGGGCTGAAGGAGCGAGTCCATAGCTTTGTTGTTTTGACCACTTCTTGCGGCCATGGCGGATCAATGACTTAACCGTCTTCTGGTCCATCAGTTTGTTCCCCTTGGGCAAATGTAGGCAAGAAGACTTCGGAGGGGTCAGAGGGTATTCCCGGGCTCGCTCTTCAGCACCCACCCACCCGATATCGCGCTTCAATCCGCCCGGCTGACAAGGACGTCGCCGGTCTCGGGCCCGTTGACGATGGCGCCTGCCGCGTCCCGCCGTACCTTGATGCCGACTCCGCACCGCTCCCGGTCCATCCGCCACACCCAGCCGTAAAGTGCGCGCGGGCTGCCTTGGGGCGACATGAGCGGCATGTTCTTCCGCAGCCCGTCGTTGCTTCCCAGATCCACCCAGACCATCACGGTGTCGTCTTCCGGGTCGCTGTTGGCGGCGACCTCGACGATCGTCGCCCTCAGCGGCTCGCGGTGCACCAGGGCCTGCAGCGCAACCGGCAGGTCCTCGAAGGGCGGAGTGTCCATCCCGTCGGAGTCCTCGACGGGAAAAGGATCGTCCAGACGCACGGGCCGGAAATAGTGCTCGGAGCTGCCCATCGTTGCTGCGCGGCCGCCGATGGCCGTCGCCATGTCCTCGAGGCGGGCGGCCTGCAACAGCAGCGGCTGTCCGCCGCTGCGCATCAGATACAGGCCGTCATCGTTGGCATCGCTGCCCAGCGACTTGCTGGTGAACACCAGGTCGAGCTGCAGCAGGCAGTCGCCTTCTTCGGTTTCGAGCACCCGATACTGCCCGCTGTAGCGCCGTATGTCCGATGCTTCGCCCGTCTTGTGATCGTTCTTCCAGAAGAGCAGTTGGTAGCTGCCATCCGCGTCGAGCGCGACCAGCCGGCGCCAATCGATGTAAGTCGATAGATAAAGCCCGCTCGGGTGGCCGTCTTTTCTTTCCAGGTCCTTGAAGGCCGCGCGATATTTGTCGGGCAGGGCCGCGCGGACGCTGTCCGGGGGCGGCGCGGGCGGCGTCTGCTCGTGGTCGACCTGCGCGCGAAGCTTCTGGTGAAGCGCGAGCGCATCCGTCCTCGCGATCTTCAGCATCTGCATGGACAACAGCATCGGGTCGACGTGGTACGCCTCGCCGGGAGCCAGCGTGCCGGCTTGTTGCTGCGCGGTTTCGAGCATGGCCGGTTGGATGAATTCATCGATCTGGCTCGGGTCGCTCAGAACGTTGTTGAACAGATCCACGAGGTCCCAGCTCAGGATGCTGATGCTGCGGGTCACGGGGTTCAGTGCCGCAACGTCCTCGTCTGCAGCAGTGAGCTTTCTGTAAAAAAGAAGCGTGCCGAATGGCGTCAGCGCAATGGGCACGCGCACGGTGGCGCTGGGTGGCGAAACGATCCATCGGTCGAGCATGGATTGCCACGCCTGCGGATCGATCAGGCAGATCTGCCGGCGGCCATAGAACCCAAGTCCGTGCTTGCGCCACAACTCGAGCAGCGCGGCGGGCAACTGCCCCTCGTACATGTGCAGCAGTGCCTTCGTCGCCGGCGCGCAGTCGGCATGCGGAGGGTTCGCCTTGATGAATGGATGGAGCTTGATTCGACCGAACATGGACTTCGATTTCGAAAATGAGTTTGAATTTTTCTCAGAGGCACAGGCCTCCTGGCGAAGAGGGTGCGACCTCGCGGCCATCCGTGCAGGCTTTCAGGGACGAGCGGGCATGCCGGGCCACTTGCCGTACGCAAGCCGCCAGAGCACGCCGATGTCCACCAGGGGGATGAAGAACAGGACTGCCATGGCGCCGGGTTGCCCGTGCGTGCGACGATCCGCCAAAGCGGTACGCCGAATATCACTGCGGTGACCCAGTGCTCGAGAATGTAGCCAGGGGTGCGTGCCGGCGTCAACCGATCGGCGTGGACCAATGACCGCTCCAATGCTTCGGCCGACTCGAAGCATCCCGCTGGCCCGACAATGGCGGCCCCCGCAGCACGACGAGAATCCGATGAGACCCGACCTCGATTCGCTGGCGCTTTTCCTGCGCGCCATTGAGCACGGCAGCCTGTCGAAGGCCGCCGCCGAGAGCCACATGGTGCTGTCGGCCGCGAGCCGCCGCCTGGCCATTCTCGAAGGCCACCTGGGCGTCGCGCTGCTCAACCGCACCTCGAAGGGCGTGACGCCCACCGGCGCTGGCGAATCGCTCGCCATGCATGCGCGCCAGATCCTGCGCGACGTCGACCGCATGCGTGCCGACCTCTCCGACTACGCCCAGGGCGCTACCGGCCGCGTGCGGCTGCATGCCAATGCATCGGCCATGGGCCAGTTCTTGCCCGACGACGTGGCGAGCTTCCGCCAGCGCTACCCGGAGATCCGCGTGAGCGTGGAAGAGCACCGCAGCGTCTACATCGTGCAGGCCATTCGCGACCGGCAGGCCGATGTCGGTGTCATCACCAGCGAGGCGGCCGACCCCGCGCTCAACTTCATTCCCTACCGCACCGACAGGCTGGTGGCCATCGTGCGGCAGAAGCATCCGTGGCGCGGGCGCGAGGTGTCGTTCGAGGAACTGCTCGACTTCGATTTCGTGGGGCTGGAAGACGACTCCGCCATCTCCCGCACGATGGAAGACGCCGCCATGAGCGCGCGCAAGGTGCTGAAGCTGCGCGTGCGGGTGAAGAGCTTCGAGGCCGTGTGCCGGATGATCGAGGCGGGCATGGGCGTGGGCATCCTGCCCGAGGGGGCTGCGGTGACCTATCGCAAGGAGATGAAGCTGCGGTTCATCAACCTCACCGACGCTTGGGCTTCACGACGGATGTATCTGTGCACGCGGCAGGAGGCGTTGAGTTTTCCGCAGCGTCGGCTTGTCGATCATTTGCTGGCGCGGGGGATGCCTTAGGGCTCGGGCTCGGGTTCATTCGCGGCGACGCTCCCGCCGACGGGGTACCTTGCTCCGCGAATGTCCTCCGGCCTGCGGCCTCCCCCTTTATTTCGCTGCGCAAGGCACCCCATCGACGGGAGCGTTATTCGGAGCGGTTGTTGATCGGCGGTACACCAGCAGCGTGCCCAGGTGCCCAGGTGCACAGGGCGCCGGGTACTCCCCGCAGCGAAATAAAGGAGGAGCCGAAGGCGGGGGACATTCGCGGAGGGGAGTACCCGGTGTCCTGTGCACGCGCCCTGAACAACAGCGCACAGAACACAATAAAAAATCAGCGCATCGCTTCGACCAGATCGAGCACCATGCGATCCGGCCCGAACTTCTCGACGCCATGCGTCAGCAGCGCATCCACAGCCTGCGCAATGCCATGGCTGGAAGACGACTGCTCCGCCATGTCGTTGTAGTACCCCAGGTCCTTCTTGGCATTGGCCATCGAGAACTTCAGCGAATCGGTGCTGCCCGTCAGCAGCTTGGGCTTGACGCGCTCCAGCGCCACGCCATTGCCGCCGCCCTTGGCGAGCACGTCGACGAACACGTCGGGCTTCACGCCGGCGCGCTCCGCACAGGCAGCAGCTTCGCACAGCAGCGCCACGGTGCCCAGCGACACGAAGTTGTGCAGCAGCTTCATCGCATGGCCCGCGCCGATGCCGCCCACGTGCGTGACGTTCTCGGCAAAGCAACG
The DNA here is from genome assembly GCF_051144945.1 of Variovorax palleresanus. Lineage (NCBI taxonomy): Bacteria > Pseudomonadati > Pseudomonadota > Betaproteobacteria > Burkholderiales > Comamonadaceae > Variovorax > Variovorax palleresanus. The sequence goes on along the minus strand of NZ_JBJNVP010000002.1, from coordinate 1,257,357 downwards.
CAGCAGCGGCAGGCACGAGGCCAGCACCTCGGCGTCGCCGCCCACCAGCAGATTCAGCCGGCCTTCTGCGGCTTCCTTTGCGGTGCGGGTCATCGGTGCATCGATGAACTTGCCGCCCTTGGCGCTCACCGCTTCCGCCACCTTGGCAGTGGAGGCGGGCACGGCCGTCGAGCAGTCGATCACCACCGTGCCGGGGCGCAGCGCAGTCAATGCACCCTTGTCGCCCAGCATCACCGCCTCGACCTGCGGCGTGCCCGTAACGCACAGGATCAACACGTCGACCTGCGCGGCCAGCGCGGCCACGTCTTTCACCGAAGTGGCGCCGGCCTTCAGCAGGCCGTCGATGGGCTGGTTGCCCGCGTGCTCCAGCACGGTGAGCTGGTGGCCGTGCTTGACGATGTTGCTGGCGATGCCGTGGCCCATCAGGCCGACGCCGACGAGGCCCACGCGGCGGGGGGCTTGTTGCTGTTCAGTGCTTGTCATGAATTCATCCGTGCTTGATGGCGATGGTCTTGAGGGTCGTGAATCCGAGCAGGGCCTCGAAGCCCTTCTCGCGGCCGAAGCCGCTCGATTTCACGCCGCCGAAAGGCAGTTCTACACCACCCGCCGCACCGTAATTGTTGACGAAGACCTGGCCGCAGTGCAGCTTGTGCGCCATGCGCAGCTGGCGCGCGCCGTCGCGGGTCCACACGCCGGCCACCAGGCCGAAGTCCGTGCCGTTGGCCAGGCGAACCGCCTCGGCTTCGTCGGCGAAGGGCATCACGACCAGCACCGGGCCGAAGATCTCGCGCTGCGCCAGGTCGCTGTCGTGCGGCACGTCGCGGAACAGCACGGCCTCCTGGTAGTAGCCGGTGGCCGATGCATTCGGCGACACCGTGCCGCGCGCCGCCACCTTCAGGCCGTTGGCCTCGGCCGTCGAGACCATGTCGCGCACCTGGCGAAACTGCTTCTCGTTGATCAGCGGCCCCATGTCCAGGTCTTCGGCGGGCGTGCCCGCGCGCACGGCCGTGAAGCGCTTCGCGAGCCGCTGCACCACCTCTTCGTAGACCGACTGCTCGACCAGCACGCGGCTGCCCGCCGAGCAGGTCTGGCCGGCGTTCTGGATGATGGCGTTCAACAGCACCGGCTCGGCTGCGTCCAGGTCGGCGTCGGCGAACACGATCTGCGGCGACTTGCCGCCCAGCTCCAGCGTCACAGGGCAATGGCGCTCGGCCGCGGCCAGGCCCACGCTGCGGCCCGTCATGGTCGAGCCGGTGAACGAGATGTGGTCGATGCCCGGGTGCGCGCACAGCGCGGCGCCGGCTTCCTTGCCGTAGCCCGTCACCACGTTGAGCGCGCCAGCCGGAAAGCCCACCTCGGTCGCAATCTCGGCCAGGCGCAGCAGCGACAGGCTCGCGTCTTCCGCCGGCTTCACCACGCAGGCGTTGCCCGCGGCGAGCGATGCGCCCACGCTGCGGCCCGCGATCTGCATCGGGTAGTTCCAGGGAATGATGTGGCCCGTCACGCCATGCGGAATGCGCACCGTCAGCACGGTGTAGCCGCGCTCGTAGGGCAGGGTGTCGCCGTGCAGCTTGTCGCAGGCGCCGGCGTAGTACTCCATGTAGCGGGCCAGCGCGGTGGCGTCGTTGCGCGCCACGCGCAGTGCCTTGCCGGTGTCGCGGGCTTCGAGCTGCGCGAGTTCTTCATGGTGCTGCATCACGGCGGCCCCCAGCTTGGCGAGCAGCCGGCCGCGCTCCAGTGCGGTCATCGCGCCCCAGGGGCCGTCGAAGTTCTCGCCCATGGCCTGGCGTGCGGCGCGCACGGCCGTGTCCACGTCGGCGGCCGTGCCGCGCGCGATCTGGCCGAATTTCTGGCCGTCGCTCGGGTCGATCACATCGATGGTGGCGTTGCCTTCGGACGGCACGCGGCGGCCGTCGATGTAGTGGGTTGCGTCCATTTGATTTGTCTCCTTGCGGCCGGTCACCTAGGCTCCGGCCAGGGGTGTTGTGCTTCGCGGATCTGCTCGAAGGCGCGGCTGAACTGCAGCACGCCCAGGTCGTCGAAGCGTCGTCCGGCAATCTGCAGGCCGATGGGCAGGCCCTCGGCTGAGTAGCCGCAATTGATCGAAGCAGCGGGCTGTTCCGACATGTTGTAGGGCACGGTGAAACCGATGTGCTCCAGCGGCAGCATCGGGTCGTTGGTCGGCGAGGCATGGTCCGCGGGCGCGGGCATGTTGGGCGACACCGGCGAGATCACGAAGTCGTAGGCCTTGGTGGCTGCGACCGTGGCCGCTCGCGTGGCGACGAACTGGCTGTAGGCGTCGAAGATGTGCGCGCCGGAGAACCCGGCGGCGCTCTCGGCCCAGTCGCGGATGTACGGCAGGATCTTCGCGCGCTTTTCGGCCGGCATGGCCTGCATGTCGAGGCACGAGCGCATGCGCCAGAAGTGGTCCATGCCCTGCAGCATCTTCGGCGTCATGAAGGGCTTGATTTCCTCCACCAGCGCGCCGGCCGCCTCGATGCGGTTCGCCGCGCGGCGCACCGCATCGGCGATCTGCGCATCGAGCGGCAGGCCGCAGCCCGCGTCCATGTGCAGCGCCACGCGCTTGCCCTTGAGGAACGACGGGTCGACCTCGAAGGCGGTCCAGTCGATGGCTGGCGCGGGCAGTTCCGAATAGTCGCGGTCGTCGGGTTGCGCGACCGAGGCCATCATCAGCGCCGAGTCGGCCACCGTGCGCGTCATCGGTCCCGCGCAGCGGCCCATGTAGGGCGTGCTCAACGGAATGCGGCCGAAGCTGGGCTTGAGCGTGTAGATGCCGCACCAGCTGGCCGGCAGGCGCAGCGAGCCGCCGATGTCCGTGCCCACGTGCAGCGGGCCGTAGCCCGCGGCAGCCGCCGCACCGGCACCCGCGCTGGAGCCGCCCGGCGTGCGAGACAGGTCCCACGGGTTGCGCGAGAGTTCATGAAAGCTCGACAGGCCCGACGACAGCATGCCCAGGTCGGGCATGGTGGTCTTGGCGACCAGCACCGTGCCGTCTTTCTTCAGGCGTGCGGCGGGCGGCGAGTCTTGCGCCATCGGCACGAGGTCGTAGGCGGCGGTGCCCAGCGGCATCGGATCGCCCTCGGTCGCGAGGTTGTCCTTGATGGTCACGGGCACGCCGTCGAGCGTGCCGCGAGGCGAGCCGGCCAGCCAGCGCGCTTCGGAGGCGCGGGCCTGTTCGAGCGCAAGCTCGGGGCGGAACAGCCACGTCGCGTGCAGTTCGGGCTCGCAGGCCGCGATGCGTTCGTTGACCGAGCGCGTCACTTCCACCGGCGAGAGTTCCTTGCTGCGATAGGCCGCGTGCAACTCCTGCACGCTCAGGGAGTACAGGGGCTTGGCCATCGCATCAGCTCCACGAGATTGCGGCCAGGTCGTTCACCACGATCGGCATGCTCGGCCACAGGCCCTTCACTTCCTTGCGCGCGATGGTCGGGAACACCGCCTGGTACAGGAAGCCGTTGACCGCGTCGGTCGCAAGCTGGCGCTGCGCCTCGGCCAGCAGGTCGGCGCGTCGCTTCTTGTTCTCTTCGTTCTGGATGGTGACGAACAGGTCGCGGAACTTCTTCGAGTCGTAGCCCCAGTAGTAGTCGGGCTCGGTGTACTTCACGAGGTCGAAGGGCTCCACGTGCGCGACCATCGTCAGGTCGAAGTCGTGCGCGCCACCGAAGGTGCCGCTGAGCCATTGGGCCCACTCCACGTTCTGGATCTTCACGTTGATGCCGATCTGCGCGAGTTGCGCCGCGATCATCTCGCCGCCCTGGCGTGCATACGAGGGCGGGGGCAGCTGCAGGCGCAGTTCGAGCGGCGTCTTCACGCCGGCCTCGGCCAGCAGCTTCTTCGCCTTCTCGATGTCGAAGGGGTTCATCGCCGTGGTGTCGATGAAGCCCGGTGCGCCCAGGGCGTAGTGGCTGCCGATGGGCCTGCCGAAGCCGTCCGCCGCGCCCTGGACGATGGCGTTGCGGTCGATGGCCGCGAGGATGGCGCGGCGCACGCGCACGTCGTCCAGCGGCTTCTTGCGGTTGTTGATGGTCAGGATCACCTTGCCGCGCGTGCCGACCTCGATCACCTGGAAGCGCGGGTTGCCCTTGAACTGGCTCACCGAGCGCGTGCCCGCGCGCGGGAAGATGTCGATGTCGTTCGACAGCAGTGCGGCGGTCTGCGCGGCCGTGTCCGACATGAAACGGAACACGAACTTCGCGGTCTTCGCAAGGTTCGGGTCGCGGTAGGTCGGCGACTTCACCAGCGTGCACGAAGCGCCGCGCTGCCATGCGCTCAGCTTGTACGGGCCGGTGCCGACCGGCGCGGTGACGTTGGTCTCGGCACTCTTGGGCTCGACGATACAGGCGGTCGACTGGCCCAGCATGAAGGGCAGGTCGGGGTTGGGCAGCGTGCTGTTGACGCCCACCATGTACTCGTCGAGCGCCACGGTGCTGATCTCGCTGAAGAAGCGCTTGTCCTTGTTGGTGCTCTTGGCGTCGCCCGCGCGGTCGAACGAGAACTTCACCACCGACGCGTTGAAAGGCTGGCCATTCTCGAAGCGCACGCCCTTGCGCAGCTTGAAGACGAAGGTCTTCATGTCGGGCGACGACGTCCAGCTTTCGGCCAGCATCGGCGTGACCGAGCCGTCGGCATTCACCTTGGTGAGCGTCTCGAAGATGTTGTACTGCGTGATCTCCGCGATGGCAGACGCGGCGCCGCTCGTCGGGTCCAGGCCTGGCGGCTCGAGCGGCATGCCGATCGTCAGCGTGTTCTTGCCGGCCTGCGCGCGGGCCTGGGGCAGGAATACACCCGGGATTGCCGCGGCCATGGCGGAAGTCATGAGTGTGCGTCGCTTCAACATTCGATAGATCCTGGAGATGTGAGGGTGGAGGAAAAGAGAGCCCGTTTCGGCTAGCGGGACGGTGTGTGCAGAACGGCGGAAAGCAAGGTGCGCGTGTATTCGTGCTGGGCGTGCTGGAACAGGTCGGCCGGGCGACCCCGTTCGACGATGCGGCCCTTGAAGACCACGCACACTTCGTCGCACAGGTGGTTCACCACCGCGAGGTCGTGGCTGATGAGCAGGTAGCTGATGCCGAACTGCTGCTGCAGGTCCTGCATCAGGTTGAGCACCTGGGCCTGCACCGATACGTCGAGCGCGCTCACGGGTTCGTCGGCCACGATGAGCTTGGGGCGTGTGATGAGGGCGCGAGCGATGGCGATGCGCTGGCGCTGGCCGCCCGAGAACTCGTGCGGGTACTTGTCCATGTCGGTGGTGCGCAGGCCCACGGCGGCCAGGGCTTCCGAGGCGCGCTCGCGCTGCACGGCGCGGCTGGTTTCGGCCAGCGCCTCGAGCGGCTCGGCCACGATGCGCGCCACGGTCTGGCGCGGGTCCAGCGAGCCGTAAGGGTCCTGGAACACCATCTGGAAATCTCGCCGCGCGGTGCGAAGCTCGGCCTTCGGCAGCGCATGCAGGTCGCGGCCTTCGAGCGATACGCTGCCCGAGGTCGGCGTGTCGAGCGCCATCACCAGGCGCGCGATGGTCGACTTGCCCGAGCCCGATTCGCCGACGATGCCCACGCTCTTGCCGGCCCGCACCTCGAAGCTCACGCCGTTGAGCGCCTTCACGGTCGGTGGCGGGCCGAAGAGCTTTTCGCGCGGCAGCGCGTAGTGGCGGTAGAGGTTGTTCACGGCAAGCAGGGGCTGGCCGGCGGTGGTGGACTTGCTCATGCGGTGGCCGCCTTGGCATTCGACGCGGCGATTTCGCCCAGCCGCAGGCAGCGCACCGTGTGGTCGTTGGGCAGCATCGTGGCTTGGGGCCGCGTGCTCTGGCACAGGTCGATGGTGTGGGCGCAGCGGCCCGCGAAAGCGCAGCCGCGCGGCATGTCGACCAGTTCGGGCACGCTGCCGCGAATGGTCGGCAAGCGGCCGGCACGCACGGCCCCGATGGCGGGCCGCGCCGCGAACAGGCCGCGCGTGTAGGGGTGGGCGCGACCGGCGAAGACCGTGTCGGTCGGGCCGCTTTCCACGGCGCTGCCGCCGTACATCACGAGCATGCGCTGCACGCTGTTGGCGATCACGCCGAGATCGTGCGAGATCAGGATCAGCGCCATGCCCATTTCCTTGACCAGGCCCTGGATCAGGTCGAGCACCTGCTTCTGGATCGTCACGTCGAGGGCGGTGGTGGGCTCGTCGGCAATCAGCAGGTCGGGCCCGCAGGCGAGCGCCATCGCGATGCCGATGCGTTGGCGCTGGCCGCCGGAGAACTGGTGCGGGTAGGCGTCGAGGCGCGAGGCCGCGTCGGGAATGCCCACGCGGTCGAGCAGGCTCAGTGCTTCCTTGCGTGCCTGCGCCTTCGTCAGCCCGCGATGCAGTTGGAGCGGCTCACCGACCTGGCGCGCGATGGTGTGCACCGGGTTCAGCGCGGTCATCGGCTCCTGGAAGATCATGCCGATGCGGTTGCCGCGGATCTGACACATCTGCTTTTCCGGCAGGCCGACGAGCTCCTGCCCGTCGAGCTTGATGCTGCCCGTGACCTTGGCGCTCGATGGCAAGAGGCCCATGAGCGACATCACGGTGATCGACTTGCCGCAGCCCGATTCGCCGACGATGCCGAGCGTTTCGCCGCGCTCCAGCGAGAACGAAATGCCGCGCACGGCCTGCGCCGGCCCGCGCTGGGTCTGCAGGCCGATCTGGAGGTTGTTGACTTCGAGGAGAGGCATATTGCTTACCTGGCGCGTGCGAGGCGTGGATCGAGCAGGTCGCGCAAGCCGTCGCCGAGCAGGTTCAGGCCCAGCACCGCGAGCGCGATCGCCATGCCGGGAAAGACGGCCAGCAGCGGCTGCTGGAACATGAGGGTCTGCGCTTCGCTGAGCATGCGGCCCCACGAGGGCTGCGGCGGCTGCGTGCCCAGGCCGAGGTAGGAGAGGGCGGCCTCGGCCAGGATGGCAATCGCGAAGCGGATCGTGATCTGCACGATCAGCACCGCCGAGATGTTGGGCAGCACGTGCTGCATCGTGATGGCGAACGAACCCTTGCCGCAGGCGCGCGCGGCGGCCACGTACTCGCGTGACCAGATCGCGTTGGCCGAGGCCCGCGTGATGCGTGCAAACGTCGGGATGTTGTAGATGCCGATGGCGACGATTGCGTTGACGATGCCGGCGCCGAACACCGCCGTCATCATGATGGCCGAAAGGATCGCGGGGAAGGCCAGCGTGAAGTCCGACAGGCGCATCACTGCTTCTTCGACCCAGCCGCGCTTGGCTGCGGCGAGCAGGCCCAGTGCGGTGCCGACCACGAGGCCGATGCCGACCGCGATCACGCCGACGAGGATCGATGCACGCGCACCCACCAGCAGCAGCGACGCCACGTCGCGGCCGAATGCATCGGTGCCGAGCCAGTGCGAAGCCGAAGGGGCCTGCATCTTGCTCGCCATGTCCATGGCATAGGGCGACCAGGGCGTCCACACGAAGGACACGAGAGCCGCCACGAGCAGCAATGCGGCCAGCACGCCGCCGATGACGAAGCTGCGGTGCTTCAGCGCGCGCTGCCAGAAGCCGGGGACCTTGAGCGCCGCAGCGCTCGGGCTTGGAATAGCAAGGGTGTTCATATGTCGCTGGCCTTGATGCGCGGATCGATCACGGCATAAAGCACGTCGACCACGAAGTTCACGATGACCACCATGGCCGCGAGCAGCATCACGCAGTTGCGCACCACGATCAGGTCGCGGTTGCTGATGGCCTGGAAGATCAGGCGGCCCAGGCCCGGCAGGTAGAACACGTTCTCCACCACGATGGTGCCGGCCAGCAGTTCGGAAAACTGCATGCCCATGACCGTGATGACGGGGATCATCGCGTTGCGCAGCACGTGGGTCCAGAGCACGGCGCGCTGCGAAACGCCCTTGGCGCGCGCGGTGCGCACGAAGTCTTCGCGCATCACCTCGAGCACCGCCGAGCGCGTGATGCGCGCGAGGATCGCGGCCTGCACCACCGCCAGCGACAGGGCCGGCAGCAGCAGCGACTTGATGCCCGAGAAGATGCCCTCGCTCCATCCCTCGAAGCCGCCGGCCGAGAACCACTGCAGCTGGACCGAGAACACCAGGATCAGCAGGATGGCGAACCAGAAATTGGGAATGGCGATGCCGACCTGGGCCATGCTCATCAGGCCGACGTCGCCGAGCTTGTTGTGGCGCGCGGCGGCGGTCACGCCCACCAGCAGCGCAATCACGACGGTGAGGGCCATCGCCAGCATGGCCAGAGGAACGGTAAGCGCGAGGCGTTCCAGGATCAGGTCGAGCACCGGCGAGCTGTAGGCGTAGCTGTCGCCCAGGTTGCCCGTCAGGAGGCCGGCAATCCAGTGCCAGTAGCGGGTCCAGGCGGGCTGGTCGAGGCCGAGCTTGGTGGCGAGGGCGGCCACGGCCTCGGGTGCGGCATCGGGGCCCATCAGCATCTGCGCTGCATTGCCTGGAAGAATCTCCAGTACCAGGAACACGATGATCGATGCGCCCACCAGGGTGCCGATCAACGTCAGCGTGCGTTTCAGCAGGAACAGGCCCATTTCAGTGACTCCGCTCGGCGTTGTGTCGTGGGATGCTCTTGTTCAGGGCGCGTGCGAATGACACCGGGTACTCCCCTCCGCGAATGTCCCCCGCCTTCGGCTCCTCCTTTATTTCGCTGCGGGGAGCACCCGGTGCCATTCGCACATGGACGCAGCGCCTGTGCCAACCGATCAACAAGTGCTCTGAACGATCACGTCGATGGTGTGCTCTGCGCAGCGAAATAAAGGAGGAGGCCGCAGGCCGGGGGACATTCGCTTCGCTCCGCACACCGTCGGCGTGATCGCGCCCTGAACAAGAGCAGCGCGTCATGCCGAAATGCAGCTAGCAATCGCGCGACCAACATCCACGGTCGAAGCGTTCCCACCCATGTCGCGAGTACGCGGACCCTCGCTCAGCACAGTCTCGATGGCCGAGATCACCGCAGCCGAAGCCTCTGCGTACACCGGGTCGTTGTTGCCCAGATGGTCCAGCATCAGCGCGGCCGACCAGATCTGGCCGATCGGGTTGGCGATGCCCTTGCCTGCGATGTCGGGCGCCGAGCCGTGCACCGGCTCGAATAGAGAGGGGAATTTGCGCTCGGGGTTCAGGTTGGCCGAGGGCGCGATGCCGATGGTGCCGGTGCAGGCCGGGCCCAGGTCGGAGAGGATGTCGCCGAAGAGGTTGGAGGCCACCACCACGTCGAACCAGTCGGGGTGCTGCACGAAGTGCGCGCACAAAATGTCGATGTGGTACTTGCTGGTCGCGATGTCCGGGTGGCGCTTGGCGATTTCGGCGAGGCGTTCGTCCCAGTAGGGCATGGTCACCGAGATGCCGTTCGACTTGGTCGCGGCCACGAGGTTCTTGCGCTTGCGCCGGCTGGCAAGCTCGAAGGCGTATTCGATGATGCGGTCCACGCCGATGCGCGTGAACACCGCTTCCTGGATTGCCATCTCGCGCGGCGTGCCTTCGAACAGGCGGCCACCCACCGAGGTGTACTCGCCCTCGGTGTTCTCGCGCACCACCAGAAAGTCGATGTCGCCGGGTTTGCGGTGCGCCAGCGGGCCGGGCACGCCGGGCATCAGGCGCACGGGGCGCAGGTTGACGTACTGGTCGAAGTCGCGGCGGATCTTGATGAGCAGGCCCCACACGGCAATGTGGTCGGGCACCTTGTCGGGTGCGCCCACCGCACCGAAGTAGATCGCGTCGTGGCCTTGGATCTTGTCGGCCCAGTCGGCCGGCATCATCAGGCCGATGCGCACATAGTGGTCGGAGCCCCAGTCGAAGTGGTCGTACGAAAAATCGATGCCGAAGCGGCGGCCGACCGCGTCGAGCACGCGCAACCCTTCGGGCATGACCTCGACGCCGATGCCGTCTCCGGGAATGACGGCAATCCTGTGCTTTCTCTGCATTGACTCAACCTGTTCCAAGTTCGTTTCGTTCGGTGCGCCAGCGCTCGTGACGCGGGCTGCTTTCGAAAAATTCTAGAAGCGAGAACCAGGCCAGAAGAGGGGGTTGGCACCCAGATTGCCTTGACAAAATAAGAAGGCCACGCGGAATGCCTTCACTGGAGAGATCAAAAATTCCCTGTCATGAAATTGACTTTGACTTCAAATAATTAGAAGGCTCGAGGCATCTACGGCCATCTGCCTGCCGGCTCTCGCAACCGGTTCATGTGTCCCCCGTACCATGGCCCGATGCGAACACTCCAACTCCCCACCGGCGGCGAGATGCCGGTTCTCGGTCTCGGCACCTGGCGCATGGGCGAAAACGCCGGCCATCGCGCGGCCGAAGTGAAGGCGGTGCGCGAGGCCATCGTGCTCGGATACCGGCTCATCGACACCGCCGAGATGTACGGCGAGGGTGGCGCCGAAACCGTCCTGGGCCAGGCCATCGGCGAAGCCTTGCGCGCAGGTGACGTGCGGCGCGATGAGCTCTTCATCGTCAGCAAGGTCTATCCGCACAACGCCAGCCGGCGCGGCACGCCCGAGGCTTGCGAGCGCAGCTTGAAGCGACTCGGGATCGAGACGATCGACTTGTACCTGCTGCACTGGCGCGGCAGCCATCCGCTGCGCGAGACGGTTGGGGCGATGCATTCGCTGGTGGCCGACGGGCGCATCGCTCGCTGGGGTGTGAGCAACTTCGACACCGACGACATGGAAGAACTGGTGCAGGCCATCGGCGACGGCCCTGGGTGCGCGGCGAACCAGGTGTACCTGTCGCTGGGTGAGCGCGGCCCGGAGTTCAGCCTGCTGCCGTGGCAGCGCGAACGCGGCATGCCGCTGATGGCCTACAGCCCGATCGACCAGGGTGCGCTGGCTGAAGATGATGGGCTGGCTGAACTGGCCGAACGGCTTGGCGTGACGGCCGCGCAGCTGGCACTGGCCGCGGTGATCGCCCGGCCCGGCGTGGCGGCGATCCCGAAGGCGGTGCGCAGCGCGCACCTGAAGGAGAACCTGACGGCCGCGGAGCTGAAGCTCGATGCAGCGACCCTGGCGGACCTGGACCGGCTGCATCCACCGCCGCGGCGCAAGGGGCCGCTGGCGATGATCTAGCAACAGCTCAGTGGGCTTCGGCCTGCTTGGCCGCGGCGATCACGGCCTCTTTGTCGTGCTTCGCACCGTTGAGGAACAGGTTGAGCAGCACCGCGCTGATCGACGCCAGCAGAATGCCCGACTCGACCAGCGAGTGAATCGCATGCGGCATCCACTGCTTGAAGTTGGGTGCGATGAGCGGAATCATGCCGATGCCGATCGACACCGCGACGATCATCGCGTTGTGCCGGTTGCCCTTGAAGTCCACGCCCGAAAGAATGCGGATGCCCGTGGCGGCCACCATGCCGAACATCACCAGGCCCGCGCCGCCGAGCACCACGGTGGGCAGCGACTCGATCAGCGCGGCCATCTTGGGCAGCAGGCCGAGCACGACCAGGATCACGCCGCCGGCCACGCAGACATAGCGGCTCTTGATGCCCGTGACGGCCACCAGGCCCACGTTCTGCGAAAAGCTGGTGTACGGAAAGGTGTTGAAGATGCCGCCGATCAGCGTGCCCAGGCCGTCGGTGCGCAGCCCGCGCGCCAGGGCCTTCTGGCCAATCTTGCGGTCGGTCATCTCGCCGAGCGCGAGAAACATGCCGGTCGATTCGATCATCACCACGATCATGATGAGCGTCATCGTCAAGATCAGGATCGGGTCGAACTGCGGCATGCCGAAGTGGAAGGGCAGCACCACGTCCACCCAGGCCGCCTTGCCGACCTTCTCGTAGGTCATGAGGCCCGTGGCCGAGGCCACCACCGCGCCGATCACGATGCCCAGCAGCACCGAGATGTTGGCGATGAAGCCCTTCGCGTACTTGACGATCAGCAAGATGGATACGAGCACCAGCGCCGCCACGCCGAAACCCGAGAGGTCTGCGTACTTGGGGTTGGGCACCGTGGGCATGATGGCAAAGCCCTTGGGCACCGCGGGAATCGAGCTGCCCGGCGAGGTCACCTCGGCCAGCCACTTGGCGTAGACCGGATCGACCAGCGCCGGCGCCGTCGGGCCCACAGGGTTGCCGAAGATCCAGTTGATGCCCACGCGCATCAGGCTGATGCCGATCACCGCGATGATGGTGCCCGTGACTACCGGCGGGAAGAAGCGCAGCATGCGGCTCACCAGCGGCGCGATCAGTATCGACACCACGCCCGCGCCGATGATGGCGCCGAACAGCAGCTGCGCGCCGTTCTGCCCGGGGTTGGCGTTGGCGATGGCCACCATGGGTGCGACCGAGGCGAAGGTCACGCCCATCATCACCGGCAGCTTGATGCCGAACCACTGCGTGGCGCCCAGCGCCTGGATCAGCGTGGCAATGCCGCAGCAGAACAGGTCGGCCGAGATCAGCAGCGCCACCTCGTCGGGCGAGAGCTTGAGCGCGCGGCCGACGATCAGCGGCACCGCCACGGCGCCCGCATACATCACCAGCACATGCTGCAGGCCGAGGGCCGCAAGCTTGCCCGAAGGCAGGCGCTGGTCCACCGGATGGACTGTCTGAACAGGGGAAGAGGTCTCGGCCGTCATCGTGTGTCTCCTGGCGCGGCAAGGGGAACGTGCGTGGACGGCGCGGTTGTCCGAGGCGTCCACAGTGTGTGTACGCCAAACTGTATACAATTTATGTCGCAAACTGGATGCAGGAAAACCCGCATCGCCGCGGTGCCTTCCAGCTGTCAGATCAATTTTCCATTTTCAGCCGCCGTATGAGCCAGTTCGCGGTGAACTCGAAGTGCTCTCGCATGTTCGATTCCGCCGTGTGGCCATCATCTCCAATTACCAGTTGCGTCACGTTGAAGCCAAGAGCCAAAAGAGATGCGGGTTCATCTCTGGAGACGAGGTCTTCGCGAGCGCCGTTCACCATAAGAATGGGTTTGCGCAACTGCACCGCAGTAGGCATCTTCAGTTGACGTGAGAGTTGGAATGCTTCGTAGTATTCGCACATCGCTTGACGGGGTGTCGTCTGCGGATTCATGTTCGCAAACACGGTGTAGGGCGCGACGATCCATGCGGGAGCAATCTGGCAATGCGCTTGCCCAAAGCTCGAATCGCTAGGTCCGCCTATGTTCACGATCGCTTTGTAGAAGTCGTTCCTCAGCCCGCCAAGCGTTCCCAGATAGCCTCCCATACTCCAGCCGTAGATGGCCACTCGGTCTGGGTCCAGGTCGCTGCGGGTCTTGATGTAGTGGGCAACGGCGTCAAACATCACGGAGGACTCCGGACGGAATCCAAGCTGGTTCTCCCCAGTGTCCGGATTTTCGACAATGAGGGTGGCGAACCCGCGACCGACGAAATAGTCGCTATGCCGGATCATCTCCGTCTTCAGGTTGTCGAGGCCGCCGAGAATCACCAGGACCGGCAGCTTTTCGTTGCCGCTGCGTCGTGTCGACGGCGCCCGGAAGTAGCCGATGAATTCTTTCTCTCCGGTCTTGAACGTGATCCGTTGGAGCGGCTTCCCCAGCACCGCGTGGGCTCGTTCGGTCGCCTGCAAATCCGCGACCGGGACACGCTTGGGGAGCCGGTTCATCCGCAGATAGAAGGCGGCCTTCTTGTATTCGGCCGATGCGGCCGTGTTGCGACCGCGCTCTTCGGCCGCGCGGGCTCGTTCCAGATGCGCCTGAGCGGGCTTGCTGAAAGTCGCTTGCCAGACCGGCTGCGACGGCCCGGCGTGTTCTGGCAGCGTTGCAACGATTTCGTCGAACGTGCTCGCTTCGATTCCGGCATCCTCGAGCCACCAGCAGATGTTGAATTTGAACGAAGGATGCATGCGAGCGATGCCTCCCGGGTACTCTGCCTGTCCTTTTCTGCAGAACTCGGCCATGCTGTCCGCGGCCCTGGCCGAAGGAACCCCCTGTGCTGCGGATTCGCGCGGCGCTGCCGCGACAAGAAAAACAGCGCCGAAGGCCGTCAAGAGTTTCAAAATCAATCTGTTCGTCACGGTCTTTCCTTTGGTTGGGTTTGGTGGCTCACGCCCGTTGCCGGGGCGAAGAAGCGGTCTGCTTGGCGCTATCGGGTCGACGCACTTGGCAGCCAGCCATTGCCGCGATACCAGGCGACCGTATCGGCAACGGTTTGCTCAATCGGACGAAACTTCAGCTGAAGTTTTTGCTCGCTCTTCGTGTGGTTGAAGTGGCTGCGCCCCGCCTCCTTGCGCATCAGCCGCACAGTGGCCAGGCTGAGCAAGATGGGCTTGCCGCTGATCCGCGCGTAGAGTTCCTGTACCGCCGCCAAGAGATACAAGAGCGGAAAGGGCAAATTGCGTGTCGGCGTCTTGATGCCCGCGATCTTCCCTACCAAGGGCACCAATTCCTGCATCGTCATGTGGCGGCCGGCAGCCAGGTAGCGTTCGCCGCGCTGTCCGTCCTCTGCGGCCGAAATTTGCGCCCTCGCCACGTCGCGGGCATCGACCACGGAAAAGCTGCCAGGCAGCAGCCCAGGTAGTTTTCCAAGCACCACGTCATTGACGAATTGTCCTGACGAGGTGGGGCCGATATCAGCCGGCCCCCACATCCATCCTGGCAAGACAAAGCTCGCGTGCATGTCCTGGTGCGCCGCAAGAAAGGCCGATACGACCTGATCGGCCAATATCTTGCTTCGGTAGTAGTCGTCGTCGGCATCTGCCAGGTCACGCAGACAGGTCTCGTCGATGGGCATGCCCGGCTCGCCGTTCAGCACCGCAATGGATGAGGTCTGAACGAAGCGCCGGATGCCGGCGTCGTATGCCCGCTCGATGAGCTGCTGCGTGCCGTCCACATTGATGCGCTTGAGTTCTTCCCAATGGCTGCCGCCCTTGAAGTTGTCCCGAAAGAACGCAGCGGTGTGGAACACCACGTCGCATCCACGCAGTGCGTTGGAGAAAGCGCGTACGTCCGCCATGTCGCCCAACACCAACTCGACGCCTTTCACCCCTGCAAACTGTTGCTGGCCCTTGGCCTTCGAGCGAACAAGGGCCTTGACGGAGACGCCTCGCGCGACCAGCTCGCGCACAAGGTTGTTGCCGAGAAGGCCGGTAGCGCCGGTGACAAACGCGGACCTCAAGGCCTTGGTTTTTTCCATATCAATTGAATTTCAAAAATCAAACGAGTTTTGAATGTACCGTCGCCATTTTGAAATATCAAGTGATATTTGAACCTTTGGTTTCCGGCCTTGGCCCCCGGACGCAGGTGCCCGCCAGTCGATATCCAAAGTTCATGTGATATCTTTTGAGGCATGAGCCCAACGACAGCAGGAAGGCGCCTGACCCGCGAGGAAAGCCGGGCGCAGACTCGCGAGCGTCTGATCGAAACCGCGCAGCACTTGTTTGTGTCGAACGGGTATGGAGGTGCGTCGATCCGCGACATTGCGGACAAGGCGGGCTACTCCCAAGGCGCCTTCTATTCGAACTTTTCAAGCAAGGAAGACGTCCTGCTGGAGCTGCTGCGACGGCATATGGAAGGGGAAGCGGCGCAGCTTTCCAAGGTCATGGGCAACGAGCGGCAAAAGCCCGAGCAGATGCTTGCCGAACTGGAAGCCTGGGCTTCCACGCTCAATCACGATGCCGATTGGTGCATGCTTTCCATCGAGCTGCAGCTGCATGCCAACCGCAGTCAAACGTTCGCTGCGGAGTACCAGAAGGTGTGGGACAAGCACCGGTCCGAGATTGGCGCCGTGATCGGCCAGTTGTTCAACAAGCTCGGGCGCACGCCTTCTGCCGCACCGGACGAACTGGCCGCTGCCTTCATGGCACTGTCGCATGGGCTGGCATTGCAGAGGACGACCACTCGTTCGGATCCCTCGGGACGGCTGATCATGGTGTTCCTGCACGGACTGATCGCAGGTGCGGAACGCCTGGGAACGGCCGCTGTCGCACCGGCTGGCTCTCCTGCGCGCAAGCCAAGGAAGCACTCTCCGAAAGCCAGGCACTGAATCGCCCCAGGCTCCCCGGGGCCCCTTGGGGCCGCTTTGCAGACCTTTTTCAGGCGAGCAGGGCCTTCACCAGGTCGAGCTGGCGGTCGGGCTTCTCGGTGCCGAGCTCCAGGCTGGCCTCGATGCGCTCCAGGTGCTCGGTCATGCAGGCCACGGCGCCTTCCACGTCGCCCTTGCGGCAGATGCGCAGGAAATCGGAGTGCTCGTCCGACGAGCAGTGCGGGTCGTTCGACGAGTGGTAGAGCATGGCGATCAGCGAGCTGCGCGCCACCAGCTCGCGCACCAGCTCGGCCAGCGTCTTGTTGCCCGTGGCCTCGGCCAGCGCCACGTGAAAATCGCCCAGCACCTTCTCGCGCACGGTGCCCGTGGTGGTGGTCTGGCGCAGTGCGGTGCGCTCGAAGCGGATGTGCTGCTCCAGCACCTGGTAGTCGCGCGGCCGTGCATTGGCGATGAACAGGCGCACCACTTCGCTTTCGAGGATGCGGCGCACCGCGAACACCTCGCGCGCCTCCTGCACCGTCGGCTGGCAGACGAACGCGCCCTTGTCGGGAATCATCTCGATGAGCTTGTCCTTCGACAGCATGAGCAAGGCCGCGCGGATCTTGGTGCGGCTCACCGAATAGACGCGGCCCAGCGCTTCCTCGCGCAGCCAGGTGCCGGGCGGCAGGCGCTTTTCGACGATGGCGGTGGCAATGTCCTGCGCAATGCTTTCGATGGAGCTGCCCTTGTCGGCGGCAGCCGCGCCGTTGTCGGCAGGAGCGGCGGTGGCAGGGGAGACGGGAGATTTGGAGCTGGCGCGGGGCATGTCGGGATTGTGGCTCAGCGGGATTGCCGGCACGCCCGTGCCATTCTTCTTGTTCTTGTTCTTCTTATGGGCCGACCAGGGTGAAGCCTTCGAGCGCGCCCGTCATGCGCTTGGGCAGCGGGTGGGCCAGTTCGCCGCGCTTGCTGGTCGAAAGCTTCAGCGTCACCAGCGATTCGACGAGCTTGGTGCCCGCGGCCACGCCGTCGATCACCGGCACGCCGAGCAGGCCGCCGATGTGCTCGCACAGGTCGGTCATGCCGGCACAGCCGAGCACGATGCAGTCGGAGCCGTCTTCTTCGAGCGCGCGCCGGCACTCGTCGACGATGCGTTCGCGCGCACGCGAACCGGGCTCTTCCAGTTCGAGCACCGGCAACTCGCAGGCGCGCACGTTGGCGCAGAAGCGCTCCATGCCGTAGATCTCGGCCAGGTGCCAAGCCTGCCCCATCGTGCGGCCCAGCGTCGTCACCACGCTGAAGCGGCTGCCCAGCATGCTGGCCAGGTGCATCGCCGCCTCGGCAATGCCCACCACCGGGCCGCGCGCCAGTTCGCGGGCGGCCTGGAGGCCCGGATCGCCGAAGCAGGCGATCACGTAGCCGTCGAAGCCGTCGCGCTCGCCGGCCGCAATCTCCTGCAGCAGGCCGGGTACGGCCAGCGCCTCGTCGTAGTGGCTCTCGATGGAGACCGGGCCCATGGCCGGGCTGACCGCGACGATTTCGGTGCTGGCGTGCGCCACCGCGCGGGCGCAGGCGCCGATCTTCTCGGTCATGCTCCAGGTGGTGTTGGGATTGATGATCTTGATGCGCACGGCGCGGCCTTTCTCTTTCAGTATTTCAAGTCTTGTTGTTGCGGTTCACGAGCACGTACAGCACGAAGCCCAGACCCATGCCGATGAACCATGCATAGTTCGCGCCACCGCGCAGCGCCGGCACCATCACGCACAGAATCGGCACCAGCGCGGAGGGGATCAGCGCCTGGATCGCCTTCGGGTTGTAGCCGCCGCTGTACCAGTACTTGCCCTGCTTGCTCATGGTGTAGAGCGCGTCCACGTCGATGCGCTGCTTGCGCACAATGTAGTAGTCGGCAATCAGAATGCCGAACAGCGGGCCGATGAACGAGCCCAGCACGTCGAGCGTGTAGTGAATGACCTCGGGGCTGTTGTAAAGGTTCCACGGCGTCAGAAACACCGAACCCACCGCGGCGATCATGCCGCCCGTGCGCCAGCTGATGTGCTGCGGCGCCACGTTCGAGAAGTCGAAGGCCGGCGAGACGAAGTTGGCGACGATGTTGATGCCGATGGTCGCGATCATGAAGGTCAGCGCGCCCAGCACCACCGCGGTGGTGCTGTCGATCTTGCCCACGGTGTGCACTGGATCGGTGATCAACTCGCCGAACACCGGCAGCGTGGCGGCCGTGGTGATCACCGTCAGCAGCGAAAAGAAAACGAAGTTGATCGGCAGGCCCCAGAAGTTGCCCTTCTTCACCGCGTCGAAGCTCTTGCCGTAGCGCGAGAAGTCGCCAAAGTTGAGCATCGGGCCGCTGAAATAGCTCACCACCAGCGCAATGGCCGAGAGCATCACCGGCAGCGCGTCCCAGCCCTGGAACTTGATGCCGCCCAGGTTCAGGTCGATCTTGCTCCAGCCGGCCTTCCACACCAGCCAGCCGCAGAGCACGGCCATCACCACGTACACGGCCGGACCGGCCCAGTCGATGAACTTGCGGATGGCTTCCATGCCGTGCCAGAACACGAAGGCCTGCAGCACCCACATGATCATGAACGCCACCCAGCCCAGCGTCGAGAGGCCCGCGAAGCCGTGCTGGGCCACGTCGGCATACGGCGCGAGGTTGGGGAACATGTGCAGCGCCAGCACCATGAAGGCGGCCGATGCGAGATACGTCTGCACGCCGTACCAGGCGACTGCGATCAGCCCGCGGATGATGGCCGGGATGTTGGCGCCCAGCACGCCGAACGAGGCGCGGCACACCACGGGGTAGGGCACGCCCGTCACCTGGCTCGGCTTGGCCACCAGGTTGCAGAAGAACTGCACGATGACGATGCCCACGAGCAGCGACACCAGCACCTGCCAGCTCGACAGGCCCAGCGCGAACAGGCTGCCCGCCGTGATGTAGCCGCCCACGCTGTGCACGTCGGACATCCAGAACGCAAAGATGTTGTATTGGCCCCAGGTCTGCTTCTTGAGCGGGGCCAGGTCTTCGTTGGTCAGCCGCGGGTCGTAGCCGGGCTTGATCAGCGCGTTGGATTCGGCATGCGGCGCGTGGCCGGCTTCGCTCGCCCCCGCGGGGGCCTGGCTGACGACTGTGCTCATGGGTCTTTCCTCGTGCGAATGGTGGGTTGAGGGACCGCTTTCCAACGCAAAATTCCGCGCCGGGTATCGGGTGCGTTATTTGTATACAAAAAACGTGTGCAATCAAGCCCATCCGGCAATTCATATATCCGTACATTCCCTGAGGCGCTCGGAGGACACAAAAAAAGGCGCCAATGGCCCGCAGCCATGGCGCCTTCGACTTCGACCGCGGTCGAATCAGCGGGCGGTCATTCCTCCGCGTCAACCGGCGCCAGCATGGTCCCGCGGCAGTTCGGCGAGCCGCAATGGCAGGGATAATTTTCGGCTGGCGAACCATCGTCCGCGGTCAGGGAATAGTCGATGAACAGCTCGTCGCCCGCGTCCACCGGCACGAGGGTCTGGAACTTGAGCATCAGCTCGCCCGCGTCGTCGTATTCCTCGACCGCCTCGCAGTTGGGGTCGCAGGCGTGGTTCAGGTGGCGGGTGCCGTTGCCGCCCTTGGCGCCGTCGATCGTCTCGTGGTTGGAGAGCGTGAACAGGTAGGTGAGCTGGTCGTTCCACGACTTGGCCGCGATCTCCTGCTGCGTGTAGCGCCGGCCTTCGTAGAGGCCGAGGAATGCCTCGGCCGGCAGGTCGCGCGCCGCAAATGCACCGAGCCCGTGCACCCCGCTGGGCGCGACCCGGATGTTGGGCGTGGACGAGGTTTGCTTGCGGGGTTTCATGTGCGAAAGAGGCGGCAGGGGGTTGAGAGACAAGGCGAGTGGCAAGTGTGCACCAGCCGCTTGCTCATTCGTCGGGATCTTCGTCGGCCTGGGCCTGGAACATGCGCGTGAAGTCGCAGCATTCCTGCGCCAGCATCACGATGGACGAGGTGAGCGCGCTGCGATGCTCGCCCTTGTGCATGGCCACATAGCGCACCACCGGCAGGGCGGGCACCACGTCGATCACGGCGAGCATGCCGGCCGAAACGAGCGGGTCCAGGCACTGGCGCGGAAGGTAGCTCACGCCCAGCCCGGACACCGTGAGCCCGGTCAGCGCCACGAGGTTGCTCACCACGATGGTGTCGGACGGCTGCACGCCCTGGTCCTTCATCCAGGCGTCGTAGGCGCGGCCGGTGCCGGAGTTCTTGCCCTGCACCAGCATGCGGTGCCGCGCGAGTTCGTGCAGCCGCATGCGGCCGGTGGCCGGCACCACGCCGGGCTTGCACATCCAGGCGCTCTTCACCTGGCCGATGGCCTTGCTCTGCATGCGCGAATCGGCAAAGGTGTCGGGCACGATCACCAGGTCGAGCTCGTCGGCCAGCAGCTTGTCGCGCAACTGGAGGCTGTCGTCGACGTCGGGTTCGAGAATGACCTTGGGATAGTGCTGCTGGATCAGGCCGACCAGCCGCGGCAGCCATGTCATCGCGGTCAGTTCGGTCACGCCGATGCGCAGCCGGCGCTCCACCACGCCCGGCTTGCCGAACTGCTCGACGGCGGCGTCGCGTTGCTCGAGCAGCCTGGCCGCGAGCACGAACATCTCCTCGCCTTTTTCAGTCAGGCGCGCGGTGCGCTGGCTGCGGTCGAAAAGCTCGGTGTCGAACAGCAGCTCGAGTTCATGCACCCGTTTGGACACGGCCGACTGCGAGGTGTGAAGCTGGTTGGCCGCCTGGGCGAAGCCGCCGAGCTTGGCGATCCAGTACAGGGCTTCGAGCTGCTTGAAGGTCATCATGGTGCGCGCCCTTGTATTGAATCCTTTTATTCATGTTATTCGATCACAAAAAATCGCTTTTAGAAATTTGAAGGTGCGCAGAAGATTCGCTCCGGTCCTGCCCCCCGTGTACTTCTTGCCTCATCCTCAAAGGAACATTCGATGAACCTCAAACAGTCCCTCGCGCTCGGCGCCAGCATTGCGCTGCTCTGCGGTGCTGCCGCCGCGCAAGAGAGCCCCACGCTGCGCAAGATCAAGGAAACCGGCACGGTGCAGATCGGCAGCCGCGACACGCAGATTCCGTTCTCCTACAAGACCGGCGCCGAAAGCGCGCCCATCGGCTTCACCAACGAGATCTGCCTGAAGGTGGTCGATGCCATCAAGGCCAAGCTCGGCCTTCAGAAGATCGAGGTGCGCTACACGCTGCTCAATTCGACCAACCGCATTCCGCTGGTGCAGAACGGCACGGTCGACCTCGACTGCGCGACCACCACCAACACGGTGCAGCGCCAGCAGCAGGTCGACTTTGCGCCGAGCCATTTCGTCACCAACATCACCGCCGCGGTGAAGAAGAACTCGGGCATCAACTCGATCGCCGACCTGCAGGGCAAGACCGTCGCCACGGTGGCCGGCAGCACTTCGATGCAGCTGCTGCGCGGCTTCCGCAAGACCGAGAACATCGAGGTGCAGGAAATTGCGGGCAAGGACACGGCCGACGCCTTCCTGCTGCTCGCGAGCGACCGCGCCGTGGCCTATGTGCTCGACGACGTGCAGCTGGCCGGCCTGATCGCCAACCAGCCCAACGCTTCCGACTACAAGCTGCTGAAAGACGTGCTGCGGCAAGAACCCTACGGCATCATGATGCGCAAGGACGACCCCGAGTTCAAGGCCATCGTCGACCAGACCGTGACCGAGATGATGAAGTCCGGCGCCATCGACAAGCTCTACGCCAAGTGGTTCATGGCGCCCATTCCGCCGCGCAACGTGAACCTCAACTTCCCGATGTCCGACGCCGTGCGCGAGGTCTACAAGAACCCCAACAACAAGGGCGTTTGAGGATGTCGGCAACTACACACCATGCCAACGGGCTGGCGTTTTCCGACGCGCTGATGCGCGAGGTGAAAGAGCGCTTTCTCCACGTCGACCACGACCACCACGGGCGTGAGCGTCTCTACTTCGACAACGCGGGCGGCTCGTTCCGGCTGAAGGCTGCGGCCGAGCGCTTCATGCAGGTCGATGCCATTCCCGACAACGCGGAGCGCATTCACGCCACGGCCGTCGAGCTGCAGCAGATCCAGGCCAGGGCCGCGGCCGACGTGCGCACCATCCTCAACGCGCGGGGCGGCAGCGTCTATGCATCGCTGACGGCATCGGGCGCGATGTTCGACATGGTGCGCGCGGTGGCCGAGAACGTGCCGGGCACGAACATGGTCACCACCGTGCTCGAGCATCCCTCGTCGTTCGACGCCATGAGCCTTTATGCGGGCAAGACCGGCCGCGAGCTGCGGGTGGCAAGGAGCAACCCCGAGACCGGCGGCGTCGATGCCGACGAGATCGTGCGGCTGGTGGACGAAAACACCTGCCTGCTCAACGTGATCTATGCATCGAACATCTCGGGTGCCAAGCTCGACATGGAACAGATCGTCCGGCGCGCGCGCGAGATCAAGCCCGATCTCTACATCGTGGTGGACGCCGTGCAGCATGCGCCGCACGGCCTGATCGACCTGCAGAAGACGCCCGTGGACGGCATCAACATGGCGCCCTACAAGTTCTTCGGCTGCCGTGGCTCGGGACTCTCATGGGTATCGGTGCGCGCGGCGCTGCTGCCGCACCACAAGCTCGCGGGCAAGAAGCCCGACTTCTGGGACCTGGGCAGTTCGGCGCCCTGGCAGTTTGCCGTGCTCACCGAAATCGTCGACTACGTGTGCTGGCTCGGCGGCCATTTTTCGGATGCCACCGAGCGCCGAGCGCTGTTCGAGGCGGGCATTGCGCACATCGAACTGCACGAGCGGGCCCTGCTCGCGGCGCTGCTCGACGGGAGCGGCAAGGCCACGGGCCTGCGCAATATCGAAGGCGTGAAAGTCTTCCTCGATCATCCAGACCTCACCAGGCGCGACCTGATCATCGGCATCGGCTTCGAGCACCTCGACTGCACGCAGGCGGTGGTCGAGTACGGCAAGCGCGGCGTCACCGTGTACGAGCGCGCGGCAAGCAGCATCTACTCGAAGCGCATGCTCGATTCCTTCGGGCTCGAAGGCACGGTGCGGGTTTCGCCACTGCACTGCCACTCGGCCGCCGACGTGGAGAAGTTTCTCCAGGTGACGCGGGAGATTGCCGTCAGCGTGAAGGGCCTGCGGACAGGAACCGGCGGATGACCGGAACCACCTGCTCGAGATGCGTCTCGAGCAGCCAGTGGCCGCCGTCCGTCAGCACCAGCTCGGCCTTTGGAAGGTCGCGCAGGTAAGCGCGGGCGGAGGCCTCGGGCATGTAGCCATCGTTGGGTCCCCAGACGATGAGCGCCGGCGGTTGGTGCTCGCGCAGATAGGCCTGGTAGCGCGGAAACCATTCGAGGTTCTTCTTCAGCCCCTCCATCAGCTTGAGCGAGAGCTTGCGGCGCGGCGGCGTGTCCATCAAGGGCCAGTGCAGCTTCCACAAGTCGGGCGGAATCTGCGTGGCCTGTCCGGCGGAAACCTCGCCGACGAACTCGGCGCGAAAGCCGTCTTCGCTCACGGCCTCTTCGAGCACCGCGCGATGCCTGGCCGATGGATCGCGCCAGTATTCTTGAATGGCCCGGTACTTGGGGCCGAGCGTGTCTTCGTAGATGTCGCCGTTCTGGATGATCACCGCGGCCACGCGCTCAGGCCGGCGGATCGCCAGGCGCAAGCCGATCTGCGATCCGTAGTCGTGCAGATAAAGCGCGTACCGATCAAGTCTCAGCTTGTCGCAGAAGGCTTCGAGAAAGGCCGCATAGGCATCGAAGTCGAAGCCGAAAGTATCAGCGGACGGCGTGTCGCTCAGGCCAAAGCCGGGATAGTCCGGCGCCACGAGGCGCCATTGGTCCGCCAGCGCCGGCATGAGCCGGCGGTACTGGAACGACGAGCAGGGATAGCCGTGTGGAAGCAGCAGCACAGGGGCGTCGCGCGGGCCGGCTTCACGATAGAAGATCTGCATCCCGCCCACATCGGCGAAGCGATGCGCAACCGACTGGGCATCGGCGGTCAGCGGGATCGTGGCGTTGGGGGGTGTTGAACTGCGTTCGGTCATGCAACCATGCTGCACGTCCATGCCCCCGCGCCTTTGTAGGCGACGACTGATGCGCCGCGTCGGACGCCCCCAGCGCAAGGGCCAAACTCAGTCGCGGTCGCGATCGATGCCGAAGGCGCGCAGCTGCGCCGCGAGCCGGTCGTACTCGGCCGCATCCAGCGCCACCAGCGGCGGCCGCACCCGCATCCAGCCCGGTGCGTCGTCGAGCATGGCCATCAGGCCCTTGAAGGCGGCCGTCAAACCGTAGCCGCCGAGAATCTTGAGCAGGTCCAGCACGCGCTGCTGATCGACCTCGGGCTGCGTGGAGCCCGCAACCAGGCGCTGCACGAGGCGCGGCATGACGTTGGCGATGCCGCTCACCGCGCCGAGGCTGCCGCGCGCGGCCATCGTTTGCAGATCCGGCTCGTTGCCCACCCACACCTGCATCGGCGGCATGAACGCCTCGGCGTAGGCCAGCGAATCCTCGCGCTTGCAGCTGCTGTCCTTGAGGCCCACGATCGTGTCCGGGTAGAGCGTCTTCAGCGTGCGGATGACGTGGTGGCTCAGCCCGACGCCTGCCACTTGAGGGATGTGATACAGCACGATGCGCAGCCTCGAATCGGCAACACCATCGATGATCCATCGGTAGGCGTCGATCACTCCCTGGTCGGGAACGCCCTTGAGGAAGAAGGGCGGCAGCAGCAGGCAGCCGTAGGCGCCCAGCTCGACCGCATGCCGGGTCAGCGCGAACGCATCGGGCAGCGCGGCGCAGCTGGTAGAGGCCAGGATGCGCCCGGCAGGCACGCCGTGGGCGACCAGGCCGGCCAGTGCGTTCATCCGCTCGCTCACGCTGAAGGAGGGGCCTTCGCCGGTCGTGCCGAAAGGCGTCACGCCGGTGCAGCCGGCGTCGAGCAGGCGCAAGGCGTGTGCGGCGAAGCGGGGGGTGTCGATGCCGAGCTTCTCGTCGAGCGGGGTCAGCAGGGCGGGCCAGATGCCGGTGTAGGGAACGGTGGAGGGGGTGTTCAAGGTCGGGCTTTCGGAGACGCACCGCCGCGTAATAAAAGCTCAGGCCAGCAGGTCGCTCAGCGTGCGCGCAATCACCTTGGTGGCGCGGCGCAGGTCTTCGAGCACCACGCGCTCGTCGCTGCGCTTGGCGTGCGACTCGAGCACGGTGCGCGGCCCCGCGCCGTAGATCACGCCAGGAATGCCGGCTTCTCCATAGAGCCGAACGTCGGTGTAAAGCGGCGTGCCCATGGCCTTGATCGGTTCGCCGAACACCGCCTGGCCGTGCTTCTGGATGGCATCGACCAGCGGCTTGTTGCCGGCCAGCGGCTGCATCGAATTGGCGAGCAGCAGGCGCTTGATCTCCACCGTGATGCCGGCGCTTTCGGCCGCGGCATCGGCGATCACCTTGCGGATCGTCGCCTCGACCTCGACCGGATTCTCTTCGGGGATCATGCGGCGGTCGAGCTTGAACACCACCTTGCCGGGCACCACGTTGGTGTTGGTGCCGCCTTCGATGCGGCCCACGTTGAGGTACGGGTGCGTGATGCCTTCGACCTTCGACGTAACCTGCTGGTAGAGCGTGTTCTGCGCGTAGAGCGCGTTGAGAATCTTGACCGAGCCCTGCAGGGCATCGACGCCCGTGGTGGGAATGGCCGCATGCGCCATCTTGCCGTGCACCGTGACTTCCATCTGCAGGCAGCCGTTGTGGGCCGTGACCACCTCGTAGCTGAAACCGGCCGCGATCATCAGGTCGGGCTTGGTCAGGCCCTGCTTGAGCAGCCAGCCCGGGCCGAGGATGCCGCCGAATTCCTCGTCGTAGGTGAAGTGCAGCTCGACGCTGCCCTTGGTGGGCCTGGCGGCGGCTTCGAGCGCGCGCAGCGCGAAGGTGAAGCTCGCGAAGTCGCTCTTGCTCACGGCGGCGGCGCGGCCGTAGAGGCTGCCGTCGGCAATTTCGCCGCCGTAGGGGTCGTGCGTCCAGCCGTCGCCCGGCGGCACCACGTCGCCGTGCGCGTTGAGCGCCACGGTTCGGCCACCGCTCCCATACTGGCGGCGCACGATCAGGTTGGTGATCGATTCGAGGCCGTAGTCCTTTACTTCCTGCTCCGGCACCGCGTGCTTCTCGGCTTCCATGCCGAAGTCTTTCAGCAGCTCGGCCGTGCGCTCGGCATGCGGCGCGTTGTTGCCGGGCGGCGTGTCGGTGGGCACGCGCACCAGCTGCTGCAGAAACTGCACTTCTTCGTCGAAGTGGGCGTCGATCCAGGCGTCGAGCTTGGCGTAGTCGGTCATGATTTTTCTTTTCAGTGAGCTTGTTCGGCGGCGAGGTTGTCCAGCAGGTGGCGGAAGGCCTCCACCGCGAGCTGAATGTCGTCGTTGGTACTCGCTTCGAGCGGGTTGTGGCTGATGCCCGAGTTGATGCCGCGCACGAAGAGCATGGCCTGCGGCATCACTTCGTGCAGCTTCATCGCATCGTGGCCGGCGCCGCTGGGCATGCGGAAGAGCGGAATGCCCAGCGCATCGACAGCCTTTTCCCAGCGCTGCTGCCAGGCGGGCGCACTGGGCGCAGCGGCAGCGCGCATGGTCTCCTCGAGTTCGTAGCGCACGCCGCGGCGCTCGCAGATGGCCTTGAGTTCTTCGACCACGTCGGTGGCCAGCGCGTCGCGCTGCGCGTTGTTGGGTGCGCGCAGGTCGAGGCTGAACTTGCAGCGGCCCGGCACCACGTTGATCGAGCCGCTGGGCACTTCGAGCATGCCTACGGTGCCGACCGAGTCGCCGTCCTTCGCCGCCCGCTGTTCGGTGTACAGAATGAGTTCGGCCACCGCAGCGGCCGCGTCGCGGCGGCGGTCCATGGGCGTGGTGCCGGCGTGGCTGGCCATGCCGATCACTTCGCCCACGTAGCGCACGCTGCCGTTGATGGAGGTGACGATGCCCAGCGGCAGGTCGAGCTCGGTGAGCACCGGGCCCTGCTCGATGTGCACTTCGACAAAGCCGAGGTAGCGCGCCGGATCGCGCTGGATCTTCGGAATGTCTTCCTGCTTCAGGCCCGCTTGCTGCATGGCTTCGCGCATGGTGATGCCGTCGGCGTCCTTCTGGTCGAGCCAGCGCGGATCGAAGTGGCCGATGAGCGCGCCCGACCCGAGAAAGGTGGCCTTGTAGCGCTGGCCTTCTTCTTCGGCAAAACCCACCACCTCGAAAGCGAAGGGCAGGCGCTTGCCTTGGCGCTTGAGCTCGCGCACGCAGGCCATCGGCACGAAGATGCCCAGGCGGCCGTCGTACTTGCCGCCGTTGCGCACGGTGTCGTAGTGGGAGCCGGTGAGCAGTGCCTTTGCGCCGGGCGTGGCGCCCTCGTAGCGCCCGACGACGTTGCCGACCGCATCGATGTGCACCGAGTCGAAGCCGCATTGGCGCATCAGGCCGGAGATCTGCGCGGCGCAGGCGCGGTGCGCATCGGTCAGGTAGGTGACGGTGAGCTGGCCCTTTTCGGCATAGCCGGGATCGGTGTGAACGGAGAGTGCTTCCTGCCAGTCCCACACGTCGTTGCCGAGCGAGACGTTGGCACCGAACTTGTCGTCGAGCCGGATCTCGGCAATGCGATGGATGTTGCGCAGCGCCTCGCCGAGTTCGAAGGCGGGGTGGTTGAACAGCCGGCGCTCGAAGGTGTCGATGATCTCGCGCTTGGAAAGGCCGGTGCCGCGCGGGCCGCGCACCGCGAGGATGAACGGGAAGCCGAACTTCGCGTTGTAGTCGGCGTTGAGTTGCTGGATCTTCGCAAACTCCTCGGGCGTGCAGTCGGTCAGGCCGGCCTTGCTTTGCTCGTTGGTCGATTCGGCCGTGAGCGTCTTGCTGACCATGGCCTTGCCCGCGAGCTCGGGGTGGGCGCGAATCAGGCCGATCTGCTCGTTGGCCGACGACGCGGCCAGCGCCTGCACCAACGCATGCTTGAGGTGCGCGAGCGAGCGGAAGGGGCGTGCGGCCAGCGCGCGCTGGGCGATCCAGGGCGAGTGCTCGTAGATGCCGTCGAGCAGCGCGACGGCTTCGTCGGGCGCGGCTGCGTTCAGTTGTTCGATGGTGAGGCTCATGGTCAGCTTCCTTTGGTGGCCGCTTCGAACGGATGCATCTGCTTCCAGTGGCGCGCGATGTCCAGGCGCCGGCAGACCCACACGCCGTCGTGCTGGCCGATGTGATCGAGAAAGCGCTGCAGCGCGGTAATGCGGCCGGGCCGCCCGAGCAGCCGGCAGTGCATGCCGATGCTCATCATCTTGGGGCTGTTGTCGCCTTGCGGATCGCCTTCGGCATAGAGCGCGTCGAAGGTGTCTTTCATGTACTGGAAGAACGGGTCGGCGTGCGAATAGCCTTGCGGCAGTGCAAAGCGCATGTCGTTGCAGTCGAGCGTGTAGGGCACGATGAGCTGGGGCACCACCGTGCCGTCGGTCTTCTGCACCTTCATCCAGAAGGGCAGGTCGTCGCCGTAGTAGTCGCTGTCGTACTCGAAGCCGCCGTAGTCGGCCACGAGGCGGCGCGTGCGCGGGCTGTCGCGGCCGGTGTACCAGCCCAGGGCGCGTTCGCCGGTGAGCCTTTCGATGGCTTCCATGCCCAGGCGCATGTGCTCGCGCTCGGTGGCTTCGTCCAGGTTCTGGTAATGAATCCAGCGCCAGCCATGGCAGGCGATCTCGTGGCCCAGCTCCTTGAAGGCGGCGGTCAGCTCAGGGTAGCGCTGCAGGGCCATGCCCACGCCGAACACGGTGAGCGGCAGGCCGCGCTTTTCGAACTCGCGCAGGATGCGCCACACACCGGCGCGCGAGCCGTATTCGTAGATGCCTTCCATGCTGATGTGCCGGTCCGGAAAGCTGGCCGGGTTGAACATCTCGGAGAGGAATTGTTCGGAACCCGCGTCGCCGTGCAGCGTGGCGTTCTCGCCGCCCTCTTCGTAGTTGAGGACGAACTGCACCGCGATGCGCGCGCCGCCGGGCCATTGGGCGTGCGGCGGATTGCGGCCGTAGCCGACGAGGTCGCGCGGGTAGGGCTGGGTGGTGTCGTAGACGGTCATGGCGTGGATCAGGACAAGGCGAGCGAGATGTCGTTGGTCGGAACCTTGCGGTCGAACGTGAGGTTGGCCTCGACGTGTTCCAGGTGTTCGGTCATGAGGCGCACGGCGCGCTCTTCGTCGCGGGCGGCCAGCGCCTTCACGATGTCGGCGTGCTCGTCGTTGGAGTGCTCGGCCGCGCTGGTGCTCTGGTACATGAGCGTGATGAGGGCGCAGCGCGAGATCAACTCGCCGAGAATTTGCGCCAGCACCTGGTTGCCCATGAGTTCGGCCATGCGCACGTGGAAGTCGCCGAGCAGCTCTGTGCGGCCCGAGATGTCTTCGCCCGACACGGCCGATTTTTCGAGCGCCACATGCTCCTTGAGCGCCTTGATCTTCGCGGGCGTGACGGTGCGCACGAACTCGCGCGTCATCTCGGCCTCGAGCATGCGCCGCACTTTGAACACCTGCCTGGCCTCGTCGACCGCGGGCGCGGCCACGAAGGCGCCGCGCGCGGGCTCGAGGCGGATGAGCTTGTTCTGCGACAGCTGGAACAGCGCCTGGCGCACCAGCGTGCGCGACACACCGAAGTGGTCGGCCAGCTTTTGCTCAGCCAGCTTGGTGCCGGGCTGCAGCCGGTGCTCGACGATGGCCTTGGTCAGCGCGTCGACGATCGAACGTGTGGTGGAGGACTCCATGTTTTTCATGATAGACCCAAAGCCGGTAACTGTATACACTTTTGTCCACCGGAATTTCCCGCACGATTTTGTTTTGATGAAGGAGCGCCCCATGGGCCTGAGCACCCACGTACTCGACACGATGCACGGCGGCCCCGCGGCCGGCATGGAGGTGGCGCTTTACACCACCGAGGGCGACGCCGCCACGCTGGTGAAACGCTTCACGCTGAATTCAGACGGCCGCAGCGACGGGCCGCTCTACGACAACGACTCGCTCAAGGTCGGCACCTATCGGCTGGTGTTCGACGTGGCGGGTTATTTCAAGGCGCGCGGCGTGAAGCTGCCCGAGCCCAATTTCCTGAACAAGGTGTCGCTGGACTTCGGCGTGGCGCACACCGACCAGCATTACCACGTGCCGCTGCTCGTGAGTCCGTGGAGCTACTCCACCTACCGCGGCTCCTGAGGTCAGTCGCCTTGCAACTGGCCTTCGGTGAGCGTGTCGAGCTGGAAACGCCCGCTCTTGTCCCACAGCCAAGTGTCGGTCCACGTGACCGCACCAAGGCGTGTGGCGGCGGGGAAGGGCGAGGCCTTCAGCACGAAGCGCTCGATCTCGGCGATGACCTCGGGCGCGTGCTTGGGCGCGCGCATCCAATGCAGCGACAGCACCTTGCCGCTGGCATCGAGATGGACTTGCAGCGTGCCGACGGCATAGAGCATGGGCGGCAGCTGGCCGCTGTAGATGCGGGACTTGTTGGCCTCGTAGATGTGGCGCGCGGCGTCGCGGCGGTACTCGCGCGCGGTGGCCGCGTTCGATGCGCGCGGCACGGCGCCGAGAATGGCTGCCGGCCCGGCCGGTTCGGTCTTGACCTCGCTCAACTGGCCGGGAACGGCCTTGGGGCCGCCGCAGCCGGCGAGCCAGAGGGCGGAAGAAAGTGCGGTTATCGCCCATGCAAGGCGGCGCGGCGTAGGCTGACGTTTCATCATCGGGTTATACGTGAGTCTTGTGCAAACTAAGGTATCGGAAATGAACGGCTTTGTCGATCAGCTGGTGGCCCGTCTCGCGCAGGAAGACGCGGTGCTGGTGCGCGTCGAATCGACGCAGGGCTCGGCGCCGCGCGAGGCGGGCACCTGGATGGCCGTGTGGGCCGAAGGGCTCACGGGCACCATCGGCGGCGGCCAGCTCGAGTTCCAGGCCACGCAGGAAGCGCGCGAGCTGCTTGCCGGCCAGCGCGCCATCGACGGCATCCGGCGCTATCCGCTCGGCCCGAGCCTGGGCCAGTGCTGCGGCGGCGTGGTGTTTCTCTCTTATCGCCGCATCACGTCCGCCGATGCACCGGCGTTGCAGCGCGAATTGGTCGCGCAGCTCAAGCCGGTGGCGCTGTTCGGCGGCGGCCATGTGGGCGCGGCGCTGGCGCGGCTTCTGGCCAGCCTGCCGTTCACCGTGCGCTGGATCGACAGCCGCGACGGCGTGTTTCCAGATGCCCTGCCGGCGCAGATCGACACCGAGCATTCGGAGCCCGTACAGGATGCCGTGGCCGCACTCGCACCGGGCAGCCGGGTGCTGATCATGAGCTTCAGCCACGCCGAAGACCTGGACATCGTCATCGCCTGCCTGAAGCGCTTGCGCACGCACGACGACCTGCCGTACATCGGCCTGATCGGCAGCAAGACCAAATGGGCCACGTTCAGCCACCGGCTCGAGGCGCGCGGCTTCACGCCCGAAGAGCTGGCGCGCATCACCTGCCCCATCGGCGTGCCGGGCATCACGGGCAAGGAGCCTGAAGTGATCGCCGTCGCGGTGGCGGCACAGTTGTTGCAATCCCTGGGCTGAACAGGGTTTTCCCGGCGGCAACGCCCCAAAAAAGCATTCCGCCCCTTGCCAAAACTGTATACACTTTCGGTCCACAACAAGCCGCAGCGGAGCGAGGCCCATTCCATGGAGCCTGCGTTCGCGGCACTTTCTCTGCTTACAGCGCCCGCAGTGGTGAGCAGGCTGAAGAAACCCCTTGGCGGCGCCCCCACGCGCCGACGGGGTTGAGAAAGAGCACCACACATGGAAAGCTATTACCTCGACTGGGCCAACCTGCTGCTGCGCTGGGTCCACGTCATCACCGCCATTGCCTGGATCGGCGCCTCCTTCTACTTCGTGATGCTGGACAACAGTCTCGAAAAGCCGCAGGACCCCGAATCGCTCGACAAGGGCGTGGGCGGCGAGCAGTGGGCCGTGCACGGCGGCGGCTTCTACAACATGCAGAAGTACGCGCTGGCGCCCAAGAAGCTGCCGGACCACCTGCACTGGTCATATTGGGAGAGCTACAGCACCTGGCTCACGGGCTTTGCGCTCTTCACCATGTCGTACCTGTGGAACGCCAGCACGTACCTGATCGACAAGACCAAGATGGACTGGCAGCCCGGCGCCGCCATCGGCGTGGCGCTGGCTTTCTTCGTCGTGTTCTGGATGGTGTACGACGGCATCTGCCAGATCTTCGGCCGCCGCAAGAACGGCGACACCATCGTCGGCGTGCTGATCGCCGTCTTCATCGTGTTCGCGACCTGGCTTGCCTGCCAGTGGTTCGCGGGCCGCGCGGCCTTTCTGCTGGTGGGCGCCATGATGGCCACGACGATGAGCGGCAACGTGTTCTTCTGGATCATTCCGGGCCAGCGCAAGAACGTGCAGGCCCTGCGCGAAGGCCGGTCGGTCGATCCGGTGCACGGGCAGCGCGGCAAGCAGCGCAGCGTGCACAACACCTACTTCACGCTGCCGGTGCTGTTCGCGATGCTCAGCAACCACTACAGCTTTACCTACACGCACCAGTACAACTGGATCGTGCTGCTGCTGATCATGCTCGGCGGCGCGGCCATCCGTCAGTTCTTCGTGGTGCGGCACCGCTTCAAGCTCGGCAACGCGGGCAACCCGCTGCCCTATGCGCTGATCGGCATCGTGGTCCTGGGGCTCACCATCGTCTGGATGAAACCCGGACCGGTGGCCGCGCCCGCCGCCTCGGCGGCCGCACCGGCGGTGGCGTTCAAGGACGTGCAGAAGGTGCTCGAGCAGCGCTGCTTCATGTGCCATGGTGCGGCCGTGCAGATGAAGAACGTGCGCGTCGACACGCCCGACCAGGTGGCGGCGCATGCGCAGGCCATCTACCAGCAGGTGGTGGTGAGCAGGATCATGCCGATGAACAACTCGACCGGCATCACCGAAGAAGAGCGCGCACTGATCGGCCGGTGGTTCCAGGCCGGCGCCAAGACGAACTAGACGCAGGAATAGACCGCGATCAAGAGAGCGGGCCGCCGTTCGCCGCACAATCGCCGGATGGAGACAACGCAAGCCATGACCGCATCGACCTCGTCCATCGGGCCCGTGCCCGATCCGCGCGAAGCACCGCGCGCCTTTCTCGAGCACCTCTACCGCGTGGCGGTGGACCGCGCGCTGCCGCTGTCCACGCTGGGCGCCCACCTGCCGCCGCCGCCCAAGGGCCGCACGCTGGTGCTCGGCGCCGGCAAGGCCGGCGGCTCAATGGTGCAGGCGCTCGAAGCCCTCTGGCCGGCCGACGCGCCGCTGTCGGGCCTGGTCGTCACGCGCTACGACCACATTCCGGCTCGGCCCGAAGGCGTGCCGCAGCGCATCGAACTCGTCGAAGCCGCGCATCCGGTGCCCGATGCGGCTGGGCAGCAGGCCGCCGAGCGCATCCTCGCGTTGGCCCAGGGGCTGACGGCCGACGACCTCGTGCTGTGCCTGATCTCGGGCGGCGGCTCGTCGCTGCTGGTCTTGCCCGCCGAAGGCCTCACGCTGGCCGACAAGCAGCGCATCAACAAGCAGCTGCTCGACAGCGGTGCCGGCATCGGCGAGATGAACTGCGTGCGCAAGCACCTGTCGCGTATCAAGGGGGGCAGGCTGGCCGCGGCCTGCGCGCCGGCGCGCGTGGTGACGCTCACCATCAGCGACGTGCCGGGCGACGACGCGGCCGTTATTGCGAGCGGCCCCACGGTGCCGGATGCGACCACCTGCGCCGATGCACTCGCCATTCTTGACCGCTACGGCATCGAGGTGCCGGCGCCGGTGCGCGCGCAACTCGAAAGCGGCGCGCTCGAAACCCCGAAGCCGGGCGACGCCGTGTTCAAGGGCCATGAAGTCCACATGATCGCCACGCCGCAGCAATCACTAGAAGCAGCGGCAAGGGTGGCACGCGAGGCCGGCATCGAAGCGCACATCCTCAGCGACGAGATCGAAGGCGAATCGCGCGAAGTCGGCAAGGTGCATGCCGCATTGGCACGCGCCGTGTCGCACCGCGGCCAGCCATTTGCGCGGCCCTGCGTCATTCTTTCGGGCGGCGAAACCACCGTCACCATCCGCCCGCGCCAGCCCGGCCAGGCCAAGGGCCGCGGCGGCCGGGCCGGCGAGCTTTGCATGGGGCTGGCCGGCGCACTGATGGGCCAGCCGCAGGTGTGGGCGCTGGCCGCCGACACCGACGGCATCGACGGCGTGGAAGACAACGCTGGCGCCTTCGTAACGCCCGACACGCTGGCGCGCGCTGCCGCGGCCGGCAGGAAGCTGTCGGACCACCTCGACCGCAACGACGCGTATGGCTATTTCGACGCCATCGGCGACCTGTTCGTGACCGGGCCCACGAACACCAACGTCAACGACTTTCGCGCGCTCCTGATCCTGTAGCG
The DNA here is from genome assembly GCF_051144945.1 of Variovorax palleresanus. NCBI lineage: Bacteria > Pseudomonadati > Pseudomonadota > Betaproteobacteria > Burkholderiales > Comamonadaceae > Variovorax > Variovorax palleresanus. Next base: position 1,222,976 of record NZ_JBJNVP010000002.1, on the reverse strand, counting down.
ACGGGAGGGGGGCCGGTTCCCCGGCTCCGGCGGGCTTTGTGAAGTCGGGTTAACCTATGCACCCGGCGGCGGCAAATTGCCGCCGCTGTCGCAAGGCGCACCTTTCGGGGTGCCGCGCCGCGCATCCAGATTTCCCCCTTTTTCACCATCATCCAGTCCTCGAAGGAAAAGTTCGCCATGACCGCCACCTACACCGACACCCGCCTGCTGATCGACAACGAATGGGTCGACGCCACCGGCGGCAAGACGCTGGACGTCGTGAACCCGGCCACCGGCAAGGCCATCGGCAAGGTGGCGCATGCCAGCATCGCCGACCTCGATCGCGCCCTGGCCGCCGCCCAGCGCGGCTTTGAAAAGTGGCGCAACACCCCCGCCAACGAGCGCGCCGCCGTGATGCGCCGCGCCGCCGGCCTGATCCGCGAACGCGCCCCGGAAATCGCCAAGCTGCTCACGCAGGAACAAGGCAAGCCGCTGGCCGAAGCCAAGGGCGAAACGCTGGCCGCGGCCGACATCATCGAATGGTTCGCCGACGAAGGCCGCCGCGTCTACGGCCGCATCGTCCCCTCGCGCAACCTGGCCGCGCAGCAACTGGTGATCAAGGAGCCGCTGGGCCCCGTCGCCGCGTTCACGCCGTGGAACTTCCCCATCAACCAGATCGTGCGCAAGCTCGGCGCGGCGCTGGCCACCGGCTGCTCGTTCCTGGTGAAGGCGCCCGAAGAAACCCCGGCATCCCCCGCCGCGCTGCTGCAGGCTTTCGTCGATGCCGGCATTCCGCCCGGCACCGTGGGCCTGGTGTTCGGCAACCCGGCCGAGATTTCGAACTACCTGATCTCGCACCCGATCATCCGCAAGGTCACCTTCACGGGCTCCACACCGGTCGGCAAGCAACTGGCTGCGCTGGCCGGCTCGCACATGAAGCGCGTCACCATGGAGCTGGGCGGCCACGCACCGGTCATCGTGGCCGAAGACGCCGACGTGGCGCTGGCCGTGAAGGCTGCGGGCGCCGCCAAGTTCCGCAACGCGGGCCAGGTCTGCATCTCGCCCACCCGCTTCCTGGTGCACAACAGCCTGCGCGAGGAGTTCGCGCGCACGCTGGTCAAGTACACCGAAGGCCTGAAGCTCGGCGACGGCCTGGCCGAAGGCACGACCCTCGGCCCGCTCGCCAATGCGCGCCGCCTCACGGCCATGGCCCACGTGCTGGACGATGCGCGCAAGAAGGGCGCCACCGTGGCCGCCGGCGGCGAGCGTATCGGCGACACGGGCAATTTCTTCGCGCCCACGGTGCTGACCGACGTGCCGCTCGATGCCGACGTGTTCAACAACGAGCCCTTCGGCCCCATCGCGGCGATCCGCGGCTTCGACACGCTCGAAGAAGCCATCGCCGAAGCCAACCGCCTGCCGTTCGGCCTGGCAGGCTACGCTTTCACCAAGTCGATCAAGAACGCGCACCTGTTGAGCCAGAAACTCGAACTCGGCATGCTGTGGATCAACCAGCCCGCCGCACCCTCGCCGGAAATGCCGTTCGGCGGCGTGAAGGATTCGGGCTACGGCTCCGAAGGCGGCCCCGAGGCGCTCGAGGCTTACCTGAACACCAAGGCTGTTTCGATCATGAGCGTCTGAGCGGCTCGTTCAGTCCGCTTGGTTTCTGGAAAGGCGGCATCGCTTCGGCGGTGCCGCTTTTTTTATGCCGTTGTTCAGGGCGGCGCTCCCGCCGACGGGGTACCTTTCTCCGCGAATGTCCCCCGGCCTGCGGCCTCCTCCTTTATTTCGCTGCGCAAGGCACCCCATCGACGGGATCGTTGCTCGGGGCGGTGTTTGATCGAGCGGAATAAGCACAGCGCCCAGTGGGCACAGGGCGCCGGGTGCTCCCCGCAGCGAAATAAAGGAGGAGCCGAAGGCGGGGGACATTCGCGGAGGGGAGTACCCGGTGGCCTGTGCACGCGCCCTGAACAAAAGACCCCTGAACAAAAGGAACAAGAACACTCGCTCGTCACTGCCACCCATACCGCCGCGCATACCAGCCCTTGACCGTTTGCGTCAGAGCGGCATAACCGGCCAGCATCGCCGCCAGCCACGGAAAGTAGGCCAGCGGAAGCGCCTGCAGCCGGAAGTAGTGCGCGAGCCGCCCCATCGGCAGCCAGATACCGGCCACGGCAATGGCAGCGCCCATCGCCAGCAGAGGCCAGGCCGCGCGGCTCTGCAGGAACGGGATCTTTCGCGTGCGGATCAGGTGCACGATCAGCGTCTGCGACAGCAGGCCTTCGATGAACCAGCCCGACTGGAACAAGGTCTGGTTCGCCACCGTGTTGGCTGAGAACGCGAACCACATCACGGCGTAGGTCATGATGTCGAACACCGAACTCAGCGGCCCGAAGAACACCATGAAGCGGCCCAGGTCGGCCGGGTTCCAGCTCTGCGGCTTGCGCAGGAACTCCGGGTCGACGTTGTCGAACGGAATCGCGATCTGCGACACGTCGTACAGCAGGTTCTGCACCAGCAGGTGCAGCGGCAACATCGGAAGAAAGGGCAGGAACGCGCTCGCCACCAGCACCGAGAACACGTTGCCGAAGTTCGAGCTCGCCGTGAGCTTGATGTACTTCAGCATGTTGGCGAACGTGCGACGGCCCTCGACCACGCCTTGCTCCAGCACCATCAGGCTCTTCTCCAGCAGGATGATGTCGGCCGACTCCTTGGCCACGTCCACCGCGCCGTCCACCGAGATGCCGATGTCCGCGGCGCGCAGCGCCGGTGCATCGTTGATGCCGTCGCCCATGAAGCCCACCACGTGCCCGTTGGCATGCAGCGCGTGCACGATGCGTTCCTTGTGCGCGGGCGTGAGCTTGGCGAACACCTGGTGTCGCTCGACCAGCGCGCGCAGTTCGTCATCGCGCAGGTCCTCGATCTCGCGGCCGAGCACGATATGGCCGGCTTCGATGCCCACGTCGCCGCAGACCTTGCGCGTGACCAGTTCGTTGTCGCCCGTCAGCACCTTCACCGCCACGCCGTGGTCAGCCAGCGCGCGCAACGCGGGGGCGGTGGATTCCTTCGGCGGATCGAGAAACGCCACGTACCCCAGCAGCGTGAGCCCTGATTCGTCGGCCACGCCGTAGGCGGGCTTGCGCGCTTCCGCCTTCAGCGCCTGGCTGGCCACCGCCACCACGCGCAGCCCCTGCGCGTTCAGCTCCGACGCCACGCGATGGATGCGCGCGAGCAGCTCGGCATCGAGCGCCAGCACCTCGGCGCCTCGCTCGACGAAAGTGCATACCGACAGGATCTCTTCCAGCGCACCCTTGCAGATCAGCAGGTGCTCGCTGCCGCCGTTCTCCACCACCACCGACATGCGGCGGCGAGAAAAGTCGAAGGGCACTTCATCGATCTTGCGCCAGGCCGTCTGCAGCGGCGTCCCGGGCTGCATCTCGGCGTGATTCAGCACGGCCTTGTCCAGAAGATTCTTCAGGCCCGTCTGGTGAAAGCTGTTCAGGTAGGCGAGCTGCAGCACGTGGTCCGACACTTCACCCCACGCGTTGGTGTGGCGCTCCAGCACGATGCGGTCCTGCGTCAGCGTGCCGGTCTTGTCGGTGCACAGCACGTCCATGGCGCCGAAGTTGTGAATGGCCTCGAGCCGCTTCACGATCACCTTCCGGCGCGACATCACCACTGCGCCCTTGGCGAGCGTCGCGGTCACGATCATCGGCAGCATCTCGGGCGTGAGGCCGACCGCGATCGACAGCGCGAACAGCGCCGCCTCCCACCAGTCGCCCTTGGCCACGCCGTTGATCACCAGCACCAGCGGCGCCATCACCAGCATGAAGCGGATCAGCACCCAGCTCACGCGGTTGATGCCGGCCTGGAACGCGCTGGTGCCGTTGTCGGCGGCCGTCACGCGCTGCGCGAGAGCACCGAAGAAGGTGCGGTCTCCGGTGTGCACGATGAGCGCGGTGGCGGTGCCGCTGATCACGTTGGTGCCCATGAAAAGCAGGTTCTCGCGCTCGAGGACACCGGCTTCAGGGCCGCCGCGGTCGATGGAGAACTTCTCCACGGGCATGGCTTCGCCGGTGAGGGCGGACTGGCTGATGAACAGATCCTTGGCACCCAGCAGGCGGCAGTCGGCCGGGATCATGTCGCCGGCCGAGAGCGCGATCACGTCGCCCGGCACCAGGTCGCGCATCGGTACTTCGACACGCCGCGCGCCCGCGGCTGCGTCGGGCTCGGGCCGCAGCACGGTAGCGGTGTTGCTCACCATCGCCTTGAGCCGCTCGGCTGCCTTGTTGGAGCGCGACTCCTGAAGAAAGCGCAGCACGGTCGACAGCACCACCATGCTGCCGATCACGAGTGTGGCCTTCATGTCCTCGGTCACGTACGAGGTCAGCGCCAGCACGGTCAGCAGCAGGTTGAACGGATTGCGGTAGCACTGCCACAGATGCGTCCACCACGGCAGCGGCTGCTCGTGGCGCACCTCGTTGCTGCCGAGGCGCTTGCGCAGCACCTGTGCCTGGGTTTCGCCAAGGCCCTGCGGCGAACTGTCGAGCCTTGAGAGCAGCTCGCCGGCATTGGTGTGGGATGCGGCGGCCAGTGCCTTGGCGATATCGGCCGGCATGGCGGCCGAGGCCACGCCCACCGGCTTGGAGCCCAGCAGCGTCTGCCAGCGCTCGAAATGATGCAGCATGCGGCGGCTGCGCAGAAAGCTCTCGAAAAAGGACTTCAGGACGTTCTTCACTTTTTTTCCTTCGCGGCGCGGGCCGCGAAGGGAAGAACCTCCCGCCTCCATCAATCAGGCGTGGGAATCCCCTTGCGGCGCAGTGCGCTGCATTTCGTTGTTATCGATCGGTCGGAACATGGGCGGCGCGCAGGGGCGCCAATGAGAAGCGGGTTCCATGAGGCCTCCTTGTTTCTTGGTTGCCTAGCGGTGCGGGGTGGGGCGACGCGTCAGCGTTGCGTGGTGCGGGAGGGTTGCTCGAGCAGCAGGAAGAAGCTGCGGATGCGCCGCGTGGTCCAGAGCGCGGCCGCGCGGTCCAGCATCTCGTTCTCGACGTCTTGCTTGGTGGCCGCGGCGCGCGCGGGCACGTGCGCCGACGGGCGAACGGATTCCTGCACCGGCTGCTGCTGTTGCTGCTGCTGACGAGATTGGATTTGACGCATGGCAAGGCTCCTTCGCGATGAAGGGCCTCGTGCACGGACACACGCAAGCTGACTGAATAAGTCAGTGACGGAGAACGACGGGATTCGGGAGGGGAGAACCGCTTTGCCTGAATGGCGAACGGGTCACGCTGCGTGCACGGCGGCCGCAGCGCAAAAGAGCCTGCGCTAGAGGGCCGGGTGTGTCACGCCTGCCGAGGCACGCGTCTTGTCACTGATCCAACTGGCACTGTCCACGCACGGGGCTCCGAAGTAAAGATGCAGGATTGTTGCACTGCGTCATGAGGGCCGTCAACCCTTTGGCTCGGCATTGCGCAGGGCTTTGGCGCGGTGCTCAACAAGACACCTCGCGATGGGCCGCGAAGCTCAGTAGCACTGGAACAGAACGCCAGATTCCGCAGGTGCCTTGCCGAGCCAGCGCGGCGTTGCGCGCTTGGCGCTGCAATAGTCGGCGGCCTGGGTGTAGCTGGGGGCACGCAAGGCCCCATCGCGGAACGGCACCACCTCGTTGGGGGGTGACGAGCAGCCGGTGGCAAGCAGGGCAAGGGGAAGAAGAGTGCGCCAGTTCATCGGTTCATTCTAAGACCGGGGCCTATTCGCAGAGCGCACGAATGGATGGCGGAATCGGCACCGCGCGGATGCCGCCGCCCTCGCGCTTCGCGGCAAAGATGCGCACCTCTTCGCATTCGAGGATCAGATCCTCGCCGCGCGCCACGCGGTAGGTCTGCACGAAGCTCTTGTCGCGCCACTCGGTGATGCGCACCGCAATCTGCAGCGTGTCGCCGTAGCTCGCGGCCTTGACGAAGCGCGTGTGCGTGTCGACCAGCGGCGTGCCGATGACGCCCAGCATCTGCGCCGTTTCTTCCCAGCGCGGCACGCCGCATTCTGCGAAGAAGTGGCGCGAGGCCGCATCGATCCAGCGAAAGAAGTTGGGAAACCAGACGATGCCGGCGGGGTCGCAGTCGCCGAACTCGACGCGTGCGGTGTAGATGATTTCCTTGCTGCTGCTCATGGGCTCATTTTCGTCGGCAATCGGTGCGCGAAGCGCGCGCTCAGTCCGCACTGATCTTGCGGTCGCGGATCACCGCACCGAAGCGCTGCGAATCGGCCGCGGCGCGCTGGTGGAACTCGGCCGGCGAGCCCGGCACCGCTTCGCCGCCGAGCGAGGCGATGCGCTCCTTCACGGCCGGCAGCGCAAGCGCGCGGTTGATCTGCGCATTCAGCTGCGCCACGACTTCCGGCGGCGTGCCCGCGGGCGCGTAGAAGCCGAACACGGTGTCGGCATCGAAGCCGCGCAAACCCGCTTCGTCGAGCGTGGGCACGTCCGGGAACTGAGGCGAGCGACGCGGACTTCCCACCGCCAGCAGCCGGAGCTTGCCGGCACGCACCTGCTGCAGGCCGATGCCGGGATCGAAGGCGTAGTCGATCTGGCCCGCCAGAAGGTCTTGAAGCGCGGGCGCGGCGCCGCGGTAGGGCACGTGCAGCGCGAAGACGCCAGCCTGGCTCTTGAACATTTCGCCTGCCAGGTGCGGCGAGCTGCCGTTGCCCGGCGAGCCGTACGAGAGCTTGCCCGGATTGGCCTTGAGGTAGGCGATGAACTCGCGCACGTTGGTGGGCGGCAGCGAGGGCTTGGTCACCAGGAACACCAGCACGCGCGCGGCCGCCGCCACGGGCACCAGATCCTTCGACGGGTCGAAGCTCATGCGCGCATACAGGTGCGGATTCACCGACACCATGCCGCCCGAACTCATGAGCAGCGTGTAGCCGTCGGCCGGCGCGCGCGCGGCCGCCTCGCCGCCGACGTTGCCGTTGGCGCCGGCGCGGTTTTCGATCACCACCGGTTGCTTGAGCGCCTCCTGCAGCGGCTGCGAGACTGCGCGCGCGATCTGGTCCGCGGCGCCGCCGGGCGGGAAGTTGACGATCACCTTGATCGGCTTGGAGGGCCAGGTGTCGGCATGGGTCTGTGCGTGCGTGCAGGCCAGCAGCGCGCAGGCGGCGGTGAACAGCAGGCGTCGTCGCCAGGGAAGGGCGTGGTGGGGCATGGGGTCGTGTCTCCTTGGTTGTTATGAATTCAGGATAGGGTGGTGGTGGGCGGCCGCTTCATCCAGCGTATCGGCTGAGCCTGCACCGGCCGCGGCGCGGCGCCGTGACTCACCAGCGCGGCATCGAGCGCCTTGCCGCCTTCGTCCGCCAGGGCCGCTTCGCGCGCCGCGGCAATCGCGTCGGCGCGCGTGGGCGCCGGCAGGGCCGCGCCGCCCGCGAGCTCGTCGATCATGTGCAGCAGGTTGTGCTTGCCGCGTTCGTTGGTGCTGCCGTAGCCCTTGATGAGCCGCCCGCACAGCGCCAACTCGCGGCCCAGCGTCCAGGCTTCGCGCGTGCCGCTCTCCACAGCCGCGAGCCAGCGTTCGATCAACGCCTGCTCCTCGGCAAAGCGCTGGCCGCGGCGGCGCAGCCATTTGAATGAAGACAGGAGCCGCAGCGACGCCATGCCGAACACCGAGTGGCTGCCCACCTTGAGCGGCAGCGCCCAGGGCTCCCTGCCTCCTGCCTGGCGCCGCCGGTCCCAGGCCTGCACGCGGCGTGCCAAGGCTGGCGGCAGCAGCGCGGCGAACTCGGCGGTGCCGGGCTTGAAGTGGTCGTAGACCTTCACGATGTCTTCGTCGGCCGCGCGCACCTCGTGCCGCACGCGTTGCGCACGACTGGCGCGGCCCTTGAGCGCGGCCACGCGCACGATGTCGTCGAAGGCCATCCACAGCGCGAGCCAGCGCGCGGTCTCGCGGGTGACGGCAAAGCCTTGTGCGCCTGCGGGATCGGCGGCGCGCTCGGCATCGAGCACCTTGGCCAGCCGCACGGCATAAAGCTCGGCGTAAGCGGCGTCCTGGTAGTCGAGCACGCGCGCATGGCCGAGCGCGAGCATGTCGTGCACGGCGGGCGGAAAGCGCCGCGCCAGGTCATCGGGCAGGGCGCGCGGCGGTGGCGGCGCATCGCTGGTGTCGCCGGCCATCACGCTGCTCACGAAGGCGGCCTGTGCGCGCGGCGCGTTCACCGCATCGAAGGCGGCGGCAAATCCGCGCAGGCTCGCGGCCGCTATCTTGCCCAGCTTTTGCGGCGCGCTCGCGTCGCCGCCGCGCACCACGTGCTCGTAGGCGGCGCGCGGGAACGGAAACAGGCCGCTGCCCGCAATGGCGCCGAGCATCACGGCGCTGACCACCGTGCCGGCCTCGCGCGCTACGGCGTTCATGTCGAACACATGGTGTTCGCGGCTGAAGGCCTTGACCACGTCGAGCAGTTGCTGCGCATCGGCGCGGCCGTCGCCGGGCTGCATGCGCTCGGCCGTGGTGAAGATGCGCGCCGACGAGCTGATGACCAGCGTGCGCATCGGCGCGCTCATGCCGTTGCCGATCTGCCGCGCGGTCTCGAGCAGCTCCGACGACACGATGGCGTCCAGCGCGCCAGGCACCGGGCTCAGGCTGAATACCGGACGCCTGCCGTCGAGCTGGGCGAGCGGCACCGGGAACACTTCGATGTAGTAGGTGGTGGCGCCGGTGCGCTGCGCCACGCCGGGAATCGACGTGCTCTGCGCGGCATAGCCGGCATGGCGGGCGATGTCGACCAGCCATTCGGTGAGCACGCCGCCGCCTTCGCCGCCAAGGGCGCAGACGAGGAGGGTGAGGGGACGGTTGCGTTCCATGTCGTCGCCCTTCATGCGGGTTGCAGGGCTCGCACGAACGCGCCGCGCAACGAATGCAGCAGGCGCTCGTGCCACTTCGGGTTCTGCACCACCTCGGCGCGATAGAAGCTCGGGCACAGCGTGGCCGCGTGCGCGTTCTCGCCGCACAGGCCGCAGCCCACGCAGCCGTCGATCACCGTGGCCACGGGATCGACCTTGAGCGGATCGGGGTTGTCCTTGAGCGTGAGCGTGGGGCAGCCCGAGAGGCGGATGCAGGCGTGGTCGCCGTTGCACACGTCTTCGTCCACTCCGTACTTCACGCGCACCACGCGCTCGCCTTTCTTCAAGAGGCTTGCAATCCAGGGCTTGATGCGGCGCTGGCGCTCGAGCTGGCATTCGCCTTCGGCAATCACCACCTTCAGGCCGTTGAAGTCGCTGGTGAGCGCTTCGGTCAGGGTCTTGCGCATGCGCTCCACGTCGTAGGTGGTCACGGTGCGCATCCATTTCACGCCCAGGCCGGTGAGCGTGGCCTCGATGGTCTGGTTCTTGTCGACCAGGCTCTGCTGCTTGTCGACGGCGCGCTCCTTCGTTTCGTCGTCGGGCGTCGAGATGATGTCCTGCGTGCCGGTGGCCGAGGTGTAGCCGTTCTTGAAGATCAGCAGCACCGCGTCGTCGTCGTTGAAGAGCGCGCTCTGCACGCCCGTGAGCAGGCCGTTGTGCCAGAAGCCGCCGTCGCCCATGATCGACAGCGTGCGGCGGTTCATCATCGGCGCCACGCCCGCGCGGCTTGCCAGGCTCATGCCGTAGCCGAGGATCGAGTGGCCCATCGAAAAGGGCTCGAAGGTGCCGAAGGCATGGCAGCCGATGTCGGCCGCGATGTGCACCGACCCGGTCTCCTGCTGCGCGAGCTTCAGCGCCGAGAACACCGGCCGTTCGGGGCAACCGATGCAGAAGCTCGGCGGCCGGTTGGGCAAGGGCACGGAGAGCTGGCGCGCCACCGCCTCGCGGCGTTCGCGGTTGCCGGCCAGCCAGGCCTTCGCGGACGACAAGGCTTCGCCGGCCTCGATGTACTTTGCCGCGAACGTGCCGATGCCGCCCGAGAGAACCTCGACGCCGTATTCGCCGGCTGCAGGCAGCATGTCCTTGCCGTGCAGCGGCGTCTGGATGTCGCGCCGGCGCAGCAGGGTGGCAATGTCCTGCTCGATGTATTCGGGCTGGCCTTCTTCCACCACCAGCACCGCGCGCTTGCCCACGCAGAAGGCGGCCACCTGTTCGGGCACCAGCGGGTAGGTCACGTTCAGCACCAGGATCGGAATGTCCGTTTCGCCGAACGCATCGGCGAGGCCCTGCTGCTGCAGGCTGCGGACGAGCGCGTTGTAGAGCCCGCCCTGCACCACGATGCCGAGGTCGGCATGGCTGCCGCCCGGGATCAACTCGTTGAGCCCGTGTTCGACGATGTAGCGCCGCGCCGCCGGAATGCGTTCGTCGCCCTTGAGTTTTTCGTGGCGAAAGGTGACGGGCGGATGCGCGAGCCGCATGTAGTCGAAGCCCGCGGGCTCGCTCATCAAGGCGCGGGTCGACACCGCGGGCGCGATGTTGTCCTTGCACTCGAAGCTGCCGCGCACGTGACAGGTGCGGATGCGCAGCTCCATGAGGCAGGGCATGTTCGAAGCCTCCGAGAGCCGAAAGCCGTGTTCGACCATGCGCACCATCACGCCCAGGTCGGGCCGCGGATCGAGCAGGCACATGCTCGACTTGAGCGCATAGGCATGCGTGCGCTCCTGGATCACGCTGGCGCCTTCGCCGTAGTCCTCGCCCACCACCACCAGCACGCCGCCGGTGACACCGGGCGACGACAGGTTGGAGAGCGCATCGGCCGCTACGTTGGTGCCGACGATTGACTTCCAGGTGACCGCGCCGCGCAGCGGATAGTGAATGGACGCGCCGAGCATCGCCGCGGCCGAGGCCTCGTTGGAGCAGGCTTCCACGTGCACGCCGAGTTCGTCCATGTAGGCCTTGCCCTGGACCATCACGTCGAGCAGGTGCGACACCGGCGCGCCCTGGTAGCCGCCCACATAGGCCACGCCGGATTGCAACAGGCCCTTGGTGATGGCGAGGATGCCCTCGCCGTGGAAGGTGTCGCCGGCGCCGAGGCGCAGCAACTCGACTTCCTTGCTGAATGAAACTTCCATCGTGTCTCTTTTCTTTTGGGGGTTGCGCAGTGTGGTCGCCGCGCCGCCATACATCAATAAAATAAGCAAGCTATGCGACATAAACGCCATGCATATTGAAAAGCTGGACCTCAACCTGCTGCGGCTCTTCGATGCGGTCTTCCGGGCCCGCAGCGTGAGCCGTGCGGCCGATGCCCTGGGGCTCACGCAGCCGGCGGCCAGCCACGGCCTCACGCGGCTGCGCCTCTTGCTGGGCGATGCGCTCTTCACGCGCACCCCCGGCGGCGTGGCGCCCACGCCGCGGGCCGAGCGGCTGGCGGTGCCGGTGCAGGCGGCGCTGGCCATGCTGCAGCAGGCGCTGGCGGAGCCCGAGCGCTTCGACCCGGCGACGTCGCGCAAGCTGTTTCGCATCCACATGAGCGACATCGGCGAGGGCCGCTTCCTGCCGGCGCTGATGGCGCGGCTGCGCGAGCTGGCGCCGAGCGTGCGGGTGGAGACCATGCCACTGGCCACCGGCGACATTGCCGCGGCGCTCGACAGCGGCCGGGTCGACTTCGCCTTCGGTTTCCTGCCCAAGGTGAAGGACACGCAGCGCGCCCAGTTGCTGAAAGACCGCTACATCGTGCTGCTGCGCAAGGGCCATCCCTTCGCCAAGCGGCGGCGCAGCGGGCAGGCGCTGCTCGAGGCATTGCAGGAGCTCGACTACGTGGCGGTGCGCACGCATGCCGACACGCTGCGCATCCTGCAGCTGCTGAACCTCGAAGACCGAGTGCGCCTCACGACCGAGCACTTCATGGTGTTGCCGGCCATCGTGCGTGCCACCGATCTTGCCGTGGTGATGCCGCGCAACATTGCGCGCGGCTTTGCCGAAGAGGGCGGCTACGCCATCGTCGAGCCGTCGTTTCCGCTGCGCGACTTCACCGTATCGCTGCACTGGAGCAAGCGCTTCGAGGCCGATCCGGCCAACCACTGGCTGCGCCAGGTGATCACGGCGCTGTTCTCGGAACGTCGAACTGGCGGCCCGTGAAGTCGACCTGCTCGCCCCGCAGATCGACCACGTCTATCCAAGTCCGAGCATTACGGCCTTCGCGATCCGAAGGCCACGGAGGTCGGCGGGCTATGTGGCCGGATTCTGGAAGCGAAAGTGGGAGCGAAAGGCGATCAGGAATGTCAACAAATATCAGCGCGCGAGATTCGTTTCGAAAGTGCCCATATTCCACGCTGCCAGTCCTAACCATGGCCCGGGACTTGCTCTCGCTCTTCAGGGTTTCTCCCTAGGTCGCATACCCGCGCCGACATACGCAATATGGTTCACGCGGTATGTGGGCCGGGGCGCAACCGGCTAACGTCCGGGCATGGCCGGGAAAACCGGTCACCCACGAGCCAAAAAGCATGAGTACAGAGCGCAACAACATCCAACCGATCCGCTTCTTCCATCGCGGCAAGATCGTCGACGTCAGCGGTGTCCATCCGACCCGATCGGTGCTCGACTGGCTGCGCGAGGACGCGCACTGCACCGGCACCAAGGAAGGCTGCAACGAGGGTGACTGCGGCGCCTGCACGGTCGTGATCGGAGAGCTGGCTACCGATGCCAATGCCCCCGGCGTCATCGGCGGCCTGCAGTTGCAGACGGTCAACGCCTGCATCCAGTTCTTGCCGACCCTGCATGGCAAGGCGCTCTTCACGGTCGAAGACCTCAAGGACCAGTGCCCCGCCAACGCGCCCGCCGCCACCGAAGTGCAGGGGCAGGACAAGCGTCCGCATCCCGTGCACCGGCTGCACCCGGTGCAGCAAGCCATGGTCGACTGCCATGGCTCGCAGTGCGGCTTCTGCACTCCCGGATTCGTGATGTCGCTGTGGTCCGCGTACGAGCACCACCAGGCCGAGGGCACCCAGCCTACGCGGCAGCAGCTGGCCGACGAGCTTTCCGGCAACCTGTGCCGCTGCACCGGCTACCGGCCGATTCTGGATGCGGGCCAGCGCATGTTCGACCTGCCGGCGGTGCGGCTCGATACAGAGCCCGTGGTGGCCGCGCTCACGGCATTGCGCGGCAACGACGGCTTCGACTACGCCGCGCCGCTCGGCGCCCGCGTCGACCATTTCCATGCCCCCAAGACACTGGCACAGCTTGCGGCGCTGCGCGAGCAGAAACCCGGTGCCCAACTGCTCTCGGGCTCGACCGACGTCGGCCTGTGGGTCAACAAGCAGTTTCGCGATCTGGGCGACATCATCTACGTGGGCGACGTGGCTGAAATGAAGACCATCGAAGTCCGCCAGAACGACACAGGCGGCGAGCTCTACATCGGCGCGGGCGCCTCGCTCGAATCGGCCTTCGAAGCCCTGGTGCAGCGCGTGCCCAGCCTGGAAGACGTGTGGCTGCGCTTTGCCTCTCCTCCCATCCGCCATGCCGGCACCATGGGCGGCAACGTGGCCAACGGTTCGCCCATCGGCGATTCGCCACCGGTGCTGATGTCGCTCGACGCCGAGATCGAACTGCGCCGCGGCAATGCCGTGCGCCGCATGCCGTTGCCCGATTTCTACATCGACTACATGAAGAACCAGCTGCAGCCCGGCGAGTTCGTGCAGGGGCTGGCGGTTCCGCTCGCGGCCATGCAGCGCCAGGTGCGCGCCTACAAGATCAGCAAACGCTTCGACTGCGACATCTCGGCACTGTGCGCCGGCTTTGCGGTCGAACTGGAGCCCGGCAGCGACACCGTCAAGGCCGTGCGCCTCGCCTTCGGTGGCATGGCCGCCATCGTGAAGCGCGCCGCCAACGCCGAGGCCGCGCTCGTCGGCAAGCCATGGACCCAGGCCAGCGTGAACGCCGCCAGGCTGGCGCTCGCGCAAGACTTCCAGCCGCTGTCGGATATGCGCGCCTCGGCCGGCTACCGCCTGCAAGTGGCGCAGAACCTGATCCAGCGGCTCTGGCTCGAAACCCGCACCGAAGGCGCGCTGTCGCTTGAAGAGACCAGCGTGTGGAGCGCGATGCCTCATTCAACGACGATCAAGGCCGACAAGGCCGCGGAAGGGGTCTGATCATGAACAAACCCATCGACGCCCGCCTGCTGCAGCCCTCCGAGGCCTTTGCCGACTACCTCAAGAACACCGCCGCCCGCATCGACCAGGGCGCCGAAACCCTGGCGCACGACCAGGGCGCGCGCGTCGGCATCAGCCGGCCGCACGAGTCGGCGCACCTGCACGTGGCCGGCGAAGCCACCTACATCGACGACATTCCCGAAATTGCCGGCACGCTGCATTGCGCGCTGGGCCTGTCGCCCGCGGCCAACGGGCGCGTGACGGCGCTGTCGCTCGATGCCATCCGCGCGATGCCGGGCGTAGTCTCGGTGCTTACCGCCGACGACATTCCGGGCAGCAACGATTGCGGCTCGATCGTGCATGACGACCCGATCCTGCTTTCGCTGAAGGACGGCGGCCAGATCCGCTACCTGGGCCAGCCGGTGTTCGCCGTGATCGCAGAAACGCGCGAGGCCGCGCGCCGTGCGGCCGCCAAGGCCAAGGACGTCATCGCCGTCGAGGCGCAGCCGCCCGTGCTCACGCCGCAGGACGCGCATGCGCGCGGCCAGTACGTGGTGCCGCCGATGCACATCGTGCGCAGCGGCGGCGCGGCCAACGAAGGCGACGAGGCCGCCGTGCGCGCCGCCATCGCCGCGGCGCCGCACCGCCACACCGCCACGCTCGACGTCGGCGGGCAGGAGCAGTTCTATCTCGAAGGCCAGATCAGCTACGCCATTCCGAAGGAGGGCGGCGCGCTGCACATCCATTGCTCCACGCAGCACCCGAGCGAGATGCAGCACCTGGTGGCGCACGCTCTGCACCTGCAGTCGAACGAGGTGCACGTCGAATGCCGGCGCATGGGCGGCGGCTTCGGCGGCAAGGAATCGCAGTCGGCGCTCTTTGCCTGCGTGGCCGCGGTGGCGGCCAGCAAGCTGCGCCGTCCGGTGAAGCTCAGGCTCGACCGCGACGACGACTTCATGATCACCGGCCGGCGCCACTGCTTCTGGTACGAGTACGAAGTGGGCTACGACGACGAGGGCCGCATCCTCGGTGCCGAGATCGTCATGGTCTCGCGTGCC
The DNA here is from genome assembly GCF_051144945.1 of Variovorax palleresanus. Lineage (NCBI taxonomy): Bacteria > Pseudomonadati > Pseudomonadota > Betaproteobacteria > Burkholderiales > Comamonadaceae > Variovorax > Variovorax palleresanus. The sequence continues at coordinate 1,207,905 of NZ_JBJNVP010000002.1, read as the reverse complement.
GGCCACTCGGCCGACCTGTCGGGCCCGGTGATGACCCGGGCGCTGTGCCACTTCGACAACACCTACTGGCTGCCCAACGTGGCCATGCACGGCTACTCGGGCAAGACCAACACGCAGAGCAACACGGCCTTCCGCGGCTTTGGCGGCCCGCAGGGCGCCATCGCCATCGAGAACATCATGGACTCGGTCGCGCGCACACTGGGCCGCGATCCGCTCGACGTGCGGCGCATCAACTTCTACGGCAAGGCCGAGAACAACGTCACGCCGTACCGCCAGACCGTGACCGACAACATCGTGCACGAACTGGTGGCCGACCTCGAAGCCAGCAGCGACTACCGCGCGCGGCGCGAAGAGATCGCCGCCTTCAACACGAAGAGCACGGTGCTCAAACGCGGCCTGGCGCTGGCGCCGCTCAAGTTCGGCATCTCGTTCAACGTGAAGCACTTCAACCAGGCCGGCGCGCTGGTGCACGTGTACACCGACGGTTCGATCCTCGTGAACCACGGCGGTACCGAAATGGGTCAGGGCCTCAACACCAAGGTGGCGCAGGTGGTGGCGCATGAACTGGGCGTGAGCTTCGAGCGCGTGCGCGTCACTGCCACCGACACCACCAAGGTGGCCAACACCTCGGCCACGGCCGCATCGACCGGCGCCGACCTGAACGGCAAGGCCGCGCAGGATGCCGCACGCCAGATCCGCGAGCGCCTGGCCGAGAGCGCAGCAGAACGCCACGGCGGCAAGGCGAGCGAGGTGCGCTTTGCCAACGACAAGGTCGATGTCAACGGCCGCTCGCTGGCCTTCAGCACCGTGGTGGGTGAGGCGTATCTCGACCGCAAGCAGCTGTGGTCCGACGGCTTCTACGCCACGCCTGGCCTCAGCTGGGACAAGGACAAGATGCAGGGCCGCCCGTTCTACTACTACGCCTATGGCGCGGCGGTGAGCGAGGTGATCGTCGACACGCTCACCGGCGAATGGAAGCTCTTGCGCGCCGACATCCTGCACGACGCGGGCAAGTCGCTGAACCCGGCCGTGGACATCGGCCAGGTCGAAGGCGCCTTCATCCAGGGCATGGGCTGGCTCACCACCGAAGAGCTGGTGTGGCATCCGAAAAGCGGCATGCTCACCACGCACGCGCCCAGCACCTACAAGATTCCGACCGCCAACGACTGCCCGCCGGTGTTCAACGTGCGCCTGTTCGAAGGCCAGAACTTCGAGGACTCGATCCACCGCAGCAAGGCCGTCGGCGAGCCGCCGCTCCTGCTGCCGTTCTCGGTGTTCTTCGCGATCCGCGACGCGGTGTCGGCGGTCGGCGGCCACAGGGTCGATCCGCCGCTTCAGGCGCCGGCCACGAGCGAGTCGATTCTTCGCGCGATCACCGCCGTCCAGTCTGCATAGCCACTCGTAGACTTTGGCGCATGTCCAAAGTCCTCCCAATGCCCTACGTCCTGATCCCCTTCGCGAAACACCGCGGAACCGGCTTTGCCGCGCCGGGGTTGCGGACCACTGCCGTGGGGGAGCGCCATGCGTGACCAGGCCCTTTTCGACAAGATCGATCTTCATCTCATCCGGGTGCTTCACACCGTGCTGACCGACCGCAGCGTCTCGCGCGCCGCCATTCGCCTGGGCATGTACCAGCCGGCCGTTTCGGCCGCACTGAAGCGCCTGCGCGAGCTGTCGGGCGACCCTCTGCTGGTGCGCTCGGGCTCCGGCATGGTGCCGACCGATGCGGGGCTGCGGATGATCGAGCCCGCCGCCAGCATCCTGCGCGCGGCCGAGATGCTGTTCTCCGATGCGCGCGGCTTCGAGCCGCAGTCGGCGGCCACCACCTTTCGCATTGCCGCGAGCGACTACCTGGACCCGCTCTTCCTGCCGATGCTGGTGGCGCACGTGAAGCGCGAGGCACCGCTGTGCCAGATCGAGATCCACGCGCTCTCTCCCGACTCGGACTACCACGGCCATCTGGCGCTCGGGCAGGTCGACCTGGTGATCGGCAACTGGCAGAAGCCCCCGGAAGACCTGCACATGGCGCGGCTCTTTGGCGACGAGGTGGTGTCGCTGGTGAACCAGGACCATCCGGCGGTGCGCCGCGGCTGGGACCTGGAAACCTGGCTCGCGGCCGAGCACATTGCGCCCACGCCCATGCACCCCGGGGGGCGCGGCATCATCGACCAGATGCTCGACGAGCTCGGGCGGCAGCGCAACATCACGGCGCGCTGCGCGCACTTCAGCCTCATTCCCGACATGGTGGCCTCGAGCCTCCTGGTGCTGACCACCGGGCGCCAGTACTGCGAGCGCTTCGCGGCGCGGCTGCCGGTGAAGATTCTCGATTGCCCGGTGGCGCTGCCGCGCCTCATGTACTACCAGCTCTGGCACGAGCGCACCCATTCGTCGAGCTCCGCACGCTGGCTGCGCGAATGCATCAAGGGCGTGGCGGCATCGCTGCGGCCCGCGCCTTCGACGCACGTTGCGCGGGCTTCGCTGACTGAATTTCCCGATCCGCCCTGAAGCCTTCGGCCGCGCTGGCGGCGTGGCCGAAGCAACGATGAAGAACCGCCGCATAAAACAGCTGGAGACAAGCGACATGAACAGGTTTGAAGAGGTGCCCAAGGTCACCGATCCCCGTGCCTCGGGGAGCACCGAGGCCGCGCGCCCGCGCACCGCGCCGCAGAGCGCGAACTGGCTTGAACGCATGTTCAAGCTGACAGAGCACAACACCACGGTGCGCACCGAAGTCATCGCGGGGCTCACCACCTTCCTGACGATGGCCTACATCATCTTCGTGAACCCGTCGATCCTCGGCGACGCGGGCATGCCGAAGGGCTCGGTCTTCGTGGCCACCTGCCTGATCGCCGCGGTGGGCACGCTGATCATGGGCCTGTATGCCAACTACCCGATCGCCATGGCGCCGGGCATGGGGCTCAACGCCTACTTCGCCTACGTGGTGGTGCTGGGCATGGGCTACACATGGCAGGTGGCGCTGGGCGCGGTGTTCATCTCGGGCTGCCTGTTCCTCATCGTCACGGTCACGGGGTTGCGGGAGCTTTTCATACAAGGCATACCGCAGTCGCTGCGAACGGCGATCACCGTGGGCATCGGCATGTTCCTCGCGCTCATCGCGCTCAAGAGCGCGGGCGTGGTGGCGGCATCGCCGGCCACCTTTGTCACGCTGGGCGATTTGCATTCGGCGCCGGTGGTGCTGGCGACGCTGGGCTTCCTCGTCATTGTGGTGCTCGACCGGCTCAAGGTGCGCGGCGCCATCCTGATCGGCATCATGCTGGTGACCGTGCTGTCGTTCTTCTTCGGCGGCAACAAGTTTCAAGGCGTGTTCGACGCGCCGCCATCCATCGCGCCCACCTTCATGCAGCTTGACATCCTGGGCGCACTCAAGGGCGGCATCCTGAACGTGGTGCTGGTGTTCTTCCTGGTCGAGATGTTCGACGCGACCGGCACGCTGATGGGCGTGGCCAAGCGCGCCGGCCTGCTCGTGCCCGGCAAGATGGAGCGCATGAACAAGGCGCTCTTGGCCGACAGCGGCGCCATCTTCGCGGGCTCGCTGCTCGGTACCTCGAGCACCACCGCCTACGTGGAAAGCGCGGCCGGCGTGCAGGCCGGCGGGCGCACCGGCCTCACGGCCGTGGTGGTGGCGGCGCTCTTCCTCGCGTGCCTCATGATCTCGCCGCTGGCGGGCTCGGTGCCGGCCTATGCCACCGCACCGGCGCTGCTCTTCGTAGGCTGCCTGATGCTGCGCGATCTGGTCGATCTCGAATGGGAAGACACGACCGAAGTGATCCCGGCCGTCGTGACCGCGTTGGCCATGCCTTTCACCTATTCGATCGCCAACGGCCTGGCCTTCGGCTTCATCACCTACGCGGTGCTCAAGCTCTTCACCGGGCGGGCACGGGAAGTGCATGCAATGGTCTGGGTGATCGCGGCGATCTTCCTGTTCAAGTTTGCCTATGTAGGAGGACATTGAGCACGGCCGCGAGCGCCGATCGTCGCGGGCACGCTATTAGACTTGTAGCCATGTTTTCCGCTTGTTGCTGTTGAACGAGAAAACCCCACTGAACCCGGCATGACAACTCCCAGACTCCAGCTTGCGAACATCACCAAGCGCTACCCCGCGGTGGTGGCGAACAGCGACATTTCGCTGGCCGTCGCGCCCGGCGAGATTCACGCCGTGCTCGGCGAGAACGGCGCCGGCAAATCGACCCTGATGAAGATCATCTACGGCTCGGTCAAGCCCGATGAAGGCACGGTCACTTTCGATGGCCAGGCGGTGGCGCTGCGCAACCCGCAGCAGGCGAGGGCACTGGGCATCAGCATGGTGTTCCAGCACTTCAGCCTGTTCGACACGCTCACCGTGGCCGAGAACGTGTGGCTGGGCCTGGACAAGTCGCTGCAGCTGGCCGAAGTGGCGCGCAGCATCACGGCCAAGGCGAGCGAATACGGCCTGGACATCGATCCCTCGCGGCCGGTGCACACGCTGTCGGTGGGCGAGATGCAGCGGGTCGAGATCATCCGCGCGCTGCTCACCAACCCCAAGCTGCTGATCCTCGACGAACCGACCTCGGTGCTCACGCCGCAGGCGGTGATCAAGCTCTTCAGCGTGCTCAACAAGCTGGCTTCGGAAGGCTGCAGCATCCTCTACATCAGCCACAAGCTGCACGAGATTCGCGAGCTGTGCACGGCCTGCACGGTGCTGCGCGGCGGCAAGGTCACGGGCGTGTGCAATCCGCAGAACGAAAGCAACGAATCGCTCTCGCGCCTGATGATCGGCAGCGAGCCGCCGCCCTTGCAGCACCGGCCGGTGCATGCGGGCGCAGTGGCGCTGCGCGTCAACGCTCTCACGCTGGCGCGCGAAGACCAGTTCGGCGTCGACCTCGACGGCATCTCGTTCGAGGTGCGTGCCGGCGAGGTGGTCGGCATTGCGGGCGTGTCGGGCAATGGCCAGAAGGAACTGCTCTACACGCTCTCGGGCGAGGACGTGCGGGCCGAAGCGGCCATGGTGCAGGTGTTCGACAAGCCGGTTGGCCGGCTGCGGCCGCGCGCGCGGCGCGCCATGGGCCTGCACTTCGTGCCCGAGGAGCGGCTGGGCCGCGGCGCGGTGCCCACGCTGGGGCTCGCGCACAACCTGCTGCTCACGCGCAGCAACGCCGTGGGCAAGGGCGGGTGGATCCGCACGGCGATGCTCGAGAAGCATGCCAAGGCGATCATCACGCGCTTCAACGTCAAGGCCGGCGGGCCCGGCGCGGCGGCGCGTTCGCTCTCGGGCGGCAACCTGCAAAAGTACATCGTCGGCCGCGAGATCGACGCCAACCCCAAGCTCTTCATCGTCTCGCAGCCCACCTGGGGCGTGGACGTGGGCGCGGCCGCACTGATTCGCGGCGAGATCCTCGCGCTGCGCGACGCCGGCTGCGCGGTGCTGGTGGTCAGCGAGGAGCTCGACGAGCTGTTCGACATCAGCGACCGCCTGCACGTGATTGCCAAGGGCCGCCTGTCGCCCTCGATCGACCGTGCGGCCGCCACGCTGCCGCAGATCGGCGAATGGATGAGCGGTCTTTGGGAAGGACAGAAGAACAAGAAGGAGGCGGCCCATGCTTAAGCTCGAACCCCGTCCGGAGCTTTCGCGCTTCTGGACCTTTGCCTCGCCGATTCTTGCGCTGCTCATCACGGTGCTGATCGGCGTGGCGCTGTTCGCCGCGCTCGGCAAGGACCCGGTCAAGGGCCTGCTGGTGTTCTTCTACGAGCCCATCAAGAGCGGCTACGCGATCGGCGAGCTGACGATCAAGGCGACGCCGCTGCTCATCATCGCGCTCGGGCTGGCGGTGTGCTTCCGCTCCAACGTCTGGAACATCGGCGCCGAGGGCCAGTTCGTGTTCGGCGCCATCGCCGCGGGCGGTGTCGCGTTGCTGGCCGACAAGACCACCGGCTCGTGGATCGTGGTGGCCATCCTGGTCGCGGGCACGGTCGGCGGCATGGTGTGGGCCGGCATCGTGGCCTTCCTGCGCGACAGGTTCAATGCCAACGAAATTCTGGTGAGCCTGATGCTGGTGTACGTGGCCACGCTGCTGCTCGGCTACATGGTCTTCGGCCCCTGGAAGGATCCGCACGGCTACAACTTTCCGCAGTCCAAGACCTTCGAGGCGGTGACGCAGATCCCGCGGCTCTTCAAGGGTTCGCGCGTGAGCATCGGGCTGATCATCGCGCTGTTGGGCGTCGGCGCGCTCTGGGTGTTTTTGTTCCGCACGCGGGCGGGTTTCGCGCAGCAGGTCGGCGGGCTCGCACCCGCGGCCGCGCGCTATGCGGGCTTCTCGGCGCGGCGCGCCATCTGGATCGCGTTGCTCACTTCGGGCGGCGCGGCAGGCCTGGCCGGCGCGCTCGAAGTGGCGGGCCCGCTGGGCCAACTCACGCCGTACGTGCCGGCGGGCTACGGCTTTGCGGCCATCATCGTGGCCTTCGTCGGCCGGTTGCATCCGGTGGGCATGGTGTTCTCGGCCATCCTCATGAGCATGTTCTACATCGGCGGCGAGCTTGCGCAGTCGCGCCTCGGCCTGCCCAAGTCGCTCACAGGGGTGTTCCAGGGGCTGCTGCTCTTCACGCTGCTGGCCTGCGACACGCTCATCGCCTATCGCATCCGGGGCAAGGCGGCCCTCAAGGCACCCACGGCCGGAGGGGCGACGTCTTCGCTGCAGGCCAGCACGCCGATCACAGCGCCTGCTGCTGCGCGTTCGACCGAAGGAGCGCTCTAGGATGAAAACCCGTTCTTCAATTCGATGCGTTGCGCGTTCGGGGCCTTGTTCAGGGCACGACCACGCCGACGGCGTGCTCTGCTCCGCGAATGTCCCCCGGCCTTCGGCCTCCTCCTTTATTTCGCTGCGCAGAGCACCCCATCGACGTGGTCGTTGTTCAGAGCAGTGGTTGATCGAACGGAACAATCGCAGCGCCCAGTGTGCGCAGGGCGCCGGGTGCTCCCCGCAGCGAAATAAAGGAGGAGGCGAAGCCGGGGGACATTCGCGGAGGGGAGTACCCGGTGGCCTGTGCACGCGCCCTGAACAAGAGCATCAAACAATCAACCCGCAACGGAGCCACTGACATGGACAGCTACGCACTCCTGCTCGGCTCCACCCTGAGCGCCGGCACCGTGCTCGCGATTGCGGCACTGGGCCTGTTGATCAACGAGAAGGCCGGCATCGTCAACCTCGGGGCCGAGGGCATGATGCTCTGCGCCGCCATCGCAGGCTTTGCGACGGTGGTCACCACGCGCAACCCCTGGCTCGGCTTCCTGGCCGGCATGGCGGCGGGCGCGTTGCTTGCGGCCTTCTTCGGCGTGCTGGTGATCTGGCTCAATACCAACCAATACGCCACTGGCCTGGCGCTCAGCCTTTTCGGCGTCGGCTTCTCGGCGTTCCTGGGCATCAACTTCGTGCAGGCCAAGCTGCCCGAGAGCGTGTCTTACGCAGTGCCGGTGCTCAGCGACATTCCGCTCATCGGGCCGGCGCTCTTTCGCCATCACCCGATGGTCTATTTTGCTGTGGTGCTGACCGTCGGCCTCATCTGGTTTCTCTACCGCACACGCGCCGGGCTGGTGCTGCGTTCGGTCGGCGAATCGCCTGAGTCGGCGCATGCGCTCGGCTACCCGGTGCGGCGCATCCGCTTCCTCGCGGTGATCGTCGGCGGCGCGCTGTGCGGGCTGGCGGGCGCGTACCTGTCGACCGTCTATACGCCGCTGTGGGTCGAGGGCATGGTGGCGGGCCGCGGCTGGATCGCGCTGGCGCTCACCACCTTTGCCACCTGGCGGCCGATCCGCGTGTTGCTGGGCGCCTACCTGTTCGGCGGCGTCTCGATGCTCGGTTTTCATCTGCAGAGCAGCGGCGTCGACGTGCCGCCGCAGTTTCTCAGCATGCTGCAGTACATCGCGCCCATCGTCGTGTTGGCGCTGATTTCGCGGAATCCTGCCTTCATTCGCATCAACATGCCGGCCTCGATAGGAAAGCCGTTCTACCCCGGCTCATAATCTTGCTTCTCGATTTCCGCCAACCTGTCCTTTTTGAGGATTTTCGACAATGAATGATCTGAACAAGCGCTCCCTGCTCAAGCTGGCCGCCCTCACGGCGGTCGCTTCGGCGGCCCTGATCGGCTGCGGCAAGAAAGAGGAAGCCGCTGCACCGGCCGCGACCCCCGCACCGGCGCCGGCACCCACGGCCGCCGCACCGGCACCGGCTGCGCCGCTCAACATCGCATTCGCCTACATCGGCCCGGTCGGAGACGGCGGCTGGACCTTCGCGCACGACAACGGCCGCAAGGCGCTCGAGAAGGAATTCGGCGACAAGATCAAGACCACCTTCGTCGAGAGCGTGCCCGAGGGCGCCGACGCCGAGCGCGTGTTCCGCGACATGGTCGGCCAAGGCAACAAGCTGATCTTCGGTACCACCTTCGGCTACATGGAGCCGATGCTCAAGGTGGCCACCGACAGCAAGGACGTGAAGTTCGAGCATGCCACCGGCTACAAGACGGCCGAGAACATGCGCACCTACGACAGCCGCACCTATGAAGGCGCCTACATGGCCGGCGTCATCGCCGGTGCCATGACCAAGACCAACACGCTCGGCGTGGTGGGCTCGGTGCCCATCCCCGAGGTGCTGCGCAACATCAACAGCTTCACGCTCGGCGCGCAGTCGGTCAACCCGAAGATCACCACCAAGGTGGTGTGGGTGAATGAATGGTTCAGCCCGCCGAAGGAAACCGAAGCCGCCACCGCGCTCATCAACGGCGGCGCCGACGTGCTGTTCCAGAACACCGACTCGCCCGCCGTGCTCAAGACCGCACAGGAAAAAGGCAAGCGCGCCTTCGGCTGGGATTCCGACATGACGGCCTACGGCCCCAAGGCTCACCTGGCCTCGGCCACCATCAACTGGGCGCCGTACTACATCAAGGCCACCAAGGACGCGCTCGAAGGCAAGTGGGCCACCGGCCAGAGCTGGTGGGGCGTGAAGGAAGGTGCCATCGACATCGTCTCGGTCGCCGAAGATGTGCCGGCCGAAACCAAAGCCAAGGTCGAGGAAGTGAAAAAGGGCTTGAAGGACGGTAGCTTCGTGATCTGGAAGGGCCCGATCCTGGGCCAGGACGGCAAGGAAGTGGTCGCCAAGGATGCCGTGGCCGACGACAAGTTCCTGTCGGGCGTGAACTTCTACGTCAAGGGCGTGGAAGGCAAGGTGCCGGGCGACAAGAAGTAATCGCTGCGCGCATTGCGCACGTGTAAATAATGGGTCGCCCGCGGGCGACCCTTTTTTTTGAATGACCCATCTCGACGCATCCAATCTCGCGCTGATCGACGACTGCACCCAAGCCTCGATCCAACTCCTGGAACGCAACCTCACGCCGCATGGCATTCTGGCCGCCAGCCGGACCGAGGCGGCCGTGGCGCGACGCTACACGCGCATCTTCGGGCGCGATGCCGCCATCTGCGTGATGGCGATGTGCGGCAGCGGTGTGGCCGCGCTGGAGCAGGGCGCCGTGGCCAGCCTCGATGCGCTCGCGGCGCAGCAAGCGCCCAACGGGCAGATTCCCAAATACGTCGACCCCGAAGGGCAGGACGCCGACTTCTGGTACCTGGGCTGCATCGACGCCACGCTGTGGTGGCTGATTGCGGTGGACCACGTGCGGCGCCATGGCAAGGTCGGCGCCTCGCATTGGAGTGGCGAGGTGGAGCGCGCCATCGGCTGGCTGCTGGCGCAGGAGCACCAGCACTTCCGGCTCTTGCAGCAGAACGAAGCCAGCGACTGGGCCGACATCATGCCGCGCTCGGGCTACGTGCTGTACACCAACGCGCTCTGGTATGAGGTGAAGCGCCGCTTCGAGCTAGCCCACGCCGAAGCTACCGAGCATCACTTCAACCATCTCTTTCACCCTTACCAGCAGGACCTGCCCGAGTACCACCGCGCGCGGCTGCTGCGGCACTATGCGCGCCGCGGGCGAACGGATCCGGGCCTGTATCTCAGCTTCGTCAATCTTTCCTTTGTCGGCAACGAGGGGGACGTGTTCGGCAACGTGCTGGCCATACAGAGCGGCCTGGCCGATTCCGCGATGGCCAACCGCATCGTCAAGACCATTGCCGCGGCACGCGCGTGCGATCCGTACCCGGTGCGCGTGGTGCTGCATCCGCTGACGCGCGAGCATGAGCTGTGGCGTCCCTACATGGCACGCCACCAGCAGAACGTCGTGCACCAGTACCACAACGGCGGCATCTGGCCTTTCGTCGGCGGCTTCTGGGTCATGGCGCTCGCCCGCCTGGGCCTGCATGACATGGCCTGGCCCGAACTCGCGCGCCTTGCGCACGTGAACGAACTCGGCGGCTGGCGTTTCACCGAGTGGTTTCATGGCCGCACGCTGGCGCCGATGGGCATGGCGGGCCAGAGCTGGAATGCCGCGACCTTTCTGCTGGCCCGGCGTGCGCTGCTGGGCACTGCGGCGGCCTGGTGACGGTCAGGAAAAATTCCGAAAATCGCCTCAGGCCATCCGATCCAGCAGGCTGTACCAGGCCACTCCTCCAGCTACATAAAACCGCTGCAGGCCATGCAGCGGTATCGGCTGGATGGGCGTCACCGGATATGGAAAATCCGCCCCCGCATCGACGAGCCGCGCGGCCAGGTGCTTGCCCATGCTGGTGGCCAGTGCGATGCCGCGCCCGTTGTAGCCGAGCGCAATAGTCACTCCCGGCGCCGGCGTGTGCACGTGGGGCATGAAGTCGCGGGTGACCGCGATGCGGCCGGCCCAGCGGTACTCGTAGCGCAGCGGCCCTAGTTGGGGAAAAAGCAATTCGAGCGAGCGTTCCAGGTGCGCGAAGTCCGCCGGGCCGGACGGATCGGCAAAGTGGCCGCGGCCGCCCATCAGCAGGCGGCCCTCTGCGTCCTTGCGGAAGTACAGCAGCAGGCGTTGCGAGGTCGAGGCGGTTTCGCCGTGCGGCAGGATCGCGTCGGCGGCAGTGCCTTCGAGCGGTGTCGTGGCCACGATGAAGCTGTTGGCGGCGAGCACGGTGCGCGACAGCCCCGGCCACAACGGCCCCGTGTAGCCATTGGTGGCGAGCACCACCTGGTCGGCGATGACGGTGGCGCCGGTCGAGGTGCTGGCGTGCCATTGCGTGCCCCGGCGCTCCAGCGCGGTCACCTGTGTGCCGCCGTGCACCGCGGCCCCGAAGCCTTGCGCGGCCCGCACCAGGCCGTGGGTGTAGGCCAGGGGCTGGATGCCGCCGGCCCGGGGGTCGAGCCAGCCGCCTGCGAAGGCCTCGGTGCCCAGGCGTGCGCTGACGGCCGCGTGGTCGAGCATCTCGGTGTTCACGCCGCGCGTGGCCCATTGGGCGGCGCGTGCGTGCAGGCCCGCCACGTGCTTTGGCGAGTAGGCGACCTGCAGCCAGCCGTTGCGCACCGGCTGGCAGTCGATGCCGTGCCTCGCGATCAGGTCGAACACCACGTCGGCCGAGCGGGAGACGGCGTCGATCAACGGCGCCGCCCGCTCGACGCCGTAGATGCGGGCCAGGTCCTCGGGGTCATGCTTCAGCGTGGGGTTGACCTGCCCGCCGTTGCGCCCGGAGGCGCCCCAGCCGGGCTCGTGCGCCTCGAGCACGCAAACCTGCACACCCGCCTCGGCCAGGTGCAACGCGGTCGACAGGCCGGTGAAGCCGCCACCGACGACCAGTACGTCGACCCTGCGCGATTCGGTCAAGGGCGGCGTTGGCGGCGCGGGCGGCGCGGTGGCTGCCCACAGCGACGCGGGCAGCGCGTGCGCTGCGCTCATTGGGTAACCTCCGTGCTACGCACTGCGGTGCGAGCTTGCTTGGGGCGGCCCGGCGCGGCGCTCATGGCCGGACCTCGACAGGTGCCGCCGAGGGATGCAGCACGCGACGCAGGAAATCCTGTGTGCGCGGCTGGCGCGGCGCGCCCAGCACTTGCGCGGCCGGGCCTTCTTCCACGATGCTGCCGCTGTGCAGGAAGCACACGCGGTCGGCCACTTCGCGCGCGAAGCCCATCTCGTGCGTGACCACGATCATGGTCATGCCTTCGTCGGCCAGGGCGCGCATCACGCCGAGTACGTCGCCGACCAGTTCGGGATCGAGCGCCGATGTGGGTTCGTCGAACAGCATGGCTTCGGGCTTCATGGCCAGCGCGCGCGCAATGGCCACGCGCTGCTGCTGGCCGCCCGAGAGCTGGGCTGGATAGGCCTGCGCCTTTTCGGCAAGCCCCACCTTGGCAAGCAGCGCAAGCGCTTCCTCGCGCGCCTGCGCGGGCTTGTGGCCCAGCACGTAGACCGGGCCCTCCATCACGTTCTCCAGTACGGTGCGATGCGGGAACAGGTTGAAGCGCTGGAACACCATGCCCATGCGGCTGCGCAGCCGGTGAATGCTCTTGTCGTTGCGGTCGACGCGTTCGTCAAATGCGCGCACCTCTCCGCCTTCGTACGATTCCAGCCCGTTGATGCAGCGAAGCACCGTGGACTTGCCCGAACCCGAGGGGCCGATCAGGCACACCACCTCGCCGGCATCGACATGCAGGCTCACGCCCTGCAGCACGCGATGCGTACCGAAGCGCTTCTCCAGTCCGTCGACGCGGATCATGGGTGTTTCCTTCCGGCGCCGAAGCGCTTTTCGAGCCGCCGCAGCCCGTAGACCAGCGGCAGGCTCATCAGCAGGTAGAGCAGGGCGACCAGTGTGTAGACCGTCATGTTCTGGAACGTCGACGAAGCAATGAGCTGGCCGGCGCGCGTCATCTCGGCCACCGTGATGGTCGAGACGAGCGAGGAGTCCTTGAGCATCATCACCAGCGTGTTGCCGTACGGCGGCAGCGCGATGCGAAAGGCCTGGGGCAGGATCACGCGCCGCATGATCAGCGCCGAGCGCATGCCCATGGCCTGGGCGGCCTCGCGCTGGCCCGCGTCCACGGCCTCGATGCCGCCGCGGAAGTTCTCGGCCTGGTAGGCCGAGTAGGCAATGCCAAGGCCGATGACGCCGGCCTGGAAGGCCGTGAGCTGCACCCCGAACTCCGGCAGCACAAAGTAGATGTAGAAGAGCTGCACGATGATGGGCAGGCCCCGGATCAGGTTGATGATCACCGTGCCCGTCCACGAGAGCGCGCGCACCGGCGAGAGCTTCATCAATGCGAGCCCGAGGCCGAGCACGCTGCTGAGCAGGAACGAGAGCACGGTGACCTGCACCGTGACGACGGCGCCCTGCAGGAGGATCGGCAGGAAATCCTGCGCGTTCTGGAGGAAAGAAGCGGCCATGGGTGCGATGCGTCAGATGCCCCACTTCTGCACGATCCTGGCGAGCGTGCCGTCGGCCTTGATCGCGGCGATGGACTTGTTGAGGCGGGCCAGCGTCTCGGCATCCCCCTTGCGCACCACCAGGCACACGTCGCCCACGTTCACGGGCTTGTAGCTCTCGACCAGCTTCACGCCGGGAAAATTGTTCTGCCGCAGCTGGTAGGCAATGATGGGCTGGTCGCCCAGGCCGGCCTTGATGCGACCCAGCGAGAGGTCGCGCGTCATGTCGGCCACCGAGTCGTAGCTGCGCACCTCCTTGAAGATGCCTTTCTTGGTGAGCATGTCCAGGAACACGGTGCCGACCTGCGCGCCGACCACCTCGCCCTTGAGCTCGTCGAGCGAGACGTACGCGCGCGTGTCGTCGCTCTTCACGATCAGGCCCTCGCCATAGGAGTAGACCGGGTCGCTGAAGTCGACCACCTCCTGGCGCGCCGCCGTCTTCAGCATGGCGGCCGAGACGATGTCGATCTTGCGGGCGGTGAGCGAGGGGATGAGTGCCGAGAACACCGTCTGCTGCACGTTGACGCCGAAGCCGCCAGCCTTGCCGACGGCAGTGACGGTGTCGACCATCATCCCCTGGATGGTGTTGGTCTTCACATCCAGGAAGGTGAACGGTACGCCCGTGGCCGTGGCGCCCACGTTGTAAGTGGCGGGCGCGGCGCCCTGCGCGCCGGCCAGCGAGGCGGCGCCCGCGACACAGAGGCCCAGGGCAAAGCGGTGAAGGTGGCGAACGATGCGATTCATGGAAGCACTCCTCGAAGAAGGTGGAAAGAGCGAAAGGAGAAAAGGAAGAAATGGCTCGGCGGACGATGCAACATGCATGCCAATAATCGATTCTTTTGAATCTCATATCAATAAATAGAAACCATTAGGCGAGTTGATCGTATCGATATTCGATATTTCAGGCCGATATGGGTATACTCCGCAGCCATGGACGCCACACCCGAAGCCGCCCCCGGCGAAAGCCCCAGCCTGCTTTTCAACCAGTCGCTGGAGAAGGGCCTGGCCGTGCTGCAGGCCTTCAGCGCCCGCCGGCGCACCATGACGCTGGCCGACGTGGCTGCGGCCACCGACATCACCAAGAGTTCGGCGCAGCGCATGGTCTTCACGCTGGAAAAGCTGGGCTACGTGCGCAAGCACCCGCAGACGCGGCGTTACCAGCTCACGCCGCGGGTGATGGAAATCGGCTTCAACTACCTGGCGGCCAACCCGCTGATCGACGTTGCCAATCCGTTCCTGTCGGAACTGACCAAGGTCACCACGGAAACCTCCTGCCTGACCGAGCCCGACGGCCTCGACATGGTCTATGTCGCGCGCTTTGTCAGTGCGCAGTTCGTGCCGGTCCACATGCCGATCGGCAGCCGCATTCCCATGTATTGCACCGCTTCCGGGCGCGCCTACCTGAGCGCGCTGCCCGAGGATGAGGCGCGGGCGCTGATCGAGGCCTCCGACCGCGTGGCGCATACCGCCCACACCCGCACCGGTGTCGACCAGATCCTCGAGGCCTTGCGCCAGGCGAGGCTGCAGGGGTTTGCCACCAACGCCGAGGAACTGTTCCTCGGCGACATGACGATTGCGGCGCCCGTGGTGGGCAGCCAGGGCCGGCCCGTCGCGTCGGTGCACGTCGTGGCGCCGACCAGCCGCTGGACCATGGAGGAGGCCGTGCGCAAGCTGGCGCCAACGCTGCTGCTGTGCGCTCGCTCGCTCACCAGTTCGGCGCGCGGGATCGATTGAACGTATACGGTTTGGCGCATCCCGCACGGGGCGGGTGCGCTTATGCTGTGCGCAATCACAACGTCGACTTCCCACCATGACCGATTCCCGCCCCCTCTTCGACAAGAGCTTCGGCAAGATCTCCGCCGACCGCCTGCCCGAGCTGCTGCGCGCCATGCCCAAGGCCGAGCTGCACATGCACATCGAAGGCTCGCTGGAGCCCGAGCTGATCTTCGCGCTCGCGCAGCGCAACGGCGTGGCCATTCCGTATGCGAGCGTCGAAGACCTGCGCAAGGCCTACGCCTTCACCAACCTGCAGAGCTTCCTGGACATCTACTACGCCGGCGCCAGCGTGCTGCTGAAGGAGCAGGACTTCTACGACATGGCCTGGGCCTACCTGGAGCGCGCCGCGGCCGACAACGTGGTGCGCACCGAGATGTTCTTCGACCCGCAGACGCACACGGCGCGCGGCGTGCCGATGGAGGTCGTGGTCAACGGCCTGCACCGTGCGTGCGCCGATGCAGAGCCGAAGCTCGGCGTGAGCGCGGCGCTCATCCTGTGCTTCCTGCGCCACCTGAGTGAAGAAGAAGCCTTCGAAACGCTGGAGCAGGCGCTGCCCTTCCGCGACAAATTCATCGGCGTGGGGCTCGACTCGAGCGAGGTCGGCCATCCGCCCGAGAAGTTTGCGCGCGTGTTCGCGCGCTGCCGCGAGCTTGGCTTTCACCTCGTCGCGCACGCGGGCGAAGAGGGCCCGCCGGCTTACGTGTGGAGCGCGCTCGACGTGCTCAAGGTCGAGCGCGTTGACCACGGCGTGCAGAGCGCGAAAGATCCGGCGCTGATGAAGCGGCTCGCGCAAGACCGCATTCCGCTCACCGTGTGCCCGCTGTCGAACCTCAAGCTCTGCGTGTTTCCCGACCTGGCGCAGCACAACCTCGGCGCGCTGCTGGACGCGGGGCTGGTGGCCACCGTTAATTCGGACGACCCGGCCTACTTCGGCGGCTACATGAACCAGAACTTCACGCAGACCTTCGCGGCCACCGGGCTCGGCGTGCAGCAGGCGTGGCAGCTTGCGGCCAACAGCTTCGAAGGCAGCTTCATCGACGCGGCCGCCAAGCGCGCCTACGTCGACCGGCTCAACGCCGTCTTCGCAAGCTTCTGATCGGCAGCGCCGGGCCTGGGCACCAGCAACGGCATTGCCACCAGCGCGCATGCGCTGGCTGCGAGCCACACCAGCGGCCAGCCCTGCAGCGCGAGCAGGTGCGGGATGGAGAAGGGCGTGACAAAGCACACCAGGAACACGCTGGTGTTCGCCATGCCCAGTGCCGTGCCCGCGCGGGCCGCACCGGCCAGCGTGGCGAGTTCGGTGTAGGCCACGCCGTGCCATGCCGACACGCAGACACCGCTGGCCGCCAGCAGCGCCACCAGCGCAATGCGCAGTGTCGATGAGTCGACGGTGTGCGTGCCTGCGCCCAGTGCCAGCACCAGCAGCGCGAGCCCAGCGAACAGCAGCACGCTGAGTGCGCTGCAGGCGCGCAGGTAGGCAGGGCGGTTGCGCCGACGGTCGGTCCAGCGGCCGCTCCAGACGCGCATCACCATGGCGCCGACCTGCACGAACACCATCGTGGCCGTGATGGTTGCGAGGCCCGCATGGCCGAAGTCATGCAGGAACACCGTGCCGAAGGACAGCACCGCGAACTGCGGCGCGCAAAGAATGCCGATGCCGGCCACGATGCGCCAGACGCGCGCATCGCGCAGCGGGCCGCTGCCCTTCGGCGCGCCTGATGTCTCCGCGGCCTTGGCGCGCGGCGCAACCGGCGGCTCATGCACCCAGGCCCAGCTCATTGCCGCGCTCAGTGCGCACAGCAGCGCCAGCAAGCCGTAGAGCGCGGCAAAGCCGAAATGCAGCGCCACGAAGGGCAGCACCAGCGCGCCGATGCCGCCGCCCAATGGCACGGCCGTCTGCCGGATGCTCATCGCAAGCCCGCGCTCGCCCGCTTCGAACCACGTCATGACCGCGCGGCCGCTCGCGCCGTTGACACTGCCGCCGAGCAACCCGACGAGCAGCAGCCCGCCGCAAAGCCAGCCCAGACCCGGAATGTGCTGTGCGCTCGGCGCCGCCCAGAGCGCCATCGCCACCAGCGCGGCCGCGGTGGTGCCGAGGCCTGTGAGCAGTACCGGCCTGTCTCCCCAGCGGTCGGTCAAGAGGCCCCATGGCAGCTCGCTCACCGCGATGCCCAGGCCCATGAGGCCGAGCACCAGGCCCAGCGTGGCGTTGTCGAGCTGGTAGCCGGTGCGCATCAGCACCGCGGTCATTGGAATGCCGCTGAAGGCCACGGAGAAGGCCGCATTGGCGGCGACACCCGCGGCCAGCACTTTCCAGCGGTGGCGGCGTGGATACGAAGGGGAGGGGATCGAATGCGTCATGTCGAGGCGCAGTCTCCGCCGTTGCAAAGGTTTTGAAAATCAGAAAATAATGAGCTGATCGTTCGATAAAACAGGACGATCGAGGAAGGAAGAAATCCATGTCCCAGGTGATGTTCGATCTCGACGTGCTGCGCAGTTTTTCCACCGGCATCGCGCTTGGCAGCTATGCGCGGGCGGCCGACAAGCTGGGCCGCTCGACGTCGGCCGTGAGTGCGCAGCTCAAGAAACTCGAGGCACAGGCCGGCACCGTGCTGTTCCGCAAGGCCGGCCGCGGGCTGGAGCTCACCGATGCGGGCGAGACGCTGCTCGCCTATGCGCACCGCATGCTCGAACTCAACGAGGAAGCCGGCGCCGCGATGCGCGGTGCCGACCTGCAAGGCTGGGTTCGCCTCGGCCTGCAGGAAGACTTCGGCGAGACGCTGCTGCCTGCCGTGCTCGGCCGCTTTTCGCGCGCGCATCCCAAGGTGCGCATCGAGGCCTGCGTGGCGCGCAGCGCCGAACTGCGCGAGCGGCTCGAACTCCGGCAACTCGACCTTGCCCTGGTGTGGGACACCGGCGAGCAGATGACGCCGCACGGCGAGCGCGTGGCGCGCCTGCCGTTGCAATGGATCGGCCCACGGGCGCCCGATGCGCTCGACGCGGCGTGGTGGAAGGAGCGCGAGCGCCGGCCCGGCGCGCGCAAGAGCAAGGAGCCCCTGCCGCTGGTGTTGCTCGATGCACCGTGCCCGCTGCGCGAAATCGTCACCGCTGCGCTCGACCGTGCCGGCACGCCGTGGCGCCATGCGTTCACCAGCGCCAGCCTTGCCGCGCTATGGGCCGCCACATCGGCCGGCCTCGGGCTCTCGGTGCGCACGCCCTTCGGCCTGCCCGCGCACGTGCGCGCCATTGACCGCACGGCGGTCGGCCTTCCGGCGCTGCCGCAGATGTCGCTCATGCTCTATCGCGCACAGGCGGCGGCCGAGGCGCCGGTGGCCCGGCTGGCCACGCTGCTGCTCGAGGCGGTGCGACAGCATGTGCATGTGCAGGCGGACCCGGCGCACTAAAATCCGCACCCCGCAGCCGGGCGTCCCGGCCGGCTGCGGGTTTTTTGCTTTTCCGGGGCCATGTAGAGGACCACCATGTACAAAAACCTCGCGGGCCGCGCCGTTCTGGCGTGGATGGCCGCTTGCTTTTTATCTCCCGCCTTTTCGCAAACGCAGGCGCCGAAAGAGCCGCTGAAGATCGGCTTCGTCTACGTCGCGCCGGTGACCGACGCCGGCTGGGTGCGCCAGCACGAAGAAGGCCGCAAGGCCGTGGAAGCGGCGCTGGCCGGCAAGGTGAAGACCACCTTCGTCGAGAACGTGCCCGAAGGCGCCGACGCCGAGCGCGTGATTCGCGATCTTGCGCAGCAGGGCAACCGCCTGATCTTCACGCCGAGCTTCGGCTACATGGAGCCGACGCTCAAGGTGGCGCGCGACTTTCCCGATGTGAAGTTCGAATCGGTCACCGGCTACAAGGCCGCGGCCAATGTGGCAACCGCGAACGCGCGCTACTACGAGGGCCGCTATCTCGCGGGCATTGCGGCGGGCCGCATGACGAAGACGAACATTGCGGGCTATGTGGCGGGCTTTCCGATTCCCGAGGTGCTGCAGGGCATCAACGCGTTCACGCTCGGCATGCGCTCGGTGAATCCGAATGCCAAGGTGATCGTGGTGTGGCTCAACGAGTGGTTCGATCCGCCGAAGGAACGCGATGCCGCCATGGCGCTGTTCAACCAGAACGCCGACGTGGTCGCCTTCCACACCGGCTCCACCGCCGTGATGGCCGCGGCGCAGGAGCGCGGAAAGATGGCCGTCGCCTACCACTCCGACATGCGCAAGGTCGCGCCCGACGCGCAGATCGTCGCCGTCACGCACCAGTGGGGTGGCTACTACACGCAGCGCGCGCAGGCCCTGCTCGACGGAAGCTGGAAGAGCGGCAATGTCTGGGGCGGCGTGAAGGACGGAATGATCCGCGTCGGCGACTTCGGCAGCAAGGTGCCCAAGGCCGTGCAGCAAGAGGTGCTGGCGCGACAGCAGGACATTGCGTCGGGCAAGCTGCAGCCGTTCCGCGCGGTGGCCGGCGACGTGCGCGACAACGAAGGCCGTGTCGTCATTGCCAAGGGCGCGCAGCTGGACGACGAGCAGATCCTGAAGATGAACTGGCTCGCCGAAGGCGTGCAGGGGCGCGTCGGGCGATAGCTAGCCCAGTCTTTCGACGACCAGGTCGACAAAGGTGCGCAGCTTGGCGCTGGGACGGGCTTCGGGCAGTCGCATGATGTGCACCTGGCGCGTCGGCAGCTCCCAGTCGGGCAGCAGTTGAACCACCTGGCCCGAAGCCAGCGCGGGGCCGAGCAACGCATCGGCCTGCACGATCACACCCACGCCCGCCATCGCAGCTGCCAGCAACGCCTGCCCGTTGTTGGTGGAGTACGGGCCGCGGACCGCCACATGCACCGTCTCGCCGCCCTGCGTGAAGCGCCATGAATGGTTCGGGCCCCAGGCGGCAAAGCCCAGCAGCGGAAAGGCTTCGAGTTCCGACGGATGCCGGGGCCGGCCATGGCGCGCGACCCACGCCGGGCTTGCAACCGCGAACATGCGCGCCAATGCGAGCGGCCGGGCAATAAGCCGTTCGTCGACCGCCGCGCCCGATCGCACGCCGCAGTCGAAGCCCTCTTCGGCAAGATCGACCACGCGGTCGTTGAGACTCAGATCCACCTTCACCTGCGGATAGGCGGCGATGTACTCGGCAATGACGGGTGTGAGCCGATGCGCGCCATAGGCCACGGGCGCCGTCACGCGCAGCACGCCCTGCGGCATGGCCCGCAGCGATTCCGCCACGCCGTCGGCCGTGTGCACGCTCGCGAGCACGTCGCGGCAGCGCTCCAGGTAGGCGGCGCCGATCTCGGTCAGCGCGTGGCGCCGCGTGGTGCGTTCGAGCAGGCGGGCGCCAAGCTGCTCTTCGAGCGCGCGGATGTGCTTTCCCACCATCACGGCCGAAAGATCGAGCGCCTCGGCAGCGGCGGCAAAGCTCCCCGCGTCCACCGTTGCGACGAACACCTCCATGGCGCGCAGCTTGTCCATATTGAGAACCCATAGTTTCGAATTGCCGAACCAGATGGCAATTTATCAAACTATCGATTCGCAAAACAATGAGCCTTCTCATTCATTTTTAGCGAGGTTTGCATGAAGGTTCTTGTTGTGGGCGCGACCGGCGCCGTAGGCAGCGCGGTGGCGCAGGCGCTGGCCGAGCGCGGGCATGAGGTGGTCCGCGCGGGCCGCACGCGCGGCGACCGGCAGGTCGACATCACGAGCGATGCGAGCGTCGAAGCGCTGTATGCCGCGGTGGGGCGTGTCGATGCGATCGTGTCGGCGGCTGGGGGCCTGTTCTTCGGGCCGCTGGTCGAAATGCGGCCGGCCGATTTCAACATCGGCCTGCAGGACAAGCTGCTCGGCCAGGTGCGCCTCGCGCTGCTGGGCCAGCGCGTTCTGGCAGATGGCGGCTCGATCACGCTGACCACGGGCGTAGCGGCCGACGATCCGGTTCGCGGGGGAGCCAATGCGGCGGCCGTGAATGCGGCGGTCGAGGGTTTCGTGAAAGGCGCAGCAGTCGAGCTGACGCGGGGCCTGCGCATCAACGCGGTCAGCCCGACGCTGCTGACCGAATCGTTGGAAGCGTATGGCGCGCTCTTTCCGGGCGTCGAAACCGTACCGGCCGCGCGCGTGGCGCTGGCCTATGTGCGCAGCGTCGAAGGCCCATTGACGGGCCGCGTGTTTCGCGTGTGGCAATGAGCAGGCGCACGCGACTGGCGGGCGCGCTGCTCGCGCTCGCCACGGCGGTGGCAAGCGCCGCACCTCCCGCCGTACAGGTGCTGCCCGAGGACTGCGGCCGTGCCGCTCGCGTGCCCTTCGACATCCAGTCGCGCGCCTTGCCGCCGGATTGAAGTGGGGACGGCATATAGCACTCATACGCGCATGGAAATTGCGGCGCCCCGGGGCTGGTTTACCCTCCGCAGCAACGATGAAAAAAGCCTACCGCGCCTCCCTCCTGCGATTCGACGACGCCGGCCTGCCGGTTTTCGATGAAGACGGCCTGTTGGTCGTCGGCCCCGACAATGCCGGCCGCCAGCGCGTGCTCGATGCCGGCAGCCATGCCGCCGTGTCGCCGCGCCACCCCGATGCCGATGTGACGCATCTGCCCGGGCGCATCCTCGCGCCGGGCTTCGTGGACATGCACATCCACTTTCCGCAGACCGACATCATCGGCGCGCCGTCGCCCGGGCTCCTGCCCTGGCTCGAGAACTACACCTTCCCCGCGGAAGCAAAGTTTGCCGACCCGGCGCATTCGAACGAAGTGGCCGACGTGTTCTTCGACGAGTTGCTGCGCAATGGCGTGACCACCTCGCTCACCTTCGCGACTTCGCACGTCGCGTCGGTCGATGCCTTTTTCGAGGGCGCGCAGCGCCGGGGCCTGCGCATGATCAGCGGCAAGGTGCTGCAGGACCGCAACTCGCCCGACGGCGTGCGCGACCAGACCGAGCAGAGCCTCATCGACTCCGAGGCGCTGATCCGCAAGTGGCACAACGTCGATCGCCTGGGCTACGCCATCACCCCGCGCTTCGCGCCCGCGAGCACCGATGCCCAGATGCGCGGCGCAGGCGAGCTGGCCGCGAAGTACGCCGACACGTGGATCCAGTCGCATGTGGCGGAGAACCGTGACGAGGTGGCGTGGGTGCGCGAGCTCTATCCAAAAGCGCGTTCTTACCTCGACGTGTATGCCGGCTTCGGCCTCATGCGCGAACGCGCCGTGTACGCGCATTGCATCTACCTGGACGACACCGACCGCGCGCTGCTGCGCGACACGAAGACCGCCGCCGCCGTGAGCCCGACCAGCAACCTGTTTTTGGGCAGTGGCTTCTTCGACTTCGACGCGGCCGACCGCGTCGGCTACCCGTACGGCCTGGCCAGCGACGTGGGCGGCGGCACCAGCTTCAGCCCCTTCCACACGATGATGGCGGCCTACTACGTCGGCCGGGAGGGCCAGACCAAGACCGGCCTGAGCATCGCCCCTTCGCAACTCTGGTGGCGCCACACCGGCGGCGCGGCGCGCGCGCTGGGGCTCGAAGGCGTGGTCGGCAACCTGCAGCCCGGCTGCGAGGCCGACTTTCTGGTGCTCGATCCGGCGGCCACGCCGCTGCTGGCGCGCAAGACCGCGCTGGCAAGCAACCTCGAGGAACTGCTCTTCTCGATGATCGTGCTTGGCGACGACCGGCTGGTCGAGCGCACGGTGATTTCGCAGGCGGGCTGAGCGCTAGACGCGCCGTTCGCTCATGCCACAATCGCCGACCTAGCGGCGCCGCGCTGCCCCTTCGGGAAACACCGCGGAACCGGCTTTGCCGGGCCGCTGGTGTTGCCCCTTGAGGGGTTGGCGAAGCGACACGAAGTGCGCGAAGACTGGGGTGTTTTTAATGTCTATCAAGAGCGACAAATGGATTCGGCGCATGGCCGAAGAGACCGGCATGATCGAGCCCTTCGAGCCCGGCCAGGTGCGCGAGGCCGCCGGCCACAAGATCATCAGCTACGGCACCTCGAGCTACGGCTACGACATCCGTTGCGCGCCTGAATTCAAGGTTTTCACCAACATCCACAGCACCGTGGTCGACCCGAAGAACTTCGACGAGAAGAGCTTCGTCGACATGCACGGCGACTACTGCATCATTCCGCCCAACAGCTTTGCGCTGGCCCGCACGGTCGAGTACTTTCGCATCCCGCGCAACGTGCTCACCATCTGCCTTGGCAAGAGCACCTATGCGCGCTGCGGCATCATCGTCAACGTAACCCCGTTCGAGCCCGAATGGGAAGGCTACGTGACGCTCGAATTCAGCAACACCACGCCGCTGCCCGCCAAGATCTATGCGGGCGAGGGCTGCGCGCAGGTGCTGTTCTTCGAGAGCGACGAGGTCTGCGAGACCAGCTACAAGGACCGCGGCGGCAAGTACCAGGGCCAACGCGGCGTCACGCTTCCCAAGACCTGAGGTACCCCTCAGGGAGCCGGTTGCCGACGGCGTCCCCGCAGGCATGCAAATGCCTGTTTTGCTTACAAGGCATCGGCACGGACAAAGTACCATCCAGCGACGCTCCGGCACACTTCTGCAAGGCCGGCAAGGAGACCGCGATGAGATGGGAAGGCAACGAACAATCCGACAACGTCGAAGACCGCCGCAGCAGTGGCGGCGGTGGCGGTTTCATCGGCGGGCGAAGCATCGGCATCGGCACCATCGCCGTCGCGCTGGTCGCGGGCTGGATCTTCGGCATCAATCCGCTGACCGTGCTCAGCCTGTTGAGCGGCGGCGGTGGCGAACAGGTCCAGGTGCAGCAGCAACAGGGGCCCGCACCCAAGCCTCCGTCGAGCGACCGCGAGGCGGCCTTCGTCTCGACCGTGCTCAAGAACACCGAAGTGGTCTGGACGAATATCTTCCGGCAGAACGGCGGCGCCTACCAACCACCCCGGCTGGTGCTGTTCCGCGGCGCCACACCCACGGCCTGCGGCACTGGCCAGGCGGCGATGGGGCCGTTCTACTGCCCCGGCGACAAGAAGGTCTACATCGACCTCGGCTTCTACGACACGCTGAAGAACCAGCTCGGTGCGCCCGGCGAATTCGCGCAGGCCTACGTGATTGCGCACGAGGTCGGCCACCACGTGCAGGACGAGCTCGGCGTCACCGCCAAGGTGGACGGCATGCGCGGCCGCCTGAGCCAGTCGCAGAACAACGCGCTGAGCGTTCGCGTCGAGCTGCAGGCCGACTGCTTTGCCGGCATCTGGGCGCACCATTCGCAAGAGTCGAAGAAGTGGCTCGACCCGGGCGACATCGAGGCCGCGATGAACGCCGCGCAGAAGATCGGCGACGACGCATTGCAGCGTTCCGCGGGCCGCGCCGTGGTGCCCGACAGCTTCACCCACGGGTCCAGCGCGCAGCGCCAACGGTGGTTCGGCGCCGGCTATCAGAGCGGCGACGTCAAGTCGTGCGACACTTTCAATGCCCGCAATCTTTGAGCATCTGGTTCTGGAAGGCTGATGTTTGCTGGCTGGCTTGCTATTAATTAAATAGCAATGCCGGCGGCGCGGACGTTGTCACGCCGCCGTCACTGCCATTTTTTGCGGCAGTGCGACAATAGAGGGCTTAATGACAAGCTCCTTCTCCAATCTATCGCTGGCGGAACCGCTGGCGCGCGCCGTGGCCGAAATGGGCTACGAGACCATGACTCCCATCCAGGAGCAGGCCATTCCGGTCGTGCTTTCGGGGCAGGACGTGATGGGCGCAGCGCAGACCGGCACCGGCAAGACCGCGGCTTTTTCGCTGCCCTTGCTGCAGCGCATGCTCAAGCACGAGAACTCGTCCACGTCGCCCGCGCGGCACCCGGTGCGTGCACTGGTGTTGCTGCCCACGCGCGAACTGGCCGACCAGGTGGCCCAGCAGGTCAAGCTGTACGCCAAGTACACCAACCTGCGCAGCACCGTGGTGTTCGGCGGCATCGACATGAAGCCGCAGACCCTCGAGCTCAAGAAGGGCGTCGAAGTGCTGGTGGCCACGCCGGGCCGGCTGCTCGACCACATCGAAGCCAAGAACGCGGTGCTCAACCAGGTGGAGTACGTGGTGCTCGACGAGGCCGACCGCATGCTGGACATCGGCTTTCTGCCCGACCTGCAGCGCATCCTGAGCTACTTGCCCAAGCAGCGCACCACGCTGTTGTTCTCGGCCACCTTCTCGCCCGAGATCAAGCGGCTGGCTGGCAGCTACCTGCAGAACCCCGTCACCATCGAGGTGGCGCGGCCGAATGAAACGGCGTCCACCGTCGAGCAGCACTTCTACAGCGTGGCCGACGACGACAAGCGCCGTGCGCTCAAGCAGATCGTCAAGCAGCGCGGCATCACGCAGGCCTTCGTGTTCGTCAACAGCAAGCTCGGTTGCGCGCGCCTCGCACGCTCGCTGGAGCGCGACGGTCTGCGTACCACCGCACTGCATGGCGACAAGAGCCAGGACGAACGCCTGAAGGCGCTCGCCTCGTTCAAGGCCGGCGAAGTCGACCTGCTGGTGTGTACCGACGTTGCGGCCCGCGGCCTCGACATCAAGGACGTGCCGGCGGTCTTCAACTTCGACATTCCGTTCAACGCCGAAGACTACGTGCACCGCATCGGCCGCACCGGCCGCGCAGGCGCGTCGGGCCTGGCCGTGAGCTTTGCCAGCGGCGGCAACGATGCGCGCCTGGTGGCCGACATCGAGAAGCTGATCAAGAAGAAGATCGAGCTCGAACCCGTCGAGTTCGAGGAAGACAATCCTCGCGGCCGCATCAACGACGGCCGCCGCCATTGGCGCGAAGAAGGCGAGGCCGGCGACGCACGCGACGTGCTCGACCAGCCGCGCGAACGCAGCAGCATCGGCGCCGATGCGCGCCGCGGCGGCGGGCGACCGCACCGCGCGCCGTCAGCACCGCGCGATCCGTTTTTCGACAAGCCCTACGAACCGGGCCAGGCCGACGCCACCCCCGCCTGGGAAGCCGCCGCCAAGGCAGCACCCGCGCGCGGCATCTCAAGCAACATCAAGACCAAGCGCAAGGTCGCGGCCCTCTTCAAGAGCGCTGAAACGAATTGATCGAAAGCCCCTTTTTTGGGGCTTTGTCATTTTCGTGGAACACCGCGGAACCAGCTTTGCCGGGCCGGTGACCGGCCGCTGCAGGCCGCGCAGTCCGACGGTGGCGCAGCCCGCTGCCGCGCTCTCAGATCACGTTGAAATGGTGCGTGCCGTCGCGTCCCAGTTGCGCGACGAGGCCGTACTCCCAGTCGAGGTAGGCCTGCATGGCTTCCGGCGGCGCATCGGTGCCTTCGTAGGGCCGGCGGTAGCGGTCGGTGCGCGGCGTCGCGAGCCGAGTCTCGCCCGATTCGGCTTCGAGGCCCGCCGCAAACCACGCCGCGTTGCCGCCAGCCAGCACCAGCACTTCCACGTCGCTCTGGCCGCGCGCGTCGAGCAGTTGGCGCAGGTCTGCCGCGGCATAGCGTGCGAGCAGGCTGCTGCCGCAGGTCAGCACATAGCGCCGCGCCGGCGGAATGGCCGTGCCGACGGCCTCTGCCAGCTGCGCGCGAATGGCATACCAGGCGCCGGGAATGTGCCGCTTCACATAGTTGGCGCTGGTGGTCACGTCGATCACGGCCGTTGCTGCCGGCTGCTTCAGCAAGGCCGCGAGGTCATTGGGCGAGATCTCGCGAATGGCCACCGCGGCCAGCGGATAGGCGGGCGGCGGCGCCCCTTTTTCCGTGAAGGCCGAAGCGCCTGGCACTGCGTCCGGCACATAGACTTCCCACCCCATCTGCGCGAGCCACGACGCACTCATCGAAGCACGCACGCCATCGTCGTCAGCCAACACGATGCGCGCGCCGCGCACCGGCACCTGGTGATCGGTTTCCTGCACCAGCTGGCCGCCCGGCGCGCTCGCGAAGCCGGGCAGGTGGCCTGCCTCGTATTCCTCGGGCGTGCGCACGTCGAAGCGGTACACCGTGCGTCCCGGTGCTTCGAGCGTATGCAGCGCATCGAGCGCGATGCGGCGCACGCCGGCCTTGTCTGCCACGCGCCGCGCGTCGGCCTGCGCCTCTGCGCGGTGCGCATCGGACATGCTGGCCGGTGCCTTCCGGTCCGCGCCATGGTCGAGCACCTGTCCCGCGAGCTTCCAGCCGATGGTGCCGTTGCGCAGCGCCGCCACCGGATTCGGAATGCCCGCATTCACTAGCGATTGCGTGCCGATGATGCTGCGCGTTCGGCCCGCGCAATTGACGATCACCTGCGTGGCGGGATCGGGTGCCAGCTCTCGTACGCGCAGCACCAGTTCCGCGCCGGGCACGCTGGTGGCCGATGGAATGCTCATCGTGCGGTATTCGTCGAAGCGCCGTGCGTCCAGCACCACCACGTTGGCCTTGCCATCGATCAGCGCCTTCACCTCGGGTGCGGAAAGCGATGGCGTGTGGCGCTCGTGCTCGACCAGTTCGCCGAAGGACTTGCTTGGCACGTTCACGTCGCGGAACAACTCGCCCCCGGCCGCGCGCCAGCCTTCGAGGCCGCCTTCGAGCAGGTGCAGGTTCGTGTAGCCCAGTGACGCCAGCGTGCGCGCGGCCAGCGGCGCCAGGTCGGCGGCGCCATGCGCGCCGTACAGCACGATGAAGGTGTCCAGCCGCGGAATGCGTCGCCAGGCTTCGATCTCGATGCGCGAGAGCGGCAGGTTCGCGGCCCACAGCGGATGCTCCTGCGCGAAGGGGTCTTCCTCGCGCACGTCGAGCAGCGCGGTTTCTTCGCGCGCGAGCAGGCGCGCGCGCACGGCGGCAAAGGGCGCAAGGGGAAAGGCGGAGGCAGAGGCAGGGGTCGTCATGCGGAGGTCGTCGATCTCAGTTCGGCGGAGCGGTCCCACAGGTTGGGAGGAAGCGTGTTGGAGTAACCCGAGACAAAGGGCTTGCGTCCGCCCTCGGCCGGGTAAGTATGCCGCCGCACGGCGCCGATGTTGGCGCCGTACACGTGGATGCTGATCGACACGCGATCGGCATGCGCGTTGTGCACGCGGTGCAGGTCGCCCAAGGTCGGCGACACGGCTTCCACGTCGCCGGCGTCGAGCCGCACCGCGGCACCTTGCGGCCGTGCCAGGCCATCGGGCCCGAGGGCGTAGCCCTGGCTGTACTCCGCGCCGCGCAGCATGCCGATCAGCCCCCACACCGTGTGGTCGTGCACCGGCGTCGCTTGCCCCGGTCCCCAGACAAAGCTCACGACCGAAAAACGCTCGGTGCTGTCGGCGTGCAGCAGAAACTGCTGGTAGCGCGCCGGGTCGGGTTGGGCAAAGGCGTCGGGCAGCCAGTCGTCCTGCGCCACCAGCGCGCGAAGCAGTGTGCCGCCTTCGGAAAGAATGCGCGGCTCGTCCGGGCCGCCGTCGAGCAGGCGGCCGAATGCGCCGACGAACTCGCGCAGCGGCGCAATGCCAGAGACTCCGCTCACGCCGGACGTTTCCAGACCTGCGCGTCGGTGATGGCGCGCACGTCCACGCGCACCGGCAGGATGCCGTCGCGCGCCGACCGGTCGGCCACGGCCTGCAAGGCGACGATGTCGGCTTCGGACACCGGACGGCCGGTGACCGAGGCCCGCGCGGTGATGATCCGGGCCGATTCGATCGGCAGGCGCGTGAGCTGGCTGTAGGCTTGCGCATAGGCCTCGGGATTGGCCAGCGCCCATTCGCCGGCACGCGCCAGCCGGTCGAGAAACTGCACGATGGCCGCGCGCTTGGCCGGGTCGGCCAGCGAGGGCTCGCTCGCGGTGATGAAGCCCAGCGCCGTGTTGATGCCGCGCCCGTCGCGCAAGATGCGCCCGCCCTGCTGCAGCGCAATCGTGTAGTAGGGGTCGAAGACGGCCCAGGCATCGATCTGCTTCGAAGCGAAGGCCGCGGCCGCATCGGTCGGCAGCACGAACTTCACCGTGACCTCGTCGCGCCGCACGCCGGCTTCTTCGAGTGCGCCATACAGCTGGTACTGCGAGATGCTGCCGCGCGCGGACGACACGATCACCGTCTTGCCGCGCAGGTCGGCCACCTTCTGCAGCGGCGAATCGGGCTGCACCACGATGCCGAGTGCATCGGCCTTGCCCACGCGCGTGGCGACGATCTTGAGTGGCGTCCGGCCGACGGCCGCGGCCAGCACCGGCAGGTCACCGGCCACCGCCGTGTCGACCGCCGCGCTGCGTTGCGCTTCGAACAGCGGTGCCGCGCCCTGGAAGTTGGCCCAGCGGTAGGCGAAAGGCGCGCCTTCGAGCGCCTTCGAGGCTTCGAACAGCGCGCGCAGGCCGCCGGCCTGGTCGCCGAGCACCAGCGTCGTCTGCGGCTGCGCCCATGCGCGCAGCGGGCCGGCGGCCGTGAGCGAGAGTGCCGCGGCTTGCTTGAGCCAGCTGCGGCGCGAGGCCTTGGAGGCCTTGGAGAAGAGCAGGTCGGTCATGCGGTGGCTCCCGAGGGCAGCAATGCACGCGCGCCCGCTGCGACCAGGATCGCGTCGTTCTGAGGCGTGTGGATGCGGCTGCACAGCACGTCGCGGTAGTGCCGCTCCAGCGGGTTCTGCCGCGTGAGGCCGTGGTTGCCGCTCAGTTGCAGAGCCAGCTCGACCGCGCGGATCGCGTTGCTCGTCACGGTGTACTTGAGCAGGCCGCTTTCAGTGGCCGGCTGCGCGCGGCCTTCGTCCACGGCATGGGTGGCATCGTCGAGCAGCACGCGGTTGGTGCGCAGCAGGGCGGCGATTTCTCCCACGTGCTCCTGCACGCGCGGCAGGCTTGCGAGCGGCGCGCCCAGGCTGCCGGGCGCGCGCTGGTTCAAGAAGCCCGCGAGCCAGTCGCGCGCGGCCTGCGCCACCGCGTCGTAGAGGCTGCCGAGCAGCACCGTCATCCAGGCCTGCTGCGTGGCATGGGCGTCGATGTCGGTCTGGCTGCCGGCATCGGGCGCCCAGTCGGTCGGGGCACGCAGGTCGACCGCATGGTCGAGCTCGATCGCCACGTTCTCGAACACCACCTCGTGGCTGCCCGAGGCGCGCAGGCCCAGGTGGTCCCAGCTTGCGATCACGCGCACGCCGGGTGCATTGCGTGGCACCAGGAACACGCCGGTGCGCGGCGCGGGTTCGTCCGTGCGGCCCCACACGGCGAGCCACGAGAGGCCTTCGATGCCGGTCGTGTAGAGCTTGTGGCCGTCGATCTTCCAGCCGCCGCCTTCGCGGCGTGCGACCGTCGCGGGCAGCCCGCCGCGCGCGGGCGAGCCGAGCGCGGGCTCCACGCGCAGCGCGTTGATGAGTGCGCCGCGATCCACCGCGTCTCGCAACACGCGCTCGCGCAGATGCGGCGGCCAGCGGCTGTCGCTGCGTGCGAGCGCGTGGTGCTGCAGATAGGTCATCGTCAGGATCAGCGCGGTGGCCGGTTCGCCGCGCGCCACGGCCGCAATCACGCGCCGCGCCGTCGCCAGCGAGGCGCCCCCGCCGCCGTACGCCGCGGGCGCCACCAGGCCGATGAGGCCGTGCGACTGCAGCGCCTCGAAGTTCGGGCGCGGAAAGGCGCCGCTGCGGTCGTGGTCGCCCGCGGTGGCGGCGAACTGTGCCGACAGCCGCGCCAGCAATGCGGCGTCCACCGTGGCAGGGGCGGGATCTTCGGGCGTGGCCGGCGGGCGGCGCAAGGGGAGTGCACTCATGGTCCGGCACGTTAGCGGCGACCGGCCGCGACGAAAACGACGCATCCCGCATATGCAAACTCGTTTTTCTGCGTTCGCTTTCAGCGCCGGCCTCGGTACGGTCCGGGCCATGAAATCTGATTTATCAATGGACCGGCGCCGCCTGCTCCAGGCCGCCGCAGCGTGGAGCACGATCGCTGCGGCAGGCGGAACGCAGGCCGCAACGCCCGCACGCGATCTTTCGGGCGTGACCCTGCGCGTGGGCACCTACAAGGGGCTCTGGCGGCCGCTGCTGCAGGCTTCCGGCCAGGCCAACACGCCCTACAAGATCGACTGGCGCGAGCTCAACAACGGCGTGCTGCATATCGAAGCCATCAACGGCGACGCGCTCGACCTGGGTTCGGGCAGCGAGATACCGCCGGTGTTTGCGGCGCGCCAGAAGTCGAGCGTGAAGCTGGTGGCCGTGACGCACGAAGACCTGAACAACCAGGCCACGCTGGCGCGCAAGGATTCGCCGATCCGCAGCATTGCCGACTTCAAGGGCAAGCGCGTGGGCTATGTGCGCGCCACCACCTCGCACTACTACCTGGCCAAGCAACTGGCCGAGGCGGGGCTCTCGTTCAGCGACATCCAGGCCGTGAGCCTTACGCCCTCGGACGGCCTTTCGGCGTTTGCGCGCGGCGACCTCGACGCCTGGGCCATCTATGGCTACAACGGCCAGCTTGCGCGCACGCAGTACGGCGCGCGCACCATCAAGACCGGCGTGGGTTATCTCTCGGGCAACTTCCCCATCTACGCCAACCCGCGCGCGCTGGACGACGCGCTGCGCCGCGCGGCATTGAGCGACCTGCTGCAGCGCCTGCAGCGCGCCTTTGCATGGATCAACGGCAACTTCCTGGCGTATGCGCGCGCGCAATCGGGCGAGACGCGCGTACCTGTAGGCGACCTGGTCGAGCTCTTCAACGGCCGCAGCGGCGACTACAGCCTGGGCCCTGTCACCGACGCCGTGGTGCGCAGCCACCAGGAGGTGGCCGACACCTTTCTGAAGATCGGCGTGCTCGACGGCCCGGCCGACGTCAAGCCCTTGTGGGACCGCAGCTTCGAAAACGTACTGCGTCTGCCCGCCGCCTGAACAACCCCGCATTCAATCCTGAAAAAACACGAGGACACCATGAGCCAGAACGACGTTGAATTCATCGGCATGATCCAGGGCCAGAAGGTCTCGGAAATCCATGCCCCCAGGGGCCCGGCCATCGACCGCGACTATGTGCGTGCCTTTGCCCAGGCGCACGAGAACGCGGGCTTCGACCGCGTGCTGGTGCCGCACCATTCCACCGGGCCCGACGCCACGCTGACGGTGGCCTACGCGGCCTCGGTCACCGAGCGTATCCACTACATGCTTGCGCACCGCCCCGGCTTCGTTGCGCCCACGCTGGCCGCGCGGCAGTTCGCCTCGCTCGACCAGTTCAGTGGCGGCCGGCTCGGTGTGCACTACATCTCAGGCGGCTCCGACGATGAACAGCGGCGCGATGGCGACTGGCTCGACCATGACCAGCGCTATGCCCGCACCGACGAATACCTGGAGGTGCTGCACAAGGTGTGGACCGGCGAGAAGCCCTTCGACCACGAAGGCGCGCACTACCGCTTCCAGAATGCGTTCTCGGAAGTGAAGCCGGTGCAGACGCGCAACGGCAAGCCGCATGTGCCGGTGTATTTTGGCGGTGCGTCGGAAGCGGCGATTCCCGTGGCCGGCAAGTACGCCGACGTGTATGCGCTGTGGGGCGAATCGCTCGACCAGGCGCGCGAGCTCACGACCCGCGTGCGCGCCGAAGCCGCCAAGCATGGGCGCAGCGTGCGCTTCTCGGTGTCGTTCCGCCCGATCCTCGCGGAGACCGAAGACGCCGCATGGGCGCGCGCCGAACGCATCCTGGCCGAGACCAAGCGCCTGCGCGTGGTGCAGGGCTACAACCGCGGCGGCCCGCAGCAGAGCGAAGGCGCCAAGCGCCTGCTGGCCGCGGCGGAGAAGGGCTCACGGCTCGACAAGCGGCTGTGGACGGCCATTGCGCAGGAAATCGGCGGGCGGTCCAACAGCACCGCATTGGTCGGCACGCCCGAGCAGGTGGCCGATGCGCTGCTCGACTACTACGACCTGGGCGTGACCACGTTCCTGATTCGCGGCTTCGATCCGCTGGAGGACGCGACGGACTATGGGCGCGAGTTGATTCCGCGCACGCGCGAACTGGTGGCGCAGCGCGTGGCCTCGGTCCGCAAGGCCGCCTGAGTTAGGTCTTTCTCCCTCCCCCTCTGGGGGAGGGCAGGGGTGGGGGCTGACGGCCTTCGCGACGCCGCGGCCGTTCGAGCGCCGCCTGCCCCCATCCCAGCCTTCCCCCGGAGGGGGAAGGAGCAATAACCAATACCCAGGAAATTTTTCATGAGTGCCGTCCTTTCCATCGACCGCAACGCAGCCCAACCGCTCAAGCTCAACCCGAACCCGCAGCAGAAATACTGGTTCGATCCGATCCCGCCACGCACCAGCGTGCAGGCCGAACGCCGCCATCGGCAGGAGCGCCTCGCGGGCGCCTTCCGCCTGTTCGCACGCTTCGGTTTTGCCCAGGGCCTCGCGGGCCACATCACCGCGCGCGACCCGGAGCTGGCCGATCACTTCTGGGTCAATCCGCTGGGCATCCATTTCTCACGCATCAAGGTCTCCGATCTGCTGCTGGTCAATTCGAAGGGCGAAACTGTGATTGGCGACCGGCCGCTCAACAAGGCGGCCTTCGCCATCCACGCGGCAATCCACGAGCACAACCCGAAGATCGTTGCCGCCGCGCACACGCACTCGACCTACGGCAAGGCCTGGTCCACGCTGGGCCGCAAGCTCGACGCCCTTACGCAGGACAGCTGCGTGTTCCACGAAGACGTGGCGCTCTTCGACGACTTCACCGGCATGGTGGTCGACACCAGCGAGGGCGACCGCATCGCGCGCGCACTGGGCGACAGGAAGGGCGCGATTCTCAAGAACCACGGCATCCTGACCGCGGGCCCGACGGTGGAAGCTGCCGCCTGGTGGTATATCGCGCTGGACAACGCCTGCCACACGCAGTTGCTGGCCGAGGCCGCCGGCAAGCCGCAGCCCATCGACGAGGCGACGGCACGCCACACGCACAGCCAGATCGGCGGCCCGGAGGGGGCCATCCATTCTTTCGACAGCCTCTATGAAGGCTTGGTCGAAGCGGAGCCCGAACTGCTGCTCTAAAGAAAAACTACCGGAGTTCTCGATGACCGTATCTCTTTCACGCCGCGGTGTCCTGCGCGCGGGCGGCGCCGCCGCCGTGGTCGCCTCGGGCGGCCTGATCGCCTCGCAGGCGTTTTCGCAGCAGGCCCGCAAGCTCACCTTCGCATGGAACGCCGCCGCGTTCTGCCTCTCGCCCGTCGTCGTTGCGCAGGAGCGCGGCTACTTCGAGCGCAACGGACTCCAGGTGGACCTGATCAACTACACCGGCTCCACCGACCAGCTGCTGGAGTCGCTGGCCACAGCCAAGGCCGATGCGGCGGTGGGCATGATCCACCGCTGGCTCAAGCCGCTGGAGTCGGGCTTCGACGTGAAGATCGTCGGCAGCTCGCACGGCGGCTGCGTGCGGCTGGTGGGCGCCAAGGCGGCGGGTGCCACCAGCATCGCGAGCCTCAAGGGCAAGATCATCGGCGTATCGGACATCGCGAGCCCGGGCAAGAACTTCTTCTCGATCCTGCTGGCCAAGAACGGCGTCGATGCCGACAAGGACGTGACCTGGCGCCAGTACCCGGCTGACCTGCTCGACATCGCCGTGCAGAAGGGCGAGATCCACGCCATTGCCGATGGCGACCCGAACGTCTACCTGATCGAGAAGCGCAACAAGGGCGCCTTCGTGGAGATTGCGAGCAACCTCTCGGGCGAATACAAGGACAAGGTCTGCTGCATCGTCGGCGCGCGCGGCGAGCTCGTGCGCAAGGACAAGCCGACCGTGGCGGCGCTGGTGCGCGCCATTGCGCAAGCCTCCGACTACGTGGCCGAGAACCCGAACGAGTCGGCGAAGCTCTTTGCCAAGTATTCGCCCAAGGTGCCCGTGGAAGACCTGCGCGCGCTGCTCGGCACGCTCACGCACAGCCACCATCCGCTCGGCAAGAACCTGCGCGACGAGGTGGAGTTCTATGCGCGCGATTTCCGCGGCGTCGGCGTGCTCAAGAAGACCACCGATCCGGTGCGCTTTGCCGAGCACGTCTCTTTCGATCCGCTGGCATGAGCACGCCCGACCCCGCATTGGGCTTCGATTCCCTCCCCTTCCGGGGGAGGGCCAGGGTGGGGGCCGTGGCGCCCGCACGCGCACCGGCCACCGCTGCGTCACCGTTTCGAAAGCACCCAGCCGTTCCCCCATGGCGCAGCGGCTTTGCCGCCACCGTTGCATGGCTCGCACTCGGCCTCCTGACGATCTACTGGCCGAACCAGGCCGTGGGCTTCAGCGACTGGGCCTACACCGACGAGTTCGGCATCGCCGCAATCGTGGCGGGTGCGCTGCTGCTGGCCGTCGCATTGCTCGGGCCGCGTGCCGGCCGCGTCGCACGGGCGCTGCGGCCCGCCGGACCCTGGCTCGTCGCGCTGCCGCTGCTCTTCGCCGCCTGGGAGGTTGCGACCGCCAAGCTCGCATGGCTCCCCACGCCTTTCTTCGCGCCGCCGCAAAGCCTCGTCGAAACCTACGTCGACGATTGGCGCCGCCTTGGCGAGAGCCTGCTGCACTCGGCGCGGTTGCTCGCACACGGCTTCGTGCTGGGCGCGCTCGCGGGCTTTCTCACGGGCGTGACCATCGGCTGGTCGCGCATCGCGGGCTACTGGGTGCATCCGGTGCTGCGCTTCCTGGGGCCGGTGCCGGCTTCGGCGCTGCTGCCGCTGGCGTTCTTCTTCTTTCCGTCGAGCTATGCGGCCGCGGTGTTCCTGATTGCGCTGGCCACGGGCTTCCCGGTCGCGGTGCTCACCTGGTCCGGCGTGGCAGGCGTCAACCGCAACTACTACGACGTGGCGCGCACCATGGGCGCGAGCGAGCGTTTCCTGGTGCTGCGGGTGGCCATTCCGGCCGCCTTGCCGCAGGTGTTCGTGGGCCTCTTCATGGGTCTGGGTGCGGCGTTCTCGGTGCTGGTCACGGCCGAGATGATGGGCGTGAAGGCCGGGCTCGGCTTCTATCTTTCGTGGGCGCAGGGATGGGCTTCGTACTCGAACATGTACGCCGCACTGATCGTGATGGCCGTGCTGTGCTCGGGCCTGATCACGCTGCTCTTCAAGGTGCGCGACCGCGTGCTGTCGTGGCAGAAAGGAACCGTCAAATGGTAGCCGCCGCCGTTGTTGCCGAAACGGGCGTGCGCCAGGCTGGCGCGCACATCGACATCCGCGGCGTGAGCCACTGGTTCGATGTGCCGGCGGGGCCGCTGCAGGTGCTCGACGACATCGACCTCACGGTGAAGCCGGGCGAGTTCGTCGCGCTGCTGGGGCCGAGCGGCTGCGGCAAGTCGACCTTGCTGCGCCTGGTGGCCGGGCTCGAGCCCGCCACGGCCGGCCGCATCACGCAGGACGATGCGCCGATTACGCGGCCCGATCCGTCGCGCATCGTCGTGTTCCAGGACCCGACGCTCTACCCGTGGCGCAGCGTGTGGGACAACGTGGCGCTGGGCCTGCAGGCGCGCGGCGTGCTCAAGGCGCAGCGCGGGCGTGTCGACGAGGCCCTCAAGCTCGTGGGCCTCACCGACTTTGCAAAAGCCTTTCCGCACCAGCTCTCCGGCGGCATGGCGCAGCGCGTGGCATTGGCGCGCGCACTGGTCAACGATCCGCAGTTGCTGGTGCTCGACGAGCCGCTCGGCAAGCTCGATTCGCTCACGCGCATCGCGATGCAGAGCGAACTGGTCAACCTGTGGCAGCGCGCGGGCTTCTCGGCACTGCTGGTCACGCACGACGTGGAAGAGGCGCTGTTCCTCGCCAACCGCGTGATCGTGCTGAGCGACCGGCCGGCGCGCATCGCGGCGGAGATCGTGGTTGACCTGCCGTACCCGCGGCATCGCGGCCATGCGCGGCTCGCCGAGCTTCGCCACGAGGCGTTGCGGCACCTGGGGCTCGACGCCACGTGGTGACATGAACAGCACGCCGCAGGCCGATTGGCTCAACCTGCTGATCGGCCTGCTTCAGGGCGCCCAACTGCAGCTGCTGCGCGTGCTCGATGCGCTCGGGCTCGCGGCGCACGTGCATGGCCAGCCGGCCTGGCCGTGGGCGCGCCGGCTGTCGGGCGAGAACCTGCTGATCGACCTGGGGCAGGCGCGCAGCCTGGCGTGGACGCTGGTGTTCGTCGCCGTGGCGGTGCTCGTGTTGCTGCTCGCGCTGTTCTGGCGGCGTCCGCGCTTCTACTTTCTCGCGCTGGTGCCGATGCTGCTGATCGCAGCGCCCTGGCCCGAGTCGCACGTGGTGCTGGTGCCTGCGACGCCCACGAGTTTCCAGTCCTCGCCGAGCGGCTTCACGGCCGCCTCCATCGCCAGGGGCCGCGCGCTCTACGAACAGAACTGCGTGGCCTGCCACGGCGCGGACGGCAAGGGCGAAGGGCCGCTCGCGGCCTCGCTGGCGGTGTGGCCGCCGAACCTCAATGGCCCCTTGCTCTGGCGACGTGCCGACGGCGACTTGCTCTGGCGCATTCTTCATGGCACGCGCGATGCGCGGCAGGGCGGCCAACCCACCATGCCCGGCTTCGGCGAAAAGCTCGGCGAGACCGACGCCTGGGCCTTGATCGACTACATGAAGGCGCTGGGCGCGGGCCAGAGCCTGCGCGCGCTCGGCAGCTGGCCGCAGCCCATCGGCCTGCCCGACATGGCGGTGCGCTGCGGTTCGCAGCCGCCGCGCCGGCTCGCGAGTTGGCACGGACAGCGCGTGCGCATCGTGGCGGGCGATGCAATGCCAACCGAAGACCCGAGGCTCGTGACCGTGCGGTTGCTGCCGCCTTCGGGCGCTGTTGCAACAAGCGCAGATTGCGTGGCCGATTCGGCCGCCGCATGGGAAGCGCTGGCGCTGATCGCCGGCACCGATCCGCTGGCCGGCACGCAGCTGATTGCCGACCGCGACGGCTGGCTGCGCGCGCGCGCGGAGCCTGGCAAGGCCGGCTGGTCCGACGACGACCTGCTGTGCCGCAGCAGCGAACGCGCGGCGGAGCAGGGCGGCGCAGCTCTACCGGCCGACGGCCTGGGCGCGCTGATCGCGCGCATGGACGCCGAGCCCGTGCGCTTCGTCAAGGGCGGTTTCATCCACTGACTTTCTTTTTTCTTTCTTTCCTCGACCGAACACGGAGAACCCATGAACCCATTGCAACCCGGCCGCTCGCGCCGGCAGCTCCTCGCGCACGGCCTTGCCGCCGCCACGGCGGTGGCCTTGCCCGCTTTCTCATTGCAGGCCCGCGCACAGGGCCGCCCGGTGCTCAAGGCCGGCGACCAGAAGGGCGGGCTGCGCGCGCTGCTCGAAGCGGCAGGCGGACTCGAAGGCCTGGGCTACGACATCCAGTGGTCTGAATTTCCGGCGGCCGCACCGCTGGCCGAGGCGCTCAACGCAGCGGCGGTCGATTCCGGTCCCATCGGCGATGCGCCGCTGATCTTTGCGCTGGCCGCCGGCACGCGCGTCAAGGCCATCGGCGCGAACCGTTCAGATTCCTACGGCACGGCAGTGCTGGTGCGGCCCGACTCACCGCTCAAGACCGCCGCCGATCTCAAGGGCAAGAGCATCGCGACCAACCGCGGCTCCATCGGCCATTACGTCACGCTCAAGGCCATCACCGCGGCCGGCCTCAAGCCCGAGGAGGTGAACATCCGCTTTCTTGCGCCGGCCGACGCCAAGCTCGCGCTCACGCAAGGCTCGGTCGACGCGTGGGCCACCTGGGAGCCGTACACCGCGCTGGCCGAGGTCAGCCACCACGCGCGCGTGCTCGTCAGCGGGCGCGGGCTGCTGCCCGGGCTCAGCTACCTTGCGGCCACCGATGCGGCCATTGCCGCCAAGCGGCCGGTGCTGCAGGATTTTCTGCAGCGCGTGGTGAAGGCGCAGCTCTGGTCGTACCGCAACGTCGACGCCTACTCGGCCGCGCTCGCGCGCATCATCGGCATTCCGCCCGAGGCGGCCAAGCTGCAGTTCGAGCGCCGCCAGCAGAAGTGGGTGCCCATCGACGCGCAGGTCGTTGCCGACCAGCAGGGCACGGCGGACTTCTACCGCCAGGTCGGCCTCATCAAGCAACCGCTCGACGTGAAGGGCACCTTCGATACGGGCTTTGGCGTCGTGGCGCAGGGTTGATTGATCACGCGCGGCCTTCGGCTGGACCGCTTCCGCCTGCCGCGCACCTGAAGCCGTTCAGCCCGGCTGGCCGGGCTTTTGCGCCTGCTCGCACTTCACCTGGATCAGTTCGCGATCGTCCAGCGTGGCGCCGATGCGCACCGCGCTGAGGCAGCCGCCCCAGACGCAGCCCGTATCGGTGGAAAGCAGGTCGGGCCGCGAAAGCCAGCCCAGCGTGGACCAGTGGCCGAAGGCCACGGTGGCCTTCGCGGTCTTTCGGCCGGGCACGTCGAACCAGGGCATGAAGCCTTCGGGGCCGGGCCGCATGCCGTCCTTGCTCTCGAACTCCATCACCCCTTCGGCCGTGCAGAAGCGCATGCGCGTCAGCGCGTTCACGATGGCGCGCAGCCGCGCGCTGCCGGTGAGCGTGTCGCTCCACTGCGCCGGCTCGTTGCCGTACATGCCGAGCAAGAACTCGCCCAGCGCCGGGCCGCGCAGCACCGATTCGACCTCGGCCGCCAGCACCAGCGTGTCGCCCACCGTCCACTGCGGCAGCACGCCGGCGTGCACCATGAGCAGGTCGCCGCCGCCAATCTGCATGTGCAGCGCCATGTGCTGCTGGCGCACCCATTCGAGCATGGCTTCGCTGTCGGGCGCCTCCAGCAGGCCGGCCAGCGTGTCCTTGCGGCCGGACTTGCGCGCACCGTGCGCCACGCCCAGAAGATGCAGGTCGTGGTTGCCGAGCAGGCTCAGCGCCGAGGCGCCGAAGCCCTGCACGCGTCGCAGCACGGCGGCCGAGTCGGGCCCGCGGTTGACCAGGTCGCCGAGCAGGACGATGGTGTCGCGGCTGGGGGAGAAACCGATCTTGTCGAGCAGTTGCTGGAGGGCGGCGTCGCAGCCCTGGATGTCGCCGATCAAGTAAAGTGCCATGTCCTCATTTTCACCCCCCGTTCATGGATGTTCTCCTGCTGGCCTTGCTGACCACGCTCAACGCGTTGTTCGCGATGTCCGAAATGGCCCTTTCAACCAGCCGGCGCGCGCGCCTGGCAGCGCTGGCCGAGACAGGAGACTTGGGCGCGGAAGCCGCGCTCAAGCTGATGGAGGAGCCCACCCATTTCCTCTCGACCGTGCAGATCGGCATCACCTCGATCGGCATGCTCAGCGGTATCGTGGGAGAGGCCGCCTTCGCGGCGCCGCTCGCCGTGTGGATGGAGCACCTGGGCATGGGCCGCGGCACGGCCAGCGTGGCTTCCACCGCCGTGGTGGTGACCGGCATCACCTTCTTCACCATCATCTTCGGCGAGCTGGTGCCCAAGCGCATCGGCCAGCTCTATCCGGAGCCGGTGGCGCGCTGGGTGTCGCGCCCGATGCGGGGGCTCGCCAAAGGCGCCAAGCCCTTCGTGTGGCTGCTCGCGAGCGCCACGGCCGCGGTGCTGAAGCTGCTGCGCATCGACGCCAATGCCGCGCGCTCCATGACCGAGGAAGAAATTTCGGCCAGCCTCGAAGAGGGCGTGGATGCCGGCGTGATCGAGCAGCACGAACACCAGATGGTGCGCAACGTGTTCCACCTGGACGACCGCCGGCTGTCGTCGCTGATGGTCCCGCGCGCCGACATCGAATGGCTCGACGCCTCGGACACCGTGGCAGAGGCGCTGCAGAAAGTGGCGGATGCGGGTGCGCTCAACATCGTGCATTCGTGGTACCCCGTGTGCCGCAATTCGCTGGACGACGTGGTGGGCGTCATCAGCGTGG
The DNA here is from genome assembly GCF_051144945.1 of Variovorax palleresanus. Taxonomy (NCBI): domain Bacteria; kingdom Pseudomonadati; phylum Pseudomonadota; class Betaproteobacteria; order Burkholderiales; family Comamonadaceae; genus Variovorax; species Variovorax palleresanus. The sequence continues at coordinate 1,167,153 of NZ_JBJNVP010000002.1, read as the reverse complement.
CGCACCTGCTGCGCCTGGGCACCGGCCATGACGGCGTGCTCGGCCAGGAGGCCGCGCCGGCCGTGTTCGTGCCCGAGACGCTCACCGGCATGGAGCTGCTCGAGCAGTTCCGCGAGCGTGGCGGCCGCCTCGTGTTCGTGGTCGACGAGTACGGCGTGGTGCAGGGCCTCATGACCCCGCGCGACATGCTCGAGGCCATCACCGGCGAACTGCAGGCCGGTACCCTGACCGACGCCTGGGCGCGCGAGCGGCCCGACGGCGTGTGGGAGCTCGACGGGCTGATGCCCGTCTCCGAATTGCGCGCGCGGCTCGGCATTCGCGAGCTGCCCGATGAAGAGCGCGGGCGCTACAACACCGTTGCGGGCTTGCTGATGGCTGTGTCGGGCCACCTGCCCGGGACCGGCGAGGTCATCGACTGCGCCGGCTGGCATTTCGAGATCGCCGCACTCGAGGGACGCCGCATCGACCGGGTGCTGGCCGCGCCCGACAAGACGGCGTCCAGGAACGACTAGGCCCGCCATGCTCTCACTGCTCGCCCTCAGCTGCCCGCAATGCTCGGCGCCGTTGCCGCGCGCCGCGCGCTGGCGCACCGTCAACTGCAACTATTGCGGCGCCACCATCACGCGTGGCGAGGAAACGGTCGAGCGCGAGAGTTTTCGCGCAGCGCTGCGCCGGGCGAATGCCGACCACGGCGACACCGGGCGCACGCTGCAATGGCGCGGCGCGCGCTACCGCGTGCTGGCACCGCTGGCCATCGGCGAGCACAGCGAAGTGCTGCTGGCCGAGCGGCTCGGTGCGCTGCCGGAGCGCGTCACGGTCAAGCTGGCACGCGAATCCGCGGACGGCGCCGTGCTGCTGCGCGAAGCCGCGGTGCTGCAGGGCTTGCAGTCGCTCGCCATGCCGGGCGCTTCGTATTTCACGCGCCGCCTGCCGCAGCCGGTGGGCACGGGCCTGGCCGAAGGGCTTGCAGACGGTGCCCGCCAGGCGCTGGTGCTGCGCCACCCGCCCGGTTTCTGGGGCAGCCTGCACAACGTGCAACAGGCCAACCCGCGGGGCATCGATGCGCGGCATGCCGTGTGGCTCTGGCGTCGCATGCTCGAAGTGCTGGCCTTCGTGCACGACGCGGGCTGGACCCATCGCGACCTGTCGCCCGCGCACTCACTCGTGCATCCGCGCGACCATGGCGTGCTGATCGTCGGCTGGTCGCGGGCGCAGCAGGCATCCGGGCCGGCCCATGCCGCCGCCGCGGCACGCGACCTGATGCAAAGCGCCTGGACCGTGCGCGCCGTGCTGCACGGCGGCAAGCCCGATGACAGCCCCGGTTTTGGCGACCGCACGCCCGCGCCGTTCGCCGCCTTGCTGCGCCGGTGCAGCGAAGACGCCGCCGAATGCCAGCGGCTGGGCGCGCGCGGCATCGAGCAGGCGTTGTCCGCCGCATCGCGCGAAGCCTTCGGCACGCCGCAGTTCGTTCATTTCGACCCGGCGCCCGGCGCCTGAAAACAACCATCGGAAAACAGAGGAGCACGCACCCATGGGCTACGGAAACTACTCGCACGCCGCTCACACGGCACTCATTGCCGACCGCGCCGCCAAGCCCGGCTCCGAGGTGTTCACCCAGACCGCCACGCACCCGCTGATGAATCCGCACGGGCTCAAGGTGCGCGAGTCGCGCGACAACGCCGACCACCCCAACTCGCTGGGCATTGCATTCGCGCTCGACGTCACGGGCTCGATGGGCGACATCCCGCAGATCCTCGCCCGCCGCGAGCTGCCCACCTTCATGAAGCTCCTGACCGATTGCGGCGTGGCCGATCCGCAGCTCATGTTCATGGCCATCGGCGACGCGAATTCCGACCAGGCTTCGCTGCAGGTGGGCCAGTTCGAATCGACCGCGCCGCTCATGGACCAGTGGCTGACCTGGAGTTATCTCGAAGGCGGGGGCGGGGGCAGCGGCGAAGAAAGCTACGAGCTGGCCTTCTACGTGATGGCGCAGCACACCGACATGGACTGCTGGGTGAAGCGCAAGAAGCGCGGCTACCTGTTCGTGACCGGCGACGAGCTGCCGTATCCCGCCGTCTCGCGCCGACAGGTCGAGGGACTCATCGGCGAAAAGCTCGACGAGGACATTCCGATCGAGGAAGTCATTGCTGCCGCGGCCGAAACCTGCCACCTGTTCTTCCTTATTCCCGACGCGCAGCGCCGCCGCCGCTGCGAGCCGCGCTGGCGCGAACTGCTCGGCGATCACGTGATCTGCATGGACTCGCCCGACGACGCCTGCGCGGTGGCTGCCGGCATCGTGGCGCTCACCGAGAAGGCCGTGCCTCATCTCGACGGGCTTGCCAAGGTGATGGCCGCCACCGGCATGGAGAAGCAGCGCGTCGCCGGTGTGCTGCATGCGCTCGACGGCTATGCCGCGCTGCTCGATCCCCAGGCACCGCGGCGCGCGCCGCCCGCCACCGTGGCCTCTGCACCGCGTTCCTCGTGGTGGAAGCGGCTCTTCGGTTGACGCCCGTGTGAGCTCGCCGGCACATCCGACGCGCTACGTCTCGCTGCTCGGCCTGGGCTTTGGCGACTGCGGCAAGGGCCGCTTCACCGACCACCTCTGCGGCGAGCTGCAGGCCCACACCGTGGTGCGCTTCAACGGCGGCGCGCAGGCCGGCCACAACGTGGTGCTGTCCGATGGCCGCCACCACACCTTTTCGCAGTTCGGCGCCGGCAGCTTTCACGCCGGGGTGGCGACCGTGCTCGCGAGCCCGATGGTGGTGCACCCGACCGCGCTGCGCGTCGAGGAAGAAGCGCTGCGCCGCGTGGGGGTGAACGACGCGTTCGCGCGGCTGCTGATCGATGCGCGCTGCCGCGTCACCACGCCGTTCCACCAGGCCGCGGGCCGCCTGCGCGAATGGGCGAGGGGAGCGGCGGCGCATGGCAGCTGCGGCGTGGGCGTCGGCGAAACGGTGCGGCAGGCGCTGGCCGCGCCCGGCACGGCCCTGCACTACGGCGACATGCGGCACCCCGTACGGGCACTCGAAAAGCTCGAAGCCCTGCGCATCGCGCTGCAGCGCGAGTTTGCAGAAGCGGCACCTCCCCATGCCGAGGCCGCGCAGGAACTGGCCCTGCTCGGCGACGCGACGCTTGCGCAGCGCTGGCTCGACGCGGCGGCGCCGTGCTTGCGCCTGTCGCCACCCGCGAGTGTCGACGCCATCGGCCAGCGCCTGGCGCGCCCCGGCACCGTGCTGTTCGAAGGCGCGCAGGGCGTGCTGCTCGACGAGTGGCGCGGCTTTCATCCGCACACCACCTGGAGCACCATCTCCACCGCCGCCGTCGAAGCCGTGCTGCGCGATGTCGGCATCGATGCGCCCGTGCAGCACCTGGGCGTGCTGCGCAGCTACATCACGCGCCACGGCCCCGGGCCGCTGCCCACGCACGACCGCGCGCTCGACGCGCGGCTGGCCGAACCGCACAACGCCGACGAAGGCTGGCAAGGCGCGTTTCGCCGCGGCCATCCCGATGCGATGCTGCTGCGCTATGCGCTCGCGGCGGCCGGTCCGCTGCATGGGCTGGTGGCAAGCCATCTCGATGCGGTGGAGGGCGCGGGCCTGCGCTGGTGCGCGAGCTATCGCACTGCCGACGGCGCCAGCCTCGCGTCGCTGCCATTGGCCGACGACGCGACGGACCTCGAGCAGCAGCACCGGTTGACGCAGTTGCTGCAAGGCGCGCAGCCGCTTTACGAGCCTGGCGGCATCGCCACCCCCGAGGCATGGATCGAAAGAGTCGAAGCCTTGAGCGGCCAGCGCGTGCGCTACGGCGCATTCGGGCCTGCGCGCGGCGCGGTGCGGTCCTTGCAACCACCCTCAAGCAGAATCAAAAACCATCACCACGATCGACAGCCCACATGAACCCGACCGAAGACATCTACACCGAGCCCAACGCCGATCCCGACACGCTCGCCAACCTCGGCCCGCTGCGCGCCATGGCCGGTATCTGGGAGGGCAGCCGCGGGGTGGACGTCAAGCCCAAGCGCGAAGGCCCGAAGACGCAGGTCTACGTCGAGCGCTACGAGCTGCAGCCGATCGATCCGCAGACCAACGGCCCCCAGCTGCTGTATGGCTTGCGCTACCACACCTACATCCACAAGCCCGGCCTCACCAAGATGTACCACGACCAGGTGGGCTACTGGCTCTGGGAGCCCGCCACCGAGACCGTGCTGCACACGCTGGCCATTCCGCGCGGACAGGTGGCCATGGCCAGCGGCCATGCCAAGGCCGGGGACACGCGCTTTAGCCTCAGCGCCGAGCGCGGCAGCCTGGTGAACGGCATCGTGTCCAACCCCTTCATCGAGCACGCCTTCACCACGCTGGCGTGGAACATCACCGTGACCATCAATGCCGACGGCACCTGGTCGTACGACCAGGACACGGTGATGCAGATCCAGGGACAGGCCGAGCCGTTCCATCACACCGACCGCAACACGCTGACGCGTGTCGGGGCGCCGGGGCTCAACCCCCTGGCGATGCCCGATGCGCCGGCAGCCGTGATTTCGCAGCCAAGGTAGTAGAGCCAGAGCCGGAGGCGCGCCTCACCAGCGCACCTTCAGGCCCACGCTGGCATTCAGCCCGCTCTTCACGCGCGCCCCGCCGCCCGAAGCCCACAGCTTGCCCACCTCCCCGTAGAGGCTCATGCCCGGCGTCAGCCGCAGCGTGGCGCCCGCGGCCAGCTCGGTGCTGGTGCCACCGGTGCGTGTGGCAATGTCGGTGAAGCCCGCCGGACCGATGAAGCGGGTGACGTCCGTGCCGCTGCTGCTGCGATAGAGGTTCAGCCGCGCATAGGGTTGGAGCGGGCCGGCGCCGGTGGTCATCTCGCCCTTGATGCGGACGCCGGCGCGCACCAGCCAGCCGCTGTGGCTGTCCTGCTGCACCAGGGCGCCGACGATGCTGGCATCGTCCAGGCTCACGCGCTGGTGCACCAGCTGCAGCTGGGGCTCGACGATCCAGTCCGGCGTGATGCGGAAGCCCTGGCCTACCTCGATGGAGGCCAGCAGGCTGTCGCCCTTGCCCGAACCGGCGGAGCCCAGCGCGGTCGATGCGGTGTAGCGGTGGCGCCCGGCCTGCAGCACGCCGTCCAGGTACAGGCCGCTGTCGTTCTTCCAGGTGGCGTAGGCGCCGAGGTACTGGCTTCGCAGCTCGTTGGAGCCGACCGCGTAGTTCGGCAGGCCGCGCGCGAAGCCGTTCACGTCCATGTGGCCTTCGAGCTCACCCACGTAGAGGCCCACGTGCCAACTGGGGTTGGCCCACAGGTCGGCGCCGGCCTGGAAGCCCGTGAGACGCCCTTCGCTGCGCGGGCTCACGGTGCCGGCTTGGCCGATGGTGCGGTCCATGCGGATGATGCGGGCCCAGGCCTGCCGGTAGCCTTGGCCGTTTGTTGCGGTGATGGCGCCGGCCGTATCGTCGCCGACTCGCTGATGCAGGTTGCCCACCATGGCCAGGTTGGCCTGGCGGAACTGCTCGGGCAGTGCGGCATACAGCGGCACTTCGACGCGGTAGGTGGGCACTGTCACGCCTCCTGCGGTCGATGGCGAGCCGCCGTCGTCGCTCAGCGGGTCGCCTTCCGTCGGCGGTGGCGCGGGGGGCGCGGGTGGTGCCGGAGGTGCAGGTGGGGCAGGTGGCGCTGGGGGCGCCGGCGGGGCCGGTGGTGGGGGAGGTGGCGGTGGTGGCGGCGGAGGAGGCGCGACGATGATGCCGGAGCGCAGATACCAGTTCTCGCCCGCGCCAGCGGCGTTGGCGGCGTGCAGGCGGTACTCGTAGGCACCGGCGTCCACATGGCCGCCCGTGAGGGTGAAGGCGCTGCGGGTGGTCTGAGCGGTGGTCGTCGCCCCGTTGATCGCAGTCACCACCTCGATGCCGCTGCCGGTGGTCAGCGCACCCAGGCCGCCCAGGTTGGTGACCTGAATGAAGGTCGAGCCGCTGGCAATGGCCGTGCAGCCGCTGAGGATCAACCGGTCGCTCAAGCTGCTGCTCGTGCCAAGGGCCGTGCCCAGACGCAGCGTGCCGCCGTTGCCCACCCAGGGGCCTTGCACCGTGAGGGTGGCGCCGGGCGCGCTGCTCAGCAGCGAGACGGTGCCGCCGTTGGCCATCGATGCGATGGTCTGGTTGTGGCCGGCCAGGTCGAGCGTGGCGCCCGGGGCGACCGTGTAGGCGCTGGCGCGGCTGAAGGTATTGGCCACGCCGGCGCGCAAGGTGCCCTCGGCGACGTTGGTGGCGCCCCTGTACGTGTTGGCTCCGCTGAGGGTCAGGGTGCCCGTGCCGTCTTTCACCAGGCCACCGCGGCCCGAGATCGGGCCCGACCAGCCCATGCCGTGGCCGTTGGTGTCGATAGTGCCCGTGCCGTCCAGCCGCAAGGCATTGGCCAGGCTCAGGCCATCGGCTCCAGCGATGATGCTGGCGGTGGCCCCACTGTCGATGGTGATGGCGCCCACGAGCGTCGAGCTCGCGTTCACGGTCAGGCTGCTGCTGCCGCCGGTGAACTTCACGGCCGAAGCACGCGTGACGCCGTTGCCGCCCAGGCCGCCCGCAATGGTGCCGTTGTTGGTGATGGCCAGGTTGGCACCCATCACGCCCTCACCACCGGCGCCGTTGGCACCGCTGGCGCCGCCGTTGCTGTTGGCCCCGCCGATGCCGCCGGTTCCACCGGCAATGGTGCCGCCGTTGATGAGCGTTGCGCCGGCCCCGGTGGACCGGAGCCCGATGCCACCGTCTCCGCCGCCGCCGGGCGCGCCGGTGCCGCCCGCACCTCCGCCGCCGGCACCGCCCGCGCCACCGGCGCCGCCGGTGATCTGGCCGGAGTTGTCGACGGTCACGGTGCTGCCAGCCAGCGTGACCCCGTGCCCGCCGGCACCGCCGCCGCCGCCCGCGGCGTTGAAGCGTGCCGGCAGCAGCTCGGAGCCGCCGGCTCCGCCGACGCCACCGGTGATGTTGCCGCTGTTGCCGAAGGTGAATCCCGGCGTCGTCGACCGCATGAAGAACCCGCTGCCTCCGCTGCCGCCGCCACCGCCTTGCGAATACGCGTCGCCACCCTTGCCGCCCGCGCCGCCCGTGGAGTTGCCGAAGGCGTGGTAGTCGCCCAGAGGGCCGACCAGCATGGAACCATAGCCTCCGGCGCCGCCGCCGCCGGCTGCCCAGAACCCATTGCCGCCCGCGCCGCCGCGGCCTCCCGTGAAGCTCCCGAAGGTGGCGGTGGTGCTGGAACTCATCGCCAGGCCGTAGTACCCGCCGCCGCCTCCGCCGCCATATCCGTTGCCGGCGCCGAAGCCGCCGGTATGCGATGCGCCCGCGGCGCCGTCGGCGCCCGGCGAGGCTCCCGCCGCACCACCCGCGCCCGCGGTGGCCCCAGCGAAGGAGCCGATGTCGGCGGCGGAACCCGCCGCCACGCCGGCGTCGGTCGACGATCCGCCGTTGCCCCCGCGCGCGCCCAGATTGACGTCGTTGAGGGCGCCGGCGCCGCCACCGCCGTCGCTGCCGCCGGCCCCGCCATGCAGTGCGGTGCTGACGGGCTGGCCGCCCGCGCCGCCGGCGGCCAGTGCCGCCGAGGCACTCAGGTAGAGCACCGCGATGGCAATGGCATGCAGGCTGACCAGCGCGGCCGTGCGCTGGCCGGTGCCGGTGCTGGCCGAGCGTGCGTGGCCGCGCGAAATTTCGGGTGCAGCCACCCAGGCGCCACGTGAGGGATTCCAGAGCGTCCGGAAGATTCTGTTCATGGTTTCACCTTTGCCGATCTGTTACGCCTTCAGGCCGCGCGCCGTGCTGCAAGCAGCAGGAGCAAACAAACGACCACCACAAGCGAAGCAAGCAGAGCGAACTCCATGAACGACATGCCCGCCTCGTCATGCAGCAGGTTCGTCAGGTTTCGTGGCTGCAGGTTGAGCGGTTCCATGCGTGTCTCCCAGTGACGGTGGCCGACCGGCGCCGCTCGGTCCCTGCATTGGGCCCAGGCACTTCGCCGATGGAGTCACTGTAGAAATTGCGCAGCCCGCGCACATGAGCGGTGCGCCCCTTCCCGGGCGAGACAAGCGCCCCGCCGCTATTGCAACGAGGCGTGACAAATCGCCTGTGTCCTACTGGCTCCGGCGCGCGCAGCCCCTAGGATTGGGGGATGAGCAAACTGATCCTTGCCTGCCTCGGCGTGGCCGCGTGGTGGGCCGCCGCCGCTGCAATGGCCGAACCCGTGAAGGTGCCCCTCGACAGCGACGAGAAGGGCACCATCTACGTGGCGCCCAACGTCAACTCCACCGAAACCTCGGCCTACACCAAGGGCGCCACAGTCGGCGTGCAGCGGCCCGACGGCAGCGGCACCTATATAGGCACCGACACCACCACGCCCCGGCCCACCTACTCGCTGGGCGCGAGCACGGGCGGCAACGTGTCGCTCACGGGCGGCGTGCTGTCAGATGGCAAGAACAACAACGGCGTGAAGGCCGGTGTGACCATCAAGTACTGAGAGCCGCGCCGCTCAGACGAAGGTGCCGTACACGATGAATCCGTCGTGGCTGGCAACCTTGTCGTAGAGCCTGCGCCCGGCCGCGTTGGTCACGTGCGTCTGCCAGTACAGGCGGTGCGCGCCCACGCCCTTCACGTGCGCGCACACACCCTCGATCAACTGGCGCCCCACGCCCTGGCCCCGCTCCGAAGGCAGCGTGAACAGATCCTGCAGGTAGCAGTTCGGCTCGATGCGCGTCGTGCTTCGATGAAAGAGGTAGTGCGTCAGGCCCACCAGCTGGCCGTCGCGCTCGGCCACCAGCGCATGCACCGGTTCGTAGGGATCGAAGAAGCGCTGCCAGGTGACCTGGGTGATCTCGTCGGGCAGCGCGGTGGGACCTTCGCGCTTGTAGAAGGCGTTGTAGCCGTCCCACAGCGGCTTCCATGCCGCGTAGTCGTCTCGCGTCGGAGGGCGAATCAGGAGAGAAGCAGAAGAAGAGGTCGTCATGCGTCGGTTGCGTGCACGTTGGAAAGCGTGCAATTGCAACACGACACGGCCCCGCCATGGGCAATCGTCATGACTGGCGCACCAGCCTGTCCGTTCGATCTGTCGGCGCGGTGGCTGGTGCGGTGGCCGGTGGGGTGGCCGCCGGAGCGGCGCTTGTTGGTGCCCTGGACAGGGCGCATGCCGCCGCTTCCACGCGTGGCATCGGCGGGAACACCGGCGGCTCGTTGGCCGGGCCCATCGACTGCTCGAGAAAGTCGAGCATCGTGCGCATGGCCGCGCTGTTGTGGCGGCGCTGCGAGTAGGCCGCATACAGCCAGTGGTCGTGCGGCATGTGCTCGCGCAGCACCGGCACCAGCGCGCCGCGCTCCAGGTGCGACTGCGCCAGCGGCTCCGGCACATAAGCCACGCCCGCGCCGCGCAGCGCCAGCTCGATGAGCGCAACCGCGTCGTTGGCCTCCATGCGGCTGTGCACCGGCACGTCGACGGCCTTGCCGTCGGTCTCGAAGGGCAGGTGGGTGGTGGGCTTGGCCGAATAGCTCAGCACGTCGTGGCGGGCCAGGTCTTCGGGCACCCGGGGAATGCCGCGCCGGGCCCAGTAGGTGGGGCTTGCGCAGACCACCATGTCGAACGGCACCAGCCGGCGCACGATCAGGTTCATGTCGTCGATGCGCCCGCCCGTCAGGTGAATGTCGATGCCTTCCTCGATCAGGTCGATCTCGCTGTTGGTGAACACCAGGCTCACGTACACGTCGGGATAGAGCTTGATGAATTCGGCGATCACGTCGGACAGCCAGCCGGCAATGAGCCCGTGCGGCGCGCTCATGCGCAGCCGCCCGCGCGGGTGCGAGGCATGGGCCTGCAGGTCGTTCAGCGTGGCCTCCGCCATGTTTACCAGCTCGGCGCTGCGGTCGAGCAGCACCTGGCCGGCATCCGTCAGGCTCAGCGAACGCGTGGAGCGGTTGAGCAGGCGCACGCCGCTGCGCTCTTCCAGCTCGGCCACGTAGCGGCTGACGGTGGCTTTCGACATGCCGAGCGAGATGGCTGCGCGGGAGAAGCTGCGCCGGAACGCCACTTCGCGGAATGTTTTGATGAGATCGAGGCCGTCCATGGTGTCTGCATTGTTCCAGTTTCCCGGAAAGGACCGCTGCCCTGGGGCTATAAAGACCGCGTCCGCGCCGGTGCGGATTAAAGTAGGCCATGGCCGATTCGCTGCTGCTGCTCACGCTGAACGCCGGGTCGTCGTCGATCAAGGTGGCGCTGTTCGATGCGAGCAGCGGCGACAACGGCGGCGCGCTGCCCGCCGCCCGATGGTCGGGCGAGGCCGATGGTCTGGGCGCGGGGCTCAAGGCACGGTTGCGCGTGCGCGACGCAGAAGGCCGCACGCTGCACGACGCCGCGCTGGAAGGTGACCAGCGGTCGCACCAGGGCGCCCTGGCCGCGCTGCTCGACTGGCATGTGCGGCAGGGCGACGGGGCGCGCATTGCCGCGGTCGGGCACCGCATCGTGCATGGCGGCGTGAACTTCGTCGAGCCCGTGCGCGTCGATGAAGCGGTATTGAACGAACTGGCAACGCTCGAGCCCCTCGCGCCCTTGCACCAGCCGCACAACCTTGCAGGCGTGCGCGCGGCGATGCACGCCTTTGGCGGCGTGCCGCAGGTGCTTTGCTTCGACACTGCCTTTCATGCGGCGCAGCCCGACGTGAACCGCCGCTTTGCGCTGCCGCGCGCGCTGCACGACGCGGGCGTGCGGCGCTACGGCTTTCATGGCCTGTCCTACGAATCGATCGTGGCGCAGTTCGCGCAACTCGCGCCGCAGCTCGCGCGGCAACGCGTGATCGTCGCGCACCTGGGCAACGGGGCTTCGATGTGCGCCATGGCGCAGGGCCGTTCGGTCGCGACGACGATGAGCTTTTCTCCGCTCGACGGCCTCACCATGGGCACGCGCTGCGGCCGGCTCGACGCGGCCGTCGTGCTGTACCTGATGCGCTCGCGAGGCATGTCGGCCGACGCGGTCGAGAAGCTGCTGTTCCGCGAATCAGGGCTGCTGGGGCTTTCAGGCGTGTCCAGCGACATGCGCGAACTCGAAGCCTCGAAGCTGCCCGCTGCCGCGGAAGCCATCACGCATTTTGTTGAGCAGGCGGTGCAGCACATGGGCAGCCTTGCTGCGGCGCTGCGCGGTGTCGATGCCATCGTGTTCACCGGCGGCATCGGCGAGAACGCCGCCGCGCTTCGCAAGCGCATTCTCGAAGAGTGCGGCTGGCTCGGTATCGATGTCGATGCGCGGGCCAATTCTGCGGGCGCCCTGCGGCTGACCACGCCGCAGAGCCGTGTCAGCGCCTGGGTGTTCAAGACTGATGAAGAGGCGGTGATTGCGCGGCACACGCGCTTCACGATGTAGGTTCGAGAACGACGTTCTTCGCAAGCCCTTCGTGAGGCCGTGTCTGCACCAGCCAGTTCGAAGCGACCAGCGCAAGAAGCGCGGCCGCCGCAGCGCAGCCGAACACGGATTGCAGGCCGTGCCCCAGCGCCGTCGTGACGGCGTCCGCCGCTCCACCCTGTGCCAGGGCGCCCACCGTGGCAAGCTCCTGCTTGACCAGGTGCGTGAGCAGCGCGGCCAGCAGTGCCACGCCCGCCGCGCCGCCAAGGCTGCGCAGCATGATGGGTGCCGCCGTGGCAATGCCCATGTGCTGCGCCGGCGACACGCGCTGCGCCACCACCGTGACGATGGGAAAGAGCAGCCCGAGCCCGAGTCCCAGGGGCAGCAGCGCGGCCGACAGCGCCAGGGCTTCACCGGGAAGCCAGCGCAGCGCGCCCACCATCAGGCCGAAGGACAGCAACATCAGCACGCAGGCCACACGCGCCACCGAGACGGCGGGCCTCTGCGCACGCAGCAGCTTGCCGCTGGTCACGGCCGCCACGGTGATGCCTGCCATCAAGGGCAGCAAGTGCCAGGCAGAACCGGTGGGCGACAGGTGCAGGCCGATCTGCAGATACTGCGGCAGGAACACCACGGCGGCGTAGAGCGCAACGCCGCTGGCCATCCCGATGAAGCTGACCGCCGCATAGGCCGGGCGGGCGAACAGCGACAGCGGCAGCAAGGGGTGCGCGGCGCGATGTTGCCGCCAGATGAAAGCCAGCGTGAACTTGGCCCCCAGCCCCAACAGAAGCCAAAGCGAAACGCGCTCGGGCAGGTTCAGATTGCCATGCTGGGTGGCGAGCAACAACAAGACAAGAGCAGCCGTGAGAAGCACCGCGCCGAGCCAGTCGATGCGCATGCGCTGTTGTCCCTCCGCAGCCGGTGCTTGGGCCGCCATCGGCTTCGATGGCAGGGTCGATGCCAGCACGCCCCAGGCCAGCGCGGCCGGCGGCACGTTCATCCAGAAAGCCCAATGCCACGACAGGTGCTCCACCAGCGCGCCACCCAGCAGCGGGCCGAACATGGTCGAGACCCCGTATGCCGCGCCGAGCAGCGCCTGGTAGCGACCGCGCTGGTCGGGCCCGAACAGGTCGGGAACCATCAGCATGGTGAGCGTCATGAGGCCTCCGCCGCCTGCGCCTTGCAGGGCGCGCGCAAGCACCAGTTGCTGTACATCCTGGCTCGCCCCGCAAGCCAGTGAACCGGCCAGGAACAAGCCGATGGCCAACAGCAGCATCGGCTTCTTGCCCAGCACATCCGCCAGGCGCCCGTACAGCGCAATGACCACCGTCGCGGCCAGCAGATAGGCCGAGAACACCCATGCCAGCGGCCAGCCTCCCTTGAGCTCGCGAGAAATGACGGGCAGCGCGGTGGACAGGATGGTCTGGTCGAGCGCCGCGAGGATCAGCGTCAGCACGAGCATGGCGAATGGCAGAAGGGGCGAAGACGTACGTGAAGCTTTCATGGAACCGTTTCGATCAAGGCAAGGGGCGCCAGTGTCGGAAGCGGCAATGATTTTGTACAGTGCAATGTATTGAACATATGATTTCGTATGGCGAACACATACGACCTCAACCTGTTGACCGCGCTCGATGCGTTGCTGTCCACCGGCAGCGTGACGGCGGCTGCCGCGCGAATGAACCTGAGCACGCCCGCCATGAGCCACACCCTGGCGCGCATCCGCGAGTCGTTTGGCGACCCGATCCTCGTGCGGGCCGGCCGCAAGCTCGTGCCGACGCCGCGCGCCCTGGCGTTGGCCGAGCCTGTGCGCGCCTTGCTCGCACAGGCGCAGGCATTGCGCGCACCTGCAGGCGCGGAAAGCCTGGTTGGCCTGCGACGTCGCTTCGTCGTGCGGGCGCCCGAAGGCATTGCGGTGGTGTTCGGGGCCAGCCTGTCGCAGGCGCTGGAGGCCGAGATGCCGCTGGCCTCGCTCCAGTTTCTCCCCGAAACCCATGCGGACCCCGGCGCATTGCGCGAAGGGCGTATCGACCTGGATGTGGGGAGCTTTCGAGGCACCGATCCCGAAACCGAAACCCAGGTGCTGTCGGAGCAAACACTGGTGGGCGCGGTACACGCCGGGCATCCGCTGCAGAAGGGCTTGAAGAAAACGCCCATGACGGCAGAGCGGTATGCAGCCGCGCGCCACGTCGGCGTCACGCCGCGCCAAGGCGAGCCTTCGCCGGTGGACACGGCCCTGGCCCAGTTGGGCTTGCAGCGCCAGGTGGCGTTGCTTGTGCCGAGCACCTTCTCGGCGCTGATCGCCGCCTCGCGTACCGATCTGGTGGCCAGTGTTCCCGAACGCACCGCACGGGGCATGGCCGCTTCGCTCGGCCTGGCGGTTTTCGAGTTGCCGGTTGCGGTGCAGTCCGAACCCCTGCGCATGGCCTGGCACCCGCGCCACCGCGCCGATCCGGCGCATCAATGGTTGCGCGAGCGCATCCGGCAGGTGCTCAATGACCGGCAATGGATCGTGCCTTCGGTCGCGTCGCTGACGGGGAGTGCGAAGAAGGGTGTGGTGTGAGCCCGCGTGCGGCTTCAGGCCTGGAAGTTCAACCGAAGCCCCGGTGTAGGCCAATCGTCGATGGCAATCAGCCGTCCGCTGCCCGACAGCGTGATGTAGGCCGTGCGCATGTCGCGCCCGCCAAAGCAGATGTTGGTGGTGTAGCGGTCGGGCAGCGGCACGTGCTCGCAGGTGCTGCCGTCGGGCGCGACGATGGTGATGCCGCCGTGCAGCAGCGTGGCCACGCACAGGTTGCCCAGCGCATCGGCCGCCATCGAGTCGAAGCGCTGGTAGTGCCCGCCCGGCGATGCGCACAGCATGCGGCCGCCGTGCGGTGAAGGCCAGCCCTCCTTGCGCACGCGCCCCGGTGCCGTGATGTCGAAGGCCCAGAGCCGCGCGCCTTCGGTTTCTGCGTAGTAGAGCGTGCAGCCGTCGGGCGACAGCGCGATGCCGTTGGGCGTCGTCACCGGCCGCGCAATGGCATGCGCGCCGCTGCCGTCGCTGTGGCCATAGAACACGCCGCCGCGGTCCATGTCGCGTTCGCGCGTCTTGCCCAGGTCGGTGAAGTAGAAGCCGCCTTGCGCGTCGAACACGATGTCGTTGGGCCCGCACAGCGCGCCGCCGTCGGCTGCGTCGTAGAGCCGCTCGGCGCCGCCCGTGGCCAGGTTCACGCGCTCGATGCGCCCGCCCGAATAGTCATCGGCCTGGCCCACCGGCCGGTGGCAGCCGTCGGCCTCGGTGTGCCAGCGAAAGCCGCCGTTGTTGCACACGTAGACCGCGCCATCGGGCCCCAGGGCCGCGCCGTTCGGCCCGCCGCCCAGGTCGGCCACCACCTGCACCAGGCTGTCGTGCCGCACGCGCGTGAGCGTGCCGCGGGCAATCTCGACCAGCAGCACGGAGCCGTCGTCCATGGCAACGGGCCCTTCGGGAAACTGCAGGCCGGTGGCGAGTTCGCGGATTTGCATCAACCAATCAATCGATCAATCAATCAATCGCCACTGCAACCGCTGCGCTCGAGCACCGGCAACAGCTGTGGGCCAAGCGATTTGAGCAGCTGAGTCGGCAGCGCGCTGGTGAAGCGGTAGCGCGCGGCATAGGGTTCGTTGACGTAGGCCATGACGGTGCCGAAGTAGCGATCGCCGATCATGAAGACGAAAGTGGCCGAGCGGCTGATCTTGCGCTCCGCCCGACCGCTGCCGTGGCCGTTGCGGTGGTCGCCCGTGCCGGTCTTGCCGCCAATTTCGATGATGCGGCCGTTCGCATCCACCAGAGAGCCCTTCAGGCGCCGCGCCGTGCCGTCCTGCACCACCTCGAAGAGCGCGCGCCGCACCGATGCGGCCACCTCGCTCGGCAGCACCCTTTCTGCGCTCGCGTTGCGTTGCTCAAGGCGCGTTTCATAAGGCGTTTCGCGCGCAAAGTGCAGGGCGCCGACACGTTGCGTCGGCCGCCGTACGCCGTCGTTGGCGATGATGCCCATCAGCTCGGCCAGGGCGCGCGGCCGGTCACCCGAGGCGCCGATGGCGCTGGCGTACGAAGGCGTCAGCGATTCGAACGGGTAGCCCAGCCGCTGCCACGAGCGATGGATTTCGGCGAAGGCGTCGATCTCGACCAGCTCGCGCAAGCGCTTGTCCTGCGCGCTCTTGTGGCGCGTCTTGAAGAGCCAGGCGTACACCTCCTGGCGTTCGCTCGCGCTGGCGTCCAGCACGTCGGTCAACGTGGCTCCGGGGTGGCTCTTCAAATAGCCGACGAGCCACAGTTCGAGCGGATGCACACGCGCCACGTAGCCGCGATCGGCAAGCGACAAGCCGGAGTAAGTGGTGCGCATTGCCCGCAATGCGCGAGGCGATGCGGCGCCGCGGCCCGTGCGCTGCACGAGCAGCTCTTCGAGCCGTGCATCGCTGGCATCGGGGTCGATGGTGAACAGCGCGCTGGCGATGCGCGGCGCCGACGGCCGGAGACTGCGCAGCAGCCGCGCCTCGGCGTCGGCAGGCTGCAGGCGCTGGTACTTGCGATAGAAGCGGATCAGGTAGGCCGAGCCTTCGCGGTCGGCAAAGCGCGCCAGCAGCTCGCGCCGGCGCGGATCGGAAGGGTCTTGCAGCATGCTCTCGGCATCCGACGCGCCGCCGAACATGCGGTGCCGCACCAGGTCGCGCATCAAGCGAATGAACACCAGGTTGATCGAGTGCTTGAAACCTTCGCGCACCGTCATGAATTCGTTGTTGCGCGAGCGCTCGAAATTCTCGAACTGGTGCAGGCCGCCGCCGGTGAAGAAGGCCTCGCCCGGGTTGGCCGAATACTTGCGCTCCATGGCCGCCTCGAGCATGGGCGTGAGACGGCGATCCTTGGTGCGCTGCAGGTATTGCCGCGCCCATGCGCCCAGCGGGTCGCGCGGGCTGGTTTTCAGAGCCGACAGTTGGGCCGGGCTCAGCTCGCCCCAGCGGCCGTGCAACTCGGCAACCAGCTCCAGGTAGCTCACCAGCGTGCGCAGCTTGGCGGTGGAGCCAAGGTCCAGCCGCGCGCCCTGGTTCACGTCAAAGGGCTGGTCGATGTTGTCGGCCTGAACGCGCAGCAGGTTGGCCTGCGCGCCGCGCTCGAACAGCGTGAAGCTGTAGATCAGCGGAGCAGGGTCGGCACCCGGGTCGAGCAGGTGGTGCCCGTACAACCCCGCCGACTTGGCCGCGGCGGGCGCCTGCAGGCTGGTGAGCACCCGCGCCGCGAGTGCCTGCGCCTGGCTGTCGAGGCTGGTTTCGGCCTCCATGTCGAGGCGCTCCAGGTCATACGCGCGCGGCACGTTGAGCAGGGTGGAGATGTGGGTGCGCAGCGCGGTCGCGGCCTTGCGCTGCACAAAGTCGGGCCGGGGCGTGGCCGGCAGTGGAGGCCGCAGGTGCAAGGGCACGGCCAGCGCCGCATCGCGCAGCACCGGAGAAATCAAGCCCGCCTCGGCCATCAGACGAAGGTAGCTGTCGGTCAGCCGCGACAGGCCCGTGCCGTCGCCCAGCAGATGCTGCGACGGGCGGCGCTGCGCAATCATCAGCGACAGGGCCTGCTTGAAGGCCTCGGCCTGGCGCTGGAGCGCCTCGGGCGTGGGCGCGGCCCCTTCGGCGTTGTCGACCAGCAGGCGGTTCACCTCGCTGAAATCGCGTCCGTACCAGGTCCACAGCCCGTCGCCCAGGCCGTGCACCTCGCCCATGCCCGGGCGCGCGGCCAGCGGCACGGTGTCGAGGTAGTCGACCACGATCTGGCGGCGCCGGGCCAGCGTGTCCTCGCCGTCCTGGTAGGCACGCACCGAGGCCGACGCCATCTGGCGCAGCTTTTCGCGGACCGACACGGTGCGGCCGTGCGGCGAATGGCGGTACTTCTCGATCTGGGTGGCCAGCGTGCTGCCACCCGTCG
The DNA here is from genome assembly GCF_051144945.1 of Variovorax palleresanus. Taxonomy (NCBI): domain Bacteria; kingdom Pseudomonadati; phylum Pseudomonadota; class Betaproteobacteria; order Burkholderiales; family Comamonadaceae; genus Variovorax; species Variovorax palleresanus. Next base: position 1,149,869 of record NZ_JBJNVP010000002.1, on the reverse strand, counting down.
CCGACCGGCTGGGGCTGAGCACCCGCAGCGCCTGCTCGGCCGCGGCCTTGGCAAAGCGTTCCGGGTCGATGGCGGGGTTGCGCTGCGCCGGCTCCGCGTCGAGCAGGTGGCGGTCTTCCACGAACAGCAAGGCGCTGACCAGCAGCGGCGGCACCTCTTCGAAGCGCTCGTACGCACGGCTGGGCACCCGCGTGTGCAGCAGCGTCGTATTGCGGCAGTCGCGCACCGTCAGGCCGGCCTGGTTTTTCTCGCGGTACGGGATAAAAAGCCCGTGCTCCTGAAGCTCGAGCAGCCGCGGCGACATGCGCGCCTGGCGGGTGATGACGTAGCCCTCGGGCTGCAGGCGCTGGATGAAGGCGGGCAGATCGTGGTAGCCCATCCGCTCGTCATACGGCCCGGTCTGGGGAAAGCGGACGGCATCGCTGGCACCCGCCTCGACGGTGTAGCCCGCACCCTTGGCAAAGTCGCGCCACAGCGCCGATTGCCATCGGGAAGTCTTCAGCTCGTGGATCACCGCGTACGCGGCAAGCGCACCCAGCACGGCGAGCCCGCCGCCAATCCAGAAGACCTTTTTGAACCTTGTCATGCTGCCTCGCACAGTCTTGAAACGGGGGTTCGTCCATGGAGATGATGCGCTTTCCGCGGCGACTTGGCGCGTGCGCTTTGTGGTCTTCTGTTTCGGAGAACTACCTATGGTGGATTACCGCCACATTGGCATACAAGGTGTAGTTCTTTTGTTTCAGATGCGCAACGGGCGGGCTTTCTCGGCCCAACGCCTTGATGAGGCGTTCGCGACCGGCCTTGGCCAGCATTGGGGACGATCAGCAACCGGCCGGCCGTTGCAAATTCTTAAGCCGAATCCGTGACGATGATCACGATGTCGTAGGCGTAGAATGTACGCCAATGGCGTACTCTGTCGAGCATGCTCACCGTCGCTGAAACCCCAATCTTCCAAAAGCTATGGCCGAACTATTGGACAGAGGAAGAGCGAGGCGAGTTTGCGGCCTACATCTCCGCGAACCCTGATGCCGGAGATCCGGTCCAGAAGTCGGGCGGGGTGCGAAAGGTGCGCTGGAGCCGGGCCGGTTCGGGCAAGAGTGGCGGCGTGCGAGTTGTGTACTTCAACCGCAAGAAGCCCGGTGAGCTCGTCTTGTTGTTGATCTACGCCAAAGCGAACCTCGATTCGATCTCTGGCGAAACCCTGAAGGAGTTGCGTAATGCCGCAGAAAAAGCCAATGAGTGATGCCGAACTGGCCGCCTTCGAAGCGAGCCAGGACTTCGAGGCTTTGCTTGTGCAGTCGGCACGCGAAATGGGCGCCGGAAAGACGCGCAAGGTCTACACGCCGGTTGTTGCCGCGCGGGAGAATGCGGGTCTGTCGCAAGCAGGCTTTGCCGAACTGCTCGGCGTGTCAGTGCGTACGCTGCAGCAGTGGGAGCAAGGCCGCCGCGAACCGACCGGCGCAGCGAAGACGTTGATTGCTATTGCCGAGAAGATGCCTGAGGCACTTAGGGCGGTTGATCCGGATTACAAGGTGCCGCGACCAGTGCATGGCCGAACGAAGACCAAGCAGGTCAAGGCCTGAGCATCGGCAACCGGTAGTAGTGAACGGATCAGAAGCGCTTCGCTCTGAGCCTCATCAAGTCGGCTATCGATTGGACTGAGGTGACGTACGCGCGGGCGCTCTCAACACTCGGCTTGAACTTCTCGTGCACAGCTTCATTGCCAAGCGCCAACAACTCCTTAATGGTTCGCCTCATGCGTGCAGTGATGTAGCGCTCCTTCTCCAGCCGCTCGATCACCGCGTCCAACGGCATGATTAGGCCCGGGACTTGCCCAGTGGCTTTGACGAACTGTTCGTTCAAGATGCGTTCGAGGTATGAACGACCGAGGCTGAATCCTGCGCTTGGGTTCCCATAAAGCAGGAGGGCGTTCACTATCGGCTGCTCGTCCAACGTGGTGAACGGATCGTCTGCTTGTTCAACGTTGGGGAGCACGGGAAGTTCAGGAGTAGGTGCGATCAGTTCTTCAACTGCAATCTCTTTCGTCTCAGCAGCGACTGTTTCGAGCTTGCGGTTGAACTTCGCCTCCATGCCAAGACCCTTCCATTCTTCGAGCTTGTCGACGAGGGCGGTCAGTCTTTCCTTGAAGAAGATGACGATGAACACCACAACAGCGGGCCAAGCAAGAGCTTTAACAAGCTCGGCGATGAAGGTGAGAGCGTCCATCGGCGGAGTGTAACCATGGCAATTCGCCGATCAGACCGCCACGGCAGCGGCTTGACTTGAATCCATCGGCCTCTACGAAAGCCGAGGCGATTCAGAAGTACGACTTCTTCAACTGCAAAGAAAAAGCCTCCGCAAGGGAGGCTTTGAAGAAAGCGAAAATTCGCTCTCTGGTGATCTTGCTAGTACCTCGCTAGAGGTTAGTGATCGCTATCGCGTTTTACCGCTTAATTCTGGTGCCGGAGAGATGAATCGAACACCCGACCTTCTCATTACGAATGAGCTGCTCTACCGACTGAGCTACACCGGCTAAGCCCGCGATTATAGCAAGACCTTCAGGCCTTTTCGGCGTGGTACTGGGTCAAACGCTCGACTTCGTTACGCGAACCCAACATCACGCTCACTCGCTCATGCAGTTTGGTGGGCTGCAGGTCGAGGATGCGCTGCTTGCCGTTGGTGGCGGCGCCGCCGGCCTGCTCGACGAGCCAGCTCATGGGGTTGGCCTCGTACATCAGGCGCAGCTTGCCGGCCTTTTCGGGCTCGCGCTTGTCCCACGGGTACATGAAGACGCCGCCGCGCATCAGGATGCGGTGCACGTCGGCCACCATGCTGGCAATCCAGCGCATGTTGAAGTCCTTGCCGCGCGGGCCGTCCTTGCCGGCCAGGCATTCTTCGATGTAGCGCGTCATGGGCTCGTCCCAGTGGCGCATGTTGCTCATGTTGATGGCAAATTCTTTGGTGTCGGCCGGAATCTGGATGTCTTCCTGCGTGAGCACAAAGCTGCCTTGCTCGCGGTCGAGCGTGAACATGGCCACGCCGTTGCCCACGGTGAGCACCAGGGTGGTCTGCGGGCCGTAGATGCAGTAGCCGGCGGCCACTTGCTGGGTGCCGGGCTGCAGAAAGTCGGCTTCCTGCACGCCGGGGGTGTCGTCGGGCTTCTTCAGCACGCTGAAGATGGTGCCAATGCTCACGTTCACGTCGATGTTGCTGCTGCCGTCTAGCGGGTCGAACATGAGCAGGTATTCGCCCTGCGGGTAGCGGTTGGGCACCACGTAGATGCTGTCCATTTCCTCGCTGGCCATGGCCGCGAGGTGGCCGCCCCATTCGTTGGCCTCAATCAGCACTTCGTTGGCGATGATGTCCAGCTTCTTCTGGATCTCGCCCTGCACGTTCTCGCTTTCGGCGGTGCCGAGCACGCCGCCCAGCGCGCCCTTGTTGACGGCCTGGCTGATGCTCTTGCAGGCGCGGGCCACGACCTCGAGCAAGAGGCGCAGCTGGCCGGGAATGAGGCCGTCGGCGCGCTGCTGTTCGACGAGGTAGCGGGTGAGGGAGATCTTTTGTTGTTGAGCCATGTGCTTTGTATGTTCCTTGGTTAGTTACCGGCCAGGGCGCGGGTAACGACTTCGTGGGTGTCCTTGCTCAGGTCGGGCTTGGCGGCCACGCGGGCAATGGCTTCGCGCGCGGCGCTGCGGTAGGGCTCGGCCAGCTTGCTCCAGCGGTCGAGCGCGCGGGCAAGGCGGGCGGCCACCTGGGGGTTGATGGCGTCCAGCTCTATGACGCGCTCGCTCCAGAACACGTAGCCGGCGGCGTCGGGGCGGTGAAACGCGCCGGGGTTCGCGCTGCAATAGCTGAAGATCACGCTGCGGGCGCGGTTGGGGTTCTTGATGGAGAAGTCGGGGTGCTTCATCAGCTGCTTCACCAGCGGCAAGATGTCGCCGCCGCGGTCGGGCGCGCCCGCCTGCAGCGAGAACCACTTGTCGATGACCAGCGCTTCATCCTTGAAGATGGCGTGGAAGCGCGCGAGCGCCTGTGCGGCCAGGGTGTGGCCCGACGACACCAGCGCGTTGAGCGCGTTGAAGCGGTCGGTCATGTTGCCGGCGTCCTTGAAGCGCTGCAGCGTCTTGCCGGGCCACACGGTGTCGCCCGATGAGCGCCCCGCCAGGCACAAGAAGTTGAGCGCCATGCCCGCCAGCGCGCGGCGGCCCGACGAGGTGGGGTCGGGCGTGTAGGCGCCGGTGTCGTGGTTTTCTTCGTAGACCTGTTGCCAGTCGGAGAAGAGGGCGGTGGCCAGCTGGGCGCGCATGGCATCGCGCACCAGGTGCACGCGCTGCGGGTCCACCACGTCGAGCTGCTCGGCAATGTAGGTTTCCGAAGGCAGCGTGAGCACCAGCTCCTTGAAGGCGGCGTCGAGCTTGGGGTTGCGCAGCACGCTGCGCATGGCGTCAAGGTAGGCGTCGTTCAGCACCGGGGTGGTGTCGGTTGCAAGCGCCGCAATGCCCTGCAGCGCGGCGCGCAGGCCCAGGCGCTGGCCGGCTTCCCAGCGGTTGAACGGGTCGGGGTCGTTGGCCAGCAGGGTGAGCAGCTGGGCGTCGGTGTATTCAAAGTCAAGAATCACCGGCGCGCTGAAGCCGCGCAAGATGGAAGGCACGGGCTCGGCGTCCAGGCCCACAAAGGTGATCTGCTCGCCGGCGCGCGAGAGCACCAGCGTGCGGGTGCCGTGCGTGATCTGCTCTTCGCCCTCGATCTGCATCGGCAGTTCGCGCCCGCTGGCGTCGAGCAGGCCCATGTTCAGCGGAATGACGAAGGGTTCCTTGGTCGGCTGGCCGGGGGTGGGCGGGCAGCTTTGCACAATGCTCAGGGTGTAGCTGCGGTTCTGCGCGTCGTACACGCCGTGGGCGGCAAGGCGCGGCGTGCCGGCCTGGCTGTACCAGCGCTTGAACTGCGGCAGCAGGCGGGCCAGTTCCGAATCGGGGTTGGCGTCTGCAATGGCCTGCGCAAAATCGTCGCAGGTCACGGCCTGGCCGTCGTGGCGTTCGAAGTAAAGGGTAATGCCCTTTTCAAAGCCCTTGCGGCCGACCAGCGTCTGCATCATGCGCACTACCTCGGCACCCTTTTCATAGATGGTGACGGTGTAGAAGTTGCTGATCTCGATGTAGCTGTCGGGCCGCACCGGGTGGGCCATGGGGCCCGCGTCTTCAGGGAACTGGGCGGTGCGCAGCACGCGCACGTCTTCGATGCGCTTCACGGCGCGGGCCGAGGCATCGGCGCAAAGGTCCTGGCTGAACTCCTGGTCGCGGAAGACGGTGAGGCCTTCTTTCAGCGAGAGCTGGAACCAGTCGCGGCAGGTCACGCGGTCGCCGCTCCAGTTGTGAAAGTATTCATGGCCGACCACGCTTTCGATGTTGCTGTAGTCGGCGTCGGTGGCGGTGGCCTGGTTGGCCAGAACGTACTTCGTGTTGAAGATGTTCAGGCCCTTGTTCTCCATGGCGCCCATGTTGAAGTCGCTGGTGGCAACAATCATGAAGCGGTCCAGGTCCAGCGGCAGGCCAAAGCGCACTTCGTCCCACAGCACGGAGTTGACCAGCGAGTTCATCGCATGCTCGGTCTTGTCGAGGTCGCCCGCGCGCACGTACACCTGCAGCAAATGCTCCTTGCCGTTGCGCGCGGTAATGCGCTGCTCGCGCGCCACCAGCTTGCCGGCCACCAGCGCGAACAGGTAGCAGGGCTTCCTGAAGGGGTCGACCCACTTGGCAAAGTGGCGGCCTTCGGGCAGCTCGCCTTGCTCGACCAGGTTGCCGTTCGACAGCAGCACCGGGTAGGCGGCCTTGTTGGCGCGCAGGGTCACGGTGTACATCGCCATCACGTCCGGACGGTCGAGAAAATACGTGATGCGGCGGAAGCCTTCGGCCTCGCACTGCGTGAAGAAGGTGTCTTCGCTCACGAACAGGCCCATCAGCTTGGTGTTCTTGATGGGGCAGCAGGTGGTGAAGATCTCCAGCTCGAAGGCATCGGGCAACCCGTCGATCACGAGCTGGTCGCCTTCCATGCGGAAGGATGCGCCCTGGCCGTTGACCAGCACGCGCGCCAGGTTCAGCTCGTCGCCGTCCAGGCGCAGGGGCTGGGCCGGCGCGTCGGGGTTGCGGCGCAGTTGCATGCGGTTGAGCACGCGGGTCTTGGCGGGGTCCAGGTCGAAGGTCAGGTCGACGGTGTCGATCCAGAAGGCCGGAGCGGCATAGTCTTCGCGGCGAATGGCAATCGGTTGCCCTTGGGCGTCACGCTGCAGCAGCATCGAGTGTCTCCAGAAAGTTCGAATGGGCGAGTTCGTCGTAGTCGCGAACCGCGGCAATCACATGGGGGCCGGCAAGCTCGGCGGCGGAATGGGTGCTGCACACGGCCACGGCACGCATGCCGCCGCGGCGTGCGGCCTCGATACCGAAGGGCGCATCTTCAAACACGATGCAGCGCTCGGGCGCCACGCCAATGCGGCGCGCAGCCTCCAGAAAAATCTCGGGCGTGGGCTTGCCGGCAAAGCCTTCGTCCCCGCCCACAATGGCCAGCGGCAATGGGTCCATCTTCAGGCGCGACATCGCAAACTCGATGTTGTGCTTGTCGCCCGCCGTGCCCACGGCCACCTTCAGGCCGCGCACCACGGCGGCCTTGGCAAAGGCTGTGAAGCCGGCCACTTCGGTGAAGTTGTCGTGAAAGAGGGCACGGTAGATTTCTTCTTTCTCGTGCACCAGGGTTTGGCACTCGGCGTCGGAAAGCTCGCGCTCGAACAGCTCGCGCATGCACTCGGTGCCGGTGCGGCCCGTGGTGCGCGCAAGAATGTCGGTCACATCGAGCTTCAGCCCGTGGCGCGCCACAAATTCCACCCACGAGCGCGCATGCCAGGGCATGGAATCGATCATGGTGCCGTCCATGTCGAAGATGAAGGCTTCGACCTTGTCGTGGGTCAGGCTCATCGATTACACGCCTTGCTTCAGCGAGGCTTCGATGAACACGTCCAGGTCGCCGTCGAGCACCTTTTGCGTGGCCGAGACTTCGACGTTGGTGCGCAGGTCCTTGATGCGGCTGTTGTCCAGCACGTAGCTTCGAATCTGGTGGCCCCAGCCCACGTCGGTCTTGCTGTCTTCGAGCTTTTGCTGCTCTTCCTGGCGCTTGCGCATCTCGTGGTCGTACAGGCGCGAACGCAGGCGCTTCCACGCCACGTCGCGGTTGCTGTGCTGGCTGCGGCCGTCCTGGCACTGCACCACGATGCCGGTGGGGATGTGCGTCAAACGCACGGCCGAGTCGGTCTTGTTGATGTGCTGGCCGCCTGCGCCCGATGCGCGGAAGGTGTCGGTGCGCACGTCGGACGGGTTGATCTCGATCTCGATGGAGTCGTCGATTTCCGGATACACGAAGATCGAAGCAAAGCTGGTGTGGCGGCCGCCCGACGAGTCGAACGGTGACTTGCGCACCAGGCGGTGCACGCCGGTTTCGGTGCGCAAGAGGCCAAAGGCGTAGTCGCCTTCCACCTTGATGGTTGCGCCCTTGATGCCGGCGGTGTCGCCCGGTGTTTCGTCTTCGATCTGCGTCTTGAAGCCCTTGCGCTCGGCGTACTTCAGGTACTGGCGCAGCAGCATGCTGGCCCAGTCGCAGGCCTCGGTGCCGCCCGCGCCGGCCTGGATGTCGACAAAGGCGTTGAGCGGGTCGGCCGGGTTGTTGAACATCCGGCGGAATTCGAGCTGCTTGATGTCGGCTTCGAGCGCGGCGGCGTCATCGGCAATGGACTGCAAGCCGTCCATGTCGCCTTCTTCCTTCGACATCTCGTACAGCTCGGAGTTGTCTGACAGGCCGCTGGTGAGGCGGTCGAGCGTCACGACCACGTCGTCGAGCGATTTCTTCTCGCGGCCCAGCTCCTGGGCCTTCTTCGGGTCGTTCCAGACGTTGGGATCTTCGAGCGATGCGTTGACCGTCCTCAGACGTTCGGATTTGGCATCGTAGTCAAAGATACCTCCGTAAATCGGCCGTCCGGGCGCTCAGGTCCGCGAGGGTTGCGCCGATTTGGTTGATTTGTTCTGCGTCCATGGGGTGTCCTGACTGTGTTCGGGGGAAACCGGACATTTTCTCATGGACCGATGACCCGCCTGGGAAGGCCCCTGTATTGCTCCTTCCCCCTTTGGGGGAAGGCTGGGATGGGGGCGGCTCCCGTATTTGGCGTGGCTCACTCCAGAACCGCTGTTGCCGCCTCGGGGTACAGGTTGGGGAAGAGGATGCTCAGCGACTCGAGCGGAAAACCGATGTTCAGGTCCGAGCGATGGCTGTCGCTCTTCAGAAGTCCATCCTTGATGAATCGCGAGATCACTTTTCGGGCCGTGCGCTCTTCCAGCCCCGTCATCCGAATGAATTCGCCGCGCGAGACTGCGCCGACCGCGGCAATCGTATGCAGGGGGAGCAGCGCCTCCTCGCGGTATTCCGTCATGCCGCTTGTGGAACCGCGTACCAGCAAATAGGCGCGAATACGGTCTTTGAGCTTTGACAGGTCAAGCATCGAGGCCATGAAATTGACCTTGTCTTCGCACAATTCCAGAAAGTAGCGGCACCACTCCCAGAGCATTTTTTCGCTGAGGTTTCCGCGGCCGTCGAGGGCTCCTTGCCTTGCGCTGTCTGCGTTGTCCAGCATTTCGTAGTAACGATCTCGATGGCGAGCCAAGCCGCGGTTGACAGACCAGAGGCCGCCACTGATCAAGTGCAAGGCGCAATGGGTCTGAAGCCGGACCGCGCGCCCGTTGCCGTCTTCAAATGGATGCGTCCAGGCCATTCGGTGATGTGCGGCTGCGACGGTGTACAACACCGCATCGACACCCTTGAGGCTGCTGTAGACCTCGTCCATTCTCTTCAGGAATTGCGGGATCGATTGCCACGCCGGCGGCTGGTGCCGGCCCACCGCAACGTCATGCGTGCGAAGGGCTCCCGGAGTGATGATCCGGCCGTCGTCGGTGCGGCGATCTGGTTCGGGGAGTCGGCTGTAGAGGCTTTCATGCGCCTTTTTGAGGAAGCTGCTGCTCAACGTACCCGCTTCGGTGCCGACAATCTCTTCCAATTGCCGCTCGGCCTCGATGTGCGCCAGCGCGACACGCTGACGCTTGGCAACATCCGGCTGGTCGGAAAAGTCTTGCCTGAGCGCGCGCTCGATGTTCATGGGATGCGTGCTTTGTCCCTCGATGCGGTTCGAGTAGTACGAGTTCATCGACCGAACAATCTCACGCAGCGCTGCCCGGGCTTGCGGACTCGCGGAGCCTTTCAGTTGTGCTGACTTCTCGAATATCCGGCGCGTGACTTCGCTCAGTTCGCCGAGCTTTTGCGTTGGCAGCAACGGTTCGAACTGATGAGGCTGGTCGTAGACCAGCAAAGGCTTGGACTCTAGGGGCATGAATTCCGGTTGAAATTCTGCTCAGCTTATTGGAATAATCATTATTAATCAATGGGTTATAGGAATTAGATGGGGTCCTAGATTCCGGTTTGGATTCTGGTTCCTTGCCGCGAGACCGTAGCTGCGTCAGGGCACCAAAAGAAAAATGCCCCCTTGCGCGCGGCGCGGGCGCGCAGGGGGCAAGGGTCAACGTCGCGCGATCAGAACGCCGGAACCAGCGAGCCCTTGAACTGCGTCTCGATGAAGCTCTTCACCTCCGCCGACTGGTACGCCGCCACCAGGCGCTTGGCCCAGGGCTTGTCCTTGTCGGCGCGGCGCACGGCAATCAGGTTGGCATAAGGGCTCTTGGCCGATTCCTTGATGACCGCGTCCTTGTTGAGCGAAAGCCCGGCCTTCTCGGCGTAGTCGTTGTTGATGGCGGCAATGACCAGGTCGTCGAGCGAGCGCGGCAGTTGCGCGGCGTCGAGCGGCACGAGCTTGAGCTTCTTGGGGTTGCTCACCACGTCGAGCGGCGTGGCGGTGTTGTTCTTCACGGCCTCGGGTTTCAAGGTGATGAGGCCGGCCGACTGCAGCAGCAGCAGCGCGCGGTTGCCGTTCGACGGGTCGTTCTGGATACCGACCGAGGCGCCGTCGGGCAACTGCTCGATCGCCTTGATCTTGTGCGAGTAGAAGCCCAGCGGCGCGGTGATGGTCAGGCCCACGGGCACGATGTCGAAGCCGCGCGCCTTGTTCTGGTTGTCGAGAAAGGGCTGGTGCTGGAAGGCATTGGCGTCCAGGTCGCCCGAGGCCAGCGCCGCGTTGGGCAGCTGGTAGTCGTTGAACACCACCAGCTGGATGTTCAGGCCGTCTTTCGCGGCTACCTTCTTCACCACTTCGAACACCTGCTCGGCGCTGCCGACGGAGACGCCGACCTTGACGGTGTTCTTGTCTTGCGCGAGCGCGGCGCCGCTGCCGGCAAAAAGGGCAGCGGCCAGCGTTGCAAGGGCGAGGGTGCGGCGGCGGAAATTGGTGTGCATGTTGTGGCGCGAAATCAAAAAAATGAAGGCGCGAATGTGGCATTGCCCGGCGCACTTGGGAACGAACGAATGCGCATATCGATATGGCATCGCTCGACCATGCGTTCGCGGTCTTATGTGATTTATCGAATAAGCACGCGACGATTTGTTCGTTCCTTTTCGGCGCCTTTGTTTTCATACTCGGCCCCTTTTTGCGAACCTTCGCGGTCGGCTCCACGCCCGCCGCTGCCTTTTTTATGAGCAATCCTTCCTCCGGCGCGGGCCGCCGCGGCAACGCAGAGCCCGTGATCCGTCTTCAATCGGTGCAGAAATCATTTGCCCTGCCCAACGGCGAGGTGTTCGACGCCGTGCAGTCGCTCTCGCTCGACATCCACCAGGGCGACGTGTTCGGCCTGATCGGCAAGAGCGGCGCGGGCAAGTCGACGCTGCTGCGCCTCATCAACCTGCTGGAGCGGCCCGATGCGGGCAAGGTCTTCGTCGGCGGGCGCGACCTCACCACGCTCTCGCGCCGCGAGCTGCGCGACACGCGGCAGAACATCGGCATGATCTTCCAGCAGTTCAACTTGCTGCAGAACGCCACGGTGTTCGACAACGTGGCTTTCCCGCTGAAGATCCACGGCCGCCATTCCCGCGCCGAGATCGATGCGCGGGTGCGCGAATGCCTCGCCCTGGTGGGCCTGGCCGAGAAGATCGACACCTACCCGGCGCAGCTCTCGGGCGGCCAGAAGCAGCGCGTGGCCATTGCGCGCGCGCTGGCGCCGCGGCCGCAGGTGCTGCTGTGCGACGAGCCCACCTCGGCGCTCGACACCGAAACCACGCGCGCGCTGCTCGAAACGCTGCGCGACATCAACCAGAAGATCGGCGTGACGATCGTCATCGTGACGCACGAGCTCTCGGTGGTCGAGGTGCTGTGCCGCAACGTGGCCATTTTGGAGAAGGGCCGGCTGGTAGAGCAGTTCGCGGTCGATGCGCCGAGTGAAGATCGAAAGACGGCATTGGGCCGCGAGATCGACGAGCTGGTGCGGCGCCGCGAACGCGAGGCGCGCGAACCCATCGAGCCGCGCCCGCCGTCGTTGCAGCGCAGCCCAGAGGAGGTGGCCTATGTTTGAGAACATCGCGCCCATCCTCCCCGAGCTCTGGACCGCCACCGGCCAGACCTTCCTGATGCTGGCCATCGGCCTCTCGGCCGCGGTGCTCATCGGCGGGCCGCTGGGCATTCTGCTGTTCCTCTTGGGGCCGGGCCAGTCGCTCGAAAACAAGCCGGCGTTCCTGGTGCTCAACTGGATCGTGAACACCGTGCGCTCGTTTCCTTTCATCATCCTGCTGGTGGCGCTGGTGCCGTTCACGCGTGTGATTGCGGGCACCTCCATCGGGCCGCTGGCGGCCGCGGTGCCGCTGTCGTTCGCGGCCATTCCGTACTTTGCGCGGCTGGTCGACCAGTGCCTGCGCGAAGTGCCGCGCGGCGTGATCGAGGCGGCGCACGCCATGGGCGCGTCGGAGCTGCAGATCGTCTGGCGCGTGCTGGTGGTCGAGGCGCGCTCGGGCTTGGTGCTGGCGCTCACGGTGCTGGCGGTGAGCTTTCTCTCCTACTCGGCCATTGCCGGCGTGGTGGGCGGCGGCGGCATCGGCGACCTGGCCATCCGCTACGGCTACTACCGCTTCCAGACCGACGTGATGGTGCTCACCGTGGCGCTGCTCGTGGTGCTGGTACAGATCCTGCAATTCGTGGGCAACACCACGGCGCGCAGGCTGGACAAGCGTTGAATTTTTGTTCCCTTTCTTTTTTTGATCTCATGAAAACCGCACTGCTGCGCCGCTCCGTCCTCGCCCTGTCTCTGGTTGCCCTGTCGTTCGGCGGGCTTTCGCTGGCACAGGCGCAAGAAGCCAAGAAGAACCTCGTCATCGGCGGCACCGCCGGCTCCAACATCGACCAGCTCAAGGCCGGCATCGTGCCCATCCTGGAGAAGAAGGGCTACAAGGTGAAGCTGGTCGAATTCAACGACTACGTGCAGCCCAACCTCGCGCTCGCGCAGGGCTCGCTCGACGCCAACTTTTTCCAGCATCAGGTCTACCTGAAGAAGTTCTCGGCCGACCAGAAGCTCGACCTGGCCGAATTGGTGCAAGGCCCCATCGCGCCGCTGGGCGTGTACTCGACCAAGCGCAAGACGCTGGCCGAAGTGAAAGAGGGCGACCGCTTCACGCTGCCCAATGACCCGAGCAACCTGGCCCGCGCGCTGGTGCTGCTGGAGCAGAACAAGCTCATCACCATCAAGCCCGGCGTCGATCCGCTGCGCGCTTCTGAAAAAGACGTGGCCGAGAACCCGAAGAAGCTCAAGTTCATTCCACTTGAAGCCGCGCAGCTGCCGCGCTCGCTGGGCGACACCGAATACGCCATCGTCAACGGCAACTTCGCGATCTCGTCAGGCCTGAAGCTCAACGAGGCCGTGGCGCTCGAGAAGACGCCCGACCACTACCTCAATGTGGTGGCCGTGAAGAGCGCCGACAAGAACACTGCCTGGGCCAAGGACATTGTGGAGGCCTACCATTCGAAGGACTTCAAGGCCGTGGTCGACACCAAGTTCCAGGGCTATGCCAAGCCCAGTTTCCTGCAATAACTCTCAAGCAAAAGGACGCCCATGCCCGTGCTCGCTGTTTTCGACGCCGAAGGAAATTGGCGAGACACGCATGTGTGCGACGGCTGGATCAACGAGCACCTGGCTCGGCAGGGCGTGGCCTGGGGCCGCGAAGCCGCGCCGCAAGGGCAACAGGTGCTCGACCGCGCGGCGCTTGTCTACCTGCCCACGCAAGACGGCTATCTGGGTCTGCTGTTCGAAGCCGGGGAATGGGTGGCGCTGCCGGCCGGCAAGCCGCATTTCTTCGATGCCGGCGAGGCGGAGTCGTTCGATGGATTGCCCGCCGCGCTGCCGCTGTTCGAGGCCTTCGTCGAACAAGTGCTGTCCCTCACGGGCAACGACGCCGACGACGACGCGTGAAAGCAATACCCAGAGCCTTCTGACTTTCTCCCTCCCCTCCCGGGGGAGGGGAGGGGTGGGGGCACGACGGCGTTCAAAACAGGGCCGTCGCTGAATACGGGAGCCGCCCCCATCCCAGCCTTCCCCCAGAAGGGGAAGGAGCAATACCGAGGCCTTCTGACTTTCTCCTCTCCCTCCCGTGGGCTGGTTGAGGTGCCTGCGCCTCAGTGTTTCGCCTCGTTCTTGAGAAAGTCGACAAAAGCCCGCAGCGGCGCCGGCATGTGCGTGCGGCTCGGGTAATAGAGAAACGGGCCTGAGAAGCTCTGCCACCAGTCTTCGAGCACCGGTACCAGCGTGCCCCTGTCGAGCGACGGGCGCAGGTACTCGTCGAAGGTGTAGATGAGCCCAAGGCCCGATTCGGCCGCATGCAATTCGAGATCGATCATCGACGCCACCAGCGGCCCGCTCGGCGTGATGCGGACGGTCTTTCCCTTGCGCACGAAGCCCCAGGCCGCGAGCACGCCGCTCGCAAAGCGATGGCCGATGCAGGCGTGCTGCAGCAGGTCGGTCGGGTGCCTGGGCGTGCCGTGCGCCGCCAGGTAGCCCGGCGACGCGGCGGCCACGAAGCGCTGCACGCGGGGGCCGAGCGGCACTGCGATCATGTCCCTTGCAATGCTCTCGTCGTAGCGAATGCCGGCATCGAAACCGGCCGCGAGCACGTCGATGAAGGTGTCGTTGGTCGTCACCTCCAGCGTGATGCCGGGGTGCGCCGCCAGGAAGCGGGCGGCCAGCGGCGGCAGCACGCGCTGCGTCACGATCGTCGGCACGTTGAGCCGCAGCGTGCCGGTGGGGCTGTCGCGAAAGCTGTTGAGTGTGTCGAGCGCGCCCGAGATGTCGTCGAGCGCGGGCGCAATGCGCTCCAGCAGCCGCTGGCCGGCCTCGGTGGGCGTCACGCTGCGCGTGGTGCGGTTCAGGAGCCGCACGCCCAGCTGCGCCTCGAGCCGGCGCATGGCCTCGCTGAGCGAGGAGGGCGACACGCCGCGCAGCGCGGCGGCGCCGCGAAAGCTGCGTGCCCGCGTCACTGCCATGAAGGCGCCGAGGTCCGAAAGGTCAGGGTCGGTCATGAAAGCGGATTGTGCGGTTTTTTGCACAGCTCGTGCGGTGATGGGTGGATTATCGAACGAGGTGCTTTCTTCCAGACTACAGCCATGCCGCTCGCAACCGCATGCGGACCTCAACGAAAGGAAGCTGAAATGAACACACGTCAACTCGGGGCCGCGGGCCCGAAAGTCTCCGCCATCGGCCTCGGCTGCATGGGCATGTCGGCGCTGTACGGCCCCTCGGACCGTGCCGAAAGCATCGCCACCATTCATGCCGCCATGGACGCGGGCATCACGCTGCTCGACACCGGCGACTTCTACGGCAGCGGCCACAACGAAATGCTGATCGGCGAAGCGCTCAGGGGCCTCAAGGGCTCGCAGCGCGACGCGGCCCTGGTCAGCGTGAAGTTCGGTGCCCTGCGCGATCCGGCTGGTGGTTGGAGCGGCTACGACGCGCGGCCCGAGGCAATGAAGAACTTCCTGGTCTATTCGCTGCAGCGGCTGGGTGTGGACCACATCGATATTTACCGCCCGGCGCGGCTCGACCCGAACGTGCCGATCGAAGACACCGTGGGCGCCATTGCCGACATGGTGAAGGCCGGCTACGTGCGGCACATCGGGCTCTCGGAAGTGGGCTCGCACACTATTCGCAAGGCGGCGGCCGTGCACCCGATTGCCGACCTGCAGATCGAGTATTCGCTGATCTCGCGCGGCATCGAGGACGACATTCTTGCGACCTGCCGCGAGCTGGGCATCGGCATCACGGCCTACGGCGTGCTGTCGCGTGGGCTGATCAGCGGGCATTGGAAGAAAGAGGGCGCAGGTGCTGCGGACTTCCGTACGCACAGCCCGCGCTTCCAGGGCGAGAACGTCGAGCGCAACCTGGCGTTGGTCGATGCGCTGCGCAAGATCGCGGACGCCAAGGGCGTGACGGTCGCGCAGATTGCCATTGCATGGGTGGCGGCGCAGGGCGAGGACATCGTGCCGCTGGTGGGCGCGCGGCAGCGCACGCGGCTGGACGAAGCGCTGGGCTCGCTCGGCGTTGCCTTGAGCGCGGACGATCTCGCAGCCATCGAACGTGCAGTGCCGAAGGGCGCCGCGGCCGGTGAGCGCTACGCCGCCGCGCAGATGGCGCATCTGGACAGCGAGGCGAGCCACGCCTGATCGGTCAGCCGGGCATGGCGGCATTCTTTTTTGTAGGATGCGCCATGACCCAGCACATCGGAATCGTCGGATGCTCCGCCGAAGGCGCGGCGCTCTGCTACCAGACCATCTGCGTGGAGGGCGCCCAACTGCTGGGCCCGCATGCGCACCCCGAAGTCTCGATGCACACGCCCTCGCTCGCGGACTACATGGCGCACATCTACCGCAACGACTGGCGCGGCGTGGGCGAGGTGATGCTCGCGTCGGCCAACAAGCTCGCGAAGATCGGCGCGAGCTTTCTGGTCTGCCCCGACAACACCATTCACCAGGCGCTGCCCTTCATCGAGGCACGCTCGCCGCTGCCGTGGCTGCACATCGCGCAGTGCGTGGCCGACGAGGCCGTGCAGCGCGGTTTCCGGCGCCTGGCCATCACCGGCACGCGATGGCTGGTCGAGAGCGAGGTCTATCCCGAAAAGCTTTCGGCCAAGGGGCTCGAATACGTTCGGCCCACCGTGGAAGAACGCGAAGAGATCAACCGCATCATCATGGACGAGCTGGTCTGCGGTGTCTTCACGCCTGGTGCCGTCACCGCGTTCCGCCGCGTCATCCAGCGCATGAAGGACGAGGACGGCTGCGATGCGGTCGTGCTCGGCTGCACCGAGATTCCGCTCATCATGAACGACGTGAACTCGCCGCTGCCGACACTCGATTCGACGCGGCTCCTGGCACGCGCGGCGCTGCAGCGCACGGTGCAGGGCCGCGCCGGGGCTGAAGGCCCCTGAGGCTCAGCCCGCCAGGAACTGCTCGATCAGCCCGGCCACACGCTGCGGCTGGTCGTGGTGCAGCATGTGGCCCGCGTCGTCGAGCCGCTCGATGCGCACCGAAGGCACGGACTGGAGGCGCTGGTGGAACTCGTCCAGCGTGTAGCGGTTCTTCCACCAGCCGTGCAGGCTGTCGTCCGAGGCCTCGATCATCAGCGTGGGCGCCGAGATCCGCGCATAGAGCGCGAGGGTTTCATCGACGCGGAAGATGTTGGCGTTGATGATCTTGTGCGCGGGGTCGCCCAGGATCTGCCAGCGCTCGCTGCCGTCGGCCTGCGCGTGCGGTGCCGACCAGTGGCTGGCGAGCCAATTGGCCTTGTCGGGCGTGAGGCGCGGGTTGGTCTTCATGAGCCGGCGCGCCACGCCGTCCACGGCGGAGTAGCCGGCCAGCGCCATCTCGCCGCGGTGCAGGCGCTTGAGCTCGTCGATCCATTGGCCGTAGCGCGCGGGCGCTTCCTCGGGTTTGCGCGCCGGCATGCCGAAGCCTTCGAGGTTGACGAGACGGCGGATGCGCTCGGGCCTTGCACCCGCGTAGTGCATGGCGACGTTGCCGCCCATGCTGTGGCCGACCAGGTCGACCGGCCGCGCCGCATCGCCTTCGCCCGCGTAGTGGTCGAACAGCCATTCGAGATCGGCAAGGTAGTCGGGCAGCCAGTAGTTGTCGACCCCGCCGCCCTCGGTGAGGCCGAAGCCGCGCCAGTCGGGCGCGACGATGAAGCGCTCTTCGGCCAGCGCATCGACCACGAACTGCCAGGAGGCGGCCACGTCCATCCAGCCGTGCACCAGCACCAGCGGCGGCCGCGCGGCCGAGGGCTCGCCCCAGAGGCGCACGTGGTAGCTGAGGTTGCGCACGGGCACGAATTCGCTGCGCGAGGGACGAAGAGCTTGGTACATGGGCGTCGATGATAAGGAGCCCGGCGCCGGCGCGCAGTCCGGCACAGGACAGCTGGCGCCCGGCTTTTTGGCCCGTGGCCAGCGCATTGCCGGGGAGGGCGGTAGCATCCCGCGCATGAAAAAAATCCAACTCGGCCAGAGCGACCTGCACGTCACCCCGATCTGCCTGGGCACCATGACCTTCGGCGAACAGGTGGACGAACCCACTTCCCATGCCATCCTGAGCCGCTCGCTCGAGCGCGGCGTCGATTTCATCGACACGGCCGAGATGTACTCGGTGCCCACGCGGCAGGAGACCTTCAGCGTCACCGAAACCATCATCGGCAACTGGTTTGCGGCCAACCCCGGAGCGCGCCAGAAGATCACGCTCGCCACCAAGGTGGCCGGCCCGTCGCGCGGCATGCCCTGGGTGCGCGCAGGCAGCGGCATGACGCCCGAGGACATCGAGGCCTCGTGCAATGCGAGCCTGAGGCGCCTGAAGACCGACGTCATCGATCTGTACCAGATCCACTGGCCCGAGCGCCACGTGCCGGCCTTCGGCAGCATCTATTACGACCCCGCCAAGGAAAGCTCGAAGACGCCCATCCACGACCAGCTCGAGGCACTCGGCAAGCTGGTGAAGGCCGGCAAGGTGCGCGCCATCGGCCTCTCGAACGAGACGCCCTACGGCGTGCACGAGTTCGTGCGGCTGGCCGAGCAGCATGGCCTGCCGCGGGTGGCCACGGTGCAGAACGTCTACAACCTGGCGAGCCGCGGCCTGGAGAACGGGCTCGATGAGACCATGCATCGGCTGGGCGTGTCGCTGCTGGCGTATTCGCCGCTGGCCTTCGGCCTCTTGACCGGCAAGTACGACCAGAGCGGCATCGAGGGGCCGGAGGCGCCGAAGGGTGCGCGCATTTCGAGCTACGAGTCGGTGCGCAAGCAACGCTGGGGCCGCCCCGACGCGCTGAAGGCCGCGCGCCTTTACAACCAGCTCGCGCGCGACAACGGCCTGACGCCGGTGCAGCTCGCTCTAGGCTTCTGCTACACCAAGTGGCAGGTGGCAAGCACGATCATCGGCGTGACCACGCTGGCGCAGCTCGACGAAGACATCGACGCCTTCGGCATCACGCTCACTCCCGAGGTGCTGGCCGAGATCGACAGGATCCGGTGGGAGATCCGGGATCCGGCGGCGTGATCAAAAAAGCTCACGTTTCAGAAACCCCCGCCACGCAGCTGCTGCGCGCGAGCAAGGTCGCGTTCACCGAGCATCCTTACGAATACCTGGAGCACGGCGGCGCGCAGCACAGTGCCGAGGTGTTGGGCTTCGACCCTTTCACCGTCGTGAAGACGCTGGTGATGCAGGACCAGGACGCCAGGCCGCTCATCGTGCTGATGCACGGCAATCGCACCGTGTCGACCAAGAATCTGGCGCGGCAGATCGGCGCCAAATCGGTGGAGCCCTGCAAGCCCGAGGTGGCGCAGCGCCACAGCGGCTACATGGTGGGCGGCACCTCGCCCTTCGGCACGCGGCGCCAGATGCCGGTCTACATCGAGTCGACCATCCTCGAGCTGCCCAGGATCGCGATCAACGGCGGGCGGCGCGGCTACCTGGTGGGCATCGACCCGCAGGTGTGCGTCACCTTGCTGGCGGCCAAGCCAGTGCAGTGCGCGCTGGCAGAATAGCCGGCCCGCCGGCGTGAGACCGGCGGCAAGCCTCTCTGTCCGAATCAGCGAATAAGAACATCCATCCTTCGTGGAGCGCCGCCTTGAGCTTTCATCTGCCTTCCCTCCTGGCCATCGTGGCCTCGTACCTGATCGGCTCGCTGTCCTTCGCGGTCATCGTGAGCAAGTCGCTCGGCATGGCCGACCCGCGCAGCTACGGCAGCGGCAACCCGGGTGCGACCAACGTGCTGCGCTCGGGCAACAAGGGCGCGGCGCTGGCCACCTTGCTGCTCGATGCGCTCAAGGGCTGGCTGCCGGTGTTCCTGATCCGCCACTTTGGCGCGCAATGGGGGCTGGGCGAGGGCGTGGCCGCGCTGGCGGGCCTCGCGGCCTTCCTGGGCCATCTGTACCCGGTGTTCTTCGGCTTCCAGGGCGGCAAGGGCGTGGCCACCGCGGCGGGCGTGCTGGTGGGCATTGCGCCCTGGCTGGGGCTGGCCACCGGCGCTACCTGGCTGATCATTGCGGTGTTCTTCCGCTATTCGTCGCTGTCGTCGCTGGTGGCGGCCTTCTTTGCGCCGGCTTATTACCTTCTGGGCGGCAACATTGCATGGCCGCTCGACCGCACGGTGCTGATTGCGATCATCATCATGAGCCTGCTGCTGATCTGGCGGCACCGCGAAAACATCCGCCGGCTCGCGGCCGGCACGGAGTCGAAACTCGGCTCGAAGAAAAAGGCTTGAAGACCATGGCATCCATCACCCGCTACCACGTCGGCCCGCGCCTCTCTGAAACGGCCGTGCACAACGGCACCATCTACCTCGCGGGCCAGGTGCCCGACGACACCACGCAGGACATCCGCGGCCAGACCACGCAGGTGCTGGACATGGTCGACCGCCTGCTGGCCGAAGCGGGCAGCGACAAGTCGCGCATCCTCATGACGCAGATCTTTCTGGCCGACATCAACGACATCACGGCCATGAACGAGGTCTGGGATGCGTGGATTCCCGCCGGCAACACGCCGCCGCGCGCGACGGTGCAGGCCAAGATGGCCAATGCGGCCTACAAGATCGAGATCGTGGTCACGGCAGCGCAGGCCTGACGCCGGCGCTCAGTAGCGTTTTTCAAGGACCATCTGGTCCGCGTCGCGGCGCATCGAAAAGCGATTGATGAAGCTGTTGCCCAAGAGCACGAAGGGCATGGGCTGGGGCGAGACGATGGCGTCGATGTCGTACACCTCGACGTCGCCCACGCGCACCGACTGGAGCCGGAGCTTGTAGCCGCTGGCCACGCCGTTGGCGGTGCTCATCTGCACGCGCTGGCCCTTGCTGTAGTCCAGCCCGATGCGCTGCGCATCGGCGGCCGACATCGCGACCGACGTGGCGCCGGTGTCGAGCATGAAGGTGACGGGGCGGCCGTTGATGGCGCCTTGCGTCATGAAGTGGCCGCGGCTGTCGGCCGGCAGCACGATCCGGCTGCCGCCGCCCGTGCCCCCTCCGCCGCCAATGCTTACCGGCGTGTCCATGCGCAGGTTGAGGCGCTTGCCTTCGAGCTCGACCACTGCCAGTTCGGCCTGCAAAGACACGAGTTTGACGCCCTGGAAGGTCTCCCCGACGGCCACGGTCTTGGGCGGCGCGCCGTCCACGATCAGGATGGCCCGGCTGCCGATGGTGCCGGTCAGCATGACCGAGCTCGCTGCATGCGCGCCCGCAGCGGCAGCCAGCAGCTGCACCGCGACGACGAGGGATTTCATCCGCGGCTCAGTCGCGGAAGTTGTTGAACGACAGCGGCATGTCGGGCACGTCTTTCTTGATGAGTGCCATGGCGGCCTGCAGGTCGTCGCGCTTGGCGCCGGTGATGCGCACCGCGTCGCCCTGGATGGCGGCCTGCACCTTGAGCTTGCTGTCCTTGATGATGCGGGTGATCTTCTTGGCCTGCTCGGATTCGATGCCGCTCTTGACCTTGATGACCTGCTTGACCTTGTCCCCGCCGATTTTCTGAACGTCGCCCTTGTCGAGAAAGCGCACGTCGACGCTGCGCTTGGTGAGCTTGGCGCGAAGAATGTCTTCCACCTGGACGAGCTGGAACTCGGCATCGCCGATCATGGTGATTTCCTTGTCCTTGAGCTCGACGGCGGCGGCCGTGCCCTTGAAATCGAAACGCGTCGCGATTTCCTTGGCGGTGTTTTCGACCGCGTTCTTCACTTCGGGCAGATTCGGTTCGCAGACGGTATCGAAAGACGGCATTGGGCTCCTCCTGGATTCGCGGGTGCTGGATGCGACAATTCTCCCATGATCGTGGAGAACAACGTCCCGCTGCAGCCGTACAACAGCTTCGGCATCGTCGCGCGCGCGCAGAACCTGGTGCGCATCGCCAGCGAGGGGGACGTGGCCGAACTGCGGGCGGACCCCCGCTGGCGCGACGCGCCCCGTTTCGTACTGGGCGGGGGCAGCAACATCGTGCTCACGGGCGACGTGAAGCCGCTGGTGCTGAAGGTCGAGATCAAGGGCCTGCGGCTGGTCGAAGAAACCCCGCGCGCCTGGATCGTGGAGGCCGGCGCGGGTGAAGTCTGGCACGACGCCATCCAATGGATGCTCGCAAACGGCTACCCGGGGCTCGAGAACCTGGCGCTCATTCCGGGCACGGTGGGCGGCGCGCCGGTGCAGAACATCGGCGCCTACGGGGTCGAGCTGCAAGACCGTTTCGATTCGCTCGACGCCATCGACCTGGACTCCGGGCGCAGCTTCACGCTGGACGCCGCGCAATGCGCCTTCGGCTACCGCGACTCGGTGTTCAAGCACGTGCGCAGCGGGCCGAACGATTTCGGGCTCTCGGGCCGGGCGCTGATCACCCGCGTGCGCTTTCGCCTGCCCAAGCCGTGGAAGGCGGTGGTCGGCTACCTCGACCTCGAACGCAAGATGGAGGAGGCCGGCAACTTCACGCCCAGCGCCACCGACGTGTTCGACTGGGTCGTCGCCATTCGCCGCGCCAAGCTGCCCGACTGGCGGGTGCTCGGCAATGCCGGCAGCTTCTTCAAGAACCCGACCGTCACGCCGGAGCAGTGCGCCGACATCATCGCGCGCGACCCGAAGATCGTGCATTACCCCATGGCGGACGGCAGCATCAAGCTGGCGGCCGGCTGGCTCATCGACGCCTGCGGCTGGAAGGGCAAGTCGGTCGGCAATGCCGGCGTCTACGAAAAGCAGGCGCTGGTGCTGGTGAACCGGGGCGGGCTCGAAAACCCGGTGACGGGCGGCGAGGTGATGACGCTGGCCAAGGCCATCCAGACGAGCGTGTACGAGCGCTTCGGCATCCGGCTGGAGCCGGAGCCGGTGGTCGTCTGATGGACCTCGACTTCCTGCACCTGAACTACCGGCGGCGCATTGCCGCGCTGATCTGGGTTCGCCGCGCGGTGGTGGTCGGAGCGTTGGTCTCGGTGTTCTTCATCTTCCGCCATGGCGGCTGGCTGGTGCTGGTGCCATTGATTCTTGGCGCGTGGGCCCTGGCGGCCACGCTGGGCTTCATGGAAACCAGCCTGCGCCGCCAGTTCATCCGCGAGGCCCGGATGCCGCCGTTCCTACCAGAACTGGTGCAAGGCGGCCTTTGGCGGCATGCTTCACCACAGCCCGGCCGAAGTGCTGGGCAAGGACCCGAAGCGCAACGACGGCCTGCGCCGCAGCTGGTATTGGGCCTGCAAGGAAGAAAGCATCGATCCGCGCAAGCCGGCGCGCCTGCCGCTTTTGTTTGCGCTCGACGTGAAGTTCGGCATTCCGGGCGGCTTCGACTACGTGCCCGACTGCAAGGCCGTCGATCGGCACAACGGCTCCGGCGCCCATTGCGGCACCAGCTTTGGCGATTCGTCGTCATCGGATGGCGGCAGCTCCGGCGATGCCACCGGCTTCGGCGGCAGCGAATCGAGCGGCAGCGGTGACGGCGGCAGCGGGGGAGGGGATTCCTCCGGCGGTTGCGGTGGCGGGTGCGGAGGAGGCGGCGGCGACTGATCGATAGACAGGCACGCACGACGCACAAATGAAAACGGGCCCGCGAGGGCCCGTTTGTCATTGCAAGAAGCGCGTCGGCTTACTTGCTCTCGTCGTCGTTCGAGAGCCGCGGCACCGAGGTGCCCTGGCCCGGCGACAGCAGCCCGGTACGGGTGTAGATCGCGAGCTTCTCGCGCGTGTCGACGATGTCGAGATTGCGCATGGTCAGCTGGCCGATGCGGTCCAGCGGCGTGAACGCGCCGGCCACCTTTTCCATGCTCAGGCGCTCGGGCTGGTAGGTGAGGTTGGGCGAGACGGTGTTGAGAATCGAGTAGTCGTTGCCGCGGCGCAGCTCGACGGTCACTTCGCCGGTGATGGCGCGCGCCACCCAGCGCTGAGCCGTCTCGCGCAGCATGATGGCCTGCGGGTCGAACCAGCGGCCCTGGTAGAGCAGTCGGCCGAGCTTGCGGCCGTTGTCGCGGTACTGCTCGATGGTGTCCTCGTTGTGGATGCCGGTCACCAGGCGCTCGTAGGCGATGAACAGCAGCGCGAGGCCGGGCGCCTCGTAGATGCCGCGGCTCTTGGCCTCGATGATGCGGTTCTCGATCTGGTCGCTCATGCCCAGGCCGTGGCGGCCGCCGATGCGGTTGGCTTCCAGGATCAGGTCGACGAGGTTGGCGTGCTCGACGCCGTTGAGGGCCACCGGGCGGCCTTCCTCGAAGCGCACGCTGACGGTCTCGCGCTTGACCTCGACTTCGTCTTTCCAGAACGCAACGCCCATGATCGGCTGCACGATTTGCATGCCGCTGTCGAGGTTCTCCAGGTCCTTGGCCTCGTGCGTGGCGCCAAGCATGTTGGAGTCGGTGCTGTAGGCCTTCTCGGCCGACATCTTGTAGCCGAAGCCGGCTTTGGTCATGAATGCCGACATCTCGGCGCGGCCGCCGAGCTCGTCGATGAACAGCTGGTCGAGCCAGGGCTTGTAAATCTTGAGAGCAGGGTTGGTGAGCAAGCCGTAGCGGTAGAAGCGCTCGATGTCGTTGCCCTTGTAGGTGCTGCCGTCGCCCCAGATGTGGACGTCGTCTTCCTTCATGGCCGACACCAGCATGGTGCCCGTCACCGCGCGGCCGAGCGGCGTGGTGTTGAAGTAGGTGACGCCGGCGGTCGTGACGTGGAAGGCGCCGGCCTGCAGCGCGGCAATGCCTTCATTGGCGAGCTGCGCGCGGCAGTCGATCAGGCGGGCGTTCTCGGCGCCGTAGAGCATCGCCTTGCGCGGGATCTCGTCGTAGTCGGGCTCGTCGGGCTGGCCGAGGTTGGCGGTGTAGGCGTAGGGAATCGCGCCCTTCAGCTTCATCCAGTGCAGTGCCGCACTGGTGTCCAGGCCGCCCGAAAAGGCAATGCCGACCTTCTGGCCGGCGGGAACGTTTTGGAGAATGGTCGACATGCGGGTGTCCGGTTGGCGGTTCAGGGGTCAGCCGAAGTGGCAGATGTAGCTGTAGGGCTCGCCGGTCACCCGGATCTGGAAGCTCGAATTGCCCGGCACGTTGAACTTCTGTCCTGCGCCCGAGGCAATCCACTCGGTGGTTCCCGACAGTTGGTATTCGCAGCTGCCGGCGGTGCCTTCCATGATTTCAGGCGCGCCGGTCTTGAAAGTCAGGGTGGACGGCAGGATCACGCCGACCGATTTTTTCGTGCCGTCGGCCAACGTGAGGCTGTGGCTCACGCACTTGCCGTCGAAATACACATTGGCCTTGGTCGCCACTGCGGCGCTGTTGAGAGTGTCGGTAGTCGTCGTCATTGGAAGGCGCCGGCGCATGCGCGGTCGGCTTGTCGAGGACGCGCCACCGCGGCGGCGCACCCCTTGGGGGTTGGAAAAGTCCTCGATTTTAGGGCTTGGCCGGTATTGCCAGCCCGGCCGCCGTATCGCGCGGTTCAGCGCCAGTGGCGATAGCCGTATCCACGATAGCCGCCCCAGCCCCTGGAGTACCCCAGGTTCAGCGAAATGCCGACCGGCGGATAGACGTAGGGCTGCGGGTAGACGTAGGTCGGCTGCGCGTAGATGGGGGCCGGGTACACCGGCGCCGGCTGTGCGTAGATCGGCGCCGGCTGCGCATAGACCGGTGCCGGCGGCGCGTTGGAAACCACCACGCCGGGCTCGGGCACCACGTTGTCCCAGGCCGATCCGCCCGGTTGTGCGTATTGCGGGGGCTGCTGGTACTGGTACTGCTGCTGGCCGCTGTCGGCTTCGACCGGGTAAGGCTGCAACTGGGGCTGGGGCGCGACCGGTGCCGTCGTCACGCCGTAGGCGCCGGCCTGGATCGGGATGGTGGCGCCCGGCCGGCTGTTCATGCGCGTGGTGTATTGGCGGCCGCCGTACTCGTAGGTCACGTTGTAACTGGGGCTGCTGCCGGTGGTCTCGTAGACGGGGGTGGCGGAAATCACCCTCGCCCATGCTTCCTGGGCCTGGGCCACGCCGGCGGCGCCTGCCGTCAGCAGGCCGGCCACGGAAAGGCCCGAGAGGGCGCGAAAGACTTGTCGGTTCATGGTGTTCTCTCCTGCAGATCGGGGTTGGAGGCCGGCCGGCGAGACGGGTTCCGGGGTTTACACGGCATTCACAGCAGCCCAGGCTTCGGCGTCGAACCCTGTCGTAACGCCGGTTTTGGCCCCCCAGTTGACCACCGGCCGCTTGATGAGGCTGGGGTTGGCCAGCAATGCGGCGCGGGCGGAAACGGCATCGACCACCGCGTTGCGTTCGGCTTCGCCCAACTTGCGCCAGGTGGTGCCGCGGCGGTTGACCAAGGCCTCCCAGCCCGGCTTCTTGAGCCACTGGTCGAGCTCGGCTTCGGGCACGCCCTGCTTCTTGAAGTCATGGAAGGTGTAGGCGACGCCATGGTCGTCGAGCCAGGTGCGGGCGCGCTTGACGGTGTCGCAGTTCGGAATGCCGTAGAGGGTTGTCATGGATGCCAATGATGCCGATAAAACGTGGGGCGCCCCGCGCTTTCCGGGTCGGCGACAATGCCGGCCTCCATGGAAACCCTTAACGACTGGCTCGCGCGCGCCGAGCAACTCCATCCGAAGAACATCGAGCTCGGCCTCGAGCGCGCCAGAGAGATGGCGGCCCGCATGGGCCTGCGCTTCGACTGCCCGGTCATCACCGTGGCCGGCACCAATGGCAAGGGCTCGACCTGCGCCATGCTCGAATCGATCCTCACGCATGCGGGCTACCGCACGGCGGTTTTCACGTCGCCGCACCTGGTGCGCTTCGAGGAGCGGCTGCGGCTCTCGGGCGAAGCGGTCGATGCTTCGAAATTAATAGCAAACTTCGAGGCGGTAGAAGTGGCCCGGGGCGACATGCCCCTGACGTACTTCGAGTTCACCACCCTCGGCATCCTGCGCTGCATGATCGAAGAGAAGCCTGACGTGGCCATTCTCGAGGTCGGGCTCGGCGGCCGGCTCGACGCGGTCAACATCATCGACACCGATTGCGCGGTCATCACCAGCATCGACCTCGACCACATGGACTACCTCGGGTCCGACCGCGAGAGCATCGGCTTCGAGAAGGCCGGCATCCTGCGCCCGGGCAAGCCCGCCATCGTGAGCGACCCGATGCCGCCGCAAAGCGTGATCGACCACGCGGCGGCCATTGGCGCCGACCTCTGGCGCTTCGGGCACGACTTCAACGTCTCGGGCGACAAGCAGCAGTGGGGTTGGTCGGGCCGCGGCCGGCGCTACAGCGGGCTGGCCTATCCGGCCCTGCGCGGCGCCAACCAGCTGCTCAATGCCGCGGGCGTGCTTGCGGCGCTCGAAGCGCTGCGGCCGCAACTGCCCATCACCGCGCAGGCCGTGCGCACGGGGCTCGCCATGGTCGAGCTGCCCGGCCGCTTCCAGATCGTTCCGGGCGAGCCCGCGCTGGTGCTCGACGTGGCGCACAACGCCCATGCGGTCGCGGCGCTGGCCGAGAACCTCGACGCGATGGGCTTCTATCCCACCACGCACGGCGTGTTCGGCGTCATGGCCGACAAGGACCTGGCCCCGATCCTCGCGCGCATCGGCCCGATGATCGACCGCTGGTACTTCACCGATCTGCCGACGCCGCGCGCCGCCAAGGCCGGCGATCTGCTTGCGAGCTGGCAGGCGCAAAACAAGCGCGCCGACGCCTCCGCAAGCGTGCATTCCGGGCCGATGGAAGCGCTCCGCGCAGCCATCGAGCACGCAGACCCCGCTGATAGAATCGTGGTCTTCGGATCGTTCTTCACCGTGGGTGGCGTGCTGGAGCACGGCACTCCCCGGCTGCAAGCCAAACACCTGCTGCCCGGCGGCTGATCGCCGGCCCGTCCGCACCATCTGGCACCACCTCGCTGCACTCCTTCAGGGATCGAACTTCATGGCGTTTTTCAAGTTCCGCACGCGCGGCCCGCAAGGCAACGAAGGACGCGGCGCACCGGCTGCCGTCCCTGCGGAAAGTGTCGAAACCATGCGCCGCCGCGCGCGGCACCGGTTGGTGGGCGCGGCCGTTCTGGTGCTGCTTGGCGTCATCGGATTTCCGTTGCTGTTCGACACCCAGCCGCGTCCGGTCTCGGTCGACATTCCCATCGAGATTCCCGACCGCAACAAGGTCAAGCCATTGCCGGTGCCTGCAACGCCCGCGCCCGCCGCGCCCACCACCGGCGCGGCCGACAGCGGCGCCCGCGTGGCGGCGGCGCCCCCGTCCGCGTCGAGCGGCGGCATGATCACCGAGACCGCCGACGGCACCGAGATTCCACCCGGCAAGCCAGCCGCCAGCACGCCTCCGGCCGAAACCCGGCCCACGGCCGAAGCCAAGCCGGAACGCAAGCCCGAGCCAAAGCCGGAACACAAACCAGAACCCAAGCCCGAACCGAAGCCAAAGCCCGAGGCCAAGCCGGAAGCCAAACCCGAACCCAAGCCCGCGGCGCCCAAGCCGGCTGCGGCCGAGGACGGCAACCGCGCGCGCGCCCTGCTCGAAGGCAAGCCCTCCAACACCAGCACCACCAAGCCCGCCACCGAAGACGGCGGCCGCTTCGTTGTGCAGGTCGGTGCCTTTGCCGATGCCGACAAGGCGCGCGAAGTGCGGCAGAAGCTCGAGAAGGCGGGCCTCAAGACCTATGTGAACGTGGCCAAGACGTCCGACGGCGAGCAGCGCACGCGTGTGCGTGTCGGCCCGTTCAGCTCGCGCGCCGAGGCGGACAAGGCCGCGGAGAAGGTCAAGG
The DNA here is from genome assembly GCF_051144945.1 of Variovorax palleresanus. Lineage (NCBI taxonomy): Bacteria > Pseudomonadati > Pseudomonadota > Betaproteobacteria > Burkholderiales > Comamonadaceae > Variovorax > Variovorax palleresanus. The sequence goes on along the minus strand of NZ_JBJNVP010000002.1, from coordinate 1,121,659 downwards.
GCTTGTCTTTGTCGGCCGCCATCCTCACGTTGTAGTAGCCATCGCCCGTTGCCGTGGCCCTGCTCGATTGGATCGCCGTCGCGCTCATCGTCGTGTCGATGCTGTTCGGCCTCTGGCGGGGCCTGGTGTTCGAAGTGATTTCGCTGGCGGGTTGGGTGGCTGCATTCATTGCCGCCCAGTGGCTGGCGTCGAGCGTGGCCGCATGGCTGCCCTTCGGCGACCCGCAGGCCACCTGGCGCTATCCGCTGGCCTTTGTGCTGGTGTTCGTGGCGGTGGCGTTCGGCGTGGGCCTGGTGGCGGCGCTGACGCGAAAGCTGATTGCGGCTGTCGGCCTCAGGCCGGTGGACCGGATATTGGGTGGGGCCTTCGGAGCGGCGCGGGGTGCGGTTGCACTGCTCGTTCTGGCGGTCATTGTTCATTTGCTGGCGTTGAGCGACAGTGCCTGGTGGCACGAATCGCGCAGCGCCATTGTTCTCGATGCGGCATTGCAGGGCCTGAAACCCGCGTTGCCTGAAAAGTTGGCAAGCTACCTGCCCTGAGAGGAATCGTTCATGTGTGGAATCGTCGGCGTTGTCAGCAACGCACCCGTCAATCAGCTGCTCTATGACGCCTTGCTGCTGCTGCAGCACCGCGGCCAGGACGCGGCCGGCATCGTCACCCTGCTTGAACGCAAGTTCTTCATGCACAAGGCCAAGGGCATGGTGCGCGACGTGTTCCGCACGCGCAACATGCGCGCGCTGCCTGGCAGCGTGGGTCTGGGCCAGGTGCGCTATCCGACGGCGGGCAACGCCTACAGCGAAGAAGAGGCGCAGCCCTTCTACGTCAACGCGCCCTTCGGCATCGTGCTGGTGCACAACGGCAACCTGACCAACGCGCATGCGCTGCGTTCGGAGCTGTTCTCCACCGACCACCGCCACACCAACACCGAGAGCGACTCCGAAGTGCTGCTCAACGTGCTTGCGCACGAGCTCGAGCGCGCATCGCGCGGCGTGCCACTGAACCCGGCCGAGGTGTTTGCCGCGGTCAAGAGCATGCACAAGCGCCTGCGCGGCTCGTATGCCGTGGTGGCGCTGATCGCCGGCCACGGCCTGCTTGCCTTCCGCGATCCGTACGGCATCCGTCCGCTGTCGATGGGCCGCAGCGCCGACGGCACCGTCATGGTGGCCAGCGAATCGGTCGCGCTCGAAGGCTCGGGCCATGTGTTCGAGCGCAACATCGATCCGGGCGAAGCCGTGTTCATCGACCTGCAGGGCAACGTGCACTCCATGCAGTGCGCCGAGGCGCCCACGCTCAACCCCTGCATCTTCGAATTCGTGTACCTGGCGCGTCCGGACTCGGTGCTCGACGGCATCTCGGTGTACCAGGCGCGGCTCAACCTGGGCGAGACGCTGGCCAAGCGCGTGGTGTCCACCGTGCCGCCGAACCAGATCGACGTGATCATCCCGATTCCCGAATCGAGCCGCCCGAGCGCCACGCAGCTCGCGCACCTGCTCGGCGTGCCCTACCGCGAGGGCTTCGTGAAGAACCGCTACGTGGGCCGGACCTTCATCATGCCGGGGCAGGGCGTGCGCAAGAAGTCGGTGCGCCAGAAGCTCAACGTGATTGCCAGCGAGTTCAAGGGCCGCAACGTGCTCCTGGTCGACGACTCGATCGTGCGTGGCACCACCAGCCGTGAAATCGTGCAGATGGCACGCGATGCCGGCGCACGCAAGGTCTACCTCGCCAGCGCCGCGCCGCCGGTGCGCTATCCCAACGTCTACGGCATCGACATGCCCACCAAGGACGAACTGGTGGCACACGACCGCACCGTCGAGCAGATCCGCGAGCTGATCGGTTGTGATGCACTCATCTATCAAGACGTCGATGCCATGAAGCGCGCCATCGGCTCGCTCAACCCCAAGCTCAACGGTTTCGATGCCTCCTGCTTCGACGGCGTGTACGTGACCGGCGACATCGACACCGAAGCGATCTCGCGCATGAACGGCAACCGTCCCCGCATCGAAGAGACCGAAGAAGATTCTTCGCGCCTCGCGCTTCCCAATCACAGCGAGTGAGAGCTGAATTGACTGCCGACGAACGAACCCTGCCGCCCGGACTGCATCGCGACACGCTCGCGCTGCGCACCGGCCTGGCGCCGAGCCAGCATGGCGAGCACTCCGAAGCGCTGTTCCTGACCAGCGGCTTCGTGCAGCCCGACGCCGAAACGTCGGCACGCCGCTTTGCCGGTACCGAAGCGGGCTTTACCTATTCGCGCACTTCCAATCCCACGGTCACCAGCTTCGAGCAGCGCCTTGCGGCAATGGAAGGCACCGAGGCCGCGATCGGCGCTTCCACCGGCATGGGCGCGATCCTCATGATGTGCATGGGCCTGCTGAAGGCGGGCGACCATGTGATCTGCTCGCGCTCGGTGTTCGGCTCCACGCTCAACCTGTTCGGCAAGGAGTTCGCCAAGTTCGGCGTCGAGACCACATTCGTCTCGCAGACCGACGTGGCTGAATGGCGCGCGGCCATGAAGCCCAACACCAAGCTGCTGTTCGCCGAAACGCCCACCAATCCGCTCACCGAGGTGTGCGACATCCGCGCGCTGGCCGACCTGGCGCACGGCGGCGGCGCGCTGCTCGCGGTGGACAACTGCTTTTGCACGCCCGCGCTGCAGCGCCCGGCCGAACTGGGCGCCGACCTCATCATTCATTCCGGTACCAAGTACCTCGACGGCCAGGGCCGCGTGATGGCCGGCGCGATCTGCGGTCCGTCGAAGCTCATCGTCGATGTGTTTGGCCCGGTGGTGCGCACCGCCGGCATGGCGCTGTCGCCGTTCAATGCATGGGTCGTGCTCAAGGGCCTCGAAACGCTCGGCATCCGCATGCAGGCGCAGTGCGCCAATGCGCTGGCCGTGGCCCAGTGGCTTGAAACGCAGCCCGGCATTGCGCGCGTCTACTACCCGGGCCTTGCCTCGCACGCGCAGCACGACCTGGCCATGCGCCAGCAGTCGGGGCAGGGCGGGGCGGTGGTGTCGTTCGACGTGGTCGGCAACGATCCCGAGACGGCGCGCGCCAATGCCTTCCACGTGATCAACAGCACGCGCGTGGTGAGCATTGCCACCAACCTGGGCGACACCAAGACCATCATCACCCACCCCGGCACCACGTCGCACGGCCGCCTGACCGAAGTGCAGCGCCAGGCCGCCGGCATCGGCCAGGGGCTCATTCGCGTCGCAGTCGGCCTCGAGTACATCGACGACATCAAGGCCGACTTGCTTCGCGGCCTTGGCACCCTGAAATTCTGATCGATTCCATGACCGGCAAAGTTCGCACCCGCATCGCTCCGTCTCCCACCGGCTTTCTTCACCTGGGCACGGCCCGCACCGCGCTCTACTCGTGGGCCTACGCACGCCACCATGGCGGAGAGTTCGTGCTGCGCATCGAGGACACCGACGTGGCCCGCTCCACGCAGGACTCGACCGACCAGATCCTTGCGTCGATGCACTGGCTCGGCCTCGACTACGACGAAGGCCCGATCTATCAAATGCAGCGCCTCGAGCGCTACCGCGAAGTCATTGCGCAAATGCTCGCGGCCGGCACGGCCTACTACTGCTACTGCACGCCGGCCGAGCTCGACGAAATGCGCGAAGCCCAGCGCGCCCGCGGCGAAAAGACCTTGTATGACCGCCGCTGGCGCCCCGAGCCCGGCAAGGTGCTGCCGCCCGTGCCCGAAGGCGTGCCGCCCGTGGTGCGTTTCTGCAACCCGCCCGAAGGCGACGTGACGTGGAACGACCTCGTCAAGGGCGAGATCACCATCAACAACCGCGAGATCGACGACCTCATCATCCTGCGGCCCGACGGTGTGCCCACCTACAACTTCGCCGTGGTGGTCGACGACTGGGACATGGCCATCACGCATGTGTTCCGCGGCGACGAGCACATCAACAACACGCCGTGGCAGATCAACATCTTTCGCGCGCTGGGCGCGCCGCTGCCTGCGTTCGGCCATGTGCCGGTGATCCTGGGCGACGACGGGCAGAAGCTCTCCAAGCGCCGCGGCGCCGTGAGCGTCACCGCCTATGAAGAGAACGGCTACCTGCCCGAAGCCATGCTCAACTATCTTGCGCGCCTCGGCTGGAGCCATGGCGACGACGAGCTCTTCACGCGCGAGCAGATGGTGAGCTGGTTCGACGGTTCGCACCTGTCGAAGAGCCCCGCCCAGTGGGACGCCGCCAAGCTGTCGTGGGTCAATGCGCAATACATCAAGGCCAAGCCTGATGATGAGCTCGCACCGCTCGTGGCCGCGCAGTTGAAGAAGCGCGGTATCGACGCCGACGATCGCCTCCCCGCGATCTGCGCGCTGTTCAAGGACCGTTGCGAGACCACGGTTGCATTGGCCGACTGGGCCGCAGCGTTCTATGCCGACGTGACCGTGAGCGAAGCCGATCGCGCGCAGCACATCACCGACGCGGTGAAGCCCGTCATCGCCACGCTGGCCGAAAAGCTCGCGAGCGTGAACTGGGAAAAAACTTCGATTGCTGCCGGCATCAAGGAAGTTTTGGCCGCACATTCTGTGAAAATGCCTGTGTTGGCCATGCCGGTTCGCGTCCTCGTGATGGGAACTGCGCAGACACCATCCCTCGATTCAGTGCTCGCAATTTTTTCTCGCGAAAAAGTCATCGAGCGTTTGAAAAGAGCCTGATTTTTCAGGCTATAATTTGAGGCTCGACACCCACACGGGGGTATAGCTCAGCTGGGAGAGCGCTTGCATGGCATGCAAGAGGTCATCGGTTCGATCCCGTTTACCTCCACCATCAAAGTGTCGAGAAGAGAAGAAGTGCTGATCGCAGCACGGTTCCTAAGGTTTTGACCCTATCGTCTAGAGGCCTAGGACACCACCCTTTCACGGTGGCTACCGGGGTTCGAATCCCCGTAGGGTCGCCAGTTTCGCGCAAGTGAAGCAGGCACAAGTCGTCAGCACTTGGCTCCGCAAGGAGTGAACGTTGTCTACCAGGAGTGGTAGTTCAGTTGGTTAGAATACCGGCCTGTCACGCCGGGGGTCGCGGGTTCGAGTCCCGTCCACTCCGCCAGTTCCGACAAGGGTTAGCAGATTAACGTCTGCTAACCCTTTTGTCTTTTCGGGGCTCGCATTCGAGCCCTGCCGCACTCACTCACTCCCCTTTGCGCTCTTCGATGCTGCGCGCGAGAAACTGCCAAAGCCGCTCGTCCTCGCTGAACGCCACGTTGAAGCGCAGCCACCCCGTGGGGCGCGGAATCACCAGAAACAACTGCCCCGGGCCGAGCATGATGCCCTCCATGGCGGCAATCCGCGACAGGTCCGCGGCATCGGTGATGTCCGGATGCCGCGCCCACAGGTACAAGCCCGCTGCGGGCTCATGAAAAATCTCGAAGCCCTGGGCTTCCAAGCGCCTTGCCACGTTCGAATGCGCCTGCGCGAGCCGTTCCCGCAGCGACTTCAGGTGCTTGCGCCAGCGCCCGTCGGTCACCGCGCCAAAGACCAGCCGCTCGGTGATGTCCGACGAGGTGAGCCCCGAGACCATCTTCAGCTGGGCCAGGTCTTCCATCAGCCCGGGCTGCGCCACCACATAGCCGACCCGCAGGTTCGGTGAGATGGTCTTGGAAAAACTGCCGACGTAGACCACCTGGCGCAACTGGCTGAGGCTCGCGAGCGAGGGTCGCGACGAGGCGTCCATGTCGGCGTAGATGTCGTTCTCGACCAACGCGAACTGATGCTCCTGCGCAAGCTGGAGCAGGCGCACGAGCTGCGGCATCGACGCCAGCGAGCACGTGGGGCTCTGCAGCCGCGGTTGCGTGAAGAAGGCCTTGGGCCGGTGCAGCGCTAGCAGCGCCTCCAGCGCGGGCAGGTCGTAGCCGGTGGGCGTGCGCGGCACGCCGATGATGTGCACGCCCAGAAAGCGCAGCATGAACATCAGGTTGGGATAGCCGGGATCGTCCACCAGCACCTCGTCGCCGGGCTTCAGCAACTGGCGCGCCACCAGGTCGAGCGCCTGGCTCGAGCCCTGGGTGAGCAGCACCTGGCCGGCCTCGACCGCGATCTGCCGCTCGCAGAGCGAATCGGCCACCGCCATGCGCAGCGCCATGTGCCCGAAGGGCAGACCGTAGCCGCCGATGTCGGTGCCGCCCGCGGCAAGGCTGCGCAGGCTGCGGCGCATGCCGTCCTCGAACAGCCAGTCGTGCGGCAGCCATCCGCAGCCCGGCTTGAGCGGCAGGTTGCGGTTCTCGAAGATCTGCCGCAGATACCAGCGCGCATCGAAGCGCGGGTCGGGTTGCGGCGCCGTCGAGCCGCTGCCGGGGGAGTTGTCGTCGCTTCGCCGCTTGACGAAGAAGCCGGCGTTGGCCCGCGACACCAAAAGGCCTTGCGCCACCAGCCGGTCGTAGGCCTCGACCACGGTGAAGACGCTGACGCCATGGGCCGCGGCAAAGGCCCGGATGGAGGGCAGCTTGCTGTCGGGCCTCAGTTTTTGGGCGCCGATCAGCCCGCGGAGTCCCTCCACGATCTGACTCACGAGCGGAGTCGGCTGTTCGGGGTGAAGAATGAGCATCGCGAGTATCCCGGCAGGCCGATCTGCACCATATTGAGGAAAGTATGTACAGGATACAAGACCAGCACAGTCCGCAAAATCATCGCATTCGTTGTACATGGTCGGCGCTGGAGCTGAAACCTAAAGTGCCTGCTTCTTCATTCAGGCACAGGTCGAATCCATGCAGCGCGAACCCCATCTCAGCAACGCCGCCCTCATGGCCCGCCGCAGCGCGGCAGTGGCACGCGGTGTAGGCCAGGCCCACGAAATTTTTGTCAGCCGCGCCGCCAACGCCGAGATGTGGGACGTCGAGGGCCGCCGCTACATCGACTTTGCCGGCGGCATCGCGGTCCTGAACACTGGCCACTGCCACCCGGAGATCAGCGCCGCCGTCAAGGCGCAGGTCGATCTCTATTCGCACACCTGCTTCCAGGTGATGGCGTACGAACCCTACGTGGAACTTGCCGAGCGCCTGAACGCGCTGGCGCCAGGCGAATTCGCAAAGAAATCGATCTTCCTGAGCACCGGCGCCGAGGCGGTCGAAAACGCGGTGAAGATTGCCCGCGCCTACACGCGCCGGCCGGGCGTCATTGCCTTTACGGGCGGTTACCACGGCCGAACGATGATGACGCTGGGCCTGACCGGCAAGGTCGCACCCTACAAAGTCGGCTTCGGCCCGTTCCCGGGCGAGGTGTTCCATGCGTTGTATCCGAATGCGCTGCACGGCGTGAGCGTGGACGACGCCTTGCACTCGGTCGAGCTGCTGTTCAAGAACGACATCGAGCCCGAGCGCGTGGCGGCCTTCATCCTGGAGCCGGTGCAGGGGGAGGGTGGCTTCTACGTGGCGCCCCACGACTTCGTCGAAGGCCTGCGCGCGCTGGCGGACCGCCACGGCATCCTCATCATTGCCGACGAAGTGCAGACCGGCGCCGGCCGCACCGGCACCTGGTTTGCCAGCGAGCAATGGCCCGTGGCGCCCGACCTGATCACCACCGCCAAGTCGATGGCGGGCGGTTTCCCGATCTCCGGCGTGGTGGGTCGCGCCGAGGTGATGGACGCTCCCGCGCCCGGCGGACTGGGCGGCACCTATGCCGGCAGCCCCATCGGCTGCGCCGCCGCGCTCGCGGTGCTCAAGGTGTTCGACGACGAGCAATTGCTGGCGCGCAGCCGGGCGCTGGGCGAGCGGCTCACGGGTGGCCTGCGCCGCATCGCGGCCAGCGAGCCCGCCATTGGCGACGTGCGCGGGCTCGGCGCCATGGTGGCCATCGAGCTGTTCGAAGAGGGCGACACCGCCCGGCCCGATGCCGCGCTGACCCGAAAGGTGGTGGCGGAAGCCGCGCGGCGCGGGTTAATCCTGCTGTCATGCGGCACCTACGGCAATGTAATTCGCGTGCTGGTGCCGCTGACGGCATCCGACTTGCTTGTGGACGAAGGCCTGGCGCTTCTCGCGGACAGCTTCGCCGCGCTGCGCTGAACGGTCCCTTTTCTTGAGCCCCTCCATGACGACAGCAGAACCCTTGGTGCGCTTCCAGCGCGTCCAGAAAACCTACGACGGTGAACACCTGGTGGTGCGCCAGCTCGACCTGGACATCCACCGCGGCGAGTTTCTCAGCCTGCTCGGGCCCTCGGGGTCGGGCAAGACCACCACGCTGATGATGCTGGCCGGCTTCGAGTCGCCCACCTCCGGCGAGATATTGCTCGAAGGCAAGCCGATCACCGGCACCCCGCCGCACAAGCGCCACTTCGGCATGGTGTTCCAGAACTATGCGCTGTTTCCGCACCTGAGCGTGGGCCAGAACGTGGCCTATCCGCTCACCGTGCGCAAGGTGTCCAAGGACGAGCAGCAGCGCCGCGTGCAGCGCGCGCTCGACATGGTGCAGCTGCGCGGCATGACCGACCGCCTGCCCGGCCAGCTCTCGGGCGGCCAACAGCAGCGCGTGGCGCTGGCGCGCGCGCTGGTGTTCGAGCCGCAACTGGTGCTCATGGACGAGCCGCTCGGCGCGCTCGACAAGCAACTGCGCGAGCACATGCAGATCGAGCTCAAGGACCTGCATCGCCAGCTCGGCGTGACCTTCGTCTACGTGACGCACGACCAGGGCGAGGCGCTCACCATGAGCGACCGGGTGGCTGTGTTCAACGAAGGCGTGATCCAGCAGCTGGACACCGTCGGCCGGCTCTACGAGACACCGTCCAACCGTTTCGTGGCCGGTTTCGTCGGCGACAACACCGTGCTCAAGGGGCAACTGAGCCGGGGCGGCAAGCATGCCGAAATGACGCTGCCCGATGGCCGCGTGCTGCACGGGCTCAACGTCAGCGGCGCGGCCGCGGGCGCTGCCGTCGAGGCCTGCATCCGCCCCGAGCGCGTGGTGCTGCACCACCGGCCGGAAGCGCAGGGCGCCAACATGCTCGCCGCCGTGGTGGCGCGCGTCATCTATTTCGGCGACCACCTGCGGCTGCTGTGCAGCGTGGGCGGCGGCCAGGCCGAGGCCACCGTGAAGCTGCCGCTGACCGGCGCGGGCGGCATCGCCACGCCGCAGGCCGGCGACTCGGTGGCGCTCGAATTTCCCGTTGCGCATGCGCGCATGTATGCCCTCTGAACCCAGTCCCGTTTCTCGTTTCCGTTCATCACCCAGGAAGATACCCGCCATGAAAAAGACTCTCCTTGCCTGCACCGTTGCGGCCAGCTTCGCACTGCCTGCCTTCGCGCAGCAGCAGCTCACCGTGGTCAACTTCGGTGGCGCCAACGCCAACGCGCAGAAGAAGGCCTACTACGAGCCCTACGAGAAGACCGGCACCAAGATCATTCCGGTCGAATACAACGGTGAGCAGGCCAAGATCAAGGCCATGGTCGAGACCAAGAAGGTCACCTGGGACGTGGTCGAGGTCGAATCGCCGGACGCCGCGCGCGGCTGCGACGAAGGCCTGTTCGAGAAGCTCGACTATTCGAAGATCGGCAACAAGGCCGACTTCCTGCCGGCCGCGGTCACCGATTGCGGCGTGGGCCTGTTCGTGTGGTCGACCGTCATGGCCTACAACGGCGAAAAGCTCAAGACCGCGCCCACCAGCTGGGCCGACTTCTGGGACGTGAAGAAGATCCCGGGCAAGCGCGGCATGCGCAAGGGCGCGCGCTACAACCTCGAGTTCGCGCTCATGGCCGATGGCGTGAAGCCGGCCGATGTCTACAAGGTGCTTGCCACCAAGGAAGGCGCCGACCGCGCGTTCAAGAAGCTCACCGAACTCAAGCCCAACATCCAGTGGTGGGAAGCAGGCGCACAGCCGCCGCAGTTCCTCGTGGCCGGCGACGTGGTGCTGACCACCGTGTACAACGGCCGCATCGACGCGGCCAACCGCGAAGGCCGCGACCTCAAGATCTACTGGCCGGGCGGCATCTACGACCTCGACTACCTGGTGATCCCGAAGGGCGCACCGAACAAGGAGGCTTCGCTGAAGTACATCCAGTTCGCGATGCAGCCGGCCAACCAGACGGTCTACGCCCAGAACATCGCCTACGGCCCCACCAACACCAAGGCCCTGGCTGCGCTCAGCCCCAAGGTGCTGGCCGACCTGCCGACCTCGGCGGCCAATGCCAAGGATGCGCTGCAGTTCAACGTCGGTTTCTGGGCTGACCAGGGCGAGGCGCTCGAGAAGCGCTTCGCATCCTGGGCCACGCAGTAAGCAGGCAAGAGGCCATGCAAGCGGCAATGTCTGTCCCCCCCGTCTTGGCAGAAGCGGCGCCGCCCGGCGAGCTCCGGCGTGCACTGGCGCGCGCCGAGTCGCGCCGCAAGTGGCGCGCCTTTGCGCTCACGGTGCCGCTGCTGGTCTTCCTGCTGCTGACGCTGCTGGTGCCCATCGTGGCCCTGTTGCAGCGCGCGGTCGAGAATCCCGAGGTGGCCAACGCGCTGCCGCGCACCGTGCGTGCGCTCGATGGCTGGGACCGCAAGGAGGCGCCCGCGCCCGCGGCCTATGCCGCCATCGCGGCCGACCTTGGCCAACTGCCCGACAGCTCCGATGCGGGCGCCCTGGCGCGCCGCCTCAACACTGAGATCGCGGGCGCCCGCTCGCTTGTGATGGGCGCCTTCAGGGCGCTGCCGATTGCTGGCACGCCGGAAGAAATCAAGACGCGCATGCTGGAGCTCGATCCGCGCTGGGGCGAGGCGCCGTTCTGGCAGGCCATCGCCAAGAACGGTTCGCGCTGGACGCCCGACTACCTGCTCGCCTCGGTCGACCTGCGGCGCGACGTCGCGGGCGAGGTGGAGCGCATGCCCGCCGACCAGCGCGCCTTTGCCGGCATCCTGCTGCGCACCTTCAACATCAGCGCCGTGGTCACCTTCTTCTGCCTGCTGCTGGCCTATCCGCTGGCCTGGTGGCTGTCGACGCTGCCGGCGCGCAAGGCCAACGTGCTGATGATCCTGGTGCTCGTGCCGTTCTGGACTTCCATCCTGGTGCGCGTGGCGGCGTGGATCGTGTTGCTGCAGTCCGAAGGCCTGGTCAACCGCGGCCTCATGGGCATCGGCCTCATCGATCATCCGCTGGCGCTGCTGTTCAACCGCACCGGCGTGATCATCGCCATGGTGCACATCCTGCTGCCCTTCATGATCCTGCCGCTCTACAGCGTCATGAAGAGCGTGCCGCCCACCTACCTGCGCGCCGCAGTCTCGCTGGGCAGCTCGCCGCTGGCGGCCTTCTTCCGGGTGTACGTGCCGCAGACCTATCCCGGCATCGGCGCCGGTGCGCTGCTGGTGTTCATCCTGGCCATCGGCTATTACGTGACGCCCGCGCTGCTCGGCGGCGCGGACGACCAGATGCTGAGCTACTACATCGCGCGCTACACCAACGTGGAAATCAACTGGGGCATGGCCTGTGCGCTGGGCGCCGTGCTGCTCGTCGCCACGCTGGTGCTGTATGCCGTGTACCGCCGCATCGGCAAGGCCGAGCTGAGCCTCGGCTGAACGGCAAGGAAGAAAGAAAAGCATGCTGAAGCTTCCCCAATTCCCTGCCTATGCCACCTTTGCCGACAAGCTCGGCTGGTGGCTGGTGCGCGCCGGCTGTGTCGCGGTGCTGGCCTTCTTGCTGGCACCCATCCTGGTGGTGATTCCGCTGTCGTTTTCCGACAGTTCCTTTTTGGCCTACCCGATCCCGGGCTGGTCGCTCAAGTGGTATCGCCACCTGTTCGAATCGCCCGAGTGGGCACGCGCGGCGCGCAACAGCTTCATAGTCGCGCCGGCCGCCACGGTGCTGGCCACCGTGCTGGGCACGCTGGCCGCGGTGGGCCTGTCGCGCACGAACTTCGCGTTCAAGGGCTTGCTCATGAGCGTGCTGATTTCGCCGATGGTGGTGCCCATCGTGGTGGTGGGTGTTGCCACGTACCTCTACTTCGCGCCCGTCGGGCTGGCCGACACCTACTTCGGCCTGATCGTGGTGCATGCGGCACTGGGCGCACCTTTTGTGCTGACCACGGTGCTCGCCACCCTGGCCGGCTTCAACCACAACCTGGTGCGCGCGTCGCTGAGCCTGGGCGAGACACCGTTCAGGACCTTCATGCGCATCACGCTGCCGGTCATTGCGCCGGGCGTGATCTCGGGTGCGCTGTTTGCCTTTGCCACGTCGTTCGACGAAGTGGTGGTCACGCTGTTCCTCGCAGGGCCCGACCAGGTGACCTTGCCGCGCCAGATGTTCACCGGCATTCGCGAGAACATCTCTCCCACCATCGCCGCGGTGGCGACCCTGCTCATCATCTTCACCACCACGCTGCTGCTCGTGCTCGAATGGCTGCGCGGCCGTCGGCGCTGAACCACCAGCACGCCATGCCCGCCACCAGACCCAACCAGCCGCTCGGCGGCAACGCGATGCCGCGCTTCGCCGGCCCCGGCACGATGATGCGGCTGCCCGTTGCAACGTCCGCAGAGGGGCTGGATGCGGCATTCATCGGCGTGCCGCTGGACATCGGCACCTCCAACCGCCCGGGCGCGCGTTTCGGGCCGCGCCAGATACGCGCCGAATCGGCATTGCTCAGGCCCTACAACATGGCGACCGGCGCGGCGCCGTTCGATCGGCTCAACGTGGCCGACCTGGGCGACGTGCCCATCAACACCTATTCGCTCGAAAAGTCGGTCGACATCATCTCGGCCTTCTACGACACCGTGCTGGCCGCCGGCTGTGCACCGCTCACACTGGGCGGCGACCACACCATTGCGCTGCCCATCCTGCGCGCTCTGGCGCGCCGGCATGGGCCGGTCGCGCTGGTGCATGTCGACGCGCATGCGGACGTGAACGACGACATGTTCGGCGAGCGCATCGCTCATGGCACGCCATTCCGCCGCGCCGTTGAAGAGGGCCTGCTGGCCTGCGACAAGGTCTGGCAGATCGGCCTGCGCGGCACCGGCTATGCGGCCGATGATTTCGACTGGCCGCGCGAACAGGGCTTCACCGTGGTGCAGGCCCACGAGGTCTGGTACCAGTCGCTGGCCCCGCTGATGGCAGAGGTGCGCGAGCGCATCGGCCCGACACATCCGGTCTACATCAGCTTCGACATCGACGGCATTGACCCCTCGTTCGCCGGTGGCACGGGCACGCCCGAGATCGGCGGCCTCACCGTGCCACAGGCACTGGAGATCGTGCGCGGCTGCCGCGGCCTGAACGTGGTGGGCGCCGACCTGGTGGAAGTCAGCCCACCCTACGACCCCAGCGGAAACACCGCGCTGCTCGGCGCCAATCTTCTCTACGAGATGCTTTGCGTGCTGCCCGGCGTGCCCTACCGCTGATGCATGCGGCTGGCTGTCGGCCAGCCTGATTTTCCCGAGACAACAGAACGCCATGACCATGAAGACATCCCCCCTCGCATTGCTGAACGACCCGACCCTGCTCAAGACCGATGCGCTGATCGCCGGCGAATGGGTCAAGGGCGCGAGCCGATTCGATGTGAACGACCCGGCCACGGGTCAGAAGCTGGCCGACGTCGCCAACCTCGTGCGCGCGGACGCGGCCCTGGCGATTGCTGCCGCCAACAAGGCGCTCGCGGCCTGGCGCGGCAAGACCGGCAAGGAGCGCAGCATCGTCTTGCGCAAGTGGTTCGACCTGCTGATCGCCAACACCGAAGACCTGGGCCGCCTGATGACCGCGGAGCAAGGCAAGCCCTTTGCCGAGGCCAAGGGCGAGGTGGCCTACGGCGCAAGCTTCATCGAATGGTTTGCCGAAGAAGCCAAGCGCGTGAACGGCGAGGTGCTGCCGCAGTTCGACAACAACCGGCGCCTGCTGGTGATGAAGCAGGCCATCGGCGTGTGCGCCGCCATCACGCCGTGGAATTTTCCGCTGGCCATGATCACGCGCAAGGTTGCGCCGGCATTGGCTGCGGGCTGCACGGTCGTCATCAAGCCGGCAGAGCTCACGCCGCTCACCGCACTGGCCGCGGCCGAGCTGGCGGTGCGCGCGGGCATTCCGCCCGGCGTGCTCAACGTGCTCACGGCCGACAGCCAGAACAGCATCGCGATCGGCAAGGAGCTGTGCGAGAGCGACGTCGTGCGCCACCTGAGCTTCACCGGCTCCACCGAAGTCGGCCGCATCTTGATGAGCCAGTGCGCGCCAACGGTCAAGAAGCTGTCGCTCGAGCTCGGCGGCAACGCGCCCTTCCTGGTGTTCGACGATGCTGACGTGGATTCGGCCGTCGAAGGCGCCATGGCCAGCAAATACCGCAACGCGGGCCAGACCTGCGTGTGCGCGAACCGGCTGTACGTGCAAGACGGCATCTACGACAGCTTCGTCGAAAAATTCGCGGCCAAGGTCAAGGCGCTCAAGGTCGGCAACGGTTTCGATGAAGGCGTGATGCAAGGCCCGCTGATCGAGGATGCGGCCATCGACAAGGTGCAGCGGCACGTCGACGATGCCGTCGCCAAGGGCGGCAAGGTGCTGGCGGGCGGACGCAAGATCGGCGGCCAGTTCTTCGAACCCACCGTGATCGCCGAGGCCACGCCCGACATGCTCTGCGCGCGCGAGGAAACCTTCGGCCCCTTTGCACCCGTGTTCCGCTTCAAGACCGAGCAGGACGCCATCGATGCGGCCAACAACACCGAGTTTGGGCTGGCCAGCTACTTCTACACCCGCGACGTGGGCCGCATCTTTCGCGTGGCCGAGGCGCTGGAGTACGGCATGGTCGGCATCAATGCCGGCGTGATCGCCACCGAGCACGTGCCCTTCGGCGGCGTCAAGCAGTCGGGCCTGGGCCGCGAGGGCTCGCACCACGGCATGGACGACTACGTCGAGATCAAGTACCTCTGCCTGGGCGACATCCAGAAATAACGGCGCCGCAAGTGCGCATTAGTCCGCGCTTGTTGGCCCGATTGCCTTTGAATCTGACAAATTCTCGCAAAACTCTCTCGCGCAAGGGGAGGGGACGGCAGTATTCGCTGCAAAGGAGCCCCTCATGAAAATCCGACCGATTGCCGCCTGCCTATTGACGCTTGCCACCTGTTGCACTGCGGCTTCCGCTCAAGACGTGGACCCCGGGGCGCTGGTGAAAGCCGCGCAAGCCACTGTCCAGCAAATCGACGAGGGGCGTGCCGCGGCCGTGTGGGATGGCATGTCCGCCGCGGTCAAGCAGCGCGTCTCGCGCAAGGACTTTGCAGAGGCCATCGCGCGCTCGCGCCAATCCCTGGGTACCCCGGGTGTTCGCTACTGGGTCACCGTCTCGCGCCAGCAGGCAGCAGGCAGCAGGCACGGCGTCCATTCCGGCAGGGATGTACAGCAGCGTCGAGTTCGAGTCGTTGGTGGGGGGAAGCAAGACCGTGCGCGAGCTGGTGTCGTTCCGCTTCGATGAGGACAACACCTGGCGTGCGAGCGGCTACACCGTGCGCAACGACGCCCGCTAGAGGTCTGCGCGGTTTCGACTCCCTCCCCCGCTTGCGGGAGAGGGCTGGGGTGAGGGTGCGGCCACCATCCTTCAGGCAAGGCTGCTCGCATCCGCCTCGACGGCCTCGAAACAATAGCCTTGGCCGTAGACGGCAGCGAGCCGGTAGCCGCTCTCCGGCCGCAGCCGGAGCGCCGTGCGCACGCGCGAGACGTGCGTGTCCAAAGAGCGCGACACCTGATCGGACCCCATCGGGCTGCTGATGCCCCAGATCGACTCCAGCAGATACCGCCGCGAGAGCACGCGCCCCATGTTGCGGAACAGCAGGAGCGCAAGGTTGTATTGCTTCTGCGTCAGCACCACCGGCGTACCGTCCACCTCCAGGCGCTGGCGCGCCGGAACGAAGTGGTAGCGGCCCCAGGTCTGGTCATCGGTCGGCTGTTGCGCGTAGGCGCGCCGCATCAGCGCCCGCACTCGCGCGGCGAGTTCACCCACCCGGATCGGGCTCACGATGATGTCGTCCGCGCCGGCGGCCAGCCCCTCCACGATGTCCTCTTCCTCATACCGCTGGGTCATCAGGAGTATCGGCACGCGGTCTTTCAGCGTGGTGCGGGCCCACCGCGCAAACTCCGGTCCCGTGGTGTCCGCCAATTGCCAGTCCAGCACCAGCAGATCGAAGGTTTCTCGCTGCAGCTCGCGCTGCAGTGCGCTGCCCCTGGTGAAAGCCTGGCAGTCATGCCCAAGGGATCGAAGAATGCTGGTGATGAGGGCAAGCTCCTCGCCATCGGCGTCCAGTACGGCAATTCGCATCACCTGCCCCTCGGGGATCCGACCGCTGTGGCTGCGAGCACCGCGCTGCCGCAGCCTCCCAGCGTCAGCCAGAACGTGCCCGCGAACTCGGCGCACCAGGCTTTCAACACATTGTTTTTCATCAAGGACCTCCGATCAGAATGGGTCGTCGAGCGGACCAGTGGGCACCCCACTGCGCGCTGAACCGTGATCCTGCTTGGAAGTCTTCGATGACGAGAGAATCTGGCGAGAGTTCGTCAGAATTGAGTGCAAAGGACATGGCCGGAGTGGCATTACTTCACACTGCAGCCGGGTAATTTGCCGCCGGCGCACCCGGTTGGAGGCCGATTCGAGCTATTCAGCCCCCGAGCCAGCGCGCCCTCTTGCGGGCAGGCCCTTCAAGTCACGTCGTCTGCCCGGCGATGAACTCGTAACCCACGTCCTGCCTGAGCGGCGGCGTCTTGCCGGCAAGTCTTGCGAGGATCTGTTCGGCGGCCAGTTCGCCGATGTGATGGCGCGGTGACTTGACTGTCGTCAGCCGCAGCGGCAGGGCTTCGCCGATTTCCAGTCCGTTGAATCCTGCCAGCGCCAGCCGGCCGGGAACATCGATGCCCGTGGCCATGCAGTGCATCAGCCCGCCCACGGCCATGTCGTCGTTCGAGAAATAAACGGCATCCAGGTCTGGATGCGACTGGAGCAGTTGCGCAAGGCCCGCGCGGCCCAGCAGCAGCGACGACGACTGGGGCGCCGTGAATTCACCCTGCAGTTGCAGCCCGCGTTCCGCAAGGCCCTGCTCGAAGCCTTCCTTGCGCTTGGCGCCGCGCAAGTCGCGGCTGAGGTCGCCCCCCACATAGCCGATCCGGCGCCGCCCCATGTCGGCAAAGAACCGCCCCGTGTCGCGGCCGGCCTCCCGGTTCGAGAAACCCACCGCCATGTCGATCGACTCGCCGTCGATGTCCATCAGTTCGACCACCGGGCTGCGCACCTCGCGCAGGATCTGCCGCGCGCGCGGCGTGTGTTCGAGGCCCGCCAGGATCCAGCCCGAGGGCCGCCAGGACTGCATGGCCGCAATGACCTCTTCCTCCTTCGCGAGGTCGTAGTCCGAGACGCCGATCACCGCCTGGTAGCCCGCCGCTCCAAGGCGCTCGTTGGCACCCCGCAGAACCTCCGGAAAAACGATGTTGCTCAGCGACGGGACGATCACCGCGATCAGCCGGCTCTTCGCCGTGGCCAGCGCGCCCGCCAGGCGGTTGGGTACGTAGCCCAGCGTGGCAATGGCGGCCTGCACCTTGGCTCGGGTCTGGTCGGAAACGTTGGCATGGTCGTGCAGCACCCGCGAAACAGTCATCCCGCTGACGCCCGCCAGGCGCGCCACTTCCTCCAGCGTGATGGAGGGCGTGGTTTCGGGTTGCTCGTTCATTTGTCGGTTGCTTTCTTGTTCTGTCGCCTGCGGCTGCGCGCAAGCCAAGCATAGCGGCCGGCCCGCGCACGCTACGTAAGCCAAAAGATTTCAATAGATGCAGGGTTTTCCCTAAGTTGTTTGCGCTAACAATAACAGAAGATAGCGACTGTTAGCGCAAACAACTGAATGTTAGCGTAAACAAAACAAATGTAGACCCAGATAACCAGGAGCCCTCATGAACACCTCGTCAGTCTCATTGACAACGCCGGCCGGGGAGGGCGACGTCCTCGCGGCCGAAACCGGCCACAGCTATTCAAAAGTGTTTTGGCGCATCGTCGTCATGAAAAAAGCCATCACCTCCTGGCTGCCCGGGCTCGCGCGTTGCGCCTGCCTCTTGCTGCTCCCATGCCTGCTGGCCCTGGGCGCCAACGCCGCCGATTTTCCCAAGCCCCGCGAGGGCCACTGGGTGGCGCGGGACTTCCGCTTCGAAAGCGGCGAGACGCTGCCCGAGCTGCGCCTGGCCTACACCACCGTGGGCGATCCGGCCGGCGAGCCCGTGCTCATCCTGCACGGCACCACCGGCTCCGCCGCCAGCCTGCTCACGCCTGATTTCGCCGGCGAGCTCTTCGGCCCCGGCCAGCCGCTGGACGCCGCAAAGCACTTCATCATCCTGCCCGACGCAATCGGTACCGGTGCCTCGTCCAAGCCCTCCGATGGGCTGCGCACCGCGTTTCCGCGCTACAACTACAACGACATGGTCGCGGCCCAGTATCGGCTGCTGACCGAGCACCTTGGCATCCGCCACCTGAGGCTGGTGCTGGGCAACTCCATGGGTGGCATGCAGACCTGGATCTGGGCCCAGAAGTACCCCGGCTTCATGGATGCCGCCACCCCCATGGCGTCGCTGCCCACCGAGATGTCCGGTCGCAACTGGATGATGCGGCGCCTCGTCATCGATTCCATCCGCGGCGATCCCGCCTGGAAGAACGGCCAGTACACCGAGCAGCCGCCCAGCCTGCGCTTTGCCTCCGTCTTCTTTGCCATTGGCACCAACGGAGGCGACCAGGGCCTGTTCAAGCTCGCGCCCTCGCGCGAAAAGGCCGATGCCGTGCTCGACCAGCGCCTGAAGGCGCCGTTTCGCGGCGACGCCAACGACCACCTCTACCAGTGGGAAGCCTCGCGCGACTACAACCCCGCGCCCGGCCTCGAGAAGATCGAAGCCGCGCTCCTGGCCATCAACTCGGCCGACGACGAGCGCAACCCGCCGGCCCTTGGCGTGCTGCAGCGCGAGATCCAGCGCGTCAAGAAGGGCAGCGCCCTCTTGATCCCCGCGAGCGCCGACACCGTGGGCCACGGCACCACCGCCCGGGCCAGGTTCTGGAAGCGCGAATTCGAGGCGTGGCTGCAGGCCGTGCCCCGCGCCCCGCGCTGAACAGAACAAAAAAAGCCAACTCCCCCAACCCCTCCAGGCCCACACCATCATGCGCATAGCTGTCCTTGAAGACGAGCCGGCCCAGATGAGCCATCTGGTCGACATGCTCGAGAACCATCTGCTCAACAAGGTCGACGAGCCCGTGTCATGCGTGCCGTTCTACAGCGGCGAAGCCTTGCGGGACGCCCTGCGTACCGAAAGCTTCGATCTGCTGGTGCTCGACTGGAACGTGCCCGACCTCGATGGCCTGCAGCTGCTGGCCTGGCTGCGCAGGCAGAGGGAAAGCACCGTTCCCGTCGTGATGTTGAGCGCGCGCAACTCCGAGCGAGACGCGGTGCGCGCGCTCGATGCCGGCGCCGACGACTACATCATCAAGCCCTTTCGCCCGCTCGAGCTGGCCGCGCGCCTGCGCCGCCTCGTGGCACCCGCGCAGTCCACGGCCAAGGGCGCGCAGGAGCGATTCGGCAGCTGGCTGTTCGATCGCAGCGTCTCGAGCGTGCAGTTTCAGCTGGCGGCCGGCGAGCACGCGCGATGGGTGTCGCTGAGCGACAGCGAGTTTCACATGGCGCTTGCGCTGTTTCGCAACCTTGGCAGGCCCGTCTCACGCGCCCACCTGCTGGAGCGCGTCGGCCGCGAGGGCGAACCAGCGAGCCGCGCGCTCGACAGCCAGATCTACCGGCTGCGCACCAAGCTGCGCCTGAACATCGAGAGCGGGCTTCGGCTCCACACCGTCTATGGCCAGGGCTATCGGCTGGAGTTTTGTGAGTACGGTGCGGCCGAACAGGAACGGGGCAGGGTGCAGGGGGTGTATGGCCAGCAGGCGGCTTGAGAGGCCAGTTTTCACTGATTCGTGGTGTTTCAGCGTTTGCTGAAATGCCCGCTTTGTCTGAAAAGCGTTTGGCCGGCCCCATGCGTGAACAAATTCGCGGAACCGCCCCGCCCGCGGATTCAATTCTCGCGAACTCTCGCAAGACGGCTTCGCCGCGCGGCCTTGGTGGGCAACATATTCAGCACTAAGTCTTACATCGCCGCGTGGCGCCGCAAAAAAAGCGCACACGCGCGGGGCTTGGTGCCAGCCCACAGGAGTCACACCATGTCAGCCAGCAATCAGCAGCCGCAGCAGCAGCAGCCGCTCCATCAACGCGTGGGAGTGCTCGATCCCGTGTTTCGCACCCGGGAGCACATGCGCCGCACCATCCGCGCGTTCGGCCATGCGCCCCTTGTCTTCGAAGACCTGCAGGAACTGCTGTTCATGCCCGCCGCCTCGCTCCGCTGCTCGGCCATGTGCATCGGCCTGCCGCGAAGGCGTGCCGATCTGACCAAGTGGATCAGCGGCGCAAGAAACGCCGTCGGCCCCGGCGTGCCGCTGCTCTTTCTCACGCGTGAGAATCTCTTGAAGCCGCTCCAGTCGCTCGGCTGCGACGAGCGCGACCTGATGGTTGCCGCGCCTTCGTCGTTCTCCGACGTCTACGTTGGCCTCGAAGACTGCATGACGCGGCACGCAATGCCCCCCACCGGCCCCGGCCTCACATGGGGCGACTATCGCTTCATGCCGTCCCTCAAAACCGTCCTGGTCGAGGGAGACGAAATCAGACTCTCCCCGCTCGAATTCGAGCTTGCGCTCGAGTTCTTTCACAACATCGACCAGGTGCTGACGCGCCAGTGGCTGACTGGCATGGCCTCGGGCCTCGCGCCCAGCGCGTCGGGCCGATGGCTCAACGCCTGCATTACGCGGCTGCGCGAAAAGCTCCACCTTGGCGGCGCTCGCGGCTGCGAATGGCGGCTTATTCACATTCGCGGACAAGGCTACAAGCTCAGCCGAAGCGGCCCTGTGGTCGCCAAAAAAGGCCGCAGGTACTGAAGACCTCGCAGGTACTTCAAAGCGGCACGCAAAACAGCCGCCATCCAAGCTCTCCCCCTCTTGAGCGAACGGCATCGAGCCGCCGCCGTCGCCCCTCGAACGGCAGCGCGCGCCTGCCTTCGGCAGGGCGCCATCCAGAAGGCCCTCGCAGCGCGGCGCAAAGCCTTTCGCAAGCTGTTCTGGTCGGTCAGATTCTTAAGCCGAACAGCCTAAATGTGTGCATTAAGTCCGCCTTTTTGAACACGATTTAGCTCAATTCTGACGGAATCTCGCGCAATTCTCACGGCCCCCTGGCCCCCTCGGCACGATCCATTTCGCACGCACAAGAGCACGCCGGGTCACCAAAGTTCCCGCCGCCGCCGCTGCTGTTTGCTCGTGGGGCCTCAAGCCCTTTCAGCTATCGATCCGCACGGAGAGGAAAGAGGAACCGCATGACAACAAGACACCAGATTCTGATGAGCAGCGCAGGCACCGCCAGGGCCTTTGCGCTGAATGGGCAACTGCAACAGCAACAGCAACAACAACGCCTGGGGGGAGCCTCTTTGGGCTTCACCGGCGCTTCTTCGATCAACGGCACCGCCAACTAACGCAAGGGGGCAGAGAATGAACAAGACATACCGGTCAATGTGGAATGCAGCCTTGGGCGCATTCGTCGCGGCTCCGGAAACGGCGCGCGCATGCGGCAAGAAGGCGGGCGGCAGCGTCGTCCAGGCGGAACCGTCGTCGATGGGCGGCCGCGATCATCAGCAACAGCAGGGCGAGGGCGGGGCGTCCAGAGCGGGCCGGCTGCTTGTCCGCGCGACCTGGGCGGCATTGGCCGTTTCCGCGGCGTTCACAGCGCCGGCGCAGGCCAATACGGAGATAGGTGGCGGCGGCAGCGTCGGTCCCGGCAACGGAACCGTGTCCATCGGGGCAGGAGAATGTGGCGCCTATGCAGGCTACACCTCGGTTTCAATCGGTTGCGGCGCGCAGTCATTCAACGCTGGCGCTGTCGCGATCGGGGCAAGCGCACTGGCTGTATATAGCCAATCCATCGCGATTGGTAACGGTGCTCAATCGTGGGGAGGCGCGGCCTTGTCCATCGGCGCGGGTTCTCAATCTCAAGATTCTGCGACCGCAGTGGGCTATCAAGCCGGCGCTGTCGGCAGCGGCTCCGTCGCAGTCGGGCGGTCGTCGTACGCTTATGGAGGTTCGTCTGTCGCAGTTGGCTACGGTGCCGCTGCAAACACCGCCGGGACAGCGGTCGGCCTGGCGGCCAACGCGGCCGGAAATGCGTCATCAGCCTTCGGCTTCCAGTCGCAGGCACAAGCAGAGGGTACGACGGCGATGGGTTATCTTGCCATTGCCTCTGGGTATCACGCGATTGCGTCCGGGTATTTTTCGACGGCGAGCGGTGCGAATTCTATTGCGTTCGGTGCCGGTGCTTTGGCGCAGGCCGAAAAGGCCGTCGCTTTGGGGAACGGGTCGTATTCAATCGGAGTTGGAAGCACGGCGCTGGGGTACGCATCCCAAGCAACCGGGAACGGTGCCATCGGCATTGGCAATAACGCGCAGGCTTCGGGTACTTCGGGCTCCATCGCGATTGGCGAGAACACCGTTTCCAGCGGTCCCGACGCCGTCGCCATCGGCACCGGTGCCAGCTCCACCGCCGCGGGGGTGAAGGGTGTTGCGCTGGGCAGCGGCTCGGTGGCCAACACAGCGCCCGGCGTGGCGGGCTACGTGCCCGTTGGCGCAAGCGCGGCACATACGGCGCGCATCATGGCTACGAACAGCACCCTGCTGGGCGCGGTCTCGGTGGGCGACGTGGGCAACTACCGCCAGATCGTCAACGTGGCAGCCGGCACGGAGGACAGCGACGCGGTCAACGTGGCCCAGCTGAACGGCGCTGTACAAGCCGCCATCGGCAATCCGGTGCATTACTACAGCGTCAATGACGATGGCGTGCAGCAGGCCAACTTCGACAACACCGGTGCAACCGGCGGCAACGCCATTGCCGTGGGCACCGGCGCGTCAGCCGCTGATGCTCGCGCCATCGCCGTGGGTCAGAATGCGTCGGCGTCGGCTGTGGATGCCATCGCAATGGGTGGCGGCGCGGTGTCCAGCGGTCAAGGTTCGACGGCAATCGGCGCCAATTCAAGCGCATCTGCCTCCCTAGCGTATGCGATTGGAAATGGTGCGATCGCATCGAGTGGCAATGCGTATGCGATTGGGAATGATGCAACGGCTTCTGGCCAGCAGTCGATTGCGGTGGGCGGTCTCTCCATTGCCTCCGGCTTCAATTCCGCCGCCTTTGGGACTTTTGCGGAAGGAACTGCCACCAATTCCACTGCGCTGGGTGTCAGTGCGCGCGCCAGCGGACACAGCGCCGTGGCGGCAGGCGCTTATGCAAATGCCTCCGGTGAACTTGCAGTAGCGGTTGGCATGGCGTCGGCTGTGGGTGAAAGCTCGGTCGCCATCGGTGCATTCGCCAACGCGGCTCAGCTGGGTGACGTCGCCATCGGCCTGGACGCAACCGCCACGGGCGTGGCGGGCACCGGCTCGGCCGTGTCCATCGGCAATGGCAACGTCGCAACCGGCGCGGGCGCGGTCGCCATTGGCGACCCCAACACCTCCACCGGCTCTGGCGCGGTCACCACGGGCCTGGACAACACGGCCACGGGCAACGGCGCCACCGCCATCGGCAACACCAACATGGTGGGCGGCGGTGGGCAGGCGGTCAGCACGCCGGGCACGGCGGCGCAGGGCGCTGTCGGCATCGGCTACCAGAACACGGTCGTGGGCCAGGGAGCCGTCGGCATCGGCGACCGCAACACGGTCACCGGCTCGGGTGCTGTCGCCTTGGGCCGCCAGAACACCGCGACGGGCGTGGGTTCAGTCGCAATCGGCCAGACGGCGAGCGCCACTGGCACTTCTTCGGTGGCGGTCGGCACGCTGGCCAGCGCATCGAGTGTGAATGCGGCAGCGTTTGGCCAGGGAGCAACGGCCAGCGTGAGCGACAGCCTTGCGCTGGGCTCCAATGCATCGGCGAGCGTGAATGCCGGCGACGTGGCGTTGGGCTCGGGCTCGACGACGGCTACGGTGGTGGGTACCCCCAGCGCCGTCATTGCCGGCACCACGTACAACTTCGCGGGCACGACACCGGCTTCGACGGTGTCGGTCGGCTCGCCGGGCTTTGAACGCACCATCACCAATGTGGCAGCGGGCCAGATCAGCGGCACCAGCACCGACGCCATCAACGGCAGCCAGCTGTTCGCGACCAACACGGCGATCGACGCGGTGAACGCGACGGCCAACCTGGGCTGGAACACGACGACGGCGGCCACGGGCACCGGCACGGTGAGCGGCACCAGCGTGGCCACCGTGGCGCCCGGCGCCACGGTGACGACGACGGCGGGCAACAACATTGCCATCACGCAGAGCGGCACGGACCTGACCGTTGCCACCAGCATGACGCCGACCTTCACCAGCGTGACGACCACCGACCTGACGGCCACGGGCACCACCACCATCGGGGGCAGCTTGACGGTGAACCCGGGCACCACGGTGAACATGGGCGGCAACACCATCACCAACGTGGCGGCAGGCGTCAACCCGACCGACGCAGCCAACGTGAGCCAGCTCACCACGCTGGCCAACACGCCGATGACCTTCACGGGCAACACCGGCACGGTGGACCGCAAGCTGGGCGAGACGCTCGCCATCACCGGCCTGGGCACCACGGCCGGCACCTACAGCGGCGCCAACCTGAAGAGCGCCGTGGTGGGCAACGAGGTGCAGCTGCAGATGACCGACACGCCGGTATTCACCAGCGTGACCACGGGCAACAGCCTGCTGGACACCAACGGCCTGACCATCACGGGCGGACCGAGCGTGACCACCACGGGCATCAATGCAGGGGGTCTGCCCATCACCAGCGTGGCACCCGGCGTGGCCGGTACGGACGCGGTGAACGTCAACCAGCTGACCACGGTGAGCAACGTGGCCAACCTGGGCTGGAACGTGACGACGGCGGCCACGGGCACCGGCACGGTGAGCGGCACCACGGTGCAGAACATCGCACCGGGCGCCACGGCCACCTACACGGCAGGCGACAACATCGCCCTCACGCAGAACGGTGCGGAAGTGCAGATCGCGACCTCCGACACGCCCACCTTCACCAGCGTGACCACCACCAACCTGACGGCCACCGGCCCGACGGTGCTCAGCGGCGGCACGACCATCAGCAACAGCCTGACGGTGAGCCCAGGCACCACGGTGAACATGGGCGGCAACACCATCACCAACGTGGCGGCGGGCGTCAACCCGACCGACGTGGCCAACGTGAGCCAGATCACCACGCTGGCCAACACGCCGATGACCTTCACGGGCAACACCGGCACGGTGGACCGCAAGCTGGGCGAGACGCTCGCCATCACCGGCCTGGGCACCACGGCCGGCACCTACAGCGGCGCCAACCTGAAGAGCGCCGTGGTGGGCAACGAGGTGCAGCTGCAGATGACCGACGCGCCGGTGTTCACCAGCGTGACGACCACCAACCTGACGGCCACCGGCCCGACGGTGCTCAGCGGCGGCACCACCATCGGCGGCAGCCTGACGCTGAACCCGGCCACCACGGTCGACATGGGCGGCAATGTCATCACCAACGTGGCACCCGGCGCGGCCGGTACCGACGCGGTGAACCTGAACCAGCTCAACGCGGTGAACGCCACCGCCAACCTGGGCTGGAACGTGACGACGGCGGCCACCGGCACGGGCACGGCCACGGGCACCACGGTGCAGAACATCGCGCCAGGGGGCACGGCCACCTACACGGCAGGCAACAACATCGCCATCACGCAGAACGGTGCGGAAGTGCAGATTGCCACCTCGGCAACGCCGACCTTCACCAGCGTGACCACCACCAACCTGACGGCCACCGGCCCGACCACGCTGACCGGCGGCACCACCATCGGCGGCAGCTTGACGGTGAATCCTGGCACCACGGTGAACATGGGCGGCAACACCATCACCAACGTGGCGGCGGGCGTCAACCCGACCGACGTGGCCAACGTGAGCCAGATCACCACGCTGGCCAACACGCCGATGACCTTCACCGGCAACACCGGCACGGTGGACCGCCTGCTGGGCGAGACCCTGGCCGTCACCGGCCTGGGCACCACGGCCGGCACCTACAGCGGCGCCAACCTGAAGAGCGCCGTGGTGGGCAACGAGGTGCAGCTGCAGATGACCGACACGCCGGTGTTCACGAGCGTGACCACGGGCAACAGCCTGCTGGACACCAACGGCCTGACCATCACGGGCGGGCCGAGCGTGACGACTGCGGGCATCAATGCCAACAACACCGTCATCACCAACGTGGCACCCGGCGTGGCTGGCACGGATGGGGTGAACGTGAACCAGCTCAATGCGGTGAACACCACCGCCAACCTGGGCTGGAACGTGACCACGGCAGCGACGGGTACCGGCACGGTGAGCGGCACCACGGTGCAGAACATTGCGCCGGGCGGCACGGCCACCTACACGGCGGGCAACAACGTCGCCATCACGCAGAACGGGGCGGAAGTGCAGATCGCGACCTCCGACACGCCCACCTTCACCAGCGTGACCACCACCAACCTGACGGCCACCGGCCCGACCACGCTGACCGGCGGCACCACCATCGGCGGCAGCTTGACGGTGAATCCTGGCACCACGGTGAACATGGGCGGCAACACCATCACCAACGTGGCGGCGGGCGTCAACCCGACCGACGTGGCCAACGTGAGCCAGATCACCACGCTGGCCAACACGCCGATGACCTTCACGGGCAACACCGGCACGGTGGACCGCAAGCTGGGCGAGACGCTCGCCATCACCGGCCTGGGCACCACGGCCGGCACCTACAGCGGCGCCAACCTGAAGAGCGCCGTGGTGGGCAACGAGGTGCAGCTGCAGATGACCGACACGCCGGTGTTCACGAGCGTGACCACGGGCAACAGCCTGCTGGACACCAACGGCCTGACCATCACGGGCGGGCCGAGCGTGACGACTGCGGGCCTCAACGCCAACAACACCGTCATCACCAGCGTTGCACCCGGCGTGGCCGGCACCGACGCGGTGAACGTGAACCAGCTGACCACGGTGAGCAACGTGGCCAACATGGGCTGGAACACGACGACGGCGGCCACTGGCACCGGTACGGTGAGCGGCACCAGCGTGGCCAACGTGGCGCCCGGCGCCACAGTGACGACGACGGCGGGCGACAACATTGCCATCACGCAGAACGGCACCAACCTGACCATTGCCACCAACCCGGATCTGGTGGCCACCAGCGTGACCACCGGCAACAGCGTGCTCAACACCAACGGCCTGACCATCACGGGCGGACCGAGCGTGACGACCGCGGGCATCGACGCCGCGGGCACCACCATCAGCAACGTGGCACCCGGCGCCTTGGGCACCGATGCGGTGAACCTGAACCAGCTCAATGCGGTGAGCACCGTGGCCAATGCGGGCTGGAACCTGCAGGCCGATGGCGACACGGCCACCAACGTGGCACCCGGCGGCACGGTGGAGTTCGTGAGCGGGCAGAACATTGCCCTGGTGCACAGCGGCAACACCATCACGGTGGCGACCACGCCGGATCTGGTGGCCGACAGCCTGACGATCAGCGGCGGGCCGACCATCAACAGCACCGGCATCACGATGAACGCCGGCAACACGCTGAACATGGGCGGCAACACCATCACCAACGTGGGCGCAGGTGTCAATCTGACCGATGCGGTGAACCTGAGCCAGTTGAACACGGCTACCTCCACGGCGGCCAACATGTGGATCACCGGTGCGCCGGCCACCTACGTGGCGCCCGTGGCCTCGGCTACCAACGCCACCGCGGTGGGCTCGGGCTCCACGGCCAGCGGCATCAACAGCGTGGCAGTGGGCACCGGTGCCACCGCAACCACGGCCAACAGCGTGGCCCTGGGCAACGACAGCACCACGGGCACCGCGACCGCGGTGACTGGCACGACGATCGGCGGCACCAGCTACACCTTTGCGGGCGCTGCGCCCACGGGCGTGGTGAGCGTGGGCAGCGCGGGTGCCGAGCGCCAGATCACCAACGTGGCGGCCGGGCAGCTGAACGCCACCAGCACCGATGCGGTGAACGGCAGCCAGCTCTACGCCACCAACACCGCCATCTCGAACCTGGGCACAACCGTCAACGCGGCAAGAACCCACTACTACAGCGTGAACGACGGCGGCGTGCAGCAGGCCAACTACAACAACGACGGTGCCACGGGTACGAACTCGCTGGCAAGCGGCGTGGGGGCCAGCGCCTCCGGCCCGGGCGGCGTGGCGGTGGGCCTCAACTCGGTGGCGACCGGGGGCAACAGCGTTGCGATCGGTGCGGCCTCGGTGGTCTCCAGCGTGGGCGGCGTGGCACTGGGCGCCGGCTCCACGGCGGACCGTCCGGGCATGAGCGGACGTCGCGAAGCCTTCTCGAACGTGTCGGTGTCTTCCACGCAGGGCGCGGTGTCGGTCGGCAGCTCGGGCAACGAGCGGCAGATCACCAACGTGGCCGGCGGTATCGAGGCGACCGACGCGGTGAACGTGCGGCAGTTGCAGGCGGTGAAGGACGGCGGCATCAACTACAGCACCAATGCGGACGGCACCACCAACTACAACCAGGTCATTCTGGGCAACGGGCAGGCACCCAACGGAACCGTCATCTCGAACGTGGCGCCTGGGGTCGTGGGCACCGATGCCGTGAACGTGAACCAGCTCAGCGGGGCAATCGGTGGCGTGAACAACCGCATCAACGCCTTGGGCGACCAGGTGAACAAGATAGGCCGCAATGCCTACGCCGGCGTGGCCGCCGCCATGGCCGTGCAGATGCCGGGCCAGTCGTTGCCGGGCAAGACGGTGATGCGCGTGGGCTACGGCGTCTTCAAGGGCGAGAGCGCCGTGGGTATCAGCTTCCGCCGCACCTCCGACAACAACGCCTGGAGCCTGACGGGCGGCGTGGGCATGAGCCGCGCCGGCGCGGCGGCCACGGTGGGTGCCGAGTGGGTCTTCGACTGATTCAAGGAACAACGATCATGGAAAAACAACTGCAACAACGCGCCACGGCGCTGGTGATGACGCTGGTCAGCCTGCCGCCCCTGCTTGCCCTTCTGTGCGTGCTCGTGCTGAGCGGGTGCGCCAGCCCGGGTTATCCCATCGCGCCGCAAGCCCAGGCAAGCGCCGCCAAGGAGATGCCGCCACCGCCAAAGGCCGAGGACTTTCCCAAGCTGGACGCGGCCAAGTGGAAGCAGGGCGCTTTCCCGAGCCTGGAGGCGCTGCGAATGATGCGCACGGGCATGGGCAAGGACCAGGTTCGCGACCTGCTCGGCTCGCCGCATTTCAGCGAGGGCCTGGCGGGTGTCAAGGAGTGGAACTACATCTTCCACTTTCGCACCGGGAAAGGCCCGGAGTTCACCACGTGCCAATACATGGTGCGCTACGACGGCGACAGGCTGACCCAGGGCATGTACTGGAAGGACCCGAACTGCGCAATGCTGCTCGATCCGCCGCAGGTCAAGCCCATTCCCGTGGCTGCGCCCGTGGTGACGCCGCCGCAGAAGGTAACGCTTGGCGCCGATGGCCTGTTCCGCTTTGGCGGCGGCAGCCTGAACGACCTGGCGCCCGAAGGCCGCGCCAAGATCGAGCGGCTGGCCGCCGACATCAAGCGCAACTTCAAGCGCGTGCATTCCATTGCAGTGACGGGCCATACCGACCGCCTGGGCAGCGCGGGCTCGAACGAAGCGCTGTCGCTGGCGCGGGCCAACACCGTGCGTGATCTGCTGGCACAACAGGGCATCGAGCGCAACGCCATCCGCACCGCGGGCATGGGTGCCCGGCAGCCGGTGGCGCAGTGCCCGGGCACCGCGAAGACCCCGGCGCTGGTGAGCTGCCTGCAGCCCAATCGCCGCGTCGACATCGAGGTGGCCGGCGAGCAGTAGGCAGTAGGTACGGAAAGTGCGGGGGCATCCATCGAATGCCACTTAGGCATCGAATGCCGCCCCCGCACTTCCAGCCTTAATGCACAATGTAACTTTAGTAATAAATAATATCTTCTTGGCATCCACGCCGGACCCCCATGCGTATTGCTGTCCTGGAAGACGAGCCCGCCCAGATGAGCCTTCTGGTCGACATGCTCGAGCATCGCTTGCTCATCATCGAGGAGCCGGTGTCGTGCGTGCCTTTCAGCAGTGGCGAAGCCTTGCGGGATGCGCTGCGCACCGAAAGCTTCGACTTGCTGGTGCTGGACTGGAACGTGCCCGACCTGAACGGTGTGGAGCTGCTGGCCTGGCTGCGCAAGCAGCGGGAAAGCACGGTTCCGGTGGTGATGCTGAGTTCGCGCCACTCCGAGCGCGACGTGGCAAGCGCCCTTGGCACGGGCGCCGACGACTACGTGGTGAAGCCCTTTCGCCCGCTGGAGCTGGCCGCGCGCATCCAGCGCCTTTTGAAGTCGAGGCATCTCGCGGCGGCAAGCGCGCTGGAGCGCTTTGGCAGCTGGGTGTTCGACCGTATCTCGTCGACCGTGCGTATTGGCGCGGCGGGTGCGGAGCCGGCGCGCCGCGTGGTGCTGAGCGACAGCGAGTTCCGCATGGCGCTGGCGCTGTTTCGCAACCTTGGCCGGCCGGTGTCGCGCGTGCATCTGCTGGAGTGCGTGGGGCGCGAGGGCGAAACGCCCGGCCGCGCGCTCGACAGCCAGATCTACCGGCTCCGAATCAAGCTGCGCCTGAACGTGGCGCACGGGCTTCAGTTGCACACGGTTTATGGGCACGGCTATCGCCTGGAGGCATCATCGAATGGCAATGAGCACACGGCCGGCGAGCCGGTCTAGGCAGGCATTGGCAAACAACAGACTCGCATTGCTTGCCGTGCTGTCGCTCACGGTGCTGTCAGGGGCTGCGCGGGCACAGCCCACGCACGTGGTGCGGCCCGGCGAAACGCTGTGGGACATCTCGCGCCAGCACATGAATACGCCGCTGCGCTGGCCCGAACTGCAACGCGGCAATGCCGTGCCGGTACCCGAGCATCTGAAACCTGGGCAGGTGCTGCTCCTCAGCGGCGGCACTGCTGCCGTCGCGGCGGTGGTGGAGCTGTCAGGCAGCGCATGGCTCAAAAGAGGCAACGATGCGCCGCGCGCGCTGGCGCAAGGCGCTGCGGTAAGGGCCAACGACGTGGTGGTGACCGATCGCGGCGCTTTCCTGAGCCTGGGGCTGGGCGATGGCAGCCGTCTGGTGATGCCTTCGAGCAGTGCGGTTCAGGTGCTGGTGGCCAATGGCCGCGTCACGCAGCTGCAGTTGCTGGACGGGCGCGTCGAGGCGCATGTCGAGAAGCAGCGCGGCCGTGAATTCGAGATTCGCAACCGCACGGCGGCACTGGGCGTGCGCGGCACGCACTTTCGCGCGCGCAACGAAGAAGGCGTGATCTCGGCGGAAGTTATCGAAGGAGAGGTGGCCGTGTCCAGCGCGAATCGGCCGGCCCTGCTGCTCGCTGCGGCACGCGGCGCCTTGCTGGAGGGCCCGGGTGCGCTGCAGGCGCAAACCTTGTTGCCACCGCCAGAGAACGCGCGCCAGGGGCAGGGGAGCACGCAGGCCGCGGTGGTGCCGGTGGCGGGCGCGGTCGGCTATCGCATGCAGTTGGCGCGCGATGAGCGCTTTCTGCAGTTGGCCTACGAGGAGCGTTCGCAGCAAGGCGAGTTTGCCTTGCCCGCGGATCTGCAGACCGGCTTCTACCACCTGCGGCTCACGGCTTTCGATGCACGGCAGCTCGAGGGCATGCCGGGCGACAGCATCGTCTATGTCGGCGTGCGTGCCGCCCCGGCCGGTGTGCGTCGCATGGACGACGGCCGCTACGAAATCAGCTGGCCGGCGCGACCGGGCCAGCGCTATGCCTTCGAGCTGGCGCGCACGCCGGCCTTTGCGCCTGCGCTGGTGAGCGAGCCGGTGCTGTATGGAGGCGGCGCGCTGGTGGGCCCGCTCGACGTGCCGGGTCGCTATCACTGGCGCAGCCGCGAGATCACGACGCCCGGCGCCGAGGCGGCGGTCTTCGAGGGCAGCTTCGACGTTCCCGCCCCGCCACCGACAAACCGCTGAACCGTGCGGCGCCGTTTCCGTGTCGAATGGCTGCTGATGATGGCGCTGCTGCCTCCGGCGCTGTGGTGGCTGCAGCGCTCGCCCGGCCTGGCGCAAATTGACCTCGCTGCTTACGACCATGTGATGAGCCGGGCGCGGGCCACCCCGTCGCCGGACATTCTGGTGGTGGGGATCGATCAACGCAGCATCAACGCGCTGGGCCCCTGGCCCTGGCCGCGCAGCGTGCATGCGCGGCTGCTGGAGCGGCTTGCACCCATGGAGCCCAAGGGCGTGCTGCTCGACCTGTTCCTGGACATGCCGTCGGAAGACCCGGAGGAAGACCGTTTGCTGGCGCAGGCCATGACGCGGGTTCCGGTGTATTTGCCGCTGAGCTATACGGGGCAGCTCGATGGGGCACTTGACGATACACCCGGCTTTCGGGAGCCCTTGCCAGAGTTTGCGCGCCGCGCCAAGGCGCTCGGCCACGTCAACATCACACGCGATGCCGATGGCGTTGCACGCCGGATGTTCTTGCGCGAAGGCCTGCGCGGGCATCTGCACGACTATCTGGGCTGGATTCTGGCGAGCGGCCATCCGGCAAGCGATGTTGTCATCGCGCCCTCCAGGCAGCGCGCGGACGGCTGGCAGATGCAAGGCGAGTTCGGTATTCCGCTGGCGGGGCCTGTGGGCAGCTGGCGCACTGTGCCCTTTGTGAGCGTGCTGCGAGGCGATGTGCCGTCGGAGCTTCTGCGCCACAAGGTAATCCTGATCGGAGCGGTGGGCAGTTCACGGCTGGAAGACGAATTGCCGGTGACCGGCGCCGGAGCGATGACCTCGCTTCCAAGCATCGAGCTGCATGCCAATGCGATCGACGCCCTGCGCCAGGGAACCACAGTGCGCTTTGCCGACGGAGCATGGCTGGCGGCGTGGATCGCCGTTCCCATCTGGCTGGCGCTGGCGCTCTTTCGCCGATTTGCCCGCAAGGCGTGGACCGTGGCGCTTGCGCTGATCACGGTGTGCGTGGGGTTCAGCCTTGGCATGTTCGCGGCGGCGCACCTGTGGCTGCCGCCCTCGGCGCCGGTGCTGGGCATCGTCGTGGGCTACATGCTGTGGAGCTGGCGGCGGCTGGACGCGCTGTTTCGCTTTTTCGACCAGCGCGCCGCGGCGCTCAACGCGGTGCCCAGCGGTGCCTTCGACCCGGAGCGCCGGGCGCCCGTGCAGGCCTGGGACGACGTGCATGCCCATGCCCTCATGCTCGACGACGCCATCGACCGCGTCGGGCAGATCCGCACGCTGCTCAGCACGAGCCTGTGGCAGATGCCCGTGGCGCTGCTCGTGTGCCGCGGCGACGGCACGATCACCACCAGCAATGCCGCCGCTCGTGCGCTGCTGAGCGCGCAGGCGGCCGGGAGCGACGAAGCGGATGATCCGCTGCGAGGCCGCGCCGTGGTGGACATGCTTGCGGATACCCGGTGCGACGGGCTGACCGACCCTCTCGGCGCCGGCGCCAAGGAGTGGGCGGAAGGCATCGACGTGGAGCGCACGACGCTCGATGGGAAGGTATTGCGCGTTCGGGCCGCAACGCTGCACCAGCAGGACTCCGTCTCCACGCGCTGGCTGGTGGTATTGCACGACCTCACGGCCGAGCGGCGCGCCGAGCAGGAGCGCGAGCAGTGGCTGAGCTTCATGTCGCACGACATGCGCACGCCGCAGGTCAACATCCTGAGCCTGCTCGATCTGCGCGCCCACGGTGCCGACTGGCTCGAACAGCCGCTGTTGACGGAGAGCCTGCGCCGCGAGGCCGAGAGGTCGCTGCGGCTCGCCGACGACTTCGTCGATCTCCTGAAGGCCCGCATGCACAGCTATCGGTTCGTGGAGATGCCGGCAGGGGCCATTGCGCTGGACGCTGTCGACCAGGTGTGGGCCCACGCGGCGCAGCGCGGCGTCAAGCTCTCTGCCGAGGTGCCGACGGAAGAAGACGTCGAGCTGTGGACGGATGCACCGCTGCTCACGCGCGCCGTGGTCAACCTGCTGAACAACGCCATCCGCTACAGCCCTTCGGGCGCGTCGATCCGGCTTTGCGTGTCGGCGGGCGGCGAGGCAGCGCCGCACCGGGTGTTGATTGCCGTGTCCGATGAAGGCGCGGGCATGTCGCCGGAGGTCATGGAGGCATTGCTGCACCAGGACACGGAAGGCGTGATGCCGGCCCTGGACGGCGACATGGATGCCACGGCATCGAGCGGGTTTGCCGCGCGTTCGCATGGCGTGGGCCTGGCCATCGTGCGCGCCGTGGTCGATCGCCACGGCGGACGCCTCGACGGCCACAGCGCCCCCGGCGTGGGCACCACCTTCGTGATGGACTTGCCGCGCCACTTTCCCGCCGACCGAACCTGAGCCTGGCGGGGTTTCAGTCGCGCGACCATTGGGTTGGTCATCTGAAACCAAAGTACTCTGACCTGATAACTAAATCACACTTCCCTGCGTCAATTCGTCTCAATTCTCGCTAAACCTCGCAAGAGATCACCTCGCTCGTTTGTCGCCCGACACCATCGCGTTTGTCAGGCCTACGAAAGTTCTACGGCGGTATTGCCGGGACAAGGTCAACCCAGACCCCAACAGACGAGGTGAACATGCAGAGAACATATTGGTCAATTTCACGCACAACCCGCGGCAAGTTGCCGCCCCTCGGCCGCTGCGCGGTGGGTACTGCACTGCTGTTGCTGTCCGCATCCGCCGCGCAGGCGCAGGTCAAGATCGGTGACAACCCCATCACCATCAATCCGGGTTCCCTGCTGGAACTCGAAAGTACCAACCGCGGCGCTCTACTCCCCCGCATCGCGCTGACCGATCGCAACACCTGGGGCCTGAACGGCAACCAGCCAGTCGAAGGCATGGTGGTCTACAACAGCACCGCGACGACGGGCGTCAACGGCCTGCAGGCAGGCTTGGCGGTGTGGAAGAACGGCCAATGGATCAGCGTGGACGAGACGCCGTACTTCCACACCAACTCCAACCTGGTCGGCAATTCGACCTTGGCGAATTCGGGTGCCACTGGTGCCAACTCCATCGCTGTTGGCCCCAATGCGGTGGCCTCCGCCGCCAACACGTTGGCGGTGGGCATGGGCGCCACAGCAGCTACTACAAGCAGTGTTGCCCTGGGCGTCAATGCCAATGCGAGCAATGGTGGCATGGTGGCTATAGGCGCTGGCGCCCAGTCCCTTGCCCAGAACACGATCGCCATTGGCGGAACGGCGAGCGCCCGGCTGGGCATCGCCATTGGCTTTGCGTCCAACTCTGCCGGTAACGGTGCCGTCGCCATCGGCGATGCAACGACTTCCAGTGCGTTCTCCACGGTGGCACTTGGCCAGAGTGCAGTGGCCACGAATGACTACGCCGTCAGCATTGGGCGCCGGGCGAATGCGAGCAACGTACGAGCCACTTCCCTCGGCGCCAACTCGGTGGCATCGGGCATCGCGGCAACATCCGTCGGGTCGATGGCTACGGCCACCGGCAACTATTCAACGGCAACCGGCGGCCGGGTCTACATGCTCAACGGTGCTCCGCTGGACACCACCTATACCCCAAACGCGACCTTTGCGACTGCGCCCGACAGCTTCGTAGACACACAGGCAACGGGTGTACTGGCGACGGCCAATGGGTCAGGTGCGAGAGCCACTGCGGACCAGAGCTTGGCGCTGGGTGCGTTGAGCCAGGCGAGCCAGGCCGGCGCAGTGGCATTGGGCGCGGGTTCCATTTCCGACCGTGCGATAGCCCCCACAACGGGCACCATTCCAGCCGGCAACTCCGTCATCACCTACAACACCACCGACAGGACGCTCCTTGGTGCGGTTTCCGTCGGCAATGCCACCAGCTACCGCCAGATCACCAATGTGGCCGATGGGACGGAGGCGCAGGATGCCGTCACGATCCGGCAGTTGTCCAGCGCGCTGCAATCCTTTGCCGTCACCCCCACCCTGTATTTCCACGCGAACTCCAGCGCCGCGGATTCGCTGGCCATCGGCGCGGAGTCGGTGGCTGTGGGTCCTCAGACGGTGGTCAATGGCAATAACGGCGTGGGCATCGGCAACGGCGCCGTGGTGCAGCAGAGCGCGACCGGCGGCATTGCCATCGGACAGGCTGCCACGTCGCACATGGCGGACTCCATTGCGTTGGGCACTCAGTCTTCGGCCGCCGCCGTTCAGGGCGTGGCCATCGGTGCGGGAACCAGCGTCACACAAGCCGGGGGTGTCGCCCTCGGCGCCGGAGCGATCGCTTCAACAGCCGCAGGCGTGGCAGGCTATGTTCCGCCTAGCGCCACGGACTCGCAGCGTATAGCCATCGGAGCAACCACCAGCACGCTCGCGGCGGTGTCGGTCGGCGACGCGGCCAACGGCCAGTACCGCCAGATCACGGGTGTGGCAGCCGGCACGGCCGACAGCGACGCCGCCAACGTGAGCCAGCTGAAGGCCGTGCAGGGCGCGGTGGCCGTGATCGACCAGTCGACGGTCAAGTACGACACCAATGCCGACGGCACGACCAACTACAACAGCGTGACCATGGGCGGCAACAACTCGACCGGCCCGGTGACGATCAGCAACGTGGCGCCCGGAGTTGCCGGCACCGATGCGGTCAACGTGAACCAGTTGAACAGCGGCATCGCCGCGGCAACCGCGTACACCGACGCGCGGGTGAACGGCCTGCAGAACAGCATCGAACGCAATACCAAGATGCTGTCGGGCGGCATCGCCGCATCGGCCGCCATGGCGGTGGTCACGCCTGTCGAGCCGGGCCGCTATCACGTGAGCGGCGCGGTCGCCGGCTACAACGGCCAGGCCGGGATAGGCATCAACCTGCTCAAGCGTTCCGACAATGGACAGACCACTTTGCATGGAGGCATCGGCTGGGGCTCTGGCGGGGGCAAGGCGATCGTTCGCGTTGGTTTCGGTTTTTCGTTCGATTGATCGAACAGTCAGGAGCAATCGCATGAAACAAGCAATTCAATTCTTCGTGTCGGCTGTTGTGCTGGCAGTCACCGTCGGCTGCGCATCGACAACCGGCTCTCCGGCTGCCCCGGCCGAGCATTCGGTGAACTTTCCCGACATGGGCAGGGCCTGGCTCAAGAACGGCACGTTCGTCGACGTCGAGCAGCTGCGCCGCATCGGTCCTGGCATGAGCAAGAACCAGGTTCGCGAACTCATCAGCTATCCGCATTTCAGCGAGGGCCTGTTCGGTCCGCGCGAGTGGAACTACATCTTCAACTTTCGCACGGGCAAGGGACACGAGTTCATCACCTGCCAGTACATGGTGCATTTCGACAAGGACATGAAAAGCCAGGACTTCCACTGGAAGGGCGCGGACTGCGAGGCGATGTTGAAGCCGCCTGCTCCTGTGGCAATGGCGCCCGCACCCGCGCCCGCTCCCGTCATGCCAAAGCGCGTCACCTTGAGCGCGGATGCCCTTTTCGCGTTCGACCGGTCGAACACCGGTGACATGCTGCCCAAGGGTCGCGCCGAACTCGATGAGCTTGCCCGGGCCCTGCATCGGCAAGGGGTGGAAGTTCAAAGCCTGCAGATCACCGGCCACGCAGATCGGCTTGGCAGTCAGGCCTACAACCAGGAGCTGGCGCTTCGCCGTGCAAGCACGGTACGCGACTACCTGAAGGCAGCGGGTCTTCGGGTGCCCATGCAGGTCGGCTCGAGCGGTGCACGCGAGCCCGTGACCATCAATTGCAAGGGCACGGTCCGCACGCCCGAATTGATTGCATGCCTGCAGCCGGATCGCCGGGTGGTGGTGGACATCACTGGCCAGGCGCCATCGAAGTGATGCACGGCAAACAAGAAATTCTTCTGCAGAGAGCAATAAATCACAGGCTGATTGCACCATTGTTTTTTGGCGAACGCGTGGCGGCTACGCTTGCCGCTTCATGGCCGCATCGGCCTATTCAAGGGAGTAGATAAATGAGTTTGCTGTGGTTTCTCGTTGTGGGTCTGGTTGCTGGCTGGCTGGCCGGCATGCTCGTCAAGGGCGGCGGCTTCGGCCTCATCGGCGATCTTGTCGTTGGTGTGCTCGGCGCTGTCTTCGGAGGCTTCATGTTCAGCACGTTCGGCGTCTCCAGTGGCGGCGGTCTGGTCGGCAGCCTCGTCGTGGCAACCGCGGGCGCCATCGTGCTGCTGATCATCGTTCGCCTCGTCAAGCGCGCATAGCGCGGGCGCTGCGCAACTCAATCGGAGGACCTATGAAAATCAAACTGGCTTCGCTGGCAATGGCCGCGGTGCTCGTCGCGGGTTGCGCGACCGAGCAAGGAACCCATACGGCTGTGGGCACAGGCGCAGGTGCTGTCGTCGGTGCGGGTGTGGGCAATCTGATGGGCCACAACAAGAAGAGCACGGCCATCGGTGCGGCAGTCGGTGCCGCGGTGGGCGCGGGCGTGGGCTACAACTGGGGAGCGATCCGCAACAAGTTGTCCGGCCAGACGGCAGGCACTGGCACGCAGATCACCGAGCAGCCGGACGGCTCGCTGAAGGTCAATATTCCCAGCCAGGTGACTTTCGATAGCGACAGCGCCACCATCAAGCCTTCGTTTCGAAGCGTGCTCGACGGCGTAGCCCAAACCATCTCCCAAGAGCCTGGCATCAACGCCCAAGTGGTCGGGCATACCGACAGCACTGGCAACCCGGACCACAACATGACGCTGTCGCAGCGTCGGGCACAAAGCGTGGGAAGCTATCTGGCAGACCGCGGCGTAGCCAAAACACGCCTCTCTGCCGAGGGACGAGGCCAGACCCAGCAAGTGGCAAGCAATGCGACGGAAGAGGGACGCATGCAGAACCGGCGTGTCGAAATCTTCTTGAAGCCAGTGGCGCGATAAATCACAGCCAGGTCACGCGGTGCGGTTGACGCCGCACCAGCGTGCCATGAACACCGCCAGCACGGCGGTCACCTGCATCAGGCTGTCAATGGAAACCCACTCGTCGATGCCGTGGATGCTGGAGCCCGTGGGGCCGTAGCAAACGGCAGGGGTCTGTCCATAGATGTTGAAGAACTTCGCGTCGGTGGTGCCCGTGAAGGCTCCGGGCTCCAGCGGCTCGCCGACGATGTCCTGGTAGCACTTAGAGAGCTCGGTCACGATCGGCGAATCGAGGTCGAGATCGAAGCCGTCGGCCTGGAAGCCTTCGTAGATCAGCCTGTAGCTGAGGCTCTCGCGGGCCGGATGCGCGGCATAGGCCGAAGCCAGCGCGGCTTCGACCTCGGCCTTGGCCCGGGCCACGTTCATGTCAGGATAAAAGCCGATGCGTATGTCGCTGCGGCAGGCCGAGGGCACCGACGATGCCCATTCGCCGCCCTGGATCTTTCCCAGATTGAAGTTGACCGGATGGGCGTGGTGCGCATAGCTGCGGTAGCGGTTGGCAGGCTCGTTCCAGCGCTGCTCGAGCTTCTTGAGTTCCGAAAAAAGATAGAGCGAAAAATCGATGGCGCCCACACCAGTCTGGGCTACCGAGGCATGCACCGGCTTGCCCAGCACTTCGAGCGCGAACCACAGCACGCCCATCTGGCAGGTCATCACGCCACCGAGCGGCTCCGGAATGATGGCCGCGTCGGCGCGGTAACCCTCGACCAGGCAGGCGAGCGCGCCGTTGCCTGTGCACTCTTCTTCCACCACCGACTGGAAGTACACCGGCGATGCCGGCGCCAGTCCCAGTGACTGCAGCGCCGCATAGGCCATGGTGTAGGCGGCAATGCCCGCCTTCATGTCGGCCGAGCCACGGCCGTAGAGCCGGTCTCCCTCGATCGTCGGCTCAAAAGGCGGATGCTTCCAGAGCACTTCGGCACCGGTCGGCACCACGTCGATGTGGCCGTTGAAGATCAGCGAGCGTCCCTTCTGCGGCCCGTCGGGCTGATGAATGCCGACGACGTTGGTGCGCCCCTGGTAGGGAACGATGGAGGGAGAGTAGCCCGGATGCTGCCGGATCTTTTGTTCGTCGATCTCGAACTGGTGGACGCGCAGACCCAGGCTCGCGAAGGTTTCGGCCATGAAGGCCTGCGCGCCTTGTTCATGCCCCAGCAGCGAAGGGTGCGCGACGAGCTCTTCGAGCATTCGAACCGCCCGCCCGCGCAACGCATGGGCGGCCTCCACGATGGCGGCTTCGCTGATCGGGGCTTCAGTGGAATGGGGCATGGCGTCCAGAGCGCGGGCTCAGGCAGTTGAGAGAGAGGGGCTCATTCTTCCATCCTGCAGGGCCGCGCGCCGCGGCGGCGCCTAGAAGTCCAGCTTGGCGCTCAGGCTGAAGGTGCGCGGGTCGCCGGGCTTGATGTAGTTGTCGTACTGGTATTCCCAGTAGCGCCTGTTCGTGAGGTTGTTCACCGCCACGCGGAACGTGGTGTCATGGCCGTTGATGCGCGTGGCGTAGCTCGCACCGATGTTGGCGATGGCGTAGCCCGGAAGCCTCAGCTGGTTGGACGCATTCAGCATGGTGCTGCCGGTGTACTTGGCGTCGGCCGAGAGCTTGAGGCCCGGCACCTGCGGCACCGCATAAGACACCTGCGCCGTGGCCACGAAATTGGGCGCGCCCGCCACGCGGTTGCCGATGTTGTCGCTGCCGCGCCTGTACGAAGCGTCGAGGAACATCAGGTTGGCGCCGACTTGCCACTGCGATCCCAGGCGCGTGGAGGCGCCCAGTTCCAGGCCCTGGTAGATCGACTGGCCGTCCTGCACCAGCGCGTTGGCGCTGTCGGCGTATTCGGCACCGCGCTCGATGCGGAACAGCGCGGCCGTGGCGCTCCAGCGCTCGCGGCCGGTCTTGATGCCCAACTCGTACTGCTTGCTCTTGAGCGGCTTGAGCAGCTCGCCGTTGTTCGCGTAAAGGCTGCTGACGGAGCTGCCTTGTTCGAGCGATTCGACATAGCTCGTGTAGAGCGTGGTGTCGGCCGCGGGCTTGAACATCAGCGCCAGCGTCGGCGTCACCACGCCTTTCTTGGCGTACTCCGAAGTCTTGATGCCGTCGGTGCCGTAGCCGCTCTGTTCGTAGTTGGTGCTGCGCAGGCCTGCCAGCACCGACCAGCGGTCCGACAGCTTCAAGGTGTCGC
The DNA here is from genome assembly GCF_051144945.1 of Variovorax palleresanus. Classification (NCBI taxonomy): domain Bacteria; kingdom Pseudomonadati; phylum Pseudomonadota; class Betaproteobacteria; order Burkholderiales; family Comamonadaceae; genus Variovorax; species Variovorax palleresanus. The sequence goes on along the minus strand of NZ_JBJNVP010000002.1, from coordinate 1,080,606 downwards.
TCGCGAAGATCGCGCGCTGCGTGATGTCGCTGTTGCGGTAGAGCGTGAGGTCGGTCGTGCTGGCGTAGGCATTGGTGTTCTGCCCGAAGATGCTGCCGGTGCCGATCCACTGGTAGATGCTGTTGCTGCTGTAGTCGTTCACCTGCTTTTGCCACGACGCGCCGAGCGTCAGCTGGTGCTCGATCGACCCCGTGCGCAGCTTGCCCTCGGCCATGGCCTGCCACTGGTCGAAGCGATGGCCTTCGCGCGTGTCGGAGCGGTAGTCGTCGTAGTTGCCGCTGGCATCCTGCAGATAAAGAATGCCTTCGTTGCGGCTGCGCTTGGAGGTGCTGTGGCTGTAGCTGGTGCTAAGGGTCCAGTCGGGTGTCAGCTTGTACTGGAGCCCGGTCGAGTAGAGCTGCAGATCGGTGGTGAGGTGCTGCCCCGGGCCCAGGAGCCGCTGATCGTCGCCGCGCACGGCGGTGGGCAGGCGGCTGCCCGTATAGGCGCTGGTGGAGATCGATGGGGTCTGGTCGGTGGACTTGCGCTTCTGGTACAGCGCGTCGAAGTTCCAGGTCAGGTCGCGCGCCAGCCTGGCGTCGAGCGCCAGCGACACCGAATCGCGGCGGATGCCGCCGTCGTTGAAGGTCTTGCCTTCTTCATGCGTGGCGTTGAGCCGGTAGCCGAACCGGTCGTCGGGGCCAAAGCGTCCGCCCAGGTCGACATGCTCGCTCCACACGCTGTTCGACTTGTAGCCCACGTCGATGCTTCGCACCGGCTGGTCCGTCGGCCTTTTGGTCACGTAGTTGACGATGCCACCCGGCGATCCGAAGCCGTACATGAAGCCGGTCGATCCCTTGAGCAGTTCGATCTGCTCGAAGTGCTCGTAGGGCAGGGTGATGGCGTAGCTCAGAAAGGGCTTGCCGTCCATCCGGTAGCCGTTCTGCCAGTCCAGCGGCAGGCCCCGCACGGTGATGTAGCTGGCCCAGCTGCTGTAGGCGCCGCTGTTGTCCGACACCGACGCGTCGAGCGCGAACACGTCGCCCAGCTTGGACACCTGGCGCTCCGCCAGGTCTTCGCTCTTGACCACCGTGGTGGAGAAGGGCGTCTCGAGCTGGCTGCGTGCGCCGAGGGCGCCGCTGCTCACCTTGGCGCCGAGATGCTGAGGCGTTTCTTCCGCGGCAGTGGCGGTGACCGTTGGCAGGGCGGCCGCCTTGTCGGTGGCTTCCTGGGCATAGGCGCGGCTGCCTTGCGCGGCGGCGCACAGCACCAGCAGCGTGGCGCCGGTGCCGAGGCTGAGGGTTGTTTTCCGGAAAGGAGGGAGGCAGGAGGTTCCTGGTGCAGGGCGGGCGCCGGCGGGGGGCGTGCCCTTGAGTCTTGAGGTCGACAACACGTGCTATCTCTAAAAGTAAATAGCAATCATTATCAATTAAGAATTGAGAGAGATCTTGCAGAACTTTCGGTTTGCCCGGTTTTTGCCCGCAAGTCAGCAGTGCGGCGCCGCGCTCGGCGTCGCCTGCCGCGTTCAGCCCAGCGCGACGGCTTCGACCTCGACCTTGAAGCCGAAGTGCAGCGGCCCCGTGGGCACGATGGCGCGTGAGGGCCGGGCATCGCCGGCCCACTCGGCATAGATCGCATTGAAGGCGGGCCAGTTTTCGATGGCATCGAGATAGACGCGCACCTGCACCAGCCGATCGATGCCGCTCCCCGCCGCCAGCAGGGCCGCCTTCACGTTGTCGAGCACCTGGCGCGTCTGCTGCTCGAAGGAGGCCTCGGCCAGCCGGGTGCCATCGGCCGTGATGGGCAATTGCCCGGAGACGAAAACGAAGCCGTTCGCCACGGTGGCGTGGCTGTAGTGCCCGCCCGGTTTGGCAAGGCCCGCCGGTGCAATGGGTTGAATACTTGTGCTCATGGTTTCTCTTACCAGCCGTGCAGCCGGCTCCAGGTGGCCAGCGTTCCGTCTTGCGCGAGCGCGTGGTACTCGGGAAACTGCGCGCCCGTGGCGCAGGCGTGGTTGGGCAGGATGCGAAGCTGCGTGCCGATCGGAAAGCGCGCCGCAATATCGGGGTCGGGCGTGCCTTCGCGCGAGAGGATGCCGTGCTCCTGGTTGGCGCCGCTCAGCACGTAGCCGTCGAGCACCGCTCCGTCGATGCCGCAGACCTGGCCGTAGCCGTAATCGCGCTTCTGTTTCTGCGTGCCGCGGTCGCGGCTCATCGCCATCCAGCCCGCATCGACGATGGCCCATCCCTTGTCGGCCTGGTGGCCGATGACCGTGGTCAGCACGCTGAGCGCGATGTCCGACGTGTCGCAGACGCCGATGTTCTTCATCACCAGGTCGAACAGCACGTAGACGCCGGCGCGCACCTCGGTCACGCCGTCCAGTTGCTCTGCCGACAGCGCGGTGGGTGTGGAGCCGACGCTGACCACGGGGCAGGGCAGGCCGGCCGCGCGCAGGCGCTCGGCCGCGTGCACGCAGCCTGCGCGTTCCTGCTCCGCCATGGCGGCCAGCGCTTCGGGTGTATCGAGGTCATAGCTGGAGCCCGCGTGCGTGAGCACGCCGCCGAGCCGCATGCCGGCCGCATGCAAGGTGCGTGCGACCTCGAGCAGCGCCGCTTCGTCGGGCTTGATGCCGGAGCGGTGGCCGTCGGTGTCGATCTCGATCCAGACTTCGAACGCCTCTCCATGCGCGCGGCCGAACTCGGCGATGACGGCGGCCGAGGCCGCGCTGTCGGTGATGATCTTCAGGTCGCAGCCCTTGCGCCGCAAGGCAAGCGCCTGCGGCAGACGATGCTGCGCCATGCCGACGGCGTACAGGATGTCCGTGATGCCGTCGGCAAAGAATTGCTCGGCTTCCTTGAGCGTGGAAACGGTGATGCCCTGTGCGCCCGCGGCAAGCTGCGCGCGCACGACCGGCGTGCACTTGGTGGTCTTCACGTGCGGGCGAAAGCGCTTGGAGAGCGCGTTCATGCGCGCCTGCATGCGATCGATGTTGTGCTGCATGCGCGGCAGGTCGACGAGGGCGGCCGGCGTGTCGAGCGCCATGAGGTGCGATGGTGTGTGCATGCGCCGTACTGTAGAGATTCGAGCGGTTTGCGTGGTTTAGTGAAACTGCATCAATCGTTAAGCACAGCTGAATGTTGGTGCCCACGCGCCAGGGGCCGCACGGCGCGCGCGCAGGCTCTCCCCCGGCTCTTCGAGGAGTCGCTCGGGAAGCTGCCGGCACTGCAGCGCTCAGGCAAGCACCGTTCTGCGTCGGCCCGTGGCCGGGCGGAGTTCTTCGAGGGCGCGACTTCGCGTAGGCCGATTTCGCAAGCCGGTTCTCAAAGGACTTTCCGGAACTAGCATGGGTCGAACAGGTCGCCGAGCGGCGTGAGTGAAAGCACTCGGCTTTTTGTCGTTTACTTGCAAAGGAGAGAGCGCCATGCGATCCATTCATTTCCGCAGCCTTGCTCTCGCGTGTGCCGTCGCAGTCGGTGGCATCGCGGTCGTGGGCTGCACCACCACTCGGCCCCAGGACCAGGCCAGCAGCGCATCGTCGCGCGCTTCGATCGATGCCCAGGTCGATGCCGCGTTGTCCAAGCTGTACGACTCCGCCAGGGGCTCGCGCGAACTGGTTGCATCGTCGAAGGGCGTGCTGGTGTTTCCCGCCGTGGTCGGGGCCAGCATGGGCATAGGCGCCGAGTACGGCCGCGGCGCGCTGCGCGCGGGTGGACGCACGCAGGCCTACTACAGCACCACTGCGGGCTCGATCGGCTTCCAGGCTGGCGCGCAGTCGAAAGCTGTGATCTACGTGTTCACCACGCAGGCTGCGCTCGACAAGTTCCGCAGCAGCAAGGGCTGGACGGCCGGCGCCGATGCCACGGTGGCCGCCGCAACCTTTGGCGCCAACGGCAGCATCGACACCAACACGATCCAGCAGCCCGTGGTCGGCTTCGTGCTGACCAATGTCGGCCTCGAAGCCGGCGTCTCGATCTCGGGCGCGAAGATCAGCGAGATCCGGCTGTAGCCGCCAATCGAACTGGCCGGCGGGTCAGTTCACGAGCTGCGCTTCCAGCTCGGCGACCTGCCTGCGCAGGGCGTCGTTCTCGGCCGTCAGTTCGGCCACGCGCTGCTCCAGCAACTGGACGGCGTCGGCCTGCTTTGCGGGCTGATCGGCCGGATTCGATTCAGCGGATTCGGCCGACGACTCTTCGCGGGGCTTTCGCCTGGCTTCGCGAACGCGCTTGGCGGCCTGCTTGAGTTCATCCTTGCCCGCGTTGGCCGCGAAGACCTGCTCTTCGGCGGGCAGGCTGGCCACGGCCGCGGCCGTGTTGATGGAGATCACGCCGGACTTCACGGCCGCCACCAGTTCGGGCGCGGCCTGCTTCTGGATCTTCTCGATCATCACCACCTGGTTGCTGCTCAGGCGCGCGGCGCGGGCAATGGCTTCGCGGCTGCTCAGAGGCGCGGGCGGGGGCAGGGCAGGGGCGTTGTCCGCGGATGGTCCGGCTGCGGGCGGGTCGGCATCGAATGGCGCGTCGTTGTCGTCCGATGGCGCCGTGTCGGCCAATGCGCGTGCGCGGCGCTCGTCGACGATGTCCTTCTTTCGGAGCGCGAGCACGCCGCGCAAGAAATCGGAAATGCTGCGCCGGCCCAGGTGCTGGTCGATCATCCAGAGGTGCACGTCCTCGATCGTCTTGAAGCGTGTGTTCTGCACCGTCTGGAACGGCAGGCCGTGCTTCTGGCAGATGCCGTAGCGGTTGTGGCCGTCCACCAGCACGTCGCCCCACAGCACCAGCGCGTCGCGGCAGCCTTCGGTGAGGATGCTGCGTTCCAGCGCCTCATGCTCCTCCGGAGTCAATGGATCGATATAGGCTTTGAGTTCTTCGTTGACGACGATGTTCATGGGCAAGGGAGGGAGCGGGAAAGGGAGCGGGGAAGGGGGCGGAATTCTAGATGCGCGCGCGTCGCCATCATCTTTCTGTCATGCGGCCGCCCCACCATCGGCGAACGTTTGGTTGCTTGAATTCCTCACGCCGGCTGTCTCGCTTTGGCGTGCTCAAACGTCTACTGGGTATGGAGCATGAAGGGGTTGGGAAATGGGGCTTTTTTGTATCCACAAGTAGTAATAATTCTCATTTGTATTGAGCACTTCAGGAGTACCGCCTTCATGTTCACAGGTCTGCACCTTTGCCGACATTCTTCCGGGCGGCCTCTGCCCCGCTTCGCATGATGAGAGAACCCATCGACGTGGCGCTGCATCTGTCCGAACCCACGCTCGCGGAAGTCTTCATCGCGAACCGTCCGCAGCTGCTGCGCGTGGCGCGAAGAATCGTCCGCACCGCGGAGCTTGCCGACGATGTGATGCAGGACGCGTACCTCAAGATTGCCGACGGCCCCTGCGTGCGCAAGGCCGACCGGCCCATCGGCTATTGCTGCCAGGTCGTGCGCAATGTGGCGCTCGACTGCTGCCGTCGCCACACGGTCGAGGCCAGCTACCGCACCTTTGATATCGACGTCGAGACACTGGACGTGGCCGGCCCTCCGGCGCCGGACCGCCTGATGCGCGAGCGCCAGGCGATCCATGCGATCGACAAGGTGCTGGCGGCGTTGCCCGCGCGAACGCGGCTGGTGTTCGAGCTCTACCGGCTCGAAGGCCTCACGCAGCGCGAGATTGCGCTGCGCCTGGGTTGCGCACTCGGCTTGGTGAACGGGCTCATCGCCGAAGCGGCGCAAGCCATCAAGGAATGCGGCCGCCTGCTTGTGGATGATTGAGCGCGGCTGCACGCGTGCGGGATTGGTGTAAGGTGAAAGCCTTAGCGCTGGCGCATCGTGCGGCCGCGCAATGCCACACACCCTTCACGCATGACACAAGAACAGGACGACCCTATCTGGAGCGCCGCATGGCAATGGGTGCAGCGCGAGTACGACCGCGAGAACTTCGATGCGGCCGCGCGCGACGAGATGACGGCCTGGCTCGTTGCCGATCCCGCGCATCGCAAGGCCTACGACAAGGCAGCCCGCCTGTGGCTGTTGGCCGGCCTGGTGCCGCCTTCCAGCGCGGAGTGAACAGATCCCGTCCTGAAACGTCTTGTTGAGCAGGAGCGAAGAGATGGCCCACCGGGCCTCTGGCTCGCTCTTTCTGTTCAACCGCATAAGGACGTATCCATGTCGACGAGCTGCTTCGATCGCGAAGACGAGACCTTCATTGTTCTGGTCAACCACGAAGACCAGTATTCCATCTGGCCCCACTGGAAGGCCGTGCCCAAGGGTTGGACCGCGGTCGACGGCGTGAAGGGCGACAAGAAGACTGTGCTCGCCCACGTCGAAGAGGCGTGGACCGACATGCGGCCCCGCTCGCTGCGCGAGTGGATGGCGCAGCAGGAAAAAAATCCGACGAACACGCAAGCCGCGGCCGGTTGACGCGCGTGGAGACGAGCGTCTCGCTGCTGTGCCTGCCGTGCGCGGGCGCCAGCGCCACGATGTACCTGCGCTGGCGCCGCCTGCTGCCGCGCTGGATTCGCGTCGTGCCCGTGGAACTGCCGGGCCGCGGCGGCCGGCTGGCCGAAAGCCCGGTTCAGGATTTCGACAGCCTCGTGGCGCAGCTCTGCGTGGAGCAGGCCGAGGCCATGCGCGGCGAGTTCGCGATCTTCGGCCACAGCATGGGTGCATTGCTTGCTTACGGCATGACGTGCCGATTGCGGTCGATGGGGCGTGCATTGCCTGTTGCCCTGCTTGCTTCGGGCAGCGCCGCGCCGTCTCGGCGTGATCCCGATCGCTTCGCGGACAAGACCGACGACGCTTCGCTGATCGCCGACTTGCGCAAGCAGGGTGGAACGCCGGAAGAAGTGTTTGCAAGCGCCGAGTTGATGCGCATCACGCTCGACGTGCTCGGCGCCGACTACCGCGTTTGCGAAGGCTTTCGACACGCGGGCGAGGCGCCGCTGCCGATGCCGGTGCACGTCTTCGCGGGGCGCGACGATGAGATCGAAGCCGAGCGCATCTACGCGTGGTCGGCCGAGGCGGGTGGTGCCTTTTCGCTCGACTGGTTCAGCGGCGGGCACTTCTTCCTCCGCCAGCAGGAAACGGCATTTCTGGCGGCGCTCTCGCAGCGCCTCGGAAAGGTCGTCGCACGGGATCGCCATGCATCTCACGCCCTGGCCTGATCCGCTGCCCGCGGGCATCGAGGTGTATCGCCTCGACTTCGACCTGACCGTTGAGGCACCGGCGGCGCGGCGGGTGCTGACGCCCGACGAGCTTGCAAAGGCCGACAGGTTTGCAAGAACCGCCGACCGCGTGCGCTTCACCGCGACACGTGCCGCGCTTCGCAATCTGCTTGCATCGCGCGTGGGCTGCGAGCCCGCCGAGGTGCCGCTTGTGGCGAGCCCGCACGGCAAGCCGCTCATCGAGCGTGCAGGCGGTGGCGCGCCGCAGTTCAACGTCTCGCACTCCGGGTCGCATGCACTCATCGCGCTGGGCGATGCACGGAGCGTGACCGAGATCGGCATCGACATCGAAGCGTGCAAGGCCGATGTCGACGTCGAGGCCATCTCCTCGCTGGCATTCACCGCCCGCGAATGCGGCGAAGTGCGCGATGCCGCCAATCGCCTGCATGCGCTCTACACCCGCTGGGTGGGCAAGGAAGCGGTGCTCAAAGCCATCGGCGTCGGCGTGGCCGGGCACCTGAAGTCGATCGGCATCCGGCCCGGCACGAACGGGCGCTTCGCCCTCGAATGCGCCGTTCCCGAATGGACGAATTTTCAAGCCGTGGCGCTCAGGGCGCCCACCGGCTACGCAGCCGCGCTCGCTTGGCGCGCAAAGGAAGAAACGACATGACCGAGATGCCGCAAAAGGCAAACCTGCAGCCGAAGAATTTTGTCGCCCATCTGCGCGCGCTGGCACGCACGCGGACTGACGACATCTGGCTCACCGTGGCCGGCACGGTGAACGGTGAATACCACGAAGACCCGATCAGCTACGGCGTCTTCGAGCGCCGCGTGCGCGCCCTTGCGGCCCGGTTGCAGCAGCAGTTTGCCAAGGGGGAGCGCGCGCTCATCATGCTCGACAACGGCGACCACTATGCGGTCTGCATGCTGGCCTGCTTCTACAGCGGCGTGATCGCGGTGCCGGTGTTCCCGCCCGAGTCCATGCGGCCGCAGCACCTGGCGCGGCTCACTGGCATTGCCACCGATTCAGAGGCGCACTGCGTGCTGACCTCCGCCGCCATTTCGCGCGCGATGAATGCGGGCGCGGGCCAGTTCGGAGGCGCCGAGATCATCGCCGTCGATGCGGTGGATGCGGCGCTTGCCGATGAATGGACGCCGTTCGATCCCACCGACGACGACATCGCGTTCCTGCAGTACACCTCGGGTTCGACCTCTGCGCCCAAGGGCGTGATGGTGACGCACGGCAACCTGGTCGCCAACGAAGCGGCCATGACGCACGGCATGGGCGTGAGGCCCGAAGACAAGTTCGTCTGCTGGGCGCCGCTCTATCACGACATGGGCCTGATCGGCGGGCTGCTGCTGCCGCTCTACAACAGCATTCCGCTGGTGCTCACTTCGCCGGGCTACTTTCTCGAGCGCCCGGTGCGCTGGCTCGAGCTGATCTCGCGCCATCGTGCCACCCACAGCGGCGGGCCCGATTTTTCCTTCCGCCTCTGTCTCGAGCGAGTGAACGATGCGCGGCTGGCGCAGCTTGACCTGTCGAGCTGGCGCGTGGCCTACACGGGCGCGGAGCCCGTGCGCGAAGACACCGAAACCGAATTCATCGCGCGCTTTGCTGCCGCGGGCTTCGACGCGCGAGCCGCCTACCCCTGCTACGGCCTGGCCGAGGGCACCCTGTTCGTCACCGGCGGCATGCGCGGCGACGGCATGACGGCGCGCACCTTCTCCACCGACGGCCTGGCCCGCGGCACCGGCACGCCGGCCGACGAGGGCACGATGCTGGTCGGCTGCGGCGTCGCGGCCCCAGGGCATCGGGTCGAGATCGTCGACGTCGAGTCGCTGCTGCCGGCGGCATCCGGAAAGATCGGTGAAATCTGGACCTGCGGCCCGAGCATCTGCCTCGGCTACTGGGGCAAGGAGCGCGAGACCCGCGAGACCTTCGTCCTGCGCGACGGCCAGCGCTGGCTGCGAACCGGCGACCTCGGCTTCATGCACGAAGGCCAGCTCTACGTCACGGGGCGGATCAAGGACCTGATCATCGTCCGCGGCCACAACATCTACCCGCAGGACATCGAGCGGCTCATCGAGGCCGAGGTCGACGCGGTGCGCAAGAGCCGTGTGGCGGTCTTTGCGGTGCAGGGTGCCGGCGGCGAAGGCATCGGCGTCGCGGCCGAGGTGTCGCGCAGCATGCAGAAGCTGGTGCCGCCGGAGGTGCTGGTCGATGCGCTCGGCGCCGCCGTGAGCGAGATGTTCGGCGAGCCGCTGTCGGTCGTGCTGCTGCTCAACCCCGGCGGCCTCCCCAAGACGACCAGCGGCAAGCTGCAGCGCAGCGCCTGCCGCGCAGGCTGGATCGACGGGACTGCCGACGCGTATGCGATCTACCAGCACGGTGCCTTCGTGCGGGGCGGGCCCAGCGAGGCAGCGCCCGAGGCGCCGCTGGACGAGGTCGAGCAGGTCCTCGCCGACATCTGGCGCGAGGTCTGGAAACATGGCGACGACGACCGCGCGCTGGCTCGCGATGCCCACTTCTTCAACCGTGGTGGCAGTTCCCTTACGGCCACGCAGGCGGCCGCGCGCATCTCGGCGCATTGGCAGATCGACTTTCCGGCGCGGATGCTGTTCGAGCAGCCGCGCCTGCAGGCTTGCGCAGCGGCCATCCGGCAACTGCAGGCGCAAGGCGTGCGCCCGCAGCGTGCACCGATTCCCGTGCTCTCGGCAGAGCGCCGGCTGTTGCCGATGCCGCTCTCCCACGCGCAGGAGCGCCAGTGGTTTCTCTGGCGGGTCGATCCGCACAGTGCGGCCTATCACATGAGTGGCGCGCTTCGACTCACGGGAGCGTTGAACGCAGATGCCTTGCGCGCCGCGCTCGATGGCCTCGTCACGCGCCACGAATCGCTGCGCACGGTATTCAGCGCTGCCGCCGATGGCCATGCGGAGCAATGGGTCAAGCCCTCGGGCTCCGTGCCGCTGGCGATGATCGACTTGCGCGGGGAGCGCGAGGAGCAACTGACAGAAGCAACACGGCGCCTCAAGGCCGAGCCCTTCGATCTGACGCAGGGTCCGCTGTTGCGTGCCGCGCTGATCCGCACCGCCGACGAGACCCATGTGCTCGCCGTGGTGATGCACCACATCATTTCCGACGGCGCCTCGATGCAGTTGCTGATCGACGAACTGGCCGCCGGCTACGCCGCACATCTGGGTGGAGAAGCCAGGCGACTGCCTGCGCCGCGCATCCAGTACGCCGACTACGCGCTCTGGCAGCGCGAGTGGCTTGCGGCCGGCGAGGGCGAGCGGCAGCTGGCCTGGTGGCGCGCGCACCTCGGTGACACGCACGCAGCGCTGGATTTGCGCACCGACCATCCGCGCAAGGCACAGGCCGGCTACAGCGCCGCGCGCCATGCCTTCGAGCTGCCTGCCAACCTGCTCGACAAGCTGCGCGGCATGGCGGACACCCAGGGCGCGACGCTCTTCATGGCGCTGCTCGCAGGCTTCCAGTCGCTGCTGCACCGCCACACGGGGCAGGAAGACATACGCATCGGCGCGCCGATTGCCAACCGCAACCGCGTGGAGGTCGAGGGCGTGGTCGGGCTCTTCGTCAACACCCTGGTGCTGCGCAACCCGATCCACGGCCGCCTGAGTGCATCGCGTGTACTGGCGCAGGCGCGCGAGGCGGTGCTGGGCGCGCAGGCGAACCAGGACCTGCCTTTCGAGCAGTTGGTGCAGGCACTGCAACCCGAACGCAGCCTGAGCCGCACGCCCCTGTTCCAGGTCATGTTCAACCATCTGTTCGAGGACTACCGCGCATTCGCGCAGCTGCCCGGTATCGCGGCACAGGACCACGCACTGCCCGATCTCGCGGCGCAGTTCGAGCTCACGCTCGAAGCGCGCGAGAGGCCCGACGGCCATCTGTCGCTCGCGGTGATCTATGCGGCCGAGCTGTTCGAGCAGGACACCATCGAGCGGATGGCCGGCCACTACGTCGCCATCCTGCAGGCGCTGGCCGATCGTCCTGACCAGCCGGTGGGCGACATCGAACTCCTCGGCGCATCCGAGCAGGCGCAACTCACTGCATGGAGCGTGAACGCGCAGCGGGAGCCGCAGCACGAGCCCGTGCATCGCCTGATCGAGCGGCAGGCCCGGCTGCAGCCGAATGCCACCGCGCTGCTCTTCGGCGACGAGGAACTGAGCTTCAGCGAACTCAACCGCCGCGCCAACCGCCTGGCCCACCGCCTGATCGCCCTGGGCGTCAAGCCCGATGCACTGGTGGGCATCGCGATGGAGCGCTCGGTCGAACTGGTGGTGGCCATCCTCGGCATCCTCAAGGCCGGCGGCGCCTACCTGCCGTTGGACCCGGACTACCCCGCCGAGCGCCTGGCCTACATGGTGCAGGACAGTGGCCTTCAGCTGCTGCTGGCCCACCGCGCCACGCGCGCCTGCCTGCACGACCGCAGCCGCCTGACCACGCTGGAAATCGACAGCCTCGACTTCGGCAACGAGCCCGACGCCGATCCCCAGGTCGCGTTGCACGGCGAGAACCTCGCCTACGTGATCTACACCTCGGGCTCCACCGGCCAGCCCAAGGGCGCCGCCATCCGGCACGACGCGCTGCACAGCTGCATGGCCTGGATGCAGCGCACCTACGGCCTCACCCGCGACGACACCGTGCTGCACAAGGCCCCGTTCGGCTTCGACGTCTCGGTGTGGGAGCTGTTCTGGCCAATGACCGCGGGCGTGCGGCTGGTGGTGGCCAACCCTGGCGACCACCGCGACCCGGCCCGGCTGGTCGACCTCATCCAGCGCCACCAGGTCACCACCCTCAACTTCGTGCCCTCCATGCTGCAGGCCTTTCTTGCGCACGAAGGCATCGACGCCAGCACGCGGCTGCGCCACATCATCTGTGGCGGCGAGGCGATGCCGGCCGAAACGCAGAAGGAGACGCTGCAACGCCTGCGCGGTGCCACGCTGCAGAACCTCTACGGCCCGACCGAAACCACGATCCACGTCACGCGCTGGACCTGCCGCCTGTATCCCGATGACAGTGGCCAGAGTCTCGTGCCCATCGGCCAGCCGATCAGCCACACCAGCGCCCATGTGCTGGATGCCGAGCTGAACCGGGTGCCCCCGGGGGTCGCGGGCGAGCTGTACCTGGGCGGCGTGAGCCTGGCCCGCGGCTACCTGAACCGGCCGGGCCTGAGCGCCGAGCGCTTCGTGGCCGATCCGTTCGACGGCAAGGGAGGCAGGCTGTATCGCACCGGCGACCTGGTGCGCTGGAACACCGAGGGCCAGATCGAGTACCTGGGCCGCATCGACCACCAGGTGAAGATCCGCGGCCTGCGCATCGAGTTGGGCGAGATCGAGGCGCAACTGCTCGCGCAGCCCGAAGTGCGCGAGGCGGTAGTGGTGGCGAAGGACGGTCCGGCCGGCGCACGCCTGGTGGCCTACCTTGCGGCGCATGCGGGCCAGGCCATCGACACTGCGGTGCTGAAGGAACGTCTGGCACAGGTGCTGCCCGACTACATGGTGCCGCGCGCCTTCGCCGTGCTCGACGGCCTGCCGCTGAACGCCAATGGCAAGGTGGACCGCAAGGCGCTGCCGGAGCTCGTCTTCGCCAGCGAGCTTGCCTACGAAACACCGCAGGGCCACGTGGCGCAGACGGTGGCCGCGGTGTGGGCCGAGGTGCTGCAGGTCGAACAGGTCGGGCAGCACGACAACTTCTTCGATCTCGGCGGCCACTCGCTGCTGCTGATCCGCGCGCACCGCCTGCTGGAAGACCGGCTGCAGGCCACGATCCCCGTGGTCAACCTCTTCAAGTACCCCACCATCGAATCGCTGGCCCAGTGGATCGAGCAGGCGCCGGCCGGTGCCGCGTCGTCTGCCGCAGCTGGCGACGACCGGGCATTGCGCCAGCGCGCCGCCATGCTTCAACGCCGCAAGACAGCAGAGAGAGTCAACTGATGTCCAACTCCCAAGAGTTCTCCGAACCGACCGGCATCGAGATCGCCATCGTCGGCATGGCCGGGCGCTTTCCCGGCGCCGATGACGTGGACGCTTTCTGGCGCAACGTGCGTGATGGCGTGGAGTCGGTCTCGCGCTTCACCGACGACGAACTGCGCGCGCGCGGCGTGCCGCAGAGCTTGCTGGACGATCCCGAGTACGTGAAGGCCGGCGTGACGTTCGACGGCTTCGACCAGTTCGACGCCGGCTTCTTCGGCTACACGCCGCGCGAGGCCGAGACCCTCGATCCGCAGCAGCGCGTCTTCCTGGAGTGCGCCTGGGCTTCGCTCGAACACGCCGGCTGCGACGTCGCGCGCTGGCCCGGCAAGGTCGGCGTCTATGCGGGCGAGGGCACCAACCTGTACCTGATCCGCAACCTGCTGCCATCCTTCGGCCTCGGCGCGGAGAGCGGCATTGCCGACCTGCTCGGGCTGATGAACGGCAACTCCGGCGGCTCGCTGTGCACCCGCGTCGCCTACAAGCTCGACCTGCGCGGCCCCGCGGTCACCGTGCAGACGGCATGCTCGACGTCGCTGGTCGCGGTGCACACCGCGTGCCAGGCGCTGCTGGGCCACGACTGCGACATGGCCCTGGCGGGCGGCGTGTGGCTCAACCTGCTGCAAGAGGGCGGCTATCGCTACCAGGCCGGCGCCATCCTGTCGCCCGACGGTCATTGCCGCGCCTTCGACGCCAAGGCCGCGGGCACGCTCATCGGCAGCGGCGCCGGCGTGGTCGTGCTCAAGCGCCTGGACGATGCGCTGCGCGACGGCGACGCCATCCATGCGGTGATCAAGGGCTCGGCCGCCAACAACGACGGTGCCGCCAAGGTGGGCTTCACCGCGCCCAGCGTGGATGGGCAGGCCGAAGTCATCCGCGCGGCGCAGCTCATCGCGGGCGTGGCGGCGGACACCATCGGCTACGTGGAGGCGCACGGCACCGGCACCACGCTCGGCGACCCGATCGAGATCGCCGCGCTGACCCAGGCCTTTCGCGCCGATACCGAGCGGCGCGGCTTCTGCGCCATCGGCTCCGTGAAGACCAACATCGGCCACCTCGACGCGGCCGCCGGCGTGGCGGGGCTCATCAAGGCGACGATGGCGCTCAAGCACCGCGTGCTGCCGCCAAGCCTGCATTTCGAACAGCCCAATCCGCAGATCGATTTCGCGGCGAGCCCGTTCTATGTGAATACCGAAGCGCGCGCGTGGGCCGAGGGGCGCATGCCGCGGCGTGCGGGCGTGAGCTCTTTCGGCATCGGCGGCACCAACGTGCACGTCGTGCTCGAAGAAGCACCGGCCGTTGCAAATGCGGCGACGGCGCCGGGATGGCAGGTCTTGCCCGTCTCGGCCAAGAGCGAAGCTGCCTTGGCGCAAGGGCGCACACAGCTCGCGGCGCATCTGCAGGCACGGCCCGCACAGCCGCTGCAAGACGTGGCCCACACGCTGCAAACCGGGCGCCGCGCCTTTGCATGGCGCAGCGCCGTGGTGGCGAACGATCCGGAGATGGCCGCACAGATGTTGTCGGCTCCCGCCGCCGCACCGCGCAAGGCACCGCTCTCAGCGCCCGAGGTGGTCTTTCTGTTTCCGGGCAGCGGCAGCCAGCATGCCTTCATGGGCGCGGCGCTCTACCGCGAACGCGCCGTGTTCCGCGAGGCGCTCGATCGCTGCATCGCCTTGCTGCGCGCGCAAAGCGGCATCGACCTGCACCCGCTGCTGTTTCCAGCCGCCGGCGAAGAGGCGCTGGCGAACGAGCGCCTGTTCCACATCGAGGTCGCGCAGCCGGCGCTCTTTGCTGTCGAGTATGCGATGGCGCAATGGTGGCTGCACAGCAGTGTGAAGCCCGCGCTGATGATGGGTCACAGCCTCGGCGAATACGTCGCCGCCTGCGTGGCGGGCGTCTTTTCGCTGGAAGACGCGCTACGCATCGTCGCGCAGCGCGCGCGCCTCGTGCAGGCGCTGCCGGCCGGCGCGATGCTCGCGGTGCCGCTGCCTGAATCCGAGCTCGCGCCTTTCCTTGCGGCAGGCTGCGACCTCGCGGCGGTGAACGGCGAGCAGCTCTGCGTGCTGGCCGGCACGCCCGAAGCCATCGCGCATGCCGAGGAAGCATTGCGCGCGCGCCAGCATCTGCCGCGTCGCCTGCATGTCGCCGTGGCCTTCCATTCGCGGCTGGTCGATCCGGCGGTGGCCGCGCTGGAGCAACTGGTCGCTTCGGTGCCGCGTCACGCGCCGCGCATTCCTTTCATTTCGAACCTGACCGGTGAACCGATCACCGCGCAGGAGGCGACCAGCCCCGCGTACTGGGGCCGGCACTTGCGCAATACCGTGCGCTTCGCCGATGGGCTGCGCCACATCTTCAGCAAGCCCGGGCGCGTGGTGCTCGAAGTCGGCCCCGGCGAGATGCTGACAGGGCTGGCGCGACAGCATCCGGGCAGCAGCTCAGCCGCCGGCCTGTGGGCCAGCCAGGCGCATGCACAGCAGACCGCGCGCAACAGCCAGCAGTTGGCGAATGCCGTCGCGGGCCTGTGGACCGCCGGCATCGACATCGACTGGACCGCATGCCACGAAGGCGGCGAGAGGCGCCGCGTGCCGCTGCCCACCTATGCCTTCCAGCGCCAGCGCTTCTGGGTCGAGGCCGGGGCCGCCGTACGGCCCTCGTCGCCGGCTGCGGCCGCCGATCTTTTCTATGCGCCGAACTGGCAGCGAAGCACGCCGTTGTTGCCGCCCGCCGCAGAGCAAGCCGACCGCACGGGCTGCACGCTGATCCTGGGCGACGCCGATAGCTTCACCGACCGCTTGGCCCGCACGCTGCGGGATCGCGGCGAACAGGTGGTGCTGGCACTGCGAGGCTCGCGCTTTGCGCGCACTGCGCCGCGGCAATACACGATTCGACAAGGCGAACGCGCCGACCACGAAGCCCTGCTGCGGGAAGTGGAAGCCGAAGCGGGCGCTGTCCATCGGATTCATCATCTGTGGAGCCTCGACGGCGGCCGGTCCGCGCCGCCGCCGCATGCAGGCGTCTTCGAAGCCGGTTACTTCAGCCTGCTCGCGCTCGTGCATGCGCTCGACGCCTTGGGTGGATCGGGCCGCGCGCCAATGGCGCTGACCATCGTCACCGACGGCCTCGAGGACGTTTCAGGCACCGAGGTGCTGGCACCCGAGAAGGCAACGCTGCTCGGCATCGCCAAGGTCGTGGGCCAGGAATATCCGTCGATCGCCTGCCGCGTCGTCGACGTGGTGCTGCCCGCGCCGGAAAGCGCGGCGGAAAGCGACCTGGCACGCCGGGTCGCCGACGAGGCCGCATCCGCACACGATGATTTCGTGGTCGCCTACCGCGGGCCGCATCGCTGGACCAAGAACTACGAGCCATTGCCGATGCAACGCGCCACGCAGCGGCTCCGCGAGGGCGGCGTGTACCTCATCACCGGCGGCATGGGCGGCGTCGGCCTGGCGCTGGCGCGGCATCTGAGCCGCGCATGGAAGGCCCGGCTGGTGCTGCTCGGCCGCACGCCATTGCCTGCGCGCGTCGACTGGGAGCGCATCGCCGCCTCGACCGACGAACCCGCGGCATTGCGCCGCAAGCTGCGCCAACTGATCGAACTCGAAACCGCCGGCGCGCAAGTGCTCACGGTGACGGCGGACGTGACCGACCCCGCCCAGCTGCGCGAAGCCCTGGCGGCGGCGCATGCGCGCTTCGGCGCGGTCAACGGCGTGGTCCACGCTGTGATGGACCCGGGGCTCGGCATGATCGTGCAGCGCACCTGGGCTCAGGTGGAGGCAGCCTTCGCGCCCAAGGTGGCGGGCACGCGCGCATTGCTCGACGCACTGCGCGGCGAGCCGTTGGACTTCGTGCTCTTCTGTTCCTCCATCGCCACGCTCGTCGGCGGCCTGAGCCGCAGCGACTATGCCGCCGCCAATGCCTTTCTCGATGCACTGGCAACGGCCCACCGCCGCACGTCGGCGCTGCCGGTGTTCTCGGTGAACTGGGACGCCTGGCGCGACGTCGGCGCCGCGGCCGACATGAACCTGCCCGAAGGCGTCGGCCTCGACGAGCGCACCGGCGTGCTCGCCTTCGAGCGCATCGTCAACGGCCCCGACCTGCCTCAGACGGTGGTTTCCGTGTCGCCGCTGGCGCCGCGCCTGCGCCCGCTCGGCAATCTGCTCGACGCGGTGGAAGCCCAAGACACCGCGCCGTCGGCCGAAGCCCGCACCAGCCATGCACGTCCCGCGCTGCCCACACCGTATGCCGCACCCGAAGGCGAACTGGAAGAAGGGCTGGCCGCGCTGTGGACCGAAGCCCTCGGCATCGCGCCCGTGGGCGCACACGACAACCTGTTCGAGCTGGGCGGCGATTCGCTGCTGGCCATCCGCCTGCTGTCCCGTGTGCGCAAGGCCTACGGCGTAGAGCTGCAACCGGCCGATTTCTTCAAGGCACCGACGGTGGCCGAGCTGGCCGCGTTGGTCGAGCTGCGGCTGATCGAGGAGATCGAGCGCGAAGCCCCGGCCACCGACGACCCGCATCCGCCAGCGGATCGCATCACTGCGAGTTTTTCATCATGAGCGAAACATCCCCTCTTTCCGAACGGCGCGCGAAGCTGTCGCCCGAGCAGCTGAGCCTGCTGCAGCGCCGCTTGAAACCGGGCGGCAACGCGGCGCCCGCGCGCGAGGCCATCGTGCGCAGCCACATCGACGGCCCCGTGCCCGTGTCCTTCGCGCAGCAGGGCCAGTGGTTCCTGTGGCAGCTGAACCCTGCGAACACGGCTTACCACGTTGGTGGTGGACTTGGTTTTTCGGGGCCGCTCGATGTAACGGCGCTGCAGGATGCGATGCAGTCGCTCGCCAGGCGCCATGAAGCCTTGCGCACCGTGTTCGGCCCCGGCCCCGAAGGCCTGCCGGAGCAGCGCGTCCAGGCGGAAGTCCGCATCGACATTCCCTTCGTCGATCTCAGCGTGCTCGATGCGGCCGCGCGCGAATCCCGCTACGGCGACGCGGTGGACCAGGTCTGCCGCACCGCCTTCGACCTGACGGCCGGCCCCTTGCTGCGCTGCGCCTTGCTCAAGATGGCCGATGGCGAGCACCAGTTGCTGCTCATGATGCACCACATCATTTCCGATGCATGGTCGGTCGAGCTCATGCTGGACGAGCTCGCGCAGGCTTATGCCGCGCGAACGCAGGGCGCACAGAGCGCGCAGCCGGGGCCGGAGATCGGCTATGTCGACTTCACGCTGTGGCAGCGCAAGTGGCTTGCCGACGGCGAAGGCGAGCGGCAGCTCGGCTACTGGCGCGAGCGTCTCGGTGGCAGCCAGCCGGTGCTCTCCCTGACTACCGACCAGCCGCGTTCCGCCGAGGCCCACTACAGCGCGGCGCAGCATTCGCTCGACATTCCCATGGGTCTTGCGCAGGAACTGAAGCAGCTGTCGCGTGCGCAGGGCGGCACCTTGTTCATGACGCTGCTCGCGGCCTTCCATGCCCTGCTGTTCCGCTACACCGGCCAGAACGAGATTCGCGTCGGCGTGCCTGTTGCGGGCCGCAGTCGTCCGGAAACCGCGGGCGTCATCGGCATCTTCATCAACACGCTCGTGCTCGATGCGCGCCTGCACGCGCAGACGAGCCTGGCCGAATTGCTCGCGCAAGTCCGCGACACCGCCATCGAGGCCCAGGCGCACCAGGACCTGCCGTTCGAACGCCTCGTGCAGACGCTGCGCGCGGAGCACGGGCACGCGGCCGCGCCGCTGTTCCAGGTGATGTTCAACCACCTGGGGCAGGGCGACCGCCCGCTGCGCGGCTGGCCCGGTCTGCAGGTGCGGCGCATCGATCTGGAGGAGCGCGCGGCGCCCTTCGAGCTGACGCTGGAAACCATCGAACGCGAAGACGGCGGCATCCGGGCCAACTTCCGCTATGCGGCCGAGCTGTTCGAGCCGGAGACTGTCGAACGCATGGCCGGCCACTACAAGCGCGTGCTCGAAGCGCTGGTGAAACTGCCGGTTTCGAAGCTCGGCGAACTGGATCTGTTGGGCGATGCGGAGCGCGCCCGGCTCGCGCAATGGGGCGTCAACACCCATCGCCGCGGCGAAGCGCAATGCGTGCATCGCCTGATCGAGCAACAGGCGGCCGAGTGTCCGAATGCCACTGCGCTGATCTTCGACGCGGAAGTCTTGAGCTACGGCGAACTCGACCGCCGGGCCAACCAATTGGCGCATCGCCTGATCGAGCAGGGTGTGCGCCCCGAGGTGAAGGTCGGCGTCGCGCTGGAGCGCAGCATCGAGCTGGTGGTCGGCCTCTTGGCCATTCTGAAGGCGGGCGGCGCTTATGTGCCGCTCGACCCGGAATACCCCGCGGACCGCATCGCCTACATGGTGGAAGACAGCGGGCTCGCGCTGGTGTTGACGCAGGAGCGCCTCAAGGAACGCCTGCCGCTGCAGACCGGCGTGCCGATGCTCACGCTCGACACGCTGGACCTCGGCGGCTATCTGGAAAGCAACCCGGCGGTGGCGCTCGACAGCGAGAACCTCGCCTACGTGATCTACACCTCGGGTTCGACCGGCAAGCCCAAGGGCGCAGCCAACCGACATGGTTCGCTCTACAACCGCCTGGTGTGGATGCAGCAGTCTTACAAGCTCGGCGAGGCGGACACCGTGCTGCAGAAGACGCCGTTCAGCTTCGACGTGTCGGTGTGGGAGTTCTTCTGGCCGCTGATGTTCGGCGCCCGGCTGGCCGTGGCCAACCCCGGCGACCACCGAGAACCGGCGCACCTTGCGCAGCTGATCCGCACGCATCAAGTGAGCACGCTGCACTTCGTGCCCTCGATGCTCCAGGCCTTTCTGGCGCACCCGGGCATCGAGGCGTGCACCAGCCTGCGGCGGATCGTCTGCAGCGGCGAGGCACTGCCGGCCGAAGCGCAGAACGAGGTGTTCAGGCGGCTGCCGCAGGCCGCGCTCTACAACCTGTATGGCCCCACCGAGGCGGCCATCGACGTGACGCACTGGAGCTGCCGCGACGACGGACGCACGCAGGTGCCGATCGGGCGGCCGATCGACGACACGCAAACCTATGTGCTCGACGCCGAGCTGAACCTGATGCCGCCGGGCGCCGCGGGCGAGCTATACCTGGGCGGTGCGGGGCTCGCGCGGGGCTACGTGCAGCGCGCGGCGTTGACCGCCGAGCGCTTCGTGGCCGATCCGTTCGACGGCGACGGCGACGGCGGTGGCAGGCTGTACCGCACCGGCGACCTGGTGCGCTGGAACAGCGAAGGCCAGCTCGACTACCTGGGCCGCATCGATCACCAGGTGAAGATCCGCGGCTTTCGCATCGAGCTGGGCGAGATCGAGGCGCAGCTGCTCGCGCAGCCCGAAGTGCGCGAGGCCGTCGTCGTTGCGAGCCAGGGCGCGGGCGGCGCGCGGCTCGTGGCCTATGTTTCGGCGCAGGCCGGTGAGGCCATCGACACCGCGCGCCTGCGCGAACGCCTCGGCCGGGCGCTGCCCGACTACATGGTGCCCAGTCTCTTCATGGTGCTGGAGACTCTGCCGCTGAACGCCAACGGCAAGGTCGACCGCAAGGCGCTGCCCGAACCCGAGCGCGCGAACGCCCAGGCCTACGAGGCGCCGCAGGGCGCCGTGGAAGAAGCGCTTGCTGCGGTGTGGGCCGAGGTGCTCGGCGTGCCGGGCGTGGGCCGCCACGACAACTTCTTCGAGCTCGGCGGGCATTCGCTCATGTCCGTGCAGGTGGTCGCGCGGGTGCAGGGCGCGATGCACGCGGACCTGACCGTCAGCGACATTTTCAGGCAGCCGGTTCTCTTGGACATGGCCCGACTCATTGCAGGTGCCGGCGAAAGGAAACCCGTGGCCCAGTCTCTCTCCGACATCGACGCCTTCATGGACAGCCTGGAGATCGCTTGATGGAATTCACGGCAGCCACCCATGACCAGATCGGCAAGCGCTTCTCGCGCCTGAACCCGGCGCAGCGCCGGGCGGTGTACCAGAAGATCCGCGCCGAAGGGCTGACGATCGGGCAGTTTCCGATTCTCCAACGCGACGAGGCGGCGCGCGTCGCCTGCCCGCCCTCGTATGCCCAGATGCGCCAGTGGTTCCTCTGGCAGCTGGAGCCGGGCAGTTCGGCGTATCACATCTCGGGTGCGCTCCGGCTTGAGGGCGCGCTGAACCGCGATGCGCTGCAGGTCAGTTTCGACGCCCTGGTCGAACGCCATGAGTCGCTGCGCACGGTGTTCCGCGCGAACGCCGAAGGCCTGGTCGAGCAGGTGGTGCAGCAGCGCGCGGGGCTGGACATTCCGCTCATCGACCTTGGCGCGCTCGCGGATGGAGAGCGCGATGCGCGGGCGCAGCAAGAAGCCCGGCGCATCGCCGAGACGCCCTTCGACCTGACGGCCGATCCGCTGCTCCGGGTGGCGCTGATCCGGCTTGAGGAAAACGCGCACCTGCTCGTGGTCGTGATGCATCACATCGTGTCCGACGGCTGGTCGCTGCAGATCCTCGTGGACGAGTTCACGGCGCACTACCGCGCGCGGGCCAACGGGCAGCCGTCGCGGCTTGCGCCTTTGCCCATTCAGTACGCCGACTACGCCGTCTGGCAGCGGCACTGGCTGGAGGCCGGCGAGAAAGAGCGGCAACTCGGCTACTGGAAGGCGCACCTCGGCACCGAACACCCGGTGCTGCAATTGCCGACGGACCGCCCGCGGCGCACCGATGGCCGATACCGCGCCGCCCGCCATGACGTGGCCCTGCCGCAGAAGGTGGTGGATGCACTGCACAAGCGCGCGCAGGCCCAGGGCGCCACGCTCTTCATGGTGCTGCTCACGGGGCTGCAGGTGCTGCTGCACCGCCACACCGCGCAGCAGGACATCCGCATCGGCGTGCCGGTTGCCAACCGCCATCGCGTGGAGGCCGAAAAGGTCATCGGCTTCTTCGTCAACACCCAGGTCCTGCGCAACGTGCTGACCAGCCGCACCAGCCTGCTGCAGGCGCTGGAAGCCACGCGCGATGCGGCGCTGGGCGCGCAGTCGCACCAGGACCTGCCTTTCGAACAGCTGGTGGAGGCCCTGCAGCCCGAGCGCAGCCTTGGCACGGCGCCGTTGTTCCAGGTGATGTTCAACCACCAGCGGCGCGACCATCGCGCGCTGCAGAACCTGCCCGGCCTGACCTTGCAGGACCACGAGCTGGGCGGGCAGGCCGCGCAGTTCGAACTCACGCTGAGCATCATCGAAGACGCCCAGGGCCATGTGCAGGCCAGCTTTCACTATGCAGAGGAGCTGTTCGACGCGGAGACCATGGCGCAGATGGCGGGGCACTACCTGGCGGTGCTGGGCGCGCTGGCCGACAGTCCGGCGCAGGCGGTCGGCGACGTCGACCTGCTTGCGCCCGCCGAGAAAGAACGGCTCGCGCAATGGGGCGTCAACGCCCCGGACGAGCAGGGCAGCGAGCCCGTGCATCGCCTGATGGAGCGGCAGGCGCACGAGCGCCCCGAGGCCACGGCGCTGCTGTTTGGCGACGAGACGTTGACTTACGCCGAACTCGACCGCCGCGCCAACCGCCTGGCCCATCGGCTGATCGCGCTCGGCGTGAGGCCGGACACGCGCGTCGGCATCGCGGTGGAGCGGTCTTTCGACGTGGTGGTCGGCCTGCTCGGCATCCTGAAGGCCGGCGGCGCCTACGTGCCGCTGGACCCGGAGTACCCCGCGGACCGGCTGGCCTACATGGTTGCGGACAGCGGCATCGACCTGCTCGTGACGCAAAGCCACGTGAAGGCGCGCATCCCCTGCGGCGACCACGTGCGCGTGCTGCAGCTCGACACGCTGGACCTGTCCGCCGAGCCAGTGCATTCGCCCCACGTTCCGGTGCATGGCGACAACCTGGCCTACATCATCTACACCTCGGGCTCGACCGGCATGCCCAAGGGCGTGATGGTGTCGCACGGACCCTTTGCCGCACATTGCGTGGAAACGGCCGTGCTGTACGAGATGGGGCCGCACTCCTGCGAGCTGCACTTTCTCTCGTTCTCCTTCGACGGTGCGCACGAACGCCTCTTCACGGCCCTGTGCTGCGGCGCCTCGCTGCTGCTGCGCGATGCATCGCTGTGGACCGCCGAGCAGACGCTGGACGCGATGACGCGCCACCGCGTGACCAATGCCGGCTTTCCTCCGGCCTACCTGCGGCAGCTCGCAGACTGGGCACGCGACACCGGCCGTTGCCCGCCGGTGCAGCTGTATTCGTTCGGCGGCGAAGCGATGTCGCGCGAAGGCTTCGACGCGGTGCGCCGCCATCTGAAGCCCCAGCTGCTGATCAACGGCTACGGCCCTACCGAAGCGGTGGTTACGCCGATGCTGTGGAAGGTCGATGGCGCGGCGAGTTTCGAAGAAGGCTACGCGCCCATCGGCCGGCCCGTGGGCGACCGCAGCGCGCGCGTGCTCGATGCCGACCTCAACCTCGTGCCGCGCAACGTCGCGGGCGAGCTGTACCTCGGCGGCGCCGGTCTGGCGCGCGGCTACCTGCGCCGCGCCGCGCTCACGGCCGAGCGTTTCGTGGCGGATCCCTTCGACGCGGACGGCGGGCGGTTGTACCGGACGGGCGACTGGGTGCGCTGGCGCGACGACGGCCAGCTCGAATACCTGGGTCGCATCGACCACCAGGTGAAGGTCCGCGGGTTCCGCATCGAGCTGGGCGAGATCGAGGCCCAGCTGCTGGCCCAGCCTGAAGTGCGTGAAGCCGTGGTGATCGCTCGCCACGGGCCGGCCGGCGCACGGCTTGCAGCCTATGTGTCGCTGAAGGCGGGGCAATCCGTCGATGTGGCGGCACTGAAGGATCGGCTCGCTCGGGCGCTGCCCGACTACATGGTGCCTTCGGCCATCGTGGTGCTCGGCGCGCTACCGCTGAGCCCGAACGGCAAGGTCGACCGGCAGGCCCTGCCGGAGCCCGAACTCCTGCAGGACGAGAAGGCGTACGAAGCGCCGCAGGGCGAGGCCGAACAGGCCATCGCGAAGGTCTGGACCGGCGTGCTCGGCCTGGAACGCGTAGGCCGGAACGACAACTTCTTCGAACTGGGTGGCGATTCCATCCTGAGCCTGCAGATCGTGGCGCGGCTGCGCCTCGCGGGCTGGAAGGTGAGCCCCAAGCAGATCTTCGAGCGCCAGACCGTGGCCCAGCTCGCGGGCGCGGCCGAACCGGTGGGCGATGCGAAGCGCACGGCTGCCGGCGATGCCGAGGGCGAGGCGCCGCTGCTGCCGTTCCAGCATGCCTTCTTCGAAATGCAGATGCCGGTGCGCAACCACTGGAACCAGGCGGTGCTGCTGAAGTGCCGCGAGCCTTTGCAGCTGCCGGCCTTCGGGCAGGCATTGCAGGCCGTGGTGCGGCACCACGACAGCCTGGGCCTGCGCTACAGCCAGGATGACCAAGGCACATGGCACCAGCACTACACCGCGATGCCGGACAGCGAACTCGCCGAACTGCTGTGGGTGCGCAAGGCCCGCGATGCGGCGCAGCTTGAAGCGCTCTGCGACGAAGCGCAGCGCAGTCTCGATCTTGCGCGCGGACCGCTGCTGCGCGCGCTCGCGGTCGAACTGCCGGGCGGCGAATCGCGGCTGCTGCTGGCCATTCACCACATGGTTGTCGATGGCGTGTCGTGGCGCATCCTGCTGGAAGACCTGCAGGACGCCTACCGCCACCGCCTTGCGGGGCAGCCCATCGTGCTGCCCGCCAAGAGCAGCAGCTACAAGGATTGGACCGTCGCACTGCAGGGCTACGCCCAGCGCCATGCCGAAGGGATCGGCCATTGGCAAGCGCTGGCGGACGTGCCCGCGAGCCTGCCGTGTGCCCACCCCGACGCATCGAACACCGTCGCCGACCAGCAGACCGTCGAGCTTCGGCTGGACAAGGCGACGACGCAGGCGCTGCTGAAGGACGCACCCGCGGCCTATCGCACGCAGGCCAACGACCTGCTGTTGACCGCGCTGGGCCGTGCGCTGTGCGCATGGGCGGGCCACGCCAAGGTGCTGGTCGATCTGGAGGGGCATGGCCGCGAAGACCTGTTCGACCACATCGACCTGTCGCGCACCGTGGGCTGGTTCACCACGTTGTTCCCGGTCGCGCTCGATCCGCTGGGAGAACCGAGCGAAGCCATCAAGCGCGTGAAGGAAAGCCTGCGCCGCATTCCCGACAAGGGGCTGGGACACGGTGTGCTCAAGCACCTCGTCAGCGCTGCGCAGCAACAGGCGCTGCGCGCGTTGCCCCGTGCACAGGTGGTCTTCAACTACCTCGGCCAGTTCGACGCCGGTTTCGACGAGCGTGCGCAATGGGTGCTGGCCCAGGAACCGAGCGGTGCGCCGGTGGATGCAGGCGCACCGCTGACGCACGAGTTCGCGGTCAACGGCCAGGTCCACGAAGGCGTGCTCGAACTGCGCGTGAGCTACAGCCAGGCGCGCCACGACCGCGGTGCAGTGGAAGGCTGGGTGCAGCGCTTCCAGCAGGAGCTCGAAGCGCTGGTGGCGCATTGCACCAGCGGCGCAGAGGGCGTGACGCCGTCGGACTTTCCGCTGGCGCGCATCGGCCCGCAGCAGCTCGATGCCTTGCCGGTTCCGGCAGCGAACCTGGCGGACCTGTACCCGCTTTCGCCGATGCAGGCCGGCATGCTGTTCCACAGCCTGTATGCGCCTGGAGGCAGCGCCTACGTGAACCAGTTGCGCGTCGACATCGACGGGCTCGACGTCGCGCGCTTCAAGGCCGCATGGCGCGCGCTGCTGGAGCGGCACGAGGTGCTGCGCACCGGTTTCCTGGTGGGTGAGCCCGCCCTCCAATGGGTGGCCCGGAAGATCGAGTTGCCGATGGCCGAGCACGACTGGCGGAACCGTGGCGACGTGGCCCGCGCGCTCGATGACCTGGCGCAGGCACAGCTCGCGCAAGGCTTCGATCTGGCCCAGCCGCCGCTGATGCGGCTCGTGCTGGTGCATACGCCAGGCGGCAAGCACCACTTCGTCTGGACCATGCACCACCTGCTGCTGGACGGCTGGAGCACCTCGCAGCTGATGGGCGAGATGCTGCGGCACTATGCCGGCGAAGCTCTTGCATCCCAGGGCGGACGCTACGCGGACTACATCGCGTGGCTGCAGCAGCGCGACGGCGAGGCCGACGAGCGCTACTGGCGCGAACAGCTGGGCGGCGTCGAAGGCCCCACATGGCTCGCCAACACCCTGCCCAAGCCGCGCGATGCGCAGGCAGGTCATGGCGGCATGCAGCGCTTTGAGATTGGAGCGCAGCGCACGCGCGCGCTGATGGAAGCGGCGAAGCGCGAACGCGTGACCCTCAACACGCTGGTGCAGGCCGCATGGGCCTTGCTGCTGGCGCGCCACACGGGGCAGCGCACGGTGAGCTTCGGCGCCACCGTGGCGGGCAGGCCGATCGAGCTGCCCGGTGCGCAGCAGATGCTGGGCCTTTTCATCAACACGCTGCCGGTGATCGCCACGCTGCAGCCGGCGCAGCGCGTGGGCGATTGGCTGCGCGCGCTGCAGGCCCGGAACCTCGGTGCGCAGGCGCACGAGCACACGCCGCTCTACGAGATTCAGCGTTGGGCGGGGCAGGGCGGCCAAGACCTGTTCGACAGCATCGTGGTGTTCGAGAACTATCCGCTGGACCAGGCGCTGACGCGGGGCGCGCCGGACCGGTTGCGCTTCGGCGAGGTATGGAACCGCGAAGAGACGAACTACCCGATGACGCTGTCGGTGAACCAGGGCGAGACGCTGGTGCTGAGCTACAGCCATGCACGCAGCCAGTTCGATGAAGCGATGGTTCGGACGCTGGCCGACCGGATGGAGACGCTGCTCGAAGCGCTTGCGCATGCACCAGGTGCGCGGGTGGGCGATATCGGCCTGCAGGATGAAAACGATTCATCACAACTCGAATCAGTGAAAGACCTGCACGCCGGCGACACCGAGTTGCCCGTGCATCGCTGGTTCGAACGGCAGGCCGCACTGCATGCGAATGCAACGGCGGTGGTCTTCGGCAATGAAAGCCTGAGCTACGCCGAACTCGACGCGCGCGCCAACCGGCTCGCGCACCGGCTGATCAGCCTTGGCGTGGGGCCGGAGGTGAAGGTGGGCATCGCGGTGGAACGCTCCATCGAGATGGTGGTGGGCCTGCTCGGCATCCTGAAGGCCGGTGGTGCCTACGTGCCGCTCGACCCCGAGTACCCCGCCGATCGCCTGGCCTACATGATCGCGGACAGCGGCATCCGCCTGCTGCTGACGCAAAGCCATGTGACGCCGAAGCTTCCGCTGCAGGACGACGTGCGCGTGCTGGCGCTCGACACGGCCGACCTGAGCGCGGAGCCCTCGCATGCGCCCGAGGTGGCGGTGCATGCCGACCACCTGGTCTACGTCATCTACACCTCGGGCTCCACCGGCCGCCCCAAGGGAACGCAGCTGACCCACCGCAACGTGACGCGGCTGCTCGACTCGACGCAGCCCTGGTTCGGCTTCGGTGCGCAGGACGTGTGGACGAACTTCCACTCCTATGCCTTCGATTTCTCGGTGTGGGAAATCTTCGGTGCACTGTGCACCGGCGGCAAGCTGGTGGTCGTGCCGTTCTGGGTCAGCCGTTCGCCCGGCGATTTCGTGGCGCTGCTGCGCGAGCAGCGAGTCACCGTGCTGAACCAGACGCCATCGGCCTTCCGTCAATTGATGCACAGCGCGGCGCTGGCCGCGGGCGACCGCCTGCCGCTGCGCTGCGTGATCTTCGGCGGCGAGGCGCTCGAACCCGAGAGCCTGCGCCCATGGATCGATCGCTTCGGCGACCAGCAGCCGCAGCTGGTCAACATGTACGGCATCACCGAAACGACGGTGCACGTGACCTACCGGCCGATCGTGCGCGCCGACCTCGACGAACAGAGCAGCCCGGTGGGCGCCTGCATTCCGGACCTCGGCCTGTGGGTGCTCGACAGCGACCTCAATCCGCTGCCCGTTGGCGTGGCGGGCGAGCTTCATGTCTCGGGCGCGGGCCTGGCGCGTGGCTACCTGAACCGGGCCGGCCTGAGCGCGGAGCGCTTCGTCGCCGCCCCCTTCGGCACGGTGGGTGGGCGGCTCTATCGCACCGGCGACCTCGTGCGCTGGCGCGGCGACGGCCAGCTCGACTACCTCGGGCGCATCGACCACCAGGTGAAGATTCGCGGCTTCCGCATCGAGCTTGGCGAGATCGAGGCGCAGCTGCTTGCGCAGCCCGAGGTGCGCGAAGCGGTCGTGCTGGCGAAGGAGGGTGCGGGCGGTACGCGGCTCGTGGCCTATGTGTCCGCGCGGGCGGGGCAGACGGCGGATGCCGTGGTGCTGCGCGAGCGGCTGCTGCAGAAGCTGCCGGACTACATGGTGCCGGCGGCCTTGATGGTGCTCGATGCCGTGCCCTTGAATTCGAACGGCAAGGTCGACCGCAAGGCGCTGCCCGACCCGGAGCTGGCGAGCGGCAGTGCGTATGCGCCGCCCGTTGGAGAGGTGGAGGGCGCGCTCGCCGCCATCTGGGCCGAGGTGCTCGAGGTGGAGCGCGTCGGGCGCAACGACAACTTCTTCGAGCTGGGCGGCCACTCGCTGAGCCTCTTGGCCGTGCAGACCAAGGTGCAGAAGCAGTTCGCGGTGCAGCTGCCGCTCAAGCGCTATTTTGAAAACCCGACGCTGGCCGCCATGGCCGGCGTCGTGCAGGACGAGGTGGGCACAGCGGCGGCGGGAGGGTCCGAAGACCTCGCGCAGATGGCCGCGCTGCTCGACCTTCTGGAGGATTGATGGAGATCGACAAGCACAGCATTGCGGATCGCTTTGCGCGCCTGCCCCCGGAAAAGCAGAAGGCGTTTCTCGGCCTGCTGCAAAAGCAGGGCGTGGACTTTGCCAAGCTGCCCATCGTGGCCCTGCCGGCCGGAACCCGGGCCGAGCTTTCCTATGCGCAGATGCGCCAGTGGTTTCTTTGGCAACTGGACCCGAAGAGCACGGCGTACCACATCTCCGGTGCGCTGAAGCTGCACGGGACGCTGGACGTCGAGGCGCTGAAGACAAGTTTTGCCGCGCTGCTCGAACGCCATGCCTCGCTGCGCACGGTGTTCCAGCCGGATGCACAGGGGCTGTGCGAACAGATCGTGCGGGACCATGTCGATCTCGAGATTCCGGTGATCGATCTGGTCGGTGCGCAGGGCGATGTGGAAGCGCATGCGCGCGAAGAAGCCCGCCGCCTGAGCGCGACGCCCTTCGATCTCACGACGGGTCCGCTGATGCGGGTCGGCGTGATCCGGCTCGCGCCGCAGGTGCACGTGCTCGTGCTGGTGATGCATCACATCATTGCCGACGGCGCCTCGCTGCATCTTCTGGTGGGCGAGTTCGTCGCGCAGTACCGTGCGCGAGTGCACGGCGAAGGGTTGGAGCTGCCGCCGCTGCCGATTCGCTACGCGGACTACGCGGCATGGCAACGCAACTGGCTGGAGGCGGGCGAGAAAGATACGCAGCTCGCCTACTGGACCGAACGCCTCGGCACCGGCAACCCGGTGCTGCAACTGGCAACGGACCACAGCCGGCGGCCGAGTGGGCACTACACGGCAGCGAGGCACGGCGTCGATCTTGCGCTGGAGCTGGTGCAGGGCCTCCACAAGCGCGCACGCGCCCAGGGCGCGACGCTCTTCACGGTGCTGCTGGCGGCGTTCCAGGCGCTGCTGCATCGATACACCGGGCAGCAGGACATCCGCGTCGGCGTGTCGGTGGCCAGCCGCCATCGGGCGGAGACGGAGGGCGTCATCGGGCTCTTCGTCAACACGCAGGTCATGCGCAGCGCGGTCGAAAGCCGCATGAGTCTGGCCAAAGTGCTGGCGCAGGCGAAGGAGGCCGCGATGGGCGCGCAGGCGCACCAGGATCTTCCGTTCGAACAACTGGTGGAGGCGCTGCAGCCCGAGCGCAGCCTGAGCGTGAGCCCGCTGTTCCAGGTGATGTTCAGCCACGAGCGGACCGACTCCCGCACGCTGAAGCAGTTGCCCGGCCTTGAACTGGAAGAGTATCCACTCGCGGCGCCGGTGGCTCAGTTCGAACTGGTGTTGAGCACCAGCGAGGATGCGGACGGGCGGCTGCACACAAGCTTCATCTATGCCTCGGAGCTGTTCGAGCCCGCCACCATCGAACGCATGACCGCGCACTACGTCGCGATGCTCGGTGCGCTGGCCGGCGACGACGGGCACGCGGTGGGCGACGTCGAGCTGATGGACGCGCCCGAGCAGGCGCAACTCACTGCATGGAGCGTGAACACGCAGCGCGAGCCAGGGGCCGAGCCCGTGCACCGCCTGATCGAGCGGCAGGCCCGACTGCAGCCGGACTCCACCGCGCTGCTCTTCGGCGACGAGGAACTGAGCTTTAGCGAACTCAACCGCCGCGCCAACCGCCTGGCCCACCGCTTGATCGCGCTCGGCGTCAAGCCCGACACGCTGGTGGGCATCGCGATGGAGCGCTCGGTCGAACTGGTGGTGGCCATCCTCGGCGTGCTCAAGGCCGGCGGCGCCTACCTGCCGCTGGACCCGGAATACCCGTCCGAACGCCTGGCCTACATGGTGCAGGACAGCGGCCTTCAGCTGCTGCTGGCCCACCGCGCCACGCGCGCCTGCCTGCACGACCGCAGCCGCCTGACCACGCTGGAAATCGACAGCCTCGACTTCGGCAACGAGCCCGATGCCGATCCGCAAGTCCCACTGCACGGCGAGAACCTCGCCTACGTGATCTACACCTCGGGCTCCACCGGCCAGCCCAAGGGCGCCGCCATCCGCCACCATGCCCTGCACAGCTGCATGGCCTGGATGCAGCGCACCTACGGCCTCACCCGCGACGACACCGTGCTGCACAAGGCCCCGTTCGGCTTCGACGTGTCGGTGTGGGAGCTGTTCTGGCCGATGACCGCGGGCGCGCGGCTGGTGGTGGCCAACCCTGGCGACCACCGCGACCCGGCCCGGCTGGTGGACCTCATCCAGCGCCACCAGGTCACCACCCTCAACTTCGTGCCCTCGATGCTGCAGGCCTTCCTTGCGCACGAAGGCATCGAGGCCAGCACGCGGCTGCGCCACATCATCTGCGGCGGCGAGGCGATGCCGGCCGAGACGCAGAAAGAGACACTGCAGCGCCTCAGTGGTGCGACGCTGCAGAACCTCTACGGGCCGACCGAGACCACCATCCACGTCACGCGCTGGACCTGCCGGGATGATGGCCAGAGCCTCGTGCCCATCGGCCAGCCGATCAGCCACACCAGCGCCCATGTGCTGGATGCCGAGCTGAACCGGGTGCCCCCGGGGGTCGCGGGCGAGCTGTACCTGGGCGGCGTGAGCCTGGCCCGCGGCTACCTGAACCGGCCGGGCCTGAGCGCCGAGCGCTTCGTGGCCGATCCGTTCGACCACCAAGGCGGCCGGCTCTACCGCACCGGCGATCTGGTGCGCTGGAATGCCGAGGGGCAGATCGAGTACCTGGGCCGCATCGACCACCAGGTGAAGATCCGCGGCCTGCGCATCGAACTGGGCGAGATCGAGGCGCAACTGCTCGCGCAGCCCGAGGTGCGAGAAGCCGTCGTCGTGGCGAAGGACGGCCCGGCGGGCGCACGGCTGGTGGCCTACATCGCGGCGCATGCGGGCCAGGCCATCGACACCGCGGTGCTCAAGGAGCGCCTTGCCCAGGTGCTGCCCGACTACATGGTGCCGCGCGCCTTCGCCGTGCTCGACGGCCTGCCGCTGAACGCCAATGGCAAGGTGGATCGCAAGGCGCTGCCGGAGCCGGAAGGGCTGGGCAGCGAACGCGCCCACGAGGCACCAGAAGGCGATGTCGAAGAGGCATTGGCCGGAATCTGGCGCGAGGTGCTGGGCGTGGCGCGCGTGGGGCGCAACGACAACTTCTTCGAGCTGGGCGGCGATTCCCTCCTGAGCCTCAAGCTGATCGCGCTCGTCCGCAAGCAGCTGCCCGGCGGCAGCCACCTGAGCCTGGCCGATGTGATGCAGGCCGGCAACCTTCGCGAGCTGGCCGCGCGCGTGCAACAACGGGCCGACAGCGCGAACGATGCGGTGTGCCTGCATGCGGGCGGTGCGGGCGTGCCGCTGTTCTGCCTTCCGGGCCTGATCGTCAACTCGCGCGAGTTCCAGCCGCTGGCGCGCGCGGTGCAGGGCGACCGGCCGGTGTATGCCTTCGTGAGCCACGTCTACACGCGCAAGCGCTGGCGCGGCTTTGCCATTCGCGAGCTTGCGGCCGAATATGCGGACTTCATCGTCGCAACCGCCACCGGCGGCCGCTGCGCACTGCTGGGCTGGTCGCTGGGCGGCGACCTGGCTTTCGAGGTGGCGCGGCAGCTGCAGGGGCGCATCGAGATCGTGTTCTTCGGCGCGGTCGATGTGTTCGAGTCGGAGCCGATGGTTCCGGCGGGCACGTTGGCGCCGGCGCAGCGCCTGCAGGCCGACGAGGTGCTGGCCGCATGGCTTGCCAAGTCGGACATGGCGGCGCAATGGAAAGAGCTGTTCGCCCGCATGACCGAGGCCGAGCAGACCTGGGTGGCCGAGCAACTGCTGGCTCCCGCCTGGGTGTCGCCGCTCGACGGTGCGGGCGACGAGGCCTACGAGTACCTGCTGTGGGCCACGCTCGACAGCCGCGTGCAGTCGGCGCGCTACCAGGAGGCCAGGACGGACTTGCCGGTGCAGGTGTTCCATGCCGAGCGCTCGCTGGAGGCGCCGGGTGCCCTGCGCCGCTGGCCCGACCGCGCGCGCGTGCTCTCGACCGAGGTGGTTGCGCGCACCGGGCACCTGGACATCATCCGCGACGCGCAGTTCGGCGCCACCGTGAAGCGCCGCCTGCTGGCGCTCGATCCCGCCTAGCGCGGCAACGCCGCGGCCTCACGCAAAAAAAAGGCCGGATGCCCGCGAGGGCATCCGGCCTTTGCTCTGGAGCGCCGGGCTTACCAGCGATAGGTGGCCGTCGCCACCGCCGTGCGCTGCGTGCCCAGGTAGCAATAGCCGTAGGCGCAGTTGGCGATGTAGGTCTTGTTGGTCAGGTTGCGCAGGTTCAGTGCCAGAGTCCAGCGGTCGATGTCGTAGCCGATCATGGCGTCGAGCAGCGTGTACGACGGCACCTTGGCCGGCGCCACGATTTCCCCGTCGCCATGGGTCGAGCCGTTGAAGCGCGCACCCACGCCCACCTTCAGGCCGTTGCTGAAGCGGTAGTCCGCCCACACCGACAGGCGATTGCGCGGCACCGACGTTGCCTGCTTGCCGATTTCCGCGACCCTGCTGCTGGCCGTGACGATGGCGCGCGGCGTGTAGGCATAGGAGGCCGTGAGATTCAGGCGCGGCATGAGTTCGGTGGTGGCCTCGAGTTCGAGGCCGCGCACCGAGATCTCGCCGGTCTGCTTCGGCATGAACGTCGCGTCGTAGGTGATGTAGTTCTTGCGGCGCAGGTCGAAGATGGCCGCGCTGTAGAGCGACTTGCCGCCCGGCGGCTGGTAGCGGATGCCGGCCTCGTACTGGCGGCCGCTTTCCGGCTTGAAGGGCGTCTTCGTCGTCGGATCGATGGCGCCGGTCGGCGCGAACGATTCCGCGTAGCTCAGGTAGGGTGCCAGGCCGTTCGGTGCCAGGTAGACCAGGCCCGCGCGCTTGGTGAACTTGTTCTCGGAAATGCGTTGCGTCGTGCCGTCGAACCGGCTGTAGGCGCTGCTCTGGGCCGTGTCGTAGCGGCCGCCGAGCGTGAGCGACCAGCGGTCGCCCCACTTGATCTGGTCCTGCAGGTAGATGCCGGTCTGCGCCAGGCGGCTCACGCCGTTGACGTAGGGGCTGGGGGTGTCGATGGCGCTGCCGTACACGGGTGCGTAGATGTCGAGCAGCGGCGCGCCGGAGACGCTGCTGTAGGTGTACTGGTCGATGCGGGTGCGCTGGTAGTCCAGGCCCAACAGCACCTTGTGCTGCCAGTCGCCCGAACGCAGGTCGGCCTGCAACTGGTTGTCCATGGTGAGGGACGTCGTGCTTTCCTGGCTGCCGAAGACGCCGCGGTTCAGGTACTGGTAGTTGATCGGGTTCACCGCATTGGCGGCGTCCATGGTGGCGAAGCTCGGCGACTGCAGGGTCCGGTAGTCGACCTCGAGCTTGCCGTAGCGCAGCTTCTGACGCACGGTGAAGGTGTCGTTGAAGCGATGCTCGAGCTGGTAGCCGATCATCTTCTGGTCTTGGTTGAAGTGATC
The DNA here is from genome assembly GCF_051144945.1 of Variovorax palleresanus. NCBI lineage: Bacteria > Pseudomonadati > Pseudomonadota > Betaproteobacteria > Burkholderiales > Comamonadaceae > Variovorax > Variovorax palleresanus. The sequence continues at coordinate 1,046,292 of NZ_JBJNVP010000002.1, read as the reverse complement.
GAAGCTCGGGTCGGCGACGTTCAGGTCGCTGGGAATGAAGGTGCCGATGCGCGTCGGCGTCAGCGAACCCTCGACGGGGCGGATGCGGCTGTAGGCGCCCGCGCGGTTCTTCTGGTACTGGGCCAGCAGCGTGAAGGTGGTGTCGCTCGATGGCTTCCAGGTGATCGAAGGCGCGATGTAGGTGCGGTCGTCGCGCGAGCTGCCGCCGGGCAGCTGGGCATCGCGCAGCACGCCGGTGATGCGGTAGAGCACCTTGCCTTCCGCATCGAGCGCGCCCGAGAAGTCGCCGGCCACCTGGCGGCGGGCATCGTTGCCGTACTGCAGCTGGATTTCGCGCAGGGGTTCCGCCGTGGGCAGCTTGCTCGCGATGTTGACCACGCCGCCCGGGCTTGCCATGCCGTAGAGCACCGAGGCCGGTCCGCGCAGTACTTCGATGCGCTCGGTGCCGTAGTTCTCGGTCTTCCAGACGCCCCAGGTGCCGTTGTTGCGCAGCGGCATGCCGTCCAGGTAGAAGCCCGGCGCATAGCCGTCGAAGCCGCGGATCGTGATCCAGTCGTAGCGCGAATCGGCGCCGAAGGGCGCGATGCTGACGCCGGGCGTGTAGCCGAGCGCCTCCTTGACGTTGGTGGCGCCGATGGCGTCCATGCGGTCGGCCGTGATGACCGAGATCGACTGCGGCGTCTCCACGATCGGCGTGTCGGTCTTGCTGCCGGCCATGCTGCGCTTGGCGAGGTAGCCGTTGACGTGGCCGGTGGCGGATTCTTCCGTGGTGGCGTTCACGGTGATCGCGGGCAGGCTCGGGTCGGCGGCACGCGGCTGCTGTCCCGTGGCTTGCGCCGAGGCGCTCACGCTGCAAAGTGAAAAGGCTGTGCCGAAAGCCGCGGCAAGCGCGGTATTCAACAGACGTTGACGGGGCAGGGGACGCATAAGGTTGATGACTCCAGGGTGCTTGAATACGACGTGTTCACGTTTCGGCGCCCAAGGCGGCCGATTCCGGCGCCTTGGTGCTTCCATACATGAGACGTTTGACTTAAAAAAAAGGAGACAGCGGGCTGTCTCCTTTCTTTTTGCCTACCCTCCCCGGGGGCAGCTCTTGCCTACGCGCGGACCGGCTGGCGCTCGCGGAGGGCGCTGTTTGCGGCATTGGCCGCCGTCGGCGTGCCCGCTGGAATCGTCTTGAGCAGCGCATTGCCGATCTCGCCCGTGCGCACCGAGGTGACCGACAGCAGCGTGTCGCTCAGCCCGTGCGAGGACTCGCAGGCGCCCTGCAGGAAGATGGCGGGATGGAAGTCCGGCGTGCTGCCCAGGCGGTAGTGGCGATCGACCGAGAAATCTCCCAGGTACGGAGCGAGCGGCGTCAGCAGCGCCTTGTGCTGTTCGCGCGCATACCCGGTGGCCAGCACCACGGCGTCGTAGCGCGAGGTGCTGTCGCGGCCGGTGTCCTGGTCCGACAGGGTGAGGTGGACGCCGTCGACCGTGGCATGCACGCCGCGGATCTCGTGCCGGCGCAGGAAGCGCATGCGGTTCTCGCCGCGCACCTTCTGTTCGTAGAACATCTTGAAGATCTGCTGGATCAGGTCGAGGTCGGCCACCGCGTAGTTGGTGTGGCCGAACTCGTCGATCAGCGCGGCGCGCTCGTCCTCGGCCTGGCTGTAGATGTAGTCGGTGAACTCGACGTTGAACACCTCGTTCACGAAGGGGCTGTCGTCGGACGGACGGATCGAGCGGGCCCGCATGATCAGGTCGACCTGCGGCGCGTGCGGCCGGCCCTGCAGGTCCATGAAGATCTCGGCCGCGCTCTGGCCGGCGCCGACGATGGCGATTCTTGCGGCATCGGGCAGGCGGGCCATGTCCCGCAGGTAGCTGCTCGAATGGAACACGCGCGGGTCGTCCCTGAGCGGCCCGAAGCCCTCCGGAATGTTGGGCATGCCGCCGATGCTGACGACCAGGTTGCGTGTGAGCCGCTCGGTCACGTGGCCGGCGCCGTCGCGAGAGCGCACGCGCAGCAATGAGACTTCGCCGCCATGCGTTTCTTTTTCGGGCAGCACCTCGAAGACTTCCTCGCCGTAGACGCAGGCATCCTCGAACTGGGCCGCGGCCCAGCCCAGGTAGTCGTTGAACTCGTGGCGGCTGGGGAAGAAGGTCTTCAGGTTGATGAAGTCCTGCAGGCGCTTCTTCTCGTGCAGGTAGTTGATGAAGGTGAAGCGGCTGGTCGGGTTGCGCAGCGTCGCCAGGTCCTTCATGAACGAGATCTGCATGTGCGCCTGGTCCAGCATCATGTCCTTGTGCCAGGCGAAGCCGGCCTGCTTCTCGATGAACATCGCATCGACGCGGCGGCCGTCGCGGCGTTTCTCGTCCAGCGCAATGGCCAGCGCGATGTTCGAAGGGCCGAAGCCGATGCCGATGAGGTCGTGAATCACCATGGCGGTTTTTCCTTTACGCAGAGTGTTGGGCAGGCGTGGCGGCGCCGTCGCTGCGGGGCAGCCACAGGGCGTCGGTGAAATAGCGTTCGCGCAGCATCACCACGAGCAGCGCGCGCTTGTGCGGCAGGTCGAACTCCTTCACCTTGGCGTAGCCGGACTTGTCGAGGTTTCGGATCTGCTGCAGGTGGTCGATGCGCGGCTCGCCCACGGCACGCTGGGTGCGCGGGTCGCACAAAAAGATGTAGTGCGAGATCGAGGTGAGCCATGCGGTGGCGAAGGCCTTGCCGCGGAATGCGGGCTCGCCGATCAGCACGTGCCAGCCGCGGTCGTGGTCGGCCACGTCGTAGAAGGGCGCGATGCGGCTCTCCTTGGCCCAGTACATCTCGAAGTAGCCGAAGGGCTCGTCGTCGAGGCAGGCGATCATCGAATACATGTGCGGGTCGCGGTCGATGGCCGAAAGGTACTGGCGGTGCTTGTCGAGGTCGCCTTCTTCCTCCCAGATCACGGCCACGTCGGGGTCGTTCATCCAGCGGTTGAACATCGCGAGGTCGGCCTCGAAGTCGAAGCTGCGAAACGAAAAGGTCTTGCCGAGCCACGGAATGAAGCGCTGGTAGAGCACGCCGCGCGGCTTGGGCGGGCGCACGGGGTGGCGCTTGCCGTTGCTCAGCGCGTACTGCAGCGCCATGGGCGCATGCACGGTGGGCAGCCACAGCGAGGGCTGCTGCCACAGCATGTCGCGGCAGGCGAGGGCCTTGCCGCCTTCGGCCGGCAGCAGCACGCCGGCCTGAATGAGCACCGCGGCCGGTTGGCTCGGGGCGACCGTGAGGCTCTTGCTCGTCGGTTGGTATTCGAACGCGCCTTCGAGCGCCGCCAGCAGATGGGACGTGGAGGCATCGCTGCCGTCCACCCAGTCGAGCGTGCTGCCCTGGCCGACTTTCCAGAGCGAGCGCGTGCTGTCCTGCGTGTTGCGCACGCTGAGCATCTCGCCCTCGCGCGTGATCGCGTGCGGCATGCCGTCCGCATAGGAAACATGGGGGGTGGACGTCATGCGATTCTTTCGGTGAGCGGTTGCCGCTGCTCTGCAAGCAGGGCCAGGCCCTCGTGCAGGGCGGGGAAGAGGCTGTGGTTGAAGTTGTTCCAGCGCAGCTCGAGGATGGTGTCCTCGGGGTCGATGGTGGTGCGCAGCGCGTCGTGGATCACCTCGCCGGAGTCGATGCCGTTGTCGACGTAGTGCAGCGAGGCGCCCGTTTTGAACAGCGGCGCGACGGCCACGCTTTCCATCGTTGCCCAGTTGACGATCTTGCGGCCCTGCGCGCCGTGCAGCGCATCGAGCGTGGCGTAGGCGCCGCGGCGTTCGTAGGGAGACTCGATGCGGGTGATGCCCGGATGGATGTTGACGATCCTGCGGTGGAACGGTGCGCCGGGCCGCACCAGCTCGTCCAGGATCACCAGCAGCCCGTCGAGCACGACGATGTCGGCCTGCAGCGTCAGCAGCTTGTCGAGCAGCGTGCGCTCGAAGCGGTTCTTGCCGGCCACGCGGTCGGCCGCATCGAGCGGCAGACGCCGGTATTCGGAGGGCACCGAATGGAAGATGTCGGTGAGCGTCTTGCCCTGCGTCTTGAGCCCGCCCGGAAAGATCCATTTCTTGCCGGGCTGGCACGAGAAGCCGTAATCCTGCAGCGCGGCCTGGTCGCGCGGCGAGCGCGGGTCGTCGTCGATGACGATGCCTTCGAGCGAATAGGCATCGCCCAGCGGGGTTTCGTCGAGCGCCCTGGCCAGGTACTCGAGCGGGGACGCCATGTAGCGCTGCTCCCCCTTGTACGCAATGTGCTGGCCGGCCTTGTCGGCCGCGGCGTTTCTCAGAGACAGGATGTAGACGAGCTTGGCCTTGGACATAGGTGTGGAATGGATGGATAGATGGAAGACGGAATGGCCCGCAATCTGTTCACCCGAGGCCGCGATGCGCCGGCGCCAGCGGGCATGCGTTGCAGTGGTGCTCGTGCGGCAGCAGGTAGTTGAGGCAGCACTCCCGGTGCAGCTTGACGGGCGCATTGCGCTGGCGGCCGTGCAGCGGGTTGGTGCGAAGATCGCGCGGCCATATCGCGCTGTGCAGCAGCAGTTGCCGATCCTCTGCGATCGACGGCGCGCCGCCTGTTGCGGCCAGCGCCACGTCGAACACCGGTTCCATGAGCCGCACGGTGTTGCTCCAGAGAATCTTGGGCGCGAGCCGCGTGAGGCCGCAAAGGGCCGCAAAGAGTGGGGCGAGGTGCTGCCACAGCAGCGGTTCATAGCGCTCCGCGGCATCGGCCCCTGGTTGCGGCCGGCCCAAATGCCGGATATGAAAGCCGACCGGGCCGCCGTGCGCATCCAGCCGCACCCAGGTGTGTTCCGCCGCAATGGGAAACACATGCCGCAGCATGCTGGCCGCGGCCATCACCGGGGGCAGCAGCATCGCGATGTATTCGAGGCTCCACGCGGATGCGACGGGGCGCCAATCGGCGCCGCTGACACCTCGGTAGCGCGCATTGCGTTGCAGCACGTCGGCAAGCAGCGCGGGGGATTGCGCGAGTTCAGCCACGCGCACCGCACCGGCGGGCACCGTGTCCGCGCATTGCAGCTTCTCGCCATGCACGGCCAGTTCGCCCTGGAACAAGGGCTCCAGCAGCGGGATCATGGGTCGGCGTTCGGCGGGGTCATCCTTTCAAGACGGATTCGCGCGGCCGCTGTTCATCCGGCGCCGCGCTGAACATTGCCGCGTCTGGGCCGTCTAGGCAGTAGGTGGCACGAAGCCATTGGAGCCGTGCCACAGAGGCATGGTCGTTCCCCAGCTGTCGCCCCCGGGCGGAAAGAGCCTTTGCATGACAACTACCACCACAGGCAACGGCGCCGAAATCGGGCGCCTGCTGAAACCATTTCTTCCATGGATCGTGCTGTCCGCGGTCACGGGCGTCGGCGCCGGTGCCGCCACGGTCGCGCTGCTCGGCACCATCAACCGGGTGCTGAACCAGCCGGGCGGTCTGGCGGGTGGGCTGCTTCTGACCTTCATCGGCCTGTGCGGCGTGGCGCTGTTCGGGCGCATGGCGTCGGACGTGTCGACCAACTTCGTCGGCCAGCGCCTGGTGGCCCAGGTGCGAAAGAGCCTGGCGCAGAAGATTCTCGCGGCACCCATCGATGCGCTGGAGCGCTATCGCACGCACCGCCTGATGCCGGTGCTCTCGCAAGATGTGGACATGATCAGCGACGTGGCCTTCGCGCTGTCGGGAATGCTGATCTCGCTCGCCGTGGCGCTGGGTTGCCTCGGCTACCTCGCGTATCTTTCGCCGCCGCTGTTCGGGCTGATGCTGGTGGCGCTGGTGATCGGCATCACGGCGCAGTTGATGGCGCAGATCCGCGGCGAAGCCGGCTTCTGGAAGGCGCGCGAGCAGGAAGACCAGTTGCACAAGGCCTACCGCGCCATCAGCGAAGGCGCGAAGGAGCTGCGCATGCACCGCACGCGCCGCACGCGCATGTTCTCCGGCCAGATCGAGCGCATCGTCGACACCATCCGCGTCGTCAACGGGCGTGCGATCAACACCTATGTGATCGCAACGGCCTTCGGCTCGGCGCTGTTCTTCCTGCTGATCGCGCTGATCCTGGGCTGGGCCGCGTTCCAGCCGACCGAGCCCGCGGTGCTCAGTGGCTTCGTGCTGGTGCTGCTGTTCCTCAAGGGGCCGCTGGATCAGATCGCGCTGCTGCTGCCCGGCGTGGGCCGCGCCAAGGTCGCGTTCCAGCGCATCGGCGACCTGTCGGCGCGCTTTGCCACGCCGGAGCCCCACCTGCACCTGGAGCGCGCGTCCAACGGCGTGATCCTGAAGAACGAGATCGGCATGCGCGGCGTGCGCTATGCCTTCGATGCGCCCGAGGGCGGCGAGGCCTTCACGCTGGGGCCGATCGATTTGAAGCTGCGCCGCGGCGAGATGGTGTTCGTAGTGGGCGACAACGGCTCCGGCAAGACCACGCTGATCAAGCTGCTGCTGGGCCTCTATGCGCCGCAGGCGGGCGAAGTGCTGATCGACGATTCGGTCGTGAAGCCCGAGGGCCGCGACGACTACCGCCAGCTCTTCACCACGGTGTTCTCGGACTTCTACCTGTTCGAAGATCTGGTGGCGGGCGAAGAGAGCGAGGGCGGTGCGGGCATGGAGGTGCTGCCCGAAACGGCCCTGCCTTATCTCGAACGGCTGGAGATCGCCCACAAGGTGAGCCTGAAGAACGGCGCGTTCAGCACCACCGACCTCTCGACCGGCCAGCGCAAGCGGCTGGCGCTGGTGCACGCGTACCTCGAAGGCCGCCCGGTTCTGGTGTTCGACGAGTGGGCCGCCGACCAGGACCCGACCTTCCGCCACCTCTTCTACACCGAGCTCTTGCCCGAGCTGCGCGCCAAGGGACACCTGCTGGTGGTGATCTCGCACGACGACCGCTACTTTCACCTGGCCGACCGCGTCATCACGATGCATGCGGGCAAGATCGCGGAAGACAGGGTGCGTGAATCGTGCGAAAGCCTCGCCGCGTGAAGGAGGGGAATGGAAGACAAGACCCACAAGAGCCGGCCGCCCGATCGCCCTGCCTTCAACATTGCGTGGACGCTCTTCTGCACGCTGCATGACGAGCCGTCGCCCGAGCGGGCAGAGCAACTCGTGCGCTGGCTCGGCGTCGATCCGGGGAACATCTGCGCGCTGGACGACGTGCTGACCCTCTGGGCGCTGACCGGCGCCGCACTCATGAAGCCTGCGCTGGAGGAGGCGCGGCATGAAGAGAAGCGCCTGCAGTGAAGGGTTGCCGCGCTACTTCCGCAAGTCGCGCAGCTCGGCTGCGATGCCGCCAAGGGCATCCCAGCGCCGCCGCGCTTCCAGCGCGGCGGCCGCATGTTCGGCCGACCTGCTGCGCCACCGGGCCAAGGCCAGGCGCGCGGCAACCGCGGCGTCGTGCGGTGCGCTTTCGCTCTCGACAATCAGCGCGAGCGCGCGTTCGATGAGCTTTTCGTCCGGCGCGCTTGCCACGATGCGCCGCTCAGGCGAAGTCTTCGGCCAGCTTCGCGTCGAAGCCCGTGCGGTTGGAGACGGTCGTCTGTTCGATCAATTCCGAGCGAAGCCGGGCGAACACGCGCGAGCAGTCGATGGCCGCGCGCAGCAAATGCTTGGCCACGGCCATCTCGGTGATGTTCAGTTGCTGGGCGATCTCGGCGCGCGTGTGTCCGTAGGCGCGAAACAGCAGGAACACTTCGCGCCGGCGGGGTGGCAGCGTCTCCAGCGTCTCGACCACGCGTGCCAGCACCTGCTGCTGCGACGCGATGAATTCGCAGGACGGCACCGTCTGGCGCGAGCCGACGCTGAAATGCGTGCTGACCCAGTCCTGCGCCACCTTGCGCCGGCGGGCGTCGTCCACGCACAGGTTGCGCGCCACGCGAAACAGCAGAGCGCGCGGCGACTCGATGCCGCCGCCCGGCGTTCCGTCCGATGCCGCATCGATGCGGATGTCGTCGTTCATCTTGAGCGCGTGCGCATACACCCGCTCGAAGCTCGACTGCGCGATGTCCGCCGCGTAGTGGGGGTCCCGCAGGTCGCGCGTCAGCTGGCGGCGCAAGTCCGCATAGTGAGCCACAAGTTCCTGGACGAGGTCGCGCATCCGATCGCCTTCTCGCAAGTTTTCGCAGTGGTGATTCCCGGGCCGGTCACCGGCGCAATCTGCGGGATGACTCGGAACATTGAATAAGAATTATTCTTATTGAAGTGTAACCTTAACCGCGCCTGAAGGAGGCGGGAAAGGGTGCGGGAAGCACCAGCACGTGCCCTGAAAAAGACACTCGGCCGGAAAATGAGTAGTTCTGTTTTCGGCTGGGCGGCGGCGTCTTCCAGCCGAAGAAGTTCGGCCGGAGATCAGCCCCGCTTGGGGATGCCCAGGCCCTTCACGACGGCGGGCCGCGCCACGAAGGCTTCGAGCGTGCGCGCCACGTTCTTGAAGTTGTTGAAGCCCACCAGGTCGCCCGCTTCGTAGAAGCCGATCAGGTTGCGCACCCACGGGAAGATGGCGATGTCGGCGATGGTGTAGCTGTCGCCCGTCACCCAGTTGCGGCCTTCGAGTTGCTTGTCGAGCACGCCCAGCAGCCGCTTCGCTTCGGCGACGTAGCGGTCGCGCGGACGCTTGTCCTCGTAGTCCTTGCCGGCAAACTTGTTGAAGAAGCCGAGCTGGCCGAACATCGGGCCGATGCCGCCCATCTGGAACATCAGCCACTGGATGGTTTCGTAGCGGCCCGCGGCATCCTGCGGAATGAAGCGGCCGGTCTTGTCGGCCAGGTAGAGAAGAATGGCGCCCGACTCGAACAGCGCGAGCGGCTTGCCGCCGGGCCCATCGGGATCGAGGATGGCGGGAATCTTGTTGTTCGGGCTGAGCGACAGAAACTCCGGCGACATCTGGTCGTGGGTCTCGAAGCTCACCAGGTGCGGCTCGTAGGGCAGGCCGGTTTCTTCCAGCATGATCGACACCTTCACCCCGTTGGGCGTGGGCAGCGAATACAGCTGCAGCCGGTCAGGGTGGAGTGCGGGCCATTTCTGGGTGATGGGGAAGCGGGACAGGTCGGTCATGGGCGGTTCATGAAAAGCGGAGTTGGGGCGCCGCGCCCGCCGATCTTCAGATGCCGAGCCAGGTCATCAAGGCTGTCTCGGCTTCGGGCGAGGGTGCGACGAAGCCAGTGTAGGTCGATGTGGCGAGTGCGCGCTTGCCGGCATCGCTTTGTGCCAGCCCCAGCAGGGCTTCGCGCGCGGCGCTTGCCGTGGCGGCATCGAGCTTGCGCGACGCCACCCATTGCTTGATGGGAACCGCGCGCGACTCCGCGCACACGTTGCCGCCGCCGTCCTTCCAGGTCTTGATCACGCCCGATGCCGCGGTGGCGCCATAGGCCGCAAAGCCGTTCTGCACATAGAACGGAACCGCGTCCTGGTAGCGCGTGTTGGTGAGCTTGAGCGCGGCCGGCTGCAGGCCGTGCTCGCGCAGCATGGCCCGCGTGATCACCGAGGTGATCGAATCCGCGTCGGGCATCACCAGGCCCTTGCCGGCAATGCCCTTCCAGTCGGAAATGGGCTGCGGCTCCTTGCACAGCAGCGACACCTTGTATGCGGTGAAGCCGCTGGTCCAGGCCAGTGCCTGGTAGCGGCCGCTCTTGACTGCCTCGAGCGCCACGTGGGCCGGGTGGATGAACGCGATGTCGACCTGCTGCTCCTTCAGGGCTTCGCGCGCACCGTTGTACGTTATGAACACCTTGATGGTCACGGGCTGCTTCAGCGCCTTGCTCAGCACCTCGGCAATGGGCTCGAAGCGCGGCGCGATCTGGCTTTCGGTGACGTGGTAGCTCACGCCTTCCGTCACACCGATGACCAGCGCGTGGGCCGGTGCGCCCGCGGCGAGCAGCAGCGCCGCCGAGGCGGCAAGGCCAAGCGCGTGCGGCTTCCGGGTGCGGCGCGCACTGGCGGCGCACCCATCGAGTTTGTCGGAGCGGGGTGGGGCTGGGATGTACATCAAAAGATCATAGGGGGCCATGGCGCGGCCGCCGATGATCGCAAGCACCTATGCGCACCGCTCCCGGCGCATGGCAGGGCCGCCGTGCCGCCAGAGATTCAGAACCTTGCCTTGATGAAGGCCGACGGCCCGTTCAACTTGACCTTGACGCGGGTTTCCGCCGTACTGGTTTCACGCGCCATGTCGATGTGGGTGGCGCCATAGGCCAGCACCACGCCGACGTTCTTCACCGGAAACCACTCCACGCCGGCGGAGGCGTTGTAGATGCTGCCGTGGAAGCGGCCACCGCCCTTGCGAACGCCGGAGAAATCGGCAAAAAGGCGCAAGTCGGGACTGATGGCATGCCGCACGCCGACCTCGAGCAGTGGCGCAACGGCGTTGTCGCTCGAGTCTTCGTTCAATGTGCGAATGCGTCCGTTCACCGCGACGTTGGCGTTGGTGGCGACGCCGATGTTGTAGTAGGCCGCGCCCGCACCCAGGCCGAACACCGTGTTGCCCGAACCGAGCCACCACTTGTACGAGAGCTTCGCGAAGTCGAGCTTCACGTTGAGGTTGGCGTTGCCCACCGCGCTGACCGTGCCGAAGCCGCCGAAGGATTCGTTGCCCCCGGCCTGGCCGAAGTAGTCGCGTTTGTAGCGGTAGTAGTCGAACGAGAGGCCGTGGCTGTCGCCGATCAGCAGGTCGGCCGTGACGCGCGGCATGGTCACGCGGCCGGGCTCGAGGTCGCGCGTGCGCAGCGCACCGTACGGCGAGCTGACTGTCGCATTGAATTTAGGATCGGCGCTATAGGCTCCCACCGAAAAGCTGAAACGATCGAGCGCGGGCGATGGTTCGGCGAAGGCCAATGCGGGCGCAAAGAGAAACCCGACACCGGCCAGTGCGCCCAGCTTCGTCAACCGTGCGGGGCTGGCGAGCGGGCGGGAGCGGAGCAACAGCATGAGGAGGTCCTTAAGAGAGAAGAGAGAGGACAAAAAAGCCTCGGGCTCGACACGCAATTTTTATGCGCGCAAAGCGCCAGGCGGCGGCTCCCTTTTGATGACCGACAAGTTATAGCGCAGCTTTAAAACGCCCATGCGTCGATTTGCCGCTTCGCGTGTAAGACGATGTTGAAGCATGCGTTGGCAAGCCTGAAAAAGTATTCAAGCTAAGCTTTGAAGATGCGCAAACATCTTTCCGCGACCACCGGTCCGCAGCGTCTTCTCTATGCCGGCGTGGCGGGCATCGTGGTTGCGGCCATCCCGTGGCCGCTCGACGGCATGGCACGCGGACTTGCGGGCTGGTGCACCAACTGCGTGGTGTTTCTCGTGCTCACGTGGTGGCTGGCCGATACTTTCGATGCACAGCAAACCCGCAAGCGCGCGCAGTCGCTCGATCAACCCAACGTGGTGATATTGGTGTCGATGCTGGTGGTCATTGGTGCGAGCGTGGTGGCCATTGCGATGCTGCTTCAGCAGGTCAAGCTGATGAGCGGCCCCGCACGCACGGGGCATATTGCGCTGGGGCTGGTGGCGCTTGTGGGCTCGTGGCTCATGATGCACACGATCTACGCCTTTCATTACGCGCACCGCTACTACATCGACCAGCGCGACGGCTCGCCCGACGGCGGGCTGGATTTTCCGGGCAAGCAGGAGCCGGACTATTTCGACTTTCTCTACTACGCCTACGTGGTCGGCATGACCACGCAGGTGTCCGACGTGCAGGCCACTTCGCGGGAGATGCGCCGCATCACGCTGGTGCACAGCGTGCTGGCCTTCGCCTTCAACATGCTGGTGCTCGCGCTGTCCGTCAACGTGGTCGCGGGGGCGATGTAGCGGCCGGCGAGCCCGCGCCGGGCCAGAGCTTCACGAGGCCGGTGGACAGCGCCACGCCGCAGACGATGACGGCCGCGCAGATCAGCATCCATTGCGTGATGTTCTCGCCAAGGAACACCGCGCCGTAGAACACCGCGAACACCGGCACCAGGAAGGTCACGGTCAGTGCGCGCGCCGGCCCCGCATTGGCAATGAGCCGGAAGAAGAGGATGTACGCGAGGCCCGTGCACGCCACGCCCAGCGCCAGCAGCGCCAGCCATGCGCGCACGCTGGGCATCTGCGTGGGCCAGAACCACAGCGCGGGCAGCGCGAGGAACAGCGTGGCGCCGATCTGGCTGCCGGTGGCGGTGGCCAATGCGGGCACACCGCCCAGGTAGCGCCGCGTGGCGCTGGCCGCCACGCCGTAGCTCGCGCATGCGCCCAGGCAGGCCAGCACGGCCCACAGCGCGGCGTTGCCGCCCGCATCGGCGTGCAGGCCCGCACTGCGGCTTGCCAGCATGGCCACGCCCGCAAAGCCGATGACGAGGCCGACGATGCGCGAGCCGTCGGGCCGGTCGCGAAACCAGGCCCATGCCACCAGCGCGCCGAACATCGGCACCGTGGCGTTGATCACCGCCGCCAGGCCACTATTGATGGTCAGGAGCGCGAAGCAGAAGAGCGCGAACGGAATGCCGGAATTCAGCACGCCGATGGCCATCGACGCCTTCCAGTGCTGCCCCAGAGCAGCGCCGTGCCCGCGCAGGAACAGGAGCGGCAGCAAGAACAGCGTGGCCACCGCCACGCGCACCGCGGCCGCCGGCAAGGCGCCGAACTCGGCCGCGCCGATGCGCATGAAGAGAAAGGATGCGCCCCAGAGGGCGCCCAGCAGCACGAGGTCTAGGAGCCACGCTTTGGGCTTGGTCGAAGGCGTGGTGGCGGGAGTGTTGTCTTTCGTTGTCGTGTTCATACGTTCTCGATGGTGCGCATTGCCTTGGAGGCTGGCTCTACTTCGATTCCAGTTCCAGGAGCGCGGTCTTGCGATGAAGCCCGCCAGCGTAACCGGTCAGCGACCCGTCGGCGCCCAGCACGCGGTGGCAGGGCACGATCACGCTGATCGGGTTGCGCCCCACGGCCGCGCCCACCGCGCGCACCGCGGCCGGGTTGCCCACGTTGGCGCTCAGCGCTCCGTAGGTCATGGTCTTGCCCGACGGTATGGCGAGCAGCGCCTGCCACACGCTCTGCTGGAACGCGGTGCCGTGCGAGAGGTCGAGCTTCACGTCGAAGGTGTCGCGCTTGCCGGCGAAGTAATCGCGCAGCTGTGCGCCGGCCTCGACCAGCGCGGGATGGTCGTCGCGGGTCTCCCAGCCCGTGGTGTCGGGCCAGTGGCGTTGCTGGTCGAACCAGACGCCCGCCAGGCCTTCGTCGGTGGCCGCCATCGTGATGCCGCCGAGCGGCGTTTCGATGTGCGATGTGTAGATGACTTTGCTCTTGAACTTCATGACATTTCAGGCGGAGGCGCCTGCCGTTGTGAGGTTGTTGAAAGATGGCTCTGCGGCGGACGAGGCCGCGGCCACGGTGGGCGACGGCGCATGCCACGCACGCAGCACCGCATAGCTGCGCCAGGGCCGCCACGCCTGCGATGCCTCGCTGGCCGCGCGCGCGGTGGTCACGCCCAGTGCCTTCTGCAGCGCGACGTCGCCCGCGGGAAACGCGTCGGGCCAGCGCAGCGCGCGCATCGCGATGTATTGCGCCGTCCAGGCACCGATGCCGGGGAGCTCCTGCAGCGCGGCAATGGTCGAGGGCACGTCGGCACCCGCATGCAATGCCAGCTTGCCGGAGGCGACCTCGCGGGCAATCGCCTGCAATGCCGCCTGCCGCTGTCGCACGATGCCGAGCTGCCCGAGCGCATCGCCGCTTGCCGCGGCGAGTACGGCGGGCGTGGGAAACAACCGGTCCAGGCCGTCGATGGGCGTGGCCATGGGCTCGCCGAATGCCTCGACCAGCCGCGAGCCCAGCGTGCGCGCCGCGGCCACCGTGATCTGCTGGCCCAGCACCGCGCGCACCGCAAGCTCGAAGCCATCGACCGTGCCGGGCACGCGCAGCCCGTCGCCATGCGGAAAGGACTCGTGCAGCGCGGCGTTGATGGCCATCGGTTCGGCGTCGAGGTCGAGCATGGCGCGTGCGCGGCTGATCACGATCGGCAGCACCGCGGCCAGCGAATCGCTCACCGAGAGCAGCATCTGCTCGCGCTCCATGTCGAAGCGCAGCTGCAGCCAGCCGGAGTGCGTCTGTCCGCCTTGCTGCACGCGCAGCGTGCGGGCCAGGCGAACGAAGGTGGGCGTGCTGCCCTTGGTGGGCGTCTTGCCGTCGGCCGTGCTTGCCACCTCGACACCACGCAGTGCGCGCCGTGCAAAGAAGCCGAGCATCGCGTCCGCGTCATACGGTGGGCGAAAGCCCAGGCGTACTTCGATGGCCTTGCCTTCGCCGCCTTCTGCACCGCCGGCGCGCCGCAGCGCACTGGGGTTGAGGCCGTAGTGCTCCACGAAGGCCGCGTTGAAGCGGCGCACGCTCGCAAAGCCGCTGGCCAGTGCGACCTGCGTCATCGGCAGCCGCGTGTCGGCAATCAATTGCTTGGCGGCCAGCAGGCGCCGCGTCTGCAAATATTGCAAGGGGGACACGCCGAACTGCGCTTCGAAGATGCGCCGCAGATGCCGGTCGCTCACGCCGAGCCGCGCCGCGATCTGCGCTGCGCCGGGACCTTCTTCGGCCCAGGCATCGGGTTCGTCGATGAGCCGCGCGGCCTGCAATGCAAGGATGCGCGAGGCGTCTTCGGTCGACCAGCTTGCCGCGCGGGGCGCCAGTTCGGGACGGCAGCGCAGGCAAGGGCGAAAGCCCTCGGCCTCGGCCTGTGCCGCATGGCGAAAGAACCTGCAGTTCTCGCGCCGCGGCAGCTTCACTCGGCAGACCGGCCGGCAATAGATGCCGGTAGAGGTCACCGCGGTGAAGAATGAGCCGTCGAAGCGCGCGTCGTGCGTCTTCATCGCCAGGTAGCAGGCGTCGCTCTCGAGCGCTTCGGTGGAGGCATGAGGGGTAGGCATGGGCAAATGATACGGTTTCGAGTCGTTTCAACTGGCCGTTTTCGGACATGTGGGCACCGGAACGCTTGCCTACAATGGCCCGGTCTCCAGAACCAACAGGGAATGCCACTTCATGCAACTCAGCGCATCGATTTTCAAGGCCTATGACATCCGGGGCGTGGTGCCCGTCACGCTCGATGCAGAGGTCGCGGAAGCGCTCGGCCGGGCTTTCGGCAGCGCCGCCCGTGCGGCCGGTGAAAAGACCGTGGCCGTGGGCCGCGACGGCCGCCTGTCCGGCCCCGCGCTCGTCGAGGCATTGATCAGCGGCCTGGTCGCCACCGGCGTCGAGGTGATCGACGTGGGGGCGGTGACCACGCCCATGCTCTACTTTGCGGCCCACACGCTGTGCTCGAGCGGCATCCAGGTCACGGGCAGCCACAACCCCAAGGACTACAACGGCTTCAAGATGGTGCTGGCGGGGCGCGCCATCTACGGCGACGAGATCCAGGGTCTGCGCAAGGTGATGGAAGAAGGCACCGCGAAGCTTGCACCCGGCGGCAGCGTGCGCAAGGTCGACGTGACCGAGGCCTACACGCAGCGCATCGTCGGCGACATCAAGCTGGCGCGTCCGCTCAAGATCGTGGTCGATTCGGGCAACGGCATTGCGGGCGCCACGGCACCGGCCATCTTCCGCGCCATCGGCTGCGAGGTGACCGAGCTGTTCAGCGAGGTCGACGGCGACTTTCCCAACCACCACCCCGATCCGAGCAAGCTCGAGAACCTCAAGGACCTGATGGCTGCGCTGGCCACGGGCGATGCCGAACTGGGCCTGGCCTTCGACGGCGACGGCGACCGCCTGGGCATCGTCACGAAAGACGGCCAGAACATCTTTCCCGACCGTCAGATGCAGCTCTTTGCGCAGGACGTGCTCTCGCGCGTGCCCGGCGGCACCATCGTGTACGACGTCAAGTGCTCGCAGCGCCTGGCGCCGGCCATCGAGGCCGCGGGTGGCAAGCCGATGATCTTCAAGACCGGCCATTCGCTCATCAAGGCCAAGATGAAGGAAATCGATTCGCCGCTCGGCGGCGAGATGAGCGGCCACATCTTCTTCAAGGAGCGCTGGTACGGCTTCGACGACGGCACCTATGCGGGCTGCCGCCTGCTCGAGATATTGAGCAAGACGCCGAACGCGAGCGACACGCTCAACGCACTGCCCACGAGCTTCTCGACACCTGAACTCAACGTGAAGTGCGCCGAAGGCGAACCGCACGCGGTGGTCGACAAGCTGGTTGCCGGCGCGAGCTTTGCGGCACCCGCCGTGGTCTCGACCATCGATGGCCTGCGCGTCGACTGGCCGGACGGCTTCGGGCTCATTCGCGCTTCCAACACCACGCCGGTGCTGGTGCTGCGCTTCGAGGGCCAGACCGATGCGGCCCTGAAGCGCATCGAAGCCGAAATGCTCGCACTCCTTCGAACCGTCAAAGCCGACGCGACGCTGGCCGAAGCGTCGCACTGAGCCCCGTGCGTTCGCTGCTGCTGCGCCTCTACGGCGCCTTCACCACCGCCGTGCAACCGCTGGTTCGCCGCAAGCTGCGGCGCCGCGCGGAAGCCGAGCCCGGCTACGCCGTGGCCGTCGAGGAGCGCTTCGGCCACTACGACGATGCCATCACCGGCGAAGGCCAGTGCTGGGTGCACGCGGTTTCGCTCGGCGAAACGCGCGCGGCCGCCATCTTGATTGCGGAGTTGCGGCGGCAGTATCCGGGCATCCCGATCCTGCTCACGCATGGCACCGCCACGGGCCGCGAAGAGGGCGCCAAGCTGCTCGAACCCGGCGATACGCAGGTCTGGCAGCCGTGGGACACGCCGGGTGCCGTGGCGCGGTTTCTCGACCGCTTCCAGCCGCGCATCGGCGTGCTGATGGAAACCGAAGTCTGGCCCGAGATGGCCGCGGCCTGCGCCGAGCGCCGCATTCCGCTGGTGCTGGCCAATGCGCGCCTCAACGAAAAATCGCTGGCCGCGGCCGAACGCCTCGGCTGGCTCGCACGGCCCGCGTACTCGGCGCTCGCTGCCGTTTGGGCGCAGACCGAAGCCGATGCGCACCGGCTGGTGTCGCTCGGCGCCAAGGTGGCCGGCATCTATGGCAACCTCAAGTTCGACGCCTCGCCCGATGCGCGCCAGCTCTCCACCGCCGTGGCGTTGCGCGAGCGCCTGCCGCGGCCGATGGTGGTGCTCGCGAGCTCGCGCGACGGCGAGGAGCGCATGCTGCTCGACGTGCTCAAGCGCTTTGGCGCCACCTCGCCCGTGCCGCCCGAGCAGGGCGCCGTTCGTTCGATTGCCAAGCGCGTGCACGACGTGCAATGGATGATCGTGCCGCGCCATCCGCAGCGCTTCGATGAAGTGGCCGCGCTGATCGAATCGCAGGGCTTTGCGGTGGCACGCCGCAGCGCCGCGGGCGAGCCGGCCGACGCCGAGATCTGGCTCGGCGATTCGCTCGGCGAAATGGCCCTTTACTACGGCCTGGCCGATGTCGCGCTGCTCGGCGGAAGCTTCGAGCCGCTGGGCGGACAGAACCTCATCGAGCCCGCCGCATGCGGTTGCCCGGTGGTCATGGGTCCATCGACCTTCAACTTTGCCGAGGCGGCGCAGCTGTCGCTCGCGGCCGGTGCCTCCCTGCGCGTCGAGAACATGGAGCAGGCCGTGACCGCGGCGCTCAAGCTGGTCGAGAACCCCGAGCGCCGCGCCTTCATGGCGGAGGCCGCATTGGCTTTCTCGTCGTCCAACCGCGGCGCGGCCGAACGTACGGCGACGGCGGTGCTGGCCATTGCGCAGGCCGCGGACCCCGTGGTGACCGAAGCCGCGCCCCTCGAAGAAGAGTCGAGGGCGGAGCCCACGCTCGAATAATCTCGCCCCTGTGCCTGGGGCGAGCCAGATCCCTAGCGAACCGGCGGGTTCAGGATGACGGGCGGCGGCGGTGCCGAAGGCATGACCGGTGCCGGCGGGTTGAATGGCGGCACCGGCACCGGCGGCACGACCGGAATGCTGGGTGGCGTGACCGGCACGGCCTGCGGGCGCTCGCCGGCCGATGGCACTGGCGCAGGCGTGCTCCCGTTCTTCGCCAGCGTCGCATTGATCGCGTTCATGTCTTCAACGGTGAGTGTGCCGTTGGCCTGGCGCAGCTTCAGGTTGCCCAGCAGCACGTTGTAGCGCGCCTGCGCGAGATCGCGCTTGGTCTGGAACAGCTGGCTTTGCGAATTGAGCACGTCGATGTTGATGCGCACGCCCACCTGGTAGCCGAGCCGGTTGGCATCGAGCGCGCTCTGGCTCGAGGCCTCGGCCGCTTCGAGTGCCTTCACCTGGCCCGCGCCCGACACCAGCCCGAGGTAGGCCGCGCGCGTGGCCTGCGCCACGCTGCGGCGGGTGCCGTCGAGCACGCTGCGCGACTGGTCTTCGAGCGCGAGCGTTTCCTTGATGCGGTTCTCGGTGGCAAAGCCCGCGAACAGCGGCAGGTTGAACACCACGCCCACGGAGGCGGCGTTGATGCGCGTGCCCACGGTGCTGGTGGCGGTTCCCTGGGGGTTGCGCGTGATGTTGTAGCCCAGGTTGGCATCGAGCGTGGGCTTGTGGCCGGCCTCGGCCTTGCGTATTTCCAGGCCCGCCACGTCCAGGCCGAGCCGCGCCTGGCGGATGGCGGGATGCACTTCATCGGCCTGCGCGACCCAGGCTTCGATGTTGGCCGGCATGGCGGTGGGCAGCACCACGGGCTGGGACAGCGGCACCGGCACGCTGCCGGGGCGGCCGACCAGCTGGTCGAGCACCACCTTCTTCACCTGCAGGTCGTTCTCGGCTGCAATCTCCTGCGCAATGACGAGGTCGTAGCGGGCCTGCGCTTCGCGCGCGTCGGTGATGGTGGAAGTGCCGACCTCGAAGTTGCGCTTGGCCGATGCAAGCTGCTCGGCCACGGCCACCTTCTGCGCCCGCACCAGCGTCAGGCTGTCCTGGCTCGCGAGCACGTCGAAGTACGCCTGGCTCACGCGGACGATCAGGTCCTGCTCGGCCGTGGTGAGCACCGCCTCGGCGATCTCGGCCTGGCGCTTGCCCTGCTCGTAGGTGGCCCAGTTGGCGGGCCGGTAGAGCGGCTGCGTGGCGTTGACGCCGACGTTCTGCGTGGTGAAGTCGCGCGGCGTCGTCGTTCCGCGGCCGGCGCCGGTGAGGGTGTCGATGTCCAGGTTGTTGCGCGTTGCGCCGGCCGTGAGCCCCACGGCCGGAAGGATGCCGGCCTTGGCCTGCGCGGCACGCGCCACGGTCGCGTCGTACTGCGCGCGGGCGCCCTGGTAGGTTGCGTCGAAGCCGCGTGCGGAATCGTAGAGTTCGTTCAGTGTCTGGCCTTGGGCCGGCAGTGCGAGCAGGGTGGCAAAGAGACTTGCGAGCGCTGCGGAGAGAGGCAAAAGCCTGGGCCTGGAAGGCATTGAACGTCCTTGAAGAAAGAATCAGTAGCGCGGCACGGCGGGGTCGTGCTGTGCGGACCAGGCGTCGATGCCGCCGGCCACGTTGGCCAATTCGGCAAAGCCGTTCTGGCTCAGGAACGCCGCCACGCGCTGGCTGCGCGCGCCGTGATGGCACAGGCATGCAATGCGCTGGCCTTCGCCGAGCTCCGAAATGCGCGCCGGAATCTCGTTCATCGGGATCGCGACCAGCGTGAAACCCTGGGGGGCGACGCTCGCGGTCTGCAGCTCCCAGGGTTCGCGCACGTCGAGCAGCACGGGCGCCGCACCGGGGTTCTGCGCATACCAGGCGGCCAGGTCGGCGGGGCGGACTTGATCGATCATGCGGTGGTCCCGTTCAGAACGAGAAGCGCGAAGGCTCGGGGAAATTGAGCAGCCGCGGTGCCACGGTGTCCCACGGCTGGATGGTGTCCCACTTGCTTTCGCTGCTGCGGGTGACGAAGTGGGCGCGCATCATCGGTTCGTCGCCCACGATGGCGGCGAGCCGGCCGCCCACCTTGAGCGAGCCGAGCAGGTTCTGCGGAATGCGCGCCACGGAGCCGCTGAGCACGATCACGTCGAAGCTCGGGCCGCTCGGCAGCGGCACGGCGCCGTCGGCATTGCGCACTTCGACATTGGCCACGCCGTTCTGGCGCAGCGTTTCGGCCGCGCGGGCGGCCAGCACGGGATCGATCTCCAGCGACAGCACCTGGGCTGCGCGATGGGCGAGCAGAGCGGCCATGAAGCCCGATCCGGTGCCGATCTCGAGCACCGACTCGTGCTTTTGCACGTGCAGGTCCTGCAGCATGCGCGCCTCGACCTTGGGCGAGAGCATCACCTGGCCGGGAACGGAGCCGTCGGCCAGCGGAAGCTCCATGTCGAAGAAGGACAGCGCGCGATGCTCGGGCGGCGCGTAGTCTTCGCGCCGAATGCTGGCGAGGAGGTCGAGAATTTCCAGGTCGAGCACATCCCAGGGCCGGATCTGCTGCTCGATCATGTTGAAGCGCAAGCGCTCGAGGGTGGGGGTCGGGTTCATTGGGGGCTTTTCCTTGTGGGGCTCAGGACAAACCTTCAATTTTAGGTTGCCCGGCCCCGGCCCGCGGGATGCCTGCGATGCATTTGCTTGTCATGCTGCTGCTCCGGGCCGCCGTGTGAGGCCGTACAGCACTGTCTCGGCCTGCGTCGCAAGGAATTTTTCAGGGTCGAGCGCGGCTTCCCCGTCGACGCAGATCATGGCCGAGTGCTTCCACAGCATGAGGAAGATCATGGGCGCAAGCACGGCGTAGATGGCATGGTCGACGTCGACCGGCGCGAATTCGCCGCGGTCGATGCCGCGCTGCAGGATGCGCCGCAGCAGCGTGTGGCCGGGACGGACCACCTCCTGGCGGTAGAACTCGGCCAATTCGGGAAAATTGGCGCCTTCGCTCATCATGAGCTTGGTCAGGCCCGAAGCCTTGGTCATGCCGACCCGCTCCCACCAGATGCGCATGCAATAGCGCAGCATGTCGGCCGTGGTGCCCTCGAAGGCCTCGAACTCGTCGTTCCATTCGGAGAACCGGCCGCTGAGGTTCTCGACCACCACGGCCTTGAAGAGCTCTTCCTTGCTCGGAAAATAAAGGAAGAGGGTGCCCTTGGAGACCCCCGCGCGGGCCGCGACTTCCTCCGAGCGGGTGGCGGCAAAGCCTTTTTCGACGAACAGGTCGAGCGCAGCAGCCAGGAGTTCGCCGGGACGCGCCTCCTTGCGGCGCTCGCGTTTGGAGCGCACCGGGCAGAGCTTGTCGGCAAGGAAGCGGGGCGTGGGCATGAGATTAATGACTGACGGGTTAGTAATGTAGTGACCGGCATCCGGGCCGTCAAGCCGCGACAATATCGGGTTCGCCTTTTTCCCACCTGCCGGAGCAGCCCATGACTTCCTCACCGTCGCCAACCGAAACCATCGTGCTGGGCGGGGGCTGCTTCTGGTGCACCGAGGCCGTTTTCGACCGCGTGCAGGGCGTGGTGGACGTCGAATCGGGCTATTGCAACGGCCAGACCGTGAACCCGAGCTACGAGCAGGTCTGCACCGGCCGCACCGGGCATGCGGAAGTGGTGAAGGTCGAATTCGACCCCGCCGTCATCAGCCTGCGCGAAATTCTCGAGATCTTTTTCGTGGTGCACGACCCCACGACCCTGAACCGGCAGGGCAACGACGCCGGCACGCAATACCGCAGCGGCATCTACGTGACGACCGACGCGCAGAAGCAGGTGGCCCAAGAGGTCATCCGCGAGATCGAGGCGAGCAAGACCTATGGCTCGCCGATCGTGACCGAGGTGGCGCCGCTCGCCAACTACTCGACCGCCGAGGCCTACCACCAGGATTATTTCCTGAACAACCCGAACCAGGGCTACTGCGCCTTCGTGGTCGGCCCCAAGGTCGAGAAGTTCCAGAAGACCTTCGCGTCCCGCGTCAAGGCTTGATCGTTCACCAAGGCCCTGCTTTCCGTGCACATCGCCCTCAGCCCAATGCCGAACCGGTCGATCCTGTCGACCCGGGCGATCGCCATCGCGCTGGTGGTTGCGCTGTGGTTCGCGGGCACGCTGGGGCTCATGCACCGGTCGCTGCACGTGCCCGGCCTGGCGCACGCCCATGCAACGGCCCAGGCCACTGCCCAGGCCGTTCATGCGGAGGGCGCGCAGGAGCATGCGACCCGCGGCGGCATCGTCGGCCTGTTCGGCGACCACTCCGATGCCGAATGCCGGCTGTACGACCAGCTGTCGCACGGCTCGGGCGCGTTGGGCGTCCCCACGGTGGCGCTGCCGGTGCTGCTGCCGTCGGCCATTTTTGCCTATCTGCAGGGCGAAGCCATCGCCCGCTGGGTTGCGCTGTTCGACGCGCGCGGCCCGCCTTCCACTCGCTGAATCTTCCCTGTGTTCCGGTTGCTGCACCCGCCTTTGCGGGTAGCGGCAGATCGTCCCTTGATTCAACGAGTGCTCATTCATGATTCCCAATTTCCGTCGCAACGCCATCGGCGCTGCCGTTCTTTCGCTCGCTTCTTTTGCGAGCATGGCCCAGGCCCAGTCGACTCCGCAGGCGCAACCCGCCGAGGCGGCCGCAGCCACTCTTCCGGAGATCGCCGTCACCGGCAATCCGCTGGGCGCCAGCGAACTGATCGCGCCCACCACCACGCTGTCGGGCGACAAACTGTTGATGCGCTCCGAATCGACGCTGGGCGAAACGCTCAACAACCTGCCCGGCGTGAGCAGCAGCTACTTCGGCCCGAACGCGAGCCGGCCGATCATCCGTGGCCTCGACGGCGACCGCATCCGCATCCTGCAGAACGGCGGCGGCGCGCCCGATGCTTCGGCGCTGAGCTACGACCATGCCGTGCCGGTGGACGCGCTGGTCACCGACCGCATTGAAGTGCTGCGCGGGCCTTCGGCGCTGCAGTACGGCGGCAGCGCGGTGGGCGGCGTGGTCAACGTGATCGACAACCGCATTCCCACCGAGCCCATCAACGGCTTCGGCGGCCGCGCCGACCTGGGCTTTTCGACCGGCAGCAAGGAGAAGAACGGCGGCGTGGTGCTGGAGGGCGGCAACGACCGCTTCGCGCTGCACGTCGACGCGTTCAACCGCGACGCCAAGGATGTCTCGGTGCCCATCGACCTGGAATGCAGCAAGCCGGGGCGTCCCTGGCTGGCGCGCAAGATCTGCAACTCGGCCAACGAGGCGCACGGCGGCGCGGTGGGCGGCACGCTGTTCTTCGACCAGGGCTTTATCGGCGCCTCGGCCAGCACCTACCGCAGCAACTACGGCACCGTGGCCGAAGACGACGTGACCATCGGCATGAAGTCCGACCGCTATGCGATCGAAGGCGAGTGGCGGCCGGGCGGCATCATCAGCAGCGTTCACGTCAAGGCCAGCCACACCAACTACCGCCACGCCGAATTCGAAGGCGGCGAGGCCGGCACCACGTTCTCGAACATGAGCAACGACCTGCGCATCGAAGCCCGCCACCGCAAGATCGGCAACTTCGAAGGCCTGGTCGGCTTTGCGAGCGAAAGCAACCGCTTTGCCGCCGATGGCGAGGAGGCCTTTGCGCCGCACAGCCGCACGCGCTCCAACGCGCTGTTCATGTATGAAGAACTCGGCACGTCATGGGGCCGGTTGAGCTTTGGCGCGCGCACCGAGAAAGTCCGCGTCACGTCGCTGGGCTACCCCGACGATCCGACGGTGACGCGCTTTGCCATTGGCGAGCGCACGTTCAACCCGCACAGTGCGGCCATCGGCGCGCTGGTCAACCTGACGCCGCAGTGGCAGCTCACCTCGAACCTCGCCTACACCGAGCGGGCACCGAAGGACTACGAGCTGCTCGCCAACGGGCCGCACGTGGCAACGGCCGCCTGGGAGGTCGGCAATCCGGACCTGCAGAAAGAAAAGTCGACCGGCTTCGATGTCGGCGCGCAATGGAAGTCGGGCGCCAACACGGCCCGCGTCAACGCTTACGTCACGCGCTTTCGCAATTACATCGGCCTGACGGCTTCGGGCCGCACGCTCGATGAAGAAGGCCAGGTGGTCACCGACCCTGCGGCGACCGATACGCTAGCCGAGTACCTCTACAGCGGCGCGCGCGCGCGCTTCACCGGCATCGAGGCCAGCGGCAACCTGCGCCTCCTGGGCACCGAAGGCTTCGCACGCATGGCCGATGCCTCGACGCTCGACCTGGAATGGCGCGGCGACGTGGTGCGTGCGAAGAACCTCGACACCGGCGAGCCGCTGCCGCGCATCGCGCCGTTCCGCGCGGGCGCGACGCTGGCGTATGGCAACGGCCCATGGAGCGCGCGCTTCGGCTTCGACTACAACGCGGCGCAGCGCCACGTGCCGAGCGTCGGCGCGCGAGAGACCGATGCCTACACGCTGTGGAACGCCTCGATTTCCTACCGCATGAAGGTGCAACGCGCCAACCTCACCTGGTATGCGCGCGTCGACAACATCACGAACAAGCTGGCCTACAGCCCGACCTCGATCCTGACGACGACGGTGTACCCGAACGCGCCGCTGCCGGGGCGTTCGCTGAAGGTGGGCCTGCGCGTGACGTTCTAAGTCACCGGTACCGCTTCTTCCTTCCGCCTTCGCGAGCGGGAGGAAGGGGCAGGCAAGAGGCTATCCTCGGCGGGTGAATTCGTTCGTCATCTCTTCGCTGCTGCCCGTCGTTTTTCTCATTGCCGCGGGCTACCTGGCCGGCCGGCGCCGCTGGATCGGCGGCAACGCCGTCAAGGATCTTTCCAACCTGATCTTCCTCTTGCTGGCGCCCGCGCTGCTGTTTCGCGCCATGAGCACGGTGCACGTGCAAGAGCTGAGCCTGAAGCCGGTGGC
The DNA here is from genome assembly GCF_051144945.1 of Variovorax palleresanus. Classification (NCBI taxonomy): domain Bacteria; kingdom Pseudomonadati; phylum Pseudomonadota; class Betaproteobacteria; order Burkholderiales; family Comamonadaceae; genus Variovorax; species Variovorax palleresanus. Next base: position 1,021,620 of record NZ_JBJNVP010000002.1, on the reverse strand, counting down.
GGCTTACTTCACTGCCTCGGGCCTGCTGTTCGCGGCTACGCTGGCGCTGCGAGGCTTCAACCGCACGGCGGCCGTCATTGCGCTGGCCAACACCTACAGCAACACCGTGATGATCGGCATCGTGCTGGTCGGCCTCGCCTATGGCGAGCAGGGCATGGTGGTGCTGCTCACGCTGATCTCGCTGCACTCGCTGGTGCTTCTGACCAGCGCCACGGTGGTGCTGGAGCTTGCAGTGGCGCGCGAGCATGCGGCGGAGAGCGGCCAGGCGAAGCGCCCCATGGCGCGCACCGTGCTGCGCGCGCTGCGCAACGCCATCATCCACCCGGTGCCGCTGCCGATCATCGCGGGGCTGCTGTTCGCGCAGACGGGGCTCACGATGCCCGAATCCATCGACAAGCCGATCATGCTGCTCGGGCAGGCCTTCGGCCCGGTGGCGCTCGTGATGGTGGGCATCACGCTTGCGCTGACGCCCATCGGCCGGCACTGGCGCGGCGCCATGGTGCAGTCGCTGGTGAAGAACCTGCTGCATCCGCTGCTGGTGGCCGGCATCGGCTGGCTGCTGGGCGTGCGCGGCATTCCGCTCACCGTGATGGTGGTGGCGGCGGCGCTGCCCATCGGCGCCAACGTCTTTCTCTTTTCGCAGCGCTACCGCACGGCCGAAGACTTGGTCACGGCCAGCGTCGCGATGTCGACGGTGCTCGCGCTGGCCACGCTGACCCTGGTCATGACCCTGGTGCAGTGGCTTCCCTGAATTTTTCATAAGTCTTTAGCGCTACCGAGGCGCCGACCGCGTGCGCGGCGGGCGCCTATGCCGTTCGGCAGGGTGGCCGTTTGGCGAGATGGCGAGCGGCGGCTGCCGCTCTACATTTGCCCGCTGATGATTTACCAGGCGCGGTCTTCGCCGTTTTCCGTCATGGCGCCGATCGCGATGGTGATCGCGCTGTGCAGTGCTGCCTTGCCGGCGGCGGCCGACACCGATACCAAGCCGTGCCGCACGCCCTGCCTTTCGGCCGCCGTGCCGCGCGAGTCGGCCCCAGTCCCGCCCGCAGCGGCGAAGCCAGCGGAGGCGGAGCCCAAGCCCGCACCTGCCGCGGCAACGCGGCCGAATGCCAGGCCGAAGCCGCAGGCTGTTGCCGTGGCAGTGCAGCCGCCGCCCCCGCCTGCACCGGAGGTAGAGAAAGCCGCTGCCGCCAAGCGGCCGCCGCTCTCCAGGCGCTGCAGCGAAATCAACATGCGCGCGGCGATCGGCGAGCCGCTTTCGGACGAAGACATGAAGATATTGAGGAGTCAATGCTGATGATGACGAACACCACCCGACCCCTTCGCACGGCGTTGCGCGTGCTGGCCCTGTGCATCGCCGTGCTTGCCGCTGCGTGCGCGCATCGTCCGGCCCCGGGCAATGCCATGCCCTTCGAGCAGGCCGTCAACCAGGCGGTGGACGATCTGATCGTGCAGACCCAGAAGCTGCCGGCCTTCCTGGCCAAGGTGGAGTCGACGATCAAGCAGAGCCGCATCGTGATCGACCCGCTGCTCGAGGGCTCGAGCGGCCAGCAGACCGAAGTCACGCGCGTGGCCGAGCAGCGCATCGTCCAGCGCATGCAGTCGCAGTTCAAGCAGTTCACCGTCACGCCGTTCAACAATGCCGAGATCGAGCGCGCGCAGTACGTGCTCAACGGCACGCTGGTGCGCGACAAGGACGCGGCCGACGGGCGCTATCGCCTGAACCTGGCGCTGACCGAAATCAAGAGCGGCGTGGTCATTGCGCAATCGGTGGCGCGCATCAGCGATGCAACGCTCGACACGCGGCCGACGGCGTTCTTTCGCGACAGCCCCGTGAACGGCAAGGACCGCGGCGTGGAAGGCTACATTCGCACCGCCGAAACACAGCCGGGCCAGGCGGCCGACGCGCTGTACCTGGAACGCCTGCCCACGTCGACGGTGCTGCAGGAAGCCACCGCGGCCTACGAGGCCGGCCGCATGAGCGAAGCGCTCAGCCGCTACGAAGCCGCCTCGCGCCGGTCCGATGGCCAGCAGCTGCGCATCTACAGCGGCCTGTATCTCACGCAGGCCCAACTCGGCCGCAGCGCGGACGCGGAGAAGACCTTCGGCACCCTCGCGCGACTGGGGCTGGAAACCAACAACCTGAGCGTGAAGTTCCTGTTCAAGCCCGGCTCGACCGACTTCCTGGCCGACCCGAAGATCAGCGCCGCCTACCCGATGTGGCTGCGGCAGATCGCGCGCCAGGCCGCGCAGATCGATTCATGTGTGGTGGTCACGGGCCACACGAGCCGCACCGGTTCGGAATCGGTCAACGAGCGCCTGTCGCTGCAGCGCGCGGTCAGCGTGAAGAGCCGTTTGGTGGGCGAGGCGCCGCCGCTGTCGAAGAAACTGCGCGAATCCGGCATGGGGTTCCGCGAGAACATCGTGGGCACGGGGGCCGACGACGCAAGCGATGCGCTCGACCGCCGCGTCGAGTTCAAAGTAGTGGGTTGCGAGGCTTGACGAAAATTCAGGGCGCGAGGCGTTCACGCACCCACGCGGCGTCTTCGAGCCGGTAGCGCAGCCGGTCGTGCAGCCGGCTCTTGCGGCCCTGCCAGAACTCCCAGCGATCCGGCACGAGGCGATAGCCGCCCCAGTGCGGCGGGCGCGGCGGCGAGAGCAGGTGCCTGGCGGCCGCCACGGCCGCGTTCTTGACCAGCACGTCGCGGCCGCTGATCACTTCGCTCTGCGGACTGGCCCAGGCGCCGATGCGTGAATCGAGCGGGCGGCTCGCAAAGTAGGCGTCGCTTTCCTCGGCGCTGGTCTTTTCCACGCGGCCCTCGATGCGCACCACGCGCTCGAGCTCGACCCAGTGGAACTGCAAGGCCGCATACGGATTGCCCGAGAGCTCGCGGCCCTTGCGGCTTTCATAGTTGGTGTACCAGACGATCCCGCGCGCGTCGCAGCCCTTGATGAGCACGATGCGGCTCGAAGGCCGCAGGTCGCTGGCCACGGTGCACAGGGTCATCGCGTTGGGCTCGGGCACCTGGGCGTCGATGGCTTCGCCGAGCCAGCGCTCGAATTGCTTCAGCGGGTCGTCGGCGCTGTGGGTTTCGCCGAGTTCGGCGCGCTCGTAGCTCTTGCGCAGCGCGGCCAACGTTTCGTTGGTGGGAGAAGAAGTCATGGCGGCATTGTTGCGCATGCACCACCGCCCGGCATTCCGGTCATTCCGCGGACATACTCGGCGCATGGCGGCAAAGGCGAATTCCCCCTTGGTGATCGTGCTGGCCTCGGGCCGCGGCGAGCGTTTCATCGCAGCCGGCGGCACCGGCTCCAAGCTGCAGGCGCCGCTCGCCGGCAAGCCGCTGCTCGAGCGCACGCTCGACGCCGTGCGCGCCAGCGACCTGCCATGGCGTCTCGAAGACGCCGGGCATCCGGGCATGGGCGATTCGATTGCCGCTGCGGTGCGCGCCACGCCCGATGCCGCGGGCTGGCTGATCCTGCCGGGCGACCTGCCGCTGGTGCGCCCCGAGACACTGCGCGTGGTGGCCGCGGCGCTCACAGGCCGTATCTGCGCGGCGCAGCCGCAATACAGGGGCGAGCGCGGGCATCCGGTCGGCTTCGGGCCGGGATGCCGGGCCCAGCTCGCGGCGCTGCGGGGAAACTTCGGCGCGGCATCGGTGCTGAAGGCGATGCGCGCCATCGATGCGGTGGCCGACCTGATGGTCGACGACGTCGGCATCGTGACCGACATCGACACGCCCGAGGCGCTGGCGCTCGCCGAGGCCCTGTGGCGGGAGCGCTCGGCGGGCGCTGGCTAGCCGTTCAGCGCCGCGCGATCACCGCGCAGGCGGTGCGCGGGCCGGAGTTGCCGGCCGGCTGGGTCGTGAAATCGTCGCGGTCGCGGTGCACCACGAGCGCGCGGCCCACCACGTTGTTGGCTGCGCCCTCGGTCAGCGAGATGCTGTGGTCGTCGACGCTGAAGCGTGCCACGCCGCTGGCGTCGGCCACCAGGCTCGGCAGTTCGCCGGCATGGCTGCCCGGTGCACCGAACTTGCCGTGCGTGCCGCCGGTGGGGTTGAAGTGGCCGCCAGACGCGTTGCCGTTGTCGCCGCAGTCGCCCTTTTCGTGGATGTGGAAACCGTGCTCGCTGCCCGGGGCCAGGCCGCGCACTTCGCCGGCCACGCGCACGCCGTGGTCCAGGGCGGTGAAGGTCACCGTGCCGCGCGTCGGGTTGGGCGAGATCGCCGCAGTCGGCATCAGCTCGGCGGCCGCGCGCGGCTTGCCGCCCATCATGCCGCCGCAGGCGGAGAGCAGGGCGCCGGCGAGAAGAGCGGTGCCGGTGGCGACGAAAAGGCGATGGTTCATGGTTTTTCCTTTTTGGAAGATGGGTTCGGAGACCCCGGAACATATACCGGACCCGGCGGCATACCGCAATCGGCGGCTGCCCCGGACAGCTTTTCTTGCCGCGCCTTCTGCGCCTCTTGCGCCTGCTGCTCTTGCTCCTGCTTCTCGTGCGCCAGCGCGACCAGCCGCGCCAGGGCCGCGTCGTGGATCGAATGCCGGCGCAGCTCCAGCAGGGTCTGGCGCGCGTAGTCGAGCGAGCTGCCGTAGCGGCCGACCGCGTGGGTGAAGATGTGGCGGTAGCGGTCGTCGCTGAGCTCGCCGGTGAAGTTGGGGCTGCGCCTCGACAGGGTGAAGGCCAGTGCGCGCACCGGACCCTCGGGCGTGTTGCAATTCAGCCACCTCGGGTCGTACACGCCGGTCGGCATCTCGCGCAGCCAGAGCCTGCGAAGCGTTTCGAGGCCGTGGGCCGAAGGCACCCGGAACACCATGCCGCGGCAGCTGCCGCCCGACAGCAGGCCGAAGACCAGGCCCGGCGTCTGGACGCTGCCGCGGTTGATGCGGCTCCACATCTTCAACGCCCGGTGCCAGCCGTGCACCCAGGCGGGCCGCCGCTCGACAAAGTCGAACTCGGGGCGCCAGATGAGCGAGCCGTAGCCGAAGAGCCACAAGTCTTCGCGGCCACCCCAATCGGCAATGGCCTGTTCGAGCATGGGCTGCGGGTCGCGCAACGGCCTGGGCATGGGGTCCAGCCCTGGCGGCCCCGGGTCTGGCGCAGGGCCCGAGGGGGCGGCGCCTACAATTTCGTGATCATGGTTCACCGCACCATTATTTACCGACCTCTTTCCTACGGAGTACGCCCCCTCATGAGTGACGACGACAGCCAGCAAAATTTCATCCTCGGATTTCTCCTGGCATTGATTGCGCTGGTGATCTTCTTCGTCGTGGGTATCGCGGTCTGGCACAAGGGGCATGCGGCGGCGCCGGCCACTGCCAAGCCTGCTGTGGCAGCTGCCGCAGCGGCTGCACCCGCAGCGCCCGCCCCCACCACCACGGTGGCCGAAGTGACCGAGACGGTGACGGTCGTGATTCCCGATGGCGCGAGCATCCGCGTGGCCAACGGCGTGGTGAACTTCTATTTCGCCACCGGCAGTGCCGATCTCGCACCCGGGGCGGCCGAGGCGCTGGCGGCCGTCATCAAGGGCGTGGAGAGCGGCCGCAAGGCGGTGGTCTCCGGCTTTCATGACACCACGGGCGATGCGGCCACCAACGAGCAGCTTGCCAAGAAACGCGCCGACACGGTCCGCGACGTGCTGGTAGGCCTGGGCGTGCCGGCCAGCAAGGTCGACCTGCAGAAGCCCGCGGTCACCGCGGGGTCGGGCAACAACGCCGAGGCGCGCCGCGTCGAGGTCAAGCTGGTCGACTGACGAGCCTCCCTCGTGCCGCTTGATTGGCGCAAACGGTAAATCCGTATCGCCGCGGTGGTGGATTTCCATCGGCCTCGTTCACGCTGTCTTGGTACTATTGACTTCCGAGTCGAAGGTCGCGAAAGCGACAGTGCCGACATGCCGGCCACGCGACCGAACACATCCCCATGAGCACACATCCCACCGTCCTTGACGTTACCGATCGCATTCGCGAACGCAGCCGGGGGCCGCGCAGCGCGTACCTCGAGCGCCTGACCGAAATCCGCAACCGCGACCGGGGTTCCGACCGCATGGGCTGCGCCAACGTGGCGCACGCCGTGGCCGGCATCCCGGCCAATGACAAGTTCAAGGTGGTGACCGAGCGCGCGCCCAACATCGGCATCGTCACCGCCTATAACGACATGCTCTCGGCCCATGCGCCGTACCAGGGCTACCCGGACATCATCAAGCAGGAGGCGCGCAGCCTCGGCGCCACCGCGCAGGTGGCCGGCGGCGTGCCGGCCATGTGCGACGGCGTGACGCAGGGCACGCCCGGCATGGAGCTGAGCCTCTTCAGCCGCGACGTGATCGCCATGAGCACCGCGGTGGCGCTCACGCACGACATGTTCGACGGCGCGCTGCTCCTGGGCGTGTGCGACAAGATCGTGCCGGGCCTCCTGATCGGCGCGCTGCACTTCGGGCACCTGCCGACGGTGTTCGTGCCCGCCGGCCCCATGCCCTCGGGCCTGTCGAACGGCGAAAAGTCCAAGGTGCGCGAGCAGGCGGCACAAGGCCTGGTGGGCCGGCAGGGCCTGCTCGACGCCGAGATGGCGGCCTATCACACGGTCGGCACCTGCACCTTCTACGGCACCGCCAACAGCAACCAGATGCTGCTCGAGGCCATGGGCCTGCACGTGCCCGGCACCGCCTTCATCCAGCCCGGCGACGCGATGCGCGAAACGCTCACGCGCGAGGCCGTCCGCACGGTGCTCAGCCGCGCCAGCGAGGCAAAATTCAATTGCCCTCCCATCGGCGAGATGGTCGACGAGCGCTGCATCGTCAACGCCATGGTGGCGTTGCTCGCCACCGGCGGTTCCACCAACCACCTGATCCACTGGGTGGCCGTGGCGCGTTCCGCGGGCATCGTGATCGACTGGGACGACTTCTCCCGCCTTTCCGACGTGATTCCGCTGCTGACGCGCGTCTACCCCAACGGCAGCGCCGACGTGAACGCCTTCCAGGCCGCGGGCGGTCCGGGCTTCGTGATCGGCGAATTGCTCGACGCCGGCCTGATGCATGCCGACGTGCTGACCGTGCGAGCCGGCGGCATCCGCGAATTTTCGAATGTGCCGTCCCTGGTGGACGACAACAAGCGCCTGGTCTGGAATTCCGCCGCTCCGTCGAAGGACGAAGCCGTCGCGCGGCCCGTCCAGAGCCCCTTCAGCGCTACCGGCGGCCTCAAGCTGCTCAACGGCAACCTGGGGCGCAGCGTGATCAAGGTGTCTTCGGTGCCGGACGACCGCCACGTGATCGAGGCGCCCGCGCGCGTGTTCGATTCGCAGGCCGCGCTGCACCAGGCCTTCACAGCCGGCGAGCTCGAGCGCGACGTGGTGTGCGTGGTGCGCTGGCAGGGCCCGCAGGCCAACGGCATGCCCGAGCTGCACAAGCTCACGCCGCCGCTCTCGGTGCTGCAGGGCAAGGGATTCCGCGTGGCGCTGGTCACCGACGGCCGCATGAGCGGCGCCTCGGGCAAGGTGCCGGCCGCCATCCATGTCTCGCCCGAAGCCGCCGCGGGCGGGCCGCTCGCCAAGGTGCGCGACGGCGACGTGATCCGCCTCGATGCCGTGGCGGGTACGCTGGCCGTGCTGGTGCCCGACGACGAATGGGCCGAGCGCGAGACCGCCACGCTCCCCGAGGCAAAGCGCATCGCGGACGGCCACGGCCTCGGCCGCGAACTGTTCGCCGGCATGCGGCGCAATGCATTGACTGCTGAAGAAGGAGCCTGCTCATGGCTGTAGAAAACAACAAACTCACCGCGCTCGACGTCATGCGCGATGCACCGGTCATCCCGGTCATCGTGCTGCACGACGTGAAACATGCCGTTCCGCTGGCGCGCGCGCTGGTGGCTGGCGGCATCCGCATGCTCGAAGTCACGCTGCGCACGCCGCAGGCGCTGGAATGCATCGAAGCCATTGCGCGGGACGTGCCCGATGCCGTGGCCGGCGCGGGCACCATCCGCAGCGCCGCCGATGCGCAGGCCTCGGCGCTCGCTGGCGCCAGGTTCGGCGTGAGCCCGGGCTACACGCGCGCGGTCGGCAAGGCCTGCCATGACCTCGGCCTGCCGCTGCTGCCGGGCGTGGCCACCGGCAGCGAGATCATGATGGCGCAGGAAGACGGCTACACCGAGCTCAAGTTCTTCCCGGCGCTGCAGGCGGGCGGCCTGCCCATGCTCAAGGCGTGGCAAGGGCCGTTCGGCGATGTCACCTTCTGCCCCACCGGCGGCATCCACGCGGGCAATGCGGCCGAGTTTCTCGCGCTCTCCAACGTGGCGTGCGTGGGCGGCTCCTGGATCGTGCCGACCGACGCGATCCAGGGCGGCAACTGGGCGCTGATCGAGCAACTGGCACGCGCGGCGAGCCAGCTGCCGCGCTGACCATGCGCGCGGATTTCGACGCGAGCGACCTGAAGGTCATCGCGTTCGACGTTTTCGGCACGGTGGTCGACTGGCACAGCGGCATTGCCGCCGAGGCCGAGCTTGCGTTGCCGGGCGTGGACGGCGCAACCTTTGCGCTGGCTTGGCGCGCGGGCTACCAGCCGGCCATGAAGGCGGTGATGGAACGCATTGCGGCAGGCGAGGGCGGCTTCACGCTGCTCGACGAGCTGCACCTCAGCATGCTCGAACAGGTGCTGCACGATTTCGGCATGGCCGAGCGGCTCGACACCGCCGCCAAGCGCCACCTGAGCCGCGCCTGGCACCGGCTGCCGGCCTGGCCCGATGCGGTCGAAGGGCTCACGCGCCTGAAAAAGAAGTTCACCATCTGCACGCTCTCCAACGGCAACATCGGCCTGCTCACCGAAATGGCCAAACGGGCCGGCCTGCCCTGGGATTGCGTGCTGTCGGCCGAGGTGTTCAAGGCCTACAAGCCCGACCCGCGCACCTATCTGGGCGTGGCGGGTGTGTTCGACGCAACGCCCGGGCAGGTCATGCTGGCTGCGGCGCACCACGACGACCTGGCCGCGGCGCGCGTGTGCGGCCTCAAGACCGCCTACATCGAGCGGCCCCGCGAATTCGGCCGCGCCCAGCCGAAAGACGTTTCGCCCAATCCCGAGAACAACCTGCACGCACGCGACATCAACCAGTTGGCCGACCTGCTGGGCTGCTGATGAGCGCGAGGATCACCGCGCTCTGGCCGCGCCCAGGGACTTCGCGGACTTGATCATCCCGCGCATCATCTGAGTGAGCGGGAATTCCACGAACCTGTAGACCATGTGCGAAGCCCAGAACGAGGCGACACAGACCGCGGCCGAAATGGCGAGAATTTGAGACGGTGAGGCGAGGCCGAGCGACTTCACCGCGATGGGAATGGCCACCAGGATGAACGGGTGGAAAAGATACAGGGAGTAGGAGCTGTCGCCAATGGCCAGGATCGTGCGGGCCTTGCCCCAGAGCGATCCGAGCAAGATGATTCCGACGAATATCATTGCGGAGGGGATCGCCAGTGCAAACCCTCTGAGCTCGCTGCTGCCGAAGCCTCGCGCAATTGCCAGGTAGGCAAGAAAAGCCCCGGCGGCGGTCAAGACAATCGACAAAGGAATGCTCTGCCGGAGCAGTCCCTTCTTGAATGCGACGCCAATGGCGACTCCGAACGCGAACTCTACAAACAATGAGAAATTCATTACCTTGTAGTCGATTCCGGAGAGTAGTCCAATGAACGATGCGGCGGCCAGTACCAGGCACGCGATGTAGGCGTTCTTTGGCTTTGCCACCGGAAGCGCGACCAGCGCCCACAGCCCGTAGAAGATGATTTCGTAGGTCAGCGTCCAGCCGTTGTTGACCAGGTACGGCGCGGAGGTCGGCCACAAAAAGAACGACGCGGCGACGTCCGTCGCTTCTTTCGCATTGCTGTTGATCAGCTTGGGCGCAATGATAAAAATGAGCAGCGCCAGCAGCGAGAGCCCCCAGTAAAGCGGAAAGACTCTCACGATCCGCTTTTCCATGAACTCCACGTGCGTCATCGTCTTGTTGGCGGTGACAAAGTAGATGATGAAGCCGCTGATCATGAAGAACACGTCCACCCCGATGATCCCGAAATCGAACAGGGGAATCGTGCCGCCAGACAGCGCATGTGCCTTTTGCGCCGCGTGATGGATGACGACCAGCAGAGCGGCAATGCCTCGTCCGGCCTGGATGGATTCGACGTACTGGGGCTGATCGACCGCAATGGATTGGGACTTCACGAGGCGCGATCCTGAGAAAGGGTGCCAACAAGGGCCGCTGGGGCCGCGGTGGGTGCGGCAGCTGGGGCGGCTGCTTGCTGCCTGCGCCTCAGGAGCTTGTCCTGGGCCAGTTCGCCTTTCTGCACCAGCGCCAGGGCGGAAAAAACGAGCGGGCTGACGATGGCGAAGTGCCGCGCAAATGAACCGAAATCAGGCTCGAACACGCCCTCGATAATGAGAAAAGACAGCGGTGCCAGCGCGACCTTGCTGGCCTGGATCAAGTTCTTATTGTCCGATTTCACGCCCTTGACGATGGCCTTCACCATCCATATGAAGGTGAAAGGCATGATCGAAATGAACGCCAGCTGGCTGATCGATCCAAAACGCAATAGCTCGAGGGGAAACGCCAGCCTGAAGAAGGTGATCGTTGCGTTGAGTGCCTGGAGCATGGCATTGTCGGAAGCAATAACGGCATCGATGACCGTCCGCGACCCTTCGGCGCCTACCTCTCGGTTCTCGTTGACCGCGGCCCGGGCAAAGTCCAGTGTTGCGCCCAATGCGATCTGGAACGTCAGTGAGAGCGCGATGTAAATCAAGACGATGAAGACGAACAACCGGAATACGGTGAGCTGATTTCTTATCAGTCTCAATCCGAGCCAGGTGGCGCTGACCAGCAGCCAGTATTTTCTGACCACCCAGCCGTAGATCGTCGAAGACAGGATCCACGTGAGACCGAACCAGCTTTGTTGTGCCGCCATGATCGAAAGGAGCACGACGCAGGCGGAGAGCATGTCCTTTGAAAGGACCGACAGGAAAATGGCCCTGATGAAACCCCATCCAAGCGATACGAGAAAGACGCCAAGGGATATCCGGCTGAATTGAAATATCGGGATCAGGGTGAGCGTGACGCTCAGCAGGGCACCCGCGATCGGGGCTGTCTTGGCACTCAGCCCCGCCGATTCCAGCAGGAACGCGCTGCAGGCGTAGGAGTTTCTTTCCTCCACCGAAGTCGAGGCAATCTGGCACGAGTCGGCTCCGAAGAAACTCAGCAGCGTTTCTTCGTCCGGGAAATTCTGTGCCGCCGTGTCGTGGTACGCAAACGGAATAGCTCCCACAATCAAAGCGGCAAATAAAAATATGATGAGCGATATTGCCGGATCAATGGCTTTGCCGCGAATGCTGAGAATGGTCAATTTCTGGCCGCTCGGTAGAAGCGCATATGTAGAAAATAGTTCAAAGGCACGCCGCCGGACGCTTCATCCGAATGGACGGCCTTGCCGAACTGTAAAGGTGCTTGATTGCGATTTGAGGTAACGGCGCGTGGGGCATTTAGCGCCACCGGCGTACCCAGAGAAAATACCAGCAAAGAATATGCCGATCGCCTGCGAAAAGGTGATCATTTGTATCTTCAATTCGCCGCACCTTCATTTTAAACGGCCCCCTCCCTGGGGCCGCTTTGTCCGGGCGAGGAGGCGGCCGCAGGCCGCAGCGGCCGGCTAGGAGGCGCGCAGGGCGTCGGCGCCGGACCCGGGCGTGCCCTGGGCCTTCGATTTGTCTTGTATCAACTCGACCTTGTAGCCATCGGGATCGGTCACGAAGGCGATCACCGTGGTGCCGCCTTTCACGGGCCCGGCTTCGCGCGTGACCTTGCCGCCGGCGGCCTTGATCTTCTCGCAGGCTGCATAGGCGTCAGGCACGCCAAGCGCGATGTGGCCGTAGGCGGTGCCGAGCTCGTAGCTTTCGGTGCCCCAGTTGTAGGTGAGCTCGATCTCGGCCTGGTCGGGGTTGCCGTTGCCGTAGCCGAGGAAGGCGAGGCTGTATTTGTACTCGGGGTTCTCCGAGATACGCAGCAGGTTCATGCCCAGCACCTGGGTGTAGAAGTCGATCGAACGCTGGAGGTTGCCGACGCGCAGCATGGTGTGGAGGAGTCGCATCTCGTGGTGTCTGTCGTGGTGGGAAAGAAGGCCGATTTTCGTTATTGCGCGAGCTCGAGCAAGTGCGCCTCGTGCTTGCGCAGAAACTCGCGCAGGTGCTGCGGATACTCCGGCACCACGGCGCTCTGTACGCTGGGCCGTGCCGCCAGCGCGCGCCGCCATGCGTCCACCTTCGGCAAGGCATCGAAGATGTGCGAGTTGCGGATCTCGTCGAACACTTCGAAGTAGCGAAAGATCGGTGCGAAGACAGCGTCCACCAGGCTGAAGTGGACGCCCGCGAAGAAGGGCCCCGCGCCCAGCGCGACTTCGATGCGCTCGAACTTGGCGGCCAGCGCTAGGCGTTTCTGTTCGAACACTTCCGCGTCGCGCGTGGTTTCATAGCCCCACAGGTCGCCGAGGATGGCCGAGCCAAATTCCATCCACGCACGGTGCTCGGCGCGGGTGAGCGGATCTTCGGGATGCAGGCGCGGCCCTGGCTGCGTTTCTTCGAGGTACTCGCAGATCACGTTGCTCTCGAACAGCACCGCTTCGCTGCGGTCGGGCCGCGCCAACCGCAGCAGCGGCACCTTGCCGAGCGGCGAGATCGCGACGAACCAATCGGGCTTGTTGGCAAGGTCGATCACGACGCGTTCGAACGGCACGTTCTTCTCGGCCAGGGCGATGGCCGCGCGCTGTACATAAGGGCACAGCAGGTGACTGACGAGGGTGAGTGGCTTGGACATGGCGATTGCGTTTGCTGAAGAAAAAGTGAAGGGAGTGCGCCGCGATTCTTGCGGCCTCGAACAACCTTTTCCCGAAAAGCCCATTCGCCAAATGGGCGCCTTGTGCTATTGAGCGGTATCCAGCCAGTGCGTGATCCGGCCCCCGTGCATCACCCCGACACGGTCGGCCATGGCATGGGCCTCGGCCTCGTTGTGGGTGACCAGGATGGCGGTCTGGCCGGCGCGCTTGAGGATGCCGCGTACCTCCGCCGTCAGGCGCTCGCGCGTGCCGCCGTCGAGGTTCGAAAACGGCTCGTCGAGCAACAGCAGCGCGGGCGACGGTGCCAGCGCGCGGGCCAGCGCAATGCGCTGCTGCTGGCCGCCCGACAACTCGTGCGGAAAGCGCTCGCCGGCATCGGCCAGGCCGACCAGCGCCAGCATTTCGGCCACGCGCGCCCGCTGCAGCGCACGGCTCGAATGGCGCAATCCGAAGGCCACGTTCTGGCCCGCCGACAGATGAGGAAACAGCGCGTATTCCTGGAACATCATGCCCACGCGCCGTTGCTCGGGCGGCAGGTGCACGTCTGTCGAAGAGAGCAGCACGTCGCCAAGCCGGATGGTGCCGGCGCGCAGCGGCTCGAAGCCCGCAATCGCGCGCAGCACCGTGGTCTTGCCGCACCCCGAAGGCCCGAAGAGGCATGCGATTTCACCCGCGGGCAGCGAGAGTGAGAAGTCGCTCACCACGGTGTGCAGGCCGCGCGGTGTTTCGTAGGCGAGCTGGATCGATTCGATGGAAAGAGGGGAACTCATGTCTTGTCCGGACCGGGCAGGGCCGATGGCGTGCCCAGTTGATTGCGCGCCAGCAGCATCACCGGCAGCAGGCCCACCGCGACGATGGCGAGTGCGGCAATGGCGCCTTCTTCATACGTGCCGCGGGCGGCCTCGGCATAGAGCCAGGTGGCCAGGGTGTCGAAATTGGCGGGCCGCAGCAGCAACGTGGCGGGCAGCTCCTTCATGGCGTCGACAAAGACCAGCAGCGCGCCGGTCGCAATCGCGGGCTGCAGAAGCGGCAGATGCACGCGCCGCAGCGTGCCGCCGCTGGTCTCGCCCAGCAGCCGCGAGGCCTGTTCGATGGCGGGCGGAATGCGCGCCAGCCCGGCTTCGATACCGCCGACCGGCATGGCGAGGAAACGGATCGCGCAGGCGATCACCAGCACGATGCCCGCACCCATGAGCGGCAGGCCCTGCAGGCCGAGCAGATTGGCCAGCGCCGCGTCGAACGCAAGCGCCGGCGTGAGCAGCCCGATGGCGAGCACCGTACCCGGCACCGCATAGCCCAGCGTGGCCGCGCGTGCCTGCCAGCGCGCGCGGTTGGGGCGCGAGCCCTGGCTGCGCGCCGCCCATGCGACCACCAATCCCGCGGCCACCGCCACCAGCGTCACGCCGGCGGCCAGGGCCAGCGTGTTGCCGAGGCTTGCGAGCAGGCCGTGCGATACGCCGCCGCCCTGGTGCAGCCGCTTGGCGCTCTCCCAGACCAGGTAGAGGGCCGGCGCCACGAAGCCGATCAGCACCGGCAGCGTGGCGATGGCGGTGGCGAGCCATGCGGCACCGCCGTGCAGGCGGCGCGGCTGCATGGCGCGCATGCGCTGCGCCGAACCGAAGCGCTGGTGCTGGCGGCCATTGCGTTCGAGCCAGACCAGCGCGACCACGACGAACAGCATGGCGCAGGCGATCTGCGCCGCGCCGGCCAGGTCGGAGCGTGTGATCCAAGTGGTGTAGACCGCGACCGTGAGCGTATTGATGCCCAGGAATTCCGAGGCGCCGATGTCGTTCAGCGTCTCGAGCAGCGCGAGGCTGAGGCCCACGGCAAGCGCCGGCCGTGCCAGCGGCAGCGCCACGCGAAAGAACGCGCCGCGCCGGCTTTCGCCCAAGGTGCGGGCGGCCTCCATCAGGTGCGCGGGCTGCGTCATGAACATGGCGCGCGCGGTCATGTAGACGTAGGGGTAGAGCACGAAGCCGAGCACGAAGATCGCGCCCGGCATCGAGCGCAGGTCGGGCAGGCGGAACTGTCGCGGGCTGTCGAAGCCCAGTGCCCAGCGGATCGCGCCCTGCACCGGGCCGATCGGGTGCAGCAGATCGAGGTAGGCAAAAGCGACGATGTAGGTCGGCATTGCGAGCGGCAGCAGCAGGGCCCAGTGCAGCACGCGCCGGCCCGGAAAGTCGCAGGCCGTGACCAGCCAGGCGCAGCCGGTGCCGATCACCAGCACCAGCGTTCCGACGCCCGCCAGCAGCACGGCCGTGTTGAGCGCGGCCCGCGGCAGCACGTGCGCGAACAGCGGCCCCCAGTGCCCCACGCCGGAGCCGAACGCCAGCCACGCCAGCGTGAGCACCGGCGCAAGCACGCCGACCGCGATCGCGAACGAGGCCGAGCGCCAGAGCGGGCCTGCCGCGTGCAGGCCCGGCAAATGGCGCCGCGCGATCAGCATTCAGGCACCGGGGACGCGTGCCCGGCCATGTCGATCACTGATCGAAGCCGACCTTGTCGACCAGGGCGCTGGCCTGCTTGCGGTACTTGGCAATCTCGGTGAGCGGCAGCGGATCGACCTTCAGCTCGCCGATGGTCTCGCCGATGATCGGGTCGAGCGCCACGCCCTTGCGCACCGGGTACTCGTAGTTGGCTTGCGCATAGAGAGACTGCGCCGGCTCCGACACCAGGAACTCGAGCAGCTTGACCGCATTGGCACGCTGCGGCGCGTTCTTGGCCACGGCCGCGCCGCTGATGTTGACGTGGGTGCCGCCGCTCTTGGCGCTGGCGAAGGTCGGGCGAACGACCTTGATCGCATCGCCCCACTTGCGCGCGTCGGTGCCTTCCTTGGAGCTCTTCATCTGGCCGACGTAGTAGGAATTGGCCAGGCCGACGTCGCAGATGCCACCGAGGATGTCGCGCGCCACGTCGCGGTCGCCGCCCGTGGCCTTGCGGGCCAGGTTGGCCTTGACGCCGCGCAGCCATTGTTCGGTCTTGGCCTCGCCGTCGTGCGCGATCATTGCCGCGACCAGCGCCGTGTTGTAGGGATGCTGGCCGGCGCGGATGCAGACCTTGCCCTTCCACTTCGGATTGGCCAGGTCTTCATAGCGGAAGCTGGTGAGCGGCTGGTTCTTGTCGGCGTAGAGCACGCGCGCGCGCAGCGAGAGCGCAAACCACTGCCCGTCGGTGCCGCGCAGGTTGGCGGGCACGGCCGATTCGAGCGCGGCCGACTTCACCGGCTGCGTCACGCCGCCATCGACCAGGTCCATCAGGTTGCCGATGTCCACCGTCATCAGCACGTCGGCTGGAGAGCGCGCGCCCTCGGCCTTGACGCGCTCCAGCAGGCCGTCCTTCACGAACACGGTGTTGACCTTGATGTTGCTCTGCGTGCTGAAGGCCGAGATCAGCGGCTGGATCAACGCGGGCTCGCGCGTCGTGTAGAGCGTGAGTTCGTCGTTGGCGGCATAGGCGGGCAGGGCGGCAGCGGCCAGCCAGGCGGCGGAGACGCCGATCAGTGCGCGGGCGGCGCGGCCTTGGACGCCGAAGCGGTCGGTCATGAAGGATCCTCCAGGTGCAGAGACGTGTTTTGAAAAAGCATCGCAGCCACGCGGCTGACGATGAGAATCATTATCACTGCCCTTTGGGTGGTTTTTTACGTCCTTGCACTTACACGGTGAAGGAATTCCGAACGACGGGATCGACGCTCAATCCACCCAGCGGCAAACCTGCTCCAGCGGCGCGCGCGCCGTACGGAAGCGATTGGCCGGATGCGAGGGGTCCTCGTAGCCGAATGCGATGCCGCACACCACCTGGCGGTCGTCCGGAATCTCGAACCAGCGATGCAGGAATTTCGAGCGGGAGGCCACGGCCGCCTGGGCGATGCTGGCCACGCCGAAGCTGCGGGCCGCCAGCACGAAGTTGTTGACGTAGGCGCCGCAGTCCACCGCGCCATACGTGCCGAGCAGCGCTTCTGTGGTGACGAGGGCCAGGTGCGGCGCGCCGAAGAACCTGAAGTTCTCCCGCGCCTGCCTTTCCGAAGCCTCGCGGTCGCCGCGCGCGATGCCGACGCTCTCGTACAGCTGGAACCCGCATTCGCGGCGGCGTTCGCGGTACACGCCGCGGTAGTCGGCGGGCGGCGCAATGTCGAACTGGGCATCGACCGCGGCTTCGTCCGAGTCGAAGGCCTGGCGCAGGCGCTCGGTGGCCGCGGCGCTGCTCACGATCACCTGCCATGGCTGCGAGTTGCACCACGACGCGGTGCGCTGCGCCAGCTGCAGGATGGCATCGATCGTTTGGCGCGGCACCGGATCGGCAAGGTAGCCCCGGCAGCTGTAGCGCTGGTCGAGAAGGGCCTTGAACGCCGGTGCGAGCGAGGGGTCGTGGGGAGTGGAAGACATGGCGGTGGCGGCTCAGCGTGGTGCGGGAACCTCGAACACCAGGCAAGTGGTGGTGGCGTGCGCGTACAGCGTGCCGTCGGGCCCGAAGAGCCGCGCCTCGGCGGTGGCAAGCTGCCGGCCGCAATGGATCACCTTGCCCTCGGCGCGAACCCGCTGTACCTTGGGCGTGAGGCCCTTCACGTAGTTCACGCTCAGCTCGGCGGTCGTGTAGGCGCGCCCCACCGGCATCATGGTGTGGACCGAGCAGCCCAGCGCGGAATCGAGCAAGGTGGCAACCCAGCCGCCGTGGATGGTGCCCAGGGGATTCAGGTGCTGCGCAAGCGGCCTGCCCTGGAATACGGCCCGGCCCGGGCTGACTTCCAGCAGGGCGAAGTCGAGGGTCTTGGCGATGGCGGCGTAGGGGATTTCGGCGCGCAGCATCGCTTCCATCGTTTCCAGCCCGGTCTTGCCGGCGATCTGCTCGGGGCGTGCCAGGCCAGGGCCCGGCCCCGCGTCCAGGCGTTGGACGACCTCGGCCTCCTGGGCGATCCAGGCGTCGATGGCATGGGGCTCGATCATGGAAAAAACTCCTTGATAGTTGTATGTACAATTATTGTAGCTACAATGAATGGCATGATCACCGCTCTGAAGCCTCTGCTGAGGCCCCAAGGATGTACCAATTTCCGCCTGCGCCGGCTCTCCAGGCTGGCGTCGCGCCTCTATGACACGCACGTCGCGCCCAGCGGGCTCAAGACCACGCAGTATTCACTGCTCTCGCATGTGCTGCATTTCGGGCCGCTGCGCCCGGTCGACCTGGCGCGCGAGATGAACGTCGACGCCTCCACGCTCACGCGCAATCTCAAGCCTCTGCTGGCGGCGGGCTTCCTCGTGCAGACCGAGGGCCCCGATGCGCGCAGCCGCATGCTGGCGATCACCGATGCAGGCCGCGAGAAGCGAGCCGAGGCGCAGCGCCTCTGGCACGGCGCGCAGCTGGCGCTCAACGACATCCTCGGCACGGAGCGCGTGCTGGCGCTGCATGCCCTTCTCGACGAGAGCCTGGAACTCCTGCAGCGCGCAGGGCTGGGCGATGGACAGCCGGAAGACCAAACAGGAGCCCGCGATGAATGAAACCTCTCTGCGGCGCCATGCGCTCTGGCTCGTGCTGCTGGCGGCCGCGGGCGCCTTCGCGCTCACGATGGGGGTGCGACAGACGATGGGCCTGTTCCTCTCGGCACTCAACACCTCGACCGCGCTCGGCATCGGCAGCATCAGCCTGGCGTTCGCATTCGGACAGCTCTGGTGGGGCCTCACGCAGCCCTTCGCGGGCGCCGTGGCCGACCGCATCGGCACCGGCCGCGTGGTGTTCCTCGGCGTGCTGCTGGTCGCCGTCGGCACCCTGATCACGCCGCTGATGACGAGCACGGCCGGCCTGATCTTCGCGATCGGCGTGCTGGCGGCCGGTGGCGCTGGCATGGCGGGTCCGTCGGTGCTGATGGCCGCGACCACGCGCCTGGTGCCGGCCGAGAAACGCGGCCTGGCCACCGGCATGGTCAACGCCGGCGGCTCCTTCGGACAGTTCGCGATGGCGCCGATCGCCGTCGGCCTGACGGCAGCCGTGGGCTGGGCCGGCGCCATGCAGTGGCTCGGCGTGCTGGTGCTGCTGGCGTTGCCGGCCGCATGGGTACTCAAGGGCAATTCGAACGCGATGGCTGCGGCCTCGGCGGCCGCATCGGGCACGAAGCCGCTGAGTGCGCGCCAGGCCATCGGCCAGGCGCTCGCGACACCGAGCTACCGCTACCTGAGCCTGGGCTTCCTGGTCTGCGGCTTCCACGTCGCCTTCCTCGCCACGCACCTGCCCGGTGTCGTCGCGGCCTGCGGGCTGCCGGCCGAAGTCGGCGGCTGGGCGCTCGCGATGATCGGGCTCTTCAACATCGTCGGCAGCCTTGCGATGGGCTGGGCGGTGGGGCGCTGGCGCATGAAGTCGCTGCTGTCTCTGGTCTATGCCACGCGCGGCATCGCCGTGCTGGTCTTCCTGCTGGCGCCGAAGACGACCGTGGTCATGCTGGTGTTCGCCGCCGTGATGGGCGTGACCTTCCTGTCGACCGTGCCGCCGACCGCCGGCCTCGTCGCCAAGATGTTCGGGCCGGCCAACATGGCGATGCTGTTCGGCATCGTGATGCTGGCGCACCAGGTCGGCGGCTTCCTGGGCGCGTACCTGGGCGGCTACGTTTTCCAGGCCACGGGCAACTACGACATCGTCTGGTACATCGACATCGCGCTCGCCGCGGGCGCGGCGCTGGTGCACCTGCCGATCCGCGAAGCGCGGCTGGCGCGCGCGAACCTGGCGGCGGCATGAGCCGTCAGGCCGCTCCCAAGGCGAATACCGCAGCGCCTAGCGCGGAGGTTACCCAGTGAGCCGAGACCTCGATCCGCGCACGCGCATGCTGCTGGAGGCGCCGATCGTGGCGACCCTGCTGCGCATGGCCGCGCCCAACGTGCTCGTGATGCTGGCGCAGGCCTCCGTCGGGCTCATCGAAACCTACTTCGTCGGCAAGCTGGGCACCCATGCGCTTGCCGGCATGGCACTGGTGTTCCCCATCGTCATGCTGATGCAGATGACTTCGGCGGGCGCCATGGGCGGCGGCATTGCCTCGTCGATCGCCCGTGCGCTGGGCGCGCGCCGCCGCGGCGATGCCGATGCGCTGGTGTGGCATGCGGTGGTCATCGCGATCGGCTTTGGCCTGTGCTTTTCCCTCGCGCTGCTGGCCGGCGGGCGATGGCTCTACGCGATCATGGGCGGCACCGGCGAAGCGCTCGACGCGGCCCTGACGTATTCGAACTGGGTGTTCGCGGGCGCGGTGCTGGTGTGGCTCTTCAATTCGCTCTCGGCCATCATCCGCGGCACCGGCAACATGGCGGTGCCGGCGAACGTGACGGTGGTGGGCGTGCTGTTTCTCATTCCCGCATCGCCGCTTTTGATCTTCGGCTGGGGACCGCTGCCGGGCATGGGCATTGCGGGCGGCGCGATGGCGCTGCTGCTGTACTACCTGCTGGGGTCAATCGCGCTCATCGTCTACCTGCGGTCGCCGCGCAGCCTGCTGCGTCCCACGCTCGCCGCGCTGAAGCTGCGCTGGCCGCTGTTCCGCGACATCCTGCGCGTCGGCCTGGTAGCCGCGGTCGCGACCGTGGCCACCAATCTGTCGATCGGCATTGCCACCGCATTGACCGGCCATTTCGGCTCGGGCGCATTGGCCGGCTACGGCACCGCGTCGAGGCTCGAATACCTGCTGGTGCCGCTGGTGTTCGGGCTGGGCGCACCGCTGGTCGCGATGGTCGGTACCTGCATGGGCGCCGGCCAGCGTGAACGCGCGCTGCGCGCCACCTGGGCCGGTGCGGCCATCGCATTCGTGCTCACCGAAAGCATTGGCCTGGCGGCCGCGCTGTTTCCGCGGCCCTGGCTGCTGCTGTTCGGCAGCGACCCCGCCATGCTCGACACCGGCGCGCACTATCTGCGCCTGGTGGGGCCGTTCTATGGCTTCTTCGGTGTCGGGCTGGTGCTGTATTTCGCCTCGCAAGGGGCAGGGCGCCTGCTGTGGCCGGTGATCGGCAACCTCACGCGTCTTTCCGTGGCGGGCATTGGCGGTTGGCTCGCCTTTCGCTGGGGCGGCGGGCTGACCGGCGTCTTTGCGGCGCAGGGCGTGGCGCTGGCGGTGTACGGCGTGGTCATCGCGGCGGCGATTGCCGGCGGTGCATGGTTCGGCCGCGTGGGCTGGCCGCGCACCACCGCCGGGCTATTGCGGCGCGTGGCGCAAGCCTGAACCAGACACAAAGCCTGCCGACAATTCGCCCGGCTGTGCGGCGGCATGTGCCGCCGCACAGGCCCGGGCCTCGTGCTCTGCTGGAAAATCAGTAGCGGTACGGATTCTCGGGCCGGCGGTCGTAGCGGTTGGGTACGCCGTCCCCGTCATAGTCCCTGCGGCCGTAGCGACGCTCTTCCCAGTGGCGATGCCGATGCTCGTAGCGGTGATGGTCGCTGTAGCGCGGGCCGTAGTAGTGGTGCGGCGGGGGTGGCGGCGCGTAGTAGTGATGGCGCGGCGGCGGCGGGGGTGCGGGCACCACATACACCTGGGTCTGGATGAAGCGGCCGCCGGTCTGTGCCTGGGCCGTTGCGCTGAGTGCCGCCAGCGACAGCAGGGCCGCGGCGCCGAATGCGAGAGTGAGCTTTTTCATGGCAACTCCAATGGAGTGGTTGGAAGCCCTATCGTCGTGGCTCCATGTGAACGCTGTGTAAGGCTTGGGCGAAATCGGGTGAAGACCTGTAAGCCGGTGCGCGGCCATTGCAAGACACGACAGCCATCCTAGGCGCCCCAATTCCGACGCGAAACCGGCCGAACGGACGTCAGCCGTGTGGCGGGGGCGGCAGCATGCGCCGAAGCGCCTCGAAGAACAGGTCGGATTGCTCGCGTTCGCCCTGGATCTGCACAGCGGCAAGTGCGGCCAGCTTCGCATCGACCGGAACCAGCGGTCGCCCGGTCGATTGCGCGATCACCTGGTGCAGGCTGGCGCGTTCCAGATAGTAGAGATCGTCGTAGGCATGTGCAATGGTGCCGCCCGCCACGATCACGCCGTGATTGGCCAGGAAAGCCACGTCCTTTCCTTCCATGGCGCGCGCGATGCGTTCACCCTCGGCATCGTCGAGCGCCAGGCCGTTGTAGACCGCGTCGATCGCAATGCGGTTCATGTAGCGCATTGCGTTCTGGCTCAGCGTGGGATCGAGGGCGCGATCGGCCGTGAGCGTGAGCGCGGTGGCGTAGGGCATGTGGCAGTGCAGCACGACCGCGTGGCCGGTCAGCCGGTGCACCGCGCCATGGATGAACAGCGCGGTCGGTTCCACCCGGTGGCGGCCGGCAAGCACTTCGCCGTGCACGTCGATCAGCACGATGTCGTCGGGGCCGATTTCGCTCCAGTGCAAGCCGCGCGGGTTGATCAGGTAGCGGTCTTGCGCGCCGGGGAGCATCACGCTGAAGTGGTTGCAGACGCCTTCCGAGAGGCCATGGTGGGCGGCCGCGCGCAATGCGAGCGAAAGGTCTTCGCGCAACTTGCGCACGGCGGGGCTGGCGTAATCTGAATCTGCGGACATCGACGGGGCCTCGTGGATGTGAAAAGAAGAGAACGGTGAAGAAGGGGTATCAGGCGTGGATTGCGCCCGAGCAGGCGGCGACGAATCTCTCGGCATCGGCACGCACGTCGGACGCCTGCTTGCCGGGCTTGTAGAGCGCCGAGCCGATGCCGAAGCCGGACGCGCCAGCCGCACGCCATTCGGCCATGTTGGTGGGCGTGATGCCGCCCACGGGCATCAGCGGCGTGCCGGCGGGCAGCACCGCAAGCAATGCTTTCACCACCGCGGGCGACGCCAGTTCGGCCGGAAACAGCTTGAGCCCGGTCGCGCCCGCGGCCAGGGCACCAAAGGCTTCGGTCGGCGTCATCACGCCGGGCAGGCAGACCATGCCCAGCCGCACGGCTTCGGCGACCACCTCGGCATTGAAGTTGGGCGACACGATCAGCTCGCCGCCGGCCGAATGCACATAGCGCACCTGCTGCACGTCGAGCACCGTGCCGGCACCCACCAGGGCCTCGGGAAAGCGCGTGCGCATCAGCGTGATGCTGGCGTAGGGCTTGGGCGAATTGAGCGGCACTTCGAGCAGCCGGAAGCCGGACTCGACGATGGCGTCGCCCACGTCGGCCGCCTCGGGCGGCGTGAGCCCGCGCAGGATGGCGACCAGCGGCAGCTCGCGCATCGCGGCCTTGAATTTTTCTTGGGGAGTCGTCATGAAGGAGTTCTGTCTGTGTCGAGAAAACCGGACAGCGCATGCAGTCCGGCCCAGGTGGCTTCGGCGCCCATCGTGCGCGTGGCGATGCCGGTGGCGCGCAGCGCCAGCGTGTAGCGCTGCGTGAGCGCGGGTGAGCCGATCAGCACCACTTCGCCGGAGGCATGCAGCGACTGCGTGCGCAGTTCTTCGCCGATCAAGAGGCCCGAGAGATAGCTGGCGAGTTCCTCCGTGGGCATGCGCTCGAACAGCGCCAGCGTGCGCGTGCCGAAGGCGTTGTGCAGCAGGCCCTGGCCGTTGTCCGAACGCGTGACGCCCTCCACGAAGGCGGCCTCGTCGAGCGGTGCATCGGCATCGAGCGTGCGCGCAAGAATCGAGTGCTGGCTCAGCAACGCATAGAACTCCCCGGTCATGAAGGTGCGAAAGCCCTTGACGCGGCCCTTCTTGACCGTGACCCACTTGTTGTGTGTGCCCGGCAGCACGAAGACGCCTTCGTCGACGTCCATGAGCGCCATGGCGCCGAAGATCTGGACCTCTTCGCCGCGCATGACATCGGGAACGCCGTCGTGCTCGTCGCGCAGGCCCGGCACGATGGAAATGCGCGAATCCGGCCGCACGTCGATGTCGATGATCCGGCGGCCCACTTCGACGCGCCCGGCAGGGCAGGCGCAATAGGGCGCCTCGACCCAGCCCTGCTTGCTGCCGGCCATGCCGGAGATCAGGCAGCGCGTGCCCGCGGGCTGCATCCAGTCGGCGAACAGCGACTCGAACACCTCGGGAAAGCCGCCCGCCGGCACCTTGAGAATGCCGCGCGCATCGCTGCGCTCCTCGAGCACCTTGCCGCGGGCATCGAGCAGCGCGCCGCGCAAGGAGCTCGTGCCCCAGTCGACCGCCACCAATCTGCTCATGTCAATGCGACTCCATGGGGAAAGCCTGGAGTATGCCCAGTGCTAGTGATTGTCCCTTGGAACGAAAGCACCGCGCCGGCCGCGCAGGAAAGCCAGGTCGGCGCCCTGGTCGGCCTGCAGCACCGTGTCGACATAGAGCTTCCAGTAGCCGGAATCGAGCGGCGCCTTGGGGGCGACCCATTTCTCGAGGCGGCGCGCGAGTTCTTCGTCGCTCACGTGCAGGTGCAGCCTGCGGTTGGGCACGTCGAGCTCGACGATGTCGCCGTCCTGCACCAGCGCCAGCGGGCCACCGGCGGCGGCCTCGGGCGCGGTGTGCAGCACCACGGTGCCGTAGGCCGTGCCGCTCATGCGTGCATCGCTGATGCGGACCATGTCGGTGATGCCCTTGCGCAGCACCTTGGGGGGCAGCGGCATGTTGCCCGACTCGGACATGCCGGGGTAGCCGCGCGGGCCGCAGTTCTTCAGCACCATGATGCAATGCTCGTCGATGTCGAGGTTCTCGTCGTCGATGCGCTGGTGCAGGTCGTCGGCGTTCTCGAACACCACCGCGCGGCCCTTGTGCACCAGCAGTTCCGGCGTGGCGGCGCTGGGCTTGATGATGGCGCCGTTGGGCGCGAGGTTGCCGCGCAGCACGCAGATGCCGGCGTTTTCCTTGAACGGCTCGGCCAGCGGGCGGATCACCTGGGGGTTGTAGTTTTCGGCGTCCTTCACGTTGTCCCACAGCGTCTGGCCGTTGGCCGTGATGACGTCCTTGTGCAGGAACTGCGCGATCTCCTTGATGACCACCGGCAGCCCGCCCGCGTAGCAGAAGTCTTCCATCAGGAAGCGGCCCGAGGGCTGCAGGTCGACCAGGCAGGGCAGTTCGGAGGCGAGGCGGTCGAAGTCGTCCAGCTTGAGGTCGACGCCGATGCGCCCCGCAATGGCCAGCAGGTGGATGACCAGGTTGGTGGAGCCGCCGATGGCCGCGTTCACCTTGATGGCGTTCTCGATGGCCTCGCGTGTGAGGATCTTCGACATGTGGAGGTCTTCATGCACCATGTCGACGATGCGCCGCCCGGCCATGCGGGCCAGCACGTTGCGCCGCCCGTCCACGGCCGGATAGGCCGCATTGCCGGGCAGGCCGATGCCCAGCGACTCGACCATGCTGGCCATGGTGCTCGCGGTGCCCATCGTCATGCAGTGGCCGTGGCTGCGGTGCATGCAGCTTTCGGCCTCGAAGAAGTCTTGCAGCTTGAGCGTGCCGGCGCGCACCTGCTCGCTCATCTGCCACACGCCGGTGCCAGAGCCCAGCTCCTGGCCGCGCCATTTGCCCGAGAGCATGGGGCCGCCCGACACGCCGATGGTCGGCAGGTCGACGCTGGCCGCGCCCATCATGAGCGCGGGCGTGGTCTTGTCGCAGCCCATGAGCAGCACCACGCCGTCGAGCGGATTGCCGCGAATGCTTTCTTCCACGTCCATGCTCGCGAGGTTGCGATACAGCATGGCCGTGGGACGCAGCAGCGTTTCGCCGAGCGACATCACCGGGAACTCGAGCGGGAAACCGCCCGCTTCGTACACGCCGATCTTGACCTGCTCGGCCAGCGTGCGGAAGTGCGAGTTGCAGGGCGTGAGCTCGCTGAAGGTGTTGCAGATTCCGATGACCGGGCGACCGTCGAACTGGTCGTGCGGCACGCCCTTGCCCTTCACCCAGCTTCGGTAGATGAAACCGTCTCGGTCATTGCGGCCGAACCATTGCTGGCTGCGCAGCTCGCTGGCTTTTTTCTTCGGGGAAGTGCTCATCGGTTGTCTCCGTTTACGACCGCTTACGACTCCAAACCTCAGGGTTTGTCCTGCCGATCGGCCATTTCAATCATCATATGATAAGTGCGAAGAACCTGCCGGACCCTTAGTGTTTTCGAGTGTCGGCATATCAAATTTCACATCACGCACATGATCAAGAACATCCACGGTCGCACGCTCGAGCTGCTCGGCGAAGCTGTCGTGGCCGGCCGTTATGCGATTGGTGCGTCGATCCCGGCCGAACCCATCCTGGGCGAGGAGCTGGGCGTGAGCCGCACGGTGGTGCGAGAGGCCATCAAGTCGCTCGCCGCCAAGGGCCTGATCGTCACCGGGCCGAAGGTGGGGACGCGTGTGCTGCCGCAGGACAAGTGGAATTGGTTCGACCCCGATGTCATCACCTGGCAGTCGCGCGCCGGGCTCACGCCCGAGTTCCTGCGCGATCTGCAGGATTTGCGCCGCGTGGTCGAGCCGGCGGCCGTGCGGCTCGCGGCCGAACGTGCCAGCCCGGAGGACATCGAAGAGATAGAGCGCGCCTACGCCGGCATGAAAGAGGCCGTGGAGAACGGCGGCGACTACGTCACCTTCGACCTGCGCTTTCACAACGGCCTGTTGAGCGCCGCGCGCAACCGCATGCTGGCGCAGATGAGCAAGGCGCTCAACGCGCTGCTGCGCACCAGTTTCGAGATTTCGACCGCCAAGCCCGACGGTCCCGCGCTTTCGCTGCCGCTGCACCGCGCGGTGCTCGATGCGGTGATTGCGCACGACCCGGCCAAGGCCGAGCGTGCGGTCATCCGCCTCATCGACGGCGCGCGGCAGGACATCGAGGACGTGCTCGGTTCGCGCCGGCGGCTGCCGCGGCTCAGCCGCCCACCCCCTCGGCTCAAGGCGAGCTAGCCGGCCGGCCCAGGTCGCAACGGATTTTTCACCACGCTCGTGTTTCGAGCATTTCCACCGAAGAAGAGGAGACACCATGAAAGTCGTCAAATCGCTGATAGCGCCGACGCTATTTGCACTGGGGTTGCTTGCGGCGGCAGGCCCCGCTGCCGCGCAGGAAAAGCTCACCGTCTGGTGGGTCAAGGGCTTCTACAAGGCCGAGGACGATGCGTTGTTCGCAGCCATCAAGAAGTTCGAGGACAAGAACAAGAACGTGAAGATCGAACTCTCGCAGTACCCGATCCAGGACATGATCCCCAAGACCGTGTCCGCGCTCGACTCGGGCAGCCCGCCCGACGTGGCGTACGCCGACGTGTACGACTTCCAGGTCACGGGCAAGTGGGCCTACGACGGCAAGCTCGAAGACCTCAGCAGCGTGCTCGCGCCCATGAAGGACCGCTTCGCGCCCAACACGCTGGAGACCACGTACCTGCACAACGAGCAGACCAAGACCAAGGCGTACTACGCCTTCCCGATCAAGCAGCAGACGATGCACGTCGAGTACTGGCTCGACATGCTCACCGAAGCCGGCCTCAAGGAAACCGACATTCCCACCACCTGGAAGGACTACTGGACCTTCTGGTGCGAGAAGGCGCAAACCGCCAGCCGCCAGAAGAGCGGCAAGCGCACCTTCGGCATCGGCATGCCCATGGGCGTGGATTCGAGCGACTCGTTCTATTCGTTCCTGACCTTCATGGACGCGCACAACGTCAAGCTGGTGGACGACAACGGCAAGTTGCTGGTCGATGATCCGAAGGTCCGCACCGGCCTGATCGGCGCGCTGACCGACTACACGACGCCCTACACCAAGGGCTGCACGCCGCCGTCGGCGACCAGCTGGAAGGACCCGGACAACAACGTCGCGTTCCACAACAAGACGACGCTGATGACGCACAACGCGACCATCTCCATCGCCGCCAAGTGGCTCGACGATTCGAACAACGCGACTCTCACGCCAGAGCAGCGCGAGGAAGCGCGCAAGAACTACACCGAGCGCATCCGCACGGCGGGTTTCCCAAGCAAGCCGGACGGCAGCAAGATGGTCTACCGCAGCGCGGTGAAGACCGGCGTGGTGTTCAAGGACGCCAAGAACAAGGCCCGCGCCAAGGAGTTCGTCGCCTTCCTGCTGCAGGAAGAAAACCTCACGCCGTACGTCGAGGGTTCGCTGGGCCGCTGGTTCCCGGTGACCAAGGCTGCGCAGCAGCGTGACTTCTGGAAGGCCGATCCGCACCGCCTCTCGGTCTTCAACCAGTACGCCGCCGGCACCGTGACTTTCGAGTTCACCAAGAACTACAAGTTCACCGTGCTCAACAACGAGAACGTCTGGGCCAAGGCCATGAGCCGCGTCGTCACCGACAAGGTGCCGGTGGACAAGGCGGTCGACGAGATGATCGCGCGCATCAAGACGGTCGCGGCGCAGTAAGCCGCATTCTTCGAAAACCACGTTCACCGGGCTGACTCGCATGAGCTCCACTGCCACCGCCGCGCCGCTCCCGGCGCCTACCGTCAATCTTGGGGCGCGGCACGCGCGCTGGCAGTTCTGGGGCGCGGTCATGGTCGTGCCCTACCTGCTGGTGTTCGTGGTTTTCGTGCTCTACCCTGTGGGGTACGGGCTGTGGCTCGCGCGCCATCCGCAAAGCTACGTGAAGCTGGTCGACGACCCGATCTTCTTCCGCTCGGTGATCAACACGGCCATCTTCCTGGTCGTGGCCATCAACATCAAGATGCTCGTGGCCCTTGTGCTCTCGGGCTTCTTCGTGACATCGCGCTGGTGGATCAAGATCATTTCGGCGATCTTCATCCTGCCGTGGGCGATGCCGTCGATTCCCACCATCCTGTCGATCCGCTTCATGCTCAACCCCGAGTGGGGCGTGATCAACAGCACCATCTTCCGCCTGACCGGCGCGGATGGTCCCAATTGGCTCAACGATCCTTCGCTGGCACTGTCCTTGGCGATGGTCGTGCATATATGGAAGTCGCTGCCGTTCTGGACGCTGATCCTGGTGGCGGGGCGGCTGGCCATTCCGACCGAGCAGTATGAAGCCGCGTCGGTCGACGGTGCCTCGTCGTGGCAGAAATTCCGCTTCGTGAGCTGGCCCGCGCTGAAGACGCTCTACGTCACGTCTCTCATTCTTTCGATGATCTGGACGCTGGGCGACTTCAACAGCGTCTACCTTCTGACCGGCGGCGGACCTGCCGACCTGACGCACGTGCTCGCAACGCTGGGCATCCGCTATCTGCGGCTCGACCAGGTCGACCTGTCGATGGCATCGATCGTGGTGGCTCTCCCTCTCGTCCTGCCACTCGTCTACTTCATGATGAAGAGGCTCTCGAAATGAAACGCTGGACCCCCAAGGCCATAGCGACCGAGGCCAAGCTGCTGCTGATCGGCATTCCGGTGCTGCTGTGGACGCTGATCCCCGTCTACCACATGGTGCTCTTCGCGATCTCGTCGAAGGACTCCGCGACCTCGGGCCACCTGTGGCCCAAGAACGCGACGCTGGACAACTTCCGCATCGTGTTCCAGCAGAAGCACTTCTACCTCGACCACTTCTGGCTGCAGCTCTTGAATTCGCTGCTGATCGCGCTGTCGGTCGGCGTGCTCACGCTGTTCGTCGCGACCACGGCCGCGTTCGCGATCAGCCGGCTGCGCGTGCGCGGTGGTCGCACGGTGATGAACCTGGCGCTCTTCACCTACTTCATTCCGGCGGCCTTCCTCGCGGTGCCGATGTACAAGACCATGGGCAACTATGGCCTGCTCAACAGCCAGTGGGCGCTGATCCTCGCGATGGTGACCATCGCCTCGCCGTACTGCATCTGGGTGCTGAAGCAGGCGTCGGACAAGCTGCCCTACGAGCTCGACGAGGCCGCGCGCATGGACGGCGCTTCGCCGCTGCAGCTGTTCCGCCTGGTGTACCTGCCGCTCATGGTGCCGTCGCTGGTGGCGGTGGGCACGTATTCGCTGCTGCTGGCGTGGAACGAGTACCTCTACGCCTTCCTGCTGCTGTCCAACGACAGGAGCGTGACGCTGGCGGTGGCGCTCGGCAACTTCCTCTCGGCCGACGATTCGCCGTGGGAGCTGCTGATGGCCACCGGCCTCATCTACGCATTGCCGCCCGCGGCGATCTATTACGCCTTCAAGCGCTACATGGTGGGCGGACTCACCGCCGGTGCCGTCAAGAGTTGAGCGAACCCTGGGAATAAAAATGGCTTCCGTATCCTTTCGCAATATCCAGAAATCCTTCGGCAAGGTCCAGATCATCCAGGGCCTGAGCTTCGACATCACCGACGGCGAGTTCGTGGTGCTGGTCGGGCCTTCGGGCTGCGGCAAGTCGACCTTGTTGCGCATGCTCGCGGGCCTTGAAGACATCAGCGGCGGCGAGATCATGATCGACAGCCGCGTGGTCAACGACCTCGAGTCGAAGGACCGCGACATCGCCATGGTGTTCCAGAGCTATGCGCTCTATCCGCACATGACGGTGGGCGAGAACATGGGCTTCAGCCTGCGTTTGCGCAACGCCGAGAAGTCGGTGACCGACGAGCGCGTGTCGCGGGCCGCGAAGATCCTCAACCTCGATGCGCTGCTCGGACGCTATCCGCGCGAGCTGTCGGGCGGCCAGCGCCAGCGCGTGGCCATGGGGCGCGCCATCGTGCGTGACCCGAAGGTGTTCTTGTTCGACGAGCCGCTCTCCAATCTCGACGCCAAGCTGCGCGTGGCGATGCGCGCCGAGATCAAGGCGCTGCACCAGCGCCTGAAGACCACCACCGTCTACGTGACGCACGACCAGATCGAGGCCATGACCATGGCCGACCGCATCGTGGTGATGCACGACGGCATCGTTGAGCAGATCGGCACGCCGCTCGACCTGTACGACCGCCCCGACAACCTGTTCGTCGCGCAATTCATCGGCTCGCCGTCCATGAACGTGATCGACGGCACCGTGCGGCGCTCAGGCGCGGA
Organism: Variovorax palleresanus; assembly: GCF_051144945.1. Taxonomy (NCBI): domain Bacteria; kingdom Pseudomonadati; phylum Pseudomonadota; class Betaproteobacteria; order Burkholderiales; family Comamonadaceae; genus Variovorax; species Variovorax palleresanus. The sequence goes on along the minus strand of NZ_JBJNVP010000002.1, from coordinate 991,009 downwards.
CTGCTGGGTCGAGGCGCATGGCGCGCGCTGGCCCGTGCCAGCGGGCACCTCGGCACCCGACGGCCAGCCGGTGCACTACGGCATCCGCCCCGGCGACATCACGCTGGGCGGCGGCAGCGGCGTCAATGCACAGGTGATCGTGGTCGAGCCCACGGGCGCCGAGACCGAACTGTTGGTGCAGGTGGGCGAGGCCAAGCTGGTGCTGGCGGTGCACGGCCGCGTCGATGCGATGCCCGACCAGACCGTGGGCCTGGCCATCGACACCGACCGCGTGCACCTGTTCGACCGACAGAGCGGCCGGCGCATGCCCTGAGCTTTTTTCGACTTTCGGCTCAGTCTGTGCGCAGCCGGAGCAGGGCGCGCACAAAGCCGTGGTCCGAGCGCGAGCGGTCGCGCCCTTCGTGCAGGTGGTCGTTGAAATAGTCGACCCGGCGCACGTCGCCCAGGCTGTTGCGGCTCGTGGCCACGAACTCTTCGCTCACGAAGATCTGGTCGAGCACGGCCGGAAAGCCCTGGTGGATGTGCGAGTAGGCGACGTCTTTCTTCAGTGCCGACTCGCCCTGCATCTCATAGGCGTTGAAGAGCGCCACGTCGCGCGCGGCCTTGTCGTAGGCCACTTCGGAGGTGGCGGCCACCAGTTGCGTGGTGACGCTGTGCGGGTCGTCGTTGAAGTCGCCCATCACCACCAGCGGCGTGTTCGTGCCCTGCAGCAGATCGAGCACGATGCAGCGCAGGGCGGCTGCCTCGGCGCCGCGCATGACGAGCGAGCGCAGAGACGCCATCACGCCGACTTTCCGGTCCTCGCGGTCTTCCAGTGCGTTGCCTTGCGCGTCCTGCAGGAACTTGGGCCGCTTCGACTTGAGGTGCACCGTGAGCATGTGCACCTGCTGGCCGTGCTTCATTCGCAGCGTGACCAGAAACGGCGGGCGCTCGAAGCGCGTGTGCGGGCCGAGGCCCGGCACCTCGACCCCGAAGCCGGGCGGAAAGTCGACGAACGATTGCACGCGGTCCACCTGCAGCCGCGTGGCAATGCCGACCCGCGGCGTGCCCTCTGCGCCGTTGTGCGGCGGCGTGTTCTCGGCACCCGGCACCGCGACGAAGTCGTAGCGCAAGCCGCTGCGCGCAATGGCAGCTCTGAGCGCGCTTTCATCCCAGACCTCCTGCACCGCGAGCACGTCGGCATTGAGCGCACGAAAGCGCTCGCCGATCCAGTCGATCTTGCGCTCGTATTCGCGCTCGTCGTACGGGTCCTGGTTCTCGTAGAACACGCGATGAGGATTCGCGAGATTCAGCAGGTTGCAGGTGGCGACGAAGAGCGTGGCGTAGTTGGGCGGGATGTATTGCATGGCTCGCGATTGTGTCCGGCGCTGTGCCACGCTGGGAGACGCCTTTGGTACTAATAGGCAAAACCATCGTTAATGCGGTTGTGTGGAGCAGTTGACAAAAACGCGATAAATGCGCCGGATTCGCACCCTGGCAACGATTGTGTCGGGACTTGTAAAACGACAATTCGATGCTGCGGACTTTTCATCCGTGCTGGCGGGCTCTCAGGTCCGCGCCAAATTTCAACGGGAGAAAACAAAGATGAAGATTCGGTCGATCTCTGCTGTCTTGCTGGCGTGCGTTGCGCTGGCCGCCTGCCAATCTGCCCCTTTGTACGAGCCCAGCCGGCGAGCGCTGGTCACGGCGCAAGAAGACGAAGAGCGCACCGCAGTCGGCCAGCCGTTGCCCGGCACCCCCTTCGCGCAGCTTCGGCCCAGCATGAGCTACGCGGAAGTCATCAAGATCGCGGGTAAGCCCAACGCCGAAACGGTCCGGAACACAGGCAAGGCCTGGATTCCCACCTACAACGGCACAGATCGGTGGCGCCACTACCTTGCCTACAAAGGGCAGGGCGTGCTGGTCTTCGCCGGCACCGCAGGCGGAGAAATTGCCGAGATCTCGCGCACCAGGGCCTATACGCCCGACGTGCTGATCCAGATCGTGCACAACCCCGCCGACAGCGGGAAGCTCTGAAGCGACACGGTGCACATCAGGGCGAGCACGGCGCCGCCGCGCTGAAAGCCCGGAAAAAACAAAGGGCACCGAAGTGCCCTTGTTCATTTGCGGGTAGGTGTTCTACCCACGGTTCCGCTTAACGACCGAACGATCGGCCGCCACCGCCACCGCCACCGCCACCGCCGGAGCGATTACCACCGCCACCACCGCCGCCGTAACCACCACCGCCGCCCGAACGGTTGCCGCCGTAGCCGCCACCACCGCCGCCGCCCGGACGGCCGCGTCCGCGACCGCCACCCATGTGGTCGACGCTCGTGCGCAACGGATCCGGCTGGCCATCACCGCCTGCGACAGCTTCAGCACGCAGGTGCGCGACCTGGTTGGCTTGCGTCGGGCTGTGGCTGTTGCCGTGATGGCGCGGCTGGCGCTCGTCATGCGGCAGGTGATTCTGATGATGCTGGGGCGCATGGTGCGGCGTGCGTGCCGGGCCTTGCGGTCCGCGGCCTTGTGCCGGACGGGCACCCTGGCCACGCGGGCCCTGGCCCTGGCCTTGGCCGCCACCATTGGCGTTGCGGCCTTGACCGCCACCGCCCTGGCCGCCACCGCGGCGTTGACCGCCGCCGTTGCCGCCACCACCACCACCGCCAGCGCGTTCGCCGCCGCCCTGGCCGGCCTTGTTCTCGCGAATGCGTTGCAGCATTTCGGTGCGGGCGGCCTTGGCGGCCGCCTGCATCACGTCGCGGCTCGGCGGACGGCCGGCGCCGCCCCAGATCGTCTGGCGACCCATGGCGATCGGCTCGGCGCGCTCGCCGTCTTCGGGGCCGAAGCCTTCGACGAACTGCACCGGAATCGTCTGCTTCGTGAAGCGTTCGATTTCCTGCATGAAGCCTTCTTCGTCCAGGCAGACGAAGCTCACGGCCTCGCCGCTCGAACCGGCGCGGCCGGTGCGGCCGATACGGTGCACGTAGTCTTCGCTGACGTTCGGGATTTCGTAGTTCACGACGTGCGGCAGCTCGTCGATGTCGATGCCGCGGGCCGCGATGTCGGTGGCCACCAGCGCACGGATGTCGCCGCTCTTGAAGCCGGCCAGCGCTTGCGTACGCGCGCTCTGGCTCTTGTTGCCGTGCAGCGCCATCGCCTCGATGCCGTTCTTGGTGAGGAACTCGGCCACGCTGTTGGCGCCGAACTTGGTGCGCGTGAACACGAGCACCTGGCTCCACTTGTTCTCGTTGATGATGTGCGCGAGCAGCGCCTTCTTCTTGCCGCGGCCCACGGGGTGGATCACCTGGGTGATGCGCTGCACGGTGGTGTTGCGCGGCGTCACCTGGATGCTTTGCGGGTTCTTGAGCAGCGTGGCGGCCAGGTCGCGGATCTCGTCGCTGAAGGTGGCCGAGAACAGCAGGCTCTGCTTTTCCCTGGGCACCAGCGCGAGGATCTTCTTCACGTCGTGGATGAAGCCCATGTCGAGCATGCGGTCGGCTTCGTCCAGGATCAGCATCTGGACCTGGCTCAGGTCGAGCATGCCTTGCTGCTGCAGGTCGAGCAGGCGGCCGGGGGTGGCCACGAGGATGTCGACACCCTTCTTGAGCTTGCTGATCTGCGGATTCATGCCCACGCCACCGAAGATCACAGTGGAGTCGAGCTCCAGGTACTTGCCGTAGGTGCGGACCGACTCTTCGACCTGGGCCGCGAGTTCGCGCGTGGGCGTGAGCACCAGGGCACGAATGCCGATGCCGCCGAACTTGTTGGTGGCGCTCGCGCCCGTGCTGAGCTTGTGCAGCATCGGCAGCGTGAAGGCGGCCGTCTTGCCGGTGCCGGTCTGGGCGCCGCCGAGCAGGTCGTGCCCGTCGAGAACCGCGGGAATGGCTTGCGCCTGGATGGGGGTGGGGGTGTCGTAACCGTGCTCGTGCACAGCCTTCAAGATGGCGGGAGCCAGCTTCAGTTCGTCAAAATTCATTGGAAACAATAAGCGCCATACACGGCGCAGTGGCATCGGCCCGCTTGGCGTTTTTGGCAACGCCGAGCCAGTCAAGGCTGATGAAGGTCAGGGGTGGGAGCCGAAAAACCCGTCGTGATAAAGGGCTTTCTTCGTCCCCGGCAGAGAGCCGGTGTTGCGGGCAACTGGACCCGGCAACGGTGCCTATTGTCGCATGAGTCGATAATGTGTGGTTTGCCGCGCCCGAATCCCGCTTTCGGGCGCCCGCGCTTGTCCCGAATCTCCGCTACCCAAGGTAACTACCCCCAGATGGCTCAATACGTCTATTCGATGAACCGCGTCAGCAAGACCGTGCCGCCCAAGCGGCAGCTCTTGAAAGACATTTCGCTCTCTTTCTTCCCCGGCGCCAAGATCGGCGTGCTCGGCCTGAACGGCTCGGGCAAGTCCACGCTGCTCAAGATCATGGCGGGTGTGGACAAGGAGTTCGAGGGCGAGGCACTGCCCATGCCCGGGATGACGATCGGCTATCTGGAGCAGGAACCCAAGCTCAACAACGAGCACACGGTGCGCGAATCGGTCGAAGAGTCCATGGGCGCGGTGTTTGCGGCCAAGGCGCGCCTCGAAGAGGTGTACATCGCCTATGGTGCCGAAGACGCCGACTTCGACGCGCTGGCGGCCGAGCAAGCCCAGCTCGAAGCCATCATCGCCACCGCCGGCACCGATTCCGAACACCAACTGGAAATCGCCGCCGACGCACTGCGCCTTCCGCCGTGGGACGCGAAGATCGGCCTCTTGTCAGGCGGCGAAAAGCGGCGCGTGGCGCTGTGCCGCCTCTTGCTGTCCAAGCCCGACATGCTGCTGCTCGATGAGCCGACCAACCACCTGGACGCCGAATCGGTGGAGTGGCTCGAAGTGTTCCTGCAGCGATTCACGGGCACCGTGGTGGCCATCACCCACGATCGCTACTTCCTCGACAACGCGGCCGAGTGGATCCTGGAAATGGACCGCGGTCGCGGCATTCCCTGGAAGGGCAACTACAGCACCTGGCTCGAGCAGAAGGGCGAACGCCTGGCGCAGGAGCAAAAGAGCGAAGAAGCCCACGCCAAGGCGCTGAAGAAGGAACTGGAGTGGTCGCGCCAGAACCCGAAGGCACGCCAGGCCAAGAGCAAATCCCGCCTGGCCCGCTTCGAAGAGCTGAGCGACATGGAATACCAGAAGCGCAACGAGACGCAGGAGATCTTCATTCCGGTGGCGGAGCGGCTGGGCCAGCAGGTGTTCGAGTTCCACGGTGTCAGCAAGTCCTTCGGCGACCGCATGCTGATCGACAACCTGAGCTTCACCGTGCCGCCGGGCGCGATCGTCGGCATCATCGGCCCGAACGGCGCCGGCAAGTCGACGCTCTTCAAGCTGCTCGCGGGCAAGGAAAAGCCGGACACCGGCGAAGTCGTCATCGGCTCGACGGTCAAGATGGCCTTCGTCGACCAGCACCGCGACGAGCTGGCCAACAACAAGACCGTGTGGGAAGACATCTCCAACGGCCTGGACATCATCAATGTCGGCAAGTTCCAGATGGCCAGCCGTGCGTATGCAGGCCGCTTCAACTTCAATGGCGCCGACCAGCAGAAGAAGGTCGGCACGCTGTCGGGCGGCGAGCGCGGCCGGCTGCACCTGGCCAAGACGCTGATTGCAGGCGGCAACGTGCTGCTGCTGGACGAACCGTCGAACGACCTCGACGTCGAAACGCTGCGTGCGCTCGAAGACGCGCTGCTCGAATTCGCCGGCACGGTCATGGTCATCAGCCACGACCGCTGGTTCCTCGACCGCATTGCCACGCACATCCTCGCGGCCGAAGGCGACAGCCAGTGGACCTTCTTCGACGGCAACTACCAGGAGTACGAAGCCGACAAGAAGAAGCGCCTGGGCGAAGAGGGCGCCAAGCCCAAGCGCATGCGCTACAAGGCTCTGAAATAGGCTCGCCCCCAGTCTTCGCGCACTTCGTGTCGCTTCGCCAACCCCCTACCGGGGGCAACACCGGAGGCCCGGCAAAGCCGGTTCCTCGGTGTTTCTGGAAGAGACCTCAGGGTGCTTCGACAAGAGCGCGTGGTTCCGCAAGGGGCCGCGCGCTTTTTTCATGGGGCGGGCAAGGGCAAGCCGGCGTCTCAGCGCGCCCGCACCAGCCGAAAGGCCGCATTCGCACCCCAGGTGGCAACCAGCAGGTTTCCGTCGGGCATGCGGGCGAGCCCGACCGGGCTTGAGAGACCATCGGCTACCACGACGCGGCCTCCCTCGCGGTCGATGCGGCTGACGGTCGTTCCGCCGTAGTCGACCACATAGGCGGCCGCGCCGTCGCGGTCCGCGACGATGCCCGGGCCTGGGCTGCGCAGTTCGCCGTGGATGCTTCGCGCGCGCCCGTCCTGCCCGACCAGCGAGATACCGCCCGCGATGTTGCTGACCATCAGCTCGCCGCCCGGCAGTTCGACCGCGCCGACCGGTGTTTGCAATCCCTCCGCAGCGACTTCGATCCGGCCGTCGGGATGCGCCGCGAGGATCTGGTTGGTTCGGCGGTTGGCAATCAGCAGCCGGCCCTTGCGATCGAAGCTCAGGCCCGCCGGCGTTGCCAGGCCGCGCACGAACACGCTCTGCCTGCCGCCCGGCGTGAAGCGCCACACCAGGTCCTGGCTGTAGGACGCGACGAAGATGTCGCCGGAAGGGCCAGGGCCGATCGCCAGCCCGCTGGGTCCGCTCAAGCCCGATGCGAACACCGAGCGGGCACCGTCCGGCGCAAAGCGCAGCACGGTGCCGGCCGACCAGTTGGCGACATAGAGATGGCCCGCCGCGTCGTAGGCCATGCCGACCGGCGAGGAGAGGTCGTCATGCACGGCGCGTTTCTCCAGCGTCCAGGTCGGCAGGTCGGGCGTTTGCGCCGAGGCGGGCGTATTCATCGCAGTCGCAAGCAGCGCCAGCCCGAGCAGCGGCATACGGACGCGAAAACTGCGCTGCTTCATGCGGGCTCCCCCAGCAGCGGGACGTCCGCGGCAAACACCTCGCGCGCCGCCGCCAGGCCGTTGAGTGCCGCCGGAAAGCCCGCGTACACGGCCATCTGCATGATGGTCTCGACGATCTCGGTGCGCGTGACGCCCACATTGAGCGCACCCTGGATATGCACCTTGAGCTGCGGCGCGGCATTGCCCATGGCCGTGAGGGCGGCCACCACCGCGATCTCGCGTGAACGCAGGTCGAGCCCGGGGCGCGAGTAGATGTCGCCGAACGGAAACTCGATCAGCAGGCGGGCGAAATCCGGCGCGATGCCGGCCAGGCTTTCGACGACCTTGATGCCGCCTTCACCGTCGATTTGCTGGAGCTTGGCCAGCCCGCGCTCGTAGCGCAGGTTGTCTTTGCCGTTCTGGCTTGCGTGTGCGTTCGTCATCGCTCGTCTTCCTTTCCGGGGCAGTGCCCGGTGACGAGGGACGCTTCTTGTCGATGGCACGGTAGTGCTCGATCTTCAGCGACAGCGCCCGCATGGATTGCTGCAGCGCCGCCACCTTGGCCTGGACCTCGGCAAGGTGCTGTTCGAGCATCTTGCGCCGCTCCCCGACACTGGCGTCCCCCTGGCTTCGAAGCCTGGCGAAGGCCTGCATCCCCTGGATGGGCATGCCGGTCTCGCGCAGGCGCAACAGGAAGGCCAGCCAGTCCATGTCGGCGCTTGCGTAACGGCGCTGCCCGCCCGGTGCCCGAGGCACCGCGGCGATCAGCCCGATGCGCTCGTAGTAGCGCAGCGTGTGGGCCGTGAGGCCGGTGCGCTGTGCGACTTCCGCAATGGTCAAGCTGGCTTCCATGGCGGGAATTCTCGAAGTTGGAGCGCGCTCGAAGTCAAGCGCTTTCTGCGGCTTCCTTCGGCAGCGGCGTTCGGGGCGCGAAGTCGCCCGGTTCCGGCCAGCGGATCTGCACGCGCTTTTGCACCGTGTGGATGTTGTTGCGCAGCGCATAGAGCTCGTCGGCATACGACAGTGGAACGGCCACCTTGTTCACCACGCGGTCGAGCTCGTCGAGTTCGTCGAGCAACTCCTTGCGCTCGCCTTGCCGCGCATCCACCTTGGCCTCGATGTCGCGCAGCCGCGCATACCAGCGGAACACGCGCCGTCGCACGCGGAACTGGTAGAGCGGCGGCACCACGCGGCTCAGCGGCAGCATCAGCACCAGAAGGCCGCCGAGCACCAGCCACATGCGCTCGATCAGGTTGCTGGCCCAGAACGGCAGGTAGCGCTGCCAGAACGGCGGCGTGCCGTTGATCGCGCGGTCGCCCTCGGGGCTCACGGGCAGTTCGCTGGTGCGCGTGTTGGGGAAGTCGCGCGCGCGGTTGAACCAGCCGGCGTCGCTGTGCACGCCTTGCGCGGCCTGCGCAAAGAGCTGCCGCAGTGCCGAGTGGGTCTCGTCGCGCGAGAGCAGCGAGGTGGTGGCCGCGAGCAGCGATACGTCGGAGGGCGGCAGGTCCCTCGACAGGTCGACCACGCCGCGCGGCAGCGTGACCGCCGAGAGGAACGGAAAGCGCCGCGTGTAGGCATCGGCCTGGCCGAAGTCCATGAGCTTGATGTCGGGCGCGCGCAGCAGGCGCTGCACCTGCGGCGACTGTGGCGCCGAGGCCAGCACGATGGCGTCGAGCAGGCCGGCCTGCAGCGCTTCGGCGGCGGCCGCCTGCTCGAGGTTGGAAAGCTGCAGCGCGTCGGGGTCGAGGTGGTTGGCCTTGAAGAGCCGCTCCATGATCTCGGGCAGGCCGCTGCCCGCCAGGTCGACGTTCACGCGCAAGCCGCGCAGCTGGGCGAGCGAGGTCAGGGTGCTTGTCTTGCGGTCGATCTTCTGCGCGCTGTCGGCGCGGTAGAAGAGCCAGATCGGCTCGAAGAACAGGCTGCCGAGGGACGTGAGGCCGGCTTCCTCGTCGGCCACCGGATCGGCGCTGCCGCCGCGCACAAAGCCCACGTCGGCGCCGCCGCTGCGAAGCAGTTCCAGGTTCTCGGACGACCCGGTGGTGGCCTTGAGCTCCACCTCGATGCCGCTGCTCTTGAGCAGCTCGGCATAGCGCTTGCCGAATTGCGAATAGGCGCTGCCGCTGGGGCCGGTGGCCAGCGTCACATGCCTGGGCGGCTGCGGCTGCAGCCACCAGTAGGCGGCAATCAGCAGGCCGATCACGAGGAACACGATCGGGCCCGCCGAGGCGATCAGGTCGCGGATCGAGAGCAGGATCAGCTTCAGCGTCTTGGGCATGGCCATGGGGTGCTCAACCTTTCGTTGCGGCGATGTCGGCCGCGCACGGCACGTGCAACTCGCCCACGGTGACGGAACGCGCCGCCAGCACGGCGCGCAAGGTGGCGCGCGCCACCGCTTCGGCCGCCATGGTGCCGAGCACGGTCATGCCGGGGGCGTTGCCCTCGAGCGGCACCCGGCCGGTGGCCAGCGCGAACAGCGTGTCGCCGTCGCTCATCGTGTGCACCGGATTGATGGCGCGCGCGAGGCCGTCGTGTGCCACGCTGGCGAGGCGGTTGGCCTGCACCTTCGTCAGCACCGCGTCGGTCGCGATCACGCCGAGCGTGGTGTTGGTGCCCGCAAGCAGCGGCTTGGGCTGCTCGCCGCGCAGCAGGGCGCGGCGGGTGTCGAGCAGTGCCAGGCCGTCTTCGGTGCGCGCACCGGCCACCGGCAGCGCGGTGTCGGGGTCGATCACGTCGCCGAGCGAATTGACCGCGATCAGCGCGCCCACCGTCACGCCGCCCACGGTGACCGACGCCGTGCCGATGCCGCCCTTCATCGCGCGATGCACGCCGAAGAGCTTGCCCACGAGTGCGCCGCTGCCGGCGCCCACGTTGCCTTCGGCCGGAGCTTCATGGCTTGCCGCTTCGCAGGCCGCATAGCCGGCTGCGGCGTCGGGGCGGATGCGCGCGTCGCCCATGGGCAGGTCGAACAGCACGGCGGCCGGCACGATGGGCAAGATGCCGAAGCGCACGTCCATGCCGATGTTCCGTTCCTCGAGCCAGCGCATCGCGCCCTCGGCCGTGGCCAGGCCCCAGGCGCTGCCGCCCGCCAGCATGATGCCGTGCACCTGCTGCACCAGGTTGCCGGGGGAAAGCAGGTCGGTTTCGCGCGTCCCGGGCGCGGCGCCGCGCACGTCGACGCCCGCCACGGCGCCTTCGCGGGCAAGGATCACGGTGCAGCCGGTGGGCCGGCGCGTGTCAGAAAAATGGCCGACTTCGATGCCGGCAACGTCGGTGATGGCGCCTGAAGACGGCGCAAGAGAAGAGGGAACAGGCATGGCGGCCGATTATGGGACCGTGCCCTCTACGATAGGTCCCCATGACAGTTGCAAGAAGTTTCTCCGCGGGCGGCACCGGACGCCACGCGGTCGTGATCGGCGCGGGCGCCGTGGGCAGCGCGACGGCCATCGAGGCCTTGCGCGCCGGCCTGCGCGTGACGGTGGTGGAACCCGGCGAGCCCGGCGGCCCGCAGGCCACGAGCTACGGCAATGCGGGTTGGTTGTCGTCGCATTCCGTGGTGCCGCCCGCGCTGCCCGGTGCCTGGCGCAAGGTGCCCGGCTGGCTGGCCGATCCGCTGGGGCCGCTCGCGCTGCGTTGGCGCTACCTGCCGCGGGCCTTGCCCTGGCTGCTGCGCTACCTGGCCTCGGGCTGGACCGAGGCGCGCGTGCAGCGCACGGCCGACGCACTGCGCACGCTGCTTGCCGATGCGCCGGCCCTGCATGCCCGGCTCGCCGCCGAGGCCGGCGTGCCGCAACTCATCGAGCAGCGCGGGCTGCTGCATGCGTACCGTTCGCGCGAAGAGTTCGACGGCGACGCGCTCGGCTGGCGCGTGCGCCGGCGCACCGGCGTGCAGTGGGACGAATGGCCGGAGCCGGAACTGCGGCAGCGCGAGCCCGACCTCGACGCGCGCTACACGCTCGGCATCTTCGTGCCCGAGGCCGGCCACTGCCGCAACCCTGGCGCCTACGTGGCCGCGCTGGCGCGACATGCGCAGGAGGCCGGGGCAGAGCGCGTGGCGGCGCGCGCCACGGGCTTTCGCATCGAAGACGGAAGGTTGCGCGCGGTGCAAACGGAGGCCGGCGAGATCGCCTGCGACGCGGCCGCCATCTGCGCGGGCGCGCGCTCGGGCCCCCTTGCCGCGGCGGCCGGCTCGCCGGTGCCGCTCGAATCGGAGCGCGGCTACCACGTGGTGGTCGAAGGGGCTGCCGTGGGGCCGCGCACACCGACCATGGTGGCCGACGGCAAGCTCATCGCGCACTGGATGGACGGCGGCCTGCGCGCGGCCGGGCAGGTCGAGATCGGCGGACTCGAGGCCGCGCCCGACTGGCGCCGCGCGGAGATCCTGCACCGCCATCTGCAATCGATGTTTCCAGCGCTACTTGATCAGGCGCCGGATTCGATCGCCGTGAAGCACTGGCTCGGCCACCGGCCCAGCCTGCCCGATGGGCTGCCTTGCATCGGCGCGGCGGCGGCCAGCACGGACGTCGTGCTGGCCTTCGGGCATGGCCACGTCGGCCTTTGCGGCTCGGCGCGCACCGGCAAGCTCGCGGCGCAATTGCTCGCCGGCACCGTGCCAGAAACGGCGCTTGCCCCGTTCGATCCCGCCCGCTTCAGCTGACGACCGGCCGGTTTCGTTTCCGGTTCAGCGGTAGCTCTGGTAGACGCGGGTGCCGCCGTCGGCCAGCACCAGCAGAACGTCGTAGGGGTCGCGCCGGTTTCCGTAGGCGGCGCCGTCCATGCCGGGCGAGCCGACCGGCATGCCCGGCACGGCAAGGCCGATGGCTTTCGGCTTTTCCTGCAGCAGACGGCGCACCTCGCGTGCGGGCACGTGGCCTTCGAGGGCATAGCCGCCGACCATGCCGGTGTGGCACGAGCCCAGCTTGGCCGGAACGCCGAGCCGGGCGCGCGCCGCATCGTTGCCGTCGTCGTGCACGCGGGTTGCGAAGCCGTTCGCGTTCAGGTGCTTCACCCAATCCTGGCAGCACCCGCAGTTCGGGTCTTTCCAGATCTCGACCATCGGCGCGGCGGCCGATGCGGCCAGCGGCCATGCCGCCGTGGATGCGAGCGCCAGCACCGGGGCTGCGCGCTGAAGAAGGGTGCGTCTTTGCATGCGGGGTCTCCTCAGGACGCCAACTGCGCGCGGGCCTTGTCGACCCACACCTGCAGGTTGTCGAGCAGGTCTTTCTGGCTGAACGAGCAACTCTCCTCGCTGAACAGCGCGCTCGATTCGAGCCGGTCGAGCAGGTTCAGCAGCACCTCACCGTAGCGCGGGGGCAGGGCGCCGAGCAAGTCCATGCTGGTGCGGGCCTCGTTCGACAGCGCGGTGACCGAGCCGCCACCGCCTTCTTGCAGCGCCGCGATGCGGCCGCCGAGGGTCTCGAGTTGCCGTGCGGCGGCGTTCATGGCGCGGCCTTTCCTGGCGGCGGCAGCGACAGGCCGCGTTCGCGAATCAGGTCGCGCAGCACATCGGGATAGTCGGTAATGATCCCGTCCACGCCCCAGTCCATCAGCCGCAGCATGTCGGCGCGCTGGTTCACGGTCCAGGGCAGCACCTTGAAGCCGAGGCCTTGCGCCTCCTTGATGGCCGCTGGGGTCAGGTCGTTGTAGGCCGGCGACCAGGTCACCGGGCCTTCCGGCTTGCCTGCCGCAGCCTTGACCAGTTGCGGCGTGGAGGTGAAATTGGCGGCGTCGAGCCCGGCTGTCCAGCGGCTGTCCTTGAGCGTGCGCGCGGAGCTGAGGTAGGCCCGCGGCAACTGCGGCGCCAGTTGGCCGACCAGCGCGAGCGTGCGCCAGTCGAAGCTCTGGACCGTGACCCGACTGCCCATCTGCGACTTGTCGATTTCGGCCAGCAGGGCGCGCACCATCGGCTCGGGCGCGGCGGTTTCCTCCGGCTTGGTCGGATCGATCTTGGTCTCGATATTGAAGCGCACCGTGGCGGCTGCGGCGCCGCGTGCGCGCACGTGGTCGAACAGGGCGGCCAGGGTGGGAATGCGTTCGCCGTCTTGCGGGATTTGCAATGCAAACTGCTTGCCGTAGTTGCTCGCGGGATTGAGGCGGCCCACGTCGTAGCTTTGAAGTTGCGCCAGAGTGAGCGAGCGGACCGTGGCACCGTTCTTCGGTGCGAGCCATGCGCCGTTCGCATCCCGCGTGTGGTCGGGGTTGAGCGCGGTGTCGTGCGAGATGACGACCACGCCGTCGGCCGTGAGTCCGACGTCGAGTTCGAGCGTGTTCACGCCCAGGTCGATGGCCTTGGAGAAGGCGGCCAGCGTGTTCTCGGGTGCGAGGCCGCGCCCGCCACGGTGGGCCTGCAGGTCGAAGTGCTGCTTTGCCTTGGGGAGAATGGCCGCACAGCCTGCAATCAGCAGTGCGGCGGCAAGCAGGGGGTATTTCATTTGAGCTGCACTTTGATGCCGTCGTCTTGCACCGTGATGTCACCGATTTCGTAGGTCTTGCGGCCGACGGTGAGTTCTTCGGCGGTGAAGCTGCGCAGCACCTGGCCTTGCAGCAGTTCCTGCGCGACCACTGCGCCGATCTTTTGCAGCCGTTCGGCATCGCCTTGCACGCCCTGCAATTCGAGGCGCTCGGCTTTCGGCTGGTCGAGCCGCAGCGCACGCGTGGCGGCGTCGTAGCGCAACGCGCTGCTCACCGAGACCACGCCCTGCACCGGCGATTCGGCCAGGAGGGGGCTCGCAATGGTCAGCGTGGCCGTGATGGCGGCGCGGTTGCTGCGCGCGTCCAGGCCCAGCTGCGGATCGCGCAGCCCGACCATGAAGATCTCGGCATAGCGCTCGGCCACCGGAAAGCGCCTGGCGATCTGCGCCTGCAGCTCGTCGCGGGTCGCGGTGTATTCGCTGAGGAAGAAATTGAAACCGGCCAGCGCCGAGAGAGGCGATTGCAGGGCGGCGGCGCCCAGCAGCGCGCGCAGCATCCATCGGCGGGAGGTGAAAGGCAGGGGGCGGATTTGCATACTTATCGGAGCTTGCCACAGGCCGGGTGGTTCCTGTCAGGGGGCGGCGGGGTTCGCAAGTATCCCAAGCCGCTACGCGGATGGGAATACGTCCTACGCCACGCCGCCGCCCCGCGGGCCACGTTCGGGGCTTCGGCAAAAAAAGACGAACGATGCAGGGCGCCACGCGAATCGGAATCTCTGGCTGGCGCTACGCGCCATGGCGGGGCCGCTTCTATCCCAAAGGGCTTGCGCAGCGCCTCGAGCTCGATTTTGCCTCGCGCATGCTGCCGACCATCGAGATCAACGGCTCGTTCTATTCGCTGCAGCGCCCCGTGTCGTACCAGGCGTGGCACGACGCAACGCCGGACGACTTCGTCTTTGCGGTGAAGGGGCCGCGCTACATCACTCACAACCTGCGGCTCAAGGAACCCCGTACCGCGCTGGCCAACTTCTTTGCGTCGGGCGTGTTCGCGTTGGGGGCCAAGCTGGGGCCGATCCTGTGGCAATTGCCGCCGTCCTTTGCCTACAGCGCCGATCGCCTCGAAGAATTCCTGGCGCTGTTGCCCAGGGATGGCCGGTCCGCTCTTGCGCTGGCGCGAGAGCACAACGAGAAGGTCGGCGACGACCGTGCGTTGTTGAAGGTGCCCGCGAAACTCCGCATCCGCCATGCACTGGAAGTCCGGCATGCCAGTTTCGCGAATCCGGAGTTCATCGCGCTGCTGCGCCGGCATGGTGTCGCGCTGGTGGTGGCCGACACGGCAGGGCGCTGGCCGCTGCTCGAAGACCTTTGCGCCGATTTCGTCTACATGCGGCTGCATGGCGACAAGGAGCTCTACGCCAGCGGCTACAGCGACGGCGCACTCGACCGCTGGGCCGAACGCATCGACGCCTGGCGCCATGGGCGCCAGGTGAAGGACGCGAAACTGGCCGCGCCCTCACGCCGGCTATCCCGGCGAAAGGGTCGCGACGTGTATTGCTACTTCGACAACGACGTCAAGGTGCATGCGCCCTACGATGCCGCGCACCTGGCGGCCCGGCTCGGTGTGGCCACCGGGCTCGGGCCTGAAGACAACTTCGAGCCTGCGCCCGGCATGGCCGTGCGCAAGCGCACGAAGGCGCAGGCTCGCAAGTAGCGGTGAGCGAGCGGTGGCTTGCTGCCTCAGTCGTGCAGCGACGAAAGAAACTGCTTCAGTTCGGCCGTCTGCGGGTTGCCGAACAGTTCGGCCGGCGGCCCCATCTCGTGCACGCGGCCCTGGTGCATGAAGATCACGCGGTCGCTCACCTTGCGCGCAAAGCTCATCTCGTGCGTGACCATCAGGAGCGTCATGCCTTCGTCGGCCAGCGACTCCACCACGCGCAGCACCTCGCCCACCAGTTCGGGGTCGAGCGCCGAGGTGATCTCGTCGCACAGCAGCACGGCGGGCTCCATGGCCAGCGCGCGGGCAATGGCCACGCGCTGCTGCTGTCCGCCGGAGAGCTGGTCGGGCATGGCGTCGAACTTCTCGGCCAGGCCCACGCGCTCGAGCAGCTTGCGCGCCTGCGATGCCGCCTCCAGGCCGCCTCGCTTTTTCACCAGCGTGGGTGCGAGCATCACGTTCTTGCCGACCGTGAGATGCGGAAACAGGTTGAAGCTCTGGAAGATCATGCCCACGCGCTGGCGCAGCTCGCGCATGGCCATGGCGCTTTCGTGCAGCAGGGGCTTGCCGTCGACCGTGAGCGAGCCTTCCTGGAACACCTCGAGCCCGTTGATGCAGCGCAGCAGCGTGCTCTTGCCCGAGCCGCTCTTGCCGATGATGGCAATGACCTCGCCGCGCTTCACGTCGAGATCGATGCCCTTGAGCACCTCGTTGGTGCCGTACGATTTGCGTAGCGCGGTGACGCGCACGATGGGCGCGGCGAAGGTCTGGGATTCAAGCACGGCGGCCATGGGATTTCCTCTCGAGATTCTTGGCGTACAGGCTTACCGGGAAGCACAGCACGAAGTAAAGCAGCGCCACGCAGCTGAACACCACGAAGGGCTGGAAGGTGGCGTTCGAAATCATGCTGCCGGCCTTGGTGAGTTCGACGAAGCCGATGACCGAGGCGAGCGCAGTGCCCTTGATAACCTGCACCAGGAAGCCGACGGTCGGCGCAATGGCGATCTTCACGGCCTGCGGCAGGATCACGTGGCGCATCTGTTCGGCGAAGCTCAAGGCCAGGCTGCCCGAAGCCTCCCACTGGCCCTTGGGAATGGAGGCCACGCAGCCGCGCCAGATCTCGGTGAGAAAGGCGCTGGTGTAGAGCGTGAGCGCCACGCTGGCCGCGGTCCACGCCGACACGTCGACGCCGAACAGCGCGATGCCGAAGTAGGCGAGAAACAGCTGCATCAGCAGCGGCGTGCCCTGAAACAGCTGCACGTAGAGACCGACGGCGCGGTCCATGACGCTGCCGCCGCGCAGGCGCAAAAACAGAAGCAGGCCGCCCACCAGCCCGCCGCCAACGAAGGCGATGAACGACAGCACGACGGTCCAGCGCAGCGCCATCAGCAGGTTGCGCAGGATGTCCCAGAGAGAAAAATCGACCATGGTGTGGCTTCCTGCGTTCAGCGGCCGAAGAAGAATCTCGGACCGGCCCAGTTGAGCAATTTGCGCAGCGCAACCGCCAGCGCCAGGTAGAGCAGCGTGGCGATGATGAAGGCCTCGAATGCGCGGAAGTTGCGGCTCTGGATGAGGTTGGCCGCATAGCTCAGCTCTTCCGTGGAGATCTGTCCGCAGACGGCCGAGCCCAGCATCACGATGATGATCTGGCTCACCATGGCGGGCCACACCTTCTTGAGCGCCGGCGGCAGCACCACGCGGGTGAACACCTGCACCTTGTTGAGCGCCAGGCTCACGGCCGCCTCGATTTGCCCCTTGGGCGTGGCCTCGATGCCGGCGCGGATGATCTCGGTGGAATAGGCCCCGAGGTTCATCACCATCGCAATGATCGATGCCGTCTCCGGCGTGAGCTTGACGCCCGCCGCGGGCAGCCCGAAGAAGATGAAGAAGAGCTGGACGATGAACGGCGTGTTGCGGATCAGCTCCACATAGCTGCCGGCCACCCAGCGCAGCCACAACGGCCCGTTGGCGCGTGCCCAGGCGCAGGCCACGCCCACGGCCATGCCGATGACCGTGGCAATGGCCGTCAGGCCGACTGTCCAGGCAATGCCCTTGGCGAGCAGCCGCCAGTCGACAAGAACTGCACCGAAATCGAATTCCATGGCGGCGCCTTTATGAAAGGTTCAGCGTGGGTCAGACGGGCAGGTCGCCGGCCGCCTTGCCAAGCCACTTCTTCGACATGGCGTCGAGCGTGCCGTCCTTCTTGGCCGCTGCGATGATCTCGTTGACCTTGGTCTTCAATGCGGTTTCGCCCTTTGCGACACCGACGTAGCAGGGGCTGTCTTTCAGCAGCAGCTTGAACTCGGCGCTGACCTTCGGGTTCTTGGCGAGCATGTCGCCTGCGACCGCCGCGCTGGTGGCAACGGTTTGCGTCTGGCCGGCAACGAAGGCTGCGATGGTTGCGTTGTTGTCTTCGAAGCGGCGGTAGTCGACGTTCGGCGGCGCCACCTTGTTCAGTTCCTGGTCTTCCATGGCGCCGCGCGTCACGGCGACAGTCTTGCCGGCCATGTCGGCAAAGCTGGTGAGCTTCATGCTCTTGGCCGCGTACACGGCCTGGAAGAAGGGGGCGTAGGCCGAAGAGAACTCGATCACCTTCTCGCGCTCGGCATTCTTGCCGAGCGTGGAGATCACGAGGTCGGCCTTGCGGGTCTGCAGGTAGGGAATGCGGTTGGCGCTGGTCACGGGCACCAGCTCGACCTTCACGCCCAGCTTGGCGGCGATCAGCTCGGCCATTTCCACGTCGAGGCCTTGCGGCTTCATGTTCTTGTCGACCGAGCCATACGGCGGGTAGTCGGTCGGCACGGCGATCTTGATGGTCTTGGCCTTCAGCACGTTGTCCAGTGCGTTCTGGGCTTGGGCGGCACCGGCTGCAGCCAGCATGGCAACGGAAGCAAGTGCGAGCGTGAGGTGGCGTTTGGACGAAGAGAAGTTCATAGCAGGGCTCCTAGGTAAGTCGTTGAATCGGTGTCGTCGGGGGAGGGCGCGGCCTTGCGCCGCTTCGGCTTGGCCGAGGTGTTCTGAAGCGGTGCCAGGGCGTCGCGCAGTTGCGCGAGCGGATCGGTGGGTGCCTGCACGCGCAGCGCCGACTGCACCGTGCCGATGTGCGCGGCCATCAATGCCTCGGCGGTGGCATGGTCGCCCCGTTCGAGTGCGGCAACGATCTGCACGTGGTCCTCGCATGACTGCACGGCATCGTGCGAAGACTGGTAGAGCATGGCGATCAGCGTGGTGCGCGCCGTGAAGTCGCGCAGCGTGTCGGCCAGGAGGGTGTTGCCCAGGCATTCGGCCAGGCACACGTGAAAGTCGCCGAGCAGGAAGCTGCGGTTGCCGACGTCGTTTTCCTTCAGCGCCGTTTTTTCACGCTGGAGGTGCGCCTTCAACTGGCGCAGTGCGGTCTTGTCGATCTTGCCGGTGCTGCCCGCACTGCGGATAAGGCCCAGTTCGATGACGCGCCGGGCTTCGAAGGCTTCGCGCGCCTCGTCCTGCGAAGGTTCGATCACGAACCAGCCGCGCCGTGCGCTCACGGTGACGATGCCGCGCGCGGCCAGACGGGTGAGCGCCTCCCGCACGATGGTGCGGCTGCAGTCGAACAGCATGGCGAGCTGCTGCTCGCCCAGGCGCGAACCCGGCGCGAGCTTCTGCGCCATCACCGCTTCGACGATGCGTGCACTGATTTCGGATGCGGAAATGGCCATAGGCCTGCATATCAGCAGCTTCTGTGCCAACTGGTATGCAAGTTATGTGCACCGAAATGGGTTGGGCTGCCCCGCAAGTCGCCCAAAATGCGGGCGGCCGGTCAGTCCATCCGGGCGCCGGAAGCCTTGACGGCCTTTTCCCAGCGTGGCGTTTCCGTGGCCAGGAAGCGCGCGAAATCCTCGCTGCCCAGGAAGGCCGGGTCCGCGCCCTGGCTCACCATGCGGTCGCGCACCTCGGCGCTGGTCAGCACCTGCCTGAACGCGTCGCTGAGCCTGGCGACCACGTCCTTGGGCGTGTCCTTGGGCGCGAGAAAGCCGTAGAAGCCCACCACCTCGAAGCCCTTGATGCCCGATTCGATGACGGTCGGCACGTCGGGCAGGGCGGGGTTGCGCTCGCGGCTGGTCACGGCCAGGGCGCGCACCTTGCCTTGCTTGTGATAGTTGGCGGCTTGCGGAATCGACTCGGCCATGAACTGCACCTGCCCGGCCATCAGGTCGGTAAAGGCCGGTGCGCTGCCGCGGTAGGGTATGTGCACCATGAAGATGCCGGTCGCGGTCTTGAACATCTCGGGCACCAGGTGGCTGATGCCGCCGTTGCCGGCCGAGCCGTAGTTGACCTGGCCGGGCCGCGCCTTGGCGTAGTCGACGAACTGCTTCAGGTCTTGCACCGGCAGCTTCGGCGTGACCAGCAGTGCCAGCGGCTGCATGGCGGTGCGCGCAATCGGCACGAAATCGCGCTGTGTGTTGTAGGGCAGCTTGCTGTAGAGCGCGCCGTTGATCACGGCCACGCCGGTGTTGGCCAGCAGCAGGGTGTAGCCGTCGGCCGGGCTCTTGGCGACGGCGTCGGCGCCCACCGAGCCGCCCGCGCCGGGCTTGTAGTCGACGATCAGCGGCTGGCCGAGCACGGCCTGCAGCTTGTCCGTCAAGAGGCGCGCATGCTGGTCGAGCGGGCCGCCGGCCGGAAAGCCGATGACCACCTTGATCGGCTTGTCGGGATAGGCGGCGTGTGCAAGGCCGCCGATGCCGAACGATGCGAACGACGCAATTGAAAAAGCCGCCATGATGGCGGCGCGGACCGGGTGGCGGTGGGCCATGGATCGTCTCCTCTTGTAGTGGAGACGATCATAAGCAGCGCTCAGCCGGCCAGCGTGGCCTTCAGCGTGATCTCCGGCACGCTGGCCAGCGCCTTCGACAACGGGCATCCGGCCTTGGCGGCGGCCGCGATCTGGTGGAACTTGGCTTCGTCGAGTTTCGGCACGGCGGCGTCGAGCTCCAGCGCGATGCGGTCGATCTTGAAGCCTTCGCCGTCCTTGGCCAGGCGCACCGCGGCCTTGGTGTCGATGCGGGTAGCGGTGAAGCCCTCTTTCTCCAAGGCGAAGGCAAAGGCCATCGTCAAGCAGGCCGCATGGGCCGCGCCGACGATCTCCTCGGGGTTGGTACCGCGCTTGTCGTCCTCGAAGCGGCTCGCGAAGCCGTAGGGATAGTCCTTGAGGGCGCCGGTCTCGGTGCTGACCTGGCCCTTGCCGGTCTTGCCGGCGCCTTCCCAGTGAACGCTTGCGTGCTTGTCTGCTGGCATGAAACTCTCCTTCATTCGGGTGACGTTGGGGAGCCGAAGGTTCGCGCGGAACGCCGGGCTTGTCTGTAGTCGCAGGGCGCGTGCGATGAAGTTCTCGCCGTTGAAACAAAAGGGCGTCGCCAAGGTGACGCCCCCGGGGGCTTCCCCGATGGGAGCGGCGGACGGGTCGCCTTAGGCTGCGGACTGTCCCTTTTTCTCCCCTCCGACCGACTGCCCCTTCGACCATGCAACAACGCCCGCACCACAAGTTCTGGCCCAAGCGCCTCCCGCATTCGATCACCGTGCCCGCCACCTCGCTCTGGCACAACCTCGCGACGTCGGCGGCGCGCTATCCCGACAAGGCCGCTCTGGTGTTCTTCGGCCGCGTGGTGAACTACCGCGATTTCGCCGACCAGGCCGAGCGCCTCGCCGGCACGCTGCTTGCCCTGGGCGTGAAGCGCGGCGACCGCGTGGTGCTGAACATGCAGAACTGCCCGCAGCTCGTGATCGCGCATTTCGCGATCCTGCGGGCCAATGCCGTGGTGGTGCCGGTCAACCCGATGAACCGGGCCGAAGAGCTCAAGCACTACATCGTCGACCCCGACGCGAAGGTGGCCATCACCACCGGCGACCTGGCGGGGGAGCTGGCCAAGGCCAGCAATGCGCTGCCGCCGGAGCAGCAGCTGGCCCACATGATCGTGACCCAGTTCACCGATGCCTTCGACGCCGACGCGAACGGCGACGACGCCCCCGCGCCGGCATGGAAAGACTGGCTCACCACGCGCCATCCATTGCCCGAGCTGGCGGGCGGCAAGGCCATGGCCTGGACCGACGCGCTGGCCGCGGGCCATGCCGCGCCCGAGCACGTGGTGGGCGCCAACGACATGGCGCTGCTGCCCTACACCAGCGGCACCACCGGCTTGCCCAAGGGCTGCGTGCACCATCACTCGAGCCTCATGCACAACGCCGTGGCCAGCCAGCTCTGGGGCCAGGCCACGTCGGAAGCGGTGGTGCTGGCCGTGGTGCCCATGTTCCACATCACCGGCGTGGTGAGCATGATGCACACCTCCATCCTCGCGGCGGGCACGCTGGTCATCATGCCGCGCTGGGACCGCGACGTGGCCGGGCGGCTCATCTCGCGCTGGAAGGTCACCAGCTGGACCAACATTCCGACCATGGTGATCGACCTCATGGCCAGCCCCAACTTCGCGAGCTACGACCTGTCGAGCATCACCCACATCGGCGGCGGCGGCGCCGCCATGCCGCAGGCCGTGGCGCAGCGCCTCTTCGAGCAGTACGGCCTCAAGTACCAGGAGGGCTACGGCCTCACCGAAACAGCGGCGCCATCGCACACCAACCCGTCGGACAACCCCAAGCAGCAGTGCCTGGGCATTCCGTTCATGAGCACCGATGCGCGCGTGGTCGATCCGGATACGTTGGCCGAAATGCCCATCGGCGAATCGGGCGAGATCATCATCCACGGCCCCGAGGTGTTCCAGGGCTACTGGAAGCGCCCCGACGCCACCCGGGCCGCCTTCGTCGAGTTCGAAGGCAAGCGCTTCTTCCGTTCGGGCGACATGGGCCGCATGGACGAGGACGGCTATTTCTTCATCACCGACCGCCTCAAGCGCATGATCAACGCGAGCGGCTTCAAGGTGTGGCCGGCCGAGGTCGAGCTGCTGATGTTCCGCCACCCGGCCATCCAGGAGGCCTGCGTCATTTCCACCAAGGACAGCTACCGCGGCGAATCGGTCAAGGCCGTGGTCGTGCTGCGCGCCACGCACAAGGACACCACCGAGCAGGACATCATCGACTGGTGCCGCGAGAACATGGCGGTCTACAAGATTCCGCGCAAGGTGCAGTTCGTCGATGCGCTGCCCAAGAGCGGGAGCGGCAAGGTGATGTGGCGGCTGCTGCAGGAAGACGAGAACGGCAGCGCCGCGTAACAGCGGGTTCCGGCCCCGGCGCCCGGGCACTTCGCACCGAGAATCCGTGCCTTTGACCGCCACGGTTTCTCCGCTCATGCGCTTGCGCTTTCTCTTCGCCATCTGTCTTGCTCTTTTGCCTCAGCTGTCCCAGGCCGCCCCTCGAACCTGCCTGGTGGTCGGCGTCAGCGACGGCGACACGCTCACCGCGCGCTGCGGCCGCATCGGTGCCTACGAGCAGATCAAGGTGCGCATCGCCGCCATCGATGCGCCTGAACGGAAGCAGCCCCATGGTCAGCGCAGCCGGCAGGCCCTGAGCCGCCTCTGCTATGCCGAGAAGGCGCTCATCACCGAGCGCGACACCGACCGCTATGGCCGCACCGTGGCCGACGTGAGCTGCAACGGCGAGGACGCAGGCAGCCGCATGGTGTCCGGGGGCTGGGCCTGGGTGTACGACTACAACGGTATCGCGACCAGGCGCGGCGGCGGACTCTTCAAGCTGCAGGATGCCGCGCGCAGGCAGGGCCTGGGGTTGTGGGCCGATTCGAAGCCGACGCCGCCCTGGGACTGGCGGCGGGAGCGGCGCGAGCACCATTGGAGCGACGCCTTCTTCTGAGCCTCCGGGGCCGCTGTCATGGGGGATTCATGCGGATGCGGGACCATCGCGGGTTCTCGCAACCCCTGACGACAAGAAGATGGCCAAAGATTTCGAGCAGATGGAGGACTCCAACCCCTCCGCCAACCCCACGATCCACGAGGTATCCGATCCGTCGCGCCGGGTGTTCGTGCGCGGCGGCCTGGCGGCGGCCGTGGCGGGTCTTTTCGGTCCCCTGGCGGCCGGCACGCTGGCCGGTTGCGCCACCACCGGCAGTTCGGTGAGCACGCTGGGCCGGGCCATCGGCTTCAAGAGCGTGCCCATGGCGGCTGTCGACCGGGTCGTCGTGCCCGAGGGCTACAGCACGCAGGTGATCTACCGCTGGGGCGACGCCACCGGCATCGCGGGCCGCATGCCCGCCTTCAAGGCCGATGGCTCCAACACCGCGGACGAACAGGCTCTGCAGGCCGGCATGCACCACGACGGCATGGCCTTCTTTCCGCTCGACGGATCGAACCGCGGCCTGCTGGTGCTGAACCATGAATACGTGGACGACGGCCTGCTGCATACGGACGGCATGAAGACCTGGACGGCCGAGAAGGTGCGCAAGTCCATGAACGCGCACGGCGTCTCGGTGATCGAGCTGCAGCGCGAAGGCGCCAAGTGGTCGCAGGTGCTGCCTTCGCGCTTCGCGCGCCGCATCACCGCGCTCACGCCGATGACGCTGACCGGTCCCGCCGCAGGCCACCCGATGCTGCGCACCGCAGGTGACCCGACCGGCACGCAGGTGCTCGGCACCTACAACAACTGCTCGAACGGCCAGACGCCGTGGGGTACCTACCTGACCTGCGAAGAAAACTTTGCGGACTATTTCGAAGGCACCGACACGCCGGATGCGCACCAGAAGCGCTGGGGCATCAAGAAGGGCAACGGCGCCAAGTACCGCTGGCACGAGCACGAAGAGCGCTTCGACGTGGCGAAGCACCCGAACGAATCGAACCGGTACGGCTGGGTGGTCGAGATCGACCCGCAGGACCCGGCATCGACGCCGCGCAAGCGCACCGCCCTCGGCCGCGCCGCGCACGAAGGCGCCGCCACCGCGCTCACCAACGATGGGCGCGCCGTGATCTACATGGGCGAGGACTCGCGCTTCGAATACATCTACAAGTTCGTGAGCCGCGACAAGGTGCAGCCGGGCGGCGCCGCCGCCAACCGCGAACTGCTCGACCACGGCACGCTCTACGTGGGCCGCTTCGACGTGGACGGTACCGGCGAATGGCTGCCGCTGGTGCAGGGCAAGAACGGGCTCACCGCCGACAAGGGCTTCGCGAGCCAGGGCGACGTGCTCATCAAGGCGCGCCAGGCCAGCGACCTGCTGGGCGCCACCAAGATGGACCGCCCCGAATGGACCTCCGTCGATCCGCTGACGAAGGAGGTCTACTGCACGCTCACCAACAACAGCAACCGCGGTGCGCCGGGCCAGCCTTTCATGGACGCGGCCAATCCGCGCTCCAACAACACGATGGGCCAGATCATCCGCTGGAAGGAAAGCGGCGACCTCGATGCGACCAAGTTCGCCTGGAACCACCTCGTGCTTGCGGGCGATCCGAAGCAGACGCGCTCTGAGGCGCAAGGCAATATCAAGGGCGACACCTTCGGCAGCCCCGATGGGCTGATGGTCGATGCGCGCGGCGTGCTGTGGATCGAGACCGACGTCTCGACCTCCACGCTCGGCAAGGGCGAGTACGGCAACCTGTCCAACAACCAGATGCTGGCCTGCGACCCGACCAAGGGCGAGATCCGCCGTTTCCTGCTCGGCCCGGCCGGCTGCGAGGTCACGGGCCTGACGACCACGCCCGATCTGCGCACGCTCTTCATCAACATCCAGCATCCGGGCGAGCCGGCCAACGAGCGCAGCGATCCGGATCGTCCACTGGCCGTGTCGAAGTGGCCGGACGGCGCGGGCCGTCCGCGCTCGGCGACCGTGGTCATCACGAAGAACGATGGCGGCGTGATCGGAACCTGATGCGGGAAGGGACGTGGGCCGCTCGCAAGACGGCTCTGGAGACGCCTCCGGCCCGCCGCTAAGACTCGCTCCTGCCCTGCACGTCCGCCACCACGCGCGCATTGCGCTGGAAGCTCCAGTAGGCGCTGGCCCAGTCCATCATCACCACGATGCGGTTGCGGAAGCCGATCAAGAAGTACGCGTGCGCGAACAGCCAGAAGAGCCAGGCCAGGCGACCGCTGAAGCGTAACGGCCCGAAGGGCGTGCCCAGGTCCACCACCGCTGAGTTGCGGCCGATGGTGGCCAGGTTGCCGTAGTCGCGATAGCGGAACGGCGCGGTCGGCTCGCCCTTGATGCGGCGCAGAATGTTCGCGGCCGCGGCGCGGCCCATCTGCTTGGCGCCGGGCGACACGCCGGGCACCGGCTTGGGCGGCTTGCCGGGCGCATGGCTCAGGGCCGCCGCAAGGTCGCCCACCACGCTGATCTCGGGATGGCCGGCCAGGCTCAGGTCGGGCTCGACCTTGATGCGGCCGGCGCGGTCGCACTCGACACCGGTCGCCTCGCCCAGCATGCGGCCCAGCGGAGACGCGGCGACGCCCGCCGCCCACACCACGCAGCTGGTGTCGATGCGGTAGCTGGTGGCCCCTGCGCCGTCCGCGCCGCCGCCTGACTGCACTTCGAGCCCGGTGGCGTCGATGGCCGTGACGCGTGCATTGAGCCGCACCTCGACGCCGAGTTTTTCCAGCTGTTCCAGCGCTTTCTGGCTCAGGCTCTCGGGCATGGCCTGCAGCACGCGCGGCCCGCCTTCGATCAGCAGCACCTGGGCGCTGCCGGGGTCGATGTGGCGGAACTCGCCGGAAAGCGTGTGCTTGGCAATTTCGGCCAGCGTGCCCGCCATTTCGACACCGGTCGGCCCGGCGCCGATCACCGCGAAGGTGAGCAGGGCGCGGCGGCGCTGCGGATCGGTGGCGGTTTCGGCCGCCTCGAACGACATCAGCACGCGGCGGCGGATTTCGAACGCGTCGGCCAGCGTCTTGAGGCCGGGCGCGACGGGCGCCCATTCGTCATGGCCGAAGTAGCTGTGCGTGGCACCGGCCGCGACGACCAGATGGTCGTACGCGACGCGGTTGCCGTTGGCCAGCTGCACCGCGCGCGCCGAGGTATCGATGGCGCTCACTTCGCCGAGCAGCGTGGTGATGCGCGGCTGCTGGCGGAACAGGGTGCGCACCGGCGCCGCAATCGACGGTGCGGCCAGCCCGGCGGTCGCCACTTGGTAGAGCAGGGGCTGGAACAGGTGGTGGTTGGTCTTCTCGATCACCGTCACGTCCACGTCGGCGCCTTCGAGCTTGCGGGCGGCTTCGAGCCCGCCGAATCCGCAGCCGACGATGACGACACGGGGGCGGGCGGAGGCGTTGTTCGTTTGCATCGAGCGGATGATACGCAGGCGCCCTGCACGTCAGCCCATCTTGTGCCAAAGTGGCTCCCCCGCCGATCGGGCGGCCCCCGCGGCACAGGGCAGGGCGGGCACTTGTCCTACGTGATGCGGCAACACCGATCGGCTACAAATTGCGGTTGACCCGACTGGAGACACCATGACGCTTTCCCGGCCGATCACCCAGGCGGCAAGCGCGCTGCGCGACAAGTTCCGCGAAGTGCGCGCCGCCAGCCTGGCACTCGCCGCGCCGCTCTCCGCCGAAGACCAGTGCATCCAGTCGATGCCCGACGCGAGCCCGACCAAATGGCACCTGGCGCACACCACGTGGTTCTTCGAGACCGTGCTGCTCCAGCCGCATGCCGTGGGCTACCGGGCCTTCGATACCCGTTTTCAGTACCTCTTCAATTCGTACTACGAGGCGCTCGGCCCGCGCCATCCGCGGCCGCAGCGGGGGCTGCTCACGCGGCCTTCGGTGGACGAGGTGCATGCCTACCGCAGCCATGTCGACGAGGCGGTGCTGGCCCTGCTCGACGGCGGCATCGGCGACCAGGACTGGGCCGCCATCGAGCCCATCGTCACGCTTGGCCTCCATCACGAACAGCAGCATCAGGAGCTGCTGCTCACCGACATTCTTCATGCGCTGTCGTGCAACCCGCTGCTGCCAGCCTACAAGCCCGCCTCGGGGCCCGCGCTGCGGCTCGCTGCCTTGCCGCCAGCCATGCGCTGGCTGCCAAGGCCTGGCGGCGTGGTCCAGGTGGGCCATGAAGGACAAGGCTTTGCCTTCGACAACGAAACGCCGCGCCATGCGGCGCTGCTGCAACCCTATGCCATTGCCGACAGGCTGGTGAACTGCGGCGACTACGCGCAGTTCATTGCCGACGGCGGCTACCAGCGGCCCGAGCTCTGGCTGTCCGATGGCTGGGCTGCCGTGCAGGCGCAGGGCTGGCGGCATCCGGCGTACTGGCTCGCGGCGGACGATCCGCGGCTTGGAGCCCAGCAGCAACAGGGCGGTTGGCAGGTGTTCGGCCTGCACGGCGTTCGGCCCATGGAAGCCGATGCGCCGGTGTCGCAACTCAGCTTCTATGAAGCCGCCGCATACGCCGAATGGGCCGGCGCGCGGCTGCCGACCGAGTTCGAATGGGAGGCCGCCTTCGACGCGCCCGGCATCTCGCAGATGGCCGGCCATGTCTGGCAGTGGACCCGGTCCTCCTATGACCCATACCCTGGGTTCCGGCCCATGCCCGGTATCGCGGCCGAATACAACGGCAAGTTCATGGTGGGTCAACTGGTGTTGCGCGGTGGCAGCGTGGCCACCCCGGCCGGGCACACGCGGCCCAGCTACCGCAACTTCTTTCCGCCGGCCGCGCGCTGGCAGTTCTCGGGGCTGCGGCTCGCGAAAGACGTCTGAATCATGCGCAATCCAACATCTTCGTCCTCCATTTCGTTTGCTGCAGCCGCGCAGCGCCAGCCCGCGGCGCCCGTCGCCGCGGCCGTGCCGCTCCTCTCCGAATTCGGCCGCGAGATGCAAGCCGGCCTTGCGCGCAAGCCGCGCCGGATTTCGCCCAAATATTTTTATGACGCAGCGGGTTCGCAGCTGTTCGATCGCATCTGCGAATTGCCCGAGTACTACCCCACGCGCACCGAGCTGCGCATCCTCGGCGAATGCGCGGGGGAGATCGCCGGGCAGATCGGTCCCGGCGCGGAAATCGTGGAGTTCGGCGCCGGCTCGCTCACCAAGGTGCGGCTTCTGCTCGATGCGCTCGAATCGCCCCGGCGCTACCTGCCCATCGACATCTCGGGCGAACACCTGGAGGCCGCCGCCGAGCGGCTGAAGGCCGACTACCCCAGGCTCGCGGTGCAGCCGATCGCAGCCGACTACACGATGCCCCTGGTACTGCCCGCGCCACTGCCCGGTGCGGGCAAGCGCGTCGGGTTTTTTCCCGGCTCGACGATCGGAAACTTCGAACCCGACGAGGCCCTGGCGTTTCTGCAGCTTGCGGCGCGGATGCTGCGCGGCGGAGGACTCCTGATCGGCGTCGATCTGGTGAAGGACCCGGATCGCCTGCATGCGGCGTACAACGACGCGCAAGGCGTGACCTCGGCGTTCAACCTCAACCTGCTGCGGCGCGCGAATGCCGAACTCGACACGGATTTCGACATCGACGGCTTTGCGCACGCGGCGTTCTACAACGCGCCGAAGCAGCGAATCGAGATGCATCTTGTGAGCCGGCGGGCGCAGGCGGTTTCATTGAATGGCGAGTTATTCGGCTTTGATGAGGGCGAGACGATTCATACGGAGTACTCGCACAAGTTCACCGTTGAAGGGTTGCGGGCGCTGGCTGTGAAGGCGGGGTTTCGGCCTTTGGCGGTTTGGACGGATCCGGAGAGGCTTTTTAGTGTGCATTGGTTAGGGGCCTGATTTAGGTTCCGAGGCCGGGTGTCGCCCCGACGGGCGACTCACTTTCTTTTGCTTCGCCAAAAGAAAGTAAGCAAAGAAAAGGCGACCCCACTGTCTGCGACCCCTTCGCTTTGCTACGGGGCAACCTGCGGTGCTCGGGTTTCGCGGGGTCTCGCAGAACTCGCTTCGCTCAAACAGCTGCGAGCCCTGATCCGCGAAACCCTGCGCTCCTCGGCGCATACAGAGGGGCTTGGAGACCGAACGGGCCTTTGCTTCGCTCGGCCACCAGGCCACCGCGGCGCTGCGCGCCGCGGTGAAGCAAAGAAAGTGAGTCGCCCAGCGGGGCGAGACCCGGCCTCGGGAAGAAAACAAGCCCACATACACCCGGACAGAAGGCATGCCAAAAGCAGAAGGCACAATATCCCTTCCCCGTGCGGCAGCCGCAAAACAGCCAAGCGCCCCCGCATCCTCCCTTGGAGAGAGCAAGACATGAGAGCAACCTGGAACGGCGTCACCATCGCCGAAAGCGACGACACCGTGCTCGTCGAAGGCAACCACTATTTCCCGATGAGCTCGCTCAACCGCGACCACGTCACCTTCAGCAACCACAAGACCACCTGCCACTGGAAGGGCACGGCCAGCTACTACTCGCTGCTGGTCAACGGTGAGCTCCATACTGACGCGGCCTGGTACTACGCCGACCCGAAGCCCGAAGCCGAGGAAATCCGCGACCGCGTGGCGTTCTGGAAAGACGTGAAAGTCAGCGCGTCGTGACCACGGCCGCATTCGCACCGCCGTTCATCCAGCCAGCCGAACTGCCGGCCGCCCTGCGCGAACAAGGCTATGCGGTGCTGAGCCCGCAAGGCGTGAGCGACTGGCTCGGCGTGCCGCTCGCGCAGCTCGAGGCGCTGCACGCCGACTGGAACGATCTTCCACCGGACGAATACCTGAAGGACGGAGGCCGCTACCGCACGAGGCGCCACGCGTGTTTCACGGTCGAGGGCGAGTCAATCGCGCAGGTGCCGCACCGCGCGCACTGGCAGCCGGTCGAATACAACGCGCTGCACGGCGGCATGCAGCGCTGGTTTGCGCCCATGCACGAAGCCACCGTGGCGCAGCCGGCATGGCAGCGCCTGCTGCAACGCCTGGGCGAAGCGGCCAGCAACATGCGCGCCGCCGCGGCGCAGCCATGGTTCGTCGAAGCGCATCAGTTCCGCATCGACACGGCGGGCGGCATCGGCCGGCCCACGCCTGAAGGCGCGCACCGCGACGGTGTCGACCTGGTGGCGGTGGCGCTGGTCGGGCGCAGCGGCGTCAAGGGCGGCGAAACCCGTGTGTTCGAAGCCAATGGGCGGCGCGGCGAGCGCTTCACCATGACCGAGCCATGGACGCTGCTGCTGCTCGACGATGCGCGCGTGATCCACGAGTCCACGCCCATCCAGCCGCTCGAAGAGGGTACCCCCGGCTGGCGCGATACCCTTGTGGTCACTTGCCGCGCTCAGGGTTTCCAGGGGGATTGAGCCCGCTGGCTTGAGTCCTACAGTCAGGCCCCCGCGCAGGGGGTAAATTCGAGGGACGGTTCGGTTGCGAGCCGCGCCTGTCCGCGAACGAAAAAGTGAGGTCCGCCATGTTCAATCACATCCTGGTTCCGATCGACGGCTCCGAAACTTCCATGCTCGCGGTCAGCAAGGCCAGCGGCCTGGCGCTGGCGTTCGGGAGCCGCATCACGCTGATCCACGTGATCGACAACTATCCTTTCATCGGCGTGGGTGCGGACTACGCACTGGGCCAGAACGAATACCTGGCGGCGGCCACCGCGAGCGCGAATGCGGCCCTGGCGCGCGGCGTTGCGGCACTTGCGGCCGAAGGCCTGCACAGCGACCAGCGCGTGATCGACGGCCACGTGGTGCACGAAGGCATCGTCGACACCGCCATTGCCATCGCGGCCGACCTGATCGTCATGGGTTCGCATGGCCGCAGCGGCATCGAGAAGCTGCTGCTCGGCAGCGTCACGCAGCGCGTGCTGCAGGACGCGCCCATGCCCGTGCTGGTGGTCAAGGGCGGCTGAGCAGCGAGAAGTCCGGAGGGCTTTCGAATCGAAGGGTCTGCTGCGTCGCCGGATGCACGAAGCCCAATTCGCTCGCATGCAGCAGCAGGCGCGGGGCGCGCGCCTGAACCTCTTCACTTCCGTAGAGCGCATCGCCAAGGATCGGATGGCCGATCGAGAGCAGATGCACGCGCAATTGATGCGAACGCCCCGTGAGCGGCTCCAGCAGCACGTGTGTGGCAGCGGCGAGGTCGCCTGCCGGCGATGAGTGCAATACCCGCCAGCGCGTGACGCTGGGCTTGCCCGCCGCGTCGACCTTCTGCAGCGGGCGCCGAGGCCAGTCGGCCATCAGCGGCGCATCGATGACCGACCATTCGTCTCGCACGGGCATCGCGCCATCCACGATGGCCTGGTAGCGCTTGTGCACCAGGCGATTGGCAAAGGCGTCGCCGAGGGCACGCTGCATGGCGGCGCCGCGCGCCATCAGCACGAGTCCGCTGGTGGCCATGTCGAGCCGGTGGACGATCAGCGCGTCGGGCCATTGCCGCATGGCGCGCGCGCTCAGGCAATCCTGCTTGTCTTCGCCGCGTCCGGGCACGCAGAGCAGGCCGGCGGGCTTGTTCAGCACGAGCAGATGGGCGTCCTGGTAGACGAGGTCGATGGCGTCGGTGTCCGGCATGAGTGCCGAGAGTGTAGAGAGCCCACGCTCATGCGCGGCTCATGGAGCCTCGGCTATCCTCGAACGAATGTCCGGCCCTGCTTCCGCCCCTGCCTCCGCTTCCGCCTCCCCGCCCCCGAGCTTTTCCGAACTCACGCGCGAGCGCCCCTTCATGCGGATGTGGGTGGCGCGCCTCTTCGGCACCGCGGCCTCGCAGATGCTCCTGGTGGCCATCGGCTGGCACATGTACGAGCTCACCAGCAGTGCCTGGGACCTCGGGCTCGTGGGCCTTTACCAATTCGTTCCCGCGCTGTTGCTGGCGCTGCTCGCCGGCCACGTGGTCGACCGCCATCACCGGGGCCGCATCGTGGCGGCCTGCTTTGCGGTGCAGGGGCTGGTGGCGCTGGTGCTGCTGCTCGCGGTGGTGCAGCGCTTCGACACGCGCGGCCTGCTGCTGGGCCTCTCGCTGGTGCTGGGCGCTGTGCGGGCCTTCCAGATGCCCGCGCAGCAGGCGCTGACGCCGCTCTTGGTGTCGCCCATCATGCTGCCGCGCGCAATGGCCTTCAGCTCGGCCGGCATGCAGGGCGCGATCATCGGCGGACCGGCCCTCGGCGGCCTGCTTTTCGTGGCCGGCATGCAGGTGGTGTACGGCGCCAGCGTGCTGTGCTTCGCGGTGGCCTGCGGCCTTGTATTGCGGCTGCGCTATGTCCATACGCCGGCCGCGCGCGAGCCGGTCACGCTGGCCACCGTGTTTGCCGGCGTCGATTTCATCTGGAGGCGCAAGCCCGTGCTCGGCGCCGTGTCGCTGGATCTTTTCGCGGTGCTCCTGGGCGGTGCGGTGGCGCTGCTGCCGATCTACGCCAAGGACATCCTGCACACGGGGCCCTGGGGGCTCGGCCTGCTGCGCGGGGCGCCGGCGGTGGGGGCGCTGGTGATGTCGATCGCGCTCACGCGCCGGCCCATCGAGCGCAACATCGGCCGCACGCTGCTGATGGCCGTCGGGCTCTTCGGGCTGTGCATGGTGGTGTTCGGAATTTCGCGCAGCTTCATCGTCTCGCTGATCGCGCTGATGGTGTCGGGCGGCGCCGACATGGTCAACGTGGTGATCCGCCAGACCCTGGTCCAGCTCGAAACGCCCGACGCCATGCGCGGCCGCGTGAGCGCGGTCAATTCGATCTTCATCGGCGCCAGCAACCAGCTGGGCGAGTTCGAATCGGGTGCCACCGCGGCGCTTCTGGGGCCGGTGGGCTCGGTGGTGGTCGGCGGCGTGGGCACCATGATGGTGGCGCTGGGCTGGTTCAAGCTGTTCCCGTCGCTGGCGCAGCGCGATCGGCTGGTGGTGGCAATGCCGGCGGCGGCCATCAAATAGCGCGAAGCGGCGCAGCGGCCTTTTTCAGAACACCGAAAACGCCTGGGGCGCATCGATCGTGAGGTCGCCTTGCGCCTCGGCCACGCAGGGAAGGATCCAGCCCTCGGCCTTTTCCTCGGCGCTCAGTCCGGGCCATTCGATGACATGGCGGATGGCGCCCGACACCAGTTGGCAGATGCAGGTGCGGCAGGTGCCGTTGCGGCAGGAGCTCGGCATCTCGATGCCGGCCGCCTCGGCCGATTTCAAAAGCGTGGTGCCGGCCTCGGCCTCGAAACCGAGGCCCGACGGTTCGAGTCGAACCCTCATCGCTGTGGCGGCTGCTGCTGTTGTTGCTGCTCGCGGCGCTGTTCGCGCAGCATGAAGAGATAGAGGCTCTCGACCTTCTCGCGCGCCCAGGGCGTCTTGCGCAGGAACTTGAGGCTGGAGCCCACGCTCGGGTCGATCGCGAAGCAGCGGATGGGAACCAGCTCGCCGAGCCGCTCCCAGCCGTAGTAGTCGGCCAGCGCCGTCACGATGGCCTCCAGCGTGAGCCCGTGCAGCGGGTTGCGAGGCTGGGCCGGCTTGGCGGGCGCCGGTGGCGGCACAGGCCCCGCTGGTGCCTCATCGGTCACTTGTTCTTGAGCTTGCCGCGCGGAATCACCGCCGTGGTGATCGTGCGGACGGGTTCGATGCCGCCGGTGCCTACCGGCTTGGGCGGCGAGGTGTCCTTCTTCGGTTTCTTGGCTTCCTTGTTCGCGCGTTGTTGACCTTTTGCCATATCGACTCCTTTTGATGCTGCGTATGCGGCGTATGTAATGGGAAGTTTAGCGGTGCGGCGACAATACGCGGTTCCATTTGATTTCCCCGCATCCATGTCAGATTACGAAGTTCGCCCCGCCACCATGCGCGACGCCAAGGCCGTCGCCGAAGTCCATGCCCTGGCCGCCAAGGCCGCCTACGAAGGCATCCTGCCCGAAGAAGAGCTGCGCTTGCTGGCTCCCGCCTCGCGTGAAGCCAAGTGGCGCGAAGCCATCGAGTTCAGCGAGCCGCAGGTGCAAGTCGCGGTGCTGGACGGC
This sequence comes from Variovorax palleresanus, assembly GCF_051144945.1. NCBI lineage: Bacteria > Pseudomonadati > Pseudomonadota > Betaproteobacteria > Burkholderiales > Comamonadaceae > Variovorax > Variovorax palleresanus. Next base: position 957,233 of record NZ_JBJNVP010000002.1, on the reverse strand, counting down.
GAAATCGTCGGCTTTGTCGGCTTCGACCGCTCGCGCGACCCCAAGACGCCGTCCACCACGGGCGAGATCTGGGCCATCTACGTCAAGCCCGAGCACTGGGGCAAGGGCATCGGCGTCGCCCTCTGGGACGCCGCGCGCGAAGGCCTCGAGGAAGAGGGCTGCACCACGGTCACCGTGTGGGTGCCCATTCGCAACGACCGCGCCATGCGCTTCCACGAGCTGGCCGGCTTCAAGCGCGAAATGAAGACCGCCAAGACCACCGCGCTGGGCACCGTGCGGGTCGAAGAGATCCGCCTCAAGCGCAGCGTCGCCTGACGCCAACGACGCGCCCACCGCGTACGGGTATTGCCGGCGCGGGCGGCGCTTGCGGCTAAGCTCGCCGGTTCTTTTTCATACCGATTCTTGCCATGGCCACCAGCCTGCTTCTGCTGCTCGACGACATCGCGACCGTCCTGGACGACGTCTCGATCCTTACCAAGCTCGCCGCCAAGAAGACGGCCGGCGTGCTGGGCGACGACCTTGCGCTCAATGCGCAGCAGGTGTCGGGCGTCAAGGCCGACCGCGAACTGCCGGTGGTCTGGGCGGTGTGCAAGGGCTCGTTCATCAACAAGGCCATCCTGGTTCCGGCGGCGCTGGCCATCGGCACCTGGCTGCCCTGGCTGGTGACGCCTCTGCTCATGATCGGCGGCGCCTTTCTCTGCTTCGAAGGCTTCGAAAAACTCGCGCACAAGTTCCTGCACAAGAAGGAGCACGAGGCCGACACCGCGCGCCACGAGCGCGCCGTGGCCGACGAGACCGTCGACGTGGTGGCGGTCGAGAAGGACAAGATCAAGGGCGCAGTGCGCACCGACTTCATCCTCTCGGCCGAAATCATCGCCATCACGCTGGGCACCGTGCAGGGTCAGCCGTTCACCACGCAGTTCGCGGTGCTCGCTGGCATTGCGCTGATCATGACCGTCGGCGTCTACGGCCTGGTCGCCGGCATCGTGAAGCTCGACGACGCGGGCCTGTACCTGAGCCAGCAAGCCAGCAAGGCCGCGCAGGCTTTGGGGCGTGGCATTCTCGCTGCGGCGCCATGGCTCATGAAGGGGCTGTCGGTTGCGGGCACCGCGGCCATGTTCCTGGTCGGCGGCGGCATCCTGGTGCACGGCGTGCCCGCATTCGGCCACGCGGTCGAAGACTGGGCCAAGGCCACGGGCGGCGTGTTCGGCGCGCTCGGCTCGATGGGGGTGAACGCCGGCATCGGCATTGTGGCGGGCGCCATCGTGCTGGCGGGCGTGGAACTCGTGGGCAAGCTGCGCGGCAAGAAGGCCGCCTGAGCGCTTGCGACCCGCGGGCCGTGGGCCGCGCTTGCCCGCGCTATTTGCCGCGCTGAAAGAGGCCGACCGCCACCAGCGCCACGCCCAGCGCCAGCGCGAACCAGCCGACCACGTAGGCACCGGCCACCATGTCGAACCAGCGCGTGCCTTGCAGGAAGCGCGGCGCCAGCAGAACGGCGGCGCCGATCGCCAGGCAGAGAATGCCGCGTTCGATCGTGCGGAGTTGTCGTTTGGGTTGCGCCATGGCGTTGCGTTCAGGTCAGTTTGCGTCGAGCGTCTATTCGGTCAGTGCGACATTGTCCCGCGCATCGCGGCCGGATGCCCCTGCAGCGGAAACGACTTGCCCGTCGGCACCAGCGTGTCGCCGTCCACGCGCAGGATCGTGATGTCCTGGTCGATGAAGTTGCCCACGTACAGGTACTTGCCGTCCGCACTCCACACGGCGCCTTCAGGCAGGCCACGCACCACCACTTCGTTGGCGCGCGTCACCTTCTTGCCGTCGATCTTGAGCAGCACCACCGAGCCGTTGCGGTTGTAGAAGTAGGCGTTCTTCGCCGCGTTGCTGCCGCGCAGGAGCACGGCCACCGCATGCCGGCCGGTCGGGCTCACGGCCAGGCCTTCGGGGCCGTCGCCCACTACCACCTTGTCGACCACGCGCGGCGGCGTGGCCTCCAGATCGATCACGCTCACCGTGTCGATCTGCCCGTCCGACGCGCCCGAGTTGCCGTTGTCTGCCGTGAGCGCGAGCTTGCCGTCCGGCGTCACGTCGACGTTGTAGGGCCAGAGGCCGGCCGCAAGGTCCACCTTGTTGTAGCTCACCTTCTCGCCGTTCACCTCGAGCAGCGCGATCTTGTGGGTCGGGAACTTGGCTGCGAGCGCGCGCTTGCCGTCGGGCGTGAAGCGCACGTGTGCCACCGAATCGTTCATGGCCACGGTGTCGATCAGCGTCACCTTCTTGCCCGCGATGCGCAGCACGCTGACCGAGTTGTCGGCGCGATTCGCCACCAGTGCGAGGTCGCCCGCGCGGTTGATCGACAGGCCCGAAGGCTGCTTGCCCACGGTGAGCGTGTCGATCAGCTTGGGCGGCGTGGTGGTCAGGTCGATCACGAAGAGCCGGTTGTCGGGCACCTGCTTGCGCACGCCGTTCTCTTCCACCACGTTGAGCGAGTTGGCCACCAGCGCCAGCGTTTCGCCCGGCGTGATCGCGAGGTTGGTCGGCGGGCCGGCAATGGTGTTGTCGAGCTGCAGCGTGCCCACGAGCTTCGGTGCGAGCGGGTCGGTGCCGATGTCGAGCACCTGCACCGTGTCGCGGCCCATCGGACCGAGGATCACGGCACCGGCGTCGCTCCACGACTGCTTTTCGTCGTTCGCCACCAGCATCAGCTGGCGCTGCGGCACGGTGGGGGTCAGGTTGGTGCAGCCGGCGAGAGCGGCCAGGGCCAGGGCGGCCAGTGCGGCCGGATGGAATTTCATGAAGCGGTCTCCGTGTTGTAGGTCTTTGTGCTGCGGGCCGCGCGCGGCCGCAGCGCATGGTAGCGGCACAATGGATTGACCCAATTTCCAGGAATCGAAGAGCAGCCCTCATGACCATCGAAATATCCAAGGAAGCACGCCAGCAGGCCATCGCCTCGATCGAGCGCTACTTCAACGAGAACATGGAAGAGAAGATCGGCAACATCGCGGCCGGCGCGCTGCTCGGTTTCTTTCTTGAAGAGGTCGGCCCCATCGTCTACAACAAGGCCGTGGCCGACGTGCAGGAGCGCCTCCAGTCGCGCATTTCGGAAGTCGATCTCGAAGTGCACGAGGACGAATTCCAGTACTGGCGCAAGTTCGACCGGCCGAAAAAAGGCAGGTAGGCGTGGCGCCCGCCACGAAAAGATGCTTCCAGACGTTGCAAAATCCCAAGCCATGCAATCACACCGCACGCCCAACCGTTTCGCGCCTTCGTCGTCCTCGCGGCTGCGCACCTTCGTCGCCTTGCCGCTTCTCATGGTGGCCGCATCCATCGCCAGTGCGCAGCAGGCGCCCTCGGACTTCCCGCTGGACTCCGTCGGCTACCTGAACGAGGAGCTGCCTCGCATGGAAGCAGCCATTGCCGCGAAGGACCGCAGCTTCTTCCACGGTGCGATGGCGCGCACGGTGCAGTTTTCCGAGCGCTGGGGCTTCAAGGCGCAGGCCAATCCCGACCTCGCGAAGTACCCGATGTGTACCGAGGCGGTGATGGACTATGTGGTGGTCGGCATGTGCAAGCTGAATCCTTCGGGCGACGGGTGCGAGCCCGGGCTGGCGCCGCGCTTCGAGGCCAATGTGCAGCGCTGCCGCGAGATTGCCGCGCGAAAATAGGCGTCCCGTCTTTCGACGAAAAAAGAAAATCCTCGCACGCATTGCGAGGTGGAGACACGCCATGGACTACGCCCGCTACCAGACCCTTGCCATCACGCGCCGCGGCATCGGCGATACGGTGCTCGACATCCAGATGCGCGCGACCAACGGCAAGCTGCCCACGGCGGGCCATGACGGCCATCGCGAACTGGCGGAAATATGGCGCGACGTGTCGGCCGACGACACGGTGCGCTGCGCGGTGCTGCGGGGCGAGGGGCTGGGCTTCTCGGGTGGCGGCGACCTGGCCATGGTGCAGGACATGACCACCGACGACGCGGTGCGCCAGCGTGTCTGGAAAGAAGCACGCGACCTCGTCTACAACCTCATCAACTGCGACAAGCCCATCGTGAGCGCCATGCATGGCCCGGCCGTGGGCGCGGGGCTGGTGGCGGGCCTGCTGGCGGACATCTCCATTGCCAGCAAGGGCGCGAAGATCGTCGACGGCCACACGCGCCTGGGCGTGGCCGCGGGCGACCATGCGGCCATTGTCTGGCCGCTCTTGTGCGGCATGGCCAAGGCCAAATACCACCTTTTGCTGTGCGAACCGGTGAGCGGCGAAGAGGCCGAGCGCATCGGCCTGGTGTCGCTCGCGGTGGACGAGGCCGATCTGCTGCCGCGCGCCTACGAAGTGGCGGACCGGCTCGCGGCCGGCAGCCAGAGCGCGATCCGCTTCACCAAGTACGCGCTCAACAACTGGCTGCGCCAGGCCGGGCCGACCTTCGACGCTTCGCTGGCGCTCGAATTCATGGGCTTCGCGGGCGCCGATGTGCGCGAGGGCGTGGCCTCGCTGCGCGAGCGGCGAGCGCCGAACTTCGGCTGATCAGGCCGGCGGGTAGGCGACGCCAATTTCGCCCGGGACCCACGGTGCGTACTTCCACATCGCACGCTCGAACAGCGGCGAAGCGGTCCAGCCCGCGAGCCAGGCGCGCAGCGAAGGCCAGGGCTGGCTTTCGAACCATGCGGGCTCGACCATTGCGAACTGCCGCACGAAGGGCATCACGGCCGCATCCGCCAACGAGGCCCGCGCGCCGAATAGCTGCCCGGAGCCGGCGAGCCGCGCCTCCAGGTCCAACAGGAACCGGACGCCCAACTCGCGCGCATCGGCGGACGAACCCTCGAATCGCGCCGGGTACTTGTAGCGGTCGAGCTGCGGCTTGAACTGGTTGTCGCAAGCGTTCACGAGCATGAGCATGTCGTCGAGCTTGGCGGCGTCGGGTTCCAACCAGCGCAACGGATCGTCGCGGCGCAGTGCCCACAGCATGATGTCCAGACTTTGTTCCAGCACCGTGGCATCGGGCAGCACAAGCACCGGCACCGTGCCCTTGGGCGAAGCCGCGAGCATCTCGGCGGGCTTGTTCTTCAGCACCACTTCACGCAGCTCGCAGCGCTCGCCGCTCGCGGCCATTGCCAGGCGCGCGCGCATCGCGTAGGGGCAGCGGCGAAAGCTGTAGAGAACGGGCAGGGCAGGGTGTTGCATGGCGCGCAACAGTCTATGCCGACCGGCACGGCAGTGGAAAAGCCGGCGTCCACCAAACGCAACATGGTTGCATTGGTTCCTATAATGCAATTCTGTTGCATATAGGGCCATACCCATGACCGTCCGCCTTCCCGTCACCGTGCTGTCCGGTTTTCTCGGCGCCGGCAAGACCACGCTGCTCAACCACATCCTGCACAACCGCGAGGGGCGCCGCGTGGCGGTCATCGTCAATGACATGAGCGAGGTCAACATCGACGCGGCGCTGGTGCGGGGCGGCGGCGCGGAGCTCTCGCGCACCGACGAGAAGCTGGTCGAGATGAGCAACGGCTGCATCTGCTGCACGCTGCGCGAAGACCTCCTCGTCGAAGTGGGCCGGCTCGCGAAGGAAGGGCGCTTCGACCAGCTCGTGATCGAATCGACCGGCATTTCGGAGCCGCTGCCGGTGGCCGAGACCTTCACCTTCGCGGGCGAAGACGGCAAGAGCCTTGCCGACGTGGCGCGCCTGGACACCATGGTCACCGTGGTCGATGCCTTCAACTTCCTGCGCGACTACGGCTCGCCCGACAGCCTGGGCCAGCGCGGCCAGTCGCTGGGCGACGAGGACACCCGCACCGTGGTCGACCTCTTGATCGAGCAGGTCGAGTTCTGCGACGTGCTGGTGGTCAACAAGACCGACCTCGTCACGGCCGAAGAGCGCGAGCGCCTGATGGCCATCCTGCGCAGCCTCAACCCGCGTGCACGCATCGAGGCCTCGGAGTTCGGCCGTGTCGCGCTCGACCGCGTGCTCGACACGGGCCTGTTCGACTTCGAGCAGGCCGAACGCGCGCCCGGATGGCTGGCGGAACTGCGCGGCGAGCATGCGCCCGAGAGCGAGACCTACGGCATCGGCAGCTTCGTCTACCGCGCACGGCTGCCGTTCCATCCCCAGCGCTTCTGGGACCTGGTGCAAAGCGAATGGGAAGGCGTGGTGCGTTCCAAGGGATTCTTCTGGCTCGCGAGCCGCGCCACGCGGGCAGGCTCATGGTCGCAGGCCGGAGGTGCTTGCCGCCACGGAGTCGCCGGCCTGTGGTGGGCCGCAGTGCCGCGCGAGCACTGGCCTTCCGACGAGGAAGCGCTCGACGCCATTCGCAAGAACTGGGACCCGGGCACCGGCGATGCACGGCAGGAACTGGTGCTGATCGGCATCGGCATGGACGAGCCCGGCCTGCGTGCGCGGCTCGACGCCTGCCTGCTGACAGAGAGCGAAATGCGCTCCGGCGCTTCGTGGTGGACGAACTTCCCCGATCCTTTTCCGTCCTGGAACGCGTAGCTCCTGGGCTTCAGCCCCTGCATTCCCCGCAGGTGCCGTGCAGCGTGAGCGCGGTGTGGCGGGTGTCGATGCCTTGCTTGCGCAGTTCCCGGCCCAGGCGGCTCATCACCTTGGGCAGCTCGGGGTCGGAGGGCAGGGCCAGCACCTTGTGGCACTGGTCGCATTCGAAGATGTTGCCCGAAGCGGCTTCCACGTGGCGCGAAAAGCGGTTGACGCGGTCCGCGCCCACGCGGCGGTCGCACAGGCCCGCTTCGACCAGGCGGTCGAGCACGCGGTAGATGGTCACGCGGTCGGGCGCCTCGCCGGTGGCGGCGGTGTAGGCGGCAACCACGTCGTCGTGCGTGAGCGGCTGCGAGGCGCGCGCGAGCAGTTCCAGCACTGTTTGCGCGGCGCGCGTCACGCGCAGGCCCCTCTGGCGCAGCAGGGTTTCGCTGTCGGGCGCCTTGGCGGCGGGAGGGGGCTTCGGGTGCAGGCTCATGGGTTCTTCGCGGTACCGCCATTGTGTTGCATTCCGTGAGACCGCGCCCCGGCCGGCCCGAATGCGCTAAGGTCTGGTTTTTCGCGTTTCTGAATACCTTCTTCCGAACCATGTCCCGCTCCCCGATCGAAATCGAAACCGCTCCCCATCCCACCGCCACGGTGATCGTGATGCACGGCCTGGGCGCCGATGGAAACGACTTCGTGCCGATTGCCAACGAACTCGACCTGTCGAGCGTGGGCCCGGTGCGCTTCGTGTTCCCCAATGCCCCGGTCATCCCCGTCACCATCAACGGCGGCTACCAGATGCCCGCCTGGTACGACATTGCCGTGGCCGACCTGGCCGCGCGCGAGGATGAGGCGGGCCTGCGCCGTTCGCAGGCCACCATCGAGACGCTCATCGCCAACGAGAAGGCCCGCGGCATCGCGGCCGGCCGCATCGTGGTGGCGGGGTTTTCGCAAGGCTGCGCCATGGCGCTGATGACCGGCCTGCGCCACACCGAGCGGCTGGCGGGCATCGTCGGGCTCTCGGGCTATCTGCCCATTGCGGCCACCACCGCAGCCGAGCGGCACGCGGCCAACCACGAGACACCGGTCTTTCTGGCCCACGGCCGGCAAGACCCGGTGGTGCCGCTCCAAAGGGCGCTGCAGTCGCGCGACGCGCTCATCGCGCTCGGTCATCCCGTCGAGTGGCACGAGTACACGATGGCGCATTCGGTCTGCATGGAGGAAATTGCCGACCTGAACCGGTTTCTTCTGCGCGTTCTGGCTTCCTGACGCTTTTTTCGGCACCTTCACGCATACGCCACAAAGCAGGAGACGACACCATGATCCTCGTCATCGGACACGCCATGGCCAAGGCAGAAACCCTGCACGCGATGCTGGCCATCAGCGTGGAGCATGTGCTGCGTTCGCGCACCGAACCCGGCTGCATCTCGCACGAGGTCACCACCAACGTGCAGCAGCCGCTGCGGCTCACCTTCGTGGAGCGGTGGAGCGACATGGCGGCGCTGAAGGCGCATTTCGGCGTCGAGGCCTCGCGCGCGTTCGCGAAGGCACTGGCCGCCATGGCCGATGGCATGCCGCAGATCTTCGTCTACGAGTGCAACGAGATCGATCTTGGAGAAGGGCGCGACTGAGGTTCGCGGATCGAATCCAGGCCGGTGCCGAAATTCCATGAGCCCATGAATGCTGCTATCAAAACCGTAGCGCCGCGGAGCATAGCGAAAGTCGGGATTCCCTGCACCAGCAATGCCCGCGCGGCCGTGCTACCTTCCAGCCCCTCAGAGAATGACGGGTCATAACAATATGAGCAGCAGATTGCAAGAGAGGTTGGGTGCACTCTCGACCACGCGGTTGAAGGGAATGCGGCGCGGCATCGAGAAGGAAAGCCTGCGCGCGCTCCCGGACGGCAAGCTTGCGCTCACGCCCCACCCGATCGCCCTCGGGTCCGCGCTGACCCATCCGCACATCACCACCGACTTCAGCGAGTCGCAGCTGGAGCTCATCACGGGCGTGCATGCGGGTGTCGAGTCGGCGCTCGAGGAACTGACCCGCGTGCACCAGTTCACCTACCGCGTGCTCGATTCGCTCGGCGACGAGCGGCTCTGGGTGTCGAGCATGCCCTGCGGCCTGCCGACCGACGAAACCATTCCGATCGGGCGCTACGGCTCGTCGAACGTCGGGCGCGCCAAGAGCGTCTACCGCATGGGCCTGAGCCACCGCTACGGGCGGCGCATGCAGACCATCTCGGGCATTCACTACAACTGGTCGCTGCCCGGCGTGTCGAGCGAACAATATTTCGCGCTCATCCGCAACTTCCGCCGGCATGCCTTCCTGCTGCTGTACCTGTTCGGCGCTTCGCCGGCGCTGTGTTCGAGCTTTGTCGCGGGCCGTCCGCACGAGCTCCAGGCGCTGGGCGACGGCAGCATGTACATGCCGCACGGCACCTCGCTGCGCATGGGCCGGCTCGGCTACCAGAGCGACGCGCAAGCCTCGCTGGCCGTGAGCTACAACAGCCTCGAAGGCTACGCCGCCTCGCTGCAGGACGCGCTCACGCGGCCTTGGCCTGCCTACGAGGCCATCGGCATCCAGAACCTCGGCGGCGACTACAACCAGCTGGGCACCAGCCTGCTGCAGATCGAGAACGAGTTCTACGGCACCATCCGGCCCAAGCGCGTGATCAACCCCGGCGAGCGTCCGCTGCATGCGCTGCGCGAGCGCGGTGTCGAGTACGTCGAGGTGCGGCTGATGGACCTCGACCCCTTCGAGCCGGTGGGCATCAACGCGCAGACGATGCGCTTCCTCGACGTGTTCCTGCTGCAGTGCCTTCTGAGCGACAGCCCGGCCGACACGCCCCAGGAAATTGCCGAACTGGCCCACAACCAGCACCTCACCGCCGCACGCGGACGCGAGCCGGGCCTGCAGCTGCTGCGCGGCGGGCGCAACGTTTCGCTGACCGACTGGGGCGTGGAGCTGGTCGAGCAATGCCTGCCCATCGCCGCGGCGCTTGACGCTGCCAATGGCGGCACGCAGCATGCCGACGCGGTGCGCGCAGCGCTTTCCGCCCTGCAGAACCCGGACAGCCTGCCCTCGGCGCGCGTGCTGGCTGCCGTCGAGGAGCGGCACGGCAACTCCTTCATCGGCTTCGTGCGGGCCCAGTCCGAGCAGACGCGCGCCACGCTGCTGGCGCTGCCGTTCTCGGCCGAGCAGCAGGCCGCGTTCGAGCACATGACCGAGGAATCGATCCAGGAGCAGAAGCGCATCGAGGCCGCGGACACCATGCCGTTCGAGATCTACCGCGAGCAATACGTGTCGCCGGCACGCCTGGGGCTCGGCCGCGGCCGGATGGCCGTCGCGGCCTGAACCGTCCCTGTCCTACGCGTCTCACCGTCACACAGCCCGCCTGACGACAGCGGCGGGGGCCGATGGCCTACAGGCATTGGCCGGCATGACCCACTGCGGGCGCCGCCACGGTGGCGACCATGGGAGCATGCATCCCGCAAGCTCCAGTTTTTTGTTCCGGCCCGCGGTTTGGCCGGAAATCCCGGTATGACTTTCAAGGCCTATCTTGTCGAGGACAGTGCCCTCATCCGTGAAAACCTCGTCGGTTTCCTTCACGACGTGGCCGACGCCGACGTGGTGGCCTGCGCCAGCAGCGAGGAAGAGGCAGTGCGCTGGCTGCGCCAGCATCGCGACGACTGGGACCTGACCATCGTCGACCTGTTCCTGGAGCGCGGCAACGGCCTTGGCGTAATCAAGGCCTGCCGCAACCGCAAGGCGAAGCAGAAAGTGGTGGTGCTGAGCAACTACGCCACGGCCGACATGCGCCAACGTTCCGAGCAACTGGGCGCCGATGCCTTCTTCGACAAGTCGGCCGAACTCGACCAGCTGGTCGCCTATTGCGAAACCCTGCGTCACGCGCGCGACTGAGCTGGCGGCCGGCCGGCAGGGTCGGCCTGCTTTTCTGAGGTAAAACGCCTCGCGGCCGCCATGGCCCGCACATCCCCATTCCCCAGCAAAGCAGCGAGAGCGACACATGAGCAACAGCATCATCGATTTCAAGGGCCGAGTGGCCATCGTGACCGGGGCGGGCGGCGGCCTCGGCCGCCAGCATGCACTGGCCCTGGCAGCGCGCGGCGCCAAGGTGGTGGTGAACGACCTGGGCGGTCCCGGCGACGGCTCCGGCGCCTCGGTGAGCGCGGCACAGGCCGTCGTCGACGAGATCAAGGCCGCGGGCGGGGAGGCCATGGCCAACGGAGCCTCGGTGACCGACTTCGACGCGGTGCAGGCCATGGTGCAGCAGGCTGTCGAGGCCTGGGGCCGGGTCGACATTCTGGTGAACAACGCCGGCATCCTGCGCGACAAGAGCTTCTCCAAGATGGAGCTTGCCGATTTCAGGCTGGTGGTCGACGTGCACCTGATGGGCGCCGTGAACTGCACCAAGGCCGTCTGGGCGCTCATGAACGAGCAGAAATACGGCCGCATCGTCATGACCACCTCGTCGTCGGGCCTCTACGGCAACTTCGGCCAGAGCAACTACGGCGCCGCCAAGCTCGCGCTGGTGGGCCTGATGCAGACGCTGAGCATCGAGGGTGCAAAGAATGACATCCGCGTCAATTGCCTGGCCCCGACGGCCGCCACCCGCATGACCGAGGGCCTGATGCCGCCGGAGGTTCTCGATGCGCTCAAGCCGGAGGCCGTGGTGCCCGCCATGCTGGTGCTGGCCTCCGCGGACGCGCCGAACCGCACCATCCTTTGCGCGGGCGCCGGCACCTTCGAGGCGGCGCACATCACCCTGACGCAGGGCGCCTGGCTCGGCATCGGTGTGGACACACCGGAACAACTGGCTGCGCGGCTCGCCGAGGTGACTTCGCGCGAGGGCGAGATCGTGCCGCAGAGCGGCACCGCGCAAGGCAGCAACGAGGTCGGCAAGGCCATGGCCGCAAACGCGCGCAAGGGCTGACGCGCACCCCCGTTCATGGCGCTTGACCTGAAGTGCACTCGAGCATTTCCAATGAATCGACCGGAGCTTCCGGTTCATTCATTCCACGAGGACAAGCAGCCATGAACACGACCACTACAGACAACAAGGCGCTGGTGCAGCGCATCCATGCCGAGCTGGACAAGGGCAACGGCCAGCTCTTCATCGACAGCCTGGCCGACGATGCCCGCTGGACGCTGGAAGGCACCACGCCGTGGTCGCGCACCTACGCGGGCAAGGCGGCCATCCGCGAAGAGCTGATCAAACCGCTGTTCGCGCAGTTCGCGGGCCGCTACGTGAGCAAGACCGAGGGCATCATTGCCGAGGGCGACCGGGTGGTGGTGCTGTTCAGCGGCGACGTGCCCACCAAGGCCGGCAAGCGCTACAACAACCGCTATTGCTACATCTATCGACTCGAAGGAGGCAAGGTGAAAGAGCTGACCGAGTATTTCGACACCGCACTGGTCCAGGAGGCGCTCGAGGCGCCGCCCGCCGCTGCTCTCCATGCCCATGCCGGCTGACCGCGGCACCCCTTTTCACATCGGCGAGCTTGCGACGCGCACCGGCCGCACCGTGCACGCCATTCGCTGGTACGAGGCGCAGGGTCTCGTGCCCGGCGTCTCGCGCGACGAGGGCGGCCGGCGCCTCTACGGGGAGCTGCACGTCGGCTGGCTGGACCTGATCGACCGGCTGCGCCGCACCGGCATGTCCATTGCCGAGATGCGGGAGTACACCGCGCTCGCGTTGCAGGGCAAGGCCACGCTGCATCAGCGCCGCGGCATGCTCGCAGCGCACCGTGCGCGCGTGGCCGAAACCATTGCCGACTGGAAACGCGCCCTGTCGCTGGTCGATCGCAAGATCGACTTCTACGACGAGTGGATGCACACCGGCCACCGGCCGCCGCTGATTCCCGCCGAAACACCCCGCCTCCGGGCGCTCGCGCCGAAACCGTCAAAACCACGGAAATCCCCATGACCATCGCCGAACTTGCCCCCATCCCGCTGCCCGCGGGCATCCGCTCGCGCCAGGTCGACAACGGCAATGGCCTGTCCATGCACGTGCTGGAAGCCGGCTTCGATGCGCCGGGGCGTCCTTGCGTGCTGTTGCTGCACGGTTTTCCGGAGCTGGCCTACAGCTGGCGCAAGGTGATGTTGCCGCTGGCCGAGGCGGGCTTTCACGTGGTCGCACCCGATCAGCGCGGCTATGGCCGGACCACGGGCTGGCAGCAGGGCTACGACGCCGGGCTGGAAGAGTTTCGCCTTCTCAACCTGGTACGGGATGCGGCGGGGCTCGTGTCCGCGCTGGGCCACCAGACGGCGGCGGTGGTGGGCCACGACTTCGGCTCGCCGGTGGCGGCCTGGTGCGCGCTGACCCGTCCGGACGTGTTCCGCTCGGTCGCATTGATGAGCGCGCCGTTTCCCGGCCCGCCGAGCGCTGGGGCGGCACCCGTGTTCGCGCAGGTCATCCGGCACCTGCTCGATGGCCTCGCCGCATTGCATCCGCCACGCAAACACTACCAGTGGTACTACTCGGGGTCCGAGGCCGATGCCGACATGCGGCAGGCACCGCAAGGGCTGCATGCCTTCCTGCGCGGCTATTACCACCAGAAGAGTGCCGACTGGCCGCAGAACCGGCCCTTCGCGCTGGCCGCAATGAGCGCCGCCGAACTGGCGCGCCTGCCCACCTACTACGTGATGCGGGCCGACCAGACCATGGCCGAGACGGTGGCCGACGAAATGCCCTCGGCCGAACAGATCGCCGCCTGCCGATGGCTGCCCGAAGAGGATCTGGCCGTGTACACCGCCGAATACGCGCGCACCGGCTTCCAGGGCGGGTTGCAGTGGTATCGCTGCGGCACGGGTGGGCGCTACATTCCGGAAATGCAGGCTTGGTCGGGGCGCACGATCGACGTGCCCGCATGTTTCATTGCGGGCTGCGGCGATTGGGGCGTGTTCCAGAAGCCCGGCGACTTCGAAGCCATGCAGGCAACGGCCTGCACGCAGCTACGCGGCGTGCACTGGATCGAGGGGGCGGGGCACTGGGTGCAGCAGGAGCAGCCCGCCGAAGTGAGCCGCCTGCTGCTGGATTTTCTGGCTACTCCGCGATAAAGCCCGCGTCCCTGCGGATCGATTCGCGGTCGCGGTGGTTGCTGAGACGGCCCAGCGTGTTGTCGAGCAGGCGCTTGAGCTTGTCGGCCGCGCCGCGGAAGGCCTCGTCCAGGCTGGTGGCGTGCTGCGTGACCGCAAGCGGTTGATGGTGGGCAAGGCGGGCTTCCATCACGCAGCATTTGTCGCCGCCGCCGGCCTTGTCGTGGTTCTCGTCGCTCAGATGCACCTCGACGCGTGTCACGTCTTCGACGAAACGGCCCAGTTGCTGCTTGATCTCGGTGTCGGCCCAGCGCTCCAGGGCGTCCTTGTTGTTGATGCCGTTGCTCGTGTTGACCTGAATCTGCATGCCATGTCCCTGCTGATGGATGAACGAGCCCCTACTGTGCGCCCTAAACGGTGACCCTGCGCGTAGGCGTGTTCCCCACCCCCGGGCCGGGCAGGGTCCGGGACCCGGCTTTTCAGCTCCGGATGTAGCTGGTGAGCTGGTCGATCGTCTGCTCGTGCTCGCTGATGATGTCGTCCATCAGGTCCTGGATGGAGATCATGCCCACCACCTTGTCGCCGTCGACCACGGGCAGGTGGCGGAACTTGCGCTGGCTCATGAGCGACATGCAGTCTCGCGTGTGGGTCTGCGGAGTCACGGTCATCACGTCGGGCGTCATGATCTCGGAAACCTTCATCTCCTTGGAATTCTTGCCCTGCAGCGCCACCTTGCGGGTGTAGTCACGCTCGGAAAGAAAGCCTACCAGCCGGTCGCCGTCCATCACCATCAGCGCGCCCACCTCGAAGCGTGCCAGGGTGGCCAGCGCATCGAACACGCTGGTGTCCGGCGAGGTGCGCCAAGCCGCGGAATCGTGGCGCTTGAGCAGTTCGGAGACGGGTTTCATCGCGGTAACTCCATCAAAAAAGTTTAGCTTCGACCGACGCGTCCATGCGCCGCACTCGGTCAAATGATAGGGGCGATATCGGTGGAACCGCTCCCAGCAATGCAAAAACCTCTAGGGGATTGCGCGCGTCGCGTCGCGCCGCGCGCCAGCGAGCGAACTAAGGTGTTGGCGCCAGCACGCGGCTGAGCGCCACGGGGTTGCCCGCGACGGTCTTGACCAGGCCCTTGTCGTCGAAATTCACCTGGTACTCCGACCAGCTGTCGCGCCAGTAGCGCCAGGTGGGTGCGTCGATGCTGGGGTTCTCGCCGGCCACCGGATAGCCGATGGCCATCAGCACCTGTTCGCGCGTCATGCCGGGCGCCACCTTTCCGGCGACGATGGCGTCGCGGACGGCGGGCGGGAAAGCGGCCATCTTCTGCTTCGGATCTTCGGTCACCACGTAGCGCTTCGCGAAGTCGGCGAGCGTGATGTTGCGGCTGTAGTCGTTCTTGATGCGCTGGGGCTTGCCCGCGAGATCGGCCTCGAACCAGCGGAAGTCGTAGGCCGTGATGCGCGCCGGCGTGCCCACCGCCACGATGCTCGTGCCTTGCTCGTCGTAGTTGATGTCGCTGATCGAGCTGCCGTAGGTCCGCATGTTGCAGCACAGGTAGCCGCTGAGCATCGGGCCCTGCGGCGGCGAGGGGCGCTGCGCATGGACGACGGTCGCGGGAAGGACGGTGGCTGCCAGCAGGGCGGCAGCGGCAAGGCGCTTGAACATGGATTTCCCTCGGTACTTATTTATTGAAGATGGCTGCGGCGCAGCGCGCGGATTCTAGAGGCCGAGGCACCCCGGACGCAGGCAGAATCGGCACTCGAGGCTATCGAAAGCATAGCGGTGTGACCTAACGCACATTCCGGGTCCACAATGCCCATCCGCCCTTCGGGCCGATTCCCAGACAAAGCGAAAGAAAGAGCATCCATCGATGGCGATCCAGTGGTTCCCCGGGCACATGTACACGACCCAGAAGGCCATCACCGAGCGGGTGAAGGACATCGACGTGGTCATCGAGCTGCTCGATGCGCGGCTGCCGGGCTCCAGCGCCAACCCGATGCTGGCCGAACTCACGGCGGGGCGGCCCTCGCTCAAGGTGCTCAACAAGCAGGATCTGGCCGACCCCGGGCGCACCGCGCTCTGGCTCGCGCACTACAACGCGCTGCCGGCCACGCGCGCCATCCCGCTCGACGCGAGCCTGACCACGCCCGCACAGGCCATCGTGCGCGCCTGCCATGAGCTCTCGCCCAATCGCGGCGGCATGGCCAAGCCGATGCGCGTGCTGATCTGCGGTATTCCCAACGTCGGCAAGTCGACGCTCATCAACACCCTGACCGGCAGCCGCAAGGCCAAGACCGGCGACGAAGCCGGCATCACCAAGCTGGAGCAGCGCATCACGCTGGCCGACGACTTCTACCTATGGGACACGCCCGGCATGCTGTGGCCGCGCATCGTGGTGCCCAAGAGCGGCTACAACCTTGCGGCCAGCGGAGCGGTGGGGCGCAATGCCTTCGACGAAGAGGAAGTGGCGCTCGAACTGCTCAACTACCTCAAGACGCACTATGCGGCGGGCATCGCGGAGCGATTCAAGCTGGTCGAGCTCGATGCAGCAACCATCGCCGGGATGAAGGACGAGGACGTGCTCGACACCATCGGCCGCAAGCGCGGCGCGCTGCTAGGCAAGGGGCGCGTCAACCTGCAGAAGGCGGCCGAGATCGTGATGCACGAGTTTCGTGCCGGCAACCTCGGGCGCATCACGCTCGAGACACCCGAGGAGTTTGGGCAGTGGCTCGCGGAAGGGCAGCGCATCGACGCCGAGCGGCAGGCAAAGAAGGCCGCGCGCGGCAAGAAGCGCAAACCGGGCGCCGAGCCCGCCGAAGGCCAGACGCCCGAGCCGCACTGAACTGCGCGCGCTCAGCGCTCAGCGAATCTGCAGCCGTGCGTCCTTCGGATAGCTGATGGTGTAGTCGGCCGCCACCCGAGCAGTCTTGCCCGCGTCGAGGTCGAAGCTCCACATCGCGAGGCCAGGCTGCTTGTTCCAGGCCAGTTCGCCGGGCTGGGGCGAGAACTGCGCAGCCACGCGCACCTGCTCGTCGACCGACACCGGGGCGGCCTCCAGCACCTGCACCGCAATCGGCGTGCGGTGGCGGTTCTCGACCACGTAGGCGCGCTGCACCTTGCGCTCGGCGCGCGAGCCGACGAAGCCGCCCGTGCCCTGGCTGTCCTGCTCGGGCTCGGGCTGCACGCGCACCAGCTCGTCGCGGCCAAAGGAGAGCGTCAGCTTCGAATCGCTGGGCGCGTTCCAGCGGCCGCTGCCCACGAAGTTGCCGTCGCGGTAGAGCTGCAGCGCACCGGCCGGCCACACGCCCGCCGGCTGGGCCAGTTCGGCAACCAGGAAAGCGCTCGCGTCCACGCGCGGGCTGGTGCGTGCGGCAAGCTTCGCCGTGTCTTCGTGCTGGCCCAGCGCAAGCGTCACGCGCTGGCCGTTGGAGGGTACGTCGATACCTTGGGGCACCGCGAATTCGGTGGCAAAGCTGTTGTCGAACACATTCACGTCGAAGAGCGGCTCTGCAGCCTCGGCCATTGCACGCTTGTCGGCGGACGCCATGGGCGCCGGCGCCGCCATCATGGCGGCCGGGGCCGGGCTTGCCGGCGCACGCTGCGGCGGTTCGATGCCGATGCGCCATGCGTTGGGCGTGCGGCCCGCGGTTTCGCGGCGCGGCTGCCCGGTGGAGAGCACCAGTTTCACGCCGCGCCAGTCTTCGCCCGTGGCCTGTGCCACCAGGGCCTGGCGTTCGATGCGCACCTTTCGCGTGGCGGTGTCGAGCAGCGCGCGATACGTGGGTGTCCAGCCGGGGCCGTTGACCTGGTAGCTGAGCTTCACCTCGGCATCGGCGCTGGCGGCCAGCGTGACGGTCACGGCCATCACCTGGGCGCCGTTGCCTTGCGAGCGCTTTCGCTCGGCCACCAGCGGGTTGAGCTGGCGGTCGATGTCGGCCTGCCTGCGCTGGATCTGGTGCTGCTTCAGCAGCGAGTCCTGACCGGTGCGGCGCATGGCCTCGGTCATTGCGGCGAGGTTGCGCGCGTCCAACGGCGCGCGTGCGCCCTGGGCCGATTCGCCGCCGCCGCCCGAGAGGCCCTTGAGATAGCCCGTCACCATGCCGAGCGCATCGTTCTCGGCCTGGAGCGCTGCCTTCTGGTCTTCGAGTTCGCGGATGCGGCCGTCGAGCGCGCTGGTCGCGCAGCGTGCCGAGAGTTCGCGCGGCTCGCTGAGCACCGAGGTCTCGCCCACGCGCACAGACGCCCCGGCCGAAACCTGCAGGCTCTGCACGTCGAGCGCCGCGGGCAGGCAGGCGAAAGTGACGGATCGGCTGCCGGCCGCGACGCGCGCCACGCGCTCCACCGTCGCGCTGCCGGGATAGACCTTGACCTGGGTGATGCGGGATGCATCCGCGCCGGTGGCGAGGGCCGTGGCCTGTGCATGGGCACCGATGCCGAGCACCAGCCAGGCCGCAGCAACGGCGGTGGCGCGCAAATTGGCACGAAAAGAGAAAGAAGAGGAAGAGATAGCTTTCATCGGAGCCTCGGTAGTGGATCGTTCCTCCACTCATACGGCGGGCCTCGCCGACCGGGGTTAAGCCTCCGCAAAAAAAGTGCGCTGTCGCCAAGGCAACTGGCCGGGCGTTGCGCGTCGCGGGCGCGACGGCGTGCAGCGGGGCCGCTTCGTAGAGTGGCTTTTTCGACGCTTCATCCTTCTTCGTGAAAGACCGCCATGCTCGACACCATTCAGGCCATCAACAAGACTGCCGCCTTCAATCGCTGGGCCGGCTTCGAAGTGACCCGCGCCGCTGACGGCGAAGCCGAACTGCGCATGGCGTGGCGCGAGGAAGATATGGGCCAGTACGCCGGTTTCCTTCACGCGGGGCTCATCGGGGCGATGCTCGACACGGCCTGCGGCTTTGCGGCCGCCACGGTGGCGGGGCGGGTGCTGGCTTCGCACTTCTCGGTCAACTGTTTGTCGCCCGCGCTGGGCCGCGCCTTCATTGCACGCGGCAAGGTGGTGAAGGCCGGGCGCAAGCAGGTGTTTGCGACCGCCGAGCTCTATGGCCAGGGCGAGGGCGACGGCCTCAGGCTCGTGGCGACGGGGAGCGCAATCCTGGTTCCGGTGGAAGAGGCCCCTCCGGCGAAGTAGCCCGCGGAGGGGTGCTCGCGCGCCGAGGCTTGAGTCCGAATAGAGGCCGCATCCAATTGACGCGCCGGATCAGCCCGTCGGTGAGCGCCCAGCAGCCGGCGATGGTCAACGCCACCAGCAAGGCCGGCTCCAGCACCGGGCCCAATGCAAAGGGTGCCAGCAGCGCAACGCCGGCAATGACCAGCGTCTGGTGCAGCACGTACCACGGGTACACCGACTCGTTGGCCCAGCGCAGCCAGGGCCACGGCCGGTTCAGGTAGCGGTGGCCATGGCCCAGGATGGTGGCCACCGCCAGCCACAGGTAGAGCATGCGCAAGGTGTCCATCAGCACGCCGGAAGGTGGCCCCTTGGCGCCGAGCCGGAGCAAGATGAAAGTGGCGATCACCGCCGCAGCCAGCGCCAGCGAAACCCGCCGCAGGCGTTCCAGTTCGCGCCACACGCCCGTGTCCACGCCCATCCAGTAGCCGTACAGAAACACCGTGAAGTAGATGCTGTGCAGGTGAAAGTCGCGGATCAGGTTGTGCGTGGGCGGAAAGTGCCGGGCCAGCAGCATCGTCCAGACCAGCAGCGGAAGCGCCGGCAGCAACAGCAGCTTCCAGCCGCGCAGCCCGTTGAAGCGGCAGCGCATCCACTGGCCGGCGGGCGATTTCCACAGCGGCAGCGTCAGCGCGACGATGGCCGTGTAAGTGAACAGATAGGGCAGGTACCAGAGGTGGTTCCAGGTGATGCCGAACTCCGCGCCGGCAAAAGCCTGCTTGGGCCACGGATCGCCCATCGACAGATAGCGCAGCAAAAACGCGCCGAAGCCCGGCGCCACCAGGCCGTTGGCCACGCCCTCTGCATAGGCCTGGTAGGGCACGATCACCGCCATGCCGAAAACCAGCGGCAGCATCAGCCGCACGCCACGGCTGCGCAGCAGGCCCCAGCTGCCCTGGTGGCGGCTCAGGAAGCCCAGCGACACGCCCGAGACCAGGAACACCAAGTCCATGCGCCAGAGGTTGAGCACGCGCATCGGCCACTGCAGCCATTCGGCCGCATGCGGGCTCTTGAGGTGCCAGGGCCAGTCGGCCACGTAGTACATCGCCACGTGGTAGAGGATGACCAGCAGGAAGGCCAGCGCGCGCAGCGCGTCGATGTCGTGGCGGCGGTCGGGTGCTGCGGACCGGGTGTCAGGGGTTGCGCTCATCGGACGCTCCTCGAAAACGCGTGGGAAGGAGGGGCCGATGGTTGCGTTCTTGCGCCGCGCGCGGTCTGCCTGAGGGACGGATCGCGGCCCTTTTGTGACGAGCGGTGGGCTCCGGGGGACGAAATTTTCCCGCCGAACGCGTGGATCGCGAGAATCCCGGGCATGGGAGATTCCCGAAAAAAGAACCTGTACGAGCGCTATGAACCCATCCGCCGCTGGGTGGAAGTGGGCTTCTGGGTCGTCTTCATGGGGCTGCAGGCGGTGTTCAACACCATGGTGGCGCTGGTCGATGCGCGTGATCGCGCAGTGCCGCGCGCCACCTGGGAAATCGTGACCTGGGAGGTGTCGAGCCACTTGGTGCTGCTGGCACTGGTGCCTGCCGTGGTCGCCGTCCAGCGCCGGCTGTCGCCGCTGGCGCGCACGAATCTGCTGCGCTACCTGGCGTGGCACGCGGCCGCCAGCGTCGTCTTCAGCCTGGTGCACGTGGCCGCGATGTTCGCGCTGCGTGCCATGGTCTATTCGGCCATGGGCGAGCGCTACGACTTTGCGGGCTGGACCGGACGCTGGGGCTACGAATACCTGAAGGACGTGCGCGCCTACCTGTCAATGGTGTTCGGCATCTGGGTCTACGGTGTCTTCATGCTGCGGCTGCAAGGCGAGGCGCGCGTGCTCGATCCGCCCGAGCCCGCCCAACCCGCTCTTGTGGAACCCGCGGTGCCGCCCGCCCGGCCGGAGCGCTTTCTGGTGCGCAAGCTGCGGCGCGAATTTCTCATTGCCGCGGGCGACATCGACTGGCTCCAGGCCGAGGGCAACTACGTCGGCCTGCACGTCAATGGCCACGACTACCTGCTGCGCGCCACGCTCACCGATTTTCTGACCCAGCTCGACCCTGCCCATTTCGTGCGAGTGCACCGCAGCCACGCGGTCAACCTGGGCCGCATCAAGGAGATCGAGCCACTCGACGGTGGCGATGCCCGGCTGCACATGGCCGATGGCACCACGGTGCCGTGCAGCCGCCGCTACCGCGAAGCCCTGCGCGCAGGGGCGACTTGAGTGGCCGGGGCAGGCCCGTGAGTGTCCTGTTCCGGTGCGAGCCTGAATCGTAAAGCCCCTTTATGGCTCATTTCGCACCATCGAAGAGCCTATAGGCACCATTTTTGCTTTCTTGCGGCGCTGCTCCGAGCAATTCGGGTGCACGCACCAATTCAAACCAGAAAACTGCAAGAAGCTCCCATGGACGCACTCAAACAGGGCGCTGACGCGCTGTTCATCCTTCTCGGCGCCATCATGGTGTTGGCCATGCACGCCGGTTTCGCCTTTCTCGAACTGGGCACGGTTCGCAAGAAGAACCAGGTCAATGCGCTGGTCAAGATATTGGTCGACTTCTCGGTCTCGACCATCGTGTACTTCCTGGTCGGCTACGGCGTGGCGTACGGCACCCACTTCTTCGTGGGCGCCACCGAGCTCGCCGCCAAGAGCGGCTACGAGCTGGTGAAGTTCTTCTTCCTCTTGACCTTTGCCGCGGCCATTCCGGCCATCATCTCGGGCGGCATCGCGGAGCGCGCCAAGTTCTGGCCGCAACTGATCGCCACGGCGGTCATCGTCGGCTTCGTTTACCCGCTGTACGAGGGCATCGCCTGGAACAAGGCTTTCGGCATCCAGGCGTGGATCGCCTCGGCCACGGGCAGCGAGTTTCACGACTTCGCGGGTTCGGTGGTGGTGCATGCGGTGGGCGGCTGGCTCGCGCTGCTGGCCGTGCTGCTGCTGGGCGCGCGCCGCAACCGCTACCGCGGCGACGGCTCGCTGAGCGCGCATCCGCCGTCGAACATTCCCTTTCTGGCGCTGGGCGCCTGGGTGCTTTGCGTGGGCTGGTTCGGCTTCAACGTGATGAGCGCGCAGAGCATCGACAAGATCTCGGGCCTCGTGGCCGTCAATTCGCTCATGGCCATGGTGGGCGGCACCCTGGTGGCCCTGGCGCTCGGCAAGAACGACCCCGGCTTCGTCTACAACGGACCGCTCGCCGGCCTCGTGGCGGTGTGCGCCGGCTCCGACCTGATGCACCCGCTGGGCGCGCTGGTGGTGGGCGGCGTGGCCGGCGCCATCTTCGTGGTGATGTTCACGCTCACGCAGAACAAGTGGAAGATCGACGACGTGCTCGGCGTGTGGCCGCTGCACGGCCTGTGCGGCACCTGGGGCGGCATCGCGGCCGGCATCTTCGGCACGCAGGCGCTGGGCGGCATCGGCGGCGTGAGCCTGTGGGCGCAGCTCATCGGCACCTTGATCGGTGTGGCCTGGGCTGCGCTGGCAGGGGCGGCGGTGTACGGCGCACTCAAGGCCACGATGGGGCTGCGGCTCACGCAGGAAGAGGAATACGACGGGGCCGACCTGTCGATCCACCATATTTCGGCGACGCCGGAGCGTGAGGCCAACTGGTAGGGCCCAGCGCGACGCTGAAGCGCATTTGTCCGTGATGCGCTTCATTTTTGAAGCGTATTTGCCTAAAATGCGCTTCATGTGGATCTGGCAAGCTAAAGAATGGCCGCACTTCGAGGTCGACGCGCAGGCGCTGCAGCCCGCGCTGTCGGCTGCGCGCCTGGCACAGGGGCGCATGCTGGGCGTAGCCGGCAACCTTCAACTCATCGATCTGAGCGAACTCCAACTCGGCGAGTGGACGCAGGAAGCCATCGCTACAGCGCAGATCGAGGGTGAAACGCTGCAGGTCAATTCGGTACGGGCCTCGGCGGCCCGGCGGCTGGGGCTCACGCCCGCCGATCGCGTGCCAAAGGATGCACGCACGGAAGCCACGCTCGACATCGTTGAAGCGGCCATCGCGCGCTGGAATGAACCACTGGCAGAAGGCAGGCTCCTCGATTGGCATGCCGCGCTTTTTCCAAACGGGCGAAGCGGCATCACGCGCATCGTCACTGGTGGCTACCGTGTCCACGAAGACCCCATGCAGATCGTCACGCCGCGCATTGGCAAGCCCGACACGGTGCACTATGAAGCACCTCCTTCCCGTGATGTGCCAGCGCAGATGAAGGCGTTGCTCGAATGGTTCGAAGAAGGGCGGCAGCACCCGAAGATTGATGGCATCGTGCGCAGCGCCATCGCACACCTATGGTTCGAAGCCATTCACCCGTTCGAAGACGGCAACGGCCGCATCGGCCGGGCGCTGAGCGACTTGGCGCTGGCGCAGGACCTGCGCAGCAACCAGCGACTGTTCAGCCTCTCGCAGCAGCTGTGGCTCGACCGCGCCGGGTACTACAACCAGCTGCAGGCTGCCAGCGCGCAGGGGCATATGGATGTCACACCCTGGGTGCGCTGGTTCATCGGCTGTATCGAAAAGGCGTGCCTCTCGACGCTGGCGCAGATCCAGGCCGCAGGCGCCAAGGCCGGGTTCTGGGCCCAACTGGACACCGCGCATCCGCAACTTACGCCGAGCCAGCGCAAAGTGTTGAACAAGCTCTATGACGCCGGTCCCGATGGATTCCTGGGCGGCATGAGCACGGAGAAATATGTGGCCATTGCGGGCGTGTCGCGCGCCACCGCATATCGGGAACTGACCGAGATGGTGGCATCCGGCTTGCTCGAAAAAACGGGGCAAGGCAAGGCAACTCGGTACGCGCTCATCCGCTCGAGGTAGCTGCGAGCAGCACAAGAAGCACGAAAGCGCAGCCTGTAGCAAACTCGCCCGACCAGTCCGCTTCAATTTCGCCAACGCCAACGCCAACGCCAACGCCAACGCCAACGCCAATGACCCAAACGCCCCCCGCCCTCGAAGTCCTCCCCCGCGACCTCTCCGCCTACCGCAAGGGCAACATCGGCATCGACTACGTGCATCGCTTCGAGTCCGGCAAGCCCGGCCCGCACGTGCTGATCAACGCACTCACGCACGGCAACGAAATCTGCGGCATGACCGCCGCCACGCATCTGCTCGACACCAACGTGCGCCCCAAGATCGGCACGCTCACCGTGAGCTTTGCCAACGTGGAAGCGTACGAGTCCTTCGACAAGGCGCTGCCCTTCGACAGCCGGCAACTGGTGCACAACCTCAACCGCATCTGGTCGCCCGAATGGCTCGACGGCACCGAGGACAGCCCCGAACTGCGCCGCGCGCGCGTGCTCCGTCCGGTGGTGAGCGCGGCCGACCACATCCTGGACATTCACTCCACCAGCCAGCCGGTGATTCCGTTCTGGGTGTACCCCGCATTCGACCGCAATGCCGAGGCCGCAATGGCCATCGGCCGCCCCTCGGTGCATCTGGTGATGCCCGAAGGCCTCGGCTCCGGCACACCGCTGATCCAGCACGGTCGCCACGGCCTTTCAGAAGGCAAGGGCGTGGCGCTGGTGGCTGAATGCGGCCAGCACTTTCTGCGCTCGGCCTCCGAACTGGCCACCGCCATCTCGCTCGATTTTCTGGCGCACTTCGGCCTCATCGACAAGGACCCCGCAGTGCCGGCGCCCGGCCCACAGCGCCGCTTCGAACTGCTGCAGACGCACGTCATCAAGTCGGAAGACTTTGCGTTCGTGCGCCCGCTGATCGGCTTCGAGACCTTTGCCAAGGGCGAACTCATCGCCACCAACGGCCCGGACGAGATCCGCGCGCCGTGCGACGACTGCACGATCTTCATGCCCGCGCAGCGGGTGATCGTTGGGCGGGAGGCGGTTTACTTGACGAAGCCGCTTTGAGGCAGCGATGAAGCTCAGGGCTCCTTCAGCTTCGATATTTGCTCGCGAAGCGGCGGCAGATCGTGCTGAATGGTTTGCCAGACGATCGCGTGATCGACAGTGAAATAGCCGTGAGAAAGCGCGTTGCGCATTTCGTAGGCAAAGCGCCAGGGGACATCGGAATGGGCCGCCGCAAATTCTGCATGATGCTTCACGACATTGTTGCTGGCCTCGCCGATCACTTCCAGGTTGCGCACCACGGCGTCTTGCGTTTTTCGGTCTGCCAGATAGCTTTCGCGCGTGGCTTGGCTCGTGTAGTCGCGAATGCTGTCAATGGCTTCCAGGATATGCCCCAGATAATCCGCAAGACGTTGCGGATCGCCTCGGCTCATATCGGCACAGCCTCGCGCAGCACCTGATCGCGGAACTTCGGAGGCAATCCGTTGGGCGTGAGCACGTCGACTTCCATGCCGAGAAGGCTTTTCAGTTCGTACCTGATGGCTCCGAGGTCCAGGAGTGTGGTTTGTTCCGTGGGCTCGACCAGCAGATCAAGATCGCTGTCAGGCCCGTCTTCTCCACGCAAGACGGAGCCGAACACCCTCACGCCGCTGACGTGGTGACTCAGTGCAATCTCGCGAATGCGCTCGCGATGCTGTGACAGGGCTTCAGAGGGACGCATGCTGCGGAGTGTAGTGCCGCCGCCCATTTGAATCATGTCGCAATGAACAACGCCGGATCCACCATCGCCCGATTGAGCATCACAGACCAATGCAGATGCGGCCCCGTCACGCGGCCGGTGGCGCCCACAGCAGCCAACCGCTCGCCGGTCTTCAGCACATCGCCCACCTTCACATCGACGCGGCTCAGGTGGCAATACATCGTCAGCAGGCCGCCGCCGTGGTCGAGCCACACCGTGCCGCCGTTGAAGAAATAGTCGCCCGTATCGATCACCCGCCCCGGCAACGGCGCCAGCACCGGCGTGCCGGTACCGGCGGCGATGTCCATGCCGCTGTGCGGATTGCGCGATTGGCCGTTGAACACGCGGCGTAGGCCGAACGAGCTGGAGCGGCGGCCCGGCACGGGGACGCGCATCTGCAGCGAGGCATCGGGCGGCAGATCGGTGAACGTTGCCATGACGGTGGCCAGGTGCGCGCGTTCTCGCTCATAGCGTGCTTCGTCTTCGGGCGACAGATCGACCGTGCGCGGTGGCACCGTGAGGCGTTGCTCGCGGTACTGCTTGGGGGCCACGGTGTAGGCGACCTGTTTTTCGGCGCCGCTCTCGGAGCGCACAACGATGCTTGCGTCGCCCGGAGTGGCGGCGAGCGGAATGCCCACGAGCGCTGTCCACTCGATGGCGTCACCCAGCACGAGCAATGGCACGTCGCCTGAAAAGGCGGCCGGTCGTTTGGCGCTGGGACCCAGCGACAGGCGTGCTACGCCGCCCGGCACCTGGGACGCGTGCGGCCAGACGTCGGGGCGCTGTTGCTTCGGCTTCGCAGGGGGCGCGGCACTGACGTGCGTTGCAGCAGGCAGCGCCAGCAGGCTCAGCGTGCCGAGCAATGCGCGGCGGCGATTCAGAGCGGGCGAGGGGAGATCGGGAAGATGGGTTTTGCTGCGCATAAGGGCGAATGAATGAAGGTGTGCGGCGGCGCTGCTGCGTTACTCCAGCCAGGTACCGGGCGCCAATCCGTCCAGCGTGTGCGGCCCGATGGCAGCGCGAATCAGGCGCAGGGTGGGAAGCCCCACGGCGGCGGTCATGCGCCGCACCTGGCGGTTGCGGCCTTCGCTGATCGCCAGTTCCAGCCATGCGGTCGGAATGTTCTTGCGTTCGCGGATGGGTGGTTGTCGCGCCCACACATCGGGCGGAGGATCGAGCAGGCGCGCACGGGCCGGGCGCGTGAGGCCGTCGTTGAGCTGCACGCCTTGGCGCAACGCGGCAAGCGCCTCTTCAGTGGGCACGCCTTCCACCTGCACCCAATAGGTCTTCTCCATCTTGAAGCGCGGATCGGCGATGCGCGCCTGAAGCTGGCCGTCGTTGGTGAGCAGCAGCAGGCCCTCGCTGTCGGCATCGAGGCGGCCGGCGACGTAGACGTCAGGAATGTCGATGAAGTCTTTCAGCCCGCGCCAGCGGCCCTCGGGCGTGAACTGGCTGAGCACGCCGTAGGGCTTGTTGAAGCGGATCAGGCGGGACGGGATTACTTGCCCCAGCTGTCCCGCATGCCCGCGGCGCGATTGAACACCCGCTTGCCGCCTGCACCAGCCTTCGCGTCGAGCACGAAGTACCCATGCCGCTCGAACTGAAACGCCGCGCCATCCTGAGCCTTGGCCAGTGAGGGCTCGGCGTACGCAGTGCAAACCTCCAGGCTCTGCTTGTTCAGCTCATCCATCAACTCTCCGCTGCCCGGATTCGCCGCCGCAAACAGCCGCTCATACAGGCGCACTTCGGCCTGCACCGCATCCGCCGCGGCCACCCAGGTGATGTTGCCCTTCACCTTGATGGCGTCCGCGCCGGGCGTGCCGCTCTTGGTGTCGGGCACCAGCGTGGCCTGCACTTCGACGAGCTTGCCGTTCGCGTCCTTGGTACCGCCGGTGCATTCGATGACGTGGCCGTATTTCAGCCGCACCTTGTTGCCCGGGAACAGGCGGAAGAAGCCCTTGGGCTGCACTTCTTCGTAGTCGGTGCGTTCGATCCACACCTCGCGGCCGAGCTTGAACTCGCGCTTGCCCATCTCGGGGTGGTGCGGGTGCACGGGGGCCGAGCAGTCGTCGAGCACGCTTTCATCCTTGTTGGGGCCGCCCATCAGCTCGCCCCAGTTGGTGATCACCAGTTTGACCGGGTCGAGCACGGCCATGGCGCGCGGTGCCGTGGGGTCCAAGGTGTCGCGCAGCGCGGCCTCCAGGCTTGCGTAGTCGATCCAGCCGCCGGACTTGGTGGTGCCGCTGCGTTCGCAGAACAGGCGCAGCGCCTCGGGCGTGTAGCCGCGGCGGCGCAGGCCCGCCAGGGTGGGCATGCGGGGGTCGTCCCAGCCGTCGACGTGCTTTTCTTCGACCAGCTGGCGCAGCTTGCGCTTGCTGGTGAGCACGTGGGTGACGTTGAGGCGCGCAAATTCATACTGGCGCGGATGCGGGCTGGCAATGAGGCCGCCTTCGGCCAAACGGTCGAGCAGCCAGTCGTAGAAGGGGCGCTGGTCTTCGAACTCCAGCGTGCAGATGGAATGGGTGATCTGCTCCAGCGCGTCTTCGATGGGGTGCGCAAAGGTGTACATCGGGTAGATGCACCACTTGTCGCCGGTGTTGTGGTGAGTGGCCCGGCGCACGCGGTACAGCGCGGGGTCGCGCATGTTGATGTTGGTGCTGGCCATGTCGATCTTGGCGCGCAGGATGGCGGCGCCGTCGGCCACCTGGCCACCCTGCATGGCGCGGAAGCGCGCAAGGTTTTCGTCGGGCGTGCGGGTGCGGAAGGGGCTGTCGGTGCCGGGCGTGTTGAAGTCGCCGCGGTTCGCGCGAACTTCTTCGGCCGTCTGTTCGTCCACGTAGGCAAGGCCGGCGCCAATCAGGTATTCCGCCGCGCGATACATGAAGTCGAAGTAGTCGCTCGCAAAGTATTCGTGCGGCTGCAGGGTGCCTGGCGCGCTGGGGCGGTCGGCCAGGTAGGTTTCGTAGCCGAGCCATTGGACGGCGTCGCGGATCGAATCGACGTATTCCTGCTCTTCCTTCTCCGGGTTTGTGTCGTCGAAGCGCAGGTGGCACACGCCGCCGTATTCCCTGGCCAGCTCGAAATTGAGCCAGATGCTCTTGGCATGGCCGATGTGCAGGTAGCCGTTGGGCTCGGGCGGAAAGCGCATGCGCACCTTGGCGGGGTCGGCCATGCCCTGGGCGTGATGGGCGGCGTCGCCGGGCGAGCCACCCCATTTGCGGCCAGAATAGGCCCCCTGCGCAAGGTCGTTTTCGATCACGTGACGCAGGAAATTACTCGGTGCAGCGGTCGTTTTCGCGCTGTCTTTGTCGGTCGGGGAGGTCATTGCGGCATTCTAGAGTGCACCCCCTGCCGGTTACCTTTGGCAACGTTCTTCACATTGCGGCGGGCAACCGCTTTGCATTTGGCGCGTTCAATACATACATGGGCAGGAAACGCCCCAACTAGGAGTCCAAGATCATGAGCCTCACACGTTCAACCTTTTTCAAATGGGCCGCCGCGGGTGTCGTGGCAGCCGGTGCATTGTTTGCGGCCACTTCGGCCAGTGCCCGTGGCGACGTGAGCTGGTCTGTCGGCGTGGGTCTGCCAGGGGTGGCAATCGGTGTGGGCGCTCCGGCCTACTATCCGGCGCCGGTCTATACGGCCCCCGCGCCGGTGTACTACGCGCCGCCGCCTCCGGTGTACTACCGCCCGCCGCCGCCGGTCTACTACCGTCCGGCCCCGGTGTACTACGCGCCGCCGGCCTACTACGCGCCCCGCTATTACGGTCCGCGCCATCACTACGGCCATGGCCACGGCCATCGCCACTGGCGCTAAGCGCGGTAGCTGGGGAGGGATTCCCGCCATGTGAAAAAGCCGGTCTCTCAGGGCCGGCTTTTTTATGCGCGCTTCGAGCCTGCAAATTTCACATTGCGCGAAACAGGTGCCCGTAGAGCCGGCTGACCGGAATTTTCTCGGGCCGGCCGCGCAGGTCCAGATGCAGCTTGCCCGCCTCGTCGCGGTGCACCGCTTCTATGGCCGAGCTGCGCACCACCACCGCGCGGTGCACCTGCCAGAAAACCTCGGGGTCGAGTTGGGTCAACAGCTGCTTCAGCGGCGTGCGAATCAGGTATTCGTGCGTGGCGGTGAGCACGCGAATGTATTTGTCCGCCGCCTCGAAATACAGCACCTCGTCGATCGGGACCATGCGCACGGTGCTGCCGCCGGCTTCGCTGGCTGCAATCATCCGGAGCGGGGCAGTGCCGGGTGCCTGCGCACCGCCGGACGCAGCCGCAAGCACCTGGCGCCACTGCGCAAGGGTTTGCTCCAGCACGTCGTCGGCTCCGTTCGGGGCTGGTTTCGATGGCTGCTGTGCGGTCAAGGCCTGTTGCAGCCGCAGCACGGTCTTGCGCAGGCGCTCGGGCTGCACCGGCTTGAGCACGTAGTCGATGGCCCGGGTTTCGAAGGCGCGGGCGGCGTATTCGTCGTAGGCGGTCACGAAGACCAGTTGCGGCATGGGCGCCTCGTCGGTGGGCCAGCTGTCGGCCAGTTCGGCGGCAGCGCCCAGGCCGTCGAGGCCGGGCATGCGAATGTCGAAGAACAGCACCTGCGGCAGCAGGCGCAGGGCCTCGCGCACGGCGGTCCGGCCGTCGCCCGTGATGGCGAGCACCTGCAGTTCGGGCCATGCGGCGGCCAGTTCGGCCTTAAGGGCCTGGGCGAGCAGGGGCTCGTCTTCGGCGATGAGGGCAGTGGGGTTCATGCGCGTGCCGGCAAGGGAAAGCTGATGGTGGTGCGGGTTCCGCCCGCGGGCTCGGGGGCCAGGCTCATGCGGCCCTGGTCGCCGTACACGGTGGCCAGCCGTTCGCGGACCTGCGCGAGCCCGAAACCGCCGCCTTCCGACGGCGACGGGTTTGCAGCGAGGGCGACCCCGGTGTCGCTCACTTCGATGACCAGCCGGCCCGCCTCCTGGCGGGCGTGCACGATGATATTGCCGCCTTCGACCTTGGGCTCGAGCCCGTGGCGGATGCTGTTTTCCACCAGCGGCTGAAGCAGCAGCGGCGGCACGGGCGTGTCGCGCAAGTCTTCCGGCAGATCGAGCGTGTAGCGCAGGCGCTCGCCCATGCGCACGGACATCAGTTCGAGGTAGTCGGCCAGCCGTTCGAACTCGGCCGAAAGCGGATGCGCCAGCGCGCGCGAGCCGTTGAGCGTCATGCGCAGGTAGTTGTTGAGCCGGTCGAGCATGGCAATGGCGCGCGGCGGGTCGGTTGCAATCAGGGCGCGCAGGTTGGCCAGCGTATTGAACAGCATGTGCGGTTCAAGCTGGGTTTCGAGCAGCTTGAGCCGCGCCTCGGTGGCATTGCGCTGCGCCAGTTCGATCTGGCCCCGCATGTGCTTGCTCCTGCCAAGGCTGTAGAAAAAGAAGCACATGCAGACCGTGGCTGTCACTGTGATGATGATCGTGGTGGCGAGCCTGCGCTCCGCGAAGCTGCGGAAATTGAGCAGGGGCTGATGGGTCCACGCATCGCCAATGGCATTGCCCCCCAGGAAGCCGACCGTCACACCGGCCGCCACCAGCAGATAGCCCCAGGGGCCGGACGGCCAGAGGATTTCCTTGTGGCCGCTGATGAGCAGCCGGCCCACGTCGATGAAGAGCCAGCTGATCAGCCCGATCGACAGCGAATACACCATTTGCGAGCCCCAGTCCCCGTGCTGCGTGATGGCCAGCGCCGCGGCAATGAAGCAGCAGAAGACGACGGTGATCAGCCCATGCCGAAGCATGCTCCGGACGTTCTCCGCGCGAAAACGAGAGAGCGCTTCAACACTCATTGGTGCACCCTTGGCGCTGCGCGCCGTCCCGCCAAGCGGGAGCGAGCGGGCTTGGGGCGGCCCTGCGCTCCGCTCATCCGCGCTCCCCGGAGCGTAGCGCGCGCCGTTCGCGTTCCACCAGCCGGTCATAGAAATTGCCGCCTGGCGCCACGAACCAGATCACGGCGCCGTGTATCAGGAGGCCCAGGCCCCAGCCCATGAGCGGGTACACCGCCCAGCTATGGCCGCGCGATGCCGAGAGCGCCACCAGCCCGAGGTTGACCAGCACATAGACGAAGGCATGGATGTACCAGCCCATCTTGGCGCCGGCGCGGCGTCGGGCGAGCTTCTCGACGTCGGGGGTGGAACGGTTTGCTTGTGTGGGGTTCATGACGGTTCTCCGATAACGAATGGTTCGAGGGCAGTCGATGAATCGGCTGGCGATCTTAGGCCGCGGGGGCTGCCACGGCCATGGCGTCGGTGCGGATGGCCAGCTTCCACAGGCGCACGGCCCGCGCCGCGAAGATGCCGCTGAAGGCGCCGTACAGCATGGGCACCGCGACGGCGAAGCTGGCCTGCTGGCGCAGTTCGGGGTGCATGGCCAGGGCCGCGCCCACCACGTACTTGGTGAAGAAGATGCCCATCATCAGCACCAGCGGCACCGCGCTCCCGGCCACGTGAAACTCGCGTGCGGCCCGGTCGTAGCGCGTGCTGGCGGGCAAGGGCTGCTGCAGCACCACCAGCACCAGCGCAGTCGCGACCACCGCCCAGCCGAGCAGGGCGCCGGGCGAATGGCCAAAGGCCGAGATCACGCCGGCCAGCGAGAGGCCGGTCATGGCAACCGGCACCATCGTGACCTTGGCCAGGCTGACACTGCCGGACATCAACTGCTTGCAGCCCAGCCACAGGAGCAGCACGAAAACGGCGAAGACCCACTTCGGGGTGTGAAGAATGATTTGCAGCAGCACGGCGTTTCTCCAACAAGAGGTGATTCGATGGGCCGGACTGTGCCGGCGCGCCCGCATCCGGGCCACGGGTCTGCGACGAAACGCAGGTCCGCGGCGCGAGACGCAGCCACCGGGCGCGAAACGCGCCGTTCGCAGCAGCTTTACCGTCGCTTTACGGTTCATAAGACAGGCGCGCTACGATGCAGCGCTCCACTAGCAGCCGTACTTGCGCACTGCCACATCACATGGAATCTCCGAACTCCGAGCCTTCTTCCGGCGATTCGCCTGCTGTTCAACCGGCAACACAACCTTCCTCGTCTCCGCCGCCACGGCCGCCCTCGCGCCGGAGGCTCTGGCTCGGAAGCCTGATCGCGCTGCTGTTGCTGCTGGCGCTGGGAGGCGGCGCCTGGTACCTCATCAACCGCAAGGCCAGCCCAACCGGCGGCCCGGGCTTCGGCGGCGCGACCGTCACGGTCGGCCATGCGGCGGCGCGCGAAGTCGAGCTGCCGGTCACCATCGATGCGCTCGGCACGGTCACGCCGCTGGCAACCATCACGCTCAAGGCGCAGGTCGGCGGCGTGCTGACCGAGGTGCTGTTCACCGAAGGGCAGACCGTTGCCAGGAACCAACTGCTCGCGCGCATCGATCCCCGGCCCTACGAGCAGGCGCTGATGCAGGCCCGCGGCACCCGCCAGCGCGACGAGGCGCAGCTCGAAGCCGCGCGCGTCACGCTGGCGCGCTATCGCACCCTGCTGGGGCAGGATTCCATCGCGCGGCAGGACGTCGACACCCAGGCCGCGCTGGTCCGCCAGCTCGAAGGCACGGTCACCACCGACCTGGCCGCCGAGGCCGCCGCCAAGCTGAACCTCGACTACACCCGCATCACCTCGCCGGTGGCCGGCCGCATCGGCCTGCGTGCCGTGGATGCGGGCAACACCGTCACGGCCAATGCGACCACGGGCATCGCAGTCATCACGCAGATGAACCCGATCGACGTGCAGTTCTCGGTGCCGCAAGACCGGGTGCCCGACATCCAGTCGCAGCTTGCCAAGGGTGAGCCGCTGCCGGTCACCGCGTTCGACCGCACCCGCGCGGTGACGCTCGACACCGGGACTTTTTCAACGCTCGACAACCTGGTCGACACCACCACCGGCACGGTCAAAGCCAAGGCCCGCTTCGGTAATGCAGAGACCACGCTGTTCCCGAGCCAGTTCGTCAACGTGCAGATGCTGCTGCGCAAGGTGCGGGCGGTGGTGGTGCCGGTGACGGCCGTGCGCACCGGCCCCAACGGCGACTATGTGTACGTGATCGACGAAGACCGCAAGGTGTCGACGCGGCCGGTGAAGCGCGGCGAAGCCAACGCCGAGGTGGTGGCCATCACCTCGGGCCTGCGTGTCGGCGAGAACGTGGTGACCGAAGGCGGCGACCGCATCAAGGACGGCGCGGTCGTGCAGCTGCAGGGCGACCGGCCCGCGGCGGGGCCGCGCGGTGCGGCTTCGGGTCCGCGCGGACAACGCGGAGAGCGCGGCGAAGGCGGAGAGCGGCGGCGCCAGCGCCCCCCGCAATGACGAGCAACCAAGACACACGGAACCAGCGAGCGCGTTCGCGATGAGCCCCTCCCGCCCCTTCATCGAACGGCCGGTGGCCACGGCGCTTCTGATGGTCGCCATCGTGCTGGCCGGCCTCGTCGGCTTGCGGCTGCTGCCGCTGGCCGCGCTGCCGCAGGTCGACTACCCGACCATCCAGGTTCAGACCCTCTATCCCGGCGCCAGCCCCGAGGTCATGGGCCGCACCGTCACGGCCCCGCTCGAGCGCCAGTTCGGCCAGATGGCCGGCCTCAACCGCATGAGCTCGGTGAGCTCGGCGGGCGTGTCGATCGTCACGCTGCAGTTCGCGCTCGACCAGACGCTGGACGTGGCCGAGCAGCAGGTGCAGGCCGCCATCAACGCGGGCAGCTCGCTGCTGCCGGCCGACCTGCCGGCGCCGCCCGTGTACGCCAAGGTGAACCCGGCCGATGCGCCCATCCTCACGCTGGCCGTGAGCTCCGAGACCATGCCGCTCACCGAGGTGCAGAACCTCGTGAACACGCGGCTCGCACAGAAGATCAGCCAGGTCAGCGGCGTGGGGCTGGTGTCGCTTTCGGGCGGGCAGCGGCCGGCCGTGCGCATCCAGGCCGACACCAACGCCCTCGCGTCGGTGGGCATCGGCCTGGACACGCTGCGCAGCGCCATCACCGCGGCCAACGCCAACAGCGCCAAGGGCAGCTTCGACGGACCGAAGCGGGCCTACACCATCAACGCCAACGACCAGCTCGTGACGGCGGACGACTACAAGAACCTCATCGTCGCGTGGAAGAACGGCGCGCCCGTGCGCATGACCGAGGTGGCGCGCGTGGTCGATGGCGCCGAGAACACGCAGCTGGGCGCCTGGGCAGCGCTTCGCGCCGGCGAGGAGCCGGCAACGCTCTACCCGGCCATCATCCTCAACGTGCAGCGGCAGCCCGGGGCGAACGTGATCGGCACGGTCGATGCCATCAAGAAGCAGCTGCCCGAACTGCAGGCATCGCTCCCGGGCTCGCTCAAGGTGGAGGTGCTGAGCGACCGCACCACCGGCATCCGCGCCTCGGTCTCGCACGTGCAGATCGAACTCGGGCTGGCCGTGGTGATGGTGGTGCTGGTGATCTTCTTCTTCCTGCACAGCGTACGCGCCACGATCATCGCCAGCCTGGCGGTGCCGATCTCGCTCGTGGGCACCTGCGGGTTGATGTACCTGCTGGGCTACAGCCTCAACAACCTGAGCCTGATGGCGCTGACCATTGCCACCGGTTTCGTGGTGGACGACGCGATCGTGATGATCGAGAACATCGCGCGCTACCTCGAAGAGGGCGACCCGCCGTTCAAGGCCGCGCTCAAGGGGGCCACGCAGATCGGCTTCACCATCATCTCGCTCACGGTGTCGCTCATTGCGGTGCTCATTCCGCTGCTGTTCATGGGCGACGTGGTGGGGCGGCTGTTCCGCGAGTTTGCCGTCACCCTGGCCATCACCATCCTGATCTCCGCCGTGGTGTCGCTCACGCTGGTGCCGATGATGTCGGCGCGCTGGCTCAAGCCCCAGGCCGAGGAGGGCGGGCGCTTCGGTGCCAGCGTGCAGCGCTTCTTCAACCGCGTGATCGCGCGTTATGACGTGTGGCTGCAATGGGTGCTGCGCCACCAGCCGCTGACGCTCCTCGTTGCGCTGGCCACGCTGGCGCTCACGGTGCTGCTCTACGTGGTGATTCCGAAGGGGCTTTTTCCCACGCAGGACACCGGACAACTGCAGGCCCGCATCGAGGCGGCGCAGGACGTGTCGTACACGCGAATGGCCGAGCTGCAGCAGCAAGCCGCCAAGGCCATCCTGGCCGACCCCGAAGTGGCCAGCGTGAGCTCGGTGGTGGGCGTTGACGCCGCCAACAACACGGCGCTGAACACCGGCAGCATGCTCATCAACATGCGCGCCGACCGCGGCAACCAGGAAGCCACAATGCAGCGCCTGCGCGAGCGCGTGCGTGCCGTGGCCGGCGTGACGCTGTACCTGCAGCCCACGCAAGACCTGACCATCGACGCCGAAACCGGCCCGACCGAATTCCGCGTCTCGCTCGAAGGGGTGGACACCAACACCGTCGATGCCTGGGCGCAAAAGCTGGTGGAGCGCCTGCGCTCCGAACCCCTGGTGCGCAACCCCACCACCACGGCGGGTGCCCAGGGCCTGGCCGCGTACGTGGACATCGACCGCAACACGGCCTCGCGCCTGTCGGTGACGGCCAGTTCGGTGGACGACACGCTCTACAGCGCGTTCGGCCAGCGCATCGTCTCGACCATCTTCACCGAAACCAACCAGTACCGCGTGATCCTGGAAGCGCAGCGCGAAGCCCTGGCGTCGCCGCAGCTGCTGGGCAACCTGCAGCTGCGCACGGGTGGCGGCGGTGCGACCACGCTGTCGTCGATTGCCACGGTGCGCGAGCAGCCGGCGCCGCTGCAGGTCACGCACGTGGCGCAGTATCCGGCGGCCACCGTGGGCTTCGACACGGCGGAGAACGTGGCGCTCGGAAAGTCGGTGGCGGCCATTCGCGCGGCGGCCAAGGAAATCGGCATGCCGTCGAGCATGACCATGACCTTCCTGGGTGCGGCGGGTGCTTACGAAAAGTCGCTTTCCAACCAGCTGTGGCTCATCCTGGCGGCGGTGGTGTGCGTGTACATCGTGCTGGGCGTGCTGTATGAGAGCTACATCCATCCGCTGACCATTCTCTCGACGCTGCCCTCGGCCGGCGTGGGCGCGCTGCTGGCCTTGATGGTCACCGGCAACGACCTGGGCGTGATCGGCATCATCGGCATCATCCTCTTGATCGGCATCGTGAAGAAGAACGCGATCATGATGATCGACTTTGCCATCGACGCCGAGCGGCGCGAGGGCAAGTCGCCGCAGGAGGCCATCCACCAGGCGGCATTGCTGCGCTTCCGGCCCATTCTGATGACCACGCTGGCGGCGCTTTTCGCGGCGCTGCCGCTGATGTTCGGCTGGGGCGAGGGCGCCGAGCTGCGCCGGCCACTCGGCCTGGCGATCTTCGGCGGGCTGGTGGTGAGCCAGGTGCTCACGCTGTTCACCACGCCGGTGGTCTACCTGGCGTTCGACCGGCTGGGCCGCCGCTTCGGGCCCAAGCGGGAGGCCGCGGCCGCATGAACCTCTCCAGGCCTTTCGTCGAACGTCCGATTGCCACGGTCCTTTTGACCATCGGCATCGCGCTGGCCGGGATCGCGGCGTTCTTCGTGCTGCCTGTGTCGCCGTTGCCGCAGGTCGACTTTCCCACCATCTCGGTGACGGCCAGCCTCGCGGGCGCGAGCCCGAGCACCATGGCATCGAGCGTTGCCACGCCGCTGGAGCGGCGGCTCGGCGTGATCGCGGGTGTCAACGAACTCACCTCGACCAGTTCCAACGGCTCGACGCGCATCAGCCTGCAGTTCGACCTCAAGCGCAACATCGACAGCGCCGCGCGCGAGGTGCAGGCCGCCATCAACGCGGCGCGGGCCGACCTGCCGGCCACCTTGCGCAGCAACCCGACCTACCGCAAGCGCAACCCGACGGCCGCACCCATCGCGATCCTGGCGCTCACCTCCAAGACGCGCACGCCGGGGCAGATCTACGAGGCGGTGTCCAACATCGTGAGCCAGAAGCTCTCGCAGGTGGAGGGCGTGGGCGAGGTCGAGATCGGCGGCGGTTCG
This sequence comes from Variovorax palleresanus, assembly GCF_051144945.1. Lineage (NCBI taxonomy): Bacteria > Pseudomonadati > Pseudomonadota > Betaproteobacteria > Burkholderiales > Comamonadaceae > Variovorax > Variovorax palleresanus. The sequence continues at coordinate 920,031 of NZ_JBJNVP010000002.1, read as the reverse complement.
CTGCCGGCCGTGCGGGTGGAGCTCGAGCCCTTCTCGCTCAACCGCTTCGGCATCAGCAGCGAAGACGTGCGCGCCGCCATCCAGGCCAACAACGCCAACCGTCCCAAGGGCGCGATCGAGAACGACGAGCGCCGGCTGCAGATCTACACGCCCTCGCCGGGCCGCCACGCAGTGGAGTACCGCGACATGGTGATCGCCTGGCGCAACGGCGCGGCCGTGCGGCTGGGCGACGTCGCGCGGGTGATCGACAGCGTGGAGAACACGCGCACCCTGGGTCTCTTCAACGGCCAGCCGGCGGTGGTCGTGCTGGTCACGCAGGAGCCCGGCGCCAACATCATCCAGACCGTGGACGGCGTGCGCGAGCTGCTGCCCGAACTGCGCGCGCAGCTGCCGCAAGACATCGAGGTGCAGGTGGCCTCCGACCGCACCAACTCCATCCGCGCCTCGCTGCGCGAGATCGAGGCCACGCTGATGATCTCCATCGCGCTTGTGGTGCTCGTGGTGGGCCTGTTCCTGCGCCGTGCGCGTGCCACCATCATTCCGGCCGTGGCCACGGTGGTGTCGCTGCTCGGCACCTTCGGCGTGATGCACCTGCTGGGCTACAGCCTGAACAACCTGAGCCTGATGGCGCTCACGGTGGCCACCGGCTTCGTGGTGGACGACGCCATCGTGGTGCTCGAGAACACCAGCCGCCACATCGAGGCCGGCGTGGGCCGCATCGAGGCGGCCCTGCGCGGCGCGCGCGAGGTGGGCTTCACCGTGCTGTCGATCAGCCTGTCGCTGGTGGCGGTGTTCATACCGCTGCTGTTCATGGACGGGCAGATCGGCCGCCTGTTCCGCGAATTCGCGGTCACGCTGTCGGTGGCGGTGCTGATTTCGCTGGTGATCTCGCTCACCACCACGCCCATGCTGTGCGCCATGCTGCTGCGGGCCGAGCAGCCCGGTGCCAAGCCGCCGGGGCGCCTGGCGCGCATGGCGGAAAGCGTCTATCAGTGGAGCCTGCGCACCTATGCCCACAGCCTCGACTGGGCGCTCGCGAGCAAGGCCGTGGTCATGGTGGTGCTGCTGGCCGTCATCGGGCTCAACGTGTACCTGTTCTCCGCCATTCCCAAGGGCTACTTCCCCGAGCAGGACAACGGCCAGCTCAATGCGGGCCTGCGCGCGGACCAGAGCATTTCGTCGGCCGCGCTGAGCGAAAAACTGCGCCAGGCGGTCGACATCATCCACAAGGATCCGGCCGTCGATACCGTGGTGGGCTTCGCGGGTGGCAGCCGCTCGGGCGGCGGCTTCATGTTCGTCAACCTCAAGCCGGTGTCGCAGCGTAGCGAGAAGACCGCCGCGGTGGTCAACAGGCTGCGGCCGCAGCTCAACCAGCTCACCGGCCTGCGGGTGTTCCTGAGCCCGGTGCAAGACCTGCGCATGGGCGGGCGTTCGAGCAACTCCGCCTACCAGTACACGCTGAAGGGCGACAACCTGGCCGACCTGCGCACCTGGACCGCCAAGCTGGCCGATCGGCTGCGCCAGGAAACGGCGCTGACCGATGTCGACAGCGACCAGGCGGACAACGGCGTGGAGACCTACGTCGATGTCGACCGCGAAAGCGCCGCGCGGCTGGGCGTGACGTCGAGCGCGGTCGACAGCGCGCTCTACAACGCCTACGGCCAGCGCTCGGTCGCCACCATCTACGACGAGCTCAACCAGTATTCGGTGATCATGGAATGGGCACCACGCTACCAGCGCGCGCCCGTCGTGCTGAAGGACCTGTACGTACCCTCGACGCTCACCACCAGCACCACCGCGAGCGGTGCCTCCGTCGTGAGTTCGCTGGCCAACACCACCGACGCGACCACCGGCACCTCGACCACCACGTCGGCCAACCCGGCACTGCGCACCGCGTCCACCGGCCAGGCGCTGGCCGCGAACACCACGCTGATGGTGCCGCTGTCGGCCATTGCCAAGGTCAGCGAGCGCGCGGTGCCGAGCTCCATCGACCACCAGGACACGGAGCTCGCGAGCACAGTCTCGTTCAACCTGGACGAGGGCGTCACGCTGCAGGAGGCGCGGCGCATCGTCGCGCAGGCCGAGGCCGACATTGCCATGCCCGTGAACGTGCGAGGCAGCTTCCAGGGCACGGCGCTGGCGGCGCAGCAATCGCAGGGGCAGCAGCTGGCGCTCATCGTGGCGGCCATCGTGGTCATCTACATCGTGCTCGGCATACTCTACGAAAGCCTGATTCACCCGATCACCGTGCTGACCACGCTGCCTTCGGCGGGCGTGGGCGCGGTGCTCGCGCTGCTGCTGTTCCGCATGGATTTTTCGATCATTGCGCTGATCGGGCTTTTCCTCCTGATCGGCATCGTGAAGAAGAATGCGATTCTGATCATCGACTTCGCGCTCGAGGCCGAGCGCGCCCGCGGCATCTCGGCGGTGGAAGCGGTGCGCGAGGCCTGCCTGCTGCGTTTCCGGCCGATTCTCATGACCACGCTGGCCGCCGCGCTGGGCGCGCTGCCGCTGGCCATCGGCTTCGGCCAGGGCGCCGAACTGCGCCAGCCGCTGGGCGTGGCGATCATCGGCGGCCTGGTGGCGAGCCAGCTGCTCACCCTGCTGACCACGCCGGTGGTCTACGTGCTGCTCGACAAGCTGCGCCGGCGCTCCGGCAACGAGCGCCACCTGAGCCGCGCGGCAAGCTCACCCGTATGAAACCCACCCCCGTCTCGCTCACTTCGTGTAGCTCGACTCTCCCCTCAAGGGGGCAACACCGGCGGCCCGGCAAAGCCGGTTCCGCGGTGTTCCCGGCCTCCGAGAAAATGAATCCCTTGCCATGACACATCGCACCCGCATCCCTTCGCTGTCCGCGCTCGCCTTCGCGGCCATGGTGGCCGGCTGCGCCGTAGGCCCTGCATACCAGGTGCCAAGCTCGGCCATGCCCGCCGGGTGGAAAGAGCAGAAGACCGCCGAGGGCTGGCTGCCCGCCGCCCCGGCCGACGCGCTCGACCGCGGCGATTGGTGGAAGCTCTTCGGCGATGCCGCGCTCGACGAGCTGGCCGCCAGGGTGCAGGTGTCGAACCAGAACATTGCCGCGGCCGTAGCCAACTACGCGCAGGCGAAGGCCCTGGTGCGGGGAGAGCGTGCCGCGCTGTTTCCCACGGTTTCGCTCGACGGCAGCGGCCGGCGAAGCGGCAACATCGGCGGCAGCAGCAATGCGTCCAATGCCTTTTCCGCCACGCTGGGTGTCGACTGGGCACCCGATGTCTGGGGCCGGTTGCGGCAGGCCGTGACCAGCGCCGAGGCCAATGCGCAGGCCAGCGAGGCCGACCTGGCGTCGGCACGCCTCTCGGCCATCGGCGACCTGGCGACCAATTATTTTTCTTTGCGCGAAGCCGACGCCGAGATCGTTCTGCTCGACCAGACCATCGAGGGCTACCAGCGCGCCTTCGAGATCACGAGCAACCGCTACAAGGCCGGCATCGCGGCCCAGACCGACGTGCTGCAGGCGCAGACCCAGCTCGTGACCGCGCAGGCCGAGCGCGTGGGCCTGCAGCGCTCCCGCACCACGCTGGAGCACGCCATTGCCATGCTGGTGGGCGTCGCCCCCGCCGACTTCAGCCTGCCCGCCGCGCAGTGGACACCCACGGTGCCCGGCATCCCCACCGGCGTGCCGTCGACCCTGCTGCAGCGCCGGCCCGACATTGCCGCAGCGGAGCGCGCGGTGGCCGCGGCCAATGCGCAGATAGGCATTGCGCGGTCGGCGTACTTCCCGAACTTCGGGCTCAGCGCTTCGGTGGGCAGCAGCGCGAGCCGCGTGAAAGACCTGTTCAACGCATCCAACACGCTGTGGGCGCTCGGCCTCTCGGTGGCGCAGGTGGTGTTCGATGCGGGCGCCATCGGCGCGAGCGTCGACTCGGCCAAGGCGGCCCACGAAGCCAGCGTGGCACGCTACCGGCAGGCGGTGCTCACGGCGTTCCAGGCGGTGGAAGACCAGTTGACGGCCGGCGCCGCGCTCGCACAGCAAGAGGGCCTGCGGCGCGAGGCTTCGGCCGCCGCCGACAAGACCGAGCAGCAGTTGCTCAATCGCTATCGCGCGGCCCAGGTGAGCTACACCGAGGTGGTCACGGCGCAGGCAGCCGCCCTCAGCGCGCGGCGCACGCTGGTGCAGCTGCAGGTCAATCGGCAGACCGCCGCGGTGGCGCTGATCCAGGCCTTGGGCGGCGGCTGGCAACAGCCTACTCCCCTCCGCTGAGCGGAGTGAACTGGCTGTGCGCGAGATGGGCGGCTGCCCATCTCCTCAGCCCCGGCGCGGATAGCGCTCGGAGCCGTTCTTCTTCACGGCGCGATGGTCATGCGCTCAGTGCGCGTGACGGTCCATCGACCCGCCGAGGTAGTCCTTGTCGGTCACCAGAACCCAGAGCGCGAGCACCAGGATCGCCGCCGCCACGAGCACCGCATTCACCATCGCTTTCTCGACGGTGGCAAAGCCGAGTACCCAGGGCGACACGGCCAGCCAGATGGCAATGGCGCCTTCGGTCCACTCTTCCCATGCACGCGGTACCAGGGTCGCCCCCAGCGCCACGGCGCCGAGCACGATGCCTGTCGCCACTGCGCTCCACATCGCGTAAGTGACGTCCTGGAACCCCAGGACCCAAGGCGAGATGATCAGCCACGCACCGAGCGCAACGCTGACCGGGTCTTGCCAATGTTTCACCTGCTTCATGGTCATTACCTCCTGTCGCGGCACACAACCGCGACAGTCGTTCGACTATTCGGGCTCGGGCGGGGTTCCGCCAATGCGGCACTGCAGCACGCGGATTCGGCTCGGAGGCCTAATTTCCGCGCGGCACCGGCGGCACCAGATAGGCCCCTGACTCGAACAGCTGCGCCTCGGCCTGGTCGATGCGCCGGATCACCGGCTTGCCCGCGCGGCTTGCGAGCAGTTCGACCAGCGCCTCGGTCACGGCAACCCCCGCCGCCACCGACGGAAAGAAAGAAGGGCTGTTGATCGTGAAAAGCAGCGTTTCGTCCGCCAGCAGCGACAGCGGCGATGCCACGCTGTCGGTGATGGCGACGATGCGGCAGCCGGCCGCCTTGGCCGCCTCTGCCACCTGCAGCGCCTCGCGCGAGTAGGGCATGAAGCTGGCCACCACCAGCGCGTCGCCCTTGGCAAAGGCGCGCTGCTGCATTTCGAGCGAGCCGCCCTGGCCGTCGACCAGGTGCACGCTGGCGCGGAAGAGCCGATACACGTAGACGAACGAAAACGCGATCGGAAAGCAGGCCCTGAAACCCGCCGCATGCACGGCCGGCGCTTTCTCGATCAGCGCACAGGCTTTTTGCAGCGCCTGCTCGCTCTGCTGGTGCGTGGCCTCGAGGTTGCGGCGCTGCACCTCGAACATCTCGGCCGTCAGGCTTCGGTCCTGCGCGCGGCCGATGAGTTGCTTGGCCCGCCCGCCGTAGGTTTCGCTGCCGAGGCCCATGTCGCCGGCAAAGGCTTCCTTGAGTTGCGGCCAGCCCGCATAGCCCAGGTGCTGCGCAAAACGCACCAGCGTGGCCGGCGTGCTCTGCGCGCGCGTGCCCACGTTGCGCATCGATGCGGTCACCACCTCGTTGGGGTGGTCGAGCACGTAGCGCGCAACCTGCTGCAGGGCCGGGCTCAACTCGTTGAAACGCTGGCGGATCTGGTCTCTGGCGCCCATGGCGGTGTCTCTCTTCTGGCGGTCGTTGGAACGAATGTACCGGACATGGAACGACGCAACAGTTGACGGAACAAATGTTCCAAACAATAATCCGGCGGAAACGTTAGTTCCAAACACGCAATCGCCATCCACCGCCGCCCAGCCGCCATGACGCACGTCTTTCACCGTCACCTTCGCCAGACCCCGCCCGTTGCCGCCGGCTCCGGCGGATTGTTCATCCGCGACGCCGAAGGCCGCGAATACCTCGATGCCTCGGGCGGCGCGGCCGTGTCGTCGCTCGGCCACGCGCACCCCGAGGTGCTGGCCGCCATGCATGCGCAGATCGACAAGCTGGCCTACGCGCACACCAGCTTCTTCACGAGCGAAGTGGCCGAGCAACTGGCCGACGAGCTGATCGCTTTCGCCCCCGAGGGCATGAGCCATGCGTACCTGGTGAGCGGCGGGTCCGAGGCGGTCGAGGCGGCGCTCAAGATGGCGCGGCAGTATTTCGTCGAAATCGGAGAGCCGCAGCGCACGCACTTCATCGCGCGCCGCCAGAGTTATCACGGCAACACGCTCGGTGCGCTGGCCGTGGGCGGCAATGCATGGCGGCGCGAGCCGTTCGCGCCCATCCTCGTGCCGGCCACGCATGTGGCGCCGTGCTACCCCTATCGCGAGCAGCGGGCCGATGAAAGCGCCGAGCAATACGGCCTGCGCCTTGCGGCCGAACTCGAAGCCGCCATCGTCGCGCAGGGCGCCGATCGCGTTATCGCCTTCGTGGCCGAAACGGTGGGCGGCGCCACGGCCGGCGTGCTCACGCCCGTGCCGGGCTACTTCAAGGCCGTGCGCGCGGTGTGCGACAAATACGGCGTGCTGCTGATCCTCGACGAGGTGATGTGCGGCATGGGCCGCACCGGCACGCTGCATGCCTGCGAACAGGAGGGCGTGGTGCCCGACCTGATGACCATTGCCAAGGGCCTGGGCGGCGGCTACCAGCCGATCGGCGCGGTGCTGGCGCAGGGCAGGATCGTCCAGGCCATGTCCAAGGGCAGCGGTTTCTTCCAGCATGGCCACACCTATCTCGGCCATCCGATGGCCTGTGCGGCGGCGCTCGCGGTGCAGCAGGTGATCCGGCGCGACGGCCTGGTCGCCAAGGTGCGCGAAGACGGCGCGGCCTTTGGCGCCATGCTGGCCGACGCGCTCGGCGGCCATGCGCACGTGGGCGACATCCGCGGCCGCGGCTTCTTCTGGGGCATCGAGCTGGTGGCCGACCGCGCGAGCAAGGCGCCGTTCGATCCGGCCTTGCAGGTCAACGCAGCCATCAAGAAGGACGCCATGGCGCGCGGCCTGCTGTGCTACCCCTTTGGCGGCACGGTCGATGGCCGGCAGGGCGACCACGTGCTGCTGGCGCCACCGTTCATCGCAACGCGGCAAGACCTGCGGGAAATCGCCACCCGCCTCGCTGCTTCGATCGACGCGGTGACGAGTGCCGCCGCGCGCTGACCACTTTCGATTTTCTTTCGCCGTTTTCTTCAACCGCCGTTCCGAGGAGCGCTCCCATGCCCAAGCTTCGTCTGCCGATTCCCTTCGGTGCTGCCGCTCTCGCGGTGGCCTTCGCCCTGTTGTTGCCGCACACGTCCGCACAGGCCCAGGACAACAACGACACGCTCGCCAAGATCAAGGCAAGCGGCACCATCACCTTCGGCTACCGCGAGTCGTCGTTCGGCTTTTCGTACCTCGATGGCAACCTGAAGCCCGTGGGCTACAGCATCGAGATCTGCAACCGCATCGTCGAGGCAGTGAAGAGCGAGCTCAAGCTGCCGGCCGTCGAGATCAAGTACCAGGCCGTGACCTCGGCCAACCGCATTCCGCTGGTGCAGAACGGCACGGTCGACATCGAGTGCGGCTCCACCACCAACCTGGTCGAACGCCAGAAGCAGGTGGCGTTTTCGCCCGACATCTTCCGCTACAACGTGCGCATGCTGGTCAAGGCCGATTCGGGCATCAGGAGCATTGCCGACCTGCAGGGCAAGACGGTGGTCACCACCACCGGCACCACCTCGTTCCGTCTGCTGCGCGAAGCCGACAAGGGCCGCAATCTCGAGGTGAACAACCTCGGCGGCAAGGACCACAGCGATTCGTTCCTGCTGGTGGAAAGCGGCAGGGCGCAGGCCTTCGTGCTCGACGACATCCTGCTGGCCGGCCAGATCGCGAATGCGCGCAACCCGAAGGACTTCATCGTCACCGGCGAGAGCCTGCGCACCGAGAACCAGTCGCTCATGTTCCGCAAGGACGACCCGGCCTTCAAGGCGCTGGTGGACCGCGTGGTGTCGGGCATGATGAAGTCCGGCGAGATGGAGAAGCTCTACAACAAGTGGTTCACGTCGCCGATTCCGCCCAAGGGCATCAACATCAACTACCCGCTCAACGCCGAGACCAAAGAGGCTTTCGCCAACCCGTCTTCGAAGGGCATCTGACCGCCGTTTCCGCATGACCCGCATCGCACTGATCCACGCGCTTTCGCATTCGGTGGCGCCCATCAACGCCGCCTTCGAGCGCGACTGGCCCGAAGCCGTGCGCATGAATTTGCTGGACGACAGCCTGTCGGCCGATCTGGCGCGCGGCGGCCACGGGCTCGACGCCGCCATGCACGAGCGATTTCAGCGGCTCGCGCAGTACGCGGTCGATACCGGCGCAGAGGGCATTCTCTTCACCTGCTCGGCCTTCGGGCCGTGCATCGAGGCGGTGGCGCGGCGGCATGCGGGCATTCCGGTGCTCAAGCCCAACGAGGCCATGGTTGCCGAGGCCGCGCAAGCTCAGACCGAAGGGCAGGGCAAGCTCGGCCTCATCGCAACCTTCGCGGCCACGCTCGTGTCGATGCCACCCGAATTCCCGTCCGGCATCGCGCTCGAACCCGTGCTCGCCGAAGGCGCGCTCGATGCGCTGAACGCTGGCGACACGCAGCGCCACGATGCGTTGATTGCCGCGCAGGCGCTGGCGCTGCGCCAACTCGGTTGCACGCGCATTGCGCTCGCGCAGTTCAGCATGGCCCGCGCACGCACCGCCTGCGAGCAAGCGAGCGGCCTGCCAGTGCTCACCACCGTCGACAGTGCGGTGCGGGCCCTGCGGCTGCGCGCCGGTCAAGTCCCCGGATAAGGCCCGCAATTGTCAGGGGCCAGCTGAACCGGGCCTGACTCGATGCCTCGCCATAATTGATGCTCTTTAAAGGAGTAAGCGTGGACATCGTTTTGCTGGTGAAGGCCGCGGTCATGGGCATCGTCGAGGGGCTGACCGAGTTTCTGCCCATCTCGTCGACCGGACATCTGATTCTTGCGGGCTCGTTGCTCGGCTTCGACGACGCCAAGGCCAAGGTGTTCGACATTGCCATCCAGACCGGTGCGATCTTCGCGGTGATCCTGGTGTACTGGCAAAAGATCCATTCCACCGTGGTGGCGTTGCCGCGGCAGGCCAGGGCCAGGCGTCTTGCGCTCAACGTGGTCATCGGCTTCATTCCCGCCGTGCTGCTCGGGCTGATATTCGGCAAGATGATCAAGGAGCAGCTCTTCACGCCCGTGGTGGTGGCCAGCACCTTCATCATTGGCGGTTTCATCATCCTGTGGGCCGAGAAGCGGCCGCCGGGCTCGATCCGCATCGAGCACGTCGACGACATGACGATGTGGGACGCCCTCAAGGTCGGCCTGGTGCAGTGCTTCGCGATGATTCCGGGCACCAGCCGTAGCGGCTCGACCATCATCGGCGGCATGCTGCTCGGCCTGTCGCGCCAGGCCGCCACGGACTTCTCGTTCTTTCTTGCCATTCCGACGCTGATCGGCGCCGGCGCCTACAGCCTCTACAAGGAGCGCGCACTGCTCTCGATGGCCGACGTTCCGTTGTTCTCCGTGGGGCTGGTGTTTTCGTTCGCGAGCGCGTGGCTTTGCGTGCGCTGGCTGCTGAAGTACATCAGCACGCACGACTTCATTCCGTTTGCCTGGTACCGCATTGCCTTCGGCATCGTGGTGCTGGCCACTGCATGGACCGGCACGGTGGTCTGGGCGGAGTGAGCGCGATGCGCCGCCGCGCCGGGGCTGCGAAGAGCCGCCCGCCTCAGCGCAGCAAAATGGTTCCATTGACCGTGTGCGCCGCTCCGGCTCGCGAGCCGAAGGCCAGCTTTCTATAGATGTCCCTGGTGCGGCGTTCCACCGCCAGCCGGGGCGTCGAAAGCGTTTCGGCGATGTCGCGGTGGGTCATCCCCTGCACCACGAGTTCCAGCATGTTGCGTTCGCGCAGCGTCAGCATCACGTCCGGCATGGACAGCAAGTCGCTGGCGTGATCGGCATGCCACGCGAGAATGCGCCGGGCAATGGCCGCATCGATGAGCGCGCCGCCTTGTTCGATGCTTCGCAGCGCGATGCTGAGTTCCAGATCGTCGCGTACCTTCAGCAAATAGGCCGCGGCGCCTGCGCGCAATGCCGAAAAAATGGCTTCCTCGGTGCGCAACGAGGCGGAAATTGCCACCGCGGACACCTGCGGGTGGTGCGCTTGCAGCCATTCGATGAGTTCGATTCCGCGGCCGTCCGGCAACCCGATGTCCACCAGGGCGACGCCGAAGTGCTGGCTCTCGAACAATTGGATGGCCGTCGCGTCGTCGTCGGTCCACGCGATCTGCGGCTCGTCGCATCCGAGCATCGACAAAACGTAGTGCAAACGTTCCTGCATCCCCCGGTCGTTTTCGACCACGAGGGTCGGGCTCAGGGAGATGGCTTCAAGGGCTTCCGACTGAGAAGTTGACATTCGTGGGACATTTTGGAACGGGGGCCTGCGAAGTGGGACGTTTTTACTTATTCTCGCCGAATGTTACAGGCGATTGCAATTTGTATCATCTGGTTTGTTCCCCTCTTGACAGGGCCTTTGCGGGGGCCGGCCCATCCGAGCGGATGTAGACGAAAAAATGCGCCGCGCGCGGGAGGCTCGGCGACCGCAGGGCGCTCAGGCGGCGGGTGCCAGCGGCATGCGCAGCGTCAGTTGCGTCTCGCCGGGCCGCGAATGCAGCTGAAGATCGGCCCCGAGGCGGCGGGCACGCGTGCGCAGACTGCGCAAGCCGGCGCCGGCCCCCTTGTCGACGCCATCCACCACGAAGCCGCGGCCGTCGTCGCGCACGCTGAGCTGCAGTTCGGCCCCGGCGCGCGTCACGGCCACGTCCACGCGGCGGCTTGCGCTGTGCTTGAGCACATTGGTCAGTGCCTCCTGCAGAAAGCGCAGCAGGTCGAGGCACTGCGAAGGCGGGAGTTCTAGCGTCTCGATGTTCGACACCTGCCACCGGCAGTCGATGCCGTTGGCGTCGAGCGACTGCGAGGTGCGGTGCCGCAGCGGCGCGAGCAGCTCGCCGAACGCCCGGGCGCCGTCGTGGCGGCCGGTGGCGTCGATGATCAGCCGCAGGTCGTCGCGCAGGCGCTTGAGCAGGGCCAGCAGTTCGGGCGCGGAGAGGTTCTCGGGCTTGCGTTCGAGCGTCGCGATGCTGCCGACCAGCATGCCGCCGAGTCCGTCGTGCAGGTCGCTTGCGAGGTTGACGCGCTCGCCGATGCGCGCATGCGCCAGCTCGAGCGCGTGCTGCTGCGCGAGCGTGGCGGCCAGCTCGGCCTTGGCGGCGTTCACTTCCTCGATCAACTCGGTGTTGAAGTTCTCGATGCGTTTCAGGCTCTGCACGAAGCGTGCGGCCTGGGTCAGCGCCATGCCGAGCAGCAGCAGGTACGACGAGATGGTCGTGTAGTAGACGTTGCTGTCGATCACCTGCGTGAACACCAGCAGATCGTGGGCACCTGCGACCGCGGACACCGCCATGAACGGCGCGAGCAAACGCATCGGACTGCCGGGATGGCGCCAGGCATGCACGATGGACGCGCTGTTGACGGCAATGGTGATGAGGCCGCCCACCAGGGTCCAGAAGGCGCGATGCATGGGAAGGCTCGGGCCGTTGGCCAGCCACAGGTCGAGCACGCCGGCCAGCGTGACCAGCAGTGCCGCCAGTTCCAGGCGCGGCATGCGGCGGTCGCAGAAGCGCAGTGCGAAGACGACATAGGAGGCGCTGAACAACAGCAGCAGCGAGGTGTTAAGCGCCTGCCAGCTGTGGTTGGAGGCAAAGGGCCAGGGGCTGGTTGCTATCTGGTTGTAGCCGAACAGCAGCCACAGCACGTCCATTACCGCGAACCAGCCGTAGGCGGTCTCGCGCCGGCGCATCAGCCACAGCGCGGCGAAGAGGGCCGAGACCGCGGCGCTCACCGCGAGGCCCAGCACCTGCAGGTCGCGGCGCACGATGTGCTCGTCGGTGAACGCGGCCTGCATCGTGGCCGGCGTGCCGAGGCTGACCGGGCCGAGGCCCGCCTGGTAGGCGGACAGGCCCGAGACGCGCACCAGCAGCGTGTTGCTGCCGCTTCGTAGCAGCGGCGGTGCCAGCAGCCAGTAGCGCGGCGTGTTCCAGGCGCGTGTGAGCGGCTCGACCAGGCTCTCGTCGCGCGAGATCGGCGTGCCGTTGAGAGACACCGCACCGGCCATGTTGAGGTAGTGCAGCAGCAGCCCAGCCTCCCGCACCTGTTCCGGCTGCTCCCAGGTCAGCCGGTACCAGACCACGCCGTCGAAGCCCGGCCAGCGTCCGGCCCAGCTGTCGGGCAGGGTAACGGGCGTCCAGCCGTCGGCCGGCGGGGCGGTGTCGTTCCAGCCCGGGCTGCGCACGGCTTCGACATGGAGTGGAGGGGCCGGCTGTTGCGCCCGCGCCATCGCCGGGACGGCGACAAGGAGGAGGAAGAGGAAAAGGAAGGCGCCAATCGACGCAGCAAGCCATGCCCGCGGGAGAGGTTCTCGGTGTGGCATTTACCAATTTTCGGGGATGGCCCCGTCGAGCCCGGAAAGACACACTTTGCCACGTTTGTTTTATTTGCTTTCGAAAAAGAGGAAGTCCATGCCAGTCCAGATCGGCACCAGTGGCACCCGTCAAGGGTTGCGCAAACTTCGGCATCTGCCTGCGATTGCGTTGCTGGTCGCGGGAAGCGCCTACGCGGCAGGATTTGCCGGTGGCACGGCGGGCAATGTCGGCCCTGCAACCAACAACGGGACGGCAGGCGCCGGAGGCGCTGCGGCCGTCGTCTCGGGAAACGGGGCCACGGCGGTCGGTGCCGGTGGTGATGGCGGCATCGGAACCGCGGGTGGCGTCGGCGGCGTGGGCGGGGCGGGAGCCAGCGCAACCGCAAGCGGCGCAACCGCCGTCGGGGGCGGCGGCGCTGGCGCACTGGGCGAAGCGGGGGGAACGGGCGGCGCAGGGGGACGTGGCGCCCAGGCCTCGGCGGGCGGCGCGATCGCGCTCGGCGCGGGAGGCGTGGGCACCGACGGTTGTTGCGGCAGTACCGGCCAGACGGGCGGCAGCGGCGCTCAGGCTTCGGGCAATGCGGCGATCGCCATCGGAAGCGCCTCCGGCACCAGCCAGGGCGCCGTGGCATCCGGCAACGGCAGCACCGCGATCGGCGGCGCCAGCGGCGGTGCTTCGGGTGCGGCCGCACTGGCCACGGGCAGCGTGGCGATCGGGTCCGGCAGCCAGGTCGCGAGCGGTGCGAACGGCAGCGTGGCCATCGGCGCGAACTCCGTCGCCACGGCGGCCAACACGGTGTCTTTCGGAACCGCGGGCCAGACGCGCGGCCTGGTCAACGTCAGCGCGGGGTCGGTAACCTCCACGAGCACCGACGCCGTCAACGGCAGCCAGCTGTACACCGTGCAGCAGACCGCCAGCACCGCGGCATCCACCGCCTCCGCGGCACAAACCGCCGCCTCTGCTGCACAAACCACTGCCAACGCAGCCGTGGGTGCCGCGGGCGCGGCACAGACAACCGCCAACTCCGCACTCGGCTTGGCGCAGAACTCGGCGCAGTACGGCGCAGGCGGCACTTCGCTGCAACTCAATGCCAACGGCGGCGCCGGCACCACCATCAGCAACGTCGGCGCGGGTCAGGTTACGACGGATGCCGCCAATGTCGGTCAGGTGCAGCAGGCCCAGCAGACCGCCATCACCACGGCCAACAACTTCACCGTTCAGCAGGTCACCGCATTGCAGGCCTTGATGAACCAGGCATTGGCCAGCGGTGTATGCGCGGTGGGCGCGGGCGGCGCCGTGGCCTGCGGGCCCGGGGCCAGCTCCAGCGGCGCCGGCAGCACGTCGATGGGCACCAACGCGAAGGCCAATGGCGAGAACACCGTCGCCATCGGGAATGGCGCGCAGGCCAACCATGCGGGCTCGGTCGCCATCGGCGCCGGCGCCAAGGCGCTGGCCGATCCCACCACCGCCGTGGGCAACAACGCGGTGGCCACCGGCAACAACGCCGTGGCGCTGGGGGCCAACACACTGGCTTCGGGCAGCAATGCGGTCGCGCTGGGGCAGGGCTCGGTGGCCGATCGCGACAACACCGTCTCGGTAGGCAACGCGGCCACCGGCCAGTTGCGCGGCATTGCGAATGTCGCCCCCGGTCTGCTGGGCACCGATGCCGTCAACGTCAACCAGTTGCAGCAGGCGGTGAGCAACGCAACCAACCAGGCGAACGCCTTTGCAGCGCAGGGCGTTGCGGCGGCGCTGGCCATGCCGTCGATGCCGACACTGCCGGTGGGCAGGAAATGGATGGGTGCCGCCGTGGGCAACTACGCCGGCGCGTCGGCGATCGGCTTCGCTTTCGGCTACCAGGTCAGCGACAACCTGAACCTGGGCCTGGGTGTCTCCACCGCAACCAGCAGCGGCAGCAGCAACCGCATTGCCGCCCGCGTGCAGGCGGGCTATGCATGGTGAGGCGCGGCAGAGAAGGAGGCCGGCGCGATCAGTGCAGCAAGCCGTGCCTTCGGGCCTGGTAGACGGCCTCGGTGCGCGAGGTGACGGCCAGCTTGCGGTAGATGTTCTTGGTGTGGCATTCCACCGTCAGCCTGGAGATCGACAGCGATTCGGCCATGTCGCGATTGCTCAGCCCCTGCGCCACCAGTTCGAGGATCTTGCGCTCTCGCGGGGTCAGCGCCACCGGGAGCGGGGCCGGCGCATCGGCCGCCACCACGGCGGGTAGCGGCGGCTGCTGCGCTGCAAGCCAGCCGAGGATATGGCGCGCAATGGCCGGATCGATGGGCGCGCCCCCTTGCTCGGTGCTGCGCAGCGCAATGCTCAGTTCGAGGTCGTCGCGCTCCTTCAGCAGGTAGCCGATGGCGCCGGCACGCAGCGCCGCGAAGATGATTTCCTCGGTCCGCCAGGCCGAGATCACCACCGCCGGCACCTTGGGATGCGTCGCCTGCATCCAGCCGATCAGTTCGACCCCGCTGCCGTCCGGCAGGCCGATGTCGACCAGGGCGATGCCGAAGCTCCGGGCCTCGAGCATGTTCTTGGCCGTGGCAATGCTGTCGGCCCATGCGATCTGCGGCTCGTCGCAGCCGAGCATCGACAGCACGCGGCCCAGGCGCTCGCGCATCGCCGGGTCGTCTTCGACGACCAGCGAGGGGCTCAAGGAAACGGCTTCAACGACTTCCGGTTGGGACATGGACATGTGCTCGGAGCATTCTGATCGGTGGCAAGGCCGGTAGGTCGTTTTTACTGATTTTCGGGGATTGTTCCAGGGTGGGTCAGTCCAGCGTCACGCCGCCGCTCATGTTGACCACCGTGCCGGTCATCGCGCCGGCGTGCTCCGAAGCCAGGAACACCGCGGTGCCCGCCATCTGGTCCAGAGACGGCAGCCGCTTCACCAGCAGACCGGCCGGCTTGGCCGCGAGCATCTGCTCGACCGTCATGCCCATGCTTTCGGCCACTGGGCGGAAGACCTCGCGGCTGTGCGAGCCCGCAGCGGCGGCCTCGGGAATGGCGTGCGATCGGATGCACACGCTGCGGATGTTGAAGGCCGCCAGCTCGCCTGCCATGTGGCGCGTGAGGGCCTCGACGCCCGCGCAGGCCACGGCGTGGCCCAGATAGCCCGGCCCGGGCAGGCGCGAGGCCGGCGTGGACACCGAGATGATCACGCCGCCGCCTTGCTGCGCCATGTGCGGGGCCACGGCCTTCGCGGTGAGGAAATTGCTGCGCGTGTAGGCCTGGACCGGGAGGAAGTAGTCCGCCAGCGAGAGTTCCGCCAGCGGCCGGCCCTGAACATGCATCACGCCGACGGCGTTGAACGCGATGTCGATGCCACCGGCCCGTTCGGCCACCTCGCTGGCGTGGCGCAGCATGGCCGCCTCGTCGAGCGCATCGACGACAGCCACTTCGGCACTGCCGCCCATGGCCACGATGTCCTCGGCCACGGCATCGAGCCTGGCGCGCGTGCGGCCCGCGAGGAAGACCTTTGCACCTGCGCCGGCAAAGGCCCGGGCCACCGCGCCGCCGATGGCGCCGCCACCGCCATGAACGACGGCGCACTTGTCCTGCAACGAATTCGACGACATGAACTTCTCCTTGGTGGTCGCCAGCGGAATGCGGGCGTTCGAACCAAGGACGACGGTGCCGGCGCCACCCGACAATGGCGACAGATTTTTTTCGATCAGACCTGCGGGATGCGCGCCGCAATCACGCCCGGGTCGTACCAGGTGACCGGCCGAATCTCGAACACGCCGGTTTCGAAGTCCAGCCGGCGCGCGGCATCGCGGGCCTGCTCGAGGGTGTCGCAGTCGACGATGTAGATGCCCATCAGCTGTTCCTTGGTCTCGGCAAAGGGGCCGTCGGTGACGAGCGGATGGGCGGTGGCGGCGCGGCGCACCGTGGTGGCGGTGTCGGGCATCAGCCGCAGCACCGTGCCGAGCCGGCCCTTGGCCTGCAGCTCGTCCCGCAGGTCGGTGTGCCGTTCGAGCATTTCGTCTTCGACTTCCGGCGCCCACGCGGCAACAGCGGACTCCGAACCGTAGATGAGGATGGAATAGAGCATCGGTCTTCCTTCTGGGGGCTTGGAGGGTCAGGCCGCAGGGTTGGTGCGGCCGCGCGGTGGGCGAATGTCTTCCAGCCGGTCGAGCATGAGGCGGATGTGCGCGGCTTCGGCGGCGGTGCGGGCGAGGGCGATGGCCTTGGCGAACGCGACACGCGCTTCTTCGATGCGGCCGAGCTGCATCAGCAGCCCGCCCTTCAGGCCGTGGAAATGGAAGTAGGCGGCCAGAGGCTGCGCCAACGGCCCGATCATTGCAAGCGCTGCCTCGGGCCCGCGCAGCTTGGCGATGGCCACCGCGCGGTTGAGCGTGACCACGGGCGAGGGCTGCAGCACTTCGAGCGCGGTATAGATCCGGTCGATTTCGGCCCAGTCGGTGTCCGCCGCGCTGGCTGCCTGGGCGTGCGTTGCCGCGATGGCCGCCTGCAGCTGGTAGGGTCCGGGCTGCCCGCGGCGCAGGGCCGCCTCGACGAGCGCCAGGCCTTCGTCGATGAGCGCCCGGTTCCAGAGGCTGCGGTCCTGGTCTTCGAGCAGGACGACCATGCCTTGGGAATCGAGCCGGGCCTCCGCCCGGGCATGCTGCAGCAGGAGCAGTGCGGCCAGGCCCATGAGCTCGGGCTCGTCCGGGAACAGATCCAGCAGCAGCCGTGCCAGCCGGATCGCCTCGTCGCACAGCGTGGTGCGCACGTGCTCGGCGCCGCCGCTTGCGGAATAGCCTTCGTTGAACAGCAGGTAGACCGTGGTGCACACGGCCGCCAGCCGCTCGCCGCGCTCCCGTGCACCGGGCGCATCGAAGGGGATGCCAGCCGAGGCGACGCGCTTCTTGGCGCGCGTGATGCGCTGCTCCATGGCGCTTTCGCCCACCAGAAAGGCACGCGCAATTTCCTGTACCGAGAGGCCCGACACGACGCGCAGCGCCAGGGCGATCTGCTGCGTCAGCGGCAGATCCGGGTGGCAGCAGACGAACAGCAACCGCAGCACGTCGTCGCGGTAGTGCGCGTGGTCCAGCGCTTCGACGAGCCGGGCTTCGGCATCGTCCGGATCGGAAATCGAAGCCTCGCCTTCGGGCAATGCGTCATGCCGCTGGCGGCGCCGCACCTCGTCGAGCGCGGCATTGCGCCCCACGAAGATCAGCCAGGCCAGCGGGTCGCGCGGTGGCCCGTTGCCGGGCCAGTGCTGCAGGGCGCGCAGGCTGGCTTCCTGGTACGCCTCCTCGGCCAGGTCGAGTTCGCGAAAGTAGCGCAGCAGCGCCGCCACCGCGCGCGGCCGCGAAGCGGTCAGCGTGGTGGCGATCCAGGCCGTGTCGGTCATGCGCATGGGCTTCATCGTTCCTGTCACCCCAAGGACGAACGAGTATGCGTCGAGCCGACAGCCGCCGTGAAAAAAATCCGCCTCGTGCGGAGACGCGGCACCTGTTGGCCGAGCCGTTGCCGATCAGCCCAGCAGGTTGCGCAGCGACGCCTCGATGGCCGCGGCGGTGGCCAGCGGCTTTTCCATGGGAAACAGGTGGCTGCCGTCGAGCATGGCAATGCGTCCCTTGGTGACCTGCTGGGTCATCTTCATGCCCACCTGCTTCATCTCGGCCGACTGGCGCCCACCGATGAAAGCCACCTTGCACTTGAGCGGATTGCGGCGCAGCAGGGCGCTCAGGTTGTGGGGCAGGGTGTTGTAGATCGCGGTTTCCACGTTGCGATCGAAGCTCAGCTCGCGGGTGTCTTCGCTGTCGAAGGTGCCGTGGTCGATGTAGTCGTGCAGCACCTGCTCGTCCCACTTGGCAAAGGCCTTCTTGCGGCGAAAGTGCTCGAACACTTCCTCGCGGTGCGCCCAGCGGTTCTTGCGCCGGCGGCTGATGGCGCCGGGCGACACGGTCTTCATCAGCGGGGTGCGCTTGACCAGGCTCAGCGTGTTCGCGCGCCAGCCACCGAGAACGGGGGAGTCGAGCAGCACCACGCCGCAGGTGAGCGCCGGATGCATGGCCGCGCACATCAGGCTCAGGAACCCGCCGAGCGAATGGCCGACCAGGAACACCGGCCCGCCCGCGCGGTCGGCATGCTGCTGCGCGAAGTCGGCCAGCTGCTGGACCAGGTGCGGCCAGTTGTCGGTGACGGGGTACTTCGGGTCGTGCCCGAACTTCTCGATGGCATCGACCTCGAAGCCGCGGTTGCGCAGGCTGTCGAGAACGACGCGGTAAGTGCTCGCAGGGAAACTGTTGCCGTGCGAAAAAACGACCGGAGGCACGGGATTCAGATCAGCTTTTCGTCGGGCGTGGAGATTTTCCGCAGCGGGCTGTGGCGGGTTGCCGGCATCTTCAGCGGATGTTCGGTGGCGGCGTCGTCCCACACCGGGTCTTCGATGCTGTCGAACACCTCGCGCAGCTTCTGGCCCCAGCTGTTGTGCATCATGCGGTAGTAGGGGTTGTCGGCGTCGATGCAGATCACGCGATCGGTCTCGAGCTTGTTGGCCTCGTACACCACCAGATCGAGCGGCAGGCCGACCGAAAGGTTCGACTTCATGGTCGAGTCCATCGACACCAGCGCGCACTTGGCGGCTTCGTCGAGCGGGGTTTCGGGCGTGAGCACGCGGTCGAGCACGGGCTTGCCGTATTTCGATTCGCCGACCTGGAAGTAGGGCGTCTCGGTGGTGGCTTCGATGAAGTTGCCGGCCGCGTAGACCAGGAACAGGCGCATGCCTTCGCCCTTGACCTGCCCGCCGAAGATGAACGAAACGTTGAAATCGAGCCCCGCATGCTTGAGCGCCTCGGCGTCGCGGTCGTACACGTGGCGCACGGCCGAGCCGAGCACGCGCGCGGCGTCGAACATGCTCGTGGCGTTCCAGATGGTGATGGGGGCGCCCTGGGTACCGTCTTCGCGGGTTTCGCGCAGTTCCTCGATCTGGAGGATTTCGCGCACCGACTGCGAGATGCTCAGGTTGCCCGCCGACAGCAGCACCATGACGCGGTCGCCCGGCTGCTCGTACACGATCATCTTGCGGAAGGTGCTGATGTGGTCCACGCCCGCGTTGGTACGCGAGTCGGAGAGAAACACCAGGCCGGCGTTGAGTTTGATGCCTACGCAGTAAGTCATGAGTTCGTCTCGCATGAATCAGGCCCGGTCAGCCGGCGGCACTGTGTTCACGCGTGTTCAGTTTTTGGAGGGCATAGAGCGCGTCGAGGGCTTCGCGCGGGCTCATCGTGTCGGGGTCGAGCGCAGCCAGCGCGGATTCTACGGCGCTGGCCATGGGAGCTTCAGCCGCGGGCGGCGGTGCGAACAGGTCGACCTGGGCACGGGTTTGCGCATGCTGCGACTCGAGTGCCTCCAGCGCCTGCCGCGCATGGTTGACCACCGCGGCGGGCATGCCGGCAAGCCGCGCCACCTGGATGCCGTAGCTCTTGCTGGCCGGGCCGGGCTGCATTTCGTGCAGAAACACGATGTCGCGGCCCGCTTCGGTGGCGCTCACGTGCATGTTCACCGCAGAGTGGTGCGTGGCCGGAAACTCGGTCAGCTCGAAGTAGTGGGTGGCAAAGAGCGTGAAGGCCTTGCTGCGGTCGTGCAGCTGGGCCGCGATGCCGGCGGCCAGCGCCAGCCCGTCGAAGGTGCTGGTGCCGCGGCCGATTTCGTCCATCAGCACCAGCGACTGGGCGGTGGCGCTGTGCAAAATTTGCGCGGCCTCGGTCATCTCGAGCATGAAGGTCGACTGCGCGTTGGCAAGGTCGTCTGCCGCGCCAATGCGCGTGTGGATCGCGTCGATCGGCCCGAGCCGGCAGGCCGCGGCCGGCACGTGCGAGCCGATGGAAGCCAAGAGCACGATGATCGCCACCTGCCGCATGTAGGTCGACTTACCGCCCATGTTGGGGCCGGTGATGATCTGCATGCGCTGCTGCGGCCCCAGCTGCGTGTCGTTGGCGATGAAGCCGCCCGACGATTTTTCGGCCAGGCGGGCTTCCACCACAGGATGCCGGCCCTGCTGGATCTCGATGCACGGGTGTGACACGAAGCTCGGTGCGCGCCAGTGCAGCGTGTGCGAGCGCTCGGCCAGCGCGCACAGCGTGTCGAGCGTGGCAATGGCACCGGCCAGTTGCGTGAGCGCCGGCACCGAGGGCTGCAGCGCATCGAGGAGCTGTTCGTAGAGCCATTTCTCGCGCGCCAGGGCGCGGTCTTGCGCGCTCAGCGCCTTGTCTTCGAAAGTCTTGAGCTCGGGCGTGATGAAGCGCTCGGCGTTCTTCAGTGTCTGGCGGCGGCGGTAGTTGTCGGGCACCTTCGAGAGCGCGCTTTGCGTCACCTCGATGTAGAAGCCATGCACGCGGTTGAACTGCACCCGCAGGTTGCTGATGCCGGTGCGCTCGCGTTCGCTGATTTCGAGCTTCAGCAGAAAGTCGTCGCAGTTCTCGCTGATGGCGCGCAGCTCGTCGAGCTCGGCGTCATGGCCGGTGGCGATCACCCCGCCATCGCGCACCAGCGCCGACGGATCGGGCTTGATGGCGCTCACCAGCAGGTCGGCGCAGCCCGGCGGCGGCGCCAGCCGTTCGGCAATCCGGTCGAGCAGCGCGGCCGATGCGGGAAGGAGCGGCGCCAGCTGCTCGGCCTTGGCGAGCGCCAGGCGCAGCGCCAGCAGCTCGCGCGGGCGCACCTGCCTGAGCGCGATGCGCGCCGCGATGCGCTCCACGTCGCTCGTGTTCTTGAGCTGCTCGCGCAGCGAGCGCCAGGGCGCGGCCGTGCCGCCCAGCACCGTGGACTGCAGCGCGCCGATGGCTTCGAGCCGGGCCTGCGCCTCGCCGCGGTCGCGCCGGGGCGACAGCAGCCAGCGCTTCAGGAGGCGGCTGCCCATGCCGGTCATGCAGGTGTCGAGCAGTGAGAACATCGTGGGCGAGTCTTCGCCGCGCAGCGTCTGCACCAGTTCCAGGTTGCGCCGCGTGGTCGGCGGCAGCTCGATCAGGTCGCCGTCGCGCTCCACCGAAAGGCGCTGCACGTGCGAGAGGGCGCGGCCCTGCGTGTGCTCGGCGTAGCCCAGCAGCGCGGCGGCCGCGGCATGCGCGTTGGAAAGCGATTCGGCGTTCCAGGCGGCCAGGCTGTTGCTGCCCATCTGCTCGCTGAGCTTGCGTTCGCCCAGACCCCCGTCGAACTGCCAGGCCGGGCGGATCGAGAGCGTGAAAGGCGTGGCCGCGCGCGCGGCCTTCAGGCGCTGCTCGAAGGCCGGCGTGACCTCTGCGCTGTAGAGCAGCTCGCTCGGCGCGATGCGCGCGATCCAGGCTTCGAGCGCGTCGGCCGGGCATTCGGCCAGCCGCAGCTCGGCTCCTGTGACGCTGAGCCAGGCCAGCCCGCAGAAATTGCGCGTGCCCGCATGCACCGCGAGCAGCAGCGATTCGCTCTTGTCGTTGAGCAGTTCCGAGTCGGTCAGCGTGCCGGGCGTGACCACCCGCACCACCTTGCGCTCGACCGGCCCCTTGCTGGCGCCGACCTCGCCCACCTGCTCGCAGATGGCGACCGATTCGCCGAGCTTGATGAGCCGTGCAAGGTAGGTGTCGACCGCATGAAAGGGCACGCCGCACATCACCACCGGCTGGCCGGCCGACTGGCCGCGCTGGGTGAGCGTGATGTCGAGCAGGCGCGCGGCCTTTTCGGCGTCGGCCCAGAACAGCTCGTAGAAGTCGCCCATCCGGTAGAACAGCAGGGTGTCCGGATGGTTTGCCTTGAGGCCCAGATATTGCGACATCATGGGCGTATGCCCGGAGAAGTCGCTGGTCGAGGGGGAGGGTTGCGCAGTCGTCGTTTTCACTCGGACGATTATCGGGGACGCCGGACGGCTCGGCCGACGGTCAACCTGGCCGGCTTGCCGATGCGAATCAGCGTGCACCCCGCCGTTCTAAAATCTGCCGGCGCGAACCCCCGCGTGAAGAACAAGGCGCCCATGGTCCACCCGGATGAATTCAAAGGCGGCCCTGACGCAGACGCACTGCCCGACACCGCCACCTTGCCCGCAGAGCTTGCCGCGCTGTACCTTTGCATGTCGCCGGCCCAGCTCGCCGACCTGCGCAAGTCGAGACGGCCCGATGGGCGAGCAGGCAATGGCCCGCCCGTCATCAAGCCGGTGGAAAGCGCCGCAAAGGGACCGAAAGACCCGGTGCTCTACGAACTGGGCACCTTGCGCGACTTTGCGAAGTCGGACACCGCCCCAACGGCCTTCGACACCGCGTTGAACTCCGGCATGCTGGGCTGGGTGTCCGCCAAGCTGCCCTTCTTTGCCGAGCTCGAACCTCGTGTCAAACGCGGCCGGCGCGTGCTCGTCGGCGGCGCCTGGGACCGGGCGGACCCCCTGCGCGAGAAACGCTTCGTGGAGCTGGCGAAGGGCCGCATCCGCTTCACGTCACTGACATGCGCCGAAGCCGCCGCGAGCCTGTGGGCCGACGTTGCAAGCCACTCGGCGTTCGCCGAAAAAGGGCTTGCCCTGCTCAGGAGCGAGACAGAGGCTATCGAGGCCTCGCTGGCAGCCACCGCCCTCCTGGCCGCGGCTTCGAATCCGGATGCGGTGAAGACCTGACCCCATATCCAGCCTGACCATGGACGAGTACCGATGCTGATCAACTGCGTTGCCTATGAAAACGGCGCCAAGCTCGCCGATATTCCAGTCGAGGACATCAGCGAATACATCATCCGGCCCGGCTGCTTCGTCTGGGTGGCGCTGAGCGACGCCACGCCGCAAGAGCTGGCCCAGATGCAGGAGGAGTTCAACCTGCATCCGCTGGCGGTGGAAGACGCCCACCACGGCCACCAGCGGCCCAAGGTGGAGGAATATGGCAACTCCCTCTTCGTGGTGATGCACCTGGTCGAGCCCTCGCCGGAGGGCGAACATTGCGTGAACGTGGGGGAGGTCGACGTGTTCGTGGGCAAGAACTACGTGCTCTCGGTGCGCAACCGCAGCAAGCAGGGCTTTCTGGGTGTGCGCGAGCGCTGCGAGCGCGAGCCCGAGTTGCTGCGCAACGGTGCGGGCTTTGTGCTCTATGCGCTGATGGACGCGGTGGTCGACCGCTACTTTCCGGTCATCGACGCGCTCGAGGTGGAGCTGGAGGCCATCGAGCAGCAGATCTTCACGCAAGGCGGCGCGGCGCGCGACAAGATCAAGCAGCTGTACGACCTGAAGCGGCGCAGTCTGATTCTCAAGCGCGCAGTGGCGCCGCTGGCGGAGGCGGCCGGCAAGTTGCACGGCGGGCGGGTGCCGCAGATCTGCGTCACATCGCAAGAATATTTTCGCGACGTGGCCGACCACCTGGGGCGCATCAACGGCTCCATCGACGCCATGCGCGACACCATCGGCACCGCCATTTCGGTGAACCTTTCGATGGTCACCATCGAGGAGAGCGAAGTGACCAAGCGGCTTGCCGCGTGGGCCAGCATCTTTGCGGTGTGCACCGCATTCGCGGGTATCTGGGGCATGAACTTCGAGCACATGCCCGAGCTGAAATTGCGCTATGGGTATGCGGCGGCGCTGACGCTGATGATCGGCACCTGCAGCTACCTCTATTACCGATTCAGGCGAGCCGGCTGGCTCTGAGTTTTATGTCTTTCTCCCTCCCCTTCCGGGGGAGGGTGGGGGTGGGGGCAGGCGGCGCATCAAGAGCCAGCGGCCTTTTCATAGGCCGCGTGCCCCCATCCCAACCTTCCCCCGGAGGGGGAAGGAGCAACGCGGGTCACTCGTCGTGCGTGTCGTGCGTCGCTACCGCGCCGCGCCGCCAGTAGCCCGAGGCGCGAATCCACTTCGGGTTGGCTCCGCGTTCGCCCACCAGGTGCGCGCGCAATGCCTTCGCAATCGCCGATTCGCACCCTACCCACGCATGAAAGTCGCCGGCCGGCAGCTTCATCGCCTCCAGCGCGTCGAGCAGCACGGGGCTCAGGCCCGGCTCGGCACCGCGGCGGTGTACCCACTGCAGCGTGAGTTCGGCTTGCGTCTCGAACGGAATCTGGTCGGCTTCGCTGTCGACCTCCGCCAGCACCACCACCCGCGCGCCGGCCGGCAGCTCGGCCAGGCGCCGGGCGATGGCGGGCAGGGCGGTGTCGTCGCCGATCAGCAGATGCCAGTCGAACTCGGTCGGCACGATGAACGAGCCGCGCGGGCCGCCGACGCCCAGAATGTCGCCGGGCTTGGCCTGCTCAGCCCATTGCGTGGCGGGGCCGGCCTCGTGCAGCGCGAAGTCGATTTCGAGCGTGTTGGCCTTGGCGTCGTACCGGCGCGGCGTGTAGTCGCGCATGGTCGGGCGGCCGCTCGCGGGCCACACCGGGCCGTCTGGGCCGACAGTCGGAAGCGTGAGCTGGCCTGTTGAGGCGTCGGGGAAAAAGACCTTCGAGTGATCGTCGAAGCCCAGGCTGGTGAAGCCCGCGAGATCGTCGCCCGTCAGCGTGATGCGGATCAGATGCGGCGTCACGCGCTGCACCGTCTTTACCGTGAGTTGGCGAAAGCGAAGCTCGTGGCGCACGCGGCGCGGGGTGCGGTCGGGCGCGCCGACAGGGGAGGTTGTGGTGGTGAAGTCAGTCATTCAAGAAAATTCTTTCTAGATGCGTTCCAGTTGCTGGGCGGCGCTGTCGAGCACCGCGGCGAAATCGTGGGCTTGTTGTTCGGTGAGGGGCTTGCCCGAGAGGCGCATGCGCATCGCGAGCTTCAGGTTCTCGATGGCGCGCGTGACCTGCGGCGGGCGCCCGCCGCGTGGGCCGGCGCCGTCGACGCCGCCGTTCATGCGGGCCATCATCGCGTCGGCCGTGTCGCGGTTGGCGGCCAGAAACTCCTGGCCGCTGGCGGTGATGCTGTAGCGCTTGCGCCCGCCGGTGTCGGCCGTTTCCACGCTGAGGTAGCCCATTTCTTCAAGCAGCGTGAGCGTGGGGTAGACCACGCCGGGGCTCGGCGCGTAGCTCCCGCCCAGGCGGTCTTCGATGGCCTTGATGAGTTCGTAGCCGTGCGCCGGCTTCTCGGCGATGAGCTGCAGCAGCACGAAGCGCAGGCCGCCATGGCCGAAGACCCGCCCGCCGCCGCGTCCGCCGCGGCCTCCTCCGTGCATGCGCTCTTCGCCGCCGCCGTGGCGGGGGCCGCAGCCGCCGGAGAGGCCGTCTTCGTGTTCGCCGCGGGGGGCGTGGCAGTGGTGATGGTGGTGGTGGCCGAAGTGGAAATGTCTCATGGCGGGCATCCTTTCCGAGGTGTGTCTAGATTATTTTAGATATATCTAAAATAAAGTCAAACCGATACCCATCGGAAGCCCGCACTCGCAGCAACAAGGGCGCAAAGACGCGAACTGTTCAAGTCCGAACGAGTGATCTGTGTATGCCCTCACTCTCGGCGTCACAATTCGCGTGACGCTCTCGCACCATTTGTATATATTGCGACAAAACAATACAAAATGCTGCGTTCTCTCCGTGCTGCATTGCAGCACCCAGAGCCAACCGGTCCGTGCCAACGACAGGATCAAATCCAATGTCATTGTCCGTCTGGGTCAGGATTCGCTTGCCGCTGGTGATCTTCGTGGCCGGCGCGGCGCTGTCGATCGCCCTCGGCGTCTCGGCCCGGCAGGAGATCGTGCGCAGCGCCCAAGCGCGCTTCGACGCAGCCGCCTTCGACCTGGCGCGCAAGGTCGAAGCCCGCTTCGACGACTACATTGCCGTCCTGATCGGCCTGCGTGCGCGATTCAACACCTCCGAGACCGTCACGCGAAGCGACTTCACGGACTACGTCGCGGGGCTGAACCTGGCGACCGCCTACCCTGGGTTCCAGGCCGTCAACTATGCGCCCCGCATCTTGGCCGACGACAAGCAGGCCTTCGAGCAACAGGTGCGCGGTGATGCCAGCCTCGACACCGGCATTGCCTCCAGCTTTGCCATCAAGCCGCCCGGCAAGCGGGACACGTACTACCCACTGATCTACATCGAACCGCGGGCCGGAAACGAGAGGCTGCTCGGCAATGACCTGGGCGCGATGCCCGACAGGGGAGACGCGCTCGAGCAGGGGCGCGACACCGGCGGGCTCGTCATGTCCGGCCGCAAGGTCCGCATCGCGGGCCGCGAGTCCGACATCGGATTGGCAATGCGGCTGCCGGTCTATCGCCCAAGACAATCGCTCGATACTCTCGAGCAGCGGCGCAGTGCCTATATCGGTTCGGTTGGCGCGGGCTTCAGCGTCGCGGGAATGTTGAGCGACGTGGTGGGTGCCAGCGCCGCCAGGACGTTCCGCTTGCGGTTGATCGATGCCGGTCGAGGCCAGGGGGCGATCGGGACACGCGTCGAGACCCGGTTTGTAGCGACCACTTCGTTCGGCGAGCGGCAATTGATGTTCGACAGCGCAGCCTCGGCCAAGCCTATTGCCGAACCGGCGCGCAGCCTGGAGCGCATGCTCGGCTTCGAGTTGGGCGGTCACTCCTGGCTCGTGGAAGTCGGTCAAGACGAAAACCAGGTCTTCGGCCCGCTCGACAAGGCCATTCCGTGGTTCATTGTCTTCGGCGGGCTGGCCACCAGCATGCTGCTTGCCGGCATCGTTTTTTCGTTGACCACCTCACGCAGCCGAGCCCAGGTTCTGGCCAACAAGATGACCGTTCATCTGCGCACCAGCGAGCGGCAGTTGGAAGAGGCCCAGCACCTGGCAAGCCTGGGCAGCTGGATCCTCGATCCCCAAACCGGAGCCCTGCAATGCTCCGATGAAGCTCGGCGCATCCTGGGCTTTGAACCCGGCCCTTCGCAGCCGGACCTGCCCACGCTGCTCTCGCGGGTTCCAACCTCAGAACGCGCTGCGGTCGAAGAGCAGATCGCACTGGCCTCGCAGTCCATGGAGCGCAGCGAATTCGAGCACCGCCTGTGCCTGCCCGATGGCACCGAACGCTGGCTCCATGTCATCGCGCAGTCGGCCGAAGAAGGCGGAAAGACGATGGTGCGCGGCACCGTGCGCGACGCCACGCGGCTGCGCAAGGACGCATTGCGCCAGGAGCTCGAGTACAAGATCGCCCGGCTGCTTGCCGGCGATGGCGGGGCCGAGACGGTGATCACGCAAGCGCTGGAAGCCGTATGCACCGACCTGCGCTGGGACTGCGGCGCAGTGTGGGGCGTTGGCGATGACGGCGTGGTTCGCTGCGCCGCCACCTGGCATGCCGAAGACATCTCCCCGGCCGTGCGGCAATTCGTCAGCGACAGCCGCTCGTTCGAATACCGGCCCGACGAAGGCTCGCTGGGCCGCGCCTGGGGAGCCGGCGGCATCGTGCAGATCGACACCCTGGCGGCTCCGGGCCACTTTGCGCGCGATGTGCTGGCCAGCCGGGCCGGGCTGACTGTCGGCGTCATCGTGCCGATGATCATTACCGGTTCGACCACCGCGCTGGAGTTCTTTGGCTCCAATCCCTACGCTGTCGACGCCGAGACGCTGGAGTCGCTGCGCGTGATTGCCTTGCAGATCGCCCAGTACAAGCAACGCAAGCTGGCGGAGAGAAGTCTTCGTTTCATGGCGAGCCATGACGAACTGACCGGGTTGTTCAACCGCGCCGCGCTGCAACACGAGCTTGCTCGCGCCATCAAGCGCAGCAACCGCCACCAGAAGCAGTTTGCGGTGATATTTGTCGACCTGGATCGCTTCAAGCACATCAACGACACGCTGGGCCACGGCGTGGGCGACGAGATGATCAAGATCTGCGGCGAGCGCCTCACGGGGCTGCTGCGCGAGGCCGATGTCGTGGCGCGTTTCGGCGGCGACGAGTTCGTGCTGCTCCTGGAGAACCTCTCCAGTGCGAACGAGGCCGCGATGCTCGCCGAAAAAGTGCTGGCCTGTTGCGCCGAGCCTTTCGTCATCACGGGGCGCGAGCTGCACGTTACCGCCAGCGTTGGCGTGAGCGTCTACCCCGACAACGGCGGCGACGCCGAAGCGCTCTTGAAGAACGCCGACACCGCGATGTACCGGGCCAAGGAAAGAGGCCGCAACACCTACCGGTTCTACGCGGCCAAGATGAATGCGCAGAGCACCGAACAGCTGATGCTGGAAAGCGCGCTGCGCCATGCCCTGGAACGCGGCGAGCTGGAAATGCACTACCAGCCGAAGATGAACCTGCAGACCCAGCGCATCGTCGGCGTCGAGGCGCTGATGCGCTGGCACCATCCGGTCCTGGGCATGATTCCGCCGGTCAAGTTCATTCCGATTGCCGAAGAGATCGGCTTGATCGTGCCTTTGGGCAAGTGGGCGCTGGAGAGGGCCTGCGCCGATTCGCGGTCGTGGCAGAAAGACGGTTTGCCCGAGGTGTTGATGAGCGTCAATCTGTCGCCGCGCCAATTCGAAAGCCGCACGCTCATCGCCGACATACAGTCCGTGCTGGAAGCCTCGGGCCTGGAGCCGTCGCTGCTGGAACTGGAAATTACCGAAGGCGCGGTGATGGCAAACCCCGAGCGTGCGGCGAAGTTGCTGCGGATGATTCGAGACATGGGCGTCGGCCTTGCCATCGACGATTTTGGAACCGGTTATTCCTCGCTCTCTTACCTGAAGCACTTTCCGCTGTCGACGGTCAAGATCGACCGCTCCTTCATCAACGACCTTTCGCAAGACGCCGACGCGCGAGCGCTCATCGACGGCATCATCACGCTGGCCCATGGGTTGCGGATGAAGGTGGTGGCCGAGGGCATCGAGACCACGGCCCAGCTCGACTATCTGCGCAGCCGCGGATGCGACGAGGCCCAAGGATATTGGCTCTGCAAGCCCGTGTCTGCCGACGACACACGCAATTTCATGGCGCGTCATCTGCGCACCCAGTTTGCTTCATCGGTGGTGGTCTGACCCGACGGCCAAACCTCGAAGCAATCGTCACCGGGCACGTTCGCTCGGACCTTCCGGCAACTTCACAGGAGCATTCATGATTCATTCCCCCCAATGCAAGACACTGGCGCAAACGATCGCTGCAATCGAGGGGCTCGACCTCACGCCGATCAAGTTCAAGGCCTGCCGCAAAGAAGACGGCTACGGCTGGTCTGCCGGCTACGCGGACCAGATGGAGGTGGCCTACAAGCGCTACCTGATCCTGCACGCCAAGCACCCCGACCTGACGCTCGCTCCCGAGCAGGACGTCGACCGCTTCTGGCACATGCACATCCTCGACACGAGAAAGTACGCCGCTGATTGCGAAACCACTTTCGGCTATTTTCTGCACCACTTTCCGTACCTTGGCCTGCGTGGCGAGGACGACGCCAAGGCCCTGCAAGATGCCTTCCTGGAGATGCAGCGCTTGACCGCCGAAGAATTCGGCGAGCCGACGCCCGCGGCCCGACACGAGCCGCGCAAGGATGGGGCCGCATGGTGCTCGCTGGAGGCGGGCAAGCCCACAGCCGCGTGGTGCTCGGTGGAGGCAGGCAAACCTTCGGCAGCGTGGTGTTCGCTCGAAGCGGACAAACCTTCAGCGGCATGGTGCTCGCTGGAGGCAGGCAAACCTTCAGCGGCATGGTGCTCGCTCGAAGCGGGCAAACCTTCGGCCGCATGGTGTTCGCTGGAGGCAGGCAAACCTTCGGCCGCATGGTGCTCACTCGAAGCAGGCAAACCGTCAGCCGCATGGTGTTCGCTGGAGGCGGGTGCTGCGGCAGGGCCCTCGGTGAAGGCCGGCGCGTCTGGGCTGGAAGCTTCGCGCGCAGGTTCCAGCTTGGCGTGAACGGATGAAGCTTGGCGGAGGAGGGGCGAGCGAGGCCGTTGGTTGGTACGCCTCGTCCCCCCGCACCGAGAACGATGGACATGTGACTACCCTTGCCGCGACTGTTTGCGCCATACCGCTTTCGTCGGATGCGCTTTTGCATCAGGCACTGCTAAAAAGCACGGGATTCGTCAAACGAGGGGCGGGGCATGGCACATCGATTCGTCAACTTGCGCGCGGACGGAAGTCCGATCCATCTCTTCGATGACAAGAAGAAAAAATTTCGCGAGGTGATCTGGGGCGACTACCTCAAGGTCAAGAAAGATCTCGGCGACGGATGGCTCGAGATCGACTGGGCCGCCCGCTCGCCCACCAAGCGGCGCACGCTCTACATCCGCAAGGAAGACACGGTCGCCCGCCGGCCGCTTGAAATCATCTTTGTCGACGTAGGGCAGGGCGATGGCGCCGTGCTGATCTCGCCCGAGACCGACGACGAAGAGCGTATCGTGGTCATCGACGCCGGCGAGGGCGGCAACATGCGCGCCTTTCTCGCCGGAAGGTTCCAGACCTATCGCGGCTTCAACTTTGCGGCCGCCGTCATGACGCATCCGGACAGCGATCACTACCTCGGCTTCAAGGACGTCTTTGCCGACCCCGGCATCGGCTTTGGCGCGGTCTATCACAACGGGCTGGTCGAGCGGCCCGTTGCAGGAACCTGGGAGAAGCTGGGCGGCAAGCCCGTGAAGGAAGACGGCGCCTCCATTGCCTACATAGGCGACCTGGCCACCGACTACGCAACCGTCAAGACGATCTTCGAGAACTCCGGCACCAGCCATCTCTTTCCACAAGTCATGAAAGCCGCACTCGACAACCCGAAGATCCAGGACATCCGCATGCTCTCGGCACAGCACGCGACGATCGAAGACGGCGCCGCCTGGATGCCCGACTTCGCCCCGTCGGACGACCGCGGCTACACGATGCGGGTGCTGGCCCCAGTCGTCGAAGAAGGCCCCGATGGCACCCCGGCGTTGCGGCAGCTGGGCTCCTACAGCGAAACCAAGAACGGGCATTCCGTCATCCTGCGGCTCCAGTATGGAAAGTTCAGCGTGCTGTTCGGCGGCGACCTGAACGAGGGCGCCGAAAAATTTCTGCTGCAGCACTACACCGGCGCGAGCAAGTTTCCGAAGACCGGCACCCCGGCCTACGACGACATGGTGACCAAGGCGCGCGACACCTTCAGGTCAGACGTCATGAAGTCGTGCCACCACGGCTCCGAGAAAGTCACCGATGCGTTTCTGGATGCCGTCAACCCGGCCGCCTTCATCATCTCGTCGGGAGACGAAGAGGGCCACATCCACCCGAGGCCCGACCTGCTGGGCCGCCTGGGACGCTTTGGCCGTGGCGGCGCACCGGTGATTCTTTCAACGGAGCTCCAGCGCTCCTCGCGGGCAATGGAAGACAAGAACGCGGTCGACAAGCTGCTGGCCGCCATCGACAAGCTGGCCGCGGGCACGCTCTCGCCCGACAAGGTCGCTCAGCTCAAGGCCGACGTGAAAGAGCTCGCGCGCAGCAATGTCGAGGTGTACGGCGCGATCTATCTGAAGACGGATGGGGAAAGGTTGATCACGGCGTTTCGCATCGAGGCGAAGTCGGAGACTGAGAAGTGGTTTTATTTTCGGTATCGGTTTGAGGGGGATGTGCTTGTTCGGGAGGACTGAAGCGTTGCACTTAGGGGCAGTGTCGTTAACGCAGGTCCCTGGCCCTTCGAATCGGCGCCACCCGCGCGTCGGCTGCGCGCGCCCTCAACTGGCCGCGTCTGCCGTCGACTTCCACCAGCTGAATTGCGCAATGCATTCATGGTGCTTAAGTCGAGGCGACGACTTCGAGGTTCCACTAGGCAGCGGTTGCTGCCAGTCGTCGTCTTGTCGTGACAGCCCAACAGCAGTCATCCGTGCATCGAGGCACTCACCGGTCCGACGGCCGATTTTTGGGAAAAGAAAAAGCTAACGGTGAAGGCTTGGGCCAAGGACCCAGGAGAACCATATCGCATTGCCATCTGTAGACCCTTACAGATGATGAAATGTGCTTCAGCGCGAGAGATTGAAGGATGGAAGTGGGCATGGCTTTTTCAGAGACGACATGCCATATTGCTCCCAAAATTTATCCGCTAAAGGGCAGCACGCTGCTTTGTGCCCGAAGCTCTCGATCTTGGCGACGCAGGGTTCGCCGCCGGCATCCAGAGCACAAGTCCCCCATAATCGGCCATCAGAGCGGCAGAGCGTCCCGGAAGCGCACGAGACCGCGCCAAGTAAAGCGTAGGGAGAGCTATGGCATTGCTGGTCGACAAGCGTGTTCCAGGTGAGCCTGGAGTTCACGCATTGCTTATCGGGGTGGGGCGGTACCCGCACTTGCAACCAGGTCACGAACTCGGGGAGTTCGCCCCAGACGCTGGACTGAAGGAGCTCACATCGCCGTTGCACTCGGTCGAGGCGTTTGCGGACTGGATTGAAGCGGATTTGCGTGTAAGTGGCGCACCACTGCGTTCCCTACGTCTACTTGCATCGTCTCCGGACAAGCAAACGCCCTGGCTGAACAGCGAGCCGACTTTCGACAACATCCAGAAGTACATCAGAGCTTGGTTCAAGGACGTCAATTCGCACGAAGAGAACTTAGCTCTGTTTTACTTCTGCGGGCATGGCCTGCGCGTAGGCGATGTGCACGCCCTTCTAGCGCAAGACTTTGGTTCGAACAGTGACGTGCCGTTCGACCATGCCTTCGAGCCCGAGCGCTTTGCTGGCGCGATGGTCAAAGCCAAGGCCAGACGGCAGATCTATTTGATTGATGCTTGCAGTACCCGCGTCCCACTGCCGGAGGACTACGAGAAGGTGCAACCTCGCTCCGTCATCACTCCAGCGACAAACAATAACCTTGGCATCGTGAGGCCCGTCTACGTTCGGGCCAGCGAGTTTGGCACCAAGGCTTACGGCGTTGTCAATGCGCCGTCACTCTTCATGACCGCATTCTTGGAAGCCATGAAGGGCGCAGCTGCAGCGAAGCAAGGGGCGACCCAATGGGTTGTGAAGACGGACCGGCTAAAAACTGCGCTCGACTGGCTCATCCAGCGACGTCCCGACGGCCAAGGGCAGGAAGTCATGTATGGCGCCGGTTTTTCGTCTGCCGTGGACTTCCATGAGTTGCCCGGTGCGCCGCTCGTGCCTGTGAAGGTGTTGTGTCAACCGGAGGACTTCGAAGCGTTTTCCTGTTTGCACGTCGACCAGACTGAACATTTTGGCGCAGGCCAATCGCCTTGGAATGTGGACCTGATACGGGGACCTCACGATTTTGAGGCGATCGAGTCGGTCTCCGGCGCGCCAACGGTGCATGGCCAGGCGCTGGCAGAACATGTTTCTCCACCCTACGAGACGGTGTTTATATCTTGTGGAGACAAGCCATGAGCACCACCGTAGACGTCGATTTCAGCCGAGTTCTTCCTCTCAACGCAGCGCGCCCGCGCGTGGCCGTGGCGGATATCGTCGAGTTGAGCGATGGGGGAGCCGAAGAGCGGCAGGTCAAGACAGGTATCGCAGTCAACCTCAGGCGAGGGCCGGTCAAGGAGAGGGTCCCGCCTGGTCAGTATCTCGTCCGCCTGCGCGTCCCTACCGGACAGGTGCTGCAAAAACGGGTGCGCGTCCGAGACGAGGGCCACGACACTGCGCTTGAATTCGTTCCCGAGAGGACGGCAGCCCGCGGCGTGGACAGCTATGAAGACGGGGGGGAGCGTCTCGTCGTTGAAGGCCAGTTAGGCGACAGGCTTCCCTCTTCGGGCGACCTGTCGTCGGGCTCTGCGGACAGGGAGCGCTGGACTGCCAGACTAATTGAGCCGGGTCTTGTGCCCGCGGCTTTGAACTACCTGCCAGGCTTGCCAGTCCGCGAGGTTGTGAACAAGCGCCAGGATTTCATGGGTGTCGCAAGGCTCAAGACACGGACTCGCAGCACCGCTTTCCAGCAGCAGGAGGACCTTTCGTCGTATTTGGTAGGGGACATTGATGCCGTCCAAGCTACTCGGCTGTATGGCAACCCAAAGGAGTTGCACGCGCACTGGAAGTATCCGTTGCGCAACCAGTCGATCATCGGGCGCGTCTCCGATGAAGGGAAAGGAGCTCGCTACTTCGCTTTGTCTTATCGCGCGACCGACGACTTCTATCCGCTTCAAGTGGCGTGCATGCCCGGCCGCTGGATGACTCAGGACGGAACGTTGGCCCCAGTGAGCGCCAGTTATCACGTCAGAGAGGTCGGTCAACGCAGGTACCGCGCTCTACGGCTTGAGGTCGACGACCCCGACTTTGGTGGGCTCATCGACTTCCTGCAACAGGGCGACCTGGCGGGCTCTGTGAGCGTCGTGAACCGATCGCTGGAGATTCTGTATGCGAAGTGGAGGAACCCGTATGCTGCCGCAGTCGCTGGCTATGTGCTCTTGAATGCGGGATTGCCACAGGGAGAGGGCTGGATGAACTGGCGACAGTGGGTGCTCAACCTTGCAAGCCGCTATACGGGCCTTCCCGATGGGGCCATTCTCTACTCCACCCTTTTGCTGCAGGGGCCGCCCCGTGTCAGCGAAGGGTTGCAGTTCATGGGTCCAGGCTACGAGCCTTTCCGCTCGTCGCTCGACGCGACCCTTGAGGCGGTCCGACGAGGGCCGCCACTGTTTCGCTACGGATTGAAGTTGTTGGCAACGAACCTCGAAATACTCACTGCGGAAGCCGAATCGGCACGGATCACCCGCATTCGGCGAGAGCTCCAGTCGGCGCAACGCTACGTCAGGGAGCTGTTGCTGCGCGTTGACCCTGACCAACCCTTCTGCGTATTCGATGTCGCACGATGATGCCGCCTTGCCGGGAAAGCATCGGCTCAACTTCCATGCGCTCGCCGCTCAACACGGTGACTGCATCGTTCTGAGCTACGGCGATGAAGGACACGACTATCGAATTGTTGTGGACGCAGGTGTTGAGGGAACAGCGGAGCGACTGAAAAAGGTCCTAAACGAGGATCCGAACGCCATCTGGGAGTTGCTGGTTGTCAGCCACATCGACGCCGACCACATCGGCGGAGTCCTCACCTTGCTGGCCGACAAGTCTGTTGCTGGTCGATTTCAAGACATTTGGTTCAACGGCAGACACCATCTTGATCCGCCCGGCACGGAGTCACTCGGTGTTGCTCAAGGGATCGAACTGCAAGAGGCGCTCTGTGCAGACGGCATCTCGTGGAACCGTGCTTTCGGCAAGAATGCGGTTTGCCTAGATGCTGACGTTCCAGTGAAGAAGACCTTAGATTCAGGAGCCAAGATTACCCTTCTATCCCCGACCCTCCCACGTTTGACGGCAGTCCGGCACCTTTGGGATAGGTACTTGCGAACCGTAGAGGAAGCCAAGAAGGAACAACCATC
Source organism: Variovorax palleresanus (assembly GCF_051144945.1). NCBI lineage: Bacteria > Pseudomonadati > Pseudomonadota > Betaproteobacteria > Burkholderiales > Comamonadaceae > Variovorax > Variovorax palleresanus. The sequence continues at coordinate 884,400 of NZ_JBJNVP010000002.1, read as the reverse complement.
CAAGGCCGAGCCTGCGCCACCTGGGCTCGAGCGTATGGGTGGCGAAGCGATGAACATTTCGAACTTGGCGGCGACCAAGACCCAATTGGACGGGTCAGCAACAAATGCGAGCTCGATTGCATTCCTTTTCGAGTTTGGCGGGAAGCGTCTCCTGCTGGGCGCCGACGCCAATCCAAAGGACCTTGTTGCGGCGTCGCTGCACGTGGCGGAGGAGGTCCGTAAGGATCTTCACGTTTTTAAGCTGCCGCACCACGGCAGTGCCAAGAACGTGACTGAGTCCTTGCTAAGGGCCTACTCCGCATTGAACTATGTGGTTTCGACCAACGGCGATCATCACGGCCATCCGGATGACGTCGCAATCGCGCGCGTTGTTGAGAGCAGGCCGGACGCCCGGCTGCTTTTCAACTACGCCGGCAAAGCGTCCGGGCGATGGCAAGAGCAGGCGGCGCTGCCCGGCAAAAAGTTCACGGTTTTGGCGGGTGAGGGTGAAGAAGGAGTTCGTCTTCGGCTTCTGTAGCTTACGTAGGGCTTTTTGGCTGGTGATGCGAGCTTGGCGCTCGAAGTCACGACTTGATCTCGAGGGCTCTGCACTGCTCCGCGGCTCGCCCCAGCAACCGGGAGAGCTGAACACCCCAAGTGTGGCGCTGCAGAACTTCGCTCGATGGTGGGGGGCTCTTGCCAATGCGAGCAATTTCCTCAAGGTTCTCGGCAAGACGGGCGCATTCGTCGGCGCGCGGTCCGTTACCGATGCGTAGGTACTTCGCCAGCCGAATTGGACCTTCAATTGCTACTACAGGGCCGCCATCTGGCGTGGGGATGGTGGCAGCCTCATTGAGCTCGTCGAGTGCTGCGACCCATTCACGGAGCACCTTTCGGGCGTTGGCCGGCATAGGGGCGTCGCTCAGCAAAATGGACGCAAGCACAAAGTACTTCTCAGGGGTTTGGTCGAGCCACCGGTCTATGACCGGCATCGCAACATGTGTTGGAGAGCGGGCCAAGGACCGGGCACAAGCAGTGATAGTCGTTATGCGTCCCGGCCGTCCATTGAAGGGCTTGCCTACCTGGGTCTGCAGATCCAAAAGTTCAGCCACGTTAATCGGCCACCACTTGACCATCTCCTGCGCGCGGTAGTAACCGACACAGTCGATAAAGACGGCCCCTGGCTCATCGCGCCTCGTGAACTGCACCAGACAAAACGACGCGAAGTCGTTCTTGGCGCCCGACGCCTCCTTGAAGTCGACCGATGGGTCCACCAGCAATGCTATTGCGCGTGTCGTCTGCCGGTCCTTCAGCAGGGTGCGAACCCGATCTATCTGGTCGAGGTTGCTCCCGTAGTTGCGCAGTCGCGTGCCGTGAATGTAAGGCACGCGTTCCTGCAGCTGCGATTGGGGCAGTTGCCACCAGTCCACCAGGTCCTTTAACCATGCGGCCCTTTCGGCCCCCGCAGTGATGTTGCTCGGGTAGTCGTCGGGAAGGCGCTTTACTGCTGTGAAGTCCGAAAGGTCAAGCTGAACGATGAGCGTCTTGTCCTTGGCTTCCTCGCGTGCCGCCAGAATGACTCGAGCGTAAACCTCGTCGAAGTTGCTACCCTGAATGACGACTGGCGCTTCAGCGGCACTATCGGTGGCGGCCCACAGTCGCGAACTCGACGCTGGCGCCGGCGCCGGATCTAGACCACCGCGCGGGATAGCGAGCGGCTCAACGCCCAGCGACGGTACCCAGGGCAAGCCGGTGAGGTCGAGAATCCGCATCGCGTCGGCATGGTCGGACGCGCTGAACGATGCTCCAGCAACCATAAGCACCTTGTGCGGGGGACGGCCGAGACCTGGTTCAACTACATCGGAGTGGACCCGCCCCACGTGCTTGTGACCGTGAAGCACGACTCGAATGTTCTGCTCGGCAATGAACGTGCGAATCTGCTCGAGGTTGCTGATGTCGGCGAATGGCTTCACCTCCTCAGCAACGGATGGCGCACGCAAGTGATGGTGCAGCACCATCATCCTGAGCTGCTTTCCGTGGTCAGCCCGAGGAAGACTTTTGAGCATCCATCGGAGAGCGTCAAGTTGATTCGGTGACACCCGCGCCACGTCGTACCTTGCCAGCATGTTCAGCTCCTTGCGGAGCGCTGCCTCTAGGTCCGAGTCGCCCGGTGCCAGTGTGGCCGGAATCCTGTCCCACATGCTTGCCAGCTTGGGCGGAATGGCGTTGACATGAGACCAGTTGCTGGAGTTGACGGCGATAATGGCCCAGGCGTTGTCAGGTCCGAGCAGGATGTGGTTCGCAAAATCTGGCTTCGGCAGGTCGATACCATCTAGCCACGGCGTTATGCAGCCTGCAGCGCGCCAAGCCTCGAGGAATTCCTTGTAGCGCGCGTCTGAGCCGGGCTCAGCACCTTGAGGGACATCGTGGTTGCCTGGCACCGCGACGATGCACTGCGCCGTGATGCCGTGGGGGCCAAGATGGCGGAGGATCAAATCGAGGAGCAGCTTGTCGCCGCCGGCTTTGCCACCACTCAACGCGTCGCCGCTGAAGATGACGCCATCCAGACGCTGGTTGTCTTGAGTGAGCCTCTCCGCTAATCGCTCGAGCCCACCCTCAAGCGAGCCTTCGCGCGTCTGGGGCTCGAGCTGAATGTCCCGCTTTCTGTCGTCGATCTCGAACGCGGAGCCGCCAGGTTTCAGGTGCGTGTCGGTGATGTGCAGAAAACGCGCTGCTCGCGTCATGGCGCCTCCTCCGGCGTTGTTGCTCTAGAATTTACCGGAACGCCCGTACTCGCGGGTCCACGACCTATGCTCCTAATCGGGCGATGGTGGAGACACCTACTTGCCACTCAACCAAGCGCAGCTGTTTGACGACGTCCGCGACGCGCTCCAGCTCGACGAGTACCAGGACTTTACAGCAATGTCAGACAGGTCTGGCCTTGCAGGGGCCGACGGGCTTGGGTTTGTGCTTCTAGGGCTGTTCGGTGAGGTTGGCAGTCTTCTGAGCGCGCTCAAGAAGAAAAAGCGCGACAAGGATGCCTTCCTCGCCTATGACGCGGCCGTCGTAGAAGAGTTCGGCGACGCTCTTTGGTATTTGGCCAACGCGGCGGGTCGGGTCGGGCTCAAGCTGTCGGATCTTGCAGGGCGAGTGGTGGCCAGTCACGCTGACTGGAGCTACCATGGCCGGCCTGTCGTCCACACATTCGCCCACCTCCAGAACACCAGCAACCTCGCAGCTTCGTCCGGCACGGCTTTTGAGCACCGTCTCATTGAGCTGGCCGCCAAGACCGGCGGACTCCTCGACAGCTACGCTAGCGGACGCATCGACAACAACCGTGACCGCCTCGCCGCCGACCTGGTCGAGGTCTTCCGGTCTCTGGTTCGCGCAGCAGACGATGCAGACATCAGTCTTGACATCGCTGCCCGGCGCAACGTCGCCAAGTCCGAAGGGCGCTGGCCTCGCCAGAAGTCCTGGGGTGGTTCGTTCGACGAAGTGTTTCCGGTGCAAGAGCAGTTCCCGCGTCACATGGTCTTCGACTTCTTCGAGCGGACAGAGAACGGGAATACCTTCGTCGTGGTTGAATTGGACGGTGTCAACGTTGGCGACCGGCTGACCGACAACCGCAGCCTTCAGGACGACTATCGCTTTCACGACGTGTTCCATCTTGCGCATGCTGCGGTGTTGGGCTGGTCGCCAACGCTGAGGGGCATGCTCAGGCGCAAGCGGAAGTCCAACCCCCAGGTGGACCAGAACGAAGATGGGGCCCGCGCCATCCTTATCGAGGAGGGCATCTCTTCCTGGATTTTCAACCACGCCGCCCATGCGATGTTCTATCGCTCGACTACCTCGCTGGACTTTGAGCTGCTGAAGTCCGTTCGAGAGTTTGTTCAGGGCTACGAGGTTGAAGCCCGGCCTATGTGGCAGTGGGAGATCGCAATCCTGGAGGGATATCGCGTCTTCCGCTTGCTGAAGGAACACCGCGGCGGAAGGGTGACGGTCGACCTTGACCAGCACACGTTGGTATTCGAACCAAGGTGACCATCCTGCCGCCACTGCGGCTTGCCTAGCGAGACCGCATCCTCAGGCAAAGAGCTCGTTCTGAGCCTTCCGCTTGCTCACCTTTGGGAATGGCCAGACGGTTGTGTCTTTCGGCAGATCCAGTATTAGGTTCCACTTCGGTGGGAAGAACGGCGCAGGCAGGTCACCGTTGCTCGAGAACTTCTGCTTGATGCGTGCACGCCCGGTGAGGGCGCTGAATTCTGGATGCATTACACGTGCATACTTGTCAACCTCACAGAAGAGGTTCTGACAGTCGATGAGCTGTAGTGGTCGTCCCCACAGCGACCTGAACGCAAGACCTCTGGCCTTGAGCTCTGCGTCTTGTCGTTCGGTGACCCACCGGATTGCATCGGCAGGGGAGTAGTCGCCAAGCGATGAGAAGCATTTCGTCAAGCCGTTCAAGGCACCTGGTCCTGGCTGTACGAACTCGTTCTCACTGAATTCAGAAATGGCGCTGTAGTTGAGGTCAACCGCGTACTGGTAAGCCAAAAACGGTCCAATGCTTGGCAGAGAGAGAAGCAGCTCATAGACCTGCTGCATGGAGCCGGCCTCAACCAGCTGTTGCAGTAGGCCGCTCTTCACCACGGAATGGAGCAAGTCCAGATGGGTGCGGTGCTTATATGAGCCCTCTAGCAGGCGAGGAGCGTTGGGCATGATGTAGGCTGCGGAATAGATCCGAATGCCCGCCCGTAGCGCTTCGCTAAGCGCAGCGTCAAATCGCTCAACGTCGAAGGTAGCCCTCGACAGAGTGCCGAAGCGAGCTGTCAGTAGCTCCCAGGTCTCGATCTTGTTGAAAAGCTTGAAGAGCAGGATGCGAAATGCCACGTCTAGCTCGTCGAAAGCTCCCTGATAGATAACGACCCGGATGAGGTACTGGCTCACACGGTCGGCTGCGCGATACGCGTTGGTGAACTTGTACTTGGAGAGCACTGGGTCCTGTGTCCACGGTCCGTGTTCAGCCGTGAGCCGGTTGAAGTACAGCTGCTGGCGTTCGGTAGCGAAGCGCCAGTAGGAGTCATAGACGACGGTGGAGGTTGGCGCGGTGCGCCGTGCAAACGTGGTCAGCCCGTTCTTAGCTGGGGAAGAGCGCTTGGGCCCAAGATTCTTGCCGGTCACCGTTACATTTCTCAAGTAGCTTAGTGAGGTCGTCTGGGGGGCGTTTGAGACGCTCCCCGCGCCAGCGTTTCATTGTCTCATGCGCTGCCGAACGTGCCCCTGGCGTCCCCTTCTTTGCTTTAAATCAACGTCAGGCGGCAGCCCGCACGGTCCAATGGATGGCGTCGCACAGCGCCGGTGCGCGTTTAAGCCTTGAGCGCCATACCGATCTAACAGCGACTTCGGACTGCGAAGGGCCTCCATGAACGCTCACCCAGACACCCACGACTCGAAGCATCGACGGTCGCTGCCGGTCGCCATCGCGCGCTCGAGTTCTTGTGCGCAAGAGCCGGGATATGCATTGGACCTGCCTCCCTCGGTGAAGGACGGCTGGAGGGGCTGCGAGCCTGCGAATGAGGCGCGAGCGATAGTCACGGTCGCTTGGGTGAGGGATGTCGCTATTACCGCGGTCGTCCTGGCCCACCGGCGAGGTTCGATTGCTGTCGTGCTCGATCCGTCCCTCAAAGAGGTTGCCAACGCCATCGAACAATGGCGAGAGCAGGGTTGTTTGCCCGTCAAGGTTCGCATGGGCTCGTTGGATGTCTTGGCGCATGTACCCGTCCATGTCGACGCAACGGTTGACGAGGCGTTGATGTCCCTCGGCAGAAAGCAAGGCGCAGGGACCTTTGCTCGCGCTACCAAGGACTTCTCCAACGTCGAGGGCGTGTTGAGCCGCCTGGCCAACACGCGTCGCGTCGCGTGGGCGGTGAGTCGGCCACAGTTGGTCTCGACGGCGCCGAGTTAGCAGGTTGGTAACGCCTTCGGGGGCGGCCCGCAGTTCCGCCCGGAGTTTCCTCAGTCGCAGGAACCTGGTCGGTACACTCCGTCATGTGGGCGGCAAGTCGGCCGGTGGCCTCTCCTGCAGGAGCCCTGTCAGCAGCGCCCTTGTGTGCTCATCGGGAATGGGGTGCTTGGCAAGCATGTTGGTGACGGCGAAACCTGGCGTGCGGAGCGTGTGCTGGTCGTCGACGACAGCGCCATAGCCGGTGATGTAGACCGCATTGACGTGCCGCGCCTTGTATTGACCGAATAGCGCGCCCGACAGGATGAAGGCTCGTCGCTGTACATGTGGCAGGAATAGGTCGGCCGGCTCCATGCCGTGGTCCTGCAAAGCCAGTAAGCCAGGCCTTGTCTTGCTAAGCTGACTGGCGCCTTTGCGCATCGCTTCGAGCGTGGGGAAGGAAGGATCGTCTTCCTTCGTACTTCTCATCACAAGTAGGTACGCGCTGTCCGATCCCTGCCAGCCGGCGGCATGAAGGTCTTTGCCGAACGCCTTGTTCAGAGCCGCTTGAAGCAGCTTGGGGTCTCGGAGGTTCTCTTCGACGCCGGGGACATCTTCGAAGCGAGCTTTGCGCAGCTCAAATCCGCTGCCCTTCATCGCAGATGTCGCGTCAGAGTCGATCAAGGCGCTGACGGCATTCGCAAGCAGCGACTGTTGGGCGAGGTCGGCGCTCAAGCGACCGGACAGCGTCACCAGGACCACCTCCCGACGCTTGGGCAGCCCCGGATTGGTCCCCGGCTGGAGCAACGCCATGAAGCGATAGAAGTGCTTGCGGTGAATCTGTCGGCCCGCATCAGCCGACTGACTCTTGCACTCGACTTCAGCGGAGAAGCCGTCACGAGTTATCAGTAAGTCGAACTGACCAGTACCCTCCATGTCCGGCAGCTGGATATCGAAGTCCCATGTCAAAAGCCGTTGCACGAGCGAGAGCTCGAGATAGAGTGCGGCGAAGCCGGTCTCGGCCTTGAGGGCATCGAAGAGGCGACCTTCGAGCACGCGCTTGCCCTTGGGCCCTAACTGCCGATGAACCACGACGGCCGTTGCTGCGAAGTTCAGCGCAGCCAGGCTTAGGTGCGGGCGCACAGTCAGGTCCACGCGGTTTTCCCGGGTGAGCACCTCCCACTGATGGCAGACGTTCATCTCGAGCCAGTGATAGTCGAGCACGATCTTGTGGAGGTAGGCGGAGCGATCCATCTCGTCGGCGAGCTGGTTGGCTCGCTTGAGCCACCTCTCCGTTCCGACCAGGGCCATGAACTCAGGCAGATAGCGAGCAAGTGCCTCCGGCTCGGCGGGTAAGGTGAAGCGCATGATTGAATGTACTCAGCTAACCACGAGGAAGTCGGACTTGCCACCTATCGGACTGCATTGGGTCGCCGAGCGCTTGGTCGCTCGTGTTGTGCCGATTTCTCCGACCCCTGCGATGCTCTGGCCGGACGAGGAACTCCTCGTCGTTGGCGCGACCGCGCGGCGTCGCGCGCAGTTCGCGGCGGGTCGTGACGCAGCCCGCCAGGCGATGGCCGTCTTGGGTGTACCGGCCGTTGGCATCGGGCAGGGAGCTGAAGGGGAGCCACTCTTTCCAGCGGAGCTGCGCGGAAGCATCAGTCACACGCGCGAGCACGCCGTCGCGCTGGTCGGCCTCGCCGTTGATTACTGCTCCTTAGGCGTCGATCTTGACGACGCACGGCCACTTGGCGACGCGGCTGCGGCGGGTGTGACCTGGATGTCTGAGGTCTCGCGCGTCCAGCGCGCCATGGGTCTCGCCGACCACGCGGCAGCCCAAAACTTCGCCTTTTCGGCGAAGGAGGCCATCTTCAAATGTCAGTATCCACTGACATTGAACTCAAAACTGGGGCATCTGCAGGCACGTCTGCTGGCCGGCCAGAGCGATGCCGGCGTCATGTCCGTCGCGGGCTGGCGCGTAGCCGCGCTCACTGCTGCGGTCTTAAAGCGCGTCGTGGTGCGTCGCCTGGCCCTGGGCGCCTCGCCGCTCGCTTTCGCCATCATCGCGGCGCAATCGCCGCCCTGATTCGCCCATACGCCGGCGACAGGCGATTTGTCGTTAATGTTGGAAAATCGAACAACATGTGATACGCTTCGTTTGAATTCCGAACAGGAGTGCGCATGAGCAAGCCAAAGATGTTGAGCCCGTCCGAGTTCTCGGGCCTGCTGCCTAAACTGATGGACCGGCTGACAAAGGATCTCCAGCGAGAGCAGGAGGACTGCGCACTGCCTGACCTCAAGAAGGATCCGTTGTGGGACACGCCAGAGGTGGACTCGAAGACCGTCGCGAAGTTGTCGCCGGCCGTCAAGGAGTTGACCGGCGAGTCCCTCGACCCGCGTTGGATCCAGCGCGGCGGCTATCACACGGTTGAAGAAGCTGTCGCGCACATCATTAGCCAAATCAAACAGCACCGCGTGGCTGTGCCGGCCGCGCCGGTTTCTGCGCCTGCAACGGAAGTGGCAGACGCGGTCCACTAGAGCAGGAGACCTGAAAATGTCCGACGACCAAGCCGCTATTGCCTCAAGGCTCAGAGAAGCTCGCGAATACCTCGGCCTGTCGCAGCAAGAGGTCACTGACGCCACAGGCATTCCTCGTTCTGCCGTCTCACTTATAGAAAGCGGGAAGCGCAGTGTCGTCGCCCAAGAGTTGACGGCCCTTGCTCGTCTCTATCAGCGACCCACTGCCTACTTCACGGGCGAGGACCAGCTTGCTTATCCGGCCGACGTCAACATGTTGGCGCGTCAAGCATCGACGTTGTCTGAGAAGGACCGCTCTGAGCTACTGAGATTCACCGAGTTCCTCATGCAGCGTTCGCAGCCTGGGGACGGCAGCAATGGCTAAGCGCGACGCCATCCTCAGTGGAATAGCGCGTGCGGCGGAGCTGCATCACGCGATGGGCATTCGAGAGCAGTTGAGAGATGGTAGCCGTCCCATGGACGTCTTCGCGGCCATCGAGGCGCTCAAGATCATGGTGCTGTTCCGTCCGCTGGATGGGCTGCTCGGGGCGTACGTGCCGACGCCGAACTCCGCCGGAATGCTCGTGACCACGCGGCGTGACCATCACGTCCAGCGGTTCACGGCTGCGCATGAGCTTGGCCACCACGTCCTTCAGCATCGGACCATGAGTCTGGACATCAACGTCGGATACGTTGGCCGCGGTGAGAAGACGGGCTATGGCCAGCAGGAGCTTGAGGCGGACTCGTTTGCCGCCGAGTTCATGCTCCCGAAGTGGCTGATCGCAGCACACGCCCGGCGGCAAGGCTGGGGTCTTGAGTCGTTCAGGTACTCCGGGGTCATCTACCAGTTGTCCCTGCGGCTGGCCGCCAGCTATTCAGCCACCTGCTGGGCCCTGGCTTCCGCAGATTTCCTCACCCACAACGAAGCTCGAGCGCTTGCCGCCCGTCCCCCAAAAGAGGCGAAGCAGCGCGCGATGTCCGACGTTGAGCCGGCGTCTTGGCATCCCGACGTGTGGCTGCTTTCCGACCGAGACAAGGGTGCGCAGCTTGTCGGGAGCCCGGATGACTTCCTCGTGCTGAACCTCGAGGAGCACTTGGCGGGCGGCTACGAGTGGGAGATTGAACCGGATCCATCCAACGGCCTGGAAGTCAGGAAGGACAGGCGAGCCGACTCGGCCGACGACGCCATGGGGAGCACCGTGACCAGGCGCGTCGTCGTCCAAGGTAGCGCACCGGCGCGCACGAAATTGCGTCTGGCTGAGCGCCGGCCGTGGGAAAGTGGAGACAGTGCTATCAACTCGATGGAATTCAACCTGGCGCTTCTGGGGAAAGAGCCGGTTGGCCTGCTGCGCGCGGAAAGACTGAACGCGACATGAGCGACGTTGGAGGCATCGTCGTTGAAGCAGACGCACGCCATGCATGGACGGAAGTCCGGGACCAAGGCGCGCGCCCGACGTGCATCGCTTGCGCGGTTTCGGACGCCCACGCCCATGCGCATGGTCTCGGCCAACCGCTGTCCGCCGAGTACCTCTTCTATGCTGGCCTGAAGAGAGTGCCGTCGCTGAACCCGGCCAAGGGTTTGACACTTGGCGCGGCGGATCAGGCACTGCGCAGCGATGGTCAGCCAAACGAGCTCGAGTGGCCGTACCAGACCAAGACGCCAAGCCCTTGGGCGCCGCCATCATTGACGACGCTTTGGTACGGTGGCTTGGATCCGTGCGCGGCATACGAAGTTGTCGACGCGCTCCAAGCCGGGCTGCCGGTTGTGCTTGGTTTGCGGCTGGTGCCCGGCTTTAACCGTGTGCAGCAGAGCCCGTACATCATCGACACGTCCGGCACTCCCGTCGGCGGACACAGCGTTCTGGGCGTTGGGCTCGGAGCCTCAATTGCCGCGGGCGCCATCGACCTGCTGCTTTTGCGAAACAGCTGGGGGTTCAGGTGGGGCTTCGGCGGGTACGCCTGGCTGCCCTTGAGCTACTTGACCGGGAATCTCATTGGCTCAAGAACTCTGGTGCCGCTAGCGCTTGCCGCGTAGTCAAAGGAACATATGAAACCCGTGCCCGCAACGTCCCGTGCCGAAGCTTGGTTGAAGTCCGCTCGTCTGCTTTACAAGGAGCACGAGCGCATCTACAACCTCATCGTCGAGATCCAGGAGCCCGGACTTGAAACGGAAGCGACGAAGGCCATCGAGCGGCGTGTGGATGCGTTCTTGGCTGAGCACAACTGCCTGCCCGTGCAAACAGTTTCAGACACGATTTTCCCGGCGGCTGAGTACAAGTCCGGGGGGCTGAAAAAGGTCTTTGCATACCCGACTGACGTTTACCCGCACATCAAGGGCATCCCCGCAAACCGCTGGGGAACCTACGCTCTGAGGTTGACGCAGCGCACTTGTTCGGACGGCAGGACTATCAACCCGCTCGAGATCGTGATCGACAAGTTGAAGGCGGCCATGGCTGCGGCCAAGCGTGTCAAGAACGGACCTCCACGGGCGGTCTATGAATTGGACATGACCCTGGAGCCGCTAGAACTGAAATTCTATGACGCTGAGAACGACTACGACAACGGGCGTGGTGGCCAGTGCCTAAGTCACGTCAGCCTGAAGCTGGGGCCTAAGCACGAGCTTTACCTGACTGCTGTCTATCGCTATCAATTCTTCATCCAGAAGGCGCTGGGGAACTTCAAGGGCCTTGCTCGACTGCAGGCCTGCATCGCCCGAGAAGTCGGCATCCCGGTGGGTCCGCTGGTTTGCCATGCCACGCTTGCAACCCTTGAAGAGGGCACCGGCGAAGGTGGGCAAACGCGGTGGGGACGCCGTGCGCTGGAGAGCCTTGTGGCCGACTGCGAGGCGATCCTGTCTCAGGCAGGCGAAGTGGCAGTCGCCTGAAGCAGCGAAGGCGTCCCGCACTCACGAAGAGAGTCGGACGCCGCTTGAGATAGCCTTGTAACGACTTCAGGCAAGCGAAAGCGAGCAGTCTCGCAGCCGCCGGTCGATACCCTTGACCGCGAATGGCCGGTGATTGCGACAGGGGTCCTGGGTACAGTCTTAAGCAGCCCTTGAGAAACCTCCAATCAGTCGTCTTCGGAAGCAACATGCACGGCATGTATTCCCCGCGCCGCTGCACCCCTACCGCTGCGGCATATCCCTAACCGAATACCCCAAACTAACCGTCGCATCCTCCGGAATCCCAGGCATCGTCGCATTCCAAGCCAGCCAGTCAGCCCGCATAACCGCCAACCGCTCCGGCTCTTTCTTCGCGAGATTCGCCCGCTCGCGCTCATCTGCCGGAATGTTGAAGAGGTACTCGTACCCGTCCACCTTCAGGTACTTCCAGTCGCCATCGCGCATGGCTTCCTGCCCGCGATGGTTCATGCGCCAGTGCAGCGGGCGGCGGAAGCTGTGCTTCGCGTCTTTCAGCACGGGCATGAGCGACACGCCGTCCAGCGGGTAGGCTGCATCGGCCTTCACGCCGGCCGCGTCGAGCATGGTGGCGGACCAGTCCATGGTCATGCAAAGTTGCTTGCTCTCGCCGCCCTTGGCAATTACCGCGGGCCAGTGCGCGATCCATGGCACGCGGATGCCGCCTTCGGTCAAATCCATCTTGCCGCCGACCAGCGGCCAGTTGTCGGAGAAGCGTTCGCCGCCGTTGTCGCTGGTAAACACCACCAGCGTGTTGTCGGCCATGCCGTGCTTTTGCAGCGCGGCCATGATCCAGCCGATGCCTTCGTCCATGTGATGGATCATGCGGCGGTACACATGAATGTTGCCGCCGGCCAGGTCGAAGAGGTTGTCCTTCACGGTCGGCGCCTTCTCGGCGTCGTCGCGGGTTTCCCAGGGCCAGTGGGGGGCGGTGTAGTGCAGGCTGAGGAAGAAGGGGGCTTCTTGCTTGGCCATGCGCTCCACGTAGTCCACGGCGCGTTTGGAGAGGATGTCGGTGAGGTAGCCCTCTTCCTTCTTGTCCTCTTCGCCAAGCCACAGGTCGTGGCCGCCGGTGGAGTCGCAGTGGGTGAAGTAGTCGACTCCGCCCGACATGGGCCCGAAGAATTCGTCGTACCCGGAGCGCAGCGGGCCGAAGCTGGGCGGGTAGCCCAGGTGCCATTTGCCGATGAGCGCGGTCTGGTAGCCGCTGGCCTTCAGCAATGATGGCAGGGTGGGGTGGTCGGTCGGCAGGCCGAGCGTGGTGCTGCCGCGGCTGCTGCTCCTGATGGGCTCTTCGGCCGCGCCGCGCAGGCGGTACTGGTAGCGCGCGGTAATCATCGCAAAGCGCGTGGGCGAGCACACGGGCGAATTCGAATAGCCCTGCGTGAGCTTCAAACCGTTGGCGGCCAGGCCGTCGAGCACGGGCGACACGGGTCCGAAGGCGGCATCGCGGCCGCCGTAGCAGCCCAGGTCGGCATAGCCGAGGTCGTCGGCCACAATGAAGATGATGTTGGGTCTGGTCATGTGTCTGAAACGGTTCAGGGCTGGTAGCCGGACTTCTGGACAACGGGGGCCCACTGCGCGCGGTAGGCCTTGAGCATTGCGGCGGTCTGCGCCTGCGTGCTCACCACCGGCGTCATGCCGGCGTCCTTGAACTTGCGCTGCGTGTCGGCGTCTTGCATGACTTCGCGGATCAGGTTGGACAGGCGTTCGGCCTTCTCCTTGGGCATGCTGGCGGGCGCGAAGAAGGTGTTCCAGCCGGTGGCGGCCAGGTCGAGGCCGGCTTCCTTGAAGGTCGGAATGTTCGGCGCAAAGGGCGAGCGCTTGGCGCCGGAGATCGCAAGGATGCGCAGCTTGCCCGCGTTGTGCTGCGGCAGCACCACGTCTTCGGTGTCGATGGAAATCGGCACCTGGCCGCCGAGCAGGTCGTTCAGCAGCGGGGCCGAGCCGCGGTAGCCGATGATCTGCGTCTCCACTTTGGCCTTCTCGCCCACCATGAGGCCGAAGAAGTGCGGCAGGCTGCCGGTGGCGGGCACGCCCACGTTGGCCTGCAAGGGGTTGGCGCGCATCCAGGCGAGCAGGTGGTTCAGCTCGCGCACCGGCAGGTGGGGCGACACGGACAGCGCAAAGTCGTAGGCATTGACGTGCGACACGGGCACGAAGTCGCGCTCGGGGTCGTAGTTGTTGTCCTTGAAGACAAGCGGCGCCACCACCATCACGGCGGGGTTGGCGAGCATCAGCACGTTCTGGCTGGCGGTCGCGGTCTTGACCTGCTGCGCCGCCAGGCGGCCACCCGCGCCGGGCTTGTTGTCGACGACCACCGGCACGCCCAGGCGTGCGCTGAGCTTGTCGCCAACGATGCGCGCCACGCGGTCGGTGGCGCCGCCGGGCGCATAGCCAACCACGATGTGCAGGGGGCTGTCGAGCGTCGTCTGCGCCCCCGCCGTGGTGGCCATGGTGGCAATGGACGCCATGAAGCCGGCCGCGGCAAGCAGCGTGGCCAGGCGGCGGGTGATGGGGGTGTTCTTCAGCATGATGGGGATCCTCCTCGTTCAGTCAGTCAATCATTGAATCATTCGGCCGTTGGGGGGCGTTCCCGGGTCTTCTCGGGTTGGCGTTCGATCTCGAACGACTGTAGAGACGCTACATTCGATTGATCTAATCCACCATCCTCCAAACTAACCCGCAACGCCACATGGCGCACCAGAACCCTTCCGCACCAGACCCGGCCAGTGCATCGAACGAGCGCCAGCAGATGGTCGATGCGCTGCGCGGCTTCGCGCTGATGGGCATCCTGGTGGTCAACATCGCGAGCTTCGCCTCGACCTACTACGCCCTGGGCATTCCCGATCCGCTGGGTATGTCGCTGCCCGATCAGATCGCCTCGTTCGTCCGGGCCTTTGCGTTCGAGACCAAGTTCTACCTGCTGTTCTCGTTCCTGTTCGGCTACAGCTTCACCCTGCAGATGCGGGCGGCGGAGCGTGATGGCAAACCCTTCGTGCCGCGCATGGTGCGGCGGCACCTCGGGCTGTGGGTCATGGGCGTGGCGCACGCCGTGCTGCTCTATTACGGCGACATCCTCATGGCCTATGCGGTGCTGGGCGCCGTGCTGCTCATGCTGCGGCGGCGCGGCGATGTGTTTCTGGCGTGCGCGGCCATCGCGCTGGTGCTGCTCACTTCGCTGTTGTGGGCCGGCGTCGGCCGCATGTATTCGCAAATGGATATGCAGATGGCCGTGCAGGCGGCCTACGGCGACGCCGCCGCGGCGCTGGCCGCCTACCGCGCCACGCCGGCCTTGGTGATGGCGCAGCATGTGCGCGACCTTTCGCTGACCTGGTGGATGACGGCGCTGGTGCAGGCGCCGGAGGCGCTGGCCATGTTCTTCCTGGGGTTCATTGCCGGCCGGCGCGGGCTTCTTGCGCACGTCGAAGCGCATCGCGCCCTGCTGTGGCGGGTGCTGTGGTGGGGTCTGGCCATCGGCCTGCCGGGTGCGCTGGCCTATGCGCTTCCAACCCTTCGCCTGAACGCGGTACGCGAGGTCCAGGGCCTTGCGGTCACGCTGCTGACGGCACCGTTCCTGGCGGGCGCATACGCGGCCGGCATGCTGCTCGTGTTCCAGAGCGGGCGCGGCCGCGTGCTGGCGCGGATGCTTGCGCCGGCAGGCCGGATGGCGCTGTCGAACTACCTGCTGCAATCGCTGGTGTGCGCGTGGCTCTTTCTCGCCTACGGGCTGCGGTGGATCGGCACCATGGGGCCGCTGGCCACTTTCGGCGTCGCGCTGGCGATCTTCGCGGGCAACCTGCTGCTCAGCGGGTGGTGGATGCGCCGCTTTGCCTACGGGCCGGCGGAGTGGCTGCTGCGGGCGTTCACCAACCTCCGGCTTCCGGCGATGCGCCGCAGCCTTCACGCAGGTTAGCGCAGGTTAGCGCGGCGCTTGGTGTGGAGGCGCGGCTTCCTGACCCAGCGGGTGGTCCGCGCGTGCGGCCTGCATCGCGTCGCCCTCAATGCGCATCTTCGGCAAGAACTGCGAATACTCCCGCTGCATGAAGTCGATGAGCCCTTCGCGCACTTTGCAGCGCAGCTCGAAGGCGAGGCTCGAGTTGCCCGCGGTGCAAAGCACGCGAATCTGCATGGTGCGCTCGGTGGCGTCGGTTACCTGCAGGTTGAAGAAGCGGCCGTCCCACTCGGAGGCGCCCTTCACGATGCGCTCGACCTCTGCGCGCAGCGGGGCCACCGGCATGCCGTAGTCCACGTAGATGAAGACCGCGCCAAGCAGCTGCGACGACTGGCGCGTCCAGTTCTGGAACGGCTTCTCGATGAAATAGCTGAGCGGCAGAATCAGCCGCCGGTCGTCCCAGATTCTCACGACCACGAAGGTGCCGGTGATCTCCTCGACACGGCCCCATTCGCCCTCGACCACCAGCACGTCGTCCATGCGGATGGGCTGGGCCAGTGCAATCTGCAAGCCGGCAATCAGGTTGCTGAACACCGGCTTGGCCGCCAGGCCCGCCACGATGCCGATGACGCCCGCCGAGGCCAGCAGGCTGGCGCCGACCTGGCGCGCACCCGGAAAGGTCATGAGCATCATCGCGCCGCCGGCCACCAGCACCATCGACATGGCGGTGCGCGCAAGCACGCGTGTCTGGGTGAGCACGCGGCGCGCATGGAGGTTGTCTTCAACGTCGTGCGGGTGCTGCGCCAGCACGCCGTCCGCGAATCCGCTGATGGCCTTGACGGCAAGCCATGTGGTGGCGGCAATCAGCAGCAGGCCGTTGAAATGCCGCACGCTGCCAATGAAGCGCAGGTTGTCGGGCGCGGCCTGAAACACCAGCAGCAGCGCGACCAGCGGCAGCACCAGCCGCGCCACCGCCTTGCAGTTGACCACCATCGCGTGAAGCGCCGGTGTCGGGCGCGTGACCCGCAACAGCACGAGGCCGCCCACGCGGTGGATCAAGAGGGCGACCGGAACGCCGACAAAGGCTGCGAGCCAGGTGCCGAACCAGGGGTGGGCAAGGATCTCTTGAGTCATTGGACGGTGGCGGTCGTGGTGGTCTGTGTCTCGTTCAGAGGTTGAAGAATGCGCGCCGCGTCGTCGCGCAGCTGCGTGGCAAGCGCCGTGGCCAGGTCGAGACGGCGCAGCAGCCAGGGGCTGATGTCGTTGTCGAACGGGTCGGGCAGGGGAATCGGCCCGCCTACGGTGGTGGAGGCGGAGCTTTCGGGAAGCGAGGGGCCGGTGGTCGGGGCGGTGCCGATGGCGGCGTCGATGCGCTGTGCCGTGCGCGCGAGCGGGCCCTCGATATCGGCCGGCGTGAGCCGGTCGCGCCGCAGCACGAGCATCGACTTGACCGCGCTCAGCTGCGCCAGCAACTGGTAGCTGTGCGCCTGCAGGTGCTCGAGCGGCTCGAGCGGCGGCTGCACCGCGCGCGGTTCGGACAGCGAGCGCTGCGTGGCCTGCACCAGCGCCGAGAGGCTGTCGTAGGCCTCACGGCGCGCAAGCCGCCATTCGAGCTCGGGGCTGCTGTCGATGGCCTTCAACTGGCCGAGACCGAGCGCCAGGCGTGCATGGCGCGCCTGCGCGGTGAGCGTGCGCGCCACGAGCGCCGGAATCTGCCCGCGCTCCCACGAGGGCAACACATAGCAGAAGCCCCAGGCCAGCGCGGCGCCGATTAGCGTGTCGGCAATGCGTTCGAACAGCGCGAAGATGGGCGCGGCGCCGGTGTTGAGCATGTGCGCCTGCACCAGGCCCAGCACGGTGGCCGCAACCGCCGTGATCAGATAGCGCCGCACCGCAAAGCTGTGGGCAATGGCCTGCGACACCGTGATGATGGCCAGCAGCATCAGCGGCGACGGATGCGCGGAGAGCAGCCCCACCGCGAGCACGCTGCCCAGCAGCGTGCCGGCCACGCGGCTGTTGCGCCGCTCGAGCGTTTGCGAGAGGCTGCCGCGCAGCACCACTACGATGGTCAGCAAAATCCAGTAGTCGTGTGATCCCCAGGGCAGCGACACCGCAATGGCGTAGCCGGCCGCAATGGCCAGCGCCGCGCGAATGGCGTGGCGCAGCGGCGGTGCGTCCCAGCGCCACAGCGTGAGAAAAGGCCGCAGCGACCAATCGGTGGGGCTCACGAACATCTGCCAGTTGGCGCGCACCACGGCAAGGTTGGGCTCGGCGTCGCCGCGCGCCATGGCCGACAGGCGCAGCACCTCGTCGTTGATGTGGCCGATGCGGCTCGCAAGGCCGCGCGCGAGCATGGCGGCATTCGGGCCGGGCAGTCCATGGCCCGCGCCATCGTCCTCGCCGGAAAGATGGATCGACGCGAGCCGCGGCCGCCGGTCGGCCACCGCTTCGGGCTGGCGGCCCATCAGCAGCGCATCGCCTAGCGCGGTGGTTTCGTCGGCCAGCTCTTCGAGCACGCGGCGCATTTCGATCAGCGCCTCGGCATGCGCGGGATGGCTCTTGAGCGCGTCCAGGTCGAGCTCGCTCGCGAGCAGTTGGTCGCGCATCTCGAGCACGATCACCAGCATGGCCGCCAGCCGCTGCCGGCGCGGCGTGCGCGGCGACTCCAGCACGATGTCGCGCGTGGCCTGCAGCTGGTCGGCCAGCGCGGCCTGTTCGCGCAGCAGTTGGCCCAGCAACGGCGCGGGGGTTTCGCGGATGTCGCTGGTGTCGTCGAGCGGGGTGAACTGGCTGGCCTCGGTGCGCATCAGCGCGGCCAGCGAATAAAGAACGTCCGAGACCGACTGCACGCGAAAGCGCGTGTTGAGCGCGTGGTTGGCCAGCGTGGCCCAGATCACGTAAAGCCCTGCGCCCAGGCCGAAGTGCCAAGTGCGTTCGAGCGCCTCGGCCATGCCGCTGGGCGCCGGCGTGGCCATCGAGAAAATCATCGAGAACATCACCGCGATGGCAATCGGGATGCCCCGCTTGCCCCACGCCATGGCCAGGAAGGCGATGAAGGTGGCGGGCACCAGCACCAGGCCGAGGCGGATGGGCGCGGCGTGCAGCAGCTGCACCAAAAAGAAGAGCGGCAGGCCGATCAGCGGCGCCGGCAGCATCTGGAAGAACTTGCCGCGGCGCGGGCCGGGCAGGTCCGGCGGGGCCGTGACGATCACGCCCACCGCGGCCGACGCCGCCGCAATGGCGCCGAGCCACAGGTGCGCGCCGGCCGAGATGACGAGCAGGCCGAGCGCGACCGTGAGCCCGCTGGCGACGTACTGGCTCAGCGCGATGCGCAGCGCCGCACGGAGCCGGAGGGCGGCACGTGGCCCCTGCATCACTTGGCGGAAGTGTCGCCTTCGGAAGGGCTGCCGTCGGCAGGCGCGTCGCGGCGAATGCGCGTGAGCTTGCGCGACACCGGCGCTGCTGCGGCGGCCGGCGCGGGCGCTTCGCCGTCGAGCGGCGCGGCCGTCAGTTCGGTGACGGTGCTGCGGGCATACAGGTCGACCGATTCATCGGCACCAGGCCGCGCGGCGGCCGACACAGCGCGCACCCGGTCGCTCGCGCGCATCTTGTCGTCGATGCCGGCAAATTTCGAGTACTTGGCGAGCAGCGGCACCAGCTGGCCATAGATGCGCGGCGCGCCGGCCAGGCATTCGCGCTGTTCGAGAAAGTCGGGCTCGCCCGTGAAGTTGCCGATCAGGCCGCCGGCCTCGGTCACCAGCAGCGAGCCTGCGGCCACGTCCCAGGGGTTGAGGCCGGTCTCGAAGAAGGCATCGGTAAAGCCGGCCGCCACGTAGGCCAGGTCGAGCGCTGCCGCGCCGGGGCGGCGCAGGCCCGCCATGCGGGGCATCATGTCGGCCATGATGGCCAGGTACTGCTTGAAGTTGTCGCCGCTGCGAAACGGGAAGCCGGTCGATACCAGGCATTCGCTGAGCCGGGTGCGCTTGGAAACGCGGATGCGGCGCTCGTTCATGTAGGCGCCGCGGCCCTTGGTGGCGGTGAAGAGGTCGTTGCGGCTCGGGTCGTAGATGACCGCTTGCTCGATCTTGCCGCGCACCGACAGCGCGATGGAAACGCAGTAGACCGGAAAGCCGTGGATGAAGTTGGTGGTGCCGTCGAGCGGATCGATGATCCAGACGTAGTCCGAATCCTTGGCGCCATGCTGGGTGCCCGATTCTTCGGCCAGGATGCCGTGCCCCGGATACGCGCCAAGCAGCGTTTCGATGATGACCTGCTCGCTGGCGTGATCGACTTCGGTGACGAAGTCATTGACCTGCTTTTGCGAGATGCGCACGGCCTCGACGTCGAGGGCGGCGCGGTTGATGATCGCGCCGGCGGCGCGTGCGGCCTTGACGGCCACATTGAGCATGGGATGCAGGTTGGGGGACGACATTGGATTGTGAGAAGAACGGCGGAAGGAGCGGCTGGCGCCCCGATGAGCGGCCCGGCGATGCGGGCGGCGAGAATCGGGCATTTTACCGGCTCCGCCCGCTTTGTGTCTCCAAACCCCCATGCGCACCCGTTTTATCCTGATCCAGACCAGCCATGCCGGCAATGTGGGCGCCGCCGCCCGCGCCATGAAGACCATGGGTTTCGACGACCTAGTGCTGGTGGCGCCGCGGTGGGCCAACGTGCTGCGGCGGGAAGAAACCATTCAGCGTGCGAGCGGCGCGCTGGACGTTCTGAACAACGCCCGCATCGTTGAAACGCTGGACGAGGCGCTCGACGGCGTGACCCACCTGTGCGCCACCGCCATGATCCCGCGCGACTTCGGCCCGCCCACGCGCACCCCGCGCGAGCACCTGGAGCCGCTCGTGAAGCAGGGCGACCAGCATGTGGCCTTCCTCTTCGGCTCCGAGCGTTTCGGCATGCGCAACGAAGACGTCTACCGCTGCAACGTGGCGCTGAGCATTCCCACGGATCCGAAGTTCGGCTCCCTGAACCTCGGCGCCGCCATCCAGGTGGTTGCCTACGAATGGCGGCTGGCCCTGGGTGGCTACGAGGTGCGCGACGCCACCGCGCCCGTGCAGGCGGCCGATGCGAAGGCGGTGGCCGGCATGCTCGAGCACTGGGAACGGTCGCTGGTGGAAATCGGCTTTCTCGACCCGCAGGCGCCCAAGAAGCTGATGCCCCGGCTGCAGCAGCTTTTCAACCGCGCCCAGCCCACGCCGGAGGAAATTCACATCCTCCGCGGCATCGCCAAGGCCATGGCCGACGCCGCGCATGCGCCTAAAACCCCATCGCCCGTACGCGAAGACCCTGCGCTTTAGACTGCCCGGCCCCTATCGATATAACGACAACAAAGGCAGCGATGTTTTCTCGAATGCGCGCCGACATCCGGTGCATCCTCGAACGCGACCCGGCCGCCCGCAGCGCCTGGGAAGTGATCACGGTCTACCCCGGCTTCCATGCCGTGGTGCTGCACCGCTGGGCGCATGCGTGTTGGACGCACGGTTTCAAGTGGCCGGCGCGCTTCATCGCGCACTGGGCCCGCTGGCTCACCGGCATCGAGATTCATCCCGCGGCCAAGCTCGGCGAGCGGGTGTTCTTCGACCACGCCATGGGCGTGGTGGTGGGCGAAACCGCCGAGATCGGCGACGGCTGCACCATCTACCAGGGCGTGACGCTCGGCGGCACCTCGCTCTACAAGGGCACCAAGCGCCATCCGACGCTGGGGCGCAACGTGGTGGTGAGCGCGGGGGCCAAGGTGCTGGGCGGGTTCGTCGTCGGCGATGGCGCCAAGATCGGCAGCAACGCGGTGGTCATCAAGCCTGTGCCGGCAGGGGCGACCGCGGTGGGCATTCCCGCACGCATCATCCCGTCGAAGACCGGCGAGAGCGCCGATGTGGCCGCGCCGCAGAAGTTCTCCGCCTACGGCATCACGCAGGACGACGACCCGCTGAGCCAGGCCATGCGCGGCCTCGTCGACAGTGCCGCGAGCCAGGAACACCAGATCGCGCTCTTGTGGCAGGCCATCGAGAAGCTGTCTGCGCATCCCGGCACCAAGGATTGCGTGCCCTGCGATGCGGCGCGTGACGAGAGCTTCGAGGCGGAGAAGCTCACGCAGCTCATCGGCAGGTAGCGAGGCCTTTCAGGTCGATCGTTTCGCGGCCGTGTGCAGCGACCCATGCACATGGCCCGCGTGCTGCCCGAACGGCTCCGTTGCGAGCGCGGCGGTGTCCAGCTCTTGCAGGATGCCGCAGTTCTGCGCCGATTCAGGCCCGCAGCATTGCTGGCGCAGCGCCTTCAGCTGCTTTTCCAGTGTCTTGAGTTCGGAAATGCGCGCGGCCACGTGGCCGATGTGGTCGTCCAGCAGCTGGTTGACCTCGCCGCAGTCTTCGCCGGGCGCATCGCGAAAGCGCAGCAGGCTGCGGATTTCATCGAGCGTCATGTCCAGCGAACGGCAGCGGCGGATAAAGCCCAGCCGCTGCGCATGCTCGTCGTCGTAGATGCGGTAGTTGCCTTCGGTGCGCGCCGGCTCGGGCAGCAGCTGCTCGCGCTCGTAGTACCGGATGGTTTCGACCGGCGTGTTCGCGACCTTGGCCAGTTCTCCGATTTTCATGATGCGGCAAGAAGGGGAGTGGAGGAATCTAGCGTTTGACTCTACACCTGCTTCAGGGTTTCCAATGCACTTCATGACGAACCAGAACGCTCTGAAACCGGTGGCGCCGCATGCGCATGCTCATTCGCATGCACCGGCCGAAACCGCCTGCTGCGGCAGTTCCGCATGTGGATCGGCGGCAGTTGTCGCTGCCGCCAATACCGCAGACATCCCCAAGGGCGCCTTGCTCTTCCGAATTCCCACCATGGATTGCGCCGTGGAAGAGTCCGAGATCCGCCGCGCGCTGGAGCCGGTTCGCGGCATCAGCGGGCTGCGCTTTCGGCTCGGCGAACGGACGATGGCGATCACCGCCGACGACACTGCCTTGCCCAATGCGCTCGAAGCCATCCGCAAGGCGGGGTTCAAGCCTGAGCCGCTGAATGAGGTGGCCGGTGCGCCGCCCGCTCCCGGCACGGCGCGCGCCGCCGGCCTCATGACGCCGGAGCTCTGGCGGCTGGTGGCCGCGCTGGTGCTGGCCATCGCGGCCGAGACGATTTCCTTTCTCGCACCGGAGGGCATCGGGTTCACGGCGGTGGAGATGGGGTTGGCGCTCGCAGCCATCGCGCTGGCCGGGCTCGACACCTACAAGAAGGGCTTCGCCGCATTGGTGCGCGGGCGCCTGAACATCAACGCCCTGATGGCGGTGGCGGTCACGGGTGCCTTCGTCATCGGCCAATGGCCCGAGGCCGCGATGGTGATGGCGCTCTATGCCATTGCGGAAATGATCGAGGCGCGTGCCGTCGACCGCGCCCGCAATGCCATCCAGGGCCTGTTGGCGCTGGCGCCCGAGCTGGCCGATGTCAGGCAGCCCGACGGCAGCTGGAAGACGGCAAAGGCAGACACCGTGGCGCTCGGTGCCCTGGTGCGCATTCGCCCCGGCGAGCGCGTTCCGCTCGACGGCGTGGTGACGGAGGGCATGAGCGCCATCGACCAGGCACCCGTTACCGGCGAGAGCATTCCGGTCGACAAGTCGGTGGGCGATGCGGTGTTTGCGGGCACCATCAACCAGACGGGCGCGCTCGAATTCCGCGTCACGGCCGTGGCTGCCAACACCACGTTGGCGCGCATCATCCACGCGGTCGAAGAAGCGCAAGGCACGCGCGCGCCCACGCAGCGCTTCGTCGACCGGTTTGCCGCCGTCTATACACCCGCGGTCTTCGCGCTGGCAATCGCCGTGGCGGCGCTCACGCCCTGGCTCATGGGCTGGACCTGGATGGAGGCCGTCTACAAGGCGCTGGTGCTGCTGGTCATCGCATGCCCCTGCGCGCTCGTCATCTCGACACCCGTCACGGTGGTGAGCGCGCTGGCATCGGCCGCGCGGCGCGGCATCCTGATCAAGGGCGGCACCTACCTCGAAGAGGCGCGCAAGCTCAAGGCCGTCGCGCTCGACAAGACGGGCACCATCACCGAAGGCAAGCCGAAGCTGGTCGAAACCAGCCTGCTCGACAAGACGGCGGACGAGGGCGAAATCCTTGCCATTGCCGCGAGCATCGCGGGCCGCTCCGACCACCCGGTGTCGAAGGCCATTGCCCAGGGCCTGAAGCGCGAGCCCCGGCCGGTCGGCAACTTTGCGGCCCTGCCGGGACGCGGCGTGCAGGCCACGCACGAAGGCCGCAGCTATGTGCTTGGAAACCATCGCCTCATCGAAGAACAGAAGCTGTGCAGCCCCGCGCTCGAAGCCGAGCTGAAGCGGCATGAGGAGGCCGGGCGCACCGTCACCCTGCTGGCCTCTGGCCATGCGGTGCTGGCGCTGTTCGCGGTGGCCGACACCATCAAGCCATCCTCGCAGGCGGCCATGGCCGAGCTGCGCGCGCTGGGTGTCACGCCCGTGATGCTGACCGGCGACAACGCCGCCACGGCCAAGGCAATCGGCGTTCATGCGGGCATCGACGACGTGCGCGGCAACCTGCTGCCCGAGGAGAAGCTCGATGCCATCAAGGCGCTTCAGCAGCGCTACGGCATGGCCGGCATGGCGGGCGACGGCATCAACGACGCACCCGCGCTCGCGCAGGCCGACATCGGCTTTGCGATGGGCGGCGCCGGCACCGACACCGCCATGGAAGCGGCCGACGTGGTCATCATGAACGACGACCTGCGGCGCATTCCCGAAACGATTCGCCTCTCGCGCCGCGCGCATTCGGTGCTGTGGCAGAACATCACGCTGGCGCTCGGCATCAAGGCCGTGTTCTTCGTGCTCGCGGTGTTCGGCGGCGCAACGATGTGGATGGCGGTGTTTGCGGACATGGGGGCAAGCCTGCTGGTGGTGGCGAACGGCTTGCGGCTGATGCGCGCGTCCAGGTGAGTTGCCCGGGGGGGCGCCAAGCGCCTCGCGCTGAACCAGTGGGCCAACCGCTGGTTCGGCGACACGGCTTGGAACTAACATCGGCTGTTTCCCCTTGCCGACCCCAGCCCCTCGATGTCCGTCACCTCTCTCCTGCTGCAACTTGTCGTCATCCTGACCACCGCGCGCCTCTGCGGCTGGGTGCTTCGCTACCTTGGCCAGCCGGGCGTGGTGGGCGAAATGGCGGCGGGCCTCATGCTCGGCCCGGCGGTCATGGGCGCGCTCTTCCCCTCGCTGCACGCGCAGCTGTTTGCCAAGGACTCGCTGCAGGGCCTTTCTTCGCTGTCGACGGTGGGGCTGGTGCTGTTCATGTTCGTGGTGGGCCTGGAATTGCGGGCCACGCGGAACATGCGGGCGCAACTCAAGGCGGCGGGCGCCGTGGGCGTGCTCAGCGTGATCGTGCCGCTGGCGCTGGGCATTGCGATCTCGCCTGCGCTGTACCCCACGCTCGCGCCGGCCGGTGTCGCTTTCTGGCCCTTTGCGCTCTTCATGGCGGCTGCGCTTTCCATCACGGCCTTTCCCGTCATGGCGCGCATCCTCAAGGACCGCGGCATGACGCGCACGGCCTTCGGCCAGCTCTCGCTCAGTGCCGCGGCCGTGGTCGACGTGTTCGCCTGGATCCTGCTGGCTTTCGTGGTGGCGCTGGTTGGCGCGGGCGAGGGCTACGAGAGCCTGATCAAGATCACCGTCGGCGTGGTCGTGATGCTCGCCTTCCTGTTCTTCGGCCTGAAGCCCGCCTTTGCCTGGCTGCTGCGCGTGAAGGCGCCCGACGGCGAGCCTTCGACCACGGTGATGGCCTCGCTCATGATCGGCCTGTTGCTCACCGCGCTGCTGACCGAATGGCTGCACCTGCACGCGGTGTTCGGCGCCTTCCTGTTCGGTGCCTGCCTGCCGCGCGACGACCGCCTGCTGCGCTCGCTGAGCGAACGCATCGAGCCGATTTCCATCGTCGTGCTGATGCCGCTGTTCTTTGCGCTTGCGGGGCTGGGCACCACGGCGAATGCCTTCTCCGGTGCGAGCCTGGGTGCGATGCTGCTGATCGTGGGCGTGGCCACCGTCGGCAAGATTGCCGGCGGCGCGGCCGGCGCGCGCATCGCGGGCTACAGCTGGCGCGACAGCCTG
Organism: Variovorax palleresanus; assembly: GCF_051144945.1. Classification (NCBI taxonomy): domain Bacteria; kingdom Pseudomonadati; phylum Pseudomonadota; class Betaproteobacteria; order Burkholderiales; family Comamonadaceae; genus Variovorax; species Variovorax palleresanus. Next base: position 859,051 of record NZ_JBJNVP010000002.1, on the reverse strand, counting down.
GCCACCGGTTCACTGATGAACGCGCGCGGGCTCATGGAGTTGATCGTGATCAAGATCGGGTTCGACGTGGGACTGATCGGCCCCGAGCTGTTCACCATGCTGCTGGTGATGGCCCTGGCCACCACCGCGATGACGGGGCCGCTGATGACGCTGTGCATTGGCCGCAAGGCGCCGCGTGCCGGCGACGCCGAGGGCAAGCCAGAGGCGCCTGCCAAACCCTGACACCGGGGATGCGTGAGCCGGTGCCGCATGGGGGCGGCCCGGGGCTCGCGATCAGGAGCGATCTTCGAGCACGTAGCCCCTGCCGCGCACCGTGTGCAGCAGCTTGACGTCGAAAGCGTCGTCGATCTTGCTGCGCAGCCTGCGAATGGTCACTTCGACCACGTTGCTTTCGTTCTCGAAGGCTGCATCCCACACCTGTTGGCCGAGCGTGCGGCGTGAAAGTATCTCCCCGTGGTGGCGCAGCAGCAGCGCCAGCAGCATGAACTCCTTGGCCGTGAGGTCGATGCGCGTGCGGTTGCGAACGCACGTGCGGCTGGCCGGGTCCAGCGCCAGGTCGGCAAGCCGGAGCATGGTGGACGCCTGGCGCGTGCCCCGGCCCAGCAGGGCCTCCACGCGCGCCAGCAGTTCGGAAAGCGAGAAGGGCTTGACGAGGTAGTCGTCGGCGCCGTGCTGCAGGCCGCTGACCCGGTCTTCGACCTTGTCGCGGTCGGTGAGCACCAGAACGGGCACGTTGCTGGTGCGCCGGATGGCTTGCAGCGCCGCAAAGCCGTCGATCCCGGGGCGCGTCACGTCGAGCAGGATCAGCGCGTACCCGTCCAGGGTGGCCAGCAAGCGGCCTTCGACGCCGTCGCGTGCGGTGTCGAGCACATGGCCGCTTGCTTCCAGGCCCTTCTTCAGATCGTCGCCCAGTCCGGGCTCGCCTTCTATGACGAGAATTCTCATCGATGAAATGTCCGCCGTGGAGTGGCCCGGCGGAAGTTATGGATTCGCACGCCGAACGACAGCCGAAACGCCGCGCGCTTGTCGTACATTGCGCCGCAACCTGCAAACTGCAAGGGCATTGCAGACCGGCGGGCCCCACGGCGCCGATATACTTTTTGCACCATGCGCCGCTGGCTTCAGATCTTCTTGCTGCTTTTGCTTCCGTTCCAGTTCAGCTGGGCGGCGTCGGCGGCCTATTGCCAGCATGAACGCGATGTGCAACCGAGCCACTGGGGGCATCACGAGCACGAGCCGAGCAACAGCGCGGGCGATTTGCGCACCACCGACGACGCGCAGAAGAGCCCCGGCACCCAGCCCAACGCCGTGCTCGGAGATTGCGCCGTCTGCCACCTGGGCCACGCGCAACACCTGCCGGCGATGGCCGATCGCGTGCATGCACCGCCAATGGCGCAGGCACTGCGCGCCATGCGCGCGGAACATTTCGTCTCGCACATCTCCGAAGTGCCCGTGCCTCCTGCCTGGCCTCTCGCCCTTTGATTCGGCGAGAGAACAACCCATTTTCCTGATACTCATCATCAGCTGAGCTCTCGCCGAATTCCCCCGCCCGTTGTTTTGCAACCCAGGAGAATTCGATGCGCACGCTCTTCGTGCCGCTGGCCGTCATGGCCTTGGCGGTGTTCCCGGCATTTTCACAATCCACTGCCGGTTCCAATCCTTCGCCGCTCGGGCACGCCGCCCCCGGAGCGGCAGAACCCGCAGGTCCGCTGGACCTGCCCAGCGCGCTCGCGCTGGCACGGCAGTTCAACCCCGGGCTCTCGTCCGCCGCGCGCGAACGGGAGGCCACCGATGCGGCCGTGGTGCAGGCCGGCGCCTGGCCCAACCCGGTGTTCGGCGCGCAGGTGGAAGACCTGCGGCGCGACAACCGCACCACCACGCTGCAGCTGAGCCAGCCCATCGAGCTGGGCGGCAAGCGCGCGGCGCGCGTGACGGCGGCGGAGCGTGCCCGCGACCAGGCCGAATCGGCGTTGCTTGCGCGGCGTTCCGAGTTGCGTGCGTCGACGATCACGCTGTTCTTCGAGGTGCTGGCCGCGCAGGAGCGCTTGCGGCTGGCGCAAGACTCGGTCGGACTTGCAGAAGTGGCAACCCGCGCGGCCGCCAACCGGGTGGCGGCCGGCAAGGTTTCGCCGCTCGAGGAGAACCGGGCGCGCGTGGCCGAGGCCGGCATCCGCGTCGAGCTGCTGCAGGCCGAGGGCGCGCTGCGCTCGGCGCGCCGGCAACTCGCTGCGCTCTGGGGCAATGCGTCGCCACGCTTCACGCACGCAGACGGCGCGCTCGACTCGTTGCCCGCAGCGGTTGCGGACGTGCAGAGCCGGCTTTCCGAGGCACCGGTGCTGCGCCAGGCGCGGCTCGAGGTCGAACGGCGCCAGGCGCTGTCGGAACTGGAGCAGGCCCGGCGCGTGCCCGACATCACCGTGTCGCTCGGCGCGAAGCGCGTGCCGGCCGATGAAGGCATGGGCAGCGGCAGCGGCCGCAACCAGGTCGTGGTGGGCGTGTCGGTGCCGCTGCCGATCTTCGACACCAACCGCGGCAACGTCGCCGAGGCGCTGAGCCGCGAAGAGAAGGCGCGCGACGATCTTCTGGCGGCCGAACTTCAGCTGCGTGCCGACGTGGCGCAGGCTACCGAGCGCCTGCGTTCGGCGCGCGCCACCGCACAGATGCTCCAGCGCGACGCGCTGCCCGGCGCCGAAGCCGCCCGCCAGGCCGCCGCCCGGGGCTTCGAGCTCGGGAAGTTCAGCTTTCTCGACGCACTCGATGCCCAGCGCACGCTGTTCCAGGTGCGCAACCAGCACCTGCTCGCCCTGGCCGAGGCGCATCGCGCGGCCGGCGAACTCGACCGGCTGCTCGGCACCGGCGGCGGCGACACCCTCCATGCGGCACCCGCTCCGCGCTGACAAGGACTCCACGAATCATGAACACGCAAGAACGCAAGACCTTTGCCGAACGTATCGGCAAGAAGCAGTGGCTGGCCATCGTGGCCGTGCTGGTGGTGGGCCTCGCGGCCGGCGCAATGATCCTGCGCACCACGCCCGCCCAACCCGAAGCCGCCGGACATTCGGAAGCCGGAGAGCACGCCGAGGGCGAGCACCATGAAGAGGGCGACGAACACGGCCATGGCCACGGCGAGGCCAAGGGCCACACCGGCGAGGCGCACGAAGAACGAGAAGACGAGAAAAAAATCGTCTTCACCGACGAGCAGGTCCAGGCCGCCGGCATGGCCATCGAAAGCGCCGGCCCCGCGCGCATCCGGTCGTTGCTGCAACTGCCGGGCGAGATCAAGTTCAACGAAGACCGCACGGCCCACGTGGTGCCGCGCGTGGCGGGCGTGGTCGAGAGCGTGCCGGCCAACCTTGGCCAGGAGGTGAAGCGCGGCCAGGTGCTGGCGGTGCTGTCGAGCCCGGGGCTCTCGGAGCAGCGCAGCGAACTGCAGTCGGCGCAGCGCCGGCTGGCGCTTGCCCGCACCACCTACGAGCGCGAGAAAAAACTCTGGCAAGAAAAGATCTCCGCCCAGCAGGACTACCTGCAGGCGGAGCAGGCCATGCAGGAGGCGCAGATTGCCGTGGCCAACGCGAACCAGAAGCTGCTGGCGCTGGGCGCCACGCCGGGCTCGTCGGCGCTTGGCCGCTACGAGCTGCGCGCGCCGTTCGACGGCATGGTGGTCGAGAAGCACATCTCGCTCGGCGAGTCGGTCAAGGAAGACGCCAGCGTGTTCACCATTTCGGACCTCTCCACGGTCTGGGCCGAGATCAGCGTGGCTGCCAACAACCTCAATCTCGTTCGCATCGGCGAACCGGTGACCATCCGCTCCAGCGCTTTCGACCAGACCGCCAGCGGCACGGTGTCGTACCTGGGCTCGCTCATCGGCGCGCAGACGCGTACAGCGACGGCGCGCGTCACGGTGACGAATCCGCAGCGCGTGTGGCGGCCCGGACTGTTCGTGAACGTGGAGCTTGCTTCGTCCGAAGCCGAGGCCCCGGTGACGGTGTCGGCCGAGGCGGTGCAGACGGTGGAAGGCAAACCCACGGTCTTCGCCAAGGTGCCCGGCGGCTTCATGCCACAGGCGGTGCAGACCGGGCGCAGCGACGGCCGGCGCGTCGAGATCGTGAGCGGCCTCGTGCCCGGCACCGCGTATGCGGCGAGCGGCAGCTTCGTCGTGAAGTCTCAGCAGGGCAAGAGCTCTGCCACGCACACCCACTGAGGACGCCGCATGTTCGAACGAGTCATCCGGTTTTCCATCGAACAGCGCTGGCTGATCCTGCTCGCGGTGCTGGGCATGGCCGCGCTCGGCATCTTCAGCTACCAGAAGCTGCCGATCGACGCGGTGCCCGACATCACCAACGTGCAGGTGCAGATCAACACGGCGGCGCCCGGCTATTCGCCGCTCGAGGCCGAGCAGCGCGTGACCTATCCCATCGAGACGGTGATGGCCGGCCTGCCGGGCCTGCAGCAGACCCGCTCGCTCTCGCGCTACGGCCTCTCGCAGGTGACGGTGATCTTCGAGGACGGCACCGACATCTACTTTGCGCGGCAGCTCGTGAACGAGCGCATCCAGTCGGCGCGAGAAAGCATGCCGAACGGCATCTCGCCGGTGATCGGCCCGATCTCGACCGGCCTCGGCGAAATCTATCTCTGGACCGTGGAAGCGGAAGAGGGCGCGAAGAAGGCCGACGGCAAGCCCTACACGCCGACCGACCTGCGCGAGATCCAGGACTGGATCATCAAGCCGCAGCTGCGCAACGTGAAGGGCGTGACCGAGATCAACTCCATCGGCGGCTACGCCAAGGAGTTCCAGATCGCGCCCGACCCTGCAAAGCTCCAGGCACACGGCCTCGCGATGACCGACCTGGTGGCCGCGCTGGAGCGCAACAACGCCAACGTGGGCGCGGGCTACATCGAGAAGCGCGGCGAGCAATACCTGATTCGCGCGCCGGGGCAGGTGAAGACCGCGGAAGACATCGGCAACGTCATCCTGGGCAACGCGAACGGCATTCCGCTGCGCGTGCAGGACGTGGCCGAGGTCGGCATCGGCCAGGAGCTGCGCACGGGTGCGGCCACCGACAACGGGCGCGAGGTGGTGCTGGGCACCGTGTTCATGCTGATCGGCGAGAACAGCCGCACCGTCTCTCAGGCGGTCGACAAGAAGATGCAGGAAATCAACCGAACGCTGCCCGCGGGCGTGAAGGCCGTGACGGTGTACGACCGCACCGTGCTGGTCGACAAGGCCATTGCCACGGTGAAGAAGAACCTGCTCGAAGGCGCGGTGCTGGTCATTGCCATCCTGTTCCTGTTTCTTGGCAACATGCGCGCCGCGCTGATCACCGCGCTGGTGATTCCGCTGTCGATGCTGTTCACCTTTACCGGCATGGTGAACCAGAAAATCAGCGCCAACCTCATGAGCCTGGGCGCACTGGACTTCGGCATCATCATCGACGGCGCGGTGGTGATCGTGGAAAACTGCGTGCGGCGCCTCGCGCATGCGCAGGCCAAGCACGGGCGGCCGCTCACGCGCAGCGAGCGTTTCCATGAAGTGTTCGCGGCCTCGCAGGAGGCACGGCGGCCGCTCTTGTTCGGCCAGCTGATCATCATGATCGTGTACCTGCCGATCTTTGCGCTCACGGGCGTGGAGGGCAAGCTGTTCCACCCGATGGCCTTCACCGTGGTGATTGCGCTGCTGGGCGCAATGATCCTGTCGATCACGTTCATCCCCGCGGCCGTGGCGCTCTTCATCGGCAACAAGGTGGGCGAGAAAGAGAACCGCCTGATGCACTGGGCCAGGCGCGGCTACGCGCCGCTGCTGGCGCGCGCCATGGGAGCCAAGCCGCTGGTCATCACCACTGCGGTGGTGGCGGTGGTGCTCTCGGGCCTGCTGGCCACGCGCCTGGGCACGGAGTTTGTGCCGAGCCTGGGCGAGGGCGACTTCGCCGTGCAGGCGCTGCGCATTCCGGGCACCAGCCTCACGCAGTCGGTCGAGATGCAAAAGCAGATCGAACGCACGCTGAAGGCGAAGTTTCCGGAGATCGAGCGCGTGTTCGCGCGCACCGGCACGGCCGAGATCGCATCGGACCCGATGCCGCCGAACATTTCCGACGGCTACATCATGCTGAAGCCTGAGAGCGAGTGGCCCAAGTCGCAAGGTACACCGCGCCGCACACGCGCAGAGCTGCTGGCGGCCGTGCAGGAAGAGGTCGAAAAGCTGCCGGGCAACAACTACGAGTTCTCGCAACCGATCCAGCTGCGCTTCAACGAGCTGATCTCCGGCGTGCGCAGCGACGTGGCCGTGAAGATCTTCGGCGACGACATGGAGGTGCTGAACAAGACGGCGGCCGAGGTGTCGGGCGTGCTGGGCAAGATCCCCGGCGCGGCCGAGGTGAAGGTCGAGCAGACCACCGGCCTGCCGATGCTCACGGTCAACATCGACCGCCAGAAGACCGCGCGCTACGGCCTGAACGTGGGCGACGTGCAGGACGCCGTCTCCATCGCGGTCGGCGGCCGCGAGGCCGGCACGCTGTTCGACGGCGACCGGCGCTTCGACATCCTCGTGCGGCTGCCCGAGCACCTGCGCACCGACTTGGAGGCGATCAAGCGCCTCCCCGTGGCGCTGCCCCGGGGTGCGGGCGCGGAGGCGCAGCAGCGCACCAGCTTCATCCCGCTCGGCGAGGTGGCCACGCTGGAGCTGGCGCCCGGCCCCAACCAGGTGAGCCGGGAGAACGGCAAGCGCCGCATCGTGGTGAGCGCCAACGTGCGCGGCCGCGACCTCGGCTCCTTCGTGGCCGAGGCCGAGGAAGCGATGCGCAAGGTGAGCATTCCGCCGGGCTACTGGACAGCCTGGGGCGGCCAGTACGAGAACCTGGCCTCGGCCACCGAGCGGCTGCAGGTGGTGGTGCCGGTGTCGCTGCTCCTGGTGTTCACGCTGCTGTTCGCGATGTTCGGCAACCTGAAGGATGGTCTCCTGGTGTTCACCGGCATCCCCTTCGCGCTCACGGGCGGCATCGTCGCGCTGTGGCTGCGCGGCATTCCGCTCTCGATCTCGGCGGCGGTGGGGTTCATCGCGCTTTCAGGCGTGGCGGTGCTCAACGGGCTGGTGATGATCTCGTTCATCCGCAACCTGCGCGAGGGTGGGCTGCCGCTCGATGCTGCGATCCGCGAAGGCGCGCTCACGCGGCTGCGGCCGGTGCTGATGACCGCGCTGGTCGCTTCGCTGGGCTTCGTGCCGATGGCGATTGCCACCGGCACCGGCGCCGAAGTGCAGCGGCCGCTGGCCACGGTGGTGATCGGCGGCATCCTGTCGTCGACGATGCTGACGCTCCTGGTGCTGCCGCTGCTCTACCGCATGGCGCACCGGCGGAGCGAAGAGAACAGGCCCGTGGGCTAGTTCCTGATGGCCGACTTGGGCCGGAACGCCTTGCAGACCGTGTCGTCGGTCTCCAGGTACGGCCCGCCGATCAGGTCGATGCAGTACGGCACGGCGGCAAAGATGCCGGGCACCACCTGCTTGCCGTCCGCGTCCTTCAGCCCCTCGAGCGTTTCCGCAATCGACTTGGGCTGCCCCGGCAGGTTGATGATCAGGCTCTTGTCGCGGATCACCGCCACCTGGCGCGAAAGGATCGCGGTGGGCACGAAGCGCAGGCTGATCTGGCGCATCTGCTCGCCGAAGCCGGGCATTTCCTTGTGGGCCACGGCCAGCGTGGCCTCGGGCGTCACGTCGCGCAGGGCCGGGCCGGTGCCCCCGGTGGTCAACACCAGCGAACAGCCGGCGTCGACCAGCTCGATCAGGGTGGCGCTGATGAGGGCCGTTTCGTCGGGAATCAGACGGGCCTCGAAATCGATGGGGTTCTTCAGCGCCCGGCCGAGCCATTCTTTCAGCGAAGGCAGGCCCTTGTCCTCGTAGGTGCCGCTGGAGGCCCGGTCGCTGATGGAGACGATGCCGATGCGTACGGGGTCGGGTGTGCTCATGGTCTCATGCCTCTTGCTCCCTCTCCCGCTTGCGGGAGAGGGCTGGGGTGAGGGCTGCTGGCGGTGGAAAGAGCGTACGCGTGGACAGGCCGTCGACCCTCACCCCGACCCTCTCCCGCAAGCGGGAGAGGGAGAAAGTCAAAAGTCAGAAAGCTCATGCGTCGTCTTCCCGGTCTTGCGCGGCAGCCTCCGCAGCGTGGTCGGCGCCACCATGCACCGCCAGCTGGGCACGCACCAGCTGAAAGATCTCGCGATAAGCCTTGCCCTGGCGCGGCGCTTCGCCGGCGGGGCCGGACTTCATGTCCTTGCGGGCCTGGCGCACCAGGGCGCGCAGCTGCTGCGAATCGGTGGCGGGGTGGGTTTCGATCCAGCCGCCCAGCGCATCGTCGTCGGCAATCAGCCGGTCGCGCCAGCGTTCGGCTTCGTGCAGCGCGGCGGTTTCAGCCGCCGGCACGCTGTTCTGCTCGGTCAGGGCGAGCTTCACGGCCTCCAGCACCTCGGGCTCCAGTTTGCGCATCAGCTTGCCGATGAACTGCATCTGGCGGCGCTTGCCCTCGAAATTGGTGATGCGCTTGGCCTCGGCCACGGCGTCGACCAGTTTTTCGTCGAGCGGGAGCGCATCGAACAGGCCGGCGCGCAGGCCGAGCAGTTCGGTTCCGAGCTTTTGCAGTTCGTCGCTTTCGCGCTTGAGATCGGTGCGGCTGGCTTCGTCGGTGCCCTTGAGCTCGCGCTTGAGCTCCAGGTCGAGCTCGCTGCCTTCGGCGACGAACTGGCCACGGACGAAATAGCCTTTTTTGGGTTTGCGGGACATGGGGTGGATTCTGGGCCGCACCGTGCGGCGTTGCAACGCGTGCAATGCGCAGTGGGAAGCTGAAGGGAAAACGGAATGTGGGGGGCGCAAGTATCATAGCCACCACATGACGACATCCTCCTCGCGCGCCGATTCCGGCTTCGCCTACAGCCGCTCCTTCTTCGAAAACCTGGTCGACTCGGCCCTGGCCCACGCCAAAAAGCTCGGTGCAACCGATGCCGGCGCCGAGGCCTCCGAGGGCTGCGGTCTCAGCGTCTCGGTCCGCAAGGGCGAACTCGAGAACGTCGAGCGCAACCGCGACAAGTCGCTGGGCATCACGGTCTACGTGGGCCACCGCCGCGGCAACGCCAGCACCTCCGACTTCTCCGAGGCGGCCATTGCCCAGACGGTGCAGGCCGCCTACGACATTGCCCGCTTCACGGCCGAAGACCCGGTCAGCGGCCTTCCCGACGAGGAAGACATCGCCAAGGAACACCCCGAACTCGACCTGTTCCACCCCTGGGATGTGACGAGCGAGCAGGCCGCCAGGCTGGCACTCGAGTGCGAAGCGGCGGCGCTTTCGACCGACAAGCGCATCACCAACAGCGAAGGCGCGGGCGTTTCGGCCCAGCAGAGCCACTTTTTCAGCGCCCACACGCACGGTTTCCGCGGCGGCTATGCCAGCTCGCGGCATTCGATTTCGGTTGCGCCCATTGCCGGCAAGGGCGACGACATGCAGCGCGACTCCTGGTACAGCTCGATGCGCTCGGCCGGCGAACTGGCCAGCCCGCAGGCCGTGGGCCGCTACGCCGCCGAGCGGGCGCTGAGCCGGCTCAAGTCGCGCAAGATCAAGACCACCGAGTGCCCGGTGCTGTTCGAGTCGCCGCTGGCCGTGGGCCTCTTGGGCGGGCTGGTGCAGGCCGTGAGCGGCGGGGCGCTGTACCGCAAGAGCACCTTCCTGCTCGATTCGCTCGGCAAGCCGGTGCTGCCCAAGCACGTGGACGTGGCCGAAGACCCGCACGTACTGCGCGGCAAGGGCAGCTCGCCGTTCGACGACGAAGGCGTGGTGACCCGCGCGCGCAAGGTGGTGGACGCGGGGCGGCTCGAAGGCTACTTTCTCTCGACCTATTCGGCGCGCAAGCTGGGCATGAAGACCACCGGCAACGCCGGCGGCTCGCACAACCTGACCCTGAATTCGCGCCTCACGAAGCCGGGCGACGACCTGGACGCCATGCTGGCCAAGCTGGGCACCGGCCTGTTCGTGATCGAGCTGATGGGGCAGGGCGTGAACTACGTCACCGGCGACTACTCGCGCGGCGCCAGCGGCTTCTGGGTCGAGAAGGGCCGAATCGCCTTCCCGGTGCATGAAATCACCATTGCCGGCAACCTCAAGGACATGCTGATGGGCATCGAGGCCATCGGGGCCGATGCCTACACCTTCGGCGCCAAGACCACGGGGTCGGTGCTGGTCAACCGCATGAAGGTGGCCGGCAGCTGAGCACTTGCGGACCGTGCTATTTGATGGTTTGCCTGATCGCCCTCAGCGGATAGAGCGCAACGGCCCTTCAGAAGCGCGCGGCTAAGATGTGCTTTCAATGAATCAAGACCCAGAAAGACAGGCCCGCCCGCAGATCTACCTTGCGGGCCCGGACGTCTTTCGCCCCGACGCCAGGGACCACTTCGTGAGGCTCGCGGCGGCTTGCGATGCGCTGGGGCTTGCGGCCCTGCTGCCGGCCGATGGCAACGATCAGCCAGGCGCCGGCGCGCCGGAAGAGCAGATCTACGAGGCCAACATGCAGCGGCTTCGCGGCGCGGACGGTGTGGTGGCCAACCTCGCGTGCTTCCGCGGCCTGGAGCCCGATTCAGGGACAGTGTTCGAGGTGGGCGCTGCGGTGGCGCTGGGGATTCCGGTCGTGGCCTACGGCGTGCCTGCGGGCAGCTATGCGGACCGGGCCCGGTCTCTCTTGCAGTGCGCGCCCGATGCGGCCGGGGTGCTGCGCGAGACCGGCAGCGGCATCGCGGTGGAAGATTTCGGCCAGCCGCTGAACCTGATGCTGGCCTGTTCGATCCACATCGCGCCGACGCCGGAAGAAGCGCTGCGGAAGATGGCGGAGCTGCTTGCGCTCCAGCCGCGCTGAGCCGCAGCCGGCCTCGCGTTCAGGTTACTTCGCCGCAGCCTTCTCGGGCGGCGCCAACAGGTGCTCGAGCATCCGCCGGGCGTTGAGCGGCAGATCTTCCGACGAACGCACGCAGGCCATCAGCGTGCGCTCGGCCCATGCATCGCTGAGGTTGGCGCGCGCGATCTTCATCGAGCGGGCGCAGCGCGCGGCCGCGGTCTGCGGCACGATGCCCACGCCGATGCCATGCGCGACCATGCCGCACACGGCCTCGAAGTTGCGCACGCGCACGCGGTAGGCCAGTTGCTTGCCGAGCGCACGGGCATGCTGCGTCACCAGCTGCTGCAGCGCACTGTCCTCGGTCAGGCCGACGAATTCGCTGTCGGCCACCTCGGCCAGCCGCACGCGCCGGCGCCCCGCGAGCGCATGGCCACGCGGCATCACGAGCACCAGATCGTCGCGGCGGAAGGGGTGGCATTCGAGCCCCTCGGTGCCGACCGCGTCCGAGACGATGCCGATGTCGCACAGCCCGGCGCGCAGCGCATCGACCGATTGCGGGCTCGGCCGCTCCTCGAGATCGACCGAGATGCGCGGATGCTGCGCAAGAAAGCGGCTCAGCACCTCGGGCAGGTGCTCGTTCAGCGCCGAGGTGCCGCACATGAAGCGCACGTGGCCCTTGAGGCCCTGGCCGTATTCACCGAGTTCGCCGCGCATGCGTTCCATCTGCTGCAGCACGACACGCGCATGGTGCAGCAGCGTGCGGCCGGCCTCGGTGGGGCGCACGCCCTGCGCGTGCCGCGTAAGCAGCGGGCTGCCAAGGGCGTCCTCCATGCCGCGCACGCGCTGGCTGGCCGAGGCGAGCGTCATGTGCGAGCGCTGTGCGCCGGCGGTCAGGCTCCCGGCCTCCACAACGTGGAGGAAGAGCCGCAGGTCTGTGAGATCGAATCGCATGGTGAGGCCGCAAGGTAGCACGGGAGCCTCAGCCTGTGCCTGAGGCTGGCTGCGCGAATGCCGCATTTTCAGCCTCGGCACAGGCCGGCAGACTGCGCCGCAATGACGATCTCGAACGAACTGGCAACAGGCCACTGGGCCGCGGCCGCCGCGGTATTTCTCCTGGCCGGGGTGATCAAGGGCGTGGTCGGGCTCGGGCTGCCGACAGTGTCGATGGCGCTGCTCGCGCTGTGGATGCCGCCGGTGCGCGCGGCCGCGTTGTTGATCGCACCCTCGCTGGTCACCAATCTTTGGCAGACCGGGCCGCGCGCGACCTTCTGGCCGGTGCTGCGGCGCATCGGTGGCATGCAGGCGGGCATCGTGGTGGGTTCCCTGGGCGGCGCGCTGTGGCTCGGGGTGCCGGCTGGCGCCTGGGCTTCGGTGGCGCTCGGCGTGGCGCTGGTGGCCTATGCGCTCTGGGGGCTCACGGGGCGGCAGCTGCATGTGCCCGCGGCGCACGAGCGCTGGCTGGGGCCGCTGGTGGGCGCCGCGACGGGTCTGGTGACGGCGGTGACCGGCGTGTTCGTGGTGCCGGCCGTGCCCTATCTGCAGGCCCTGGGTTTGCAGCGCGATGCGTTGATCCAGGCGATGGGTATTTCGTTCACCACCTCGACCGTGGTGCTGGCCATCGGGCTGGTCGGCAACGGCAGCTATCCCGCTTCGGCGGTCGGCGGGTCGGTGGCGATGTTGCTGCCGGCCCTCGCCGGCATGGTGCTGGGAACGTGGCTGCGCCAGCGCTTGTCGGTGGCGGTGTTCCGGCGCTGCTTCCTGGCCGGATTGGCGCTCCTGGGGGTCTACATGGTGGCGCACGCGCTGGCCTGAGCCAGGTGAGCCTCCGAAGAACCCCGGTGCGATCTTCAGGGGGCGAGCAAGGCCGCGCGAACGCGTGCGATGGCCTGCCTGTAGGGCAGGGCGAAGTTCTCGATGCCGTCGTCGGGCGCGAGCCAGCTGAACGAAAACACCAGGCCGTCTTCCTCGGGGCTGCCCATGGCCACGTGCTCGAAGGTTTCGGGCAGCGGGCCGTCGGCACGCATCAGGAAAAGATGCCACAGCTGGGGATGGCGCACCGTGTTGCCCTCGATGCCGGCCTCGCAGTCGCGCTGCAGGGTGCCGAGCGGCTGCAGTTCGCCGACGTGGTCGATGCCCGATTCCTCGAGCAGCTCGCGGCGCACCGCCGTCTCGGGCGACTCGCCGGGCTCGATGGTGCCCTTGGGCAGCTGCATGTTCCCGTCGCCGGGATGGCGGAACACCAGCAGCCGGCCCCTGGCATCGACCAGGCAGGCGCAAGCCTTCGGGATCGTCGTGGTGGCGCCGGCGCCGCCGCTGCGCATCAGGCGCTCGCCAGGGCCGCCTTGACCGCCGCGCTCACCTGGCCCATGTCGGCCTTGCCGGCGAGGCGCGTCTTGACCGCGCCCATCACCTTGCCCATGTCGCCGGGGCCCTTGGCGCCCAGCTCGGCCACGATGGCCTTCACTTCGGCAGCCACTTCGTCGGCGCCCATGCGCTGCGGCAGGTAGACCTCGAGCACCTTGATCTCGGCGGCTTCCTTGTCGGCCAGGTCGGCGCGCCCGCCGGTCGTGAACGCCGCGATGGAGTCCTTGCGCTGCTTGACCATCTTGTCGACGATGGCAACGACCATGGCGTCGTCGAGTTCCACGCGCTCGTCGACTTCCTTCTGCTTCAGGGCTGCCAGCAGCAGGCGGATGGTGCCGAGGCGCTCCGAGTCCTTGGCGCGCATCGCGGTCTTCATGTCTTCGGTGATCTGTTCCTTGAGGCTCATGCTCGGGGCTCCTGGTTCGGGAAAAACAAAAGCCGCGGCAGGTTTCCCTGGCGCGGCTGAGGCAGCAATCGGATCGCTGGGCCGACTTGCGTCAAAGGCCGGCGATCCTGTTGCCAACGGGCATCAGTACAGCTTCTTGGGGAGCTGCATGCTGCGCACGCGCTTGTAGTGGCGCTTGACGGCGGCTGCCTTCTTGCGCTTGCGCTCGGCGGTCGGCTTTTCGTAGAACTCGCGGGCGCGCAGGTCGGTCAGCAGGCCGAGCTTTTCGATGGTGCGCTTGAAGCGGCGCAGGGCGACGTCGAAAGGCTCGTTTTCTTTAACGCGGATGGTGGTCATTGATGAATCGTTGAACTGAATTTGGCTCGGGGAGATCGAGGCCCCAAGCCGGGGTTCCTCAACTGAAAAATTTTTGCGGCCGTTGAGGGGAGGCCAAAGTTAGCCCGCGATTATAGCGCGGTTGCGCACGCATGTGCGCTCGCCCAGGCCCACTGGAAGTTGTATCCGCCCAACCAACCCGTCACGTCGACCACTTCGCCGATGAAATACAGACCCGGCTGCCTGGATTCCATGGTCTGGGAGGACAGATCGCGGGTGTCGATGCCGCCGGCCGTGACCTCGGCCTTTTTATAGCCCTCGGTGCCGCTGGGGGTGATTTGCCAGCGGGCAATGCGCTCGGCCAGGGCGGCCAGGGCCTTGTCGGCGGCCTCGTTGACGGGGCGCTGCAGGCCCGGATCCTGCCCGACCCAGGCATCCGCCAGCCGGGAGGGCACCAGCATGGCCAGTTCGTTGGCGATGCGCTTCTTCGAGCGGAGCTTGGCGTCGCCCAGGGCTTCGGCCACGTCCACGCCGGGCGCGAAGTCGAGCGTGAGCGGGGTGCCGGGCTTCCAGTAGCTCGAAATCTGCAGCACGGCCGGGCCCGAAAGGCCGCGATGGGTGAACAGCAGGTCTTCCAGGAAGGTCATCTTTTCCTTCTTGGCACCGGTTTCGATGCGCACCGGCAGCGCCAGCCCGGCCAGTTCGGCATACGGCGCCCAGGCTTCGCCGCCGAAAGTCAGCGGCACCAGGGCCGGGCGGGGCGTGACGACGCGCAGGCCGAACTGCTCGGCCAGGCGGTAGCCGAAATCGCTGGCGCCGATCTGCGGGATCGACAGGCCGCCCGTGGCAACCACGAGCTTGGGCGTTTCGACGAAGCCCTTGCTGCTATCGATCTGGTAGCTGCCTGGGCTCGTCGCATCAGGGCAGCCGGAAGTGGAAAACACGATCTTTCCGAGCTTGCACGGCTGCCAGCGCGTGACGTTGCCCGCGTCGCATTCCGCCAGCAGCATGTCGATGATCTGCTGCGAGGAGCCGTCGCAGAACAGCTGCCCCTTGTGCTTCTCGTGAAAGGCGATGCCGTGCTTCTGCACCAGTTCGATGAACTGCTGCGGCGCATAGCGCGACAGGGCCGAGCGACAGAAATTCGGGTTGTCGCCGATGAAGTGGCGCTGCGGCGCGCGCACGTCGAGGTCGCGGTTGGTGAAGTTGGCGCGGCCGCCACCCGAGATGCGGATTTTTTCGGCCACTTTTTCGCTGTGGTCGACCAGCAGCACCTTCAAGCCGCGCTGGCCGGCCAGCGCCGCGCAGAACAGGCCTGCGGCACCGGCGCCGACCACGACGACGTCGAAATGATCCGAAGAAGAATTGCTCAAGGCGGTCAGGGGCCGTCAGCGGCAAGCAGCGGCGGCGGGTTGTACTTGAGGTGGCCCACGTAGCGCAGCGGCTGCGTGGCGGCAATCGAGGGCACGTCGCCCTCGCGCATGTGCAGCAGGTCGGCCGGGCTCACCCAGCGCGGGTCGGCGTCGGTGATCGGCAGGCCGGCCCGGCGGTAGGCCTCGAGCACGAACTGCGAACAGAAGAACTGGTCGTCGCGGCTCGCGCCCAGCTGCACCATTGCCATGCCGCTGATGCAATAGTGGCTGACGGCCGATGGAATCAGCGGCAGTTCGCACAGGCGCCGGTTCAGCACGAAAGGCGCATTCAGCAGCACGCCGGTGGTGTTGTAGCGAATGCCTACCTGCGAGTTGGCCCAGGTGCGGAGTTTCTGGGCACCCGCGGCATCGAGCCCGGGCACGCGAAAGGCCACCACCATCTGTTCTTCGTCCACCACGTCGGCCAGCGGACGCGCGCGCACGCCGCTGCCCACTGCCTCGGCGATCAGGCCGTCGCCCAGGTAGAGCACGGCGTGGCTCACGGGCGAGAAGGTGCCCAGCCGGATGCCGAAGGAATTGACGGTGGCAATGGAGGTCAGCAGGATGTCGCCGGGCTGCAGCGCGTCGGCGGCGATCAGCTCGCCGCCGTTGCCGGGCGCGATGACCGAGCTCTGCACGCGCAGGCGCAGGCCCGCGTCTTTCGACGGCAGGTCGACGCGGGTGGCGCAGGCCGAGAGCAGCAGCATTGCGGCAGCGCCGAGCGCCGCCGCGCCGAGATGGCGCCGCATCATCCTTTCCAGACGAAAGGAAACTTCAACTGCTTGAAGAAGCCGTTGGGCACGTAGTCGCCGAGCACGCCATACTTCTCGGGCCAGAGCTTGGTGCTCTTCACCGCGGTGCCGAAGAGATAGTCGAGAAAAGCGTAGTGCGCCGAATAGTTCTTGTCGAGCGCCTCGACGTCCTGGCTGTGGTGCCAGTGGTGGAAGTTGGGCGTCACGATGATGTAGCGCAGCAGCCCGAGCCGGACGCTCACGTTGCAGTGGTTGAACACCGCCTGGAAGCCCACCACCACGATGTACGCGTCGATCACTTCCTTGGAGAAGCCCAGCACGTAGATGGGGGCCAGCACCAGCGTGCGCGTGATCAGCAGCTCGAGGATGTGCTGGCGCGAGCCGGCCATCCAGTCCATGCTCTTCACGCTGTGGTGCACGGCATGCAGGCGCCAGAGCACCGGCACCTCGTGATAGGCGCGGTGGGTCCAGTACTGCACCAGGTCGGCCACCAGGACGATCAGAAGCAGCCCGGCCCAGAACGGCAGATTGCCCACCCAGCCGCGAATGCCGTCGTTGGCCGCCCAGCCGAAGAACTTGTGCACCATCAGGTTGGTGGCCAGCAGCACGAAGCCCACGATCATGTGGTTGACCACGAAGTGGTGGAAGTCGGTCTGCCATTCGGCGCGAAAAACCGGCTGGTCCTTGCGCAGCGCGAAGAGCTTCTCGATGAAGATGAAGATCAGCGATGAGCCCAGCAGGTCGAGGATGAACCAGTCCAGGCCGATGTAGGGCGTGTTGTCGGCAAAGTCGTTCACCGGCACCTTGTGCCCGCCCAGCAGCGCCGCCGCGACCACCAGCAGGAACGCGGCAGAAGACAGCCAGCGCGAGCGGTTGAAGATGATGTTCACCAGCGCCATCCCGCCCGCGACGACCATGGCCGCCAGCAGGATGAAGCGCATCACGTCGACGTTGTAGCTCTTGCGCAACTCGGGCGTCGTGAGGTACTGCGGAAAGTGGAACGCCAGCACGCCCAGGAAGCACAGGATGCCCAGGCTCAGCGCAATGGTTCCCGTGACAAGGCCTCGGCCGCGGCGCAGCTCGCCGTGGCTTTCTGTGAATTCATTGAGTTTTTCGAGCATTTTTTCCCTCTGGTCTTCTTTTGCAGATGCAAGAATCTGTAAACAATGCGTGGAATTATCGGCTGGGCTGGCCGTTGGGTGTTGCTGCCGGACCGAAGTGCCACCCGCAGAACAATCAATTGTGCGAGGAAGAGGGAACAACATGGATCAACTTTATCCAGCGGGTCCCGCTGGCACCGGCAGCCAACTCGCGAAAGCGTCGCCTGCCTATCGGCGGCATGCCTGGCTCGCAATGTTCGCGCTCATGGCATTTATCGCGGCTTACCTGCTGTTCTCGGGCTGGCTGGCGTGGAAAGCGTATCAGTCCATCCGGGCTTCGGTCTATGGGTCCGGCGGCGACGGCCTATTGCTGATGGGAGTGGGCCTGGGGGCCGCGTTCCTCGCCGTGTTCATGCTGAAGGCGCTGGTGTTCGTACGGCGCGGCGAGACGGGCGTTTCGGTCGAGATCACGGCAGCCGAGCACCCCAGGCTGTTCGCCTTTCTGCACCGTCTGGCGGACGAAGCCCGGGCCCCACGGCCTGCGAGGGTATATGTGTCGTCACGCGTCAATGCGGCGGTGTTCTACGACCTTTCGCTGCTCAACTTCTTCTTCCCCTCGAAGAAAAACCTGGAGATCGGCCTTCCACTGGTGAATGTGCTGACCGTCTCCGAGTTCAAGGCGGTGCTGGCGCACGAGTTCGGGCACTTCGCGCAGCGCAGCATGGCGGTCGGCCGTTGGGTCTACCTGGCGCAGCAGATCGCGGCGCATGTCGTGGCCAAGCGCGACCGGCTCGATCGCTTTCTCGAAGGTCTTTCGCGTACCGACATTCGCATTGCCTGGGTGGGTTGGCTTTTCTCGCTGTTGGTGTGGTCCATCCGCTCCGTCGTGGACAGCCTGTTTCGCATCGTCGTGCTGGCCGACCGTGCGCTGTCCAGGGAGATGGAATTCCAGGCCGATCGTGTTTCGGTGAGCCTGGCGGGTAGCGACGCGCTGATCGAGGCGCTCTACAGGATGCAGGCGGCCGATGCGGCCTGGGACCGTACGCTCGATTTCGCAAACCGGCAATTGCACAAAGGCACAGCCGTCCCGGATCTCTATGAGATCCAGTCGAAGATTCTGCAGAAACTGCGGGTGATCCTTGACGATCCCGGCTACGGGATTCCACCGCCACCGCCAACGCAGGGCCCCGAGGCGCATCGCATCTTCAAGCGCGACAAGGTTTCGGTGTCGCGGATGTGGGCCACGCATCCAGCCAGCCACGAGCGCGAGGAGAACGCCAAGAAAACCTACCTCGCGGCCGAAGCCCGGCAAAGCTCCGCGTGGGACCTGTTCGACGAGGCTTTGTCATTCCGGGAACGCATCTGCGCAGGCATGATCAGCCACATCGTTCCGCCGCCGCTGACCGGCACGCGCGAGGCCGCGGCGGAGGCACTCGACGCCGAGTACGACCGGGAGTCCTACAAAAGGCGCTATCGCGGCATCTATCTGGCGCGGACCGTTACGCGCACGCAAAACCTGGTCGAGCAGCTCTTCGACCGCATGAGCGCTTCGGACGCCGCGGCTTCGCTGCCTGAGCTCTATCCGGATTCGCTGTCGGGCATGCTCGAGCGGCTCGATGCGTTGCTGCACGAGCGCGCCGCGCTGGTCGCCGTTCAGGAGGGCATTGCCCGCACCGAAGGTCCGCGCCTGGAACATCGGGGCAAGGGCATCAAGAAGCGCGAACTGCCCGGCGCCATCGACGAGGTCTCTCGCGACATCGCCGACGTCGAGCGCGAGCTCGAAACGCAAGACCGCCGCTGCCGCTCCACGCTACATGCATTGGCCGTCGTCAAGGGGCCTGAATGGGAAGCAGCGTGGCTTGGGCAGTTGCGGCTTCTGCACTATGCCGAACATGCCGAAGCCAACCTGGCGGATCTGCAATCCACGTTGTCCAACACCCTGGCAATGGTCACTGCCAAACGCAAAGTCAATGACGCCGAGGCTCAGCGCGTGCACGCCGATGCCGGCGCGCTTTTCACCGCCATGGCCGAGATCGGAAAGGATGCACCCGACATCCAGGCCGGCGCCGATGCATTGGCCTTGTTGGGCCACGACAGCTGGGCTTCGCTGGTGGGGAAATTCGAATTCGGGTACCCGACGCGCGAAAACCTCAACGAATGGATCAAGCACGTGGACAGCTGGCTGAAGCCGATGCTGCGCGCGCTGGGGCATTTGCGGCGTGCCGCACTCGATCAGCTGCTGCACACCGAAGCACGGATCGCGGCCGAGCCGTTGTCGCCGGAGGCGGCGGGCGGAGCATCAGACGCGCCCGTGGTGCCATCGACCTATGCCACGCTGACAAGTGGCCAGGAAAGACCACGGCAGAAAAAGCTCGATGCCTGGTCGAGGTTTCAAACGGCGGACGGCTGGTGGGCCGGCGCGGCGCGGTTGACCGTGGCCGGCGGTGTGATCGCAAGCCTGATGGGTATCAGCACCTCGCTGGGCAGCGCCCGCGTCATTGCATTCAATGGGCTTGACCGCCAGGTGAAGGTCCGCATCGGCGGCAGCAGCGCAACACTCCCGGCGGGCGGCAGGCAGACTTTCGAAGTCGAGGCCGACAAGACGATCGAACTCAGTTCGCACACGACCGAGGGGCAGAAGATCGAATCGTTTTCGGCCAACCCGGAGCTGATCGGCGTGCGTTACGTTTACAACGTGGCAGGGGCTGCGCCAATGGTTGCTTGGACCGCGATGTACGGACGTGGATCGCCACCCCCAGAAAGAAAGCTCGGGGCGCCGCGCTGGTCGATGCAGTCCGCAGATGCGCTGTTCGAACCACCGCCGCAGCAGATCACCACTCCCAAGGGCAGCGCCGGCGGCACGCGCTCGGTCATCAGCGGCCCGGAGACCCGCTCCGCGAACAACGCACTGGGCATGATCGACGCCGAGAGCGACCGCAAGGCGCTCATCGAGGCACACGCCAGGTGGGATTCGGAAAAGTCACCCTACCTGCTCGAATGGCTGGCGGCCGCCGATCAGTACGCCCCGGAAAACCGCGCGCAGATCATCGCCGCGCGGTTGGAGCGCGCGCCGCTCGAAGTCACCTCGCTGCGCGAACAGCAGAACCACGCCAGCACGCCCGAAGCGCGCGAACGCGTTTGCGGGCAGCATCGCGCATTGGCGCAAGCCCATCAGGCTGCGAGCGATCTCGGCTATCTGGTGGTGCGCTGCATGGACGACAGTCCTGCCAAGGACGCGGCTTTCAAGAAGGGCGCGGCCGAGCACCCGGACAGTGCCTGGTTCGCCTTTGCCGCCGGGCATGCCTGGGCGGGAGAACAGGCCTGGCCCGAAGCGCGCCGGGCCTACGAAAGGGCGGGAGCCAAGTCGCCTCTCCTGAGCCAGATCACCACGGACGACCTGGCGCGCATCCGGCGCATCGAACAGGGCGAAACCGTGTCGCTCGACGATCTTGCGGCCAAGTCGAGCTTCCTGCAGATGCAGCAGGTCCTTGGCAACGGCAAGGACATTCCTCCGGAGAGCTCCGCGTTCGGCTACATCGAGATGAGTCGCGGCAATCTGGACAAAGCCTCTGCTATCGCGACGTCGGGCACGCAGCCGCCCGTCCGCCTGCTGGTGTTCATCGGCGCGTCGGATGGGGCGAGCCCGAAGCAGGTGGCGAAGGCGCTCGATGCCAGCCAGGCGATGACGATCGGCGACTTCGAGTCTCTGTTGCCCGGCATCGGCCTGGCAATCAAGCATGGGGGCTCGATGGACAAGCAGATGGAGTTGCTCAAATACATGTCGCCCGACGACGCACAGAGGGTGCGTGCCTTCGTGACCGTGCTGCGGACCAGCAGGGACCCGCGCCAAGCCGAAGAAGCGCTCGCAGGCCTGACGCCGCAATTCCGGGCCTACGCCTATAGCGCAGGCTTGGTCGTGTTGGGTCAACGCGCGCCTGTGCAATGGCGCACGTTCGTCAAGCGGGCACTGTTTCCCCTGGAGCACCCTTATTTCGGTTGAGGCCGGTCCCGGTCTCAGCGCGGCCGAACGGCGCGGCGGCGCAGCAGCGCGGCCGTGCCCAGCGCCACGGCCATCACGAGCAGCGACACCACGGTGGTCACCGTGCCGAGCGCATAGATCGAAGGCGTCGTGACGGTCGAGGTCAGGCCCTGCAGCTCGAGCGGCAGCGTGTTGACGTCACCGATGGCCTGGGAGGTGCGGGCAATCTCGTCCCACGACAGCGTGAAGCCGAACATGCCGATGCCGACGATGGACGGACCGATCAGCGGCAGCACCACATGCCGGAAGGTCTGCCAGGGCGTGGCGCCGAGGTCGCGCGCGGCTTCCTCGTAGGCCGGGTTGAAGCGGTTGAACACCGCGAACATGATGAGCAGCCCGAAGGGCAGGGTCCACGTCAGGTGGGCGCCGAGTGCGGAGCTGAACAGGCCGAGCGCGGTGCCGTACCCTTCGAGCAGGGTGGTGGCGTCCATGGCCGTGAGCAGGCTCTTGATGCCGGTGTCGATGAGCCGGAACTGCAGACCGATGCCCAGAGAAATGATGATCGACGGCATGATGAGGCTGGCCACCGTGACGAAGAACAGCGCGTTGCTGCCCGCAAGCTTCTTGCGGAAGGCGAGGCCGGCCAGCACCGACAGCACCACGGTGAACGCCATCACCACCGCGCCGAGCGCCAGCGAGCGCCTGAAGGCCGCGCCGATGTCGACGGTGCCCAGGCCCTCCGCCAGTTTGTGGAACCAGTGCAGCGAAACGCCGCGCAGCGGAAAGGTCAGGCCGCCTTCGGGGCCCTGGAAGCTCAGGATGAAGATCGTGATCATCGGGCCGTAGAGGAACAGCACGAAGAGGGCGAACACGATCGCCAACGGCCAGAAGCCGGGGGCGCGTTGTTCTCCGATGCGTTGGCTCATCAGAGCTCCTTGCGAATATCAACGAGCCGCGTGAGCCCCCAGATGATCATCAGCACCACCGCCAGCAGGATCATCGCGTTGGCCGCGGCCAGCGGAAACTGAAGGTACGAGGTCTGCACCTGGATGATCTTGCCGATCGATGCGATCTGCTGGCCGCCCATCACGCCGATGGTGACGAAGTCGCCCATCACGATGGTGATGACGAAGATCGAGCCGATGAGAATGCCGGTGCGCGACAGCGGCACGACCACGTTCCAGAGCGTTTGCCAGCTTGAGGCGCCCGCGTCGCTGGCGGCTTCGAGCAGCGAGCGGTCGATGCGCATCATGCTGTTGAAGATCGGCACGATCATGAACATCGTGTAGAGGTGCACGAAGGCGAGCACCACCGAGAAATTGGAAAACAGCAGCCACTCGACCGGATGGTCGACGAGGCCGAGGCCCGCCAGCATCTGGTTGACCAGACCGTTGCGCCCCAGGAGCGGCACCCACGAGATCATGCGGATCACGTTGGAGGTCCAGAACGGCACCGTGCACAGCACGAAGAGCACCGTCTGCATGGTCGACGAGCGCACGTGGAATGCCAGAAAGTACGCCACCGAAAAGCCGATCAGCAGCGTGATGCCCCACACCAGAAAGCAGAACTTGAAGGTGCTCAGGTAGGTGTTGAGCGTGACGCACAGGTCGCCGTTGTCCGTGAGCTGAGAGCAGCCCTCGAACAGGCTCAGGTAGTTGCGCAGCGTCACCGCCGGGATCAGCTCGTACTCGTTGAAATTCCACAAGCTGACCATCGCGACCAGCCCCAGCGGAATCAGGAAGAACAGCAAGAAGACCAGCGCGAACGGCGCCGCCTGCCACCATGCCTTCACGGCATGGAGGGACGGACTGGGCGCATGCGCGCTGGCGGTTGGAGCGCTCACAGGGTCAGGCTGCGACGAACTCGTTCCATTTTTTGACCATGTACTCGTTCTCGTCCATCACCGCGTTCCAGCAGGCGATGCCGCCCATGCGCTGCTCGTAGCTGCCGCCGTCGCGCACCGCGCCGGTCTTGGCGAGCACGTCGCCATTGGGGCTCTTGATGTCCTGCGAGGCGGGCTTGCCTTCCATCCAGTAGGCCCACTCGTAGGCCTCCATCTTGGCCTTGGCGGTGTCGAGCACGGCGCTGTAGTAGCCCTGGCGGTTCAGGTAGGCGCCGGCCCAGCCGTCGAGGAACCAGTTGATGAATTCATAGGCGCCATCGAGCTTCTTGCCCGACAGCGTGGCCGGCAGGCCAAAGCCGGCGGCCCAGGCGCGGTAGCCTTCCTTGAGCGGCTGGAAGTTGCAGGCAATGCCCTTGGTGCGCACGGCCGTGACGGCCGGCGACCACATCGACTGGATCACCACTTCGCCCGAAGCCATCAGGTTGACCGATTCGTTGAAGTCCTTCCACAGCGCGCGGAACTGGCCGGCCTTCTTGGCTTCGATCAGGGTCTTGATCGTCAGGTCGATCTCGGCCTTGATCATGTTGCCCTTGTCCTTGTACTTGTGGATGCCCTTGGCCTCCACCACCATCGCGGCGTCCATGATGCCGATCGACGGAATGTTCAGGATCGCGGCCTTGCCCTTGAATTCCGGATTGAGAAGTTCGGCCCAGGAGCTGATCGGCCGCTTGATCAGGTCCGGACGGATGCCCAGCGTATCGGCGTTGTAGACCGTGGGAATGAGCGACATGAACTGCGTCGGCGCGGTCGCGAACTTCTTGCTCTTCTCGCCCTCGAGGTAGATCACCTTCTTGGGCGCGGTGCCCTGGTCGCCCACGGCCTTGCCGCCGACTTCGCCCTTGGTGAAGAGCGTGGTGATCTTGTCGGCATTCTTGATTTTCTTGGTGTCGATTCCCTTGAGGTTGCCGGTGGGCACGATCTTCTTGAGCGAGAAGAACTCCGTGTCGATCAGGTCGAAGCTGTTGGGCGCGGTCACGGCGCGCTTGGTCACGTCGTCGGTGGTCACGGCCACGTACTGGATCTCGATGCCGGTGTCGGCCTTGAACTTCTCGGCAATCGCCTTGTCCTGGTTCACCGCGGTGCCAAGGTAGCGCAGCACGACTTTTTCCTGTGCATGCACGAAGGGCGCGATGCCCGTGGCCAGGATGCCGGCAGTGCCTTGCAGAAGGGTGCGGCGCTGGACGCCGGCGGACGAGTCGATGGGGTCGGTCATGAAAGAGCCTCCGTATGAAAAGTGGCAGATGAAGGAACGGGGAAAAGCTGTGTGTGGTGGCGGCGCTTACGGGGCCGCGGCGAGTGCGCGCGCGTCGGCCTCGGCCCAGGCCAGGCTCACCGCCTGGCCCTGTGCATAGGGGCTCGCGAGGAAGGCGGCTTCGCCCATCAGGACCGACACGTTCTGGCGGCCGGGCGGGGCCGCTTGCAGCGCCAGCCCGAGCAGCACGTAGGTGCCCTGGTACTCGACATCGGTCACCGCCGCGGCAAGGCCGCCTGGCGCACCGCCGTCCGAAGCCGGGGCGATCCGCATGTGGTCGTTGCGCACGGCGATCGGGCCGGCGGGCGTGTCGAACACGTTGTGGCCGCCCATGAAGCGCGCCACGAATTCGTTTGCCGGGTGGTTGTAGATCTGGTGCGGAGAGCCGACCTGCTCGATCACCCCGTGGTTCATGACCACCATGGTGTCGGCCAGCGCCATTGCTTCTTCCTGCGAATGCGTGACGTGCACGAAAGTCAGCCCCAGCTCCTTCTGCCAGCGCCGCAGCTCGGCGCGCATCTGGATGCGCAGGAAGGGGTCGAGCGCCGACAGCGGCTCGTCGAGCAGCAGCACGCGCGGCTCGGTGATGAGCGCGCGCGCCAGCGCCACGCGCTGCTGCTGTCCGCCGGAGAGTTCACCGGGCTTGCGTTCGGCCAGGTGGCCCATGGCCACGCGTTCCAGCAGGTCGCGCGCACGCTTCTGGCGCTCGGCCTTGCCGACGCCTTTCATCTTGAGGCTGAAGGCCACGTTGTCCGTGGCCGACAGGTGGGGGAACAGCGCAAAACTCTGGAACATCATGGCCGTGCCGCGCGCGGCCGCGGGCAGGTTCGTGATGTTGCGGTTGTCCAGCAGGATGTCGCCGCTGGTGACCGACTCATGCCCCGCGATCATGCGCAGCGTGGTGCTCTTGCCGCAGCCCGAAGGGCCCAGCAGGCAGCAGTAGCTGCCGCTGGCAATGCGCAGGTCGATCCGGTCGACGGCGGCCGGCGTGCCTGCGGCGTAGCGCTTGCTCAGGGCAACGATTTCAACGGCGGCGGGCGGAGGCGCGGCGACGGCGTTCATGAACGGGCGCGTGGCGCTGAAAACGATCGGAAAACGGGCATGCTGGCGTTAAGCACGCTCCATGCCACATCTTGGTGCTACAGCGCGGCGTTCGGGCGCGCGATCATCTTGGGCGTGATGAACACCAGCATCTCGACCTTGTTCACCACGCGTTCCCGCGACCGGAACAGGGCGCCGAGGTAAGGCACCTCACCCAGCACCGGTACGCGCGACTCGTCGTTGGTTTCCGTCAGCTCGAAGATGCCGCCGATCACCACGGTGCCGCCGTTCTCCACCAGCACCTCCGTCTGCACGTGCTTGGTGTTGATGGCCGGCCCGGCCGACGTGGTGACGCCGCGCGCATCCTTGCTCACGTCGAGCGCCAGGATGATGTTGCCTTCGGGCGTGATCTGCGGCGTGACTTCGAGCTTCAGCACCGCCTTGCGGAACGAGATGGACGTGGCGCCGCTGGAGGTGGCCTGCTGGTAGGGAATCTCTTCACCCTGTTCGATCAGCGCCTTGGTCTGGTCGGCCGTCACCACGCGCGGGCTCGACACCAGCCGGCCCTTGCCTTCGGCTTCGAGCGCGGAGATTTCCAGGTTCAGCATGCGCGTGAAGCTCGAGTTGAAAAGCGACAGCGAGAAGGCCCCCGCGCTGCTGCCGGTGCCGCCCGCATCGCCGGCCGGCAGGTTCACGAAGTTGCTGCTGGTGTAGGAGGTAAAGGCGTTGTCCGTGCCCGTGGGGCTGGTGCCGAACGAGCTGTTCTTGCCGGAGGCCCCGCCGCCCAGCTTGACACCCAGCGACTTGCCGAAGGTGTCCGAGGCTTCGACGATGCGCGCCTCGATCAGCACCTGCCGCACCGGCACATCCAGCTTGCGGATGAGCTCGCTCACTTCGGCCAGCCGTTGCGGCGTGTCCGTGACGAAAAGCTGGTTCGTGCGCACTTCGGCGATCGCGCTGCCGCGCGTGCTCAAGATGCGCGTGGCCGACGCGCTGCCGCCGCCGCCCGAGGCGCCGCCGCCCGTCAGGCTTTGCACCACCGTGGCGGCCTTGGCGTAGTTGAGCTGGAAGGACTGGGTGCGAAGCGCGGCCAGGCTCTCCAGCGCGGCCTGCGCTTCGAGCTCCACCTTTTCCTTGGCGTTGATCTCGTCGCGCGGCGCGATCCACAGGATGCTGCCGTTCTTGCGCAGCCCCAGGTTCTTCGCCTGCAGGATGACTTCCAGCGCCTGGTCCCACGGCACCTCCTTGAGCCGCAGCGTCAGGGCGCCGGATACCGTGTCCGACGTCACCACGTTGAAGCCGGTGAAGTCCGCGATCACCTGCAGCAGCGCGCGCACGTCGACATTCTGGAAATTGAGCGTGAGCTTTTCGCCGGTGTACCCGGTGCCCTGCGTCAACTTGGACGGGTCTGTCTTGCGCGGGCGCACCTCGATGACGAACTGCTCATCGGTCTGGTAGGCACTCTGCTCCCAGTCGCCGTGCGAACTGATCGTGAGGCGAACCCTGTCGCCGAGCTGCTCCGCGTGCACCGCGTCGACCGCCGTGCCAAAGTCGGAGACGTCGAGCCGGCGCCGCAGCGCGTCGGGCAGCGAAGCGCGCATGAAATCGGCCACCAGCGCCGAGCCCTGCCGCCGCACGTCCACGCCGAGCTGGCTGCTGCCCATGGCGATGAGCACGCGGCCGGCGCCGTCGCCGCCGCGCCGGAAATCGATGTCCCGCAGCGGCGTCGCCTGGCGCTCCCTGCCTTCGGCAAAACCGGCGTTGGACGGCGTCCTGGGGGGCTGGCCCGTTCCGGGCTGCAGCGAAACCAGGAGCGAGCGGCCCTGGATCTCTGCCTGGTAGGTGGTCGCGTGTTTGAGGTTCAGCACCACGCGCGAACGCTCGCCGGCCTGCACGACATTGGCGGTGCGGAGGTTGCCCAGGTTGAACTCGATCGCCGAGCGGCCCACGGCATTGGCGACGCCCGGAAAATCCAGCGCAATGCGCGCCGGCTCCTGCACCACGAAGCCGGTGGGAAGCGCGGCCAGCGGATGCGTGAAGTCGATCCGCACCAGTTCCACGTCGCCCCTTGCAGTGCTGGTGACCGCCTCGATGGCGTTCTGTGCGTGCGCGGCAATCGAGGCCAGCGAGACGAGCGCAACACCGGTCCACCGTCGCAGGGCGCTCGGCGAGCGCGGACATATCTTCATGGTTCTCTCCGTCTTTCTTGAGCGGGGCGCGAGCGACATGCGCGCTCCGCGATGACGGGTTGAATGGTTTCGTTCAATGTGGGAGGAATCTCGCCGAACAGCGACCGATCGCAACTTGTGTTGCATGGATGCAATGGGCCGCGCCGGCGGCCTCGCGACCCCGCTGCGCCACCTCTTCGATTTCTCCGAATTTGCGGGGGACCATCGTGGCTGTCGAAATCCTCTGGAGCGCACGAATGGTGGCAAGTCGGTCAATGGTTGCGATGCTCATCGGCGCGCTGGGCATCGCGTGCGCAGGCTCCGGCGTGAGCGCGAGCCACGCCATGGCGCGCCCGTCGTTGACGCATGGCGCGGGGCAGCCCGTGGCGTCTGCCTCGCGTGCGTCGGCGGGTCCCTGGTGGCTGGCCTTCGAGAGCGAAACGCTGAATGCGCTGGTTGCGGAGGCATCGCGCGGCGCGGCTTCCGATGGCCGCCTGGACATGCAGGCGCCGGAGGTCGGCGTGTCGGCGGCGTATGTCGGGTTGCTGGTCCAGACGCTGAGCCTGACCTACATCGACAGTGCGCGTGCCGCCGCACGGCGCCAGTTGCAACTCGTCTTCGCCAGCCCCGCACCGCACGACGATTTCCGCGAGGAGTTGAAGCACCGCGAAGCCGACGCGACTTCATCGATGAAGAAGATCGATGCGCAGCGCGACGTTCAGCTCGCCTTTCTGGCTGCGCGCTCGCGCCTGTCCGCAGAGGCGCTGCAGAAGGCCATCGCCGATGAAGTCGCAGCGCGCAAGCAGCCTCGTATGGCGCTCCCGCTGCCGCAGGCCCTGCCGGCGGCATTGCTTGCCAACCGGGACGATATTCAGTTGGCCGCGGCGCTGTATGGCATCGATCCGCAAGCCGGGCTAGGCGGCACGATCGATGCCGCGGAAGACACAGGCGAGAGCGGCCAGGACGCCGACGCCGATCTCCCCGGCTACCCGCTCTTCCCGGAGGCCGTGGCGCAGGGTCGCGCTGAGGTCGCCGAGGCCCTGCGAAAGCTGCAGGCTACCAACGATGCGGCGGCGGCGGCCAACCGTCGCGTGCGCGACGCGAAGGCGTCGTTCGAGCAGGCCAAGGCGCGAATGAGCCGCGGCGAGATGTCGGAGGTCCAGGTGCTCGAGGAGTATCAGGCGCTGATGCTCGACCTGCAGCGGCTGGCCATGTCGAATGGCAACCTGGCCATCGGCTGGATCGCCCTCATGGCCAGCCTCGGAAGCCGCACGCCGATCGTGTTGCACGCGCCGCATGCGCCGGAAGCCGCGGCACTTCGTGCACGGCCCCGGATGGCCGGGGCACTCTCTTTCTGATCGCCGTTCAGGTGCCGAAGCGGCCGGCGTCCGTGCCCGCCGGCAGCGCCGCCGCGGCCAGCCCGCGCAGCACGTCGCCCACCACGATCACCGCGGGGCTCGCGAGCCCGGCCTCGGCAATGCCGGCCTGGAGCCGATCGAGCGTGGTCGCGATGTGGCGCTGCTGCGGCAGGCTCGCATGCTGCACCACGGCCACCGGCGTGTCGCCGGGCAGGCCATGGAGCAGTTCGCGTTCGATGTGGCCCGCGCCCGCCACGCCCATGTAGATGACGAGCGTGAGCCGGGCGTTGTGCGCCGTGGCCGCGAGCGCGCGCCAGTCGGTCGCGTCTTCGTGCGCGCCGGCGCCGGTCTTGGCGTGGCCGGTGACGAACACCACGCCCTGCGCATGGTCGCGGTGCGTGAGCGGCACGCCGAGCGAGGTGGCGGCCGCGAGGCCGGCCGTGATGCCGTTGATCACGGTGCACTCGATGCCGGCTTCGCGCAGGTGCTCGACCTCTTCGCCGCCGCGGCCGAAGATGAACGGGTCGCCGCCCTTGAGCCGGACCACCGTTTCGCCTTCATGTGCCGCGGTGATCATGAGCCGCTCGATGAAAGCCTGGGGTGTGCTCTTGCAGCCGCCGCGCTTGCCCACGTGCACGATGCGCGCGCCCGGCCGGGCGTAAGAGTTCAGGATGCTTTCGCTCACGAGATCGTCCACCAGCAGCACGGTTGCGGCCTGGATGGCCTTGACGGCCTTGATGGTCAGCAGTTCGGGGTCGCCGGGGCCGGCGCCCACCAGCGTGCAGCTGCCGGTGGCAAAAGAAGAGATCGGTCTGTTCATGCGTGGGACGCCAGTTGCGTGATGTGCCTGACCTGCGTGGCGATGGCTTCAGGCACGGGAAGCTCGCCGTTCAATACGCGCCGCGTGTACTCGGCCGTGGTCGCGACGTCGATTTCTTTCGGCAGGCCGGGCACCTCGCTCGACGTGCCCGCGGCCTGGGCCTGCAGTTCGCTGCGCACGCCGCGCACGAAGCCGTCGACCTGCGCGGTGCGGCGCGGGTCGGACACCACTTCGCCTTCGAGTCCGCGCGAGAGCAAGGCGGTCATGCCCATGAGCTCGAAAGTTTCGCCCATGGTGCGCGCGTATTCCGGATGCGTATAGCTTGCCACGATCACGCACGGGCCCGTGGTCGGCTGCATCAGCTTGACCACGCTGTGGCCAGGGTTGCGCAAGCCCACCACGCGGCGCACGTCGAGCAGCCGCTTGAGGGCGGGGTTGAGCAGCTCGGTGGGTGCAAAGCCCACTTCGCCGGACGGGATTTTTCGGATGGCCGTGAGCATGGGCATGTCCAATGCCTCCAGCACGTTCGATGCCAGCACGCGCGATGTTTCTGTGGCGCTGCCGTGCACCAGCACCGGCAGCCCTTCGCGGGCGAGCAGCAGCGCCAGCAGCGGCGTGAGCACCGGCAGCTTGCGCGCGCCGTTGTAGCTCGGCAGCACGATGAGCGGGCGGTCGGCGGCGGGCAGGCGGTTGAGCCTGGCGTGCGTGGCGTCGAGGAAGCCGGCCATTTCTTCCGGCGTTTCGCCCTTGATGCGCATCGCGAGGCAAAAGCCGCCGATCTCCAGGTCGGTCACGGTGCCGTCCAGCACCTGGCCGAACAGGTCGGTGGCCTGTTCGCGCGTCAGCGGCTTGGCGCCTCGCGCGCCGCGGCCGATTTCCTTGATGTATTGGCTGATTCCCATGGGTGCACGGATTGTCCCGCAATGCTTATGCCGGAAAGCAAGGCGGCTTATGCACCCTCCACCACGGTTTCGGCCGGGGTGGCCCGCACCATGCGCTTGAGTTCGGGCAGGCAGGAGCCGCAGTTGGTGCCGCATTTGAGCGCGCCCTGCAGCGAAGCCAGCCGCTCCTCGGGCGTGCCGCTGCAGCGGCCCAGTTCGGCCCGGATCGCCAGGTCGGTCACGTTGAAGCAGGTGCACACCGGCTGGCCGCGCGACTGCACCGCCACGGGCGCGCGAGCGCCAGGCGACAGCAGCAGGCGGCCGTAGCTCTGCGCCGGGATTTCCTCGCGCAGCAGGGTGCCGATCCAGGCCTCGGCGCTGGTGTCGCCGCCCAGCAGGAAGGCCTCGAGGCCGGCGTTGCCGTCGGCGCGCCGCACCAGCCGTGCCACGCGGCGCTGGCCGCGGCGGCGGTCGGCGTAGCGCAGCGCATCGCTGCTGCCGAGGCCGAGCAGGCCTTCGATGCGGTCGATGAGTTCGTCTGCCGGTGCGTCGTGCGCGGCGGCGCGAAACAGGATGCCGCTGCGTTCCTCGCCCGGCGTGTTGCCCGAGAACGGCACGCAGGTGGCAAACGGGAACATTGCCATCAGCGGCTTGAGCGCCTGATGCGCGGCAAGCGCCGCGTCGGGCGGCAGCCACGCCATGGCGAGCAGCGACCACGGCAGCTCGGCCTTGAGGATCTTGACCGGCGTGTGCTTGAGCTCGGGTTGCTTCGAGGTGGGGCAGTAGGCCGGGGAGGTCAGCGCATTGATGCCTGCCAGCGGCGTGCCGGTGGACGAGCATCCGCTCAGGTATTCCTCGCCCCAGTGCATGGCGACGAAGGCCTGGCTCAGCCCGATCTCGGCGCTGGCGCGCGCCGGCAGCAGGATGGAGCCGCGCTTCGAGGTGAGATGCACGAGGTCGCCGTCTTGCAGCTGGCGGCGCGCCATGTCTTGCGCATTCATCTGCACCGCCGGTTCAGCCACGTGGCCGAAGAGCCGGCCGACCGTGCCCGTGCGGCTCATGCCGTGCCACTGGTCGCGCAGGCGGCCGGTGTTGAGCGAGAACGGATAGCGCGCCTCGCGCGCCTCGGCCACCGGCTTGTAGACCGTGTCCGCGAAACGCGCTCGGCCGTCCGGCGTCGGGAAGATGCCGTCTTCATACAGGCGGGCGCGGCCGGTGGTTTCGCCTTCTTTCAGCGGCCATTGCTGCGGGCCCGCGGTGTCGAGCATGGCGTAGCTCATGCCGGTGATGTCGAGGTCGCGGCCGCGCGTGGATTCGCGGTGCTCGTTCCACACGCGCTCGGCGCTTTCATAGGGAAACAGGGTGGCCGTGCGGCCGAGCCGCTGTTCGAGCCGGCGTGCGAAGTCCACGGCAATCGACCAGTCGTGGCGCGCCTCGCCGGGCCCCGGTACCGCGGGGCGCACGCGCGAGATGCGGCGCTCGCTGTTGGTCACGGTGCCTTCCTTCTCGCCCCAGGTGGTGGCGGGCAGCAGCAGGTCGGCAAAGGCGCAGGTCGACGTGGTCGAAAAGGCTTCCTGCACCACGACGAATTCGGCGCGCTCCAGCGCGCGGCGCACCGTGGCCTGGTCGGGCATCGACTGGGCGGGGTTGGTGCAGGCGATCCACAGCGCGCGGATCTCGCCATCGGCCGCGGCCTGGAACATCTCGACTGCGGTCTTGCCGGGTTTTTCCGGCACGGAGGGCAGGTTCCACAGCGCCGCCACTTCGGCCCGATGCGCCGGATTGGCCAGGTCGCGGTGCGCGCTCAGCAGATTGGCGAGGCCACCCACTTCGCGCCCGCCCATGGCGTTGGGTTGGCCGGTGAGCGAGAACGGGCCGGCGCCGGGCTTGCCGATCTGGCCGGTCGCCAGATGCAGGTTGATCAGCGCAGCATTTTTTGCGGTGCCGCTCGACGACTGGTTGAGGCCCTGGCAGTAGAGGCTCAGCGTGGCCGGCGAAGTCGCGAACATGCGCGCCGCGGTGAGCAGGTCTTCCTTCGAGATGCCGCAGATCTGCGCCACCTTGTCGGGCGTGCATTCGCGCACCGTGGCCTTCAGCGCATCGAAGCCGTTGGTGTGGGCCGCGATGTAGCCGTTATCGGTCCAGCCTTCCCACAGCATCAGGTGCAGCATGCCGTTGAACAGCATCACGTCGGTGCCGGGCTGGATTGGCAGGAACAGGTCGGCGATTTCCACCGTGTCGGTGCGGCGCGGATCGGCCACGATGATCTTCATCCCGGGGTTCGCGGCCTTCGCATCCTCGATGCGGCGGAACAGGATCGGGTGCGCCCATGCAGCGTTGCTGCCCACGATGAAAAGGCACTCGGCATGCTTCAGGTCGTCGTAGCAGGCCGGCGGCGCGTCGGCGCCCAGCGTCTGCTTGTAGCCGGCCACCGCGCTGCTCATGCACAGGCGCGAGTTGGTGTCGATGTTGTTGGTGCCGATCAGCCCCTTGGCGAGCTTGTTGAAGACGTAATAGTCCTCGGTGAGCAGTTGGCCCGAGACGTAGAAGCCCACGGCGTCGGGGCCGTGGTCGCGGATGACCTGTTCGAACTTGTCGACGGCGCCGTCGAGCGCGGTGTCCCATGCGATGGGCGCCGGCTCGGCGCCGCGCGCGGCGCGCCGCATGGGTTGCAGCAGCCGTGTCTGGCGCGTGACCGTGGCCGTGGCCGTGAGATGCAGTGTCGAGCCCTTGGTGCAGAGGCGCCCGAAGTTGGCCGGGTGGTCGGGGTCGCCGCGCACGCCGGTAATCTGGGCGCCGTCGGACTCGATGATCACACCGCAGCCCACGCCGCAGTAGGGGCAGGTGGAGCGAGTTTCTTCCATGGGTCGATGCCTTGGTTGTGCGCCTAGCTGCCGTGCGGCGCCTGCACGTCGAAGCTCTCGTCACCCAGCTTGCCCGCCGTTGCGGCGCCGGGGCCGGCACGCGGCGGGGCCAGATCGATGGCGTGCGTCTTGAGTTCGAGCGCGTTCATCATGACCTGGCCATCTTCGACCTTCACCGCGAACTTGGGGGTGCATCCCTCATCGGGCGACTTGGCGCAGCCGTCGTCCAGGCCGATGGCCCAGTTGTGCAGCGGGCAGGCCACGCTGGTGCCGAACACGATGCCCTGCGACAGCGGCCCGCCCTTGTGCGGGCAGCGGTCGAGCAGCGCGAACACCTGGTTCTCGGCATTGCGGAACACCGCCACGTCCACGCCCACCGGGCGCGCCACGCGGCGAGCGCCCAGCACGGGGATGTCGTCGATGCGGCAGATGGTTTTCCATTCACTCATGATGGGGTCTCTAGGTTTTGAGGTCGGAATACATGCCCGTCACGCGGTCCATGATGGCCAGCATGTTTTCGCTGGTCACGAACACGTCGGACATGAGGGCGGGCGAGTGGCCGGCGCCTTCGAGGCGCTGGAGCCCGCGGTTGAAGAACATCCACTGCGCGTCGGCCAGCACCAGTTCCTGGCGGATCTGGGCGGTGGCTTCGGGCGCGTTGCGCAGGGTGTCCAGGCCGGCCAGGAATTCGGTGCGTGACTTGGCGATTTCGGCCGTGCTGCCGGCCGCGTCGATCTGCATCGCACCGGCCAGGTAGAACTTGGCCATGCGCTGCGACAGCATGCGCTGCCGGCCCGCGATGTTGACCAGCCGGCCCACGGACTTGCCCGACGCGGCTTCGTACTGCGTGGTGCCCTGGTGCGCAAGCGCGAGCACGGCGGCGTCGAGCTTGACGATCCGGGCGGCTTCTTCCTTGCCGGCCGTCGTGCCGGTGAGCTCGCGCTTGAACTCGCCCCAGGCGCCGTCGAGTGCGTCGTAGGTGCTGCGGATGGCGGGGCTCGGCGCAAAGGCCTTGAGTTCGGCCAGCTGCTTTTCGAACAGCACGATGGACTTGTCGAGCACCTGCTGGGCGTTGCGCGTTTCCACCTTCTGCGCCAGAGCGAGATAGGCCTTGCTCGCGCGCTGCGACAGCATGCGCTGGCGGCCCGCCTTGTTGATGGCGTCGTTGAGGTCGGCCACCTGCGCACGGACGCCTGCAGCGGCGAACGCCGAGGAAGCGATGAAGAGTCTTCTTTTCAAGTTTTTTCTCCGCTCTTTTCGTTTACGCCGTCAGTGGCGTGAACTGCCGCACATCCACCTGCGCCTGGCTGGACGCGAACCAGGGATCCGGCTCCCCATCCAGCGCAAACTGCAGCCGCTCCCACAGCGCCTTGCGGCCTTCGGCGTCTTCCAGGATCTTCTTCTTCACATAGTCCAGCCCGACCCGCCCGATGTAGTGCACCGTGCGCTCCAGGTACCAGCCTTCCTCGCGGTACAGCTGCAAGAATGCGCCCGAATACTCCATCACCTCGGCCGCCGTCTTCACCTTCACCAGGAACTGCGCCACCTCCGTCTTGATGCCGCCGTTGCCCCCCACGTACAGCTCCCAGCCCGAGTCCACCCCGATCACCCCCACGTCCTTGATCCCGGCCTCGGCGCAGTTGCGCGGACAGCCCGACACCGCCAGCTTGACCTTGTGCGGCGAATACATCGCCCACAGCGCCCGCTCCAGGTCCTTGCCCATCTGGGTGGAATCCTGCGTGCCGAAGCGGCACCACTCGCTGCCCACGCAGGTCTTCACCGTGCGCAGGCTCTTGGCATAGGCAAAGCCCGACGGCATGCCGATGTCCTTCCAGACCCCCTCCAGGTCCTCCTTCTTCACCCCCAGGAGGTCGATGCGCTGGCCGCCCGTGACCTTCACCGTCGGGATCTTGTACTTGTCGGCCGCGTCCGCGATGCGGCGCAGCTCGTCCGGCGTGGTGTGGCCGCCCCACATGCGCGGGATCACCGAGTAGGTGCCGTCCTTCTGGATGTTGGCGTGGCTGCGCTCGTTGATGAAGCGGCTCTGCGGATCGTCCTTGGCCTCCTTGGGCCAGGTCGAGATCAGGTAGTAGTTCACCGCCGGGCGGCAGGTCGCGCAGCCGTTGGGCGTGCGCCAGCCCAGGTTGCGGTAGACCGCATCGTGGGTCAGGTAGTGTTCCTTCCGGATGGCTTCCCGCACCTCCTGGTGGTTCGCGTCGGTGCAGCCGCACACCGCCTTCTTCTTGGGCGTGGCCGAGTAGTCGCCGCCGGCGGTGAACATCAGGATCTGCTCGACCAGGCCGGTGCAGGAACCACAGCTGGCGCTGGCCTTGGTGTGCTTCTTGACCTCGTCCAGCGTGAACAGGCCCTTGTCCTTGATCGCCTTGCAGATGGTGCCCTTGGTCACGCCGTTGCAGCCGCACACCTCGGCCTCGTCGGGCATGCTGGCGGCCTTGCTGTGGCCCTCGTGGCCGGTGTCGCCGATGTTGGATTCGCCGAACATCAGCTTGTCGCGGATGTCGTGCACGCTGCGCCCGTCGCGCAAGAGCTTGAAGTACCAGCTGCCGTCCACCGTGTCGCCGTACAGGCACGCGCCCACCAGCTTGTCGTCCTTGATCACCAGCTTCTTGTAGACCCCGCCGAAGGGGTCGCTCATGACGATCTCCTCGGTGCCTTCGCCGCCCATGAACTCGCCGGCGGAGAACAGGTCGATGCCGGTGACCTTCAGCTTGGTGGAGGTCAGCGACCCCAGGTAGCGCCCGATGCCGAACTGGGCCAGGTGGTTGGCCGCGACCTTGGCCTGCTCGAACAGGGGCGCGACCAGGCCGTAGGCGATGCCGCGGTGGGCCGCGCATTCGCCCACCGAGTAGATGCGCGCGTCGGTCACGGTCTGCAGGGTGTCGGTGACCACGATGCCGCGGTTGCAGTGCAGGCGCATCTTCTCGGCCAGCTCGGTGTTGGGGCGGATGCCGACCGCCATGACGACCAGGTCGGCGGCCACTTCGGTGCCGTCCTTGAAGCGGATGGCCTTGACGCGGCCATCGTCGCCACCGACGAGTTCCTGGGTCTGGGCGCCGATGCGGAAGGTGAGGCCGCGGTCTTCCAGGGACTTTTGCAGCAGCTTGCCGGCCACGTCGTCCAGCTGGCGCTCCATGAGCCAGGGCATGACGTGCACCACGGTGACGCTCATGCCGCGCAGCATCAGGCCGTTGGCCGCCTCCAGGCCCAGGAGGCCGCCGCCGATGACGACCGCGTGCTTGTGGGTCTTGGCGGTCTCGATCATGTAGTCGGTGTCGGCGATGTCGCGGTAGGCGATGACGCCTTGGAGGTCCTTGCCGGGGACCGGGAGCATGAAGGGGTTGGAGCCGGTGCACATGAGGAGGCGGTCGTAGGCGGCCTCGGTGATGGCGCCCTGCGCATCCACGGCGCGCACGATGCGCTTGACGCGGTCGACCTCGACGACTTTCTTGCCTGCGTGCAGGGTGATGTGGTTCTCGGTGTACCACTCCCAGCTGTTGAGCACGATCTCCTCCACGGTCTGCTCGCCGGCGAGCACGGGCGACAGGAGGATGCGGTTGTAGTTGGGGTGCGGCTCGGCACCGAAGACGGTGATGTCGTACAGCTCCGGGGCGAGCTTCAGGAGCTCCTCCAGGGTGCGCACGCCGGCCATGCCGTTGCCGACCATCACGAGTTTGAGTTTCTGCATGGGGTGGGGCCTTTCGGGGAATCAGCGGGTTCGGATCAAGCAATGGGAAGCACGCGGCGCGTGGAGAATCGCGCCATGAGCTTTGAAGTGGACATCGGCTACAGCAGCCAGCGCGGACCGCGCGAAGTGAACGAAGACTTTGCCGGCGCCGTGAACGCGCCGCCCGGCGACGAGGCGCGCGGGCTCATCGCGGCCATTGCGGATGGCGTGTCCACCGGCGGCCGCGGGCTGGAGGCCTCGCAGACCACCGTGATGGGCCTCTTGGCCGATTACTTCGCCACGCCGGACACCTGGGAGCCGACCGCCGCGCTCGACCGCCTGGTCGCCGCGCAGAACGCCTGGCTTGCCGACCACAACCGTCGTCGGCAGGGCGGGGGCACCGCGCTCACCACCTTGACGGCCCTGGTGCTGCATGGGCAGAGCTACACGCTGGCGCACGTGGGCGATACGCGCGCATGGCGCGTGCGCACAGACGGCGAGCCCGCCATGCTGCTGACGCAGGACCATGCCTTCGAGCATCCCGACATGCGCAGCCGGTTGACGCGTGCCATCGGCCTGGACGACCAGGTGCGCGTCGACTACGTGCAGGGCGACGTGCGGGTGGGCGACTGCTTCGTGCTCACGTCCGACGGCGTGCACGGCGTGCTCAAGCCGCAGCGCCTGGCCGAGCTCGCCTTGCAGGGCGGTGCCGAGGACGCGAGCGAGGCGCTGGTGCGGGCGGCGCTCGATGCAGGCACGCGCGACAACGCGACGGCGCTGGTCATTCGCGTGGTCGGCCTGGACGCGCGGCAACTGGACGACGAGCTCGGCGACGGCCGCCGTCTGGCGCCGCCGCCCTTCTTGAAAGTGGGCGATGCACTCGACGGCTACGTCATCACCGGGCTGGTGGCCGACACCGGCGTGCATCTGCTGTACCAGGCGCGCAATGCAGCCACGCGACAGCTGGTGGCGCTCAAGACGCTGCACCCCTCGCGCGCCAGCGATCCGCAGGAGCGAGCCATGCTCGCGCACGAGGCCTGGCTGGGCCAGCGCGTGGGGAGCGGCGGATTCGTGCGGGTGCACGAGCGGGCCGAAAACGCCAGCGCGCTCTACATCGTGTTCGACTGGCACGGCGGGCGCACGCTGGAGCAGATGCGCAAGTCCGGCGCCCGCGGCACCGTGGCCGAAGTGGTCACGGCGGCCATCGAGGTGACCAAGGCGCTGGGCCGGCTGCACCGCCATGGCGTGGTGCATCGAGACATTAAGCCCGGCAACCTGCACCTGGGCGACGACGGACGCTGGCGCATCCTCGATCTTGGCGTGGCGCTGTCCGGACGCGAAGGCTCGGCCCAGCGGGAGCTGCATGCCGGCACGCCGAGCTACATCAATCCCGAGCAATGGGAGGGCGCCCATGCCGACCCCGGCAGCGACCTGTTCGCACTCGGCGCCACGCTGTACCAGTGGCTCGGCGGGCACTTGCCCTACGGCGAGATCGAGCCCTACCAGGTGGCGCGCTACCGGCGCGATCCGGTCGCGCTCTCGCGCCTTCGGCCCGACGTGCCCGTGTGGCTCGACCACCTGGTGCGCAAGGCCGTCGCGCGCGATCCGAGGGAGCGCTTCGAAACCGCCGAGGAAATGCTGCTCGCCCTGGAGCGGGGCGCTTCCCGCCCCGTCAGCGCGCCCGCCGCCACGCCGCTGATCCGCCGCGATCCGGCCGCGCTCTACAAGATCGCGCTGGCCGTGTCGCTGCTGTTCAACGCACTGCTCGTGGTGTGGCTTCTCTTCCTGCCACGCTGACGGCGAGCGGAAGAAGGTCATGGGCGTGCCGCTTTCCGTGGTGGGACGTATTTCTTCATTTCCGCCGGCTGGTGCGAGGTGCGCGCACGGCCGCCTTTTTCGGCCCAGGTGCGGGTCCAGCGGATCTGCATGACGCGCATCACGCCCAGCATCACCAGCGAGAGCGCGCCGAAGAACACGAAGCCCCAGACATAGCTGCCCAGGTACTGCTTCGACAGGCCCATGGCGTTGGGCACCAGGCCGCCGCCCAGCGCGCCGATCTCGCCGATCATCGAGCCGGCCACCGCCGTGCTCGTGGGCCAGCGCAGCGGCACCAGCTGGAACAGCGCGCCGTTGCCCGCGCCCAGCGCGGCAAAGCACAGGATCAGGAGCAGCGTGGTGAGCGCCAGGGAGGACGACGAGATGCCCACCAGCACCAGGCCGACAGCCACCACCAGCAGCACCACCGTGAGGGTGTTGACGCCGCCCCAGCGGTCGGAGAGCCAGCCGCCGACGATGCGCACCGCAGCGCCCATGAAGGCGGCCAGCATCGTGAGCTGTCCGGCCTGCACCTTGCTCACGCCGAACTGGTCGTAGTAGTAGGAGGGCAGGAAGGTGATGAGGCCGATGAAGCCGCCGAAGGTCACGCCGTAGATGAGGCTGAACACCCAGCCGTCTTTTTCGAACAGGCAGGCGATGTGCTCGCGGAAGCTCGCGTGGCTGTCGACGTCGGGCGGCTCCTTGGCGAACACCACCATCACGATCATCGGCACCAGGATGGCGGCGGCCGCCACGGCATACACGGCCTGCCAGCCGAGCCATTGCGCGAGCGGCGGGGCCACCAGCACCGACACCGCGGTGCCGACATTGCCCGCACCCACCAGGCCCATGGCCAGGCCCTTGTGCTGCGGCGGAAACCAGCCCGAGCCGAGCGACAGCGCCACGCCGAAACTGGCGCCGGCAATGCCCAGCAATACGCCCATGGCCAGCAGGTCGTTGAAGCTCTTCACGAAGAAGAAGCCGAACAGCATGGCCACCGCGATCATGCCCATCTCGACCAGGGTGGCATTCTTGCGACCGATGTATTGCGAGAGGATGCCGAGCGGAAAGCGCATCAGCGCGCCCGCGATGATGGGCACCGAAAGCATCAGGCCCTTCTGCGCGGGCGAGAGGTTGAAGGTCTCGCCGATGAAGGGCGCCATGGCGCCGTTCAGCACCCAGATGCAGCAGGAGAACGAGAAGTACAGAAAGGCCGAGAACAGCGTCGGGCCGTGGCCTGATTGCAAGAAGGTCCTGAAACTGGACATGGCGTTCAATCGTGCGAAATGCCGCGGCGCGGCTCTTCGAGGGCCGTGTCGACGGACGGGGTTGGGGCGGAGTGCCGGCAGCGGACGCTGTCGGCGTGGGGGTGCTTCCCGGCATGGGGAATGCCGGGACGGTTGCAGGAGCCTGCAACCTCACCAAAGCGGTGCTTCGTTACACCGCGCCCCGATTGACGCAAGAGGCGTGCCTGCGAAAACGAGCCGGCGTGGCCTATGCTTGCCCTGCCTTCAACCGCTTTGCCATGATGTCCCTTCTCGTCGTCCTGCCCAATGAATTCGCCGTACCCGCGCCGTTGCCGGAGCCGCTGGAGCAGGCCCTGGCGAGTGCCGGCACCGGCGCCGGCGAGCGGGCCACTTGCCACACGCTGGTGCAGCGGGTGGGGGCGCTTGCACCGCAACAGGCGCTGGCCTGGCTGCCGGCACCGGCGCAGCAGCTGCAGGCGCTGCTCGATGCGCTGAAGGAATGGAACGGCGCCCCGCCGTGCGCACTGAGCCTGGTGAGTGCGCCGCTCGACAGCGCGCAGCACGAAGCGCTGGTTGCGCTCGGCATGCATGCGTGGATGCCGCTCGATGCGCTCGACGGCGCTTCGCTGGCCGGGCTGACCGCCCGGGCGCAGGCCCGCTGGCAGCGCGACGCCGCATTGCGTACCGAACTCGAGGGCCTGCGCACCCGCATGGACGAGCGCAAGTGGGTTGATCGCGCCAAGGGCCTTCTGATGTCCGCACGGGGCATCGGCGAGGACGAAGCCTTCGGCCTGCTGCGCGGTGCCGCCATGCATGCCAACCTGAGGCTGGGCGAGGTGTCGCGCTCGGTGATCGAGGCCGCGCAATGGGCCGACGCCATCAACCGCGCCGGACAGCTGCGCATGCTCTCGCAGCGGCTGGTGCGCGTGGCGGCGCAGTTGCTCGCCGGCATCGACGTGCAGCGCGCGCGGGTCCTGCGCACGCAATCGACCGAGCGGGTGCAGCAGAACCTGGATCATCTGGCCACCCTCGAGCTGGGCGCGGCCGGCGTGCAGGCGCTGGGCGAAGTGCGAACGGCCTGGGACGGATTGGCCGCCTTGCTGGCCGCGCGGCCGGCGCCCGAGGGGTTGGCCGAAATCGATGCGCGCGGCGAGGCCTTGCTGTTGGCGGCCGAGGCCATGACGGATGCGTTGGAAGCCTCCGGTGCGCGGCGCGCGCTGCGCATCGTGAACATCTGCGGGCGCCAGCGCATGCGTGCGCAGCGCCTTGCGAAAGACGCATTGCTTGCATCGACCATCGCGGCAGAGGCTTCGCGCGGCCGGCTGTTGCCGACCATGAGCGAGTTCGAGGCGGCGCTGGGCGAACTGGAGCGTGCGCCCCTCAGCTCGCCCGAGATCCGCGCCGCGCTGGTTGCCGCGCGCGACGAATGGCTGCGCCTGGTGGGTGGCGTGCAGGCGCTCGACAGCGCCGAGGGCCGGGCGACGCTGGTGCGTTCCAGCGAAGCACTGGTCGACACCTTCGAGCGCCTCACGGCCTGGTACGAGCACAGCTTGCAGGTCATCATGTCCTGACGCCGCTTGTGCCGCGCTCGCTGGTTCAGGCCGCGACCTTCTCCACGTGCGCCTGGCGCGTGTAGAGAAAATCGATCACGGCCTTGCGGGCGTGCACGTAGACGGGGTCTTCGGCCAGTTCGACGCGGTTGCGCGGACGGGCGATGTCCACCGTCAGCACTTCGCCGATGGTGGCGGCCGGGCCATTGGTGAGCATCACGATGCGGTCGCTCAAGAGCACCGCCTCGTCGACGTCGTGCGTGACCATGACGACCGTGCTCTGCGTCTTTTGCACGATGGCGAGCAACTCGTCCTGCAGCTTGGCGCGCGTGAGCGCATCGAGGGCGCCGAAGGGCTCGTCCATCAGCAGCACCTTGGGTTCCATCGACAGCGCGCGTGCAATGCCCACGCGCTGCTTCATGCCGCCCGATATTTCGCCGGGGCGCTTTTGCGCGGCCGGCGTGAGGCCGACCATTGCGAGCGCCGCATCGGTGCGTGCGCGCAGTTGCGCCTTGTTCTCGGTGGCGGCAAACACGCGTTCGACCGCGAGGTACACGTTCTCGAAACAGGTGAGCCAGGGCAGCAGCGAGTGGTTCTGGAAGACCACCGCGCGCTCCGGGCCCGGGCCCTTGATTTCCCGGTTCGCGCACAGCAGCACGCCCTCGGTCGGCGTGGTCAGGCCGGCAATGAGGTTCAGCAGTGTCGACTTGCCGCAGCCCGAATGGCCGATCAGCGTGACGAACTCGCCCTTGGCCACGTTCAGGTTGACGCCCTGCAGTGCAAGGAAGCTGCCCTTGGCGGTCTTGAAGCGCTGCTCGACGCCATGGATCTCGATGTACTTCGAATCGTCGTTCATGATTTGACCTCTTCGAACGTGAATGCCGTTGCAAGCTTGATGAGCGCGAACTCCAGCACCAGGCCGACGATGCCGATGACGAAGATCGCGATGATGATGTTGGCGACGTTGAGGTTGTTCCACTCGTCCCACACCCAGAAGCCGATGCCGACGCCGCCGGTGAGCATTTCGGCCGCGACGATCACCAGCCACGCGGTGCCCACCGCCAGGCGCACGCCGGTCAGCATGTAGGGCAGCACGGCGGGGAAGAGGATCTTGGTGAAGATCTTCCATTCGCTGAGGTTCAGCACCTTGGCCACGTTCATGTAGTCGCTCGGAACCCGCTGCACGCCGACCGCGGTGTTGATCACCATCGGCCAGATCGAGCAGATGAAGATGGTCCAGATGGCCGCCGGGTTGGCGCCCTTGAACACCAGGAGGCCGATGGGCAGCCATGCGAGCGGCGACACCGGACGCAGCAGGCTGATCAGCGGGTTGAACATGCGCGAGAGAAACTCGAAGCGCCCGATCGCAAAGCCGGCCGGAATGCCGACCGCCGCGGCGAGCCCGAAGCCGAGCGCCACGCGCTGCAGCGACGAGAGCACGTTCCAGCCCACGCCCTGGTCGTTCGGGCCCTTGCTGTAGAACGGATCGCTGAACACCGTGAGCGCCTGCTGCCAGGTGGCGAGCGGCGAGGGAAAGCCGGTGGTGCTCTTCATGGCAACCAGCTCCCAGATCAGCACCAGGAGACCGAAGCCCGCGAGCGGCGGCAGAACGCGCATCCAGAAGGCGCGCAGGTCGATGGATATGCGTGGCTTTTGCTCCCTCTCCACTTTGGGGAGTGGGATGGGGAGGGGGGCAGCTTCGGCGCGGGGCGCTCCCTCACCCCGGCCCTCTCCCGCACGTGGGAGAGGGAGAGATGCGTCCATCGGCGAATGAAATACAGCGCTGACCATGGTGTGTTTCTCCTCAGGCGTCTCAGACGTGGATCTTGAAAGAGTCGGCATATTTCTTCGGGTCCTTGCCGTCCCACACGGAGCCGTCGAACAGCTTGCTGGTGCGAAGCACGTCCTTGGGAACCGGCGTCTGCGTGGCGGCGGCGGCCTGCTTGTAGATGTCGATGCGGTTGATCTCGGTAGCCACCTTCAGGTAGTCCGGATGCTCCTTGAGCAGGCCCCAGCGCTTGTGCTGCGTGAGGAACCACATGCCGTCGGACAGGTAGGGGAAGGTCACGGCGCCGCCGTTGTAGAACTTCATGTGGTTGGGGTCGTCCCAGCTCTTGCCCATGCCGTTGACGTAGCGCCCCAGGATGCGCTGGTTGATGGCGTCCACGCTGGTGTTGACGTAGCTCTTGTCGGCAATGGTCTCGGCCATCTTGTTCTTGTTCTGCAGGCCCGCATCGATCCACTTGCCCGCTTCGATGATGGCCGCGGTGACGGCGCGCGCGGTGTTGGGATACTTCTTGACGAAGTCGCCCGTGGTGCCGAGCACTTTCTCAGGGTGGTCCTTCCAGATGTCCTGCGTCGTGATGGCTGTCACGCCGATGCCGTCCATGATCGCGCGCTGGCCCCAGGGCTCGCCCACGCAGTAGCCGTCCATGTTGCCGACGCGCATGTTGGCCACCATCTGCGGAGGCGGCACCGTGATGTTCTTGACGTCCTTGAACGGGTCGATGCCCGCCGAGGCCAGCCAGTAGTAGATCCACATGGCGTGGGTGCCGGTGGGGAAGGTGTGGGCGAAGGTGTATTCGCGCTTTTCGGTGGCGATGAGCTTGGCGAGCGAGGCCGCGTCCACCGCGCCCTTGTCGGCCAGCTTCTTCGACAGCGTGATGGCCTGGCCGTTGTTGTTCAGCGTCATGAGCACGGCCATGTCCTTCTTGGGACCGCTCAGGCCCAGGTGCATGCCGTAGACCAGCCCGTAGAGCACGTGCGCCATGTCCAGATCGCCGTTGGAGAGCTTGTCGCGCACGCCGGCCCAGCTGGCTTCCTTGCTGGGCACGATCTTCACGCCGTATTTCTTGTCGATGCCCAGCACCGAGGCCATCACCACGCTGGCGCAGTCGGTCAGCGGGATGAAGCCGATCTTCACTTCCTCCTTC
Source organism: Variovorax palleresanus (assembly GCF_051144945.1). Classification (NCBI taxonomy): domain Bacteria; kingdom Pseudomonadati; phylum Pseudomonadota; class Betaproteobacteria; order Burkholderiales; family Comamonadaceae; genus Variovorax; species Variovorax palleresanus. The sequence goes on along the minus strand of NZ_JBJNVP010000002.1, from coordinate 814,343 downwards.
TCCGGCTTGTCGGAGCCCTGGGCCCAGACGGCGGCGCGCAGGGCGGGATCGATTCCCACGGCGCCAATGGCGGCGGCTTGCAGTACGCGGCGGCGGCTGAGGCGGGTTTTCAGCAGGTCGGTCATGTGACGGGCTCCGGTTGAAGGACAGACAAAAAGGAAAAGCAAAAAACAAAAAAGGCGTCCGCACCGCGCGAGGGCCGCTCGAAAACGAGCCCTTGCGGGGTGGGGACGCCTTTGTCCGATGTCGGTAGTCAAACACCCGCCGTTGGGTGCTGCCTGCCTGGGACCCGAGGGTCCATGTACTACTTCAGCAAACTGTGTGCCAGCTTTTCGGCACTCCAGCCGCTATCAAATAGGCAGCAGAAGATCGACTGCCTGTGCGCGGCACGGGGGGTTGGACCGGAAAGTCGGCTGCATGCACGATTGTTGTGCGCCGCACCAATTCGAACGCCCGTGCCCGCTTCTTCAGCGTTGGGACGCCTCGGCCACGGGAAGGTAGTCGGCCATGGCGAGCATCGACTCGGCCACGTCGACGAGCCGGCGCTTCTGGTTCATGGCTGTCTTGAGCAGCATCTTGTGGGCTTCGGCCTCGGTCATCCGGCGGTGCGCCATCAAGAGGCCCTTGGCACGCTCGACCAGCTTGCGCTCATTGAGCGAGGCCCGCACGGTCTCGAGCTCGTCGCTCATGGCCTGCAGGCGGCGCGATTGCTCCTGAACCATGTCGAGCACCGAGCGCTCCAGGTGCCGGCCGTACTGGGCGGGCTCGGTGGCCTGGGTGCCGGCGTCGTCGAAGAAGGCCGCGCCTTCGGTTTGGGGCGCCAGGGCACCAAGCACCTCCTCGTACCTCTGCAGTTCGCTGCGCGCCTGCGTGGTCTTGCGGGCGCAGAGCTCGCGCAAGTCGGTGGCCAGCCGGTCCTCGACGGTCTTCATGGTGTCGATGCGGCGCGTGCAGCTGTCGAACCACGCCTGGCTCAACCGGGAGTCGGGCACGGCCGCCGAAGCCGCCTGGGCCGACGTCACGCTCATCCGGCGCATGCGTTCGATCTCGGCCGTGGCCGCGTCGGACTGGCTGTGATGCCAGAGCGCCAGCACGCTGCTGCTGGAGAAGTCGGTGAAGACCTGGAAGCAGCGTTCCTGCAGTTCGATGAGATGCAGCCATTGCTGGCGCTGTGACTCGTCGCGGCGGCCCACGGCCAGCGAGGCGGCGCCGAAAGCGCGCTCCTGGCCCGCGAATTCCTTGCCCTGCATGAAATTGAACATCGCGACCAGGAGGCGCGAGATTTCGGGGTCGGTGGCGCCATCGGCCGCTTCGAACACCACGGCCAGCAAACCGGCGACGAGCTTGGCGAATGCCGCAGTGGCCTGCGCGGGCGTCAGCTCGAGCGCGCCGACGCGGCGGCGCAGGGCAGGCAGGCCGTCGAACCCGGGGAGCACCCAGGCAATGCGGCTGAAGAGGCGGGCGCTGTTGCCGGCGGTGGCCCCAGGACGCGCCTCGGTCTCGAGCTGGTCGAATCCGGCGCGTACCGCCTGTTCGAGTGCCAGGCATTCGGCGATCTGCGGGTCGCGCTGCTCGGCGAAGCGGACCCCTCGCGAGGCGAGAAAGACGTTCGACATGCCGCGCTCCCGCTGCAGCGCATGAACCAGACGCGCGATCAGGCCGACCAGGTCGCTGGTGCGCGCGAGCTGGTCCAGCTCGTCGATTTCGCACTTTCTGGCGGCGATCAGAAAACTCAGTCCGGATTTCATGGTGGGGAGGGGGAGCCACAGCCTCGCTGCAACATCCGTGCCGTGCGGACATTCTGCGCCGCCTACACTCGCAGCATGCTTCTCCTGGGTATCGAATCTTCTTGCGACGAAACCGGCGTGGCGCTGGTCGAATCGCACGGCAACGCGCTGCCGCTGCTGCGTGCGCACGCGCTGCACAGCCAGATCGCCATGCACCAGGCCTATGGCGGCGTGGTGCCCGAACTGGCCAGCCGCGACCACATCCGCCGCGTGCTGCCGCTGACCGAAACCGTGCTGGCCGAGGCGGGGCGCTCGCTGGCCGAAATCGACGTGGTCGCCTATACACGCGGGCCAGGCCTCGCCGGGGCCTTGCTGGTGGGCGCGGGCGTGGCCTGCGCGCTGGGCGCGGCGCTCGGCAAGCCGGTGCTCGGGGTGCATCACCTCGAAGGGCACCTGCTGTCGCCGTTCCTGAGCGCGGACCCGCCGGAATTTCCGTTCGTGGCGCTGCTGGTGTCGGGCGGGCATACGCAGCTGATGCGGGTCGATGGCGTCGGGCGCTACCAACTCCTGGGCGAAACCATCGACGACGCAGCCGGCGAGGCCTTCGACAAGAGCGCCAAGCTCATGGGCCTGCCGTATCCGGGCGGCCCCTGGCTGGCCAAGCTGGCGGAGGAGGGCAGCGCCACCGCCTTCAAACTGCCGCGGCCACTTTTGCACAGCGGCGATCTGGATTTCTCCTTCGCCGGGCTGAAGACCGCCGTGCTGACGCAGGCCAAGAAGCTCGGCACCGCGCTCGAAGCGAGCAAGGCGGACCTTGCCGCATCGACGCAGGCGGCGATCGTCGAGGTGCTGCTGAAGAAGTCGATGGCGGCGCTCGAGCAGACCGGCCTCAAGCGGCTCGTCGTGGCGGGCGGAGTGGGGGCGAACCGAAGCCTGCGCGAGCAGCTGAATGCCGCCTGTGCGAAGCGCGGCGTGCGCGTGCACTACCCGGAACTGCATCTGTGCACCGACAACGGCGCGATGATCGCCATGGCGGCCGCCATGCGGCTGCAGTCGGGGCTGGCCGAGGCCAGCGAGCGCTATGCCTTCGACGTCAAGCCGCGATGGCCCATGGCTTCGCTGATGACGCCCGAGACACCCCCGCGGGTGCTCGCCTAGCCGCAGGACGCGGCGAGCGGCCGAGCGACGGCACCGGCAGAACATCGAGCATGTTGCGCCACAGCTGGCGCCACTGCGGCCAGTCGTGGCCGCCTTCGGTCGTGAAGACGCGGCCTTCGGGCAAGGCATCGGCCAGCAGCTTGTGGTTGCTGGCAAAGCGGTCGTCCAGGCCGAAGCCGAGATAGAGCTGCGGCAGCCTCTGGGCTTGCTGGGGTTCCAGGTATTGCTTGAACCACGGCCACAGCTTGCGGTCGAGTTCTTCGTCGGGCAGGGGGCCGCTGGGTGCCTGCCACGCGCGCAGGCCGCCAGCCTTGATGATTTCGGCGCCGAGAACGCGCCGCCCCAGGTAGGGGGCCAGCGCGACGATGCCGTCGACCGAACCCGGCCTGGACAGTTCATGGATCAGCGCGCCGAAGCCGCCGATGGAAATGCCCACGAGCCAGATCGACTTGTAGCCCTTGGCCCGCTGCGGTTCGATGACGTCCGCATGCAGGCGCTCGCTGAGCGTCTGGTCGTAGTAGTAGGAAACGTCGGCGTCCACCAGCAGCGAATCGGCCGCCAGATGGCGCTCGCGCACGGCGCTGATGAAGCCTTCGCGCTCGAATTCGTCGGGTTTCAGATAGGCGCCCGGCAGGAAGACCAGGAGCGTCTCGGACCGTTCATTGTCTTTGGCTGACTTGAGGTGCGTGATCATGGTGTGCCTTGAGGGGGCACCCGAATCCGCACCGCGAGGATTCGGTGCGCTTGCGAGACGCCCACGAAGAAGAAAAATGTGAAAACGTCACATCATGTGACGTTATCCGCTGCCCTATTGTGAATAGGGAGTGCGAACAAAGTCAAAAACAAAAGTTAACGACACTTTCCTCTCGTGGGCTTTGCAAGATCAGTTGATCTGCAGCGCCGAAATCTGGCTGGCCGGCACCTTTTTGCCGAGCTTCAGCGTGAGCACGCCATTCTCGAGCTTGGCTTCGCTGGCAGCTACGTCGATGTCCAGCGGCAGCTCATACGCAGCCTTGAATTGGCGCTTGGCTTCGGCCTTGCTGTCGATGCGGACCACGGCACCTTCGATGCCGATGGCGAGGTCTTCGCGCGAGAGGCCCGGCACGTCGAGGGAAAGGGTCCAGCTCTTGTCGTCCTGTTCGACGAGCGGCGAGCGGCTTGCTCCGGCAAAGGCTTCATTGACGAAGCGCTCGAAGGCGCGGTCGTACGAACGGGGAGCGAAACGGGCCGTGCGAAGGGTGGGTGCGAAAAACATGTGAGAACTCCTGAATGAACACAATGGGGACAAGGAATGTGTGTCCCTTACACTGCGCGGCCATTCAATCCTGAGTGCCGCTTGACACCTCATCTAGGCATGGCCGCACCCGTTTCAAGACAATGACTCACCCCTTTATTTGGCGTCGCAAGGCCTTGAAATTTGCGGCGCTGGCGCTATGCGCAGCGCCCTTTGCCGCGCTGGCGCAGGCGCCGTCCGCAGCACCTGCGCCCATTCGCCTTGCGTTGATCGAAAGCATGAGCGGCCCGTTCGCCAACACGGGCGAAGCGGTCTTCCGCAACCTGCTGTGGGCCGTGGAGCGCGTGAATGCGCGCGGCGGCGTCAAGCTGCCGGGTGTGCCCGGTGGCGCGCGGCCGCTGCAGCTCGACCGCTACGACAGCAAGGGGCAGAACGAAGAAGCGCTGTCGGCATTGCGCGCGGCCATGGACGATGGCGCGCGCATCGTGCTGCAGGGCAACTCCTCGGCCACCGCCGCGGCGCTGGTCGATGCCATCGAGAAGAACAACGAACGCGATCCTTCGCGGCGCGTGATCTTTCTCAACTACGCGGCCGTCGATCCGGTGCTCACCAACGAGCGCTGCAGCTTCTGGCACTTTCGCTTCGACGCCCATGCCGACATGCGCGTGGCCGCGCTGATGGAAGTGGTGAAGGACGATGCGGCGCTCAAGCGCGCGTATCTCATCGGGCAGGACTACAGCTTCGGCCAGGCGGTGCTGCGCGAATCGAAACGCCAGCTGGGCGTGCAGCGGCCGGACGTGGAAATCGTCGGGGACGAGTTGCACCCGATGGGCCGGGTGAAGGACTTTGCGCCCTACGCCAGCAAGATCCTTGCGAGTGGCGCGCAGGCGGTGTTCACCGGCAACTGGGGCAACGATCTCACGCTGCTGGTGAAGGCGGCGCGCGAGGCCGGATTCAACGGCACCTTCTATACCTTCTATGGCAACGCGCTCGGTGCGCCCGCGGCCATCGGCGATGCCGGCATCGGCCGCGTCATCGCGGTGGCCGACTGGCTGCCCAACGTGCAGACCGCCCAGTCCGAGGCGTTCTACCGCGCCTTCCGCGCGCGCTTTCCCAAGCCGGCCGACGACTACGTGCACATGCGCATGCAGCTGCTCATGGAGTCGCTGGCGCAATCGATCGAACGCGCGGGCAGTGTCGAAGCCGTGGCCGTGGCGCGCGCGCTCGAGCAGGCCGACGTGAGCCTCTACGGACAGCGTGGCCGCATGCGCGCGGCCGACCACCAGTTTCAGCAGCAGCTCGTGGTCGGTGTGATGGACAGACAGGGCCGGCCGGGCGTGCAGTTCGATGTCGAAGGGTCGGGTTACGGCTTTCGCGTGATCAAGACCATTGCGCCCGAACGCGCCGAACTGCCGACCAGCTGCAAAATGAAAAGAATCTAGGAAACGAAAACATGCGCGAAGCCATTCACAACCTCGAAGCCTCCAAGATCCGCGAGGTTGCCAATGCCGGGCTCGGCCGCGACGACGTGCTCGCGTTCTGGTTCGGCGAAAGCGACGAGGTCACGCCCGAGGTGATCCGCCAGGCGGCCATCGACTCGCTGCAGCGCGGCGAAACCTTCTATGCGCACAACCTCGGCCTGCCTGAACTGCGCGAGGCCATTGCGCGCTACACCAGCATGCTTCATCCGGCGGTCGATGCGTCGCGCATTGCCGTCACCTCCGGCGGCGTCAGCGCGCTGATGCTCGCGGTGCAGGCGCTGGTCGATGCGGGCGACGAGGTGGTCGCGGTCACGCCGGTGTGGCCCAACCTCACGGCGCAGCCCGCCATCCTCGGCGCCCAGGTGCGCACGGTGTGGCTGGTGCCTGCCGACGGACAATGGACGCTCGACCTGGCCGCTCTGCGCAAGGCGGTCACGCCAAAGACCAAGCTCCTGATCGTCAACGCGCCCAACAACCCGACCGGCTGGACCATGACGCGCGAAGAGCAGCAGGCCGTGCTCGACCATTGCCGTGAGACCGGCACCTGGATCCTGGCCGACGAGGTGTACGAGCGCCTTTACTTCGAGCCCACGCCCAATGGCTGCGCGCCGAGCTTTCTCGACATCTCCAGGCCCGACGACCGGCTGGTGGTGACGCACAGCTTCTCCAAGAGCTTCCTCATGACCGGCTGGCGCCTGGGCTGGCTCGTGCTGCCGCCCGCGCTGGTGGAGGGCATCGGCAAGCTGATCGAGTTCAACACTTCGTGCGCCAGCGTCTTCACCCAGCGCGCCGCCGTTGCCGCCATCGAACACACCGCCGAGATCACGCCCCGCGTGGTGGCCCATCTGAAGCAGTGCCGCGACACCCTGGTGCCGCTGCTGGCCGAGCTCCCCGGCGTGCAGGTGGCTCCCGCCAAGGGCGGCATGTACGCCTTCTTCCGCCTCGAGGGCTTCGGCGATTCCCTCGACCTGGCCAAGCGCCTGGTCGTCGAAGCCGGCCTCGGTCTCGCCCCCGGCAATGCCTTTGCCCCCGAAGCCCAAGGCTGGCTGCGCTGGTGTTTTGCCTCCAAAGACCCGCAGCGACTAGTCCAAGGCGTCGAGCGCCTGAAAACCTGGCTCGCCGAGCAATAAAAAAAAGAAGAACCGCCGCGAGGCCGAAGGCGAGCCGTCCATTCCAGGGATGCCGCGGAACCGGCTTTGCCGGGCCGCTGGCGTCGCCCCCGGTAGGGGGAGGGAGGAGCGACACGAAGTGCGCGGAGCCTGGGGGCGAGCTATAATTCCATGGCTTTGCATGCCGCAAGGCGCACGGTGAGGGCAGTTCCAGCGCTCACCGCAAGTCAAACATCCCGGAACAAGGAAATTCAACATGATCGCAGCCTCCATCAAGGCCGAAGTCGTCAAAGACAACGCCCGCGCCGCCAACGACACCGGCAGCCCCGAAGTGCAAGTTGCACTGCTGACCGCCCGTATCAACGAGCTCACCCCCCACTTCAAGACGCACGCCAAGGATCACCATGGCCGTCGCGGCCTGCTGCGCATGGTGAGCCGCCGCCGCAAGCTCCTGGACTACCTCAAGTCCAAGGACGCCGACCGCTACACCGCGCTGATCGCCAAGCTGGGTCTGCGCAAGTAAACCGAATCGCATGAAAAAACGCCTGGGTTAGTCCGCTAGCTCAGGCGTTTTTTACTTCGCGATCCACTTTCGGAGTGCCAAAACAGAGCGAAGCTGTGTCATTCCAATGAAGTTCCCGCCGAGCTTCGCTGGAATGGCATCGTGTTCTGAGAAGCCTCCGTCCCTGCGGAACCTGTACCGAATACAGGTGTTTCGCTATCAAAACAGGAGCAAAACATGAGCCTCTTCAACAAAGTCACCAAGTCCTTCCAGTGGGGCGACAAGACCGTCGTCATGGAAACGGGTGAAATCGCCCGCCAAGCCAGCGGCGCCGTGGTGGTCGACATCGACGGCACCGTGATCCTCGCGACCGTGGTTGCCTCCAAGACCGCCAAGCCGGGCCAGGACTTCTTTCCGCTGACCGTCGACTACATCGAGAAGACCTACGCCGCGGGCAAGATCCCCGGCAGCTTCTTCAAGCGCGAAGCCAAGCCCAGCGAACATGAAACCCTGACCAGCCGCCTGATCGACCGTCCGATCCGCCCGCTGTTCCCCGAAGGCTTCCTGAACGAAGTGCACGTGGTCATCCACACGCTGTCGCTCAACCCCGAAGTCGACGCCGACATCGCCGCCATGATCGGCGTGAGCGCCGCGCTGTCGATTTCCGGCATTCCCTTCAGCGGCCCGATCGGCGCCGCGCGCGTGGGCTACATCAACGGCCAGTACGTGCTGAATCCGGGCCAGACCGCCCGCAAGGATTCGCAGATGGACCTCGTCGTCGCCGGCACCGAAGCGGCCGTGCTGATGGTCGAATCCGAAGCGCAGCAACTCAGCGAAGAAATCATGCTGGGCGGCGTGGTGTTTGGTCATGAACAAGCCAACATCGCGATCAACGCGATCCATGAACTCGTGCGCGACGCCGGCAAGCCGGTGTGGGACTGGCAAGCGCCGGCCGAAGACGAAGCCTTCGTTGCCAAGGTCAAGAGCCTGGCCGAAGAAAAGCTGCGCGCCGTCTACCAGATCCGCAGCAAGCAAGCCCGCACGCAAGCCCTGCGCGAAGCCAATGCCAGCGTGATGAACACGCTGAAGGAAAGCGGCGAACCCTTCGACGCCGGCAAGGTCAACGACCTGCTGTTCTCGATCGAGTCGAAGATCGTCCGCAGCCAGATTCTCTCGGGCGAACCCCGCATCGACGGCCGCGACACGCGCACCGTGCGCCCCATCGAGATCCGCAACTCCGTGCTGCCCCGCACCCACGGCTCGGCGCTGTTCACGCGCGGCGAGACGCAGGGCCTGGTCATCACCACGCTCGGCACCGAACGCGACGCACAGCGCATCGACGCGCTGGCCGGCGAGTACGAAGACCGCTTCCTGTTCCACTACAACATGCCTCCCTTCGCCACCGGTGAAGTGGGCCGCATGGGCTCGACCAAGCGCCGCGAAATCGGCCACGGCCGCCTGGCCAAGCGCGCGCTCGTCGCCGTGCTGCCGACCAAGGAAGAATTCCCGTACACCATTCGCGTGGTGTCGGAAATCACCGAATCGAACGGCTCCTCGTCGATGGCTTCGGTCTGCGGCGGCTGCCTGTCGATGATGGACGCCGGCGTGCCGATGAAGGCCCACGTGGCCGGCATTGCCATGGGCCTCATCAAGGAAGACAACCGCTTTGCGGTGCTGACCGACATCCTGGGCGACGAAGATCACCTGGGCGACATGGACTTCAAGGTGGCCGGCACGACCAACGGCATCACCGCGCTGCAGATGGACATCAAGATCCAGGGCATCACCAAGGAAATCATGCAGGTCGCACTGGCGCAAGCCAAGGAGGCGCGCATGCACATCCTGGGCAAGATGCAGGAAGCCATGGGCGAGGCCAAGACCGAGGTGTCGCAATTCGCACCGCGCCTGACCACGCTGAAGATCAACCCCGAGAAGATCCGCGACGTGATCGGCAAGGGCGGCGCGGTCATTCGCGGCCTGCAGGAAGAAACCGGCACGACGATCAACATCGACGAAGACGGCACCATCACCATCGCCTCGACCGATCCGGAAAAGGCAGAGTTCGCCAAGCGGCGCATCGAGCAGATCACCGCCGAAGTCGAAATCGGCAAGGTCTACGAAGGCCCGGTCACCAAGATCCTGGACTTCGGCGCGCTCATCAACCTCTTGCCCGGCAAGGACGGCCTGCTGCACATCAGCCAGATCGCGCACGAACGCGTCGAGAAGGTGACCGACTATCTGAGCGAAGGCCAGATCGTCAAGGTCAAGGTCCTCGAGACGGACGAAAAGGGCCGCGTCAAGCTGTCCATGAAGGCCCTGACCGAGCGTCCGGCCGGCATGGAGTTCCAGGAACGCGCGCCGCGTGAAGACCGTGGCGACCGTGGTGATCGCGGCGGCGAGCGCCGCGAGCGTTCGGACCGTGGCGACCGTGGCGGTGACCGCGGTGGCGATCGTGGCGAACGTGCGCCGCGTTTCAGCAACGAGCAGCAACAGCAGCCGCGCAACGAGCAGCCGCAGGCGCCCGTTGGCGAGCCGCAGTACGCACCGCGCGAACCGCAAGAGTAAGTAGAGAAGAAGGGCGCAACGGCGGCCATGGCTGCCGTTGCCATCTTTTTGAACAGCTAACCACGCCCGTTCCGCGGGCGTTGCAGGCCAAAGACCATGAAAGCCATTGAAATCACTTCGTACGGCGCCCCTGAGGTGCTGCGCGCCGTGGAGCGTCCCGATCCGGTGGCCGGTGCGGGCGAGTTGCTGATTCGCGTGGCGGCCAGCGGTGTGAACCGTCCGGACGTGCTGCAGCGCAAGGGGCATTATCCGGTGCCGCCGGGCGCTTCCGACCTGCCGGGCCTCGAAGTGGCCGGCGAGATCGTGTCGGGCGACGCCGCGGCCTTGGCCGAGGCGGGTTTCAAGATCGGTGACCGCGTCTGTGCGCTGATCGCGGGCGGGGGCTATGCGCAGCTGTGCGTGGCGCCCGTGGTGCAATGCCTGCCGGTGCCCAAGGGCTGGAGCGATACCGAGGCAGCCTCGCTGCCCGAGACTTTCTTCACCGTCTGGAGCAACGTGTTCGAGCGGGGCCGTCTGCAAAAGGGCGAAACCCTGCTGATCCAAGGCGGCTCGAGCGGCATCGGCGTGACGGCCATCCAGATCGCCAAGGCACTGGGTGCGACCGTGATCGTCACGGCCGGCAGCGATGACAAGTGCGAAGCCTGCAAGGCGCTGGGCGCCGACCACGCCATCAACTACCGCACGAGCGACTTCGCCGAGGAGGCAAAGAAGCTCACTGGCGGCAAGGGCGTGGACGTGATTCTCGACATGGTCGCCGGCGACTACGTGGCCCGCGAGATCGAATGCATGGCCGAAGACGGCCGGCTGGTGATCATCGCGGTGCAGGGCGGGGTCAAGAGCGACTTCAACGCGGGCCTGGTGCTGCGCAAGCGGCTGGTGATCACCGGCTCGACCCTGCGGCCCCGGCCGGTGGCCTTCAAGGGGGCCATTGCCAAGGCGCTGCGCGAGAAGGTCTGGCCGCTGCTCGAAAGCGGCGCGATCAAGCCCGTGATCCACAGCACCTTTGTGGCGGGCGGCGAACCCAGCGGCGCCGCGCAGGCGCATGCGCTGATGGAATCCAACCAGCACATCGGCAAGATCGTGCTGACATGGTGACGGGCAACAACACGATGACAACGACCAAAAAGAAGCTGATCGCGGGCAACTGGAAGATGAACGGCAGCCTTGCTGCCAACGAGTCGCTGGTGAAGGCCCTGCAGCAGGGCCTGGCCGCGGCGCCGGCCAGCTGCGATATCGCGCTTTGCGCGCCGGCCCCGTATTTCGCCCAGCTGCAATCGCTGCTGGCGGGCTCTGCGGCCATGGCGCTTGGCGCACAGGACATCTCGGCGCACCCGCAAGGTGCGTTCACGGGCGAGCAATCGGCGGCCATGCTGAAGGAATTCGGCGTGCGCTATACGATCGTCGGCCATTCGGAGCGCCGCCAGTACCACGGCGAAACCGACGAAGCGGTGGCGGCCAAGACGGCGGCTGCGCTGGCGAACGGCATCACGCCGATCGTCTGCGTGGGCGAAACGCTGGCCGAGCGCGAAGCGGGGCATACCGAAGAAGTCGTCAAGCGCCAGCTGGCGGCGGTGATCCACGTCAACGGCCACTGCATCAGCGAAATCGTGGTGGCCTACGAGCCCGTCTGGGCCATCGGCACCGGCAAGACGGCCACGCCCGAGCAGGCGCAGGCGGTGCATGCCGTGCTGCGTGCGCAGCTGCACCACGCCGCCAGCGAACACGCGGCCGGCATCTGCATTCTCTATGGCGGCAGCATGAACGCGGCCAACGCCGCAGAGCTGCTCGCGCAGCCTGACATCGACGGCGGCCTCATTGGTGGCGCGTCGCTCAAGGCCCCCGACTTTTTGCAGATCATTTCCGCCGCCGCTCGCTGAACCCGAGCCGCGGCTGTCATCAATTAGGAGTAAGAACGAATGAATGTGGTCCTCAATCTTCTGGTCGGCGTGCAGATGCTGTCGGCCCTTGCAATGATCGGGCTGATCCTGATCCAGCACGGCAAGGGCGCCGACATGGGCGCGGCCTTCGGCAGCGGCAGTGCCGGCAGCCTGTTCGGTGCCAGCGGCAGCGCGAATTTCCTTTCGCGCACCACGGCTGTCCTGGCGGCGGTGTTCTTTGCGAGCACGCTGCTGCTGGCCTACTTCAGCCATGCACGGCCCACGGGCGGCGGCAGCCTGCTGGAGCGCGCGGCCGTCGGCACGCCCGCAACCCCCGCGTCAGCCGCGGCGGGGCAAATTCCTTCGGGCACATCCGGTGCGGCGCCTGCCAAGGCACCAGCTTCGGCACCTGCCGCACCTGTTTCGGGCCCGGGTCAGATCCCGAACAAATAATCAAGTTGTTTTCATGAAGCTGCCAGCGAGAAACGGCTTCATTTCAGGGTAAACTCTAAAGCTGTTCGGAAAGCCAAACACCTTTCCAGGTACCTCATGCCATCCGAACAAAAAACCGCGGTCGTGGTGAAATTGGTAGACACGCTATCTTGAGGGGGTAGTGGCGAAAGCTGTGCGAGTTCGAGTCTCGCCGACCGCACCAAATCTCACTGGCAGAAACCTCATCCGAGTGTTTTTCTGCCGGTGGCAAGCGGTGAAAAATCTCCCGATGAACCTCGATTCCTATCTCCCCGTCCTTTTGTTCATTCTGGTCGGTGTCGGTGTAGGTGTCGCACCGCAAGTCATCGGCTACATCCTGGGTCCCAATCGGCCCGACGCAGCGAAGAACGCTCCCTACGAGTGCGGCTTCGAGGCCTTCGAGGATGCGCGCATGAAATTCGACGTGCGCTATTACCTCGTCGCCATTCTCTTCATCCTGTTCGATCTCGAGATTGCCTTTCTCTTTCCGTGGGCCATCGCGCTCAAGGAAATCGGCGCCGTCGGCTTCTGGGCCATGATGATCTTTCTCGCCATCCTCGTCGTGGGCTTTGTCTACGAGTGGAAAAAAGGCGCGCTCGACTGGGAATGACAAGGAATCGACAAAATGGCCATTGAAGGCGTCATGAAAGAGGGCTTCGTCACCACCACCTACGACTCGGTGGTGAATTGGGCGAAGACCGGATCACTCTGGCCGATGACTTTCGGTCTGGCTTGCTGTGCCGTCGAAATGATGCACGCGGGCGCGGCCCGCTACGACATCGACCGTTTCGGCATGCTGTTTCGGCCCAGCCCCCGCCAGTCCGATCTGATGATCGTGGCCGGCACGCTGTGCAACAAGATGGCGCCGGCGCTGCGCAAGGTCTACGACCAGATGCCTGAGCCGCGCTGGGTGCTCTCGATGGGCTCGTGCGCCAATGGCGGCGGCTACTACCACTACAGCTATTCGGTGGTGCGCGGCTGCGACCGCATTGTGCCTGTCGACGTCTATGTGCCGGGTTGCCCGCCCACCGCCGAAGCCCTGCTTTACGGCGTGATCCAGCTGCAGCAGAAGATTCGCCGCACCAACACCATTGCGCGCGCCTGAGGGATTGCCGACGATGACTGACTTTGCAATATCGCCGGAGGTGCTGCGCGCCACCATCGCCGAGGCGCTCGGCGCCCGCGCCAAGAGCGTGACGCTCGCATTGGGCGAGGTGACTGTGGTGGTTGCTGCAGACGCCTACATCGAGGCGGCCACGCTGCTGCGCGACGCGCCCGGCTGCCGCTTCGAGCAGTTGATCGACCTCTGCGGCATGGACTATTCCGACTATCGCGAAGGCGAGTGGCAGGGCGAGCGCTATTGCGTCGTCACGCACCTGCTTTCGGTAAGCCTCAACCAGCGCGTGCGCCTCAAGGTGTTCGCCCCCAACGAAGACCTACCGGTGGTCGATTCGCTCCAGCCCGTCTGGAACGCCGCCACGTGGTTCGAGCGCGAGGCCTTCGACCTCTACGGCATCGTGTTCGAGGGGCACGACGACCTGCGCCGCATTCTTACCGACTACGGCTTCATCGGCCATCCGTTCCGCAAGGACTTCCCGGTGTCCGGCCACGTCGAGATGCGCTACGACGAAGAGCAGAAGCGCGTCGTCTACCAGCCGGTATCGATCGAGCCCCGCGAAATCACGCCGCGCGTGATCCGCGAAGACAACTACGGCAGCGGTTTGCACTGATATGGCCGAAATCAAGAACTACACACTCAACTTCGGTCCCCAGCATCCGGCAGCGCACGGCGTGCTGCGCCTGGTGCTCGAGCTCGACGGCGAAGTGATCCAGCGCGCCGACCCGCACATCGGCCTCTTGCACCGCGCAACCGAAAAGCTCGCCGAGTCGCGCACCTTCATCCAGTCGCTGCCCTACATGGACCGTCTCGACTACGTGTCGATGATGAGCAACGAGCACGCCTACTGCCTCGCCATCGAGCGGATGATGGGCCTGGACGTGCCGATTCGCGCGCAATACATCCGCGTGATGTTCGCCGAGATCACCCGCCTGCTGAACCACCTGCTGTGGCTCGGCGCGCACGGCCTCGACTGCGGTGCGATGAACATGCTCATCTACTGCTTCCGCGAGCGCGAAGACCTGTTCGACATGTACGAAGCCGTGTCGGGCGCGCGCATGCATGCGGCGTACTTCCGTCCGGGCGGCGTCTACCGCGACCTGCCGGACTCCATGCCGCAGTACAAGGTCAGCAAGATCAAGAACGCGAAGGCGATCGAACGTCTCAACGAGAACCGCCAGGGCTCGCTGCTCGACTTCATCGACGACTTCTGCAAGCGCTTCCCGAAGATGGTCGACGAGTACGAAACGCTGCTCACCGACAACCGCATCTGGAAGCAGCGCACCGTGGGCATCGGCGTCGTGACGCCGGAGCGCGCGCTGAACCTCGGCTTCACAGGCCCCATGCTGCGCGGCTCGGGCATCGAATGGGACCTGCGCAAGAAGCAGCCCTACGACGTCTACGACCAGATGCTGTTCGACGTGCCCGTGGGCAAGACCGGCGACTGCTACGACCGCTACCTCGTGCGCGTGGAAGAAATGCGCCAGGCCAACAAGATCATCCAGCAGTGCTCGGCATGGCTGCGTGTCAACTCCGGCCCGGTGATCACCAACAACCACAAGGTCGCAGCGCCAGCGCGCGAATCGATGAAGGCGAACATGGAGGAGCTGATCCACCATTTCAAGCTCTTCACCGAAGGTTTCCACGTGCCCGAAGGCGAGGCGTATGCCGCCGTCGAGCACCCGAAGGGCGAGTTCGGCATCTATCTGGTGAGCGACGGCGCCAACAAGCCGTACCGCCTGAAGATCCGGGCCCCCGGCTTCCCGCACCTTGCCGCCCTCGACGAAATGTCGCGCGGCCACATGATCGCCGACGCTGTCGCGGTGATCGGCACGATGGACATCGTGTTCGGCGAAATCGACAGGTGAGAAAGAGCGAATGACGACTTCCTCGACCCACCATGACACGGCGCCTACGGCGCCTTCTGCTCCTCTGAAGCCTGCGATTCTCGAGCGCTTTGCGCGCGAAGTCGCCAAGTATCCTGAAGCCGGCAAGCAGTCGGCCGTGATGGCCTGCCTGGCCATCGTGCAGCAGGACGAAGGCTTCATCAGCATGCAGCGCGAGCGCGAGATCGCCGAGTACCTCGGCATGGCGCCCATCGCCGTGCACGAGGTCACGACCTTCTACAACATGTACAACCAGCACCCGGTGGGCAAGTTCAAGCTCAACGTGTGCACCAACCTGCCGTGCCAGCTGCGCGACGGCGTCACCGCACTCGTCCACCTCGAGAAGAAGCTCGGCATCAAGATGGGCGAGACCACGGCCGATGGCCTGTTCACGCTGCAGCAGAGCGAATGCCTGGGCGCCTGCGCCGATTCGCCCGTGATGCTGGTCAACGACCGCACCATGTGCAGCTTCATGAGCAACGAGAAGCTCGACCAGCTCATCGACGGATTGCGTGCCTCCACCGGCACCACCAAAGGGGAGGCCGCGTGATGTCGCCCGAACAAGTGCTCCAGCAATTCCAGGCCACGGGCGTCCAGACCTGTTTCCATGACCGCCACATCGAGCCGCAGATCTATGCCGGCCTCGACGGTACCAACTGGCGCCTGGCCGACTACGAAGCGCGCGGCGGCTACAAGGCGCTGCGCAAGATCCTGACCGAGGGCCTCACGCCCGACCAGGTCATTGCCGAAGTGAAGGCTTCGGGCCTGCGCGGCCGCGGCGGCGCGGGTTTTCCGACCGGCCTGAAGTGGAGCTTCATGCCGCGCCAGTTCCCGGGCCAGAAGTACCTCGTCTGCAACTCCGACGAAGGCGAGCCCGGCACGTGCAAGGACCGTGACATCCTGCAGTTCAACCCGCACATCGTGATCGAAGGCATGGCCATCGCCGCGTATGCGATGGGCATCAGCGTGGGCTACAACTACATCCACGGCGAGATCTTCCAGAGCTACGACCGCTTCGAGGAAGCCCTCGAAGAAGCGCGCGCCGCCGGCTACCTCGGCGACAAGATCATGGGCAGCACGTACAACTTCCAGTTGCACGCCGCCCACGGTTTCGGCGCCTACATCTGCGGCGAGGAAACCGCGCTGCTCGAATCGCTCGAAGGCAAGAAAGGCCAGCCGCGCTTCAAGCCGCCGTTCCCGGCGAGCTTTGGCCTGTACGGCAAGCCCACCACCATCAACAACACCGAGACCTTCGCGGCGGTGCCCTGGATCATCAACAACGGCGGTCCGGCCTACCTCGAATGCGGCAAGCCGAACAACGGCGGCACCAAGATCTACTCGGTGAGCGGTGACGTCGAACTGCCCGGCAACTACGAAGTGCCCATGGGCACGCCGTTCTCCAAGCTGTTGGAGCTGTGCGGCGGTGTTCGCAAGGGCCGTACGCTCAAGGCCGTGATCCCCGGCGGATCGTCGTCGCCGGTGCTGCCCGCCGCCATCATGATGGAATGCACGATGGACTACGACTCCATCGCCAAGGCCGGCTCCATGCTCGGTTCGGGCGCCGTCATCGTCATGGACGACAGCCGCTCGATGGTCGAGTCGCTTCGGCGCCTGTCGTACTTCTACATGCACGAGTCCTGCGGCCAGTGCACGCCTTGCCGCGAAGGCACGGGCTGGCTCTACCGCGTGGTCGACCGCATCCACAACGGACAGGGCAGGGCGTCGGACATGGATCTGCTCAACTCCGTGGCAGACAACATCCAGGGCCGTACGATCTGCGCCCTCGGCGACGCGGCGGCCATGCCGGTGCGCGCCATGATCAAGCACTTCCGTCACGAGTTCGAGGCCTTGATTCCGGGCTACGTCCCGAAAGCGCCCGTCAAGGCCTGAGCGCGAGAAGAAACATACTCATGATCGAAATCGAACTCGACGGCAAGAAGGTCGAAGTGACCGAAGGCAGCATGGTGATGCATGCGGCCGACAAGGCGGGCACCTACATCCCGCACTTCTGCTATCACAAGAAGCTCAGCATCGCGGCCAACTGCCGCATGTGCCTGGTCGACGTGGAAAAAGCGCCCAAGCCGATGCCGGCCTGCGCCACGCCCGTCACGCAGGGCATGATCGTTCGCACCAAGAGCGAAAAGGCCATCAAGGCGCAGCAGTCGGTCATGGAGTTCCTCCTGATCAACCACCCGCTGGATTGCCCCATTTGCGACCAGGGCGGCGAATGCCAGCTGCAAGACCTGGCCGTGGGCTACGGCGGTTCTTCTTCGCGCTACGAAGAAGAAAAACGCGTCGTCTTCCACAAGGACGTCGGTCCGCTGATCAGCATGGAAGAAATGAGCCGCTGCATTCATTGCACGCGCTGCGTCCGCTTCGGCCAGGAAGTGGCCGGTGTGATGGAGCTCGGCATGACGCAACGCGGCGAGCACTCCGAAATCGAAACCTTCCTCGGCGACTCGGTCGACTCCGAACTGTCGGGCAACATGATCGACATCTGCCCGGTCGGTGCGCTCACGAGCAAGCCGTTCCGCTACAGCGCCCGCACCTGGGAGTTGTCGCGCCGCAAGTCGGTGAGCCCGCACGATTCCACCGGTGCCAACCTGATCGTCCAGGTCAAGAACAACCGCGTGATGCGCGTGGTGCCGCTCGAGAACGAAGAAGTCAACGAATGCTGGATCGCCGACCGCGACCGCTTCTCCTACGAAGGGCTCAACGGCCCGGAACGCCTCACGCAGCCGATGCTCAAGCAGGGCGGCCAATGGCACCAGGTCGACTGGCAGACCGCGCTCGAATACGTGGCCAACGGCCTGAAGCAGATCAAGGCCGACCACGGCGCGCAGAGCATCGGCACGCTGGCGAGCCCGCACAGCACGCTCGAAGAGCTGCAGCTTGCCGCCATGCTCACGCGTGAACTCGGCAGCGACAACATCGACTATCGCCTGCGCAACGCCGAATTCACGGCGTTCGAAGGCGTGCGCTGGCTCGGCACCTCGATCGCATCGCTCACGCAGCTGCAGCGCGCGCTGGTCGTCGGTTCGAACCTGCGCAAGGACCACCCGCTGTTCGCGCAGCGCATCCGCCAGGCCGTGCGCAAGGGCGCCGCGCTGTCGGTGATTGCCTCGGCCAGCCTGATGGCCGACCGCGACGCGTGGGCCATGAACGTGGCGCAATCGACGATCGCCGAAGCCGACCAGTGGGTCGAGGCGCTGGCCGCCGTGGCCGCGGCCATCGGCCAGACCAATGGCGCCGCTGCGCCGCTGGCACCGAAGAATGCACCGGATGCCACCGCACAAGCCATCGCAGCCTCGCTGCTGAGCGGCGAGCGCAAGGCCATCCTGCTCGGCAACGCCGCTGCCCACCACGCGCAAGCCAGCAGCCTGCTGGCCCTCGCCAACTGGATCGGCGCGCAGACCGGCGCCACCGTCGGCTACCTGACCGAAGCCGCCAACACCGTGGGCGCGCAACTCGTCGGCGCGTTCCCCAGGAATGGCGGCCTCGATGCCGGCCACATGCTGGCGGCGGGTTCCGGCCTCAAGGCGGTGCTGCTGCTCAATACCGAGCCGGTGTTCGACTCGGCCGCGGGCGCCGCAGCCGCCGATGTCATCGGCAATGCGCAAATGGTCGTCACGCTGAGCCCCTTCAAGGCCAACCTCGAGTTCAGCGACGTGCTGCTGCCCATCGCGCCGTTCACCGAAACGCCGGGTACCTTCGTCAATGCCGAAGGCCGCGTGCAAAGCTTCCATGCCGTCGTGAAGCCGCACGGCGAGGCGCGTCCGGCCTGGAAGGTGCTGCGCGTGCTGGCCAACCTGCTCGGCCTGCCGGGCTTTGCCTTCGAATCGACCGCTGACGTGCTGCGCACCATCGGCGACAACGGCGCCGTGCCGGCCGATGCGCTTCGCAATACGACCGCCGCAAAAGCCGTGGCTTCCACCGGCGCGGTTCCCGCACCCGTGGTCGCGAGCATCTACCAGCTCGACTCGATCGTGCGCCGCGCACCGTCGCTGCAACTCACCGCCGATGCGCGCAACGCACTGGCAGCACCGGCCCGTGCCGAGGAGGCATTGGCATGATCGATTCACTGCATGCTTTCGGCCTGGGCCTGGTCCATGCGGGCTGGTGGACAGCCGTGGTCTGGCCCGTGATCTGGACGCTGATCAAGATCATCGTGGTCGTGCTCCCGCTGATGGGGGCCGTGGCCTACCTCACGCTGTGGGAACGCAAGGCCATCGGCTTCACGCAGATCCGCATCGGCCCGAACCGCATCGGCCCGCTGGGCCTGCTGCAGCCCATTGCCGACGCGCTCAAGCTGATGACCAAGGAAATCATCATTCCGACGGTCGCCAACAAGGGCCTGTTCCTGCTGGGCCCGATCATGACCATCATGCCGGCGCTCGCCGCGTGGGCCGTGATTCCCTTCGGCCCCGATGTGGCGCTGGCCAACATCAACGCCGGCCTGCTGTTCGTGATGGCCATCACCTCGCTCGAGGTCTATGGCGTGATCATCGCGGGCTGGGCTTCCAATTCGAAGTACGCCTTCCTGGGCGCGCTGCGCGCCTCGGCACAGATGGTGAGCTATGAAATCGCGATGGGCTTCTGCTTCGTCGTGGTGCTGATGGTCTCGGCCAGCCTGAACATGACCGACATCGTGACAGGGCAGGGCAAGGGCACCTTCGCGTCGATGGGCATCGGGTTCCTGTCGTGGAACTGGCTGTCGCTGCTGCCGATCTTCGTCGTCTACTTCATCTCGGGCCTGGCTGAAACCAACCGCCACCCCTTCGACGTGGTCGAAGGCGAGTCCGAAATCGTCGCGGGCCACATGATCGAGTACTCGGGCATGAGCTTTGCCATGTTCTTCCTGGCCGAGTACGCCAACATGTGGCTGGTCTCGATCCTGTGCGTCGTGCTGTTCCTCGGTGGATGGCTGCCGCCGTTTGAGTTCCTGAGCTTCATTCCCGGCTGGATCTGGCTCGGTGCCAAGACCTTCTGCGTCGTCACCATGTTCCTGTGGGTTCGCTCGACGTTCCCGCGCTTCCGCTACGACCAGATCATGCGTCTGGGCTGGAAGATCTTCATCCCGGTCACGCTCGTGTGGCTGGTCGTGGTCGGTGCCTGGATGCAGACCCCGTTCAATATCTGGAAATAACTGGAAGCGCCAACATCATGTCTGCTGCGCATACCGCAACAACGTCCGCTCCGTTCTCGCTCAAGGATTTTTTGGGCAGCTTCATGCTGTTCGAACTGTTCAAGGGCCTTGCCATCACCGGCAAGTACGCCTTCGCCCGCAAGATCACGGTGCAGTTTCCCGAAGAAAAGACGCCGCTGTCGCCGCGCTTTCGCGGCCTGCACGCGCTGCGCCGCTATGAAAACGGCGAAGAGCGCTGCATTGCCTGCAAGCTCTGCGAGGCCGTGTGCCCGGCGCTCGCCATCACCATCGAATCCGATGTGCGCGACGACGGTTCGCGCCGCACCACGCGCTACGACATCGACCTGACCAAGTGCATCTTCTGCGGCTTCTGCGAAGAGAGCTGCCCGGTCGACTCCATCGTCGAGACCCACATCTTCGAATACCACGGCGAAAAGCGCGGCGACCTGTACTTCACCAAGGACATGCTGCTGGCCGTGGGCGACCGCTACGAAAAAGAAATTGCAGCGAACAAGGCGGCCGACGCCAAGTACCGCTGATCCCGCTCAGCCCGAACCCCGTACCAATTCGAATTCCAAATGGACGTCAAGACCGGTCTGTTCTATCTGTTTGCCGCGGTGCTGCTGTTTGCAGCCTTCCGCGTCATCACCGCCCGCAATCCCGTATACGCCGCGCTGTACCTGGTGCTGGCCTTCTTCCAGGCCTCGGCGATCTGGCTTTTGCTGCGCGCCGAATTTTTGGCGATCTCGCTCGTGCTCGTCTATGTCGGGGCGGTGATGGTGCTGTTCCTGTTCGTCGTGATGATGCTGGACATCAACGTCGACGGCTTGCGGGAGGGCTTCTGGAAGCACTTTCCGCTGGCAGCCGGCGTGGGCGCGCTCATCGCGCTCGAAATGGCGGCCGTGCTGATGGGCGGCTTTCGTCTCGGTGAAGCGCCGCGCGCCATGGCGACCACTTCTCCCAACAGCTCGAACACGCTCGAGCTCGGCAAGCTGCTGTATTCCGAATACCTCTATCCGCTGGAAATTGCCGCGGTCATCCTGCTCGTGGCCATCGTGGCCGCCATTGCACTGACGCTGCGCACCCGCAAGGACAGCAAGTACGTCAACCCGTCGGACCAGGTGCGCGTGAAGGCACGCGACCGCGTTCGCATCGTGCAGATGGCGGTCACGCGCGCCGCCGAGCCCGTGGTGGAAGCACCGGCCGACGCCGCAGCGGCAAAGGAAAACAAGGCATGACGCTCACGCTCGGACACTTTCTATCGCTTGGCGCCATGCTCTTTGCGCTCTCGGTGATCGGCATTTTCCTGAATCGCAAGAACCTCATCGTGCTGCTGATGGCCATCGAACTGATGCTGCTCGCGGTGAATATGAACTTCGTGGCGTTCTCGTACTACCTGGGCGACATGCATGGCCAGATCTTCGTGTTCTTCATCCTGACGGTGGCCGCGGCCGAATCGGCCATCGGTCTCGCGCTGCTGGTCTTGTTGTTCCGCAACAAGTCCAACATCAACGTCGACGAACTCAACTCGCTCAAGGGTTGAAACCAGTATGAGCGCAACCCTTTCCGCATCCACCCTGCTGGCCGTGCCGCTGGCACCCCTGGTCGGCGCCGTCGTCGCCGGCCTGTTCGGCACCAAGTTCGGCGGCAACCACATCGGCCGCAAGGTCACGCATTCGCTGACCATCCTCGGCGTGTTCGTCGCCTTCATCATCTCGGCGATGACGCTGAAGTCGGTCGTCGTGGACGGCGCCCGCTTCAACGCCACCATCTATGAATGGATGGTGGTCGGCGGCCTCAAGATGGAAGTCGGCTTCCTGGTCGACGGCCTCACGGCCATGATGATGTGCGTGGTGACCTTCGTGTCGCTGATGGTGCACGTCTACACCATCGGCTACATGGAAGAAGACGAAGGCTACAACCGCTTCTTCGCCTACATCTCGCTGTTCACCTTCTCGATGCTGATGCTCGTCATGAGCAACAACATGCTCCAGCTGTTCTTCGGCTGGGAAGCGGTGGGCCTGGTGTCGTACCTGCTGATCGGTTTCTGGTTCAACAAGCCGACCGCCATCTTCGCGAACATGAAGGCCTTCCTGGTCAACCGCGTGGGCGACTTCGGCTTCATTCTCGGCATCGGCCTGATCGCGGCCTACGCCGGTACGCTGAACTACGGCGAGGCCTTTGCCAAGGCCAATACGCTGGCTGGCATCACCTTCCCCGGCACCGAGTGGATGCTGGTGACCGTGATCTGCATCTGCCTGTTCATCGGTGCCATGGGCAAGAGCGCACAGTTCCCGCTGCACGTGTGGCTGCCCGACTCGATGGAAGGCCCGACCCCCATCTCGGCGCTGATCCACGCGGCAACCATGGTGACGGCGGGCATCTTCATGGTGGCGCGCATGTCGCCGCTGTTCGAGCTCAGCGACACCGCCTTGAGCTTCATCCTGGTGATCGGTGCCATCACGGCGCTGTTCATGGGCTTCCTCGGCATCATCCAGAACGACATCAAGCGCGTGGTCGCGTACTCGACGCTCTCGCAGCTTGGCTACATGACGGTGGCGCTTGGCGCATCGGCCTATTCGGTCGCGGTGTTCCACCTGATGACGCACGCCTTCTTCAAGGCGCTGCTGTTCCTTGGCGCGGGCTCGGTGATCATCGGCATGCACCACAACCAGGACATCCGCTGGATGGGCGGCGTGCGCAAGTACATGCCGATCACCTGGATCACGTCGCTCGTGGGTTCGCTCGCGCTGATCGGTACGCCGCTCTTCGCCGGTTTCTACTCGAAGGACAGCATCATCGAAGCGGTGCACGAAAGCCACCTGTGGGGCGCGCAGTTCGCCTACTACGCGGTGCTGGCGGGCGTGTTCGTGACGGCGTTCTATTCGTTCCGCATGTACTTCCTGGTGTTCCACGGCAAGGAGCGCTACGACCAGAATCCTGACGCGCACCACCACGACGAACATGCGGAGCACGACGAGAACCATGGCCATCACGGCAAGCCGCACGAATCGCCCTGGGTGGTGTGGCTGCCGCTGGTTCTGCTGGCCATCCCGTCCGTGGTGATCGGTTTCATGACGATCGAGCCGATGCTCTTCGGCGAGTTCTTCAAGGGCGCCATCGCGGTCGACGCCAACAAGCACCATGCCATGAAGGAGCTCGGAGAAGCCTTCCACGGCCCCCTGGCCATGGCGATCCACGGCCTGACGGCGCCGCCGTTCTGGCTGGCGCTGGCCGGCGTGGTGCTCTCGTTCTACATGTACATGGTCAATCCGGCGCTGCCGGCCGCGATCAAGCGCGCCTTCGGCCCGATCTATCGCCTGCTGGACAACAAGTACTACCTCGACTGGTTCAACGAGAACGTCCTCGCCCGTGCCACGCGTGCCTTTGGCACCGGCCTGTGGAAGGGCGGCGACCAGGCGCTGATCGATGGTGCCCTGGTCAACGGTTCATGGAAGGTCGTCGGCCGCATCTCGGGTGCGGTGCGCTGGCTCCAGTCGGGCTACATCTATCACTACGCCTTCGCGATGCTGCTCGGCATCTTCATCCTGATGACGTACTTCGTCTGGTTCAAACGCTGAGCTTTAGCGCTGGAGAAAAAGAAAAATGGGTTTGTTGAGCCTTGCCATCTGGGTGCCAATCGCATTCGGTGTCGCGCTGCTGGCGTTCGGCCGTGACGAGCACGCCCGCGGCGTGCGCTGGGTCGCGCTGGTCGGCGCGATCCTGAGTTTCCTGGTGACCGTGCCGCTTTACACGGGCTTCCAGAACGGCACCGCCGCGATGCAGTTCGTCGAAAAAGCCAGCTGGATCGCGCGCTTCAATGTCCACTACCACCTGGGGATCGACGGCCTGTCGCTCTGGCTGGTGCTGTTGACCTCGTTCACGACCGTGGTGGTCGTGATCTCGGCCTGGGAAGTGATCACCGAGCGCGTCAACCAGTACATGGCCGCGTTCCTGATTCTCTCGGGCTTCATGATCGGCGTGTTCGCCGCGCTCGACGGCGTCCTGTTCTACGTGTTCTTCGAAGCCACGCTGATTCCGATGTATCTCATCATCGGCATCTGGGGCGGCCCGAACAAGATCTACGCGGCCTTCAAGTTCTTCATCTACACCTTGCTCGGCTCGCTGCTGACGCTGGTGGCGCTGATCTACCTGTACAACAAGTCGGGCGGCAGCTTCGACATCCTGAGCTGGCACAAGCTGCCGCTGGGTTCCACGGCGCAGACCTTCCTGTTCTTTGCGTTCTTTGCCGCCTTTGCGGTCAAGGTGCCGATGTGGCCGGTCCACACCTGGCTGCCCGACGTGCACGTCGAGGCGCCCACCGGCGGCTCGGCCGTGCTGGCCGCCATCATGCTGAAGCTCGGTGCCTACGGCTTCCTTCGCTTCTCGATGCCGATTGCGCCCGACGCCTCGCACGAATGGGCCTGGCTCATGATCGGGCTGTCGCTGATCGCCGTGATCTACGTCGGCCTGGTGGCGCTGGTGCAGGAAGACATGAAGAAGCTCGTGGCGTATTCGTCCGTCGCGCACATGGGCTTCGTCACACTCGGCTTCTTCATCTTCAACGAGCTCGGCGTGTCCGGCGGCATCGTGCAGATGATTGCGCACGGTTTCGTGTCGGGCGCCATGTTCCTTGGCATCGGCGTGCTGTACGACCGCGTGCATTCGCGCCAGATCGCCGACTACGGCGGCGTGGTCAATACCATGCCCAAGTTCGCCGCGTTCGCGCTGCTGTTTGCCATGGCCAACTGCGGCCTGCCGGGCACCGCCGGTTTCGTGGGCGAGTGGATGGTCATCCTCGGCGCGGTCAAAGCCAACTTCTGGCTCGGCTTCGGGGCTGCCACGGCGCTGATCTTCGGTGCGGCCTACACCCTCTGGATGTACAAGCGCGTGTACCTCGGCCCGGTCGGCAACGACCACGTCAAGGAACTCACCGACATCAATGCCCGCGAGTTCCTGATGCTGTCGCTGCTGGCCATTGCCGTGCTGTGGATGGGTATCTATCCGAAGCCGTTCACCGCTGCGATGGATGCTTCCGTGACGGAGCTCCTGCGCCACGTGGCAACTTCGAAACTCCCCTGATTCCACGCTGAAGAAGAGAACGAGATGATTGACAAACTCAGCTGGATTGCGATCTACCCCGAAGTCGTGCTGCTGGTCATGGCCTGCATCATTGCGCTGGTCGACCTGTCGAGCACCAGTGCGCAGCGCACGCGCACCTACATCCTGACGCTGCTCACGCTGGCCGTGGTCGCCGTCTTGACCGGCATCGCCGCCAACGACGGCAAGACGGTCTACGGCTTCGGCGGCATGGTCGTGAGCGACCCCATGGGCAACTGGCTCAAGTGCTTTGCGACCGTGGCCCTGATGGTCACGCTGGTCTACGGCCGGCCCTACGCGGCGGACCGCGGCATGCTGCGCGGCGGCGAAATGTTCACCATCAGCATGTTCGCGCTGCTGGGCATGTTCGTGATGATCTCGGGCAGCAACTTCCTCTTGATCTACCTGGGCCTCGAACTGCTCACGCTCTCGAGCTACGCGCTGGTGGCGCTGCGCCGCGACAACGCGGTGGCAAGCGAAGCGGCCATGAAGTACTTCGTGCTCGGCGCCATGGCCAGCGGCTTCCTGCTCTACGGCCTCTCCATGCTGTACGGCGCGACCGGTTCGCTCGACGTGAACGAAGTGTTCAAGATCATCGCAAGCGGCAAGGTGAACCACCAGGTGCTGGTGTTCGGCCTGGTGTTCATCGTCGCGGGCCTGGCCTTCAAGGTGGGGGCTGCGCCTTTCCACATGTGGGTGCCCGACGTGTACCAGGGCGCCCCGACGGCCGTCACGCTGCTGATCGGCGCGGCGCCCGAGCTGGCTGCCTTCGCCATCATCATCCGGTTGCTGGTGGAAGGGCTGCTGCCGCTGGCCATCGACTGGCAGCAGATGCTGGCCCTGCTGGCGATCGCCTCGCTTTTGGTGGGCAACCTGGCCGCCATTGCGCAGACCAACCTCAAGCGCATGCTGGCCTATTCGACCATCGCGCAGATGGGCTTCATGCTGCTTGGCCTGGTGGCGGGCGTGGTCAACGGCAACACCTACAACGCGCAGTTCGCGTACAGCGCCTCGATGTTCTACATCGTGACCTACGTGCTGACCACGCTGGCGAGCTTCGGCATCATCCTGCTGCTGGCGCGCGAGGGCTTCGAAAGCGAAGAGATCACCGACCTGGCCGGCCTGAACCAGCGCAGCCCGCTGTATGCCGGCGTGATGGCCATCGCGATGTTCTCGCTCGCGGGCCTGCCGCCACTGGTCGGCTTCTATGCCAAGCTGGCGGTCCTGCAGGCGCTGATCGCGTCGGGCCAGGCGCTCTACATCGGGTTGGCCGTGTTCGCGGTGATCACGTCGCTGATCGGCGCCTTCTACTACCTGCGCGTGGTCAAGGTCATGTATTTCGACGCGCCCGTCACGGCCAGCACCGTGTCGGCCCCGCGCGACGTGCGCACCGTGCTGTCGATCAACGGCTTGCTGATTCTCGTGCTGGGCATCGTTCCCGGCGGCCTCATGACGCTGTGCGCCAACGCCATCGTGGCGACGCTGGCCAACTGATCCCGGCCTGAGCACGGTGTCGCAAACCGCTTCGGTCTGGGTCGTGCTCGTGGTGGCGCTGCTGGCGGCCAACCTCCCGTTCCTCAACGACCGGCTGTTTGGTGCCATACCGCTGCAAGCCCACCCCAAGTCGCTGGCGATCCGCCTTGCCGAACTGGTGGTGCTGTACTTCGTTGCCGGCGGCGTGGGGCTGCTGTTCGAACGCAGGGCAGGGCAGATCGCCCCGCAGGGTTGGGAGTTCTACGCGGTGACCGGCGCGCTTTTCATCGTGCTGGCATTTCCAGGGTTTACCTGGCGCTACCTCATGAAGCACAGGCACTGACATGACTTCCACCTCCATGGCCGAATCGCATCTGAAGGAAGAACGCACCGCCAGCGAGGTGCTGGTCAAGGGCAATTTCCTCCAGGTCTGCCGCGACACCGTGCGCCTGCCCGACGGCCACACCGCCACGCGCGAGTACGTGATCCATCCGGGTGCGGTGGTGGTGATTCCGCTGCTCGACGACGGCCGCGTGGTGCTGGAGCGCCAGTACCGCTACCCGGTCGCGCACGTGATGACCGAGTTTCCGGCCGGCAAGCTCGACGCGGGCGAGGATCCGTTCCTTTGCGGCCAGCGCGAGCTGCTCGAGGAAACCGGCTACACCGCGCGCGAATGGGCATATGCCGGCGCCATGCACCTGGCGGTGGCGTATTCCACCGAGATCATCCACATCTACTTTGCGCGCGGCCTTTCGCTCGGCACGCGCCAGCTCGACCACGGCGAGTTCCTCGACGTGTTCACGGCCACGCCGCAGGAAGTGGCCGGCTGGTGCCGCGACGGCACGATCACCGATGCCAAGTCGCTCACTTGCGCGCTCTGGCTGCAAAACGTCCTTTCGGGCGCATGGGAACTCGATTGGCAGGCCCCCGCTGCGCAAGGCGGCGCGGGATAATCCGCGCATGAAGGTTCTCGATCTACGCTGCTCGCATGGCCACGGCTTCGAAGGCTGGTTTGCGTCCAACGAGGCGTTTGAAACCCAACTCTCGGCCGGCCTGGTCGAGTGCCCGATCTGTGCCGACACGCGCATCGTCAAGCTCTTGAGTGCGCCGCGCCTCAATCTCGGCAACGCCAAGGCGCCCGCGGAGGCCGCCGCACCTCCCGCCCAGGCCCCGGATACCAAGGCGCAGCTCTCCGCCGAAATGTCTCCCGAGGCACGCTGGATGCGCGCCGTGCGCGAGGTTCTCGCGAAGACCGAAGACGTCGGCGAGCGCTTTGCCGACGAGGCACGCAAGATGCACTACGGCGAAGCCGAAGAGCGCGGGATCCGCGGCCAGGCCACCCGCGAGCAGACCGAAGCGCTGCTCGAAGAAGGCATTCCGGTGATGCCGCTGCCGATACCCGCCGCGCTCAAGGAAACGCTGCAGTAGTCCGCTGCTGCCCTTGCCGCTCTCGCTGCTCCTGCAGCAGATTCAAGCCGTGAACTGAAGGGCCGCCAGGCGGGCATACACCCCGCCTTGCGCCACCAGCGCGGCATGCGTTCCATGCTCGACGATGCCGCCATGGTCCAGCACGATGATGCGGTCGGCCTTCTGCACGGTGGCCAGGCGGTGCGCAATCACCAGCGTGGTCCGGCCTTCCATCGCCGATTCGAGCGCCGCCTGCACCATGCGCTCGCTCTCCGCGTCGAGCGCGCTCGTCGCTTCGTCCAGCAACAGGAGCGGCGGATTCTTGAGAATGGCGCGCGCAATTGCGATGCGCTGGCGCTGTCCGCCCGACAAGCGCACCCCGCGCTCGCCGAGGAAGGTGTCGTAGCCCTCGGGCAGCGCCTGCAGAAAGTCGTGCGCAAAGGCCGCGCGGGCGGCGGCATGCACCTCGTCGGCGGTGGCGTCGGGGCGGCCGTACCGGATGTTCTCGAAGGCACTGGCCGAGAAGATCACGGCATCCTGCGGCACCAGGCCGATGCGGGTGCGCAGATCGGACAGCGCGAGCGAGGCCAGCGGCACGCTGTCGAGCAGCAGACGCCCCGATTGGGGGTCGTAGTAGCGCAGCAGCAGCTGGAACACCGTGCTCTTGCCCGCGCCGCTGGAGCCCACCAGCGCCACCGTTTCGCCGGGCGCGATGTCGAGACTGAAGTTCTTCAGCGCCGGTGTGCCGGGCCGCGAGGGGTAGTGAAAGGTCACGGCCTCGAACTTGACCGCGCTGCCCGCCACGGGAACGGGCGCAGCCGCCGGATCCCGTGGGGAGACGATTGCCGCCGGCGCATGAAGCAGTTCCATCAGGCGCTCCGTTGCGCCGGCCGCCCGCAGCAGGTCGCCGTAGACCTCGCCGAGCACGGCGGTCGCGCTCGCGAGAATGGCCACGTAGACCACGGTCTGGCCCAGGTGGCCGGCCGTGATGTCGCCGCGCAGCACGGCCTGCGTGCCCTGGTACAGGCCCCAGAGCAGCGCTGCCGAGGTGGCGATGATGATGAAGGCCACCAGCACCGAACGCGCCTTGGTGCGGCGCACGGCGGTCCTGAAGGCATTTTCAGTCGAGGCATTGAAGCGGCCGGCTTCGCGCGACTCGGCCGTGTAGCTCTGCACCACCGGAATGGCATTGAGCACCTCGGCCGCGATGGCGCTCGAGTCGGCCACGCGGTCCTGGCTGGCGCGCGAGAGCTTGCGCACGCGCCGGCCGAACCACATGCTCGGCAGCACCACCAGCACCAGGATGCCCAGCACCTGGACCATCACGTAGGGGTTGGTCCAGATCAGCACCGCCAGGGCGCCCACGCCCATGACCGCGTTGCGCAGGCCCATGCTCAGCGACGATCCGACCACCGTCTGAACCAACGTGGTGTCGGCCGTCAGGCGCGACAGCACTTCGCCGGTCTGCGTGGTTTCGAAGAACGCCGGGCTCTGGCGCAGCACGTGGCCGTACACCGCATTGCGCAGATCGGCCGTGACGCGCTCGCCGAGCCAGCTCACCGTGTAGAAGCGCGCGGCTGAAAAAAGACCCAGGGCCACGGCCACCGCGAAGAGAGCGCCGAAGTGCTCGCGCAGCGCCATGGTCTGGGCGCCCTTGTCGGTGCTGACGAGTCCGCCGTCGATCAGGCTGCGCAGCGCCAGCGGAAAGACCAGCGTCGTGATTGCCGCGAACACCAGAAAGATGCCCGCCAGCACGATCTGGACGCGGTATGGCCGAAGAAAAGGGCTCAAGCCCGAGAGCGACCGGGGCGAGCCCTTGGCTGGAGTAGACAGAGGGGAAGAAGCCATGGCGCGGATTCTACCGACCCTTGCCACCACAAAGGCAGCCTTGACAATAATTGCTTGGGCAATTAATAATCTGGCCATGAGCGATACAGATACTCCGAAAGTCCCGCCAGCTTCCGGCGACCCCAAGCTCCGGCCGGCGGACTTCTACCGTGCCGAGACCTACCAGGCCGAGGAAAGCATCGGGTATTTGATGCGGCGCATATTGAGCGCCGTGGCCCAGGCGGTGGAAACCCGCATGAGCGAGCCCGGCGGCCCCACCTTTCCCCAGTGGCTGCCGCTGTACAAGCTGCACGTCGGCGCGGCCACCACGGTGGCCGAACTGGCCCGCGCCTGCGAGCTCGACGCCGGCGCCATGACGCGCCTGCTCGACCGCCTCGAGGCCAAGGGCCTGTGCCGCCGTGTTCGCTCGCTCGAAGACCGCCGCGTGGTCAACATCGAACTCACCGAAGAGGGCCGCGCCGCCGCCAAGGAAGTCCCGCACGTGCTGAGCCGCGTGCAGAACGAGCACCTGGCGGGTTTCACCAACGAAGAGTGGGAACAGCTCAAGGGTTACCTGCGCCGCATCCTCGACAACGCGCAAGCCCTCGCAGCCCGTGGAGAAAAAAATGACTGAATCTCTTGCCGCGCGCGTGGTGCGCCGCACCCCCGTCGTCGCTGCTGCACTCCTTGTGGTCGCGCTGGCCGGTTGTGCCGACATGGCCGGCATCGGCTCGGAGGCCAGGCTTCGCGATGCTTCGTCACTCGGCATTGCTGCCGACAGCAGCGCCGCGGCCGTGTCCAGCGTCGACAGCCAATGGTGGCGAGCCTTCGGCGACGCGCAGCTCGACACGCTGGTCGACCAGGCCGTGGCCGGCAATCCGAATCTCCAGGTGGCACGCGCGCGCCTCGCGCGGGCGCAGGCTTCCGCGGACATCGCCGAGTCGGCCCTGAAGCCCAAGGTGAATGGCGAACTCGACCTGAGCCGACAGAAGTTCAACAGCAACTACATCTATCCCGCACCACTGGGCGGCTCGACGCAGAACATCGGCCTGCTGCAGCTCGGCGCAAGCTGGGAGCTCGACTTCTTCGGCAAGAACCGCACCGCGCTCGAAGCCGCCATCGGCAGCGCCAATGCCGCGGCGGCCGATGCCGACGCCGCGCGCGTGCTGCTGGCCAGCAACGTGGCGCGCAGCTACTTCCAGTGGGCGCGCCTGAACGAGCAGCTCGGCGTGGCCCGGCGCACGCTGGCCCAGCGCGACGAAACGCTCAAGCTCGTGCGCGACCGCGTGTCCGCAGGCCTGGACACCCGCCTCGAACTGCGCCAGAGCGAGGGCGGGCTGCCCGAAGCGCGCCAGCAGATCGAAGCGCTCAACGAGCAGATCGCGCTCCAGCAGCACGCGCTCGATGCGCTCGTGGGCCAGCCCAATGTGTCCGCATCGCTCAAGCCTCCGATGCTGGAGGCCGTCAAGCCCATCGCGCTGCAGGCCAACATTCCGGCCGACCTGCTGGGGCGCCGCGCCGATATTGCCGCCGCGCGCTGGCGCGTCGAGGCCGCCACCAGCGACGTGGCCAATGCCAGGACCCAGTTCTATCCCAACGTGAATCTCACGGCCTTCGTCGGCTTCCAGAGCCTGGGATTCGGCAAGCTGCTCAAGTCGGGCAGCGAGCAGTGGGGCGTGGGCCCGGCCATCCACCTGCCGATCTTCGAAGGCGGCCGGCTGCGCGCCAACCTGCGCGGCAAGGCGGCCGACCTGGACGGCGCGATCGAGAGCTACAACGCCACCGTTCTGGACGCGGTGCGTGACGCGGCCGACCAGGTGTCGAGCGCGCAGTCGATCGCCCGCCAGCAGGCCGAACAGCGCGCCGCGCAAACGGCGGCCGAAGGGGCTTACGACATCGCGGTGCAGCGCTACCGCGCTGGCCTCGGCAACTACCTCAACGTGCTGACGGCGGAAACCTCCGTGCTCGCGCAGCGCCGGCTGGCGGTCGATCTTGCCGCCCGCGCGCTCGACACGCAGGTGGGCCTGGCGCGCGCACTCGGCGGCGGCTGGCAGCCGCCGGCGACCGCCACCGCCGCGGCGCCCACGCCGTCCGCACTGAACTGAACTGAACCGACTTCTTCGTCTTCGGAAAGAACTTCATCATGAGCGACAACAACACTCCGACGCCCGCTGCTTCCGCAGCCTCCACCGCAGCACCCGCAGAACCCGCCGGCAACGGCAAGCGCCGCCGCGCGCTGACCGCGCTCGCCGCGGTGGTCATCGTCGCCGGTGGCGGCTGGGGCCTCTACGAATGGCTGGTTGCCAGCCACTACGAAGACACCGACAACGCCTACGTGCAGGGCAACGTCATCCAGATCACGCCACAGATCGGCGGCACCGTCATGGCCATCAACGCCGACGACACCGACTTCGTGAAGGCCGGCCAGCCGCTGGTGCAGCTGGACCCGGCCGATGCGAAGGTGGCGCTCGAGCAGGCCGAGGCCGCGCTGGCGCAGGCCGTGCGCCAGGTGCGCACGCTGTACGCCAACAACGGCTCGCTGGCCGCGCAGGTCACGCTGCGCCAGTCCGACATCGCCCGGGCACAGAGCGACATCGCCAAGGCGCAGGACGATCTGCAGCGCCGCCGCGCGCTGTCGGGCAACGGCGCGGTCTCGAAGGAAGAACTCAACCACGCCGAGACGTCGCTCGACAATGCGAAGAGCCAGCTTGCTGCGGCGCAGGCCGGCGTGGTGGCCGCGCGCGAAGCGCTGGCCAGCAACCAGTCGCTGACCGAAGGCACCAGCGTGGCCCGGCACCCGAGCGTGCTGGCCGCCGCCGCCAAGGTGCGCGAGGCCTACCTCGCCACGCAGCGCGTGGCGCTGCCGGCGCCGGTCGACGGCTACGTGGCCAAGCGCACCGTGCAGCTCGGCCAGCGCGTGGCGGCGGGCACGCCGATGATGTCGATCGTGCCGCTGAACCAGCTGTGGGTCGACGCCAACTTCAAGGAAGTGCAGCTGCGCAACATCCGCATCGACCAGCCCGTGAAGCTCAAGGCCGACGTCTACGGCAAGAAGGTGGAATACACCGGCAAGGTGGCCGGCCTGGGCGTGGGCACGGGCAGCGCATTCGCACTGCTGCCCGCGCAGAACGCCACCGGCAACTGGATCAAGGTGGTGCAGCGCGTGCCGGTCCGCATTGCGCTCGACCCGGAGCAGCTCAAGGCCAATCCGCTGCGCATCGGCCTCTCGATGGTTGCCGAGATCGACATCTCGCAGAAGGGCGGCAAGATGCTGGCCGATGCGCCGCGCGCCACCGCCATGTCGCAGACGCAGGTCTACAGCAAGCTCGACCAGGGCGCCGACGCCGAAGTCGATCGCATCGTGGCCGCGAATCTCGGGCGCGGTGCGCCGGCAGGTTCCGCGGCACCGGCAACGGGCCGCTCGGCCACGCCGGCAACCAATGCCGGGACCGCTGCGCAAGCTGCTTCGCAATCCCATCCCGGCTGATCGCCGTTAACGGTTCCCGAGGCAAAGCCAATGGCCACTGCTGCTCCCGCGTACGTTGCGCATCCGCCGCTCGAGGGCGCCGCCCGCGTCTGGGGCACGATCGCGCTTTCGGCCGCCACCTTCATGAACGTGCTCGACTCGTCGATCGCGAACGTGTCGCTGCCGGCCATCTCAGGCGACCTGGGCGTGAGCACCACGCAAGGCACCTGGGTCATCACCAGCTTCGCGGTGGCCAATGCCATCGCGGTGCCGCTCACGGGTTTCATGACCCAGCGCTTCGGCCAGGTGCGGCTGTTCATGGCCAGCGTGATCCTGTTCATGATCGCCTCGCTCTTGTGCGGCCTGGCGCCCAACATGACGACGCTGATCCTGTTCCGCGCGCTGCAGGGCTTCGTTGCCGGTCCGATGATTCCGCTGTCGCAGACGCTGCTGCTGTCGAGCTATCCGCGCGCCAAGGCGGGCCTTGCGATGGCGATGTGGTCGATGACGACGCTGGTCGCGCCGGTGATGGGGCCGCTGCTGGGCGGCTGGATCACCGACAACATCTCGTGGCCGTGGATCTTCTACATCAACATCCCGGTCGGCATCGTGGCGGCGGCCATCACGTGGGCGCTCTATCGCAAGCGTGAAAGCACCACGCACAAGGTGCCGATCGACGCCATCGGACTCGCGCTGCTGGTGCTGTGGGTCGGCTCGATGCAGCTCATGCTCGACAAGGGCAAGGAACTCGACTGGTTCCATTCGCCCGAGATCGTCACGATGGCGGTCATTGCCGTGGTCGGCTTCGCGTTCTTCCTCATCTGGGAGCTGACCGACAAGCATCCGGTGGTCGACCTGTCGCTCTTCAAGCGCCGCAACTTCTGGTCGGGCGCGGTGGCCACCGCCGTGGCCTACGGCCTGTTCTTCGGCAACGTGGTGCTGCTGCCGCTGTGGCTGCAGCAGTGGATGGGCTACACCGCCACACAGGCCGGCATGATCATGGCGCCGGTCGGGCTGCTCGCCATCCTCTTCTCGCCGGTGGTCGGGCTCACGGTCGCCAAGATCGATCCGCGCCGCTACGCCACCTTCTCGTTCCTGGTGTTTGCGCTGGTGCTGTGGATGCGGTCGAACTTCAACACGCAGGCCGACTTCGTGACGATCATCATCCCGACGATCATCCAGGGCATTGCGATGGCGTTCTTCTTCATCCCGCTGGTGACCATCACGCTGTCGGGCCTCACGCCCGACCGCATTCCGGCCGCGTCGGGCTTGTCGAACTTCCTGCGGATCACCGCGGGCGCCATGGGTACGTCGATCACCACCACGCTGTGGGAGAACCGGGCGGCGCTGCATCATTCGCAGCTGGCGGAGTCGGTGAACCTGGGCAACAACGCAGCGGCCAGCGCCATGTCCGGCCTGACGAGCAGCGGCCTCAGCACGGAGCAGGTGCTGGGGCAGGTCAACCGCGTGGTCGACCAGCAGTCGTTCATGCTGGCCACCAACGACATCTTCTATGCATCGGCAATCCTGTTCCTGCTGCTGATTCCGCTGGTGTGGCTGGCAAGGCCGCAGCGCGGCGGTGCGGGCGGCGACGCCGCGGCCGGGGCGCACTAGGCTCGCACCAAGCTCGCGGAGAAGAAAGGCGCGCTTCTTCAGGCGCCGAGTGCGCGCAGCACGTCATAGCACGCACCCATGGTGTGATAGTCGGTCTTGCCGGCCGGGCTCTTCTCGTCGCTCAGCTTGCGGTTGTCGGGCGTGAGGATGCGATACCACGCGCCATGCCGGTGGTCGACGAAGTGCGCCCAGCTGTAGGTCCAGATGCGGTCGTACCAGGCCCAGTAGCCGGCGTCGCCGGTGCGCATGGCCAGGAGGGCGGCGGCGGCAAAGCTCTCGGCCTGCACCCAGAAGTACTTGTCGCCGTCGCACACCGCGCCATCGGGGCCGAATCCGTAGACCAGCCCGCCGTTGCCGGCGTCCCAGCCGCGCAGCATGGCGATGTCGAAGAAGTGCCGTGCGCGCGGCACGATCCACTTTGCCTCGCGGCCTGCGGCAACCAGCGCGCGCTCGAGCTGCAGCAGCAGCTTGGTCCACTCGGTGAGGTGGCCGGTCTGGAACCCCCAGGGCCGGAAGATGTTGCTCTTGTCGCCGCGGTTGTAGTCCCAGTCGATCGACCAGTCTTCGCGGTAATGCTCCCAGACCAGCCCGTCGGCCAGCGCGGCCTGCCGGCCCGTGACCGATTCCGCAAGCGTGAGCGCACGATCGAGATAGCGCGCCTCTTGCGTGGCCTCGAACGCGGCGAGCATCGCCTCGCAGGCGTGCATGTTGGCGTTCTGGCCCCGGTAGGGTTTGACATGCCAATCGGCGCTGGCCTCGTCCGCATAGAGCGCATGTTGCGGCTCCCAGAAACGCTGTTCCATTAACTCCCAGGTCTGCCCCAGCCCCGCGCGCGCTTCGCCGATGCCGGCCATCAGCGCGTGCGCATGCGCGAGCAGCACGAAGGCAAGGCCGTAGCAATGGTTGGTGTCGTCCTGCACCGTGGCGCGTGCGTCGTGCCAGTCGATCTGCCACGCGTAGCCGCCGCCCGGCCGCGCGTGCGCATGCTGCACGAAAGCCAGGCCGTGGCGCGCGGCTGCAAGGTCTTCCGGCCTGCCGAAGCGCCGGTAGGCCATGGCATGGTTGAAGACGAAGCGCGTGCTGCTCACAAGGTGCCGCGTGCGCCGGTCGTACACCGTGCCGTCGTCCTTGAAGAAGTGGAAGAAGCCGCCTGACGAGTCGCGGCTGACCGGCGCGTAGAAAGCCAGCGTGTGCAGGATGTGGTCCGTCAGGAAATCGGGCGAGCGGAAGTTCGGCATGGGCGTAGAGGTCAGATCCGGCGAGTCATTGTCATTGTGACGACAGTTGCCCGATGCCAGGGACCGCGGGTGCGCACAGGTTGCACTGCAGCATAGGCATTTGCCCCAGTATGCAAGCGGGAGGCACCCACGAACAATCAGGCCGCGCTCGGTAGTGGCGCATCGAGATGGACCGCATGACCGACATATCTTTCCTGAACCCGGGCGACTTCGCGAGATGAGCGACGTCATCCTCGAAACACGCCAGCTCACCAAGGAATTCAAGGGCTTCACGGCGGTCAGCAAAGTGAACCTGTCGGTCGTGCGCGGATCGATCCACGCGCTCATCGGGCCCAACGGCGCCGGCAAGACCACCTGCTTCAACCTGCTCACCAAGTTTCTCGAGCCGACCGCCGGCACCATTCTTTTCAACGGGCACGACATCACCGGCGAGCGGCCGGCGCAGATCGCGCGGCGCGGCATCATCCGCTCGTTCCAGATCTCGGCGGTGTTCCCGCATCTCACGCTGCTCGAGAACGTGCGCCTCGGACTGCAGCGCGCGCTCGGCACCTCGTACCACTTCTGGAAGAGCGAGAAGACGCTCAAGCCGCTCGATGCGCGCGCCCGTGAACTGCTTGCCGAAGTCGGCTTGGCCGACCAGGCCGACGAACTCACCGTGAACCTGCCCTACGGCCACAAGCGTGCGCTCGAGATCGCCACCACGCTGGCCATGGACCCCGAGCTGATGCTGCTCGACGAGCCCACGCAGGGCATGGGCCACGAGGACGTGCACCGCGTGGCGGAACTCATCAAGCGCGTGTCTGCGGGCCGCACCATCCTGATGGTCGAGCACAACATGAGCGTGGTGTCGACCATTGCCGACACCATCACCGTGCTGCAGCGCGGCGCCGTGCTGGCCGAAGGCCCCTACGCCGAGGTTTCGAACAACCCCCAGGTCATGGAAGCCTACATGGGCACCACCGACGGCCAGCTGCAGGGGGCTCACTGACATGAACCCCCACGCTCCTCACTTCGTGTATGCGCTGCCCCCCGAGGGGGCGCGAGCCTCCTTTGGGGCGGCCCGGCAGGAGGCTCCATGACCGCCGCACTCCAGATCAAGGGGCTGCAAGCCTGGTACGGCGAATCGCACGTGCTGCATGGCGTGGACATGGTCGTTCAGCCCGGCGAGGTCGTCACGCTGCTCGGCCGCAATGGTGCCGGGCGCACCAGCACGCTGCGCGCCATCATGGGCCTGACCGGCACGCGCAAGGGCAGCATCGAGGTCAATGGCAAAGAGACCATTGGCATGCCCACGCACCGCATCGCGCACCTGGGCATCGGCTATTGCCCCGAAGAGCGCGGCATCTTCGCCAGTCTCTCGGCGGAGGAAAACCTGATGCTGCCCCCGGCGCTCAAGGGTGCGGGGCAGGGCATGTCGGTGGCCGAGATCTACGAGATGTTTCCCAACCTGGCCGAACGCCGCAACAGCCCGGGCACACGGCTTTCGGGCGGGGAGCAGCAGATGCTCGCGGTGGCGCGCATCCTGCGCACCGGCGCCAAGCTGCTGCTGCTCGACGAGATTTCCGAAGGCCTGGCGCCGGTGATCGTGCAGGCGCTGGCCCGGATGATCCACACCCTGCGCGCCAAGGGCTACACCATCGTGATGGTGGAGCAGAACTTCCGCTTCGCCGCACCGCTGGCCGACCGCTTCTACGTGATGGAGCACGGTCGCATGGTCGAGGCCTTCGGCGCCAAGGAGCTCGACGCCAAGATGCCCGTGCTCAGCGAGCTGCTGGGCGTGTAGCCGCGGCCATGCCATCGCTTTTTTTCCGTTGACTCTCTCAACCATCCCAGGAGACACCATGCAAAACAAGCTCAAAATCATTGCACTCATGCTCGGAGCCGCGGGTCTCGCCAGCCATGCCGTGCAGGCGCAGGAGAAGGTCGTCATCGGCTACATCAGCGACCTGTCGGGCCTGTACGCCGACCTGGAAGGCAAGGGCGGCGCAGCGGCGATCCAGATGGCCATCGACGACATGGGCGGCAAGGTGCTCGGCCAGCCCGTGGAAGTGCTGAGCGTCGACCACCAGAACAAGCCCGACATCGCGGCCTCGAAGGCGCGCGAATGGATCGACACCGCCGGTGCCACGATGATCTTCGCGGGCACCAATTCGGGCGTCGCGCTGGCCACATCCAAGGTGGCTCAGGAGAAGAAGCGCGTGTTCTTCACCAATGGCGCGGCCACCTCGGCGCTGACCAACGCGCAGTGCAGCCCCTACACCGTGCACTACGCCTACGACACCGTCGCGCTGGCCAAGAGCACCGGCGGCGCGGTGGTCGACACCGGCGGCAAGAGCTGGTTCTTCCTGACGGCCGACTATGCCTTCGGCCATGCGCTCGAGGGCGACACCGCCAAGGTCGTCAAGGCCAAGGGCGGCACGGTGGTGGGCACGGTGCGGGCACCGCTCAATGCTTCGGACTTCTCGTCCTTCCTGCTGCAGGCGCAGAACTCCAAGGCGCAGGTGCTGGGCCTGGCCAACGCCGGCGGCGACTTCATCAACTCGATGAAGGCGTCGAAGGAATTCGGCATCGACAAGTCGATGAAGGTCGCGGGCCTGCTGGTGTTCCTGACCGACGTGAAGAGCCTGGGCCTGCCGGCCACGCAGGGCCTGCTGCACACGACCAGCTGGTACTGGGACGCGGACGACGAGTCGCGCAAGTGGGCCGCACGCTACGAAGCCAAGACCAAGAACAAGCCGACCGACATCCAGGCGGCGGACTACTCGGCCACCATGACCTACCTGAAGGCTGTCGAGGCGGTGAAGAGCACCGACGCCGACAAGGTCATGGCCTACCTCAAGAAGACGCCGATCAACGACTTCTACGCCAAGGGCGTGATCCGCCCCGACGGCCGCATGGTGCACGACATGCTGCTGGCCGAGGTCAAGAAGCCTTCGGAATCCAAGGGCCCGTGGGACCTGCTGAAGATCATCAAGAAGGTGCCGGGCGACCAGGTCTACACGACCAAGGAAGAGAGCACCTGCGCACTCTGGAAGTAACTGTTGTTCGGCCGCTTCGGGCGGCCGTGCGCAGCGGCCCTCACGCGAAGTCAATGACGCCTATCTGAACCTCGTTTCCACGATGAATATTTCCATGCCTGCCCTGTTGAGCCAGCTCCTGTTGGGGCTGGTCAACGGGTCGTTCTACGCGATCCTGAGCCTGGGGCTGGCGGTGATCTTCGGTCTGCTCAACGTCATCAACTTTGCGCACGGCGCGCTGTTCATGATGGGGGCGGTGCTGTCGTGGATGGCGATGACCTACTTCAACATCGACTACTGGGTCATGCTGGTGGTGGCGCCCTTGATCGTCGGCCTGTTCGGCGTGCTGATCGAACGTCTGCTGCTGCGCTGGATCTACAAGCTCGACCACCTCTACGGCCTGCTGCTCACGCTCGGCCTCACGCTGCTGATCGAGGGCGGCTTCCGCTCGGTGTACGGCGTGTCCGGCCTCGCCTACAGCACGCCCGAGGCGCTGAGCGGAGGCACCAACCTGGGCTTCATGTTCCTGCCCAATTACCGCGCCTGGGTGGTCGTGGCGTCGCTGGTCGTGTGCTTTGCCACCTGGTATGCCATCGAGAAGACAAGGCTCGGCGCCTACCTGCGCGCAGGCACCGAGAACCCGCGGCTGGTGGAAGCCTTCGGCGTCAACGTGCCGCTGATGGTGACGCTGACCTACGGCTTCGGCGTGGCGCTGGCGGCCTTTGCCGGCGTGCTGGCCGCGCCGGTGATCCAGATTTCGCCGCTGATGGGGCAGAACCTCATCATCATCGTGTTCGCGGTGGTGGTCATCGGCGGCATGGGCTCGATCATGGGCGCCATCCTCACGGGCCTCGGGCTCGGCGTGATCGAAGGGCTGACCAAGGTGTTCTATCCCGAGGCTTCGGCCACCGTGGTCTTCGTGATCATGGTCGTGGTGCTGCTGATCCGCCCCGCGGGCCTGTTCGGCAGCGAGAAATAAATCCATGAAGAAAATATCGCTCGTCGTCTACGGGGTGCTGCTGCTGGCGCTCGTCGTCGCGCCCTTCATCGGCTTCTATCCGGTGTTCGTGATGAAGGTGCTGTGCTTCGCGCTCTTCGCCTGCGCCTTCAACCTGCTGCTGGGCTACACCGGCATGCTGTCATTCGGCCACGCCGCTTTTCTGGGCGGCGCCGCCTACCTCACGGGCCAGGCGCTCAAGGTCTGGCACCTGACGCCCGAGATCGGCCTGATCGCAGGCACGCTGGCCGGCGCGCTGCTGGGGCTGGTTTTCGGCTGGCTGGCCATCCGCCGCCAGGGCATCTACTTTTCGATGATCACGCTGGCACTGGCACAGATGATGTATTTCGTCGTGCTGCAGGCGCCCTTCACGGGCGGCGAAGACGGGTTGCAGAGCGTGCCGCGCGGCAAGCTGTTCGGCGTCGTCGATCTGCGCGACGACCTGACGATGTACTACGTGGCGCTGGTGATCGTGGTGGCGGCCTTCCTGCTGATCGCGCGTACCGTGCACTCGCCTTTCGGGCAGGTGCTCAAGGGCATCAAGGAGAACGAGCCGCGCGCCATTTCGCTGGGCTACGACGTCAACCGCTTCAAGCTGCTCGCTTTCGTGATCTCGGCCGCGCTGTCGGGCCTGGCCGGCTCGCTCAAGACGCTGGTGCTCGGCTTCGCGTCGCTGAGCGACGTGCACTGGACCGCATCGGGCCACGTGATCCTGATGACGCTGGTGGGCGGCCTCGGCACGCTCTCGGGTCCGCTGGTGGGCTCGGCGGTCGTCGTGCTGCTCGAGAACAAGGTGGGCGACTTCGGCACCTTCATGGCACGCGTGACCGGCGTCGACTGGTTCAACACGCTCGGCGAATCGGTGACCATGGTCACGGGCCTGATCTTCGTGATCTGCGTGCTCGCATTCCGCAAGGGGATCATGGGCGAGGTCATCGCCTTCATCGACCGCCGAAAAAGCAAGGTCTGATGCAACAAAAAAAAGGCGGACAGTGTCCGCCTTTTTTGCATCTGGGACAGGCCCGTTCAGGGCAGCACGGTGATGCGGTTGGTCGCCGGCGGCGCCAACGGGCTGTTCGCCTTGATGTAGGCCTCCAGCGCATCCACGTCCTGGTCGCCGCCGAGCGTGTCGGTGCCCTGGTTGAACACCGTGAAGTTGTCGCCGCCGGTGGCCAGAAAGCTGTTCATCGTCACGCGGTAGCTCGTGCCGTCGGTCATCGCGGTGCCGTTGAGCGCCATGCTGCTGATGCGCGAGCCGGCGGGCGCCGAGAGGCTGTAGCTGTAGCTCAGGCTGCGCGAAGGCAGCAGCACCCTGGGCGAAGCGACCGTGTTGGTGCCGCTGTTGAACTGTTGCTCCAGCACGGCCTTGATCTGCGCGCCGGTCATCGTCTTCACCACCAGGCTGTTGCCGAAGGGCTGCACGCTGAAGATCTGGCCATAGGTCACGCTGCCGTCGCCGGCCGGCACGAGGTCGGCGCGCACGCCGCCCGGATTCATGAACGCGATCTGCGCGCCGCCCTTGTTGCTGGCGCTGGTGGCATCGAGCTGCGCATCCGCGATCAGGTTGCCGAGCACGCTCTCGCGCGAAGCGGTCTGCGTGCGCGTTGCCGTGGCCGAGAGCGTGCCCACCACCCGCTGCACCAGCGGGGCGGCGATCGAAAGGTACTGGCTGATGAGCGCGGCCACCTGCTGGTTCTTGCCGAACGCAGGGTATTGGTCGGTCAGCGCAATCGTGTTGGCGCCGCTGGTGTAGGCCTCGCCCTGGACGATCACGTTGTCGGCCGACTTGGCCGTGACCTTGCGGGTGCGCGTGTCGATCGTCAGGTTGATGTCGGTCAGCAAGGTGCCGTACTGGCCGGCGCTCGTCAGCAGGAAGGGCTTGGCCGGGTTCGTCTTTGCGTAGTCGCAGATGTACGAGCGGTGCGTGTGGCCCGAGATCACCACGTCGACCGAAGCGTCGAGCTTGTCGAGGATCGGCAGGATGTCGCCGCTCAGTCCGGCGCAGCTCTTGTCGTTGTAGCCCACCGTGGTCGTGCCGCCTTCATGGACCACCACGACGATGGCGTCGGCACCCTGGGCCTTCAGCTGCGGAATCAATGCGTTGGCCGTGTCGGCTTCGTCCTTGAAGCTCAGGCCCGCGACACCGGACGGCGTCACGATGCTGGGCGTGCCCTTGAGGGTCATGCCGATGAAAGCCACCTTCACCGTGGCCCCATCCTTCGTGAAGGTCTTCATGCCCGTGGCGGGAAACAGCGTGGTGCCGTCGGTCTTCACGGTGTTGGCCGCGAGGAAGCCGAAGTTGGCGCCCGGGAACGCCTTGTTCACCCGGCAGGGCTCCAGCGGCGTGTTCTTGGCGCAGCCGCCGTTCTTCATGCGCAGGAGTTCGGTCTGGCCCTTGTCGAACTCGTGATTGCCGACCGCGTTGAAGTCGATCTTCATCTCGTTCACGGCCTCGATGGTCGGCTCGTCGAGAAACAGCGCCGACACCAGCGGCGAGGCACCGATCATGTCGCCGGCGGACACCACGGCATTGTTCTCGTTTTTGGCCTTGAGCGACGCAATGGCCGAAGCGAGGTAGGCCGCGCCGCCGGCGGGCACCGCGACCGTGCCGCCGCTCTTGGCCGGTGCGGTGATGGACAGCCTGGGCGGCTCGAGGTTGCCGTGCAGGTCGTTGAAGGCAATGAGCTTCACCTCCATGCTGCCGGGCGTGGCGGGCGGCGGCGGGGCTGGCGGCGCGGGAGCCGGTGCGGGCGACGGGAAGAACGGAATGAAGCCGTTCGAATTACCGCTTCCGCCGCAGGCGGACAGCGCGGCCAGGGCAATCCCCGCCAGCGCGAGACGTGGTTTCAACGATGCGTGCATGAGCCTCTCCTCTTTGTGGAATGCAGCGCATGCTGAAGATGGCAGATGACGTCGCCGTGACCGCCGCCTTTTTTTCGTTCGAGTTCTCAGGGCAGGGGAACCAGGCGAATGGCCACGTCGGGGCCGAAGGCGCGTTGCAGCAGCTCGCCGGCCTGCGCACTGCGCGCGTCGTCGGGCGACTGCACGGCGAGCCATCCACTGGCGGCTCGCCGCTGCAGATGCCAGCCCTCTTGCCCCACCCGGATGAGGCTGGCAAGTGCCGCGGCGTCCGCCACGGGCAGCGCCTCGGGCGCGATGTCCAGCCAGTCCACCACCTGGTCGGCCTCGCCGCCGAGCCGTGCGGTTGCGCCTTCGACCAGTGCGTGCTGCGTGGCCGCATCTCTCACCGCGCCCTGCAGGATGATGCCGTTGCCATGCCAGCGGATTTCGAGCACGGCGCCGTTTGCCGGCGAGGCAGGCCGCGCGGCTGCGAATGCCCATGCGATGCCTGCTGCAGCGGCCAGCACAAGCATCAGCAGCGCGATGATCCGGGGTCTGTTCTTCTTCATTCGAGCCTTGGCGCACGGCCGTCGTGCAATGTCGAAAGCCGAGTTCAGGGGCTCGGCATGACAGCGTGATGACGGGAGGAGGCTGCGCGGGCTTTCAGAGCCGCAGCGGTGCGGCGTAGCCGGTCATCTCCAGGTAGCCGCGGCCGACACGGCGCCCCTGTGCATCGAGCAGATCGCTCACGCCTTCCCAGTACACCCCGCCGGCGGAGCCACGGCTGTCGAGCTCCTGGTCGTCGAGCAGGGCGCGCACCTCGAAGCTGCCCGATGGGGTCTGCACGCGCCACTGCGTCGGGTACTTCGCCTGCGTGCGCGGACTCGTCCACGCGCCCGCACCGTCGAAGCGCACCTCGTCGCTGCCGAAGATGCGCAGCGCACCGTCGCGTGTGCGAAAAGAGCCGCCCGCCCACAATGCACCGCCGTCGCTGCGCCGCAAACGGAAGGCGGTGAGAGCACTGCCGTCATCCAGGTTCATGCCGATCCAGTCCCAGCCCACGGCGTCGGGATGCATCAGCGCCTCGCTCCATTCGTGGTCGAGCCAGGCGGTGCCGTCGACGTCGAAGGCCTGGCCTTTCCTGAGCGTCAGCCTGCCCCGGGTCTTGAGCTGGGGTTCGCTGTAGTAGTAGCTCGCCTGCGCCTCTTCCGGGCCCTTGCGCGAGAGTCCGGCCTTGCCCTGCAGCAGCACCGGCTGCGTGGGCGCGAAGCGCAGGTCGATCGAAAACTCGCCGGCCGGGATGTGCGCCCAATAGCTGCCGTCCGCCCCGCGTACCAGCGACCAGTCGCGCAGGCGCACGTCGG
This sequence comes from Variovorax palleresanus, assembly GCF_051144945.1. Lineage (NCBI taxonomy): Bacteria > Pseudomonadati > Pseudomonadota > Betaproteobacteria > Burkholderiales > Comamonadaceae > Variovorax > Variovorax palleresanus. The sequence goes on along the minus strand of NZ_JBJNVP010000002.1, from coordinate 769,726 downwards.
TATCGGTTTCGCTGGCCGACGCAATGCCGAAGCCCGCGCGTGCGATGCGCTGGTCGTGCAGCAGCACGCGGCCTTCGAGGTCGGTGACGGCCGCGTGCGCGAACACGAGATGCTTGGCCGCGAAGGCCGAGCGCAGGCCTTGCGCCGCATCGACGCGCGAGCGGAAGAACGTCACCTGGAAGCCGAACTCGCGTCCCGCCGGCGTCTTCGCGTGGCCCGTGATGTACCACCACTCGGTTTGCAGTTCGGGGTGGCTGCCGAAGTCGCGCGGGAACTGCAGCGCGCGCGCAGGCAATGCCCAGCTTGCGGGCGCTGCGGCGGCCAGCGCCGCGAGCAGCAGGCTGCGCCGGGAGAGACTGAGGAAGGCAGGCGGCGGCATCACTCCGCAACCAGCGCGTCGATGCGCTGCTGCGACGGTCCGATGTCGCCGAATGCGTTTTGCACCCAGGCCGCATCGTGATAACTCGGCAGGTAGCGTTCGCCCGCGTCGCACAGCAGCGAAAGAATGGAACCCTGCCGGCCAGCCGCGCGCATCTCGCGCGCAATGGCCAGCATACCGATGAAGTTGGTGCCGGTCGAAGGGCCGACCTTGCGCCCCAGCAGCGCCGAGAGCGCATGCATCGCCGCCACCGAATCGAGATTGGGTACTTCGATCATGCGATCGACCAGCGTGCGGATGAAGCTCGGCTCCACGCGCGGCCGTCCGATGCCTTCGATGCGCGAGCCCGCCGCCGTCAGCGTCGGGTCGCCCGTGCGGTGGTAGGCCGAGAACACCGAGCCCTCGGGGTCGGCCACGCACACCTGCGTGTCGTGGCAGCGAAAGCGCACATAGCGCCCGATGGTGGCACTGGTGCCGCCGGTGCCCGCGCCCACCACGATCCAGGCCGGCACCGGATGCCGCTCGCGCGCCATCTGCTGGAACATGCTTTCTGCGATGTTGTTGTTGCCACGCCAGTCGGTCGCGCGCTCGGCATACGTGAACTGGTCCATGTAGTGGCCGCCGGTCTGCTCGGCGAGCGCACGCGCCTCTTCGTAGACCTGCGCCGCGTGGTCGACGAAGTGGCAGCGCGCGCCATAGAAGGCGATTTGCGCCACTTTCTCGGGCGAGGTGCTGCGCGGCATCACGGCGATGAAGGGCAGGCCCAACAGGCGCGCGAAATAGGCTTCGCTGACCGCTGTCGAGCCGCTCGAGGCTTCGACGATGGTGGTGCCTTCGCGCACCCATCCGTTGCACAGCGCATAGAGAAAGAGAGATCGCGCGAGGCGGTGCTTGAGGCTGCCTGTGGGGTGGGTCGATTCGTCCTTGAGGTACAGGTCGATGCCCTGGGCGGCGAGCGTTGGCAGCGGCAGCGGGATGAGGTGCGTGTCGGCGCTGCGGTGGTAGTCGGCTTCGATGCGGCGGATGGCTGTGCCTTGCCAGCTGGTAGGGGTTTGCTGCATATCGCTGGCAGTCTACAAGGGTCTTGTTTGTTTCCCGAGGCCGGGGCGAGACCCGGCCTCGGGAAGACAAAAAACTACCAATCCTCCTTCACAGCAAGAACGACATCCTTCCCGGCAGCCGCACGCCCAGCCATCCACGCAGTCACCGTCCCCGCGGCCACAACTGCAGCGCAAAGCACCAGCAGCCTCTCCCAAGGCACCAGCAAATCCATCGTCCAGTGAAAGCTCTGCGGATTGACGACCTTCACCAGCACCACCGACACCGCGAGGCCGAGCAAGAGCCCGGCCACGGCACCGATTGCGGTCCATGCCGCGCCTTCGCCCGCCACCACCGCCAGCACCTGCCGCCGCGTAAAGCCCAGATGCGCGAGCAGCCCGAACTCCTTGCGCCTGGCCAGCACCTGCGCGCTGAAGCTCGCCGCGATGCCGAACAAGCCGATGGCAATGGCCACGGCCTGCAGCCAATAGGTGACTGCAAAGCTGCGGTCGAAGATGCGCAGCGAAGTCGCGCGAATCTGCCCGACGGCGGAGATCTCGATGTTCGATCCGGATTCGCCGCTCACGCCGACGCGACGCGCCGCAAGCTCGCGAACCGCGGCCCGGACCGCGCCTTCGGATGCGCCCGGCGCGAGCCACAGCGACACATCGCTCACGTTGCGCTCGCCGGTCAGGCGTTCGAAATCGCGCGCGTCCATGGTGATGGCGCCGAACTGCCGCGCATAGTCGCGCCACACGCCCGCCACGAAGAAGGCGGCTGGCGTGGCGCCTGTGGTGCTGCTGCTGCCCAATGCCGAGGACAGCGGCGCGAACAGTGTGCCCGGCTTGGCGCCATACAGCTCGACCATCGGTTCGCTCACGTAGATGCCGATCTGTCCCGCGGGCACCGGCAGCGCAGGGCCCACCAGCGGCAGGGCCTGCGCCGCGCCGCCGTCGAGGCTGCGCGAAATCAGCGTGACCGCGGGCTGTGCGGGGTCGAGCTGCAGCGACCGGGTGCGCAGCGTGCCGGTGCGTTCCACGCCGGGCAGTTGCGCCAGCGCCTGCACGAAGGCCGGCGGAAAGGTGGCCGTGTCGCTGCTGCTCTGGGTGCCCGAATTGCCGGAGCGGCCGCTCGACGTGGCGCGAAGATAAAGGTCGGCCGGCAGCACCACGTCGAGCCAGCGCGTCACCGAATCGCGGAAGCTCGCGACCATGACCGTGAGCGCCACCGCGAGGCTCAGGCTCGCGACCACGCCGCTGACCGCCACGGCGGCGGTGCCGCGCATGCGCCGCGCGCGCTCGATGGCGAGCATCGGCAACACGCGCTGCGCAAACACGGGTGCCACGCGGTCGTAGAGCAGCGCGATCAGCCAGGGCAGTGCGGTGATGCCGCCCACCAGCAGGCAGCCCACCGAGAGATAGGCCGCCACCGGGATGCCGCCGACGGCCGGCATGTTGGCCAGTGCCGCGCTCGCGGCAATGAGGCCGAGCGCCAGCCAGTGGCTCTGGCTTGGGACCGGTGCGGCACCCAGGCCCTTGAGCGTCTGCGCCTCGGGCAGCGCCTGTGCCGCGCGCGCGGGCCACCAGCCGCCCACCAGGGCCGCGAGCACGCCGAGCCCGCCGTACAGCAAGGCCGAGCCGGTGCTCCAGTGCAGTACGGGCGCCACGCCCTCGAAGTAGCCGCCGCCCAGGTCGCCGCCGAGCACGCGCAGCGCGAAGGCCGCGAGTGCCGTGCCCAGGGCCAGGCCGGCGCCACTTCCGATCAGGCCCAGCACCAGCGATTCGACCAGCACCAGGCGCAGCCGCTCGCGCGGCGTCAGGCCCAGCACGCCGAGCAGCGCGAACTGCTGCGCGCGCTTGGCCACGCTGAGCGCCAGCACCGAGAACACCAGGAAAGCCCCGGTGAAAAGCGCCACCAGCGCCAGCACCGTCAGGTTGACGCGGTAGGCGCGCGAGAGATTGCTCACGCGCTCGGCCGCGTCGCCCGGCTCGGCAAACTGCAAGCCGGCGGGCCAGCCCGGCGACCGCTGCAGCGATGCGATGAACGCCGCCTGGTCGGTGCCCGGTGCCAGCCTCAGGTCGACACGGCTGAGCTGGCCGAGCTTGTCGAACAGGTCTTGCGCGGCCGCGATGTCCATCACCGCCAGGGCCGTTCCGCTGGCGGCGACATGGCCTGCAACTTCGAGTTGCTGCCAGGCGCTGCCGCTGCGCAGCCGAATCGTCTCCGCACGGCCTTCCACCGCTTCGGCCGGCAGGCCGAGCACGTTGCGCGCCGCGGCGTTGAGAAACACATGGCCCGGCGCCAGCATCGCGAAACGGTTGGCGTTCTTGCGGGGCTGCGGCATCAGCGCCGGTGCAATGGTGGGCAGCGCCAGCGCATCGATGCCGATCACGCGCATCGGCACCTGGCGTTCGCCGGCCAGCGCCAGGGCCTGGAACTCGAGCACGGGGCTCGCCAGCGTCACCTGTGGATGCTGCGCCAGTCGCGCGAACACGGCTTCGTCGAAGCTGCCCTGCACGGCGCGCACCTCGAGGTCCGGCTGGCCGTTGACCGAACGCACCGCGCTCGAGAATTCGTCGAGGGCCGAGGCATTGATGAGCTGCACCGAGAACGCGAGCGCCACGCCCAGCATCACGGCCAGGACGGCCGCGGCGTTACGCCAAGGGTGATGGCGCAGTTCCTGCCATGAAAAGGTGGTGAGCAAGGCACGCATGCTGCGATTGTGGCCTTCGCTCGGGAGAAGGCGGAAATGTCAAAGCCGCTCGGACATCCCGTTGAGATAGGCGCGCACGGCCGCGCTGGTGCTGAGGCCAATGGCGCGGTCGAAAGCCTGGCGTGCTGCGGCACGCGCACCGCCGGCCGCCAGCAGGTGCGCGCGCGCTGCCCAGAAGGGCTGATAGCTCGCGACCTCGTCCGCTGGAATGGCGTCGAGCGCCTGCAGGCCGATGTCCGGCCCGCGCGCATTCGCCAAGGCGCAGGCCAGGCTGACCTGCGCGCCGACGCTGGGCCGGAGGGCCAGCAGGCCCTCATACAGCGCCACCAGCGCTTCGGGCGGCACCGGTGCTCCCACGCGCCGCTCGCAGTGCGCCGACTGGATGGCGGCTTCCAGCTGGTACGCGCCGATGCGCTGCATGCCCGAGGCGCGCCGCAGGCATTCCTCGGCTTGTGCGAGCAGTGCGGGATCCCAGCGTGCCATGTCCTGCCGGTCGAGCGGCACATAGGCGCCGGCCTCGCTGCGCCGGGACGCCGCGCGGCTCTCGCAGAACAGCATCAGCGCCAGGAGCCCGAGCGGCTCGGGCTCGTTCGGCATCAGGCTGCAAAGAATGCGGCCGAGGTCGATGGCTTCGGCAGTGAGGTTGCGGGGCAAGGCATCCGCGCCGTCGATGTCGTCCCAGCCGGTGCCGTAGGCGGCATAGATGCCATCCTGCACGTCCTGCAGCCGTTGCGGCAGGTCGCGAGCCTGCGGGTATTCGAAGGGAATGCCCGCGGCGCGGATGCGCGCTTTCGCCCGCACGAGGCGCTGGCCGAGCGTGGAGGGCGAGGTCAGGAAGGCGCCCGCCATGCGGGCCACGTCGAGCCCGAGCACCGTCTGCAGCATCAGCGGCGCACGGGCGGCCGCGTCGATGGCGGGATGCGCGCACACGAAGAGCAGCCGCAAGCGCTCGTCGGGCACGGCCGCGCCGTCGGCGGCGCCCACGTCCACCTCACCGGCCAGCAGTAGCAGGGTTTGCGTGGCTGCATCCTGCACGCGGGTATGGCGCCAGGCGTCGAGCCTGCGATGCCGCGCGACGCTCAGCAGCCAGGCGTCGGGCTGGTCGGGAACGCCGTCGGCGGGCCAGCGCTCGAGCGCGCGCGCAAACGCATCGGCAAGCGCATCCTCGGATGCTGCAATGTCGTGCGTGCGCGCCGACAGGATCGCAAGGAGCCGCCCATACGACTCGCGCGCTGCCCGTTCGGCGGCCCGATGAGCCGCCGGGTCGTTCACGAGGCGGCGGCCGCGGTCGCGGTGAATACGGGGCGCACCTCCACGCCGCCGCTGGTGGCGCACGGCGCCCGCGCGGCCCACTCGAGAGCCGCATCGAGGTCGGCCACGTCGATCACGAAATAGCCGCCGAGCTGCTCCTTGGTATCGGCGAAGGGTCCGTCCTGCACCTGGCGCTTGTCGCCGCGCACGCGCAGCGTGGTGCCGGTCATGGGCGGAAACAGGCCGTGGCCGCCGAGCGAAATGCCTGACGCGCGCACCGCATCGGCATATGCCATCCAGCTGGCCCGATAGGCCTGCGATGAGGCGTCGTCGCGCTGTTCGAACTCGGCTGCGGGCTGATAGAACATCAACATGTACTGCATGGTGTCTCTCCGTCGTGGAAAAGAGGCTGAGCAAGATCGCTCACCACAATGACGGCCCGCAGCCGCTCATTTCGACACGAAGCGCCGTGCCGAGCAGATTATTTTTTACGCGATTGCCGTTTGGTGCAACGGTTGCGCCACCTATGTCTTCAGGCCGCCCTGGCCTTGACGGAGGGCGCGAACATGGCCTCCATTTCGCTGCGCAGCCTGTAGGCGGCGGTCGAGGTGTCGATCGCCACGTCGGCCCAGCAGAGGCTCTGCCCCTTCTTCACCGCCCGCACCAGCTTGAGGTTGTGCGCCAGGCCGAGCGGCAGACCGCCCAGGCGCACAGAGCGCTCGGCCGGCAGCAGCTTGCCCCAGACGGTGTAGCCGCCCTCGCCGTCGAGCATTTCGCCGGGGGCGAGGTCGCGCTTGGCGGTGGCCACCACGTCGGCGTTCCAGCAGGTGGCAACGCCCGTGGGTTCGCCGCGCAAGGCCACGCTGGCCACCGACATGCCGACCTCCAGGCCGATCAGGTGCCAGCGCTTGTAGAGCGTGAAGTAGCGCCCGCTCGGGTCGGTGTGGGCGTTGTATTCCTCGAAGCAGTTCTTGATGTAGTCGGTCTCGGCCTCGACGGTGACCCACACGCCCATGCGGATGTCGTAGGGAATCTTTCGCCCGTTGGCCTCGAGCGATGAAATGACCTCGACCATGCCCTTGCGCTCGAGCACGCCACCCTCGCTTTGCGGCCGCGTGACGAAGGGAATGTCTTCCACGCTCGCGGGCGGGTAGAGCAGGCCGTCCGAAGGCACGCCAAGGCCGGTGGCGTTGGCCACGGCCGAGCTTTCGATGGAGGGCTTGGAGCCGTCGAGAAAGCTGTTGAACATCTTCGGGTTGAGCCCGCCGCGCAGCGCCTGCTCGGGCGTGAGGCCGTAGTTGCCCCACACCGTTTCGGGCGTCGATTCGGTGAAGTGCGGCAGCCACTTGTGGCCGCGTCCGGCCGCCACCACCGGAAAGCCGCAGGTGCGCGCCCAGTCGACCAGGTCGCAGATCAGCGCGGGCTGGTCGCCAAAGGCCAGCGAATAGATCACGCCGGCCTGCTGCGCCTTGCGCGCGAGCAGCGGGCCGCAGAAGGCATCGGCCTCGACCGTCACGTTGACCACGTGCTTGCCGTGCGCAAAGGCGTCCAGGCAGTGGTCGACCGCCGCCACCGGATTGCCGGTGCACTCGACCACGATGTCGATGGCGGGCTCGCGCGTCACGGCCTGCCAGTCGTCGGTGATCCAGGTGGTGCCGGCGTCGAGGGCCTCTTGCACCGAGCCTGCCGCGGCGCGGCCCGGCTTCCAACCCACGCGCTCGAGATTGGTGCGCGCCGCATCGGGCGAGAGATCGGCAATGGCCACCAGCTGCACGCCCGGCGTGCGCGGAATCTGTGCGAGGTACATCGAGCCGAACTTGCCTGCGCCGATCAGGCCGATGCGGATGGGACGGCCTTCGGCGGCGCGCTGCTGCAGGCGGGTGTAGAGGCTCATGGCGTCAGGCCTCCGCGGTATCGAGGATTTCAAGCGAGGTCTGCAGCGCGCTCTCGGGCAGGCCGTTCTTCCACGGCACTTCGACGGGGTAGGGCTTCAGCAGGCAATCGTCGGGCAGCATCTCGATGGGAGTGAAATTTCTGTGTGCGATGTACTCGGGCCGCTTGTGGCGGCGGATGTGGTTGCTGACGGCGCACAGGCTCAGGTACACCGCCACGCGGTTGAACGGCGAGAGGTTGCTGCCCGAGGCATGCACGAGGCAGCTGTGGAACAGGATCATCGAACCGGCGGGCCCCTTGGGCGAGACGATGCCACCGTTCTTGCCGCCCGCGCGCTCCACGAGCTGCGCGATCAGCTCGTTGTCCACCGTCCAGAGCGGATAGCTGGTGGTCGTGAGGTCATGCTTCGCATCGACCACCCCCTTGCGGTGGCTGCCCGGAATGAACATCAGCGGGCCGTTGTGCTCGTTCACGTCATCCAGAAAAATCGCGACGTTCATTGCGCGCTCGGTGGGCATCAGGTCGTCGTTGAGCCAGGTGCCGTAGTCCTGGTGCCACTGCCACACGTCGCCTTCGAAAGCCATCTTGCCGTTGATCTTGAACTGGTGCATGTAGACCTCTTCGCCGAAGAGAGCCATCACCGGCTCGACCATGCGCGGATGGCGTGCAAGGCGGGCAAAGGGCTCGCTGATCAGGTGCGCGGCAAAGTTGGTTCGCACCGCGTCGGAGCCCTTCTCGCGCACGTTGAAGGCTTCGCGCCGGCTGTAGAGCTCGGGCACGGCATCGGTCAGTGTCTTTGTCTCTTCGGGCGAAAAATGGCCGGGGAAGAACAGGTAGCCATCGCGCTCGAACCGCGCGCGTTGCTCGGGGGTCAACTTCATGCCTTGTCTCCTTGGTGGGTGGATGCGGTGCGCGCAAGCTGGTGCGCGAGCCGCCGGCTCAATGCCTCGCTGGCCTGTGCGACGTGTTCCTCGCTCAGGCGCGCCGCGCGTTCGGCGTTGCCTGCGGCAATGGCCGTAGCGATGGCCTCGTGCTCGTTCCACAGCGATTCGCGCTGCGGCTCGGCCTGCAGCACCGCGCCCATGGCGCGGCGCAGGTGGCGCCAGTGCTGGCCGGCGCTCTGGCCGATCAGCGGATTGCCCGAGGCTTCGTAGATGGCCTGGTGAAAGGCCATGTCGGCATCGATCATGGCTTCGACGTTGCGCCCGCGCGCCGCGCGGCGGCCGCGCTCCAGCAGCTTGGGGTCGATGCGAAAGCGTTGCCCGGCCGCGAGCCTTGCGGCCAGCACGTCGAGCGCGCCGCGCACCTGGTAGACCTTGCGCATCCACTCGGCATCGAGCGGCGCCACCAGCACGCCGCGGCCCGGTGCGTCGAGCACGAAGCCGTCTTTCTTGAGCAGCCGCAGCGCCTGCAGCACCGGCTGGCGCGACACCGAGAGGCGCTGCGCGATGTCTTCCTGCGTGATGCGCTCGCCGGGCGCCAGCGAGCCGCTGCTGATGGCGCCCAGCAGGGCGCGGTAGACCTGGTCGACGAGGTCGGGCGCGGTTTCGATGCTGACGAGCTGGGCTGGCATGGCGGCCTTCTTTCTGAACTCTGTATACAGAATACGAAAGGCCGGGCTGCCGCGTATCCCGGGTTTTTACCCATCGGCGCTGCAACAAATCGCAAGCCGCCGCTAAGCTCGGCCCATGCAACTACCTACCTACGACGACGTCATTGCCGCGGCTGCGCGGCTCCAAGGCCATGCCCACCGCACGCCCGTGCTGCGCTCGCAGACGGCCGACGAGCGCTGGGGCGCCAGTTTCTTCTTCAAGTGCGAGAACTTGCAGCGCATGGGTGCATTCAAGTTTCGCGGTGCGTTCAATGCGCTGTCGAAGTTCAGCGCTGCGCAGCGCAAGGGCGGCGTGATCGCGTTCTCCTCGGGCAACCACGCACAGGCCATTGCGCTGTCGGCCCGGCTGCTGTCGATTCCGGCCGTCATCGTCATGCCCAAGGACGCGCCCGCCGCCAAGGTCGCAGCCACCAAGGGCTATGGCGCTGAAGTGGTGACGTACGACCGCTTCACCGAAGACCGTGAGGCGCTGACGAAGCGGCTTGCGCAAGAGCGCGGCATGACGATGATCCCGCCCTACGACCATCCCGACGTGCTCGCGGGCCAGGGCACCGCGGTGAAGGAGCTGATCGAGGAGACCGGCCCGCTCGACCAATTGTTCGTGTGCCTGGGCGGCGGCGGGCTGCTGTCGGGTTCGGCGCTGTCGGCGCGCGCGCTGGCGCCAAGTTGCAAGGTCTACGGCGTGGAGCCCGAAGCGGGCAACGACGGCCAGCAGTCGCTGCGCGCCGGGAAGATCGTGCACATCGACACGCCCAAGACCATTGCCGACGGCGCGCAGACGCAGCACCTGGGCGAGTACACCTTCGGCATCATCCGGCGCGACGTGGACGACATCTTCACCGTGACGGACGCGCAGCTCGTCGAGGCGATGCGCTTCTTTGCCGAGCGCATGAAGATCGTGGTGGAGCCGACGGGTTGCCTCGCTTTCGCGGGGGCCATCGCGGCAGGCAAGGCCATTGCGGGCCAGCGCGTCGGCATCGTGGTGAGCGGCGGCAACGTCGACCTCGCGCGCTACGCCGCGCTGCTCGCGTAGCTTTAGGCGCGAATTCCTTCGGCCGTGAGATGCAGCAGGCGGTCCGCACGGGCCGCCGCGCTCTCAGAGTGCGTCACCAGCACCAGCGAGGCGCCGTGCTCGCGCGTCTGGCCGATCAGCAGCTCCATCACCTTGGCGGCGGTGGCGGGGTCGAGGTTGCCGGTGGGCTCGTCGGCCAGCAGCAGGGCGGGGCGGTGCACCAGCGCACGTGCAATCGCCACGCGCTGCAGCTGGCCGCCCGAAAGCGTTTGCGGCAGGCGTGCGCCCATGCCGGGCAGGCCCACCGCTTCGAGCATGTGCGCGACACGGCCGTCGTCCTTCTGCCGGCCCAGCAGCATGAGCGGCAGCGACACGTTCTGCGCCACGTCGAGGTGCGGCAGCACGTGAAAGGCCTGGAACACGAAGCCCACGTGGCGCCGCCGCCAGAGCGCGCAGGCTTCGCCGTCGAGCGCGCCGATGTCGGTGCCTTCGTGCGTGACGGTGCCCGCGTCCCAGCTGTCGAGCCCGGCCATGCAGTTGAGCAGCGTCGACTTGCCTACACCCGATTCGCCGACGATGGCGACGAATTCGCCGGGCTCGACGGTGAGCGTCACGTTCTCGAAGACCGGGACATCGCCATAGTGCTTGGCGAGCTTGGAAATGCGCAGCGTCATTCGGCGGTTGCAATGCGTTGAACGGCGGTCTGCACGGCGTCGGGCGCATCGCAGGCGATGACGGTGCGAGCCGGCATGCTGCGCAGCCACGTGATCTGCCGCTTGGCAAGCTGTCGCGTGGCCGCGATGCCGCGTTCGCGCAGCTCGTTCATGGCCTTGGCGTCGGGCGATGCGCCGCCGCACGCGTCGAGCATTTCCCACGCCTGGCGGTAGCCCACGCAGCGCATGGAGGGGAGCTCTGTCGAGAGGTCGCCGCGTGCGCGCAGCGCCCTGACCTCGTCGAGAAAGCCGGCGGCCAGCATGGCGTCGAAGCGATCGGCAATGCGCGCATGCAGCCAGGCGCGGTCGGTGGGTTCGAGCGAAAAGAGCAGGCCCCCGGCCAGGCCTTTCGCAGCCTTGTTTTCCCCGGCATGAAAGCTCGACAAGGGCTGCCCGCTGCTCTCCCAGACTTCAAGCGCGCGCTGGATGCGCTGACTGTCTTGCGGCGCAAGGCGTGCGGCCGTCACGGGATCGACCTTGGCGAGCCGCGCATGCATGGCGGGCCAGCCCAGCGCGGCCGCTTCGGTGTCGATGCGGGCCCGCACCGCGGCGTCCGCGGCGGGCATGGCGTCGATGCCATCGAACAGGGCCTTGAAATAAAGCATGGTGCCGCCCACCAGCAGCGGCAAGGCGCCGCGGGCGCGGATCTCGTCGATCAGCCGTGTCGCATCGGCCACGAAAGCCGCGGCGCTGTAGCTTTCGGCGGGGTCGAGGATGTCGATCAGGTGGTGCGGCACGGCCGCCTGTTCGGCCAGGCTCGGCTTGGCGGTGCCGATGTCCATGCCGCGATAGACGAGCGCGGAATCGACGCTGACGATCTCGACCGGCCGCACGCGCGCCATCGCCAGCGCAACCGCGGTCTTGCCGGAGGCGGTCGGCCCCGCGAGCGCTATGTATTTCAGGTTTTCAGGATGGCCGGTGGCGGCAAGGGAGGGCGGCATAAGCGCCCGAGGGTAACAACAAAAGCGAAGCCGGGCCTTGCGTCAGATGGCCTGCGCGCTGGCGGCGGCCTTGGCGCGCGCTTCTTGCGGCGGAGGGGCCGAATCCGCGCGCTGGGGCGGCGGCAATACGGGCACCGGTTGCGCGCTGCGCGTCGCGGGCATGGGCATGCCTTCCGTCTGCCGCACAGCCATGGTGGCCTCGGGCTTCATGCGGAACAGCTGCGAGAGCGCCGAGCGGTACTGGGCCTCTCCGACCGAATTGGTGTTGTGGTGCGACCCGCCCTCGACCAGCACGAAAAGCTTGGGAACCGTGGCCGCGTTGTAGAGCTTGCGGCCCAGCGTGGGGTTGATGAGGCTGTCGGCGGTGCCATGCACCACCAGCAGCGGCGCGCCGATGTCCTTGACCCGGTTGATCGCCTCGAAGCGCTGCGTGATGAGCGGACCGAACGGCAGCCAGCCCCACTTGAAGCTGCTCACCACGTCGGCAATGGAGGTGAAGGTGCTTTCGACGATGGTGCCGCTTTCGTCGTTGACGTGCGCGGCCAGGTCGATGCCGATGGCGCCGCCCAGCGAATGGCCGAAGATGTAACGGTGCTGCCGGGGATGGCGGGCGGCGAGCCAGGTCCAGGCGGCGCGGGCGTCTTCGCGTGCCGATTCTTCGGAGGGCAGGCCCTTGGAGCTCTTGCCGAACCCGCGGTAGTCGATGGCCAGCACCGAAAAGCCCAGTTCGTGCATGCGCTGGATGCGCGGCGCCGACCCGGCGACGTTGTAGCGGGCGCCGTGCAGGTAGAGCATCACGGGCCGGTCGGTGGTTTCGGGCTCGCCGCCGAGCCAGAGGCCGTGAAGGCGTGCGGATTCGCCGGTGATGGACGACTGGAAGTCGATCCAGACGTCCTGCATGCCCTCGGTCATGGTGGCGGTATTGCCCCAGCTGCGGTCGCTGGGTTGAAAGATCCACTCGCGCTGCTGCTCATCGAACGTGGAGCAACCGGCCGCCAGAAGGGCGCACAGCGAAAGAACGGAGGCAAGCAGGGACCAGCGTTTCATGGGCTAGAGGGACAGCGAAGCCGGCAGAAAGTTCATGCACTTTCGTCTGAAACGCGCCGACACTGCGCCTCAGCACCCCTCCCCGCAGTGCTCAGGCGGCACTTTGTTCTACACATGCAACGCCCGTGCCCGCTTCACGGATGACCGCCAAAAACCCCGGAAAAACCCTCAAAAGCCCCCGATTGGTTATCTGCCGCGCATAAAAAGCGCGTCCAGCTCGCGAATCGACAGCTGCCGCCAGGTGGGGCGCCCATGGTTGCACTGGTCCGAACGCTCGGTAGCTTCCATTTGACGTAATAAAGCGTTCATTTCGTCGATGGTGAGCTTGCGGTTGGCCCGCACGGCGCCATGGCAGGCCATGGTCGACAGCAATTCGTTCTGTGCCCGCTGCACGACGCTGCTTGCGTCGTGCTGGGCCAGTTCGGCCAGCACGCTGCGCGCGAGCTCCACCGGATCGCCGTCGGCCAGGGTCCCCGGGACCGCACGCACCGCAAGGGTGCGCGGCGAAAAGGGGGTGATTTCCAGCCCCAGCGTCGGCAGCACCGCGGCGCAGGCCTCGGCGGTGGCCACTTCCTGGGGCGTGGCCGCGAACGTGGCCGGAATCAGCAGCGGCTGGCTGGTGATGGCGGCGCCGTCCAGCTGCGTCTTGAGCCGCTCGTAGACGATGCGCTCGTGGGCGGCGTGCATGTCGACCACGATCAGGCCCTGGCTGTTCTCGGCCAGGATGTAGATGCCTTGCAGTTGCGCCAGCGCGCGGCCGAGCGGCCAGGCTTCCTCGTGGGTGGCAAGGGCTTCGGGTGCCGACGATGCACCCGGCAACGCGGCCGGCGCGCGGAACGCCATCGGCGATGCGCCGGCAATGGGCCAGCCCGAGGCAGCGGGCTCGGGTGAGTGGGTCGACTCGTCCGCCCGACGCGGCCACATGGCCTCGAAATCGCCGGCACCGCGCTCCCTGGCCGTGAAGTTGATGGCGGGCTGCGCCCAGGTGGCGCCCGAAGCCGGCAGGTTCGGCTTGAAAAAGGGTTGCTGCACGCCGGCAGGCGCCACCGCATCGCCCGCGCGCGGCGCGGCAAGGGCGTTCTCGATGGCGTGGCGCACCGCCTGATGCACCTCGCGCCCGTCGCGAAAGCGCACCTCGATCTTGGTCGGGTGCACGTTCACGTCGACCCGCGACGGATCGATTTCGAGGTAGAGCGCATACACCGGCTGGCGTTGGCCATGCAGGACGTCTTCATAGGCGCTGCGCACCGCATGCGAAAGCACCTTGTCGCGCACGAAACGGCCATTGACGTAGAAGAACTGCTGGTCTCCGCGCGACCGCGCCGCGTCGGGAATGCCCGCGCGCCCGACCACGCGCACCGGGCCGCCGATGTGATCGACCGCCACGCTTTGCGCCACGAAGTCGTCGCTGAGCGCATCGGCCAGCCGCTGCTCGCGCTGGTCGGCGGCGCGCCACTGCTCCACCAGTTTGCCGTCGTGCCACACCGAGAAGCCGACTTCTGGCCGCGCCAGCGCATGGCGCCGCACGGCCTCGATGCAGTGGGCCAGCTCGGTGGCGTCGGTCTTCAGGAACTTGCGCCGCGCCGGCGTGGCGAAGAACAGCTCGCGCACCTCGACCGTGGTGCCCACGGCGCGGGCCACCGGGCGCAGCTCGCCGGTGCGGCCGTCGAGCGCAAAAGCGCCGTCGGCGCCCGCAAAGCGCGAAAGAATGCTGAGCTCGGCAATGGCATTGATGGCGGCGAGCGCCTCGCCGCGAAAACCCATGGTGCCCACGGTTTCCAGGTCGTTCAGGTTGGCGATCTTGCTGGTGGCGTGGCGGCGCAGTGCCACCGTGAGTTCTTCGCGCGGAATGCCCTGGCCGTCGTCCTCGACCGAGATCAGCCGAACGCCGCCCGAGGCCAGCCGTACCGTGACCTGACGTGCGCCTGCATCGAGTGCGTTGTCGAGCAGCTCGCGCACCACCGATGCCGGCCGTTCGACCACTTCGCCGGCGGCGATCTGGCTGATCAGCTCGTCGGGAAGTTCGCGGATCGGACGTCGATCGAGAGAGGGAATGGAGGAGGGAAGGGCGCTCACGCGAGCATTCTAGAAGCCTCCCCCGGATGTATCGAGCTGTCATCCAGGGTCTCTGAATCCATCACGGCGAAGCCATGCGGCACTCAGCACGGATAATCCGCCACCATGGAAATCATCAGCTTTCTCATCGACTTCATCCTGCATGTCGACAAACACCTCGAGGCCTTCGTCATTGCCTATGGACCGTGGGTCTATGCACTGCTCTTCCTGATCGTGTTCGTGGAGACCGGCGCAGTGGTGATGCCGTTCCTGCCCGGTGACTCGCTGCTCTTCATCGTGGGTGCGCTGTGCGGCGTGGGGCTCATGAGCTTTCCGCTGGCCTGCGCGGTTCTCATTGCCGCTGCCATCCTGGGCGACCAGTGCAACTACAGCATCGGCCGCTACTTCGGGCCCAAGGTCTTCAAGTGGGAGAACTCGCGCTTCTTCAACCGCAAGGCCTTCGACCAGGCGCATGCGTTCTACGAGCGCTACGGCGGCGTCACGATCATTCTTGCGCGCTTCATGCCCTTCATTCGCACCTTTGCGCCCTTCGTGGCCGGCGTGGCCGAAATGAGCCGCGCAAAGTTCACGATGTTCAACGTGGTCGGCGGGCTGATCTGGGTGCTTGGCATCGCAACGGCGGGCTATTTCTTCGGCAACCTGCCCTTCGTGCGCGAGCACCTGGACAAGATCATCTGGGCGTTGATCATCGTGCCTGGCCTGATCGCCATCTTCGGTGCCTGGCGTGCGTCGCGCGCGGAAAAAGCGCGCGCGCAGTTGCCGTCCAAGGCCTGATCGACGCTCAAAAAAAAGCGCGCCGTTGGAGGCGCGCTTCACAGCTGAGGGTTGGGAATGGTCAATAGGTTGGACCGTTGCGCGGGTAGTACGTGCTCGGCGGATAGACGCGCTGGCGCTCGTAGTAGTTGCGCTCGTCCACACTGCGGCCCACCTGGTTGCCGATCACGCCGCCAATGGCTGCACCGCCCAGCGTACTGGCCGTGTTGCCGCCGATGGCGTGGCCGACTGCCGCGCCGCCAAGTGCGCCGACCCCGGTGCCCAGGTTCTGGTTGGGACCGGAGGCGCAACCCGCCACTGCCATGACCGTGGTAGCCGCCGCAGCAGCCATCCAGATTCGTGCCTTCATCATGTCGTCCACCTTTCTAGAGTGATGGAATCATGATGGGCAAAAGCGGCCTGTCAGCGTTGTAGGAGCCTGCCGCGCCTGGGTGTGCGGTGCCACGGGCCGCCCGGCGTGGGACAGCAGGGCGGCGCAAGGCAGTCAAAGCTGACGGCTGCGCGCCAGCGGCGGGTTCTGCGCAAAGTAGCGCTGGATGCCGCGCATCAGCGCGTCGGAGAGGCTTTCCTGGTAGCTGACGCTGCGCAGGTTCGCCTCTTCTTCGGGGTTGCTGATGAACGCCGTTTCGACCAGCACGCTCGGAATATCGGGCGCCTTGAGCACGGCGAAACCGGCCTGCTCGACCTGCGGCTTGTGCAGCCGCGCGCCCATGCCGCGGATCTCGCCGAGCATGGCGCCGCCGAGCTTGAGGCTGTCGTTGATCTGCGCCGTGGTGCTCATGTCGAGCAGCGCGCGCTGCACCTGCGCTTCGTGGTTGCCGACGTTCACGCCGCCCACCTTGTCGGCTTCGTTTTCCTTGTTGGCGAGCCAGCGCGCGGCGCTGCTCGAGGCGCCGCTCTGGCTCAGCGCGAACACGCTCGCGCCGCGCGCGGCGGGCGTGGTGAAGGCATCGGCGTGGATGCTCACGAACAGGTCGGCCTGCACGCGCCGTGCTTTTTGCACGCGCACGCCCAGCGGCACGAAAAAGTCCGCATCACGCGTAAGAAACGCACGCATCGGATTGCCGTTGACGCTGCTGGCGTTGATGCGGTCGCGCAGGCGGTGCGCAATTTGCAGCACGATGTCTTTTTCGCGCGTGCCATTGGGGCCGATGGCACCCGGGTCTTCACCGCCATGGCCGGGATCGAGGGCCACGATGATGATGCGGTCGGTGCGGCTCGCGGTGGCGCCGTTGCGCGCGGCGGCGACGGGCGGCGCAGCAGGGGCAACAGGCGCGATGGGCGCAGCGGGCGGTGGTGGCGCGGCAGGGCCGGGCCGCGTCGACTGCTGCGCCATCAGTTCGCCGAGCGGATCGGGTGCGGGCGCGGCCGCCGCGGCTGGTGGCCGGGCGGGAGGCGCGGTGGCGCCAGGCACAGGGCGCGGCGCGGGCACGTTGGGCGAAGGCCGCACGAGGATCGGCGGCCCTCCATCGGGCGCGAGACCCGAAGAGGGCGCGGCGGGCGGCGGCACCGAGGGCGCGCTGGCCACGGCGGCGTCGTTGCCGCCGCTGCCGCTGCCGCGCGGCGCCTCGCGCAGGCGTTCGGTGATCAGCGCTTCCATCGGATCGATGGCTTTTTCGGGATAGAGGTCGAGCACCAGCCGGTGCTTGTACGCGGCGATCGGCGCCAGCGAGAACACCTGCGGCACCACGGCCTGCTTCAGGTCGAAGACGATGCGCACCACCTTCGGCGCGTTCTGCCCGACGCGCAGGCCATTGATGTATGGATCGCCGGGCTTGATCTTGCCGACCAGCTCGCGCAGTTCGGGGTTCAGGTCGATGCCTTCGATGTCCACCGCCAGCCGCGGCGGACTGCCCACCACGAGCTGCTGCGAATGGAGCCGGGCATCGGACTCGATGGTCACGCGCGTGTAGTCGGCCGCGGGCCAGACGCGCACGGCAAGAATGGTGGCGCCGCGCGCAATCTGGTGCACGCCGAGCATCAGCGCAATGCTGCCGCCCTGCAGCAGCACCCGCCGCTTGAGGCCGCTCGCCTTCATACGCCGATGCGCGCCAGCAGATCGCTGCCGCGGGGGGTGTTGGCCAGGAGGGTCACGCTGCGTGTGTCGTCTGTCATTGCTTCTATTTTAATAGCGAGGTCGGCAATTGGCGTACGGCCCGTGGCGTTATCAGGCCATTCAGCGAGCTTGAGCCCCGGTCCGGCAAAAATGTCGCGGAAACCGGCGTCGTCCCACTCGCGTGGATCGTTGAAGCGATAGAAATCGAAATGGAAGATGGCGAGCCCGTCGGGTGCCTCGTGCGGCTCGACCACCGCATAGGTCGGGCTCTTGATGCGGCCGTGGATGCCGAGCGCGCGCAGCAGGTGGCGCACGAAGGTGGTCTTGCCGGCGCCGAGGTCGCCATGCAGCGCAATGAAGGCATCGCGCAAGGCGGGCGAGGCCGCAAGCGCGCGTGCGAAGGCGGCGGTGTCGTCCTCGCTGCGCCAGTGCAGTCTGCGGCTGGCGTTCTTCGGAATTTCTACAATCGGCAAGTGATCGTCAGCCATCCACTCGTTGCTCGTATTCAGGCATTGGCCCGGGAACTCGGATTCTCCCAAATCGGAATCGCGGGCGTCGATCTATCGAGCGCCGAGGAAGGTCTGATGCAATGGCTGGCCCATGGGTTCCATGGCGAGATGAAATACATGGCAACACACGGCACGCGCCGCGCGCGGCCGGCCGAGCTGGTACCTGGCACCGTGAGCGTCATCACGGCGCGCATGGACTATCTGCCGCGCGATACGCCGCTGGACGATTGGCAGGCCGTGGAGTTCGACCGCCTCACGCGCCCCGGTGAAGCCATCGTCTCGGTCTATGCACGCGGTCGCGACTATCACAAGGTGCTGCGCGCGCGGCTCGCAAAATTGGCCGAGCGCATTGCCGAGGAGGTGGGGCCCTTCGGCCATCGCGCCTTTACCGATTCGGCCCCGGTGCTCGAAGCCGAGCTCGCCTCGCGCAGCGGCCAGGGCTGGCGCGGCAAGCACACGCTGGTGCTGGACCGCAGCGCGGGTTCGATGTTCTTTCTCGGCGAGATCTACGTCGACATGGCGCTGCCCGAAAGCGAGCCGGTCACCGCGCATTGCGGCAGTTGCAGCGCCTGCATCGACGTGTGCCCGACGAAGGCCATCATTGCGCCGTATCGGCTCGATGCGCGGCGCTGCATCTCGTACCTCACCATCGAGCACGGCGGACCCATTCCGCTGGAGCTTCGGCCGTTGATGGGCAACCGCATCTACGGGTGCGACGACTGCCAGCTGATCTGCCCCTGGAACAAGTTTGCAAAGAAAAGCGCGCTGCCCGACTTCGACGCACGCGAAGGGCTGACCGGCCAGGCGCTGGCCTCGCTCTTCGCCTGGAGCGAGGAAGATTTCTTGCGCTTCACCGAGGGCAGCCCCATCCGGCGCATCGGTCACGAGCGCTGGCTGCGCAACATCGCCGTCGCGCTGGGCAACGCGCTGCGCGCCGGCGAGGGCGGCGCCGCCGAGGCCTTGGCCACGCGGGCGGCCCATCCCAGCGAGCTGGTGCGCGAGCACGTGGCATGGGCACTGGCGCAGCGGCCCGCGCCGGCTAGCGCGGCAACGCCAGCGCAAACGGCAGGCTCGCCATCCCCAGCAACGTAGACAGGGTCACCAGACCCGCCACGTACGGCCCGTTGTAGCCCATGCGCGCTGCCAGCACATAGGCGCTCGAGGCCGTGGGCACGGCCGAAAACGCCATCAGCACCGAAGCCTGCGTGGCGTCCAGGCGCAGCGCAAGGGAGAGGCCCCAGGCGACCAGCGGCAAGACCAGGTGCCGGATGGCCAGCACCGAAACCGCCAGCACCTTGCCGCGCCCCAAGGTTGCGAACTGCATGCCCGCCCCTGCCGCCAGCAGGCCGAGCGCGAGCGATGCGGCGCCGATGCGCGTCAGCGTTGGCGTGGCCCAGTTCGGAACGGTGAAGCCCAGCACGTTCGCGAGCAGCCCCGCCAGCGTGGCGACGATCAGCGGGTTGCGCACGAGCTGCCGCGCAAAGCCGGTCTTGGCGTGCCGCGCCATCGGCCAGACGGCCGCGATGTTGAACATGGGCACGCACACGCCGATCAGCACTGCGATCAGTAACAGGCCTTGCGGGCCGGCCAGCCGTTCGGCAAGCGCAAGGCAGATGAAGGAGTTGAAGCGAAACGCGATCTGCGCGCTTGCGGCATGGTCGCGGCGGTCGATGTGCGTGCGCAGGCCTGGAATGAAGGGCAGCGCATAGGCCAGCGCGATACCGCTGATGCCGATGCCCACGCCCGCGGTGAGCAGGCTCGAGGTGGCGCCAAAATCGAGCGGGCTGCGCACGATCGAATGGAACAGCAATACCGGAAAAAGAAAGTAGTACACCAGGCTTTCGACCTGGTCCCACACGCGGCGGTCGAGCGCGGTGTAGCGGCAAAGCAGCCAGCCGATGGCGATGAGCGAAAAATCCGGGAAGAGCAGCTGGGCGAAGTTCACCGCTTCGAGCATAAACCGTGGCGAACCATGGGTATTCCACAGCACGGGCGCAGTGCGAAGCCGCTAGCATCCGGGGCTTTGCTTTTTCGATACAGTCAATCAAGGAGTTTTCGATGCAACGTCGTCAATGGGGCGCCATGGTGGGTGCCGCCGCGCTGGTCGCGGTCGCTGGCCAGAGCTTCGCGCAGGGCTATCCCAACAAGCCGGTCGAACTGAGCGTGCCCTTTGCACCGGGCGGCACGACCGACATCGTGGCGCGCGTCATCTCCGACCCCCTGGGCAAAGCGCTGGGCCAGCCGGTGGTGGTGATCAACCGCGCGGGCGGGGGCGGCATCGTGGGTGCGGCCGAAACGGCGCGCGCCACGCCCGACGGCTACAAGCTCGGCGTGGCCACGGTCTCGAGCACGGCGGCCAACCCGGCCATCAATCCCAAGGTGCCGTACGACCCGATCAACGACTTCACGCCGATCATCAACATCGCGGCCACGCCGAACATCATTGCGGTGAACCCGAGCTTCCCGGCCAAGAACTACGCGGAGTTCGTGGCCGAGCTCAAGAAGAACCCCGGCAAGTATTCGTATGCCTCGTCGGGCACCGGCGGCATCGGCCATCTGCTGATGGAGCTCTACAAGAGCCTCACCAACACCTTCGTCACGCACATTCCCTACCGCGGCGCGGGCCCGGCGCTCAACGACGTGGTGGCGGGCCAGGTGCCGATCATGTTCGACAACATTCCGTCGGCCATGCCGTTCATCCAGAGCGGTCGCCTGGTTCCCATCGTGGTGTCCGCGCCGCAGCGCCTTGCCGCGCTGCCCAACGTGCCGACCTTCAAGGAAGTGGGGCTCGAGCCGGTCAATCGCATGGCCTACTACGGCATCCTCGGCCCCAAGGGCCTGCCGAAGGAAGTGGTCGACAAGATCAATGCCGGCGTGAAGAAATCCGTGGAAGACCCGGCCGTGAAGAAGCGCATCGAAGACACCGGTTCGCTGATCGTGGCCAACACGCCCGAGCAGTTTGCCGCGCAGATCAAGGCCGAGTACGAGGTCTACAAGCAGGTGGTGGCCAAGCAGAAGCTGAAGCTCGACTGACCGGTGTTGCTCTGAGCCAAGGCCGCCCGCACGAGGCGGCCTTTTTCTTTGGTGATTTTCTTTTTGCTATCTTGCAGGCATGACCGAGGCCGCCGCCACACAAACCCCTGAAATCGACGACTTCATCGACGCGCTCTGGCTCGAAGATGGACTGTCGAAGAACACGCTGGCCGCCTACCGGCGCGACCTGGCACTGTTCGCAGCGTGGCTGCGCAAGGAACGCAGCGGCGCGCTGCTCGATGCCGCGAAGGAGAACGACCTGCAGGCCTACATGGGTGTGCGGCTCTCCACCAAGGGCAAGGCCACCTCGGCCAACCGGCGGCTCACGGTGTTCAAGCGCTATTACCGCTGGGCGCTGCGCGAGCGGCGCATCGCGGCCGATCCGAGCCTGCGGCTCGCGCCGGCGCGGCAGATGCCGCGCGCCATCAAGACCTTGTCCGAAAAGCAGGTCGACGACCTGCTGGCCGCGCCCGACGTCGAGACGCCGCTGGGGCTGCGCGATCGCGCCATGCTCGAGCTGATGTATGCGAGCGGGCTGCGCGTGAGCGAGCTCGTTGCGCTCAAGGCCATCGACATGAGCCTGAACGACGGCGTGCTGCGCGTGCTGGGCAAGGGCAACAAGGAGCGCCTCGTGCCCTTCGGCGGCGAGGCCAGGCGCTGGATCGAGCGCTACCTGGAGGAGTCGCGGCCCGCCATCCTCGACGGTCAGCAGACGCCCGACCTGTTCGTGACCTCGCGCGGCGCGGGCATGACGCGCGTGATGTTCTGGATCATCGTGAAGAAGCAGGCCACCGCGGCCGGCATTCACGTGCCGCTGTCGCCGCACACCTTGCGCCACGCGTTCGCCACCCATTTGCTGAACCATGGCGCCGACCTGCGCGCGGTGCAACTGCTGCTGGGTCACGCCGATATTTCGACCACCACCATCTACACCCACGTGGCGCGCGAGCGGCTCAAGCAACTGCACGCCAAGCACCACCCGCGCGGCTGAAGACGCCGCGGCCTTCCACTCCATCCACCAGACTGCCATGAAATCCATGCATTTCCCATTCAAGCCGTCGTGGCTCTTCGCCGGTGCAGCGCTGTTCGCTGCCGCCGGTGCACAGGCTCAAGCCGTTCCCAAGACCATTCGCATCATCGTCGCGTACCCTGCCGGAGGTGTCAGCGACGTGGTCGCGCGTGCGCTCGGCGACAAGCTCGCCACCCAGTTGGGAACCACCGTGGTGGTGGAAAACCGGGCCGGCGCCAGCGGCGCTATCGGCATGGATGCGGTGGCCAAGGCCGCGCCGGACGGTGCCACGCTCGGCTTCTCGGCCATCAGCCCGCTGGTGCTCAGCCCGCACCTCGGCAAGCTGCCCTTCGATCCACTGAAGGACGTGGCACCGGTCGCCAGCGTGATGTATTCGCCGGTGCTGCTGATTGCCACGCCAGCCAGCAAGGCGAAAGACTTCCGCGCGCTGCTGGCCGATGCCAAGGCCCAGCCGGGGGCGGTGCGCTGGGCCACGTCCGGTCCGGCATCCCTTGGGCATATCGTGCTCGAGCAGGTGCGTTCGGCGGCGGGCGTGGACATCACGCACGTGCCGTACAAGGGCGGTGGCCAGCAGCTCAACGACGCGCTCGGCGGGCAGTTCGAAATTCTCTCCAGCAATGCGAGCCCCACGCTCACTTCGCACATCCAGTCGGGCAAGCTGCGTCCGCTGGCGGTGGGCGCGCCCGCGCGGCTCGAAAGCCTGCCGCAGGTGCCCACGCTGGGCGAGCTGGGCTACAACGCGGCCAACATCAACTCGCTGTTCGGCGTCTTTGCGCCCGCGGCGACACCGCCCGCGCTCGTTGCAAAGTACAACGCCGAGATCAACAAGGCGCTGGCCAGCCCCGAGTTGCGCGCCAAGCTCACGGCCACCGACAACGTGCCGACCGGCGGCACCCCCGCGGCCTTTGCCAGGGAGATCGCCTCGGAGTTCGAGAGCAATGGGCGCATCGTCAAGGCCGCGAACATCAAGGCCGATTGACCCTGCGACCTGGCGCGCTGAAAGTTCGAGAATGCGCACAAGCACTACAAGGAACTCCCATGGTGGCACTCACTGACGACACCGGCGCGAAGCGCGCGCTGTACCTGGAAGACCTGTCGATCGGCGATCGTTTCCAGAGCGGCGAACATGCGCTGGACGTGAAGCAGATCAAGGCCTTTGCGCTTCAGTTCGATCCGCAGCCTTTCCACATCGACGAAGAAGCCGCGAAGAACACCTTCTTCGGCGGCCTCGCGGCAAGCGGCTGGCACACGGCGGCGCTCACGATGAAGCTGCTGGTGGAAAGCGGCATCCCGCTGGCCGAGGGCATCATCGGCTCGGGCGGCGAATTGCAATGGCCCAAGCCGACGCGGCCCGGCGATGTGCTGCACGTGGTGAGCGAGGTCCTCGAGATCACGCCCTCGCGCTCCAAGCCCGGCCGCGCGATGGTGACGATGCGCTGCCGCACGCTCAACCAGCTCGGCGAGGTGGTCCAGTACTTCACGCCGAAGCTGGTGGTGCACGCCCGGCCCGCGTAGGCCTTCTGTTCAGTCCTTGCTGCCGGCCGAGAGCGCGCGCAGTTCCTCGGCGCTGAAGCCGGCGCGTCTGCGTGCTTCGAGGTTGAAGGGCGGCTTCAGGCGCGGCGCCTCGTAGCGCGCCACCAGTTCGGGGTAGGCCGCCTCGGGGTCGCGGCCCTCGCGCTCGCAGAGCCAGCGGTACCAGCGGTTGCCGATGGCCACGTGGCCCACTTCGTCGCGCAGGATGATGTCGAGGATCTCGACCGCGCGCAGTGCATCGGGCGTGTTGACGCGCTTCAGCTTGGCCTGGATCAGCGGCGTGGCGTCGAGCCCGCGCGCTTCGAGCGTGCGTGGCACCAGCGCCATGCGCGCCAGCACGTCGTCCTTCGTTTTCTCGCACATGCTCCACAGCCCGTCGTGTCCGGGGAAGTCGCCGTAGCGCCAGCCCATGTCCTGCAGGTGCGCATGCAGCAGCGTGAAGTGCTGCGCCTCTTCATCGGCCACGCGCAGCCAGTCGCGGTAGTAGGCCTCGGGCATGCCGTCGTAGCGCCAGACCGCATCGAGCGCGAGGTTGATGGCGTTGAACTCGATGTGGCAGATCGAATGGATCAACGCGGCGCGGCCTTCGGGCGTGAAGGGCGAGCGTTTTTGCACGGCGGTGGCGGCCACGCGCAGCGGCCTTTCGGGGCGGCCCGGCACGCCGATGTCATCGCCCACAGTGCGCAGGGGTTCGGTTGCTATGGAATCGGTAGCGGCTCGCGCAGCGGTGGTGCGTGTTGCCGCCACCTTTGCTTCAGGATCGGTCAGTCGCAGCGCGGCCAGCGCGCTCAATCGGGGGTGCATCCCTACAATTCTAGTTTTTGCCCCCCGGAGACTCCACGATGGCCCTCTATGAACTCGACGGCGTTGCGCCGCAACTCGGCACCGGCGCATGGGTTGCCGACAGCGCGGAAGTGATCGGCAACGTGCAGCTGGGCGAGAACGCGAGCATCTGGTTCGGTGCGGTGCTGCGCGGCGACAACGAGACGATGACCATCGGGCGCAACAGCAACGTGCAGGACATGTCCATGCTGCATTCCGACCCCGGCAGCCCGCTCACCATCGGCGAGAACGTCACCATCGGCCACCAGGTCATGCTGCATGGCTGCACCATCGGCGACAACTCGCTGATCGGCATCCAGGCCGTGGTCTTGAATAACGCGAAGATCGGCCGCAATTCGATTGTCGGTGCCGGCAGCGTCGTGACCGAGGGCAAGGAGTTTCCCGACAATTCCCTGATCTTCGGTTCGCCCGCCAAGGTGATGCGCACGATCAGCGACGAAGACGCCGCCCGTTTGCGCCACGGCTCCGACCATTACGTCAAAAACGCCGTTCGCTATGCGAAGGGCCTCAAGAAGATTGCCTGACCCCGCGCAGGCCCAACAGAAAGAAGAATCCGTTTTGAGCGAGCTGCACAAATTCCTGTTCGATGGCCTGCCGGTGCGCGGCATGATCGTGCGCCTGACAGATGCGTGGCAGGAAATCCTGGCGCGGCGCGCCTCCAACACCGCGACCGGCGCCTATGCGCCGCCCGTGGCCGAGCTGCTCGGCGAGATGACCGCCGCGGCCACGCTGATGCAGGCGAACATCAAGTTCAACGGCGCATTGATCCTGCAGATCTTCGGCGACGGCCCGGTCAAGGTGGCGGTGGCCGAGGCCAAGCCCGACCTGAGCCTGCGCGCCACCGCCAAGGTGATCGGCGACCTGCCGGCCGATGCGCGCCTGCCCGAGATGGTGAACGAGAACAACAAGGGCCGCTGCGCGATCACGCTCGACCCCAAGGACAAGCTGCCGGGCACGACGCCTTACCAGGGCGTGGTGCCGCTCTTCGACGACGAGGGCGAGAAACTCGGCAAGCTCAGCGACGTGCTGCAGCACTACATGCTGCAAAGCGAGCAGCTCGACACCACGCTGGTGCTCGCCGCCGACGACAAGGTGGCGGCCGGCCTGCTCATCCAGCGCCTGCCGGTGAAGGGCGAGGGCAACCTCGAAGGCCAGTCCGGCACCGCCGACAAGGACCACGACCAGGCCAACCAGGACCAGATCGGCCTGAACGAGGACTACAACCGCATCTCGATCCTCGCCTCGAGCCTCACGCGCGACGAGCTGCTCACGCTCGACATCGAGACCATTCTTCGCCGCCTGTTCTGGGAAGAAAAGTTGCTGCGCTTCGAACCCCAGGCGGGCTTGCTCGGACCGCATTTCGCGTGCACCTGCGGCCGCGACCGCGTGGCGCAGATGATCCGCGGGCTCGGCGTGGAAGAAGCCGAGGAGATCCTCGTCGAGCGTGGCGACATCGAGGTGGGCTGCGACTTCTGCGGCAAGCAGTACCGCTTCGACGCGGTCGATACCGCGCAGCTCTTCAAGCCGCCGGGCGACCAGGTTCCGGGCAGCTCCGTCGTCCAGTAACGGCAGCGCCCTCGGCGAAGCCGGCAGCCTCGATCAGCGCGGCACCTTGTCGTCGAAGTCGCTGAACACGATGTCGGGTGCGCTGGTGTTGTGGCGCGAAGGCAGGCTGCGTCCGAAACGCAGGTGCGTGCCGCTCAGCGTCTTCAGTTCGGACAGGGACATCACCTGCTCCGCGGCATCGGGCGACTCCTGCCACCGCACCTCGCTCACGTCGGCGTTGTCGGGCGTCACGTACATCGAGCGCAGCACGGCAAAGGGCCGGGCATTGGCCGTCGGCGACGAGAGCCGCACGTCGAGCGCGGTGCGCGTGCGGCTGATCTCGGACACCTTGGCCACGGCGCTGCCGCCCCCGACGAAACGCAGGTGAATGGCCAGGGGCTTGGGCACGATGCGGATCGACGCGATGTCGACCACCGGCCGGCTGCCCTGTTCGACCGGGCCGAGCAGGAACGAAGAGCCGTACACCCCGTCGCCGAAGCGTTCTTCCGGCAGCGGCTTGATGCGCCAGTAGCCGTCGGCCGGGTAGAGCACCAGCGCTTCGAGCGCCTTGCCTTCCTCCTTGCGGAAGATCTGCAGCATGTGAAAGCCGCGGTCCGTGCGCGCGCCCACCCGCACCGGCACCTGCTGCGGCCGCCAGAAACTCGGCAAGGTCATGCCGACGATGCGCCACTGCGCATCGTCGAGCAGCACCACGCGGCGGGGCTTGAATTTGTGGGCCGGATCGGTGGGGTGTGCCCCGCCGTCGAAGTTGCAGTTCGAGAAGTCGGGTGCGGTGGTGTCGTTGCCGATGCTGTCCAGGTAAGCCGGCTGCAGCGCCTCGATGCGCATGCGCCGGATGCCTGCGCCGTGCAGCACCAGCGAGACGTTGTCTTCCTCGGCGCAGGCCGTGGGCGTGGTGGCGTTTTCCACCGTGGCGGCGACGGGCGCTGCCGTGGCGGCGCCGGCTGCGAGCAGTGCGGCAAGCAAGAGGCTGGCGCAGCCAGCGGGGTGATGAGAGAAACGAAGCGGGAACATCAGATCTCCGAGCTGGGGGTCGAGGGATTGTCGCGGCGTCCGATCAGATCGCTGAAGAGCCGATGTTCGCATTCCGGGTCGGAGCACTTCTCGCAAGGCCATGACCAGGAGGCCGGTTTCGAATCGAAGCGGCCTCGTGCGCGGGGCCGGCCTTCGCTCCCGGCAATGGAATTGATGGCGTTCCACGCACTGGAGAGCCTTTCGCTGCCGGTGCCGTGCACCACCGCGAAAGAAAGCCTTGCGCCCGTCAGCGCCGCGCGCACCAGCGCATCGGTGGGTTCGCGCGCGTGGTCGCCGTCGCGCAATGCGTCGGCAACCCATGGAATGTCGAGCGCGGTCAGCAGGGTGATGGCATAGCGCGCCTGCGCCGCCAGCGCGTCGGCATGGAGCGAGGTGTCGCCGAACAGCTGCTCGCTGTAGACCGCGGTCATGAGGGCGGTGGTGTCGGCCACCACCACGCCCGCGGCGGCCGCGGCGTCGATGCGGCGGGTCTGCTCTTGGGCAATGGACCGCTGCTCGTCGGGGCGGGGCGTGCGGCCTTCGCGGTCGCACCATTCGCGCAGGTATTCGCCCACCATCGTGGTGGCAATGCCGCGCTCTTGCAGGCGCTGCACGAGCGCGCGGGCGAGTTCGGTCTTGCCGGTGCTCTCGGCGCCGAGCAGCGCAATGACGCATCCGACTGGCAGCATGGGAGTCATGCGCGCGCGGCCTCGGGCATGCGCGTGCGCCATGCAAGAAAGCCCGCCACGCTGAGCACCGCGAATATGGCGTAGAGACCGACCGTGAGCCACAGGCCCTTGTGGATGAACAGGCCCACGCTCACGATGTTCACCGCCAGCCACACAAGCCAGTTCTCGATGAACTTGCGCCCGAGCAGAAACTGCCCGACGAGGCTGAGCCCGGTCGAGAACCCGTCCCACCAGGGCACGTCGGTGTCTGTAAAGCGGTGCAGGAAGAGCGCGACCGCGGGCCACGCCAGTGCGCAGGCCACCAGCGAAAACGCGATGCCGCGCGGCGAAAGCCGGCTGACCTGCAATGCGCTGCCATCGGCGCGATGGCCCCGCAGCCACTGAAACCAGCCCCAGAACGCGACGATCGCGAAGAACACCTGGAGCGAGGCGTCGCCATAGATGCGCGCCTGTGCGAACACAGCCACGTAGAGCAGCGAACTGACGATCGCGAGCGGCCAGCCCCAATGGACTTCGCGCATGTTGCAGCCGACCATCGCAAGCGCCAGCACGGCGGCCACGAGTTCGAGCCAGCTGACCGGTGAGCCCCAGAGCGCGAAGGCGGGGGCCGAGAAGAACTCGGGCACAGCGGTGAAGTCTCGTTCAGTGCGTGTTCAGTGTGTCACCTGAACGAACACTTCGTTGGGCTTGACCATGCCCAATTCTTGTCGCGCGCGCTCTTCGACCATCTCGAGGCCGACCTTGAGGTCGTTGACCTCGGAGGCCAGCCGCTCGTTGGTCACCGTGGCCTTGGCATTGGCCTCTTTCTGCTCCGCCAGCTTGGTCTGCAGCTGAGACACGTCGCGCACGCTGCCGCGCCCGTTCCACAGCTGCCACTGCAGGATGACCAGCAGCAGCAACAGCACGATGGGTGGAACGAGGCGCGAGCGCATTGCCGCCGGCTTCGGGCGCTACTTCAGGTTGTAGAACGCGCCGCGGCCGGGGTAGCTGGCGATGTCGCCGAGGTCTTCTTCGATGCGCAGCAGCTGGTTGTACTTGGCGATGCGGTCGGAGCGCGAGAGCGAACCGGTCTTGATCTGGCCGGCGTTGGTGCCCACCGCGATGTCGGCGATGGTGCTGTCTTCGGTTTCGCCCGAGCGGTGCGAGATGACGGCCGTGTAGCCCGCGCGCTTGGCCATCTCGATGGCGGCGAAGGTCTCGGTCAGCGTGCCGATCTGGTTGATCTTGATCAGGATCGAGTTGGCAATGCCCTTGTCGATGCCTTCCTGCAGGATCTTGGTGTTGGTGACGAACAGGTCGTCGCCCACCAGCTGAACGCGCTTGCCGAGGCGGTCGGTGAGCAGCTTCCAGCCGTCCCAGTCGCCTTCGTGCATGCCGTCTTCGATGCTGATGATCGGGTACTTGTCGACCCAGGTGGCCAGCATGTCGGCCCAGTTGCCGGCCGACAGCGTGAGGTTCTCGCCGGAGAGCACGTAGTTGCCGTCCTTGTAGAACTCGCTGGCGGCGCAATCGAGGCCGAGCGCAATCTGCTCGCCCGCCACGTAGCCGGCCTTGTCGATGGCTTCGAGAATCAGCTGGATGGCTGCTTCATGGCTCTCGACGCTGGGCGCGAAACCGCCTTCGTCGCCGACCGCCGTGCTGATGCCGCGGTCGCCCAGGATCTTCTTGAGCGCGTGGAACACCTCGGCGCCGTAGCGCACGGCCTCGCGGAAGCTCGGCGCACCCACGGGGATGATCATGAACTCTTGCAGGTCGAGGCTGTTGTTGGCGTGCGCGCCGCCGTTGATGACGTTCATCATCGGCACCGGCAGCTGCATGCCGCCCATGCCGCCGAAGTAGCGGTACAGCGGCAGGCCCGACTCTTCGGCCGCAGCGCGTGCCACGGCCATCGAGACGGCGAGGGTGGCGTTGGCGCCCAGGCGGCCCTTGTTGTCGGTGCCGTCCAGGTCGATCATCGTGCGGTCGAGGAAGGCCTGTTCGCTCGCGTCCAGGCCGAGCACGGATTCCGAGATCTCGGTGTTGATGTTTTCCACGGCCTTGAGCACGCCCTTGCCGAGATAGCGTTTCTTGTCGCCGTCGCGCAGCTCGATGGCTTCGCGCGAACCGGTCGATGCGCCCGAGGGCACGGCCGCGCGGCCCATGGTGCCCGATTCGAGCAGCACGTCGCACTCGACTGTGGGATTGCCGCGGCTGTCGAGGATTTCGCGGCCGACGATGTCAACGATTGCACTCATGCGTTTCTCTTTCTCTTTTCAGTCTCGAACTCAAATAATCAAATGCCTTCGACCGCGATCATGCGCATGACGGCGGCACCGGCGCGCGCTTCGCGCGCCTTAAGGTATTCGGGCGATTCGTAGAAGGCCTTGGCCTTCTCGAAGCTGGGAAATTTCAGGATGACGATGCGCGAAGGCGACCAGTCGCCCTCGAGCACTTCGACCTGGCCGCCGCGCACGCACACTTCGGCGCCATGCGCCTGCATGGCCGCGCTCGACCACTTCTTGTATTCCTCGTACTGCGCCGGGTTGGTGACCTCGACGTGGGCGATGACATAACCACTGCTCATGATTGGAAGACGTCCTCCAGGAATGCGTTTTTCTTGGTGACCCGGTCGAGCGCCACGAGCGTTTCGAGCAGGGCCTTCATGTGCTTGAGCGGCACGGCATTGGGGCCGTCGCTCAGCGCCTTGGCAGGGTCGGGGTGCGTTTCCATGAAGAGTCCGGCCACGCCCACGGCCACGGCCGCGCGCGACAGCACCGGCACCATTTCGCGCTGGCCGCCCGAGCTCGTGCCCTGGCCGCCCGGCAGCTGCACCGAGTGGGTGGCGTCGAACACGACCGGTGCGCCAGTCTCGCGCATGATGGCGAGCGAACGCATGTCCGACACCAGGTTGTTGTAACCAAAGCTCGCGCCGCGTTCGCAGGCCATGAAGCTGTCTTCGGGCAGACCCGCTTCCTTGGCAGCCGCGCGCGCCTTGTCGATCACGTTCTTCATGTCGTGCGGCGCGAGGAACTGGCCCTTCTTGATGTTGACCGGCTTGCCCGACTGCGCCACCGCGCGGATGAAGTCGGTCTGGCGGCACAGGAAGGCGGGGGTCTGCAGCACGTCGACCACCTTGGCGGCCTCGGTGATGTCGTCTTCGGTGTGCACGTCGGTCAGCACGGGCAGGCCCAGCTCGCGCTTCACCTTGGCCAGGATCTCGAGGCCCTTCTCGCGGCCCGGGCCGCGAAAGCTGGTGCCCGACGACCGGTTGGCCTTGTCGAAGCTGCTCTTGAAGATGAACGGAATGCCGAGCGAGGAAGTGATTTCCTTCAGCGTGCCGGCCGTGTCCATCTGCAATTGCTCGGACTCGACCACGCAGGGTCCGGCAATCAGGAAGAAGGGCTGGTCGAGCCCGATGTCGAATCCGCAAAGTTTCATAGGGATGTCTCCGTGCTGCGCACTTCGTCATTCGCCTTGGGAGCGGCCCGGCGGCTCATGCGACTGCCTTCAGGTTCTTTGCACCGCCCGCGCTGCGGGCCTTGTGCTCGAGCGCCGCCTTGATGAAGGCATTGAAGAGCGGATGCCCGCTCCACGGCGTCGATTTGAATTCGGGGTGGAACTGCACGCCCATGTACCAGGGGTGCACGTCCTGCGGCAGTTCGACGATTTCGGTCAGGTGTTCGCGCTGCGTCAGCGCGGAAATCACGAGGCCTGCGGCGCGCAACTCGTCGAGGTAGTTCACGTTGGCTTCGTAGCGGTGGCGATGGCGTTCGGTCACCACGTCGCCGTAGATGCTGTGGGCCAGCGTGCCGGCCGTAACGTCGGAGCTCTGCGCGCCCAGGCGCATCGTGCCGCCGAGGTCGGACTTCTCGTTGCGTGTCTTGACGGTGCCGTCGGCGTCCTTCCACTCGGTGATCAGCGCGATCACGGGGCAGGGCGTCTCGGGGTCGAACTCGGTGCTGTTGGCGTTCTTGAGGCCCGCCACGTGGCGCGCGTATTCGATGGTGGCCACCTGCATGCCAAGGCAGATGCCGAGGTAGGGCACCTTGCCTTCGCGTGCAAAGCGGGCAGCCGAGATCTTGCCCTCGACACCGCGCTGGCCGAAGCCGCCAGGCACCAGGATCGCGTCGTACTTGGCAAGCCGCGAGACGTCTTGCGCCGAAATGGTTTCGGAATCGATGTAGTCGATCTTCACGCGGGCATGGTTCTTCATGCCAGCGTGGCGCAGTGCTTCGTTCAGCGACTTGTAGCTGTCGGACAGGTCGACGTACTTGCCGACCATGGCAATGCTCACTTCCTGCTGCGGATGCTCGACCTCGTACACCAGCTCGTCCCAGCGCTGCAGCTTGGCCGGCGGCGTGTTGATGCGCAGCTTGTCGCAGATGAGGCCGTCCAGGCCCTGCTCGTGCAGCATGCGCGGCACCTTGTAGATGGTGTCGACGTCCCACATGGAGATCACGCCCCATTCGGGCACGTTCGAGAACAGCGAGATCTTGGCGCGTTCGTCGTCGGGAATCGGACGGTCGGCGCGGCACAGCAGCGCATCGGCCTGGATGCCGATGGCACGCAGTTCCTTGGCGGTGTGCTGGGTGGGCTTGGTCTTGAGCTCGCCGGCGGCGGCGATCCAGGGCACGTAGCTCAGGTGCACGAAGGCCGAGTTGTTCGGGCCCATGCGCAGGCTCATCTGGCGCACGGCTTCGAGGAACGGGAGCGATTCGATGTCGCCCACCGTGCCGCCGATTTCGACGATGGCCACGTCCACTTCATGCGCGGTGCCCAGGCCGGCGCCGCGCTTGATGTATTCCTGGATCTCGTTGGTGATGTGCGGGATCACCTGCACCGTCTTGCCGAGATAGTCGCCGCGGCGCTCTTTTTCGAGCACGGTCTTGTAGATCTGGCCGGTGGTGAAGTTGTTGGCCTTGCGCATCCGCGTGGTGATGAAGCGCTCGTAGTGGCCGAGGTCGAGGTCGGTCTCGGCACCGTCGTCGGTGACGAACACCTCGCCATGCTGGAACGGCGACATCGTGCCGGGATCGACATTGATGTACGGATCCAGCTTGATGAGGGTGACTTTGAGGCCGCGCGATTCGAGGATCGCAGCGAGAGAGGCGGAGGCGATTCCCTTGCCAAGGGAAGATACGACACCACCGGTGACGAAGACAAATTTGGTCATGCCAGTTCCGGACGCGAGGACCGGGCAGTGGGAAATGCTGATTATAGGTGTGCCCATTGCGACACCTTCCGCCAAGGACATCTTTCGAAGGGGCCGCTGCGCACGGCCGCCCGAAGTGCGGGCGGGCTGGGGGTGAGCAACAATACGCCCCATGCAAGATCTCGCCGGCAAACACATCGTCCTGGGCCTCACTGGCGGTATCGCCTGCTACAAGTCGGCCGAGTTGTGCCGCCTGTTCGTCAAGGCGGGCGCCACCGTCCAGGTCGTGATGACCGAGGCGGCCGAGCAGTTCATCACGCCGGTCACGATGCAGGCGCTTTCGGGGCGCACGGTCTACACCTCGCAGTGGGACACGCGCGAGCCCAACAACATGCCGCACATCAACCTGAGCCGCGAGGCCGATGCCATCGTGCTCGCGCCCTGCAGCGCCGACTTCATCGCGCGGCTGGTGCAGGGAAGAACCGACGACCTGCTGAGCCTGATGTGCCTGGCCCGTCCGATGGACCGCGTGCCGCTCTTGATTGCGCCGGCCATGAACCGCGAGATGTGGGCGCATCCCGCCACCCAGCGCAACCTGATGCAGGTGGCGGCCGACGGTGCCACGGTGCTGGGCGTGGGCAACGGCTGGCAGGCCTGCGGCGAGACCGGCGACGGACGCATGCTCGAGCCGCCGCAGCTGCTCGAGGACGTCACGGCCTTCTTTGCGCCGAAACTGCTTGCGGGCCAGAAAGTGCTGGTGACCGCGGGCCCCACGTTCGAGCCGCTCGACCCCATCCGCGGCATTACCAACCATTCATCCGGCAAGATGGGTTTTTCGATTGCGCGCGCTGCCCGCGAGGCCGGCGCCGAAGTGACGCTGGTGGCCGGCCCGGTGCACCTGCCCACCCCGCGCGGGGTCAACCGCATCGACGTGCTTTCGGCCGAGGACATGCTCGAAGCAACCCTGCGTGCATCGCAGTCTGCTAGCATTTTTATAGCGACGGCAGCCGTGGCCGACTGGCGCCCCGCGACGCACAGCGAGCAAAAGATCAAGAAGGACGGCAGTGGCAAGACGCCGGTGCTGAATTTCGTCGAGAACCCCGACATCTTGCTTGCCGTCGCCAAGAGCGAGCGCGCCCAGTCGCGCAAGCTGTTCTGCGTGGGCTTCGCGGCCGAGAGCGAGAACCTGGTGGAGCACGCCAAGGCCAAGCGCGAGCGCAAGGGAATTCCGCTCCTGGTCGGAAACATCGGCCCGCTGACTTTCGGGCAGGACGACAATGCGCTGCTCCTCGTGGACGCAAAGCGCACGCGCGAGCTGCCGCGCGCGCCCAAGCTCACCCTGGCGCGCGAACTCATGACCGAGATCGCCGCACGACTGCCTGACTGGAGGGTCTGATGAATCCCCAATGGAACACACCGCCCAATGGCGATTTCGCCAGCTACGTGGAGCGGCTGTCCGCTCAGGCTGCATTGCCCAAGCGGGCAGCGCACGAAGGCGATCACGGGCTCGACGTGGGCATGACGCCTGCGCCGGGTGCACCGGGCGCGCAGGGCGCCGCGGCGGCTGCGGCACAGCGGCGCGAATCCTCGAACGGCGATACCTCGGCGCCAGGCTTCGGGGCGTTCCCGCCTGCGGCGCTCAAGATCATCGGCGTGGTGGGCGCGCTGGTCCTCCTGGCGCTGTGGTCGGCCGGCGTGCCCGTGGTCGTGCTGGTGGTCTTGTTCGGTGCGGCCCTCTGGCTCGCCAGCAAGTTCAAGGGCCTGAAGCTTTCACCCGGTGTCGCCAAGTGGCAGCAGGTGCTCGAGGAAGCCGCCCGCAAGCAAAAAGAACAGCAACACAAGCAAGGCAAGTAGAAGTGAAAGTAGACGTTCGTATCCTCGATCCACGCATGGTGGATCAATTGCCCGCCTATGCCACCCCCGGCAGCGCAGGGCTCGATCTCAGGGCCTGCCTCGATGCACCCATCACGCTGGAGCCCAATGCGTGGCAGCTCGTGGGCACCGGCATCGCGATCCACCTGGCGGACCCGGGCTATGCGGCGCTGATCCTTCCGCGCTCCGGCCTCGGCCACAAGCACGGCATCGTGCTGGGCAATCTCGTGGGCCTGATCGACAGCGACTACCAGGGCGAACTGAAGATCAGCGCATGGAACCGCAGCGACACGCCCTTCGTGCTCCAGCCGATGGAGCGGCTCGCGCAGCTCGTGATCGTACCCGTGGTGCAGGCGGAGTTTCGCGTGGTCACAGAATTTGCAGCTTCGCAACGAGGCGAGGGCGGCTACGGGTCCACCGGCAAGCACTGACCTCGTCTTCGCGTATCGGGCCGGTAAAGATCGGAACCGTCAGTTCGCGGCCCGCTCCTACGTTTCGGTGTGTGTCACGCGTCATCCCTCTTGCGGGAAGGGCGTTAGACACAGGCTTGGTGCATCCGAATGCACCCATTATTTCGAGGAGCCTTCAACATGAAAATTTCAACGCGCTTCGTTTCCATCGGCGCTTCCGCGCTGGCGCTTGCCACGCTCACGGCCTGCGTCGCTCCCGCGCCGGTCTATCACACCACGCGCTACCCCTACCAGGCGCCGCCACAGGCCGTTCCGTACCAGGAGGCGGCGTATGTCGAGTATGGCCACGTGGCCAATATCGAAGTGATGCGCAGTGAAACCGGCGGCACCGGCACCACCGGCGGTGGCGCCGTGGCGGGTGGTGTCGTGGGCGGCGTGGTGGGCAACCAGTTCGGGCACGGCAGCGGCCGCGCCGCGGCAACCGCCCTCGGCATCGTGGGCGGTGCGCTGCTGGGCAACACCATCGAGGCACAGCGCAACGGCCCGCGCGCCTACGAGAGCTATCGCATCTCCGTGCAGACCGATCGCGGCGGCTATCGGGCCTTCGACGTGCAGCACCCGGGCGACTTGCGCATCGGCGACCGCGTGCGCATCGACAACGGCCAGATCTCGCGCATGTAACCCGCCTTGCGGCGGTTTTCGCGAGCAGCAAAAAGCCGGGCAGTGCCCGGCTTTTTGCTGGCTGCGGCAGCGGTACGTCCGCCTTTCGGTCAGTGCAGCAGATCGTTGCCCGGCGCCGTTGGAGGCACCTTGAAAAAGGCCGTGCCCGCAGTGCCGCTGCCGACTTCTTCTTCCGTGGCTTCGCGCACCGAGCGCACCGTGATGTCGAGCCGGATCGCGATGCCCGCGAGCGGATGGTTGCCGTCCAGCACCAGGTGCTCCGGGTAGATTTCGGCCACGGTGTAGATCACGTCCTTGGGCATGGCGTCGCTCACGCCCTTGGGCAGTGCCGCGCCGTCGAAGGTCATGCCTTCCTCGGTGCCTTCGGGAAACAGCGAGCGCGGCTCGAGAAAGAGCAGCTGATCGTTGAAGTCGCCGAAGCCCTGCTCGGGCTCGAGCTGCAATTGCACCCGCGCACCGGGCTCATGGCCCTGCAGGGCGGCTTCGATCACGTCGAAGAGGTCATCGCCCCCGACCATGAATTCCACCGGTTCGTCGAGCACGTCCAACACTTCGCCCAGAGTGTCTTTCATTGTCCAGGTCAGGCCGACCACGCATTGTTCAGAGATTTCCATTGCAGAATTCTCCCATGGAGACTTCACAACCGCTGCCGTTGCTCGGCGGCCTGAGCGCCGCGCAGTTCATGCGGCAGTATTGGCAGAAAAAACCGTTGCTGGTGCGCCAGGCCATCCCCGCCATGGTGCCACCGATCGAGCGCGGCGCGCTGTTCGCCCTGGCCGAGCGTGAGGACGTGGAATCGCGCCTCATCCGCCAAGGCAAGGCCGGCTGGACGCTCAGGCACGGGCCGCTTGCGCGGCGTGCGCTGCCGCCGCTGAAGCAGCCCGCATGGACGCTGCTGGTGCAGGGCGTCGACCTGCATCACGACGGCGTGCATGCATTGCTGCAGCAGTTCCGCTTTCTGCCCGACGCACGGCTGGACGACCTGATGATCAGCTACGCGAGCGACCAGGGCGGCGTGGGCGCGCATTTCGACAGCTACGACGTGTTCCTGCTGCAGGCGCAGGGCACGCGGCGCTGGTCGATCGGCAAGCAGAGCGACCTGCGCCTGCAGCAGGGCGTGCCGCTCAAGATCCTCGAGCATTTCGAGCCCGAGCAAAGTTTTGTGCTCGAGCCGGGCGACATGCTCTATCTGCCGCCGCGCTATGCGCACGATGGCGTGGCGGTTGGCGACGACTGCATGACCTGCTCCATCGGCCTGCGTTCGTCCGCGGTGGGCGAGCTTGGCGCCGACCTGCTGGCACGCATCGCGCAGGCCTATTCGGAGGCGCTCGAAGATGCGGGCCCGGCCGAGCTGGCGCGCTACCGCGATCCGACGCAGCCCGCGGTCGATGCGCCGGCCGCCATGCCGGCCGCGCTGCAGGCCTTCGCGCGCAAGGCCGTCGATGCCGCACTGCGCGACCCCGACGCGATCGACCGCGCACTGGGCGAATCGCTCACGGAGCCCAAGGCCAATGTCTGGTTCGACGAAGGTGCCGAAGCGCCGGATGGGTTGAACCAGGTGGTGCTCGACCGCCGCACGCGCATGCTTTACGACGCGCGGCACCTGTACATCAACGGCGAGAGCTTTCGCGCCGGCGGGGCCGATGCAACGCTGATGCGGCGGCTGGCCGACCGGCGCGCGCTCGGTCCACGCGAACTGGCGCGTGCGAGCGAGGGTGCGCTGGCGCTCTTGGCCGAGTGGTGCGAAGCGGGGTGGGTTCATGCAGGCTGAGACGCCCGTGCCTTCGGAACCGTCCCTGCCCGAAGGACGGTTCGATGGCCGCGAGGCCTTCGAGGGCATCGTGCGGGCTGCGCTCGAGAACGCGTCGCGCCAAGGCTGGAGGGAACTGGTTCTCAGCGACCCCGACTTTGCCGATTGGCCGCTCGGCGAGCGGGCCAGCATCCAGGCGCTACAGGCGTGGTCGGCCACCGGCCGCCGGTTCATCCTGCTGGGACAGCGCTTCGACGTCATCGAACGTGCTCACACGCGGCTGGTGCCCTGGCGGCGCATGTGGGACCACATCATCGAATGCAGGGCGGTCCGGCCGGAGGCGGGGAGCCCCGCGGTGCCGAGTGCCATCTGGACTCCCGATTGGTTCGCGCACCGGCACGATCCGGAACGCAGCCGCGGCGTGTGTGGCTTCGACCCGCGTGCGCGGCGCGAACTTCGAGAAACAATTGATGAATCTTGGCGGGCAGGTCGGCCCGCATTTCCGGCATCGACACTGGGCTTGTAAGCCAATGCCGCGAATGAGGCTGCGAGACACAAACGGGCAGTGATGCGGGTCTAGAATTTTTTCGTTCAGATGTCCATCGCCAAAGGAGTTTCCATGAAGAAGTCGTCTTCCGTCCTGCTCGCCTCGCTGATCGCCGCTGCCGCACTCGTGGCTTGCGGAAAGAAAGAGGATGCCGCGCCGGCGGTCGTGACCCCACCGCCCGCGCCGGTCACCGAGCCGGCGCCTCCGCCGCCTGCGGTTGCCCCGGCGCCGTCGACCAGCGATCCCGCCGCTGCAACGCCTTCGCCGGGCGCCTCGTCGGCTCTGGACGCCGCCAATGCCGCGACAGAGGCTGCCAAGAAGAACCAGGCGCCAAAGCAGTAAGCAAGGCCCGCACGGGGCGTTTCATGCGCCCGGCAAAAAGCCGCCCTGGGGCGGCTTTTTGCATGGGGCTCGAAAAGGGCAGGCGGGCTGTTGCGCTCAGACGTCCAGCCAGGGTGAGCCTTCCGACGCACTGGCCGTGAGCATCTCGGCCTCGTGGCCGCCGAGGGCGTCGGCCATCAGGCGCCGCACGATCTCGGGACGGTTGTTCTGCTCGCTCAGATGCGCCGCGACCACATGGCGCAGGCCGTCGTGGCGCACCGCGCGCGCAATGTCCGCGGCCGCCGTGTTCGACAAGTGGCCATGCTTGCCGCCCACGCGCAGCTTGAGAAATGCCGGATAGGCCGAATTGGCCAGCAGTTCGCTGTCGTGGTTGAACTCGAGCAGCAGCGCATGCACGCCGCTGAGCCTGGAAAGCACGTGGGCCGTGGCATGGCCCAGGTCGGTGAGTACGCCCAGGGTGCGGGCGCCGTCGGAGCAGCGCAGCTGCAGCGGCTCGCGCGCATCGTGCGGCACGGTAAAGGGCCGCACCGCGATGTCGCCGACCGCAAATTCCGCATCGTCCCGCGCGAGGTTGAGCCGGCCTTCGAAATCCCGTGCGCCGGTGGCGAGCCAGGTGCCTTCGCTCATCCACACGGGAATGCGGCTGCGCCGCGACAGCGAATGGGCGCAGCCGATGTGGTCGCCGTGCTCGTGGGTGACGAAGATCGCGTCGATGTCGCCGGCCGCGAGGCCCGCCTTGGCGAGCCGCAGATCGAGCTGCCGCAGGCCGAAGCCGCAGTCGATCAGGAGCCGAGAGGTGCGGCCGCCGCTGGTGGATTCGACCAGCGCGGCGTTGCCCGTGCTGCCGCTGCCGAGGCTTCGGAAGCGGAGCATGCGGGTTACTTCAGGTCGTCGGCAATGACCTGGACGATGCGCTGTGCGTTGGCCGAGGTTTCGGGCGCGCCGGATTCGTTCAGGACCGAGACGGTGGTGCTCTCGCCCTGGCTCTTCACGAGAATGCGGAACTTGATCGGGGACTCGTTCTTGCTCGAGCTGCTGAACAGCTTGCCGAAGAAGCCGGGTTCCTTCTTGTCGGGGTTCGGCGTCACGTAGCGCACGTAGTAGAGGCCGGCGCTGCGGTCGCGGTCTTCCACGGTGAAGCCGGTGCGGTCGAGTGCCAGGCCCACGCGGCGCCATGCGCGGTCGAAGCCTTCGCTGATCTGCACGACCGGCTGGCCGCTGACGGCGGCAACGGTTGCGGTCTTGGTCGGCGCGGTGGTTGCGGCCAGGATCTTCGACTGCTCTTGCGAGACGCCGAGCTTGACCATCAGGCGGCGCAGGAACTCGGTTTCGAGTTCAGGGTCGCTCGGGCGGGGCTGCCACACGGTCTGGTCCTGTCGGCTGTTGTTGTAGACCTCCTGCATGCCGCGGTGGCTGATGAAGATCTCGGTGCCGGTGGGCGTGCGCTCCAGGCGGGTGCGGAAGCGGTCGAGTTCGCCGGTCGAGTAGACCGAATCGACCAGCTTGCCCAGCGTGCCACGGATGATGTCCTGCGGCAGCTTGGCGCGGTTCTCGGCCCAGTCGGTTTCCATGATGCCAAGGTTGCGCTGCTCGGTGGTCAGGAGGAAGCCGCTTTCCTGCCAGAAGTCTTTCACCGGGTCCCAAAGCTGGTCGGGCGAGCGGTTGATGATGATCCAGCGCTGCGTGCCCGAGCGCTCCATGCGCACGTCGCCGATGTTGGCCACCGCGGTCGGAATGCCCGGCGCGTTGGCAACGCCGGCCTGGTAGGCGTTGGCCGTGACCGCGCCGCCCGGCACCGCATAGCGGTTTTCGCGCGAAAGCTGCGACAGGTCGGGCGGAACTTCGAGCGTCGGGGCCTTGCCGGCACTCTTGTAGTCGATCTTGTCGCTCTCGAGGACGGAGCAGGCGGCGAGGCTGACAACGAGGGCCAGCAGTGCGAATCGCGAGATGTGCGAAAGGTTCTTCAACGTCGTCTTCCTTGTTGGAATGGGTTCGATCAATCTAGGGGCCGCATTGCCCGCACTCTCTGAGCACGGTTCGGGCAAAAGGTTGCTTGACCTTGGTGCGGCAGGCGAAAAAGAAGTGCAGGGGGTGTCGAGGAGCGGCGCGCCGGCTCAGCCCTTCAGCAGGCCGGTGGCGCGCAGGGCGGCCTCGACCACGGGCTGGTTCGCTTCGGCCAGCTCGGTGAGTGGCAGCCGCAGCGTGCCTCCGCACAGGCCGAGCCTGGACATGGCCCACTTGACCGGGATCGGATTGGGCTCGACGAACAGATGGCGATGCAGCGGCATGAGCTCGAACTGGATCTCCATGGCGCGCCGCACGTCGCCTGCAATGGCCGCAACGCACAGTTCGTGCATCTTGCGCGGCGCGATGTTGGCCGTGACGCTGATGTTGCCCTGGCCGCCGCAGAGCATGAGGGCCACGGCGGTCGGATCGTCGCCCGAATACACGGCAAAGTGCTTGGGCAGGTCGCGAATGAGCCACTGCGCGCGTTCGATGTTGCCGGTGGCTTCCTTGATGCCAATGATGCCCGGCACCTGGGCCAGGCGCAGCACGGTGTCGTGCGCCATATCGGCCACGGTGCGGCCGGGCACGTTGTACAGCACGGTGGGCAGGTCGCCCACGGCTTCGGCGATGGCCTTGAAGTGCTGGTACTGGCCTTCTTGCGTCGGCTTGTTGTAGTAGGGCACGACCTGCAGCTGCGAATCGGCGCCCACGCCCTTGGCGAAGCGGGCGAGCTCGATGGCTTCCTTGGTCGAGTTGGCGCCGCAGCCGGCCATCACGGGCACGCGGCCCTTGGCCTGCTCGACCGCCACGCGGATGATTTCGCAATGCTCTTCCACGTCGACCGTGGGCGATTCGCCGGTGGTGCCGACCACGCCGAGGCAGTCGGTGCCTTCGTCGATGTGCCAGTCGATCAGCCGGCGCAGGGCGGGATAGTCGACACTGCCGTCGTCGTGCATCGGCGTGACGAGAGCGACGATGCTGCCTGTCAGTTGCTCCAAGGGGGAATCTCTCTGTCGGTGGACGAAAGCGCCGATTCTACTTACTCTGGGGTCGGCGGAAACCGGCCCCCCGGTGGGGTCAGTTTCCCCGCAGCGGATGGCGCGCGGGCTGGCCCGGGCCGGCCTCGCCGGCACGGACGGCGGCAATGCGCTGAACGAAGCGTGGCGGCTCGTCAAGAAAGCCGTCTTCATAGGCCACCACGCGCAGCTCCCGGCAGGCGGCCAGCAGTTCGCCGGGCTGCAGCAGGAAGTCCGGGCGCGAGGGCTTGCCCACGCTTTCGTTGCCGGCGGCAAAGGTTTCGTAGAGCAGCACGCCACCCGGCGCGACCGCGGCCACGATGTCAGCCAAGCGCGGCCGCCACAGGTAGTTGGTGACGACCACTGCGCCGAAAGCCTCGCCCGCGAAAGGCCAGGGGCCGGATTCGATGTCGGCGGTCAGGGTATGGCCGAAGGCACCTGCGGCCTGGGTGGCTTCCGGTGAGCGATCGACGCCGGTGACCGCATGCCCGCGCGCCGCGAACCATTGCATGTGCCGCCCCGGGCCGCAGGCCACGTCGAGCACGGTGGCGCCGGGCGCGAGCAGGTGCGACCACTTCACGATCCATTCCGAGGGCGCCAGTCCGGCGTGCGGGTTTGCCATGTCTTTCATGGCGATCAGAAGCAGGACCAGACCTGGTCGACCAGTGTCACCAGAAAGCTCGGGTGAACGTAGAGCGCGAAAACGCCGCCCAGCACCGCCAGCGCGCCGGCCAGCCAGCCGGCATGCACGAGGCGATGGCGCAACTGCGAAGTCATGTATCGGTCCATTCTCCGTCGTCAGCCCGGCACCGCGGCCGGCCGGCCGCCGCGCGCAATGGCGCTTTCCTTGACCGGCAGGTTGATCAGCGCCGCGAACACGCCCAGGGCGATGGCGATGTACCAGACGATGTCGTAGCTCCCGGTGGTGTCGTACAGGTAGCCGCCGAGCCAGACGCCGATGAACGACCCCACCTGGTGGCTCAGGAACACGAAGCCGCTGAGCATCGACAGGTGTGCCACCCCGAAGATGCCCGCGATGATCGCATTGGTGGCGGGCACGGTCGAAAGCCACAGAAAGCCCATGGCCGCCGAGAACACATACACGCTGAGCGGCGAAATCGGCATCAGCAGGAACAGCATGATCGACACCGCCCGCGCAAGGTAGATGGCCGCCAGGATCTTGCGCTTGGCCAGCTTCTGCCCCAGCAGCCCGACCGTGTAGGCGCCGAACACGTTGAAGAGCCCGATCAGCGCCAGCGCGTAGCCCGCCACGTCGGCCGCCAGGCGCTGGTCGCGCAGGTAGGTCGGCATGTGGATGCCGATGAACGCAAGCTGGAAGCCGCAGACGAAGTATCCGGCCATCAGCAGGCCGAAGCTGGGGTAGCGGAAGGCCTCGCCCACGGCCTGCAGCACCGATTGGTCGCGGCGGCCGGCCAGCGCCCCGCGCTGCGGCTCGCGCAGGCCGAAGGCCAGCGGCACGATCACCAGAGCCAGCACCGCCACCACCGCCAGCGCGGTCTGCCAGCCAAGGCTGCCGATCAATCGGCCCTCGATGGGTGCCATCAAAAACTGGCCGAACGAGCCCGCCGCCGCCGCCACGCCCATGGCCCACGAGCGACGCTCGGCCGGAATCTGGCGCCCGATCACGCCGTAGACGACCGCATAGGTCGTGCCCGCCTGCGCC
The DNA here is from genome assembly GCF_051144945.1 of Variovorax palleresanus. Classification (NCBI taxonomy): domain Bacteria; kingdom Pseudomonadati; phylum Pseudomonadota; class Betaproteobacteria; order Burkholderiales; family Comamonadaceae; genus Variovorax; species Variovorax palleresanus. Next base: position 726,564 of record NZ_JBJNVP010000002.1, on the reverse strand, counting down.
GCGCCGATCAGCACGCCGGCGCTCAGCGTGAACAGCAGCGGCGTGGGCGAATACGCCATGCCCAGCAGGCCCAGCGCATAGAACGCCGTGCCCGCGATCAGAACTCGGAAGGCACCGAAGCGGTCGGCCACCATGCCCGCGAACACGCCGAAGATGCCCCACGACAGGTTCTGGACGGCCAGCGCGAACGAGAAGGTCTGGCGCGTCCAGTCCTGCGCCTGGGTGATCGGCTGCAGCCAGAGGCCGAAGCCGTGGCGAATACCCATCGAAAGCGTGACGATCATGGCGCCGCAGATCAGCACCTGCTTGATCGAGAGAGTGGGAGGGGAGGCTTGCATTGCGTCGAATGTAGCGACTTGCATCCTCTGGCAGGTGGAGGGGCCTTGCGCCATTGATGATTTATAGCCAGTGCTTTGATGCGCCCCGGGCATCAAAGCAGACCGGCGCCGTGAACGCCGCGAAATTCGATGGCATGGAGCAGTTGCCGGGCGATGTTCCTGTATGGGTATCCAGTCATTTCGGTTCGACTGACTACAATCCGCCCCCATGGCGACTCCCCTCAAGACTCCCCCCAGTTCATCGTCCGCGTCCTCCGGGTATTCGGAAGGCTCCATCCGCGTGCTCAAGGGCCTGGAGCCCGTCAAGCAGCGACCGGGCATGTACACCCGGACCGACAACCCGCTGCACATCATCCAGGAAGTGCTCGACAACGCAGCCGACGAGGCGCTGGCGGGCTACGGCAAGAAGATCAAGGTCACGCTGCACGCCGACAACTCGGTCAGCATCGAAGACGACGGCCGCGGCATTCCGTTCGGCCTGCACCCTGAAGAAAAGGCCCCGGTGGTCGAGCTGGTGTTCACCCGGCTGCACGCGGGCGGCAAGTTCGACAAGGGCTCGGGTGGCGCCTACAGCTTCTCGGGCGGGCTGCACGGCGTGGGCGTGTCGGTGACCAATGCGCTGTCCAAGCGGCTCGAAGTCGTCTCGCATCGCGAAGGCTCCGTGGCCAGGCTGGCGTTCAGCGCCGGCGACGTGATCGAGGCGCTCGAAATCCGCAAGCTCGAGGCCGGCGAGCGCCGCCAGGGCACCACCGTGCGCGCCTGGCCCGACGCCAAGTATTTCGAGACCGCCGCGCTGCCCATGAGCGAACTCACGCACCTGCTGCGCAGCAAGGCCGTGCTGATGCCGGGCGTGAGCGTCACGCTCACGGTCGAGAAGACCAAGGAAACGCAGCAGTGGCTCTACAAGGGCGGCCTGAGCGACTACCTGATGCAGACGCTGAGCGGCGACCCGGTGATTCCGCTCTTCGAAGGCAGCGGCCATGCCGACAAGAACGCCGACAATTTCGCCGAAGGCGAGGGCGCCGACTGGTGCGTGGCCTTCACCGAAGACGGCCAGCCGGTGCGCGAGAGCTACGTCAACCTGATTCCCACCAGCGCCGGCGGCACCCATGAAAGCGGCCTGCGCGACGGCCTGTTCACGGCGGTGAAGGGTTTCATCGAACTGCACTCGCTGCTGCCCAAGGGCGTGAAGCTCCTGCCCGAAGACGTGTTCGCGCGCGCTTCGTACGTGCTGAGTGCCAAGGTGCTCGACCCGCAGTTCCAGGGCCAGATCAAGGAACGGCTCAACTCGCGCGATGCGGTGCGGCTGGTGTCGAGCTTCGTGCGTCCCGCGCTCGAGCTGTGGCTCAACCAGCACGTCGACTACGGCAAGAAGTTGGCCGAACTGGCCATCAAGGCCGCGCAGACGCGCCAGCGCGCAGGCCAGAAGGTCGAGAAGCGCAAGGGCTCCGGCGTGGCCGTGCTGCCCGGCAAGCTGACGGATTGCGAGAGCAAGGACATCAGCCACAACGAAGTCTTCCTGGTCGAGGGCGACTCCGCCGGCGGCAGCGCCAAGATGGGCCGCGACAAGGAAAGCCAGGCCATCCTGCCGCTGCGCGGCAAGGTGCTGAACACCTGGGAAGTCGAGCGCGACCGGCTCTTTGCCAACACCGAAATCCACGACATCTCGGTGGCCGTGGGCGTCGATCCGCACGGCCCCGCCGACACGCCCGACATGAGCGGCCTGCGCTACGGCAAGATCTGCATCCTTTCCGATGCCGACGTGGACGGCTCGCACATCCAGGTGCTGCTGCTCACGCTGTTCTTCCGGCACTTTCCGAAACTCATCGAAGCCGGCCATGTTTATGTCGCAAAGCCGCCACTCTTTCGCGTGGACGCCCCGGCGCGCGGCAAGAAACCGGCTTCCAAGGTCTATGCGCTCGACGAGGGCGAACTGACCGCCACCCTGGATAAACTGCGCAAGGACGGCGTGCGCGAAGGCGCCTGGAACATCAGCCGCTTCAAGGGTCTGGGAGAGATGAGCGCGGAACAATTGTGGGAAACCACGCTCAATCCGGACACCCGGCGCCTGATGAAGGTGCAGCTGGGACGCTTCGACTTCACGTCCACCCAAGGGGAGATCACCAAGCTCATGGGCAAGGGCGAGGCAGCGGCTCGGCGCGAGCTGATGGAACTGCGCGCTGACGATGTCGACATCGATGTTTGACCACCCTCGTGAAAATTTCAGATTTCATGCGTCCGTTGTTCCTGGCCTTGCTGCTGCTTTGCACGCAGCAGGGGCTGGCGCACGCCGCTGACATCTACGGCTACGTCGACAGCAAGGGCGTGGCCCATTTCGCGGCGGAAAAGATCGACGAGCGCTACCAGATCTTCTTTCGCCGGGGCCAGAGCTTCGACACCTCGCAGGGCGTGTCGCCATTCGGACGCGGCGGGCGCAAGCTCGATGGGAAGGTGCCGCAAGCGTCGCAGACCCTGCTCGCTCTTTTCGAAGCCTCGCCCAGCTACAAGACCGCGAAGGCCGCGCTGCGCGATGCGGCGGACAAGCATTCGATCGACTACGAATTGCTGCAGGCGCTGATCGCCACCGAGTCGGGCTTCGATGCGCAGGCCGTGTCGCCCAAGGGCGCGATGGGGCTCATGCAGCTCATGCCAGGCACCGCGCAGCGCTACGGCGTCTCGGCGGACAAGCGCAGCAGCATCGAAAAGAAGCTGTTCGATCCGCGCATCAACATCGCCGCCGGCTCGCGCTACCTGCGCGACCTGATCGCCATGTTCCCGGGCCAGATCGAACTGGCGCTGGCCGCCTACAACGCCGGCGAGGGCGCCGTGCAGCGCGCGGGCAACAAGATTCCGAACTACAAGGAAACGCAGAACTACGTGCAGACGGTGCTGCAGCTCTACGCCTACCTCAAGCCGTCGGCGGCGCTGGGCGGTGGAGGTGGCAGCAATGCGCGCGGCGGCAAGGCGCCGGGGCGCATTCGCATGGAGCTCACGGTGCCGAAGGGCGGCGCCCTGGGCCGTGGCAACCTGCCGCCCGACTCGCCAAGCGGCATGCCGGCCATGCCCGACATGCCCGAGCAGCCGACGGTATCGGACGGCACAGCGGAAGTGCCGCTGTCCTGAACATGCCGCATCCGCGTTTTTCGTCGCCGATCACTGGGTTGAGCGCATAAAAGGCGCACGGCCCGACAACTGTTTTTCTTTTTCTCTTCTACATGGACTCCCAACCTCCGCTCGATCTCCAGGGTCCCACCGACGGCGACACCACCCTCACGCTGGCCGATTACGCACAAACCGCCTATCTCGAATACGCGCTCAGCGTGGTCAAGGGCCGCGCGCTCCCCGACGTGTCCGACGGCCAGAAACCGGTGCAGCGGCGCATCCTCTATTCGATGTCGCGCATGGGCCTGGGCTTTGGCGGCGCCAACGGCACCGTGGGTGCCAAGCCCGTCAAGAGCGCGCGCGTGGTGGGCGACGTGCTCGGCCGCTTCCATCCGCACAGCGACCAAGCGGCCTATGACGCGCTGGTGCGCATGGCGCAGGATTTTTCGCAGCGCTACCCGCTGGTCGACGGCCAGGGCAACTTCGGCAGCCGCGACGGCGACGGCGCCGCGGCCATGCGCTACACCGAGGCGCGGCTCGCGCGCATCACCAGCCTGCTGCTCGACGAGATCGACGAAGGCACGGTCGACTTCATTCCCAATTACGACGGCAGCACCGAAGAACCGCGCCTCTTGCCCGCGCGCCTGCCGTTCACGCTGCTCAATGGCGCCAGCGGCATCGCGGTCGGCCTGGCCACCGAGATCCCGAGCCATAACCTGCGCGAGATCGCCGATGCCTGCGTGGCGCTGATCAAGGCGAACGGCAAGCTCAGCGACGAGGAGCTGCTGCAGATCGTGCCCGGCCCCGACTATCCCGGCGGCGCCCAGATCATCAGTGGCCCGGCCGACATCGCCGACGCCTACCGCACCGGCCGCGGCTCCCTCAAGGTGCGCGCGCGCTGGAAGATCGAAGATCTTGCGCGCGGCCAGTGGCAGCTCGTGGTCAACGAGTTGCCGCCCGGCGTCAGCACGCAGAAGGTGCTCGAGGAAATCGAGGAAATCACCAACCCGAAGGTCAAGGCCGGAAAGAAGGCCCTCTCCGCCGACCAGACCCAGCTGAAGGCCGCGATGCTCTCGGTGCTCGACGTGGTGCGCGACGAATCCAGCAAGGACGCCGCGGTGCGCCTGGTGTTCGAGCCCAAGACCTCGCGCATCAGCCAGGACGAGTTCATCACCACGCTGCTCGCGCAGACCTCGCTCGAAACCTCGTCGCCGATCAACCTCACGATGGTGGGCATCGACGGCAAGCCCACTCAGAAGTCGCTGCGCCAGATGCTCAACGAGTGGATCGCGTTCCGCGAGATCACGGTTGAAAAGCGCTCGCGACATCGGCTCAACAAGGTGCTGGAGCGCATCCACATCCTCGAAGGCCGGCAGCTGGTGCTGCTCAACATCGACGAGGTGATTGCGATCATCCGCGCAGCGGAAGACCCGAAGGCCGCGCTCATCGCGCGCTTCAACCTCAGCGAACGCCAGGCCGAGGACATCCTTGAAATCCGGCTGCGCCAACTCGCGCGGCTCGAGGCCATCAAGATCGAGCAGGAGCTGAAAGGCCTGCGCGAAGATCAGAAAAAGCTCGAAGACATCCTCGGCAGCCCGACCGCGCTGCGCCGCCTGCTGGTGAAGGAGATCGAGTCCGACGCCAAGACCTTCGAAGACCCGCGCCGCACGCTGATCCAGGCCGAGAAGCGTGCCGTGGCCGAAGTCAAGGTGGTCGACGAGCCCGTCACCGTGATCGTTTCGCAGAAGGGCTGGGTCCGTGCGCAGAAGGGCTGGGCCAGCGAGAAGAACGGCGCCAACGGCTCTGCGGCACCCGAATACAGCTTCAAGTCCGGCGATGCCCTTTACGGCGCCTTCGAATGCCGCAGCGTCGACACGCTGCTGGTCTTCGGTAGCGCCAAGGACAAATCGGTGCGCGTCTACACGGTGCCGGTGGCGTCGCTCCCTGGCGCGCGCGGCGACGGCCAACCCGTGACCACGCTCATCGAACTCGATGCCGGCACGCACGTCACGCATTTCTTCGCGGGGCCGGTGGGCGCAAGCGTGCTGCTGGCCAATACAGGCGGCTACGGCTTCATCGCCACGGTCGAGAACATGATGTCGCGCCAGCGCGGCGGCAAGGCCTTCATCGACGTGGGCGAGGGCGAGCAGCTCTGCCGGCCCTCGCTGGTGGGCGGCGCGAGCGGCGCGGAGCCGATGCCGGCGGCCACGCACGTGGCCTGCGCCTCGACCGGCGGCCGCATCCTGACCTTCGACATCACCGAGCTCAAGAGCCTGCCCAAGGGCGGCCGCGGCCTCACGCTGATCGACCTGGAAGCGAAGGACACGCTGGCGGGCGCCGCGGCCTACACGCGCAGCGTGAAGATCGAAGGCATCGGCCGCGGTGGCAAGGAGCGCGACGAGACGCTGGAAATCCGCACGCTCAACAACGCGCGCGGCAGCCGCGCGCGCAAGGGCAAGGCGGCCGACCTCGGCTTCAAGCCGGCCAGCATCGTGAGGGTGCTGTGATGGGCGGCATCGACATCAGCGTCATCGGCCTCTTCATTGCGGTGGTCACCGGCCTTGCCAGCTTCTGGTTCGGCCGCCGCATGCGCCTGAAGCGCGGGGCCAAGCAGCGCGAGAAGGACCGCATCGCGGCGCAGGCCAACGAAACCCGGCAGCAGCGCCGGGCGCGCGAGCGCAAGGAGCGCAATTAGAGGGCTGTTGCAGGCCTCAATGCAGGCCCTGCCACCAGCGCTCGTTGGTGCGCGCCTTGCCCACCGTCAGCACTTCGCCGATCACCGGCGTCGCCAGTTCGATCTTCTTGGCTTCCGACAGGTCCGCAATGCGATCGAGCGGATCGTGCCAGGTGTGAAAGGCGAGGTCGAAGGTGCTGTTGTGCACTGAATAGAGCACCTTGCCACGCAGGTCTTCGAAGGCCTGCACGCTCTGCTCGGGCGTCATGTGCACGGCGGGCCAGTAGGCGTCGTAGGCGCCGTTTTCCATCAGCGCCAGGTCGAAGCCGCCGAAGCGCTCCCCAATCTGCTTGAAGCCCGGGAAATAGCCCGAGTCGCCGCTGTAGAAGATGCGCTGATCGCCGCTTTGCACCACCCATGAGGCCCACAGCGTGCGGTCGCGGTCGGTCAACGTGCGGCCCGAGAAGTGCTGCGCCGGCGTGGCGGTGAGCTTCACGCCGTCGTGTTCGCCGCCTTGCCACCAGTCGAGCTCGGTCACACGCTCCGCGGGCACGCCCATGGCCACGATCCGCGCACGCACCCCCAGCGGCACGAAGTAGCGCTGCACGCGCTGCGCCAGGTACTCGATGGTGGCCACGTCGAGGTGGTCGTAGTGGTCGTGCGAGAGGATCAGGCCTTCGATCGGCGGCAGCTGCTCGAGCGTGAGCGGCGGCTTGTGGAAGCGCTTGGGCCCGGCGAAGCTGAACGGCGAGGCCCGCTCGCTGAACACCGGATCGATCAGCCAGTATTTGCCCTGCAGCTTGAGCAGGTGCGACGAATGGCCGAGCCGCACCACGTGGTTGGCTTTGTTGTCGAGCGTGTCCAGGTCGGCGGTACTCAGCATGCGCACCGGAATCGGATCGACCGGCACGGTGTCGACCTTGCTGCCGACGATGAAGCGCGACCAGATTCGCCATGCGCTCGCGGAAGGCATGACTTCGGGGTTCGGCAGATTCTGGAAGGTGCAGCCCTTGAACTGCGGCGACCCGTCGTAGCGCACCTCGCAGCCGCTGTTGCTGGTGCATGCGGCCACCAGCGTGCAGCTGGCCGCGAACAGCAGGGTGCCGCAGCGGCGGAAGCTGCGCTGGAGGAGATTCGCGGGGCGGGCGTCTTCGTTCATGGGCTCGGGTGTGGTCGGGTTTTGCGGCGCGAGCTTAGCCCGGGCGCCGCGCCGAATGGTTTCAGCGGCAGAAACATTCGGCGCAAAGGGGCATTTGCGCGGCCCGCCACCTGTCGTATGCCATGCGTTCTATGGATGGCAAGGACCTGGCGCGGCACACTGAAAAGCGCCGCGTCTTGCGGTTTTGCGAGCATGGAAGAGGTGCACACACCATGAGCAGCAACCGCTATCCCATCATCTACGTGCGCGGCTACGCGATGACCGAAGCCGAGCGCGACGACACTGCCGCCGATCCGTTCTGCGGCTTCAATGTGGGCTCCACCGTGTACCGCGCCACGGTCAAGAAGGACGCGCCGGCGCAGAAGTTCGTCTTCGAATCTCCGGTGGTGCGGCTGCTGGCCGACTACCAATACCAGAGCGTCTATCAAAACGGCCTGGACATCCTGGACAACGACTGGAAGCCTTCGCCCGACGAAACCGGCAAGGACGTGGACGGCATTCCGGCTGCCTCCATCGTCATCTACCGCTACTACGACAGCGGCTCGGAGCTGCTCGGCGACGGCAAGTCGCGGGACGTGAAGATCTACGCGCAGGGTTTGAGCAAGCTGATCCTTCGCGTGCGCGACCTGGTGGCGCTGCGCGAGGGGCCCGCTTTCCCGGCGGCCGACTTCCGCTGCTACCTGGTGGCGCATTCGATGGGCGGGCTGGTGGTGCGGGCCTTCCTGCAGAACCCGGCGCTCGGCGATGCGGCGGCGCGCGCCTGCGTGGACAAGGTGTTTACCTATGCCACGCCGCACAACGGCATCGACATGGGCGGCGTCAACGTGCCGGCCTGGCTCACGGCCAACGAGATGAACACCTTCAACCGCGAGAAGATGTCGGAGTTTCTGGACACGGCGCCGGTCGACGGCCGCATGGACTACCTGCCGGCCGCGTCCTTTCCGGCCGAGCGCTTCTTCTGCATGGTGGGCTCCAACCGCGGCGACTACGAAGCGGCCAAGGGCCTTTCGCGCATGTTCGCGGGCCACGGCAGCGACGGGCTGGTGCGCATCGAGAATGCCTCGCTCTGGTCCATCGACGAGCTGAAACGCAGCAAGCCCGTGGCCACCGCCTACGCCTTTCGTTCGCACTCGGGCTACTTCGGCATCGTCAATTCCGAGGAGGCCTACCAGAACCTCGTGCGCTTTCTGTTCGGCGACGTGCGCGTCGATCTCTGGTTCGACGTCGATGGCGTCACCTTGCCGCCCGACCTGCCCAAGGACGCCGACGTCGATGCGCTCTACCAGGTCGAGCTGCTGGCCGCGCCGCGCGGCAAGCGCTGGTACCTGAGCCGGCGCGTGGCCGAGGAAGACTCGCCCGCCTGCCGCACGCACAAGGAACTGACCGATCCGGAAAAGCCCGAGCGCCGCTCGATCTATCTCTCGACCGTGTTCCTTGCCAACAAGGCCCGCGTGAAGCAGGACCGGCCGACGCTGGCCTACGCCATGACGCTGGGCGTGCGCGTGCCCGACTACCAGGTGAACAAGAAGTTCTGGCTCGACGGCCACTACGAAGGCAGTTCGCTGTTCCGCGACACGCTGGTCATCGAGATCGCGCCGCCCCGGGCGGACGATCCGGCGCAGAACTGGAACGTCAAGTACGGCTGGCAGACCGACACCGCGGGGCAGGCGTCGCTGCCGATCAGCCCGAAGCAGCTGGCCAATGGCAAGCTGCAGTTCATCGTGCCGCTTTCAAGCCTGGGCGCGGCACCTGCGGCGCCGGGCATCAGCGGCAAGGTGCGGCTCGAGGTGAGCGCCTGGAGCTGAAGCGGCGCCCCGGAAGGCCGGCTCCGGGGTCATACTCTGTGACCCAAGGTCCTGCTTTCCATCACCATGAAAACTGCCGTCCTCGTCATCGACATGCAGCGTGGCCTCTGTGACGATCCGCCTCGCCCTCACGAGGCCGGAGAGGTCGTGCAGCGGATCAATGCGCTCACCGAACGCGCGCGTGGCGCAGGCGTGCCGGTGGCCTTCATCCAGCACGAGAACGCCGTCGACCTGGAGTTCGATTCCGAGCGCTGGCAGCTGGCCGATGCGCTGCACGTCGATGCGCGTGACACCAAGATCCGCAAGACCACGCCCGACTCTTTCCTGCGCACGCCGCTCGAGGCCTGGCTGACCGGGAAAGGCGTGCAGCGCGTGGTGGTCTGCGGCTATTCGTCGGAGTTTTGCGTGGACACCACCACGCGCCGCGCCGCCGGGCTGGGCTACGAGGTCACGCTCGCGGCCGACGCGCACACCTCGCACGACAAGCCGCACGCCACAGGCGCCTTCATTCGTGCGCACCACAATGCCACGCTCTCGGACATCACGAGCTTTGGCGTGCCGATCCGCGCGGTCGACAGCGCGGAGATCGCGTTCGGCGACTGAGTGCCGCTACGGCATGCGTCCGGTGGAGAGCGCAGAGGCCCAGTCCGGACGCGCGTGCTCCAGAGCCAGCGCAGCCATGGCCGCGTGGTCATACGGCACGGCAATGAGCGTCGAGATCCAGGCACCTTCCGACCGCTCGACGATGGCATAGCGCGCATCCGGCGAACCTGTTTCGACGGCGTGCGGATAGGGATGGATATCGTCATACGCCGGCAGGCCGACGCTGCCCGGATTGACGATCAGCTGCCCGCCGGATGCGCGGGCCACGCGCGGCACGTGCGTGTGACCGCACGCGATCAGCTCGGCATCGACCTTGCCAAGGCGCGCATCGATTTCCGGCATGGTTGCCGCGCGGAAGTTCGAGGACTCGACGGTCTCCAGAAAGTACTCGAGATCGCTCGCCGGTGTGCCATGGCAGAGCAAAACTTCCGCACTGAAGCGAAAGCTCGGCCCCAGCGACGCCATCCATGCGAATTCCTTCCCGCCGAGCCTCGAATGCGCGAACTCGTCCGACGGTCCTCGCCGGCCGGAGGGCAGGGTAAGAAGCTGGCGCTCATGGTTCCCGGCAAGATGAACCCAGTCCTGGGCCATCAGGAACTGCGCGGTCTCCAGCGGCATCAGCGGACCGGAGAGGCTGTCGCCCAGGTTGACGACGGCGTCCACGCCGCGGCGGCGGATGTCCTTGACCACGGCCTCGAGTGCAGGAAGATTCCCATGGATGTCGGAGACGATCGCAATGCGCATTCGCAAACCCTGTGCAGGCAACGGAGAGAGGGGAGAGGGGCGCGATCTTAGTCCGAGCCCGGCCGCCACACCCGCGCCAGCGCGGCCAGCTTGCCCCTGAAGCCCAGCCGGTCGTTCGAGAGCGCATCGATGAAGTCGGAAAGCCGCTGCGACTTCACCATGGTGTAGATGGTCAGCCAGGTCGTGAACCCGAACACCACGCCGAAGGAGATCACCTTGCGCCACAGCGGCGCGTCGGCCTCGGCGAGGAGGTTCATGCCGAGAAAGCCTGTCGTCACCGTGCCGATCAGGCCGAACAGCGTGACCACGGTGAGGCGGACCACGGTGCTGGCTTGCCGGCGCAGGCTGTCTGCATCCAGGTAGGTGTTCATGTCGGCGATGCGCGCCTTGACCTCGTCGTAGAGCGGATCGAGCCCGAGGTGCGCGGTGCACATGTGGGAGAGCGCGCGCACCTGCGCCTGCTCCGAGATCTCGTGGAACCAGTAGCGGTGCGTGAAGCGCAGAAAGCGTTCGAAGCTCGCGCGGATGGCGCGCTTGAACTGCTTCACGCTCGGCGTGCTGCGGATGTCGAGCCGCTTGAGGGCCTCCACGAGCTGGTCCGAGAACATCAGGAGCGAGGCCTTCTGGAAGTGCGCGATGAGAAACAGCAGGAAGTGCTGGTGCCTGAACTGCGCGAGCACGCCGCGGTCGCGGCAACAGAAGAACTCGGAGCGTGCATCGCCCACCACGACCAGTGCGTGGCCGTTGCACAGGTAGCGCGTGTTGGGCGCCGCGCCCGCATCGACCCAGAAGCGGTCGTAGCAATAGCGCTTCTCGAAGTCGGCAAGATGCTGGTCGGCATAGGGCAGGTGCGACTGCTGCGCCGCATCGGCCTCGGCGGCGCCGGTGACCAGTCCGAGCCGGATGAAGTCGTTGCGCGAGAGGCGCTTGGGATCGTCGAGCGAAAGATATGCCATCACCGGCATGCGGTAGTACTCGATCTGGCGGTAACGCAGAAGGCCAGGGTCGTCGGAATGGTCGCTCACCAGCGGCTGCATCAGATAGGCCCAGTGGGCCGAGATGCGCGGCGCGCGGTGCTGGGCCACGTGCGAAAGAAAGGCTTCGCGTTGCTGCGCATCCGAACGCGCGAGCACGCTGCCATCGGCAGCCAGCCATTCGACGCTGGCCATGCAATGCAGCGCGCCGCCCTCGGCATTCCAGCCGGCCGGATACGCGCGGCCGAAACGGTAGAGCAGGTCTTGCGCCTGCGCCAGGCTCAGGTGGTCCGCGCCAACTTCGAGGTTGAGCATCACCACGTCGATGTCGAAGAAGAAATACAGGTCGCAATGCACCACGTCGAGTGTGATGGGCGCATCGCCGGCTTGCGCGACCACGCGCACTGCCGCAATGTCGTGGCGGCGGAATACGCGCATCGGCGAATCGCCGCCGTGGCCGTCTTCATTGCCGCTCTTGCTCTTGGAGCGGCCCTCGCCGTAGAGAAAGCGCTGCACGTACGGCAGGAAGCTCACGAACTCGTTGTAGTGCCGTTCGTGAAAGCGGCTGCTGTCGCCGGTGTATTCATCGATCTCTTCGCGCCATGGCGAGGCATCGCCCATCTCGCGCAGCACGTGCCAGGGACCGTGGTGCGAAGGCTTGTCGTCCGGAGCCGGCATCAGCCGCAGGGGCCAGAGCAGGGCCTGCCTGAAATGCTGCACGGCAGGCGGCGCATAGGCGCCCGCCAGGGATGCGCTTGCCTCTGCGCGGACAGGAGCCTCGGGTGTATTCAGCATCGCATGAGTGTAGGCAGAAGGACTGTCAAAAGGCTGACCTAGGGGAATCCCTAGGTAGGCCTGAAACCGGTTTCATATAAGCTGCAAGCATTGCTTCCGAGGCATGCGCGCGGCCACGCCGTGTTTGCCGCACCCATGAATTACCAGTTTCAATTCGACGCCGTCTTCGCTGCCTGGCCGCTGCTGCTCAAGGGCACCTGGATCACCGTCCAGCTCTCCCTGGTGGCCACGCTGCTGGGCCTGGTGGTCGCTATCTTCTGCGCCTGGGGCAAGACATCGGGGCCAGGCTGGTTGCGCTTCATCGTCAATGCGTACATCGAGGTGATCCGCAACACGCCGTTCCTCGTGCAGCTGTTTTTCTTCTTCTTTGCACTGCCCGCCATCGGGCTGCGCTGGTCGCCGCAAACGGCCGCGCTGGTGGCCATGGTGGTGAACCTGGGCGCATATGCGACCGAGATCATTCGCGCGGGCATCGAGTCGATTCCCAAGGGGCAGATCGAGGCGGGCAGGGCGCTCAACCTGAAGCCCTGGGAGATCTTCCGCTTCGTGATCATCAAGCCCGCGCTCAAGGCCATCTATCCGGCGCTCACGAGCCAGTTCATCCTCTTGATGCTGAGCTCGGCCGTGGTGTCGGTCATCTCGGCCGACGACCTGACTTCGGTGGCCGCCAACCTGCAGTCGCAGACCTTCCGCAGTTTCGAGATCTACATCGTGGTGGCTGCCATCTACCTGGCACTGGCGCTGGCGTTCTCGGCGCTGTTCAAGCTCATCTACAAGCGCACGCTCAACTACCCGGACCGCCGGTAACAGGCCACGCACCCGAGCACAAACAATCATGCGTACCTTCGGCTTTCCCGAATTCCTTTTCATTCTCGAAGCGGCCAAGTGGACGCTGGCGTTGTCGGCCATTGCCTTCATTGGCGGCGCGATCCTGGGGCTGACCATCGCGCTCATGCGCACCTCCGATTCGACCTGGGCACGCACCGTGTCGACGGTGTTCATCCAGATCTTCCAGGGCACGCCGCTGTTGCTGCAGCTGTTCCTGATCTTCTTCGGCGCGCCGGTGCTCGGGCTCGACATCAACCCGTGGATTGCCGCGGGCGTGGCGCTCGTTCTCAACAGCGCGGCCTTCCTGGGCGAGATCTGGCGCGGCTGCATCCAGGCCATTCCGCGCGGCCAATGGGAGGCGGCCGAGGCGCTGAGCCTCAAGTACAGCGCGCGCATGCGCGACGTGGTGCTGCCGCAGGCCTTCAAGATCGCGCTCGCGCCCACGGTGGGCTACCTGGTGCAGATCATCAAGGGCACCTCGCTCGCGGCCATCATCGGCTTTGCGGAGATCACCCGCGCGGGCCAGATCATCAACAACGCCACCTTCCAGCCGCTCGTCGTGTTCTCGGTGGTGGCCGCCATCTACTTCGCGATCTGCTGGCCGCTGTCGCTGCTCGCTGCCCGCATGGAGCGCAGGCGCGCGCAGGCCCTGGCCCGCTGATTCCCTTTTCTCGTCGCTTTCTTTCTTTTTCCCGGAGACACATCCCCATGACCCGTATCACCACCCGCCGCGTTGCGCTGGCAGCTCTCGGCCTGGGCGCCGCGCTCACGGTGTTCGCACCCTTTGCCTCGGCGCAGTCCGTCGCCGACATCAAGAAGAAGGGCGAGATCACCATCGGCATGCTGGTCGACTTTCCGCCCTACGGCACCACCAATGTGCAGAACCAACCCGACGGCTACGACGCCGACGTGGCCAAGCTGCTGGCCAAGGAGTGGGGCGTCAAGGCCAACATCGTGCCGGTGACCGGCCCGAACCGCATTCCCTTCCTGCTGACCAACAAGGTCGACGTGCTGGTCGCCTCGCTGGCCATCACGCCCGAGCGTTCGAAGCAGGTGCAGTTCTCGCAGCCCTATGCGGCCGCGACCATCGTGCTGTACGGTGCCACCAAGACGCCTATCAAGGCGGCGGGCGACCTGAAGGGCCTGCGCGTGGGCGTGGCCCGCGCCTCGACGCAAGACGTGGCCGTGACCAAGGCCGCGCCCGAAGGCACCGAGATCCGCCGCTTCGACGACGATGCCTCGGCCATGCAGGCGCTGATCTCCGGCCAGGTCGATGCCATCGGCTGCTCGGTCACCGTCGCAGCGCAGATCGCCAAGCGCGTGCCCGCCGGCACCTACGAAAACAAGTTCACGCTGGTGCAGCAATCGATGGGCATCGCGATGCGTCCGGGCCAGGACGACCTGCACAAGGCGGTCAACGAATTCGTCGCGAAGAACACTGCCAACGGCGAGCTCAACAAGCTCTACCAAAAGTGGCTGCAGGCCGACCTGCCCAAGATGCATTGAGCCGCCAAGGCAGAGAAAAACGAGGAATCCTGGCATGACGACGGAATCGATCATCCGCATGGAAGCGGTCAACAAGTGGTACGGTGAATTCCAGGTGTTGACCGGTATCGACCTGTCGGTGCGCCAGGGCGAGCGCATCGTGATCTGCGGGCCCTCGGGTTCGGGCAAGTCCACGCTCATCCGCTGCATAAACCGGCTCGAGACGGTGCAGAAGGGCCGCATCGTGGTCGATGGCATCGACCTCACGGCCGGCGGCAAGAATGTGGACGCGGTGCGCGCCGAAGTGGGCATGGTGTTCCAGCAGTTCAACCTGTTCCCGCACCTCACCATCCTGGAAAACTGCACGCTCGCGCCGATGCGCTCGCGCGGCATGACCCGTGCACAGGCCGAAGAGGTGGCCATGAAGTACCTTGCGCGCGTGCGCATTCCCGAGCAGGCCCACAAGTACCCGAGCCAGCTCTCGGGCGGCCAGCAGCAGCGCGTGGCCATTGCGCGCGCGCTGTGCATGACGCCCAAGATCATGCTGTTCGACGAGCCCACGTCGGCGCTCGACCCCGAGATGGTCAAGGAAGTGCTCGACACCATGATCGGCCTGGCCGAAGACGGCATGACCATGCTGTGCGTGACGCACGAAATGGGCTTTGCCCGCAGCGTGGCAGACCGCGTGATCTTCATGGCCGACGGCAAGATCGTCGAGCAGGCGCCGCCCGCCGACTTTTTTGGCAATCCCAAGGACGAAAGGACACGACAATTCCTCGGCCAGATCCTCAGCTCCCACCAAGCACACTGAATGTCCTTTTCCGTTTTGATTTCCCTGTCGTCCTTCGGCGCGGCCGAAGTGGGGCGGCATGGCCAGCTCTGGTGCGCGCAAATGGCATTGGCAGCGGGCGCCGATTCCGTTGAAGTGCGTGGCGAGATGCTGCGTGATGCGGACGCCGAACTGCCCGCGCTGAAGGGCCTCGCCTCCGTGTACTCCAGCCCCGAAGGCCTCTGGGCCGAAGGCGGCTGGCTCGACAGCGCCGCGCTCAAGCGCGGCATCGCCGCAGCGACGCGCATCGGTGCGAAGCGGCTCAAGATGTCCATCGGCGATTTCCAGCCTTCTTCGCACGGCTCGCTCTGGGGCCTGAAAGTGGAACTGTCGCAAACCCGCGTCGAGCTGCTGATCGAGAACGACCAGACCGTGCGTGCCGGCACGCTGCCCGCGCTGCAGGCATTCTTCGATGCGGCCGAGCGTGCCGGCGTCGAGCTGGGCATGACCTTCGACATGGGCAACTGGCACTGGGTTGGCGAGTGCCCCTTGCAGGCCGCAGAGGTGCTGGGCCGCCGCGTGCGCTACGTGCATTGCAAGGGCGCGCAGCGCCTGCCGCACAAGTGGGTGGCGGTGCCGCTGGGCGACTCCGCCGCGCCGTGGCGCGCGGTGCTGCGTGCATTGCCCGCCGACGTGCCGCACGCCATCGAATACCCCTTGGTCGGCGACGACCTGCTGGCCGCCACGCGCACGCAGATCGACTTCATCCGCGCCGCGCGGGCGTAGGCAGAACCACATATGACAGAACCCACCGCTTTCGACGTTGCCCTGTTCGGCGAGGCCATGCTGCTGCTGGTGGCCGACCGGCCCGGTCCACTGGAGAACGCAGAGGCGTTCCACAAGCGCACGGCCGGTGCAGAGACCAACGTGGCCATCGGCCTTTCTCGCCTGGGGCTCAAGGTGGGCTGGGCCAGCCGGCTCGGCACCGACTCGATGGGGCGCCACCTGATCGCCGCCATGAGGGCCGAGGGCATCGACTGCTCGCACGTCATCTGCGATGCGGCGCAGCGCACGGGTTTCCAGTTCAAGGGCCGCGTCACCGATGGCAGCGACCCACCCGTCGAATATCACCGCAAGGGTTCGGCCGCAAGCCAGATGGGGCCGGCCGATGTCGATGAAGCCTGGCTGCGTTCGGCGCGGCACCTGCATGCCACCGGCGTGTTCGCGGCCATCTCGGACACCAGCCTGCAGGCCGCGCTCAAGAGCATGGACGTGATGCGCGCGGCCGGCCGCACGATCTCGTTCGACACCAACCTGCGGCCGACGCTGTGGTCTTCCACCGAAACGATGCGCCACTGGGTCAACGAGCTGGCCTCGCGCGCCGACTGGGTGCTGCCCGGCATCGAGGAAGGCCTGCTGCTCACGGGCCACACCAGGCCCGAGGACGTGGCGCGCTTCTATCGCGAGCGAGGCGCGAAGCTGGTGGTGGTCAAGCTCGGTGCCGAAGGCGCCTACTACGACAGCGACGTGGCCGGCACCGGCCGCGTCGATGGCTTTCCGGTGAAGGAAGTGATCGACACCGTGGGCGCGGGCGACGGCTTTGCGGCTGGCGTGGTGAGCGCATTGCTCGAAGGCAAGAGCGTGCCCGAGGCCGTGCGCCGCGGTGCCTGGATCGGCGCGCGCGCCGTGCAGGTTCTGGGCGACACTGAAGGCTTGCCCACGCGCGCCGAACTCGAAGAAGCAGGACTCTGACCATGACGACAAAAAAGAACGTGCTTGTCTTTCGGCCCTTGCCCGAAGACCAGCTGGCGCGCCTGCAGGCTGCGCACCATGTGACCGTGGCCGATCCGCGCAAGGAGCCCGAGGCTTTCGCCGCCGCGCTGCGCACGGCGAACGGGCTCATCGGCGCGAGCCACACGGTCGATGCGGCGCTGCTCGACGCAGCGCCTGCGCTCGAGGTCATTTCGAGCATATCGGTCGGCGTCGACAACTACGCGCTGGCGGAACTGCACAAGCGCGGCGTCGTGCTGTGCCACACGCCCGACGTGCTGACCGAAACGGTGGCCGATACGGTGTTTGCGATCCTGATGGCGACGCAGCGGCGCGTGGTCGAGCTTTCGAACCTCGTGCGCGAAGGCCGGTGGACGAAGAACATCGGCGACGAACTCTTCGGCACCGACGTGCATGGAAAGACGCTGGGCATTCTCGGCTTCGGCCGCATCGGCCAGGCCGTGGCGCGGCGCGGCGCGCTCGGGTTCGGCATGCCGGTGCTCTATCACTCGCGCCGGCCGGTCGACCTGGCCACGCAGGCACCCGAGCTGCAGGGCCGTGCCACGCACACGCCCCTGGACGACCTGCTCGCGCGTTCGGACATCGTGCTGGCGATGCTGCCGCTGACCGACGCGACGCGCGGCATGATCGACACCGCCTTCTTCGCGCGCATGAAGCCGGGAGCAGCCTTCATCAACGGCGGCCGCGGCGCCACGGTGAACGAAGCCGCCTTGCTCCACGCCCTGGACCACGGCACGCTGCGCGCCGCGGGCCTCGACGTGTTCGCGAAGGAACCGCTCCCCGCCGATTCGCCCTTGCGCACCCATCCGCGCGTGACGCCGCTGCCGCACATCGGCTCGGCCACGCATGAGACGCGGCATGCCATGGCGGAGCTGGCAACCACCAACCTGCTGCAGGTGCTGGCCGGCGAGAAGCCGACGGCGGCGTACGACACGGCGGCTGCATGAACCCGGTGTCTTGCTCCCTCTCCCCCCGGGGAGAGGGTTGGGGTGAGGGCGTCGGCCGTCGTGCAAACGCTACCCACGCCATCGCCGCCGGCCCTCACCCCAACCCTCTCCCCAGGGGGAGAGGGAGCGAGAGCCGCGCATGAACCCCGCGGGCCGCGCGACCATCGCCGACGTCGCGAAGGCAGCAGGCGTTTCCAAAGCCACCGTCTCGCGTTTTCTCAACCACCGCGACCGCCTCCTGAGCCGCGACATCGCGGCGCGCGTGGAGGCGGCCATCGCCAAGCTGGCCTACACGCCCAGCCCGATGGCGCAGGCGCTGAGCCATGGACGCTCGCGGCTCATCGGCCTGATCGTGGCGGACATCACCAACCCTTATTCGGTGGCGGTGCTGCGCGGTGCCGAGAAGGCCTGCCAGGAAGCGGGCTACCTCGTGATGCTGTTCAACCTGGGCAACGAGAGCGAACGCGAGCGCGAGGCCATCGATGCGCTTGCGGGCTACCAGGTCGACGGCTTCATCCTCAACACGCTGGGCCGCGGCAGCAACGTGGTCGACGCGGTCACGCTGCATGGCAAGCCCGCGGTGCTGGTCGACCGCCGCCATGTTGGCATGCACACCGACTTCGTCGCGCTCGACAACCATTCGGCCATGCGCGACACCTGCGGCCACCTGGTCGAAGGCGGCTTTCGCGAACTGCTCTACGTGACCGAGCCGCAGAAGGGCGTGAGCTCGCGGCGCGAACGCACGGCCGCCTTCGGTGCCTGCGTGGCCGCGCACGAGCCGCGGGTGGCGGGCGAGGTCTTCGAGAGCGTCGAAGGCGACGGCGATGCGCTCGACGAAGCCTTGCGCTCGCTGCGGCAGCGCGCAAAAAGGGGGCGCCGGGCGGCGGTGGTCGCGGGCAATGCGGTGGTCACGCTGCGCATCGCGCAATCGATGGCGCGGCTGGGCTGGCAGTTCGGACAAGACCTGGGCTTCGTCGGTTTCGACGATCCCGAATGGGCCTCGCTGATCGGCCCCGGCCTGAGCACCGTGGCGCAGCCGACCGACGCCATCGGCCGCTCGGCCGCTACCTGCCTGATCGAACGGCTGCGGGGGCTGGATGCAGCGCCGCGGCAACTGCTGCTGCCGGGACAACTGGTGGTGCGGGGCTCGTCCCGGCCGGCATGACGGGCTGATCCGCGGCGCGGGCGAGGCCGGCCTCGACGCGCTCTGCAATCCAGCGCTGGAAGCCGCGTTCGGCCTGCAGCTTGAACTCGTTCCTCGTCTGGTTGCAGATGGCGTGGGCAAGCCGCCGGTGCTTCTGCTTGCGGACGCCGCCCAGCGTCGAATCGTTCAGGTGCTCGATGGTGGCCGACTCCGGCGCGCTGCGAGGCTCCGCAAAATCCATCGGCAGCCCGCACCAGTGGCACTTGTTGCCGAAGGACGAGCGCAGGGCCTGCACGCTCATGGCTGTTGCTGCCTGCGCAGAGCCGGTCAGCCGACTTCGGCGATCAGCTCGATCTCGACGCAGGCGCCCATGGGCACTTGCGCCACGCCGAACGCGCTGCGCGCATGCGCGCCCTTCTCGGGGCCGAACACTTCGGCGAAGAACTCGCTCGCGCCGTTGGTCACCAGGTGCTGTTCGGTGAACGTGCCCACGGAATTGACCAGGCTCATGACCTTGACGATGCGGGTGACCTTGTTCAGGTCGCCCACGGCCGCATGCAGCGTGCCCAAGAGGTCGATGGCAATGGCGCGTGCGGCCTGCTTGCCTTCTTCGGTGCCGATGTTTGCGCCGAGCTGGCCGGCCCAGACCTTGCCGTCTTTCTTGGCAATGTGGCCCGAGAGAAAAACGAGATTGCCGGTCCGCACGAAAGGCACATAGGCGGCGGCGGGGGCGGCGACAGGGGGGAGGGTGATGCCGAGGCTGGAAAGCTTGTCGTAAACGCTCATTGGAGGTCCTTGTCTATGGGTTGCGATTCAATCTGCGATTGTGTCTGTGATTGTGACTGCGCCGCCTCCGCGGCCTGGGTCCGCAGCTCTTCGATGGGCCGCACCGTCACGCCCACCTTGAGCGTGTGGCGCGCGCCGCCGTGCAGCACGCCGCGCATGGGCGAGACATCGGAGTAGTCGCGGCCGATCGCGAGTGCAACGTAGTCCTCGCCGGGCTGGCGACCGTTGGTGGGGTCGAATTCGGCCCAGCCGCCGGCGCTGTCGTGGCCGTCTCTGTTGCCGTCGCCGTTGCCGCCATCACTTTCACCGGGCAGGTACACCGAGACCCAGGCGTGCGAGGCGTCGGCGCCCACCAGCCGAGGCTGGCCCGGTGGCGGCTGCGTGAGCAGGTAGCCGCTCACGTACCGAGCGGGCAGGCCCATGGCGCGGAAGCAGGCGATCATGATGTGGGCGAAGTCCTGGCACACACCCTTGCGCTGCGCGAGGGCCTCCACGGCGGGTGTGTTGATCTCGGTGCTGTCGGCGTCGTAGGCAAAGTCTCGGTACATGCGCTCGGTGAGGTCCATCGCCACGTCGAAGGTCGACCGCTCGGGCGCGAAGCTCGCGCGCGCATAGGCCGCGAAGTCGTCGTGGCGCGGCACGTAGGGCGACGGAAAAACGAACTCCGAGGCCGGGTCGAAGGTGGCGTCCTTGCGGTAGCGGAAGCGCTCGCGCACGGCCTCCCAGGGCATGTCGCGCGCAATGCCCGGCGCAAGCAGCGGCGTCGAGGTTTCGACCACGCTTTCGGCGGTGACGACGAGGCTGTCGTGCGTGGATTCGAGCGCAAAGAACGCGCGCATGTTGCCGTAGACGTCGGGCTGCTCGCTGCGCTGCGCGGGCTGCGGCTCGATGGCGAGCTTGTGGCTCACGAGCCGCTGCGAGCCGGTGGCCAGCGGCTTCAGGTGGGCCAGGTGCTGCGCCGTTTCGACCGGGGGCGAATACTCGTAGCGGGTTTCGTGCGTGACATGAAGGAGCATGAAATTTCTCTTTGGCTGCTTCGGTTGCAACCTCGCGGGGAGCGCGTCATCAGGCGCCCACGGAGCGCAGCGATTCGGAAGTGAGCGTGAAGTAGCGCGTGCCGATGGCGTCGGACACATGGTAGGCCGCCGTCTCGCAACTGGCCAGCAGCTCGGCCAGCGCAGGGTAGTTCGCGTCGGCTCCCACCACGCAGAGATGCTCGAGCGTCCAGGTGGCCGGATCGGGCAGTTCGTAGGACAGCGCGGTGAGCTTGCCGGGCGCACTGCCGGCCAGGCGCGCAATGCGCCCGCGCAGCGTTTGCGTGACCCACGCGAGCGAGCGCGGATTCTCGGCATCGAGCACCAGCAGGTCGACCAGCGTGGCCACGTCGCGCCGTTGCTGGTAGCGGGCGTGAAAGGTGATGGTGCTGTCGAACAGAGCCACCATGGCTTCGAAGCCGCTCACTTCGTGCACCGCGCCGTTCTCGAAGCCGGCCTCCAGCGCACTCGAGAGAAAGCCCAGGCGCTCGATGTGGCGGCCGATCGACAGCAGGCGCCAGGCGTCGTCGCGCGTCATGCGGTCGGTCTGCGCACCGGTCATGGCGGCAAGCGCGGTGCTGGCGGATTCGAGCGCGCGCAGTGCCGCGCCGGTGGCAAAGCTGCCTTCGCCGGCCTGCTCGGCCGCGCGCCGCAGAAACTCGGCTTCGGCGCGCATGATCTGGTTCCAGTTGTCCTGCGACAGTCGCTCGCGCACGGCGGCGGCAGCCTGCCGGATGCAGCGCAGGCTGAAGCCCACGCTGCCGCCGCGCTCCACATCGCCGAGCTCGGCGACCAGCGCGCGTTCGAACACGCGGCGCGACTGCGGCGCGGTGGGCACTTCGGCCGGCACCAGCGCATTGCGCAGCGCCATGCGATGCAGCCAGTCGAGCAGCGGGCGCGACGACTGGTCTTCGCTGCCCAGCAGGTTGAGCGTGAGGCGCGCCAGGCGCACTGCGTTTTCGGCGCGCTCGGTGTAGCGGCCGAGCCAGAACATGTTCTCGGCTGCGCGGCTGGTCACGGGCGCGCGGTGCCGCGCCAGCGAGGCCGGCGTGGCGTGCGGCTGCAGCAGGGTGGTGCGGTCGACTTCGCCATGCGTCTGCACCCATACATCGGCGCTGCTGCCGCCGCGCTGCATGGAGGCGATCTGCGCATCGCGGCCCGCGAGCCGTGCCAGCCCGCCGGGCAGCACCCGCCACGACTGCGCGCCGTCGCTCACCGCGAAGACGCGCAGCAGCACCGCGCGCGGTGCGATGTGGCCGGGGCCCATGTCGCTGGCCCAGGTGGGCATTTGCGACAGCGGGAGGTAGCTCTGGATCGTGTGGGCTTCGCCTTCGCGCACGATGCGGCCGGCCCATTCGTCGAGCTGGCGCCGGCTCAGCTGGCTGCCCAGCACCGCGTCGAAGCTGGTCTGGCCGTCGGAGCCGGGATAGGTGGGCTTGATGGCGCAATCGCCCAGCTGCGGCAGCACCGCCTCGAGCGCGGCGCGCTCGCCGCACCACCAGGTCGGCAGCGCCGGCAGCTTGAGCTTTTCGCCGATGAGGCGGCGCGCGAGGCCGGGCAGGAAGCCCAGCAGCGCGGGCGATTCGAGAAACGCCGAGCCCGGCATGTTGGCCACCAGCACGTTGCCGGCGCGAATGGCCTGCAGCAGGCCCGGCACGCCGAGCGTGGAGTCGGGACGCAGTTCGAGCGGATCGAGGAACTGGTCGTCCAGCCGCTTGATGAGCCCGTGCACCGGCCGCAGCCCCTGCAGCGTCTTGAGGTAGAGCCGCTGGTCGCGTACGGTGAGGTCGCTGCCCTCGACCAAGGTGACGCCCAGGTAGCGCGCGAGGTAGGCGTGCTCGAAGTAGGTCTCGTTGTAGGGGCCGGGAGTCAGCAGCGCGATGTGCGGTGGTACGCCGGCCGGGCACATGTGCTGCAGGCCGTCCATCATGGCGCTGTAGGTGGCGGCCAGGCGCTGCACGTGCAGCGCCTCGAAGGCCTGCGGAAACTGGCGCGCGATGGCAAGCCGGTTCTCCAGCAGGTAGCCCAGCCCCGACGGCGCCTGCGTGCGCTGCGAGACCACCCACCAGTTGCCGTCGGGCCCGCGGGCGAGGTCGAAGGCCGCGATGTGCAGCCATGTGTCGCCCGGCGGCTTCACGCCGTGCAGGGCGCGCAGGTAGCCGGGATGGCCACGCACGAGCGCCGCGGGCAAGAGCCCTTCGGCCAGCAGCTGCTGTGGGCCGTAGACGTCGGCCATGACGCGGTCGAGCACGCGCACGCGCTGCAGCACGCCGGTTTCGATCTGGCTCCAGCTCTCGGGCGAGACGATCAGCGGAAAGAGGTCGAGCGACCAGGGACGCTGCGGCCCGTTGGCGTCGGCATAGACGTTGTAGGTGACGCCGTTGTCCCGGATCTGCCGCTCCAGGCTGACCGCGCGCCGTGGCAGGTCGCCGAACCCGCCCGGGCCGAGCTGGTCGAAGAAGGCGTTCCAGCCTGGCGTGAGGGGCGGCTTCTCTCTGGGGGGCGGCGCTGGCTGGACACCCTGGGACTGCGTTTGCGTCTGGGTCTGCGCCTGCGGCGCGCCTGGCACCACGGCCGGGCGCTCCGCCGTGGCGTCGTAGAGCAGGGGCGGCATTGGCGCCATGGGCGGAATGCCCATGGCAGGCCGCGCCGGCGCCGCGGGCGTGGCCTCGCCGCGCAGCTCGTCGAAGTGGCCGGGCAGCGCGGCCGGGGCGAGCGCCGACGCCAGGGCGGCTGGAAATTCCAGCGCCTGGGCGTCGAACAGGGATTCGTTCAAAGGTTCCACAGGGGATGGATTGTCACATTGCCGTCACGGGTGGTGTGACGGCCGATGTGCCAAATGTCCCTTTGCGCCCTTTTAATGCCCGTGCTCAGCGCCGCAAGTCCAGCGTGAATGGGAATTCGCGGCTGCCCGCGAGCTCGATGGTGGCCGGCGGCGTGCGCATCAGGCCGGGCGTATGGCCCATCTCGGTGAAGCGCGACATGCGCCGGCTTTCCGCTTCGTAGGCATTGACCGGGAAGGTGTCGTAGTTGCGTCCGCCTGGGTGGGCGACGAAATACTGGCAGCCGCCCAGCGAACGCTTCATCCAGGTGTCGACAATGTCGAAGGTCAGCGGCGCATGGGCGCCGATGCTCGGATGCAGCGCCGAAGGCGGGTTCCAGGCCTTGTAGCGCACGCCCGCGACAAACTCGCCCACGGTGCCGGTGGGCTGCAGCGGCAGCACCTTGCCGTTGACGGTGATCACGTGGCGGCTTTCGTTCAGGCCGGTGACGCGCACCTCGATGCGTTCGAGCGACGAATCGACATAGCGCACCGTGCCGCCGGCCGAACCTTCCTCGCCCATCACGTGCCAGGGCTCGAGCGCGTTGCGCAGCGAGAGCTCCACGCCCATGGCCTGCACCTGGCCCACCAAGGGGAAGCGGAACTCGAAATGCGGCGCGAACCAGTCGACGTCGAAGCCGAAGCCGGCCTGGCGCATCTCGCTGATCACGTCGTCGAAGTCCATCTTGACGAAGGTGGGCAGCAGGAAGCGGTCGTGCAGCTCGGTGCCCCAGCGCGTGACGGGGGCCTTGTACGGGTCGTCCCAGAAGCGCGCCACCAGCGCGCGGATGAGCAGCTGCTGCGCAATGCTCATGCGTGCGTGCGGCGGCATCTCGAAGGCGCGCAACTCGAGCAGGCCGAGCCGGCCGGTGCTGGAGTCGGGCGAGTAGAGCTTGTCGATGCAGAACTCGCTCCTGTGCGTGTTGCCCGACACGTCGATCAGGATGTTGCGCAGCGTGCGGTCGACCATCCACGCTGGCATGTTCTGGCCGTGGATCTCGCGGTTCTTCGCGATTTCCTTCAGCGCGATCTCGAGCTCGTAGACCTGGTCGTTGCGCGCTTCGTCCACGCGCGGCGCCTGGCTGGTCGGGCCGATGAACATGCCCGAGAACAGGTAGCTCAGCGACGGGTGGTTGTGCCAGTAGAGCAAGAGGCTCGCGAGCAGCTCGGGCCGGCGCAGGAAGGGGCTGTCCGCGGGCGTGGCGCCGCCCATCACGAAGTGATTGCCGCCGCCAGTGCCGGTGTGGCGCCCGTCCGTCATGAACTTCTCGGCCGAGAGGCGGGTTTCGAACGCGGCGTTGTAGAGAAACTCGGTGTGGGCGACCAGTTCCTTCCAGTTGTGGGCCGGATGGATGTTGACTTCGATCACCCCCGGATCGGGGGTGACGGCCAGCATCTTCAGGCGCGGGTCGCGCGGCGGCGGGTAGCCTTCCATCACGATGCGCATGCCCAGCTGCTGCGCCGTGGCCTCGACGGCCGCGACGAGGTCCAAGTAATCTTCCAGGCGGGCGAGCGGCGGCATGAAGACGTAGAGCACGCCCGAGGCGCTGCCTTTTTTCTCGGCCGCGGGGCCGTTGGCGCGCCGCGGGTCGCGCACCTCGACGCACAGTGCGGTGCGCGTGACCCAGTGGGCCGATTCGCCGCGCTGGGGCTGCCGCGTGGCTGGTGTCGCGGAGCGGTCGGCTGCATCGGCCGGGGCCTTGCCGTCGCCTGCGGCTGCGGCATCGCCGCTCGCGGTTCCGCTGCCGCCCGGCGCCTGCATGCGCAGGGCCGCGGGCACCACGGGCGGCGCACCGAATTCATAGGGCACGGCGCCAAGATCGGCGCCCATTGCACCGCCGGCAGGCACGGCATAGCGTGCGCGGTAGTCGGACGAACTCGGCAGTGCTGCGCGCGGCGCGGTCGGGTCGCGCTCGACCAGGTAGGGGTAGTCGCCCTTGCTGGCCCAGGGCTGCGAATCGAGCGGCAGGCGATAGCCCATCGGCGAGTCGCCCGGGATCAGGTAGAGCCGGTCGTCGCGCAGGAACCAGGGGCCGGTTTTCCAGCCCGGGCCTTCGAGCGCGGGAGCGTCCACATCGGCATTGGCGGGTTCGAGCGGCAGCATGTAGCCGATGACGGCGTCGAGCTTTTGCGTGAACACGCGGCGCAGGCGAACCCGCTCGAGTTCGTCGTCGAGCTTCGATTCGAAGGGGTCGACGTTGACCGGCAGGCGGCGTTCGCGCCAGAGGTAGTAATAAACGTCTTCGTAGCCGGGCTGCACGTAGCGCTCGGTGATGCCGAGCTTGTGCGCCAGCACGGTGGTGAAGCGGCGTGCGTCTTCGCTCGTGTAGTGCGTGGGCACGCGCTCGTCGGCAAAGAGCTCGGGCTCGTGCCAGAGCGTCTGGCCGTCGGCGCGCCAGAAGATCGAAAGCGCCCAGCGCGGCAACTGCTCGCCCGGGTACCACTTGCCCTGCCCGAAGTGGAGAAAACCACCCTGGCCGTACTCGGCCCGCAGCTTGTGGACGAGTTCGGTGGCATAGCCGCGCTTGGTGGGGCCGAGCGCATCGGTGTTCCATTCGGGCGCGTCGCGGTCGCTGGTGGCCACGTAGGTGGGCTCGCCGCCCATCGTGAGCCGCACGTCGCCGGCCGTGAGGCGCGCGTCGACCGCGTCGCCGAGCGCCAGCACCTCGGCCCACTGTTCGTCGGTGTAGGGCTTGGTCACGCGCGGCGATTCGTAGATGCGCGTGACCTTCATTTCATGGCCGAAATCGACCTCGGCTTCGTCGACACCGCCTTCGATGGGCGCGGCGCTCGAAGGCGTGGGTGTGCACGCGAGCGGAATGTGGCCCTCGCCGGCCAGGAGGCCCGACGTGGCATCGAGGCCGACCCATCCCGCGCCGGGCAGGAACACTTCGCACCAGGCATGCAGGTCGGTGAAGTCGACCGTGGTGCCGCTCGGGCCGTCGAGCGCCTTCACGTCGGGTGTGAGCTGGATCAGGTAGCCCGAGACGAAGCGCGCGGCCAGCCCGCAGTGACGCAGCAGCTGCACCAGCAGCCAGCCCGAGTCGCGGCAGGAGCC
This sequence comes from Variovorax palleresanus, assembly GCF_051144945.1. NCBI lineage: Bacteria > Pseudomonadati > Pseudomonadota > Betaproteobacteria > Burkholderiales > Comamonadaceae > Variovorax > Variovorax palleresanus. The sequence continues at coordinate 699,707 of NZ_JBJNVP010000002.1, read as the reverse complement.
GCTGCCGTTGGTGAGCGTTTCTTCCGGCGTCTGCACGCCGGGCTCCATGCGGATCAGGTAGTTGACGTCTTGCTGGACCTGCTGGTTGATGCCGACCAGGAAGTCGATGGTGCGCTGTTCCTTGCGCTCGATCTTGTCGAGGTAGGCCGACAGGAGCGGCGTGGGTTCCTCGGTGACGAGGTATGGCGCGAGCTCTTCGGCCTGCGAGGCGGTGTACTTGAACGGAAAGTTCTCGGCCTGCGGCTCCAGAAAAAAGTCGAACGGGTTGTAGACCGCCATCTCGACCACGAGGTCGACCGTGACCTTGAACTCGCGCGTCTTCTCGGGAAACACGAGCCGCGCCTGGTAGTTGGCGAACGGATCCTGCATCCAGTTGACGAAGTGATCGGCCGGTTCGACCTGCAGCGAATACGAGATGACCTTGCTGCGGCAGTGCGGTGCGGGGCGCAAGCGCACGACCTGCGGGCCCAGCTGCACCAGGCGGTCGTATTTGTAGTGGGTGACGTGGTGGAGTGCGGCGTGAATGGACATGCGTTTTGTGTGCAGTACTGCGAGATTGCATCGAAAAGATGTCTCTTGTGAGACGCATACTAGCCGAGAAGCAAAGCAATTAACGCGCCATTGAGCGCGGGCCTGGGAGGGTTTGCATCATGTGTTCCGGAGTTTGCTGTTGACGCCGGCGCGGGCGTCCGGTGTCGTCATGGCCGGGTCGTGGGCCTTTGCCGCGCTGGGCGGAACGCTGCTCGGCGCGGCATGCCAGTTGCATCAGGCAGGGCTGTGGAGCGGGGGTGCCTATGCGGCCTTGTTCTTCACGGGTCTCGCGGGGCTGGCCCTGCTTTCGCGGCGATGGCGGCCGATGTTCCATTGGCCTCGTGCATGGCGCATGCTGGCCGGGCTGCCGGTGATCGGGGCCCTGGCCTGCGGAACCTTCGCCGGAGGCGGGCTCGCAGGGTGGCGGGCGGCTGCCTATGCGAGCGGCGCGCTGGACCCGGCCATCGAAGGACGAGACCTGCAGGTGGTCGGTGTGGTGGCACAGATGCCGCAGCGCAACGAGGGCGGTACGCGGTTTCGGCTCGACCTGGAGTCGGCCCGCTGGGCCGATGAGCCCCTCGCATCGCCGCCGCGTGTTCCGGCACGCATTGCGCTCGGCTGGTATCGCGACGACACCAGCCTCTGGGGACGCGCTCCCGAAGGGCGCGCCGCGGCCAGGGGAGACGCGGCCGCCCCGCTGCACGCGGGCGAACGCTGGCGACTCACGGTCCGGCTCAAGGCGCCGCACGGCAATCTCAATCCGCATGGCTTCGACAGCGAACTGTGGCTGTGGGAGCAGGGCGTGCATGCCAGCGGTTACGTGCGAACGGGCGCCCGCGACGCGGCGCCGGCACGTTTGCAGGCCACGTGGCGGCACCCGCTCGAACGTGCGCGCGAAGCGGTGCGAGACGCGGTGTTCGAACGCGTCGCCGACCCCCGGCAGGCGGGCGTGATCGCTGCCCTCGTCACCGGAGACCAGGGCGCCATCGAGCGCAACGACTGGGATATTTTTCGCGCCACCGGCGTGGCTCACCTGATGTCGATTTCGGGCCTCCACATCACCATGTTCGCCTGGCTCGCGGCGCATGCGGTCGGCGCGCTGTGGCGCCGCAGCGGGCGGCTGATGCTGCGCTTTCCCGCACCGCAGGCCGCGCTGGTCGGCGGCGTGTTCCTGGCCGGGCTCTATGCGCTTTTCAGCGGGTGGGGCGTGCCTTCGCAGCGCACGGTCTGGATGCTGGCCACCGCGGCGCTGCTGCGACTCACGGGGCGGCGCTGGCCGTGGCCCCATGTCTGGCTGCTGATCGCGGCGGTGGTGGTCGCCATCGATCCCTGGGCGCTGATGCAGGCCGGCTTCTGGCTCAGCTTCGTCGCAGTCGGGGTGCTGTTCACGACCGGCTTCATGCGGGCGGCCGACGAGAAGACGGGGCCGTCGGCCCGGCTGCTGGCGTTTTTTCGCGAGCAATGGGTGATCACGCTGGCGCTGACGCCGCTCGGCCTGCTGCTGTTTCAGCAGGTCTCTGTGGTGGGCCTGCTGGCCAATGCCGTGGCGATCCCCTGGGTCACGCTGGTGATCACGCCGCTGGCCATGCTGGGCACCGCGGTGGCGCCCCTCTGGGATGTTGCCGCATGGGCGGTCCAGGCGCTGGCCTTGCTCCTGCGCTGGCTGGCCGCGCTGCCGTACGCCACGCTGTCGATGGCCGCTCCGCCGGCGTGGATGGCAGCCTGCGGGGTGGCCGGGGGCGTCCTGCTGGCCATGCGGCTGCCGTGGTCGCTGCGCACGCTGGGGCTGCCGTTCCTGCTGCCGGTGCTGCTGTGGCAGGCGCCCCGGCCGCCTGCGGGGGAGTTCGAACTGCTGGCCGCGGACATCGGGCAGGGGAATTCGGTCCTCGTGCGTACCGCAACGCACAGCCTCCTGTACGACGCGGGGCCGCGCTATAGCCTCGAAAGCGACGCCGGCCATCGCGTGCTCGTTCCTTTGCTGCGCGCCTTCGACGAACGGCTGGACATGCTGCTGCTGAGCCACCGCGACAGCGACCACACGGGTGGCGCGCCCGCGGTGCTCGCGATGCAGCCGCAGGCCGCGCTCCTGAGCTCGATCGAAGCCGCGCATCCGCTGCAGTCGGTGCGCCCGGCCCGGCGCTGCGAAGCCGGCCAGCGTTGGACCTGGGACGGCGTGGATTTCGAGATCCTCCATCCCATGCCGGCCGACTATCTTTCCTTCACCAAGCCCAATGCCATTTCCTGCGTGCTGCGCGTTGCCAACGGCCGCGCCACGGTGCTGCTGGCCGGCGACATCGAGCGCCTGCAGGAAGCGGCGCTGGTGTCGCGAACCCCCGCGCTGCAGGCCGACGTGCTGCTGGCGCCGCACCACGGCAGCAAAACCTCGTCGAGCGCGGTGCTGCTCGAGGCGGTGCGCCCGCGCATCGCGCTGGTCCAGGCGGGCTATCGCAATCGCTTCGGTCATCCGGTCCCGGAGGTGGTCGAGCGCTATGCTGCGTATGGCGTGCGGCTGGTCGAAAACGTGCCCTGCGGCGCCGCTTCATGGCACAGCCGGGCGCCTGCCGAGGTCGGCTGCGAACGGGAGCGCCAGGCCCGTTACTGGCACCATCGCCTGCCTTGAAGACGCGCGGCCGCGCCAACTTAGGGCTTTCACTGGCCTCGAACTTGCTAAGCTATGGCTCAAGGAGATTGGTCGTTCCATGCACAAATTCGATGAGATGTATGAGCAGTTGCCCTATGCGGGGGCTGCAATCAGGCAACACTACAAGCGCTACGACCAATGGCTCGCGAAGCAACCCGGCGAGGTGATGCGGGCGCGTCGCGAGGAAGCGGAAATGATCTTCCGCCGGGTCGGTATCACCTTTGCGGTGTACGGCGCCAAGGACGAGGACGGTTCCGGCACCGAGCGGCTCATACCGTTCGACCTGCTGCCGCGCATCATTCCCGCCCACGAGTGGGAGAGCATGGAAAAGGGGCTGGTGCAGCGCGTCACGGCGCTCAACCGCTTCCTGCATGATGTCTACCACGATCAGGAAATCATCAAGGCCGGCATCATTCCGGCCGAGCAGATCCTGAACAACGCGCAGTTCCGCCCCGAAATGATGGGCGTCAGCGTGCCGCACGACGTCTACTCGAACATCTCGGGCATCGACATCGTCCGGGCGCCCGACGCCCAGGGCAACGGCGAGTACTACGTGCTCGAAGACAACCTGCGAGTGCCCAGCGGCGTGAGCTACATGCTGGAGAATCGCAAGATGATGATGCGGCTCTTCCCGGAGCTGTTCAACCAGAACCGTATCGCGCCGGTGGCGCATTACCCCGACCTGCTGCTCGAAACCCTGCGCGCCAGCGCGCCGGCCGCCACGGCCGAGCCCACGGTGGTGGTGCTGACCCCCGGCATGTACAACAGCGCCTACTTCGAGCACGCCTTCCTGGCCCAGCAGATGGGCGTGGAGCTGGTCGAGGGGCAAGACCTGTTCGTCCGCGACAACTTCGTCTACATGCGCACCACGCGCGGGCCGAAGCGCGTGGACGTGATCTACCGCCGCGTCGACGACGATTTTCTCGACCCCGAGGTGTTCCGCCCCACGTCGACGCTCGGTTGCGCCGGCCTGATGCGCGCCTACCGCGACGGCAACGTCGTCATCTGCAATGCGGTGGGGACCGGCGTCGCCGACGACAAGTCGATCTACCCCTACGTGCCCAAGATGGTGGAGTTCTACCTCGGCGAGCAGCCGATCCTGAAGAACGTGCCCACCTACATGTGCCGCAACAAGGACGAGCTGCAGTACACGCTCGACAACATGAAGGACCTGGTCGTCAAGGAGGTGCACGGCGCCGGCGGCTACGGCATGCTGATCGGCCCGGCGGCCACGCAGGCTGAGATCGAAGACTTCAAGAAAGCCGTGATTGCCAAGCCCGACGGCTACATCGCGCAGCCCACGCTGAGCCTTTCCACGTCGCCGACCTTTGTCGACGCCGGCATTGCACCGCGCCACATCGACCTGCGCCCCTTCGTGCTCTCGGGCAGCGAGGTGCAGATGGTGCCCGGCGGCCTCACGCGCGTGGCGCTCAAGGAAGGCTCGCTGGTGGTCAATTCATCGCAAGGCGGCGGCACCAAGGACACCTGGATTCTCGAGGCGGACCGCGGCGCCAAGCCGAAAGCGACGCAGTCGCAAAGTCAAACGCAATCGGCCTAGCGCAGCAGGCAAGCAAGCAAGGAATCAGGAGAACAAAACGATGCTGTCACGCACTGCCGATCACCTCTACTGGATGTCGCGCTACACCGAGCGCGCGGAAAACACCGCCCGCATGCTCGACGTCAACTACCAGACCTCGCTCCTGCCCCAATCGGCCGAAGTGGCCAAATACGGCTGGCAGGGCGTGCTGTCCATCAGCGAGCTGCTGCCTTCGTACAACAAGAAGTACGAGCAGATCACGCCCCACGACGTGATGGAGTTCATGGTCAAGGACGAGAGCAATCCGTCTTCGATCGTCTCCTGCCTCAAAGCCGCGCGCGAAAACGCGCGCGCGGTTCGCGGCGCGCTCACCACCGAGGCCTGGGAAACGCAGAACACCACATGGCTCGAAGTCAACCGCATGCTGCGCGCGGGCGATTTCGAGCGCGACCCGGCCCAGTTCTTCGAATGGGTCAAGTTCCGCTCGCACCTCTCGCGCGGCGTCACGCTGGGCACCATGCTGCAGGACGAGGCCTTTTACTTCTCGCGCCTGGGCACTTTCCTGGAGCGCGCCGACAACACCGCGCGGCTGGTGGACGTGAAGTTTCACGCCCTCAACAGCGAGTTCTTCGGCACCGCCACCGAGGAAGACCAAGAGTACGACTTCTATCACTGGAGCGCCATCTTGCGCAGCGTCTCGGCCTTCGAGGTCTACCGCAAGGTGTACCGCGACGTGATCAAGCCCGAGCGCGTGGCCGAGCTGCTCATTCTTCGCGCCGACATGCCGCGTTCGCTGCACGCGAGCCTGGTCGAGGTGGTGAACAACCTCGCCAAGGTGCAGAACGAGCAGAGCGCCGAAACCCAGCGCCGCGCCGGCAAGCTGCTGGCCGACCTGCAGTACGCGCGGGTCGACGAAATTCTCGCGACCGGGCTGCATGCTTATCTCACGCAGTTCCTTGATCGCGTGAACGAACTCGGTGGGCGGATCAGCCAGGACTTTCTGGTTCCGGCGCAGTAGTAAAAAAGAACCGCGAGCCGATGCGCCTCAGGTGGCGGTGGCCTGCCGCACCGCCCGCTCCCAGCGGGCCATCGACTCCTCGGCCTGCGCGCGGCCCATGGTCGGCATGAAGCGCCGCTCCACCTTCCACAGCTTCGAGAGCTGGCGCGCGTCGCTGTAGACGCCGGTGGACAGGCCCGCGAGATAGGCGGCGCCCAGCGCGGTGGTCTCGATCACTTCGGGCCGCACCACGGGAATGCCCAGCAGGTCGGCCTGGAACTGCATCAGCAGGTCGTTCACGCTCGCGCCGCCATCCACGCGCAGCTCCGCCACGGGGGTGCCGCCGGCGGCGACTGCATCGCGGCTCATGGCCTGCAGCAGTGCGGCGCTCTGGTAGGCGATGCTTTCCAGCGCGGCGCGCGCGATGTGGGCCACCGTGGTTCCGCGCGTGAGGCCGGTGATGGTGCCGCGTGCGTCGGCGTTCCAGTAGGGCGCGCCAAGGCCGGTGAAGGCCGGCACCATCATCACGCCGCCCGCGTCGGGCACACTCTCGGCGAGCGACTGCACTTCGGCGCTGCCCTTGATGGCCTTGAGGCCGTCGCGCAGCCACTGCACCACGGCGCCGCCGACGAAGACGCTGCCTTCCATCGCGTACTGCGGCGTGGCGTCGGTCTGCGCGGCGCTGGTCACGAGCAGGCCGTTGTGCGAGGGCTGGAACGCGGCGCCCGTGTGCATCAGCAAGAAGCAGCCGGTGCCGTAGGTGTTCTTGGCCATGCCGGCCGCGAAGCAGGCCTGGCCGAAGAGGGCGCTCTGCTGGTCGCCGGCCACGCCGCCGATGGGCAGCGCGCGGCCGAGCAGCGCGGCATCGGTGTCGGCAAAGTGCGAGCTCGACGGTTGCACCTTCGGCATGAGCGCAGCGGGAATGTCCAGCAACTTGAGCAGGTCCGCGTCCCATTCGTTGCGGTGCACGTTGAAGAGCATCGTGCGCGACGCGTTGCTCACGTCGGTCACGTGCACCTTGCCGCCGGTAAGCTGCCACATGAGCCAGCTGTCGACGGTGCCGAAGGCGAGTTCGCCGCGCTCGGCCTGGGCGCGCGCGCCGGGTACGTTGTCGAGCAGCCAGCGCAGCTTGGTACCGGAAAAATACGCGTCGATGACCAGCCCGGTTTTTTCCTGGATGGTGCCGGTCATGCCTTCGTCGCGCAGCTTTGCGCACAGCGGCTCGGCACGACGGTCTTGCCAGACGATGGCGTGATGCACCGGCTGGCCGGTCTTGCGGTTCCACAGCACGGTGGTCTCGCGCTGGTTGGTGATGCCGATGGCGTGGATGTCGGCGGGCTGGAGCTTGGCCTTGGCGAGCACTTCGCGCGCGGTGGCGAGCTGGCTGTTCCAGATCTCCATCGGATCGTGTTCGACCCAACCGGGTTGTGGGTAGATCTGCGTGAGCTCCTTCTGCGCGATGGCGACGATATGGCCTTCGCGGTCGAACACGATGCTGCGCGAGCTGGAGGTGCCTTGGTCGAGGGCGAGCAGGTAGGTCATGGGTTGGGTGTTCCTTGGGGTCTTGTCTTGCGTTCTTGGCGCCGGTTTTTGGGACGCTCTTGTTCAGGGCGCGTGCACAGGCCACCGGGTACTCCCCTCCGCGAATGTCCCCCGCCTTCGGCTCCTCCTTTATTTCGCTGCGGGGAGCACCCGGCGCCCTGCGCCCACTGGGCGCTGCGCTTGTTCAGCTCGATCAATAACCGCTCTGGACAACGATCCCGTCGATGGGGTGCCTTGCGCAGCGAAATAAAGGAGGAGGCCGCAGGCCGGGGGACATTCGCGGAGCAAGGTACCCCGTCGGCGGGAGCGCCCCCCGAATGCCTTAAAGCGCGGCAAGCAAAACGACGAGCTCTCATCTCAATCGCGCGCAATCTCAAGCCGAACCTGCGCAGCATGCAACAGGTCGGCAAATGGCGGTGGTGGCTCCGCATCGGTAAACAGCCGGTCGATCTGCGAGAGCGTGCCGAGCTGGATCATCGCGGGCCGGTTGAACTTGCTTGCATCGGCTGCGAGCCACACCTCCCGTGCCTGCGCGATGATGGTTTGCGCCACTTTCACTTCGCGCAGATCGAAGTCGCGCAGCGACCCGTCGGCCTCGATGCTCGAGACGCCGATCAGCGCGATGTCGACCTTGAACTGGCGGATGAAATCGATGGTGGCCTCGCCCACGATGGCGCGGTCGCGCGGCCGCACCGACCCGCCCGCCACGATCACCTCGCACGAGGTGTTGCCGCTCAGGATGGTCGCCACGTTCAGGTTGTTGGTGATCACGCGCAGGCCGGTGTGCCGCAGCAGCGCCTTGGCAATGGCCTCGGTGGTGGTGCCGATGTTGAGGATCAGCGAGCAGTCGTTGGGCACCAGCTCGGCCACGCGCCGCGCGATGCGCGCCTTGCCTTCGGCATGAAGCGTTTCGCGCTGCTGGTAGCCGATGTTCTCGGTGGTGGAACTCGGTACGCGCACGCCCCCGTGAAAGCGAGTGAGCAAGCCTTCGTCGGCCAGCCGCTGCACGTCGCGCCGCACCGTTTGCAGCGTGACGCCCAGCATGTCGGCCAGCTGCTCGACGGTGACGGAGCCGCGCGTGCGCACGGTATCGAGAAGGTTGATCTGGCGCGGATTGGAGTTCACAGGGGCGTCGTAAAGAACGTGAAGACTCTTTGGAGAGTACAGGCCGTGCCACTTTAAAGCGAAAGAAAACGAAGATTTCTAAGGGAAAACTCGGGGGAAAATCGCGTCAAAAGGAACCCAAATGAAAAGACACGAAAATACAATGGCGCCCTTCCGTGACCAAAGTCACGAATCAACGGGCCCATTTCCTGTGAGCGATTTCTCCTCCAATCCGCCTCTGCCGGCAACCGAATGCGACGTGCTGATCGTCGGCGGCGGCATCAACGGCTGCGGCATTGCGCGCGATCTGGCGGGCCGGGGCTGGCGCGTGGTGCTGTGTGAAAAGGACGATCTCGCCTCGCACACGTCTTCCTCGTCGACCAAGCTCATCCACGGCGGGCTGCGCTATCTGGAGTATTACGAGTTCTCGCTCGTGCGCAAGGCGCTGCAGGAGCGCGAGGTGCTGCTCAAGAGCGCGCCGCACATCATGTGGCCGCTGCGCTTCGTGATGCCGCATGACCCGTCGATGCGGCCGGCCTGGATGATCCGCATCGGCCTGTTCATGTACGACAACCTTGCCAAGCGCGAAGTGCTGCCGGGCTCGCGCAGCATCGACTTGCGCCGCCACGCGGCCGGGGCGCCGCTCAAGCCGCAGTTCAAGCGCGGCTTCGTCTATTCGGACGGCTGGGTCGACGACGCGCGGCTGGTGGTGCTCAACGCCATCGACGCCAGGACGCGCGGCGCCGAGGTGCTCACGCGCACCCGCTGCGTCCATGCGCAGCGCGACGCCGACGGCTGGACCGCCACGCTGGAAGGCGCGGACGGTGGCATTCGCGTGGTGCGCGCGCGCGCCGTGGTCAATGCCGCGGGGCCGTGGGCCGAATCGTTCCTGCGCGGCGTGGCGCAATCGGCCAAGGGCGAGGCGCTGGCCACACGGCATCTGCGGCTGGTCAAGGGCAGCCACATCGTGGTGCCGCGCCTGTTCGAGCACGACCATGCCTACATCTTCCAGAATCCCGACAAGCGGATCATCTTTGCGATCCCCTACCAGGACGAGTTCACGCTGATCGGCACCACCGACATCGAGCTGAACGGCGACGATCCCGGCGCGGCGCGCATTGCCGAGGAAGAGATCGCGTATCTCTGCATGCAGGCGAGCCGCTATTTCGACAAGCCGATCAAGCCGGCCGACGTGGTCTGGACCTATTCGGGCGTGCGCCCGCTGCTCGACGATGCGTCGGGCGACCCGTCCGCGGTCACGCGCGACTACATGCTCGAGTCGAACACCGCGGCGGCGCCGCTGCTCTCCGTGTGGGGCGGCAAGATCACGACCTTTCGCAAGCTGGCCGAAGACGCGGCCGACGAGGTCGGCAAGATGCTCGGCCAATCGAGCGCGCAGCGCCCGCCATGGACCGACGGCGCCTTCCTGGCCGGCGGCGATCTGTCGGCGTGGATCGGTGCCGCCACGCGGCCCGACGACGATTTCGAGCGCTTCGTGGCCGCGGTGCAGGCCCGCCATGCATGGCTCGATGCCAAGCTGGCGAGGCGGCTGGCCCGCGCCTACGGCGCACGCGTGTCCGAGCTGCTTGGAGATGCGCAGGCGATGGCCGACATGGGAGAAGCCGTGGCACCGGGGCTTCACGAGCGCGAACTGCGCTTCCTGCAAGAACAGGAATGGGCCATGAGCGCCGACGACGTGCTCTGGCGCCGGTCGAAGCTCGGGCTGCGCTACACGGCCGAAGAGCGCCAGCAGGTGGCCGACTGGCTGCAGGCGCGCGCAACCAACAACCTCTACATGATCAACGGGAAGCGCTGATGCAATTGACTCTGGAGCGCGTCACCAAGAAGGTCGGCGCGCAAACCTGGCTCTACGAACAGAGCATCGCGCCGAGAAGCGGTGCGGTCACCGTGCTGCTGGGCGCCACCCAGGCCGGCAAGACCAGCCTGATGCGCCTGATGGCGGGGCTGGACACGCCCAGCACGGGCAAGGTGCTGGTCGACGGCAAGGACGTGACCGGCATGCCGGTGCGCGAGCGCAACGTGGCCATGGTGTACCAGCAGTTCATCAACTATCCGTCGCTCAAGGTGGCCGACAACATCGCCTCGCCGCTCAAGCTGCGCGGCGAGAAGAACATCGAGGCGCGCGTGAAGGCGCTGGCCGACAAGCTGCACATCGGCATGTTCCTCGACCGCCTGCCGGCCGAGCTGTCGGGCGGGCAGCAGCAGCGCGTGGCACTGGCGCGCGCGCTGGCCAAGAACGCGCCGCTGATGCTGCTCGACGAGCCGCTGGTGAACCTCGACTACAAGCTGCGGGAAGGCCTGCGCGAAGAACTCACGCAACTGTTCGCCACCGGCGATTCGACGGTGATCTACGCCACCACCGAGCCCGGCGAGGCGCTGCTGCTGGGTGGCTACACGGCCGTGATGGATGCGGGCGAACTGCTGCAGTACGGGCCGACAGCCGAGGTGTTCCATGCGCCGCAGTCGCTGCGCGTGGCCCGCGCCTTCAGCGATCCACCGATGAACCTTTTGCCTGGTACCGCAACCGCTGGATATGTGCAATTGGCCGGCGGCCCCAAGCTCGCGCTGGCCGTGCCGGAGAACGTCTCGGGCGCGGTGACGGTCGGCCTGCGCGCAAGCGCATTGAACGTCGGGGCGGGGGAGGGCGACATCGCCTTGCCAGGCAAGGTGGAGCTGGCCGAAATCTCGGGCTCCGACACCTTTGTGCACGTCGACACGGCGGTCGGCGAACTGGTGGCGCAGCTCACCGGGGTGCACCGCTTCGAATTGGGCACGCCGATCACGCTGTATTTCAGCGCGTCGCAAGCCTATGTGTTCGATGCCGGCGAAAAGCTGGCGCTCGCGCCGGCATGGCGCAAAGGAAACTAGGAGCCTCGCTATGGCACGCATCGATCTCGACCTGGCCCACGCCTACCGACCCAACCCGACGCAGGACAGCGACTATGCGCTGCTGCCGCTCAAGATGAGCTTTCGCGACGGCGGCGCCTACGCCTTGCTCGGCCCCTCGGGCTGCGGCAAGACCACCATGCTCAACATCATCTCGGGCTTGCTCGTGCCTTCGCAGGGCACGGTGACGTTCGACGGCCGCGACATGACGCGCGCCACGCCGCAGGAACGCAACATCGCGCAGGTGTTCCAGTTTCCGGTGATCTACGACACCATGACCGTGGCCGAGAACCTCGCGTTCCCCTTGCGCAACCGCAAGGTGCCTGAGGACCAGATCAAGAAGCGCGTGGGCGAGATCGCCGAGATGCTCGACATGAGCGGCCAGCTCAACCAGCGCGCGGCGGGCCTGGCGGCCGATGCCAAGCAGAAGATCTCGCTCGGCCGCGGGCTGGTGCGCAACGACGTGTCGGCGGTGCTGTTCGACGAGCCGCTGACGGTGATCGACCCGCACCTGAAATGGCAGCTTCGCCGCAAGCTCAAGCAGATTCACCGCGAGCTCAAGCTCACGCTGATCTATGTCACGCACGACCAGGTCGAGGCGCTCACCTTCGCCGAAGAAGTGGTGGTGATGACGCGCGGCAAGGCTGTGCAGGTGGGCAGCGCCGAGGCGCTGTTCGAGCGTCCGGCCCATACCTTCGTCGGCCACTTCATCGGCTCGCCGGGCATGAACTTTCTTTCTGCGAAGAACGCGAACGGCGCGCTCGAGGTCGCGGGGACGCCGCTCGTACCCACGCGCGAGCTGCCGCAGGGCGCGCTCAAGATCGGGATCCGGCCGGAGTACCTGCGCCTTTCTAACGCGGGCGCTGCCGGTGCCGTGCCCGCCGTGGTGAAGCAGGTGCAGGACGTCGGCACTCACGCCATGCTGAGCGCGCAGGTCGATGGCAGTGTGATCAAGGTGCGGCTGCACTCGGAAGACCAGCCGCCGGCGGTGGGCGACACGGTGTGGTTGCGGGTGCTCGACACCCACACTTGCTATTACAAGGACGAGGAACTGGTGGCATGAACACCCCGATCAAACTGGGCCTGATGCCTTCGTCTTTCTCCCTCCCCTCCCGGGGGAGGGCAGGGGTGGGGGCAAGCGGCGCATCCATTGCGCGCTCTGCCCGCCCCCATCCCAACCTCGGTGCAGGCAGCCAGAGGCTGCCGCTCTTCGGGCTGTCCAGTTCCGCGCAGGCGGAACTGGAGCCGCAGCCCTCAGCCCCAAAGGGGGAAGGAGCAACACCATGAACGCAACCAACAAGCCCATCAATCAAAAGGCCTGGTGGCTCGTGCTGCCGGTGCTGATCTGCGTGGCCTTCTCGGCCATCGTGCCACTGATGACGGTGGTCAATTACTCGGTGCAGGACATCATCTCGCCCGACCGGCGCGTGTTCGTCGGCACTGAATGGTTCGCCTCGGTGATGCGCGACGACGAACTGCACCAGGCGCTGTGGCGCCAGCTGGGCTTCTCGCTCTCGGTGTTGCTGGTCGAGATTCCACTGGGCATCTGCCTTGCCTTGTCGATGCCGGCCAAGGGCTGGAAGTCTTCCGCGGTGCTGGTGGTGGTGGCGCTGTCGCTGCTCATTCCGTGGAACGTGGTCGGCACCATCTGGCAGATCTATGGCCGTGCCGACATCGGCCTCCTGGGCCACGCGCTGCAGAAGTTGGGCGTCGACTACAACTACACCGGCAGCGCGGCGGACGCCTGGCTCACGGTGCTGGTGATGGACGTGTGGCACTGGACGCCGCTGGTGGCGCTCTTGTGCTTTGCCGGGCTGCGCTCGATTCCCGATGCCTACTACCAGGCGGCGCGCATCGATGGGGCCAGCAAGTTCGCGGTGTTCCGCTACATCCAGTTGCCCAAGATGCGCGGCGTGCTCATGATTGCGGTGCTGCTGCGCTTCATGGACAGCTTCATGATCTACACCGAGCCCTTCGTGCTGACGGGCGGGGGGCCGGGCAATGCCACCACCTTCCTGAGCCAGTACCTCACGCAGAAGGCCGTGGGCCAGTTCGACCTGGGGCCGGCGGCAGCTTTCTCGCTGATCTACTTCCTCATCATTTTGTTGTTCTGCTTCGTGCTCTACAACTGGATGCAGCGGGTCGGCACGCAAGAAGTGGAGAAAGAACAATGAATCCGTCGCTGAGCCGCCTCAAGGCGGATGCTCCCCCTCGGGGGGACGGCGCGCAGCGCCAAGGGGGTCAACATGTCTGAAAAGCGATTCCGCAAGCGCAGCATCTTCCTGATGCTGTACATCCTGTTCGCGCTGTTGCCCATCTACTGGATGATCAACATGAGCTTCAAGACGAACGAGGAAATCGTCTCGAGCTTCTCGTTCTTCCCGCACGAGCTCACCTGGGCCAACTACGCGCGCATCTTCACCGACGAGTCGTGGTACTCGGGCTACATCAACAGCCTGATCTACGTGGCGATCAACACGGTGATCTCGCTCACCGTGGCGCTGCCGGCGGCCTATGCGTTCTCGCGCTATTCGTTCCTGGGCGACAAGCACGTGTTCTTCTGGCTGTTGACCAACCGCATGACGCCGCCCGCGGTGTTTTTGCTGCCGTTCTTCCAGCTGTACAGCACCGTGGGCCTGATGGACACTCACCTGGGCGTGGCGCTGGCGCACCTTTTGTTCAACGTGCCGCTGGCGGTGTGGATTCTCGAAGGCTTCATGAGCGGCATTCCGCGCGAGATCGACGAGACGGCGTACATCGACGGCTACTCGTTCCCGCGCTTCTTCGTCCGGATCTTCCTGCCGCTCATCAAGGCCGGCGTGGGCGTGGCGGCGTTCTTCTGCTTCATGTTCAGCTGGGTCGAGCTGCTGCTGGCCCGTACGCTGACCAGCGTGAACGCGAAGCCCATCGTGGCGACCATGACGCGCACGGTGAGCGCCTCGGGCATGGACTGGGCCACGCTGGCCGCGGCGGGTGTGCTCACCATCGTGCCGGGCGCGATCGTGATCTGGTTCGTGCGGCACTACATCGCAAAGGGCTTTGCGATGGGACGGGTTTAGGTATTGACTCCTTCTCCCTCTGGGAGAGGGCAGGGGTGAGGGCAAGCGGCGTTTCCATCGAGCGCCGATGCCCCCATCCCAACCTTCCCCCAGAGGGGGAAGGAGCAAGAAAAGAAAAGGAGCTGAGAAATGTTCGATTGGATGGTCTGGACCACCCCCGTGGCCGTTTTCTTCACCTGCATCGCACTCATGCTGGTTGGCATGACGGTGTGGGAGTTCAAGTCGCCCACCACGATGCGGCGCGGCTGGCTGCCCATTGCCACGACGCGAGGCGATCGGCTTTTCATCGGCCTGCTTTCGGCGGCCTACTTCAACCTGGTCTTCATCGGCCTGGCCGGCAAATTCCAGGAATGGCTGGGCCTGCAGGCCGAGCCTTCGATCTGGATCAGCTTCGTGCTGTCGATGTTTCTCCTGGCGCTGGTGATGCGCAAGGGCTAGGCCCAAGAATTTGTTTTCAGACGCGACCGGCTCTCCGCCTCCCCGGAGCCGCGATCGAAAAAACCGGGGAAGCTTTCAACCGAGGAGACACATTCATGAAGATGCGCTACACGGCATTGGCAATGGCAGCGGCGATGTTCGCCGCGCACGGTGCATGGGCCGCAGAGCCCGAGGCCAAGAAATGGATCGACAGCGAGTTCCAGCCGTCGACCCTCAGCAAGGACCAGCAGACCGCCGAGATGAAGTGGTTCATCGATGCGGCCAAGAAGCTGCAGGCAAAGGGCGTGAAGGAGATCTCGGTGGTGTCCGAGACCATCACCACGCATGAATACGAATCGAAGACGCTGGCCAAGGCTTTCGAGGAGATCACCGGCATCAAGGTGAAGCACGACCTGATCCAGGAAGGCGACGTGGTCGAGAAGCTGCAGACCTCGATGCAGTCGGGCAAGTCGATCTACGACGGCTGGATTTCCGACTCCGACCTGATCGGTACGCACTACCGCTACGGCAAGATGATGAACCTGACCGACTACATGGCCGGCGCAGGAAAAGAGTTCACCAATCCGGGACTCGATCTCAAGGACTTCATCGGCACCAAGTTCACCACGGCACCGGACGGCAAGCTCTACCAGCTGCCCGACCAGCAGTTTGCCAACCTGTACTGGTTCCGCGCCGACCTGTTCGACCGCAAGGACCTGAAGGACAAGTTCAAGGCCAAGTACGGCTACGACCTGGGCGTGCCGCTCAACTGGAGCGCCTACGAAGACATCGCCGAATTCTTCAGCGTCGACGTGAAGACCATCGACGGCAAGCCGATCTATGGCCACATGGACTACGGCAAGAAGGACCCGTCGCTGGGCTGGCGCTTCACCGACGCATGGCTGTCGATGGCCGGCACCGCCGACATCGGCAACCCGAACGGCATGCCGATCGACGAATGGGGCATCCGCGTGGGCGACGACAAGTGCACGCCCGTGGGCGCCGCGGTGTCGCGCGGCGGTGCGACCAACTCGCCGGCCGCCGTTTACGCGCTCACCAAGTACATCGACTGGATGAAGAAGTACGCGCCCAAGGAAGCCATGGGCATGACCTTCGGCGAAGCCGGCCCGGTGCCGGCGCAGGGCCAGATTGCCCAGCAGATCTTCTGGTACACCGCCTTCACGGCCGACATGACCAAGAAGGGCCTGCCCGTGGTGAACGAGGACGGCACGCCCAAGTGGCGCATGGCGCCCGGCCCGAACGGCCCCTACTGGAAGCAGGGCATGCAGAACGGCTACCAGGACGTGGGTTCGTGGTCCTTCTTCAACGGCCATGACGCCAACAAGACGGCCGCCGCCTGGCTCTACGCGCAGTTCGTCACGTCCAAGAGCGTCTCGCTCAAGAAGACCATGGTGGGCCTGACGCCGATCCGCGAATCGGATATCCAGTCGAAGGCAATGACCGACATGGCGCCCAAGCTCGGCGGCCTGGTCGAGTTCTACCGCAGCCCGGCCCGCGTGGCATGGACGCCCACCGGCACCAACGTGCCCGACTATCCGAAGCTCGCGCAGCTCTGGTGGAAGAACGTGGCCGAGGCCGTGACGGGCGAGAAGACCCCGCAGAAGGCGATGGACAACCTGGCCGACGAGATGGACAACGTGATGGCCCGCCTCGAGCGCGCCGGCATGGCCCATTGCGCACCCAAGCTCAACGCCAAGGGCGATCCCAACAAGTGGCTGAGCGACAAGAACGCGCCGTGGAAGAAGCTGGCCAACGAAAAGCCCAAGGGCGAGACCATCGAATACAGCAAGATGCTGGCAGCCTGGAAGGAAGGCAAGGCGCGCTGACCGCCTGCGTTTCTTGCAGAACAGCCGACGAGGGCCGCGCCGAAGGGTGCGGCCCTTTTTTCGTCTCTATCCGTGGGGTCGGCGCGACGGCATGACCAATGGCAGATGCGCCAGTGCGACGCTTGGCTTACATTCGACGGCCCCCGCTCAGCCCCAACAAGTGACCTCAAGCATTTCCAGCCCCGCCGCGCGCCCCAAACGTGTCCTGGTGATTCACTATTCGCAGACGGGCCAGCTCGGCAGCGTCGCCGACCAGATCGTTGCGCCGCTCAGGGCCGATCCGCAGATTTCCGTGCACGCCGAAACGCTGCGCCCGCAAGCGGATTTTCCGTTTCCCTGGCCGTTCCTGACCTTCTTCGATGCCTTTCCGGAGTCGGCCCACCTGAAGCCGGCGCCGCTGGCGCCGCTTTCGCTGACCGGGGACGAAGACTTCGATCTCGTCATCCTGCCTTACCAGGTCTGGTTCCTGGCGCCGTCGCAGCCCATTACCGCCTTTCTCAAGCATCCGCTGGCAAGCCGCCTGCTCCGGGGCAAGCCCGTGGTCACCGTCATCGCCTGCCGCAACATGTGGCTGCTGGCGCACGAAAAGCTCAAGGGCCTGCTCGACGCGGTAGGCGCGCGGCTGATCGACAACGTGGTGCTGACCGACCCCGGCCCGACGCTGGCGACTTTCTTCACCACGCCGGCCTGGCTCATCTGGGGCCGCAAGCGCGGGTTCTGGGGCATGCCCGACGCCGGCCTCAGCGCCGAACAGGTCCAGGGCGCGGGTCGCTTCGGCCGCGCGCTGCGCGAGGCGCTGCACAACGATCTCGAGCGCGGATCGCAGCCGCTGCTCGCGGGCCTGGGCGCAGTGCGGGCCGATGCCCGGCTCTTGATCAGCGAAAAAGCCGGCACGCGGAGCTTCTTCCTCTGGGGCAAGCTGATCGTGGCGGCGGGGCGGCCCGGCGCATGGCAACGCAAGCCGTTGCTGCTGCTCTATGTGGTCTTCCTTCTTGTGCTGATTGTCACGGTCGTGCCCGTGAGCTTGACGCTGCAGGCGCTGCTGCGGCCTTTGTTCAAGGGGTGGCTGACTAAAATGACGGCTCACTTCGAGCGCCCCTCGGGCTCGGCCACAGACCGCTCCCACCTCTATGACGACTGATGTTTTCCTGACCCGTACCGCCGCTTTCCTGCCTTTTTCGCCGGTCGGCAACGAAGACATCGAAGAAGTACTGGGTCGCATCGGCGGCAAGGCGTCGCGAGCGCGGCGCCTGATCCTTCGCAGCAACGGCATCGAATCGCGCCACTATGCGATCGACCGGTCCACCGGCCTGCAGGCCATGACCAACGCACAGCTCACGGCCTCGGCCGTCCGCGCTCTCGGCGACCCCGAAGACATCGGCCGCGTCGACTGCCTCGTTACCGGCACCTCGCTGCCCGACCAACTGCTGCCCAACCACGCCGTGATGGTGCATGGCGAGCTCGGCTGGCCGCGGCTCGAGGTGGTGGCCTGCGCCGGCATCTGCCTTGCAGGCACCACCGCGCTCAAGCATGCCTGGCTCTCGGTGCGCGCGGGCGATGCGCAACGCGCCGTTGCCACCGGCTCGGAACTGGTGTCACCGGTGATGCGCGGTTCGCGCTTCGAGGCCGAACTCGAACACCAGCTCGAAGCCCTCGAGAAGCGGCCCGAGATCGCGTTCGAGAAAGACTTCCTGCGCTGGATGCTGTCCGACGGCGCCGGCGCCGTGCTGCTGGAGCGCGTGCCGCGCGGGCCGCTGTCGCTGCGCATCGAATGGATCGACCTGTCGTCGGCAGCGCACGAGCTGCCGGTGTGCATGTACTCGGGCGCCGACCGGAACGCCGAGGGCGGCCTCGACGGCTGGGCGCGCACGCAGCCGCAGGATTGGCACCGCGACTCGACCTTCGCGATCAAGCAGGACGTGCGCCTGCTCAACGAGAACATCGTGCGCGCCACGCTGGGCGAGCCGCTCGCAGCCATCGTCGAGCGGCGCGGCCTGAAGGCGGCCGACATCGACTGGTTCCTGCCGCACCTGTCATCGAACTATTTCGCCGAACCCGTTGCCCGCTGCCTCGAAGCCATGGACTTCGCAATCCCGCGCGAGCGCTGGTTCAGCAACCTGGCGCGCAAGGGCAATACCGGGGCGGCATCGCCTTACATCATGCTCGACGAGCTGTTCCGTTCCGGGCGCATCAAGCCCGGCCACAAGCTCTTGATGTTCGTGCCCGAAAGCGGCCGTTTTTCGAGCGGCTTCATCTATATGGAGGCTGTGTAGCCATGGACGTCGACGCCGTTCCGCAAGAAGGCAATGCCACCCTCGGCGGCCATGCCAAGCTCATGTACGCGCGCGACGCGCAGGGCCGTGTCGTCACCACCACCTCGCGCGGCTGGGAGGCTGAAGAAATCGTCACCAGCCATGCGGTCGACGTGCTCGTCGTGCAGGCGCAGGCGGCCAAGGAGCGCGTGGCCCAGGGGCTCGCGTCGCCGCTCGAATACTGGATGTACGAACGCCGCATGGACGTGGCGCTGCTCTCGCAGACCAGCGGCTTCTGGCAATGGCGCGTACGGCGCCACCTGAAGCCCAAACACTTCGCAGCGCTGTCGCAAAAGCACATGGCGCGCTATTCGGAGGCGCTGGGCCTGCCCGTTTCCACCTTGCAAGGCCTGCCGTCGTGAACTTCGAACATCAACAAGCGGCGCATTGCGAAAGCGGCGTCATCTCGAACCTGATGCGCCACCATGGTGCACCCATGACCGAGAGCATGGCGCTCGGCCTGTCGTCTGCGTTGTCGTTCGCCTACCTGCCGTTCATCAAGCTCTCGGGCCTGCCGCTCATCTCGTACCGCATGCCGCCCAAGGCCATCATCAAGGGCCTCTTGGCACCAATGGCCGCGCGCTTCCGCTTCGAGACCTTTCGCAGCCCCGAGGCGGGTGCCCAGCGCCTCGACGCCCTGCTGGCCAGCGGGCAGATCGTGGGGCTGCAGACCTCGGTCTACTGGCTGCCTTACTTTCCGCCCAACATGCGCTTTCACTTCAATGCGCACAACCTGCTGGTCTACGGCAAGGACGGCGACGACTACCTGATCAGCGATCCGGTGTTCGAAGAGCCTGTGCGCTGCGCCAGCGCCGACCTGTCGCGTGCGCGCTTCGCCAAGGGCGTGCTTGCGCCCAAGGGCCTCATGTATTACCCGCAGTCGATCGAGCGCAAGACGGTCGACGCGGCATCGGTGACAAAGGCCATCCGCAAGACCGTGCGAAACATGCTCGCGCCCATTCCCATCGTCGGTGTGCGCGGCATGCGCACGCTGGCCAAGCGCATGCAGAAGCTGTCGCCAACCGACTCACGCAGCGTCGATTTCATCGGCCACGTGGTGCGCATGCAGGAAGAAATCGGCACGGGTGGGGCGGGTTTCCGTTTCATCTATGCGGGCTTCCTGCAGGAGGCGGCGCAGTTGCTCGACAAACCGCAGCTGCAGCAGATGTCCGAGCGGCTCATCGCCATCGGCGACGGCTGGCGCGCCTTCGCGCTCAAGGCAGCGCGCATGGTGAAGGGGCGCGAGCCGGTCGATCCGGCGGCGCTGGCCGAGCGTCTGCGTGAGCAGGCGCAGCAGGAGGAAACGTTCTTTCGCGACCTGAAGGCTGCTGTTGCCTGAGATGGAGCATCGTTTCTCGATTCGGTGCGCAGGTCGTATGGTGCGTGGTTCAGGACGTTTCTGTTCAGGGCGCTTCTGTTCAGGGCGCGTGCACAGGCCACCGGGTACTCCCCTCCGCGAATGTCCCCCGCCTTCGGCTCCTCCTTTATTTCGCTGCGGGGAGCACCCGGCGCCCTGCGCACACAGGGCGCTGTCGTTGTTCGGCTCGAACAACCACCACTCCGAACAAGCAACACGCCGATGCTCGAACTGAAGAACCTCGGCTACCGCTATCCGCATGCCGGAAGGCCTGCGCTGGAAGATGTGTCGCTTGCGGTACCGAGAGGTTGCGTCATGGGTTTGCTGGGCCCCAACGGCGCCGGCAAGACCACGCTGATCTCTCACCTCTCGGGCGCGCTGGCCGTGCAGTCGGGCGAGATCCTCATCGACGGCCAAGCGCTCCAGCAGGTTCGCGCCAAGGCACCCACGCGCATCGCGGTGGCGCCGCAGGACCAGGCCTTCTATCCCATGCTCACGGTGACCGAGAACCTTGCATGCTTCGCGGCGGCGGGCGGTCTCACCGGTGCGCGCAAGAAGGCGCGTATCGAAGCCTGCACCCGATTTTCGCAGCTCGAGCAGTTTGCAAGTGTGCGCGCCGAGCGCCTCTCGGGCGGGCTGAAACGCCGGCTCAACCTGGCCATTGCTCTTTTGCCCGAACCCGAGCTGATGCTGTTCGACGAACCCACGGTGGGCGTCGATCCGCAATCGCGCGCCTTCATTCTGGACGCCATCAAGAGCTTGGCGGAGCAGGGCGCGGCCGTGATCTACGCCTCGCACTACATGGAAGAGATCGAAGCCATCGCCGACCGCGTCGCCATCCTCGACCACGGCCGCGTGCTGCGCGAAGGCTCGCTTGAAGAGCTGCTGTCGAAGAGCGCGATGCTGCTCACGCTGGCGGCCGACGGGCTGGACGAACAGAAGCTCTCGCGCTTCGGCACCGTGGAGCCGGGCGGCGTGCATTGGCGCGTTCACCTCAACGAGGGCACTGGCCCCGGTCCCGTGTTGCAGGCCCTGGAAGCCGAAGGCATCGAGGTGCGCCACGCCGAGTTCGGCCGCCACGACCTCGAGCAGCTTTTCATGGCGCTCACCCATCGTTCCCTGCGCGACTGAACGCCATGCTGCTTGCGCTCATCAAGAAGGAACTGCTCGCACTCGTGCGCGACATGCACGGGCTCGCGGCGCTGTTTCTCATGCCGATGATCTTCATCGTGCTGATGTCGCTCACGCTGAAAGACATCTATCGCCCGCCGCTGGCCGAACTGAGCTATGCGGTGGACATGCGCGACAACGAGACCCCTGCGCAATGGCTGCAGCAGATCTGGCAGCGCGGCCATGGGGCACCCCAAGCGCTCGATGCCGACTGGCAGGCACGGTTGCGCAGCGGCGCGCTCAAGTACGTCATCGTCCTGGAGCCCGGCCTCTCGGCGGAACTGGAGTCGGCCGCGCTGTCGACCAAGGCCCACATCCGTCTGCTGACCGAGCCGGGCATCGACGCCAACCTGTTCAACGCCCTGCGCGCCGAACTGGTCGGCGCGTCCGGCGAACTGAAGGCGCGCCTCGCGCTGGCGGTGCCCGGCACTTCCGGCCCGCCGCCGGGCGCCTCGATCCAGGCGCTGGTAAATGCCGAGCGTTATTCCACCGCCGGGCCGCGGCCCACCTCGGTGCAGCAGAACGTGCCGGCGTGGCTGGTGTTCGGCATGTTCTTCGTGGTGGCCTCGCTCTCCAGCCTGTTCGTGCAGGAGCGCAGCTCGGGCGCGCTGGGCCGCCTGCGCAGCCTGGGCGTGTCGCGCTTCATGCTACTGATGTCGAAAGCGCTGCCTTACCTCGGCGTCAACGCGCTGCAGGCCGTGCTGATGCTGGCGGCCGGCATCTGGCTGATGCCGCTCATCGGCGGCGATGCGCTCTCCCTCGCGGGCATCCATTGGGACGCGCTGGTGCTGGCGCTGGCCGCGGTGAGCCTGGCCGCGGTCAGCCTGTCGCTGGCCCTGGCATGCCTGGTGCGCAGCCATGCGCAGGCCGCGACCATCGGGCCGATGGTCAACGTGCTGATGGCGGCCGCGGGCGGCATCATGGTGCCGAAGTTCGTCATGCCGGGCTTCATGCAGCGGCTGGTCGAAATCTCCCCGATGAACTGGGGGTTGGAGGCACTGCTCACCGTGCTGTTGCGCGGCGGCAGCGTGGCCGACACCTTGCCGCAGGTCGGCCGGCTCGTGGTGTTCGCGGCCGCCATGTTCCTGCTTGCCGTCTTTCTGTTTCGCAGGCCCGCATCGTGACCGACTCTGTATCCGCTGAATTCATTGCCAGCCTGAAGGCCATGGTGCTCGAGGCCGTCGAAAAAGACGCGCCACCGGGTGGCCTTGGCGACGACGAGCCGCTGTTCGGGCCCGAAGCCCGGCTCGACCTCGACTCGCTCGACGCCCTGCAGGTGTCGATGACGATCCATCAGCGCTTTGGACTGCGCATGCCCGACAGCAAGGAAACGCGGCGCGCGCTCACGTCCATTGCCCACCTGGCCGACCACCTGGTGCAAGCGGGCAAGGCATGAGCCGCCGCCCGGCCGCTCCGAAGGGGGCTCGCACCGCAGTGCGAAGCACGAAGGTCATTCAATGAGCATCGAGGGCGTGTATGTTGCCGGCATGGGCCTGGCCTGTGCACTGGGCAACGATCTCGCGTCCTCCGTGACAGCACTTGCGCGCGGCGGTGTGCAGCCCCGTCCGGTCGCCGTCTCCGAAGGCGTCCGCTGGCCTGTGTTCATGCTGCCCACGCAGGATGGCAGCTGGGCCGAGCGCTTGGCGCGTACCGTGCGCAGCGTCGCGGCGCAGGCAGGCGAGGGCGCAGGCGGACGTTCCGGCCCGCTCTTCGTGGCATCGTCTTCGCTGGACATTGGCAACATGGAGCACGAGGTGCAAGACCTCCGCCTGGGCGGCGACCTGCAGGACTTTGCCGGCCTCGTGGCCGGCGCGCTCGACTGGCAGGGGCCGGTTTTCACCATCTCCACGGCCTGCACCTCGGCGCTCAACGCCGTGCTGGCGGCCTGCGACTTCATTCGCAGCGGCGAAGCCGACGAGGCCCTGGTCATCGGGGCCGAACTCGGCAATCGCTTCACCGTGGCCGGCTTCGGCGCCATGCAACTGCTCTCGCCTGATGGCGCGCGGCCTTTCGGCGCCGGCCGCAACGGGTTGGTGCTCGGCGAGGCGGTGGCCGCATTGCGCCTCGGCTCGCGCGCGGCGCGCTGGCGCATTGCCGGTGGGTCCAACGTGGTCGATGGCCGCAACCCCTCGGGCACCGAAGCCAGCGCGTTGATTGCCATGTGCCATGGGGCCCTGTCGCAGAGTGGGCTGAGTCCGCGGGATATCGACCTGATCAAGGTGCAGGCCGCGGGCAGCCCGGTCAACGATGCGATCGAGGCGCAGGCGTTGAAGCAGGTCTTCGATACGCTGCCGCCGCTGGTGTCGCTCAAGTCGCTGCTTGGCCATACGCTGGGTGCATCGGGGGCCGCCGAACTGGCGCTGCTCGTCGCCTGTATCGAAGCCGGGGCATGGCCTTCGACCGGCTACGCGGTCGACGGCGAACTCGGCATCGCATTGAGTTCACAGGCGCCCGCCAGGCTGCGCAACATCCTGCTCAACGTGGTCGGATTCGGCGGTGGACACGCCTCGCTGGTGCTGGAGGATTGCACCGCATGAACGCCGGTTCCTCCGTCGCGTGGCGCACCGTTGCGTACTTCAGTGCCGATCCGCTGCCTGCGGATTGGCGCGACCAGCTGGCGCATCGGCTTGGCCGTCGGCCGCGGCGCGTCGGCCTCTGGACCGAACTCGCGATGTACGGCGCGCGCTGCTGCCTCGATGCCGCGGGCGAGGATGCGCTGCCCACGGGCGCCCGCCTGCGCGTGTCGAGCATGCGCGGTGCCTGGGGCGCGACGCATGCGGGCTTGGCGCAGCTCGACGCAGGCGCGCTGATGCCGTTCACCTTCATGCAGGGCCAGCCCGCATTGATGCTGGCTGAGGTCGGCCGCTGTCTCGACTGGCAGGGCGACGCGGGCTTTGCGCTGTGCCGCGACCCGCAGCAGCTGCTGCAGCTTTCGCGGATCGGCGCGGGGAGCGCCGGCTTGCTGCTGGGCGTGGTGGAAGAGGAGCGCAATGGCGAAATGCCGCGCTCCGAATGGTGGCGGCTGGTGCCGGCCTGAAGCACCGCAGTCTCGCCCGCGCTTTGCAGGATCAGGCTGTTGCCGCGATCGACCGCGCCAGGTTGGCGCGAGCGCGTGCCTCCAGCAGCGCATGCATCCGGGGCGTGGCGTAGATCGCTTCCCGTGCCAGGAAGCGCTGCAGGATGGCGCGGCGGCGCGGCAAGCGCACCGCGTCGGGCACGAAGGCGTATTCGGCGTGCACCTGACGTTCATATTCGTCGAAGCGCTCCCGCTCCGCACCGAGGATCGACAGGTCGATGTCGATCAGCAACTCGGCATCGCGGCCTTCAGGCACGGCATCGTGCCGCGTGGCCATCACCAGGGCGTGCACACGTTCGGTCGACTCGGCTTGCACGCCGGACGCGAGCAGGGCACTACGCGCCCATTCGGCACTGCGTGCCTCGTTGTCGTGGGCATGCACGTCGTAGATCGCGTCGTGAAACCAGAGCGCAAGCGCGACTTCGCCCGGGCGCTCAGCCAGCGCTTGCTCGCGCTCGAACCACGTCAGGCATTCGCCCAGATGCTGCAGGGTGTGATAGTGGCGCTGCGGCTCGCTGTAGCGGCGCTGGAGCTCGATGCACAGCGCCTCGTCAGCAGAGGCCACGCCCAGCGCGCGCCACGCGGCGTTCCAGTTGGCCAGCAGCACCTCGGGTGTCACGGCGTCATTGCTCCATCGCGGCCTTGACCTCCTGGCCAAGGTCGAGCACCGACATCGCGTAGTAGCTGCTCCAGTTGTAGCGCGTGATCACGTAGAAGTTGCGCGTGCCCGCCACATAGGTCGGTGGCGCATCGGCACCGTTCTGCAGCTCGATCAGCGCGAGCAGGCCCTTGTGCAGCAGGCCCTCGCCTTCAGGCACCGCGCCAGCCGCCACGAAGCTGTCGGCACTGAAGCTCGGCAGGATGTCGGGTGCCAGAAGCATCGCCTTCTTGAGTCGGGCCTCTTCGAAATGCACGGGGTAGACGGCGGGCATACCGGGTGTCCAGCCAAAGGCCTTGAAGTAATTGGCGACCGAGCCGATCACGTCGGCGGGGTTGTCGACCAGGTCGATGCGGCTGTCGCCGTCGAAATCGACCGCGTACTTGGCGATGCTGCTCGGCATGAACTGCGGCATGCCCATGGCGCCTGCGTAGCTGCCCACGGGCCGCAGGGGATCGTCGGAGGTGCGGCTCTTGGTGCTGAGAAAACTCTCCAGCTCGCCGCGGAAGAAAGCTTCGCGCTCGGCCGCGCGCGGGTGGGCCTGCGGAAAGTCGAACGCCAGCGTGGACAGCGCATCGATCACCCGGAAGTTGCCCATGTTGCGGCCGTAGATGGTCTCGACGCCGATGATGCCGACGATGATTTCCGGCGGTACGCCGTACACCTCTTCAGCCCGCGCGAGCGTCTCGGCATTGGCGCGCCAGAAGCGCACGCCGGCGGCGATGCGCGTCGCGTCGATGAAGCGGCTGCGATAGGCCTGCCAGTTCTTCACCGAGCCGACAGGCCCGGGCAACATCAGGCGCGGCACGTTCGGCAGGAAGCGGGCGCTGCCGATGGTGGCGCGCACCCATTCGCGGTCGAGGCCGCGTCGTTCGGCCACGTCGTCGGCAAAGCGCATGGCGTCGTCGCGGGTGGCGTAGGGCGTGCTGCCGGCCACGGTTTTCACCGCGCGGCCGTTGCCGGTTTTCTGGGCTTGTGCACCCAGGGACCACGCGCAGCAAGCGGCGAGCAGGATGACGGCAGCGGCGCGCGGCGGCGCAGGTAGAAAAAATCGCATGGGCGCGATTGTGCCGTCCGCCCGCGAGCCCGCCTTCGCGGGACACATGCGGTTTCAGCGCTTGGGGTTCGGCACGGGCCAGTTCAGCCGGCGGAACTCGGTGCGCAGTGCCCCCAGCGAATTGGGCGAGGCCTCGGCGTAGCGCTGGGCTTCGAGCTTCAGCAGCCAGTCGCGCACCGCCTGGGCAGCGGGGCCGAAGCGAGCTTCAGCCTGCGCGGCCATCTGGCGCGGCGGCGCCGTCTCTGGCACCTGGAGGCCTGCCTTGGCGAGGCGCGCGCGCGCCTGGGCCAGCAGCCGCAGCCATGGGTCATGCTGGCTGCGTTCCCACAAGGCCCATCCCACGCCGGCCAGGCTTGCGCCCACCAGCAGGTAGAGCAGCACGTAGGCCAGGTCTTCGAGGCTTGGCGTCTCGAAGCCCATGCTCTTCAGCAGGTTGAGCTGGCGGCTCTGGGTGTAGTTGAGTACCCACTGGTTCCAGCCATTGTTCACGGCTTCCCAGGCGGCGCGCACGTTCTGCGCCAGTGTCGGGCTCATCGCGCCGATGGCACCGGCAAAGAGGCCTGGCTGGGGCACGAGCCGCTGCTGCTGGCCGACGCGCCCCGGCGACACCGCGCCGGTCGGGTCGACGCGCATCCAGCCGACGCTTTCCTGCCAGACCTCGGCCCAGGCATGCGCATCGCTCTGGCGCAGCACCCAGAAGTTGTCGACGCTGTTGAGTTCACCGCCCTGGTAGCCGGTCACGATGCGCGCCGGAACGCCCAGCCCGCGCATCAGCACCACGAAGGCCGAGGCGATGTGCTCGCAGAAGCCTTCCTTGCGGTCGAACCAGAACTCGTCGGCCGTGTCGTTACCATAAAAGCCCGGCTCCAGCGTGTAGGTGTAGCCGCCGGTGCGCAGCCGCTGCAGCGCCGCGCGAACGAAGGCCTGCGTGTCGGCGTTGGCCATGGCGGGCTGGGCGCGCATTTCAGTGGCCAGCGCGGCGGTGCGCGGGTTCGATCCGGGCGGCAGCGCCAGGTATGGGCGCAGCGCGGCCGTCTGCCGCGTCGGGCCACTCGCGAACTGCGTATGGCTTTCGGCGCGGTAGCGCACCAGGTCGGAGATCGGGCGGTTCGCGAGCCACTGCAGGTCGGGCGTGCCCAGCACTTCGAAGCCGGGTACTTCGGGCGGGCTTTGCGCCGCATCGAGCGTGAGCAGCCAGGGCCGGTGGCTGGGCTCGAGCGTGATCTCGTAGCGTACCGGCTGGCCGCTGGTGCGCAGGTTGCCCGAAGCCGGCCCGCCGCGCGACCAGCTCGGCAGCGCCGTCCACTCGCGCCCGTCGAACTGCGTGAGCACCGGGCCGCGGAAATAAAGCTGGCTCTGCGGCGGCACGCGGTCGTTCTCGAACTTGATGCGCGCCGCAATGCGGTCGTCCAGCGCCAGTTCGGCGATGGTGCCCACGCGCATGGTGTTCGACAAGCCGGTGCGGCCTGCCATGGCGTCCGCGGGCGTGCCCCACAGCGGCGCGAAACGCGGAAACAGCAGGAACAGCGCCAGCATGATCGGCGCGCCCAGCAAGGCCATCCAGCTGGCGGTGCGCGCCGCCAGCTTCAGCGGCGGCTTGCCCACCGGCATGTGCGCATTGACCAAAGCCGTGAGCAGGCCCAGCAGCGCAAGCAGCATGGTGACCGCGGTCATCAGCGACTGCGAGTAGAAGAAGTTCGTGAGCATCGCGAAGAAGCCCAGGAAGAACAGCACGAAGGCGTCCCTGCGCGCGCGCAGCTCCAGCGTTTTGAGGGCCAGCAGGATCACGACCAGCGTGACGCCGGCGTCGCGGCCCAGCAGGGTGCGGTGCGTGGCGTAGGTGGCGGCCAGCGTCAGCGCCAGCAGGCCCACGCGCGCCCACTTGCCCGGCAGCGGGCGGGCTTCGATGGCCAGCGTGCCGCGGTACACCAGGATCATCGCGGTGATGGCCGTGCACCACCAGGGCAGGTTCTCGGCCTGTGGAAGCACGATGAGTGCGATGACCATCAGCAGGAACAGGGTGTCCCTGGCGTCCCGTGGCAGCGCCGAGATTTCGCGCATGAACTTGTTCATGCGCGGCGCTCCGGGCGGAAGAAGCGGGCGGTCAACATAGGGCCAGCGCTTCCAGGCAGGCTCTGCGGTGCGCCTCGCCCTGCGACGGCTGCACCACCCGTCCGGCCACGCGAACGCCGTAGTCCACGCCCAGCCGGTCTGCCATCAGCACCCATGCGCAAAGCCTTGAAAGACGTGCTTCGGTGTCGGCGACGTTGGCCGCCTGCGCGTCGAGCCACAGCTCTTCGCGCTGGGCTTGCTGCGTGTCGCGGCTCACCAGGTCTTCCGACCCGGTGGCTTGCGCGCGGGCCGCCTTTTTCCAAACCACGAGCTTGAGCGGGTCGCCGCGCCGGTAGGCCCGCAGGCCGTCGTATTCCCCGGCGGCCTGGGCGCGCAGGGCAGCGGACGTGGCCGCCGGACCCGACAGGGGCTCACCGGGCGGCAGCGGCGGCGGATGCGCCTCGGGCGTTGGGTAGACCAGCATCTGCGCGGCGGGCCGCCACACCGTCCAGACACGGAAGGTTCCGAGCGGAAAACGGGTTTCGGCCGTCAGGGGCGGCACCGGGTGGAGGCCGCGCCTTTCGGGCTGGAAGGCGATCTCGACCGTGGCGCTGCCTTCGGCCGGCACGTCGGTCCAGGCCCATTGGCCGCTGCCGCGCACCGCCATGCCGATGCCGTAGCGCACGCTGCGCCGCGTGTTGTGCAGCACCACGCGAAAGACGGCGGCGGCGCCCGCGTAATGCGGCTCGGGCGGCGTCAGGTGCATGGCCAGGCCGCGCAGCGTGGCGTGGCACACATGCATGCCCACGGCCACGCTGCCCGCGAGCAGGAAGGTCAGCAGATAGCCGAGGTTGAGCTGGTAGTTGATCGACGCGATCAAGAGCACCAGCAGCGTGGCGCCCAGCAGCCAGCCGGCGCGCGTGGGCACGATGTAGACATTGCGCTGCGTGAGCTCCAGCGTGTCCGAAGGCGGCCGGCGCGACAGGAACCAGCCGTCGATGCGCGAGCGTAGCGACGCGATCATCGGTGGCAATGCGTCTGGTTCACGGGCGGATTCATCTTTATGGCAGCGGCACGTCCGCGATCATCGCGCGCACCTGCTCCACGGCGCCCCGGCCCGCATCGCCCACCGGGGTGAGGCGGTGCGCGATGGTCTGCGGCAATATCGACTGCACGTCGTCGGGCGCGACATAGCTGCGGTTGGCCAGCAGCGCCTGCGCCTTGGCGGCGCGCAGCACGGCAATGCCGGCCCGCGGCGAGAGGCCCTGCAAAAACCACCGGCCGGAACGCGTGGCGGCGATCAGGTCCTGCACGTAGTTCAGCAGCGGATCGGCGGCATGCACCTGCTGCACGCGCTGCTGCAGCGCCGTCAGCTCGCCGGCGGTCAGCATGGCGGGCAGGGTGGCCAGCATTTCGCGGCGGTCGGCGCCCGCGAGCAACTCGCGCTCCGCGGCGCGGTCGGGATAGCCGAGCGAAATGCGCATGAGGAAGCGGTCGAGCTGCGACTCCGGCAGGGCAAAGGTGCCGAGCTGGTCCTGCGGGTTCTGGGTGGCAATCACGAAGAACGGCGTGGGCAGCGGCCGCGTTTCACCCTCGATGGTGACCTGCTTCTCTTCCATCGCCTCGAGCAGCGCGCTCTGCGTCTTGGGGCTGGCGCGATTGATTTCGTCCGCCAGCAGCACCTGCGCGAAGATCGGGCCGGGGTGGAACACGAAGGCCTGCTGGCCCCGGTCGTAGATGGCCACGCCCGACAGGTCGCCCGGCATCAGGTCGGCCGTGAACTGCACGCGCGAGAACTGGAGGCCGAAGGTGTGCGACAGCGCATGGGCGAGGGTGGTCTTGCCGACCCCCGGCACATCCTCGATCAAGAGGTGCCCGCCCGCCAACAGGCATGCCACGCAGTCGCGCACCTGGGGCTCCTTGCCTACGATCACCGTGTTAAGCTGACTCAGCAAAGTGGCAAGCTTCGCAGCGACGTCCATATTTGTATCCATATGCAAACGATACCGTAAGACCGCCCGGCCCCATGCTGTGTGAGGTCTAGATACGACAGAGACACGGCAAAGACATGGGCAAGACCGGGTACTTCACACATCGCGACTGCTGGAAGCACGACATGGGCCGGGGCCACCCCGAATGTCCCGAACGGCTCGATGCCATCGAAGACAGGCTGCTGCTCACCGGCGTGGGCGATGCCCTCGAACACCGGGACGTGCCGCTGGCCACACTGTCGCAGATCACGCGGGCGCACAGCGAGGCGCACCTCGAATATCTCGAAGAGCTTCACCAGCGCCTGGTGGCCGACGAGCCGGCGGGCGGCCCCACCCATGCGCAGCTCGATCCCGACACCATCCTGACTCGCTTCACACTGCTGGCCGCGCGCCGCGCCGCCGGCGCCGCCATTGCCGCGACCGACGCGGTCGTGGCGGGCGAGATCGAGAACGCGTTCTGTTCGGTGCGCCCGCCCGGGCACCACGCCTGCCGCGAGCAGGCCATGGGCTTTTGCTTTCTCAACAACGTGGCCATCGCGGCGCGGCATGCGCTCGAGGTGCACGGCCTGGAGCGCGTGGCCATTGTCGATTTCGACGTGCACCACGGCAACGGCACCGAGAACATCCTGTCGAACGATCCGCGCGTGCTGATGGTGGGTTTCTTCCAGCATCCGTTCTACCCGTACAGCGGCACCGAGCGCCCGGCTTCGAACATGCTGAACCTGCCGATCCCGGCCTATACCCGGGGCATGGACGTGCGCGAGCTGATCGAGGCCAGCTGGATGCCCCGGCTCGAGGAATTCGCGCCGGAGATGATCTTCGTGAGTGCCGGCTTCGACGCCCATCGCGAGGACGACCTGGGCCAGCTCGGCCTCACCGAGAACGACTTTGCCTGGATCACCAGCCGCATCCAGGACGTTGCGAGGCGCCATGCGCGCGGCCGCATCGTCTCGATGCTCGAGGGCGGTTACAACCTCGATGCGCTGGCCCGCAGCGTGGAAGCGCACATCCGCGTCCTTGCCGATCTGTAGAGCCGCAGGCGCAAATACGGCGCCATGACGGCGCCATGTTTTCCCAAGAGATGAACTTCAACGATTTCACACAACGCCTGGGCCAGGTCGACGCGCGCGGCCTGGGCATCGAGTTGGCCGCGCTGGTGGCTTGCGTGGCCCTGGCCTGGGTGGCAAGCCGCTGGTTCGGGCGCGACCAGCCCAAGGATTCGATCTGGTTCGGCGAGCGCACCTTCGACGGCGTGCTGTTTCCGCTGCTGGCGCTGGTTTTCACCGAGCTCGCCCGCCGCGCGGTGAACGGCTTCCAGCCGGTGCTGGTGCTGCGCATCGCGGTGTCGGTTTTCCTGTCGCTCTTGGTCATCCGCCTGTTCGCGCGCGTGATGAGGGCGGTGTTTCCCACCTCCAACCTGGTGCGGCTGCTGGAGCGCACGATCTCGTGGCTGGCCTGGATTGCCGCCATTCTCTGGATCGTCGGGCTGCTGCCGCCGGTGCTGGCCGAACTCGACAACATCACCCTGTCGTTCGGCAAGACGCGCGTCAGCCTGCAAACCATCGTCCAGGGCGCGCTGTCGGCCGGGCTGGTGCTGGTGATCGCGCTGTGGATTGCCGCCACCATCGAGAAGCGCATCCTGTTCGAGGCCGTGTCCGATCTTTCGATGCGCAAGGTCGCCTCGAATGCGGTGCGCGCCATCCTGCTGCTGGTCGGGCTGCTGTTCGCGCTGTCGGCGGTGGGGGTCGACCTCACGGCGCTCTCGGTGCTGGGCGGCGCGCTTGGCGTGGGCCTGGGTTTCGGGCTGCAGAAGCTGGCGGCCAACTACGTGAGCGGCTTCGTCATCCTGCTCGAACGCTCCATCCGCATTGGCGACAACGTCAAGGTCGACACCTTCGAAGGCCGCATCACCGACATCAAGACCCGCTACACGCTCATCCGCGCGGGCAACGGCCGCGAGGCCATCGTGCCGAACGAATCGCTTATCACCAGCCGCGTCGAGAACCTCTCGATGGCGGACCGCAAGTTCAACATCACGACCAGCGTCGTGGTGGGCTACGACAGCGACGTGGCGCAGGTCCAGTCCATTCTTTGCAGCGCCGCCAAGTCGCAAGAGCGAGTGATGACGGACCCTGAGCCGGTGACCTTTCTCGCCAACTTTGCCCCCGACGGACTCGAGTTCGTTCTGAACTTCTGGGTTGCTGACCCCGACAAGGGCAAGGACAACGTGCGCTCGGCCATCAACATCGCCATTCTCGAAGGCCTGCGCAGCGCGGGCGTGGACATTCCGTATCCCCAGCGCGTGCTGCGCGTGGAGTCTCTGCCACCGGGCGTTTCCGGACCGCGCGACGCTGCCGTATAATCTCGAAAAAGCACGACCGTTCTTTTTTTGTTGCCCCACGGTACAAACCGATACGAACGCAGAGGCGGCGAAGGTCGGACTCTAAAATGACCGGTTGCCCTCGAAGCCCCCTTTTTGCAATCCCAATGGAGTCAAGTCAATGAAGGTTCTAGTGCCTGTCAAACGGGTCGTCGATTACAACGTCAAGGTGCGCGTGAAGAGCGACGGCACCGGGGTGGACATTGCCAACGTCAAGATGAGCATGAACCCGTTCGACGAGATCGCCGTGGAAGAAGCGGTTCGCCTGAAAGAAAAGGGCGTCGTGACCGAAGTCATCGCCGTCTCCTGCGGTGATGCCAAGTGCCAGGAAACCCTGCGCACCGCCATGGCCATTGGCGCCGACCGCGGCATCCTGGTCGAGACCACCGAAGAGCTGCAACCCCTGGCCGTGGCCAAGCTGCTCAAGGCGCTGGTCGACAAGGAACAGCCCCAGCTCGTCATCCTGGGCAAGCAGGCCATCGACGACGACGCCAACCAGACTGGCCAGATGCTCGCCGCGCTGGCCGACCTGCCGCAAGCCACCTTCGCCTCCAAGGTCGAAGTGGCTGACGGCAAGGCCACCGTGACGCGCGAAGTCGACGGCGGCCTGGAGACCATCTCCCTCAGCCTGCCGGCCGTCATCACGACCGACCTGCGCCTGAACGAGCCGCGCTACGTCACCCTGCCCAACATCATGAAGGCCAAGAAGAAGACGCTCGACGTCTTCAAGCCTGAAGACCTGGGCGTGGACGTCAAGCCCCGCCTGAAGACCCTCAAGGTCAGCGAGCCGCCCAAGCGCGGCGCCGGTATCAAGGTGCCCGACGTCGCCACCCTGGTGGACAAGCTCAAGAACGAAGCCAAAGTGATCTGAGGAAGACAACGACATGACCGCACTAGTTATTGCCGAACACGACCACGCGACCGTCAAGCCCGCGACCCTCAACACCGTGACCGCAGCCCTGGCCTGCGGCGGCGACGTGCACGTGCTCGTCGCCGGTGCCAATGCCGCCGAAGCCGGCAAGGCCGCCGCCCAGATCGTGGGCGTGGCCAAGGTCATCGTGGCCGACAGCCCGAGCCTGGCCGAGAACCTGGCCGAGAACGTCGCCGCCCAGGTGCTGGCCATCGCGGCCAACTACAGCCACATCCTGTTCCCCTCGACCGCCAACGGCAAGAACGTCGCCCCGCGCGTGGCCGCCAAGCTGGACGTGGCGCAGATCTCCGACATCACTTTGGTTGTGAGCCCCGACACCTTCGAGCGCCCGATCTACGCCGGCAACGCCATCGCCACCGTGCAGAGCACCGACGCCACCAAGGTGATCACCGTGCGCACCACCGGCTTCGACGCCGCAGCCGCCACCGGTGGCAGCGCAGCTGTTGAAACCGCCGAAGGCGTGGCCGACAGCGGCAAGTCCAGCTTCGTGGGCCGCGAAGTCACCAAGAGCGACCGCCCCGAACTCACCGCCGCCAAGATCATCGTCTCGGGCGGCCGGGCTCTGGGCAGCGCCGAGAAGTTCACCGAGGTGATGACGCCGCTGGCGGACAAGCTCAACGCGGGCCTGGGCGCCAGCCGCGCCGCGGTGGATGCGGGCTACGCACCCAACGACTGGCAAGTGGGCCAGACCGGCAAGATCGTGGCGCCGCAGCTGTACATCGCCTGCGGCATCTCGGGCGCCATCCAGCATCTGGCCGGCATGAAGGACTCCAAGGTGATCGTGGCGATCAACAAGGATGAAGAAGCGCCGATCTTCTCGGTGGCCGACTACGGTCTCGTGGCCGACCTGTTCACGGCCGTGCCGGAACTCGTCAAGGCGCTCTGATCGCATCGCTGCACTGAGCCAGAGGGCATCGTTCGCGATGCCCTTTTCGTATCCGCTGTATCTGGAGACATGAGATGAGTTACACCGCCCCCCTCAAGGACATGCTGTTCGACATCGAGCACCTGGCCAACATCGGCGAGATCGCCAAGCTGCCCGGCTTTGAAGACGCGGGCCTCGAAACCGCGCAGGCCGTGCTCGAGGAATGCGCGCGCTTCAACCAGGACGTGGTCGCGCCGCTGAACGTGGCGGGCGACCGCAACCCGTCGTCCTTCAAGGACGGCGAGGTCGCAACCACGCCGGGCTTCAAGGAGGCCTTTGCGCAGTACGTGTCGGGCGGCTGGCAGGGTCTGCAGCATCCGGCGGACTTCGGCGGCCAGGGCCTGCCCAAGACCATCGGCGCGGCCTGCGGCGAGATGCTCAACTCGGCCAACATGAGCTTCGCGCTGTGCCCGCTGCTGAGCGATGGCGCCATCGAGGCGCTGCTCACGGCCGGCTCCGACGAACTCAAGGCGGTGTACCTGGAGAAGCTGGTGAGCGGCCAGTGGACCGGCACCATGAACCTCACCGAGCCGCAGGCCGGCAGCGACCTTGCCATGGTGCGCAGCCGCGCCGAGCCGCAGCCCGACGGCACCTACAAGGTGTTCGGCACCAAGATCTTCATCACCTACGGTGAGCACGACATGGCCGAGAACATCGTGCACCTGGTGCTGGCCCGCGTGACCGGCGCGCCCGAAGGCGTGAAGGGCATCAGCCTGTTCGTGGTGCCCAAGTTCCTCGTCGGCAAGGACGGATCGCTGGGGGAACGCAACGACGTGCACTGCGTGAGCATCGAACACAAGATGGGCATCAAGGCCTCGCCCACCGCCGTGCTGCAGTACGGCGACCACGGCGGTGCCGTCGGCTACATCGTGGGCCAGGAGAACCGCGGCCTGGAGTACATGTTCATCATGATGAACTCGGCCCGCTATGCCGTGGGCATGCAGGGCATCGCGATTGCCGAGCGCGCCTACCAGCACGCCGTGGCCTACGCGAAGGACCGCGTGCAGAGCCGGCCGGTCGATGGCTCCATCAACGCCAGCGCCCCCATCATTCACCACCCCGATGTCAAGCGCATGCTGATGACGATGCGCGCTTACACCGAGGGCTGCCGCGCCATGGCGGCCGTGGCCGCTGCGGCCTACGACGCCGCGCACCACCATCCCGATGCGGATGCGCGCAAGCAGAACCAGGCGTTCTACGAATTCATGGTGCCGCTGGTCAAGGGCTACAGCACCGAGATGAGCCTTGAAGTGGCCTCGCTCGGCGTGCAGGTGCACGGCGGCATGGGCTTCATCGAAGAGACCGGCGCGGCGCAGTACTACCGCGACGCGAAGATCCTGACGATCTACGAAGGCACCACCGCCATCCAGGCCAACGACCTCGTGGGCCGCAAGACCGCGCGCGACGGCGGCCAGACCGCAAAGGCCATTGCGGTGCAGATCGAGAAGACCGAGGCTGAACTCGCGAAGAGCGACAGCGCCGCAGCGGCGGCCGTGCTGAAGCGCCTGAAGGCCGCGCGCCTGGCGTTCGTCGACGTGGTCGATTTCGTCGCGGGCCAGACCAAGGCATCGCCCAATGCGGTGTTCGCGGGCAGCGTGCCCTACCTGATGCTGGCGGGCAACCTCGTGGCGGGCTGGCAGCTGGCGCGCTCGCTGCTCATTGCAGAAGACCTGGCGTCCCGCAGCGTCGATACCGCTTTCATGCAGGCCAAGGTGGCCACGGCGCGCTTCTACGCCGAGCACATCCTCAACAAGGTGCCGGGCATCCGCGACAGCATCGTCGAAGGCGCCGAGAGCGTGACGGCACTGGCGCTCGACGCGTTCTGACCCACGGCCCGCCGTGTCGCCCACCTGACGGGCGATACGGCCTTCCTCTTATATAAAACCGAAACCTTATCCCGGAGACGACATGTCCAAGCTGCCCCCCGTGCTCGCCAACCTGCCGCTGCCGATCATCGGCTCGCCGCTTTTCATCATCAGCAACCCGAAGCTTGTGATCGCCCAATGCAAGGCGGGGGTGGTCGGTTCGATGCCGGCCCTCAATGCGCGGCCCGCGGCGCAGCTCGAAGACTGGCTGGCCGAAATCACCGAGGAACTCGCGGCCTACAACAAGGCCAACCCGGACAAGCCCGCCGCGCCGTTCGCCATCAACCAGATCGTGCACAAGAGCAACGACCGCCTCGAGCACGACATGGAAATGGTCGTCAAGTACAAGGTGCCTATCGTCATCACCTCGCTGGGCGCGCGCACCGACGTGAACGACGCGGTACACAGCTACGGCGGCGTCACGCTGCACGACATCATCAACAACAAGTTCGCGCAGAAGGCGATCGAGAAGGGCGCCGACGGCATCATTGCGGTGGCGGCCGGTGCCGGCGGCCATGCGGGCACGAAGAGCCCCTTTGCGCTGGTGCAGGAAATCCGCCAGTGGTTCGACGGCCCCATCGCGCTGTCGGGGTCCATCGCCACGGGCGGCGCGGTGCTGGCTGCGCAAGCCATGGGCGCCGACTTCGCCTACATCGGCACCGCCTTCATCGCCACCGAGGAAGCACGCGCCAGCGAAGACTACAAGCAGGCCATCGTCGACGGCACCTCCGACGACATCGTCTATTCCAGCCTCTTCACCGGCGTGCACGGCAACTACCTGGCGCCCAGCATTGTCAAGGCCGGCATGGACCCGGCCAACCTGCCCGAAGGCGACGTCAAGACCATGAACTTCGGCGGCGGCGACGGCAGCAAGGCCAAGGCCTGGAAAGACATCTGGGGCTCGGGCCAGGGCATCGGCGCCGTGACCGAAGTGGCCAGCGCGGCTGCGTTCATCGAAAAGCTCAAGCGCGAATACTTCGAAGCAAGGCAGCGGCTCGCACTTTGAGCGGCGCTGGCAACATGGCGGCTGCCGCCCAGCAGCCTGCGCAACGCGGGCGGATGCCGCTGCTCGACATCGCAAAAGGAATCGCCTGCGCGGTCATCGTCGGGCATCACCTGTCGCGCTACGGCTCGATGCCGGTGGGGGCCTTTCCGCTGGCGCCGGATTTCCTGGGCTGGCTGGCCGATGACGGCCGTCTTGCCGTCCAGGTCTTCCTGGTGATCGCGGGCTTTCTGGCGGCGGCCAGCCTCGCACCCGACGGCGTGTTGCGCGTCGATCGTCCCCTGGCGCGCATCTTTCAGCGCTACGGGCGCCTGGTCATGCCTTACCTGGCCGCGCTCACCGTGTGCGTGCTGGTGGCCGCCATCGTGCGCCCCTGGATGAGTGGCGACGACGTGCCGGCCTCGCCCAGCATCGGCCAGTTGCTCGCGCATGGATTGCTGATGCAGGACCTGCTCGGATACGAGTCGCTGTCCACCGGGGTCTGGTACGTGGCCATCGACTTCCAGCTCTTTGTGCTGGCGCTGACGCTCATGGGGTTGCCGGCCTTGTGGCGGCGGACGCCGGCCGCACCGGCCTCGCGCGAACGCTGGATATCCGTGGCGCTGGTGCTGGGGGTTGTGCTGGCCTCGCTGGTGCTTTTCAACCGCAACGCCGATCTCGACGCCACGGCGCTCTACTTCTTCGGCGCCTACGGGCTCGGCATGCTGGTGTTCTGGATCGGGCGCGCGACCCGCGCCAGCACCTGGCAGGGCGCCATCGTGCTGCTGGCGCTGGCCGGCGCCGGCGCACTCGCCATCGACTGGCGCAGCCGCATTGCCACGGCGCTCGTGAGCGCGTTGCTGATTGCCATCGCGCAGCGGCAAGAATGGCTGTCGATGGCACGCTGGCCGGACGCAGCCATGCCGCTGCAGCGGCTGGGCCGCATCTCGTACTCGCTGTTCCTGATCCACTTTCCGGTGCTTCTGGCCACCAATGCCGCGGTCGGCCAGATGAGGCCGCATGCGGCCTGGATCGATGCGCTGGGCATGGCCGCCACCTTCGGTCTTTCGGTGGCGGCTGCGCTGCTGCTGTACCGCTGGGTCGAAGTGCGCCCCGCATCGTGGCGCGCGGTGACCGCCCTGTTCGCGGCGCTGCTGGTCAGCGGGATGCTGGTCTCGGCCTGACCCTGCAGGCCCTGCGCCATGGTCAGGGCCAGGGCGTGGGCGGCGGAATCTCGCACACCGGATCGACGTCGATGCTCTTGAAGTCGGCCGGTGAGACGATCTCCAGGTATTCCATGTCCGGCGAGTAGTCAAAAAGAAAATGCCGGATGCCGGGCCGCTGGTGCACCACGTCGCCGGCCTCGACCAGCGTTTCCTTGTCTTCGTACATAAAGCGGGCCCAACCCTTGAGCATCAGCACGATCTGGAAGTCGGCCTCGTGACGGTGCCAGCCCGTGCCCGTTTCCGGTGCCATGTTGGCCTTGACGAGGTGCGCAATGACCTTGCCGTTGGTGGCCTCTGCAATGCCCAGGTCGCGGTAGAGAAAGAAATCGCGCAGGCCGCCCGAGACGTACTCGGTGTCGCCGGGTTTGACGTGGGAGAACTGGGTGGCGGTTCGGTCCAGCATGGGGCGCTCCTTCGCAGGTTTTGAGGGTGGTGCTGCGCTGCAGCACGCATAAAGCGTTCCCAAACGGCGCCGGGTGCGAGATACTCAACCACATGGTTCACCCAGATGCTGCCACGCTCGACGCCGTGTTCGCCGCGCTTTCAGACCCGACGCGCCGCACCGTGCTCGAAACGCTGGGCGAGCGCAGCCTCAGCGTGACCGAGCTCGCCGAGCCGCATGGGATGTCGCTGACCGGCTTCATGAAGCATCTGCGGGTGCTGGAGGATGCCGGCCTCATCTCGCGCACGAAAGAGGGCCGGATCGTGCGCTGCGAACTCTCGCCGCGGCCCATGCAGGAGGCTGCCGTGTGGTTGTCGCGGTATGAGAAATTCTGGACCGGGCGCCTCGATGCGCTGGCGCGCTATCTCTATCATCAAGAGGAGACCGAATGGCAAAACCTGCCGCCCCCGCCAAAGAGCGCCCCTCGCTCACCCTCCGCAGGCACTACCCCGTCGCCCCCGAAAAGGTCTGGCGCGCGTGGACCGACCCGCAAGCGCTGAAAGCCTGGTTCGGCCCTGAGGAGATCGTTTCCGTCCCCGTGGCCGAAGTCGACCTGCGCGTGGGCGGGCGCTTTCGCGTGGCCATGCTTGCGGCCGACGGCGAGACGCACGACGTGAGCGGCGTCTACCAGGAGCTCGTGCCCAACCGCAAGCTGGTCTTCAGCTGGGCCTGGCGCAGCACGCCGGAGCGTGAGTCGCGCGTGACCGTGCTGATCGAGCCCGACGGCAACGGCTGCGAACTGGTCCTGCGGCACGAGCAGTTCTTCGACGAAGCCGCGCGCGACGGACACAACTACGGCTGGACCGGCGCCATGCTCAAGCTCGAGCGATGGTTGGCGAAAGCGGCTGAATGACCGGCCGGCGCGACGAGCCTGCCGGCAGACCGACGCCGGCCCGCGCAACGGCGCGCGAGTGGACGGGGCTGGCCGTCATCGCGCTGCCGTGCATGCTGTATTCGATGGATCTCACGGTGCTGAACCTTGCGATTCCCTCGATCAGCGAAG
Source organism: Variovorax palleresanus (assembly GCF_051144945.1). Taxonomy (NCBI): domain Bacteria; kingdom Pseudomonadati; phylum Pseudomonadota; class Betaproteobacteria; order Burkholderiales; family Comamonadaceae; genus Variovorax; species Variovorax palleresanus. Next base: position 659,698 of record NZ_JBJNVP010000002.1, on the reverse strand, counting down.
ACCTCAAGCCCACCGCCTCGCAGTTGCTGTGGATTGTCGATATCTACGGCTTCTTCGTCGCCGGGCTGCTGGTCACCATGGGCACGCTGGGCGACCGCATCGGCCGGCGGCGGCTGCTGCTCATTGGCGCGGCGGCCTTCGGCATCGCCTCGGTGCTGGCCGCGTTTTCCACCAGCGCCAACATGCTCATAGCCACCCGGGCGCTGCTTGGCGTGGCGGGCGCGACGCTCGCACCGTCGACGCTCTCGCTCATCCGCAACATGTTTCTCGATCCGGGGCAGCGCACGGTGGCCATCGGCGTCTGGATTTCCAGCTACTCGGCCGGCGCGGTCATCGGCCCGGTGCTGGGTGGCGTGCTGCTGCAGTTCTTTCCGTGGGGCTCGGTGTTCCTGATCGGCGTGCCGGTGATGGTGTTGCTGCTGGTGCTCGGCCCCATCCTGCTGCCCGAATACCGCGACCCGGAAGCGGGACGGCTCGACCTGGCCAGCGTGGCGCTTTCGCTCGGCGCGGTGCTGGCAGCCATCTACGGCATCAAGCAGGTGGCGGAGCACGGGCCGGATGCCGTGTCGGCACTGGCCATCGCGGCGGGCGTGGCGCTTGGGTGGGCATTCGCGCGCAGGCAGCGGCGGCTCGTCGACCCGATGATCGACCTGCGCCTGTTCCGGTTGCCTGCCTTCAGCGTCTCGCTGGCGGCCTACATGCTGGCCTGCTTCGTGATGTTCGGCATCTTTCTCTACAACGCGCAATACCTGCAGCTGGTGCTCGGGCTCTCGCCGCTGCATGCGGGCCTTTGGAGCGTGCCGAGTGCGGCCGCCTTCATTGCCGGCTCCATGGTGGTTTCCGCGCTGGTGCGCCGCATGCGGCCCGCGTTTGTGATGGGCGGCGGGTTGGGTGTCGCGGCCTTGGGATTCGCGATGCTCGTGGTGCTTCCTGCCGAGGGCGGCCTGGCGTGGATGGTGAGCAGCACCGTCATTTCCTCCCTCGGCCTGGCACCTGTTTTTACGCTGGCCACCGACTTGGTGGTGGGCAGCGCGCCGCCCGAGCGCGCAGGCGTGGCCTCGGCCATTTCGGAAACGAGTTCGGAGTTTGGCGGTGCGCTCGGCATCGCAATTCTGGGCAGCATTGGCGCGGCCATCTACCGTAGCACGATGGCCGACGCCGTTCCGGTGGGGTTGGCGGGGGCCGCCGAGGTGGAAGCGGCGCGCAGCACGCTCGGCGGGGCGGTGGCCCTGGCAGGACAACTCGGAGGCACTGCCAGCACCGAACTGCTCGACGCGGGCCGGGCCGCCTTGCTGCATGGCCTTCGGCTGACGGCCGGGATTTGCGCGGCGGTGCTGCTTGCGGTAGGTGCGCTGGTGGCCGTGCGGCTGCGCAGCGCCGGAGAGGCCGCGCAGCCCAAGGCGCCATCGGATGCATTGCCCGAGCGCTGACGAAGACCCATACTGCAGGCTCCACGACGAGACGATGAACGGAGCCTCCCATGAGCAACGAACTTCGCAAGAAGCTGCATGACCTGGCGGAACTGTCCGAAAACACCTCGGATCCGCAGACCAAGGCCATCATCGAGGCGATACGGCTGCAGACCGCCGTTCTGAACGAGCGGCTCTTCTCCATCGAACTGCAGTTGGGCACGCTCACCAAGCGCATGGAAAACACGACAGACTGAGTGGCCGCCGCTTTGTGGGGATAATCCCCGCCATGAGCGGCAACACATTCGGAACTCTCTTCGCGGTCACCAATTTTGGCGAGTCGCACGGCCCGGCCATCGGCTGCGTGATCGACGGCTGCCCGCCGGGCATGGAACTGAGCGAAGCCGACATCCAGGGCGACCTCGACCGCCGGCGCCCTGGTACCAGCCGCCACGTTACCCAGCGCAACGAGCCCGACGCGGTGCAGATTCTTTCCGGCGTCTATGAAGGCAAGACCACCGGCACCCCGATTGCGCTGCTGATCCAGAACACCGACCAGCGCAGCAAGGACTACGGCCAGATCGCCCAGCAGTTTCGCCCCGGCCATGCCGACTTCACCTACTGGAAGAAATACGGCATTCGCGATCCGCGCGGAGGCGGGCGTTCTTCGGCACGGCTCACGGCGCCCATGGTGGCGGCCGGCGCGGTCGCCAAGAAGTGGCTGGCCGAGAAATACGGCATGGTGTTTCGCGGCTGCATGACGCAGATCGGCGAAATCGCCATTCCGTTCGAGAGCTGGGACCATGTGCCCAACAATCCGTTCTTTGCGCCCATTGCCGACGTGAGCGAACTCGAGGCGTACATGGACCGCCTGCGCAAGGCCGGCGATTCGTGCGGCGCGCGCATTCGCGTGACGGCCACCAACGTGCCCATCGGCCTGGGCGAGCCGCTGTTCGACAAGCTCGACGCCGAGATTGCCTACGCGATGATGGGCATCAACGCCGTGAAGGCGGTCGAGATCGGCGCCGGCTTCGACAGCATCACCCAGCGCGGCACCACGCATGGCGACTCGATCACGCCCACCGGCTTTGTCACCAACAACGCGGGCGGCATCCTCGGCGGCATCAGCTCGGGGCAAGACCTGGAAGTGAGCATCGCGATCAAGCCCACCAGTTCGATCATCAGCCCGCGCCAGTCGATCGACATTCACAACAACCCGGTCGAGGTGGTCACCAAGGGCCGCCACGACCCATGCGTCGGCATCCGCGCCACGCCCATCGCCGAAGCCATGCTTGCGCTGGTGGTCATGGAGCACGCGCTGCGCAACCGCGCGCAGTGCGGCGACGCGCAGCAACAGCAAAAAGCGCAAGACGAAACGACCGAAGCCGCGTCCCCGCAGGCGTCCTTCCTCTAGTGCCTCTCCCGCCACCAGTGGCCGCCGGACGCGGCCACCTGCTGGCGTTCGCTGGTCTGTCGGCCAGCTATTTCGCGCACATCGGTTTCTTCAACCCCTACCTGCCGCTGTGGCTCAAGGACCTGGGGCTGCCGATCTTCACGATCAGCCTGCTGGCCTCGGTGCAGTCGATCACGCGAGTGTTCGCCCCCTATGCCTGGGGCGCGCTCAGCGACCACACGGGCCAGCGCGTGAAGCTGCTGCGCTTCAGCGCGGCGGTGGCGCTGGCCAGCTCCTTCGGGCTCTGGTGGCACGGCGGCGCGTGGTGGCTGGCGCTGGTGCTGCTGGTGATGTTCACCCACACCAGCTCGATGATGTCGCTCACCGAGGCCGCCATGGCGCAACTGGTGGCCGGCGACTGGGGGCGCTACGGGCGCATCCGGCTGTGCGGCTCGGCCGGCTTTCTGGTGACGGTGTTCTTTGCGGGCGAGTGGTTCGAGCGCTTCGGCATGAAGCACTTTCCGGCCTGGGCGGCGGGCACGCTGGCCGTCGTGCTGATCGCGACGATGAAGCTGCCCGACATCCGCGAGCCGGTGGCGGCGCACGATGCGGTGAAAGAGCCCATCGGGCCGGTGCTGCGAATTCCGGCCGTGCGGTGGTTCTTTGCATCCCTGTTCTTCCATGTGATGTCGCACTTCTCGGTCTACGCATTCTTCTCGCTGTACCTCGATTCGCTCGGCTACGGCAAAAGCGTCATCGGCCTGCTCTGGGCGCTGTCGGTGGTGGCCGAGATCGTCTGGTTCTTTCTGCAGGGCCGGCTCATCGGCCTCTTGCCGATGCCGCGCTGGATGCTGGTGTGCGGCATTGCCGCCGTGGCACGGCTGGGCCTGACCGCCGGGCTGGGAGGCTGGATCGCGGCGCTGATCGTCGCGCAGTGGCTGCATGCGCTGAGCTTCGCGGCGCACCACACCACCTGCATTGCCGTCGTCTCGCGCCGCTTCCCCGGCCGGCTGCGCGGGCGCGGGCAGGCGCTCTTCACGGTGATCGGCTATGGATTTGGCGGCGTGCTGGGTGTGCTGCTGGGCGGTGCCGTGGCGCAGGAGGTCGGCTACCGGTCCATGTTCGCGCTGGCCGCGGTGCTGGCGGCAGTGGGCAGCCTGTGTGCGTGGCGGGTGATGAAGCTGGAACAGCCGGGACGGCCAATTGCGCCGAGCGCTGCCTGAAGAGCGCGGCAAACTGCCCGCAACGCTGAGCCTGATTTAAAAAGAATTCGGCGCTTCGAATTCTCGCGCTTCATGCGCTATTTCTTCTTACAAGAATTGTTTTCCGAATTGCAGCGGTAGGGCGCGGTGCGTGCCGATGGCCTCGGCGCTGGGAGAAAAAGGCGGAAATCTTCCACATCTCCCCTGAAAGATTAACCTTTGCATTGGCTCTTACGATAAATCAACATTTAAAATAATTGTCAAATAATGGAAGGGGAGCTGAGCATGAAGCTCGATCTGAAAACAATATTCTTATTGAATGAATTGGCATTAGCCAATTTGTCTTATTGGCTGGCTGCGGATCTGCAATGAGCCGCCGCGTCACGATCCAGACGCCGCTGGGCGAGGCGTTGCAATTTCGCCAACTGGTGGGCCGGGAGGCGCTCAGCCAGCTCTACGCCTTCGACATCGAGCTGCTGGGCAGCAGCAACGCCATCGACCCGAAAGCCCTGCTCGGCAAGGCCTCCGCCGTGGCGGTGGAAACCGAAAGCGGCGGCGTGCGATACCTGGGCGGCATTGCGACCCGCTTCGGCCTGCAGCAGGAAGATGCGCGCCATTCCTTCTACCGCCTGCAGCTGCGGCCCTGGCTGTGGCTTGCCACGCGGCGCAGCGACTTCCGCATCTTCCAGGGCAAGACCGTTCCAGAGATATTGACGGAGGTGCTCGGAAGCTACGGCTATCCCATCGAGAAGAAGCTCAGCCGGGGCGACTACCGCCGCTGGGACTACTGCGTGCAGTACCACGAGAGCGACTTCAACTTCATCTCGCGCCTGTGCGAGCTCGAAGGCATCTACTACTACTTCAGGCATGAGGCGTCGCAGCACGTTCTGGTGTTTGCGGACGACATCGCAAGCTCGCACGGTCCGCTGCCCGGCGGCGAGTCGGTGCGTTACCACCCGCTTGAAAAATCCGGCATGGGCCAGCGCGAACGCATCTATGCCTGGGAAACCGCGGAAGAGGTGCGCGCGGGCCATCACTACAACAACGACTACGACTTCGAGAAGCCCAAGGCCGACCTCTCGCACCTGCGGCAAATGCCGCCCGGCCATGACCACGATGGCTACGAGAACTACGAGTGGCCCGGTGGCTTCGTGCAGCACGCCGATGGCGAAACCTACGCGCGTCTTCGCAACGAAGAGCAGCTGACCCAGCGCAGCCGCGCCAGCGGCCGTTCCAACCTGCGCGAGCTTGCGACGGGCCACACGCTGCGCCTGACCGGCCACCCCCGCGCCGACCAGAACCAGCAGTACCTGTTGCTGAGCGTGAGCTACCACCTGCAGGAGAACCTGCAGGCGAGCGAGGGGGCGGATGCCACCGAGGGATCGGTGCAGCGCTTTGCCTTCGACGTGCAGCCCACCAGCCTGGCGTGGCGCCCGCAGCGCACCACGCCCAAGCCGCGCACCCGCGGTCCGCAAACCGCCATGGTGGTCGGGCCGGCCGGCGAAGAAATCTGGACCGACCAATACGGCCGCATCAAGGTGCAGTTCCACTGGGATCGCCTCGGCAAGGACGACGAGAACTCCAGCTGCTGGGTGCGCGTGTCCACCGCCTGGGCGGGCGCCACCTTCGGCGCGGTGTCGGTGCCGCGCATCGGCATGGAGGTGATCGTCGACTTCCTGAACGGCGACCCGGATTACCCGATCGTCACCGGCTGCGTCTACAACGCAGACACGATGGCGGCGTGGCAGCTGCCGGAGCAAAAACACTTGTCGGGCATTCGCAGCCGCGAACTCGGCGGCGGGCGCGGCAATCACCTGGTGCTCGACGATACGCACGGAAAGATCCAGGCGCAGCTGCGCAGCGACCACCAGGCCAGCCAGCTGAGCGTGGGGCACATCGGCCGCATCGAAGACACCGCGGGGCGCAAGGAGCCGCGCGGGCAGGGCTTCGAGCTGCGCACCGACGGACATGGCGTGGCGCGCGCGGCCAGGGGGCTGCTGGTGACCACCGAGCCGCGGCCCAATGCGCAGGCGCACACCACCGACATGGGCGAGACCGTCGGCCGGCTCACGCAGGCGCGCGACCTGCATGAAGGCCTGAGCGAAGCCGCCCAGGCCGCAGAGGCGCACGAGAGCGGCGACCAGGACGAAGTTGCCAAGGGCCTGAAGGAGCAGAACGACGCGATCAAGGGTCAGGGTGGCAACCGCGAGCAAGGCGACTTCCCAGAGTTTCAGGAGCCGCACCTCACGCTGGCCAGCGCCAAGGGCCTGCAGACCGTGGCGCAGGGCTCCACCCACATGGTGAGCAACGAGCACAACGCGCTCACCAGCGGCGGCCACACCAGCGTGAGCGCGGGCAAGAGCTTCCTGGTGAGCGTGCAGAGCGCCATCCGCATGTTCGCCTCCAAGGCCGGCATGCGTCTGGTGGCGGCCAGCGCCGACATCGACATCAAGGCGCTGAAGGACAGCGTCAACGTGCTGGCCAAGCTCAACATCACGCAGACCGCCAACAAGATCACCATCCACGCGAAGGAAGAGGTGGTCATCAACGGCGGCTCCAGCTACAGCCGCTGGAGCTCGGGCGGCATCGAGCACGGCACCTCGGGCACCTGGCGCGAGCACGCCGCGGTGCACAGCCTCGTGGGCCCGGCCAGCGAGGGCAAGCCTTCGCTGCCCAACCCGCCGCAACTGCCCAAGGGGCAGCTCGACCTGTACCACCAGTACATCAAGCCGACAGGCGAAAAGCACCAGGGCGTTGCGCAGGGCGACTTCACCGTGGTCGATTCGGAAGGCGGCTCGCACGCCGGCACCTTCGACCGCAACGGTTTCGCGACCGTGTCGGGCCTGCCGATCGGTACCGCGAAGGTCACCTTTGGCAAGGACCCGCGCGATCCATGGGAAGAGGGCAGCTACTTCGGCACGCCCAAGGACTGGAAGGCGAAAGAGCCGACCGCCGGCGGTGCCGATGCGGCGGGGACCTCGGGCTTTCTGGCCGGCGCGGGCGGCTTGGCCGGCATGGCCGGTTCGGCCGGCGGCGCAGCGGGCGCCCTGGCCGGCGTTGCAGGCACGAACAGCAAGGCCGCGGGCATGCTGGGCCAGGTCACGCAGGCGGCGGGCATGGCGCAGCAGGCCGTCAGCGCGGCCCAGGCCATCCAGCAGGGCGGCGCCAAGGCGCTGCTCGGCCAGGCGAGCCAGGCCGCCACGGGCATGGCGATGCAGGCAGCGGGGGCGCGGCTCGGGCCCATGGGCGTGCCGATCGCCGGCATGGCGAACGTGGCGGGCAGCGTTGCGAGCGGCGGCGTGCCAGCGGGCGTCAAGACGGGCATGGCCACCGCCGCCACGCAGCCCGCGCTCGCGGGGCGCACGCCCGGTTTCATGGGCTGACGCGGGGCTGCCGCGTGCTCTTCGAATAACAAGAAATACCAGGCAAAGAGGGAAAACAAGGCAATGGCCGAAGGATCGCAACAGCAAACGTCGCAGAGAGAACCCCAAACCGCGGTCGCGCCCTTGAACACCATCGTCGGTGACGACATCGCGGCGGCGAGCAAGGCAGTCGACGACTGGCTGCGCTCTTTCAGTGGCGGCTATGTCACGCTGGAGCGGCTCACGATGGTGCTGGGCAGCATCCCCATCGTCGGCAACATCATGGCGCTGGTGGATGTGTTCCTGGACATCATCAACATCGTCGAGAAGAAGGCCAAGGACGGCGTTGCGGCGTTCCTGACTTGGGTCAGCCTGGGCATCAACCTGATCGGGCTCATCCCGCTGCCGCCGACCATGGCGGCCGCGCGCATGAGCCTGCGGCCCACGCTGCACCTGGTGAAGCAGCAGCTCAAGACGGCGGCGTCGAACCTCGGCGAGACCATCGTCGTGGTGCTGGTGGGGCACCTGAACGCCACGATCGTGGGCGAGCTGGACAAGTTCATCGACAAGGCGATCTCGCTGCTCGACGACATGCTCAAGAGCTGCGCGAAGCTGTCGGACAGCATCATCGACAACCTGGTCGACGTGCTGCGCCGCGTGCTCGGGCAGAAGGACATGTTCAGCGTCGGTACGCCGCCTCGACCGGAAACCCGTGTGCACGACCCGAAGGCCGAGAGCACCTGGAACCGCATGTGGGGCAGCGCGGTGCGTTACACCAAGCAGTCTGCCAACTACGTGGCGAAGGTGGCGGCCAACCAGCTGCCGGCCAGCGTGGCGGGACAGGTCAACGGCGTGATCGCGCGCATGCTCGATTTCAAGGGCAACTTTCGCAGGCAACTCGTGCGGCTGGCCGACAAGGAAGCGCAGGCCAGCATCATGTGGCTGCTGCACAAGCTGCTGGAGGCCATCAAGCGCAAGAAGGGGCAGCGCGCGGCCATCGTGCCGCCGCGCGCAGGCGCGGTGGCCGACAAGGACCGCCCGGGCGCGCAACTCGGCCACATCAACAAGCAGGCGCCGGCCCGCAACGATCCGGGCTGCCGCAACCGGCCGGCGCGCGCGGCCGTCGGTGGCTCGATCAGCCTTGCGACCGGCAGCGAGAGCTTCGTGCACACCGACTTCGTTCTGAGCGCGCCGCTGTCCATCACGTGGTCGCGCGTGTACCGCAGCCAGCTCGATGCATACGACCCCGGCCTGCTGGGTGCGCGTTGGATCACGCCGTACACCACGCGCATCGACATCGCACCGCAGGGAGGGCTCGTCTACCGCGGGGTCGACGGGCGCAGCCACACTTATCCCGCGCTGGCCGTGGGACAGGTGCACCGCGATCCCATCGAGAACCTGACATTGAGCCAGCTCAGCGAGACCTTGCTGACACTGGACTTCGGCAAGCAAGGCGAGTGGCAAGAAATATACGAACGCGTGGACAGCAAGCAGCCGCACTTCCGTCTCGTGGCGCAGCAAGCGAAGGACGGCAAGTCAATCGGCCTGCGTTACGACCATGCGATCGCGTCGACGGGCGAACGCGTGCTGAGCGACATCATCAGCAAGCAGGGCGATGTCGTGATGGCGCACGTGGGAACGCAGCCTGATGCGAAGACCGGCCTGATCCGGTCGCTGTGGGAGCTGAAGGACGGCCAGGTCGTTCGCCAGCTGGCCGCCTACACGCACGATGGGGAGCGCGACCTCGTCGCGGCGCAGGACGAGGACGGTGCCAGCTGGAGCTACAGCTACTCGCACCACCTGATCACTCGCTACACAGATCGCACCGGCCGGGGCATGAACCTCGAGTACAACGGCACCGGTGCCGATGCCAAGGCCGTGCGCGAATGGTCCGACGACGGCAGCTTTGCGCTGAAGCTCGAGTGGGACGAAAACATCCGCCTGACCTACGTGACCGATGCGCTGGGCGGCGAGACCTGGTACTACTACGATATCCAGGGCTACACCTACCGGATCATCCATCCGGACAAGCTGGAGGAGTGGTTCTTCCGCGACGACGCGAAGAACGTCACGCGCCATGTGCATACGGACGGAACCACCGACGACTACACGTACGACGAACACGGCAACCTGCAGGCGCACACGCGCGCGGATGGCAGCCGCATCCATTACGAGTACGACGGCCAGCAGCGGCTCACGGGAATCCGCGATGCCGAGGGCGGCGTGTGGAAGCGCGACTACGACGCGCAAGGCCACCTCACCGAAGAGATCGACCCGCTGGGCCACAAGACCGGGTACGCCTATGACAAGGCGGGGCGGCCGGTGCGCGTGACCGATGCCAAGGGTGGCACGAAGCTGTTGAGCTACACGCCTGGCAGCCGCCTTGCGAGCTTCACCGATTGCTCGGGCAAGACCCGCCGCTGGGAATACGACAGCCGAGGCCGGATGATCAAGGCCATCGATGCTGTGGGGCTGACCACGCGCTACCGTTACAGCCCTTCAGGTGAAGGCATCGTGCAGCGCGGCGACGGCAACTCTCCGGGCCAGCTCGAAGAGATCACCTGGCCCGACGACACGCAGCAGCACTTCGTGCACGATGCAGAAGGCCGCCTGCTCGCGCATGTCGACGCGCTCGGCCGCCGCGCGCGCTACAGCTACACACGCTCGGGCCTGGTGTCTGGCCGCATCGATGCGGCCGGCCATTCGCTCAGCTACCAATGGGATCTGCTGGGCCGGCTGACAGAACTGCAGAACGAGAACGGCAGCCGCTACAACTTCCGCTACGACCCGGTGGGTCGTCTGCTCGAAGAAACTGGCTTCGATCGCAAGACCACCCACTACCGCCATGAAGAGAGCACCGGCCGTTTGGTTGCCGTAGAGGAGGGCGGGCGCGTGATGCAACTGCAATCCGATGCGATGGGGCGCCTTGTCGAGCGCACGGCCGGTGAGCAGGCCGAGCGCTTCGCGTTCGACCGCAATGGCCGCATCGTCGAAGCCGTCAACTGCGACGCGCGCCTGCAATGGTTCTATGACCCGGCGGGCAACCTCACGCGTGAGCATCACCACTACCTCGCGAATGCGCGCACCGCGGTTTGGCAGCACCGCTACGACGAGCTCAACCGCCGCATCGCGACCATCCGCCCCGATGGCCACACGACCCAGTGGCTGACCTATGGCTCGGGCCATGTGCACGGCTTGCTGCTCGACGGCGAAGACATTCTCGGATTCGAGCGCGATGATCTTCATCGGGAAGTCCTGCGTGAACAGCGCAACGGCCTCCACCAGCGGTTGCGCTACGACAGCGGTGGCCGGCTGCTCCAACAGGAAATTGCGCAGACCCGTCCGAGCGCCATCGAGGCGTTGCAAGTGCGCCGCAGCTACAGCTACGACAAGATCGGCCAGCTGATTGCCGTCGGCGACAGCCGGTACGGCAATCTCGGTTACCGCTACGACCCGGTAGGCCGTCTGGTGGAAGCCAACAGCCGTCTCGGCCGCGAAGTATTTGCCTTCGACCCGGCCGGCAATATCGTCAGCCCTGCGAACGCCGAGCCGGCAACGCAGCAGGCCACGGTGCACAAGTTGCTCGACAACCTGCTGAAGGAATACGCCGGCACCCGCTATCGCTACGACGAGCACGGCAACCTTGTCGAGCGCACGCGCAACGGCCGCAAGACCACCTTTGCATGGGATGGCTTCGGCCGCATGACCGCGGCCGCCAACCAGGACGGCACCGGCACCACCTTCAGCTACGACCCGATGGGCCGGCGCATCGCCAAGCGCTCGCACGATGCCATGACGCTGTTCGGATGGGACGGCGACACGCTGGCCTTCGAGAGCACGCAGAGCATTTCCGGCGCGCAGGAACAGCAGGGCCGGGGTTGGAGCGTGCACTACATCCACGAGCCCGACTCCTTCGTGCCGCTGGTGCAGGTGCGCCAGGCGCGGGCCATCGTGCTGAGCGAAACCACCGACGTGAAAGCGTTGATGGCCGCCAACGGCGGCGCCTACGACATCGAGCAGGATCCGCTCTGGAACGGCGAACAGCAGCCCGAGCTCGACGGCTTCACGCCGGACGAGCTCGCCTTCTACCAGTGCGATCACCTCGGCACGCCGCACGAACTCACCGACCATGAAGGCCGCGTGGCGTGGTCCGCGCAGTACAAGGCCTGGGGCGAGGCGCGCGAAGCCATCAGCGAGGCAGGGCGGCGCGCGGGCCTTGCGAACCCGATCCGCTTCCAGGGCCAGTATTTCGATGCCGAAACCGGGCTGCACTACAACCGCTACCGCTACTACGACCCGACAAGCGGCCGCTACGTGTCGCGCGATCCGCTGGGACTGGCGGGTGGACGCAACCTGCATGTGTACGTGGGCAACAACCCGGTGCGCGGCATCGATCCGCTGGGGCTGGTCGATCTCAATCTGTTTCCGCACGACGAGGGGATCCGGCAATCGGCCGACAACATCCCGAATCCGAAAGGCACCTTCACGGTGGGTGGCCACGGCAATTCGGATGTCATGGTCGGCGCGTTGCACGACCCGATCACGCCCAAGCAAATGGCGGACCGCATCAAGGCCCACCCTTCGTATACCCAAGGCCAGCACGTCGTGCTCATGTCCTGCAACACCGGCAACGGTTCCGACCCTTACGCGCAGAAGGTGGCCAACGAACTCGGCGCACCGGTCAGCGGGCCCGACAAGTTCCTCTGGATCTGGCCCAACGGCAAGGTTCAACCAGCGGGCATGAAGGAGGACAAGACGATGGATACGGGCGACATCGGACGATGGCACACCTTCAATCCCAAGCCATGACGAAGCCTCACCTCACACGCGTAGTGCCGACCCTGCTGGCACTCGCGCTTTCGATCTCACACGCCGCGGAGAACAAATTCATGGACAACGACACCCCTGCATCCCCATCTTCGCCGTCGCCCATCTCGGGCGCGCAGAGCTTTGCGCTCACCGATGAGCAGCGCACCGCATTCGCTGCAAAGGCGGAGGCCGGCGACACCGAATCAGCCTTCCGACTTTCGCAGTACTACGGCTTCCTGCGTCAGGACTACGCACAGCAGCGGCACTGGCTGTCCATCGCAGCCAAGGGCGGCCATGCCGTGGCACAACACAACCTGGCCTACCAGCTGTACATGAAGGACCAGGATCTTGAGGGCGCCACGCACTGGGCCTCGGAATCACTGAAGAACGGCAACTCGAATGCAGGCGAACTGCTCAAGGAAATCGAGGCGGCCCGATCTGCGGCGGCCCGTAAGCCTCGGCCATGAATTTGGAGCTCATCGGGTCGCAAGGAAGGTACGGAAATGAGGCCATTCGCCATTCATGTCCCCATGCTTCGAAAGAAGGGGATTCCCGAGAAGATGACTGCGTTCTACGAGAACGCGCTCGGCTACGAGCCGGACCCGGATATGGACGTGCTGAGGATTCCCGGCCATCAGAACCTTCTACATCGCGAGGATCGTGGATCCGTCCGGAAACTCGATCGAGGTGATTTGCGAGGAGTTCGAGGACGAGTCCGGTGCCGACATTTCGGGGTGGAGCATCTATCAGGACATCGATTGAACCGGGACGTGCCGATCTTGGACCCGGAACTCAACCCACCCCTCGCCATCGCGCTGAGCCGCGCCTGCGAGCGCTTTGCGCAAACTGGGCAGGACCTGAAGAACTTCGAGATCCAGATCAGCGAGCGGACGCGCGAGAACGGCGAGGACGAGAACGGCGAGAACACCATCGGGATCGCTTTTGTCGCGAAGCTGGAACCGGGCAGGAAAGGCCTGGGCAATGCAAACCGTCTCGGCCGCTCGGTTCTCTACATCGCGTCGAAGACCACTGGCGAGATCCTGCGCGAAGCGGCAAGCCGCTGAGCGCCTTACACAACGGAGAACAGTTTCATGGACAACGACGCCCCCGCTTCGATCTCGTCTCTCTCTCCCATCTCGGGCGCTCAGAGCTTCGCGCTCACCGACGAGCAGCGCCTTGCGCTGATCGCAAAGGCCGAGGCCGGCAATACCGAGTCTGCCTTCCGCCTCTCGCTGTACTACACCTTCACGTTCTCCGACGCCGAACAGTCGATGCACTGGCTGTCGATGGCGGCCAAGGGCGGCCATGGCGTTGCGCAGCACAACCTCGCCTACGACCTGTACATGGACGGCACGGACCTCGAAAAGGCCGCGTACTGGGCGGCGGAGGCCCAGAAAAACGGCAATGACGAAGCCGGCTGGCTGCTGAAGCAGATAGAGACGGAGAAGGTCGTATCCGGGTGGAGCCCGCTGACATGAGCTCGCAGTTGATCATCCTTGCCCACGACATGTGGCGCAAAGGCGCGGGCGGTGCGCCGGCCGGCCTCGTCGGGCAAGCCGACAGCTTCGTCTACGCGGGGCTCGACCTGGGCCTGGTGCAGTTCGCCGGCTCGACTTTCGCGGGTACCAGCTTCACCGCTACCAGCTTCAAGCAGGCGGGCTGGAGCGCTTGCCAGTTCACGGGCTGCAGCTTCACGCAATGCGACTTTGGCGGCATCTCGATCACCGGCTGCACCTTCGTCAATTGCAGCTTCACGCGCGCGAACTTCGACGGCGGCAGCATCGGCGCCAGCACCTTCACGCAGTGCCGCTGGGACGACATCAGCTTTGCGCGCGGGCAGTGGAACGACGTCGGCGTGCTGAACTGCAGCGGCACAGTGGTGCACGCACAGGGGCTGCAAGGGCGCAGCGTGGACTTCACGAACAGCACCTTCGAGCAGCTGGAGTTCCAGGGCGCGAACATCAATTGAGAGGGAACATAAAAAAATGTCAGGGACGGAAGGAACCAAGGCGCCGGCGCAGCGCGAACCGCAGACGGCAGTGGCGCCGCTCAACACCATCGTCAAGGAAGACATCGCGGCGGCGAGCAAGGCGGTGGACAACTGGCTGCGCTCGTTCAGCGGCGGCTACGTCACGCTGGAGCGGCTCACGATGGTGCTCGGCAGCATTCCCATCGTCGGCAACATCATGGCGCTGGTGGATGTGTTCCTGGACATCATCACCATTGTCGAAAAGAAGACCAAGGACGGCGTCGAAGCGTTCCTGACCTGGGTGAGTCTGGGCATCAACCTGATCGGGCTGATCCCGCTGCCGCCGACCATGGCGGCAGCGCGCATGAGCCTGCGGCCCACGCTGCACCTGGTGAAGCAGCAGCTCAAGAGCGCCGCCTCGAATCTGGGCGAGGCCATCGTGACCACGCTGGTGGGGCACCTGAACGCCACCATCGTGGGGGAGCTCGACAAGTTCATCGACGGCGCGATCGCCAAACTCGACGGCATCCTGAAGAGCTGCGCGGACCTGGCCGACAAGATCATCGACAACCTCGTCGACATCCTTCGGCGCGTGCTGGGGCAGAAGGACCTGTTTACCGTGGCCAGGCCCGGGGCGGCGGAAACGAAGGTGCATGACCCGAAGACCCAAAGCACCTGGAGCCGGATGTGGGGCACTGCGGTGCGCTACACCAAGCAGTCGGCGAACTACGTGGCCAAGGCGGCGGCGAACCAACTGCCCGCGGGCGTCGCGAGCCGGGTCGACGGCGTCATCACGCAGATGCTGGACTTCAAGCGGCTGCTGCGCGGGCAGTTATCGAAGCTGGCTGACCGGGAGGCCCAGGCCAGCATCATGTGGTTGCTGAACAAGCTGCGAGATGCGCTGCTGCGCAAGAAAGGCAAGGGTTCGGCCATCGTGTCGCCGCAGGCGGGGGCCAAGGCCGAGAAGGCCAAGCCGGGTGCGGCGCTCGGCCACATCAGCAGGCAGGCGGAAGTACGAGGACCTGCGGCAGGTTGCAAGAACTGCCCGGCCCCAGCGCGCAAGGGCTCTTCGATCAGCCTCGCGACCGGCAACGAGAGCTTCACGCACACCGATTTTGTGCTTGCCGCGCCGCTGCCGATCGAATGGGCGCGCACCTACGCCAGCGATCTCGATGCCTTCGACCGAGGCAGCCTGGGTGCCCGATGGATCACGCCCTACAGCATGCGGGTGGACATCGCGACGCCCTCGCGCGGCGCCCGTCAGGGACGTGCGAGCCTCGTCTATCACGCGGCTGACGGGCGCAGCCATGCGTATCCGGCTTTGGCGGTTGGGCAGGCGTATCGCGATGCGATTGAGGAAGTAACGATCTCGCGTCTCAGCGAGACCTTGCTGGCGCTGGACTTCGGCAAGCCGCTGCCTGCGGGAGAGCAAAGCGAGTGGCGCGAACTCTATGAGCTGGTGGACAGCAAGCAGCCGCACTTCCGTCTCGTGGCGCAGCAAGCGAAGGACGGCATGTCGATCGGCCTGCGTTACGACCATGTGATCGCCTCCACCGGCGAGCAGGTGCTGAGCGACATCGTCAGCAAGCAGGGCGATGTCGTCATGGCGCATGTCGGCACGCAGCCCGATGCGCGGATGGGCCTCATCCAATCGCTGTGGGAGCTGAAGGACGGCCAAGTCGTTCGCCAGCTGGCCGCCTACACGCATGATGCTGCCGAACGCGATCTGGTCGCGGCACAGGACGAGGACGGCGCCAGCTGGAGCTACAGCTACTCGCACCACCTGATCACGCGCTACACCGACCGCACCGGCCGGGGCATGAACCTGGAGTACAGCGGCACCGGTGCCGATGCCAAGGCCGTGCGCGAATGGTCCGACGACGGCAGCTTCGCGCTTTTGCTCGAGTGGGACTCGAACATCCGCCTGACCTACGTGACCGATGCGCTGGGCGGCGAGACCTGGCACTACTACGACATCCAGGGCTATACCTACCGAATCATCCATCCCGACAAGCTGGAGGAATGGTTCTTTCGCGACGACGCGAAGAACGTCACGCGCCACGTGCATACGGACGGAACCACCGACGACTACACGTACGACGAAGACGGCAACCTGCAGACGCACACCCGTGCGGACGGCAGCCAGGTGCACTTCGAGTACGACAACCAGCACCGGCTCACGGGCATCCGCGACGCCGAGGGCGGCGTGTGGAAGCGCGACTACGACGCGCAGGGCCACCTGACGGAAGAGATCGACCCGCTGGGCCACAAGACCGAGTACGCCTATGACAAAGCCGGGCGGCCCGTGCGCATTACCGACGCGAAGGGCGGCGTGAAGGCGCTCGCTTATTCCCCGTCTGGGCAATTGCTCAGCCACACCGATTGCTCCGCCAAGACCAGCCGATGGGAGTACGACGAGCGCAGCCGCGTGACCAAGGCCGTGGATGCAGCCGGCAATACCACCAGCTACCGCTACGCCGCTGGGCAGTTGGAAGAAATCGTGCTGCCCGACGAAACCAGCGAGCACTTCACGCACGATGCCGAAGGGCGCCTGCTCGCACACGCCGACGCGCTCGGCCGGCGCACGCGCTACAGCTACACGCGTGCAGGCCTCATTGCCAGCCGCACCGACGCGGCAGGCCGCTCACTCAAATACCACTGGGACTTGCTGGGCCGGCTCACGGAGCTGCAGAACGAGAACGGCAGCCATTACAACTTCCGCTACGACCCTGTGGGCCGCCTGCTGGAAGAAACCGGCTTCGACCTCAAGACCACGCAATACCGTCACGAGGCAACCACTGGTACGCTGGCCACAGTGGTCGAGGCCGGCCACGCGACCCAATTGCAGTTCGACGCGCTCGGCCGTCTTGTCGAGCGGAATGCCGGGGAAGGCCAGTTGGAGCACTTTGCATACGACCGCAACGGCCGACTGGTGGAGGCCGCCAATCGCGATGCGCGCTTGCAGTGGTTCCATGACCCGGCGGGCAACCTGACGCGCGAGCATCACCACTACCTTGCGAGTGCGCGCACCGCGGTCTGGCAGCACCGCTACGACGAACTCAACGAGCGCATTGCCACCACTCGCCCTGACGGCCACGTGACCCAATGGCTCACCTATGGTTCTGGCCACGTGCACGGCCTTCTTGTCGACGGGCAAGACATCCTCGGCTTCGAGCGCGACGACCTGCACCGAGAAGTGACCAGGGAGCAGGGCAACGGCCTGAGCCAACGCCAGAAGTACGACCCCGCCGGCCGCCTGCTGGAGCAACGCATCTCGCAAACCGGGCGCGGCCCTGTCGATGCGCTGGAGCTCAGCCGCCGCTACACCTACGACAAGGCCGGCCAACTCACCGCCATCGGCGACAGCCGCCGCGGCCGGCTGGACTACCGCTACGACCCCGTCGGCCGCCTGCTCGAAGCCAACAGTCGCCTGGGCCGCGAGACGTTCGCCTTCGACCCCGCGGGCAACATCGTCGACCCCGCTCAGACTGAAGGCCCCCTGCAGCGCACCGCGAACAAGCTGCTCGACAACCTGCTGAAGGAATACGCCGGCACCAGCTATCGCTACGACGAGCGAGGCAATCTCATCGAGCGTGTGAAGAACGGTCGCAAGACGGTCTTCGCGTGGGACGCTTTCAACCGCATGACGGCGGCCACCGATCGTGACGGCGTTACCACCACCTTCAGCTACGACCCCCTGGGCCGCCGCATCGCCAAGCGTTCAGGCGATGCGACCACCTCGTTCGGATGGGACGGCGACGTGCTTGCGTTCGAGAGCACCCAAAGCACTGCCGCGCAGAACGAGCAGCAAGGGCAGGGTTGGAGCGTGCACTACATCCACGAGCGCGGCTCCTTCGTGCCGCTGGTGCAGATCAGGCAGCCGCGCGCAATGGCGCTGAGCAAGACGACCGACGTGAAGGCGCTGATGGAGGCGAACGGCGGTGCCTATGACATCGAGCAGGATCCGCTGTGGAATGGCGAACAGCGAAGCGTGCCGAGCGCCTTCGACAGGAAGGAGATTGCGTTCTATCAATGCGACCACCTGGGCACGCCGCAGGAGTTGACGGACCATGAGGGGAGCATTGCGTGGTCAGCGCAGTACAAGGCGTGGGGCGAGGCGCGGGAGGCCATCAGCGAGGCGGGGAGAAGGGCGGGGTTCAGGAATCCGATTCGGTTCCAGGGGCAGTACTTTGACGAGGAAACGGGGCTGCACTACAACCGACATCGGTACTACGATCCAATCGCTGGACGCTTTGTGTCCAAAGATCCGATTGGGCTGTCGGGTGGGGAAAACGCTCACGTGTATGCGCCCAGCGCGGTTGAATGGGTTGACCCTTTGGGGCTGTGTCCGGTGGGCATGCAACGACGACAGCAGACCCAAGGCGATGTCACTTTGCCGACTGCGAGGGCCGCTCGACGTGCTGCGATGAGGGCCCAGAATATCCCGACTTCAAGAAGCTACTC
The DNA here is from genome assembly GCF_051144945.1 of Variovorax palleresanus. Lineage (NCBI taxonomy): Bacteria > Pseudomonadati > Pseudomonadota > Betaproteobacteria > Burkholderiales > Comamonadaceae > Variovorax > Variovorax palleresanus. The sequence goes on along the minus strand of NZ_JBJNVP010000002.1, from coordinate 641,090 downwards.
CACTGTGTTGAGCCCCGACGGGGTAGACGGCTCAGGTGCAAAAATGCACGTGGAAGAAATTCGCGAAGGCGGCCGCAAAACAGGCGGGCCGAGAAAAACCGGCGAGGTCAAGGTGCATCCCCAAGGCCATCAGTTTCCACCGACAAAGCAGACGCCTTGCCCAACTTACGAGCTCCCTCACTACCATGGCCCCGATGGCGAGCACATCTCCTATGAACGAGGGCGCGTGCGCCCTACTAACAAGTACGGACGATGAGCAACTTTTCGATATTTGATGACGCAGGCGGAAAAATTTTTCGCGAAGTGACAGCGGTCGATTGTGAAGTCGATGCTGTTTGGCTTCGGTTTCAATCAGCAATGGAGATGTACAGGTTGACGCTCGAAGAGCTGCCGCTTGCAGGCGCAATCACCGCCTTCTTGTTGACGGAGATCCTGCCGGGTGCGGTAAATCCCAAACTTAGCGAGTTTCAAGGTGCGTTTGGCCGAGCAAAGTTACTGGAAATGAATCGACACAGAACTTTTCGAAGAAAACTGATCGGGACTTCGGAAAGCTTCTTTTTGGATGGTGCTCCTGCTGTTTCAAACGATGATTGGAAAAACTATCTGAGAGCTGTTTACAACTCAACTGCCGGGTTCCTTCTCATCGGGGGTGAGGATGTCAACTCGGTAGTGGAGGACGCAGTTCAGCTTGGGAGTTTTGCGGAATGCTTGAAGCGCTTGATCGCTCACTGCCGTTCCGTGGGGGTGTTCATGGAGGACCACCGTGGCGCGAGAAGTGTGGTTTTCATTGGACGATCTGTTGCAGGCTTGATTGATGACGCCAAGGCTGCACGCACACATGAGTCCGCCGATGCAGTACTCGAGTCCGTGCGTGCGTACGGAGATCGGCTGGCAAATAGCCGATTGATCGAACGAGCTCTGCAAGCTCATTGAGTCTGTTTGCGCCTCGATGACGAGGGCCTTTCGGCTTCGAGCGAGACGATCTGCACCGCGAAGTGGCCAGGGAGCAGGGAAACGGCTTGAGCCAGCGCTGAAGGAATGCGCAGGCACCACCTATCGCCATGACGAGCGCGGCAATCTCGTCGCGTTCGGATGGGACGGCGACGTGCTCGCGTGATTCGATCGTCCCTCCAAATGGCCTTTGGCGAGGAAAAAATGAGCGATGCAGCCATTCTTTCAAGGCTTGGATCAATAATCCGAGCCAAAAAGATCTTCTGGATCAATGGTGAATACTTTCGCGAAGCGAAGTTGTCCATTGGGAGTGTTTCGTCAAGCTGCTAGGTGAAGCAGTGAGTATCGGATTCGATGAGAATCTGGAAAAATATGAAGATGCAGTCGGCCTCTACGACGCGTATGTACGAGCGGAATTGCCAGATGTTGAGACTGCGTTGCTGTTTATTTTGAAGTCGTTTCCCCGCGGAGCCGAAAAATTAAGAGATGAGCAAAAGTGAGTTTCTTAGATCTTCACCGTTGTATCAGGCAAGGACAGCTCAAGTAAAACCTCGACCCGGCAACCGTCGGAGTGGCGCAGAAGAATATGTCCATCTGCAATTGGTGCCGCCAGGAATAAATTTCTCGGGGACCAGTTTGTGAAGGTTGGAGAAGGGAAGTGGCGCAGCATCGATGGCACTCGGCAATTTAAAGTCGGACCTGGCGACTATGCTGGAGGACATGGCATGGGATCGCCGAATGTTTCAAATACATCCCATGTCCAGTTTGAGTTCTTGTCGCCGAAAATGAATAACGGAACGCCACCGGGGAATTTTTTGGCAATGAAGAATGTGCATGTGCCACTGGGGTGTCCATGATAGTTTTTAATTTCGGACCACTCAGCAAGAATGAGTTAACAATCAGGTTTGATGCCAAGGGTGCGGCCAAATTCTTGTCGGCAATTGCGGATATTTCCAAAGGCGAAGGCGAAGGCGAGTCGATAATTATCGATTGCTTCCAATATTCCAGGCGCACAATTGTCGCCGCTCGGATTGAAATAAAAAAAGAAGATAAGGAAAGGCTCGAAATGAGCGACGGGCGTCTGGCGCTCGGCATGAGTGATGAGGCTTTCGAGTATGCAGAATTTCTGTTGGAAAAATTCATCAAAATTGGGGATTTTAGTCCTTCGGAGTTCTACGGATTTTCCCGAAAAAACCGAAAATGCGATACGCAGGTGTTTTTTGTCAAATTCTCTTCAAATGAGCTGGTGATTTCCTCCAATGGGATCAATTAAGTTTCACCAGAAGGCGTCGCAAATTAAGACAAGGCGGGCATGGCTCGCGCCAAGTGGATGAGCAGACAGGGATAGCTTCAAAGATGATGTTCGACTCGCCATCGAGGCGCGTCTTGCGAGCGTCCGGCGCTTCAGCCTCCGGGTTTCCGATAACTAAATCCACTTGATTTAGTCCCTCTCCTGTCCGATAGTCTCCCTGCGCCCGGATGCCGCGTCCTTCGTCGGACCCGCTACCGGATCCCAAGACCGCAGGCGCACGCCGTCTGCCCACGGAGACACACACATGCTCAGCTCCCGCTCCATCCTGGCCCTGGCGGCCATGTCCCTGGCTGCATCGTCGGCCGCCTTTGCCGCCGACCAGCCGGTCATCGGCCTCGTTACCAAGACTGAAACCAACCCCTTCTTCGTGAAGATGAAGGAGGGCGCGCAGGAAGAGGCCAAGAAGCTCGGCGCCAAGCTGCTTTCAGGCTCGGGCAAGGCCGACGGCGACAACGCGGGCCAGATCACGGCCATGGAAAATATGATTGCCGCGGGTGCCAAGACCATCCTCATCACGCCGAGCGACGCCAAGGCCATCGTGCCGGCGATCAAGAAGGCGCGCGACAAGGGCGTGATGGTGATCGCGCTCGACAGCCCGGCCGATCCGCCGGATGCGACCGATGCGCTCTTCGCCACCAACAACTACACGGCCGGCGTGCTGATCGGCGAATACGCCAAGGCCGCGATGGCGGGCAAGCCGGCGAAGATCGTCGCGCTCGACCTGCTGCCGGGGCACCCGGTGGGCGCGCAGCGGCACAACGGCTTCATGAAGGGCTTCGGCCTGCCAGCCAACGACGCCAAGTCGAACGAGCTGTCGAAGTCGCCTGAAATCGTCTGCATGGCCGACAGCTTCGGCGACCAGGCCAAGGCGCAGACGGCGATGGAGAACTGCCTGCAGAAGGCGCCCGACGTGAACCTGGTCTACACCATCAACGAGCCCGCCGCGGCCGGTGCCTACAACGCGCTGAAGCGCGCGGGCAAGGAGAAGGGCGTGATGATCGTTTCCGTGGACGGCGGCTGCCAGGGCATCAAGGACACCAACGCCGGCGTGATTGCAGCCACCTCGCAGCAGTACCCGCTCAAGATGGCGGCCATGGGCGTGGCGGCGGGCGTGGAATATGCCAAAACGGGCAAGAAGGCCTCGGGCTACGTCGACACGGGCGTGACGCTCATCGCCGGCAAGAGCGTGGCGGGCGTCGACAGCAAGGACACCAAGACGGGCGCCGAGCTGTGCTGGGGCAAGAAGTAATCAAGGCCCGGAGCACCTTGATGGCGAAATCTCCAACGCACCACATCCCGTGGGGCGCCCTGGGGCCGTGGCTGGCCCTGCTTGGCGCATGCATTTTCTTTGCGACCCAGTCCGACCGCTTTCTGACGGGCGGCAACCTCTCGCTGATCATGCAGCAGGTGATGGTGGTTGGCGTCATCGCCATCGGCCAGACGCTGATCATCCTCACGGCGGGCATCGACTTGTCGTGCGGCATGGTGATGGCGTTGGGCAGCATCATCATGACCAAGTTCGCCACCGAACTCGGGCTGCCGGTGCCGGTGGCCATCTTGTGCGGCATCGGCGTGACGACGTTGTTCGGCCTGCTCAACGGCTTGCTGGTCACGCGCATCAAGCTGCCGCCGTTCATCGTGACGCTGGGCACGCTGAACATCGCGTTCGCGATCACGCAGCTGTATTCGTCCTCGCAGACCATCACCGATCTGCCCGCCGGCCTCACGGGGCTGGGCACCACTTTCACCATCGGCAGCGCCGAAGTGACCTGGGGCGCGGTGCTGATGCTGGTGCTCTATGCGCTCGCATGGTTCGTGCTGCGCGAAACGGCCGCGGGCCGGCACATCTATGCGGTGGGCAACAACGCCGAGGCCACGCGCCTGGTCGGCATTCCCACCCAGCGCGTGCTGCTGGGCGCGTACGTGGCCGCGGGCGTGCTCTACGGCATTGCCTCGCTGCTGTCGGTGGCGCGCACCGGCGTGGGCGACCCGAACGCGGGACAGACCGAAAACCTCGACGCCATCACGGCCGTGGTGCTGGGCGGCACCAGCCTGTTCGGCGGCCGCGGCGTGGTGCTGGGTTCGCTCATCGGCGTGCTGATCGTCGGCGTGTTCCGCAACGGGCTCACGCTGATGGGCGTGTCGTCCATTTACCAGGTGCTGGTGACGGGCGTGCTGGTGATTCTTGCGGTGGCGGCCGATCAACTGTCGCGCCGGGGAGCCCGCTGATGAACACCGTGGCAAATCCGAAAATCATCATGCAGGCCAAGGGCCTGGTGAAGCGCTATGGCCACGTCACGGCGCTCGACGGGGTCGACTTCGAATTGCGCGAAGGAGAAATCCTCGCGGTGATCGGCGACAACGGCGCTGGCAAGTCGTCGCTCATCAAGGCGTTGTCGGGCGCGGTCGTGCCCGACGAGGGCGAGATCCTGCTCGACGGCGCACCGGTGCACTTTCGCAACCCGCTCGACGCGCGCCGCGCGGGCATCGAGACGGTCTATCAAGACCTGGCCGTGGCACCGGCCATGACCATCTACGAGAACCTCTTTCTCGGCCGCGAGCTGCGTCGCCCGGGCTTCATGGGCAACGTGCTGCGCATGCTCGACAAGAAGAAGATGCTGCAGGAGAGCAGCGCGCGCATGGCGGACCTGAAGGTCGGCATCCAGTCGATGACGCAGGCGGTCGAAACGCTCTCCGGCGGCCAGCGCCAGTGCGTGGCCGTGGCGCGCAGCGCAGCCTTCGCGCGGCACGTGGTCATCATGGACGAGCCGACCGCCGCGCTTGGCGTGAAGGAAGGCAACATGGTGCTCGAGCTGATCCGCCGCGTGCGCGATCGCGGCCTGCCGGTGGTGCTCATCAGCCACAACATGCCGCATGTGTTCGAGGTGGCCGACCGCATCCACGTGGCGCGGCTCGGCAAGCGCGCGGCCGTGCTCAACCCGAAGAAGATCAGCATGAGCGACACGGTGGCCGTGATGACCGGCGCCATGACTGCCGACCAGCTGCCCGCGGAGGCCCATGCCTGATGCAGAAGCTGTTGCTGCGCGCCCACCTGACCTGTTGCGCCCGCGCGGCTCCAACCAGGTCGGCATGCGCCAGTTCAACGAACGCGTGGTGCTGCAGGCCCTGCGCGTTCACACCAGCCTGCCCAAGGCCGACCTCGCGCGGCTCACCGGGCTGAGCGCGCAGACCATCGGGCTCATCACCGCGCGGCTGGAGGAAGACCAGCTCATCGTCAAGCAGGGCCGCGTGCGCGGCCGCATCGGGCAGCCTTCGGTGCCGCTGGCGCTCAACCCCGACGGGGCCTTTGCCATCGGCATCAAGGTCGGGCGGCGCGGTGCCGAATGGCTGCTCATCGACTTTGCCGCGCAGGTGCGCGAGCGCCATGCCATCAGCTACGAGTTTCCCGATGCGGAGCAACTGCTGCCCGCCATTGCACAGCACATCCACCGGCTGCGCGACGGGCTGGGTCCGCTCGCGGTGCGCACCGTGGGGGCGGGGCTGGCCGCGCCCTTCCAGCTGGGCGGCTGGCACCGCACGCTCGGGCTGTCGAAGGCGCAGTCCGACGTGTGGAACCAGATGGACCTGGCCGCCGAGGTGCGGGCTCGCACCGACGTGCCGGTGGGTTATGCGCGCGACACCGTGGCGGCCTGCGTGGCCGAACTGGTCACGGGCCGGGGCCACGACCTCAAGAGTTTTCTGTATGTGTTCGTCGACACCTTCGTGGGCGGCGGGCTCGTGATCGACTCGCACCTGCATACCGGCGCGCACGGCAACGCGGGCGCATTGGCCTCGCTGCCCATGCAGTCCGCAGCAGCAGGCGGTGCGCCAGCACAACAGCTGATTGCCGAAGCCTCGCTCTGGGAGCTGGAGCAACGCCTGCGCAGCGAAGGCCTCGATGCCACCGCCGCCTACGACGACCGCGCGTTGGAGGCGCCTTATGCGGCGGCCACGCAGGCATGGCTTGCGTCGGCTTCGGTTGCGCTGGCCTACGCCATTGCAAGCGGCACGGCGGTGCTCGACCTGGGCGACGTGGTGATGGACGGGTCCATGTCTCGTTCGCTGCTGGAGGCCCTGCTGGAGCAGACACGCGCGGCTCTGGGCCGGTGCAACTGGGAAGGCATCTGGCAGCCGCGCCTGCACGGGGGAAGGGCGGGTGCGCAGGCCTGCGCGCTGGGCGGCGCGATGCTGCCGCTGCACGCCAACTTCGCGCCCGACCACGACGTGTTCCTGAAGGCGGCCTGAGCCGCTTACGGCGTCGCCGCTGCGCGCAGGTTGCGTGGGAATCGCAGCGTGCTCGCGCGTGCGCCCTCGGGACAAGGCCGATCGGTATAGCCGGCATCGCCCTCAGGCATTACGCACTTGTGTACTTCGACGAAGGCGGGCGCAGCCTTGACGGGCGGCTCCGCGGCGGCAACCGCGGGGGCGATTACCGGGGCGATTACCGGGGCCTCGAGCGTCGCGTTCGCCAGCGGCGCGCGGGGTGGGGGCAAGGCCGGTTCTTCGGACGAGCGTGTCGCAGTACCCGGCACGGTGGTCTCGACGTTGGCTGGCATGACCGCGGGTGGCAAGGTTGGCGCGCGCGCCGCGCTCTCATTCACCAGGCCTTTCAATGCCACATAGAAAAGAAACACCGCAACCAATGCGATGGCCATGCAAGGGGCCCAGTACCTGCCGCTCGCAACGTCCGCTTGCTTGAGCTTGTCGATTTCCTGGTGCATGGCTGAACTGAAGCTCGTTGTTCGTGTTCAGCCATTCTTGATGGCTGGCATTGAACACAGCTGTAGGCCTGCACCATGTGCTCCGACGGAAATCGTCTCGAAAGCGCCGCGGATAAAACCGCATCGTCAGGCGCTGACCCCGGTCTCTCGATAATGCGATCCACTTGTCGAGAACCGGAAACAATGAGCTCTGCAGATTTTCTTTTCGCACCTGAGGTACAAAAGCTCCTGATGGTCGCCTACGCGGCGCCGGACCAACAGTTTTCTTGCAGCGAGCTGGCCCAGCGTTCGAAGCTCGACCCCGCCGATGCCGCGCGCACCCTGGAGCACCTTGTCGGCAGCGGCATCCTCAAGCGGCAAAAGCCGAAGGCGGAAGAGGCCGAAACCGTTTCGGTCGATCGCGCGTTCATCTTCCATGACGAGTTGCGCGGCATCGCGCTGAAGTCGTTCGCCGCCGCCGAGCCGGTTCGCTCGATGCTGCGCACCAAGTTCAGGGATTCAGTGTTGCGCGCCTTCGTCCTGGGGGAGGACAAGGACGGCACCGTGGAGCTTCTTGTCGTGCATGGCGAGCTGACACCCGACGAATCCGCCATGAAGGCCGCGTGCCAGAAGCTGTCGAAAAACATCCATCGCCATCTGAAGATGCACGTCATCTCGAACGCCAGGTTCAACGGCCTCGCGCCGCGCGATCCGCTTGCGTCGAAGTTGGCAGCGCGTTGCGCGTTCGAGATCATCGCGCCCGGCGACACCAAGGCCAAGCCGCCTGCCGAGAAGATGGGCCTCCTGGAAAGCGCGAAGAAGAAGCTGGCAACGCTGACGCGCTGACCGGCAAGTTGCCCGCTCAGTCGGGCTTGATGTTGGCTCTCGCAATCACCTTCTGCCAGCGTGCCTGCTCCGCCGCGATGAACTGCGCGAACTGCTCGGGCGTGCCGCCGATGGCCTCGGCCGCATCGGCGGTCAACCGCTGCATCGACTCCGGCGACTTCACGGCTTTCATCGTCTCGGCCGACAGCTTGGCCAGTTGCGCGGGCTCAATGCTGGCCGGCGCGAGCATGCCGTACCACTGCGTCATCTCGAAGCCGGGAAAGCCCTGCTCGGCCACGGTGCCCACGTCCGGCAACTGCGGCAGGCGTGTGGCCGAGCCTGTTGCAATGCAGCGCACCTTGCCGGCCTTGATGAAGGGAATGATGGCGGCCGCGCCGATGGCCGAGGCATCGAGCCGGCCCGAGAGCAGGTCGGTCACCATCGGCCCCGTGCCGCGGTAGGGCACGTGCAGCATGAACATGTTGGCGGTCATCTTCAGGTACTCGAAGGCCAAGTGGCCCGCGCTGCCGTTGCCCGCGGAGCCATAGCTCAGCTGGCCCGGCTTGGATTTGGCGTAGGCGATGAACTCCTTCAGATTCTTTGCCGGCACGTCGGGGTGCACCACGTAGAGGCTCGGCACCTTGGCCAGCAGGCTCACGGGCTTGAAGTCCTTGTTGGCGTCGTAGGGCAGCTTGGCAAAGATGTACGGGTTGACCGCCAGCGTGCCGATGTGGCCCAGGATCAGCGTGTGCTGGTCGGTGCTGCGCGCCACTTCGCTCATGGCAATGTTGCCCGCAGCGCCCGGCTTGTTGTCGACGAAGACGCTCTGGCCCAGCGTGCGCGAGAGCTCTGCCGCCGTCGAGCGCGCCACGATTTCCGAGCTGCCGCCCGGTGCGAAGGGCACCACGAAGCGCACCGATTTGCCGGGCCAGCCCGCCTGGGCCGCGGCCATCGAGGGCAGCAGGCCGCCCAGGGCCATTGCGCTGCCGCCCTGCAGCCACTGGCGGCGCGTGGGTTGGAGGTCGTCCAGGAAGTTGTCGGACATGGTGCTTGTCTCCATCGTTTGTGTTTAAGAAAGCCTGCATCCTGCCCGACGGAGGCTGTCGGATAGTTGTCAGTCAGATCAGGTTGCGCATGGCCTGCGCAGTTTCGCGCAACACCGGCAGCACGCGCGCCACTGCATCTTCGGAGCTTTCGTGGCCCATGGGCATGGTGATGTTGAGCGCTCCCACCAGCGTGCCGTGCCGGTCGCGCAGCGGCACCGCAATGCCGCGCGAGTTGAGGTCGAGCTGCTGTTCCGACAGCGCCCAGCCCTGCGCGCGGATGCGCGCCAGTTCGAGCTTCATGCGTTCCATGCTTCCAATGGTGTACGAGGTGAACACCTGCAGCTGCCGGGTGGCCAGCCACTCGGACAACTCGGCCTCGCCGCGCAGCGCAAGCATCAGCATGCCGGCCGCCGTGACCTGCGCCGGCACACGCGCGCCCAGCACGTAGCCCGTGCTCATGCTTCGGTTGGGGCCGTTGCGGGCGATGTAGACCACCTCGTCGCCGTCCATCACGCTCAGGTAGGCGATCTCGTGCGTGCCGGCCGCCACGCGCTGCAAGAAGGGCTGAACGATGCGCGGCAGGCGTGCCGAGTCGAGATACGACTGCCCCAGCCGCAGCACGCGCGGCGTGAGCCAGAACAGCTTGCCATCGCTCGCCACGTAGCCCATGTGCTGCAGGGTCAGCAGGTAGCGCCGTGCGGCCGTGCGCGTCATGCCGGTGCGCTCGCCGGCCTGGCTGGCGGTCAGGCGCGGATGGGCGTCGTCGAAAGCTTCGATGATGCTCACGCCGCGTTCCAGGCCGGCGATCCAGTCGCGCTTGTCGAGGCCGGCCGGCGCGGGAGAAAGATCGGTGAGATCGGTGCTCATGGCCGGAAGTGTGCAGGCGCGGCGGCCGTCACCGCAGCTGGCCTCGATCGGGATAAACCCGGCTTTTGTACGATAAACGAACGCATTGGCACGATTGTCGGCCAAATTAGGCCTAGCCCGAGGGTGACCGGCGTGGCGAGATGGATAGAGTTCGGCTTGGCAATGGCCTTGGAGCGATTGCCGCACAAACGAGGCAAGACATGACCACCTCCATCACTGGCAGCACCCTGGCGTACCTGATCCCCGGCGACCCCGTGCGCAACGTGCGCCTGCCGAGGTTGTTCAATGCCGTCTTCGACCATTTCGGCATCGATGCGGTGCTGCTGCCCGTGCAGGTGCCGCTGCGCGACTTCGCGGTGTTCTTCAAATCGGCCTTCCTTGCCCGCAACGTGCGCGGCATGGTGATCGCGCCGCCGCACAAGCCGCTGGTGGTCGACCTGCTCGACGGCTGTGGCCTGTTCGGCCGCGTGGCGGGCTCGGTCAACGTGGTGCGCCGCACCGAGAACAACGAACTGGAGGGCGACCTGTTCGACGGCGAAGGCCTCGTGGGCGCGCTGGACCACTTCAACATTCCGTTTCGCGGCAAGCGGGTGCTGATTCTTGGCGCGGGCGTGAGCGCGGCCGCCATCGGCGTGGCGCTGGCCGAAGGCGGCACGGTCGATGGCGCCGAGCACATTGCCTTCTATGACACCTCGGCCGGCAAGGCCGCCGGCGTCGCGGCCAAGCTCGACGCGTTCTTCGATGCCGACGTGACTGTCGCCGACAGCAACGCGCCCGAAGGCTACGACCTGGTGATCAACGCCACGCCGCTTGGACTGGATGAGAACGACGCGCTGCCTGTCGACGTCGCCCGCATGGACCGCCATGCCGCGCTGTTCGACATCCTGCTGCGCAACCAGCCGACGCCTCTGGTGCGCGCGGCGCGTGCGCGCGGCCTCAACGCGCAGGCCGGCTTCGAGATGCTGATCCAGCAGATGCCGCACTACCTCGGGTACTTTGGCCATGCCGATGCGGCGCAGGGCGTGCGCGACGACGCCGACTTTCTGCGCGAGATCGTCTATCCGCCGGCCATGCACGCGGAGATTGCCACCCCCCTGCGCTATCACTCGGACAACGTCGCCTGATATGCCTGCGCAACACGACCGAGCAGAAAAAATTTCAACAGGAGACAAACAATGACAAGAATCTTCTCGTGGTACTGCCGGGGGCTCGAAGGGCTCATGGCGCTGATGCTGGCCATCATGGTGGTCATGGTGTTCGGCAACGTCGTGCTGCGCTACGGCTTCAATTCGGGCATCACCGTGTCGGAGGAAGTGTCGCGCTGGCTCTTCGTCTGGATGACCTTTCTCGGTGCCATCGTCGCGGTGCGCGAGCACGCCCACCTGGGCACCGACATGCTGATCTCCAAGCTGCCCACCTGGGGCAAGAAGCTGTGCCTGTATCTGTCGCACGGGTTGATGCTGTTCGCCTCGTACCTGCTGCTCACGGGCAGCTGGCAGCAGACGCTGATCAACTGGGACGTGAGCGCACCCACCACCGGCGCCTCCGTCGGCATCTTCTATTTCGTCGGCGTGGTGTTCGGCGTCTCGGCCATCGTGTTCCTGCTGTACGACCTCTGGCTTGCACTGAGCGGGAAGCTCAGCGACGCCGAACTCGTGATGGTGCACGAGTCGGAAGAGCAGGGCGACATCGACCGCATCAACGCCGAACTCGCGCGCCGCGATGCCGAAGAGGCCATCGCACGCCAGCGCGGCAGCAACAACGCACGAGGCAACTGACATGACGATCGCCATCTTTCTCGGTGCCCTGCTGGGTGCCATGGCCATCGGCGTGCCGATCGCCTATTCGCTGCTGCTGTGCGGCGTCGCGCTGATGTGGCACCTCGACCTGTTCGATGCCCAGATCCTGGCGCAGAACGTGATCAACGGCGCCGACAGCTTTCCGCTCCTGGCCGTGCCCTTCTTCATGCTGGCCGGCGAGGCCATGAACCAGGGCGGGCTGTCGCGGCGCATCGTGAACCTCGCGCTGGCCGTGGTAGGCCATGTGCGCGGCGGGCTCGGCTACGTGGCGATCGTCGCGGCCTGCATCCTGTCGGCCCTGTCGGGCTCCGCGGTGGCCGATGCGGCCGCGCTGTCGGCGCTGCTGATCCCGATGATGGTGGCCGCCGGGCACGACAAGGCGCGCTCGGGCGGCCTGATCGCGGCGTCCGGCGTGATCGGCCCGATCATCCCGCCCTCGATCGGATTCGTGATCTTCGGTGTCGCTGCCAACGTGTCGATCTCCAAGCTGTTTCTTGCGGGCATCTTCCCGGGCATCCTGATCGGTGCCTCGCTCTGGTTCACCTGGTGGTGGCTGGTGCGCAAGGAAAAAGTGCTGCCGCCGCCGCGCAAGTCCAAGGGCGAGATGCTCACCGCGCTGCGCGAAGCGACCTGGGCGCTGCTGCTGCCGCTGATCATCCTGGTGGGCTTGCGCTTCGGCATCTTCACGCCCACCGAGGCGGCCGTGGTGGCCGCGGTCTACGCGATCTTCGTGGCCACGGTGGTCTACCGCGAGCTCAAGCCCTCGCAGTTCTACGCCATGTTCGTCTCGGCCGCCAAGACCAGCGCGATCGTGATGTTCCTGGTTGCGGCGGCCATGGTCTCGGCCTGGCTCATCACCGTGGCCGACCTGCCGGCCAAGCTGGTCGCGCTGCTCGAACCGCTGATCGCGAGCCCGACGCTGCTGTTGATCGTGATCATGGTGCTGGTGATGGCGGTCGGCACCGCGATGGACATGACGCCCACCATCCTGATCCTCACGCCGGTGCTGATGCCGGTCATCAAGGCGGCGGGCATCGATCCGATCTACTTTGGCGTGCTGTTCATCATCAACAACTCGATCGGCCTCATCACGCCGCCGGTGGGCACCGTGCTCAACGTGGTGGCCGGCGTCGCGCGCATGAAGATGGACGAGGTCACGCGCGGCGTGCTGCCCTTCGCCATCGCGGAGTTCGCAATGATGTTCCTGATGGTGATGTTTCCCCAACTCATCATCTGGCCGGCCCGGCTGCTCAGCGGCTGACTTTCACGCTATTCGCTTCCCTAATTTCAACCCAAGGAGACTTTCACATGAACAACTTTTTCCGCAAGACGCTGATCGCCGTGGTCGCGGTCGCTGCCATGGGCGGCGCCGCCGCCCAGGTGAAGGAACGCACGCTCAAGTTCGCGTTCCAGAACCAGACCGGCCACCCGCAGGCGCAAGGCGCGCAGAAGTTCGCCGACCTCGTCGCCGAGAAGTCGGGCAAGAAGATCACCGTCAAACTGTTCCCGGGCGGCACGCTCGGCGGCGACCTGCAGACAGTTTCGGCGCTGCAGGGCGGCACCGTCGAGATCACGGTGCTCAACGCCGGCATCCTGACCGCGCAGGTCAAGGAGTTTGCCGCCTACGACTTCCCCTTCCTGTTCAACAACGCGCAGGAAGCCGACGCCGTGACCGATGGCCCCTTCGGCCAGAAGCTGCTTGCCAGGCTGGACGAGAAGAACCTGCACGGCCTCGGCTACTGGGACCTGGGCTTCCGCAACCTGACCAACAGCAAGCGCGCGATTGCCAAGGCAGACGACATCGCCGGCCTCAAGATCCGCGTGATCCAGTCGCCGATCTACATCGACCTGTTCAATACGCTGGGCGCCAATGCCACGCCAATGCCCTTCCCGGAGCTGTACTCGGCGCTGGACCAGAAGGCGGTCGACGGCCAGGAGAACCCCAACACCGTGATCGCATCGTCGAAGTTCGCCGAGGTGCAAAAGCACATCACGCAGACGCGCCACATCTACAACCCGCAGGCGCTGATCATCAGCAAGAAGGCCTGGGACGGCATGAGCGCCGAGGAGAAGAAGATCATCAGCGATGCCGCTGCCGAAGCCACCAAGTTCCAGCGCGAGGCGTCCCGCGCCGCGGCCGACACCGCACTCGACACGCTCAAGAAGGCCGGCATGACCGTGACCGAACTTCCGCCCGCCGAAATGGCCAAGCTGCGTGACAAGGTCAAGCCGGTGATCGACAAGTACACGGCCACGGTGGGCGAGGCGACCGTGAAGGAACTGATGGCCGAGATCGCCAAGGTTCGAAAGTAAATTCAACAGGCAAGCGAAGGACTTCATGATCACCGGCAAGACCACCCTCGTAGCGCACCTGGGCTTTCCCACCGAAAGCTTCAAGGCGCCGATGATTTACAACCCCTGGTTCGAGAAGCAGGGCATCGATGCGGTCGTGGTGCCGATGGGCGTGAAGCCCGATGACTATCCCGCGGCTTTCGCCGCGTTGTTCCGGCTCACCAACATCCGGGGGGCGCTGGTGACCATGCCGCACAAGATCACCACCATGGGCCTGGTCGACGAGGTGACGCCAACGGCGCGGATCGCCGGCGCCTGCAACGCCGTGCTCAAGCGCGCCGACGGCACGCTGGTGGGCGACCAGTTCGACGGCGCGGGCTTTGTGCGCGGCGTTCTGCGCAAGGGCCGCGCGCTCGAGGGCGCGCGCGTGCTGGTCGCCGGAAGCGGCGGCGTCGGCTCCGCGATCGCGGCCTCGCTCGCGGCGGCCGGCGTGGCGCAGATTGCGCTCTTCGACGCCAACACCGCCTCGGCCGATGCGCTTGCCGGGCGGCTGCGCACGCACTATCCGGCGCTGGTGGTGTCCACGGGCTCGAACGATCCGGCCGGCTTCGACGTGGTCGTCAATGCCACGCCAATGGGCATGAAGGAAGGCGATCCGCTGCCATTCGACGTCGACCGCATCGCGCCGTCGACCTTCGTCGGCGAGGTGGTCATGAAGTCCGAATACACGCCGCTGCTGCGCGCCGCGCTGGACAAGGGCTGCGCCGTGCAGGTGGGTACCGATATGCTGTTCGAGATGATTCCCGCGTACCTCGAATTTTTCGGCTTCGGCACCGCCACGGCCGACGCGCTGCGCGCCACGGCGAAGATCAGCTACTGAGGCGTTCACCATGAGTATTTTCGAAGGCTTCCTTTCCACGTCCGAGACGCTCTCCGCCTTCAGCGATCACAACTTCGTCGATGCCATGCTTCGCTTCGAGGCGGCATTGACCCGCGCGCAGGCCGCGCTCGGGCTGGTGCCGGAAGCGGCTGCGCATTCGATCGTCGGCAGCTGCAAGGTCGAGTTGTTCGACGTGGCAAAGATCGTGCGCGACAGCGGCCGCGCCGGCAGCGTCGCAATTCCGCTGGTCAAGGCATTGAAGGAGGCCGTGGGCCTGTTCAATCCCGCCGCCGTGCCCTTCGTGCATTTCGGCAGCACCAGCCAGGACGTGATCGACACCGCCATGGCGCTGGTCACGCGCGAAGGCATCGCGCTGATCGAAGCCGATGTCGACCGCGCGATCGAAGCGCTGCTGCAGCACGCCACGCAGCATGCGGCCACGCCGATTCTTGCGCGCACGCTGATGCAGCCCGCCTCGGTCACGAGCTTCGGCCTCAAGTGCGCCGGCTGGGCCGCGCCCTTGGTGCGCAGCCGTGCGCGGCTGCAAACGGCCGCGCGCAACGCGCTGAACGTGCAGCTCGGCGGCGCCGTCGGCACTCTCGCGCAGATGAAGGGGCAGGGCCCGGCGGTCGTGCAGCGCGTGGCGGACGAGCTCGGCCTCGGCAATGCCGGCGCGACCTGGCATACGCAACGCGACGAATGGGTCGCGCTCGGCTGCGAGCTGGGGCTGCTCACGGGCAGCCTCGGCAAGATCGCGCGCGACATCTCGCTCATGGGCCAGTACGAAGTCGGCGAAGCGGCCGAACCCACTGAGCCGGGCCGCGGCGGCTCCTCGGCGATGCCGCACAAGCGCAATCCCGTGGCCGCGATGGTGGCGCTGGCGGCGGCCCAGCGTGCGCCGCAGCGCGTGGCCGCGCTGCTGGCCGCCATGCCGCAGGAGCACGAGCGCGCGCTCGGCGGCTGGCAGGCCGAGCTGGCCGAATGGCCGCAACTGCTCATGTCCGCGCACGGCAGCGCGCGTGCGCTGGCCGGTGCGCTGCCGGGCCTGCAGATCGACGCGGCGCGCATGCGTGCCAACATCGACACCCTGCGCGCGGAGCTGCCGCGCGAGGCGGCGGACGAATGGTTCGACCCCGCCCTGGCCGGGCCTGCCGGCGAAACGGCGCTCCGGCAAGTGGCGGCATTGCGCGCCCAACTGACTGCGAAAGACACATCCCGATGACCGACCAGGCAAGCACACCTCCCGCCAACGACTACGAAGCCGGGCTCGTCAACCGCCGCCGCGTGCTGGGCGATGCCTGGGTCGACAAGTCGCTGGCCAACCGCAACGAGTTCAACGCCGAGTTCCAGGAGCTCATCACGCGCCATGCGTGGAACGACATCTGGGGCCGCCCGGCGCTGGGCGACAAGACGCGCCGCTACATGGTGCTGTCGATGATGCTGGGCATCCATGCCTATGAAGAATTCGCGATGCACGTGCGCGCCGCGCTCGACGGGCCGCCCGAGTCGCGCCTGACGCCCGAGGACATCAAGGAAGTCATCATGATGGCGGCCATCTATTGCGGCGTGCCGGTGGCCAACCACGCCTTCGGCATCGCAACCGGCATCCTGCGCGAGAAGGGATTGCTGGCCGCGCCTGCGCAGTGACGCGGCCCGGGCTTCGCGAGCGGCGCCGGTTCGAGGTCGGCTTCGGCCTTCTGTTGCCGCTGCTGCTGGCGGCACAGCCCGTGGCCACCGACAGCTACCTGCCCGCGCTACCCGCCATCGCAAAAGAGCTGGGCTCGGCCAGCACCAGCCTCACGCTGTTCGTGCTGGCCTTCGGCTTTGCGCAATTGCTCTGCGGTCCGCTGGCCGATCGCTTCGGCCGCCGGCCGGTGTTGCTGGCGGGGCTGGGCTGCTATGTGGTCGCCGCGCTCGGCGGTGCGTTCGCCGGCAGCGTGCCGGTGCTTGCGGGCTGGCGCACGCTGCAGGGCTTTTCGATGGCGGCCATCCTCGTCTGCGCACGCGCGGCGGTGCGCGACCTCTACCCCGCGCACGAAGGCCCGCACGTCATGGCGCGCGGGCTCACGGGCCTGGGCGTGGTGGGCTTGCTGGCGCCGCTGCTGGGCGCATGGCTGGTGCAGGGCGCCGGCTGGCGCTGGGTGATGGCGTCGATGGCGCTCTACGCGCTGCTGCTGCTTGCCCTTTGCTGGCACTCGTTCGGCGAAACGCGGCGGCCGCTGGCGAGCGATCTTTCGGCGCCGCGCGGCAGCGCCCGCGCCGTGTTCGCGAGCCGCAGCTTTCGCGTTTGGGCCTCGTTGGCCGCAACAACCTACGGTGGCCTCTTCTGCTTCCTGTTGCTCTCGCCGATGGTCTACATCGGCTATCTGGGCTGGTCGCCCGCCATGTACGGCTGGATTCCAGCGGGCGGCTCGCTGGTCTACATCTTCAGCACCACCCTGTGCCGGCGCCTGCTGCGCAAGCACGGGCCGGTGCGCACCGTGCAGCTGGGCGCCACGCTGAGCATGGCCGGCGCATCGATCCAGGCGCTGGGCTGCTGGCTGGCGCCGCACAGCGCCCTGCCGCTGCTCGCGGGCCACGCGATCTATTCTCTCGGCCACGGCATCCACCAGCCCTGCGGACAGGCCGGCGCCGTGGGCGATTTGCCGCACCTGGCGGGCCGGGCCGTGTCGTGGTCGGGCTTCGGCATGATGATGGTGGCGTTCAGTGCCGGGCAACTTGCGGCACAGTTCGTCGACAACGATTTTTCGAACGGCGCCTGGCCGATGGTCGTGCCGATGCTGCTCGCGGGTTGCGTGCTGCTGGCCATCACGTTCCTGTGGCTGCCGCGTCTTCAACATCCGATGAAAAAGGAATCACCATGACCCGTTTGAATGTCGTCCGCGAAGGCAGCGGCCCCTTCGTCGTGCTGAGCCACGCGCTCGGCTGCGACCTGCACATGTGGGACGGCGTGGCCGAGCAGCTTGCGCGCGCCCACACCGTGATCCGCTACGACCATCGCAACCATGGCGGCTCGGAGGTGGTGCCCGGCGCGCTGCGCGTCGAAACGCTGGCGCAGGACGTGGCCGAGCTCATCCAGCGCGAGGCGGGCAGAGAGCCGGTGCACTTCGTCGGCCTGTCGATGGGCGGCATGACCGCGCAGGCGCTGGCGGTGCGGCATCCCGAGCTGCTGCGCAGCTTGGTGATCGCGAATTCGTCGGCCCACTATCCCGACCAGTCGCCGTGGCGTGCCCGCGTCGAAACGGTGGCCACCAAGGGCGTGGCCGCCATTGCGCCGGGCGCGGTGGCGCGCTGGCTCACGCACGGTTTCGTCACCACGGGGGAGGGCAAGGCCGCGGCCCAGGCGCTGAACGACGTGCTGGTGCGCACCGATCCGCAGGGCTATATCGAGAGCTGCAACGCCGTGGCCGCCATTGATTTTCGCGAGAGCAACCACCGCATCGCCGTACCAACGCTGGTGATTGCCGGGCTGCAGGACGAAGCGACGCCGCCGGCCATGTCCGAATCCATGGTGGCCGCCATCCCCCATGCGCGCCTGGCCACCATCGATGCGGCGCACTTGAGCGCGGTGGAGCGGCCGGTCGAGTTCGCGCAGCTGCTGATCGATTACTGGCGCAGCCTCTGAAAAAAGCCGCTTGCGGCGGGGGCGGCTTGCCTAGGTGTAACCCCTGTTTCGTGCGAACAATGGACGTAGACGTTCGATTATCGAACGCAACCTGGGGGCAAAGCGTTGTGGCGGGTGACGGGTGTTTTTACAGTCACCCCCATGCATCGCTCCATTGCCACCGTCTCTCTCAGCGGCACGCTTCGCCAGAAGCTCGAGGCCGTTTCGGCCGCGGGGTTCGACGGCATCGAACTGTTCGAGGCCGACTTCGTCAACTTCAAGGGCAGCGCCGACGAGCTGGGCCGCATCACCGCGGACCTGGGCCTCTCGATCGACCTGTACCAGCCGTTCCGCGACTTCGAGGGCATGCCCGAGGCGCAGTTCCGGCGCAGCCTGGAGCGCGCCGAGCGCAAGTTCGACCTGATGGAGGCGATGGGCGCGCCGACGATGCTGTGCTGCTCCAACACCTCGCCGCTGGCCGTCGACGACCCGGCCCTGGCCGCAGCCCAGCTGCATGAACTCGCGGAGCGCGCCGCCCGCCGCAACCTGCGCGTGGGCTTCGAGGCACTGGCCTGGGGCCGCTTCACCTCGCTCTATGGCCAGGCCTGGAACATCGTGCGCAAGGCCGATCATCCGAACCTGGGCCTGATCCTCGACAGCTTTCACACGCTGTCGCTGAAGGACGATCCCGCGGGCATCGCGGCCATTCCGGGCGACAAGATCTTCTTCCTGCAGATGGCCGACGCGCCGCTGCTCTCGATGGACGTGCTGCAGTGGGCCCGCCATCACCGCTCGTTTCCGGGGCAGGGCGACTTCGACGTGATCGGGTTCTTCGAGCAGGTGCTGCGCGCGGGCTACACCGGGCCGCTGTCGCTGGAGATCTTCAACGACGTGTTCCGCGAAACACCCAACCGGCGCACTGCGGTGGACGCGATGCGCTCGCTGCTGTACCTCGAAAGCGAGGCGCAGCGGCGGCTGGCGCCAGCCGCCGATGAGCCTGCGCGCGCGCTGAGCGTCGAGCTGTTCAGCCCGCCCGCCGCGCCGGCGCTCTCGGGCCTGTCGTTCATCGAATTCGCGGCGGATGAAGCGTCGGCTCAGACCCTCGGCACGCTGTTCGGGCAGCTCGGCTTCCGCCGTGTCGGCCGGCACCGCTCCAAAGCCGTGGTGCTGTACCGCCAGGGCGAGATCAACCTGATCGTCAATGCCCAGCCGGATTCGTTCGCGCGCAGCCGCTTCGAGGCGCATGGCACCTCGGTCTGCGCGCTGGGCGTGCGCTGCGCCGATCCGCTGGCGGCCGTCGACCGTGCCACGGCCATGCGCTCGCAGCGCCACGACAGCCCCCTAGGCCCGGACGAATTGCGCGTGCCTGCCATCGTGGCGCCGGGCGGCAACCTCATCCATTTCATTGCCGAGTCGCTGGGCACCAACGGGCTGTACGAAGCCGACTTCGTCCTCGAGGAAGATGCATCGGCCGCCGCCGCAGATGCCGGCCTGACGCAGATCGACCACGTGGCGCTGGGCCTGGCGGTCGATCAGCTCGACACCTGGGTGCTGTTCACGCGCGCGGTGCTGGGCCTGGAGCCGGGCGAAAGCCTGGAGCTGGCCGATCCCTTCGGGCTCATCCGCAGCCGGGGCGTGGCCAACGCCGATCGCAGCGTGCGGCTGGTGCTCAACGTGTCGCTGAGCCAGCGCACCCGCACCGCGCGCACGCTGAGCGTGACCGGCGGCGGCGCGGTGCACCACATCGCGATGCGCTGCGACGACATCTTCGACAGCGTGGCGCGGCTGCGCGCCGCCGGCACGCGCTTCGTGCCCATTTCGGACAACTACTACGACGACCTGGCCACGCGCATCGACCTCGACCCGGCGCTGCTCGCACGGCTGCGCGAGGCGGGGGTGCTGTTCGACCGTTCGCCAGCGGGCGACTACCTGCACATCTACACCGAGAACATCGAAGGCGGACTCTTCTTCGAACTGGCACAGCGCACCGCGGGCTATGACGCGTATGGCGCCCTCAACGCACCGGCCCGCATGGCATCGCAGGCGCAGGCATAGATTCTTTTCGTCAACCCTGGAGACAAACCATGGCAAATCCCACGGCCCACGAGCCGAAAGGCAAGCACCAATCGAAGAAGGCCACCGCAAGCGGCTGGATCGGCTCGGCGCTGGAGTACTACGACTTCTTCATCTACGCCACCGCCGCGGCGCTGATCTTTCCGCAGATCTTCTTTCCGAAGGGCGACCCGCAGATCGCGATCATCGCGTCGCTAGCGACCTATGGCGTGGGCTACGTCGCACGGCCGATCGGCGCACTGCTGCTGGGCCACTGGGGCGACACGCACGGGCGCAAGACCGTACTGATTCTCTGCATGTTCCTGATGGGCTTTTCGACCATTGCCGTTGGCCTGCTGCCGACGTATGACCAGGTCGGCCTGTGGGCACCCGCCATGCTGGTGCTGCTGCGGCTGATCCAGGGCTTTGCGGTGGCCGGCGAGATTTCCGGGGCGAGCTCGATGATCCTGGAGCACGCGCCGTTCGGGCGACGCGGCTTCTTCGCGAGCTTCACGCTGCAGGGCGTGCAGGCCGGCCAGATCATGGCGGCCGCCGTGTTCCTGCCGCTCGCGCACTACATGGACAAGGACGCCTTCAACTCCTGGGGCTGGCGCATTCCATTCCTGTTGAGCTTCATCGTCATCGTGGCCGGTTACATCATCCGCAAGGAAGTGGACGAGACACCCGCCTTCACCGAAGTCGACGCGAGTGGCAAGGTGCCGAAGGCGCCGGTGATCCAGGCCGTGACCGAGAGCTGGCGCGACATGCTGCGCGTGCTGCTGTGCTCACTGATGAACGTGATCCCGGTGGTCGCGACCATCTTCGGCGCCGCCTACGCGGTGCAGCCGGGCTACGGCATCAACTTCGAGAAAGACATCTACCTCTGGATTCCGGTGATGGGCAACATCCTGGCCGTGATCGTGATCCCGTTCGTCGGCAACCTGTCGGACAAGGTCGGCCGCCGCCTGCCGATCATGGTCGGCGCCATCGGTTCGGGCCTGCTGTCGTTCGGTTACCTGTACGCCATCAGCATCCACAACGTGCCGCTGGCCATCGTGATGTCGCTCCTGATGTGGGGCGTGGTCTACCAGGGCTACAACGCCGTGTTCCCGAGCTTCTATCCGGAGATGTTCCCCACGCGCACTCGCGTTTCGGGCATGGCGATCTCGCAGAACATCGGCACCGCAATCACGGCGCTGCTGCCGGCGCTGTTCGTGGCGGTCGCGCCCCCCGGTGCTGCCAACATCCCGCTGACCGTCGGTGCCATCACGCTGGCGATCTGCGCCATTGCCGCGATCTCGGCCATGACCGCACGCGAGACCTACCGCGTGCACATGAACGACCTGGGCAAGCCCGATGCGGTTCCGGTCGACAAGCTCGAGTACGACCTGATGCGCGAGCAGACGCTTGAAACGGCCCGCATGGCCAAGGCCGCGGCCTGAAGACCTTGCGCGCACCAAGGGCGTCGGCGCCATGAAGAATGGCGCCCATGACTTCCCATCTCAAGATCGATTTCGTTTCCGATGTCTCTTGCCCCTGGTGCGCCGTTGGCCTCGCTTCACTCGAGGCGGCGCTCCAGCGCGTGGCCCCCGGCGTCACGGCGGAACTGCATTTCCAGCCTTTCGAGCTGAATCCGCAGATGCCGCCCGAAGGGCAGGACACTTTCGAGCACCTGAACCAGAAATACGGCTCCACCCGTGAACAACAGGCGCAATCGCGCGAGATGATCCGCCAGCGCGGGGCCGAGGTCGGCTTCGAGTTCAGCCCCGAAGGCCGCCCGCGCGTCTACAACACCTTCAACGCGCACCGCTTGCTGCACTGGGCCGAACTCGAAAGCCCGGCCAAGCAGGCGGCGCTCAAGAAACTGCTGCTGAAGGCCTACTTCACCGACAGGCAGAACCCCTCGGACCCCGAGGTGCTGGTCCGCGCGGCCACCGAGGCCGGGCTGGACGCCGCACGTGCCCGCGAGATCCTGGCCGGCGACGAATTCGCCAATGAAACCCGCGAGCGCGAACGCATGTACACGGACGCGGGCATCCACTCGGTGCCCGCGATCATCATCAACGACCAGCACCTGATCTCGGGCGGGCAGCCGGTCGAGGTGTTCGAGCGGGCGCTGCGGCAGATCGCCGGCGCTGCGCCTTCCAGCCTGTCGGTAGCCTGACTTAGCCGGCGCTTAGGCGCTGCCTTGCGCGGCGCTGCGAAGGTAAAGTGCGTCAACGCGGAGCAGGGCACGGCGGTTGAGGAGGCATCCTCGAACCGTCGTCACTCACAGGAGCTCCGAAGTGAAGAAGAAAAGCCTCATCGCCGCATTGGTTCTCATGGCAGCGGCGTCGCTGCCTGCATTGGCCGACGAATACGGCAGGCACCCGTTCTACCTCCACGCCTTGTCCGACCTGCGCACGGCCGCCTGGAAGGTGGAGCACCGCCGCCCCGAAGACGGGCAGGTCTCGCGCGACGAGCAGGTGGTGGTCGACGAGATTCATGCCGCCATCGCTGACCTGCAGCATGCGGCATGGCTCGACGGCAAGCCCGTCGAATGGCGCGAGCCCACCGATGCGTGGCTGCCGCGCCAAGGCCGTCTGCATGCGGCGGTCGACCTGCTGCGCAAGGTGCGCGTCGACGTGGCGCGCGAAGAAGACGACCCGCGCTCGCGGCCGTTCCAGCAGCGCGGCCTGGCGCACGTCGACGCTGCACTCGACACCGCGCAGCACGCCATCGGTGACGTGCGCCACCACGATATGCAGAGGGAGTGAGCGCGGTGCCGGCCGCCGCTTCGCTGTTGTTCTCCATGCGGCGCGTGCCGATGGCGCTGGGTGCATGCGCAGTGGCGCTGCTCACGGCCTGCGCGAGCGCGCCGGGGGACCGTCGGCCGCTGGTTTCGGTGTCGTTGCCTTCCTCCGCATCGGTGAACGAAGCCGCGCGACTGCGCTGGCTCGACCGCGTGGGCTGGGGTGCCAATGCGAGCAGCGAAGCGCAACTGGCGCGGCGCGGCCTGTCGCCGTGGATGCGCGACCAGCTCAATCCGCGGCCCGCGCCGCTGCCGCCGGCCGCGCAGGCGCAGATCGATGCCATGGCCATTTCGCGCACGCCGCTCGACCAGCTCGTCACCGAGCTCGACGCGCAGCGCAAGGCGGCCGATGCGTTGCCGGGCGATGACGAGAAGAAGGCCGCGCGCCAGGCCTACCAGCAGCGGCTCAACGGGCTGGTGCGCGAGGCGCAACAGCGCTTCGTGCTGCGCGCGCTCTATTCGCCCAACCAGTTGCAGGAGCAGATGACATGGTTCTGGATGAACCACTTCAACGTCAGCCTGCGCAAGGACATCATCCGCGCGATGGTGGGCGACTACGAAGAGAACGCAATCCGTCCGCACGCGCTCGGCAGGTTTCGCGACCTGCTCGGAGTCACGCTGCACCACCCCGCGATGCTGCGCTACCTCGACAACGCGCAGAACGCCGCCAACCGCATCAACGAGAACTATGCGCGCGAGCTGATGGAGCTGCACACGCTCGGCGTGGACGGCGGCTATTCGCAAACCGACGTGCAGGAGCTGGCGCGCGTGCTCACCGGCGTGGGCGTGAGCTACCAGCCGCTCGACGCGCCGCCGCCGAACGTGCGGCCGGCCCTCCGCGCCGACTACGTGCGCAAGGGCCTGTTCGAGTTCAACCCCAGCCGGCACGACTACGGGGCCAAGACGCTGCTGGGCCAGCCCATCCAGAGCCGTGGATTGGCCGAGGCCGACGAGGCGCTCGACCGCCTGGCGCGCGCGCCGGCCACCGCGCGCTTCATCTCGCGCAAGCTCGCCGTGTATTTCGTCTCCGACGATCCGCCGCAGGCGTTGGTCGAACGCATGGCTGCGGCCTTCACGCGCAGCGACGGCGACATCGCCGTCACGCTCAAGGCGATGTTCGAGTCGCCCGAGTTCGCCGCTTCGCTCGGCCGCAAGTTCCGCGACCCGGTGCACTACGTGATCGCTGGCGTGCGGCTCGCGTACGACGACCGCGTGGTGTCCAACGTGAATCCGATGCTCGGCTGGATCACCCGCATGGGCGAACAGCTGTACGGCCACGAGACGCCCAACGGCTATCCGCTCAACGAAGCGGCCTGGGCCAGCGCGGGACAGATGAACACGCGCTTCGAAATCGCGCGCGCCATCGGTGCGAACGGCGCCGTGCTGTTCCGCGCGGACGACAGGGCTCCGCTCGAGAAACCCGGATTCCCGCCACTGGCCGATTCGCGCGCGGTGCGCGCAATGCAGGCGGGCCTGGGCGCGGACACGCGCGAGGCGCTGGCGCAGGCGAAGAACCCGCAGGAGTGGAACACCTTCCTGCTGGCGTCGCCGGAATTGATGCGCCGTTGAATGTATTTCTCCCTCCCCCTCTGGGGGAGGGCAGGGGTGGGGGCAAGCGGCGTTTGATGAATCACCGAGGTCGATCGAACGCCGCCGTGCCCCCATCCCAACCTTCCCCCAAAGGGGGAAGGGGCAAGACAGAAGAAAGGACACATGGTCATGCAACGTCGAGAACTGCTCAAGCTCACGGCCGCCGTTCCGTTCGCGGGCGCCGCTGGCCGATTGATGGCCGCGCCCGCAGCCGAAGGCGCCAAGCTGCTGGTCGTGTTCCTGCGCGGCGCGTACGACTGCAGCAACCTGCTCGTCCCCACGAGCAGCGACTTCTACTACGCCTCGCGCCCCAACATCGCCATCGCCCGCCCCGGCACGCCCGACGGCGCGCTGCCGCTCGACGGCAACTGGGGCCTGCACCCCGCGCTGGCACAAAGCGTGATGCCGATGTTCCAGCAGAAGCAGGCCTCCTTCATCGCCTTCGCCGGCACCGATGACCTCACCCGCAGCCACTTCGAAACGCAGGACTCCATCGAACTCGGCCAGGCGCTCGGCAAGCGCCGCGACTACCGCTCGGGTTTTCTCAATCGCCTGGCCGGCGTGCTTGGCGCGGGGCCCGTCACCGACGTGTCCCCCATCGCCTTCACCGAGCAGCTGCCCCTTGCGCTGCGCGGCGGCGCCAAGGCCGCCAACATGGCGCTCGCTGGCAATGCGCGTGCGGGCATCGATGCGCGGCAGAGCGAGGTCATTGCGGCCATGTACCGCAACACCCCGCTGGCCAAGCCGGTGGCCGAAGGCTTCCAGCTGCGCGACGAGGTGACGCGCGCGGTGCAGGCCGAGATGGACGCCGCCAGCCGCAACGCCATGACCGCCAAAGGCTTCGAACTGGTGGCGCGCCGCATGGCCTTGCTGATGCGAGACCGCTTCGACCTCGGCTTCGTCGACGTCGGCGGCTGGGACACGCACGTGGGGCAGGGCGGGGCCACCGGCTACCTCGCCAATCGCTTCGAGGAACTGGGCCGCGGCGTGGCCGGCTTCGCACAGGAGATGGGCGACGACGCGTGGCGCCAGACCGTGGTGGTCGTCATCAGCGAGTTCGGCCGCACCTTCCGCGAGAACGGCAACCGTGGCACCGACCACGGGCACGGCAGCGTGTACTGGGTGCTCGGCGGCGGACTCTCGGCAGAGGCCGGCGGGCGCATCGTGGGCGAGCAACAGGAAGTGACGCAGGCCACGCTGTTCCAGAACCGCGACTACCCGGTGCTCAACGAATACCGCGCGGTGTTTGGCGGGC
Source organism: Variovorax palleresanus (assembly GCF_051144945.1). Lineage (NCBI taxonomy): Bacteria > Pseudomonadati > Pseudomonadota > Betaproteobacteria > Burkholderiales > Comamonadaceae > Variovorax > Variovorax palleresanus. The sequence continues at coordinate 615,126 of NZ_JBJNVP010000002.1, read as the reverse complement.
TGTTCAAGCGGATGTACGGCCTCTCGCCGGCACAGCTCGCGCGGGTGTTCGACGGGGTGGCGCCGAAGGATCTGCAGCTGGTCTAGCTGCCCGGAGCATTCCAGCGCGCCGGCGTTCAGGAGCGCCGAGAATCGGCGCATGCCTCACGCCGTCTCCCTCCTTCGCACCGCGCGCCTGGCGCGAAGCGCCAAACCCTTTCTTGCACGTGGTGGCTTCAAGCGCGAGCGCTGCGCGGGCTGCCGCCTGGTGCCCAGCCACTGCATGTGCACTGTGCGCCCTTCGGTGACAACGCGCGCGGGGGTGTGTCTGCTCATGGCCGACATCGAGCCGCTCAAGCCCACCAACACGGGGTGGCTGGTCGCCGACGTGGTGGCCGATACCTTCGCCTTCGGCTGGGCCCGCACCGAAACCGATCCCGCGCTGCTGGCGCTGTTGAACGATCCGCAATGGCAGCCATACGTGGTGTTCCCGGGGCAATATGCGGCGCCCGAGCGCGTGGTCCTGACCGTTCCCGCGCCTGAACCGAACTGCAGTGGCACCGCGAAACGCCCACTCTTCATCCTGTTCGACGCGACATGGGCCGAGGCACGCAAGATGTTTCGCAGAAGCCCTTACCTCGACCGGCTGCCGGTGTTGAGCCTGCAGCCGGAGCAGATCACGCAATACAAGCTGCGCAACTCCGGCCGCGACGACCACTTCTGCACCAGCGAGGTGGCCGCGATGTGCATGAACCTGGCAGGCGAGCATGTTGCTGAACAGACGCTGCATGCTTATCTGGTGGTGTTCACGCACCACTATCTGCGCGCGAAGAACCAGCAGCCCGTGGCGTGGGGTGACGCTGCGCATCAGCGGCTGCGCGAAGTGTCCGTCCCGCGGTGCGCCTCGGCCATGACCCCGCCACAGAAGTGACCACCGGCTTGGCGAGACAATGGCCGGCATCGACACATCAAGAGACCTTTCGCATGACGACGCTAAAGCAAATTCTCGGCACCGAACTCCCCCTCATCCAGGCCCCGATGGCCGGCGTGCAAGGCAGTGCGATGGCCATCGCGGTCAGCAACGCGGGCGGGCTCGGCTCGCTGCCATGCGCCATGCTGAGCCCCGATGCCATGCGCAGCGAGTTGGCGGCCATCCGCGCTGGAACCGGCAAGCCCTACAACGTCAACTTCTTCTGCCACACGCCACCCGAGCCGAGCGCTGAGCGTGAGGCGGTATGGCGCACCGCGCTGGCACCGTACTACGCCGAATTCGGCATCGATGCGGCCGGCATTCCCACCGGCCCGGGGCGCAACCCGTTCAGCGCCGAAGTGGCCGATCTGCTGGCCGAGTTCCGTCCAGCGGTGGTGAGCTTTCATTTCGGGCTGCCTTCAGAGGCGCTGATGGCGCAGGTGCACGGCTGGGGCGCGAAGGTGCTGGCCTCGGCCACCACGGTCGAAGAGGCTTTGTGGCTCGAAGCGCATGGCGTCGACGCGGTGATTGCCCAGGGCCTGGAAGCAGGCGGCCACCGCGGCCATTTTCTTTCGCACGACCTGACGAAGCAGCTCGGCACATTCGCGCTGTTGCCGCAGGTGGTGCACGCCGTGAAGGTGCCGGTGATCGCGGCCGGCGGCATCGCGGATGCAAACGGCGTGGCCGCGGCGATGGCGCTGGGGGCCGCTGGCGTGCAGGTTGGCACCGCCTACATGCTGACGCCTGAAGCCACGACCACCGCGATTCACCGCGCGGCACTCAAGAGCGAAGCCGCGCGCCACACGGCGCTCACCAACCTGTTCACCGGCCGGCCGGCGCGCGGCATCGTCAACCGCGTGATGCGCGAGCTGGGGCCGATCGGTGCGGTGGCGCCCGAGTTTCCGCTCGCCACTTCGGGCATTGCGCCGCTGCGCGCCAAGGCCGAGGCGGCGGGCAGTGGCGACTTTTCACCGCTGTGGTCCGGCCAGAACGCGACGGGCTGCCGCGAGGTGTCTTCGGCCGAGGTGACCCAGGCGCTGGCACAAGGCTTTCGCGCATCTCTGTGAATCACCCATGACCCAACTCCATCTGCCCTTCAAGTTCCTGGCGCACGGCGCCCAGGCCGATGTCCGCGAGCCGTGGCTGCTGGTGCTCATGCATGGCGTGGGCAGCAACGAGCAGGACCTGTTCGGCCTCGCGCGGCTCATGCCGCCGCAGTTTCACGTGCTGAGCCTGCGCGCGCCGTATGTGCTCTCGCCCGATGCGTATGCGTGGTTCGAGTTCCAGGTGCTGGCCGATGGAGAGCGGCGCATCAACGAGGAGCAGGAGCGCGAAAGCCGCTTCCTGGTCGGCGAGATGATCGCCTCGGCAGCGCAGCAGCTGGGCGTGCCGCCGGAGCGCGTGGTGGTCGGCGGCTTCAGCCAGGGCGGCATCATGGCGCTGTCGCTGCTGCTGACCCAGCCCGGCAAAGTGCGCGCCGCAATGGTGTGGCACAGCCGGCTGCTGCCGCAGGTGGTGCCGCACATTGCACCGCCAGAGGTTTTCGAGGGCAAGGCGCTGTGGGTGAGCCACGGAAGCGCGGACAACGTGATTCCGCCGAGCGCCGCGGCGGCCTCGCGCGAGCTGGCCCGCGGCCTTCCGCTGGCGCTGTCGGGGGGCGATTTTCCGGGCGGGCACGAGATCCGGCCGGCCGAGCTGCAGGGCTCGCTGGCGTGGCTGCAATCGCTTACAGCGAGCGCACCGTAGCGGCTGAACTTTTCGCGCGGTTGGCGCGTCACAGGGCGTTACGAGGACGCGGCCGTGGTGCGGGCTCTGTTGGTGCAACATAGCAGTTCGTCTCCCACTGCAATCCTCTCAAAAGGAAACTGCCCACATGTCCGACAGAGACACACCCGAAATCCGCGAAGTGCCCGAGCTGCGCGACGCACCCACGTACAAGCCGCGCCGCGAATCGTCGACCGGCACCCTCATCGTCATCGTGCTGCTCGCGCTTGCGGCCGCATTCCTCGGCTGGCGCTGGTACCAGCAGCAGCAACCACTGCATGTGGAGCCGGTAGCACCCGTTGCCACCGCGCCGAATGACGGGCCTGCGCCCGCACCGGCGCCTCCGCCACTGCCCGAATCGCTGGAGCCGCAGAACCCGATCGATGCGATCGCGCTGCCCGCCTCGGGGCTGCCCACGGTCGCGGATTCCGATACCCGCGTGATGAAGGCGCTGGTCGACCTGATGGGCAGCAAGAACGTGGCCGACTTCCTGCAGTTCGAGGGCATCGTGCGCCGCACCGTGGCCACGGTCGACAACATGCCGCGAGAGCACTCGCCCGCGAGCACATGGCCCGTGCAGCCCACCCGGCAGCGCTTCACCACCGCCGGCAAGGGCGAAGCGCAGACCATCGCGCCCGCGAATGCCGCGCGCTACACGCCCATCGTGCAGCTTGCCGAGTCGATCAATCCGGCCAAGGCGGCCAAGACTTACGCCCAGCTATATCCGCTGTTTCAGAAATCGTATGAGGAGCTCGGCTTTCCCGGGCGCTATTTCAATGACCGGCTCATCGCCGTGATCGACCATCTGCTGCAGGCGCCGGAGCCCGACGGCCCGGTGCAGGTTCGCCTCGTCGAGGTGAAAGGCAAGGTGTCGTCGCAGCGGCCGTGGGTGCGCTACGAGTACGCCGATCCGCAACTCGAGTCGCTCTCGTCCGGCCAGAAGATCATGGTGCGCATGGGGCTGGAGAACGAGCGCAGGCTGAAGGCCAGCCTGCGCGGCTTCCGCGAGCAGATCGCCACCGGCGAGATGTTGAAGAAGAAGCAGCAGCAGCGCTGACCCGGCGGTGTGCCGCCGTGTAGGCGCGGGCCGATTGCGTGCGGCGCCGATGGCGTGGATGATCTGCCTCGGCGATTTGCAAGATTGCGAGGACACCCGTATGAACCTGATGAGCGTCGACCTCTACCAGAGTGCCACCGATCCAATGAAATTCCTGGCGCTTCCCGCGGGCATCGATCCCGCCGAGCTCATGGGTCCGATGACCTTCGACCAGGACTACGCCCAGGTTGTCAAATACCGCGAGGGATTCGAATTCGACCCGTCCGAAAGTTACGCCGGCGTCAATGCCGCGAAGATCGCGGCGGACATCCTGACCGTGAAATGGGCGATGTATCGCCGCGAGGACTAGGCGTAGAACGGCACCGCAGCACGGCGGCGCCGAGCCGCCGTCCTCCTGCGCCCGGCCGTTCGCGCCCGGCCTTCAGGCCTCTTCGGTTTCCGTGTAGTCGCTTACCGGCACGCAGCTGCAGAACAGGTTGCGGTCGCCGTAGACGTTGTCGACACGGCCGATGGGCGGCCAGTACTTGGCGTGCTTGAGCTCAGCCAGCGGGAAGGCGCCCAGCTCGCGTGAATAGGGATGCGGCCATTCCGTACCAAGCAGGCTGGCGGCGGTGTGCGGCGCGTGCTTCAGCGGGTTGTCGTCCTTCGGCCAGACGCCTTCTTCCACCCGGCGGATCTCGCCGCGGATGGCGATCATCGCGTCGATGAAGCGGTCGAGTTCGGCCAGCGGCTCGCTCTCGGTCGGCTCGACCATCAGCGTGCCGGGCACCGGGAAGCTCAGCGTCGGCGCGTGGAAGCCGTAGTCGATCAGGCGCTTGGCCACGTCTTCGGCGGTGACGCCGCTCGTGTCCTTGAGCGGGCGCAGGTCGAGGATGCACTCGTGCGCGACGTGGCCGTTGGGGCTCGCGTACAGCGTGGGATAGTGGTCCTTGAGGCGCGCGCTGATGTAGTTGGCACTCAGGATCGCGATTTCGGTCGCAGCTTGCAGGCCCTTGGCGCCCATCATGCGGCAGTACATCCAGCTGATCGGCAGCACGGCCGCATTGCCGAGCGGCGCCGCGGAAACCGCGCCCACGCCGTTCGATGCAATGCCGCCCGTCGCATGGCCCGGCAGGTAGGGCACGAGGTCTTCCACCACGCACACCGGGCCCACGCCCGGGCCGCCGCCGCCGTGCGGAATGCAGAAGGTCTTGTGCAGGTTCAGGTGGCTCACGTCGCCACCGAACTCGCCCGGCGCGGCCACGCCGACCAGCGCATTCATGTTGGCACCGTCCACGTACACGCGGCCGCCGTGTTCATGCACGAGTTCGCAGAGCTCCTTCACGCGGGTCTCGAACACGCCGTGCGTGCTCGGGTAGGTGATCATCACCGCCGCCAGCTTGTCGCTGTGCTTCTCGCATGCGAACTTCAGGTCTTCCATGTCGACGTTGCCCTGCGCGTCGCAGGCCGTCACCACCACCTGCAGGCCCACCATCTGCGCGCTTGCGGGGTTGGTGCCGTGCGCCGACGAGGGAATGAGGCAGATGTTGCGGTGCCCCTGGCCATTGGCTTCGTGGAAGGACTTGATGGCCAGCAGGCCCGCGTATTCGCCCTGCGAGCCCGCGTTGGGCTGTAGGCTGATGCCTGCGTAGCCGGTGGCTTCGCACAGCCAGGCGCGCAGCTGCGCATCGAGCTGGGCATAGCCCACCAGCTGCTCGGCCGGCGCAAAGGGATGGATGTTGGCGAACTCCGGCCAGGTGATCGGGATCATCTCGCTGGTCGCGTTGAGCTTCATCGTGCAGCTGCCGAGCGGGATCATGCTGCGGTCAAGGGCCAGGTCCTTGTCCGACAGGCTGCGGATGTAGCGCAGCATCGCGGTTTCGCTCTTGTGGGTGTTGAACACCGGGTGCGTCAGAAAGGCGCTGGTGCGGCGCAGGTCTTCGGGCAGGCGCGGCGCGGTGTTGGCCAGGTCGTCGAAGCGGGGCATCGGCGTACCGGTGGGAACGAACAGCGCCCAGAGCGTCTCGATGTCGGCGCGCGTGGTGGTTTCGTCGAGTGAAATGCCCAGGTGCTGCTGCAGCCGCTGGCGCAGGTTGACGCCCGCGGCCTGCGCGCGCTCGATGATCTTCGGCGTGTCTTCGCCGGTGCGGATGGTCAGCGAATCGAAAGCCGTGGCGTTGACCGGCTCGCGGCCCATCTGCGCCAGGCCCTGCGCGAGGATGGCCGTGAGCGCGGCCACGCGCTGCGCGATGCGCGTGAGGCCGTCGGGGCCGTGGTACACGGCGTACATGCTGGCCACCACGGCCGGCAGCACTTGCGCGGTACAGATGTTGGAGGTGGCCTTCTCGCGGCGGATGTGCTGCTCGCGCGTCTGCAGCGCAAGGCGGTAGGCGGGCTGGCCGTGGGTGTCGACGCTCACGCCGACCAGCCGGCCCGGCAGCGATCGCTTGAACTCGTCGCGGCAGGCCAGGTAGGCGGCGTGCGGGCCGCCGTTGCACAGCGGCATGCCGAAGCGCTGCGTGGTGCCGCAGACGATGTCGGCGTCCCATTCGCCGGGTGGCGCAAGCAGCGTCAGCGCCAGCAGGTCGGCGGCCACGCAGAAGGCCGCGTCGCACTGGTGCGCATGGCCCGCGAGCGGGCGCAGGTCGTGCACGTGGCCGGTGGTGGCGGGGTACTGCGCGAGCACGCCGAAGAACTCACCGCTCACCATCAGGTGTGGCAGCGTCTCGGACACGGTGCTGACCTTGACCTCGATGCCCAGCGGCGCGGCGCGCGTCTTGATGACCTCGATGGTCTGCGGATGGCAGTCGCCCGACACCAGGAACACATTGCTCTTGCTTTTCACGCTGCGCCTGGCGAGCGTCATGGCCTCGGCCGCGGCCGTGGCTTCGTCGAGCATCGAGGCGTTGGCGATGGCCATGCCCGTGAGGTCGCACACCATGGTCTGGAAATTGAGCAAGGCTTCCATGCGGCCCTGCGAAATCTCGGCCTGGTACGGCGTGTAGGCCGTGTACCAGGCGGGGTTCTCGAGCACGTTGCGCAAGATCACGCCCGGCGTGTGCGTGCCGTAGTAGCCCTGGCCGATGAAGCTCTTGAACACCTTGTTCTTTGCCGCGATGGCCTTCAGCTCGGCCAGCGCATCGGCTTCCGTGATGGGGGCCGGCAGGCGCATCGGCTTGGCGCGGCGGATGGCCGCGGGCACGATGCCGTCGATGAGTTCCGCCCGCGTTTCCGAACCGATCACCGGCAGCATGCGCGCCTCGTCCGCTGCATCGATGCCGATGTGGCGGGCGAGGAACTCTTCGGCGTTCTCCAGTTGTTGCAAAGAGGGAAGGGCGGGAATCGGCATGGCGGTGAAGGCTCGGAGATGAGGAAAGGCGGCTTGCGAACTCGGCGGATCAGGATTCGGCGGCAAACTTGTCGTAGCTGGCGGCGTCCAGCAGCGCGTCGAGCTGCGCGGGTTCGCTGAGCTTGACCTTGAAGAACCAGCCGGTGGCCAGCGGATCGGTGTTGGCGAGCGAGGGATCGGCGCGCAGGGCTTCGTTCACTTCGGTGATCTCGCCCGAGACGGGCATGAACACATCGGCCGCGGCCTTGACCGATTCGACGACACCGGCCACTTCACCCTGGGCAAAGGTCTTGCCGACTTCGGGCAGGTCGACGAACACCACGTCGCCCAGCGCATCCTGCGCATGCACGGTGATGCCGACAGTGGCTGCGCCGCCTTCGGCCGAGACCCATTCGTGGTCCTTGGTGTACTTGATGCTCATGAAAAACTCCTCGTGGAAAAAATGATCGGGGATGCCGAGCCTAGCCGCGGTAGTAGCGGGTGGGCACGAAAGGCAGGGTCGAGACTTCCATCGGAACCGGCTTGCCGCGCACGATGGCCTGCACGCGCGTACCGGGTTCCGAAAATGCGGTGGCCACGTAGCCCATGGCGATCGGGCGGTCGGCCGTGGGGCCGAGCAGGCCGCTCGTGACAAAGCCGATGTCGTGGCCTTCGAACGATTGCAGCACCGTACCGTCGCGCACCGGAATGCGCTCCAGTGCCACGAGGCCGACGCGCCGGCGCTTCAGCGTGTCGTGGTCGGTCCGGCCCGCGGCGCCGGCCATGGCGGCGGCGAGCTGGGCCAGGACCTTGGCCGCGCCCGGAAAGCCGCCTTCGCGCACGCCACCCGTGCGGCGTACCTTCTGGATGGCCCAGTTCAGCGAGGCCTCGACCGGCGTGGTGGTGGTGTCGATGTCGTTGCCGTAGAGGCAGAGCCCGGCTTCCAGGCGCAGCGAATTGCGCGCACCCAGGCCGACGGGCTTGACCTCGGGCTGGGCCAGCAGCAGGCGGGCGAGCGCGTCGGCATCCTTGCCGGCCACCGAAATCTCGAAGCCGTCTTCGCCGGTGTAGCCGCTGCGGGTGGCAAAGGCGGGAATGCCGCCGATCTGCACTGCGCCGCCGGTCATGAAGACGAAGCGCTCGACGCCGGGCGACAGCCGCGCCAGCACCGCGGCCGCCTGTGGTCCCTGCAGCGCGAGCAGCGCGTGGTCGGGCATGGGCTGCACATCGCAGCGCGCGCCGATCTTCTGCTGGATGTGGGCCAGGTCGGCCACCTTGCAGGCGCCATTGACGATCACGAAGATCGAGCCGTGCCCTTCGTTGAAGAACATCAGGTCGTCGAGGATGCCGCCTTCGTCGTTCAGCAGCAGGCCATAGCGCTGCTTGCCGGGCGCCAGGTCGATCACGTCGACCGGCATCAGGGTTTCGAAGGCGGCCGCGGCGTCCGGGCCCACCAGGCGCAGCTGGCCCATGTGCGAGATGTCGAACAACCCGGCGGCGTCGCGCGTGTGCTTGTGCTCGGCCATGAGGCCGGCGGGGTACTGCACCGGCATCGAATAGCCGGCAAACGGCACCATGCGTGCGCTCAGCTCCACGTGCAGGTCGTGGAGCGGCGTCTTGAGAAGTTGGGCGTCGGATGATGAAGCGGAAGCGGCCACGGGGCACTCCAAAGGGGCAGTCGAATTCCATGGCGCAAGCCATGGGCCACCCCTGCTGTCCGCTTTACCTGAGAGATTCGCCCCACGATCGAGGTTTGCTCCTTCGGTGGGCTGCCTGCCGCATCGCGTCGATGCAGGCGACAGCCTCTCTCCAGCAAGGAAACGCCGGCATCCGCCAGCGCTGTGTCAGTCCTTTTGCCTGAGCGTTCGGGAAACCCCTGCGCCTTCGGCGGCCTCGCATGGCGAAGCTCTCTCCTGACCATGGCGAGTGTAGTGGATCGCGGCGCCCCGGTCCGGCGGCCGGGGGGTGGACGGGCTCAGTGCACGGTCTCGGAGGAGAGCGGAAGTAACCTCTCGATACGCTCGCGCAGCGATTCAGCGCGTTCCGCCCCGGCGCTTTTCTCGACCTCCGAGAGCATCAGCGCGGCAATCGTCAGCATGGCGTCGCGGTCGCGGGCTTCGCGCAGCGCGTCGCGCATCTGCATCGCAAACCTGGGGTCGCGCCGCACGAACATGCGTTCGCAGATGTCGAACAGGAACATGCGCGTGGTGGCCAGGGAGCGCTTGCCGTCGAAATGGTCGGCGGCGGTCGCGGCCTGGGCCGGCTCGGCCGCGCTGTCCATGGCCGCCGCCGGGGCGGCTGGCGCGGGAGTGGGCGCGGGGGCGGCCTGTGGATAGTGCAGGTAGCCGCGGCTCATCAAGGCCTGCAATGCCTGCTCGGCTTCGCTGCGGTTGGCGAACAGGGGGCTGAAATCGGTCAGCGAACGCCGGCCGTCGGCCATCAGCAGCAATGCGCGTTCGCGCTGGCTGAGCGTGCGTTGGCCGCTTTGGAGTTCGTCGCGTGCCTTGTCGGTCTTGGTGGGAAACATGGCGCAACAGCTTTCGGGGATCGAAGGCTGCAGCATCGTTGCAAGAGGTGACATTTTCGTGAAAACGTTTGCCTTACAGGGGCATCGGTCTCATGACACGTCACTTTTTCCGGACCGGTTTTCGTTGTGGAAATCGATCCAGCCGGCTCCCCCCGCTACTTGAACCCGAGCGCCCGCGGCAGCCAGGTACTGAGCGTCGGCACGAAGGTCAGGATCATCAGCACGGCGCCGTGCGCCCACAGGAAGGGCACCAGCTCCTTCACCAGCGCCGACATAGGCACCTTCGACACGTTGCAGGTCACGAACAGCAGCCCGCCCACCGGCGGCGTGATCATGCCGAGCGTGAGGTTGAAGATCACGATCATCGCGAAGTGCACCGGGTCGACCCCGAGTTTCATTGCCACCGGCGCGAGAATCGGCGCCAGCACCATCACGCCGGGCAGCGGCTCGATGAAGATGCCGAACAGTAGCAGGAACACGTTGACGATGATCAGGAACATCCATGGCGAGAGGTTCATGCTCACGAGCCATTCCGCCATTTGCTGCGGCACGCCCTCGATGGTCAGAATCCAGGCGAACGAGGCCGAGAGCCCGATGATGATCAGCACCGAGGCCGACAGCAGGGCCGAACGCGCGAGGATGTCGGGCAGCATCTTCCATTCGAGCGTGCGGTAGACGAACTTGCCGCACACCAGCGCGTAGAACACCGCCACCACCGAGGCCTCGGTGGGCGTGAACCAGCCGGCGCGCATGCCGCCCAAAATGACCACCGGCAGCAGGATGGCGGGAATCGCCTTCCAGGTCGTGATGAGAATCTCGCGCAGCGGCGGCGTCTCGCCATCGCCCTTGTAGTTGCGCTTCTTCGAGACGTAGAAGTTCACGATGCACATCGCCACCGCGATCAGCAGGCCCGGCAGCAGGCCGGCCACGAACAGCTGGCCGACCGAAACGGTTTCGTCCTGCAGCGCGTAGATGATCATGATGATCGAGGGCGGAATGATCGGCCCGACGATCGCGGTCGAGGCCGTCAACGCTGCCGCGTAGGAGCGGTCATAGCCGGCCTTGTCCATCATCTTGATGAGCATCGACCCCGGTCCCGCCGCATCGGCCAGCGCCGAGCCCGAGATGCCCGAGAAGAAGGTGAGCGACACCACGTTGGTGTAGCCGAGTCCTCCGCGCCGGTGGCCGACGAACTGGCCCGCGAAGCGCAGCAGCACTTCGGTGAGCGAGCCGCCGCTCATCAACTCGGCTGCAAGGATGAAGAATGGCACGGCCATCAGCGGAAAGCTGTCGATGCCGGTGAAGGTTTCCTTCAGCAGCACCATCAGCGGGTAGTTCTCCGCAAGAATGAGTGTGGCGGCAGTCGAAAGGCCTAGCGCAAAGGCCACGGGCACGCCGATGGCCAGGAAAATGCAGGCGGAGACGATCAGAACGATGCTGGCATCCATGGTCGTTTCCTTACAGCGACGCCGAGGCGTTGGCGTCGAAGTGGGCGTCGGAAGCGAACTCCCTGCGCATCACATAACCCCGCACCACCAGCAGCCAGTGCACGATCAACAGCAGGCCGCCGAACAGCATGGCGCTGTAGATATAGGCGAACGGAATCTGCGTCACTGCCGTGAGCTGGAACATCGTGCGTTCCATGTACAGCCAGCCGTACCAGACCATGAAGCCGAAGAAGGCGAACAGCAGCCCGGCAACGACGATGCGCAGCGCAACGGCTGCGCTGCGCGGCAGCGCGTCCTGCAGGTTCTCGACCGCGATATGGCCGCCGTAGCGCAGCACCGGCCCGGCGCCGATGAAGGTGAGCCAGATCATCATGTGCCGCGACACCTCTTCGGCCCATTCGAGCGACTGGTTCGTGAGATAGCGCAGCCCCACGTTGGTGAAGATGATGACCGACATGGCGGCCAGCAAAAGGATCAGCGCCCAGCGGTTGGCGGCAAGAAAGTAGCGCTCGAAGACTTGCACTGTGTTGTTCTCTGTTCTGTCGTCTTGGAAAAAAAAGAAGCGCCCGGCGCACTGAAGCGGGCCGGGCGCGGTCGTCGGAAGAAGCTGGCGCGCAGGCTTACTGGACGTCCGTGATCTTCTTGATGTTATCGGCTCCGAACTCCTTGGCGTAGCCCGCATAGGCCGGCTTCAGGGCTTCGCGGAACGCGGCGCCGTCGACGGTCTTCACGACCTTCATGCCGTCTTTCTCGAGCTGGGCGATGCCGTTGTTCTCGTCGTCGTTGACCTTCTTGCGCTGGGCGATGGAAGCCTTTTTCGCGGCATCGACGAAGACCTTCTTGTCGGCGTCCGAGAGCTTGTTCCACACCTTGGGCGAGAGCAGCAGCAGGGCGGGCGAATACACGTGTCCCGTGAGCGACAGGTGCTTTTGCACCTGCGAGAACTTCGAAGCCAGGATCACCGGGATCGGGTTTTCCTGGCCGTCGACCGTGCCTTGCTGGAGCGCGCCGAAGAGTTCGGGGAAGGCCATGGGCGTCGGCAGGATGCCGAAGGTGCGGTAGCCGTCCATGTGCACCTTGTTTTCCATGGTGCGCATCTTCAGGCCGGCCGCATCGCTGGGCTTGACGATGTCGCGCTTGCTGTTCGTCATGTGGCGGAAGCCGTTCTCGGTCCAGGCCAGCGCGATGATGCCCTTGCTCGGGAACTTGGTCAGGATGTTCTGGCCGATGGGGCCGTCCATCACCTTGCGCGCATGGTCGTAGTCGCGAAACAGGAAGGGGATGTCGACGATCTTGACCTCGGGCACGAAATTGCCCACGGGGCCGGTCGAGGTGTTCACCAGATCCTGCGTGCCGAGCTGGACGGCCTCGATCTGTTCGCGCTCGCCGCCAAGCGCCGAGTTGGCGAAGTGCTGGCATTTGTAGCGGCCTTGCGTGCCCTTCTCGACTTCGTCGCAGAACACCGCGGAGCCCACGCCGTAGTGCGACTCCTTGGAGGTCGCGTAGCCGATCTTCAGCACCGTCGGTTGTTGTGCAAGGGCGGAAGTGCCCAGGGCAAGCGAAAGGCAGGCGGCGGCGATGTGGCCGAGTTTCATGGTGTCTCCGGGGGGTGTGGTCAGGAATGCGTCAGGCGCATGCGACTATGCCGCAATCGGGAGCTTCACCGCGTCGGGATTTTCACGGACGTATTCGCGAATAACCGTCTCGAAATCGGCATCTGCCGAAAGTCCCAGGCGTCTGGCGCGCGCGGTTTCGATGCGGCCGGGCCAGGTTTTCACGATGCGCTGGATGACCGGATCGGGCGTGCGGTCGAGCAGGTCGGTGGCGGCCTTGCCGGCCACGCGCTCGAGCGCGGCGGCCATCTCTCCCACCGTGGTGGAAAGCGAGGGCAGGTTGAGAGCCGTGCGCGGGCCCCATTCGGCGTCGCCGGCTTCCGCCGCGCGGAGGATGCCTTCGACGGTGCGCGCCGGCGACGCGATGGCCACGGGCGTTTCGTCGGGCACCGGGCAGGCGGCGCGAATGCCCGCGAGCGGCTCGCGGACCATGCCGCTGAAAAAGCCCGATGCGGCGCCGTTGGGCCGGCCGGGACGCACGCTCACCGTCATCAGGCGCACGCTGCGGCCGCGGATGAAGCCCTTGCGCGTGTAGTCGGCCACCAGCTGCTCGCCAATGAATTTCTGGATGCCGTAGCTGGTCTGCGGCGTCGGCAGCGTGTGGTCTTCGATCACCGGCGGCAAGGGCTGATCGGGCGAATCGCCGAACACGGCCAGCGAGCTGGCAAACACCACCACCGGCCGAGTGCCCATGGCGCGCGCCTTCTCGAGCAGGGCATGCGTGGCGGCAAAGTTGCTGCGCATGCCCAAGTCGAAGTCGGCCTCGCATTCGCCGCTGACCGCGGCGGCCAGATGGAAGATGGCGTCGGCTTCGCGCCAGAGCGCCGCATCGGGCGATGCCAGTTGTTCGTTCAGGTCGCCGAGCGCGCTGGCAATGCGCGCGTCGGCCGCAAGATCGGCCGGCGGCTGGGCGCGGTCGACCAGCGTGATGCGCGAAATGGCCCGGGCCGGTGCACCCGCGAGCGAAAGCTGCCCCTGCTTCAGCAGCGTGCGGGCAAGGCGTGCGCCCACAAAGCCGGCCCCGCCCGTGATGACGATCTGCATGGTCTTGTCTCCTTCTGCAACGAGCATAGCGCAGCACAAAGCCCGGCAGAGGCGACACTCGCGGCTCGCGCACTCAAGGAGCCGGACGACCGGAAAACGATGAACCTGCGATTCGTTGAAGCCTTTCACTGGGCCGTGGCGCTCAAGAGCGTTACTCGCGCGGCCGAGAAGCTGCACATCACGCAGTCGGCGCTCTCCAGCCGCATTGCCGCGCTCGAGCGCGAGCTGGGCGTGCTGCTGCTCGACCGGCGCGACAAGCAATTCCGCCTCACCGTGGCGGGGCAGCGCTTTCACGCCTTTGCGCAGAAGCTGCTCGAAATGCAGATGCACATCAAGGCCGAGATGGGGTCGGGTGCGGTGCGGGAAGCCGTGCTGCGCGTGGGCGCCATCGAATCGGTGGTGCACAGCTGGCTCACCGGCTGGCTCAAGCACATGCAGGCGACGCATCCGGACTTCGAGCTGGAGCTCACCGTCGAAACCACGCCCGTGCTGGTCGACCAGCTCCAGCGCGGCAAGCAGGACCTGGTCTTTGCCGCACTGCCGGCCATCGGCGACGGCGTGCGCACCCGCGCCGTGCCACCGATGCCTATGTGCTTCGTCGGCCACCGCGACCTGCACCTGAAGCGGCGCTACCGCCTGCCGGACCTGCTCTCGCTCGACCTGCTGACCTTCCAGCGCGGTTCGCAGCCGCACGTGGCGCTGCTCGAGCTGTTTCGCGAAGCCGGCAGCCCGCCGCCGCGCGTGCATGCGATCTCGTCGATCTCGGCGATGGCGCAGCTGGTGGAGGCGGGCTTCGGCGTGGCCACGCTGCCGCGTGCGGTGGTCGAGCCGCTGGCACGGCGCCTGCCGCTGCGCGTGCTGCCCTGCGACGACACGCTGGAGCCCTTGCCCATCTACGCGAGCTACCGCGACGACCCGTCGTCCCCGTTGCCGGAGGCCGCGCTGAGCTCCGCCGTGGTGCATGCGTCGCACCGCCCAGGGTCATCAAAAAAATCGATGAGTTGAGAAAGAAACTTTGCGTTGGCGTTTGTGAGCGCGGATTCCCACAATCCGGCGCATCACATCAAAGCGATGCATCGGGCATCGAGAACGCCAAATGTCGAACTCTCCATCCTTCGAAGAACAGCCTGGCCCCGGCAGTAGTGCGCAGGCCGTGCGCCAGGCGTGCCGCAGCGGTGCGCTCCGCACCCACACCAGCGGGCTCGCGAGTGCCCACGTGCAGGGCAATCTCGTGATCCTGCCGCGGGCGTACGCCGCCGATTTCTTGCGCTTCTGCCAGGCCAACCCCAAGCCGTGTCCGCTGCTCGGCGTGTCGGAGGCCGGTGACCCGGCACTGCCGGCGCTTGGCGAAGACATCGACATCCGCACCGACCTGCCGCGCTACCGCGTGTGGCGTGACGGAGAACTGGTGGACGAGCCCACCGATGTTCGCGTCCTGTGGAACGACGACCTGGTGAGCTTCGTCATCGGCTGCTCCTTCACCTTCGAACATGCGCTGATGGCCGAGGGCATCGCCCTGCGCCATGTGGAGCAAGGCCGCAACGTGGCGATGTACCGCACCTCGGTGGCCACCACGCCCGCCGGTCCTTTCCATGGGCCGATGGTGGTGTCGATGCGCCCGCTGCGCGCGGCCGATGCGATTCGCGCGGTGCAGATCACCTCGCGCTTTCCGGCCGTGCACGGGGCGCCGGTGCACATCGGCGATCCGGCGCTGATCGGCATCCGCTCGCTCGCCGATCCCGACTACGGCGACGCGGTCGAGGTCATGCCCGGCGAGCTGCCCGTGTTCTGGGCCTGCGGCGTCACGCCCCAGGCGGTCATCGCGCAGGCCCGCCCCTCGTTCTGCATCACTCACGCTCCGGGCGCGATGCTCATCACCGATCTTTTCAACCACCAACTCGCCAGCTTCTGAACTAGGAACCCCCAATGAAAAAACTCATGCTCATCCTGGCCGCGGTCGCGGCTGCAGGCACCGCCTCCGCCCAGGTCAAATGGGATCTTCCGTCCGGCTACGGCGTCAACACGTTCCCGGTGCAGAACCTGCAGCAGTTCGCAGAAGGCGTGGAGAAGGCCACCGGCGGAAAGCTCAAGATCGCGGTTCACGCCAATGCCTCGCTCTTCAAGGCGAACGAAATCAAGCGCGCCGTGCAGTCGGCCCAGGTGCCGGCCGGGGAACTCCTCCTGTCGGGCGCCGCGAACGAAGCGCCGGTCTTCGGCGTCGACTCCATTCCGTTCCTGGCCACGAGCTATGCCGAGTCGAAACGGCTGGACGAGGCTTCCCGGCCGCTGCTGGTGAAGACGCTGGCCGCGCAGGGCGTCAAGCTGCTCTACACGGTGCCGTGGCCGCCGCAGAGCCTGTACTCCAGCAAGCCGGTATCGACCCTCAAGGATCTCAACCGCACCAAGATGCGTGCCTACAACCCGGCCACCTCGTACATCGCGACGGCCGTGGGTGCGCAGCCGGTGACGATCCAACTGGCCGAGCTGCCGGCCGCGCTGGCCACCGGCGGGGTGGACAACTTCCTCACGTCCAGCGCGAGCGGCGTGGACAGCAAGTTGTACGAGAGCATCAAGTACTTCTATGGCGTGGCTGCCTGGCTGCCGCGCAATGCCGTGGTGGTCAACCAGAAGGCATTCGAGGCCCTGGACAAGCCGACGCAGGACGCAGTGCTGCAACAGGCCGCGGCTTCCGAGCAGCGCGGCTGGAAGCTCAGCGAGCAGAAGAACGAGGAGTACATCAAGGAGCTTGCCGCCCGGGGCATGACCGTCGACGTCGGCGCCGAAGGCTTGAAGAAGGAGCTCAAGGTCATCGGCGACCGCATGACGGCCGACTGGATCAAGCTGGCCGGTGCCGATGGCCAGGCGGTCATCGACGCCTACTCCCGGAAGTGAGCGCCCCATGTCGCTGACCGCCGATATGGCCACCCCCTTGGACGGCATCGCCACCACCCCGACGGCGACGCCGCATGCGCTGCGGCGCGTGCTCGACCGCACCTACCTGATGGCTGGCGCATTGGGCGCGGGCTGTATTGCGCTCATCTGCATCCTGATGGTTGTCCAGACCCTGGGGCGGCAGTTCGGCTTTCAGACCGGTGCCATCACCGACGTGGTGTCGTGGCTGTGCGCCGCCGCTGCCTTCATGACGATGGCCCATGCCTTCAAGCACGGCGACTTCGTCCGGGTCACGCTGGTGCTGGAAAAGCTCTCCGCGTCCAACCGGCGCCGCTTCGAACTGGTCTGCCTCGCGGTTGCTTGCGTCGCGATGGGATACCTCGCCTGGTGGGCCTGCCGATTCACGTTCGAGAGCTGGCAGTTCAACGAGCTGGCGCAGGGGCTCTGGGCGATACCGATCTGGATTCCCCAGATGAGCTTTGCCATCGGTTCGGTTCTGTTCCTGGTGGCGCTGGTCGACGAACTGCTGATCGTTGTCCGTGGCGGCATTCCGACCTACGTGCGACTGGTGGAAGAACGCCACGCCCAGGGCGACTTCTCTTCGGATCTCTGAAAGGTCAAGATCATGGACATCCTTACCGTCGGCGCCATTCTCCTGCTGCTGATGCTTCTCATGCTGTCCGGCGGTGTCTGGATTGCCATGACGCTGGCGATCTGCGGCTGGGTCGGCCAGGCCTTCTTCACGACCAGCCAGCCCGGCCTGAACCTGTTCTCGGCCTTCTGGGAAAGCAACGCCAGCTGGGAGCTGGCGGCGTTGCCGCTGTTCATCTGGATGGGCGAGATACTGTTTCGCACCAAGCTCAGCCAGGAGATGTTCACCGGCCTGGCACCCTGGCTCGGCCGAATCCCCGGACGGCTGTTCCACACCACGATCCTGGGCTGCGGCATCTTCGGCTCGGTGTCCGGCTCATCCGCCGCGACTTGCGCGACGATCGCCAAAGTTTCCCTGCCCGAGCTGAAGAAGCGCGGCTACGACGAGAACATCGCCATCGGCTCACTGGCCACGGCGGGCACGCTGGGCATTCTGATCCCGCCGTCGATCACCATGGTGGTCTACGCAGTGGCTGCCGATGCATCGATCATCCGCATCTTCCTGGCGGGCTTTCTGCCCGGCCTGGTGCTGATGTTCCTGTTCTGCGCCTACATCGCCTGGTGGGCGCTGCGCAACAAGGCACTGATGCCCGCGGAAGAGCCGCCGACCAGCCTGCGTGAAAAGCTGCGCCTCTCCAAGAACCTGATCCCCTGCGCATTGCTGATCGTTTTCATCTGCTGGTCGCTGGTGGCGGGCTGGGCCACGGCCACCGAGTGTGCTGCCTACGGCGTGGTCGGCGCACTGGCCCTGGCAGCCTGGAGCCGCTCGCTCACATGGACCAACTTCAAGGAAGGCCTCTTCGGATCGGCACGCACGAGCTGCATGATCATGTTCATCCTCGCGGGTGCGGCCTTCCTGACCAAGACCATGGCCTTCACCGGCATCCCGCGCGAGCTGGCCGAGTGGGTCAATTCGATGCACCTGTCGCCCTACGCGTTGATTGCCTGCCTGGTGCTGGTGTACCTGGTGCTCGGCACGGCGCTGGATGGCATCAGCATGATCGTGCTGACCGCCGCCGTGGTGCTGCCCATGATCCAGAAGGCCGGCTTCGATCTCATCTGGTTCGGCATCTTCGTGATCCTGCTGGTGGAGATTGCCGAAGTCACGCCACCCGTGGGCTTCAATCTCTTCGTGCTGCAGAACATGACCGGCAAGGACAGCAACCGCATCGCACGGGCCGCGATCCCGTTCTTCCTTTGCCTGGTGGTCTGCATCGGGTTGATCACCGTGTTCCCGCAGATCGTGACGATCGTGCCCGACCTGGTGATGGGGCCGGCGAAGTGACGCACCTGCAACGCCACCCGCTGCGCTTTTAGGGGAACCGCATGAAGCACATCTGGATCGCGGCTGCGTTCGCAGCCGCGTCGGGACAGCCTTGCCTGGCGCAAACCGCCGTCCAATGGCAGCTGGCCACCGGCTACCGCGCCGAATCGTTCCACACGCAGAACATCGAGCGCATGGCGGCCGACCTGGCGCGTGCCAGCGCAGGCCGCCTGCGCATCGAAGTGAAGCCGAACAACGCGCTGGTGAAGCTGGCGGACATCCGGCAGGCGGTGCAGGACGGCAAGGTGCAGGCCGGCGAGACCATCATGACCAGCATGGTGAAGGAGATCCCGATCGCCGGGGCCGACGCCATTCCGTTCGTGGTGGGCAGCTACGCCGACGCACGGCGCATGTGGACGCTGCAGCGGCCGCTGATCGACCAGCACTTCGCGGCGCGTGGCCTCCAGGCGCTCTATGCCGTTCCGTGGCCGCCGCAGGGGCTCTACACCGACACGCCGGTGCGTACGGCGGCCGACTTTCGCGGCGCGCGCATGCGCACCTACAACCAGACCACCGAACGCATTGCCGAGCTGCTCGGCGCAACGCCGGTCGACGTGCCGATGGTCGAGGTCAACCAGGCGCTCGCCACCGGCCGCATCACCAGCATGATCACCTCGGCGGTCACCGGCGTGGAGAACCAGGTGTGGGGCCGCGCGAAGTACTACTACGAGATCAATGCCTGGTATCCGAAGAACATCGTTTTCGTCAACCGGAAGGCCTTCGAGGCGCTTGCACCCGATCTGCAGCAGATGCTGCTGGCCGCCGGGCAGGAAGCCGAGACGCGCGGATGGGCCCTGAGCCAGGCTGCCGCCGCCGACGCCACCAACGAATTGCGCAGCCGAGGCCTCCAGGTCGGTCGCGTTCCGCCGGATTTCGAGGCCGACCTCAAGCGCATGGGCGAGAAGTTCTCGCTCGAATGGGTGCGCTCGGTCGGCAACGAGGCCAACCGCATCTTTGTTCCCTACTACGTCGACAGCAAACGCTGAGCGACCACCTCATCATGCAAGACCAACCCACCCCCCTCGGCAACCGCTGGCAATTCTGGATCGACCGCGGAGGCACCTTCACCGACCTGGTCGGCCGCGACCCCGAGGGCGAGCTGCACACGCTCAAGCTGCTGTCCGAGAACCCCGAGCAATACAAGGATGCCGCCGTCGAAGGCATCCGCCGCCTGCTGAAGCTCAAGCCGGGCGAGCCCGTCACTCCCGAGCGTGTCGAGTGCGTGAAGATGGGCACCACGGTGGCCACAAACGCGCTGCTGGAGCGCAAGGGCGAGCCCACGGTGCTGGTCACAACAGCGGGATTTCGCGATGCGCTGCGCATCGCCACGCAGGCGCGGCCGCGGCTGTTCGACCGCCGCATCGTGCTGCCCGAGCTGCTCTACGAACGCGTGATCGAGGCCGGCGAGCGCATGGACGCGCAAGGCGGCGTCGTGCAGCCGCTGGACGAGGGCGCCTTGCGCACTGCGCTGCAAGAGGCCTTCGATGCCGGCCTGCGCGCCTGCGCGATCGTCTTCATGCATGGCTGGCGCTACACCGCGCACGAGCTCGCGGCCGAGCGCATCGCACGGGCCGTCGGCTTCACGCAGGTGTCTGTGTCGCACAAGACCAGTCCGCTCATGAAGCTGGTGCCGCGCGGCGACACCACGGTGGTCGATGCCTACCTGAGCCCGATCCTGCGGCGCTACGTGGAACAGGTGTCGCGGCAGATGCCGGGCGTGCCGCTGTTCTTCATGCAGAGTTCGGGCGGGCTCACGCAGGCCGACCGCTTCCAGGGCAAGGACGCGATTCTTTCCGGCCCGGCGGGCGGCATCGTCGGCATGGTGCGCACCGCGCTGGACGCCGGGCATGCGCGCGTGATCGGCTTCGACATGGGCGGCACCTCCACCGACGTGTCGCACTATGCCGGCGAGTTCGAGCGCTCCTTCGAGACCCAGGTGGCCGGCGTGCGCATGCGCGCGCCGATGATGAGCATCCACACGGTGGCCGCGGGCGGCGGCTCGGTCATCGCCTTCGACGGCGCGCGGCTGCGCGTGGGGCCGGAGTCGGCCGGGGCCAACCCGGGGCCGGCCAGCTACCGGCGCGGCGGTCCGCTCACCACCACCGATGCGAACGTGCTGCTCGGCAAGATCCAGCCTTCGCACTTTCCACGTGTGTTCGGTCCGAGCGCCGATGAGCCGCTCGACCTGGCAGCGGCACGAAGCGGCTTCGACGCCATGGCGCGCCGCATGTCGGAAGCGACCGGCCGCCGCGTGAGCGCGGAAGAAGTGGCGAGCGGCGCGCTGCGCATCGCAGTCGCCAGCATGGCCAACGCCATCAAGCGCATTTCGGTGGCGCGCGGCTACGACGTCACGCAGTACACGCTGCAGTGCTTCGGCGGCGCGGGCGGCCAGCACGCCTGCCTGGTGGCCGATGCGCTGGGCATGGGCAGCATCTACCTGCATCCGCTGGCGGGCGTACTCTCGGCCTTCGGCATGGGGCTGGCCGATCAGCTGGCGATGCGCGAGCTGGCGCTGGAGCGCAGGCTCGATGCAGAAGGGCTGGCCGCGGCGCGCGATGCCGCGGGCACCCTTGCCGCGCAGGCGAAGGGCGAGCTGCGCGAGCAGGGCGTGGCGGATGCGGTCATCGCCTTGGTGCACCGCGTGCAGCTTCGCTACGAAGGCACCGACACCGCGCTGGCCTGCACGCTGCCCATGGCGGGCACGGTCAACGAGGCCATCGCCGCGATGCGCGACGAATTCGAAACCGGCTACCGGCGCCGCTTCGCCTTCCTGATGGCCGAGCGCGCACTCGTGATCGAAGCGGTGACGGTGGAGGCCGTGGGGGCCGGCGAACGTGGCGCGCCACCGGCCGTGCAGGCCGAGGTTGCCTTCAATTCACCCGAACCGCTGGCGGCCGTACGGATGTATTGCGAGGCCGACGAAAAAGCCGCCGGCTGGCGCGACGCCGCGCTGTTCGACGAGGCGGCCCTCAAGCCCGGTGCAACCATCGACGGCCCCGCCATCCTCGCGGGCCGCAATGCGACCACGGTGATCGAGCCCGGCTGGCAGGCGCGCGCCACCGCTGCCGGCATCGAGCTGCACCGGGTGCGCCCGCGCGTGGCCACGCAGGCCATGGGCACCAGCGCCGATCCGGTGATGCTCGAGGTGTTCAACAACCTCTTCATGAACATCGCCGAGCAGATGGGCCTGCGGCTGCAGAACACGGCCTACTCGGTCAACATCAAGGAGCGGCTCGACTTTTCTTGCGCGCTGTTCGACGTGCAGGGCAACCTGATTGCCAATGCGCCGCACATGCCGGTGCACCTGGGCTCGATGAGCGAGTCGATCAAGACCGTGATCGACGGCAACCCCGGCATGAAGCCCGGCGACGTCTTCGTGCTGAACGACCCCTACCACGGCGGCACGCACCTGCCCGACATCACGGTGGTGACGCCGGTGTACCTGGAAGCGGGCGATGCGCGGCCGTCGTTCTACGTGGCCTCACGCGGCCACCATGCCGACGTGGGCGGCATCACGCCGGGCTCGATGCCGCCGTTTTCGGCCACCATCGGCGATGAAGGCGTGCTGATCGACAACTTCAAGCTGGTCGAGGGCGGCCGCCTGCGCGAGGCCGAACTGCGCGCACTGCTGGGGAGCGGCGCGCATCCGTCGCGCAACATCGAGCAGAACCTGGCCGACCTGCGTGCGCAGATCGCCGCCAACGAGAAGGGCGTGCAGGAGCTGCAGGCCATGGTGGCGCAGTTCGGCCGCGAGACCGTCGCCGCCTACATGGGCCACGTGCAGGACAACGCCGAGGAGTCGGTGCGCCGCGTCATCACGGCGCTGAAGAATGGCGAGTTCACGCTGCCGCTGGACAACGGCGCGCAGATCCGCGTGCGGGTCACGGTCGATGCAGTCGCGCGCTCGGCCACGGTGGATTTCACGGGCACCAGCGCGCAACTGGCCAACAACTTCAATGCGCCGCGCGCCATCACCATGGCGGCCGTGCTGTACGTGTTCCGCACGCTGGTGGACGACGACATTCCGCTCAACGCGGGCTGCCTGAAACCCATCGAGGTGATCGTGCCGAATGGCTGCATGCTCAATCCGCTGCCGCCGGCCGCGGTGGTGGCGGGCAACGTCGAAACCTCGAGCTGCGTGACCAATGCGCTCTACGGCGCGCTGGGCGTCATGGCCGCGAGCCAGTGCACCATGAACAACTTCACCTTCGGCGACGGCGAGCACCAGTACTACGAGACCATCTCGGGCGGCTCGGGCGCGGGCCCGGACTTCGACGGCACGAGCGTGGTGCAGACCCACATGACCAATTCGCGTCTGACCGACCCCGAGGTGCTCGAATTCCGCTACCCGGTGCGGCTCGACAGCTACCGCTTGCGCGCAGGCTCGGGCGGGGCAGGGCGCTGGCGTGGCGGCGACGGCGGCGTACGGCGCGTGCGCTTCCTGGCGCCGATGACGGCATCCATCCTCAGCAATGGCCGGCTCTATGGTGCGTTCGGCGGAGCGGGCGGCGACGCCGGCGCGGTGGGTATCAACCGCGTGGAGCGGGCCGGCGGCACGGTCGAGACGCTGGACCACATCGGGCAGGTGCAGATGCACCCTGGCGATGTGTTCGTGATCGAGACGCCTGGTGGCGGCGGGTGGGGCGAGGCGGTGCGCTGAGCCTCACCAGAGCTTGGCGCAGCTCCCGCTCAACACCACATCGGCGCTCGGCGCCGAGGGCGTGGCCGTGCGCTCGCGCGTGACGACGAGGCGCGAAACCTTCAACAGAAGCTTCTCGGACGTGTCGGGGAGCGTCGACACCTGCGTGCCGCCCGCCGGAACCGTGCCGATGGCGAAGGGCGCCCCGTCGGCGGGCAAGGCCCACAACACCAGCCGCTCGTCGGCAGCCAGCGCGGGCGCAAGGCCCGTAAGAGGCGCGGTGCCCAGCACCTTGAGCGTGAGCGTCTTGCCGTGCCGCAGCGAACTCACGAGCAGCCGGCCCTGGCCCTGCGCGTCGTTCAGCACGCCCACATAGCTTTGCGGCAACCGCTCGCCCGAGCGCATCGCGAGCTGGTCGCTCGACAGGAAGAGGCCGGGCGCCGAGAGAAACAGCGCGCTCGCGGCGATCACGCCGGCTGCGAGGCCGCCGAACCCGAAGCCTGCGGGACGAAGCCAGGCGGGCCAGCGCGAGCTTGCGGTTTCGCGTGCTCCGACGGGCCGCGTGCGCGCGGCGATCGCCCGCCAGAGCTCGGCCGACGGCTGGCGCGCCGGCACCGGCAGGGCCAGCTGGCCCAGCCGTTGCTCCCACTGCGCCACGTGCGCACGCACGTCGGCGCGGTCGCGCTGCAGGCGCTCGAAGCGCCGCCGCGCGCCCCCGGCCAGCGTGCCCAGCACATAGGCCGATGCCAGCGCATCGAGCAATCGGGTGTCGGTGTACCTCATGGCGCCACCCCCTGCGCGATCAGGCAGGTGCGCAGCTTGTCGAGGCCGCGGCGTATCCAGGCCTTGACCGATCCCAGCGGCGCATTCATCTGCGCGGCCACCTCGGTGTGCGAGAGGCCCTGGTAGTAGGCGAGCGCGAGGCTCTGGCGAAAGCTGCCGTCGAGCGCCGCCATGCAGCCTTCGATGCGCAGCGCGTGCATGGCCTGCTCGAAGAGCTGCAGCGCGCCGGGGGCGGTGTCTGTGCCCTGCGGCGTTGCGGCGGCATCGTCCTCGTCATCGTCGATGTGCTGTTGCAGTTGCTCGTGAGCGCCGCGGCGGGTGCGGGCGCGCAGCGCATCGAGCGCCTTGTTGCGCACGATCGCGATCAGCCAGGTGATCGGCTGGATCTCCTGCCCGTCGACGGTGGCGCGGTAGCTGCCCGCGTTCTTCCAGATGCTCACGTAGGCCTCTTGCAGTACGTCTTCGGCGGACTGTTCATGGCCCAGCATGCGCACCGCGATGCCGAACAGGTGCCGGTGCGTGCGCTCGTAGACCTGCGCGAAGCAGGCATGGTCGCCGCGCGCCGCGCCGGCGAGCAGCGCCTGCAGGCTGTCCGGAAGATGTCCATTCATGCGCGCGAGTATTGCACCCGTAGCGGCGTTTGCGGCACTGCGGTCGAGCGGCCGCTGCCGGGCTTCAGCTCTTCTTGCCGCCGTTGGCCTTGAAGCCCTCGACCGATGCCTTCAGGTCCTTGTACTCGGGGCAGCTCATGTTGCAGGCCTGGCCCAGCGCGGCGAGTCGCTGCTCGGCCTTGGTCAGGTCGCCCATCGAGAGGTACAGCTCGCCCGAGTATTCGAGCGCGCCGCGGTGGCTGGGGTCGATCTTGAGCGCGGTGTCGTAGTACTTCTCCGAAGCCGTCCACTTGCCCGCGCCCGACTTGCGCAGCGTGTAGCCCATGAGGTTGTTCCAGTCGGCGTTGCCGCTGTCGTTGACGCGCTCCAGCTCGGTGATGGCGGCCGGCCACTTGCTGTCGGCGATGAGCGCGCGGGCGACGCCCAGGTTGCTGGCCGGCGCGGCCTTGGCGGCCGGCGCGGCGGGCACAGGGTCCGCGGCAAGGGCGTGGGCGGCGGCCAGCGCCAGGGTGGCGGCGATGGCGATGCGGTGGAGCATGGTGTTCATGGCTGAATATCCTCTCGAAGGGTCGTTGAATGGGTTGGCGGATGGCGACATGCATCGCCGTCCTGCTCACACTTACGCCGTGGGGTTCGGATCGGATGCATCGGCGCGAAAAAAATCTGCTCCAGAAACGAAAAAGCCCTCCGAAGAGGGCTTCATCCATCGCGCTGGCCTTCTCACATCCCCACGTAATTCGGCCCGCCGCCGCCTTCGGGCGTGACCCAGACGATATTCTGGGTCGGGTCCTTGATGTCGCAGGTCTTGCAATGCACGCAGTTCTGCGCATTGATCTGCAGGCGCTGCTTGCCGTCTTCGGTGCCGACGAACTCGTAGACGCCGGCCGGGCAGTAGCGGCTTTCAGGGCCGGCAAACTTCGACAGGTTGATGTTCACCGGAACCGACGCATCCTTGAGCGTCAGGTGGGCCGGCTGCTGTTCCTCGTGGTTGGTGTTGCTGATGAACACGCTCGACAGCCGGTCGAAGGTGAGCTTGCCGTCCGGCTTTGGATAGACGATGGGCTTGCACTCCGCCGCGGGCTTGAGGTACAGGTGGTCGGGCTTGTGGCGGTGCAGGGTCCATGGAATGTGGCCCTTGAGCAGCCACTGCTCGATGCCGTTCATGAAGGTGGCAACGCCCAGGCCCTTCTTGAACCAGGCCTTGAAGTTGCGTGCCTTGTTCAGCTCGGTGTAGAGCCAGCTCTTCTCGAAGGCGGCCGGGTAGGCCGTGAGTTCGTCGTGCTGGCGTCCGGCCTGAACGGCGTCGTAGGCGGCTTCGGCGGCCAGCATGCCGGTCTTGATGGCGGCGTGGCTGCCCTTGATGCGGCTCACGTTGAGGTAGCCGGCCTCGCAGCCGACCAGCGCGCCGCCCGGGAACACCGTCTTGGGCAGTGACATCAGGCCGCCGGCCGTGATGGCGCGCGCGCCGTAGCCAATGCGCTTGGCGGGCTTGATGCCCTTGGCTTCGTCGCCTTCCAGGTACCAGCGGATGTTGGGATGCAGCTTCCAGCGCTGCATTTCCTCGAACGGGCTCAGGTACGGGTTGCTGTAGTCCAGGCCGGTGATGAAGCCCATGGAGATCTTGTTGTCTTCCATGTGATAGAGGAAGGCGCCGCCGTAGGTGTCGCTCTTCATCGGCCAGCCCGCGGTGTGCAGCACGAAGCCGGGCTGGTGGCGCTTGGGGTCGATTTCCCACACTTCCTTCACGCCGAGGCCGTAGGTCTGCGGGTCCTTGCCTTCGTCCAGCTTGAACCTGGCGATCAGCTGGCGGCCCAGGTGGCCGCGCGCGCCTTCGGCAAACACGGTGTACTTGCCCAGGAGCTCCATGCCGAGCTGGAAGTTCTCGGTGGGTTCGCCGTCCTTGCCCACGCCCAGGTTGCCGGTCGCAACGCCGCGCACCGAGCCGTTCTCGTTGTAGAGCACTTCGGCAGCCGGGAAGCCCGGGAAGATCTCCACGCCCAGGTTCTCGGCCTGCTGCGCCAGCCACTTGGTGAAGTCGCTCAGGCTGATGATGTAGTTGCCGTGGTTCTGGAAGCAGGCCGGCAAAAAGGCATTGGGCGTGCGCAGGCCCGACTTTTCGCCGAGGAACACCATCGCGTCGTCGGTGACGGGCTGGTTGAGCGGGGCGCCCTGTTCCTTCCAGTCGGGCAGCAGCTCGTTGAGGGCGCGCGGGTCCATGATGGCGCCCGAGAGAATGTGCGCGCCGGGCTCGGAGCCTTTCTCGAGCACCACGACCGAGATTTCCTTTTCGTGGTGGGCGGCCAGCTGCTTGAGCCGGATGGCGGTCGAGAGGCCGGCCGGGCCGCCGCCGACGACCACCACGTCGTATTCCATGGATTCGCGGGGGCCGAACTGGGCGAGGATTTCGTCGTGGGTCATGTGGGTCTCGTCGATAATGATTTGAGGCTCGGACGCTTCGAGGGCGCGAAACATTTTATGTGGAGTGCGGGGCGTCGCCTCGGCGACTCGGCAACGATTCAACAGGACCCTCTTCCATGGCTTACAGCATCGACCTTTCAGGCCGCGTGGCCTTTGTCACCGGCGCTTCCAGCGGCCTGGGCGCGCAGTTTGCCAAGACGCTGGCGCGCGCCGGTGCGGCGGTGGTGCTGGCAAGCCGCCGGGTCGAGAAGCTCAAGGAGCTGCGCGCACGCATCGAGGGCGAGGGCGGAGACGCCCATGTGGTCGAGCTCGACGTGACCGACATCGGCAGCATCAAGGCCGCCGTGGCGCGCGCCGAGACCGAGGTGGGCCCCATTGATGTCCTGGTCAACAACTCGGGCGTGAGCACCACCCAGCGCCTGCAGGACGTGGCGCCCGGCGACTACGACTACATCTTCGACACCAACGTGAAGGGTTCGTTCTTCGTCGCGCAGGAGGTGTGCAAGCGCATGCTGGCGCGCGCCGACGGTTCGGCGCCGGGCACCTACATCGGCGGGCGCATCATCAACATCGCCTCGGTGGCGGCGCTCAAGGTGCTGCCGCAGCTCGGCACCTACTGCATGAGCAAGGCCGCCGTGGTGCAGATGACCAAGGCCATGGCGCTCGAATGGGGCCGCTTCGGCATCAACGTGAACGCGCTGTGCCCGGGCTACATCACGACCGAACTCAACGAGGACCACTGGCTTTCCGAGGGCGGCGCCAAGCTGGTGAACATGCTGCCGCGCAAGCGCGTGGGCAAGCCCGAAGACCTCGACGGCCTGATCGTGCTGCTGGCCAGCGGGCAGAGCCACTTCGTGAACGGCGCGGTGATTGCCGCGGACGACGGGTTCGCGCTCTGAGCTTTCCTCACGCAAGATCCACCGATGAGAATCGAAATCCCCGAAAAGAAGAAGCTCGTGTACGAGATGTTCATCCCCATCCGCTGGGGCGACATGGACGCCATGGGCCACCTCAACAACGGCACCTACTTTCGCTACCTGGAAACCGCGCGAATCGACTGGATGCACTCCATAGGCTTCGAGCCCGAGCCGGGCGGCGAAGGCATGGTGATCGTCAATGCCTTCTGCAATTTCTATCGCCAGATCGAATATCCGGGTGACGTGCTGCTCAAGATGTACGTGAGCGACCCGGGCCGAACCACCTTCGAGAGCTGGGCCACCATGGCGCGCGCCGATGCGCCCGACGTGGTCTGCGCGGCGGGTGGAGCGACCACGATCTGGGTCGATTTTCCGAAGCAGAAGGCGCTGGCCTTGCCTGACTGGCTGCGCGCGCTGGTGAGCGAATAGGGCGAGATGCCGAGAAGACTGCTGGTGCTTGCTCGCCACTGCAAACCTCAGTTTCACTTGGAGAACCCATGCTGCGAAAGCTGCTGACACTCGTATTTTCATTGGGCGCCGCTTCAGCGGTAACCGCGGATACGCTGTACACGCTGACGGCACCGCTGCCTGCGACAAAGCTCGAGTGCTGGTCCCGGCATTTCAAGAAATACGACGAGATCGTCGGGTACTCGAAGCTGGGCCATTTCTTTCTTCGCGCGCGTGCGAGTGATGAGTACATCGTCCTTCATCCCTTCTCGAAGGGCGCAAAGTCCTATGGCGTATTTCCGAGCGTCGCCCGGTTCGAGGAAAAGGTGCTCAAGGACCCCGGCTTCGCTGGCTACGTGCTGCGTGCCGATCACGTGGCACAGGTCCGCAAGCGAGCGGGTCCGTTGAAGACCGAGGAGATCTATGTCCCAGAGCCTTACCCGTTCCTGGGTGGCTCCGGCGAGCCTTCGACCTACGGCAAGGGAAATGTCTGGGTCTTCATGCACATCGTTGCCCAGATGCAAGGGCTCTGCGATTAGCCTCAGGCCGGCCGCAGCACGATGCGCGCCTCGAACCCGCTGGCGGCGCCTGCCGGCGGCGAAGCCAGTTCGAGCTTCGCGTTGTGCTTCTCGACGATGGTGCCCACGATCGACAGGCCCAGCCCGTAACCCGCGCGGTCGGAGCTGTGCCGCACGTGGCGCTGCTGCAGCGTGGCGAGCTGCTCTGCGCTGACGCCCGGGCCGAAGTCGCGCACCGCGAGCGTGCAGGGTGCCATCACCTCGATCACCACGCGGCCGCTGCCGCTGTAGCGCAGCGCGTTTTCCACCAGGTTGCGCAGCGCGATGGCCAGTGCGTCGACGTCGCCCGAGGTAACGGGCGCGATGGCGTCGGGCACCTTGAGCGCCAGGCGTTCGCTGAGCTGCGGGTCGTTCCAGAATTCCTGCACCACCGCGCCCGCAAGCTGGACCAGGTCGACCCGTGAGCGCGCAAGCGACGCGCCGGATTCGGCGCGCGAGAGCTGGAGCAGCTTCTCGGTGCGGTGGCTGAGGATTTGCAGCGCGTCGAGCGCGGCCTGGACATCGTTGCGCCGCAGGTCGTGCTCGAGCGCGGTCTGCAGGCGTAGCCGCGCCGCGGCCAGGGGCGTTCGCAGCTCGTGGGCCGCATTGGCAGCCAGCGCGCGCTCCACGTCGAGCGACTGCGACAGGCGCTCCAGCAGGCTGTTGACGTGGTCGCCCACCGAACGCAGCTCCCTCGGCAGGCCGGGCAGGGTGATGGGCCGCAGGTCGGAGCCGCTGCGCTTCTCGATCTCGCCCGCAAGCTGCTGCAGCACGCGCAGCTCGGTGCGCGCCACGCTGCGCAGCACCAGCGCCAGCAGCGGCAGCACGGCGCCCAGGGGAATGATCAGGCCGTAGAGCGTGCGGTTCAGCGCCGTGCGGCGCTCGTCGAGCGGATCGGCCACCTGGAAGTAGAGGCCTCGCGTGGGATGCCGCACGGTGTAGATGCGCCAGGTCTGGCTGTTCGCGAAGCCGGCGGCCAGCGGAACGTCGAAGGCATCATTCGGCGCTTCGGCCGAGCGCAGCAGCACATGCTCGTGGATGTCCACGACCTGGTAGTTCACGGCGTCTTCCGAGAACAGCTGCTTGGGCGCGACCAGCGGCATGGTGGCCGGGGTGCCGCCTTGCTGCCGCTTGTCGAGTTCCTGCACCGCCATGTCGAACATGCGGTGCGACACCTCCACCAGCTCATTGTCGAAGTTGTGGTTGATCTCGCGGTCCACATACCAGACCACGGCCAGCACGCACAGCATCCACACGCCGCCCACCCAGACGATCAGCGTGCGAGTCAGGCGGCCGGCCAGCGTGTCGGGGCCGGTGGGGGGAGAACTGCGTTCATTCGTCGTCGTCTGCCGAAGTCGACAGGCGATAGCCGAGGCCGCGCAGTGTCTGGATATGGCTCTTGCCGAGCTTGCGCCGCAGCCGGCTGATGAACACCTCGAGCGTGTTGCTGTCGGCCTCGTCGCCGAAGCCGTAGAGCGCATCGGCCAGGTTCTCGCGGGTGTGGATGCGTTCGGGCCGCGTCGCCATGACGCGCAGCAGCGCCCATTCCTTCTGGGTCAGGACGACGGGATTCCCGTCCTTGCGGACCCGGTCCTGCGCCAGGTCGATCTCCAGCGTGCCGAGGTGGAGCACCGGCGCAGAGCCGGCGCTGCGCCGCCGCTCGACCGCGCGCAGCCGCGCCAGCAGCTCGGCCGGGTCGTAAGGCTTGATGAGGTAGTCGTCGGCGCCGGCATCGAGCCCGCGGATGCGGTCAGTGACCTGGTCGCGCGCGGTCAGCACGATGACGATGGGCGGCTCGCGCAGCGCGCGCACCTGCGGCAGCAGCGAAAGGCCGTCGCCGTCGCCCAGGTGCAGGTCGAGCAGCACAGCGGCGTATTGCACCGAATGCAGGGCGCCCCGGGCCTCGGCAAGGCTGGACGCCACGTCGACCACGAAAGCCTTCGCAATCAGGTAGCTGCAAACGGCGTCTGCCAACGCACTGTCATCTTCGACGAGCAATATGCGCACGCGAGGTCACTCTTTCTTTCAAAAAACCGAGTCTAGCGCCGACCGCCGCGTGGTCGGGGAGTGCGTCAGCTTTCGTTCAGGCCGCTTCAGGATCGGTTCAGACCAGGAACGTAGGCTCATGGGGTTTCCCGGACTTGTTTTTCTGCTGCTTGTTTCCCTGCTCATGACGCGTGTGCTGAATCTGCCGACTGTTTCGAATCTTCGTCCGGGGGCCATGACCCTTCTGGCGCTGGTACTCCTGCTGGGCTGGGACGCCACCGGGGGCGACCTCGTCCTGGCGAGGCTCGCGGGCACGCCCATGGGGTTTCCGCTGCGCGACAACGCCTTTCTGGTCCATGTCATGCACGAAAGCGCCAAGAACCTGAGCTGGCTGTTCGTGATTGCGCTGTTTGCCGGCATCCGCTGGCCGCTGGGCATCCTGCGGCGGCTGCCGGTTCGCGCCCGGGCGCAGCTGGCTTTCACCGTGCTGCTTTCGGTGGTTGCTGTCAGCGTGCTCAAGCGAGCAAGCCACACGAGCTGCCCCTGGGACCTGAAGGAATTCGGCGGCGTCGCAAGCCACGTGTCGCATTGGGCATGGAGGGTCTATGACGGCGGCCCGGGCGGGTGTTTTCCGGCCGGCCATGCCTCTGCGGCCTTCGCCTACCTGGGCGGCTATTTCGTGCTGCGCAGGGTGTCGCCGCGCGCCGCGCTCGTGTGGCTCGGCGTGTCGCTGGCCGCGGGTCTTGCGCTGGGGCTGTCGCAGCAGCTGCGGGGCGCGCACTACATGAGCCACACGCTGTGGACGGCGTGGATCTGCTGGGTGGTGGGCTTTGCCATCGACCTGGCCGCCGCACCCCGCACTTCCCGACTGTCCGCCGCCGAACCTGCGGTCCTGCATGCAGGCTCTTGATGTCTCCCTGTTCGCGCTGATCAACGCTGGCGCCGCGGCACCGGCGTGGAGCATCTATTTCGCGCGCTTTGCCTCCGATGTGCTGCCGGCTTTACTGGCCGTCGCGATCGTCGGCGGTGCGGCGCTCGACCGGCGCCTGCGCTATGCCTGCTTCACCGCGCTGGTCAGCGTGCTGGCGGTCTGGCTCATCGTGAACGTGTTTCGTTCGGCCATGCCGTTCCAGCGGCCCGCTTTCTACGGCCTGGGCATCCAGTGGGCGCCGCAGGGCGCACGGCCGGGGTTCCCCAGCCTGCATGCGGCGTGCACCTTCGCTGCGGCGTTTTCGCTCTGGTGCCTGCCCTGGCGCGCGCCCATGTGCGCGGCGCTGGCAGTGGCCGCGGTGGTCGGATGGAGCCGGGTGTTCCTGGGGCTGCACTTTCCGTTCGACGTGGTGGTCGGCGCCATCCTGGCCGCCCTGGTGTCGATCGTGGTGGAGCGCGGCGTCAGCCGGCCGCTGAACCTGGCGCTCAGGGCCTACATGCGGCCCAGGTTGAGAGCAAGAAGGGCTCGAGTCTGAACGCCGGCTGAACGCGCAATTCAGGCTTCCTTCAGTTGCGCTTTCTACAGTCGGCGCATGTCTATTTCGCGAATCGAACCCGCGCCCGCGCGCGGCATGGAACTGCCCGCAGCCAGTGCGCCGTACCTGGCGTTTGCACACGCGCTTTGGGCGCGCATCGACCTGTGGCTCACACGGCCGCGCTCGGCGCAGCGGGTGGTGGTGTGGCTCGCGATCTATCTCGCGGCGGCCGCCAACTGGCCGCTGTGGAACGAACTGGCGCGCATCGGCGGTGCACCCAGCGCCTACCTGCCAACGACCGCCGCCATGGCAGTGCTCGTGGTGTGCGCCACCGTGGCACTGCTGTCCTTCACCGCGTGGTCGCGCTGGATGAAGCCGCTGTGGTTCGCGGTGGTGCTGCTGGCCGCGTTCGTCCAGCACTACATGATCGAGTACCGCGTGGTGATGGATCCGACCATGATCGCCAACGTGCTGCAGACCGACCCGAACGAAGCGCGCGACCTCATGAGCTGGCGCATGGCTTTCCATGTTCTGGTGGTCGTCCTGCTCCCGGGCCTCGCCCTCTGGCGGGCGCGCATCGTGCCGATGCGCTTCGTCTCCAGGCTCTGGCGCAATGCGGCGCTGCTGCTGCTGGCGGTGGCGGTGGCGCTGGTCGCCGCCGTGTCGATGAACCGGCAGCTTGCCCCGCTGATGCGCAACAACATCCACCTGCGCTACATGATGAATCCGGTGGCCAGCCTGTATTCGGCCGGCTCGGTGCTCCTCAAGCCGATGTTCAAGCGCAGCCGCAAGCTGATTCCGATCACCGCCGGCACGGCCCTGGGTGCGAGCTATGCGGGCCAGGCGCGTCCGCCGATGTTCGTGATGGTGGTGGGCGAGACGGCCCGGGCCGACCACTTCGGCCTCAACGGCTATGCGCGCGACACCACGCCCGAACTGGCCGCGCGCGGCGTGCTGAGCTATCGGGATGTGCATTCATGTGGCACCAATACGCTGGCCTCCGTGCCGTGCATGTTCTCGCCGCTGGGCAAGCAGGGCTATGAATCGCGCAAGGACGACTACGAGAACCTTGTCGACGTGCTCCAGGCCGCGGGGCTGGCGGTGCTGTGGCTCGACAACCAGGCCGGCTGCAAGGATGTCTGCACCCGCATTCCGAACGCATCTGCGTTCGACAGTCTTTCATCGGCGCAGAAGAGCGCGCTGTGCGATGGTGAGGAATGCCTGGACGACGTGATGCTCAAGGGGCTCGATGCGCGCATTGCGGCGCTGCCGGCCGAGCGCCGCGCCAAGGGCGTGGTGCTGGTCATGCACCAGATGGGCAGCCACGGGCCGGCCTACTACAAGCGCTCGGCGCCGGACATGAAGCGCTTCCTGCCCGAGTGCAAGACCAATGCGCTGGCCGAGTGCGGACATGCGGAGCTGCAGAACGTGTATGACAACTCGATTGCCCAGACCGACCGCTTCCTCGGCCGGACCATCGACTGGCTCAAGGCGCAGTCGAACCAGTACGACCCGGCCTTGCTCTACGTGAGCGACCATGGCGAATCGCTTGGCGAGTACGGCCTGTTCCTGCACGGCGTGCCCTACAGCTTTGCTCCGGAGGCCCAGAAGCACGTGCCCATGGTCACCTGGTTCAGCGACGGCATGAGCCAGCGCCGCAAGCTCTCGCGCCCGTGCATGGAAGCGGGGCTCGATGCGCCGCTCACGCACGACAACCTCTTTCACACCGTGCTGGGACTGATGGACGTGGGCAACTCCACCTACAAGCCCGCATTGGACGCACTCGCGTCCTGCAGAAACAAGGCTTGAGTTCCTGGGTTCCTGGGTTAGCGAGCGCGCTATTTCTTCTCCCGGGGCAGTCGCCCCATCAAGAAGAACTCGGGGTTCGGCTGCATGCCGCTGAAGCTCGCAAGCCGGTTACTGAGGCCGAAGAAGGCGGTGATCGAGGCAATGTCCCAGATGTCTTCATCGTCGAAGCCGTGGGCATGCAATGCGGTGAAGTCGGCATCGTCGATCTCGTGCGAGCGTTCGCAGACCTTCATCGCAAAGTCGAGCATCGCGCGCTGGCGCGGCGTGATGTCGGCCTTGCGGTAGTTCACCGCCACCTGGTCGGCCACCAGCGGCTTCTTCTCGTAGATGCGCAGCAGCGCCCCATGCGCCACCACGCAGTAAAGGCACTGGTTGGCCGCGCTGGTGGTGGTGACGATCATCTCGCGGTCGCCCTTGGTGAGCGAACCTTCCTCCTTCAGCATCAGCGCGTCGTGGTACGCGAAGAAGGCCCGCCACTCGGCCGGGCGGCGCGCGAGCGCGAGGAAAACGTTGGGCACGAAGCCGGCTTTTTCCTGCACCGCAAGAATCGCGGTGCGGATGTCTTCGGGCAGGTTTTTCAGCTCGGCAAGAGGGTAGCGGTCGGCCATTTTTCGTCTCCTGGGTGGAATGCCAGGATCGATCATAGGCAACCGCGGCCCCTTGCCCCGCCCCAGGGCTTCTGCGCCTACTTGAGCGCCTTGCCCTGTGCAGCGCCCAGCGGCGTGTGCAGCTGCGAAGTCACCCACTGGCCGAGGTTGTCGTCGCGGCCCTGCAGCAGGTAGCGCGTGTCGGGCTTGCCGTAGTTCTGCACCGCCATGGCCGAGAACTTGCCGATGGCGGTCTTCGGGTCGCGCAGGCGATTCACGATCAGCACTTTCTTCGTGTCGGCGAAGTCGGCCATCATGTTCTGGTCGCCCTCGCTGTCGCCGGCAATGAAGCATGGGCCATAGCCGTATTTGCTGACCAGGAAGCGCTGGATGTTCTTGGTCTTGCCCGGGCCCTGGGTCTGGTCGTAGCCACGGCGGAACTCGGGCTGGATCACGCCGTTGGCGTCGCGCTCCAGTTCCATGGCCAGCACGCGCTCGGGCGGGTTGTTGTAGCCGAAGGCGGGGTTCGACGAGATCTCCTTGATCACATCGACGAAGGACGCCGAGCACACCCACACATCGAAGCCCGCGTTGCGAAAGACGGCGTACAGCTCCTGCATCTCGGGCTGCAGCCGCAAACCGTTCTTCCAGCTGACCGAGACCACGCCCGCCTGGCCCGGCAGCGCGGCCGGCGAGGTCCACTTGACCTTGGCCACGGGCTCCTTCAATTGCCACGCCACTGTCTCGGCCGTGAGCTTGCGCACCTGCGCTTCGGTCATGCCGACGAAGAGGTAGGTCACCCAGGGGTAGGCCGTGTCGTGGTCGAAGGTGTCGCCAATCGCTTCATACAGGTAGCGCACCTTGGTGGTGAAGGCGATGTAGTGCGGGCTCAGCTTCACCGCGGCCAGCGGCTGGCTGCCCTTGAGGCCGTTGTAGTTCTGGTAGAGCCAGGTGTAGCTGGCCACGATGTCGGGCACCAGCAGATCGATGTTGACGGGCTTGCCGGCTGCGTTGTTGTGCGCCGGCACGAAGTCCTTCTTCGGGATGTTCTTGCGCAGCGCCACTTCGAGCTGCGCGGGCGTGGCGCCGAACGCCAGGTTTTCGAGCTGGTAGATCAGCGAGGCTTCCTCGATGTCGAGAAACACGCTGGTGTTGTCCCAGTCGAAGACGACGTAAGGCGGCCTGGCGGCGCTGTAGCCCGGGCTTCCTTTGCCGAGGCTGGCGATCAGTCCTTCGATCTGGGCGCGGTTGAAGGCGTCCCAGTGGGCGGGCGAAAGGCCCTTGGCGGGCGAGAGGCTGGCGCAGCCGGTGGCGACGAGCGCAGTGGCGAGCGGGGTGAGGAGGACGAGGCGGCGTTGCATGCGATCCCTGTTGTTGTGCGTTTGTCGATGAGAAGCAGCGAGCGCATTCAGCGCCCGAGACACTTCCCGCCTCGACCTACGCATCAGCCATGCCAGCCATGCCAGCTATGTGCGGATGCGTGCGTGCTGCTGTTCGATGAACGCCGCCACCCGGCGCACGAGTTCGCGGTTTCCCCCTGCTGCCTCGACGCTCGCGGCGGCCTGCACGGCGACGGTTTCTTCGGTGGTGCGGATGATCTCGTCCGCCTGCGCTGCCGACAGTCCGAAATGGGGAGAGGCGGCGCGCGCCAGTTCGAGGCTCGATGCGTGCTGCCCCGGAAGAATGGCCAGTTCCTGGTAGCCCGTGTGACCGCCCAACTGCATGACGAGGTCGAAGGCCGGGGCCAGGCGCCAGAGGCCGTCTTCGTGCCGCAAGGCACCATGGTTCTTGACGTGGTCGTCGCTGTTGCCCACGGTCAGGTTGAAAACCAGGCGGCGGAACAGCTCGGCCAGGTCTTCCTGCGGCTGCCGGGAAATGCGCCGCAGCAGCTGCGCCAGTTCGACATAGCTGCCGCGGCTGGAGTCATAGGGCACATCGAGCAGCGCCGAGGCCGACAGGTAGTGATGGCGCTGCTCGTCTTTCACGGGGCCGGTTCGATCGAAACGCTCCACCAGCAAGGCGTGGCCGGATGCCAGGGGCTGCAACAGGAACGCAGGCACGTGGATGCCGCAGGCGCTGGCCAGCCAGAGAGTCGCCGCCTCGATCACCTCCACGTCGTGGTCGTCGCCGCGCGACGAAAATTTGGCGATGTAGCGCTGGCCCTCGTGCACAAAGGCGGCCTTGGGGCGCGCGCCGCCCAGGCTGCCGCCGCGCAGCAGCCGGTGCATGTCGGGCCCGATCTCCATGCCGGCTTCGACACGGTGGGACGCTTCGGCGAGCTCCTCCAGCGACCAGAGCATGGAGGGCGGTTCCTCGCTCCGGATCGGCAGCGATTCGGCGAACACCATCGCGCCGATGCGGTCCTCGTTGGTCAGCAGCAATGCATCGATGTCGGACAGCGGCTTGCCATGGCGGATCTCGAGCACCTTGCGCCCCCAGCTGTCGGGCAGGGCATCGCGCAGCGTGAGCGGCATGGCGCCGCCCTCGCGGATGCGCCGCTCCGCAAGCGCGAAAGCGGCATCGCGCAGCGGCAAGTGCTCAGGGTTGAGCGGTGTGGCCGCGGAATCTTCGAGGTAGCGTCGGCCGTAGGCGAATTCGCCCGACTCCACGACGCCGCGGCGAACGAGCTTCATCAGCCCTGCGGGCTGCACCTCGTCGTCCGTGCGGCTCGCGAGCCCGACGTAGATGCGCCGTTCGTCCGGGGCCTCGTCAGAAATCACGTTCGTCCTCCGCGATCACCCCTGCAGGCCCGTGCGCAGCGGACCTGCGGACACGGCGCCTGGCCGTGAGGCCCGCGGGTGCGGGAGCCAATGCTTCGAGCGAATCGATCTCGCCGAAGAGCCACAGTGCGTGGGCCAGCAAGCCGATGCTGGTGCCCGGCCTGCCCGATTCGAGCGCGCGCAACGTGGTGGGCGAGCACAGCAGGCGTTCGGCCATTTCTGCGATCGTCCAGCCGCGATGAACCCGGTGAGCACGAAGGCGCAGACCGAGGTTTTTCAATGGCGGAGCGGTCTGCTGGGGCAGGGCAGAAAGGCTGTTGCTGCTTCTTGGCATCAATAAAATGGTTATTAAGTGGCTTAACAACCATTCTATTGACTATTCTTATGAAGGCAAAGACCCCTGTCCGGGCAAGGAGGGCGCCGGGCGGCCCGGCTCGAGCACCGCGAGATCGCTCTCGTCCTTGAGCCCGACGCCGGTCAGCCCTTTTTGCAGCGCCTCCCGCATCAGCCAGGCCAGCTTGAACGCGGCGGCTTCGCAGGGCAGGCCTTCGGGCCGTACGTTGGAGATGCAGTTGCGCTCGGCGTCGTGCCGGCCGCGTTTTGGCGAATGGGTCAGGTAGATGCCGAGGCTGTCGGGCGAGCTGAGCCCCGGGCGCTCGCCGATCAGCATGACCGACAAGGTCGCCCCGAACAGTTCGCCCACCTCGTCGGCCAACGCGACGCGCGCCTGCGTGGCGATGACGACGGGGGCAAAGCGCGTCTCGGCCGGCAGCTGCGAGCGCAGCGCGGCCAAGAGCGGTGCGGCGTGGCGTGCCACGGCGAGCGAGGAAAGGCCGTCGCCGATGACCAGGCAGACGTCGCAACCGCGGCTCGCACCCGCGCGCAGGCGCTCCGCGTCGGCGGGGTCGAGCTGGCGGCCGAGGTCGGGGCGGCGCAGGTAGGTGGTGCGGTCTTCCGCGCGGCTGCGTGCCCGCATCACCTGCCAATGCTGTTCTTGCAGCGCGGCCTCGAGCGCGTCGACGTCGAGCGCCGCATGAATGGCGTCGCGCGCCATGGCATGGGCCCAGCCGAAGCGCAGTGTCTCGTCGGTCGGCATGCCGGCGCCGGCGCGGCCCAGCGCCAGGCGCGCGGGCGTGGCCGAACGCCACTGCGCCCAGGGGTTCGGCGTGACGCTGTCTTTGTTGCCGCTGCTCATTGCCCGAGTGCGGTCAGCCCGCTCATGTCCGCCAGCAAGCGGTTGGCCGAGGGCGGCGCAAGCTGCCCGGCTGCATCGGTGATCTGCATGCGCTGCAGCCAGGCTTCGAATTCGGGTGCGCGCTTCAGGCCCAGCGTCTGGCGCAGGAACAGCGCGTCGTGGAACGAGGTGCTCTGGTAGTTGAGCATCACGTCGTCGGCGCCCGGAACGCCCATGATGAAGTTGATGCCCGCGGTGCCGAGCAGCACCAGCAGGTTGTCCATGTCGTCCTGGTCGGCCTCGGCATGGTTGGTGTAGCAGATGTCGCAACCGAGGGGCAGGCCCAGCAGCTTGCCGCAGCAGTGGTCTTCGAGCCCGGCGCGGATGATCTGCTTGCCGTCGAAAAGATATTCGGGCCCGATGAAGCCGACCACCGTGTTGATGAGCAGCGGCTTGTAGCGGCGGGCCAATGCATAGGCGCGCACTTCGCAGGTCTGCTGATCGACACCGAAGTTGGCATTGGCCGAGAGCGCGCTGCCCTGGCCCGTCTCGAAGTACATCACGTTGTTGCCGACGGTGCCCCGATTCAGCGCCAGCGCCGCGGCATAGGCTTCGTCGAGCAGCTCGGGCGTGATGCCGAAAGAGACGTTCGCCTTTTCGGTGCCCGCGATCGACTGGAACACCAGGTCGACCGGCGCGCCCGCTTCGGCGAGCTTGAGCGTGTTGGTGACGTGCGTGAGCACGCAGCTTTGCGTGGGAATCTCGAAGCGCTGGATCACTTCGTCGAGCATGTGCAGCAGCCGGCCCAGCACCTGCATGCTGTCGGACACCGGGTTGAGGCCGATCACCGCGTCGCCCGCCCCATAGAGCAGCCCGTCGAGCGTGGAGGCCGCCACGCCGCGCAGGTCGTCGGTTGGGTGGTTGGGCTGCAGGCGCACGGCCAGATGGCCCGGCAGGCCGATGGTGTCTCGAAACCGCGTGACCACGCTGCATTTTTTGGCGACGGACACCAGGTCCTGGTTGCGCATGAGCTTGGAGACGGCGGCCACCATCTCGGGCGTGAGGCCCGGCGCCAGCGTTGTCAGCGCTTCGGTGGTGGCCTGCTCCGACAGCAGCCAGTTGCGGAAGTCGCCCACCGTGAGGTGCGACACCGGCGCGAAGGCCTTGGCGTCATGGCTGTCGATGATGAGGCGAGTGATGTTGTCGCTCTCGTAGGGAATCAGCGCTTCGGTCAGGAACCGCTTGAGCGGCGTCTCGGCCAGCACGTGGCGCGCCGCCATGCGCTGTTGCGCGGTGGCAGCGCCGACGCCGGCCAGGTAGTCGCCCGAGCGCGCCGGGCTGGCCACGGCCATGACCTGCTTCAGGTCGTCGAAGGCGAAGACCTGGCCGGCGATGGTGGTGCGATAGCGCATCTTTCGTTCACGCGATGGTGCTCGAAGAAAGCATCTCGTCGGGCGCCGCCGCCTTGCGCTGTGCGGAGGTCAGCAGGAAATAGCCATAGGCCGCCGCCATCAGCGCCAGGAACAGCAGCGTGAGCATGGCGTTGAACCACACCATGGCGCCGAGGCAGACCACGCCGAGCCCGAGCGCGATGGCTGGAAACACCGGATAGAAGGGCGCGCGGTAGGTGCGCAGCAGGTCGGGCTCGCTCTTGCGCAGCTTGAAGAGCGCGGCCATTGAGACCAGGTACATCACGATGGCGCCGAGCACGGCCATGGTCACGATGTTGGCGGTGAGCGTCTGGCCGCCGAACTGCACCCACTCGTCGCTGAAGATGGCGACCACGCCGATCACGCCGCCGGCCAGCAGCGCGCGGTGCGGCGTGTCGAAGCGCGGGCTCAGGCCGGCGAAGTAGCGCGGCAGGTAGCCCGCGCGCGCCAGCGCGAAGATCTGCCGCGAGTAGCCCATGATGATGCCGTGGAACGAGGCAATCAGCCCGAAGAGGCCGATCCACACCAGCATGTGCAGCCAGCCGCTGTTGTCGCCCACCACCGCCTTCATGGCCTGCGGCAGCGGGTCGTTGATGTTGGCGAGCTTGCGCCAGTCGCCCACGCCGCCCGCGAAGATCATCACGCCGAAGGCCAGCACCACCAGCGTGATGATGCCCGTGGTGTAGGCGATGGGAATGGTGCGGTGCGGATCGCGCGCTTCCTCGGCCGCCATGGCCGCGCCCTCGATGGCCAGGAAGAACCAGATCGCGAAAGGTATCGACGCGAAGATGCCGGAGATGGCCGCGCCGTTGAGCACGCTGCCCCCGGCCCAGCCGTTGGCGACGAAGTTGGCCATCGACCAGCCCGGCGTGACCACGCCCATGAAAACGAACAGCTCGAAGATTGCGAGCACCGTCACGAAGAGTTCGAATGCCGCCGCAATGCCGACGCCGATCCAGTTGAGCCCGATGAAGATCACATAGGCGCCCAGCGCGAACCACTTCGGATTGATGCCCGGAAACTGAACGTTGAGGTACGCGCCGATGGCCAGCGCGATGGCCGGCGGTGCAAAGACGAATTCGATCAGCGTGGCAAAGCCCGCCACGAAGCCGCCGGTCGGACCGAAGGCGCGACGCGCATAGGCGAAGGGGCCGCCCGCATGCGGAATGGCGGTGGAGAGCTCGGTGAAGCTGAAGATGAAGGTGGTGTACATCGTGGCCACCAGCACCGTGGCCACCAGGAAGCCGAGCGTGCCGGCCGTGTTCCACCCATAGCTCCATCCAAAGTATTCACCCGATATGACCAGGCCCACCGCGATGCCCCAGAGCTGGATGGGGCCGAGCACCTTCTTCAGGTGGCCGGTGCCGGCCGGAACGGCGATTGCGGCCGGTGTGGCGTCGATGGACTGCATGGGGCTTCCTCTCTGTGCGGATGTTGACAGTGCATATGCAGCAAAGCAAGGGCTGTTCCAACGCTGGCCATAATCATGCTTTCCCCATTCTTCTGAGGTATCCAGTGAAGTCCAGTTCTTCTTCGTCGATCTTCTGCGCTGCTTTCTTGTCCGTGTGCGCCGTGTCCACCGCGTGGGCGCAATCCGCGCCCGTCACCACGCCAAGCGGCCTGGTCTACCAGTCGCTGAAAGAAGGCACCGGCGCATCGCCTGCGGCGACCGACGTGGTCAAGGTGCACTACCGCGGCACCTTCCCCGACAGCGGCAAGGAATTCGACAGCTCCTACAGCCGCGGCGAGCCCACCGAGTTTCCGCTCAACGGCGTGATCCCTTGCTGGACCGAGGGCGTGCAGAAGATGAAGCCGGGCGGCAAGGCCAAGCTGACCTGCCCGCCGGCCATTGCCTACGGTTCGCGCGGCGCGGGCGGCGTGATTCCGCCGAACGCCACGCTCAACTTCGAAGTCGAGCTGGTGTCGGTGAAGAAGCGCTGATCGGGCCGGGCTCGTTGATGACGATCAACCGGGTTGGTACTGGTACAGCCAGGTCTCGGTGAGCGTCTTGTCGCCGGTCTTCAGGTAGAGCCGCATGTCGATGGGCTCGTTGCCTTCAGGCGTGAAGTCGAACTGCGCGCGCCAGTGGCCGGGCACGCCGTTGGGCACGGCTTCGGCAAAGACATAGGAGAACTTGCCGCGCGGCGCGGTCAGCACCAGTTCGGGCTTCACGCCGAAGGGCACGGTGGTGAGCGGCTGGCCGATGAATTCGACCATGAACTTGCGCACGCCCGGGGGGCGCGGCTGGCCCGGCTGTCCGCCGCGGCCGATGCGCGTGGCCACGCAGCGCGCGAGCGGCGACGGAAAGGGCTCCTGGTCGGTCCAGTGCAGGCGGTACTGCAGGCTGTAGCTCGCGCCCGCCTTCGCATCGGCCTTGGGCACCCAGAAGGCCACGATGTTGTCGTGGATCTCGTCGTCGGTCGGGATCTCGATCAGCTGCACCGAGCCTTCGCCCCAGTCGCCCAGCGGCTCGATCCACAGGCTCGGGCGCTTCTCGTAGTTGACGCCGTCCTGGTAGTGGTCGAACGATCGGTCGCGCTGTAGCAGGCCGAAGCCGCGCGGCTTCGTGTCTGCGAACGCGGAGGCGCGGGTCTGCGTCGGGTTGTTGAGCGGGCGCCAGATGCGCTCGCCCGCGCCGTTCCAGATGGCCAGCCCGTCGGAGTCGTGCACTTCGGGCCGCCAGTCGATGGCGGTGGGCTTGATGGTTTCCGAATACCAGTACATCGAGGTGAGCGGCACCAGCCCGAGGCGCGACACGTCGCGGCGCAGGAACAGGCGCGCGTCGATGTCCATGATGACCGCCTTGCCACGCTGCATCACGAACTTGAACACGCCCGTGACGCTCGCTCCTTCGAGCAGCGCGTAGACCGTCATCGAGGTGGTGTTGTTGGCGGCCGGCGTTTCGAAGTAGTAGCGCGTGAAGGTCGGAAACTCTTCGGGCTTGTCGGGCACCGCCACGTCGAGCGCGAGGCCGCGCGCCGACAGGCCGTACTGGTACAGCTCGCCGATGGCGCGGAAGTACGAAGCGCCGAGGAACGCGACCCAGTCGTTCTTCTGCCAGTCCAGCTTGCCCTGGTCGCCCAGGCGGCTCTCCTGCAGGCGGAAGCCCGCAAAGCCCGCGCCGGGCGGCAGCGCGCGCGCAGGGCTGTCGGGCGGCATCGAGAAGTAGGAGGGGCTGTAGAGCACCTCGCGCGCAAAGGCATCGCCGTC
This sequence comes from Variovorax palleresanus, assembly GCF_051144945.1. NCBI lineage: Bacteria > Pseudomonadati > Pseudomonadota > Betaproteobacteria > Burkholderiales > Comamonadaceae > Variovorax > Variovorax palleresanus. The sequence goes on along the minus strand of NZ_JBJNVP010000002.1, from coordinate 571,797 downwards.
GGAATTCTCGAGCACGTGCATGCGCACCGGCGTCTGGAAGAAGCGGCCGAGGTGAAAGAAGGTGACGGGAAAGGCGCCGGGGCCGTCGCGGAAGAGCGCGTTGGCGGGGTCGAACTTGATCTTGCCGTGCGCGTCGTAGTCGATGCGCTCCAGCACGTCGGGCGCGAGCGGCGCGGCGGCGGCATAGGGCTGCGACGCCAGGCGCTTGGCCTGTGCCACGAGGCGGTCGAACGAGAAGGGCGAAGGCTGGCTCAGCTGCAGGCCATTGGCGGCCAGCGCCTCTTCAGGCAGTCCAAGGGCGGCGAGTGCGGCGGCGGCACCACCTGCGGCAAGGAAGGATCGGCGATCAGGCATGTGTTTCTTGAGGGTTGCGAGTCTTGGAAATACGTTGGGAAAGACGCAAGGGATGCAAGGGACGGCGCGGCATCGTCGGCGGGTGCCGGCCGGTTGCTTCGGAAGAAAACCATCCTAGCGCAGCCCGCGCCGGGATTTCGCGGCGAAGAGCGCCGAGCATGCCTGGGCGGCGGCCCATTCCGCGTCAGCCAACCTGCGCACTCCGGGCCGGACAAGGCCGGGATTTGAGCATTCGAGGAGAAATTTGTGCGTTTATGTATCGGCGTTGTCCGCCGCGCTCAGCGCATAGACGGCATAGATCGACACGCCAAGCAGCATCAGGAGCAGCGGCGCGAACAAGGTGTAGGGCAGGCCGAAGCCTTCCAGCACCCGGTAGGTCGAGTCCAGGCGCAGGCGTGGATGGCCTTGCGTCAACTCAGCGGCCCTGCGCAGCCCCCATCGAAACTCGGCGCCGGTGGGCCGCACCGATGGATGCTGCGCTGCGCGGCCCACCCCGAGCCAGCACATCGCATCGAAGGCCAGCACCGAGCCTGCGGGCGCGCGCTCGTCGAAGGTCGCGAACACGGCCTGCACCTGCTGCGGCTCGAGGTACATCAGCACGCCTTCGGCGAACAGGAACACCGGTTGCCCGTGACGCTTGCGCGGCAGGTCGAGCTGCTCCCACCAGCGGGGCGATGTCAGGTCGAGCGCGCGCACATCGTGGCGCGTATTGGTTTCCGGAATGAGCTCGCGGCGCAGCGCGAGCACCTCGGGCAGGTCGGCGTCGGTCATGCGGCACTTGTCGTCGTCCAGCCATTGAAAGTAGTGGCTGAGGCCGCAGCCCATGTTCACCACACGCGAGCCCGGGTGCTGCTTGAGGAACTCCTGCGCAAGGCTGCGAAAGCGCCGCGTGCGGCTCAGGATGCCGTAGATGGTCGTCCGATCTTCGGGAAGGGCCTGCCCGTCATCGCGGATCTTCTCGAGGATGGATGCGGCGTAGGCGTCCCGCACCGCCATCTGGGGAAACATCGCATCGCCCGAGGCGCGCGCGGCGAGGGGAATCCGCAGGGTGGAGGGCACGGCCGACAGGCTTCGCGCGGGCTTCTTGTTTGTTGTCATGGGCGCTGGCACAGGGTCATGCGCAAGTCTGGCCGCTCCCCGGGCGGGGGGCAAGTCAGCTTTTCGTTAACCCTGGGCGCGCCCATGCCGCTTCGGCGGCGCCCGTTGTCGCCACCCGGCAATCGCCGCCTACTTGGCGGTCGGCATCACGAACTCGGCACCCTTGCCGATGCTCTCGGGCCAGCGCTGCATGATCGACTTCTGCTTGGTGTAGAAGCGCACGCCTTCCTCGCCGTAGGCATGCATGTCGCCGAAGAGCGAGCGCTTCCAACCGCCGAAGCCGTGCCATGCCATCGGCACCGGGATCGGCACGTTGATGCCGACCATGCCCACCTGGATGCGGCGGCTGAACTCGCGCGCCACGTTGCCGTCGCGCGTGAAGCAGCTCACGCCGTTGCCGAACTCATGGTCGTTGACCAGGTCGACCGCGTCCTTGAAGTTGGCCACTCGCACGCAAGAGAGCACCGGCCCGAAGATCTCCTCCTTGTAGATGCGCATCTCGGGCGTGACATGGTCGAACAGCGTGCCGCCCATCCAGAAGCCGTCGCCGCAACCCGCGCCGGCCTTGCTGGCGTCGAACTGGCGGCCATCGACCAGCAGCTTCGCGCCTTCCTTCTCGCCCTGGGCGATGTAGCCCGTGATGCGCTCGTGCGCTGCGCGCGTGACGATCGGGCCCATCTCGGCCGCCAGGTTCTCGCCGTCGAGCACCTGGAGCGTCTTCGTGCGTTCGACGAGCTTGGGAATGATCTTGTCGGCCACGTCGCCCACCAGCACCGCCACGCTGATCGCCATGCAGCGCTCGCCGGCCGAGCCGTAGCCGGCGCCGATCAGCGCATCCACCGTCTGGTCGATGTCGGCGTCGGGCATGACCACCATGTGGTTCTTCGCGCCGCCGAGCGCCTGCACGCGCTTGCCGTTGCGGGCGCCGGTTTCATAGATGTAGTTGGCAATGGGCGTGGAGCCGACGAAGCTCACGGCCTTGACGTCGGGGTGCTCGAGCAGCGCGTCGACCGCGGCCTTGTCGCCTTGCACCACGTTGAACACGCCGTCGGGCAGGCCCGCTTCCTTCAGCAGCTCGGCCATGCGCAGCGAGGGGGTGGGGTCGGTCGGGCTGGGCTTGAGAATGAAGGTGTTGCCCGCGGCAATGGCCACCGGGAACATCCACATCGGCACCATCACCGGGAAGTTGAAGGGCGTGATGCCCGCCACCACGCCGAGCGGCTGGCGCAGCGTCCAGTTGTCGATGCCGGTGGAAACCTGGTCGGTGAAGTCGCCCTTGAGCAGCTGCGGAATGCCGCAGGCGAACTCGACGATGTCGATGCCGCGCGAGACCTCGCCCTGCGCGTCGGTGAACACCTTGCCGTGCTCGGCGGTGATCATGTGGGCCAACTCATCCTTGTGCAGGTTGAGCAGCTCCAGAAACTTGAACATCACGCGAGCGCGGCGGATCGGCGGCGTGTCGGCCCACTTGGGGAAGGCGGCTTGCGCGGCGGCTACCGCGGCATCGACGTCGGCCTGGACGGCGAGCGCCACTTTGCCCGTGACCTTGCCGGTCGCCGGGTTGGTGACGTCCTGCGTGCGGGTGGAGCTGCCGGCGGCGTGCTGGCCGCCGATGAAATGGGCAATCTGCTGGGTCATTGGGTACCGCCAAGAATGAAGTGAGGCGTAGTCTAGAAAAGGGAAGGGCACCTGCCTAGACCTGGAAGTTGAACTGTTTGTTCGCTATGGTGAACAATGCGGCCATGGATCTGCAAAAAGCCGAATCTCTCTGGGCACACCTGCACTGGCTGATCGTGCTCGGCCAGCAGGGCAGCTACACCGCCGCCGCGGCGCGTCTGGGCGTGAGCAAGGCGGCCATGAGTCAGCGCATTGCCGAGCTGGAGCGGGCCGTGGGCGTCACTCTCGTGCGCCGCACCACCCGCAGCATGCGGCTGACCGAGGCCGGGCAACAGCTGGTCGACCAGACCCGCGAACCCTTCGAGCAGATTGCCCACAGCTTCCTGCAGGCCCAAGACCATGCCGGCGAACCGCGCGGCCTGATCCGGGTGACCGCGCCGGTGGCGCTGGGGCGGCAGCAGTTGCTGCCGCGGCTGGCCGACTTTCTGCTGGCGCATCCGTCGATCCGCGTCGAGATGGAGCTCTCCGACCGGCTGAGTTCGCTCGCGACCGAAGGCTTCGACCTGGCGGTGCGGCACGCGGCATCGCCACCCGACACGCACGTGGCCTGGCGGCTGTGCGACACGCGATCGGTGCTGGTGGCCAGCCGCGCTTATCTGCGCCGCAAGGGCACGCCGCTGGCGCCGCCCATGCTGGCCGACCACGACTGCCTGCACTATCCGCGCGGGCAGGAAACCAACGTCTGGTCGTTCGAGCGCCGCACGGGCCGCACGCGCCTTGGGGAGCGGGTCACCGTGCCCATTGCCGGTCCGCTGGCAGCCAACAACAGCGAAGCATTGCGCGATGCCGCCCAGGCCGGGCTGGGCATTGCGCTGCTGCCCGATTTCAGCGCCCAGTCGGCGTTGCAGGCGGGCAAGCTGGTCGAGGTGCTGCCCGACTGGCAGCCCACGGGCGCCTTCGCGGACCAGATCTACGCCATACGCCCGTACTCGCTGCACATACCGCGCGCGGTGAATCTGTTCGTGAGCCACTTGAGGGAAACTCTCAAGGCCGGATTCCAGCTGCCGTGACGCCACGCGCCCGGCCCCACTTCTTCACATTCGAATGACCCAGGAAAAAGGAAAGCAATGAGCACACTCGACATCGTCGGCCTCTGCGGCAGCCTTCGCAGCGGTTCCATCAACCGCGCGGCACTGAACCTCGCCGGTTCGCTGATGCCTGATTCCATGCGCATGGAGGTCGTCGAATGGCGCGAGGTGCCGCCGTTCGACGCCGACCTTCTGGCCCACGGATATCCCGCGCCCGTGCAGGCGCTGCGCGAGCGGATCCGCCGCGCCGACGGGTTGCTGATTGCCACGCCTGAATACAACTTCTCGATTCCGGGCGTGTTCAAGAATGTGATCGACTGGGTCAGCCGCGGCGAAGACCAGCCTTTCGCGAACAAGCCCGTGGCCATTCTCTCGGCCGCTCCCGGCCCGCTGGGCGGCGCGCGCGTTCAGTACGACCTGCGCCGCGTGATGCTGTTCGTGAATGCGATGGTGCTGGTCAAGCCCGAGATCTTCATCGGCGGTGCGGGCGGCAAGTTCGATGCGGAAGGAAACTGCACCGACGAAACCACCCGCAAGTTCGTCGGCGACCAGATGAAGTCGTTCGAGAAGTGGATCGGCATGGTGAAGCGGATGGCCTGAACCAGGCTTCGCTTCAGGTCGACGACGCGAGCAGCTGCGCAACCAGCAGCTGCGCCGCCGGCGACAAGGTTTCGCCGGTCTTGGTGGCCATCAGCAGCCGGCGAACGGCCCAGGCGTCCTTGAGCCGCACCACCTTCAGGCCGAGCGCGCTCACCTGCGCCTTGCAGGCTGCGAGCGGCACCACGCCAATGCCGAGGTTGGCCGCGATCATGTGGCACATCGCATCGAAGCTGCGCACCTGCACGCGCAGGCGCATCGGAATGCCCGCCTGCTCGGCCGCGCGCGAGGTGAGTTCGAGCAGCGAGCTGCTGCGGTTCAGGCCCACGAACTCGTGCGCGAGGCAGGTCTTGAAATCCGTCCGGCGTGTGCGCGCAAGCGGATGCTGCCTGGCGCACAGCACCACCAGCTCGTCGGTCTGGAACGGCGCCACGTCGAGCCCGTAGGCCGGCGTGTTCTCGGCGAACACGCCGACGTCGGCCAGGCCGTCGACCAGCGCGCGCACGATGTCCCCGCTCAGTTGCTCCTCGACCTCGACGCGGATGTCCGGGTGCTGGCCCAGAAAGGCGGCCAGCGTGGCCGGCAGGAATTCGGTGAGCGCCGACATGTTGGCCCACAGCCGCACGTGGCCGCGCACGCCGCTCGAGTAGTCGCCAAGCTCGTTGCTGAACTGCTCGAAGCCCTGGAAGAGCCGCATCGCATGCTGCATGGCCACGTGGCCGGCGGGCGTGAGAGCGATGCCTTGCGAGCTGCGCTCGAGCAGCTTCGACCCGGTCGCCGCCTCGAAGTCCGACAGCCGCCGGCTGGCCGCCGAGAGCGCCAGGTGGCAGGCCTCCGCGCCCTTGGTGATGCTGCCCGACTGGGCCACGGCGCAGAACAGGCGCAGCGTCACGAAATCGACACGTGCGGGGTTGATAAGGCTGGCCATCGCCGGATTCTAGAGATCGTGCCGGCGCCGACAGCCATGGGACATAGGCCAAAAGATTCTTTGACATGTTATGTCGGCAGACCTATAGTGGGCTCATCGAAGCACCGTTCGCTTCCGTCGGTATCAACTCCAAGGAGAGGTATGCAATCACTGCTCGATCAACTGAAGGGGCTGGACGTCCTGGCCGGTGCCGCGATGGGTGGGCTGGCCGTGCAACTGCAGCCGATTCCGGGCCAGACGCCCGTGATCCAGGTGAGCATCGAAGGCCGTGACGAGCTGCCCATCTTCATCACCAGTTCGGACATGCAGGTCATCTGCATCTGCTATCTATGGACCGAGGAAGAAGTGAAGGCCGAGCGCCGCACCGAACTGCTCGAATCGCTGCTCGACCTGAACCCTTCGGTGCCGCTGTCTTCCTTCGGGCGGGTCGATGGCCGCTACGTTCTCACCGGCGCGCTCGGGCGCAATGCGGGCGTGGAAGACGTGGCCCGCGAAGTGGCGGTGCTCAGCGACAACGCGCTCGATGCGCTGGACGCCCTGTCCGAATTCCTGAACTAAGCGGAGATCATCATGACAGTCATCAAGAAGCTGGTCACCTTGCTGCGCGGCAGTGCCCGCGAAATCGGCGAGAGCGTGGTCGACAGCAACGCCACGCGCATCTACGAGCAGGAAATCATCGACGCCAAGCACAGCATCGAGAAGGCCAAGGGCGATCTCACCGGTGTGATGGCCAAGGAGATGCAGTCGGCCCGCGAGATCGAACGCCTGAAGAACGAAGTGTCCCGCTACGAAGGGCTCGCGCTCGAGGCGCTCAACAAGACCCAGGAAGGCCTGGCGCTCGACGTGGCGGCCAAGGTCGGCACGCTCGAAAGCGAACTGGAGGAGCAGGCCAAGGCGCATGCCTCCTATTCGCTGCAGGTGTCCAAGCTCAAGGACCTCATCAAGACGGCCGAAGCGCGCATTCGCGAGCATGAACGCGAGATCGGCATCGCCAAGACCACCGAGAGCGTCTACCGCGCCACGCAGTCGATCTCCGAGAACATCGGCGCGGGTGGTTCGCGCCTGTCCAACGCGCGTGAATCGCTGGAGCGCATCCGCAAGCGGCACGAAGACCTGGCCGACCGGATGGCCGCGGGCCAGGCGCTCGAAAACGAACTCGGCCACAGCGCGCTCGAGAAGAAACTGGCGGCGGCGGGCATCGGCAGCGATGTCGACCGCACCGGCAAGGTGATGGAACGCATCCGCGCCCGCCAGGCCAACCCGGCGGCGCCCGATTCAAAATGACCGTGCGGGTCAAGCCGGTTCGCTGGCAAGGCTCGGACGAGGCGATACGCGCCGTCCAGGTGGCGTTCGACGTGGAAGAGGCCGTGCTGGAGGCGGTGCGCACGGCGGCTTTCGAGCAGCACGTGTCCACCTCCGACCAGATCCGGCAGGTGCTGGGCCTCGCGACAACGGCCAAGCCCAAGCGGCCGCGGCTGACCGTGTCGCTGAATGCGGCAGACTACGAGTTTCTTGCGGCGAGATATGGGCTCGCCCCGGACGACCGGCTGGCCATCAAGGAGAGGGCCACGCGAGATCTGATTGCTTTTGCAAGTGGTGGAAAGAAGAAGGGCACCGGCGCAGGGAAGCCGGGCCGCAGATAAAAAAACACAACCCGCACGCGGGAGGGTCAATGGGAAATTTCATGGATGCGGTGACGGGGTACCCCACCGCGATCTACACGGTGCTGCTGGGCGTCGTGGTGATCTATTGGGTGCTTGCCGTGGCCGGCATGGTCGACATCGAGCACAGCGGCATCGATGTCGATGTGCAGACCCATGCCGATGGCGACACCAGCGACGTGGGGCAGCTCGCGAGCTACGTGGTTGCGTTCGGCCTCAACGGCGTGCCGTTCTCGGTGGCGGTGAGCCTGCTGGTGCTGGTGTCGTGGACGCTGTCCTGCCTTGGCGGGGAGTGGCTGCTGCCGCTGGTGCCCACGCTGCCGCTCAAGCTCCTGGCCGGCACGGTGCTGCTGTTGGCGAGCGCCGCCATCGCCATACCCGTGACGGCCGTGGCCATCCGGCCCCTTCGCGGCTTGTTCGTGAGCCACACGGCCGTGAGCAATGCGGCACTGGTCGGGCAGGCCTGCCGCGTCGTCACCGGCGTGGTGAACGAGAAAGACGGCCGTGCCGAAGTGGCCCGCCGCGGTGCCAGCCTGAACATCCGCGTCTGGGCGCCAACGCCCAACAGCCTGACGCGCGGATCGCAGGCGCTGATTCTCGAATACGACGAGGTGGCCGGCCGCTACCTCATCGCGGCGCACGACGACGCCGTCTGAGCGCGGCCCACCCGATCAACTGTTTCGCTCTCAAAGCATCTCTGGAGAAAAAATGGAGCCCATCCTCTTTGCCGTGGCCATCCTGGCCGTGGTCATCCTCGGCCTGTTCGCGATGTTCGCGAAGTTCTATCGCAAGATCGAACAGGGCCACGCGCTCATCGTGAACACGCTGCGCGCCGAGCCCGACGTCACCTTCACGGGGCGGATGGTCTATCCGATCATCCACAAGGCCGAACTGATGGACATTTCGGTCAAGACCATCGAGATCGACCGCTCCGGCAACGAGGGCCTCATCTGCCGCGACAACATCCGCGCCGACATCAAGGTGAAGTTCTTCGTGCGCGTCAACAAGACCGCGGACGACGTGCTCAAGGTGGCGCAGGGCATCGGCTGCGCGCGGGCGTCGAACCATGAAACGCTCGAGGAGCTGTTCTCGGCCAAGTTCTCCGAAGCGCTCAAGACCGTCGGCAAGTCGATGGATTTTGTCGACCTGTACCAGGCGCGCGACGGCTTTCGCGACCAGATCATCAGCCAGATCGGCAACGACCTCTCGGGCTACGTGCTCGAAGACGCGGCCATCGACTACCTCGAGCAAACGCCGCTGTCGGAGCTCGACGCCAACAACATCCTCGATGCGCAGGGCATCAAGAAGATCACCGAACTCACGGCGGTCGAGCATGTGCGCACCAACGAGCTGCGCCGCAACGAGGAAATGCAGATCAAGAAGAAGAACGTCGAGACGCAGGAAGCGATGCTCGAGCTCGAGCGCCAGCAGGCCGACGCCACCGCGCGCCAGCAGCGCGAAATTGCCAGCGTGCGCGCCCGCGAAGAAGCCGAAACCTCCAAGATCCAGTCCGAAGAGCGCACCAAGTCCGAAACCGCCCGGCTGATGGCCGAGCAATCCGTCTCGGTGCAGCAGGAGAACGTGCAGCGCGAGAAGGAAGTGGCCGAGAACAACCGCAAGCGCGCGGTGGCCATCGAGGAAGAAAAAGTCACGCGCGCCCGCGACCTCGAAATTGTCGACCGCGAGAAGGAAGTGACGCTGCAGCGCATCGAGAAGGACAAGGCGGTCGAAATACAGAAGAAGGCCATTGCCGACGTGATCCGCGAACGCATCGTGGTCGAGCGCACCGTCGCCGAGCAGGAAGAAGCCATCAAGGAACTGCGCGTGGTGGCCGAGGCGGAGCGCACCAAGAAGTCGGTGGTGATCATGGCCGAGGGCCAGGCCGACGAGAAGATGGTGATCGACGTGAAAGCGGCCGAAACGCAGGAAAAGCGCGCGCGCCACAAGGCAGCCGAAGAACTCACGCTGGCCGATGCCAAGCTGAAGGTGGCCGAGCGCGATGCCGAGTCGAAGAAGCGCGAGGCCGAGGGCATGGAGGCCATCTCCGCCGCACCGGGCCTGGCCGCCGCCAAGGTCGAGATCGCCACCGCGCAAGCCCGGCTCGCCACTTTCGAGGCCGAAGCCTCCGGCAAGGAAAAGCTGGGTCTTGCGGATGTGCATGTGCGTCAGGCCGATGCGGACGCCATCCTCAAGGCCGGGCAGGCCGATGCGCAGGTGATCGAAGCGCGTTCGCAGGCCGAAGCCGCCGGCATGCGCGCCAAGTTCGACGCCGAGGCCTCGGGCAAGGAAAAGCTCGGCTTGGCCGAAGTGAACGTGCGCACAGCCGATGCCGAAGCCACCCTGAAGTCCGGCCAGGCCGATGCGCAGGTGATCGAAGCCCGCTTCAGCGCCGAGGCCAAGGGCCTGCATGAAAAGTTCGAAGCCATGAAGGCGATGAGCCCGGACACCCGCGACCACGAGGAATTCCGCATGCGCCTCGAAAAGTCGCACGCCGAAACCATGAAGGGCATCGACGCGCAGACCTCCATCGCGAAAGAGCAGGCCGAGGTGCTGGGCACCGCGCTGGCCAATGCCAAGATCGACATCGTGGGCGGGCAGGGCGACTACTTCGACAGCTTCGTGCGCTCGCTTTCCGTGGGCAAGGGCATCGATGGCGTCATCTCCAAGAGCAACACGCTGAAGGTCGCCTTCAAGGACCAGCTCTCCGGTGACCGCGACGTGGTGAAGGACCTGCGCGAGCTTGTCGGCGCACTTGGCACCTCGTCTGGCGAGATGCAGAACCTCAGCGTTGCCGCGCTGATGAGCCGCATCAGCAGCGACGGCAGCGAAAGCCAGAAGACCGCGCTCCACAACCTGATCTCCACCTTCCGCAACTGAGTGGGCGCGCGATGAATCCGAACCTGAAATGCGGTTGCTCCGCACACGCCCCCATGCAAGCCGTGGCACTGGCCGAAGCGCTGCTGGCGGTGCACTGCACCGACTGCGGCGGCATGGTCATGGACATGGACGACTGGCGCGCCTGGAAGGCGGCCGATCCCGCGCGAAATCCCCATCCGGTCGACGATGAAGTCATCGAGGTGTTCGACGCCGCCGCCGTGCGACCCTGTCCGGAATGCGACCGGCTCATGCAGCGCCTGCGCGTGAGCGCCGGGCCCGACTTTCGCATCGACCGTTGCATCGCTTGCCAGAACCTCTGGTTCGACGCGGGCGAGTGGCGTGCCCTGGTGAGCCGCGGCTTGGCCGGCCGGCTCGATGAATTGCTGTCAGACGGATGGCAGCGGCGCCTCCAGACCGAAGAAGTGCGCGAGGTGCGACTTGCCGCACTGCGCCGCCGCTACGGCAATGACTGCATCGACGAGCTGGACCGCATCCGCGCCTGGCTCGACACCCAGCCCCACCGCGACGAATTGCTCGCATTGCTGCGCGCGGACTGACCGCGCCGATCTATGCAACTCACGGAAGAATCGGGAGCGCCGGCCGGCGCCCAGGCCCAGACCGACCCGACCGAGGCCCTGGTGTCCGGCAGCGGCAGCTACGACCTGCTGAAGAAGCGGCTTGAAACCCAGGGCGAGGGCTTGCTGAAAAAGACGCAGGCGCTCAACGAGCGGCGCCTCACCGAGTTCGGCCGCTCCGAGCAGACCCTGGTGCTGCGCACCCGCGCGCGCACCGAGAACAATGCCGTGGCACGCGACATCGTGCGCATTGGCGACCTGCTGCTGTTCGGCTACAACGTCTTCATCGGCCTGCGCAAGGAAACGGCGGTGGGCGACGTGTTCGGCCTGTACCGCCTGGCGGTGCCGGGAGAGGCCGCCACCGAGAACGACGAGCTGCAGGCGGTGCCCCTGGCCGGCACCTTTCTCGAAGACACGCGCTTCGCCTCCGACTTTCGCGAGCTTTACGCCTACTACAAGCAGGCCACGCTGCTGCAGCTGCGTGTCACGCAAGACAAGCTGCTGGCGTCCTTCAAGATCGGACAGCAGCCGCACGACGTGCGCGTGTTCCGCTGGGCCATCGAGCGCAATGGCGGCATCCACTACATCGACAACCGCGGCGAGCGCGACATCGCGCTGCCCGCGAGCCACGACTTCGAATGGACCGTCGCCACGCGCGAAGACCATGTGGGAGGCAAGCATCCCCATGTGAACGTGCTCGACACGGTGTTCGTCGAAACGCTGGGCGGCGACCTGACCGTCAAGATCGAGAACAACACGGAAACCGGCCTGGGCATCTACAGCGAGCCGGTGGAAGACAAGAACCAGTCGCTTGCCGACGCCGAGGTTGCCTGGGCCAAGCTCGGCATGCTGATCCTGCTGCGCGTGAAGCCCTACCGCGAGCAGGTCACGCGCTACCTGGTGTTCAACATCCGCACGCAGCAGGTCGAGCGCATCGACGCCATCGGCGGCTCCTGCGTGCAGCTGCCCGAAGACCACGGCATCATTTTTCCGGGTGGCTACTATCTGCAGTCGGGCGAATACAAGCGCTTCGACCTGCCGGGCGAGGTGGTGGAAAGCCTGCGCTTCAAGCGCATGCTGCGCTCGCCCAACGGCGAAGACGTGGCCTATGTCTTCTACGACCCGAAGCCGGGGCGCTATGCCTTCTTCAACTACAACCTGATCGACAAGAAGCTCGCAACGCCGATCATCGCCAACGGGTATGCGCGCTTTGCCGACGGCCGCATGCTGGTGTTTCACGGCGACCAGGGCGAGCCTGCGCGCGTTCACCAGATGCAGCTGTGGCAGACGCCGTTTGCCAGCGAAGAGCATGTGAGCGCGCAGCCACCGGCCACCGGTTTCTTCGGCAAGATCGGCAATGCAGAGCTGGTGCGCGGCGTGTCCGACCTGATGGGCATTGCCCGCGCGGTGCGCGAGCAGGCGCCCACGCGGGCCGCCTACGACGACCTGATTCGCCAGTGCTCCCGCGTAAGCGACGCCTACTTCTGGCTCGACGCGCCCGACGCCGCCGGGCTCATGGCCGAGCTGCGCAGCATTGCCGACGTGGCGCGCAGCACGCTGGCCGAGTTCGAGAAGGTGGATACCATCCGCCGCGAAACCGCGCGCGCGCTGGCCCGGGCCGAGGACGAGCAGCACGCGCTGCTGGTCGACATTGCCAGCACCCTCTGGCGCGCACCCGACGATTTCGTGAAGGCGCTGGGCCGGCTGCGCGAACGGCGCGGCGCGCTGCAGATGCTCAAGGAGCTGCGCTACGCCCACCTGCCGCGCATCGCCGCCATGGACGCTGCGCTGGAGACCGAGCAGCAGCGCATCGGCGAGCGCGCGATGCAGTTCCTGGCGGCCGACACGGCCTTCAACGGCCAGCGCCAGGCGCTCGACAAGCTGGCGCTCGACCTGCCGAACCTTTCCACCTCGCCCGCGCTCGGCCAGATGCTGGCGACGCTCGACGAGCAGGCCGCCGGCCTCGACCTGCTGACCGAGCAGCTCGGCAGCCTGCCGGGCGGCGATGCGGTGATCCGCACCTCGATTCTCGACCGCATCTCGCTGATCTACGCCGACATCAACCGCATGCGCGCCGATGCGCGCGCACGGCGCAAGTCGCTGGGCGCGACCGAGGCGCGCGCCGAGTTCGGGGCCCAGTTCAAGCTCTTCAGCCAGGCGGTGGAAAACGCGCTGGAGTTCGCGGACACGCCCGAGAAGTGCGACGACGCGCTCACGCGCCTGCTCGCCCAGCTCGAAGAAGTCGAAGGCCGATTCGCCGAACAGGAAGACTTCCTGGCCGACATCGCCGAAAAGCGCGAGACCGTCTACGAGGCGCTGTCTGCCCGCCGCCAGAGCCTGGTGGAAGCCCGCCAGCGCCGCGCCCAGGGGCTGATCGATGCGGCGGGCCGCATCCTGGACGGCATTCCACGCCGCATCGCCCAGTTCGGCGACCTCACGCAGGTCCACAGCTACTTCGCGGCCGACCCGATGCTCGGCAAGCTGCATGCATTGATTGCCGATTTGCGCACGCTGGGCGCCGCGGTGCCTGCCGACGAACTCGACACGCGCCTGAAGACCGCGCGCGACCAGGCCCTGCGTTCGATCCGCGACAAGCGGGAGCTCGTGAGCGAGGGCGGAGACACGCTTCGCCTGGGCCGCCATGCCTTCACCGTGCACCGCCAGCCGGTCGACCTGACGCTGGTGGCCCGCGACGAAGGCATGGCCTACCAGGTGACGGGCACCGACTACCAGAGCCCTGTCGACGAACCCCGGCTGCTGCCGTTGCAGCGCTACTGGAACCAGTCGCTGGTGTCGGAAACGTCCGAACTGTCGCGCGCCGAATACCTTGCGGGCCGCGTGCTGGAGGCATTGCTCGACGGCAAGTCCGAGCGCAGCTGGGTCGACGTGCTCACGCTGCTGGCCGAGGACCCGCTGCATCCGCAGCTGCTCGACATGGTTCGCCGCTTTGCTGCCGCGCGCTACCAGGAGGGCTACCAGAAGGGTATTCACGACGACGATGCGCTGCGCCTGTTGGGTGCGCTCGTCGCCATGCAGGACCAGGCCGGGCTGCTGGCCTGGGGGCCGACCGAACGCGCGCTGGCCTTGCTCTACTGGCAGCACGGCCACCTCATTGCGCACCGCGAATCGCTGCTGCGGCGCGCGCGGGCCGCACTGCAGATGCAAGCCCTGTTCGGCCGGCGCGATGCGCTGGAGCAGCTCGAAGCCGATACGGCGCGCGCGCTGAAGCACTTCGCGCGCGACGTCGTGCCCGACCTGCTGCCGCTCGCGGAGAGTGCCAGCGAGGAAGAGCGAGACGCTCATGAGGGCCGCGTGGCCACGCTGTGCGACCAGGCCGCCGCATACCTCGTGCGCGAACTGGCCGGCGACCACGGCGGGGAGACCTGGGCCGTTTCGGGTGCGGGCGAAGACCTTGCGGCCGCATTGCTGCGCGAACTCGAGCGCGGCGGCCGGCGCGACGCCTGGCAGCACGACCTCGACGCCGCACCGCCCGCGGAGCGCTGGCGCCTGGCGCGCGACTGGGTGCGCGCCTACGCCACCCACCAGGCATCGCAGTCGGTCGACTGGGTGGACGACGCTGCCAGCGTGCTGGCCATGCCGTTGCAGCGCACCCGCGTCAATGCAGCGCTCGACCGCACGGTGGAGGGCCTTCGCGGCGAGCATCCGCGCGTGGCCGAGGGCCGCGTGACGCTGAACCTCAACGACTTCTGGCGCCGCTTCCTGTTTCATGCCGCGCACGCCGTGCCGGGCTACGAGGCGCTGCACAGCCTGCGCCACGAACTGCTCGAACGGGAGCGGGCTCGCCTCAAGCTGAGCCAGTTCCAGGCCAAGCCGCTCTCGACCTTCGTGCGCAACCAGCTGATCGACGAGCTCTACCTGCCCATCATCGGCGACAACCTTGCCAAGCAGATCGGCTCGGCGGGCGCGGGCAGCCGCACCGACCGCATGGGCTTGCTGCTGCTGATCTCGCCGCCGGGCTATGGCAAGACCACGCTCATGGAATACGTGGCGGACCGGCTCGGCCTGATCTTCGTGCGCATCAACTGCCCGGCGCTGGGCCATGGCGTGACCGCCATCGACCCGGCCAATGCGCCCAACAGCGCCGCGCGGCAGGAGCTGGAGAAGCTCAACCTCGGCCTCGCGATGGGCAGCAACGTGATGCTGTACCTGGACGACATCCAGCACACCAGCCCCGAGTTCCTGCAGAAGTTCATCGCGCTGGCCGACGGCACGCGGCGCATCGAAGGCGTGTGGAACGGCGAGCCGCGCAGCTACGACATGCGCGGCAAGCGCTTCGCGATCGTGATGGCGGGCAACCCGTATACCGAGTCGGGCGACGTGTTCAAGATTCCGGACATGCTGGCCAACCGCGCCGACATCTACAACCTGGGCGACGTGCTTTCGGGCCGAGAGGCGGCGTTTGCGCTCTCGTACATCGAAAACAGCCTGACCTCCAACCCCACGCTGATGCCGCTGGCCTCGCGCGATCCCAAGGACGTGCAGCTGCTGGTGAAGATGGCGCAGGGGCACGAGATGCCGAGCAGCGCGCTCTCGCATGCCTACAGCGCGGTCGAACTGGAAGAAATCAAGGCGCTGCTGCAGCGACTCTTCCGTGCGCGCGACCTGCTGCTCAAGGTCAATCTCGCCTACATCGAATCGGCCGCGCAGCAGGAGGCCTACCGCACCGCGCCGCCGTTCAAGCTGCAGGGCAGCTACCGCAACATGACCAAGCTCGCAGGCAAGATCACCGCGCTGATGCGCGACGACGAGCTCGATGCGCTGCTGCGCGACCACTACCGCGGCGAGGCGCAAACCCTGACCACCGGCGCCGAGGAAAACCTCTTGCGGCTCGCCCAGCTGCTGGGCAGCCCGACGCCCGAGGAAAGCGCGCGCTGGACGTCCATCTGCGAAGAGTTCGTGCGAAAGCGAAAGCTCGGCGGCGACGACGTCGACGGCAGCCAGCGCATCGCCAGCAGCATGCTCGACGTGGCGCGCGCGGTCGATGCGCTCAAGCCCAAGCCCGAGCCGGTTGCCGAAGGGCCGAACGAAGGCCAGCGGCTGGCCGATGCCATGCTGCAGATTGCCGTGACCTACCGCGAGCTGATCCTGCCGCTGGTGACCGCCACCGAACGCCGGCTCGAACTCGACCGTTCGATACGGCAGGACATGGAGCGCCTGGCCGCCGAGGTGCAGGCGACCCGCGCGGCGCCCAGGCGCGCGCCCAAACCCGAGCAGGACCACTGAGACAACATGCAGGCATCTTCATCTTCCGTTCTCGAGCCGCAGGCGGCGCTGCCCGAGCTGCTCGCCCAGCTCGATGCCACCATGGCCGATGCGCGCCTGAGCGACGACGAGCGCCGCGTGCTGGTCCACACCCTGCGCGAGGCCTCGCCACCCGAAGACGGCTTGCGCCAGCTGCGCAACCGTGCGTTCGACCTGGTGCGATCGCGCACCACCGACCCCGAGCAGCTGGCCCTGCTCAAATGGCTCGAAGGCGTGGTCCGCTCGATCGACACCGGCCGTTCGCCCGATTCGGTTGCAGTGCGTTCGCAGGCCTTCTTCAGTCCGGGAACGGGCTGCCTGCAGGCGATCAACCAACAGCTGAAGGCCGCGAAGCGGTCGGTCGACCTGTGTGTCTTCACGCTGTCGGACGACCGCATCACCACCGAGGTGCTGGCCGCATACCGGCGCGGGGTGGCGGTGCGCTTCATTACCGACAACGACAAGGAATTCGACCGCGGCAGCGACGTGGGCCAGCTGCGCGCGGCTGGAATCCCGGTTGCGGTGGATCGCACCGAAGCGCACATGCACCACAAGTTCGCGATCTTCGATGGCGCGAGGCTGCTCAACGGCAGCTACAACTGGACCCGCAGCGCCTGCGACTACAACGAGGAAAACCTGGTGCTGAGCAATGATCCCTCGCTCGTTCGCCGCTTTGCGGACGAGTTCGACACCTTGTGGAAAGAACTGCAGGCCGCCTGATGCCAAGAAGAATCGACTACGACTGGGAGCTGCCGCCCGAAATGCAGCAACGGCTGGGAGGCGCCAGCTACGGCGCACAGCGCGTCATCCACGAGCAGGGCCACCTGATGGTGATCCTGCACGAGCCGCCCGCCGGTGCCGGCGCGGAGCGCAAGCCCGCAGTGTTCTTGCGCAAGCCGGACGGCGCATGGTTCCACAAGGGAAACAACCCTGGCGAACGGGCCTTTGCCAAGCTGCTCGAAAGCTATCGCACGGCGCTGGGCACCTTCGAGGCCAGGCACGCGGCTGCTGAAACTTCAGAGGATCTGTTCCAGGTTCTCGGCCCGCTCATCCCGCTGACCCGCGCCGCCATGAACATGCAGGCCGCGTTGCAGGCGGCGCGCGATGCCGTCAAGGACGACCTCATGCTGATCGACCTGCGCGATCTGGCGGTAGAGATCACGCGCGGCCTGGAGCTGCTGCTGGCCGACACCCGCATGTCGCTCGACTACCGGCTCGCGCACGCAGCCGAGGCGCAGGCACGCTCGACCCGCGAAGTCAGCCGCGCGCAGCACAAGCTCAACACCATTGCCGCGCTGACCTTTCCGCTCATGGCCGTCGGCGCCGCATTCGGCATGAACCTGCACAGCGGTATGGAGAACATGCCAGTCTGGATGTACTGGGCGATCTTCGCGGGCGGTCTCTTCCTTGGCGTCTTGCTGCGCGGCTGGGTCAAGGCACCGGAGGCTCCGCCGCTGCCTGCCGCCAAGTCATCAGCGGCAAAAAGAAAATAAGTTCCCGGGCCTTCGCGTTTTGCGAAGCCTTGCTGCCGTCAGAGCAATTCCGGCGAACGCGATCTGTTCTTAGAGTTGGGGCATTCCCACAGGAGACAGACGCAGATGAACGCACTCGAAGGCCTCAAGGTGCTGGAGCTCGGCCAGCTCATCGCCGGACCGTTCGCCGGCAAGACGCTTGCGGAGTTCGGCGCCGACGTGATCAAGATCGAACCCGCGGGCGTCGGCGACCCGCTGCGCAAGTGGCGGCTGCTGCGCGAAGGCACCTCGGTGTGGTGGGAGGTGCAGTCGCGCAACAAGCGCTCGGTGTGCCTGGACCTGCGCAGCGCCGAAGGCCAGGAGGCGGTGCGCGCACTGGCGCTCGAAGCCGACGTGCTGATCGAGAACTTCAAGCCCGGCACGCTCGAAGGCTGGGGTCTGGGCTGGGAGCAGCTGCACGCGCTCAACCCCCGGCTCATCATGCTGCGCATCTCGGGCTACGGGCAGACCGGCCCCTACCGCGACAAGCCGGGCTTCGGCGTGCTCGGCGAATCGATGGGCGGGCTGCGCTACCTGAGCGGCGAGCCGGGCCGGGTGCCGGTGCGCGTGGGCGTCTCGCTCGGCGACACGCTGGCCGCACTGCATGGCGTGATCGGCGTGCTCACGGCGCTGCACCACCGCACGGCGCATGGCGGGCAAGGGCAGTTCATCGACGTGGCGCTCTACGAGTCGGTCTTCAACGTGATGGAAAGCCTGCTGCCCGAGTACGACGCCTTCGGCGCGGTACGCGAGCGTGCCGGCAGTGCGCTGCCCGGTATTGCGCCGACCAATGCCTACAAGTGCAGCGATGGCCACTACGTGCTGGTGGCCGGCAACGGCGACAGCATCTTCCGCCGGTTGATGCGGGCCATCGAGCGCACGGACCTGGAGAGCGATCCGGAACTGGTGCACAACGACGGCCGGGTGCGGCGCGTGGAAGAGATCGACGCCGCCATCGAAGCCTGGACGCTGCAGCGCAGCCGTGACGAGGTGCTGGCGGTGCTCGATGCGGCCGGCGTGCCGGTCGGGCGCATCTACACGGTGGCCGACATCGCCACCGATCCGCAATACCTGGCGCGGCAGATGATCGTGGAGACGAGCACCGCCGACGGAGAAATGCTCAAGGTGCCCGGCGTCGTGCCCAAGCTCAGCGCGACGCCAGGGCGCATCGCGCACCCCGCGCCGCGGCTCGGCGAACACACCGGCGATCTGCAGGGCGCGGGCTGGCCGGTGCGCCGTGGCCAAGAAAGCGAGGCCGTATGAGTATGAAAGAAGGCAAGGGCAAGCGGCTCTTCATCAACGAAGTAGCCACCCGCGACGGCTTTCAGATGGAAAGCCGCTTCATTCCGACCGACGACAAGATCGCGCTGGTCGACCGTTTGAGCACGCTGGGCTACGCCAAGATCGAGGTGACCTCGTTCACCTCGGCCAAGGCGATTCCGGCGCTGCGCGACGGCGAAGAGGTGATGCAGCGCATTGCGCGCCGGCCTGGCGTGGTCTACACCGCGCTGGTGCCGAACCTACGCGGGGCCGAGCGCGCACTGGAGAGCCGCATCGGCGAATTCAACGTCGTCATGTCGGTGAGCGAAACCCACAACCTCAGCAACCTGCGCATGACGCGTGAGCAGTCGTTCGCGCAGTTGGCCGAGGTCATCGCTTTGGCCAGGCAGGCCGGCGTGCCCGTGAACGTCTCGCTCTCGTGCGTGTTCGGCTGCCCCATGGAAGGCGAAGTACCGGTGGCTGCAGTGCTGGAATGGATCGACCGCTTCGCGGCGCTGCGGGTGCAGGGCATCACGCTGTGCGACACCACGGGCATGGCGTTTCCCACGCAGGTGCAGGCCCTCTGCGAGGCCGTGATGGCAAGGCACCCCGGCCTGCAATGGACCGCGCACTTTCACAACACGCGCGGCATGGGGCTGGCGAACACGGTGGCGGCGGTCGAGGCGGGCATCGAGCGGCTGGACATGTCGCTGGGCGGCATCGGCGGCTGCCCCTACGCACCCGGCGCCACCGGCAACGTGGCCACCGAGGACGTGGTGCACATGCTGCAATGCATGGGCTACGACACCGGCATGGATCTCGAAGGCCTGATCGGCGCCGCGTCGGAGCTCGAGGCCCTGGTGCAGCACGACTTGCCGAGCCAGGTCGCCCGTGCCGGACATCGGCTCACGCGGCATGCGCCGCCGCCGGATTTCAACGACATCGCGGCGCGTGCGCATGCGCGCCGCGGCAAGGAGCTGAACGCATGATCGACCATCTGGACCACCTGGTGCTGACCACCACCGACGAAGAGGCCTGCACCCGCTTCTATGTCGATGCGATGGGCATGGCGCTGGAGACTTTCGGCGCCAACCGCAAGGCCTTCCGCTTCGGCAACCAGAAGATCAACCTGCACGTGAAGGGCCACGAGTTCGAGCCCAAGGCGCAGCTGCCCACGCCGGGTTCGCTGGACCTGTGCTTCATTGCGAGCGTGCCGCTCGAGGACGTGATCGCGCGGCTGAAGGACAAGGGCGTGCCGATCCTCGAAGGCCCGGTGATGCGCACCGGCGCCACGTCGCGCATCCGCTCGGTCTATATGCGCGACCCCGACCTGAATCTCATCGAGATATCCGAGCTGGCGCCCTGACGGGCCGGCCGGGAAGACAAGCTGCAAAAAACATCGGAGACAAAACCATGAAACCCATTCATCGCATTCTGGCCACCGCAAGCCTTGGCCTCGCACTCACGGCCTCGGCTGCTTCCGCGGCCTCCGCTGCCGGCGCCGACACATGGCCCGCCAAGCCGATCACCTTCATCGTGCCCACCGCACCCGCGGGGTCCACCGACATCATTGCGCGCATGGTGGCCGACCCGCTGCAGCGCGCATTGGGCCAGCCCATCGTGGTCGACAACAAACCGGGCGCCAGCGGCAACATCGGCACCGAGGCCGTGGCGCGCGCCGCGCCCGACGGCTACACGCTGCTCATGCAGTATTCGGGCTACCACGTCGGCAACCCCGCGCTCTTTCCGCAGATCAAGTGGAACCCGACCAAGGACTTCGTGCCCGTGGCGCTGGTGATGCGCGCACCGCACGTCGTCGCGGTGAGCGGCAAGCTGCCGGTCAGCTCGATGAAGGAGCTGGTCGAATACGGCAAGAAGAAGAAAGAGGGCGGCCTGTTCTACGCCTCGTCGGGCAACGGCTCCATCCAGCACATCGCGGGCGAGCTGCTGTCGCGGCAGGCAAAGCAGCCGATGACGCACGTGCCCTACAAGGGCTCGGGTCCAGCCATCAACGACCTGATCGCGGGCAACGTCGACATGTTCATCACCACGCCGCCCTCGGTCATCGGCCACTTCGCGGGCGGGCGCATCAAGCCGCTGGCCTACACCGGCAGCAAGCGCCATCCGTCGATGCCCGACGTGCCGACCTCGGCCGAGGCCGGGCTCCCGGGCTACGAGGTCGAATCGTGGTTCGCGGTGTTCGCACCGGCAAAGACACCGCCCGACGTCGTTGCCAAGCTCAGCGCCGAGATCAAGAAAATCGTCGAGAGCGAGCCGTTCCGCAAGAAGGTGGACGAGCAGGGCGCCTTCGCCACCTACATGGACCCGGCCGCATTGGGCAAGTTCGTCGACCAGGAACTGGCGGCCTGGGCGAAGGTGATCAAGGCGGCGGACATCAAGCCAGAGTGACCCGGCTTGGCCGTAACGCGCTACGGCTTGACGCCGAGCACCGAGAGAATGATGGCTGCCAAGGTCAGCGTGACTGGCAGTCGGTGCGACGCCAGGGCTTGCACCCGCGCAATCGACAGCTTCGACGCGAGAAACAGGTTCTTTTCGGAATGAAGAGGTGTGGTCATATCGATACTCCTGAATGGCAGCGGGCGACTTGCCCGCATGCCTCAAAGATAGTCATCGCAAGGCACCGCGGCACGGGCCTTTGCGCGACACCGCGTTTCCGTTTTTGCAACGATCCCCGCGGAACCAGGTCAGAGTAGCTGCGAAGAATTAGCCGGCAATGAGCTTCTGCACCAGCTCCGCCGTGGTCGCCGCCGCGTACTTGCGCATCAGCCGCGCGCGGTGCAACTCCACCGTGCGGTGGCTGATGCCCAACGCCTTGCCGATCTCCTTGGACGTGAGCCCGCGCATCACCTGCGCCGCCACCTCGCGCTCGCGCGGCGTGAGCTCGGCTTTGACCGCGCGGCGCGATCCCAGGTCTTCGAAGGTCCAGATGCCGGCCTCGTGCGGCGCGGCCCGGTTCATGGCGTGGCCGGTGACGTGGCACCAGAAGGTTTCCCCGGCAATGGCGCCGTGCAGGCCGCCCAGGCGCTTCATCATGCGGTTGTCGGCATAGCGGCCGCTGGCGTTGAGGAAGGGCTCCATGCGCTTGCCGATACGCTCGAACTCGGCCACGCTCGGGTAGAGAATGCTGAACGAATGCCCGACCAATGCAGAGGGCGTTGCACCGAAGATCTCGCACACCCGCTCGTTGCAGGCCACGATGGTGCGGTTGCGCGAAACCACCATGCCCACGGGGGCATGTTCGAAAGCCAGGCGGTAATCGATCTCCTGCATCGGGGGTCACCATTACGAAATACTACGTATATGAGTACGTAGTATCGTTCAAGGCTCTTCAAAAGCTTTCGCCAACTCTCCACCATCCATCAAGGAGCCCGAGTGAACAAGATTTATCCCTCCGCAGACGCGGCACTCAAGGGGGTCGTGGCCGACGGGCAGACGCTCGCGGTCGGCGGCTTCGGCCTGTGCGGCATTCCCGAGGCGCTGATCGATGCGCTGCACGACTCCGGCGTCAAAGATCTCACCTGCATCTCCAACAACGCGGGCGTCGACGGCTTCGGCCTCGGCAAGCTGCTCGAGACGCGGCAGATCAAGAAGATGATCGCGTCGTACGTGGGCGAGAACAAGGAGTTCGAGCGCCAGTACCTCGCGGGCGAGCTCGCGCTGGAGTTCACGCCCCAGGGCACGCTGGCCGAAAAGCTGCGCGCGGGCGGCGCGGGCATTCCGGCCTTCTTCACCAAGACCGGCGTTGGCACGCAGGTGGCCGAGGGCAAGGAGCTGCGCGAGTTCGACGGCGAAACCTACGTGATGGAACGCTCGCTGGTGCCCGACGTGGCACTGGTCAAGGCCGACGTGGCCGACAAGTCGGGCAACCTGCGTTTTCGCCTCACGGCGCGCAATTTCAACCCCGCCGCCGCCATGGCCGGCAAGATCTGCATCGTCGAAGTCGAGAAGATCGTCGAAGTGGGTGAACTGGCCCCAGACGACATTCACTTGCCGGGCATCTACGTGCACCGCATCGTGCTGAACGCCAAGCCCGAGAAGCGCATCGAAAAGCGCACCGTGAGCGCGGCCGCCCCGACCGATGCGGCCGCCGCCAAGGTCGAAGCGCAGGCCGCCATTGCGCAGGCCGCCGCCGGCAGTGAAGTGCCCGCCCCCGTCAAGAACAACAAAGGAGCCTGAGATGCCCTGGACCCAAGACCAAATGGCCGCGCGTGCGGCGCAAGAACTCGAAGACGGCTTCTACGTGAACCTGGGCATCGGCATTCCCACGCTGGTGGCCAACTTCGTCGGCGACAAGGAAGTGTGGCTGCAAAGTGAGAACGGTATGCTGGGCATCGGCCCGTTCCCGACCGAAGACCAGGTCGACGCCGACCTGATCAACGCCGGCAAGCAGACCGTCACCACGCTGCCCGGCTCGGCCATCTTCGGCAGCCACGACAGCTTCGCGATGATCCGCGGCGGCAAGATCAACCTCTCGATCCTCGGCGCGATGCAGGTCAGCGTGCAGGGCGACCTCGCCAACTGGATGATCCCCGGCAAGATGGTGAAGGGCATGGGCGGCGCCATGGACCTGGTGGCCGGCGTGAAGCGCGTCATCGTGCTGATGGAGCACGTGGCCAAGAAGAAGGACGGCACCGAGGACCTGAAGATCCTCGAGAAGTGCACGCTGCCGCTGACCGGCGTGGGCGTGGTCGACCGCATCATCACCGACCTGGCCGTGATGGACGTGGTGCCTGAAGGCCTCAAGGTGGTCGAGCTTGCGCCGGGCGTGAGCTTCGATACGCTGCAGGCGAAGACGGGGGCCAAGCTGATCCAGTAGGCCGTACGCACTGCGACGACATCGACAAGGGCCGCTCTCGCGGCCCTTGTCGTTGGGGGAGGGCACTGTCTTTTCGCGCCGAGCTCACGCGCCCAGTGCGGCCCGCACCTTCTCGCCGAGCCCGCGCAGGCGCTCGACCGGTTCGTTGGAGAACACGAAACGCAGGTATTGCGTGCCGTGCGTTTCGCCCCAGCCTTTCATCGCGGTCGCGCACACACGTGCCTTCAACAGGCGTTCGGACAACGCCTGCCCGTCGATGCCGAAATCGCTGGTACGCAGCAGCAGCGACCAACCGCCGCCCGGCACGCCGACAGGGAGGCCCCGGAGTTCGTCGAGCACCGTGTCGCGCCGCCGTTCCAGTTCGGCCACATAGGGTGTGAGCGTGTTCGCCGACTGTTCGAGCGCCGTCGCCACCGCATCCTGCGCAATGCCCACCGGCACTACCACGTTGGCGAGCGACACAGCCACCAGGTCGGGCATGTACGCCTCGGGCGCGATGGTCCACCCGACGCGCCAGCCGATCATGCGCAGCTCCTTGGCCGACGAGCCCACTGTGATCGTGCGCTCCGCCATGCCGGGAAGACCGGCCGGATGAATCACCCGGCGGCCGTCGAACAGCAGCCGCTCCATGGCGGTGTCGAGGATGAGCGTGAGGTCGTGCCGCACGCACAGCGTGGCAATGGCGCGCCAGTCGTCTTCGCCCAAGTAGCCGCCGGTCGGCATCGAGGGCGACATCAGCAGCATCACGCGCACGCGCGGGCCGATGGCGGCCTGCAGCGCTGCGCGATCGAGCTTCCATTCACCGCCGGGCGTGAAGACGAAGGGCACGTACTTCGGCGTCCCACCTGCGAGCCGGATGCGATTGAGCAGCCCCGCGTAGGTCGGGTCGGTCACCAGCACCTCGTCGCCCACCTCGACCGTCGCGAGCAGCGCGTTGAGGATGCCCGAGAGGCCGCCCGCCGAGATCACGCAGTTGCGCGCGCTGTAGTCCACCCCCGAGAGCGCCGACACATGCCGCGCGGCAACCTCGCGCAGGCGCGACTGGCCGACGAAGGGCAGGTAGCTGTTGTCCGCATCTTCCGAAGCGGCGCGCACGGTGCGCGCGATGGCCTCGGGGTCCGGCGGAATGTCGACGTCGAGGTTTTCGAGGCGGAGAAAGGGCGGCCCGTCCGCATCGTCGGCAATGGCGCCCATGCGGTCGACGCCGATGCCTGCAATGTGTTCGAGCCTTGCGGGACGATGGCGTGGCATGCGATCTCCTGGTGGCTACAGACCCTGCTTGCGTGGGCGCGGCGACCGTGGCGGCGCGCCGTGCCTGTCTTCGGATTCTTCCGCATTCTGCGGCAACAGCAGCAGCGGCTGCTGGGCCTGCGCCGTCTCGCGCAGGAAGCTCCACACGGCCTGCATGCGCACCAGGTGCTTGGTCTCGGCCGGCATCGACATCCAGAACGTGCGCGTGAAGTTCGCCTGGCCCTCCAGCACCGGGCGCAATGCCGGGTCCCGCTCGGCCACGAAGGCCGGGAGCACCGCAATGCCGGCGCCCGCCACCACCGCCTGGTGCTGGGCGAGCACGCTGGTGCTGCGCAGCGCAAAGGCGTCGGGGCGATGCAGTTCGTCGAGGTACTGCAGTTCCTTGCTGAAGAGCAGGTCGTCCACGTAGCTGATGAAGGTGTGGCCGCGCAGGTCTTCGCGCGTCTTGATGGGCTTGTGCGCGGCCAGGTACTCCTTCGACGCGTAGAGCCGCAGCGTGTAGTCGGTGAGCTTGGTCACCACCACGGCGCCGCGTGCCGGCCGCTCCAGCGAAATCACGATGTCGGCTTCGCGGCGCGACAGATGCACCAGGCGCGGCATCGCCAGCAGGTCGATGGTGAGTTTGGGGTGCTGCTGCGCAAACCGTGCAAGCTGCGGCGCCAGCACCACGGTGCCGAAGCCTTCGGTCGCGCCGATGCGGATCAGCCCCGACAGGCCCTCCTGCGAGGCCGGCGCGGTGCTTTCCACCGCCCGGAACGCGCTCTCCATGGCCTCGACCTGCGGCTGCAGCTTGCGGCCCGCTTCGGTGAGCCGGTGGCCGCCCGCCTCACGCGAGAAAAGCGGCGCGCCCACTTCCTTTTCGAGCGCCTGGATGCGCCGCGCCACCGTGGTGTGATCCACCTCCAGCCGGCGCGCCGCGCTCATCAGCGTGCCCGAGCGGGCCAGCTCCAGAAAGTAGCGAAGGTTGTCCCAGTCCATGTGCGTGCGTCCCGTGGCGTTGGCTCTGCATTTTTGCAAAGCGATAGCGCATATTTGTCTATTGTCATGGCAAATCTGCAAAGCTAGGATGCGGCTTGAACCTGCCATCCAGGCCCGTATTCACAGGAGACAAAACCCCATGGACGCCACCACCACCCCCAAGACCCAGGTCGCCACCGTCAAGCTGTTGATCGGCGGCAAGTTCGTCGAATCGAAGACCACCGAATGGCGCGACATCGTCAACCCGGCCACGCAAGAGGTGCTGGCCCGCGTGCCCTTTGCCACGCAGGCCGAACTCGACGCCGCCGTGGCCTCCGCCAAAGACGCCTTCAAGACCTGGCGCAAGACGCCCATCGGCGCGCGCGCCCGCATCTTCCTGAAGTACCAGCAGCTCATTCGCGAGAACATGGGCGAACTGGCTGCCATCCTCACGGCCGAGCAGGGCAAGACGCTGCCGGACGCGGAGGGCGACGTGTTCCGCGGCCTCGAAGTGGTCGAGCACGCATCGAACATCGGCAACCTGCAGCTCGGCGAGCTGGCCAACAACGTGGCCAACGGGGTCGACACCTACACGCTGCTGCAGCCGCTGGGCGTGTGCGCCGGCATCACGCCGTTCAACTTCCCGGCCATGATCCCGCTGTGGATGTTCCCGATGGCCATCGTCACCGGCAACACCTTCGTGCTGAAGCCTTCGGAGCAAGACCCGATGGTGACCATGCGCCTTTGCGAGCTGGCGCTCGAAGCCGGCATTCCGCCCGGCGTGCTGAACGTGGTGCACGGCGGCGAAGCCGTGGTCAACGGCATCTGCGACCACAAGGACATCAAGGCGATCAGCTTCGTCGGCTCGACCAAGGTCGGCACGCACGTCTACAACCGCGCCACGCTGGCCGGCAAGCGCGTGCAATGCATGATGGGTGCGAAGAACCACGCCATCGTGATGCCCGACGCGAACAAGGAGCAGACCCTCAACGCACTGGCGGGCGCGAGCTTCGGTGCGGCGGGCCAGCGCTGCATGGCGGTGTCGGTGGCGGTGCTGGTGGGCGAGGCCCGCAACTGGGTGCCCGAGCTCATCGAGAAGGCCAAGACGCTGAAGATCGGTGCCGGCACCGAGAAGGGCGTGGACGTGGGCCCGCTGGTCTCGTGCGCTGCTTTTGAGCGCGTCAACGGCCTCATCGAACGCGGCGTGGCCGACGGCGCCAAGCTCGAGCTCGACGGCCGCAAGCCTACGGTGCCCGGCTACGAGAAGGGCAACTTCGTCGGCCCGACGATCTTCTCGGGCGTGAAGCCCGGCATGACGATCTATGACCAGGAGGTGTTCGGGCCCGTGCTCTGCGTGGCCGACGCCGAGAACATCGACGAGGCGATCGAGCTGATCAACAGCAACCCGAACGGCAATGGCACGGCCATCTTCACGCAGTCGGGTGCCGCGGCGCGCCGCTTCCAGGAAGACATCGACGTGGGCCAGGTCGGCATCAACGTGCCGATTCCGGTGCCGGTGCCGATGTTCTCGTTCACCGGTTCGCGTGCTTCCAAGCTCGGCGACCTGGGCCCCTACGGCAAGCAGGTCATCATGTTCTACACGCAGACCAAGACCGTGACGGCACGCTGGTTCGACGACAGCACCGTGTCCCATGGCGTGAATACGACCATCAGCCTCAAGTAAAGAAACCGGGCGAATGGACTTCGAACTTTCAGAAGAGCAGCGCGCCTTCGCGCAGAGTGCGCGGGATTTTGCACAGGCCGAATTCGCGCCGCATGCAGCGCGGTGGGATGCGGAGGCCATCTTTCCGAAAGAGGCCATCGCCAAGGCCGGCGAACTGGGCTTCTGCGGGCTCTATGCGCCCGAGCGCGTCGGCGGCCTCGGCTTGCCGCGGCTCGACGCGGCGCTGGTGTTCGAGGAGATGGCCGCGGTCGATCCGTCGACCACGGCCTTCATCACGATCCACAACATGGCCACGTGGATGCTCGGCACCTGGGCGACCGATGCGGTTGCCAAGCAGTGGGGCGAAGACTTGACGAGCGGGCGCAAGCTCGCTTCCTACTGCCTCACCGAACCGGGCGCCGGATCGGATGCGGGCTCGCTCAAGACGCGCGCCGAGCTGCAGGGAGATGAATACGTCATCAACGGCGGCAAGGCCTTCATCTCGGGTGCGGGCGCGACCGACATGCTGGTGCTCATGGCGCGCACGGGCGGCGGCGGCGCGGGCGGCATCTCGGCCTTTGCGGTGCCGGCCGACGCGCCGGGCGTGAGCTACGGCAAGAAGGAGCACAAGATGGGCTGGAACAGCCAGCCCACGCGCACCATCAACTTCGACAACGTGCGCGTGCCGGCCGAGAACCTGCTGGGCAAGGAAGGCGAGGGCTTTCGCATTGCCATGAAGGGGCTCGACGGCGGGCGCATCAACATCGCGACCTGCTCGGTGGGCGCGGCGCAGGGCGCGCTCGATGCGGCCCGCCGCTACCTGCACGAGCGCCAGCAGTTCGGCAAGCCGATCGCGAGCTTTCAGGCCTTGCAGTTCAAGCTGGCCGACATGGCAACCGAGCTGGTCGCGGCGCGGCAGATGGTGCGGCTCGCGGCAAGCAAGCTCGATGCGGGCCATGCCGATGCCAGCACCTATTGCGCCATGGCCAAGCGCTTTGCGACCGATGCAGGCTTCAACGTGTGCAACGACGCACTGCAGCTGCACGGCGGCTACGGCTACCTGAGCGAGTTCCCGCTGGAGCGGCTGGTGCGCGATACCCGCGTGCACCAGATCCTCGAAGGCACCAACGAGATCATGCGCGTGATCGTTGCGCGAAAATTGCTGGAAGGGGACAGCGACATCCGCTGAAACCCCGCATCCAGAACCTCTCAAGACAATGACCGACTCCGTAGTTCTCTTCGACGAAATCAAGACCGCCGGCGGCCAGCGCTTCGGCGTTGCCACGCTCAACGCACCGGCCTCGCTCAACGCGCTTTCCGTGGACATGGTGCGCCTGCTCACGCCCAAGCTGCGCGAATGGGCGGCCGACAATGGCATCGTCGGCGTGCTGCTGCAGGCCGCGGGCGAGAAAGCCTTCTGCGCCGGCGGCGACTTGCGCCAGCTGTATCAAACCCTGCTTGAATGCGGTCCCGCACGCAACACCTACGCCGAAGATTTCTTCCGCGAGGAGTACGAGCTCGACCACCTGATCCACACCTTTCCCAAGCCCTTCCTGTGCTGGGGCCACGGCATCGTGATGGGCGGTGGCGTGGGTCTGATGTCGGGCTGCTCGCACCGCGTGGTCACGGCGCAGAGCCGCATCGCCATGCCCGAGATCGCCATCGGCCTGTACCCCGATGTGGGCGGAAGCTGGTTCCTCCGGCGCACGCCCGGCCGCACGGGCCTCTTCCTGGCGCTGACGGCTGCGAACCTCAATGCGGCCGATGCCATCTTCTGCGGATTGGCCGACGTGCTGGTGCCGCACGAGCGCAAGGGCCAGGTGCTCGAAGCGATTGCGGCCGCACGCTGGAGTGGGGACCAGAAGACCGACCGCGCCGAACTCTCGCGCATTCTTGCGCGCGCCGGTGAGGGCGCCGCAATGCCGGCCTCGAAGGTGCGCGAGCACTACGACACCATCAACGCGCTGATGGCCGGCGACGACCTGCTCGACATCGCGAAGCGCCTGCGCAACCTGCAGAGCGACGATCCGTGGCTGCAGTCCGCGTCCAAGACCTTCATGAAGGGCGCCCCGAGCTCGGCCGCGCTGAGCTTCGAGCTTTGGCAGCGCGTGCACCGCATGTCGCTGGCCGAGGTGTTCCGGCTCGAATACTGGGCCTCGCTGGGCTTTTGCGCGCACAAGGACTTTGCCGAGGGCATCCGCGCGGTGCTGATCGACAAGGACCGCAATCCACGCTGGAACCCCGCCACCATCGAAGAGATCACGCCCGCGTTCATCGAAGACCACCTGCGTCCGCGCGGAGAGATGCCCGCGGAACTGGCTGCGCTGGCCTGAGCCTCTTCACAAATACAACGGAGACAAGCAAATGAAAATCGCATTCATCGGACTCGGCAACATGGGCGGCCCCATGGCGCTGAACCTGCGCAAGGCGGGTTACGCAGTCAAGGCCTTCGACCTCTCGGGCGAGGCCTGCAAGAAATACGCTGCCGAAGGCCTGCCCATTGCCGCATCGGCTGCCGAATCGGTGGCCGATGCAGACGTGGTCATCAGCATGCTCCCGGCCAGCGCGCACGTGGAAGGCCTGTTTCTCGGCAGCGCGGGCAAGCCGGCGCTGCTCGACAGCATTCGCGCCGGCGCGCTCGTGATCGACAGCAGCACCATCGCGGCCGCCACCTCGCGCAAGGTGGCCGAGGCGGCCGCCGCCAAGGGCATTGCAATGATCGATGCGCCGGTTTCCGGCGGCACGGGCGGCGCGATTGCCGGCACGCTGACCTTCATGGTCGGCGGCGAAACCGACGACCTCGACCGCGCGCGTCCGGTACTCGAGAAGATGGGCGCCAACATCTTCCACGCGGGCGGCATCGGCGCGGGCCAGACCGCGAAGATCTGCAACAACATGCTGCTCGGCATCCTGATGATCGGCACATCCGAGGCGCTGGCGCTGGGCGTTGCCAACGGGCTCGATCCCAAGGTGCTGTCCGAAATCATGCGGCGCAGCTCCGGCGGCAACTGGGTGCTCGAAAAGTACAACCCGATGCCCGGCGTGATGGAAACCGCGCCCGCATCGAAGAACTACGCGGGCGGATTCGGCACCGACCTGATGCTCAAGGACCTCGGCCTCGCACAGGAAAACGCCACGGCCGTGCGTGCAGCCACGCCGCTCGGCGGGCTGGCGCGCAGCCTCTATGCGGCGCACAGCCTCGCGGGCCATGGCGCGCTCGATTTCTCAAGCGTGCTGAAGCTGGTGCAGAAGTCGTCGTCCTAGCGTCTCTAGCCTCTAGCCGAACAGCGCGTCGTTGGCCCACAGAAGGGCCAGCACGCCCACGAACAGCAGCAGAAACACGACCCATGCGCGTGTGAACGCCTGGGTCTCCGTGACCTCGGCGGGAGCCGTTTCGGGCGGATTAGGGGCGCTGGGCGTGTGTGGGTTCATTCCCGACTGTACCTTGCGGTCGCGGCCGCCGCGTCAGAGCAGCTCGATGCCCGGCAAACTCTTGAAGCAGCTCTCGCGCGTGATGCGCACGAAGTCCGCCAGCCACGGCTGGCCCGAAGTGCCCTGCGTGCAGGCCATGTAGAGCCGCCCCGTCAGGCCCTTGCTGCTCACGCGCCGCGCCGTCACGTAGCCGCGGTCCAGATAGTTCTGCACTGCCCAGAGCGGCAAGGTCGCCACGCCGCGGCCGCTGGCCACCAGCTGCAGCATTGCGACCGTGAGCTCGGTCGTGCGCCGGTGCGCGGGCTCCACGCCGGCCGGTGCCAGCACCTGCCGCACGATGTCGAGCATCTCGTCCGGCACCGGGTAGGTGATGAGCGTCTGGTCGGCAAAATGGCGCGCCGTGAGATGCGTCTTGGCCGCGAGCGCATGGTCGTTGGCAAGCAGCGCGACGATCTCGAAGCGGAACAGCGCGTGGTAGTCCACCGTCTCGTCGGGGTCCTCTTCGGAGACGATCGCCACTTCGGCGCGGTTCTGCATCACCAGCGCGATCGGGTCGGGGTGAAAGCCCGAGACGATGTCGAGTTCGATCTCCGGCCAGCGCTGGCGGAAGGCGTCCATGGCCGGCATCAGCCAGTCGAAGCAGGTGTGGCACTCGACCACGATGCGCAGCTGCCCGCTGCGTCCCAAGGCAAGCCGCGCCACGTCGCGCTCGGCTTCTTCCACCAGCGGCAGCGCGGTATCGGCCAGCTGCAAGAGCCGCAGCCCGGTGGTGCTGAACTGCGGCGGGACCGACTTTCGCTCGAAGAGCTGTGCGCCGTAGCGGTCTTCGAGCAGCTTGATCTGGTGCGACAGCGCCGATTGCGTGAGGTTGAGCAATTGCGCCGCGCGCACCAGGCTGCCGGTGTCGCGCAGCGCAACGAGCGTGCGCAGGTGGCGTATCTCGAGGATCGACTGCAACATGAATGAATTTCAAGTGAAAGGGCAAAACGTTTCGTTTGAATCATATGCCCCAAAGCCCGACCATTGCGGATTCTCAAGATACAGCGACCGGATTACCTGCAATGACCACCCGCATCCACACCCTCGGCTTTCCGCGCATGGGCGCCAACCGGGAACTCAAGTTCGCACTCGAAAAGCACTGGCGCGGCGAGATCGACCGCGCCGCGCTCGAAGCCGTCGGCGAACAGCTGCGCGAACGCCACTGGCAGGCCCAGCGCGACGCGGGGCTCGACTACGTGGCCGTGGGCGACTTTGCGTACTACGACCAAGTGGCCAACCACATCCAGCTGCTCGGCTGCGAACCCGAGCGCTTCGGGTTCAAGGGCGACGAGCCCGAGTTGTCGCGCTACTTCAAGATGGCGCGCGGCGTGGAAGACGAGGCCGACCACGTGCACGATGTCAGCTGCAACCACGGCCACGAAGGCACCTTCGCGCTCGAGATGACCAAGTGGTTCGACACCAACTACCACTACCTCGTGCCGGAGTTCACCGCGGCCACGCAGTTCAAGCTCGCATCGACGCGGCTGTTCGACGAAGTGGCGCAGGCGCAGCAGGCCGGGCATGCGGTCAAGGCCGTGCTGCTCGGGCCGCTGAGTTTCCTGTACCTCGGCAAGGAAAAAGAAGCCGGCTTCGACCGCTTCTCGCTGCTCGACGCATTGCTGCCCGTGTATGAAGAGGTGCTGAACCGCCTCAAGCAGCAGGGCGTGGAGTGGGTGCAGATCGACGAGCCCATCCTCGGCCTGGACCTGCCCGATGCCTGGCGCAACGCCTTCGAGCGCGCCTACTGGCAACTGGCTCGCAGCGCGCCCAAGCTGTTGCTGGCCACGTACTTCTCGCCGCTCTCGGACAACCTGCGCCTCGCCTGCCAGCTGCCCGTGGCCGGCCTGCACGTGGACGCCGTGCGCGCGCCGCAGGATCTGACCGGCGTGGCCGACTGGCTCTCCGCACACAAGGTGCTGTCCGTCGGCATCGTCGACGGCCGCAACATCTGGCGCACCGACCCCGACGCGGCGCTGGCCACGCTGCGCCCGGTGGTCGACAAGAACCGCGGCGAGCTGTGGATTGCGCCGTCCTGCTCGCTGCTGCATGTGCCGTTCAGCCTGGCCGCCGAAAACAAGCTCGATGCGGAACTCAAGTCATGGCTCGCCTTTGCAATCGAGAAGCTCGACGAGCTGCGCGTGCTGCGTGCCGTGCTCGACGGCCGCGAAGGCTCGGTGGCCGAAGAACTCAAGGCCGCGCGCGCGGCAGTGGCCGCGCGGCGCAGCAGCCCGCGGGTGCACCGCGTCGACGTGGCACTGCGGCTGGCACGCAGCGTGGCCGGGGATGACCAGCGCACGTCCGCATTCGGTCGGCGGCAGTTGGTGCAGCGCGCGCGCTTCGCATTCCCCGCGCTGCCCACCACCACTATCGGCTCATTTCCGCAGACCAAGGAGATACGCGCCGCGCGTGCCACCTTCAAGCGCGGCGAGCTCGATGCAGCAGGCTACCGCGAGAAGATGCGCGCCGAGATTGCACTGGCCGTGCGCAAGCAGGAAGAACTGGGCATCGACGTGTTGGTGCACGGCGAAGCCGAGCGCAACGACATGGTCGAGTACTTCGGCGAACAGCTCGACGGCTTTGCCTTCACCGCCAACGGCTGGGTGCAGTCGTACGGCTCGCGCTGCGTCAAGCCGCCGGTCATCTTCGGCGACGTGGCGCGCCCCGCGCCCATGACCGTCGAGTGGACTGCTTATGCGCAGAGCCTCACCAAGCTGCCGATGAAGGGCATGCTGACCGGGCCGGTCACCATCCTGCAATGGTCCTTCGTGCGCGACGACCAGCCGCGCAGCACCACCTGCGAGCAGATTGCCTGGGCGATCCGCGACGAGGTGGTGGACCTCGAGGGTGTCGGCATCGGCATCATCCAGATCGACGAGCCCGCGATCCGAGAGGGCCTGCCGCTGCGCCGCGCCGGCTGGCCGGCCTACCTGAAGTCGGCCACGCGGGCCTTTCGCATCAGCGCCTCGGGCGTGCGCGACGAGACGCAGATCCACACCCACATGTGCTATTCGGAGTTCAACGACATCCTGCCGGAGATCGCGGCCATGGATGCCGACGTGATCACCATCGAGACCAGCCGTTCCGACATGGAGTTGCTGCGCGCGTTCGGCGGATTGGGTGGCGAGAACGATGCGGGCGGCTTCCGCTACCCGAACGAGATCGGCCCCGGTGTGTACGACATCCATTCGCCGCGCGTTCCCACGGTGGAAGAGATCGTGCGCCTGATGCGCAAGGCCTCCGGTGTGGTGCCGCTCGAGAACCTCTGGATCAATCCGGATTGCGGCCTGAAGACCCGCGGCTGGCCCGAGACGGAGGCCGCGCTGTCGAACATGGTGGCGGCTGCGAAGCTGCTGCGCAAGGAATTGGCGACCGCCTGAAGCCCGGGGCGGGAGAGGGCGGCCATGGCAAGCGCCAATCAATAATGGCGCATGGTTGCCTTTTCAGTTTCACCGAGACGCTTCTTCCTCGCACCCGTCGTTCTTCTCCTGTCGTTGTTGCTCGCACCCGTCATGGGCTGGGCGCAAGACCGTGCCCAGGCCCTGCTGCAGTTCGAGGGCGTGCAGGCGCGCTACCAGGCGGCCTATGCGCCGGGGGCAGTGTCGCGCGATGCGCGCCAGCTGCTGGAGCCCTCCGACCAGGCCATTGCCGACAAGGCGCTCCAGTCGCTGGACGCGGCTGCTGCGCGGTCGTTCGACGTGGCCGCATCCGTTGCGGCAATCCAGCAGGAAGTGGCGGCTGCCGGCAAGGGCGGCGCGGCGCCGGGCCCGCAGGTGCAGGCCGCCGTGGCCCGGTTCTCGAAGCTGCGCGCCGACTACGCCGCGATGGACGACGCGGGCAAGCTGGAGTTCTTCAACCGTGAGCGCGCGAAGCTGGCCGATCCCGCACGCACGGAACTGCTCGAGCGCATGGCCGTGGCCGACGTGCGCGAAGTCGATTTTTCGAGCCAGCTGCTGCTGAGCTCCGTCGTCAAGCAGCTGGCGCGCGGCAACGCGAGCCAGTTCACTTCCTTGCCCGACCGCACGCTCGACATGGCCGTCGACACGCTGTGGTCGCGCGGCGTCACGTCGCCGCGCCCGCGCAACCTGCTGATCGTGGCGCGCGAGTTCGAAAAGCAGGTCACGCAGGCGTTGCTCGCTGCCCTGCCGGATGCGGACGTGGCCGCCTTGCTCGCATGGCGCAACGATGCGCAGGCCGCGGCCGAGCGCGAAGCACTGGTGGGCAGCTACCGCGCCGAGGTCAAGGCAAGCGGCGCCGTGGCGATCCGGACGCTGGTGCGCGGCTGGCCCCGCTCTTGACCGCCGCGCGCGCAGTGGCGTACTTGTCAGGCGCCAAGGCATAGGGCGAACGCCGCATTGCAGGGCGCGGTGGCTGGCATGCAACGTGCATCGCTGTGCTGCGCGATACTCGTCGCCTGGACGAAGACCCATCGCTCGTGATGAGCACTTTCGCCCTCCCGTCCAGAAAGTTCCCCGTCATTGTTTCAGTTTCATGAACACTGCGATTCGATTGGCTAGGGTTTTCCCTGCTAATTGAGGCGCAAACTTCGAGGCATCCAAAGCCCGATCAAGAAGGAAATTGAAATGAAGACCTCGAACATCCTCGCCGCCGCCGCTCTCTCCCTGCTCGCCGCCGCTGGCGCCCACGCAGAAACCTACGAAGGCGTGCAGCCCCTGAGCGCCGGCTACAGCCGTGCCGACGTGGCACCGCAAGCCGCAGCCGCCGCCCGCGAAGGCAACGCCTACAGCGACGCTGCTTCGGCCGTCGTGGCTCCGGTGCTGGCTTCGGCCGACCGCGCCGAAGTTCGCAACGAAGCCGTTGCCGCCGCGCACGCACCCGGCCAGAATCTGCGCCGCGAAGCCTTCGCAGGCAGCGTGATCCCTTCGCAAGCTCGCAGCTTCACGCGCCAGGCCGGCCTGTAATCAGGGCAGGCTCGGGAACAGCGGCAGCACGCCGCTTGCCCCAGCAACAACAAAAAGCCGGACGGTGCCCAAAGCGCCGTACGGCTTTTTGCTTTTTGGCGCGAAGCATGGGTAGATGGCAGGGTAGTACGAATGGCCAGGCGGGGGAAACACATGCAACGCCTGGCGCCTGCCCGTCCTACGATGTCAGCCTCACCCGTACGAAGGAGTTGCCATGCCTCTCTATCTGATCGAACGCACCTTTGCCGATGCACTCGAGGTCTCGCCCGAGGGCGCGGCCAGCATCATGCGCATCAACGACGACGTCGGGGTCCGCTGGCTGTATTCGTTCTTGAGCGCCGACAAGAAGAAGACCTACTGCCTGTACGAGGCGCCCAGCGCAGAGATGATCCGCGAGGCGGCGCAGCGCAACGGGTTGCCGGCCGACGTGGTGATCGAGGTCGACGAGCTGCGCCCGCCTGCGGTGCAGGCCGAGGCCGTTGTGGTCTGAACCGGCAGCGAGCGGCCCTGCGCCGCTCGTTTGCTCTCCGGCTATTTCGACCGCGGGTCGTCCGCCGGATTGACGTAGGTGACGCCCCACGGGCCGGTGCCGTGAAGCTGCACCACGGTTTCCTCCTGGGTCCATGCAAAGTGCGGCGTCTTGGCCTGCAGGATCATCATGCCGCCCGTGGCCACGGGCATCGACTTTTGCATGTCGAGCTTGTCGCCCACGCCCATGTGGAAGGTGCCCGAGAGCACGGTCACCCGCTCGACGGCCGGATGCCAGTGCGGCGGAATCCGGTAGTTGGCCGGCACTTTGATGCGCACCGTGAAGGGCACGGCCTCGCTCATCGGTCCTTCGAGCACCGCGAGTTTTGCGCCCGGCGGCAGCGAGGGAACGTCGGCCCATTTCAAGTCGGCGGCCGAAATCATCCGGTGGTCAGCGGTCTGGGCCCAACTCGTCGCGATGGCCGCTATCAGGGTGGCTCCGATCGCCCAGGCAGCAAATGGTTGGCGTGTCATGGTCTTTCCTTTCCAGTTCACCGGCGAGCGCCGCCGGGGCGCGAGCGGGAGGCGGGGCTTTCTCTACAGCCGCACCACGTCGCCCTTCAATGAATAAAGAATGGCGACCACCTCGTTCTTTTCGGCCTGGTCGTAGCCGTTCTTGGACATCGCCGCCAGGATGTCGTCGATTGCGGCGACCAGTTCCTGCTCGTTGATGTTCATGCCCTTGTGCGCCGTCACCAGGTCCTTGCCGGTGTAGCACTGCGGGCCACCGCTGCCGGCGCAGAGGAACTCGACCACGTGGCGCTCCACCTCGGGGCGGTTGCTGTTCGCGAAGCGGGAACGAATCAGCGGGTTGTTGTAGTGGTTCTCGACCACGTCGGTCACGAGCCGCTGGATGCGCTCCTCGCCGCCGAGCCGTTCATAAAGGGTTGCGGGCATACGAGACACTCCTTCTGGTTTGCCGACCCGGCGGCGCCGGGCCTGGGACAGACCATAGGACGGCCGGCGCGGCCGCACATCGCCCGAATTGACCATTTGGGCCGCGCGCGGCCAGTGGCTAGCGGCCGGCAGCGGACGCCGTCGAGCCTTCGGACGCCACGCGATGGCGGTGCGCCCAGGCCGCGGCCTCGGTGCGGCTGCGGCAGTCGGTCTTGGAGAGGATGTGGCGCACGTGGTGGGCCACCGTGTGCGGGCTGATGAACAGCCGCTGCGCGATCGCCTGGTTGCTGTGGCCGGCACTGAGCAGCCGCAGCACGTCGACTTCGCGCGGGCTCAGGCCCTCGGGCGCCGCAGGTGATCGAGCGGCGCCTTCGAGTTCGCGCTGCAGCGCCTCGCAGCGACGGGCGAGGCCGGCCATGCCGAGCTCGCGACCGATCGAAAGCGCCGCTTCCAGATGCGATTTGGCGGCCGCCTCATCGCCGCCGCGCCGGGCCAGCCACCGTGCCCATTCGAAGCGGCTGTGCGCGAGCCAGGGCCGGCTGCCGCCTTGCTCGTCGAGTGCGGCCGCGGCCGCGAAATGGAGCGCGGCGCTC
Source organism: Variovorax palleresanus (assembly GCF_051144945.1). Taxonomy (NCBI): domain Bacteria; kingdom Pseudomonadati; phylum Pseudomonadota; class Betaproteobacteria; order Burkholderiales; family Comamonadaceae; genus Variovorax; species Variovorax palleresanus. The sequence continues at coordinate 533,853 of NZ_JBJNVP010000002.1, read as the reverse complement.
TCGTCGTCTCCCGCCAGTGCGGCCAGCATGCCGCGGTAACGGTCCACGGCGCCAAAGCAGGCAATGTTGGTGCCGGTGACCACGTTGCGCCCGGCATAGGGCTCGAGCAGCTGGTAAAGCGTTGCCGCGCGCGGCAGATCGCCCAGGCGGGCGCAGACCTCGGCGGCAAAGACGATGTTGGTCAGCCACATGCCGTCGCGCGCAATGCCCGCAAAGTCGTCGGCCGCCAGCGCTTCGTAAGCCTCGCGGGCGGGCTCGTGCAGTTCGAGCTCGGCGCAGATCAGCGCGAGGCCGGGCTGCCACAGGCTGTTGCGCGGCACGCGGCCGACCAGCCCGCGCAGCACCGGCAGCACCTCGCCGAGCCGGCCCTGCTGGCGTCGCAGCACGAAGATCTGCAGGCTGTAGGCACCCTGCGCATTGCCGGACAAAAAGCGCTGCCCGAGCGTGAAGGTCTCGCCGGCCAGCCGTTCGGAATCCGCGAAGCGGCCTTCGTACGCAGCAAGCAGGGTGAGGCTGGCCAGGCCCATGGCCTGCATGAAGGGCTGGCGGATCGCGTCCGCCACGCGCGCGTGCACCTGCGCCAGCGAGCGCGCTGCGTCGAGCGCGCCTTTCTCGACCAGGTCGCCAAAGTACCAGCCGGTGAGCGAGTCGACCCATTCGAGATGTCCGGCGTGTTCCGCCACGTCGAAGGCTTCGCGCGCGCAGCGCAGGCGCTCCTCGAGCTGCCCCGGATCGCCGCGCGCCGGCAGGATCGCGGCCAGGGCCTTGAACAGCGGCCGCGGCATCGCCAGTTCGCGCGCCAGTGCCACCGCGCTGCGCTGCGCCGCATTGGCCTCAGGCTGTCGGCCGCAGAAGATGCAGGCGCGGCACAGCGCGGCGAGCAGGTCGACGCGCAGCGCGGCATCGAAGCGATCGGCCGCCGCGAGCGCTTCTTCGAGCAAGGCCGCCGCCTGTTCGCCCGGACCGCTGATGCGCCAGCCGTTGTTCTCGAAGCCGAGCGCGGCCTGCGCAAACAGCCCGGCATCGCCGAGCGCGCGCGCCAGCGTGGCGGCCTCCAGAAAGGTGGCGGCGGCGGCATCGTTTTCGCCGGCATGCGTCTGCACCGCGCCAAGAGCGAGCAGCAGGGCGCCGTGCCGCGCGCGCTCGGCCGGCAGCCAGCGCTCCTGCAGCTGCAGCGCGAGCCGGTAGCAGCGCAAGGCCTCTTCGTACGCCATCACCGCGACGGCCCGCGCGGCGGCGCGCTGCGCAATGTCCAGCGCGCGCGCCGGGCTGCCCACGGGCAGTGCCGCGGCCGCGTGGTAGGCCAGCTGCGCCAGCACCGCGTCGGGATCGGCGGCATGGCGCGCCTCGAGCGACTCGGCAATGCGCCCGTGCAGCGCGACGCGCCGTGCCGCGGGCAGCTCGTCGTAAAGCACTTCGCGGATCAGCACGTGGCTGAACTGGTACTGAGGTCCGGGCGGCAATATCTCGATGATCCGGTGCGACAGCGCTTCGTCGAGCCTGGCCAGCAGCTCGGCCTCGCTGTCGGCGCCGGCCAGCTCGGCCAGGAGCGGCAGGTCGAAGGCGCGGCCGATGCAGGCGGCAATCGCGAGCAGCGCACAGCAGGGCGCCGAGAGCCGGTTGAGCCGCTGGCCGATCACCGCGCGAATGCCGCCGGGCACGGTTTCGACCAGCGCCGCGGCTGCGTGCGGGTCGGTTCCGTACGGGCCCTGCAGCAAGAAGCGCAGCGTCTCCACCAGGTACAGCGGATTGCCCTCGGTGCGGCGGTGCATGGTCGCAATCACCGCGGGCGGCGGCGTCACGGCGCTGGCCGCTGCGACCATCCGCTCGGTTTCCTCCAGGCTCAGGCCCGGGAGCGGCAGTCGGCAGAACTGCCGCGTGTTCAACAGTTCGGCCAGCGTTGCGGCCAATGGGTGCTGGCGCGACAGATCCGCCTCGCGGTAGGAGCCGAGCAGCACGATGCGGCTCTCGCCGAGCTCTTGCGCAATGAAGGCCAGGAGCCGCAGCGACGAGGCATCGGCCCAGTGCAGGTTGTCCAGGATCAGGAGCAGCGGCCGCAGCGTTGCCACCTGACGCCAGAAATGCGCCACCGCGGCAAACAGGCGAAAGCGCGCCTGGTCGCCTTCGCCGATGGCCGGCACCGCGGTGCCTGGCGGCAGACGCTCGGCGAGTTCGGGTGCAATCTCGACCGCCGCGGCGGCGTCCCGACCGAGCAGCGCCGGCAGGCGCTCGTCGCGGCAGGCCCGCAGGCAGGCCTGCATGGCGCGCGTCCAGGGCAGGAATGGCGGCGCGCCGGGTTCCTCGAGGCAGCGGCCCCACAAGGTCAGCATGCCGCGCCGCACGGCCAGCGTTGCCACCTCTTGCGCCAGCCGGGTCTTGCCGATGCCGGCCTCTCCGCTGACCATGATCACGCGGCCACGCCCGGCCAGAGCACCGCCGAGCGCATCGTGCGCCACCTGCAGTTCGCCGCGGCGTCCCACGAAGGGCTCGGTCGCGCCCGCTACCGCGGGGCTCGCCACCGGCGCGGCGCCACAGGCCGGGCATGGCGCGTCGGCGTGCAGGCAAACGCGCCCGCAGCGATGACAAGCGATCCGATCCTGCATGGCCATGCCGCTCCTCGAGCTTTTCCGGCCATGGGGCCGGCATGTAACGAGTCTGCACGCGGTAAGCGCTTGTAGGGCTTAGGACTTACGCCACGCCGCGTGGAAGACTGCTGCCGAAGCGCGGAGCCTGAACCCAAAAAACGCCTGGTTACCGACCGCTGCGTTACCTGAAGTTTCACCGGGGCAGGGGCAGCCGGGCAGAGCTTCCGGGAGGGGTGGCCAGTGTAGACTGCCAGGTTTTTCGTTCTGGCGGTATGGCGCAAGTTTCACAGCGCACAGTTTTCAACGGTTCGGCGCTCGTTCGCTTGCTTTCCCGACTGGCCGATACGGGCGTCCGCGAACCCCGGCAAGCCACCGCGGATCGATTGAGCCAGTGGTTCGGCTGGACCGATGCCATTTCGCTGTCCGCGGCGCTGGAGGGAGTTCCGGCGGCTGCTTCTTCCCGGCAACGGGCTTTCGCGAACGCCGAGGAGCGGGAATGCGCCCGTGCGCGTACCGCGCTCGCCAATGCCATCGCAGAAGACGGCGCTGCCGCGGCAGCGGCCGACTTCGCGCCGTTCCGCCGTCGCTACTTTGCACTGCAGCAGGCCATGGAGGCGGGCATCGGCCCCCTGCGCGGGCGCCTGCGGGCGACGCTGGCGGCCAGGTCGCCGGCCATGGCCCGGCTGGCCGCCGTGGACGTGGTCATGGAGCAGGTTCTGGCTGCGCGCGAGCACAGCCTGCTGGCAGGCGTGCCTGCGCTGCTCGAAAAGCATTTCACCCGCCTGGGCGTCGAACCCCAGGCCGGCGAGTGGCTGCATGTGTTCCGCAAGGACATGAAGAACGTGCTGCTCGCCGAACTGGATTTCCGATTTCAACCGATCGAAGGGCTGCTCGAAGCCCTTCGCATGAGGCAACCAGAGTGCCATGAATAGATTTCTTCACTACGCTGTTTTTGCCGCGGGCCTGGCCGTCGTGTGCTGGGTTGGCGCGGGCTACGCCGGGTCGCATCCATTGGCGCTCATCGTCACGATGATCGTCGGCGCGTTCTACGTCATGGGTGCGCTGGAGCTGCACCGGTTCCAGCAGGCGACGTCCACCTTGAGCCGCGCCGTGGCCGACCTGTCCGCCGCTCCCGCGGACCTTGGCGCATGGCTCGGCCAGCTTCATCCGTCGCTGCGCAACGCGGTGCGCCTGCGCATCGAGGGCGAGCGTGTCGGCTTGCCCGGCCCGGCGCTCACGCCCTACCTGGCCGGACTGCTGGTGCTGCTGGGCATGCTGGGCACATTCCTCGGCATGGTGGTGACGCTCAACGGCACAGGGCTGGCGCTGGAGACCGCGACCGACCTGCCGGCCATCCGTGCCTCGCTGTCGGCTCCCGTCAAGGGCCTGGGGCTGGCGTTCGGCACCTCCGTGGCCGGCGTGGCCGCCTCGGCGATGCTCGGCCTTGCCTCGGCCCTGTGCCGGCGCGAGCGGCTGCAGGCCGGACAGATGCTCGACAGCAAGATCGCGACTGCGCTGCGTGTCTACTCCGAGACGCATCGGCGAGAGGCGTCGTTCCAGTTGCTCGAGCAGCAGGCGCAGATGATGCCCCGGCTGGTCGACCAGCTGCAGGCGATGATGGCCACGATGGAGCGCCAGGCCCAGGCCTTGAACGAGCGGCTCGTCACCGGCCAGGTGCACTTCCACACCCAGGCCGAGGCCGTGTATGCCGGGCTCGCCTCGTCGGTCGACCAGTCGCTGAAGCAGAGCCTGACCGAAAGCGCCCGCATCGCGGGCGCCACCATCCAGCCGGTCGTCGAAGCCACCATGGCGGGCATTGCACGCGAGACGGCTTCCTTGCACGACACCGTCGCACGCACCGTGCAGCAGCAGCTGGACGGCCTCTCGGGCCGCTTCGAGGCCGCCACGTCCAGCGTGGCCGACACCTGGAAGGCCGCGCTCGCCGAGCACGAGCGCACTTCCGAGGCGCTGGCCAAAGACTTGCGCGCGTCGCACGACCGCTTTGCCGAAACCTTCGAACAACGTTCGGCATCGCTGGTGGAAGGCGTGTCCGCCCATCTCGAAAGCACGGTGGGCAGCGTGTCGGACACCTGGGGCAATGCGCTCGCGCAGCATCAGCGCGTGAGCGAAAAACTGTCGGAGGACGCGCACCAGTCCTTCGCGGCGGCGGCGGCAGGCTTCGAGCAGCACGCGGCATCGCTGCTGCGCACCGTGGACCAGGCGCACGTCAACCTTCAGACGCAGATCGCGGCACGCGACGAGCAGCGCCTGTCGGCCTGGACGCAGGCGCTGGCGGCCATGGCCACGTCGCTGCAGCAAGAGTGGCGGCAGGCGGGCGCGCACGCGGAGGGCCAGCAGCAACAGCTTTTCCAGACCCTCGCACAAACCGCCCGCGACATGTCGGCGCAGGCGGAAGCCCACGCGAAGACCACGGTGGCCGAAATCGCCCAGCTCCTGCAGGCCGCGTCCGACGCGCCGCGCGTGGCGGCCGAAGTGGTGGCCGAGCTGCGCCAGAAGCTTTCCGACAGCATGGCGCGCGACAACGCGATGCTGGAAGAACGCAGCCGCATCATGGAAACGCTGGGCACCCTGCTCGACGCCGTGAACCATGCCTCCACCGAGCAGCGTTCGGCGGTCGACGCGCTGGTCGGCGCGTCGGCGGATGTGCTGGAGCGAGTCGGCAGCCGCTTCACCGACAAGGTCGAGGCAGAAACCGGAAAGATGGCCGGCGTTGCCGCACAGATCACCGGCAGCGCCGTCGAAGTGGCGAGCCTCGGCGAAGCCTTCGGTCTTGCCGTGCAGCTGTTCAGCGAATCGAACGACAAGCTGGTGGCCCATCTGCAGCGCGTCGAAGGCGCGCTCGGCAAGTCCATTGCGCGCAGCGACGAGCAGTTGGCCTACTACGTGGCGCAGGCGAGGGAAGTCATCGACCTCAGCATCATGTCGCAGAAGCAGATCGTCGAGGACCTGCAGCAGATTGCCGGCCGGCAGCAGGCCGTGGCGAGCGAAGCGTGATGCGGGACGACCTCGACGCCGGCCTGGAGCCGAGCGTGCCGGTGTGGGCAGTCTTCGGCGACCTGATGTCGGGCCTGGTCGGCGCCTTCGTGCTGATTCTGGTGGGAGCGCTCGGCATGCAGCTGGACCTCGCGGCAAAGCTGCAGGCAGAGGTGCAGCAGCGCCAGGCCGAAACGCAGCGCCGGGAGGCGCTCGAGCAGGCGTTGGCAGGGCCGCTCGCGGCGGGCAGGGTCACGCTCACCAACGGACGCATCGGCATCAGCGGCAGCGTGCTGTTTGCCTTCAACTCGGCCGACCTGCAGCCCGAGGGCCGCCAGGTGCTCAAGAGCCTGGCCGCGCCCGTGGCCGCCTACCTCCGCGCGCGTGACGAGGTGCTGATGGTGAGCGGCTTCACCGACGACCGGCAGATGCGGCAGACGAAGGAAGGCAACCGGCCGTTCACGGACAACTGGGAACTCTCGGCCCAGCGCGCCTTGACGGTGACGCGCGCGTTGATCGAAGAAGGCATTCCTTCGTCCTCGGTGTTTGCCGCGGCCTTCGGCTCCGAGCAGGCGGTGGCGTCCAATGCCGATGCCGAAGGACGGGCAAAGAACCGGCGCGTCGAAATGGCCCCCACGCCCCGCCAGCAGACCGGCGCCGGCGCGAAGGCCCGTGAGTAGTTGCATGGACGACCCCATGGCGATGCTCGACGCGTGGCGTGCGCGCGGCGAGCATCGCGTGGACCCGGTGCGCTTTCGTTTCATCGAGGCGATGGCCAGGCGAGCGGCCGAGCACCAGGGCGATGCACGGCGCATCCTCGATGACAAGGTGGACAGCCTGCTCGCGGCGTATCGCGAGCGTCTTGAAAAGCGCGCGGGCGTTGTTCCCGCGGTGCCGCGAGATGCGGGCTCGAAGCAGGCCGCACCGCCTGCTCGCGGGCCGCTCGCCGAGCTCGTCGAGCACATCGCACGGCAGTCGCCGTTGCAAGCCGAAGGTCAGCCCGCAACAACCGATGCCGCGCCCGCTTCCGAACTGAAGACGCTCCGGTATTTCAGGAGCACCTGGTCGCGGCTCAGCGCAGACCGGCGGCTGACGCAGTCATTGGCGAAGGTGCCGGACAACGCCGGCCCGCTCAACTCACATCACCTCGTGCATCGGTCGCTGATGCTGATGCATGAGCTCTCGCCCGAATATCTGAACCGGTTCATGTCGTACGTCGACACGCTGTTGTGGGTCGACCAGTTGAACGGCAGCAATGCCCCGGCCGCGGCAAACACCCCGCGCGCCGAAAGCCAGAAGAAGACGGCGCGCGGCAAATCCGGCTGAGGCCGGGCCGGTCAGCGCAAGCCGTGCGCGCGGATCACCGCTTTAAGCCGCCGCACTTCGTGCTGCAAGTCGAGAATCAGCGCGGCCGCATCGAGGCCCACGCCGAAGTCGCGCTCGAGCCTGCGCGCCTCCAGGGCGCATTGCAGGTCGCTGCTCGAGAATTGCCACCGCTCGGGTGGCGCCTCGGTGGCGGTGACTTGCACGATGCCGACTTCGACGAGTTGCACCACCCATTCGGTGTCTGCGCCGCAGGCATGGGCCAGCTCGCTCGCGGCAAGCGGCTGCGACGCGCTGATGGCTGTTGTGACGGAAACGGTCGCCATGCTCACACTCCCAGATGCTGGCGTGGGTTGAACGAAGCCGACGCTTGTGCGAGCTGCTCGTAGGCCTTGCGCGTGGCCTCCGCGGTGGCGGGGGGCAAGGCAATTTCCAGCAGCAGGTACAGGTCGCCGGGCTGCTTGCCGCCAAGCCCGCGGCCCTTGAGCCTGAGCTTGAGGCCGCTGCGCGCATTGGGCGGCACGGTCACCTCGACCGCGCCCCCGGTGGGCACGGGCACCGTCACCTGCGCGCCGAGCGCGGCCTCGGTCGGTGTGACGGGCAGCGTCATGTAGATGTCGCGTTCTTCCACGCGGTAGAGCCTGTGCGGTGCGATGCGCACCTCCAGGTACAGATCGCCGGCGGGCTCGCCGCCGTGGCCGGGCATGCCCTGTCCGGCCAGCCGGATGAACTGCCCCGGATGCATGCCGGGCGGGATCTTGACGCTGAGCGTGCGCGTCTTGAACGCGGGCCGGCCGTGCGCATCGATTTCTTGCGACCGCAGCGTGATCTCGCGCTCGGCGCCGTTGAGTGCGTCTTCGAGCGAGATCTCGATGGCCGCGTGATGGTCTTCGCCGCGTGCGCGGTAGTTGTGCCTTGCCGCGCCGCGCCGTTCGGCCTCGCCGAAGAGCGATGAAAAGAACTCGCTGAAATCCGCGTGGTCGGCCGGGCCCTGGTTCGGGCCGCGGTGAAATTCGAAGCCCGTGTCCCAGCCCGGCGGCGGCTGGAAGTCGCCCTCGGGATGGCCGCCGCGCGCCACGCGGTCGGCCAGTGCGTCGTAGGCGGCGCGCTTTTCCTTGTCGCGCAGCACGTCGTTGGCTTCGTTGATGTCGCGCATGCGTTTCTCGGCGTCGGCTTCCTTGCTGACGTCGGGGTGGTACTTGCGCGCAAGCTTGCGATAGGCCTTGCGCACCTCGTCGTCGGACGCGGTGCGGTCGATGCCCAGGGCGCTGTAGTAGTCCTTGAATTCCATGGCGGTCTGTGTGGGGGTGAACGCCGAACAGTACGCGCCCGGTCTTTGTCAGGCCAGGGCTGAATCGCCGTCGGCATGCCGCAGCAGCGGTGTTACGGTCCATGTGGGGCCGCCGCGCGAAAAACGCAATGGCTGCGCATTGCCGAGCAGGTCGAGGTCGATGGGCACACCGAGCAGCGCGGCCAGCGCATAGAGCGTGCCGCCATGGGCCACCACCAGCACCGGCGCGGGCTCTGCCAGCGCCGCATCGAGCGCAAGCCGCTTGCGGGCCACGAACTGCGCAAGGGTTTCGCCGCCCTCGGGTTCGCAGGCCCAGTCGATGTTGGCCGACGAGGTTCCAATGAGCGCACCGAAGTTGCGTTCGCGCAGGGCCGCCTGGGGCGTTGGCGCGAGGCGAAGGACTGCGGCCACGGTGTGCGCCGTATCGTGCGCGCGCCGCGCGTCGCTGCAGACGATGGTGCGGATCGGCTCTCCCGCCAGCAGCTGGGCAGCGCGGGCCGCCTGCTGCAGCCCGAGCTCGCTCAGCGGTTCGTCCACGGCCTGGAAGATGCGCTGCGCATTGCGGCCGGTCTGGCCATGGCGCAGAAAGTAGAAGTGGTCGCAGGCCGGCGAGAGCGGCTGCTCGGCGGCGATGCGGACCAGCTGGTCGAGGCCGGCGGTCGCGCCGTGGGGAAAGGGTGCCTGTGACATGGGGGTGTGCTTCAACCGAACTTCATGCCCTTGGGGCGTGCCTGCAGGCGGTCGATGTAGGCATCGATCTTGGCCCGGTTGGAGCGTCCGCCGAATGCGCGGTGCCAGATGAACATGGAGCCGATCATCACGTCGGCCGCGGTGAACTGCGCGCCGAAGAGATAGGGGCCGTAGCCCAGTTCGCGCTCCACCGCGTCCTTGGCGTGCTCGAAATCGGTCCAGCCGCGCGCGCTGTTGTTGCTGTGCAGCCCGAGCAGGCTGTCGCCCATCGAAGGCTCGAGCTGCGCCGTCGAATAGACCATCAGCGACAGGTAGCGGCCACGCTCGGGCGAGCCCACGGGCGGCGCCAGCCTGGCCTCTGGAAACTTCTCGGCCACGTACATGCAGATGGCCGCATTCTCGAAGACGCGGGTGCGGCCGTCGACCAGCGCCGGCAGCTTGCCGGCGGGATTGATCTTCAGGTAACCGGGCTTCTTGTGCGCCTTCTCCCGGATGAGGGTGGGCACGATTTCGTAGTCCACGCCGGCTTCGTCGAGCATCCATTTCGCGATCTGCGCGCGGCTGTGCGGATCGAAATACAACTTCATGAGGAGGTCTCCTTTCATTGGACCGGCACCGAGGCCGGGTCAGAGCTTGGGAATGCGCAGCGTCTTGCTGATCATCAGCGTGCCCGACAACGCAAAGAGCAGCGTGAGTGGATGCAGCTGCCAGGGGCCGAGCGTCCAGGCGCCGCCCCACACCGCGTCGCCGATGCGGCCTTGCCAGGCTGCAAGGGCCAGCACGCCGACCAGCACCACGCTGGTCGGAATGGGCGTACCTTCGAAGTACTTCACCTTGTCGGCACCCGCGGAAAGCGCCTCGGCCGTGACGTTGTAGCGCGCGAGCCGGCTCACGCCGCAGCAGACGAAATAGATCAGCAGCACGCAGTCCCAGCCGCCGTCCAGGCCCGCTGCAAAGGCCAGCGCGGCGGGGGCCACGCCGAAGGAAATCACGTCGGCCAGCGAATCGAGTTCGCGTCCCAGCGCGGAGTGCGTTTGCCGCCAGCGCGCGATGCGGCCGTCGAACACGTCGAACACGAAGGCCGCCGGTGCGAGCGCCGCCGCCCAGAAGAATTGTCCGAGCGACTGGCTGGCCATGAACGCCATGGCAAGGAACACCGCCCCCACGCCGCAAGCCGCGTTGCCGAGCGTGAATACGTCGGCCAGGTGAAAGCCCCGGATCATCGAGAAATGCTTGCGGGCCGGTGCGGGGGGAGGGGTGGTCATGGGCGTGCTTCGGAGTCGGCGAATGCTCCGCACCTTAACGCAAGCCGGCCCGCTTGCCTGTAGTCGCCATCCGACTCCGCAAGCGGTCGGCCAGGCGGGTCTGGCGGCTCAGGCCGGAAGCTGGGCCTCGTAAGCCTTTTCGAGCTCTGCGTGGCGGGTCCAGAACCCCCTGGGCTTGCGCTGGTGCAGCACGTCGTCGAGCACGTCGAGGTGGGCATGCCAGCCACTGGCGACGCTGAGCGTTTCCTTGCGGTCGGGCAGGCGGCGGTGCGTGAGCACGAGGTGCGTGGCATCGCCCTCGGGCGTGAACTCGAAGCTCACTTCGGAAGCCGTGGCGCTCTCGCTGCCCCAGCTGATGGTCAGGCGCTTCAGCGGTTCGATGTGGATGACCCGCGATGTCTCGGAGATGGGGCTGCGGCAGGCACTGAAGCGGTTGGGTGCCACTTCGCCGGAAAGACGGGTGTGGTCGAAGCGCAGCTCGAAAACGCCGCCGCTCTCATGCGCCATGGTGCCGCCGGCGAGCCAAGCCGCGCGCTTGTCGGGTTCGACGAAATAGGCCCACACGCGCTCGATGGGCGCGGGCAGGGTGCGCTCCATGCGCAGTGTGCCGGGTTCGATCAGGGTTCCGAGGCCGTTCTTGGTCATTGCTTGCTCCTTGGCAGAAGGGAAGAAAGGAAGGTCTTCACTGACGGGATGCCTCGCGCCGCAGCTCGCGCTCCAGCGCGTCCAGATGGTTGTTCCAGAAGCCTTCGTAGTACCGCAGCCATGCGTTGGCCGATGCGAGTGCCGCCGGCTCCAGCCGGCAGACATGTGCGCGCCCCTGCACGGTGCGGGAAACCAGCCCGGCGCGCTCCAGCGCCTTGACGTGCTTCGATGCGCCCGCGAACGACATGCGAAACGGCGCGCCGAGTTCGCCCACGCTGCATTCGCCCTGCGCCAGCAGCTGCAGCATCGTGCGGCGCGTGCTGTCGGACAGGGCGTGGAACACGGCGTCCAGCCGTTCGTCGTCTAGTTCAACCATAAAGTTGAATATAGATGCGGCCTGTCAATTATTCAACCAGATAGTTGAATGAATTGCGCGGTTACACCCGATACAGGCGAGACGCGGTTGCATGGCCTGGCGCTGGAGCCTGCGCGATGCCGCTCCTACGATTCCTCTCGTTCCATCCACTCGCTGACAAACAAACAAATGAAATCCTTTGCCAATCGCCGCACCTTCCTCGTTGCCGCTTCCGCATTGCCCCTGGCCAGCGCCTGCACTGCCTGGTCCGCGAAAGGGCCGCAGGCCACATCGGCCGAGGCAGAGCTCGCGGCGCTCGAAAGCTCCGTGGGCGGCCGGCTCGGCGTGGCCGCGTTCGATACCGCCACCGGCGCGCGCGTGCAGCACCGGGCAACCGAACGCTTTCCGCTGTGCAGCACCTTCAAGACGATGCTGGCCGCGGCCATCCTCGAGCGCAGCGCCCGCGACAGCGGCCTGCTGGAGCGCCGCGTGAGCTACGGCAAGAGCGACATCCTGCCCAATTCGCCCATCACCGAAAAATTCCTGGGGCAGGGCATGACGGTCTCCGCGATGTGCGCCGCCACCATTCAATACAGCGACAACGCGGCGGCCAACCTGCTGATGAAAATTCTCGGCGGGCCATCGGCGGTCACTGAATACGCGCGCTCCATCGGCGACCAGGCCTTCAGGCTCGATCGCTGGGAGACCGAACTCAACAGCGCCATTCCGGGCGATCCGCGCGACACCACCACGCCCGAGGCCATGGCCGCAAGCCTGCAGCGGCTGGTGCTGGGCGACGCGCTTGGTGCAGCGAAACGCAGCCAGCTCGAAACCTGGCTGCTGGGCAACACCACCGGCGCCACGCGCATTCGCGCCGGCGTGCCGGCCGACTGGAAGGTGGGCGACAAGACCGGCGCGGGCTCGTACGGCACCGTGAACGACACGGGCGTGCTGTGGCCGCCGGCCGGCGCGCCGCTGGTGCTGGCGGTGTACCTGACGTTTCCGACACGCAAGGATGCGGAATACCGCAACGATGTAATCGCATCGGCGGCGCGCATCATCGCGAAGGCGCTGCGGGCCTGAGCCCGGCGGCGCCTACTCTTCGCTCGTCCACTCCACCTGCGCGCCCAGGCTGCGCAGGTTCTCGGCGAAGCGGGGGTGAGCCCGGCGGATGGGCGTGGCGTTGCGGATTTCGGAGCGGCCTTCGATGCTGGCCGCCACCATGAAGAGCGCAATCGCCACCCGGATGATGTAGGGGCTCTCGACCACGGCCGGCGTGAGCGGGCTGCCGCCGAAGCTGATGAGCCGGTGCGGATCCGAGGAAAAAACGTGGGCGCCGAACTTCGACAGTTCGCCGGTCCATCCCAGGGCGCCGTCGTAGACCTTGTTCCAGAACATCGCATTGCCCTCGGCACGCACGCCCAGCGCAATGAAGATGGGAAGCAGGTCGACCGGAAAGTAGGGCCAGGGCGCGGCCTCCACCTTGGTGAGCACGTTGCTGGTGAAGGGCGTCTGCACCTTCAGCGGACCGGCGCAGCTGGCGCGCGACCAGCCGTCTTCGTGCGCGATGGTGACGCCGAACTTGGCGAAGGTGCGGTCGATCAGCGGAAAATTCTCGGGCGCGCTGTTGCGCACGACCACGTCGCCGCCCGTGATGGCGCCCAGCGCCAGGAAGGTGGTGATCTCGTGGAAGTCTTCGTCGAAGCGAAACTCCCCGCCGCGCAAGGCATTGCCGCCATGCACCGTGAGCCGCGAGGTGCCGATGCCTTCGATGCGCACGCCCAGCATGACCATGAAGCGGCAGAACTCCTGCACGTGCGGCTCGGACGCCGCGTTGGTGAGCGTGGAGGTGCCTTTGGCCGCCGCAGCGCACAGCACGAAGTTCTCGGTCGTCGTGACGGAGGCGTAGTCGAGCCAGTGCTCGGTGGGTGTCAGCGGTCCGTCGCACCGAACCAGGAGCGAACCGCTGGCGCGTTCCACCTGGCCGCCGAAGCGGCGGAACACGTCCACATGGGGATCGATCTCGCGCACCCCCAGCGTGCAGCCCTTGACGTTGTCCTCGAGCCGCGCAATACCAAAGCGCGCGAGCAGCGGGGGCACCAGCATGATCGACGAGCGCATTTCCTCCGGCAGGCGGTCGCGCGCGGCGTCGAAAGCCGTTTCGCGGTGGTGCAGATCGAGCGTGCCGGTGGCGTGGTCCATGCGCGCCTCGCTGCCCAGGCTGCGAAAGATGTCGAGGATCTTGCGTACGTCGGTGATGTCCGGCACGCCATAGAGGCGCAGCGGCTCGTTCGTGAGCAGCGTGGCGCACAGCACGGGCAGCACGGCGTTCTTGTTGGCGGAAGGGGTGATGCGGCCGCGAAGCGGCGTGCCGCCGTGCACGATGAGGTTGGACATGGGGGAATGCGGGGCCTGGAGCGCTTTCAGTCCGCGCCCAGTTGCTCCGCCGCTTCACGCGGCCGCAGTCCGCGCACCGATGCCAGGCCTTCGAGCTGCGCCTTGCGGGGACGGGCCTTGCCCTGTTCCCATTTGTAGATGGTCTGGCCGGTAACACCCACCAGCTTGCCATAGGCGGCAGCCGAAAGGCCGAGCTTCTCGCGGTGCGTGGCCAGGCGGCTGGCGCTGAAGCGGCGCGCCGGTCCCGAGTCGCCTGCTTCGTCGGCATCGGCGCCGGGGGAGACGCGCGCGGACACCTTGGTGGCGCGCCGCAGTTCCTTTTCCAGTTTTTCGACCTGCCGGCGCAATGCGGCGATGGAAGCACGATGGAGCGTGGATGCTTTTTTCAGCGTTTCGATCTCTGTGCGCACCTCCTTGCGGGCAACACGGGAAATCTCGGCTTTGAGGATGGAGGCGATATTTGGCATGGGCGCATTTTGCACATCTCTTGGGACGTATTGCCTTGGGAGATACGGCAACACGTGCCTGCATCCCTTGAAAGCGCGGGCCGGCTGACTGCCGTCAGAGCACGAAGCAGCCCACGGACACGAAGTGGCTCGCGGTGCCCGCAAGCACGAACAGGTGCCAGGTGCCATGCGCATGCCTGAAGCCCCGCCGGTTCCGGTAGAACACCGTGCCCACGGTGTAGAGCACGCTGCCGGCCAGCAGCCAGGCCAGGCCGCCGCTTTCCAGCCGCGCGGCCAGCGGCACTGCGGCCAGCACGCCGAGCCAGCCCATGCCGATGTAGAGCGCCAGCGGAGGCTTGGATGCTGCGCCGTCGGCCTGCAGCAACTCGCGGCAAATGCCGAAGAGCGCGGCGCTCCATACGGCGGCAAGGAGCAGCCAGCCCCACAAGCCATGCAGCGTGACCAGTGCGAACGGAGTGTAGGTACCCCCGATCAGCAGATAGATGGCGCAGTGATCGGCCCGTTCCCAGAAGCGCTTCCGGCGCCCGCGTGTGCTGTGGAACAGCGTGGACGCCGCATACAGCACCACCGCGGAGAGCGAGAACACCAGCGCGCCGGCAATCCGGGCGGGGTCGCCGGTGGGCACGGTCTTGGCAAGCAGCAGGGCCGTGGCCAACAGAGAGAGCAACAGGCCGAGCAGATGGGTGTAGCCGTTGAGCCGTTCGCCGGGGTACATCGAGTCGGGAGTGCAGTCTTGGTTATGGAGGGCAAAGGCCAGCGGATGCTAGGTTTGCCTCATGACGGCGCGGTGACCGCAGCCCGGGCCTGCGTGCGCGACCCGCGAACGCCGAACGCCGCGGTGCTCAGGCCTCGAAGGCGTCCTGCAGCGTGCGCGCGATATCGGCCGCGAGCGCATCGCGCTGCGGCGCGGGGCGCCAGAAGGTCCGCGCTGCCACCCCGGCCGACTCCCACTCCGGATGGCTGCGCGCGGGCCGTGCCGCGCGCACGGCGGCGGCCGTGGCGCGCGTTGGCGCGTCCTGCGTCGCGCTCGTCTCGGCTGCGATGCGCCCGGTGGCCGCATGCCCGCGCCGCTCCAGTGCCCGCGCGAGTTTCAGCTGCCATGCCACCAGCGCAAAGAGCACGCCGTCTTCCACCGTGAGCTCGTGCACATTGCGCAGCCTGTTCGCCAGCTTGCGCCCGAAGGGACCCCAGCCCTGCGACACCGCGCCGCCGATGGCGCCGCCCACCGCGGCACCGGTGCCGAGCGAAATGCCGGCCACCGCCAGGTCCGCCACTACGCCCACGGCCGCGCCGATGACCGCGCCCTTGCCGAGCCGCAGGCCCGCTTCCTTCATGGCTTCCGGGCTGAAGAAGTCCAGCGTCCAGCGGCCTTCGATGAGCGGCAGCGGCGCCTCGCCGGCATCGTTCTGGCGGAAGCCGTAGAGCGCGAGCAGGTCGTCGGTGCAGCGCTGCGCCTTGTCGAATACCTCCTTCTGCAGCGCCGCGACGAACGCCTTCCGGCGCGCCGTGTCGGCGAACTCTTCGGCCGGCATGCTGCGGCGCAACGCGGCGGCGTCGATCAGCAGCCCGGCAATGCGCGTGCAGGCCGCGCGGCGGCGTTCGGCGGCCTCGGCGGTCAATGAATCCACCACGCCGCGCAGCAGTTCGCGCCGGTCGCGCAGCAGGGTGGAGAGATCGTTGTACAACTCGCGCTCCGCCCCCACGAAAGGCGCTGCGGCATCGAAGCTCACCTGCACGTGCAGGCCGTAGGCCGACAGCAGTTCTTTCCAGGCCGGCTCGCGGCTGGCCGCGTCGCGCACGAAGTTCAGCACCGGCATCACGGGCCGGGCGCAGGAGTTGAGCAGCTCGATCTCGTCGCGGAACTTGGGCAGCACCGGCTCGCGCACGTCGATGACGAGAAACGCCGCATCGATGTCGAGCATGGTGCGCAGCACCTTGGCCTCCTGCTCGAACACGCCGTGGGCTTCGGGGCCCTGCAGGAACAGCCGGATGCGCTCGGGCGGCGTGGCCTGCGGGTCCAGGCCCGCCAGGTGCTCGCGAAGCGCCACCGCGTCTTCGAGCCCCGGCGTGTCGAAGAAGCGCACCGCCGGCTGGCCGTTCACTTCGAGATCGACCGACTCCACGTGGCGCGTGGTGCCGGGGCGCTGCGACACTTCGCCGAAGCTGGCCCGCCGCGTCAGCGTGCGCAGCAATGAGGTCTTGCCCGCGTTGGTGTGGCCGACAACGGCGATGCGGATGGCGTGCTGTGTCGTCATGGTGTGGCGCCAAGGCCCTGCAAGGCATCTTCGAGTTGGTGCGTGGCCGCAACGCGCGGCAGGCCGGTGCCCTGCAGCCAGTCGATCCAGCGTTGCGATGCGGCGGCGTCCGCTGTGCTGTTCGCGGAAGTGCCCGCCGAAGTGGCCAGCCACAGTCGGCATTCGCCGCAATGGGCCAGCAGGTCGCGCAGGAAGCGTTCGGTACCGCGGTCGGGGCTCGATGCCGCATGGCACACGAGCAGCACGGCACGCGGGCGGGCCTCTGCCAGCCGGTCGAGAAGGGCGCGGCGTGCGAGTGCGCTGCCGTCGATGTGCTGCATCTCGGTGGTCGCATCGGCGTGCAGGCCCTCGGGCGGCCATGGCGCATCCGGAGGCAGTTCGAAGCCGACGACGAACAGGGTGTCCTGCAGGTCCGAAGGCGCCAGCCCGTCAGGCGCGATGCCCGGTGCCCGTCCCGGATCGGCATCGACGATGGCGGGTGGCGCCAGCGCGGCAAAGCGCGCCTTCAGCTTGCGGTAGTAGGGCTCGCTCCAGTCGGGCTGGAGCGCAGCCCGGCGCCGGTGCCACACCACGGCGCTCAGCAACACGAGCGCAAGCCGCGGCAGCAGTCCGTACACGACGATGCAGCCGGTGAGCCACAGCGCCCACGCGCGCTGGCCCGCGGCGCCGGGAGTGGCCGAGAGCACGGCCTGTGCATCGGGAACCCGAAAGCCCATCTGCGCCGGGGCCCAGCCCAGCACCTGCACGGCGCGCACGAAAAAGGTCGGGTCGAGGATCGTCGTTTCCCAGTTCAGCGTGTAGCTGCGGAATGCCAGCGCGAACAGCAGCGCGGCCAGCACCACCGCAAAAGAGAGCGACCAGATGCCGTGGCTCACGAGCCCGAAGGCCCAGGGCAGCAGCCTGGCGCGCGTCAAGAGCCCGGTGGCGGCGCGCACCAGCACCGGTGCCTGGCCGCGCTTGCCGCCGGCGACACGTGCAGTGAGCGACAGCCAGATCCAGCCGAGCGAGCTGGTGTTGAAGGAACCGAGCGGCAGCCAGAAGCCGACCAGCCAGAACAGCAGCGTGAGCAGGTGAATGCCCAGCAGGCTCACGAGCGCGACGATCACGTTGATGTGCCGTTCGCCGCCGCCGACCACGTTGCCCGCGAGCCCCAGGCCGGCAATGACGACGAGCGCGACCAGGCCAAGCAGCACCCACGGGCCCCATTGGCGCGTGCGCGCCAGTTCGGATTGCAGCCCGATGCGTTCGCCCAGCTGAAGCGCGCGCGCCGTGATGCGTGAGTGTTCGTCAGGTGTGCGCGAGGCGGCGATGCGCATGGCCTGCGCATCGTCGAGTGGACCTTTCTCCTCGGTCCATCGGATCGCCTCGGTGATGACCGCGTCCGGAAAAGCAGATTCGCGCAACGCGGTGTTGGTCAACAGGGTCCCTTCGCAAGTGGCGCTCCGCGATGAGCGGGGCGCGCGAATTATGCCCGGCGCCCTGCGAAGGACTCTATGAGAACGACGGGAAAAGGGACTGCGACCGATCCCTTTCGTGGAACACCGCGGAACCGGCTTTGCCGGGCCGCTGGTGTTGCCCCCGGCGAGGGGGAAGGAGAAGCGACACGAAGTGCGCGAAGCCTGGGGGAGTGGCTGGGCTCAGCGCAGGCCGAAGAACGAAAGCACGGCCACGACCACCACGACCAGACCGACGATGTAAATGATGGAATTCACGCGAGGACTCCTCGTTGTTGACGACAGCTTCAGCATCGCGCCCAGGGAATCCGGTTGCTGTCGGCGAGGGGCGGCCTGTGCTGTAGGACTCGCGAAGACCCGGGCGAGCGCCTGCGCCGTGCCGGCATCGCCTCAGGGAGCGGCCTTGCGACTCGGTGCCGGGCCCAGCGCCTTTTCAAGCAGCCAGCGCATCGCGGAGCCAACTTCTTCCGCATTGGCGCCCGCATCGATCTCCAGCGCCGCCCGGTCGAAGGCCGCCGAAAGTAGCCGGGCGAGCGCGTCGAGCGAAACCTCGTCCTTGCCGACCTTGGCTTTTTCCAGCCCCTGGCGTAGCGAGTTGGCCGAGGTGGCTTGGTCGATGGCCATGATTTCCGCGAGGCCCAGCACGGCGGGGCCCTCGATGAGCAGCAGCCGCGTGCGGCCCGGCGCGGTCATGGTCTTCAGGTAAGCCTTGCTGCCCTCGAGCAGCGCTTCGCGCGGCGTGAGTTGCCGGGGCGCGGCCGCTTCGATGTCTGCCGCCACGGCTTCGGCCTCGCGCACCAGCGCCTGCCTGAACAGATCGCGCTTGTCCACGAAGTGGTGATACAGGGCGCCACGGGTGATGCCGGCGGCAACGGCAATCTCGGGCGTCGAGGTTTCGCCATAGCCCTTGCTGACGAACAGGGCGCGCGCCGCGTCGATCAGCGCAAGGCGGGTGGTTTCCGTGCGTTCGCGGTTGGTTCTGGACGGAGAGGGGGCGACTGATTTTGGCATTTACATACAGGCTGTCTGTAGATTAATATCTGACTTACATGCAGTCTGTATGTTAATTGAAAGGACCGACACCATGAAAGTGACGAGCTACTACCCGGTGATCATGACCAACGACGTGGCCGCAACAGCCAGCTTCTATCAGGCGCATTTCGGATTCACGCCACTGTTCACGAGCGATTGGTACGTGCATTTGCAGCTGGCGGGCGACTCCGCGGTGAACCTCGCCGTGCTGGACGGCCGGCACGAGACGATTCCCGCATCCGCGCGCGGTCAGGTGGTGGGCGGCATGCTGCTCAATTTCGAGGTGGACGACCCCGACGCGATTCACGACCGCCTCGCGGCGGCCGGGCTGCCGATTCTTCTTGCACTGCGCAACGAGGACTTCGGTCAGCGTCACTTCATTACCAGCGACCCGAACGGTGTGCTGATCGACATCGTCAAGCCGATTCCGCCGAGCGCGGAGTTCGCAGCGTCGTACGAGGCCGGCGCATTGCCCAACTAGGGCCTGTTCACACTACTAACGGAGATCGCGTTGTTCGGCAAAGGGGCTGGCTGCAAGGCGCCCGTGCGCAGCAAGGCTTGCGCCTTGCAAGCGCGGGCAACGCCGCAGACGGCCCCTTTGCCGAACAACCCGAAGGGAAGGCATGCCAAAGCGGCCAACTCCGCGTTGCACTCCTTGCGTGTGCCGACGCACACGCATCGTCGTGCGCCTTGATTTGTCCGCTTTGGCATGCCTTCGCGACTCCGTTAGTAGTGTGAACAGGCCCTAGGCTGCGCTCAAGCCCGCAGCGCCTCGTCTTCTTCGAGCGAATCGCCCAGAAAGCCGCCGCTCTGGTGTGCCCACAGCCGTGCATAGAGCCCGCCTTGCGCCATCAGCGAGCGGTGGTCGCCTTCTTCCACCACGCGGCCTTCGTCGAGCACGATGAGCCGGTCCATCGCGGCGATGGTCGACAGGCGGTGCGCGATGGCGATCACGGTTTTGCCTTCCATCAGCCGGTAGAGGCTCTGCTGGATGGCGGCCTCCACCTCGGAGTCGAGCGCGCTGGTGGCCTCGTCGAGCAGCAGGATCGGCGCGTCCTTGAGCATCACGCGCGCAATGGCCACGCGCTGGCGCTGTCCGCCCGAGAGCTTGACGCCTCGTTCGCCCACATGCGCTTGGTAGCCATGCCGGCCGCTGGCGTCGCCCAGCGTCTGGATGAAGTCGTGCGCTTCGGCGCGCTTGGCGGCCGCTTCGATCTGCGCCTGTGTGGCGTCGGGCCGGCCATAGGCGATGTTGTCGGCCACCGAGCGGTGCATGAGCGAGGTGTCCTGCGTCACCATGCCGATGTGGCTGCGCAGCGAATCCTGCGTCACGTGGGCGATGTCGCGCCCATCGATCAGGATGCGGCCACTCTCCAGGTCATGAAAGCGCAGCAGCAGGTTGACCAGCGTCGACTTGCCCGCGCCCGAGCGGCCGACCAGGCCGATCTTTTCGCCGGGCCGCACCACCAGGTTCAGGTCGTCGATGACGCGGCGGCCCGCATCCGCATAGCGGAAGCTCGCGTGCTCGAAGCGCACCTCGCCGCGCGGCACTTCGAGCACGCCGGCATCGGGCGTGTCGAGCACGGTGCGCGGGCGCGACAGCGTCTTCATGCCGTCCTGCACGGTGCCGATGTTCTCGAACAGGCTGGTCATCTCCCACATGATCCAGTGCGACATGCCCTGCAGACGCAGCGCCATCGCGGTGGCCGCGGCCACCGCGCCCACGCCCACCGTGCCGTTCGACCAGAGCCACAGCGCGGTGCCGGCCATGCCCGCGGTCAGGCCCATGCTGAGCGTGTGGTTGACGATCTCGAAAGCGCTCACCAGCCGCATCTGCCCGTAGCCCGTGTACATGAACTCGCGCATCGCCTCGCGCGCAAAGCCGGCCTCGCGCTGCGTGTGCGAGAACAGCTTGACGGTGGCAATGTTGGTGTAGGCGTCGGTCACGCGGCCGGTCATCAGCGCGCGCGCATCGGCCTGCGCCTTGCCCACCTTGCCCAGCCGCGGCACGAAGTACATCAGCGACACTGCATAGAGCACGAGCCAGACGATGAACGGCAGCACCAGCTGCGCATCGAGCACGCTCACCAGCACGATGATGGTCACCACGTACACGCCCATGGCCACCACCACGTCGGCCAGCACGAAGAGGGTGTCGCGCACCGCGAGCGCGGTCTGCATCACCTTGGCGGTGATGCGGCCCGCGAACTCGTCCTGGTAGAAGGCCATGCTCTGGCCCAGCATCACCCGGTGAAAGTTCCAGCGCAGGCGCATCGGCAGGTTCACCGCCAGCGTCTGGTGCTTGACGATGGTCTGCAGCGCCACCACGCCGATGCTGATCACCAGCAGCGCGGCCAGCCACAACAGCGTGTCGCCGCGCTCCGCCCACAGTTTCGACGGCACCTGGCCGCCGAGCCAGTCGACGATGCGGCCGAGCACCGCGAACAGCAGCGCCTCGAAGGTCGAGATGGCGGCAGTGAGCGCCGCCATGACGCCCATCTTGAGACGCAGGCCCTGGGTGCAGGCCCACAGGAAGGCGAAGAAACCCGTCGGTGGCGGCGCCGGTTCGGCGGCGGGGTAGGGGTGAAGCAGTTTTTCGAAGAAGCGGAACAAGGCGGGCGATCTCCAGGCGGATTGGCGACTTTAGCCCGGGCTGGCATGTCCTTGCCCCGAAAGGGTGCGTTTCGCGGCGGCCGGTGGCTGGCCGCCCAGCCGCTCGCCGAGAAAGTCGATGAAGCTGCGCAGCTTGGGCGCCATGTACTGGCGGCTGGTGTACACCGCAAACAGCGTGACCGGATGCGGGGCGTGGTCGGGCAAGAGCCGCACCAGCCGGCCCTCTTCCAGGTCGTCGTCGATCAGCCATTCGGGCAAGAACGCAATGCCCATGTCCGCGCGCACCGCGTGCAAGGTGAGCGTGGTGTCGTCCGAACGCATCGCGGGCGTGAGCCGCAGCGGAAACATCCGCCCGCCCGGTCCCTTGAGCGAGAGGTTGTCGAGGTTCACGTAGCTCGGCACGATGGCGCCGAGCCGTCCCACGTCGGCCGGCAGCGTGGGGCTGCCCATGCGGCGCAGGTAGGCGGGCGTGCCCGCCAGATGAAAGGGCACGCGGCACAGCGGCCGCGCGATGAGCGCCGGGGAGGGCTCCTGCGTGGCGCGCAGCGCGAGGTCGTAGCCGTCGGCTGCGAGGTCGACCTTGCGGTTCTCCAGGTGAATGTCGATCAGCACTTCGGGAAAGCGCTCGCGGTAGTCGGCCAGCACGCGCGCGAAGCGCGGCGTGGCACACCACACCGGCGCGCTCACCTTGAGCTGGCCGCGCGGCGCCTCGCTCTTCTGGCCGATGGCCGCCTCGGCGGCATCGAGCAGGTCGAGCGCGCGCCGGCTCTGCCCGTACCAGGCGGTGCCCGCTTCGGTCAGGCTCAAGTGGCGGCTCGAGCGGTGCAGCAGCCGCGCGCCGAGCGATTTTTCGAGCTGCGCCACGTGCTTGCTGGCCATTGGCGGCGACATCGACAGGCGCTCCGCCGCGGCCACGAAGCTGCCCGATTCGACGACCTCTCGAAACACGCGCAGGCTGGTCAGGCGGTCCATGGAAGATTTCCTGTGGAGAAATGAATCGATGCATCCTAGCCTGTCGATTTCTTTCCAGGAAATGTCTACAGTCGATGCAACGCTTTCAAGGAGCATCGACTTGACCCACGACGACAACACCTCGCGCCTGCCCACGTATTTCATCTCCCATGGCGGCGGTCCCTGGCCCTGGATGCAAAAGGAGATGGGCGGGGTCTACGACCGGCTGGCCGTGGCGCTGGCCGACATGCCGCGCCAGATCGGCCGCACGCCCAAGGCCATCCTCATGGTGTCGGCCCATTGGGAGGCGCCGGTCTTCACGGTGCAGGGCAACCCGCGCCCGCCCATGATCTACGACTACGGCGGCTTTCCCGCCCACACGTATGAAGTGCGCTACGACGCGCCCGGCTCGCCCGAACTGGCGCAGCGCGTGCAGTCGCTTCTTGCCGCCGCCGGGCTGCCCGCGGCCATCGATCCCGAACGCGGCTTCGACCACGGCATGTTCTCGCCCATGAAGGCGATGTACCCCGACGCCAGCGTGCCGGTGGTGCAGCTGTCGCTCAAGCGCGGTCTCGATCCGGCGGAGCACCTGGCGCTCGGCCGCGCGCTCGCGCCGCTGCGGGACGAGAACGTGCTCATCGTGGGCAGCGGCCTCAGCTATCACAACCTGCGCAACTTCGGGCCGCAGGCGCATGGCGTGTCGAAGGCCTTCGGCGACTGGCTCGACGACACCGCCGTGCAAGCGGCACCGCAGGCGCGCGCGCAGCGGCTGCAGGAGTGGGCCTCGGCCCCTTCGGCGCGCATGGCGCATCCGCGCGAGGAACACCTCATTCCGCTGATGGTGGCCGTCGGCGCGGCCGAGCAGGAGCCCGGCGAACGCGTCTATCACGAAGACGATTTCATGGGCGGGCTGGTGGTGTCGAGCTACCGCTTCGGCGCTGCCGCCAGCTGAAAAGGCGGCGGGTTGGCAGAATCGGGCGATGCCTTCCATTCCCGATTCAGATTCAACGTCGAGTTCAGATACCGAAGCCCGCCTGCTCATCGAACGCATTGCCGCGAGCGGCACGCGCCATGACGTGGTGCACGGCGGCGTTCGCGTTTGCTGGCGCCGCTTCGGTGCTGAAAAAAGCGCCCAGCCGCCGCTGGTGCTGCTGCACGGCGGCCATGGCAGCTGGATGCACTGGCTGCGCAACGTCGAGGCGCTGTCGGCCGAACATTCGCTGTGGCTGCCCGACATGCCGGGCTTCAACGATTCCGATGCGCCGCCGCGCGCAGCGCCCGGCGACGATCCGCTCGGGCCGCTGCTCGACGCGCTGGGCGGATCGCTCGATCAGCTGATCGGCGTGGGCACGCCCATCGATCTTGGCGGCTTCTCCTTCGGCGGACTCACCGCCGCGCGCTTTGCGGTGCGGCGCGGCGCCATCCGGCGCCTGGCGCTCGTGGGCAGCGGAGGCCACGGCACAATGCGGCGCATGTCGGTGGAGATGAGCAACTGGCGTGCCGCGCCGAGCCGCGAAGAAGAACGCGCCGCGCTGCTGCACAACCTGGCCGCGCTCATGCTGCACGACAAGGCCGCCATCGACCTGCTGGCCTTCGAGATTCACGACATCTCCTGCCACGGCACGCGCTTTCGCAGCAAGGACGTCTCGCAGGCGGGCGGGCTGCAGGCCGCGCTCGATACGCTCGGCGGACCGCAATTGCTGCTGTGGGGCGAGTACGACGTCACCGCCGATCCGAGGCCGCTGGTGGCACAGCTCACGGCCGGCCATCCGCAGCGCGAAGGCGTGGTGATCGACGGGGCAGGGCATTGGGCGCAGTACGAGCGCGCCGAAGAATTCAATCGGCGGCTGCTGCGCTTCCTGGCCTGAGCCTCGAACCTCGAGCCTCGAGCCTCGAGCCTCGCTATTGCTTCGCCAGCCCCAGCTTTCGGATCATGTCGCCCCACTGGTCGTAGGTTGCACGCGTGAGCTCGGCCAGTTGCGCGGGGCTCGACGACTCCGCCTCATAGGCGCCCTGGCGGAAGAAGTCGCGCGTGGCGGGCATCGCCAGCACCTCTGCGAGCGCGCCGTTGAGCCTGGCGACGACCGGCGCAGGCATGCGCGCGGGCCCGTAGAAGCCCAGCCAGCTCGGCATGTCGACGCCGCTCACGCCTTGTTCGGTCATCGTGGGCACGTCGGGCAGCATCGCGCTGCGTTTCGGCGCCGCCACCGCCAGCATGCGGACCTTGCCGGTGGCGGTGTTCTGGATGGCGTTGGGCGCCGCATCGAAGTAGTACTGCACGCGGCCCGCGAGAAAATCCTTCGCGGCATCGGCGCCGCCCTTGTACGGCACATGCACCACGTCCAGCCCCGCCTGTTGTGCAAAGGCCTCGCCGTAGATGTGCGACGAGGTGCCGGTGCCGAAGGAGGCATAGCTCATCTTTCCGGGGTTGGCCTTGATGTGGGCCACCAGCTCCCGCACGTTGCGCGCCGGCACGCTGGCGTGCACCGTCAGTACCAGCGGCCCGCGCGCGCCGAGCGAGATGGGCGTGAGGTCCTTGAACGGGTCGTATCGCACCTGCGCCAGCGTCTGCGGGTTCTGCGCCACCACGGAAGAGGGCGCGTACATGAAGGTGTAGCCGTCGGGCGCGGCGCGAATCACTTCTTCCGTGGCAAGGATGAAGCTCGCGCCCGGCCGGTTCTCGACGATCACCGGCGTCTGCAGCACCTCGCCGAGCTTGTTGGCGACGAAGCGCGCCTGCGCATCCGAGGCGCCGCCCGCCGCGAGGCCGAGCACGATGCGGATGCTGCGTCCCTTCTCGGGGAGCGGCGCGGGCCCGGCGGCGAGCGCGGCCAGCGGCCATGCGGCCGCGCCAAATGCGAACCCGAGCCCGAGCCACGCGGCAGCACGCCGACGGGCGATGGAGGAAGGCAAACGGTTCATTGCCTGGCCAGGCCGACCTGCTGCACCATGGCGCCCCAGCGCTCGTAGCTCGAACGCGTGATGCCGGCAAACTCCTCGGGCGTGCTGGCCCCGGCTTCATAGCCGCCGCTGCGGTAGAAGTCGCGCACCTGCGGCATCGCCAGCACCTGCGCCAGCGCGGCGTTGAGCTTGGCAACCACTGGCGCGGGCATGTGCGCCGGCCCGTAGAAGCCGAGCCAGCTCGGCAGGTCGAGCCCCGTCACGCCTTGTTCCGCGAAGGTCGGCACGTCGGGCAGCGCGGCAATGCGCGCGTTCGCTGCGATGGCCAGGATCTTCACCTTGCCGGTCCCGGAGGTGATGACGGCCGACGAGGCCGAATCGAACATGTACTGCACGCGGCCGCCGATCAGATCTTTTGCCGCGTCCGAGCCGCCCTTGTACGGAATGTGCACCGCGTCGATGCCGGCCTTTTTCACGAAGGCCTCGCCGTAGATGTGCGATGAAGTGCCCGCGCCGAACGACGCATAGCTCACCTTGCCGGGGTTGGCCTTCACGTAGGCGACGAGCTCCTTCACGTTGCTGGCGGGCACGGTGGTGCTCACAGACAGCACCAGCGGCCCGCGCCCGCCCATCGAAATGGCGGTGAAGTCCTTGAAGGGGTCGTAGGGCACCTGGGAGAAGGTGTGCGGGTTCTGCGCCATGGTCGACGAGGGCGCGTAGAGCAGGGTGTAGCCGTCGGGCAGCGCGCGCGCCACCTCGCTTGCCGCGAGCATGGTGCTGGCACCGGGCTTGTTGTCGACGATCACGCCGGTGCCCAGCACCTCGCCGAGCTTCTGCGCCACGATGCGCGCCTGCGCGTCGGTGCCGCCGCCGGCCGTGAAGCCCACCACGATGCGGATCGGCTTGCCGCCGCGCACGGGAAAGTCTTGCGCCAGGGCCGGGGGCGCCAAGCCCAGAAGGGCCGCCGCGCCGAGCGCCGCGCCAAACGCACGGCGGGTGCCGCAGGGTTTCTTCATCGATGTCTCCGTTGGAAATGTTCTTCTTATATTGATTTAGAAAATCATAAAAATCCACACACTCTAGGGAATACCCCGAAGAAGTGCCTCTTTGCGACTTTTGTGTTTGACAAAATGAACATTGAAATCAAAATACGAAGAAACAAGCCATCCAAGACACTCATCCATGAAAACTGTCGTCCGCACCGACGAGCGCATCCTGTCCTCCGACATCTTCGACCGCGACAGCCGCGTCAAGCGCCCTGACCACGGCACCTGGGCCGAGCCCGGCAAGAGCATTCCGGTCTACCACCGCTGCGGCGTGCTGGTGGTCGGCGGCGGTCCTTCGGGCACGGCGGCCGCAGCCGCTGCGGCCCGCGCGGGCGCCGACGTGGCGCTGCTCGAGCGCTACAACCACCTGGGTGGGCTTTCCACCGGCGGCCTCGTGATCTGGATCGACCGCATGACCGACTGGGAAGGCAAGCTCGTGATCCGCGGCTTTGCCCAAGAGTTGTTCGATCGCCTGCCCGCCGACGCCATCGCCGGCCCGGCGCGCGAAGACTGGGGTTCGCAGGACGCGGCCAAGGCCGCGCACTGGTCGCAGCGCACGGCCGCGTACCACGGCGTGGTCACCTGGTCGCCCACCATCGACCCCGAGCGGCTCAAGCTCTTGTCGCAGGAGATCGTGCTGGAGCGCAAGGTCAAGCTCATCTATCACTCGTGGGCGGCCATTCCCATCGTGCAGGACGGCGCGGTGAAAGGCGTGGTGTTCGAGAGCAAGGAGGGCCGCATGGCCATCATGGCCGACGTGGTGGTCGACGCCACCGGCGACGGCGACCTGTTCGCGCGCGCCGGTGCGGCCTACGTGAACGACATCGAGGAGGCCGACGTGCACCACTGCATGAACACTTCGTGGCTGTTCGGCGGCGTGGACATGAACCGCTGGATCGAATTCAAGGCCGGCCAGCCCGAGGCCTTCACCGCCTTCATGGCGGGCGGCCGCGAGCAATGCGGCCTGTTCGAGCGGCCCTTCGTCTCGTGGCGCAACGACGTGGCGCTGTTCATGGGGCCGCGCCAGTCGGGCTATTCGGCGCTCGACGTGGACGACCTCACCGCCGTGGAAGTGCGCTCGCACCGCGCGATGGCCGCGCACCTCGACTACTTCCGGGCTCATGCGCCCGGCTTCGAGGACGCCTACCTGATGCTGAGCGCACCGCAGATCGGCGTGCGCCATGCGCGGCGGCTCACCGGCGTGGGCGCGGTGCTGCGCAGCCAGTGGCCCGACGGCGTGGCGCTGGCCGACGAGGTGGGCGTGACGCCGGCGGTGTCGCCGAAATTTCCGAACATCTCCATTCCCTACGGCGCGCTGGTGCCGCAGCAGCTCGACGGGCTCCTGGCCTGCGGGCGCCACATCTCGTGCGACCGCAATTCGCACGGCTTCATGCGCGAGATTCCACAATGCTGGATCACCGGCCAGGCCGCGGGCGTGGCGGCGGCGCTGGCGTCGCAAGGCGGCATCGCGCCGCGCTTCGTCGATGTGGGCGCGCTGCAGTCGGCGTTGCTGGCTCAGGGCGTGTACCTGCGCGCCGGCGCCGGGCAGGGCACGCATGCGCCGGCCACGGCCGAAGCCAGTGCCTGAACGGCTTGCCATGAACCCGGCCAGCCTCCTTTCGAGAGCCTCTACATTGGAGCGTCTTCCAAAGGGTTCCTCCATGTCCACTGACAAAAACGACACCTTGTTTCCCGCCTCCGAAGCCGCCGACACGCGCGGCGACCGCTCCGACACCGTGAGCGCGCTGGAGCGCGGCATCTCGGTGTTGCGCTGCTTCAGCGAAGAGCGTCCCGTGCTGGGCCATGCCGACATCGCACGCATGACCGGCATTCCGCGCCCCACGGTCAACCGGCTCGTCGCCACGCTACTCTCGTTGGGCATGCTCAAGGCCGCGCAGCTTGCCGACCGCTTCATGCTCGGGCCCGGCGTGGTGTCGCTCTCGCGCGTGTTCCTCGGCAGCCTCGACGTGCGGGCCGCCGCGCGGCCCAGCATGCAGGCGATGGCGGAGGAGGTGGGTGCCTCGGTCTACCTGGCGATACGCGACGGCATGGAGATGGTGCTGATCGAAGCCTGCCGGCCGCGCTCGTCGATGCTCTCGGCGCGGCTCGACGTGGGCTCGCGTGCGCCGCTGGCCAATTCGGCCCTGGGCCGCGCGTACCTTTCGGCACTGCCGGAGGCGCAGCGCAACCAGCTGATCGACTCGATGCGCCTCTTGCGCGGCCCCGAGTGGGACAGCATCGCGCCCGGCATGACGCGCGCCATCGGCGAAGCCAGGCGGCTGGGCTACTGCCTCTCGCTCGGCGAATTCCACCGTGAAATCAACTCGGTGTCCGTGCCCCTCATCGGGCCCGACGGCGAAGTGATGGCGCTGAACGGCGGCGGCGCCGCCTTCGTGTTCACCGAGGAGCGCCTGCGCAACGAACTCGCACCGCGCCTGCACGACATCGCGCTCACCATCGCGCGCGACATCGGCGGCCACGTGCCGACCCCCTTGCCGGGCTAGCCCGGCCGACCCCACCGACAGCACAAGAACGGAGACACAGGTCATGCACCTGAGCGATGAAGAAAAAGCCATGATGGACGGCCAGGGCGGACCGGCCGTGCAGAAGGCGATGGACCTCCTGATGCGGTACGGCGAAGCGCTGGGCGCCGAGCGGCTGGTGGAGACGCGCAACGTCTGCGCCACCATCACCTCGACCACGCCTTTCCAGCGCGACTTCGCGCTCGCCAAGGGCGGCGGCATGGACGCGGTGTTCTCCGAGTTCAGTCTCGACAGCCAGGAGACCGTCGAGATTCCGAAGTTCAAGGTCTTCACGAGCCACCTGCAGCTGGGCTTCGACCCCGGCCAGCCCGAGCGCATGGGCGTGAGCGAGGAGATCGTGCAGTTCTACAACAAGAGCGAGCGCCATGCGGCCGGCCTCGGCGCGCAGATCATGAACACCTGCACGCCCTACCAGGTGGGCAACATCCCGACGCGCGGCGAGCACTGCGCGTGGATGGAATCGTCGGCGGTCGTTTATTGCAACTCGGTGCTGGGCGCGCGCACCAACACCGAGGGCCGCGAGAGCACGGGCGCGGCGATGCTCACGGGCCGCATTCCGTACTGGGGCTATCACCTCGACGAGAACCGCCATGCCACGCACGTGGTCGAGCTCGACGTCGAAGTGGAATCGGTGCAGGACTGGGGCCTGCTCGGCTACTACATCGGCGAGCATGTGCAGGAGCGCGTGCCGGTGGTGCACAGCCGACGCGGCATCGCCCGCGTGCCGAATTTGCCGAGGCTCAAGCACTTCGGCGCGGCGGCCTCGTCGTCGGGCGGCGTGGAGATGTACCACATCGCCGGCATCACGCCCGAGGCGCTGACGCTGGAGCAGGCGCTCGGCGGAAGGACGCCGGTCGAGGTGCTGCGCTTTGGCGAGGCCGAGCGCCGCGCCACCTACGAGAAGATCAACGCCACCGGAAAAGACGCCGAGGTGCAGTACGTGATGCTGGGCTGCCCGCACTACACCATCGAGCAGATCTGGGAGGCCGCGCAGCTCATCGAAGGCCGCAAGGTACACCCGGATTGCGAGCTGTGGATCTTCACGCCGCGCGCCATCAAGTCGCTGGCCGACCGCAACGGCTACACGAAGATCATCGAGGACGCGGGCGGCATCCTCATGACCGACAGCTGCTCCGCCATGAGCCGCGCCGTGCCCAAGGGCACCAGGACCGTGGCGCTCGACTCGGCCAAGCAGGCGCACTACCTGCCCGCGATTCTCGGTGTGCAGGCGTGGTTCGGCAGCACGGCGGAATGCGTCGATGCGGCGTGCACCGGGCGATGGAATGGAGGCATGCAATGAGCTTCACGCTTGCGTTGTCTTTCTCCCTCCCCCTCTGGGGGAGGGCAGGGGTGGGGGCATGCGGCGCATCCATCGCGCGCTCTGCCCGCCCCCATCCCGACCTCGGTGCAGGCAGCCAGAGGCTGCCGCTCTTCGGGCTGTCCAGTTCCGCGCAGGCGGAACTGGAGCCGCAGCCCTCAGCCCCAGCGGGGGAAGGAGAAAAACCATGAGCGCGATCGCACACACATCCACTCTGGTCATCCGCGGCCGCAAGGTGGTCGGCGGTATTGCCGAAGGCGAAGCACTCGTCACGCGCGACCGCATCTCGGGCTGGGGCGGCATCGATCCGCGTACCGGCACCGTCATCGAGACGCGGCACGAGCTGCGTGGCCAAAGCTTCGCGGGCAAGGTGCTGGTGTTTCCGGGGGCCAAGGGCTCGTCGGGATGGTCGGCCATGTTCCACATGACGCGGCTCATGAACTCGGCGCCGGCGGCATTTCTGTTCAACGAGATGACGACCAAGATGGCGCTCGGCGCCGTGGTCACGCACTCGCCATCGATGACCGATTTCGAACGCGACCCGCTCGAATGCATAGAGACCGGCGACTGGGTGCGCGTGGACGCCGACCGCGGCCTGATCGAAATCACCAAGAAGAAATCCGGAGACCGTCCATGACCCGCCCCCTGCGCAGCAACTTTCCGCGCGGCTCCTATCTCTGGTCGGTGCGCAACGCGCACTGGCGCGCGCTCGGCATTCCCGAGGAAGACTGCGAGAAGCCGAAGATCGCCATCGTCAACAGCTCCTCGGAACTCGCGGCCTGCTTCAGCCACCTGGACCGCGTGGCGGTGGAGGTGAAGGCCGCGATCCGCGCCGCCGGCGGCGTGCCCTTCGAGATTCGCACCGCAGCGCCCAGCGACTTCATCACCGGCGCGGGTGCGCGCGGCGCCTACATGCTGGGTGCGCGCGACCTGGTGACCAACGACATCGAGGTGGCCGTGGAAGGCGCGCAGCTCGACGGCATGGTTTGCCTCACTTCGTGCGACAAGACCGTGCCGGGCCAGCTCATGGCGGCGGCGCGGCTCAACATTCCGACTCTGCTCGTGCCCTGCGGCTACCAGCCCAGCGGCGAGTACCGCGGCCGGCACATGGACATCGAAGAGGTGTTCATCGGCGCGATGCATGCGGTCACCGGCAAGCTGCCGGTGGAAGAGCTCGTGGGCATGAGCCGCGAGGCGATCCGCGGGCCGGGCGTGTGTTCGGGCCTGGGTACGGCCAACTCGATGCACATCGTCTGCGAAGCGCTCGGCATGGCCCTGCCGGGCAGCGCGCCGGTGGCGGCGCTGAGTCCGAAGATGATGGCCGATGTGCGCGCCGCGGGTACGCGCATCGTGCAGATGGTGTGGGACGACCTGAAGCCGCGCGACATCCTCACGCCCGGCGCCTTTGCCAACGCGGTGCGCGCGGTGCTGTCCGTCGGCGGCTCGCTCAACACGGCCAAGCACCTGCAGGCGGTGTCGACCGAAGGCGAGTGCGGTGTCGATGTGTACGGCCTCTTCGAAAGCCTCGGCCCCACGACGCCGGTGCTGGCCGGCGTGCGGCCGATCGGCGAGCACAGCATCGAAGCCTTCGAGGCGGCAGGCGGTTGCCGCGCGCTCATGAAGCAGCTTGCACCCTTGCTCGACACCGGCGCGCTCACCGTCACGGGCGCTGCGGTGGCCGACAACCTGCGCGGCGCCGAAGTCGCCGACGCCGAGGTGATCCGCCCCATCGACCGCCCGGTGGCGCCGCATCCCGCCATCGTGCTGCTGCGCGGCAACCTCGCGCCCGAATCGGGCCTGATCAAGACCGGCATCGCCCCGCGCAAGGTGCGCAGCTTCACGGGACCGGCGGTGTGCTTCTGGACCTCGGACGCGGCCATCGCGGCGCTGAAGAAGGGCGAGATCGTGCCGGGCCAGGTGGTCGTGATGCGCGGCGCCGGAGCCTGCGGCGGCCCGGCCATGGGCGGCGGCGCCTCGCGCGTGGTGTTTGCCATCGACGGCGCGGGTCTGGGCGACCAGGTCGCGATCCTGACCGACGGACACCTCTCGGGCCTGGTCTGCAAGGGGCTGGTGGTGGCCGAGGTGTCGCCCGAAGCCGCGCTCGGCGGGCCGCTCGGGCTGGTGCGCGACGGCGACGTGATCACCATCGACCTCGACCAGCGCCGCCTCGACGTTGCGCTGACCGATGCCGAACTCCATGCGCGCCGCGCCGACTGGCAGGCACCGCCGCCGGCCTTCGACACCGGTTGGCTGCAGCAGTACCGGCGCAACGTGAGCCCGCTGTCGAAGGGCGCCGTGCTCGTGCGCACCGAACGACCCGAGCCTTCGAGCTAAGACCTTTTTCACGCCGGTTTTCGCCAACCGGTGCGGACCCTCGTCCGCACCCGGTGGCGCAGCCCTGCGCGCGTTCCCGAGTTTTTAACCAAGAGAAGAAGCAGGAGACAAGAAACCATGAAGAAAATTTTGATGGGGCCGGCGCTGGCGCTGGGGCTTGCAAGCAGCGGCGCGGCGCATGCGCAGTCCAGCGTCACCGTGTTCGGGGTGACGGACCTCGGCATCCAGTACACCAACGGCGATGGCGGCGGCTCGGTAAAAGCGCTGTCCAACGGCGGGCTCTCGACCAGCCGGCTCGGATTCCGCGGCACCGAAGACCTGGGCGGCGGCCTGCGCGCGGGCTTCTGGCTCGAGGGCAGCCTGAACCCCGACACCGGTACCGGCCGGCCGAGCAACAGCAACAACCAGGCGAGCGGCGCGGGCACGGCGGGGCCGATCACCTTCGACCGCATGTCCTTCGTGAGCCTGTCGCACCAGAGGTTCGGCGAGCTGCGCCTGGGCCGCGACTTCATCCCGACGCACTACAACAGCATCTACTTCGATCCCTTCAACGCCAACGGCGTGGCGCGCGCGGGCAACCTCACGTTCGCGGGCGCGGGCACCGGGCCATTGCCCACGGCCATCACCGGCAGCAACACCGTGAGCTACTGGCTGCCGGCCGGGCTCGGCGGCTTCTACGGCATGGCGATGATCGGCACCGGGGAGAACGACTCCACCGCGCCGAACCGCGACGACGGCAACTTTGCCGGCGCGCGCTTCGGCTTTGCCTCGGGCGCATTCGACATCGCGGCGGCCGTCACGCGCACGCACTTCAACGCCACCGCCGCCATCGGCAACTACACGCACGCCAACATCGGCGGCTCGTGGGATGCGGGCTTTGCGAAGTTCTTCGCGCTCTACAACAAGGTCACGGTGAAGCTCGCCGCCGGCACGGTGCGCAAGAACACCGCCGAGATCGGCGCGCACATTCCGGCCTTCGAGGTCGGCCGCATCCGGTTGAGCTACGCCTATCTGGACGACCGCAGCGACGAGAGCCTGCGCAACGCCAACGGCATGCCGCGCAACCGCGACGATGCGCGCCAGTTCGGCATCGGCTATGTGCACAACCTCTCGAAGCGCACCGCGCTCTACGGCACCTATGCGCGGCTCATGAACGGCGGCCAGGCGCGCTACGTCGTCAGCGGCGGCGTGGCACCGGCAGGCGGACGTCGCTCGTCGGGCTGGGAGCTTGGTGTGCGGCATCTCTTTTGAGAAGGAGCAACGACATGCGACGCAGAAACCTCATCACCCTGGCGGCCCTCGCGGCCGGCGGCACGCTGGCAGCGCTGCCCGGCGCGGCGGCCTGGAGTGCCGCAACCTATCCGGAAAAGCCGCTGCGCCTGATCGTGGGCTTTGCGGCCGGCGGCGGCGCCGACGCGCTCACGCGCATCATCGCGGAGGGGCTGTCGAAGCAGCTCGGCCAGCAGGTGATCGTGGAGAACCGACCCGGCGCCGATGGCGTGCTGGCGGCACAGGCCACGTCGTCCGCAAAGCCGGACGGCTACACGCTGCTGATGGGCACCAACACCGCGATGGTGGCCGCGCCCACGCTGCGGCCGACACCGCCCTACGACCCATTCAAGGCCTTCACGCCGATCAGCTCGGCCGGCCAGTTCTCGATGTTCCTGGTAGTGCCGGCCAGCCTGCCGGTGAAGAGCGTGAGCGAGTTGCTGGCCATGGTGGCGGCCAAGCCCGGCACCTACAACTCGGCATCGAGCAACAGCGCCTCGGAGCTGGCCATGCTGCAGCTGCTGGGCGAGCGCAAGGTGGTCAACGCGCGCTACAAGGGCGACATGCAGGCCATGACCGACCTGCTGGGCGGGCAGATCCACATGATGTTCACCACCGGCACGCTGGCGCCGGGCTTCGTGAAGGAAGGGCGCATCCGCGCGCTGGTCACGCTGCTGCCGCAGCGCAGCGCCTTGCTGCCCGACGTGCCCACGGGCAGCGAGTTGGGGTTGGGCAAGCTCACCATCACGCCGTGGGCCGGCTTCTTCGGGCCGCCGGGGCTGCCGCAGGCCATCACCGACAAGCTCTCGCAGGAGCTGCAGAACACGCTGAAGCGGCCCGACGTGCATGCGCAGCTGGTGCAGCAGGGCTTCGAGGGCTACGGCATGAGCCCCGCGAAGTTCGCCGAGTTCTTCCGCGCGCAGTACGAAGCCTTCGGCGCCACCGTGCGGCAACACAACGTGAAGTTCGAATAGGCCGCAGTGGCGGCTCAGAGCCCGATCGAGCGCGCATGGCTGCGCCAGAACGCCGCATCCGGAAACGAGCCCGCGCCGGCCGCGGCGTTGTCGGCCATGTGTTCGGCGCGGCTGGTACCGGGGATGGTGCAGGTCACGGCCGGGTGGCTCAGCACGAACTTCAGCAGCACCTGCGCCCAACTCGCGCAGCCGATCTCGCCGGCCCATGCGGGCAGCGGCTGGTCCCGCAGCCGGCGCAGGAGGCCGCCACCGCCGAAGGGCATGTTGACGATCACCGCCACGCCGCGCTCGGCCGCGAGCGGCAGCAAGCGCTGCTCGGCCTCGCGCGCGTCCAGTGAATAGTTGATCTGCACGAAGTCCAGCTTCTCGGCGCGCAGCACGGCCTCGACCTCGTCGTAGGCCGACGCGGTGTAGTGCGTGATGCCGATGTAGCGCACCCGGCCTTTGTCCTTCCAGCCGCGCAGCGTGGCGAGATGGGTTTTCCAGTCCATCAGGTTGTGCACTTGCATCAGGTCCATGCGCTCGGTGCGCAGCCGCGCGAAAGACTGCTCCATCTGCGCGATGCCGGCTTCGCGGCCCGAGGTCCAAACCTTGGTCGCAAGAAAAGCCTTGTTCTCGCGCTGCTTCGATGCGGCCAGCAGCTCGCCGGTGGTTTCTTCGGAGCGGCCGTACATCGGCGAGCTGTCGATCACCTTGCCACCGGCGGCAAAGAGAGCGTCGAGCACGCCGGGCAGGCGCTTGTATTCGTCGGTGCCGGGGCGCTGGTCGAAGCCGATCCAGGTGCCGCAGCCGACGACGGGCAGGGCTTCCTGGGTGGAGGGAATGGGGCGAGTGTTCATCTTCGTCTGCTGCATGGGCTGGGCGGGCTGCCGTTGCGCGAAGGATGGAAGAACGGCGCCCGCCGGCAGCACCGCGAGGAGCCGCAGGAACAGGGCGCGGGTGAGGTGCGCAGGGGGCGGGCCGGTGGGCGTCATCGAACGGCCGCGCCGCCGGGGTGGCGGCACGGAACGTTCACCATATCACCGCGCCGCCGGATTCGCCGTTTCAGGGCGTACGGAGCAACTCAGTTGCCGCCGCCGGTGCTGGCGGCGGGCCGGTTCATGTAGGCGAGCGTGCTGCCCACCAGCGCGCGAACGCCCACCCGCAACGTGGACTCGTCGATCACGAATTCGGGCGAGTGGTTGGGCGCGCCGCTCTTGTCGCCGAACGGCGAGGCGTTGAGTTGCCAGAACACCACGGGAATGTTCTTGCCGAACGAGCCGAAGTCTTCGGAGCCCATGCTGGGCTGCGACTCGCGCGCCTTGCCCGCCCCGGCCGCGGTTTCGAGCGCCTGCGCCACCGACTGCGTGGCCGCGGGATCGCTCACCAGCACCTCGTAGCCGGTGTCGATGGTCACCTCGGCGGTCAGGCCGTGGCTCTCGGCGATCTTCTGCGCCTTCAGGCGGATGCTGTCGTGCGCGACCTTCTGGTTCTTCTGCGACAGCGAGCGCACGGTGCCGGCGATCTCCGCGGTGTCGGGCAGGATGTTGACGCGGTTGCCGCTTTGCAGCAGCCCCACCGTCACGACCGTGGGGCCGTCGAGCGGGTCGATCTGGTGGCTCACGATGTTCTGCAGCGCCAGCACGATCTCGGCAGCCGCAAGGATGGGCTCCTTGGCGGTCCACGGCGACGAGCCGTGGCCGCCCTTGCCCTTGAGCGTGATCTTGAAGGCGTCGCCGCTGGCCATGATGCCGCCGCGGCGGTAGCTGATGGTGCCCGAGGGGGCGCGCGCGTTGATGTGCTGGCCCATCACGACGTCGACCTTCGGGTTGTCGAGCACGCCGGCCTTGACCATGGCGGGTGCGCCGCTCGGCACGGGGCCCGGGCCTTGTTCCTCGGCGGGCTGGAACAGGAACACGACGGTGCCGGGCAATTCCGCACGCATCTTCGAGAACGCCTGCGCGGCCCCCAGCAGCATGGCGACATGGGTGTCGTGGCCGCAGGCGTGCGACACCGGCACCTCGCTGTTGAGCCAAGGCGCCTTGGCGGTCGACCTGAAGGGCAGCTCGTTGCGCTCGGCGACCGGCAGTGCGTCCATGTCGGCGCGCAGGGCGACCACCGGCCCCGGCTTGCCGCCGCGCAGCACGGCCTTGATGCCGGTCTTGGCGATGCCGGGCTGCACCTCGATGCCGGGCATCTTCGCGAGTGCGGCTGCGATGTAGGCCGCGGTCTGCACCTCCTGGTAGGAGAGCTCGGGGTGCTGGTGGATGTGCCGGCGCCATTCGATCACCTGCGCCTCGGAGGCATCCGCCAGGGCGAGCGCGCGCGTGGCCAGGGCATTGCCGTTGTCCGCTGCGGTCTGGGCGAAGGCGCCGGTGTTCAGCAAGCTGCCGGACAGCACCAGCAGGGCAAGTGGGGAGCGGATGTTCATGATGGCTCGTGCAAGGAAAAGTGAAAGGACCGCGGCGCACCTTAACGAAAGCCGGGGTGAAGGAAAAGATCCGAAAAACTCCAGAGCGATCAAAATATCTGATCACTCGCTCGCCACGCTTTTTTCATGAACCTGCGGCATCTGAAGATCTTCGAAGCGGTCGTCGAGGCCGGCAGCATCCGCGCCGCGGCGCGCGATTCCACGCTGACGCAGCCCGCCATGACCTACGCCATCCGCGAGCTGGAGCAGAGCGTGGGCGCGCAGCTGCTCGTGCGCAGCGCCAAGGGCGTGGTGCCGACCGAGATCGGGCATGCGCTCCTGCGGCGGGCGCGTCTCCTGTCCAACGAGGTGCGCCGTGCCGAGGAAGAGATCGCCCAGCTGCGCGACCGCGCGGGCGGCCTGCTGCGCGTGGCCTTCAGCTCGTTCGCGCTCGAGCAGCTGCTGCCGACGGCGCTGCTGGATTTCCGGCGGCAGTGGCCGGGCGTGGCGCTCGAACTGCAGGAACTCAGCGGCGCCGACGTGAAGGGGCTGTGGGACCGCGGCGATTTCGATTTCGCGATCCTCGGCGAGCTGGAGCCCGCGGCCGATGACGGTCTCGACCGGGAAGTGCTGCTCAGCTTTCCGCTGGCGGCCATCGCGCGTGCGGGCCATCCGCTGGCACGGTTGCGATCGATGGCCAGGCTTCAGGGGGCGATGTGGGTCGTGCCGCCGTACGGCGCCGAGCTGCTGAAACGAAACTTTGCTGCCCTGGAGATGCCGCCGCCGCGCGACATCGTGATCTGCCATTCGTGGCAACTGGGCGCGACGCTGGTGCGCAAGGCCGATGCGCTGACGCTCGCCTCGGCGTCCCTGTTCACGCGGTCGGCGACGCGCTGGGGGCTGGTCGCGTTGCGGCTGGCGGACAAGCTGCCCAATGCGCATGTCTCGCTGCTCATGCGCGACCGCGCCTCGCTCACGCCCGCGGCCCGCGCGTTCTCGCAGGCACTGCGGGCGGTGGCGCACACGGTGCAGCCGCCCGGGCGCTGAGCGGCCTCAGCGCAGGTAGCGCCCGTCGGCCTTGAGCATCGACAGTTCGGAGAAGGTCAGGCCGCGATGTTCGCCGGGCCGGTACGACACGGCAATGCCGCCGATGTCGAGCGTCCGGAACGACTCGAGACCCTTGTGCAGCGAGTCCGGCGTGGGGTTCGGTCCGGCGCGCTTCAGTCCCTCGACCATGACCTTGGCCGCCACGTAGCCTTCCAGGCTGGCATAGCTGAACTCGGTCGCGCCGATTTTCTTCATGGCTGCCTGGTACTCGGCAATCACCGGCATCG
This sequence comes from Variovorax palleresanus, assembly GCF_051144945.1. NCBI lineage: Bacteria > Pseudomonadati > Pseudomonadota > Betaproteobacteria > Burkholderiales > Comamonadaceae > Variovorax > Variovorax palleresanus. The sequence goes on along the minus strand of NZ_JBJNVP010000002.1, from coordinate 495,428 downwards.
CGCTGTTCCAGGGGTAGGGCACGACCTGCGAAATGACCACGCCGGCCGCGTCTTTCTTGATGTCCTGGAACAGCTTCTGCCCGTTCAGGAGCGAGAACGAGTAGAAGGCCGTCTCGCCGCCCGCGGCGCGGTAGGCCGAGATGAACTTGGCCGCCACGTCGTTGGTGGCCGACAGCACCACCGCCTTGGGCTTGAGCTTGGCCAGTTCCACGGCGCGTTCGGCGGCGTCGGAGCCATCGTTCTTGATGGCCACGCTGCCGACCAGTTTCTCGCCGCGCTCGGCCACGAACTTCTGCGTGCTTTCCAGCGCCGAACGCGCGCCGGGGTTGTCGTTGTGCGCAAAGCCGATGCGAGAGAGGCCGATGGTGAACAGGTGGTTCACGATGCGGTTGTATTCCTCGTCGTAGCTGATGCGCAGCGGAAAGCCGTACTCGGAGGGCTTCACCACCGGCGCCGCGCCGGTGTACGGGCCAACCACGGGAATCTTGAGCTCGTTGGCCGCCTTCAGCGCGCCGACCGACGACGACGTGCCGATGGGCATGAGGATGCCGATGGCGCCCTCCTTGACGAAGGTCTTGACGTTCTCGGCGCCCTTGGCGGGGTCAAAGGCGTCGTCGAGTTGGCGCAGTTCGACCGGCCGGCCGTTGACGCCGCCGGTGGCGTTCAGTGTGGTGAAGAAGGCACGGATGCCGATCAGGGGTTCGGTCGACAGGGACGCCAGCGGCCCGGTCTGAACGTAGGTCTGGCCGATCAGGAGCTTGGTTTGCGCCTGCGCGGCAGGCGAGAGTCCGAGGACGAAGGCGGCGAGGGCCGAAGCCAGTAGATGAATCTTTGTGTATTTCATGGTCACAAATTGTTAACAGACCATATTAAGAGGCGAGGCTCTTTGGGTAAATCCATCTTTACCCTCTCTTTCCCTGGTGCGGCCCATGAAAATACTGTATAAAAATACAGTTAACAATCACATCATGGGCCTCCCTTTCCTCGACTCCTTTTCCGCTGCCGCCGGCCGTGGCGTCTGGCACGCCGACGAACTCGGCCTGGCCGACGCGCAGGTCGTCGCCACCGGCCATGCCGCGCTGGACGCGGAGTTGCCGGGCGGCGGCTGGCCGGTCGGCGCCATGACGGAGCTGCTGCAAAGCACGCCCGAGGCGCATGTCTGGCGGCTGCTGCTGCCCGCGCTGGCGCAGGCGGTCCAGGCGCGCGGCGGGCCGGTGGTGCTGATCGGCGCACCTTACGAGCCTTGCGGGCCGTCGCTGGCGGCGCAGGGCCTGCCGGTAGAGGCGTTGATGTGGGTCAGGAGCGATGCCCCGGCCTCGCGGCTGTGGGCCTGCGAGCAGGCGCTGCGCTGCGCGGACGTGGCGGCCGTGCTGGCCTGGCTGCCGCAGGCCCGGGTCGGCGAACTGCGGCGGCTGCAGCTGGCGGCGGCGCAGCACGAGGTGCTGCTTTTCGTGTGCCGGCCCGAATCGGCCGCGCAGGGCGCCTCGCCGGCGCGGCTGCGGCTTCAGGTGGAAAGCTGCGCGGCCGACAGCTCGCAGATCGAGCTGCGCATCCTCAAGCGCCGCGGCCCGCCGCTGGCCGCGCCGGTGATGCTGCCCGCGCGCAACGAGCGCATGGCCGCCTTGCTGGCCGCCGCACGGCTGCGCCGCAAGCTGCGCCTGCAGCAGCAGGGCACGGTGGTGCCGGTGGGCGAAGCGTCGTCGTCGGCCACGGTGGTGCGCATCGACGCGTGGAAGGAGAAGGGGAACGGGAATGCACTGGATCGCATTACGGTGGCTGCCTGAATCCGACGCGCCTGAAGCGCCAGCCCTGCCCACGCCCGAAGCGCTGGGCTGGTGGGCGCTGCAATACACGCCGCACGTCGCCTGGCAGGACGAAGCGCTGATGCTCGAGGTTTCGGCCTGCGAGCGCCTGTGGGGCGGGCGGCTTCAGCTGATGCGCCAGCTGGTCGCCTCCAACCCCGCGCCCGACGTGCGCATGCTGGGCGCGCAGGGTGCCACGAGCCTGGTCGCGCTGGCCCGGCTGCGCCTGTTCGAGCGCAACGAAGACCGGCCCAAGGACATTCCGGCCGGCCTGCCGTTGGACACGCTGAGCGCCGCGCGCGAGCACCTCGATCTGCTCGCGCGGCTCGGCTGCCGCACCTGGGGCGAGGTGGCGGCCCTGCCGCGCGGCGGCCTCACGCGGCGCTTTGGCGCGGCGTTGCGCGAGGCGCTCGACACCGCCTGGGGCCTGCGCCCAGAAAGCCACAGCTGGCTCACGCTGCCCGACGTGTTCGAGCAGAAGCTGGAACTGCCCGCGCTGGCCGAGACCGCGCCCGAGCTGATGTGGTCGGCCAACCGCCTGCTCTCGGCGCTGCAGATCTGGCTGCGCGCGCGGCAGCGCGGCGCCCGCGCGCTCGAGCTGCAATGGACGCTCAACCTCAAGCGCTTCAACGGCGTCAACCTGCCGCCGCACCAGCAGGTCACCGTGCGCACGGCCGAGCCCACGCAGGACATGGCGCACCTGCGCCGCCTGCTGTCCGAAAAGCTCGCCCTCGCCACGCTCGCCGCGCCCGCCAGCTGGCTCCGGCTGCGCACGCTCGAAACCGATCCGTGGGCCGGCGCCAGCACCAGCTTCCTGCCCGAGGACAACCGCAAGGGCGACAAGCTGCACGAGATGGTCGAGCGGCTCAGCGTGCGGCTCGGACCGCAGCAGGTGGTGGTGCCCGCGGCCGAGGCCGACCACCGGCCCGAGCGCAAGCAGGCCTGGCGGCCCGCGCTGCAGAAGGACAAGGCGCCGCCGGACAAGGCCCGCAAGGAAGCCAAGGCCCGGGCCTCGCAGCCCGATGCCATCTACCCGTCATGGCTGTTGCCCGAACCCCTGCTGCTCGAGATGGACGGCGAGCGCCCCTGCTATCGCGGACCGCTAGGCAAGCTGGTCGGGCCGCAGCGCATCGAGGCCGGCTGGTGGGGCGGCAAGGAAGACGGCGGCCAGCCCGCGATGCGCGACTACTACATTGCCGAAAGCCCCGAAGCCGGCCTGGTGTGGATCTTTCGCGAGCGGCCCTCCGCGCGGTTTTCCCAGGGCGAAGTGCGCTGGTACCTGCAGGGGCTCTATGCCTGACCTGAGCGAAAAGCAACTGCGCGGGCGCAACTCGGCCGAGGTGCATGCGCTGCCGCAGCGGGCGCTATCCAAACCGGGGCTGCCAAGCCTGCCGGACTATGCCGAGCTGCACTGCCTCACCAACTTCAGCTTCCAGCGCGGCGCCTCGACGCCCGAGGAAATGGTCGAGCGTGCCTACCAGCTCGGCTACACGGCCCTGGCCATCACCGACGAATGCTCGGTGGCGGGCATCGTGCGCGCGCACGTCTGCCTGCGCGACCTGCCGGCCAAGCTCGACGAATACGAGCGCAAGCACCCCGACGAGCCGCCGATTCCGCGTAACCCCGGCTTCAGGCTGCTGTTCGGCAGCGAGTTCCGCTTCGAGCGCTTCAGGCTCGTGGTCATCGCGAACGGCACCGAAGGCTGGGGCAACCTTTGCGAGTTCATCACCGCCGCGCGCAACACCGAGCTGCCCAAGGGCGAATACCGCGTGAGCTGGGAAGGCAGCGACGTGGCTTCGCTGCAGGACTGCCAGGTTCTTTTCGTGCCGCATCGCATGCCGGGCAGCGCCATGGATGCCGCCACGCTGCATGAAGACCTGCTGGCCGCCAAGGCGTTCTACGGAGAAAACCTGTGGCTGGCGGTCGAGATGCTCAACGAGCTCGACGACGACCTGTGGTTTGCCGCACTCTTGCAGGCGAGCGAGCAGACCGGCGTGCCGCTGGTGGCGGCCGGCGACGTGCACATGCATGCCCGATCGAGCAAGCCGCTGCACGACGTGCTCACGGCCGTGCGCGAAGGCAAGACCGTGGCCGAGTGCGGTTTTGCGCTGCAGTCGAATGCCGAGCGCCATCTGCGGCAGCGGGTGCGGCTGGCCGAGCTCTATCTTCCCGACATGCTGTCGAACACGCTGGTGGTGGCCGAGCGCTGCCGGTTCGATCCGGAAGTCATCCGCGAGAACTACCAGTACCCGCTCGAAACCGTGGGCAGCCACGAGACGCCGGCCCAGACGCTGGTGCGCAAGACATGGGAAGGCGCGCAGGAGCGCTACCCCAACGGTGTGCCCGCCAAGGTGCGCGAGCAGGTGCAGAAAGAACTCGACCTGATCCTCGAGCTCAAGTACGAGATGTTCTTTCTCACGGTGGAAGACATCGTGCGCTTCGCGCGTTCGCAGCACATCCTCTGCCAGGGCCGCGGCTCCTCGGCCAATTCGGCGGTCTGCTTCTGCCTGGGCATCACCGCCATCGACCCTGAAAAAGGCCACCTGCTGTTCGAGCGCTTCCTGAGCCGCCACCGCCACGAGCCGCCCGACATCGACGTCGACTTCGAGCACCAGCGGCGCGAGGAGGTCATCCAGTACATCTACGAAAAATACGGCCGCGAGCGCGCGGCCATCGCGGCCGTCGTCATCTGCTACCGCGCACGCAGCGCATTGCGCGACGTGGGCAAGGCAATGGGCATCGACGAACGCCTGATCGACGAATTCGCCAAGGACCATTACTGGTTCGACGACACCGTGCTGGGCGAGCAGTTGTTCAAGGCGGCCGCGCGCGTGGGCGTGGAGGAAGACGAGCTCAGGCTGGTGCAATGGATCGAGATGACGCAGCGGCTCAAGGGCTTTCCGCGCCACCTGAGCCAGCACGTGGGCGGCTTCGTGCTCACGCACACCAGGCTCACGCGGCTGGTGCCGGTCGAGAAGGCGTCCATGAAAGACCGCTCCGTCATCCAGTGGGAGAAAGACGATCTCGAAGCCATGGGCATGCTCAAGGTCGATGTGCTCGCGCTCGGCATGCTCAGCGCCATCCGCCGCGGGCTCGACCACATGAACCGCTGGCGCGGCTCGGTGGTGCAGATGCACCACATTCCCAACGACGACCAGAAGGTGTTCGACATGATCTGCGACGCCGACACCGTCGGCGTGTTCCAGATCGAGAGCCGCGCCCAGATGTCGATGCTGCCGCGCCTGAAGCCGCGCACCTATGAAGACCTGGTGATCGAGGTCGCCATCGTGAGGCCCGGTCCCATTCAGGGCGGCATGGTGCACCCCTATCTCAAGCAGCGCGAGCGCGTGGACAAGGGCTTGCCGATCCACTACGAGAAAGAAGAACTGCGGCCCGCACTGGCGCGCACGCTGGGCGTGCCGATCTTCCAGGAGCAGGTGATGCAGATCGCGATGATCGCGGCCGATTTCACTGCCGACGAGGCCGACCAGCTGCGCCGCGCCATGGCCGCATGGAAGCGCAAGGGCGGCCTCGACAAGTTCCACGGCAAGCTCGTGCAAGGCATGGTCGGCAAGGGCTACAAGGAGTCGTTCGCCGAAGCCATCTTCAAGCAGATCCTCGGCTTCGGCGACTACGGCTTTCCCGAAAGCCACGCCGCGAGCTTTGCGCTGCTGGTCACCGTGAGCAGCTGGCTCAAGAACTACGAGCCCGCCTGCTTTTTGGCGGCGCTGCTCGACTCGCAGCCCATGGGTTTCTACAGCCCCTCGCAGCTTGTGCAGGACGCGCGCCGCCATGGTGTCGAGGTGCGGCCGGTCGACGTCACGTGCAGCGAGATGGACACCACGCTCGAAGCCCGCAGCCCTGATGCGCCGCGCGTGCCGCCCGGCACCGATGCGCGCTATGTCGAACAGCGCCTGGGCAACGAGAACCAGCCCGCGGTGCGGCTCGGCCTGCGCCGGATTTCGAGTCTCGGCGAAGCCGGTGCCAAGCGCCTGCTCGAAGCGCGCGCACAAGCGCCGTTCACCAGCACCGAAGACCTCGCCCTGCGCGCCGAGCTCGACGGCAAGGACATGGCGGCGCTGGCCGCCGCCGATGCGCTGATGTCGCTTTCGGGCCATCGGCGCCAGCAGGTGTGGGACGCCACCGCGCAGCGCCGCGCGCCCGCCTTGCTGCGCGGCGTGCCCATCAACGAAGAGGCCCTGGAACTGCCGGCCGCGCCCGAAGGCGAGGAGATCGTCGGCGACTACGCCGCGCTCGGCCTCACGCTGCGCCGCCATCCGCTCGCGCTGCTGCGTTCGCGCCTCGCGCGCATGAAGCTCATGAGCGCCGAAGAGCTGCGCGCGCAGCCCAGCGGCCAGACGGTGCGCGCCTGCGGCATCGTCAAGGGGCGGCAGCGCCCCGGCACCGCCAACGGCACCATCTTCGTCACGCTCGAGGACGAGACCGGCAACGTCAACGTCATTGTCTGGAGCCATGTCATCGAGGCCTGGCGCGAGCCGCTCTTGAAGTCGCACCTGCTGGCGGTGCAGGGCACCTGGCAGCGCGACGACGACAGCGGCGGCAAGGTGCAGCACCTGATCGCCACCGGCTTCAAGGACCTGACGCCGCTCATGGGCCGCCTGGCGCAGAGCAACACCAGCCGCGATTTCCACTGAGAGACACGGGAATGAATGCAACCGATCGTTCCATGTCTCGCGCGCACCACGACTTTTCGCTAACCTGTTTCTCCCATGTCCGCACTCGCCCTTGTTGATCACGTCGCTGCCGGTCCGATCGGTCCGCCGCCGCCCGCGCCCGACGTGCCGATTCCCATGCCGCCGCCACCGCCGGTCGGCCCACCGCCCGAAGGCGATCCGCCGCCGGTCGAGCCGCCGTTCACCGACCCTGGATTTCCGCCGCCTGTGAAAGAGCCGCCCATGCAGCGCGCCGGCACGGTGCCGTTCGGCAAGCTGCACGCGCGGCGGCTGCGCGAAATCTACCGTTCGGCGGGCTGGCCCTGCTGCGACGCCATCGAGGTCGAACTGCTCGCGGGCGGGTTCCTCGAACGCGTGCGCACTTCGCACGGCCACGAAACCTTGCGCGTGACCGATGCCGGCATTGCACGCATCGCCACCACGCTCACCCTCAACCGCGCGGCGCTTTCGCCGCATGAAGCGTTGGTCGAACGCGTAGCGCGCGAGATGACGCGCGGCGGGCGCATCGCCTGGCGCGGCCTCGGCCTGCGCGCGCGGCTGCAGCCGCTCGAAGAGGGCGGCAAGGCGCGCTGGTGCATTGCCAGGCCCGACGTATTCTCGATCCGCAATACCAGCGTCGAAGCCTATGCGCACCCGATCGTGCACGAGGTGAAGGTGAGCCGCGCCGACCTGCTGGGCGATCTGCGCAAGCCCGACAAGCGCGCGGCCTACCTCGACCTGGGCGGCGAGTGCTGGTACGTGCTGGGCAACGACGCGCGCGGCCGATGCATTGCATCACCCGACGAGATTCCGGCCGAGTGCGGTGTGCTCGTGCTCGAAGGCGAGCGGCTGGTGGTGGCGCGCGCCGCCGTGCACCGCGCCTTCGAGCGCATTCCGTTCGGCGTGTGGCTGGCGCTTGCCAAGGCCCAACCCATTGCGGGCTTCGACGACGATGCGCAGGACATGCTCGGCGAGCTGGGGGCCGGCCAGGCTTAGCGCAGCATCGGATAGGTCGCCAGCGGCTCGTGGTGAAAAAAGTTGCCGCGGTGCGAGCGAATCAGTTTGAACTCCCGCACCTTCCACCGGATGGGTGCAAGGCACAGCGGCCGCGCGGCGCGCTCGGTCTGCCTGGCGATGGTGACGTGCGGCGTCCAGTCCTTGGCGGATGCCGCGAGGCCCATTCTGTGCAGCGTGCGCACGATGTCGTTCCGGAGCGCGCGCAAGCATTCATTCTCGGCAGGCTGCACGACCGAAACGTCGTTGCGCCAGGTGCATGAACTGTCGAGCGTGAGTTCCAGCGGCCGCCTCGGCACTTCGGCCAGCGCCTCGCGCAGCAGCTGCTCGACGGCGCGGCCGCGATCTTCAAGGCAAAGCAGCGTGAGGTGCAGCCGATGGCCGGGCGGAAAGTAATGGCCCACGGGCCACCACCATTCGGCGCAATGCGCCTTGATGGCGGCTTGCACAGCCGCATCGGGAAACAGCGCAATCAGGAACTCGCGCTCTCGCAGCGGCCAGGACTGCTCGTTCATGGCGCTCGCTCAATCGGCCGGCGGCCACCATTGCCCGGCCGTCGTTCGGATGATGCGTGCCGCCTGAAGGCGGATGTCGCTGCCCTCGCGGTCCTTGTCGGAAACCACGCGAAAGGGCCAGGTCGAAATGCGGCCCGCATGCTGGCGCGGTTGCGGATGCCGCAACGGCGAAAAAAACAGGATCCGCGCGGAGGGCGCGGGCGGGCTGGCGGTGGTCATGGTGTCGCCTCGAATGTTGCTCTTGGAGACGAGTCATTCTAGAGGAAACACTGTATGAACGTACAGTCTATTTGCGCCCTGGTCAGATGTTGAGAAAGGGCGGCGAGGCCCTCGGCATGTCGGGCCCGCTGCGCAGGTTTTGCGCGATGAACTCGCGCGCGATGGCATCGACGTCGGCCGGTGCCGGCGTGGCAAAAGACATGCGGTATTTCAGCAGCCGGCCGTTGCGCGCCGTGAGATACGTGAACGACTCGTAGCGCTTGCCGGTGGCGGCGTGCAGCACGCGAAAGCTCACGCGGCGAAGGGTCTGGTCCTCGATCCTCACGTCGCTCACGGGGCCGACTTCCACCTTGGCATAGACGCCGTTCGTGCCGGCGAGCCGGACCTCGTTGACGCTGGCCTTGAAATGCTCATCGAAGCGCGGGTCGTCCACGCCCGGCATCCAGTTGCTTTGCTTCAGGTCGTACACATACACGTCGACCCAGCCCACCCGGCTTTCGTAGCGATGGCTGATGCCCAGCCCCGGTTGCCGCGCCTCGTACGAGGTCGAGCGCACGTACTGCCAGTACACCGTGCCCGTGCGGGGCGCCGCCGCGGCCGATGGCGCGGTGGTGGTCGTGGAGGGCGGTGCGGCGCAGCCCCCCAGGAGGGCGGCAATCAGCAAGGCAGGCCAGAGCTTCGTCATGGAGGTCTGCCTGGTGAGGACGGGACGTCCAGCCGTCAGTCGAGCCGTACTTCGAAATACGCTTCGTCGGCTTCGCCCAAGGCGCGAAAGCCGGCCGTCTTGGCGGCTTCGTAGGCCTTGGCCCAGCTTGCCGCCAGGGCGATCTCGTCCTTGGTGAGTTCGTTGGCGCTCGACTCGCTGGCGTTTTCGAAGGCTTTCAATGCCGGCCTCACGCCATCGCCCAGCAATTTGTCGAGTTCGCGCCGGAAGCGCGCCTCTGCTGCGGAAATGACTTCGGCCGGTGCATCGGGAAAATCGATCAGGTTCACTGTGTAGCTCATGGCGCGGATGCTACGTGATGGCGATGGGGCGTGCCGTTTATCGCAGGCTGCTTGGCTTCGGCCCCGGCTCCGATCCCGGCAGCTGCAGCGGCGATGGACGGCAGCGGCACCGGCTCCGCATCGCCGCGCGTCTTGATTCCGGGGCAGCGGTCGTAGGTGTCGTCGAAGCGCACGATGTCGTCTTCGCCGAGGTAGCCGCCGGTCTGCACCTCGATCACTTCCAGCATCGTCTTGCCGGGATTTTCCAGCCGGTGGATGGCGCCCAGGGGCAGGTAGATGGACTCGTTCTCCCGCACCAGGGTGACCTGCCCGTCGCAGGTCGCCTTGGCCGTGCCCTTCACCACGATCCAGTGCTCGGCGCGGTGATGGTGCATCTGCAGCGACAGCTTGCCGCCAGGATTGACGGTGAGCCGCTTCACCTGGAAGCGGTCGCCGAAGTCGAGCCTGTCGTAGGCTCCCCAGGGCCTGACCACGCGCCTGTGTTCCGTCGCTTCGACCTGGCCTCCCAGCGTGAGCATGCGCACCACGTCGCCGACCTGCTGGGCGCAGTCGGCGCTGGCCACCAGCACGGCATCGGGCGTGTCCACGATGATCAGGTTGTCGGTGCCCAACGCCACCACCGGCCGATACGGCGCATGGATGAAGGTATTTTTCGATCGCAGGGTGCTGGCCCTGCCGCTCAACCGGTTGCCCGTGTCGTCCGCCGGATGCAGCGCGGCCACCGCGTTCCAGCTGCCGACGTCGCTCCAGTTGCCGTTGAACTTCACGACCGAGATGCCCTGGTGCTTTTCGAGCACCGCATAGTCGATGCTGTCGCTGCGGCAGGCCTCGAAGGCCTCGCGGTCGAGGCGGTCGAAGCTTCCGTCGCTCGAAAGAGCGGCGGTGGCGCCTTCGCAGGCCTGCAGGATGTCGGGTGCGTGCGCGCGCAGCGCAGCAATGAACACGCTGGCCTTGGCCAGGAAGATGCCGGCGTTCCAGCAGTAGCCGCCGTGCAGGATGAGCGTTTCGGCCACGTCCGCCGTCGGCTTCTCGACGAAGCGCACCACGGCCCGGCTGTGGCCGTCGGCCGACACAGCGCCCACCTCGATGTAGCCGTAGGCCGTGCTGGCAAAAGTGGGCGACACGCCGAAGGTGACGATCTGCCCGGCCAGCGCGGCCTCGACGCCGCTGCGGATGGTCTCTGCAAAAAGATCCGTATCGGGAATGTGATGGTCGGCCGGTGCGAACAGCAGCAGGTCATCGTTGCCGGCGAGCAGCGCGGCCGCGGCCATGGCGGCCGCCGTGTTGCGCGCCACCGGCTCGAGAATCTGCCGGCCTGTGGCGCCGGCCTTGTCCACCGCCTCGCGTACCAGGAAGCGATGGTCTTCCGACGCAATGCAGGTGATGTTCCTGTTCAGGCTGGCGAGGCGCTCCAGCGTGAGTTGCAGCAGGCTCTTGTCGCCGATCAGCGGCGCGAACTGCTTGGGAAGCGTCTTGCGCGAGAGCGGCCACAGGCGCGTTCCGCTGCCGCCGCAGAGCACAACGGGATGGATGGTGGGGGTGTTCACGGTGTCCGTCCTTCCTTCTTCGTTGCTTGTTTTCAAGCGATGCGACCGGTCAGAGCTGCCCGGTGTGCGTGGCCAGGCTCACCGCCTGGGCGCGCGAATGCACGTGCAGCTTCTTGTAGATGTTCTTGATGTGGGCGTTGACCGTCTGCCCCGAAATGCCCAGTCTCAAGCTGATCTCCTTGGACACGTAGCCGCGTGCCACGCAGCGTAGCACCTCGCGCTCCCGCGCCGTCAGCGTCGCCTCGCGCACCGGTATTTCCATGGCCGGCGGTTCGCCGCCGCTTTGCAGGTTCATTCGCGTCAGCAGCCGGCGCGCCAGCTTGGGCGTGATGGCGGCGCCGCCGTTGACCACTTGCAGCACGGCCTGGGCAAAGCTCTGGAGCCAGGCGTGCTTGAGCAGGTAGCCGGTGGCGCCGAGCTCCAGCGCGTGAATCACGTGGGCGTCGTCCTCCAGCGCCGAGATCACGATGATTTCGCAATGGCGCTGCAGCTTGCGGGCCTCGCGGATCAGGTCGAAACCCGACCCGTCGCCCAGCCGCAGGTCGACCATCAGCACATCGAATTCGTGGGTCGCCAAGAGTCGGCGGCCGTCGCGGACACTGCCGGCTTGCCCCTCGAGCTGGATGCGCAGGTCGGACAGCAGTTCCTGCGCGATCACGCGTCGCATGAACTCGTCGTCGTCGACGAGCAGCACGCGCACCGGCGCGTCTTCCTGCCCGGTCAGAAAGTGCGGCCACAACGGCTCGGCCGGCGGGCAGACGCCCGACGAGTAGCTCGTGCGGCGCTCGGGCGCACGGCCGAAATCCGAAACGCCGGAAGGATTCGAGGTGCTGTCGGACATGTGGAGTACCCAGGTAGTAGTTGTAGGGGGTGCGTATGGGTCGCGACGTGACGATTGGGTGTGGTGTGGAGGAGGTGCGCTCTCAGTCCGCGAGACAGCGCAGCAGCTCCTTCTCCAGGCGCAGCAGGATGGCGTTTCGATCCAGCTCGGTTTCGGCGAAAGAGCGGCCGGCCGCGCCCATGGCTTCGCGTTGCGGACGCGACGCGGCGAGCCGGGCAATGGCATCGGAGAGCGCATCCGGATCGCCGGGCGCCACCACCAGTCCGCGGCCGGCCACCACGTTGCTCAGCTCGGTGCCCTCATGGGCCGTGACGATCACGGCCTTGCCGCTCGCGAGCATGCCGCCCAGCTTCGACGGCATCACCAGGTCGGCCGCGTCGGCACGCTGCGGCAGCACGTGGATGTCGGCCATGCCGAGCAATTCGTTGAGCCGCTCGGCCGGTTGAAGATCGAGAAAATGAACGCGGTCCAGGTTGGCGCAGGCGGTCTTCAGCGGCTCGCGGCTCGGCCCGTTGCCGCAGAGCACGAAGTGGATGTGCCCGGCCGTGGACAGTTGCCGTGCCGCATCGGCCAGGAGTTCGATGCCTTGCTTGTTGCCCAGGCTGCCCGCATAGAGCACCACCACCGCGTCGGTCGGAATGCCGAGCATGGTGCGGTAGCCGTTCACCGGCTCGCCCGTTTCCGAGGCGCCTGCCGGGTGCGGGTAGATCGAGCGCACGTCTACCCAGTTGGGAAGCAGCACCAGCCGGGTCTCGTCGATGCCCTTGTCCCTGGCCCGCTCGATCATGGCGGCGGAGATGGTCGAGACCCGGTTGAAGCGGCTCAGCAACCAGCGCTCCACCGAGAGCGCAAAGCGCCGCACCCGCGCGCCTCGCACCAGGCCCAGGCCAAAGGCGGCGTCGACCTCGTAGTCCTGGATGTGCAGCCACGACTTGATGCCCAGCATGCGCGAGAAGAAGAGCACGGTCGGCGCGCAGAAGAGCGGCGGCTCGACCACGAAGACAAGGTCCGGCCTCCAGCGGATCTGCGCAAAGAGGAGCGGCATGCTGGACAACATGAACGAGAAGAGGTGGGCCATGCGGGCCAGCGCACGCGGCCGCGCCGGCACCCATGTGGGAGCGCGCCAGACCGTGATGCCGTCGCACACCGTCTTGCGGTAGGCCCACGCCGAATGTCCTTCGAACGGCGCCCAGTGCGGAAAGAAGGGCGGCGACGCGATCACGCGCACATCGTGCCCCTTGGCATGCAGCCACTGCGCCATCTCGCCCGAGTACTTTCCGATGCCGACCAGCTCGGGCGTGAAGTTCATGGAATAGAGAAGAATTTTCATGACTGCTTTGTGGAAGAACCGCGAATCAGCCGCACGAGCGGAAAGAAGCCGAGCAACGCACGCATCCGCACCTCGTAGAGGACGAGATCGGATACGGTGGCAATGAAGAACACGTAGTGCGGCTTGCCCGGAAAGATCGCGACGACGACCCCGTACGACAGCAGCCGCAGCGCCACCTCGGCCAGCGCCCAGTACCCGAGCGTGCTCACCGGCGTCTTGAGCGCGAGCAGCATCTCGTGGTGAACCGTGTAGGTGCGCAGCAGAAAGTAGGGCGCAATGCACAGGAAGATCTCGAGTGCCTGGGGACCGACCTTCAGCAGCGGCGCGGCAACCGTGATCAGCACCGCGAGCGCCGCAAAGAGAACGCAGCCCAGCAAGAACGAGTGCTTTGCCAGCTGCAGCTGCGAGCCATCGGAATTGCTGGCATCGCTGCCCAGCATGGCGCGCGTCTTCGTGTAGAGAAAGGCCTGCACGAACTGCGATGGTGCCTCCGCCAACAGGAAGGCGATCTTGAATGCGCCCACGTACCCGAGCGGCATGAAGAAAGCCACCACCAGCAGGTCCGACTTGCGAAGCAGGAACATCAAGAGCGAATAGACGGTGGCGCTGCCCTGCGACGACAGGCCGAGCGCGGCACTTCCACGCGGCGGCCCGGCGGCCCAGCCCGCGTGCATGCAGGCCGCGCCCACCACCAGGAAGGCCAGCAGGTTGATGAGCAGCAGGTGCGTGACGCGCAGCTCGAAGCCCAGCGTGGCGAGGGCCGCGACCCCCAGCACCAGGATGGTCGAACGGATGCCGGCCTCCAGGTTGAGCAGGCCCGCGTGGCCAAGGCCGCGGCTGTACGAAAGACGCAGGCTGATGAACGCGAAGACCGCGAGCGTTGCCACGATCAGTACAAAGGGCACGTCGCCTATGTCCGTGCGCTGGAGCGTGAGGATGGTGGCAATCAGCAGCACGGCGAGCGGAAGCCCGATGGCCAGCGTGCGGACCACGTCGCCGCGGCGCACGCCTGGCGGCACGGTGGCTGCATTGCGCGAGAACAGCAGCGCGCTGCCCAGCGTTCCCACCACCAGCGCCACCTCCAGCACCGACTGGTAGATCGAGTATTGGCCGAAGTCCGCGGGCGAGACATACGCCGCCATCAGAAAGACCGCCAGGAAGCCCGACAGGTAGACGTAGAGCCGCGAAGCCAGCGCCCCCAGGCCGCGAAGCTGCACCGTGCGCATTCCGGCGACGCTGAAGGTGCGGTGGAGCGGGTTCATGGCCGTGCGTCGGTTGCGCTGTTCAACCCGATGTCATTCGGGCGCCGAGGCGTCCGCGAGGCGGCCGCCGTCCGGCGTGCGCTGCGCGATCAGGCCGCGCCCGAAGGCCCAGTTCTTGAGGCGCCGCGCCACCCGCAGCACGTACGTGAGCAGCGCGACCATTCGCACGCGGCCATGCAGCGCGTGCGACATCGCCAACTTCGCGCTGCCCTGGAAGTGCAGTGCCAGCGCGGTCACCAGCTCGCCTCCGGTCGTGACGAGGCAGGGCTGTCCATCGACGAACTCGAGGCGCTTGGCGCCCCCGCGAACCTGGAACTCGTTGTATTGCAGGTTGCGCCCGCCGTTGATGTTGTGGTCGATCACGCGCCCGCCGAACACCCGGTTGATGGGCGCCGCATTGCCGCTGGCCTGCGCCCAGAGATGGAGCAGGGTCATGTCCGACACGCCGCCGCGCACGCCGTGGCTGGCAAACCGCGCCGCGATGGCGCGCAACTTTCGGTGGCCGGCGGGCGTTGCATAGGTGTTGAGCACGAAGGCGATGAAGCGCTCCAGGCCCGCCGCGGTCCAGTAGCTGACGTGGGGCGATATCTGGCACGGATCCCAGCCATCGCGCGGTTGCATGAGCGAGCCGCAGAAATCCGCCTTGCCGACCACGCGCCGGATGTGCGCGCCGATGCCGCGGAACAGCAGCACGTCGCTGTCGATCAGCACGAACTCCTGGCAATCGGGATGGGCCTTGAGGTGTTCGGCCAGGAGGAAGTAGCGCCGGAAGCAGACCTTCTCGAACTCCGGCGTATTGCTCGACAGGTGCACATAGGTGCTGCACAGGCGCTCGTAGCCCGGGCCGCCGTCGGTGCCGGACAGCACGACGAGCGATTCTTCGGCCTGCGCCGCGGACTCGCGGCACAGCAACAGTGTCTTGTTCTGGCGATCTTCCACCACGATGAAGACGAGGGGGTTGTTCATGGTCATGGCCGGTGATGGGCGATGGATGCGAGGGTCCGGGGGCGAGGCGCGGTTGCGTTGCGGATCAGCGCCACGTGCGAGGGAAGAAAGCGGAAATCGGCGTCCAGCGGCAGGTCGAGCGTGAACAGCCCGCCGCGCGCATTGGCAACGGCGATCCAGCTGCGCACCTGGTCGGCCGTGAAGCGCGGCGGCGTCGGGCGGCCCCACGAGGCACCGAGCGGCGTCAGCACATGGAAGGTCAACCCCGCCTCTGTTCCGGCGGGCTGCGCCGGCGGCTGCATGAGCTCGCCGGCCATGAGGTTCTGGCATGGCGCCGCCTTGACGCTGAAGCGCTCGGGGCCTTCGCCGGCATTGAAGGCCAGCCACCGCTTCGTGCCCCCACTGTGCGCGGCGCCGCACAGCGCGTTCCAGCCCTCCGCCGACATGCCCTTGGTGTTGTAGACACCGTCGAACCACCAGCCGCTGGCCAGCGTGCCGTAGCGCTCCGACCAGTCGCGGATGACCGCCGCCCATCGGCCGATGAAGGGGGCCGGCGGCGGCTGCTGCTCCGAGATGTCGCCCAGGCACTCCATCAGGTACGGGTCGGACTGCGGCGCGCGGAACGGCAGGTACAGCACCAGCGCAATGCCGCGGGCGCGCAGCGCGCGGCCGATCTCGAGCGGCAGGTCGCGCGGCGGCCGGTTCGCGGCGCTTTGCGGGCACAGCTTCTCCAGCGTGGCATTGGGCGCGATGTACTGGCCGTTGTTCTGCCCGAGCGTCAAAATGAGATGGGACGCCCGCATCTGGCCGAGCGATTCCGCAAAGGCGTCGACGTCGAAGCGGGCGACATCGGCAATCGAATGCTTGTCGGGCAGGTAGTGCACCATCACGCCGAAACCGGCCGTGGCGGCCGTGGCGGCCGATGCCTCGGAGGCCGCCAGGGCCGCACACGGCAGCAGCCATGCCGCGAGCAGCCGGCGAAGAACGTGCGCGTGCCTCGTCATTGCACGGCCCTGGCGAGCGAGACCGCTTCCCGCTTCAGCGTGAGATAGCGCCTGGCCACGGTGCCCGGCGCGCAGGCTTCGGCATGCAGCCAGGCCGGCTGGGTCTCGCGGTGGTTGGCGAGATACTGCGACAGCTCGCCGAGATCGCAGGCCTCGCTGCCGACGAAGAAAGCGTAGCCGTTGAACAGCTCCCGGTGCACCGGAATGTCCGAGAGCAGGAGCGGCACGCCGAGCGTGGCGGCCTCGGCGGCCGAGAGATTGAAGCCCTCGAACGCGGAAAGCGAAATGAAGGCCGCCGCGCCGCAGTAGAGCTGGGTCAGTTTCTTGCGTGAGACCAGCCCCCGGTGCCGGATGCAGCGGCTGATTTCGGGCGCCATGGTGGCGGTCATTCTTTTCACTTCGGCCGCGCCGTTGCCGGTGATGTCCAGCCAGTCGACCAGGCCCTCGCGCTTCATGCGCTCGAAGAGCTTGAGCGTGCCGATGAAGTTCTTGTGCGGGTAGTAGTGGTAGGACGCGATCAGGTAGCGCTCGCCGATAGGCGCCGTGCCGGTCGGGGCGGTGGTTGCGGTTGCGGGTGCGGGTGCGGCCGGAGCTGTTGGAGTGGTTGCCCTCGTGGCATCCACCGGATTGAAGATGACCGTCGCGTGTTGGCAGCGCTTGAAGTGGCGTTCGAAATCGTGCTGGCTGCTGCGGCTGATGAAGACCACGTCGGCCTGGCTGTGCGCGGCGCGCCACAGGCACCAGTCGAGCCACAGGCGCTTGGTGCGGCTGAAATACTCGGGGTACACCTTGTACTGGAGGTCGTGGACGATCACGATCGAGTCGCGGTGGCGTCCGAACGGCGTGAACGGCAGGAAGTAGTTCGGGAACAGCGAGAACACCTGCTCCCCGGCAACCAGCGCCCGCAGGCGGTGATAGTTGTAGAGCAGTATCTCGACGAGGAACCGGCTGATCCGGAGGCGCCGTGCGGCGGCAAAGATGCGCGGATGCAGCTCGCTGACCGGCTGGATCCGGGTGCCCTTGCAAAGCTGCATTCTTTTCAACAGGAGATCGGCCACGTTCAGCACGCCGCCCGCGTCGCTGTTGAGCCGGATCGTGTCGTAGAACAGGTATTTGTACATGGCGAACCTCAGGTCGTGTGAGGGACGTACGGCGCTGCGGCGGGGCGTGGCCGGCGGAAGCCCGAACTCAAGACCCCGGCGAACGCTGCCGCTATGACCCCCGAGGCCGCGAAGGGTCCCCAACCCAGGATGGGGCCGCGCATGAAAGGCACGTACGCGGCCAGCAGCACCAGCGCGCAGAGATAGCTGCCCGACACCACGCCGCGCGGATCGACCAGCTTGTCCAGGTAGCGGGCGCAGGCCGAGATCAGAAGGCCGAGCAGCACCGGACCCGCCAGGCCGAAGTCGAAGAACGCAGTGGTGAACGGCGGCAGCGACAGGTTGGCCTGCGAGAAGTTGCCCAGGATGGAGGGCCATCCGAGCGGATCGAAATCCGGATACAGCTTCAGGTCACGCGGCAGGAAGAACGAGAAGGCCGACAGCAGGTAGCGCCCCCATCCGAGCTCGGGGTCCGGTCCGCGCTCCAGGATGCCGGCAACGATGAACATCGCGTCGAAGTCCTGGCTGTAGGGAAAGGTGGTGAGCGATTCTCCCCAGAAGCTGCCGCGCGACACCAGGTTCAGCACCGGGCCCAGCCCCGCGATGGCGCCGAAGAGCAGCAGTGCCAGCGTCCATCGACGGCCGCGGCCAAAGAGATGAATGAGAAGCGGCAGCAGGCCGATCAGCAGGATCTGCCTGGCCGTGTTGACCGGGTTCGCTGCAATGGCAGACAGCACCAGCGCGAAGCCCGCGGAGCACCAGGACCAGATCGTGCGGTGGCGCAGGGCATGGATCGCCAGCGCCACGAAGCACATCAGCACGATGAGTTTGGGCAGCGTGGAATAGAAAATGAAATCGATCGGAACGCTTTGTTCGTTCCCACCCACGTCGCCGCGCGCGATGAAGTTCAGGTCGGGCCGGATGAACAGCGTCGCGAAGGCCGCGAGGATGCCGCTCAAGAGCAGCAGCAGCGGGTGCGCCACGCCGGCCATCTGCGGTTCGGATAGTGGCGTCCGCGCAGGGAAGGACTGCACCAGCGGCTCGGGCGTGCCGAGCCGAGCGAGTTCCACACCCGCCATGTACAGCAGCAGCAGCGTCAGCGCCTGCGTGTGCGCCGGCGGGCTGATCACGCCCGCGTCCCAGAAGAAGACGTCGTCGGCGATCTGCATCGCCGGTGCCAGCGAGAAGTACGTGAGCACGGTGGCGTAGTGCAACAGCAGGAACACGCTGGCGCCCGGCGCGCGGAGCATCGCCAGCTGCACGACCGACAGCACGCACAGGACCGCGTAGCCCCAGGCCGGGTCGGCCCAGCCGCACAGGAACGCAGCCGCAATGCCGAACCAGAAGCAGAGTGTTCTCATGGCGTGCCTTGCAAATCGGTTGTGTGGAAGGGAAGAGCGCGCGGCTCAGGCGTGCGCAATCTCCTGGACGGGCCGCAGCGCCTCCTGGTAGTCGGCATAGGTGCGGCGAAGGCCTTCGGCCAGCGGCACCGTGGCGTGCCATCCCAGGCTGGCGGCGCACGACACGTCGAGCAGCTTTCTGGGCGCGCCGTCCGGCTGCGAGGTGTCGAACCGGATCCGGCCGCGGTAGCCGACGACCTCGCGGATCAGTTCCGCCAGCTCGGCGATCGACTGGTCCTGGCCCGCGCCCAGGTTGATGTGGGCGCACATCGGCGTGGTGTGCTGCTCGTACTCGGCCCGCGTCAGGTCCATCACCATGAGACAGCCGTCGGTCATGTCGTCCACATAGAGGAACTCGCGCTGGGCCCGGCCGGTGCCCCAGATGAGCACCTCGGGCGCGTCTTCCATCTTGGCGGTGTGAAAGCGCCGGATCAGCGCCGGCACCACATGGCTGTTCTCGATGTGGTAGTTGTCGCCCGGGCCGTACAGGTTGCACGGCATCACGCTGCGGTAGTCGATGCCGTGGGAGGCGCCGTACTGCCGGTTGTAGCTTTCGCACAGCTTGATGCCAGCGATCTTGGCGATCGCATAAGGTTCGTTCGTCGGCTCGAGCTTGCCACTTAGCAGCGCATGTTCGTGGATGGGCTGCTCGGTAAGCCGCGGGTAGATGCAGCTCGAGCCGAGGAACAGGAGACGCCTGACGTTCGCGAGGAACGCCTGGTGCGTGACATTGGCGGAGATCAGTAAGTTCTGGTAGATGAACTCCGCGGGATAAGTCATGTTGGCATGGATGCCGCCCACCTTGGCCGCAGCCAGGTAGACCTGATCGATCTGTTCGGTGGCGAAGAACCGGCGGACCGCCTCCTGGTCCAGCAGATCGAGTTCCTCGTGGCTGCGCGTGACGACCTCGTGCCCGAGGCCCCGCAAGCGCTTCATCAACGACTGGCCCACCATGCCGCGATGACCTGCTACGTAGATACGCATACTGTTCTTTCGGTTGAGGGTTGAGATGTCGAAAAAAGAGAAATGCAGTGGGCGGCGCGGTGCCTAGCTGGAGCCGTGCCCCCCGGCCACCACGCGAAAGGTCTTCAGCAGGATCACGATGTCCTGGTGGATGGAAAGCGTGGTGACGTAGTCCACGTCCATGGCCACCCGGCGGCGGTAGCTGACCTCGTTGCGGCCGCTGATCTGCCACAGGCCGGTGATGCCGGGCCGCACGGAGCAGTAGTGGTCCCAGTAGACGCCGTACAGCTCCTTCTGCGCGAACATGCAGGGGCGCGGGCCGACCATGCTCATGTCGCCCTTGAGCACGTTCCAGAACTGCGGCAGCTCATCCAGGCTGTACTTGCGCAGGAATGCGCCAAAGGGCGTGATGCGCGGGTCGTGGTCGAGCTTCTGGTACATCTCCCATTGCTGCCGGGCCGCTTCGTTCTCGCGCAGGTAGCGCTCCAGGACCATGTCGGCATCCGGCACCATCGAGCGGAACTTGTAGAAGCTGAAGACGCGTCCGTGCCGCCCGTAGCGCGGCTGCTTGTAGATCGCCGGGCTGCCGGAGGTCAGCATCACGCCGATCCATATCAGCGCGTACAGCCACCCGAAGAACAGGAAGAACGCGCTCGCCATCGCGATGTCCGCGAGGCGCTTGGTGCCCGTCAGCAGCGGCGAGTTGCCGCGCGGCTGCACGTGGGCGTTCGTTCGGATCGTGGTCATGATGGCGCTCCCGCACGCACGGGCGCGGGAAGCTCGGCCGGCGCGCCCGGGTAGTCATGCATCCGCAGCCGATAGCCGCCGAACCGGTAGCCCAGGCTGCCGTAGTAGCGCCGGCGCGTGTCAAGCGCATTCAGCACCACGCCCTGGAAACGCGCGCCTACGTTCCGCAGCACCTTCGCGCTTTCGGACAGGTCGCCCAGCTCGTTCTCGCCGGCGCGCGCCACCATCAGCAGCGTGCCCATGTACGTCGCCATCTCGGCGGTTTCCGACGCGAGCAGCATGGGCGGCGTGTCGATGATCACCGTGTCATAGCGCCCCGAAATCCGCTCGAGCAACTTCACGAAGGCGTTGCACGTAAGCAGGGCCGTCGGGTCCAGGTGCAGCGCGCCGGTGGTGATGACGTCCAGGTTGGGCAGGACGCTCCGGTGGATGGCTTCGTCGAGCTCGAGCGAGCCCTGGATCAGTTCCGACAGTCCGCCGCGGCGCCTGAGGCCGAAATGGGGTGCCAGGCTGCTGCGCCGCAGGTCGGCGTCGACGAGCAGCACGCGCCGGCCGCTGGAGGCGAGCACGGCCGCGAGGTTGGCCGACACGAAGGTCTTGCCGGCGCCAGGCGTGGCGCTGGAGATCATGATCCGGTTGTTCGGCGCTACGGGTACGGCGAACTTCAGCGCTGTGCGCAGCCGCCGCAGTCCTTCCAGGGCCGGGTCGTCGGGTTGGATCGCTGCCAGCAGATGCACGCCGGGGTCGCCGCTGCGCACGGCATCGTCCAGCACCTTCTGCCGGGAGCTGAGCGGAACGGTGCTGTAGACGGTCAGGCCGGTGTAGGCCTCGATCTCGGCCGAGCTGGCGATGGTGTTGCGCCACGACCTGCGCATGAAGGTCGAGGCCGCGCCGGCGAACAGGCCCGCAAGCAGTGCGAGCGCCATCGTGATCACGGCCTTTGGACGGATCTGCTTCTCGGGCACGACTGCGTGGTCGAGCACGCGGACGTTGCCGATCTTTCCTTCCTTCGCGAGACGCATCTGAAGCGAGCTGTTCAAGAGCGACACGTACAGGTCGGTGTTCACCTTGATGTCGCGCTGCATGCGCAGGGCGTTCTGCTGCAGCTGCGGCATGCGGCGGATGCGTTGCTCCACCGAGCCCAGCGCCTTCTTGAGCGAGGCGATCTGGGCGTCGATCGTCTGCACGCTCGGGTCGCGGGCGGTGAAGCGCTCGGTGAGCTCAAGCCGCTTCTGGGTCGCGTCGAAGAGCTTCGCCTGCAGCTCGACGTTCTGCGACAGCGCATTGCGCGCCTCGTCGTCCAGGCTGATCGTGCCGTTCTGGTTGCGGTACTCGTTGTAGGTTTCCTCGGACTGCTCCAGCTGTTGCTTGAGCTTGGGCAATTCCGAACCGAGGAAACTGAGCGCGCGCTGCGCCTGCGCGGTCTTCTGGTCGATGTTGGTCCGTACGTAGAGCCGCGCGACCTCGTTGAGCAGGTTCGCCAGCTGCAGCCGGTTGCCGTCGCGCCAGCTCACGTCCATGATCGAGGACTGCTTGCCTTTCTCGACCACGCGAAGGTCCTTCTGCAGTTCGAGCAGGGTGAGCTGCTTCGATTGGCGCACCAGCTCGAAGGCCGCGCCCGGCCGGCCCTCGATGGAGCCCACCAGGAGGTGGATCGCGCCGCGCGGCGTCTTCGCATCGAGCGGCGTGCCGACCTTTCCCTCCAGTGCCGCGTCGAGCTTGGGGTGGGTGAGGGTGTAGGCGCCGTCCGCCTTCACGGTCAAGAGGAAGCGCGTGCCTTCGAGATCGGCCGGCACGTCCATCTGCGCCACCACGATCTTCTCGGTGCCGCTGACGTAGCCCGACATGCCCACGAAGCCGGGCTCGGACAGCGTCTTCGAATGGCGCGCCAGCCAGGCGCCGACCACCGGGATGTAGTGTGGCTCTGCCTCGATGTACAGCTTGGTGTCCTCGATCGCCTGCTCGAGCACCAGGCGCGATTTCAGGATCTCCGCCTCGCCCGCGGTCGGCGTCTTGGCGTTCAGGGCGCTGCTGGCGGAGTCGCCGACCAGCGTGCCGCCCGAGCGATCGGAATCCTCGACCTGGATCAGCACGTTGGATTCGTACACGCGCGGGCCGAACATCGTGTAGGCCGCACCGATCAGCAACGCGACCGCGGTGATCTTCGCGATGTTCCATCGGTTGTCGATCAGCAGGTCGATATGTTCCCTGAGCCTGGACGGGGGACGGTCCGCGGCCGCCGGTTCGGAAGGAGCGGGAATCAGGGGTTGCCAGTGCGCATTCATAGGATCACCTTTTGTGGGTTGCCTGGACGGATGGGGCGAAGTGGGATGGCGCGGGGCTCGCTCAGCGACGGCTGGCGGTGCCTCCGAGGTTCACGACCTGCGCGGCGGGAAGAATCAGGCTGATCACCCGGTTCCATCGCACCAGCGGCACGGGGTCGATGTAGACCACGTCGCGTGGCTGCAGCTCGAAGCGGTCGGCCAGGGCCAGCGCCACGGGGTTCTTCGCGTTGAGATGGAACACCTCGGGCACGTCGCCGCGCGAATTGCGTATGACGTAGATCTGGCCGGGTTGCGAGGTGTTCAGCTCGGGGCCGCCGGCATCGCCCAGCGCCTCGTTCAGGCTCAGCCGGCCGTTGCGCATCAAGAGGGCCGATGGATTGCGGATCTCGCCCATCACATACACGCGGCTGTCTTCGCGGGTGCCCACGTGCACGATGTCGCCGCTCTGCATCGGGATGCGGCTCGCGTCGAAGCCGAAGCGCTGGAGCATCGGCAGGTCGAGCACATGAGTGCGCTCACCGCGTGTCAAGGTCACCCGCGAGCGGTCACCTCCCGCGTTGAAGCTGCCTGCGCGATTGATCGCCTCGGCCAGCGTCATCGGCACGTCGGTGAAGATCTGCAGGCCCGGGGTGCGGACCTCGCCCTCCACGTACACGCGCCGGCTGCGGTACGACTGCACCCTGACGCTCACCAGCGGGTCTTTCACGAAGGGTGAGATCCGTCGCGAGATGAGGTCGGAGGCGGCGCTTTCGGTCAGGCCCTCGACCTTCGTGCGGCCGATGTAGGGAAAGCTGATCTCGCCCTGGCTGTCGACGATGAAGCCGGGCGCCACGCTCACACCCGTCGGATCCGACTGCTGCGAGATGACCGCGCCCGCGTTGGGCATCAGCTCCGGATGGCGGTAGACCACGATGCCCACCACGTCCCCCGGCCCGATGGTGTAGGCCGGGGCCTTGCCGAAGAGCTGCCGCATCTCGGCCGGCAAGGCCTGCGGGCTCTGCGCGGCCATGGTGCGGATCAGCTCGGGCGTGATGGCCACGATCTTGGGTTGCCCGCTCCCCTCGGAGCCGGTCCAGCCCCCGTTGCCGGGATCGCTGAAACCCGGTATCCCGCAGCCCACCAGACACAGCGGCAGCAGCACGGCGGCGACGGCCAACCGGGTTCGGTTGCGAACGCGTGCGAACGGTGCAGCCGTGTCGGTCGGGACGCGTGCAACGCGCAAGGAACCGGCTTGATCGAGGTGTGCCATGGTGTGTCCTTTGCTCTTGGGGAAAAACTTGGCTTACTGGGATGCGTAGGCACCGCGCAGCGGGCGTTCGGCGGCCGCCGTTGCGGGGCTTGGGCTCGTGCAGGGGCTCGGGCTGGGGCGCTCCGCGCTGGCGCTGCGGGCGCATGCCATCGCCCAGTCGCCAACGGTTTGCATGTAGCGCACCTGCCCTTCCGCCGTGCAGAACGTGTGGTCCACGTTTCGCATGAACTGGTATTGCAGGGCTTTGGCGAACGGCTCGCGGCCGAGCGCGCCGAGCTGGTCGCGGTCGCGGTCGCACACGTGCAGCGAGCCCGAATACAGCAGCTGCAAGGCGACCTTCCGCTCGACCAGGCGATTCAAGGTGGCGCCGAACCATGCGGCCCTGATTTCGGGCGGCTGCCTTTCGGTGAGGAAACCGGGCAGCGGCTTTGCCGACGGATTGCCCGTCAGGTGGCGCAGCAGCCAGCGCTTGGCCTTGCCGGGGAAAGACGGGTGGGCGGGCGCCGCCAGGGCACGCCGCAGCGTGCGCTCCCAGCGGGCGCGGCGTTCCGGAAACGCAAAGCCGTCGAACAGCGAGAGCGCCACCACGCGGGTGTCTGCGGCGGCCGCCGACACGGCGTGCTCCACGCCGGAACACATGCCGACGATCACGAACTGCCGGATGCCCAGCATGCTTTCGAGCAGGTCCATGGCGGCCTGCAGGTCGTGCACCGAGCGGGTCTGCAGGTCGTGCGCCGAATCGAAGGCCTCGCTGTCGCCGACGCCGCCCAGGTCGAATCGCAGGCTCGCCATGCCGTTCGCCGCGAGCGCATGCGCGAGCTTGACGTTGATGCGGCGCGGCCCCACGCGATGGTTGGCACCCATGTTGAACATCAGGCAGGCGACAGTGGCGGGCACCTGCTGCGTGGGCGTGGTGACCATGCCCATCAGTGCGTTGCCGGCTCCGAACCGGACCGGGCTTTGCGTCGCGTCATTCATAGAGCGCACCCTGCAAGCGATTGAGCGCACCGGCCGGCACCATGGCGCTGTTGGGATAGGGGTCCGACGTCCAGTCGAGCCGGTGCTGGAAGTAGGCGAGCCGCACGGGCATGTGGCGCGACTGCTGCTCTGCGGCCCATTGCGCCGTGTGCTCGTCGCCGGGCGGCGTCAAGACCAGGGTGTCGTGCAGCGCCGTGAGCGGGAGCGATTCGGCCACCAGCGCACCGAGCTGCGAACGCAGCGTGGGCGAGAGCAGGGTGCCGAGAACCTCTTCGGGCATGGCGTCGGGCTCGCGTGCCAGGCTGCGGCGCCAGGCAAGATCGGGAATGCAGAAGGTCGTGTCGATGGCGGCCACGTGCTCCTCGCGCAAGGAACGCGCGTAGCGCCGCCCGTCGATCACCGGCTCCCACAGCACCAGCCGGGCCGGGTCGCAGCGCCCGTTGCGGGCCGCCAGCACGGCAATGGTCGCGCCAAGCCGCGCACCGACCCAGACAATGCGGCTTGCCGGCGCACGGCGGCGCAGCTCTTCGTGCGCGCAGCACAGGTCGCGCCGCCAGCCGTCGAGCTCGCCGTCGGTCTCGTCGCCCGGCGAATCGCCCGAGCCGTGAAAGTCGAAACGCAAGCTCGCGACACCCGCTCGTGAGAGACGCTCGGCCAGCACCTTGAACAGGCGATGGGTCCGCAGGCCTTCCTGTCCGAACGGCGGGCAGACGAGCACCGCGGTATCGCCGGGCTGCGCATCCTCCGCGGCATGGAAGATGCCGAAGAGCTGGCGCGAGGCCGGTCCGAACATGAAGGGGTGTGCAGTCACAGGTACGCCTCCGTCCCCGCGTGAGGCTCGCTGGCGTGAACGTGCGTCTGGCGCCATTCGGCGAGCGCGCCCACGCTGTCCGAACGGAAGGGCGCCGGCTGCAATGCGAGCCACAGGATGCGGCCCGCGACCGGCACTTCGACGCTGCGGCAGTCGGACTCCAGCCCGACCTCGAAGCATTCCGGCGGCACGATCAGCCCGAGGCCGATGGCCTTGAGGCACGCTTCCTTGCGCGTCCAGCAGGTCAGGAAGGCGCGGTTCTGCTCCACGGCAGGCAGGGCCGCAAGCGCTTCGCGTTCGGAGCGCGTGAAATGCCGCTCGGCGAGCTCGAATGCATCGGGGATCTCACGCAGTTGCTCGACGTCGACGCCCAGCGGTCCGCGGCCGCCGATGGCGATCAGGCCCAGCGCGCGGCTGTGGCTCAGCGAGAACCGCACACGCGACCGCCCCGCGAGCGAGGGCTTGCCGAAGGCGCTGTGGTTGAAGCGCAGCGCCTCGGCGTGCTCGCCCGTTTGCGCGGCCAGCGCGTGGCGCAGCGCCGCATGCGCAGCCACGTAGTGCCGGCGGTCTGCATCGAACTGCAGCCGCGCGGCGCGTTCGCGCTCCTCGTCGGAGAGGATGCTCTCGGCCTCGGGGCCGGCGTCTTCGTCCAGGTCGAGGTACCGGCATACCGGCGCATCGACGGAACAAAGGCCAAAGAAACCAGCGTGTCCCATGATGGATTACTCCTTGCGCAGCCAGTTGCCAAGGGTGCTCAGCAACCCTTCGCTCCGCGCTGCGCCTTTCAGGTTGCCGAGCGGCAACTTCTCGAGATCCGAGAGATCGGAGCCGTCTGGCCCCTGGTGCCCGGACGTCGCGATCTGGCCGAGGTTCTCGAACAGGTAGCGGCGCGAGTTCACGCGGTAGCCCAGCGTCTGTTCGGTCTGCTGGATCGCCCGCAGCACGAGCAGCGAATCTCCGCCAAGGTCGAAGAAGTTGTCGGTGGCGCGGATCTCGTTGACGTCGATCCCGATCACCGAGGCCCAGATCTGCGCGAGCTTGGCGTGCTCGGGGTTCAGCAGAGCGTCGTTGTTCTTCTGCGCAGTGGCCGCTCCGTTGCCCGGTGCCAAAGTCTTGATGGGGTCGATGGCGGCGAGCTTGCGCAGGTAGCCCGCGGTGGGCGAGCCTTCGGTGGTGGCGAGCTCCGCCAGCGTTTCCTTGGAGTGATCGACCACCCTGTACAGCACCTCGAGATAGCGGTCGCGCAGCTGCGCTCCGGTCTCGCGCAGGTAGATGTCGGCGTTGTAGATCAGCGCGCCTTCCATCCCCTGGGGCTTGTCGAGCAGCCAGACGCCGATGTCGTCGGTCGCGCCGCGCTGCATCACGTGCATCTGCTTGTTCTGCAGGGTGCCGATCGAACGCGGACGTTCGCGCGCATCCTGGAACGAGAACATCGCCTGGTAGGGGCCGACCGCGCGGATGTGGCTCTCCAGCCCGGACTGTGCCATCAGGCGTTCGAACGGAACCTGCTGGAAGTTCATCATCGTGAGCAGCTCCTGCTTCACGTAGCGCATGAAAGCCGGCAGGGAGAGGTTGAAATCGACCTCGAGCGAAACCGGCAGCACGTTGTTGAAGCAGCCCATCACGTCTTCGGTTTCCGGCTGCTGCCGGCCCCGGATCGGGTTCGCGATCACGATGGACCTGGAGCCGATGACCTGGCTCATGGTGAGCGCATAGACGCCGAACGTCAGCATGCTGAGCGTCACGTCCATGCCGCGCGCCACTTCGCGCAACTGCTGCGTCATGGCAGGCGTGATGTGGATCCAGTGCGCGCCGCCCTGACCGCTCTTGCCCGCGCGCCGCGGCATGTCCGTGTTGGGCAGGCGGGGCAGCGGCGCGCTGGCAAAGCGCTGGCGCCAGAACTCCAGCTGCTGCTTGCAAGCCGGCTCCTCCATCCATTTCTCGAGCCACTCGGCGTAGTCGCCGTGGGTGGTGGCAATGGGAGGCAGGCCGTGCGGCCGCCCGCGCTCCGCCGCTTCGTAGATGGCCGCGAGCTCGCGCTGCAGCAGGTCGAAGGACCAGCCGTCCCAGACCAGGTGGTGCGGCACGAAGATGAAGGCGTGGTCCTTCTCGGCCAGCTGGTAGAGCGCCATGTGCGCCATCGGCGCGCGATGGATGTCGAAGGGCTCGTCGGCCAGCTCCTGGACGCGCTCCATGAGCTCGGCCTCGCGCTGGTCCGCCGGCAGGCCACTCAGGTCGATCACGGGCAACGAAAACTCCACCTGCTCCGCAACGACCTGGGCCGGCTTGCCCGTGGCCGGGTCGATGCCCATGCTGGTGCGCAGCGAAGGCTGGCGGCGGATGATTTCCTTCACCGTGGCCTCGAAGCGGGCGGCGTCGAAATCGCCGATCAGCCGGCGCACCGAGGGCGCGTTGTAGACGGAGCGGCCGGGATACAGCTCTTCCATCAGGCGGATGCGTTCCTGCGACGGCGTGAGCGGCGCGGTCCTGCGGTTGAAGTTGCACGCAAGCGGCGCCTGCGCGCCCACGCCCGCACCCTGCAGCCCTTCGACCACCGTGGCCAGCCGCTCGGCCGTGGGCGCTTCGAACAGCGCACGCAGCGGCAGCGTGATCTGGAACTCGCGGCTCAGCATCGTGGTGAGGCGCGCAGCCAGCAGCGAGTGGCCGCCCATCATGAAGAAGTCGTCGCGCATGTCGAGGCCCGGCAGGCTCAGTACCTTCTCCATGGCCGCGAGCACCTTGGCTTCGCGTTCGTTGCGAGGGCCGGCACCGCGCTTCACCTCGTCGCGCGAGACCGCCTGCGGCGGCGGCAGCGAGACACGGTCGACCTTGCCGTTCGCCAGGGTGGGCAGCTCCTTGAGCGTGACCACGTGCTGGGGCAGCATGAAGGCCGGCAGGAACTCCCGCAGGTGCGCCATCAGCGCATCGAGATCGAAACTGGCGCCAGGGGTCAGCGCAAGATAGGCCACCAGCCGGACATCGCCGGGATGGTCTTCGCGCGCCACCACCACGCTGCGCGAGACGCCGGCGACTTCGCAGCAGCGGGCCTCGATCTCGCCGGGCTCGATGCGGTAGCCGCGCACCTTGACCTGGAAGTCGAGCCGGCCGAGATGCTCGATCAGCCCGTCGTTGCGCCAGCGTCCGCGGTCGCCGGAGCGGTACATCGCCTTGTTGACGCCGAAGATGCGGGCCGTGACGAAGCGCTCGGCGGTGAGTTCCGGGCGATCGAGGTAGCCCAGCGCGAGGCCGGCGCCCGCAATGCAGATTTCACCCGGCACGCCGATCGGGCAAGGCTGCAGGTCGGCGTCGAGGATCCAGATTTCCGTGTTGTCGACGGGCTGGCCGATGGACACGCCGCGCGACACGATCAAGTCGGGGTCGACGCACCAGGCCGTGGAGTACACCGTGGTCTCGGTCGGCCCGTAGCCGTTCCAGAGTTCCGTGAGCCGCTCGCACAGCGCAAACGCAAGGCTGGGCCGCAGCGGTTCGCCGCCGGTCCAGCCCCTGAAGCCCGGTGCGCCGGGCCATTGGGCGTCGAGCAGCAGCTGCCACATGCCGGGCGTGGCCTGCAGCAGGGTGATCTGTTCCTGCTCCAGCAGCTTGGACAGGCGGTTGCCGTCCATGGCCGTTTCGCGCTGCACCATCACGATCTGGGCCCCTGTGGCCAGCGGCAGCAGCAGGTCGGGCACCGCCATGTCGAACGACAGGGTCGTGACCGCGCCGATCCGGTCCTCCGCGTGCAGGCCCGACACCCGGTGCATCCACTGGAGCAGGTTGGCCACGGCGCGATGCGGCGCGTACACCCCCTTGGGCAGGCCGGTCGAGCCGGAGGTATAGATCACGTAGGCCCCGTCTTCGGGGCCCGCGTCGTCATCGCTCGGCGGCAACGCGTCGGCGGACTCCTGCTGCCATGCGGTGTCGCGGTCGATCTCGAACAGGCGGTCGCCCGGGTCGGCGCGCCAGTTGCGCGGCGCACCCACGACGTCCGACGAGGTCAGCAGCAGGCTGATCGAGGCGTCCTTGGCGTAGTGCTCGAGCCGGGCCTGCGGGAACGCGGGATCGAGAGGAACATAGGCGCCACCCGCCTTCAGCACGGCCAGCAGCGAGGCGACCATCTCGAGGCTGCGCTCCAGGCACAGCCCCACGCATTGGCCGCGGCGCACGCCGCGTGCGCGCAGTGCACGGGCCAGGCGGTTGGACTTTGCATCGAGTTCCGCATAGCTGCAGATCCGTCCGCCGTCGCGCACCGCGGGGCGGTCGGGTTGCAGCGGCACGCGCGCCAGGAAGCCGGCGTGCGCCAGCGGCGCTCCCACCAATGCGATGGGTGGCGGCTGCAGCGCAATCAGCGCCTGCGCGCCTTCGGCCGACAGCACCTCGAGGCGGCCGATCGCTTCATCCGGCGTGCGCGCGCCGGAGCGCAGCACGCACTCGAATATGTCGAGCCAGCGCTGCACGGTGGCGTCGTCGAACAGGCTGGTGTTGTACTGCGCCTCGATCTGCAACCCGCCATCGAGCGGCCGCAGGTTCAGGAACATCTCGGAGTTTTCATACTGGCGCGGGATCGTGTCCTGCACAACCTCGAGACCCGGGAAAGACTGCGCGCTGGTGGCGACGTCGGGGTCGACGTTGAACATCACGCTCACCAGCGGCAGCCGGCTCGGGTCCCGCTGGAGAGAAAGCTTGCCCAGCAGCGCGCCGTAGGTGAGCGCCTGGTGTTCGAAGGCGTCGAGCACGGCGGTGCTGCATTCGCTCATCAGGGCATCGAACCGCAGTTGGGCGGGTGCGGCGATGCGCAGCGGCAGCAGGTTCACGCAGTGGCCGACGAGGCCGGGCATGTCGCGTGCGAGCTGGCCCGAGGCCGGAATTCCGACCACGATGTCGTCCTGCCCCGTGAGGCGGTGCAGCGTGGCGACGAAGCCGCCGAGCAGGCCCGCGAAGAGGCTGGCGCCGGCCTTGGCGCTCACCGTGCGCAGGGCGTTGACGAGGCGGCGGTCGAGCAGGCGCTCGGCACGCCGCGAGCCGAAGGTGCGGGTGGCCGGGCGCGGATGGTCCAGCGGGAGTTCGAGCACGGGCAGGGCGCCGCCGGAGAAGCGTTCGAGCCAGTAGTCCACGTGCGGCTGCATGTCCGGATGCAGGGCTTCGGCCGCCTCTACCGCGGCAAAGTCGGAATAGGAGGCGGCGGGCTGGAGCGGGTGTCCGCCGCCCGTCTGCTCGGCATACAGTTGGCCGAGCTGTTCGGTGATGACCACCCATGACCAGCCGTCGCAGACCACGTGATGGGCCGACATGACGAGCTCATGCTCGTCACCGGTGAGCCGGCACAGCACGGCCCGGAACAGCGGGCCGTGTTCCAGCGAGAAAGGCGTGCACACCGCTTCGGCGTGCGCTGCCTCGAGCGCCTGCTCGCGCGCTTCGGGCGCGAGGCCGCTCAGGTCCTTCTGCTCCATCGGATCTTCGCCGGGCTGGCTCACCAGCATGCAGCTGCCGTCGGGCGAGATGGTGGCGCGCAGCGACTGATGGCGTGCGACCAGCCGGGCCACGGCACGCGCCATGGCATCCCGGTCCAGCGGGCCGCGAAGGCGCAGCAGCACCGATTCGTTGTAGGCCATCGAGGCTTCGGAGCTCAGCGTGGCGCCGAGCCAGATCTCGCGTTGCGATTCCGTCGTGGGAATCACGCATTCGATGAAACCGCTGGCGGCGGGAGGGCGAAGAACGGCGTTCATGCTGCGGCCTTTCCGTTGATGAGTTGATTGGGTGAGGAGGCGTCCGGCACGTACCAGAAGGGCTGGCCGTCGATGTCGCGGGCCAGCACCGAGCCGTCTTCTTCCTGGGCCTTGCGATAGTCGAACCCCGTGACGACGGTGGCCCTGCGCGGCAGGAAGCCGGACTCCTGCATCTCGGCCACGGATTCCTTGAACACGCGGCTGATGGTCGCGATGTCTTCCGCGCTGTGCGCGCTGGTCAGGAAGCAGGGGAAGTTGTCCAGGATGTGGACGCCGCGGCTGCGCATCATGGCGAACAGCAGGTCCTGCAGCGGATGGTCTTCGAGCCAGCTCACGCGCCACAGCGAGGCGAAGTGGCGCACGGCGACGGGCGCGCCCACCTCGACGCACCAGGCCGTGAGTTCGCCGGCCAATTCGGCGGTGCTCGTCGTGAGGCCCGCCTGCAGCGCCGGACCGGCTTCCTTCAGATGTTCGAGCGAGGCCTTGGCCGCGGCCAGCGCGAGCGGGTGCCGCACGAAGGTGCCGGCGAAATAGGTCACGCCGACACCCGGGATCGAATCGTCGCCGTACTGCCAGGCACCGCCGTCGAGCGCGTCCATGAAGGCGCGCTTGCCGGCGATCACGCCGACCGGAAAGCCGCCGCCGATCACCTTGCCGTAGGTGGCGAGGTCCGCGCGCACGCCGAACAGTTCCTGGGCGCCGCCCAGGGCGGTGCGAAAGCCGGTGATGACCTCGTCGAAGATGAGGCAGGCACCTTGCTGCGCGGTGATGGCGCGCACTTCTTGCAGGAACTCGCGCGGCTGGAAGTCGGGGCGGCGGCTCTGCACCGGCTCGACCAGCACCGCGGCAAGGTCGTCGGCGTTCTCGCGGATGAAGGCCAGCGCTTCGGCCGTGCCGTAGTCCAGCACGCGGATGTCGCCGAACATGCCGCTCATCACGCCCGGTGCGGCCGAGAGGCCCTTGCCGCCCTTGCCCGCGCGCACCAGCACTTCATCGAAAGTGCCATGGTAGGAGCCGGTGAACGCAACCACGGTGCTGCGCCCGGTGACCGTGCGCGCAATGCGCAGCGCGGCCATCACCGCTTCGGAGCCGGTGTTGCACAGGGCGGCGCGGTCGCAGCCCGTGAGTTCGCAGATCAGGCCGGTCACGTCGGCGGCCAGCGGATGCTGCGGCCCGATCTCGTAGCCGGCATCGAGCTGCTTGCGCACCGCTTCCTGCACGAAGTCGGGCTGCCAGCCGAACATATTCATGCCGAAGCCGTTGAGCGCATCGACGTATTCGTTGCCGTCCAGGTCCCAGAGCTTCGAGCCCTTCGAACGCTCGATGACGATCTGGTAGGTGATCTCCTTGGTCAGCGGCCGGAAGCCGTTGACCACGCGCGGGTCGGCCATGTGGGGGCGGTTTGCCGCGGTGAATTCCTTGCTCTTGCGGGTGCGCTCCACATAGCGCCGCATGAAGGTGGCCAGCCGGGCCTTCTGCCGGCCGCTCGGCTCCGCGGTGCGCTGGGTGTGAATGCGGGCGATGGCGCCGAACGCCTTGGTGACGTCGTAGCGCACCGGCTCCTTGGGCGCGCTGCCTTCGTCGGCGGAGGGCTGCGCGGCAGGGGCCGGCGCGGCCTGGGCCGGTGCGGCCGCGGCCGGCGCCGGCTGCAGGAGCACGGTGGACCTGGCAGGGGCCGCGTCCGCTCCCATGCTCGAGAGCAGCGCAAGCTGCTGCCGCATCAGTTCCATCTGCTGCGCGACCAGTTGCGCAAGCGGCGCGGCTCCGATGCCGTTGGCGGCAGCGGTTGCATTGATCGGCGACAGGTACGCGGTGGGCTGCACGGCGATGCCGGCTTGCGCCGCAGCCGGGACCGATGCGGGAACGAAGGCGGGTGATGCCACCGGCGCGGGTGCTGCGGCCACGGGTTCGGGCGGCAGGCTCTCCTGCAGGAATGCGGCGAGCGTGTCGAAGCAGCGGTAGTTCTCCATCAGCTGCCGAAAGCTGAGGTTGACCTTGAAGCGCTTCTTGATCTGCGTGGCAACCTGGGTCAGCGTGAGCGAATCCAGGCCGAGTTCGCCGAAGGCGGCGTGTCCGTCCGCCTGTGCCATGTCGGTGCCGGAGATGTCCTCGAACAAGGACCGCAGCCGCGCCCCCATGGGTTCGGCGGCTGGAGTGGACGCGGGAGAGAGAAGTGGCGCGGGCGCAGCAGCTGTCAC
This sequence comes from Variovorax palleresanus, assembly GCF_051144945.1. NCBI lineage: Bacteria > Pseudomonadati > Pseudomonadota > Betaproteobacteria > Burkholderiales > Comamonadaceae > Variovorax > Variovorax palleresanus. Next base: position 461,817 of record NZ_JBJNVP010000002.1, on the reverse strand, counting down.
GGTCGGCTCCAGGATGAGGGGTGGAACGAAGGGCGCAAGCGCAGGCTGAGGGGCAGCCGGCGCATCGATTGGCAGGGCGAGCGGCGCGGAAGCCAGGCTCGCTGAGGGGGCCGCGATGTCGACCCAGAAACGCTTGCGCTCGAAGGGATAGGTGGGCAGGCGCACACGCTGCGCGCCGGCCCGAACGGCAAGGCGGGACAGCTCGACGTCTGCGCCGCAGGTCCAGAGGCGGGCCAGGGCCAGCCGCAGCGTGCGGGCCTCGTCGGGCGGTTCGCCGTGCAGAAGCGACATCACTTCGCCCGCGCCGTGCTGGCGCACCAGCGTGGCGAGCGTGTTGCGCGGGCCGACCTCCACGAAGAGCGGCCGCGCCGCATGTGCCATGGCGCCGCGCACTGCCGGCGAAAACTGCACGGTGCTGCGCAGGTGGCGGGCCCAGTAGGCGGCGCTGGTGGCTTCCGAGTCTTCGAGCAGCCGGCCCGTGAGCGTCGAGAAGATCGGGATCGTGGGCGCATGCAGCGCCACTTCGCCGACCAGCGCTTCGAAGGGCGCAACGGCGGCGTCCATCATGGACGAGTGAAATGCGTGCGAGGTCTGCAGCGGGCGGGCTGCGATGTCGTCCTTCTGCAGCTCGGCCTGCAGTGCTTCGATGGCGTCGAAGGGACCCGCGACCACGCAGGCCTTGGGGCCGTTGTCCGCGGCAAGCGACAGCGACGGGCCGAGCCGGGCCGCAAGTTCGGTCGCGCCCATGCGCACCGACAGCATCGCGCCCGCGGGCTGGGCCTGCATGAGCGCGCCGCGGCGGGCCACCAGCCGGGCGGCGTCTTCCAGGCGCATCACGCCCGCCAGCACGGCGGCGACGAACTCGCCCACGCTGTGGCCGATGAGCGCATGCGGCCTTGCACCGAGCGACAGGAGCCGGCGTGCCAGCGCGTATTCGAGCGTGAAGATGGCGGGCTGCGTGACGGCCGTGGGCACCAGCGCCTGGGCGTCGGCGCCGAACATCCGCTCGCGCAGGTCGAAGTCCAGCGCGCCGCCGAAGGCCTTGATGCAGGTGTCGAACGCAGCGGCAAACACCGGGTCGTTCGCATGCAGGTTCTTGCCCATGCCGGGGTACTGGGCGCCCTGGCCCGGGAACATCAGCACCGGCTGCGGCGCGCGCGCATCGATGCGGCCGCTGACGCGCCACGGCCCGTCGTTGCCGCGCAGCGCGGCCACGGCTTCGGCCGCATCGCTGGCCACCACCGCGCGGCGGAAGGCGTGCGCCTTGCGGCCGACGCCCAGCGTGTAGGCGACGTCGGCCAGCGGCACCCCGGGCGTTGCATCGAGGTGCGCCGCGAGCTGCTCCGTCGCCACCGCCAGCGCGGCCTCCGAGCGGGCCGAGAGCGGCAGGACCTGCGGGCCCTTCGCGCACGTGGATGCGGGGCGCACCGGTGCTTCTTCGACGACGATATGCGCGTTGGTTCCGCCGACACCGAAGGAACTGACGCCCGCACGGCGCGGCGCGCCGGCGCGCGGCCACGGCTGCAGGCTGGGCGACACGTAGAAGGGCGTGCGCGCGAAGTCGATGGCCGGGTTGGGCGCGCTGAAGTGCGCGGTCGGCGGGATCACTTCATGGTGCAGCGAGAGGGCGGTCTTGATGAGCCCGGCGGCGCCCGCGGCCGTCACCATGTGGCCCACGTTGCTCTTGAGCGAGCCGAGCGTGCAGTAGCCCAGTGCGTCGGTGTGCTCGGCGTAGGCGCAGGTCAGCGCCTCGACTTCGACCGGGTCGCCCATCGGCGTGGCGGTGCCGTGCGCCTCCACGTACGAGATGCTGCGCGCGTCCACGTTGGCGGCCGCCAGTGCCGCACGAATCACCGCCGCCTGCCCGTCCACGCTGGGCGCGGTGAAGCTGGCCTTGCTGCCGCCGTCGTTGTTGACGCAGGCGCTGCGCAGCACGGCATAGATGGTGTCGCCGTCGGCCTGTGCGTCGGACAGGCGCTTCAGCAGGACCACCGCGGCGCCGTCGCTGAACACCGTGCCCCGGGCCTGCGCATCGAAGCTGCGCGTGCGGCCGTCGGGCGAGAGCATCGAGCCCTCCTGGTAGAGATAGCCGCTGCGCGTCGGGCAGGTGACCGATGCGCCGCCGGCCAGCGCCATGTAGCACTGGCCCGTGCGCAATGCATGGAAGGCGTGGGCCACGGCCACCAGCGAGGTCGAGCAGGCCGTGTGCACGCTCACCGCGGGCCCCGTGAGGTTGAGCCGGTTGGCCACCCGCGTGGTGATGTAGTCCTTCTCGTTGGCCAGCATCACCTGGAACTCGCCCACCGCTTCGATGAGGTCGGGCCGCGTGCTGACGTGGCGCTGGAAGTAGCTGGCGTTGTACATGCCGGCATACACGCCCACGGGGCCCGGCGCGGCGTCGGGCACATAGCCCGCGCGCTCGAGGCATTCCCAGCAGATCTCGAGAAACACGCGCTGCTGCGGGTCCATCAGCGCGGCTTCCTTCGGGCCGATGCCGAAGAAGGCGGCGTCGAAGTTCTCGATGCCCTCGATCACGCCGCGGGCCCTCACGTAGGCAGGGTCCGTGCGCAAGGCTTCGCTGACGCCGGCATCGAGCGTCTCGTCGTCGAAGAAGCTGATGGTGTCGCGGCCGGCGACGAGGTTGTCCCAGAACTGCTCGACGTCCGCCGCGCCAGGGAAGCGGCCCGCGGTGGCGATCAGTGCGATCGCATCCGAAAGGTCGCCGGTGTCGGCGGTGCGAGGCAGCGACGCGCGCGGCGCGGCGGCGGTGGGCATGGGCGATGCGGCTTCGCCCGAGGCCGGCTCCAGCTCTGCCGCCATGGCGCTCGGCGTCGGATGCCGGAAGAAGAGGGTGGTCGACAGCGGTTGCGCGCTGCCCTGCTGCAATTCGGCCAGCACCTGAAGCACCCGCAGCGAATCGCCGCCGAGATCGAAGAAGTTGTCGTGGCGCCCGACCTTGCCGATGTGCAACGCGCGCGCAAAGGCTTCGCACACCCGCTGCTCGGTGGCGTTGCGCGCCTCCTCGAACGGCTGCGCGAGTTCGGGGCGGTCGCCCACCGGTTCGGGCAGGGCCCTGCGGTCGAGCTTGCCGTTGGGCGTGACCGGAAGCTGGTCGAGCCACACCTGGGCGGAGGGCAGCAGCGCCGCCGGCAGCCGTGCGGCCAGGTGCGTGCGCAGCCCGTCCCACGAGATCTTGTGCGAGCGCGCGACGAGGTAGGCCACCAGGCGCAGTTGCCCGTCGGCATCGGGCCGTGCCACCACGGCGCAGGCCTGCACGGCTGGATGGGCCAGAATGGCCGTCTCGACCTCGCCGGTCTCGATGCGGTGGCCGTGGATCTTGACCTGCCCGTCGCGGCGCCCGATGAATTCGATCGTGCCGTCCGGCAGCCAGCGCGCCAGGTCGCCGGTGCGGTAGAGGTGCTCGCCCGCTTCGCCGAACGGATCGGGCACGAAGCGCTCTTCCGTCAGCTGCGGCTGCCGCAGATAGCCGCGTGCGAGGCCGTGCCCGCCGATGCAGAGCTCGCCGATCAAGCCCGTCGGCAGCAGCGCCATCGAAGGGCTCAGCACGCGCAGCACGGTGTCCTTGATCGGCCGGCCGAGCGGCACCGAACGCAGGTCGGCCGGCAGCGCGTGCGGGATGCGGTAGGTGGCCGCGAAGGTCGTGCATTCGGTGGGCCCGTAGCCGTTGCGGAGCGTGAGGCCCGGGAGTGCAGCCAGTGCGCGCCGCACGTGCGGCACCGAGAGCGCTTCGCCGCCGGTGATGAGATGCCGAAGGCCCGAGAGATGCCCCGGGTCGTCGTCGATCACGGCGTTGAACAGCGCGGCCGTCAGCCATGCGGTGTGCACGTCGTGGCGAGCGATGGTGGCGGCAAGGCCCGCGCCCGTGGGCACGCGCTCGCCGTGGATGACGCAGCAGCCGCCATTGAGCAAAGGGCCCCAGATTTCGAACGTGGCGGCATCGAAGCCGAGCGGTGCGGCGTGCAGCACGGCGCATCCCGGTGCCAGGTCGGCGTAGTCGACATCCACGACCAGGCGAAGGATCGCGCGGTGGCAGATCTCGATGCCCTTCGGCGTGCCCGTGGAGCCCGAGGTGTACATCACGTACGCCACCGATTCGCCGTCGATGGCCGGTGCGCGCCATGGGGCGAGTTCGGGAGGCGCGGCTTCATCGAGCAGCAGCAGTACGGCCCGGGACTCGGGCACGAGGTGGCGGTGCGCCGACGTGGCGATCACCTGGCGCGCGTTCGCTTCGTCGAGCATGTACGCGATGCGCTCCGGCGGAAAATCCGTCGGCACCGGCACATAGGCGGCGCCCGCCTTCAGGATGCCGAGCTGCGCGACCACGGCCTCCATCGACCGCTCGAGCACCAGGCCTACGCTGTCGCCCGCACCCACGCCCAGGTGCTGGAGGCGGTGGGCGAGCCGGTCCGACTGCTGGTCGAGCTCGCCATAGCTCATCTGCGCATCGCCCTCCGCGAGGGCGACGGCATCGGGCGCGGCAGCGGCCCGGCGGGCGAACATCTCGACCACGGTGAGGCTGCGGTCCAGCGGAGACAGCGCGGCGTTCCAGGTTGACAGCTGCTGCTCGCGGTCGGCGGCAGAGAGGGTGCGAATGTCGCCGAGGGGAGCGCCGGCGCGGTCCATCAGGTCGGCGGCGGTGTCGGCGATGGCCGCGAGCAATTGCGCTGCCATTGCCGGGTCCAGAAGGGTCGCCGCCGCGTCGGCATGAAGACGCGGCGTGCCCGAAGTGGTGGACAGCCAAAGACGGAGGGGGGCCTGGGGACCGGCGGTGCTGGCGTTGCCGCTCAGCCAGAGAGAGTTCGGTGTCGCCTCGGACGGGTTCGCAGCTGCTGTACGGCGGCGCTCGTCGAGCGTGGCCAGCCAGTTGCCGGCCGTCTGGGCGGGATCAAAGACGGCGGCAATCGCCGTTCGGCTCGCCGCCGGTTCCGATCCGGTGCTGCAAATCTCGTGAAGGACGGGCTCCGGCGTGCCGAGCCAGCGGGCCTGCAACAGGAGCCAGGCTGCTGCAAAAGGGGCATCGGGCAGCTGCGCCGAGGCACCGATCCACTCGGCCCAGCGCAGTGCACTTTCTGGTTCGATCTCCCATGCACTGCCGATCCGCTCGTCCGTTTTTTTTGAATTCAAGCCCGGTACCAATACATCTTCCAATGGAAGATGGAGGGGCGCGAATTTTGCCGGCAATGCGGATGGGGATTTCATAGGGGAGATGTAATAAGAAATGCATGCAATTGGATCGACAGCGATTTACAAATTATTAAGAAGAATGGATGTAGTACGTAGGTTTGTATTTCGCTGGCAATCCTAGAGACTTTGCTTGGGGCGGTGTAGGTGAAAACTTGTCAAGTTGCATTCCGGAAACGCTCGTTACATAACCGTACTACCTCAGATCGCTTGAATAGGGTAGCTAACGCCTTTACCGCGGAGTTGCGAGCCGAGCGCAGGCCCGGCGGGTCCGGGCTTTCCTATCTGCGCGGCATCGCTTTTTCACGGAAAGGCTTTTAGCCATGGGACTCACTGTAGAAATTGCGCCCCCCGCCCGCATGAGCGATGCGCCCCCTTTGGGAGGAGACAATCGCCCCCTTTCCGCGGTCCACAACCATGACAAAGCGCCTGCTGCTGCTGCGCGCGTCCGGCTCGGCGGGATTTGCCGGCGCGCAGGCGTGCGCCCCACCCGGGCGGTGACTCAAATTCGGTAGAGGAGGCGGGGGATGGCTAGATCCGATTTCGGGTATCGGAAGCAGGCGAGGCGTCCCTGACGGCTATTGGATAAGCGCCGTTTCCGCTGGGGCACGCGACGAATCCGGGTCTTGAGGCCTACTACCTATGGCCTATGAAGTTCGGCAATTGGGCGGTAGTGGATTTGTAATGAATTACCCAAACTCTGTAAGAGTTTTAAAAAATTCGGCAAGAAATCCGGGCGTCGTGTGATTCTCTGCAACAACTCGATTGATAGGCTGGGGTTTTTGTTGAAGGACGAGAAATGTTAGGTGATATTTTATTGCCCAATGTGACCGTCCTCGAACGTTCTGGAAGCTATCTATATTCGAAACTCGAACGGACCTCCGACGCGATCATTGCCAATGCCACCTATTTCGGCAACGCGCAATGGGCAGAGGGGTATCTGGATTACTGCCATCGTGACGCGCACTTCAAGAGCAGGTGGCTGGCCGCTGGCGGCGACTGGACCGCAAGGTGGTCATCGATCTCGGCTGCGGGCCGGGCAACACCTTTGCCAAGCTGGGCGGAAAGCCGAAGTTGCAAATTGGCGCCGAGGCACTGTCTGGCGTGGTGGGGCCGTGAAATGGAAATACCGCTCGGCAACATGCTGTCCGGGCGCCGGCCATCGATGCCGACCAGCGCGCTGTCATTGATGTGCGTGACTAGGCGGCGGGGCGATTCGTCACCGGCTGCTTGTGCCGGGCGTGGATCGAACTGGGCATCGAGCACAGCTTCACGCGGCCCTACCGGCCGCAGACCAACGGCAAGGCCGAGAGGTTCATCCAGTCCGCGTTGCGAGAGTGGGCCTACGGCTGGACCTACCAGAACTCAGCCCATCGAACCGATGCCCTGGCAAGCCGGCAGCACCACTACAACTGGCATCGCCCTCACAGCGGCATCGGCGACGTCGCGCCCATGTCCAGACTCAACTCGTCAAGAAACAACCTCTTGACGCTTCACATCTAGACAGGCGCCAAAGTCAACAATTTCTTCGCCTTGCGCGCAGCACAGTTCGAACTTGTGCATCTGACAGGGCCGTGGGTGATCCTCCTACCGAAACCCCGATGTGCCCGGGAAAACGCCTGCTCTCCACCTAGGAAGGAATCGCTAGGATTTGGAGGTCGCCGTGCTCGGCGCTGCACGCCTTCAAAAGCGTTGCGGAGTAGTGTGTTCTTTTAGCCAGAGAGGAAACCAGTTCATGCTTCCCGACCTGCTGCCCTTGCGTTACCGCATCCAAGCCTATCGGCGCAAGTTCCTGATCAATGAAACCGAGAACCTCTTCATGGGTTCGTTCGAGAGCTTTGCGGCCGCAGAGGCTGGTGCGCCAAATTCGAAGGCTGTCGGCTACAGCAACGCCAAGGCGGCTGGTGAGCTCTACAGCCATCAAATTTATTTCTACGACTATCCGGGCCTTTTCTGGCTCGGAAGATCGTTCGACGATGGTATGAGGCGCGTGTTTGATCTGGGTGGAAACGTGGGAATAAAGTATTACGCGTTTCGCCGTGTTCTGCCTTATCCCGATGACCTGCGCTGGACAGTCTGCGACGTCCCCGGCGTGGTGCAAACAGGGAAAGAGCTGGCCGTTCAGCGCGACGCGCCCGCCCAGATGGACTTCACCACCAATTACAGCGATGCAAGCGGCTGCGACGTGCTGTATGTCTCGGGCAGCCTGCAGTATTTGCCGCAGCGCATCTCCGAGATTCTGTCCCATCTCTTGGTAAAGCCGAAACGCATCGTGCTGAACGCGACGGCCGCGCACCCCGAACGCACGCTCTACACGATCAACAGCATCGGCATTGCGTTCTGCCCCTATCGCATCCAGCACGTCGAGGAACTGTGGGCCGAGCTCAGGGAGGCTGGCTACAAGCGCCGCGATGCCTGGCGCAACGAGGGCAAGCCAATCGAAGTGCCATTCGTCGAGGGTGGCGACAAGCCATACTACGTGGGCTGCTGCTTCGATTTGGCTTGATGTAGGTATCAGCTCTAGAAGACCGTAACTCCTTTCCCCGCTTGCGGGGAGGAATCTGCCGACATCAACATGCTGAGAGATGCGAGGCGCACCCGAGGTGCGGCGAGGGTGCTTACGCCTAAAGTCGTCCGGGCGGCGGTCGGTCGGGTCGTCTATAGATGCAGATGCGGAGGGCCGGAGATGCAGCCAACGGCTGAGTAGGGCAGCGGTGATTGCAACACCAATCAGCAGCGATCTTTGTCTTTGAGCTTCGCTACAACGCTGCTCATGGGCACGCTCGACAATCTCGCCGGTACGCCAGCCATCCTGGAAATCGCGAAACTGCCGGTAGAAATCAGCGCAGCCCGATAGACCGGCGGAGATCGCCACTCACAACAGAATGCGCCGGCACGATGATGCGATGCCTCATCTTCTCCCTCTCGACTGCGAACAACGCGCGTCCCGGTCCGTCAGGACTGGCCAGCGCGCATCGATGCTTGGCCTGCGCCGCTCAACTGGCAAAGTAAAGACCACTGAACGTCGGAGCGCAGCGCTCGGGAAACCCCGGCAGGTACAACGAACGCTCCTGAACCTGCCACTGGTCGCGCAGGGTGTAGCCCAGCGCTTCGATCTTCTGGATGAAGCTTTGGCGGTTGTAGACATGCAATGGCGCAAAGCAGCCGGCACCGATGTTCTGTGCCGTGACGTAGTCCTCGCCGTCGTAGAGGGGCAGTTTGTTCAGCAGGACATGCCGTGGCCGCCTCTCGCATTGTTGAAGCAGATCGCCGGGATGCGAATCCTCGAAATATTGCAGGGAGCCTGCAGCGATCCAGATGTCATTGCCGTCCAGCGCCGGTGCCAAATCGTCGGTAAAGCTCAGTCCATTGGCCTCGGACTGGCTGGCCAGTTCTCGTCCGATGGACGCGATCGCGGGGACTTCGACGACGCGCCAGGACAGCGCCGCAGGCATCTCGAAGTACCGGCGATAGGCGTGAAAGTGAACTCCGACCGAACCACCAATGTCGACTACCTTGGTGGCGCCGACTCTGAAGGCGCGTTCGAGCCACCACATTACTGGGTAGTCGTATGCAAACACCTTCTTTGTACGGACGTTCACGTACTCCTCCGCCAAAGCGGCATGGTCGAATTCCGGCCCGGTAGGCAGCCAGTCTCGCGCTTCCTCGAAACTGTTGAACACACCGAAGTAGCTGCCGAACCCGGCCTCTGAAAAAAATCGCTGGCGTCGCCAGCGCTGCAAGGCTGGTCGCGTGACCGGCCCCTCCAGGATTTGACGAACGACTTGCGACGCGCTGGAGTAAGCCATGTTTCCCTCCGTCCTTTCGATATCGACGCCTGCTTTGTATGCGATCAGCGGGCCGTTTCGATCTTCGTGACGACGATCTTACCGTCGATCTTTTCCGCCTGAAAGCGGACCTTGGCGCCGGTCTCGAGCTTGTCGAGCATGGCGTCGTCCTTGACTCCGAACACCATCGTCATGCCGGGCATGTTGAGGTTGTTGAGCGGACCATGCTTAACACCGCTCGATCTTGCGCGGACATACCGGCGTGCGGTGGCAGGCCTGGCAAGATTCGAAGCAGCGCCGCTTTTTCTGCCTCTGAAATGTTGGATTGAATTTCAAGACCCGAAGTCGGCAGCTTTATGAGCTTCTTTTGGAGCTAGGCGTAGTCCTCGGTCTCTCGCAGACTCGGGCAGATGGACTTGGCAATGAGCCGAGTGAAGTCCCGGACCGTTTGAAAGCATCGCATCAGGTCGCGGTGGGCTTGCCGCTCGGAGCTGGTCAAAATAGTTCCTCGACCATGATCGTTCTCGCCATGGCGCGAAACCCGTGAGCTGTCATCTCTGTGTTGTCGAAGCCCATGCGCCGCAATGCAGTGTTAACCGTGTTGTCGGACATTGGTCGCTCGGCCGTGAGCAAGCTGGGGAATACATAGCGGCCATGTCCCGTCAGCACCTGCATGCGCTTCAGCGATGCAACAGCCTGTGGGGCAAGCGGGACCATGTGGGGCTCGCCGTTGAGCTTCGCTTGCTTTGTTCGCTTCATTGAAGCGGCCAGAATGATGACTTGGCAATTTTCGACGTCACCCCATGCCCATTCCGTTCAGTTTGCTTTCCACTCGGCGTAAGGGATCAAGCAAAACGCTGGCTGTGATGTCCCGAAGCGGAAGTCCGCCTATCCAGGGAAAGAGATTGCTTTCCTGTAATCCGCAGCCACTTGGTGCTGTGCGCTTCGCTCCAGCCCTTGATTTTGACGGCGTGGAACTCGCGAGCCACCTTTCCGTAGGTTGTGACCGCGTTGACGCGAACGGCGGCCTTGTCGAGTCGACGGCGCTGAGTCGGATCAACTCCGGTCTGAAGGACCTTGCGAGCCTCATCGCGGCTGGCTCTCGCATCTTTGAGCCTGACGGTTGGGTAGCTGCCGATTGCGAGGCGCTTTTCCTTTCCATCGAACGAGTACTTCCAAAACCAACACTGCGAGCCGTTTGGTGCAGTTCCGAGATAGAGATTTCCTCCATCGTTAAACCGTGCTCGTCTCTTCTCGGGCGGCACGTCGCGTTCTTGCAGCTGAGTTCTGTGAGTCTAGGGGAACAGGAGAGGCATTTCGGAGTGAGGCATTTCGGAGTGAGTATGCCAATGTTCCCCGGCGTGTGCCCCGGAATCGCGTTGGATTCGTTCGGAAACAATCGGAAGACTTAGGAATCGCGGTCCTCTCTAAGTCTTTGACTATTAATGACTTTTAGGGAGCGCTAGGACCGGTTTGGACCTTTGATTGGAGCGGGTGAAGGGAATCGAACCCTCGTATGAAGCTTGGGAAGCTGCCGTTCTACCATTGAACTACACCCGCATTTTGCAACTCGCTGATGCACAACGAGCTTTCGGCCCCAAGTGCTTGATCGGCATAGGACGATCAACTTCTCGGCATCGATTGGTTTACCCGATCTCACCCCGATAGGCTTGGCACTTCAGCCTGGGTTTCGACATAGCTTTTTGAGGAAACTACGCTGCACCCACCGTCGAGGGGCATGCCTGCGCCAACGACGACAGCTGGGAGTATAGGTCCATGCTCTTCGATGTCCGCGCCATCAAGCAGCCGCAGCTTCGAGGAAATCGCCCAAGGGCTGCGATGCCGCTTTTACAGGCGCCGTGTCGCGGGGCAGGCGTAGCAAGGTTCTCCGGCGATGCGCACATGCTTTTCCACCGTCTTATCCACCGCAATGGTGGAGAACTCGCCCTCTGTGATGGATGCAGTGGATGGGGCACGGAGCAAAGTTGTACACATTTGGTAGTACATATCGGAAATAACTACTCTCACATCAATCGCAATCCCCCTGCGAATCGAACAAAGGGCTGCGCGAACGCTGGCGACTGGCCCACCGCCGCGATCTCAGCCAGGCCTTCTTCGGTGATGCGGGTCACGGTTGCTACCCTCTCCACGGCATGCCGCACCCGCGACTTGATGGTTGCGAACTCAGCCTCGATCAGGCCGGTGGCCAGAAGCACCGAGACCTGGCGGACTTCCTCCGGGTCGGTGACACGGACAGGCAGCTGCACCCGTTGCAGCCTCAACAGAAGAAATAGGGGCATTTGATTCTCCGATCCGGCTTGCGTAGACGCTTCTACTGCCGGCCATGGGGGTTGGTTGGTTTTAATGTGAATTTTTCGCATTTACCCAAACCCCTGCGTCGGGGAAAGTCGATCGCCCATGTAGGCCGCGCCGCCATCCCCTGCGTACCCAGTTTTCGAAGCCGGTCCGTCAGCGCAGAAACACGTGTTCCATGAACTGCCTGATCGGGTACTGGATCACGGTTTCCACCCTGGCCGGCAGTTCCAGCGGGCGCATCAGCATCTTGAGCGTGGCCCCGGGGCTGAGGTTGGTGCGCACCGTGCCGTTGATGCGCGCGCCCAGTTGCCGGATGTAAGCCGAATCGCAGGCCCGCTCGGGTGATCGGACGCGCACCGCGTGGCGAACGGCGCACTCGGCATCCTCGCTTTTGAGCTCCAGCGTGCGCCGGCCAATGATGCGCAGCACGCGGATCCGGCCCAATTTTTCTTCTTGCCGATAGCGCCGAAAGAATCGGTAGAAGTGCTTGTAGTGGCTGACCTCGTCGGCTGCGATGCGGCCCGCCAGGTCGCGCAGCACCGGCTCGCTGGTGGCGCGGGCCAGGGCCCGGTAGTAGCTGGCGGTGCCGGTCTCGACCACGCAGCGCGCGGCCAGTTCGAGTCCGCGCGTCGGGGAGAGGAGTTCGACCTTGCAGTAGGTGGCGTATTCCTCCAGAAAGCCGCGGTAGGCGGTTTCCCAGTCGAATTCGGGCCAGACATGGGACACATAGGCGCGCAGGGCCCGGCCGTGCTGCAGTTCCTCGGCTTCCCAGTGGTGGGTGAGCCAGGCCGTGACTTCGTCGTCGCCGCGGAAAAAGTCGACCAGGTTCTGTGTGTAGAGGTCCGACCCGCTTTCGATGAACGAGGCGGAAGCAACCAGGTAGAAAAGGTTCTCGTCCTGGCGGACCTCCGCTCGCGCAATGCGCGAAAAGTCCAGATCCTCGATCTTCCAGTGTGCCGCCTCTTGGCCTGCCATGCGTGCTCCTTGATTCACCTTTGAAACGAATAGGACGAAGCCCGGCGCATTTGGTTCTGCGTGCTAATGCTCATATCAGTTTCGGGATTCCGGGCGCCGGGCGGTGCCGCTCCCGGCTGCGGGGGCTGCGGCCCGGTGGCCAAACCTATAATCGTTTGTTCAAGCAAATCAAGCAGTCAGGTCGGTTCGACGCCGTGGTTTCGACGAGAGGGTCGCCATCGCCAGGCCGCCCTCGACAGCAGACGAAATCCAAAGATGAGCCAGCCCACATTCACGGTCGCGGACATTCGCAAGACCTTTCTCGATTTCTTCGCTTCCAAGGGCCACACGGTGGTGGCCTCCAGCTCGCTGGTACCGGGCAACGATCCCACGCTCATGTTCACCAATTCGGGCATGGTGCAGTTCAAGGACGTGTTCCTGGGCGAAGACAAGCGCCCGTACGTTCGCGCCGCCTCGGTCCAGGCCTGCCTGCGCGCCGGCGGCAAGCACAACGACCTGGAGAACGTGGGCTACACCGCGCGCCACCACACCTTCTTCGAGATGCTGGGCAACTGGAGCTTTGGCGACTACTTCAAGCGCGAATCGCTCAAGTGGGCCTTCGAGCTGCTGACCGAGGTCTACAAGCTGCCGGCCGAAAAACTCTGGGCCACGGTCTACATCGAGGACGACGAGGCCTACGACATCTGGACCAAGGAAATCGGCCTGCCGCCGGAGCGCGTGGTGCGCATCGGCGACAACAAGGGCGGCCGCTACATGTCGGACAACTTCTGGATGATGGCCGACACGGGCCCCTGCGGCCCGTGCTCCGAGATTTTTTACGACCACGGCCCCGAGATCCCGGGCGGCCCGCCCGGCAGCCCCGACGAAGACGGCGACCGCTACATCGAGATCTGGAACAACGTGTTCATGCAGTTCGACATGCAGCCCGACGGCTCGGTCAAGAAGCTGCCGGCGCCCTGCGTCGACACCGGCATGGGCCTGGAGCGCCTGGCCGCCATCCTGCAGCACGTGCACAGCAATTACGAGATCGACATCTTCGACGCGCTCATCAAGGCCGCGGCGCGCGAAACCGGCGAGAAAGACCTGGGCAACAACTCGCTGCGCGTGATTGCCGACCACATCCGCGCCACCTCGTTCCTGGTGGCCGACGGCGTCATTCCGTCGAACGAAGGCCGCGGCTACGTGCAGCGCCGCATCGTGCGCCGCGCCATTCGCCATGGCTACAAGCTGGGCCAGAAGAAGCCGTTCTTCCACAAGCTTGTGCCCGACCTCGTGAAGCTGATGGGCGACGCGTACCCCAAGCTCGTGGCCGATGAAAAACGCATCATCGATACGCTGAAGGCCGAGGAAGAGCGCTTCTTCGAAACGCTGGCCAACGGCATGGAAATTCTCGATGCCGCCCTGGCCGGCGATGCCAAGACGCTGCCGGGCGAAGTCGCCTTCAAGCTGCACGACACCTACGGCTTTCCGCTCGACCTGTCGGCCGACGTCTGCCGCGAGCGCGGCGTGAGCGTCGACGAGGCCGGCTTCACCGCCGCCATGGAAAAGCAGAAGGCCGCGGGCCGCGCCGCCGGCAAGTTCAAGATGGACCGCAACGTCGAATACGGCGGCGCGGGCAACGTCTTCACCGGCTATGACCACCTCGAAGAAAGCGCCAAGGTCGTGGCGCTGTACTTCGAAGGCGCAGCCGTGCAAGAGCTGAAAGAAGGCCAGCCTGGCATCGTGGTGCTCGACACCACGCCCTTCTATTCGGAGAGCGGCGGCCAGGTGGGCGACCAGGGCGTGCTGGTGGCCGAAGGCGTGCAGTTTGGCGTGGAAGACACGCAGAAGATCAAGGCCGACGTGTTCGGCCACCACGGCACGCAGACGCAAGGCACGCTGAAGGTGGGCGACACGGTCAAGGCCGCAGTCGACACCGCGCGCCGCGACGCCACCATGCGCAACCACTCGGTCACCCACCTGATGCACAAGGCCCTGCGCGAAGTGCTGGGCGGCCACGTGCAGCAGAAGGGCTCGCTGGTCGATGCCGACAAGACGCGCTTCGACTTCGCGCACAACGCGCCCGTCACGCACGACCAGATCCTCGAGATCGAGAAGCGCGTGAACGCCGAGATCCTTGCCAACACCGAGACGCATGCGCGCGTGATGGACATGGAGTCGGCCCAGAAGACCGGCGCCATGATGCTGTTCGGCGAAAAATACGGCGAGAGCGTGCGCGTGCTCGACATCGGCACCAGCCGCGAACTCTGCGGCGGCACCCACGTGGGCCGCACCGGCGACATCGGCCTGTTCAAGATCGTGAGCGAAGGCGGCGTGGCCGCCGGCGTGCGCCGCATCGAAGCCGTCACGGGCGCCAACGCGCTCAGCTACCTGCAAGACCTCGAAGCCACGGTGCAAAGCGTGGCCGCCACGCTCAAGTCGCCGGCCGCCGAGCTGCAGGGCCGGCTCACGCAGGTGCTGGAGCAGGTGAGGGCGCTGGAGCGCGAAGTGGGCTCGCTCAAGGGCAAGCTCGCGTCGTCGAAAGGCGACGAACTCCTGGCGCAGGCCATCGACGTCAACGGCATCAAGGTGCTGGCCGCCAAGCTCGACGGCGCCGACGCGAAGACGCTGCGCGACACCATGGACAAGCTGAAGGACAAGCTCAAGACGGCAGTGATCGTGCTGGCCGCGGCCGACGGCGCCAAGGTGCAGGTGGCCGCGGGCGTCACGAGCGACACGGTGGGCAAGGTCAAGGCCGGCGAGCTGGTCAACTTCGTGGCCCAGCAAGTGGGCGGCAAGGGCGGCGGCAAGGCCGACATGGCCATGGCCGGCGGCACCGATGCCGCGGGCCTGCCTGCCGCGCTCCAATCGGTGCAAGCCTGGGTCGCGGAACGCACCTGATGGCCGCCACCGAGGTGCTCGGCCCCCCTCCCGGCGAAGTGCTGGTGATGGGGGCGGGCACCATCGGTTGCTTCATCGGCGGCAGCCTGGCGGCGGCGGGTGTTCCCGTCACCTTCGTCGGCCGGCCACGCGTGCTGCGGGGCCTTGCGGAACATGGCCTCGTGCTGAGCGACCTCGAAGGCGGTACGCATCGCCTGCCGGCCGCCAGCCTTCGGTTCAGCGAGCAGGTGCCCGTAGGGGCCGCGCCGGCATTGGTGCTCCTGTGCGTGAAGAGCGGCGCCACGGCCGAGGCGGCCGCCGAGCTGGCCTTTGCATTGCCCGCGGGCACCACGGTCGTCTCGTTCCAGAACGGCATTTCCAACTGCGCCGCGGCCTCGCAAGCGGGGCCCACGCTCAGCCTGCTGCCCGGCATGGTGCCGTACAACGTGGCCGAGATCGGCCCGGGTGCCTTTCACCGGGGCACGGCCGGACGGCTGGCCGCCAAGGACGATGCCGCACTGCGGCCTTGGCTGCCGGTCTTCGAGCGTGCGGGCGTGCCGCTCGACCTGTACGCCGACCTGCTGCCGGTGCAATGGGGCAAGCTGCTGCTCAACCTCAACAATCCCGTCAACGCGCTGTCTGGCCTGCCGCTGCGCGATGAGCTGCTGCAGCGCGGCTACCGGCGCTGCTTTGCCGCGCTGATCGACGAGGCGCTGGGCGTGCTCGGCCGTGCCGGCATCGCGCCGGCACAGGTGGCCGCGGTGCCGGCGCAGCGGCTGTCCGCGGTGCTGCGGCTGCCCGACTGGCTGTTTCGCATCGTCGCGGCGCGCATGCTGCGCATCGACGCCAAGGCCCGCTCCAGCATGGCGGACGACCTGGCGCTCGGACGGCGCACCGAGATCGATGCGCTCAGCGGCGAAGTCGTGCGGCTTGCGCAAGACCATGACCTGGCCGCGCCGCGCAACGCAAGAATGTTCGCGCTGCTCGAAGACTGGCCGCGCGAGCCCAGGCGCTGGACGGCACGGCAATTGCAAGAAGCACTCGGCCTGTAGCGCGGGGGAGCCTGTACCCTCGGGGGCATTGTCGCGTGCGGCTTTCAAGGGGTTGTTCTCATGCAGGTTCTGATCCTCGGCAGCGGTGTCATCGGCACCTCGGTGGCGTACTACCTGGCGCGTGCGGGCCACGACGTGACGGTGCTGGAGCGCCAGCCGGCGCCCGCGCTCGAAACGAGCTTCGGCAATGCGGGCGAGGTGTCGCCCGGCTACTCTGCGCCATGGGCCGGGCCCGGCGTGCCGCTCAAGGCCATCAAGTGGATGCTCATGCAGCACAGCCCGCTGGTGATCAAGCCCATGCTCGATCCGGCCATGTGGCGCTGGGGCCTGTCGATGCTGTGCAATTGCACGCAGGCGCGCTATGAGCTCAACAAGGGCCGCATGGTGCGGCTCGCCGAATACAGCCGCGATTGCCTGAAGGCGCTGCGCGCCGACACCGGCATCCGGTATGACGAACGCGCGCTGGGCACGCTGCAGCTCTTTCGAACCCAGAAGCAGCTCGACGGCATTGCCAAGGACGTGGAAGTGCTCCAGGCCTCCGGCGTGCCCTACCAGGTGCTCGACCGTGAAGGCTGCGTGCAGTACGAGCCCGCGCTCGCGGGGGTGAAGAGCAAGTTCGTCGGCGGCCTGCGCCTGCCGGGCGACGAGACAGGCGACTGCTTCAAGTTCACGCAGGCACTGGCCACGCTGGCCGAGGCGGCCGGCGCCAAGTTCCGCTTCGGCGTGGGCATCCAGGCCATCGAGCACGGCGCCGGCGGCGTCACCGCCGTGAGAACCGATGCCGGCAGCTTCACCGCGGACCGCTACGTGGTGGCGCTGGGCAGCTACTCGCCGGCCATGGTCAAGCCGCTGGGCATCGACCTGCCGGTGTATCCGGTCAAGGGCTTTTCCATCACCGTGCCCATTTCCGATGCCAGCGGCGCGCCCGAATCCACCGTGATGGACGAGACCTTCAAGGTGGCCGTCACCCGGCTCGGCGACCGCATCCGCGTGGGCGGCACCGCGCAGCTCTCGGGCTTCGACCTGGCGCTCGATGCCGGGCGGCGCGACACGCTCGAGCATGTCGTGACCGATCTCTTTCCCAAGGGCGGCGATGTGCGCGAGGCGTCCTTCTGGACCGGCCTTCGCCCCATGACCCCCGACGGCACGCCGGTGATCGGCGCCACGCGCATTCCCAACCTGATGCTGAGCACCGGCCACGGCACGCTCGGCTGGACCATGGCGGCCGGCACGGGCCGCGTGATGGCCGATTTGATCGACGGCAGGCAGCCCGCGATCGACATGGAAGGCCTGACGGTGGCGCGCTACGGCGCGCGCTGATCGGGCAGCGCTGCGCCACATCTTCCAGGGCCTGTTCGCGCATTCAGTGTGGCTGCACGGTCACACCGGATGCGCGTGGCGTTCTCGCCCCGCACGCCGCGCGCGGCATGAAGAAAGAACCATCTTCGTAGTGCATTGCACGCGTGGAATCGATGACTCCATTCGTCGTATGGCGCGCGAACATTTTGAGAGAGAAAAGTTCCGCGCCTCGTTGACGCTGTCATCTGTGCTCAGCTAAAAATGTGCCCACTTCCAAGGAGGGAGAACGCACGTGAAGCTATTCAGAACAGCTACAAGAGAACTTGCCGTTGCGACCGCCATTTCAATCGTTTATTCAATCGCTTCTTCAACCGTTATCTCTCTGCCTGAACCCGCAGAGTTGACGCGATTGCGCTAAGCCAACCATCCAGGCATTTAGGCTCAGCCGCATTCCATCGCCCTCGCACATCGACGGGAATGGAACCCATCACTCCCCGCATCCTGGGACCGCCCGCATCGCTCGCGGCGTGGTTAGGCGTGGCGCGTTCGCGCCGCGCCGGCTGAAAAAAATCGCTGGACAGCTCGTGTCTTTCCTGACGAACGTCTCGTTCGCCGGGAGGGCGCGGCGTTGCCTGTCGATGTGTCGTTCATTCCATCATCGCGCGCGTTCGCGCATTGCCGGCTATCCGCCGGTGCATGCGCGGCGGCGCCTGTCTGTACCAAGAGGCGTTCATCATCATGAAGAAACTTGTCAAGCCAGCCGTCAATCATCTTGCCATCACCGCCGTGACACTTGCCACCTTGGCGGCCTGCGGTGGAGGAGGCGGCGGAGGCGATTCTTCGCTGGGAGCCAGCGCATTGAATGCGCCCACGCTCACGGCGGACGGTTCGGCGTCGCCCAAGACACCCGACGACGGACCGGCGCTCGCACCCGACGCGGCCGTGGCGCAGATCGACCGATCCGCGAAGCCGATGGAGCTGCCTGACACCGTCTGGCCCATCAACTACAAGCTGTGGTTCCGGCCCGATGCGGAGCTCAAGACCTTCGTGGGGCGAGGGGACGTGGAGATCGAAGTGCTCAAGCCGGTCGATGCGATCGTCGTTGCCGCGCACAACCTGAAGTTTGCCAATGGCAGAACCACCTTGCGCAAGCTGTCGAATCCCTCCGAGGCGATTGCGTTGATACCCACGCCGCAGACGCTGGGCGACTTCGTTCAGCTGCGGCTCAGCGACGGGCAGATCGCCAAGGGCAAGTACCTGCTGCACATGGAGTGGGATGGCAAGATCCAGTTCTCCGATGCGGAGTACTGCCCGCCCGAGGAGATGGCGCGCAACCCGTTCTGCTCTGCCGCGACCGGCGTCTTCAAGGTCGGCCTTTCCACGCCCGAGGGCGTGACGAGCGACGCCATCGTGACGCAGGGCGAAACCAACTATGCGCGGCAATGGTTTCCGGGCTGGGACGAGCCGGCCTTCCGCCACACCTTCGAAATCTCGGCCGAGGTGCCGGGCGACTGGCAGACGGTGTCGAACGCCGCGCAGAAGTCCGCCGTCAAGCTGCCGGACGGCTACCAGCAGGTGTCGTTCGAGAAGACGCCTTCGATGCCGATGTATCTCGCCTTCTTTGGCGGCGGCAAGTTCGACATTCTCTCGGACACCTTCAAGAGCCCGCTCGACGGCAGCGAAATGCCGCTGCGCTGGTTCACGCCGCCGGGCCGCTCCACCTGGGCCACCTTCGCGATGGAGTGGACCAAGGTGGCCATGGACTACTACTACAACTACACCGGCATTGCGCTGCCGTTCAAGAAGTTCGACACCGTGGCCGCCAACGACAGCTACGACAACAAGCCCAACACCGGCTTTGGCGGCATGGAGAACTGGGGCTCCATCTTCGAGTTTGCCGACCGCGTGCTGACCAAGCCGGGCGACACGCCCACGCTCTATTCGGTGACGGTGGTCACGCACGAAATTGCGCACCAGTGGTTCGGCGACCTGGTCACGCTCGACTGGTGGGACAACGTGTGGCTCAACGAATCGTTCGCGCGCTGGTTCGACCGCCGCACCACCATCAAATTCCACCCTGACTACTACAGCTTCTCCGACTACGTGCTGGACAAGCACACCGTGGTGGTGGCGGACCTGCGCAACACGGCGGTGCCGGTGCAGCGCAACCTGAACGATGCGGGCTCTTTCGGCTTCATCAGCCCTTCGATCTTCGTCTACAACAAGGGCAGCCACGTGCTGGAGATGATCCAGAACTACATCGGCGAGGAGGCGATGCAGAAGGGCCTGCAGATCTACCTGAAAGACTATGCCTTCGGCAACGTCACGCCGTCGCGGCTGTGGAGTTCGCTCGAGAAGGCGAGCGGCGGCAAGAAAGTGACCGACATCGGCGACAGCTTCATCCGGCAGACCGGCGTGCCGCTGCTCACGGTGGACGCGCAATGCGCGGGCGACCGCACCTACGTGTCGATCAGCCAGGAGCCGTTTCCCAACCAGAACGTCTATCCGGCGTCTTCATGGACCATTCCCGTGACGCTGGCCTACGGTGACGCGATGGAGCAGCGCAAGACCTTCGTGATGGCGAGCAGCACCACGCAGCTGGATCTTCCGGGCTGCACCGCGGTGCTGGCCGGGCCGACCGGGCAGGACTACTACGTGAGCAACTACAGCGCCCAGTCGTGGAGCGACCTGCTGGCCAAGGCGCAGAACTTTGCCGACAACAAGCCGCTGCTGCTCAACATCGAGCGGGACGCGTTCCGCCTGCTGTCGGTAGGCCGGATCACGCAGGCGCAGTACGACCAGATCAAGAACATCGTCAACCTGCCGTCCACGCTTCTTGCCAAGACCGAGGCCAGCCAGCAGAAGATGATGACGATGGCGCAGGACACGGCCGGCAAGGAAGACTATCCGCACGCACTGCGCTACCAGGGCAGCCTGAAGCTGCGCGAGAACCAGAAGCGCTGAAGGGCAGCCTCATGAAAAAAGCATTCAACCATCTGGTGGCCAGCGCATCTGCGCTGCTGTTGTTGACCGCATGCGGACCGGGTGGCGGGCCCGAAGCAGAGCTGGTCGGCGTGTATGCCGTGAAGAAGAACGGCATCCTGAAAGAGCTGGTCAAGATCGAGCGGCAGGACGGCCGCTACATCATGCGTGACAAGGTGCGCACCGCCGAGTGGAGCGAACCCAAGATGCAGATGGAGCCCGTCACGCGCGAAGCCTGGCGCCGCATCACCACCGACACCGGGAACACAGCCTTCGTCGGCGTGGCGAGCGGACAGCTCGGCGTGTTCAAGGTGCCGCCGGGCTGGAAGAAGAACGACTTCAGCACTGGAACCGGCTACTTCCTGTTCTATTCGCAAGGACCCGTCGAGGTCCACAAGCTGTGAGCCGCTTGCGACGCGGCCAACGCGCCGCTTAGGCCGCGGGCGCGACGATCGCGCCTTCGATGCCGTGGCGTTCGAGCGCATCGGCCACGAAGCCGCTGGCCTTCATCTCCTCGACGAAGGCCGCGAGCAGTGCCTGTGCCTCGGCGCCACGGCTGGCCGGCGTGCCCATGGCCTGCTGGATCACCATGAAGCGGCCGGGCAGCACACGCACGCCCGGTTCGCGCAGTGCCTCGCCTTCGAGCAGCTGCCGAATGCCGGCGGCCACCTCGACCTGGCCCGAACGGAGTGCGGCCAAAGCCGCGGCCGCGCCCTGGAGCCGCACGATCTCGGCCTGCCTGATTTCGCGCGTGAGGAACAGGTCGTAGGCGCTGCCCGCGCCAACCGAGATCCGTTGGCCCGCGCGGTCCACCTGCGCGTTGTCGGTGAGCTCGGATGCGTCGCGTACGAGATAGCTGCCTTCGATCAGCACGTAGGGCGCGGTGAAGCGCAGCCCTTCGCTGCGTGCCGGGTCGATGGCGAAGAAGCCGATGTCGGCCTTCTCGTTCTTGACCGCGTCGACCGATGCCGCCGCCTTCTCGAACACCACCAGCTCGATGCCTACGCCGAGCCGGCGTGCGAACTCGCGCGCGAGGTCGATCGACACGCCCACCGGCTCGCCCGTGGCCGCGTCCTTGTTCGCGAGGATCGGGTTGCCGAGGTTGATCGACGCGCGCAACGTGCCGCTGGGCGCGAAGGTGGAAACAAGAGCGGGGGCAATGGGCTGTGGCTGTGGCTGGGTCATGGCGTCCATCGTTCAAAAGGAGGATGAGCGCCAGTTTACTGACCAGCCGTATCAGCGCATCAACGTGCCGTCAGCGGCTCGAGGCCCGTCTTTGCAATGGTCGGCGCGGCCTCGGGGGAGTTGAGATAACGGATCAGCTGGCGTGCCGCCTCGGGCTGCTTCGAGGCCGTGGCAATGCCGGCCGAGAACACCGTCACGCGCTGGACCTCGGCCGGCAGCGGGCCGATGTAGTCGATGCCTTCGATCGGCAGCAGTTCGCTCACCTGTTGCAGCCCCAGCGCCGCGTCGCCGCGCGCCACCACCGTGCCCACGCGCTCGCTCAGGATGCGCTTGCTCTTGGGCTTGACCTGATCTTCGATGCCGAGTTTCTTGAGCAGCTCGGTCTCGTAGTACGTGCCGCTGGCGCTGGCTGAATAGGCAATGGAAGGTGCGGCCAGCAGCGTGCGCTTGAGCGCATCGACCGTACCGATGTCGGGCTTGGGCGCGCCCTTGCGCACCGCAAAGCCGATCGACGACTTGACCAGGTCGACCTGGCTTCCCGGCACCACCTTGCCCGCTGCCACCAGCGCGTCGAGGGCCGGCCGCGCGAGGATCACCACGTCGGCCGGTTCGTTGCGCGACAACCGGCTCGGAATCGAATCCTCGGCATTGCCCATCGAAGCGCCGTAGGCGGTCTTGACCGTGCGGCCGCTGCTGCGCTCGAAGCCTGGTCGCAGGTCGTTGTAGGCTGCGGTGAAACCGCCCGAGGTCATCACGTGGATGTCGCCGCCGGCGCGCGGCGGGCTGCTGAGGATGCCGCATCCGGCAAGCACGGCCGCGGCGGCCAGCAGGGCGGTGCGGCGGGTCAGGCGATTCAACGAGAAAAGCTGGGATTTCATGGCGTCTCCTGAGTGGTTTGCATCCATCGTAGGCAGCGAGGCTGTCAATCAGCCTTCACCACTGCTGGGGAAACTACCGACTCGGGTGGCGCCAGCAATGCGAGCCCGCTGGAGCCATGGACGAAATCAAACGCGGGGTAAGTCGTACTCGCGCAGCATCACGGGCTCGATGGAGCCTTGCGCGACCCGGCGGCGCACGGCCGCTTCCATCTGATCGGCGTGCTGCGTGTAGGTTTCGAGCGGATCGTCGCCCTGGGCGCCGGAGTGGTAGCGGTAGTGCAGGATCTCCCGGCCAATGCTGGCGCCCATGGCGTGGCCATCGATCAGCACCCAGAAGCGGACCGTGCCGGAGGCCTCGTGGAAGAAGGGCGGGGCGACGGGGTTCGTCCCGGAAAGCGGCTGTTCGGTCATGGGATGTATTCCGGGGGACGAGGGGCCTCAGGATACGCTTCGTCGAGTACCCCTTCTTCCGTCGCTCCGGCAGGCAGGCGCTGTTCGCCGAACCGCCTGTTGTCCTACACGAGCGCATACTCCGTCCAGCATGCGCCTTAGCCAATTCATCAAAGACAACATCGAACCCATTCTTGTCGAGTGGGAATCCTTTGCACGAACGATGATCCCGCCGGCGGAGACCATGTCCGTCGTCGAGCTCCGGGACCATGCGCATGAAATCCTGCTGGCCATTGCAAGCGAAATGGAGTCCACGCAATCCGAAAAGGAGCGCGAAGCCAAGTCCAAGGGTTTTGCCGTACCGTTCGCAAAAGAGACCTTTGCCGCCGAACATGGAGGCTTGCGCCAGCGGGTGGGCTTCGATTTGTCTCAGCTGGGCGCGGAATATCGCGCGCTGCGGGCCACGGTGCTTCGCTTGTGGATGGGGAAGGTGGGCGCGGTCGACGCCGCGGTGCTCGAAGAAGTGGTGCGCTTCAACGAGGGCATTGACCAGGGCCTTGCGGAGGCCATGGCCACGTATTCCGACCATGTCGCCAATTCCAGGGACACCTTCCTGGCCGTGCTGGGGCACGACCTGCGAAACCCCCTGAGCGCGCTCAGTTCCTGCATTCATCTCCTCGGCCTGTCAGGTGATGCCAAGCCCAAGGAGCGCACGCTCCAGGTCGCCAGGCGAAGCATTGCGTCGATCAACGACATGGTGACCGACCTGCTCGAGTACACGCGCACCCGGCTCGGCCGCGGCATCGAGGTGGTTCCGCAGGAAGGCAACCTGGGCGCCCTGTGCCAGGAGGCCTTCGACGAGGTGTGCGCGGCGTATCCCCAGCGGGCATTGGTTGCCGATCTGCCAGGCGACGTGATCCTGATGTTCGACCCGGCCCGCATGCGCCAGGTCCTGACGAACCTGCTGAGCAATGCCGTGCAGCACGGCGACCCCACCTATCCCGTGGTGCTGCTGATCAGGGACGAAGTGGCGCATGCGACCCTGGTCGTCAAGAACCGGGGCAGGCCGATTCCTCCCGACGCGATGCAGGTGATCTTCAACCCGCTGGTGCAGGTTGCGACCCGCGAATCGGCGCCGCACGAGCGGCCCGCCACGAGCCTGGGACTCGGCCTCTACATTGCGCGGGAGATCGTGACGGGCCACGGCGGCACCATCACGGTGACGTCGTCCTCGGCAGAAGGCACGGCATTCACCGTCCATCTGCCTCGCGGCACGACGGGATAGCCGGGGCCCCCTCGCGCGCTGCTCTCTGGCCGCATCCTTGTGGCGGACACCGTCGAGCCGAACCGTGCAGCTATCGATTGCATAGCGATGCAGACGCCCGACCGATCAGGCCGGCCTGCCATGCTGACTTTTGACTACAAGGGCGGCTTGCTGCGTCGTCTAGCTTGGCCTTGTCGAAACATCAACAAGGAGAATCCGATGAAGCTGAAACGACGTATTGCGCCGACCCTGGTGGCGGTCCTCATGGGCGCCTGCGTTGCACCCCTTGCCTTGGCCGCGGGTGGCGGCGGGGGAGGCGGCGGTAGCGGTAGCGGTGGCGGTGGAGGTTCGGGCGGTGGTGGCGGTAGCGGGGGCGGCAGTGCCGGCGTAGGCGCCGCCGCAGGCGCCAATGGCAGTGGCGCGGGCGCGACCAGCGGATCCAACGCATCGGCCAATGCCGCAACGCCGGCGACACCCGCCACGCCTGCAACGCCTGCAACGCCAGCCACGGCGACATCGCCTGCAACGCCGGCCACGCCAGCGACACCGGCCACGCCGTCCGCGCAATCTTCATCGTCCACGACGTCCACGACGTCTGCAACGCCGGCGACGCCCGCAGTGCCGGCGTCCAAGTCGGACACCAACACGACGACGCCCGCGGTGCCTGCAACACCGGCGCCCAAGAGGTAAGAAGTCGGAAACAGGGGCCGGGCGGCGTGATGCCGCCGGCTCCTGCTTCTGCGGTCAGGCCAGCTGGCCGCTCGCCAGCGCCGCCGCGGCGGCGCGCGTTTCCACGCCCAGTTTTTCGAAGATGTGTTCGAGGTGCTTGTTCACCGTGCGCGGGCTGGTGCCGAGAATCTCGCCGATGTCGCGGTTGGTCTTGCCCTTGGCAAGCCATGAAAGCACTTCGGTCTCGCGCGGCGTGAGCGCCGCATCGGCAAGGCGTGCGGCAGAAGAAGAACCGGCCGTCACGCCGTCGCGCTGGGTAGCAAGGAGCAGCATGGTCTCCCCGAGCGCGGCTGCGCCCAGGTTGCGCACCGACAGCCGCGTGCCCGCCGCAGTGGCCAGCGCAATGGCCGCGCCGGGTACCAGCGCGGCTTCGAGCGAGGCGGGCAACAGCCCAGGGGCCGGTGGTGCGTCGAGGGCATGGAGCCACAGCGCGGCTTGCGGTGAACGCCAGGCGATGCGCCCGTGCGAATCGACGAAGACCACGCCCATGCCTGCGACGTCGACGGCATCGCGCGCCATCCGCGTGATGCGCGCGTTGCGCGTGTGCGTGTGCAGCCGCGCCAGCACCTCTTGCGCGCGGATCGGCTTCACGACGTAGTCGACGCCGCCGCACTCGAAGCCCTCGACCACGTGCGCGGTTTCCGAAAGCCCGGTCATGAACAGCACCGGAATGTGCGCGAGCGCCGCATCGGCCTTGATGCGCCGGCAGGTCTCGAACCCCGAGAGGCCGGGCATCATGCCGTCCAGCAGGATGGCGTCGGGCACCACCAGTTCGAGGCGCTGCAGCGCGGCCTCGCCGTCGGCGGCCACCAGCACGGTGTAGCCGCTGGCTTCGAGCGTGTCGCACAGCATGCCCAGGCTGCTGGGGGCGTCGTCCACCACCAGCACCACGTGGCGTTCGGCTTCAGGGGGAGAGAGTGTCTGCATCTTCTTCTGCGAGTGCCTTGCGGAGATTGTCGAGATCGAAGCGGTTGACCATGCCGCGCAGCCAGGTGCAGGTCACGGCCGCCGGTGGCGAAGCGGCGGCGAGCCGGTCGAGCACCTGGTGCAGGCCGCGCACATGGCCCATCTGCACCAGCCGCATCAGTTCGGCCCGGTCGTCCTCGGAAAGCGCAAGTTGCTGCGGCCGCGGGGCGATGTCGACCGGGGGCGGCATGGGATCGTTCAGGGCCAGCCATTCGAGCCCGAGGTGGCGCTCCAGCGTGGTGATCAGCTGCGACTCGATGACCGGCTTGCCCACGAAGGCCTGGCAGCCCGCGGCGCGCAGCAACTCGCCCTGGTTCTCGAACATGTTGGCCGAGACGATGATGATCGGAATGCGGTCGAAGCCCGAGGCGCGCACCAGCGCCGCGGTCTGCCAGCCGTCCATGTCGTCCATGGTGAGGTCCAGCAGGATCGCGGAGGGCAGGTTTTCGCGCAGGCTGTCGAGGCACTCGGTGCCGCTCGCGGCCTCGCGCACCTCGAAGCCCAGCGGCGCGAGCATGCCGGCCAGCATCTGGCGCTGCACCGGCTGGTCGTCCACCACCAGCAGCGTTCGGCGCGCGCCGATGTAGCCCGACACCGGCCGACGCAATGCGCCGGCCTGCGCCTCCGGCCCCGGCTCGGCCACTTCGCGCAGGTACACCCGCACCCCGAAGGTGCTGCCCGCGGGCGAGGTGTCGGCCAGGCGCAGCTCGCCGCCCATCAGCGACGTGAGAAGGCCGGTGATGGTGAGGCCGAGGCCGGTGCCGGGCTCGCCGCGCCGGCGTCCCGCGGCGCCGCGCTCGAACGGAAGAAAGATGCGTTGGTGGTCCTGCGGCGCCACGCCGATGCCGGTGTCGACCACGTCGAAGCGCAGCACTTCGCGGCGCGCGTCGACATGCAGCGTGACCGTGCCGCTGTCGGTGAAGCGCACCGCATTGGCCAGCAGGTTGATGAGAATCTGGCGCAGCCGCTTGGCATCGGCATGCACCCAGGGCGGGAGCCGCCCGCTGTGCGTGTACACGAACGCCAGGCCCTTGCTCTCCGCCTGCGGCCGCACCATGTGCACGAGCTCGTCGAGAAAGGCGGGCAGCGCGAGCGGGGCGGGTTCCAGCTGCAGGCGGCCAGCCTCGATGCGGGCCAGGTCGAGCAGCCCGTCGATCAGGCCGAGCATGTGCTCGCCGCTGCGCTGGATGGTCTGCACCGCGTCGCGCGGCGGCGCCGCCACCGCCTCGCCCTTGAGCAGGATCTGCGAGTAGCCCAGGATGCTGTTGAGCGGCGTGCGCAACTCATGCGTCATGCCGGCCACGTAGCGGGTCTTGGCCTGGTTGGCGGCCTCGGCCGCTTCCTTGGCCGTCTGCAGCGCCGCGTCGGTGCGCTTGTGCGCCTCCACCTCGACGGTGAGCAGGTGGTTGTGGCGGTTGGATTCTTCCTGCGCCATCTGCCGGCTCTCGCTGCCCAGCACGATCCACCACGCAGCCACCGCCGCCACCAGCGAGAGCAGCGCAAACACCTTGAGAAAGGCGCTGCGAAGGGCCGGGTCCAGGAGGTCCGAGCCCACGATGGTCTCTTGCGCATACACGACGCCCATCACCGTGGCCACCAGCGCCACGAGCGACGTGGCCACCATCAGGTAGTGCGCCACGCGAAAGTTGAGCCGCCCCGACAGCGCGGGCGGCAGCAGCGCCTTGAGCCAGTTGCTCATCTGCTCGGCCGCGCGCGAGTCGGTCTTGCAGCGGTCGTGGCAGCGCGATTCCAGCGTGCAGCACAGCGAGCAGATCGGCGCGCTGTAGGCCGGGCAGTGCGCCATGTCTTCCGACTCGAAACTGTTGTCGCACACCGAGCACTTGACCAATTGCCCCGGCGTCCAGCGTTGGATGTCGGTGCGCGCCAGGTAGTAGCGCCCGCGCGTGCGCCAGGCCAGCAGCGGCGAAACCACCAGCGCCGTTGCCAGCGCGATGAAGGGCGAGAACGCGCGCGCCCATTGGCCCAGCACACCGGAATACGCCAGCATGGCGAGCGCGGCCGCCACCAGCATCGCTCCCAGGCCGACCGGATTGATGTCGTACAGGTGCGCGCGCTTGAACTCGATGGTGCGCGGGCTCCAGCCCAGCGGCTTGTTGATGACCAGGTCGGCAACCAGCGCGCCGACCCATGCGATGGCGATATTGCTGTAGAAGCCCAGCACGTGCTCGAGCGCCGCGAACACGCCCAGCGTCATCAGCAGAATGGCGATGACCACGTTGAACACCAGCCACACCACGCGCCCCGGGTGGCTGTGCGTGAGCCGCGCGAAGAAGTTGGACCACGCCAGCGAGCCCGCATAGGCGTTGGTGAGGTTGATCTTCATCTGCGACACCACCACGAAGAGGGTGGTGATTGCCAGCACCCAGGCCGGGTCGCGCAACACGTACGAAAAGCCCGTGAGGTACATCAGCGTGGGCTCGATGGCGTGCTTGCCCGGAATCTCGTGCTGCAGCGCAAGAAAGGCCAGGAAGGCGCCGCCCATCATCTTGAGCATGCCCGGCACGATCCAGCCCGGCCCCGCCACCAGCACCGCGGCCCACCAGCGGCCCCGGTTGGCGGCCGTCTTCTCGGGCAGGAATCGCAGGTAGTCGACCTGCTCGCCGATCTGCACCACGAGCGAAAAGGCCACCGTGGCTGCGGCGCCGAACATCAGCGGATCGAAGCCGCTGCTGTCCGAGGTGCGGCCCACCAGGCCGGTGAAGTCGGCATAGAGCTCGGGCTTCTTCACCAGCACCGCGATGAAGGGGCAGACGAACAGCACGATCCAGATCGGCTGCGTCCACAGCTGCAGGCCCGAGATGAGCGTGATGCCGCGCATGACCAGCGGCACGATCACGATCGACGAGAGCAGGTAGAGCAGCGGCAGCGGCCAGTCGAGGTACAGCTGCAGCGCCAGCGCGAGGATGGCCGCCTCCAGCGCAAAGAAGATGAAGGTAAAGCTCGCGTAGATGAGCGAGGTGAGGGTGGAGCCCAGGTAGCCGAAGCCCGCGCCGCGCGTGAGCAGGTCCATGTCCACGCCGTGCTTGGCCGCGTAGTAGGAAATCGGCAGGCCCGTGAGGAACGTGATGAGTCCCACCACCAGGATGGCCCACAGCGCGTTCGAGAAGCCGTAGTTCAGCGCAATGGCCCCGCCGATGGCCTCCAGCGCCAGGAACGAGGTGGCGCCGAAGGCCGCGTTGGCGACGCGGAACTCCGACCACTTGCGAAAGCTGCGCGGCGTGTAGCGCAGCGCGTAGTCCTCCAGCGTTTCGTTCGCGACCCACGTGTTGTAGTCGCGGCGGATGCGAAAGATCTTCTGGCCGGTGACGGATTGCATGGTGGGCTCTTGCGGCGAGGGCGGCGGCAGTGGCATGGCGGAAGACACAGCAAGAAGCGCTCCCTGCCGTTTTGCCACCTGCCGCCGCCAGTGCACGGCCTGCGAGTCTGGCTGCAGCCGCGCCTCCGGCCGCTACGTTGAATGACGTATTCGCGGCGGCGCGAGTGATTTCTAAAGTACCAGCCATGGTGCTCGGGGCACCGTCCGATGCACAGCGATGGTGCGCGGCCAACCCGGGTTTCTTTTTCCTCAACCTGCCTGGAGTTCCTGATGTCGCGTGCTTCCGATCCCTCCCTCGATGCCCTGGCATTGCGCCGCCGACGACTGCTGCAGGGCGCTGCCGCGCTGCCCGTGATGGGCCTGAGTGGCCTGAGCTTCGGCCAGTCGCAGTTCCCCACGGCCAAGGTCAACACCACCAAGCTCGCGGTGACCGATACCGAAGTGACGGTGGGCCAGCTGCACTCGTCCTCCGGCACCATGGCCATCTCGGAAACTGGCTCCATCCAGGCCGAGCAGCTCGCCATCGACCAGATCAACGCGATGGGCGGCATCCTTGGCCGCAAGATCAAGGTGATCAAGGAAGACGGCGCTTCCGACTGGCCGACCTTCGCCGAGAAGTCGAAGAAGCTGCTGGTCAACGACCACTGCGCCGCGGTGTTCGGCTGCTGGACCAGCGCCTCGCGCAAGGCCGTGCTGCCGGTGTTCGAGAAGGAGAACGGCCTCTTGTACTACCCGACCTTCTACGAAGGCCTGGAGCAGAGCAAGAACGTGATCTACACGGGCCAGGAAGCCACGCAGCAGATCATCTGGGGCCTGGACTGGGGCGCGAAGGAGAAGAAGGCCAAGACCTTCTTCCTCGTCGGCTCCGACTACATCTGGCCGCGCACCTCGATGAAGATCGCGCGCAAGCACATCGAGAACTTCCAGAAGGGTTCGGTCAAGGGCGAGGAGTACTACCCGCTGGGCCACACCAACTTCAACTCGCTGATCAACAAGATCAAGGTCGCCAAGCCCGACTGCATCTTCGCGGCGGTGGTGGGCGGCTCGAACGTGGCCTTCTACAAGCAGCTCAAGGCCGCGGGCATCACGGGCGACAAGCAGTTCCTGCTGACGCTTGCCGTCACCGAAGACGAAATGACCGGCGTGGGCGGCGAAAACTTCGCGGGCTTCTATTCGTCGATGAAGTACTTCCAGTCGCTCGACAACGAGAACAACAAGAAGTTCGTGGCCGCCTTCAAGGCCAAGTACGGCAAGGACGCGGTGATCGGCGACGTTACGCAGGCGGGCTACCTCGGCCCGTGGCTGTGGAAGGCGGCAGTGGAGAAGGCCGGCAGCTTCGACGTCGACAAGGTGGTGGCCGGCTCGCCGGGCATCGAACTGAAGACCGCGCCGGAAGGCTACGTGAAGCTGGACGCGAACCACCACCTGTGGAGCAAGGCGCGCATCGGGCAGGGGCAGCTGGACGGGACGTTCAAGGTGGTGGCGGAATCGGCTGAGTTGATCAAGCCGGATCCGTTTCCGAAGGGCTATCAATAAACCCCTGATGACTTTCTCCCTCCCCCTCTGGGGGAGGGCAAGGGTGGGGGCAAGCGGCGTTGCCAGTGGACACGCTCTGCCTGCCCCCATCCCAGCCTTCCCACAGAGGGGGAAGGAGCCAACAGCCAATACGGGAACTCTCCATGACTCTGTCGGACATGATGAACATCGGCCTGATGCAGGGCTTCGCGGGGCTGAGCCTCTTTGCGGTGCTGCTGCTCATGGGCCTCGGGCTCGCGATCATCTTCGGCCAGATGGGCGTGATCAACATGGCGCATGGCGAGTTCATGACCATCGGCGCCTATTCGATCTACCTGGCCGCGCGCGTTACCGAAAGCCTGGCGCCCGCGTTCATGCCGTACTACTTTCCGATTGCCATCGGGCTGGCTTTCGTGTTCGCTTTCATCGTCGGCTGGATCGTGGAGTGGGTGCTGATCCGGCACCTCTACAAGCGGCCGCTCGACACGCTGCTCGCCACCTGGGGCGTGAGCCTGGGGCTGCAGCAACTCTTCCGCACCTTCATCGGCCCAAAGGAAGTGAGCCCGACATTGCCCGAGTGGCTCATGGGCTCGTGGACGCCGCATGAAGGCCTCGACATTCCGATCAACGGGTTGTTCGTGCTTGCGCTCACGGCACTGGTTACCGGCAGCGTGCTGGTCGCGCTGCACAAGAGCCGCTGGGGCCTGCGCGTGCGCGCCACCGTGGCCAACCGCACCATGGCCAACGCCACCGGCATCGACACCATGAAGACCGACCGGCTGACCTTTGCCATCGGCTGCGGCATTGCCGGCATGGCGGGCGCGGCCTTCACCACCATCGGCTCGACCGGGCCGACCTCGGGCTCGCTCTACATCGTGGATGCCTTTCTCGTCGTCACCTTCGGCGGCGCGGCCAGCCTGCTGGGCACGGTGGTCTCGGCCTTCGGCATTGCGCAGACCCAATCGATCTCGGAATTCTTCATGACCGGCTCGATGGCCAAGGTGCTGACGCTCTCGCTGATCGTGCTGATTCTGATGATGCGACCGCAAGGGCTTTTCGCCGTGAAAGTCCGGCGCTGATGAACCCGATTCCTTTCTGGAGAACGTTTCGATGATGAACTTCATCAAGGCCTCGATCCTGCGCTACCAGCTCGGCAGCCTCTTGCTGCTGGTCTTGCTGCTGGCAGTCGCGCTGCCGCTGTCGCTCGACATCTTTCGCCTGAACCTCGTGGGCAAGTACCTCACCTACGCTTTCGTCGCGGTAGGGCTGGTGATGGTGTGGGGCTACGGCGGGGTGCTGAGCCTGGGGCAGGGCGTGTTCTTCGGCATCGGCGGCTATGCAATGGCGATGTTCCTCAAGCTCGAAGCCTCCGACCCCATCACGACCAAGATCCAGTCGACGCCCGGCATTCCGGACTTCATGGACTGGAACCAGATCACCGAGCTGCCCATGCTGTGGCTGCCGTTCAAGAGCCTGCCGCTGAGCCTCATGCTGGTGGTACTGGCACCGATGGCGCTGGCCTGGCTCGTGAGCTTTGCGATGTTCAAGCGCCGCGTGGGCGGTGTCTACTTTGCGATCATCACGCAGGCGGTGGCGCTCATTTGCACCGTACTCATCATCGGCCAGCAGGGCTACACCGGCGGCGTGAACGGCATGACCGACTTGAAGACGATGCTGGGCTGGGACACGCGCACCGATAGCGCCAAGTACATCCTCTACTACGTCTGCGTCGGCCTGCTGGTCTGCAGCATCGTGCTATGCCGCTGGATCCAGACCAGCAAGCTCGGCACGCTGCTGCTCGCCATGCGCGACAAGGAAGACCGTGTGCGCTTCTCGGGCTACGACGTGTCGAACTTCAAGGTCTTCATCTTCTGCCTTGCGGCCGGGCTCTCGGGCATCGGTGGCGCCATGTTCGCGCTGCAGGTGGGCTTCATGTCGCCGAGCTTCGTGGGCATCGTGCCGTCCATCGAGATGGTGATCTTCTGCGCCGTGGGCGGCCGCATGAGCCTGGTAGGCGCGGTGTACGGCGCACTGCTGGTGAATGCGGGCAAGACGCTTTTCTCGGAGAGTTTTCCGGACCTGTGGCTGTTCCTGATGGCCGGCCTCTTCATCGGCGTGACCATGGCTTTCCCGATGGGGCTCGCGGGCCTTTGGGACGAAAAGATCAAGCCCTGGTGGAAGGATCGCCGCAAGGCGCTGCGCGAGGCGGCGGTGCAGCCGCCCGCATCCACACCGATGCCGCCCGCACCGGCCTCTCTTTCCTCGTCGCCGTCTTCGCCCGACCCGCAGTTGCCCGAAGGCGTCGGCAGCCAGCACGCCTGAACCCGGAGTCACCACTTCATGAGCAACACCGACTTCGCGCTCGCCGTGGAAGACCTCACGGTCTCCTTCGACGGCTTCAAGGCCATTGACGACCTCACGCTCTACATCGACAAGAACGAACTGCGCGTGATCATCGGCCCCAACGGCGCCGGAAAGACCACGCTGCTCGACCTGATCTGCGGCAAGACACGCGCCAGCGGCGGCAGCATCAAGTTCAAGAACACCGAGCTCACGAAAATGGCCGAGCACAAGCGCGTGCGGCTGGGCATCGGCCGCAAGTTCCAGACACCATCGATCTACGAGAACCTCAGCGTGTTCCAGAACCTCGAGGTGTCGTTCCCCAAGGGCCGCTCGGTGCTCGGTGCGCTGGCGTTCAAGTGCGACGACGAGGTCAAGGCCAAGGTGCAGGCGGTGGCCGAAGACATCGGCTTGGCCGACAAGCTGCGCACCGAGGCGGGCCTGCTGAGCCACGGACAGAAGCAGTGGCTGGAGATCGGCATGCTGTTGATGCAGGAGCCCGAGCTGCTGATGCTCGACGAGCCCATTGCAGGCATGAGCGCGCGCGAACGCGAGCTCACGGCCGAGCTGCTCAAGCGCATCTGCCAGAACCGCGCGGTGATCGTCATCGAGCACGACATGGCCTTCGTGAAGCAGATCGCGCACAAGGTCACCGTGATGCACCAGGGAAAGATCCTCGCCGAAGGGCCGATGGAGAAGGTGCAGGCGGATCCGAGGGTGATCGATGTTTATCTGGGGCACTAGATGACTGGTTGTTCTATTCGTCACGTTGTGCGTTGTTCAGGGCGCGCTCCCGCCGACGGGGTACCTTTCTCCGCGAATGTCCCCCGGCCTGCGGCCTCCTCCTTTATTTCGCTGCGCAAGGCACCCCATCGACGTGAGCGTTGGAAAGGGCGGTTGCTGATCAGCCGCACACCAGCCGCGTGCCCAAGTGCACAGGGCATCGGGTGCTCCCCGCAGCGAAATAAAGGAGGAGGGCGAAGCCCGGGGGACATTCGCGGAGGGGAGTACCCGGTGCCCTTTGCACCCGCCCTGAACAGCAGCGTCCAGAACGAACAACCCAGGAAGTGACATGAGCAACATCATGCTGAAGGTCGATGACCTGCACGTAGCCTACGGCCAGAGCGAAGCCCTGCACGGAATCTCCTTCGAGGGCCACGCCAACGAAACCGTAGCCATCATGGGACGTAACGGCATGGGCAAGACCACGCTGTTCAAAAGCTTGATGGGCGTGCTTCCCATCAAGAGCGGCCGCATCGAAGTGGCGGGGCAGGACGTGTCGCGCGACGAAAGCTTCAGGCGCGTGGCTAAGGGCATTGCCTATGTGCCGCAGGGCCGCATGATCTTCCCGACGCTGACCGTCGAAGAGAACATCCAGACCGGCCTGGAGAACTCGAAGACAAAACGCATTCCCGAAGAAATCTATGCGCTGTTCCCCGTGCTTTGGGACATGAAGCGCCGCAAGGGCGGCAACCTCTCCGGCGGCCAGCAACAACAACTGGCCATTGCACGCGCCCTCGTCACCG
The DNA here is from genome assembly GCF_051144945.1 of Variovorax palleresanus. Lineage (NCBI taxonomy): Bacteria > Pseudomonadati > Pseudomonadota > Betaproteobacteria > Burkholderiales > Comamonadaceae > Variovorax > Variovorax palleresanus. Next base: position 427,214 of record NZ_JBJNVP010000002.1, on the reverse strand, counting down.
ACCCCAAGGTGCTGTTGCTCGACGAGCCCACCGAGGGTATCCAGCCTTCGATCATCAAGGACATCGCCAAGGCGCTCAACGAGATCCGCAAGCTGCGCGGCATCACCATCGTCGTGTCCGAGCAGGTGCTGAGTTTTGCCATGGACGTGGCCGACCGGCTTTTCGTGATCGAGGGCGGCCGCCTGGTGCACGAGACCGCGCGCGACAAGACCGATGTGAACCACATCAAGGCCTATCTCTCCGTATGACCTCTTCTTCCGTTACCCACAACCCAACCAGGAGCCACTGCAAATGACGGACACGCTGATCAAGGTCGATTTGACCAAGTCGCCCACCGAGAACGAGATGATCCACAACCGCTGGCATCCGGACATTCCGATGGCCTGCTGGGTGAACCCGGGCGACGACTTCATCCTCGAGACCTTCGACTGGACCGGCGGCTTCATCAAGAACAATGACAGCGCCGACGACGTGCGCGACATCGACCTGAGCACGGTGCACTACCTCTCGGGCCCCGTGGGCGTGAAAGGCGCCGAGCCCGGCGACCTGCTGGTGGTCGACCTGCTCGACATCGGCGCCAAGCAGGACAGCCTCTGGGGTTTCAACGGCTTCTTCTCGAAGAAGAACGGCGGCGGCTTCTTGACCGACCATTTTCCCGAAGCGCAAAAATCCATCTGGGACTTCAAGGGCATGTTCACCAGCTCGCGCCACGTGCCGGGCGTCAACTTTGCGGGCCTGATCCATCCGGGCCTCATCGGCTGCCTGCCCGACAAGCCGATGCTCGACATGTGGAACGAGCGCGAGCAGAAGCTCATCGACACCGACCCGACCCGCGTGCCCGGCCTGGCCAACCCGCCCTCGGCCGGCACCGCCCACATGGGCAAGATGAGCGGCGAAGCACGCGCCAAGGCGGCGGCCGAGGGCGCCCGCACCGTGCCGCCGCGCGAACACGGCGGCAACTGCGACATCAAGGATCTGTCGCGCGGCTCGAAGGTGTTCTTTCCGGTGTATGTCGACGGCGCGGGCCTTTCGGTGGGCGACCTGCACTTCAGCCAGGGCGATGGCGAAATCACCTTCTGCGGCGCCATCGAGATGGCCGGCTGGGTGCACATGAAGGTCACGCTCATCAAGGGCGGCATGGCCAAGTACGGCATCAAGAATCCGATCTTCAAGCCGAGCGTGATCACGCCGCAGTACAACGACTACCTGATCTTCGAAGGCATCTCGGTCGACGAGAGCGGCAAGCAGTACTACCTCGACGTGAACGTGGCCTACCGCCAGGCCTGCCTCAACGCCATCGAGTATCTGAAGAAGTTCGGCTACTCCGGCGCACAGGCGTATTCGATTTTGGGCACAGCACCCGTGCAGGGCCACATCAGTGGCGTGGTCGATGTGCCCAACTCCTGCGCCACGCTCTGGCTGCCCACGCAGATCTTCGACTTCGACATCAATCCGAATGCATCGGGGCCGGTGAAGATGATCGACGGCAGCATCGAGATGCCGCTGTCGCACGACCTGGCCTGAGGCGCCCATGCCGACCTACGACTACGCCTGCGGCCAATGCGGCGGATTCGATGCGCTGCGGCCTTCGGGCCAACGCGACGAGCCGGCCGCGTGCCCCGACTGCGGAGGCGCATCGCCGCGTGTACTTTCGGCCGCGCCACGGCTCGCGCTGATGGCCTCGGGCACGCGCCGTGCGATGGAGACCAATGAGCGTGCGCGGCATGAACCGGGCAGTTCGCGGGACTACGCGCGCTTCAAGCATCCGGCGGGCTGCGGCTGTTGCTCGGGATCGTCCAGGCGCAGCGGTGCGACGGTGACCGCGGCGAACGGCGCGAAGTCTGCGCCGTCGAAGCGGCCATGGATGATTTCGCACTAATGCTGCGCTAATCAATCGGGGCGGCACGATGGATTCGTGGCGCTCGATTGTTTCAATCCCGTGAACGCCGTGATTCATTTTGCGGCGTTTTTTCATGGGGCTTCGGGCTCAAACTTCATCTCACCAACCAACCCATTAGGAGATTGAAATGAATGCCTCGAAGATCCTCGCTGCCGCTGCTCTCTCGCTCCTGGCTGCTGCCGGTGCGCACGCTGAAACCTATGAAGGCGTGGTGAGCGTGAACTCCGGCGTCTCGCGCGCCGAAGTCGCCCCGCAAGCCGTTGCAGCCGCCCGCGCCGGCAACGAATACAGCGAAGGCGCCAGCGCCGGCGCACAAGCCTTCAGCTCGACCGCCGACCGCTCGGTGATCCAGGCCGAAGCCGTTGCCAAGGCGCACGACCCGCTCGCCAGCCTCGACCGCCGCGCTTTCTACCGCGACGAAGTGCCGCAAGCCTACAAGAAGCCCAGCGTGTCGTTCACGCGCCAAGCTGGCCTGTAAGCCGATCGTTCTCTGACGATGAAGCGGGCCCTCGGGCCCGTTTTCATTGAGGCGGTCGTCCCGTCAGCCGATGCGGAAAGTCTTGAACTTTCCGTTGCACTCGGCACGCAACACATCGCCGTCGACTTCGATGCGCGTCCAGGTGGCAATCACGCGCTCGCTGTCGGCAATCTCGATGCTGTCGTCGGACAGTACGCTGTACTGAAACACCGGCGCGCACACAGGCCCGTTCCGTTCGCCCAGCGTTGCCGAGACGGTGCCGGTCGGCTGAAACCAGTAGGTCTCGATGTCCGTCTCGGAGACGAGGTCCAGGCGCTGTTCGATGGGTACGGGGGAGGTGGTCATGGGGCCTCACTCCCGCGTCAGCGCAAAACTCTTTCGCAGGCCGCCCGTGGCCGAAGGCGCGACCCACAGGTCGAACTCACCGGGCTCCACGGTCGGCTTCATGTCGCGGCCGATGAACTGCAGGTCGTCGGCACCGAGCGTGAACTCGACCACCTTCGATGCGCCGGACTCGATGCGCACCTTGCGGAAGTTCTTGAGCTCGCGCACCGGCCGCGTCACGCTCGCGGCGCGTTCTGCGACATAGAGCTGCACCACTTCCTCGGCCTCGCGCTGGCCGGTGTTGGTGAGGGTGGCACGCACGCGCAGCGTGCCGCCGAGCGGCAGCCGGTCCTGGCTCATCTCCACGCTGTCGTAGCGCACCGGTGCATAGCCGATGCCGTGGCCGAAGGGGTAGAGCGCCTGATTGGTGGTGTCCACGTAGCGTGTCTTGAATGCCATGGCCTGGTCGTTGTCGGGCAGCGGCCGCCCGGTGCGTTTCTGGCCGTAGTAGAAGGGCACCTGGCCGGAGGCCTGTGGAAAGCTCACCGGCAGCCGGCCCGAAGGATTGAAGTCGCCGAACACCACGTCGGCAATGGCGGTGCCGGTCTGCACGCCGAGAAACCAGGTCACGAGGATGGCGTCGGCGTTGCGCACCGCGCCCCTGAGCGCCATGGCGCGGCCGTTGCTCAGCAGCACGACCACGGGCTTGCCGGTGGCCGCCACGGCTTCAGCCAAATCCTGCTGGGCCTGGGGAATACCGATGTCGGTGCGCGAACGGGCCTCGCCGGACATGAGCTGGCCCTCGCCGATGGCGAGCACCACCACGTCGGCGTCGCGCGCGGCCGCCACCGCGGCCTCGATGCCGCCGGCCAACGGCGCATCGATGCCCGAGCCGCGTACCACCGCCAGCGCCGCGGGGTCGCGCAGCGCGGCGCGCAAGCCGTCTTCGATGCCGACGGGAGCCGACTGGCCCGGGAAAAGGCTCCAGGCGCCGAGCAGGTCCTGCGTTCCCGAGGCGAAAGGCCCGATCAGCGCGATCTTCTTGCCGGACCTGGGCAGCGGCAGCACCGCGCGCTCATTCTTCAGCATCACGATGGCGCGGCGGGCATCCTCGCGCGCGAGGGCGATGTGCTCGGGGTTCTCGGCGCGTGCCCGGGCCGGTGCGGCATCGAGCCCTCGAAGAGGCTGATCGAACAGGCCGAGCTTCTGCTTGACCCACAGCACGCGGCGCACCGCATCGTCCAGGCGCGCCATGGGCACTTCGCCCGAGGCCACGAGTTCGGGCAGGTAGCGCATGTACAGGCCGCTCTGCATGCTGACATCGGTGCCAGCCAGGAACGACTGCCTGGCCGCCTCCCGCCCGTTGGCCGCGTAGCCGTGCGCAATCAGTTCCTCGTCGGCGGTGTAGTCGGAGACCACGAAGCCCTTGAACTTCCATTCCTCGCGCAGCACGCCCGTCAGCAGCGCCGGGTTGGCAATCGACGGAATGCCTGAAATCTCGTTGAAGGCGCTCATGATCGACAGCGCGCCCGCGTCCAGCGCGGCGCGGAACGGCGGCAGGTACACCTGGCGCAGCGTGCGCTCGGAGATGTCGGTGGCCGCGTAGTCGAGTCCGCCCTCCGCGGCGCCATAGGCCGCAAAGTGCTTGGGCGTGGCCAGCAGGGCATCGCCGCGCGAGAGGTCGCTGCCCTGGAAGCCGCGCACGCGCGCCGCCGCGAACAGGTTGGCCAGGTACACGTCTTCGCCCGCACCTTCGATGCCGCGGCCCCAGCGCGCATCGCGTGCAATGTCCACCATCGGCGCGAAGGTCCAGCGAAAGCCGTCGGCGCTGGCTTCCACCGCCGCCGCGCGCGCGGTGCGCTCGGCAAGCGCGGGCTCCCAGCTAGCGGCTTCCGCCAGCGGCATGGGGAAGATGGTGCGAAAGCCGTGGATCACGTCGGCGCCGTAGAGCAGCGGAATGCCCAGGCGCGATTCGCGCACGGCCACCTCTTGCAGCACGCGCTTGCGTTCCAGTCCCTGGTTGTTGAACAGGCCGGTGAGCCGCCCGGCGCGCACATCGTCGATCTCTTGTTGTGCGTTGCGCTGGCCGGCTTGGGGGTTGCCGGGAATGTTGGTGTCGGCGGGGCCGTAGAGGCTGAGCTGGCCCACTTTCTCCTCGACTGTCATGCGGGCGATGAGCGAATCGATACGGGCGTCCGCGCCCTGGGTCTCCCTGGTGGTGGGAGGGGCTGCATCGGAAGCGGGGGAGAGAAAACAGGCCAGGCCCAGCAGGACCGCCATGGCGGGGATTCGAACGTGCATGGCCCGCCATTCTCACGCCAAAGCGGGGCAGACTTGTCCGGTCGGGCTTTGGCGCTGTTACATCCGGTTCGCAGAGGCTCGCCCTGCGTCGGATCCGGGCGCTTCAGTCGGCGCCCAGCTGCAAGCGGCTGGGCAGGCGTTTTTCGATCGCAAACTTGAGCAGCGCCGCCGAGCGGAAGATGCCATGCGCGAACTTGCCGTAGGGCAGCGTGAGAAAAAGCGCCATCACCACGCCCAGGTGCACCGCCAGCAGCAGCGCCATGAAGCCGGTGTCGCGCCAGGCGAGCAGGGCCAGGCCCGTGACGCTGGTGAGCAGCAGCAGCGCGATGAAGCCGCGGTCCATCGGTCGCTGCGCCACGTCGCCCTGCGCCGCATGGCGCCGCAGGTTCATCCAAAGCAGGCCGACCGGCCCGACCACCAGCCCGATGCCGCCCGCGGTGCCCAGCAGCACCGGCAGGCTCGTGAGCGCATAGGGCGCATGCAGGCCGAGCAGATAGTGGTAGAGCGTCGCCACGCAGGTGGAGGCGAAGCACAGCATGAAGCCGTAGAAGGTGAAGTGGTGAAAGCGCCGGCGCCAGAGCGTGAAGCGGTCGTCTTCGTTGTTGCAGCCCTCGCCATGGCCGCCGCCCAGGTAGGTGAGGCGCAGCGCATCGTGAGCGGCCTCGGCGCTCGCAGCGGCGCGCACGCCGGCCACTTGGGTGGGCGGGTTCTCCTGCGCCGGCGACACCTCGCGCCAGAAGCGCCGCACGCCCATTGCCAATGCGAACAGCACGAAGGCGAACACCGCGCCGAACACCAGCGCGAGAAAGTTGTGCGGAAAGATCGCGTAGAAATTGCCCGCGAGCGGTTCGTGCAGCAGCGTGCCTGTCATCGCCACGGCCAGCACCAGGAACAGTGCGAGCCCACCGGCCAGGGCCAGCGCGACGGTGAGGCCGGCCTTCCTGTAGAGCGCACCCATCGCAGGGGGCCAGGCGTAGTCGTGGTAGGTCTGCATGCGCACCTGCGCCATCGCCTGCGGCACGTTGACCGCAAATTCGTGCGGCGGCGCGTACTGGCAGGCATGCAGGCAGGAGCCACAGCTGTGGCACAGGTTGGCGAGATAGTGCGTGTCGGCCTTGCCGAACTCCAGCCGCCGCGTCATCGCGGGGAACACCGCGCAGAAGCCTTCGCAATAGCGGCAGGCGTTGCAGATCTGCAGGATGCGCGCAACTTCGTCTTCGCTGGCGGTCAGTGGCAGCGCGGGGCGGATGGGGATCACGCGCACCGGGGCGCTGCCGATGCCGTCGGCATCCGCACGGGCGCGTGCGACGAGATCAGTGAGCTGCTGCAAGGGCGGTCTCCGGGGATTTCTTCGAAAGGTTCTTGGCGGCCCGCGCGGCCTGCGTGCCTGCGATGTGGCCGAAGGCCGTGCCGATGCTCATGCCGACACCGGCCGTGTAGCCCTTGCCCAGCACGTTGCCGGCCATCATTTCGCCGGCCACGAACAGGTTGGGACTCGGCCGGCCGCCAAAGCGCACCGCCGCGGTCTGGTCCACCTTCAGGCCCAGGTAGGTGAAGGTGATGCCGGGCCGCACGGGGTAGGCGTAGAAGGGCGCGGTGTCGAGCGGGCGGGCCCAGTGCGTCTTGGCGGGCGCGAGGCCTTCGGTATGGCAGTCGTCGAGCGCGGCGTGGTCGAAACTGCCGACGCGGCAGGCGGCGTTGTAGTCCTGCACGGTGCGCACGAAGGTGGCTTCGTCGAGGCCGATCTTCTGCGCCAGTTCGCCGAGCGTGTTCGCCTCTGTACCGGCGAAGACCGGCGGCATGAAGCGGCCGACCGCCTTCTGGTCGATCACCGACCAGGCGATCTGCCCCGGCTGCTGCGCCACCAGACGGCCCCAGATCGCATAGCGCTTGGGCCAGAAGTCTTCGCCCTCGTCGTAGAAGCGTTTTGCCTCGCGGTTGACCACCACGCCGAGCGACACGCAATCGATGCGGGTGCAGATGCCGCCGTCGTAGAGCGGCGCGCGCGCATCGATCGCCACCATGTGGCCCTGCGACGGATCGCCGATGCTGTCGGCGCCGGCGCCGATCATGTACTTCAGCAGCACGCCCTGGTTGAAACGCGTGCCGCGGACGAGGAAGTTGTCGGCCGGCCACTCGCCGCGCTCGTTCCGGCCCCAGGCTTCGCGCAGCCATTCGCGGTTCGATTCGAAGCCGCCTGCGGCCAGCACGCAGCTCTTCGCCTCGATGCGCTCGCCGGCCTCGGTGCGCACGGCCACGAAGCGCTCGCCGTCGAGCTCCACCGAGGCCACGGGCGTGTCGTAGCGGATCTGCACGCCCAGCCGTTCCGCGCTGCGGAAATAGGCGTTCACCAGCGCCTTGCCGCCACCCATGAAGAAGGCATTGGTGCGCGCGACGTGCAGCGCACCCGAGAGCGGCGGCTGAAAGTGCACGCCATGGCTGCGCATCCAGTCGCGGCAGTCGGAAGAGGCGCGGATCACCAGCCGCGCCAGGTGCTCGTCGGTCAGGCCGCCGGTCACCTTCAGCAGGTCTTGCCAGTATTCCTCTTCAGGGTAGGCCTCGACCAGCACGTCCTGCGGCGCGTCGTGCATGCAGCGCAGGTTGCGGGTGTGCTGCGAATTGCCGCCGCGCCACTCCTTCGGCGAGGCTTCGAGCAGCAGCACCGAGGCACCGGCCTCGCGCGCCATCAGCGCGGCGCACAGCGCGGCATTGCCGCCACCGACAACCAATACATCGATCACTCGTGGGTCTCCTTGGAATGCAGGAGACTTTAGGGAGCGCGGCCTTCACGCGAAAGGCCGATCGAGGCAACGGGTGTTCAGTGATCGAGAAGACTTGCGCCGGTCCAGCGGCCCTCGCGCACCAGGGCGCGGGCCGTGTCGGCAAGCACCACGCGCGCCGCCAGCGCGGCCGGCGAAAGTTCGTCGTCGGACAGGCTCACCAGAAGGTTGTGGCGGCCCACGTGCGCACCGCTGATCTGAGTGAGCTGAAGGTCGTCGCTGTCATGGCGCGCGGTGGCCGCACCGGGCTGGATGGTGGCGCCGTAGCCCGCGCGCACCGCGTCCATCAGCAACGCCAGGCCATCCACCTCGGCGACGATGCGCGGCTGGATGCGCGCCCGCGCGAAAGCGGCCATCAGCGTGGCGCGCAAGCCGTGGCTTCCGCTGGGCAGGATGAGCGGCAGCTCGGCCAGTTGCGACAGCCGCACCTTGGCGCCGGACGGGCGCTGCGCAAGATGGGGCGATGCGATCACGAACAGCTTTTCCGCCAGCAGCGGCAGCACGCTCCAGCGCCGCGGCGTGTCGGTCTGGAACAGCACCGCCAGGTCGAGCTGGCGCGCCTGCAGCATGGTGGTGAGGTGGCCTGACAGTGCCTCGACCATGTGCAGCCGCACCTCGGGGTAGCGCTCCTGCATGGCGCGCATCAGCGGCACGCCGAGCACCGTGGCCGTGGTGGGCGCGAGGCCCACGCTCACATGGCCCGAGAGGCGCGCCTGCTGCGCCGCGCGCACCGCATCGTCGGCATGCCGCAGCGTGAGCTGCGCCTGCTGCAAGAAGGCGAGGCCGGCGTCGGTGGGCGTCACGCCGGTCGAGCTGCGCTGCAGCAGCCGGGTGGAGAGTTCGCCCTCGAGCCGGCTGATCTGCTGGCTCAGTGCCGAAGTGACCACGCCCAGTTCGATGGCCGCGCGGCCCATGCTGCGAAGCTCGCAGACCTTGACGAAGTAGCGCAGTTGCCGAAGTTCCATGCCCGCATCATCGCGCAGGCACGGCCACCGGTTGCCGCCGGCGCAACACCAGCCAGCCGAACAGCGGGGCGGTGATGTACATCACCACCGAGTAGATGGCCGCCGGCAGCGCGAGCTGAAAGCTCCCCAGGACGCTCACGGCGATGAAGATGGCCAGCGTGGAGTTGTGAATGCCGATCTCGTAGCTGATGGCCGTGGCCAGCGGCTTGTCGAGGCCCGCGGCGCGGCTCAGGTAGTAGCCCGCGAGCAGGCTCACGAGGTTGAACAGCAGCACCGGCAACCCGATCTCGGCGAAGGTCGCGGTGATGTTCTTCCACTCGTTCGCGATGGCCAGCACCGTGACCACCGCGAGCACCACGGCGCTGAAGATCTTGGTCGGCTTTTCCATGCGCGCCGCGAAGCCGGGCCGGCGCGAGGCCACGATCATCCCGATGGCCACCGGCACCAGCACGATGGCGATCACCTCCACCAGCTTGCGCGTCTGCAGCGGCACCACCTGGCCGCTCTGCGCAAAGTGGCCGATGGCCCAGTTGGCAATGAGCGGCAGCGTGACGATCGACAGCAGCGTGTTGACGGCCGTGAGCGAGATGTTCATGGCCACGTTGCCGCCGAACAAGTGCGAGAACAGGTTGGCCGAGATGCCGCCCGGCGAAGCCGCGAGCAGCATCAGCCCGATGGCGAACACCGGCGACAGCCCGAAGCCGACGATGATCGCGTAGCAGGCCAGCGGCAGCCCGACGACCTGCAGCGCGAGCGCGATGGTCACCGCCTTGGGGTGCCTGAAGAGACGCCGGAAGTCGTCCAGCGAAAGCGAAAGCCCGAGCCCGAACATCACCAGCGCGAGCGCGCCGAACAGGAAGCGGGTCACGATGAGCGTAGCGTCCATGCCTTGTTGTCTCCTCTTTCTGGTTCTTCTAAAAAAATGGCTGCCGGCACCTGTCGCGCAGGCGCTGGCAGCCGTGTAAACCGGGATCGGCGCTTATTGCTTGTAGCTGTCGTCGATGCGGTCGAGCTTGCGGATCAGCGATGGCCAGACGAACTGTCCGCCCAGGCCGCCGGTCTGCACCTTCATGGCCTGGCCCACGCCTTCGACGATCTTCGGGTTCACGTGCGTGAGTTCGCCACCGCCCGATTGGGCCGCAATCTGGATCTGGCAGGTGTTCTCGAAGGTGTACATCGAAAGGAAGGCGTCCGCAATGGTCTTGCCGCAGGTGAGCAGGCCGTGGTTGCGCAGCATGAGGAAATTGGCGCTGCCCATGTCGGCCTGCAGGCGCGGCTTTTCGTCGTCGCGGAAGGCCACGCCTTCATAGTCGTGGTAGGCGAGCGAAGCCAGCACGAAGGTCGATTGCTGGCTGATGGGCAGCACGCCGTTCTTCTGCGCGCTCACGGCAATGCCGGCCTTGGTGTGGGTGTGCAGCACGCACTGGATGTCTTCGCGCGCGGCGTGCACCGCGCTGTGGATCACGAAGCCCGCCGGGTTCACCGGGTAGGGCGACTCGATGATCTTGTTGCACTGCTGGTCGACCTTGACCAGGCTCGACGCAGTGATCTCGTCGAACATGAGCCCATAGGGGTTGATGAGGAAGTGGTGCTCGGGCCCGGGGATGCGCGCGCTGATGTGGGTGAACACCAGGTCGCTCCAGCCGTAGAGCGCCACCAGGCGATAGCAGGCGGCAAGGTCGACGCGCAGCTGCCATTCTTCGGCGGACACGAGCTTCTGGATTTCGGGTTGGGAGGCTGCGTTCATGGGGGGTGTTTCCTTCTCGGGTTCCTGGTCGGTTTCAGGCGGCCGCGGGTTCTTTCATCGCGGCCTTGTAGATGCTCTGCTTGGGCTCGGCCATCAGGCGTTGCAGCATGGGTTCGAACTCGCTGATGGGCAGCGTCTCGGCCTTGGGGTCGAAGGCCGGGTTGTCGTACAGCGCGCAGAACTCGGCCGTGCGCTCGTAGTGCGGATGGCTCTTGAAGTTGTCGCGCATGTCGCGGTCCAAGCCAATGTGATGAAAGAAATAGTGGCCCTGGAAGATGCCGTGGTGCTGCACCATCCAGTGGTTGGCTTCGCTCACGAAGGGCTTGAGAATCGCCGCGGCAATGTCGGGGTGGTTGAAGCTGCCGAGCGTGTCGCCGATGTCGTGCAAGAGCGCGCACACCACGTACTCCTCGTCGCGGCCGTCGCGCAGTGCGCGCGTCGCGGTCTGCAGCGAATGGGTGTAGCGGTCGACCGGAAAGCCGCCGTAGTCGCCTTCGAGGATCTGCAGGTGCTTGATCACGCGTGCGGGCAGGCCGCCCGCAAACTGCCTGAACTCGCCGCCGATCAGTTGCCAGTCCTCGCGCGTGCTCTCCTGCATGCTCTTGAAACTTGCCCGTTCGCTCATCGTGTCGTCTCCATGTTCTCGGGGAATGCCGGCCACTGTAGACCTGTGCTTGACGTTCAACTGTCTTGAATTTGACAATGCAAGGCTCTGGTAAACCCCGCCCCGAGGCGTCTTCGAGGCAATTTCTCCCGCATGGCCGCTCCCAAGCTGCGTCTTTCCGCTCTGCACCGCGCCGCAATGGAGCGCAACCCGTGGTTCACCAGCATGCCGCGCGCACAGCGCGAGGCGCTGGTGGGCGCGGCCGAACTGATTCACGTGCGGCGAGGAGCCATGGTGTTTCGCCAGGGCGATCCGGTGCATGCGGCGGGCGGTGGCTTCTATGGGCTGGCGGCAGGCACCATCAAGATCTCGTCGCTGCGCCAGGATGGGCGCGAGGCCATCCTCGCGGTGCTCGAGCCCGGCAACTGGTTCGGCGAAATCACGCTGATCGACGGCTCGCCGCGCACGCACGACGCCACTGCGCTGGAATCGCTCGACCTGCTCGTGGTGCCGCCGGAGGCCTTTGCCCACCAGATGCGCGACGTGGTCTTTGCGAACGCGATTGCCGCGATGCTGGCCGCGCGCGTGCGCATGCTCTACGGCCTGACCGAAGATGCCACGCTGCGCAGCCTGCGTGCGCGCGTGGCGCACCGGCTCCTGGTGCTGGCGCGAGGCGATGCCACGCAGTCGGTGCACTTGCGCCGTACGCTGATGCTGCCGCAGGAGGCGCTGGCCATGATGCTCGGCGTCTCGCGGCAGACGCTCTCCAAAGAACTCAACGCACTCGCGCGCGACGAGGTGATTTCGCTGGGCTACGGGCGCATCGACCTGTTGTCGGTCGATGCGCTGCAGGCGCTGGTCAGGAGCGGATGACTCAGCGCAGCACGCGGCCGTCGGCCGAGATGCTGATCAGGTCGATGTTTCTCGACGGATCGCGCAGGCCCGGGCGCAGGTTGACGCGGAAGCCGCCCACGTCGTAGTCCGTCATGGCGGTCATCACGCGCTGCAGGCTGGCCGTCGTGAAGCCGCGCCCCGCGCGGCGAACCGCTTCGCCCACCACCTTGGCCGCAATGAAGCCCTCCAGGCCTTCGTACGATGGCGTCTGGTCGGAGTTGTCGACCGCGGCGCGATACTCCTTGACGATGGGAATGGCCGAAGGCCGCGGCGACGGCACCACCTGCGAGATCACGATGCCGCCGATGTCCTTGCCCAGCTCGGCGTAGAGCGGGTCGATGCCCACGATCGAGAACGCCATGAAGCTGCCGGTGTAGCCGCTCTTGCGCAGCTTGCGGATCGCATTGGCGGTGGTGCCCGAGAGCGATACCAGCACGATGGCCTGCGGCGTCTGCTGCTGCACTGTCTTCAGCGCCGCGTCGAGCTTGTCGCCGCCCGCAGGAACCATGGCCGTGGCAACCAGCGCGGGGAGCTTGAGTTCGGTGATGGCCTGCTGCACGGCGGCCAGGCCGGCGCGGCCCATGGCGTCGTCGTCGCCCACCAGCGCGATGCGCGTCTGCCCCACGGTGGCGCACTGGCGCACGATCTTCAGGGCTTCGTCGATCATGCCGGGGCGGACGTGGAACACGTTCGGATGGCTCGCCTCGCGCAGCGAATCGGCTGCGGCAAAAGGCGCGAACAGCAGGTTGCCCTGCTGCGCGGCGACGCTCGCCCCGGCGTCGCTGCTGGCGGTGCCCACGAAGCCGAACAGCATGTCGGCCTTGTCCGGGCCCAGCAGCGTGCGGGCGTTGGCGGCGGCCCGGCCGGCGTCATAGCCGTCGTCCAGCTGCAGCAGCTTGAGCTGGAGGCCGCCGGCGGCATTGCGCTCGTTGAAGTCGCTCACGGCCAGCCGGCTGCCGGCTGCGAAGGCCAGCCCGATCTCGCCGGCCGCACCGGTCAAGGGCACCGACTGCCCCAGCAGGACGACCCGCGAGCCCGCTGCTGCTGCCTTGGTGGATTGCGAGAGCACGGGAAGAGGAAGGCTGCCGCCCAGCAGCATCGCCCCGCACGCCTGCACCAGTTTTCTTCGAGAGCCGTCCATGCGCCACCTTTCGTACAAATTAGTAAAAAAGTGTAGCAAGTTCGATGCCTGTGCGGAATGCTCCCGCACCCTAGGCACCTCTTCAGTCGGCGTCGGGTGGCAGCAACAGCGGTCCGCAGTTCTCGTCGGTAACGAACACGGCCACCAGCTTGGCTGGGCGCACCGGATCGGGGTTTTCCGCAAAGAGGTGGAGCGTGCGCGGCGGCTCGAAGAAGGTTTCGCCGCTCTTGTAGGTGCCCACCGGCCCGCCGCCAAGCTGAGAGCGGATCGTGCCCTCGAGAATGATCGCGGTCACCGAGCCCGGGTGCCGATGGGCCGGCGAATACGCGAGTGGCGGAAAGTCGACCAGAACCGTGGTGACCGACTTGCCCGGCACGTTCGGCAGCGCTTCGCACGAGAGAACCTTGACCGAAGTGGCGGGCCTGGCGTCGGCGCCCGAGCCCGCGGGCGCCGGGGCGGACGAGAACATCGGTCGCGCGACGCTGCTGCACACCTCGGCGAACCACTCCACCGCCTCCTGCCGGTTGCCGTTCGGCATCAGCGCCCAGCCGGCGGCCAGCACCAGCGAGAGCGCGGCGATGCCAGCCCCCAGCGGCCCGCGATGAAGCCGGGCCGCCTTCACGATTCAACTCCTTGCCGCGGACGCAGCCGCAGCGATGCATGCCAGCCGAGATCGCGTTTCGCCTTTTCGCTGCTGACCTCGGGGTTGTCCTCGGCGATGTTGAAGACGCCGCCTTGCGCCTGCCGCAGCGCCAGCACCGCCGCCCAGGCCGCGGCCTCCACGTGGACCGGGCATGCGCCCTTGGGCCCGGCGTTCGAGGTGCCCGGACCGTAGAACAGGCCATAGCGCAGCACCGTGCCCGTGATGCCCGGCGTGCCGAGCACGCTGCGCTCGAGTGCAGCCACGCCGTCCACGCTGACGCGGCGGCTGCCTTCGGCCTCGAGATCGAGCGGATGCTCTTCGAGGTGGGGCAGGGGCCCCGGTGCGTAGACCCAGGCAATGCTCTGGGCCACCAGCCGGCGGCTGCCGGCCGCCAGCGCCGCGGCCACGAGGTTGCGCGTGCCTTCGCTGCGCACGCGTGCGTTGCGATGGGCGGCATCGGCCATCAGCTTGGGATCGAGGTCGGGCGGCAGGTCGGTGAGCTGGTGGATCACCGCCATTGGCGCCATGCGCTTCAGTGCCACGCGCAGAGCTTCAGCGTCGAACACGTCGACGATGACCGGACGTGCGCCGCGCGCCTCCAGCGCATACGCGCGTTCGGGGCGGCGGGTGCTGCCGTACACGGTGTAGCCGGCCTCGATCAACAGCGGGACCAGCGCACTGCCGATGGCGCCGGCCGCACCCGCCACGAATATCTTCTCGCTCATCGCATGTCCTTTGTCCTGCTGGCTGTTCGACCGGTCGAGCTTAGGTTTTCGATGCCACACTCGAAAGAGCCAAGATTCGCAAAAATGAATGGGCCATGATTCAAGAGAAGACCTTTTCCACCGCCCACCTGGCAATCGACCGCGCGGCGCCTGCGCCGCTGTACCGGCAGGTCTACGAGCGCTTCAGGGCGGCCATCGAACTGGGCGTGCTTCGCCCGGGCGATCGCGTGGCATCTGCACGCAGCCTGGCGAGCGAACTGGGCGTGGCGCGGGGCACCATCGAGACGGCCTACAGCCAGCTTGCGGGTGAAGGTTATTTCTCGCCGCAGGGCCAGGCGGGCACGGTGGTTTCCCCATCGCTCCCCGCCCGCCGGCCGGTGCGCCGCGGGCCTCGAAGAACCGGGGCGGAAGCCTCCGGCCAGGCGCTTGCCGAGCCTGCTCCGCCGCCGCCTTTGCAGCTGGGCATTCCGGCGCTCGATGCGTTTCCGCGCAAGCTCTGGGCGCGCCTGGCTGCGCGCCGCGCGAGGGCGACGACCGCGGCCGACATGTTCTATGGCGACCCTTCGGGCCACCCGGTGCTGCGCACCGCCATTGCCGCCTATCTGCGGGTGTCGCGCGGCGTCTCGTGCCATCCGTCGCAGGTCTTCGTGACCGGCGGCTACCGCGCGTCTCTCGCGCTCATCTCGCACACGCTGCTCGCGAAGGACGACCGTGTGTGGGTGGAAGACCCGGGCTACACGCCCACGCACGAGGTGCTGCGCGGTGCCGGCCAGCGCCCGGTGTCCGTGCCGGTGGACCAGGAAGGCATGGACGTTGCGCATGGCATGCGCAAGGCAGCAAAAGCGAAGATGGCCGTGGTCACGCCTTCGCACCAGGCACCGCTGGGTGTGTCGATGTCGCTCGCGCGCCGGCTGCAACTGCTCGACTGGGCCTCCGAGGCCAAGGCCTGGATCGTCGAGGACGACTATGACGGCGAGTACCGCTACGCCGGCCCGCCGTTGCCCGCGCTCAAGAGCCTGGACGGCCATGATCGCGTGCTGTATGCGGGCAGCTTCTCGAAGGTGCTCTACCCGGGGCTGGCGCTGGGCTACGTGGTCGCGCCCGACTCGCTGCTGAGCGCCTTCGGCGTGGCCGCACAGACGTGGTCCAACGGATGCCCGCAGCTCACGCAGGCGGTGGTGGCCGACTTCATGCGCGAAGGCCACTTCTCCCGTCACCTCAAGAAGATGCGGCTGCTCTATGCGCGCCGCCGCAGCGTGTTTGCGGCCGCCTTGCAGAAGGCCTTTGGCGAGGACGTGCGCATCGATCTGCAGAGCGGCGGCATGCACCTGATCGCACGCTTCGACCGGTGGTGCGAAAACGACGAGGAACTGGCCCACCGCGCGCAGCTTGCCGGCCTGAACTGCCAGCCGCTGTCGCGGCGAGGCACGGCGGCTTTTCGCGACGAGGGGCTGCTGATGGGCTTCACCAACATCGGCTCCGCCGCGCATGCGCAGCAGCTCGCGACAAGGCTGCGGGCCGCCTTGGGCCGAAAGCCCTGAAGTCTCTGCCTGAAAAAAAGCGGGTGCCGCTCAGGCGCGCTGAAACACCAGGTCCCAGACGCCGTGGCCCAGCTTGAGGCCGCGGTTCTCGAACTTGGTCAGCGGCCGGTAGGCCGGCTTGGGCGCGTAGCCTTCGGCCGAGTTGCGCAGCAGCGGTTCAGCCGACAGCACCTCGAGCATCTGCTCGGCGTAGGGTTGCCAGTCGGTGGCGCAATGGATGTAGCCGCCCGGGCGCAGGTGCTCGGCGAGTTTTTTCACGAACCCGGGCTGGATCAGCCGCCGTTTGTTGTGGCGCTTCTTGTGCCACGGATCGGGAAAGAACACGTGCACGCCGGCCAGCGAATCGGGCTGCAGCATGTGGTCGAGCACGTCGACCGCATCGTGCGCGCAGATGCGGATGTTGGTGATCGACTGCTCGCCGATGCGCTTGAGCAGCGCGCCTACGCCGGGCTCGTGCACTTCGCAGCAGAGAAAGTTGGTCTCGGGCATCACCGTGGCGATGTGCGCGGTGGCCTCGCCCATGCCGAAACCGATTTCGAGCACGGTCGGCGCGGCCCGGCCGCCAAAAGCGGCGGTGAGGTCCAGCGGTTCGGGCTTGTAGGGAATGAGGAACAGCGGGCCGAGCTCGGCAAAGGCGCGCGCCTGGCCGTCGGTGGTGCGGCCGGCACGCTTCACGAAGCTCTTGAGGCGGCGGTGCAGCGGGTGGGGTTTGTTGTCGTCGTCGCCCGCGTCGTCGTCGCCGGGTGGAAGGTCGTGGGGCACGGTGTCGGAAGAGGTCATTACGGCCGCGAATTGTAGAGATCGCGCCATTCGGGCACCCAGCCGGCCAATGCCGCGGCGCATGAGCCGCCTTGCGCGGCGCCCAGGCCGAGCACGCGTGCCGCGGCGTCGAGCGAGGCCAGCGCGGCCTCGGGCGCCCCGGTATCGATGGAGGTGGCGCCGTTCTGCTTGGAGAGCTTGTCGCCGTCGGCGCCGCGGACCAGCGGCGTGTGCAGGTAGCTGGGCGTGGGCAGGCCGAGTGCGCGCTGCAGCAGGATCTGGCGTGCGGTGTTGTCGGCCAGGTCTTCGCCGCGCACGACGTCGGTCACGTCCTGTTCCGCGTCGTCGACCACCACCGCGAGCTGGTAGGCCCAGGGGCCATCGGCACGGCGCAGCACGAAGTCGCCGACCTCGCGGCTGACGTGCTGGCACTGGCGGCCGAGGCGGCGGTCGGTCCAGCAGAGTTCACCGTCCGGCAGCGCCGGCTGGGCGGATTCGAACTTCTCGGTGGCAAAGCGCCAGGCACGCGCGGGCTTGCCGTGCAGGCCGTTGCGGCAGGTGCCGGGATAGACGCGCTCCCCATGGCGCGTGTGCGGCCGGCCAAGGCGCGCCAGCGCCTCGTCGATGTCCTTGCGCGAGCAGCCGCAGGGGTAGGCGAGGCCGAGAGCCTGCAGCCTGGCAAGCGCCGCTTCATAGCGGGCGGTGCGCTCTGTCTGCCACACCGGCGTTTCGTCGGGCAGCAGGCTGCAGTCGGCCAACTGCCGGAGCACGTGTTCGCCCATGCCGGGCAGGCAGCGTTCGGTGTCGGCGTCTTCGATGCGGATCAGCCAGCGCGCCTGCGGGCCGCGGGCGCGCACGTCGAGCCAGCTCGCAAGCGCGGCCACCAGCGAGCCGGCATGCAGCGGGCCGGTGGGCGAGGGCGCGAAACGGCCGGTCTCACGCATCCTTGAATCAGATCACTGCCAGCGCCAGTGAAAGGCCCGAGAGGAACGCGTCTTCCACGCGGTGCCCGGTGCACCAGTCGCCGGCCACGCCGATGCGGGCCTTGGCGTCCCAGAGGTGGCTTTTGCCGACGGGAACCTGGGTCTGGGCTTCGGTCCAGCAGCGCGCCTCGGCATGCGTGGGCGCGGCATGGATACCGGTGATCTCGGCGAAGGCACGCAGCAGCTTGGCCTGGACGCGTGCGGCATCGTCGCGCAGGTGTTCCTGCGACCACGCGGCGCTGGCCTGCAGCGTCCAGCGCTCGATGCGTTCGCGGCCGGGCTTGGACGACTCGCGCGCGAGCCACGCCACGCGGTGGTGGGTGCTGCGCGCGGCATTCCATTGCGGGCCCAGGTGCGACATGGTGGGCTGGTTGGCCTGGGGGAAGGCGATCATCAGCGTCCAGCACGGCGCGATGCGCACCGGCTCGATCTTCTGGCTGACGGAGGCGGAGAGCTTGCCGTCGCCCAGCAGCACGCGCGTGCGCGAAGGCGGCACGGCCAGCAGTACGCCGTCGAAGCCCGAGTACACGTGCTGCGAATCGTCCTGGCCCGCGGTGCGCAGCTGCCAGCGCTTGGCATCGAGCGCATCGGGTTCGATCTGCGTCACCTGCGTGTTGGGCACCAGGCTGCCGCCGAGCGGTGCGGCCCAGTGGCTCACCAGTGCATCCATGCCGGGCTGGGCCACCCAGTGCGATTCGCGGCCGGGCAGGGCTGCCTCGGCCACGCGGCCATGCGCATCGAGCACACGTACGAGGTTGGCGCTCCATGGGCGGCAGAGATTGGGCGTGGCTTCCAGTGCCAGCGCAAAACGAGGGTCGCGCACGGTGAAATACTGCGCCCCGCTGTCGAAGCGGCCAAAGGCAGTTTCGACGCTTGCCATGCGCCCGCCGGGCGCGGCTTCGCGCTCGAACACCGTGACCTTGTGGCCGGCCTGCACCAGGGTTCGGGCGCAGGCCACGCCGGCAATGCCCGCGCCGACGACGGCGTAGTGGCGTGGGGCGGTGGGTGTTCGGTGGCGGTCGGTCGCCTTTGCAGTTGCGCGAGTGGTCATGAGGGACTCTTTTCTTGTGTAGGGGAGACGATGGATGTATTCGGACTCTACAACGGTCTGCGAAGGGCGCTTTCGGGCGGCTGGTGCTCAGCGCCCCCGGTGCCGCTCCAGCAGCGCCCGCCGCGTGGCCTCGTGGTCGAATTGCGCGAGCCACCATTCGAGCGCGCGGCCCGGCCCGCCCGCGCTGCGCACGCGCCATGCGCAGTGCATGGTCGCGAGCGGGGGGCGGCGTTCGGTCTTGCGTTCGACCAGGTGGCCGGCCTCGATATACGGCCGTGCCATCGGCTCGGGCAGAAAACCGCCGCCCAGGCCGTGCAGCTGCGCACTCAGCTTGGCATGCATGCTCGGCACCGTGAGCACGTCCTGCCCGCCGACGAGGTTGACCGTCATGCTCGGCCCGCTGCGCACCGAGTCTGCGGCCGCAACCGCGCGGTGTTGGCGCAGCACTTCATCGGTCAATGGCTCGGGCAGCCGCGCCAGCGGATGATGCGGCGCCACCGCATAGACGAAGCACAGCTCGCCGATCGGCCGGCTGCGGATGCCCGTGGCCGTGAAGGCGAGGCTCGCCGCATCCAGCACCGCGCCGATGGCCAGGTCGGCTTCGCCGCTGGTCAAAGCCTCGATGGTGCCGAGCAGGGTTTCATCGCGCAGCTTGAGCCGCGTGGGCGGATCGAGCGCGAAGAAGGCGGTGGCCAGGTCGAGCAGGGGATCGCGCGCGATCACGCTGTCGACCGCGATGGTGAGCATCGGCTCCCAGCCGGTGGCCACGCGCTTCACGCGGTTGGCCACCGCGTCAATCTCGCCCAGCAGCCGGGCCGCCTCGCGCAGCAGTTCGGCACCCGCCTCGGTGATGCGGGCCTGGCGCGCGCTGCGGTCGAACAGCAGAACGTCGAGCGCGTCCTCGATCTGGCGCACGCGGTAGCTGAGCGCGCTGGGCACCAGGTTGAGGGCGCGGGCCGCGCCCGCAAAGCTGCCCGTGCTGGCCACGGTCTGCAGCATGGCGAGCGCGTCGGGGGTCAGTACGTCTCTGGCGCTGGGCATCGTGGCTCCATGATGGGTCGATCGATTGATCAAAAAATTTGAATGATGCCATCAAACCCCGGCGCTTTCAAAGCAGGGGTGCGGGCCTAAAGTTCTTCACATCCGCTGCGCATCCGGCGCGGCATACGAAGAAGGCCCGAGCATCCCCCTCGGGGAATGGGCCGAAGGAGTTCGACGATGTTGCAAGTCCGTAAATCACAGGAACGCGGTTATGCCGACCATGGCTGGCTGCGCTCGTTCCACAGCTTTTCTTTCGCCGGTTACTACGACCCGGCCCACATGGGTTTCGGCAATCTGCGGGTAATCAACGAAGACCGCGTGGCCGCGGGCGCCGGCTTCGGCACCCATGGCCACAAGGACATGGAAATCATCAGCTACGTGCTGTCGGGCGAACTGGCGCACAAGGACAGCATGGGCAACGTGGAAGCGATTCCGCCGGGCGACGTGCAGCGCATGAGCGCGGGCCGCGGCGTGATGCACAGCGAGTTCAACCACAAGGCCGACGAGACCACGCACTTCCTGCAGATCTGGATCGAGCCGAACGTGCGCGGCATTGCGCCCGGCTACGAGCAGAAGAAGTTCGGCACCGACGAGAAGCGCGGCAAGCTGCGCCTGGTGGCCTCGCCCGACGGCGCCGACGGTTCGGTGACGGTGCATGCCGATGCGCGCCTGTTCGCGGGCCTTATCGACGGCGACGAAAAGGCCAGCCTGGCGCTCGACCCGAAGCGCAAGAGCTACGTGCACCTGGTGCGCGGCGAGCTCGAAGTCAATGGCCAGAAGCTCGCGGGCGGCGATGCCGCAATGCTCGAAGGCGAATCGCAACTCACGCTGGGCGCCGGCAAGGACGCCGAAGTGCTGGTGTTCGATCTGGCCGCCTGATTCCCGCGCCGGGCGCGCGCCGCCCGGCATCTGTCTTGCTTTCCCGTTCTTTTCTTTCAATCAATCGACAACCAAGGAGTTACTTCATCATGGCAACCACCACATTCAACGCAGCCGCAGCCACCACCCCCAATGTGGCACAGGACACTCTGTCCCTCGTCGGCCGCGTCCTGCTGGCACTCTTGTTCGTGCCGGCAGGCTTCAGCAAGCTCATGGGCTTTGCCGGGACGGTCGGGTATATCTCGTCCGTTGGCGCACCGCTGCCGCAGGTTGCGGCGGTCATTGCCATCATCGTGGAACTCGGCCTTGGCCTGATGCTGCTCGTCGGCTTCAAGACGCGCTTCGCGGCCGTGGTGCTGGCAATCTTCACCGTGGTGGCGTCGGTGCTGTTCCACAACTACTGGAGCATGCCCGCCGACAAGGCCTTCGTGAACCAGCTGATGTTCTTCAAGAACATTGCCGTTACCGGTGGCCTGCTCGCTTTCGTGGCCTTTGGTGCCGGCCGCTTCAGCATCGACAAGAAGTAAGCTGATCCCCAAGGCTTCGCATCAATGACCATCGCGTCCACCCAGGAGAATCACCCAATGGCAAACATCGTCGTCGTCTTCCATTCCGGTTACGGCCACACCCAGCGCGTGGCGCAAGCCGTGGCCGATAGCGCGGACGCGCAGCTGCTCGCTATCGATGCCGATGGCAACCTGCCCGAAGGCGGCTGGGAGACGCTGGCCGCGGCCGACGCGATCATCTTCGGCTCGCCGACCTACATGGGCGGCGTGAGCTGGCAGTTCAAGAAATTTGCCGATGCCTCGTCCAAGGTCTGGTACACGCAGGGCTGGAAGGACAAGCTCTTCGCGGGCTTCACCAACAGCGCCACGATGAACGGCGACAAGGTGGCGACCATCGCCTACCTGTGGACGCTTGCGATGCAGCACAGCGGCCTCTGGGTCAGCATGGGCATCCTGCCGACCAACAACAAGGCGGCCTCGCGCGATTCGATGAACTACGTGGGCGGCTACGGCGGCCTGCTGACGCAATCGCCTTCGGACGCGAGCCCCGCCGAGATGTTCAAGGGCGACCTCGACACCGCACGCGCTTTCGGCGAGCGCATTGCGGCGGTGGCAAGATCGCGCGGATAGAACCCAGCCATTCACGGAGCGCACGATGACCGACACCACCGCACAGACCCAACTGCTTCAACCGCACGACAAGGACCTGGGCGGTGGCTTCAAGGTACGGCGCCTGCTGCCGGCCGCGAACCGCCGTTCGGTCGGGCCCTTCGTCTTCTTCGACCACTTCGGCCCGGCCACAGAGCAGCCCGGCGCCCAGCACGACGTGCGGCCGCATCCGCACATCGGCCTTTCCACCGTCACCTACCTTTTCGAAGGCGCGATGATGCATCGCGACAGCCTTGGCAGCGTGCAGGAGATCCTGCCCGGCGCCATCAACTGGATGACGGCGGGCCGCGGCATCGTGCACTCCGAGCGCAAGCCCGAACGCCTCAAGGCCGACACCTACGTCAATCACGGCCTGCAGCTCTGGGCTGCCTTGCCGCAGGCGCACGAAGAAACCGATCCCAGCTTCGAGCACACGCCGGCCAGTGACATTCCCGAACTGGTGGAGCAGGGCGTGGCGGTGCGGGTGCTGGTGGGCGAGGCTTTCGGAAAGCGCTCGCCGGTCAAGACGCTGTCGCAGACGATCTATCTCGACATCGCGCTGCCCGCGGGTGGGCGTTTCGAATTGCCCGCGCTGGCGCCCGAGCTCGCGGTCTATGCCGTCGATGCCGATGCGAGCGTCAACGGCGAGCCGATTCCCGTGCACACAATGGCGGTGCTGCCGGACGGCCAGGGCGCGGTGCTCAGCTCGACCACCGCGGTACGCCTGATGGTGATCGGCGGCGAGCCGCTCGATGGCCCGCGCTACATCACCTGGAATTTTGTTTCGAGCCGACGCGATCGCATCCTCGAAGCCGGCTCCGACTGGGCCGCACAGCGCATGGGCCATGTGCCGGGAGAGACCGAATTCATTCCGCTGCCGGGCAAGCCATTTGGGATGCGCGAGCCTGACGTGGGCACCACGCCGGTCTGATCTCCAGAGCGCGTGGCGGGCAACCCGCCGGCTATTTCTTCAGGCCGCTACTGAGGTCGATGTCTTCCGAGGCGCGTGCGCTGGCATCGGCCGCGCGTGCGCTCAGGTCGGGCGCCAGCGCGCGCCGGCCGTCGAACACGAAGCAGTCGCCGTGGTAGTGCGCACCGCCGACCTCTTCGAAATATTTCAGGATGCCGCCTTCGAGCTGCAGCACGTTCTCGACGCCTTCTTCGCGCATCAGGATGGCCGCCTTCTCGCAGCGGATGCCGCCGGTGCAGAAGCTCACGACCGTCTTGCCTTCAAAGTCGGCGCGATGCGCCTTCAGCGCGGGCGGGAATTCGGTGAATTTATTGATGCGCCAGTCGATCGCACCGTCGAAGGTGCCTTCGTCGACCTCGAAGGCATTGCGCGTGTCGAGCAGCGCGATTTCGCGGCCTTCGTCGTCGTGCCCCTGGTCGAGCCAGCGCTTGAGGGTGGGGGCGTCCACGCCCGGCGCTCGCCCAGCGGACGGCTGGATAGCCGGGTGGTCCATGCGGATGATCTCGCGCTTGAGCTTCACCAGCATGCGACGGAAAGGCTGCGCGGCGGACCAGCTTTCCTTGGTTTCAAGGTCGGCGAAGCGCGCATCGGCGCGCAGGCTCGCTACAAAGCTGCGGATGGCGTCGGGCAGGCCCGCCAGGAACAGGTTGATCCCCTCCGGGGCGAGCAGGATGGTTCCCATGAGGCCCAGGGCCTGGGCGCGCTCGCGCAGGTCTTCACGCAGCACGGGGCTGTCGTCGATGGCTACGAATTTGTAAGCCGCAATATTCAAAATCTCTTGCACGGGGCGCAATTGTAGGGATCGTCAACCCACATCGTGGAGTGCGGCTTTCTACAATGAGAGGATGTTTGTTCACCTGCGCCTGCACACCGAGTTTTCCGTCGTCGACGGCACCAACCGAATCGACGAAGTGGTCAAGGCGGCCGCTGCCGACAAGCAGCCCGCGCTCGCCATCACCGACCTGAACAACCTGTTCGGCGCGGTCAAGTTCTACAAAGAGGGGCGGGGCAAGGGCGTCAAGCCAGTCATCGGTGCCGAGATTTTCATCGAGGGACTGGGCAAGGAGCCCGGCGTGCTCACGCGCATCGTGCTGCTGGTGCAGAACACCGAGGGCTATCTTCACCTGTCGGAGCTGCTGGCCCGTGCCTGGACGCAGAACGTGGGCCGGGGCCAGTCGCAGGCGGCCTGCAAGCTCGAATGGCTCGAGGAACTGCAGGGCGGGCTCATCGCGCTTTCGGGCGCGCAGGCCGGCCCGCTGGGCGCGCCGCTGTTGCAGGGGCAGGAGGAGCGCGCCGCCGAACTGGCGCTGCAGCTGGCAGGCATGTTCCCGCACCGCTTCTACATCGAGCTGCAGCGCGCGGGCCGCCCCGAGGACGAGCCGCATGTGATTGCCGCCGTGAAGCTCGCGGCCCGGCTGCGCCTGCCGGTGGTCGCCACGCATCCGGTGCAGTTTGCCGAGCGCCAGGACTATGAGGCGCACGAGGCGCGCGTCTGCATCTCGGAAGGCGAAATCCTCGGCAACCCGCGCCGCGTGCGCAAGTTCACCGAAGAGCAGTATTTCAAGTCGAGCGCCGAGATGGAAGCGCTCTTTGCCGACGTGCCGAGCGCGCTGGCCAACACGGTCGAGATCGCCAAGCGCTGCAACCTGACGCTGGTGCTCGGCAAGCCGCAGCTGCCCGACTTCCCGACGCCTTTCGTCAGCGAAGGCGTTCGCATGCCGATCGACGAGTTTTTCCGCCAGGAGTCGTTTGAAGGCCTGGAAGCGCGTCTTGCGCATCTTTACCCCGACGTCGCCAAGCGTGATGCCGAGCGCCCACGCTACGTGGAGCGCCTCGAGTTCGAGATCAACACGATCCTGAACATGGGCTTCCCCGGCTACTTCCTGATCGTGGGCGACTTCATCAAGTGGGCCAAGAACAACGGCTGCCCGGTGGGCCCGGGCCGCGGTTCGGGCGCGGGCTCGCTGGTGGCCTATGCGCTGAAGATCACCGACCTCGATCCGCTCGAATACAAGCTGCTGTTCGAACGTTTCCTGAATCCCGAGCGCGTCTCGATGCCCGACTTCGACATCGACTTTTGCCAGGGCAACCGCGACCGCGTGATCGACTACGTGAAGGACAAGTACGGCCGCGACGCGGTGAGCCAGATTGCCACCTTCGGAACGATGGCCGCGCGCGCCGCCATCCGCGACGTGGGGCGCGTGCTGGACATGAGCTACATGTTCTGCGACGGCATCAGCAAGCTCATTCCGAACAAGCCGGGCCAGCCCGTCACGATCCAGTATCCGCCGGACCCGAAGGTGGAGGGCGACAAGAACAACTACGCCATCGAGATGGAGCCGCAGCTTGCGGCGCGCATCGAGAAGGAAGAAGAAGTGCGCATGCTGGTCGAGCTGGCGCAAAAGCTCGAAGGCATGACCCGCAACATCGGCATGCACGCGGGCGGGGTGCTGATCGCGCCCGGCAAGCTCACCGATTTTTGCCCGCTCTACCAGCAACCCGGCAGCGACTCGGCCGTGAGCCAGTACGACAAGGACGACGTGGAGGCCATCGGCCTCGTGAAGTTCGACTTTCTGGGCCTCGCCACGCTCACCATCCTCGAGATCGCGAAAGAGTTCATCGTCAAGCGCCATAAGGGCCAGGAGAACTTCGCGTACGAGAACATCAAGCTGGACGACCGCGAAACCTACAAGCTGTTTTCCGAGGGCAAGACGGAAGCGGTGTTCCAGTTTGAAAGCCGCGGCATGCAGGGCATGCTGAAGGACGCGCGGCCCACGCGCCTGGAAGACCTGATTGCGCTCAACGCGCTGTACCGTCCGGGCCCGATGGACCTGATTCCGAGCTTCGTGGCGCGCAAGCACGGCCGCGAAGAGGTGGAGTATCCGCACCCGGCCGTGGCCGAAATGCTGTCCGAGACCTACGGGATCATGGTCTACCAGGAGCAGGTGATGCAGACCGCGCAGATCCTGGGCGGCTACTCGCTTGGCGGCGCCGACCTGCTGCGCCGCGCAATGGGCAAGAAGAAGCTCGAGGAGATGGCCGAGCACCGCGAGAAATTCCGCGCGGGCGCACTGTCGACGCACGGCATTCCGCAAGACAAGGCCGACGAGATCTTCGACTTGATGGAGAAGTTCGCGGGCTATGGCTTCAACAAGTCGCATGCCGCCGCGTATTCGCTGCTGGCGTACCACACGGGTTGGCTCAAAGTCCATTACACGGCCGAGTTCTTCTGCGCCAACATGACCGTGGAAATGGACGACACCGACAAGCTCAAGGTGTTGTTCGAGGATGCGCAGAAAAACTTCGGCATCACCTTCGAGCCGCCGGACGTGAACCGCGGCAACTACCGCTTCGAGCCCGTCACCGACAAGGTGATCCGCTACGGCCTGGGCGCCGTCAAGGGCACGGGCCAGCTGGCGGTCGAGGCCATCGTGCGGGCGCGCGAAGAAGGCGGCCCGTTCAAGAGTCTGTTCGATTTTTGCGTGCGCATCGATCGCCAGCGCATCAACAAGCGAACGGTCGAAGCGCTCATCAAGGCCGGCGCCTTCGACGCGATCCAGCAGAACCGCGCGTCGCTGATCGCTTCGGTCGACCGCGCCTTCGAGTTCGCGTCGGCCACCGAGGCCAATGCCGCGCAGGTCGACATCTTCGGCGACAGCGAGCACGGCTCGGCCACGCAGGAGCCCGAACTGGTGGATGCGACGCCCTGGGGCGTGAAGGAGCGGCTCACCTACGAGAAAACGGCCGTGGGCTTCTATCTCTCGGGCCACTTGTTCGACGAGGTCTCGCACGAGGTGCGGCGCTTCTGCAAGCGCGAGATCGGCGACCTGATGGACACCCGCGAGCAGCAGGTGATTGCGGGCATCGTGAGCGACTTCCGCGTGATCAACGGCCAGCGCGGGCGCCTCGCGATCTTCAAGCTCGACGACAAGTCGGACTCGATCGACGCGACCGCTGACGAGGCGCTGATCAACGCGAACCGCAACACCTTGAAGGACGACGAACTGGTGATCGTGAGCGGCCGGCTGCAGCCGGGGCGCGGCGGTTTCGAGGCACGCTTTCAGGTGCAGCAGGTGTGGGACCTGGCCACCGCGCGCTGCCGCTTCGGCAAGTTCCTGCGCGTGGCCGTGAACGGCAAGGCGCCCGACATCGCCCGCCTGGTGAAAGACTTTCCGCCGCGCACCGAGCAGAGCGAGCATGGCGACCTGGTGCAGGGGCTACCGGTGCGTCTCTCGATGGCGCGTGGTGGTGCGCAGGTCGAACTGCAACTTGGCGAGCGCGCCAAGTTCTTCCCGACCGACGCAGCGCTCGCGAGCTGGACGGCGCAGGCGGAAGCTGGAAAAGCTTCGGTGGTTTACGAGTAAGAGGCAAGCAAGGCGCGCGGTTGCGTAGCACTCGCGCGCGCTCGCAGGCCGAACTCGACCTCAAGCGGCTGTGCCTGGTGCGCTGGCCGCAGTGGCGGCGGCGAGTTCGCCCGCCTTGTCTCCCTTCTTGCGCAGAGCCAGTTCGATTTGTTCGAGCACGGTCTCCGGCGCATGCAGCCAATCCTTGGCGAGCACCTGCACCACCTGCCAGCCGAACGCATCGAGCACGCGCGGACGCGAGACGTAGCGTTCGAGCACGTCGCGGTTCTCGTAATGCGTGGCGGTGTCCACGAGGATGCCCAGTGCATAGTGGCCGGCCTCGGGCGCGCGTAGCGCAAGGTCGCAGCGGAAGCGCGACTGGCCCACCTGTTCATCGATTTCGTGGCCACGCGCACGCAGCGCGGCCGCGAGCTGCGCTGTCACCTCGTCGGCACGCGCATGCGGCGCGCTGCCGGCCCGCGTGAGTGGGTTCATGCCTTCGAGCACGCGCCGCGCGGTGGACGAGTCGCCACGCGACAGGCACTCCGCATAGCGCAGGAACTGCTTGAGAGCCGCGGCGCCTTCGTTGTGATCGTTGGTGATCGCCTCGTGGCGAATGGTCGAGACGACCGCCATGTGATGCCGTGCGCGGCTGAAGATCACGTTCAGCCGCTTTTCTCCGCCGCGCTGGTTGATTGGACCGAAATTCATCAGCATGCGGCCCTCGGGGTTCGGGCCGTAGCAGATGCTCAGGATGATGATGTCGCGCTCGTCGCCCTGCACGTTCTCCAGGTTCTTGATGAAGAGACCGTAGAACTGGTCGTCTTCCTCGCGCACGTACTCGGCCTCGAGCCGCGCGGCGAAGTCGCTATCGGTGGCGCCCAGCGCGTCGAGCTCGGCCTCGATTTCGGTCTGCTGCGCTTCCGAGAACGCGACGATGCCGAGGCTGCGCCCGGTCTCGCGCTTCAGCAGTTCGCGCACCAGTTGCGCAATGTGGCGTGCCTCGCCGTCGTTGATGCGGTTTTCATAGACCGCATCGGTCACGCGGTGGAAGCTGATGGCGCGAGAGAGCAGGGCATCGACCTGTGCGGCCACCGATTCGTCCGTCGGGTTGCGCGACTGCACGAGGATCTCGTCGCGCGCGGCCGCGGGCAGGCTGCGGTCCGGAATGGTGAACAGGTTGCCCGCGTAGAAGGCTGCGTTCGAAAAGCCGATCAGCGACTCGTAGCGGCTGCGATAGTGCCAGGCGAGCAGGGTGGCCGGCAGGTTGCGCGCGCCCTGGTTCAACAGGCTGTCGGCATCGAGCACCACGGCGATGCGGTCGCCCTCATCCTCGACCGACACCGTGTCGTCCTCCGGATCGCGGCCTGAGGAGAAGAAGCTCGTCGGCGGGAGCTGCATCTCGTCGCCCACCACGATGATCTGCGGCGCGCGGTAGAGCGCGGGCACGGCTTCTTCCACCGGAATCTGGCTCGCCTCGTCGAAGATCACCACGTCGAACAGATCGGCGGCGAGCGGCAGCGTGTCCGACACCGAGAGCGGGCTCATGAGCCAGATCGGTTTCATGTCGCGCACCACCTGCCCGGTGTCGCCGGAGGCGAGTTCGCGGATGGCCTTGTAGCGCATGGTCTTGCCGAACTCGTGTTCGAGTTCGCGCCGGCCCGCGTTGTAGCTTTTCTTGAAGAGCTTGCCGCCAGCGTCGAGCTGGCTTGCGGGCAGGGCGCTCTTTTGCAAATGGTCGCGAAAGCGCTGGCGCACCGCGGCGGCAAGGGTGCGGGCGTTGCGGTCGAGCAGCTTGCGCTCTCCTTCGGCGAGGCGCTGGGCATGGCGGGCGAGCGCGGCGCTGTCGAAGCGCGGCAGCCAGCGCTCGGTGCGGTAGACGCGTTCCAGGCCTTCGCGGGCCACGGCGTATTCGATGGCGTCTGGCAAGAGCGGCAGCGTGCGCAGGGCCTTGGCCAGGGCGGGGTCGGCATCGGCCAGTTCCTGCAGGTGGGGCAGCACGGTGGGCAGGGTGTCGGCCTGCTCGCGCATCGTGCGGGCCAGCGCTTCGAGCGACGCCAGCGGCTGGGCGGCAGGGTCGGCCAGCAGTTCGTGCCACAGGGCATCGAGCGCGTCCGTGCGCTGCCCGAGGGCGGCCAGTCGTTCGACGTTGCGGCTCGCGCCGGGTTCGGTGCGCAGGTGCGCATGGAAGGCTGCGCGCACGCCGTTGCCGGTGCCGTCGCCGCGGCGCAACGCGTCGAGCTGCTGCAGGAAATCGTCAGGGTCGGTGCAGCCGTAGGTGGCTTCGATCTGCGCCGCCTGCTTGCCGACGGCCGCGCGGGCCGTGTGCTCGGCCAGCAGTTCCTCGAGCACCTGGCTGGGCTGCGGGCGGACTGCGTGCTTGGCGAAGTCATAGCGGCGCTTGAGCTCGCCCGACAGCCGCCACCACGAGGGCTGGAGCCAGCGCAGCAAGGAGCCTTGTTGCGCCTCGGCCTGAGCGAGGCCGGCTTCGGTGTCGCCCGGCGAGAACTTGTCGTGCCAGTGGATCGTGCGTTCGAGGGCTTCCTTGAGCACCTGCTGCAACGCACGGCGCTGCGCCATTGCCTCGCCGAAAGCGAGGCTGGTGGGGTGTGCGGTGTCGAGCAGTGAGAGATGCCCGCGCGCAGCGAGTGCGGCCACGCGGCGTGCGTCGGCCACCACGGCCAGTGCGTCGCCCCAGAGGACGCGGGCGTCGGCGAGCGGCGGCCAGGCTTCGATGAGTGCATCGCGGTGCGGGCCGATCTGCTCGGCCGCACGGTCGCTGAGTTCGACCAATCGCGCAAGCGGCCGCTCCTGCCGCAGCAGCGCCGGCGCGAGCTGCGCGAAGGCATGCTGCGCAAGATACGGCACGCCCAGGCTTTCGGTCACGGCGAGGTGCAGGCGGGCGATCAGGTCGGCATGGCGGCGCCAGGCCGCGAAGGTGGGCAGGGCCTCGGCCTGCAACGGCGTGAGCGCCGGGTCGTGCGGCTTGAGCGCGATCAGCCGTGCCATCAGCGTACGCACCGTCACGGCCAGGTGTTCGGGTGCTTCGCGCATCGTGGCGTCGAACCGCTCCAGCGCCTTCAGGTCGGCGTCCATGGTGTCGACGAGTTGCGTGCGCTCGCGGGTCTCAGCCTCCAGCTCCTCGGGCGCTGCGAGCCAGTGCTCGTAGGTCTTCTTGAGGTTCTGCACGAAGGCCTTCTTGTCGCCCTGCGAGTCGTGGATCATGCAGCAGAGCTCGTCCAGCCCCTGCTGCCGCAGCCGGTGGAACACTACGTCGATGGCGGCGCGCTTCTCGCAGACGAAGAGCACGCGCTGGCCGCGGCCCACGTAGTCGGCGATGAGGTTGGTGATGGTCTGCGACTTCCCCGTGCCGGGCGGCCCCTGGATGATGTAGCTGGTGCCGGTGCGCGCCAGCGCGACGGCGGCGGTCTGCGTGGCGTCGGCCTGCACCACGGGCCATTGGTCGGCCAGCGGCAGCGCGGCCGGCGGTTCGGCATCGACCTGGCGCGGCTGCAGCGAGAACACGCGGTCGAAGGCCTCGCTCGCGATTTCGGTTTCGCTCAGCGCCGAATAGTCGCGCACCAGGGACATCTTGCGATGGTTGAAGTTGCCGAGCGTCACCGAGGTGAGGTCGACGTCCCATTGGTAGGGGTTGCCAGCGCTTTCGCGCAGCGTAAAGGTCTCGCGCTCGGTCTGGGCGGCGGTGGACCCCATCTGCGGTGCGCGCGGCACGGGCCGCGCGCCGACCGCATCGCGCAACGGCAGCGGAACCGGCCGCACCTTCGCGTGAAAGAGCTGAAGGCCGAGCGGGCGGAAGTCGTCGCGCGCGTAGCTGAAGTCCTGCGCCGCGACGGGTTGCGCACCGGGGTTGCGCACGCGGGCACGGCGCTTGAACTGTTCGAGCCGCTGGCGGGCACGCTGATGAATCAGTTCGATCTCGGGCTGCTTCACGAGCCGCAGCTGCACGCCGGGCTCGCTCGCCGCGATCTGTGCGGCGAGCTGAGCATGGAACTGCTCGATGGTGGTTTCGCGCAGATCCACGGTCTCGGGCAGCACGATGCCGTAGAGCTGGCGCAGGTGGTGCCGCAGCGTCGGGTTGACCTGGGCTTCGCTCGAGGCGGCTTCAAGCAGGTACTGGTCTTTCACTCCCTTCTTGCGCGTGAGTTCGACCGACAGCATCAGGAGGGGCGAGGCGATGCGCTCGGCCCGCTCGGTCTCTCCTTCTTTCAGGTTGTGCCAGCGCAGGAAGGCGATCACCAGCGACAGCTGCGAGAAGCCGTATTCGGAGCGGTCGCGCCGTGCCTCCTGCAGGATGCGGTCGAGCGCGCCCGGTAGGTAGGGCTGGTCTTCGAAGCGCAGCCAGCGCGCGAGCGGCACGGGGTCGCAGGTGGCGATGTCGCTCGCAAACCGGCCGTCCCACACGCAGAGCTGGTCGACGCGGATGTTCTTGATGTCGACCACCAGCGGCACGCTCGCCACCGTGAGGTTCACGTGCGTCTGGCTGGGTTTGAAATGCAGCAGGCGGTTGCGTCGCGAGAGGTCGAAGAGGCGGTCGCGCAGATGCAGGCGGATCGCCTGGCGGCGCTGGCCCGCGCCGTCCCTCGCGGGCGCAATGCGGTCGAGGCCGAGGTCCAGCGGCTGGTCGCGGTAGGTTTCTAGCCGGCGGATCACCGAGGGCAGGTCGCGTGCGCGTTCGTGGCGGTCGAGCGCGGTCATCTCGCCGATCACCGCGGCCACCACCGGGTGCAGACGGCGGTTGAGTGCGAACAGGTTGCCGCGGTCCGCGACGAAGCGGCCCAGTTCTTCGGTGTCGGTGAAGTCGAGCCCGCACGAGAGGCTGGCCAGCACCTGGCCGAGGCAGAGGATGTCGGTCAGCGCGTCATGGTGCCCGAAGCGCAACTCCCATGCGGTGTAGCCGGGCAGGTACACGGGGCGCGTCGGCAGGGCGTCGGGCGCGGCGTCGGTCATGACCGCGAGGTTCTCGACCGACAAGCCTTCGTCGGCATCGAGCGTCACGCGGTGCTCGCCGACCACGCGCAGCACGGAGGCGGCGGGCTGTTCCAGAGGAGCGATGGCTCCGCGGTTCTGGCGCGGCTCTGTGCCTGTGGGCTGTGCGAGCGCGAGAGCGGGCGTGTCGTCGACACGGTAGGCGAATACGCTTCCGAGCGCGGCGACCTTGCCTTGCTCGTGCAAGGCGGACACCTCGCGCAGCAGCGGCAGCACGAGGCTCAGCACGTCGTCGGTCTGCAGGCCACCGTGGGCCTCGCCGGTGTCCAGCAGCTGCTGAATGGGAGAGGTGGCGGGTGTCGTCATGCGGATGCGCCCTGAAGATGTTGGGCCGCTGCCTTTTCAAGCAGGGTGGCGGCATCGCGCTTCACGCGGGTCAGGCTGCGCTTGGGAAAGCGTATGTCTTTCACGACGCGCTGTTCGAGCTGGTCGGCGCAGCCCATGGCTTCGGCAAGACCGAGCGCGGCGGCGAGCGTGATGTCGTCGAGGTCGGGGTCGGCCGCGACGAAATCGACCAGCACGCTGGCCAGGTAGTCGTGCACGCCAGCCGGCACCGGCGCGGGCGGCGGCATGGTCGCCGAGGGCGGCGCGAAGTTCGGGAAGAAGCGGCGCGCGTGGGCCAGCAGCGATTCGGAGTGCAGGAACGGGCGTTGCAGCAACTGGGCGATGGTCTCGCGCGTCAGTGCATTGGCGCGCTGCTGGCCGAGCAGGTCGAGCGTGGCGATGTCCAGCGGGCCTTCGAGCGCGCCCGCCAGCCATTCGTCGGCTTCGGGCTGGCGCTCGGTCCACAGGCGCAGCGCCCGCGCCCGCACGAACACCTCGGGGTGACTGGTACCGCGCGTCTGGAGTTCGGGCTCGGCGCAGATCTCGTCGGCCTGCCGCAGGTAGCTTGCCGCATTGACCTGCGCGAGGCCGGTCTGCACCTTGACGAGCGCGGTGACCGCGGGTTCGAGCGCTTCGCAGGCGATGCAGGCACCGCGGTCGGCAAAAGCCTCGGTGTA
Organism: Variovorax palleresanus; assembly: GCF_051144945.1. Lineage (NCBI taxonomy): Bacteria > Pseudomonadati > Pseudomonadota > Betaproteobacteria > Burkholderiales > Comamonadaceae > Variovorax > Variovorax palleresanus. Next base: position 393,983 of record NZ_JBJNVP010000002.1, on the reverse strand, counting down.
GAGCCCGTAGCGGCGCGCCGCATGCAGATGGCTCGCGTCGGCGCGGGAGTCGGCCGCCGCGGCCTGCAGGATGCGGTCGACCACGTGGTACTTGCCGCCGTCGCGCTCCCACAGCAGGTAGTGCGCGAGTTCATGGCCGAGCACGGCCTGCAGTTCGGGGCCTTGGAGGCGTTCCAGCAGCGGGCCCGAGAGCACGATGTGCGCCTCGCCGGGCACGAAGTAGAGCGTGGCGTTCATCGTGCCGTCGCCCGCCTGGTAGAGCGTGACGCGCGCCGTGATGCCCAAGCGCAGCGCGGCCGCGGTGCAATGCGCGTGCAGATCGGGATGGGCGTCGGCATCGAGCCGGTACGAATTGCGCAGCAGGTCGGCGCGCACTGCCCCGGCATGCTCCTCGCGCGCTTCAGCCGAGGCAGCCCAGTGCCAGACCTCGGGCTCGTTCGCTTGCAGATGGGCGGCAAGTGCTTGCTGGTAGGGCAGCGGGGTCAGGTCTTCGAGGCGAACGGCGGGAGTGGTTTCGACCATGTCAGGAGCGCCAGGCAATGAGTTGCCGACGATCCTAAACGAGCGGCTGCGGTCCGAACGCCATCCAGCGCGACAGCAACGGAGTTCCGGGCGGCCTCGTGAAAAGGCCACCCGGAACCGTCATGCTGTATCAGCGCTTGGGCCGCAGAGAGACGATCAGCGACGGAAAGATGCGCCCGTCGGTGTCGCGTGGCAGCTTGTCGGTCTTGTGCAGGCCGCGTTCGGCGGCTTCGTCCCAGCTTGGCAATCCACTCGACTTGGTGAGCTTGACGCCGACGATGGTGCCGTCCGGCGCGAGATTCACCTCGAACTCGGCGGCTGGGTTGCCGTTCACCGTCTCCGCATCGGGGAAGGTGATGTTCGGCCGCACCGCTGCGGCAATGCGGCCCGCATAGCCGCTCGACGGCCCCGACGAACGCAGGGCCGTGCCCTTGGAATCGTCGCTGCCGCTCGCGCCCGCCAGGCCCTGCATGCGCTTGAGCGTGGCGGCGCGGTCGGCGGCAGCCTGCTTGGCGGCAGCTTCCTGCTGCTTCTTCGCTTCGGCCTGCTTGGCCTCGGCTTCTTGCTGCTTCTTCTGCTGCTCGGCCAGCTTCTTCTGCTGTTCCTTCTTGCGCTCGGCTTCGTCTTCGGCGCGCTGCTTGGCCTCGAGCTCTTTCTTGCGCTGCTGTTGCTGGCGCTCGAGCTCGCGCTCCTTCTGCTCTTTTTCTTCCTTGAGCTTTTTCTCGCGCTCCAGGGCGATGTCGGGCGCGCGCGGCGGTGGCGCGGGCTCCGGGGCCTTCACTTGCGGCGGCGGGGGCGGTGGTGGGGGCGCAGGCGGCGGCGGTGCGGGGGCGGGCGTGGGCGCCTCCGGTGCGGACAGGCGCGGCGCGGCCTGCTGCACCGTGGAAGACCACAGTTCGGCATCCACCGCGCCGTCGTCGGCCTCGCTGCGCCAGCGCACTCCCCACGTCAGCGCCGCGATCAGGAGCGCATGCGCGACCAGTGCGAGCATCACCGCGCGCGGCGTGCCGCGCTGCGGTGGGGGTGCGAACTCGGGACGATCCAGGGCGAGCGACATGCCTTATTTGCCGCCCGTGGTGGTGACGGACAGGCCCACGCGCTCGATGCCGCTGCGCTTGAGCTGGTTCATCGCCTTCACGACGGTTTCATACTTGACGGACTTGTCGGCGCTGATGACCACGGGGCGCTGGTCGTCGCCCCCCTGGGCGGTCTTGGCTGCGGAGCCGATCTGGGTCATGGGAATCGACGCGCCGCCGCTGCCGGTGGACGGGTCCTTCTTGATCTGCACTTCATCGTCGCTCTTGATGACGATCTCGATCGGCTTGTCGGGCTGCTTGTTGGCGCGGTCGACCGAGGGCAGGTTGATCACGCTCGGCGTGATGAGCGGCGCCGTGACCATGAAGATGATCAGCAGCACCAGCATCACGTCGATGAACGGGACCATGTTGATCTCGTTGATCGTGCGGCGGCCTCGGCCCCGGGATGAAACGGCGGGCATGCGCTGGACCTCCGTTCAGCGGTTGGCCGGAGCCGTCGAAGTTGCCGACGCCACCGCGGCCGGGTTGGCCGAGAGGTTGCGCTGCAGGATGTTGGAGAACTCCTCGATGTAGGTCTCCAGGGCAATGGCGATCTTGTCGATCTCGCGCGCAAAGCGGTTGTAGCCCACCACGGCTGGAATGGCGGCGAACAGGCCGATGGCTGTGGCCACCAGCGCTTCGGCAATGCCGGGCGCCACGGTGGCCAGCGTCACTTGCGCGAGGGCGGCCAGGCCGGTGAAGGCATGCATGATCCCCCAGACCGTGCCGAAGAGGCCGACGTAGGGCGACACCGAGCCGACCGTGGCGAGGAACGAGAGGTTCTGCTCCGCAGCGTCGAGTTCGCGCTGGAAGCTCGCGCGCATGGCGCGGCGGGCGCCGTCGAGCAAGGTGGGGGCGTCGCTCACGTGGCGCTCGCGCAGCTTTTGATACTCGCGCATGCCCGAAGCGAAGATGCGCTCCATGGGGCCTGCGAACTTGGCGTTCTGCGCGGCCGAGGCAAACAGTTCGTTCAGGCTGGTGCCCGACCAGAACTCGCGCTCGAAGTCGTCGTTGAGCGCGCGCATGCGACGCAGGGCAAAGTATTTGCGGATGATCGCGGCCCAGCTGGCGATCGAGACGATCACGAGCAGCAGCACGACCAGTTGCACCACGAAGCTCGCATGGAGCAGGAGATTGACGATGGAGAGATCTTGGTTCATGGCTTGAAAGGTTGAGTCATGGAGCCGCCGCAGCGCTCGAGGGTTCCCGAAACTTGGCTCGGTATGCGCGCGGGGCGCAACGTGGATGCATCCACCCAGCCGATGCGGATCGTGCCTTCGCACAGCAGGACAGGCGCTGAGGCTCCTGTTCGCTCTTGCTCTGTTTTTGATAGCACGCGTTGACCGATTATCAACGACGCGGTGCCCAGTTGTTGAAGGTCGGCTGTAACCAGCAGTTCGTCGTCCAGGCGGGAAGGGCGATGATATTTGAGCTGCGTTTCGCTCACCACGAACTGGCCGCCGGTTTCCTCGCGCAGCTTTCGCTGCTCCACGCCCAGCGAGCGCAGCCACTCGGTGCGGCCGCGTTCCATGAACTTGAGGTAGTTGGCGTAGAACACGATGCCGCCGGCGTCGGTGTCTTCCCAGTAGACGCGGATCGGAAACGCGTAGCTCATCGGGCGGGGTTCGCGATCATGGCCCGCAGGCGTTCGACGGATTCCTGCAGGTGCGCCATCGAACTGGCGGTGGAGAAGCGCACGAACTTGGCTGTCTCGGCGGTGCCGAAATCGCGGCCGGGCGTGACGGCCACATGGGCCCGCTTCATGGTTTCGAAGGCGAAATCCCAGCTGCCCGAAATGCCCAGCTTCTCGGCCACGCCGGTGCAGTCGGCCCAGGCGTAGAAGGCACCGTCGGGCACCACGGGCACGTTGAGGCCCAATGCGTTGAGCTGCGGAATGAACCAGTCGCGGCGCGCCTTGAACTCGGCGCGGCGGCGTTCGTACTCGGCAATGCTCTCGGCCTCGAAGCAGGCGAGAGCCGCGTACTGCGACACGGTGCTTGCGCAGATGAAGAGGTTCTGCGCGAGCCGTTCGACCACGGGCACCAGCACTTCGGGCACCACCAGCCAGCCAAGCCGCCAGCCGGTCATGTTGAAGTACTTGCTGAAGCTGTTGATGCTGATGACGTTGTCGTCGATGGCCAGCGCGGTCTGGCCGAAGGTTTCGTCGTACGACAGGCCCAGGTAGATCTCGTCGATCAGCGTGATGCCGCCGCGCTGCGAGACCACTTCGTGGATGCGGCGCAGCTCATCGGGCGCGATCGAGGTGCCGGTCGGGTTGGAGGGCGAGGCGAGCAGCACGCCACGCGTCTTGTCGGTCCAGGCGGCCTCGACCTTGGCGGCGGTGAGCTGAAAGCGCTCTTCGGCCGTGGTCGGTATCAGCACGGCCTTGCCATCCGCGGCGCTCACGAAGTGGCGGTTGCAAGGGTAGCTAGGGTCGGGCAGCAGGATCTCGTCGCCAGATTCGATCAGTGCGAGGCAGGCCAGTTGCAATGCAGCCGAAGCCCCCGCGGTCACCACGATGCGGTGGGCCGGCACGTCGACGCCGAAGCGCTGCGCATACCAGCCGCTGATGCGCTCGCGCAGCAGGTCGAGGCCGGTGGCCTGGGTGTACTGCGTGGCGCCGGCACGCACGGCGCGCGCGGCGGCTTCCTGCACCAGCGGCGGCGCGGTGAAGTCGGGCTCGCCGATGTTGAGGAAGATCATCGGCCGGTCGGTGTGGGCCACCTCGCGCGCGAGCACGCCGGCGGCCTTGGCGACCTCCATCACGTAGAAGGGTTCGATGCGCTGTGCGCGCGCCGAAATCTTCACGTTCTGGCCTTGCCCGAGGCCCGGTCGGCCTCGACCTCGGCAGCGCGCAGTTGAGGCGCCAGGCCATTGAGCACGGCGTTCACGTACTTGTGGCCGTCGGTGCCGCCGAATTCCTTGGCAAGCTCGATGCACTCGTTGAGCACCACGCGCCACGGCACGTCCAGGCAGTGCTGGAACTCATACACGCCGATCCACATCACCGCATGCTCGATGGGCGAGATCTCTTCGAACTTGCGGTCGAGCAGCGGCCGGATCAGCGCGTCGAGCTGCTCGGCGCCTTCGATGGAGCCATGCAGCAGCGCGTCGTAGTGCGCGGCGTCGGCCTTGTGAAAGCCCGCGAGGTCGCGCGTGAAGTGATCGATCTCGGTCGGGTCGTTGCGGCCCACCAGGTGCTGGTAGAGCGCCTGCAGCGCGAACTCGCGCGCGCGGCTGCGGTTGGACTTGGCCGAAGCCTTGCGCGCGCCGGTGCTGGTGAGTCCGGTGCGCGCCTGGCGCGGCTTGGCGCCTGTTGTCTTGTTGTTGTCTTCGGTCATTTGAGGGAGGCCAGCAATTGCGCCATCTCGACAGCCACCTGGGCCGCATCGCGGCCCTTGTCGGTCTGCCGGGCAATGGCTTGCTCCATGTTTTCGGTCGTGAGGATCGCGTTGGCGATGGGAAGGCGGTGGTCGAGTGCAACGCGGCTCACGCTTGCGCCCGATTCGTTGGCCACCAGTTCGAAGTGGTAGGTTTCGCCGCGGATGATGCAGCCCAGCGCCACCAGCGCGTGGTAGCCGCCGCGCACGGCCATCGCCTGCAGGGCCACGGGCACTTCGAGCGCGCCGGGAACCTGCACATGATGGATGTCGTCCGCGGCCACGCCCAGCTTCTCGAGCTCGGAGAGGCAGGCCGCGGCCAGCGCATCGGTGATGTCGGCGTTGAAGCGCGCTTGCACGATGCCGATGCGCAGCCCTTTTCCGTCGAGCGGCTTTGCATCCGCGCCCTTGTTTGCACCTTGCATGTCGTGTCAGTCTTTCGTGAGGTAGCCGGCAATTTCGAGGCCGTAGCCTGCGGCCATGCTCGGCATGCGGCGGGGCGTGCCGAGCAGGTTCATCTTGTGCACGCCGCATTCGCGCAGAATTTGCGCGCCGATGCCGTAGCTGCGCAGGTCCATGCGGCCGCGCTCGGGGGCTTGCGCGGGGCGCGCGGTGCCGTCGAACTGCGCAAGCAGCTCGCCGGCCGTTTCGCCGCAATTGAGCAGCACGGCCACGCCCTTGCCTTCGTTCGCGATGTGCGCCAGGCTGGCATCCAGGCTCCACGAGTGCAGCGAGCGGTTGATCTCCAGCGCGTCGAGCACCGAGAGCGGCTCGTGCACGCGCACCGACACCGTGTCTTCGGGCGCCCACTTGCCGCGCACCAGTGCAAGGTGCACGCCGCGGCTCGGCTTGTCTGTGAAGGCGTGGGCGGTGAAGGTGCCCCAAGCGGTCTGGATTTCGCGGCAGCCGACCTTCTCGACCAGCGATTCGGTGCGACTGCGGTGCTCGATGAGCGCGGCAATGGTGCCGATCTTGAGCCCGTGCTCGGCCGCAAAGATCTGCAGGTCGGGCAGGCGCGCCATGGTGCCGTCTTCGTTCATCACCTCGCAGATCACCGAGGCGGGCGAGCAGCCGGCCATGGCCGCGAGGTCGCAGCCGGCTTCGGTATGGCCGGCGCGCATGAGCACGCCGCCGTCCACCGCCTGCAGCGGAAAGATGTGGCCGGGCTGCACCAGGTCGCTGGCCACGGCGTTGCGCGCCACGGCCGCCTGCACGGTGCGCGCGCGGTCGGCGGCCGAGATGCCGGTGGTCACGCCCTCGGCCGCTTCGATCGAAACGGTGAAGGCGGTCGAGTGCTTGGCGCCGTTGCGGGACACCATGGGCGGCAGCTGCAGCCGCTCGCACATTTCGCGCGAGAGCGTGAGGCAGATCAGTCCGCGCGCATGGCGCGCCATGAAGTTGATGGCGTCGGGCGTGATGTGGTCGGCCGCGATGACGATGTCGCCTTCGTTCTCGCGGTCTTCTTCATCGACCAGGATCACCATGCGGCCGGCGGCGAGCTCGGCCACGATCTCCTCGACGGAGGAAATCGGCGCCGGGGCCCGCGAGCTGCGGGGCGCGCCGATGGGCGTGACGGAAGCGTTCATTCGGCAGTGTCCTTGGAATACGTGGATTGCGCAGATTGCGTGGAGGCCATGGATGCGGGCGCAAGAACGCCGGCCTGAAGCATGCGCTCCACGTAGCGCGCCACGGTATCGATTTCGAGGTTGACCTGGGAGCCCGCCTTCAGGTCGCCCAGCGAAGTGTTCTCGACGGTGTGCGGAATCAGGTTGATGCTGATCTCGCTGCCGCCTGTGTTGTCGGACACGCTGTTGACGGTCAGGCTCACGCCGTTGATCGTGATGGAGCCCTTGTACGCCAGAAAGCGCGCCAGAGCGGGCGGCGCCAGCACGCGCAGCTCCCAGCTTTCGCCGACGGGCGCAAAGTGGCTCACCGTGCCGATGCCGTCCACATGGCCCGAGACGATGTGGCCGCCCAGCCGGTCGCTGGCGCGCAGCGCCTTCTCGAGGTTGATGCGGGCGCCGTCTTCGGTGAGGCCCGCGGTCTTGTCGAGGGATTCGGCGGAAATGTCGATGGTGAACTGCTGCTGCGCCGGATCGAGGGTGGTGACGGTCATGCAGGCGCCGTTGAGCGCGATGCTGTCGCCGAGCCCGACATCGTCGAGATACCCGTCGGGCACCGAAATGCCGAGTCTTTTGCCGTAGGAGGAGGAGGAGGGGCCGAGGTCGTGGATGGCGGCGATGCGCCCCACGCCGGTAATGATTCCGGTGAACATTCGCACATTTTCGCAGATGCGTGAGCCCCCCGGCTTTTCGCGGTGCTTTGAGCCGATGTGATCCGCCCCTGAAAGTGCAAGGCGCTTAGAAGTTGTCGCGTCCGCTCACCCGCGACACGATCCGGAGATCCGGTCCAAGCATCTCCACCGACTTGAATTCGAGCGGCAGCGCGCCCGCCAGCGAGGTGAGCGGACCCTCGGCATGCAGGTGGCTCGCCATGTCGAGGCCGCTGCCGATCAGCTTGGGTGCCAGATACACCAGCAGTTCGTCGACGCAGCCTTCGCGAATCAGCGAGCCATTGAGCTTGTGGCCGGCTTCGACGTGAAGCTCGTTGACCCCGCGCTGAGCCAGGTCGTGCAGCATGGCGGCCAGGTCGACCTTTCCGCTTGCGTTGGGCAGGCAGGTGATCGTGGCGCCCCGTGCTTCCAGCGCCTTGGCGCGGGCTTCGTCGCGCACTGCGGCATAGATCCAGACCGGCCGGCCTGCTATGAAAACATGAGCATCTGGCGGCGTCTGCAGATGGCTGTCGACCACCACAAGGTGCGGCTGACGCGGCGTGTCGACCAGGCGCACGTCGAGGCGGGGGTTGTCTTCGAGCACGGTGCCCACGCCCGTCAGTACCGCGCTGGCACGGGCGCGCCAGGCGTGGCCGTCGGCGCGGGCGGCTTCGGCGGTGATCCATTGGCTCACGCCATTGGCCAGGCCGGTCTTGCCGTCGAGCGAGGCCGCCACCTTGAGGCGCACCCAGGGCAGCTTGCGGACCATGCGGCTGAAGAAACCGATGTTGAGCTCGCGCGACTCGGCGGCGCCGGGGCCGGTTTCCACCTGGACGCCGGCCGCACGCAGGCGGGCGAAGCCTTGGCCCGCCACCAGCGGATTCGGATCGGCCAGCGATGCCACGACCCGGCCGATGCCGGCCGCGACGAGGGCGTCGCAGCAGGGGCCGGTGCGCCCGTGGTGCGAGCAGGGCTCGAGCGTGACGTACGCGGTGGCGCCCTTGACCTCATTTCCCTTGGCCGCCGCATCGCGCAGCGCCATCACTTCGGCATGCGGCCCACCGGCCTGCTGCGTATGGCCCTGGCCCAGCACGCGGCCCGCTGCGTCGCACAGCACGCAGCCGACGCGCGGGTTGGGGTCGGTCAGCAACAGCGCGGCGGAAGCCAGCCGCAAAGCGGTGGCCATGTGCTGCGCGTCTTGTGCTTCTTGTTCGGGGGAGGGCATGGGCTGCGAGAGGAGGAATTAATTAACACCGGAGCCGCCGGATCATACGAGCGGCAGTCAAAAGCGGACGAACGGCAAATGCACTGCCGAAGGCGACGCCTACGCTGCGGATTCGATGGCGCGAATAAAGAAGCAACACAAGTTGCAAGACGGGAGGACATCGACAAATGACGACCCCAAGGCGGTCCGGTGCGGGCTTCTCGCTCGTGGAGGTGCTCGTTTCGGTCGCGGTGCTGAGCATTGGCCTGCTCGGCGCGGTCGGCATGCTGCTGGCTGCGGTGCGCGCGGGCAAGGAGGCCGCTACGTTCAACGCGGCGGTCGGGCTCGTGCGCGACCTGTCCGAGAAGGTTCGCATGAATCCGGGTGTCGCGGCAGGCAACGGTGCGGCCAACACCTACCTGGTCGAGCACTCGGCGGATAGCGCCGCCGTGAGCCCCGCGACCGGCGGCTGTGCGGCGCCGGGCGCGACCTGCGACGCAGCGGGCCTGGCCGCGTGGGACGTCGATGAATGGACACGCCGAGTCGCCAAGGCGTTGCCTGGCGTCCGGGTGCGCGTGTGCTTCGACGACAAACCCTGGAACGCGGCGGCCGGCGAATTTGCCTGGAGATGCAGCCAGAGCGGCCGCAGCCTGATCGCAAAGCTCGGCTGGGCATCGCACGCGAATGAATCAATCGGCAAGCAAAAGGGCGAACCGCAACGAGAGCTTCCACCTCGCCTCGTGATGCAGCTGGTCTCCGGCTGGGCACAGGATGGTCATGACGGGTCCTGATACCGCGCGGCTGGGCGGCCACCGAGGCATGTCGCTCGTCGAGCTGCTGGTCGCGATGGCTGTCGGACTCCTCGTCGTGCTTGCGGCGACTGCAACCTTCCTCGGCAGCAAGCAGCTCTTCGTTGCCAACGCGGAAGCGCAGGCGGTGGAAGATTCGCTGAGGTTCGCAGGTTTCGTCGTCCGGGGCATCGTGCGCCAGGCCGGATATTCCGACTACGCGCCCGATCACGCCGCCGCGGACGGCACCGTGGTCATTGCCAGCAGCGCCAATCTGGCGGCATCTCCGGACGATCCGTCCGACCTCGACATCGTCGGCGCGAGCAATGCCAAGGTCAGCGCTGCCGGCGAAAGCCACGGCACCCACAACAGCAAGGGCGTGAACGGAAGCGACTCGCTTCGCGTGCGCTTCTTCGGCCGCAGCCGCACTGGAGGCGACGGCACCGAGCCCGACGGCACCATGGTCGACTGCATGGGGATCGCGCAGGCCGGGCCGTCTGCCGGGAAGCCGGCGCTTGCCGATCGTGCGTGGAGCTTCTTTCACGTCGCCGAAGCGGCCGACAAGGAGCCCGAGCTCTATTGCAAGTACCACAGCGAAACGGTGGACACGTTCAAGTCCGAGCCGCTCGCGCGCGGCATCGAAGTGTTCAAGGTCGTCTATGCCTACGACGTCAACGGCGATGGCGTGCCCGAGCGCTGGCTCGACGCCGCGCAACTGGAAGCGCAGGCAAGATCGGTTGCCGCCATCAACGCCGAATGGCGCAAGGTCGTCGGTCTTCGCATCGGCATGGTCGCGCGAAGTGGCCGCAACAACAGTGGGCCGCGTCTGCAGGGCGAGACGCTCTACCCCTTGGGCGCGGAGTTTTCAGGCACGAGTTTCAAGCCCCCGGCCGATGGCAGGCTGCGTCGCACCTCGACCTTCACCGTCATGCTGCGCAACGTCATGAAGGAGCCGGCGCCATGAGCCGGACGGATCGCTTGTCGCAACGAGGCTTCTCGTTGATCGTGGTGCTGTTGATGCTGGTCATTGCGATGGTGCTGGGCATCGGTGCGGCACAGGTTTCGCTGGTGGGCGAGCGAAGCGCGCGCAACGACCGCGACACCGAGGTTGCGTTCCAGGCCGCGGAAGCCGCGCTCGTCGACGCCGAACGAGACGTGCTCGGCCCCAATTCCAGCGCGGCCCAGCGCCTCTGTCTTTTCAGCGGCAGCGATATCTCGGCCTTCGTTCCCGGATGCGGTGGCGCGGGCATGCGCCAAGGGCTGTGCGCGCCGGCCGAGTCCGGCGACAAGCCAGCGTGGATGACCGCCGACTTCGCTGCCGACAGCACGACATCCGTCGTCTACGGCACCTTCACCGGACAAGCCTATGCCGCTGGCGACGGGGCTGCGGACGTACGCGCCGGGACATTGCCCGCGCGCGCGCCGCGCTACATCGTCGAGGCGGTTCGCAATCTCGGCGGCTGGCAGTCGGGCCAGTTGCAGAGCGCGAGTGCGCGCAATGCCTCGCATCTCTTTCGCGTCACGGCCATCGGCTACGGCATGCAAGAGGACACGCAAGTGGTGCTGCAGACCAATTTGTACAAGTCGGGCGCGAGCCCGGGCTGCCCTTCCTGAGTTCTTCATCTTGAAACGGAACCCGAATGCGTTCTCTTGAAAGCTGCGGCATCGCGGCTGCGGTCGTTGCGGCCTTGGCCCTTTGCAACGCTCCATGCGCTTTGGCGGCGGAGCAGGTCGAGTTTCCGGGCGAACCGCTGTCTTCCATGGCATCGCGCGCCGATCCGAACCTGGTGCTCGATCTCGCGCTGGAGTTCTCGAACGCCGGTGCGGCGTATCGCGGCAGCTTCGACTGGAAGAAGGTCTACCGCGGCTATTGGGATCCGATGGCCTGCTACGGCTATGCGGCGGCCGATGGTTATTTCAGGCGCCTTGCACCTGCGGTGAAGCTCGCCGACGGCGAAATTGCATGCGCCAATCAGTGGAGCGGCAATTTGCTGAACTGGGCGGCCATCTCCACCATCGACGTGCTGCGACTCGCCTTGACAGGCGGAGACCGCGTGGTGGACGAAGCCGGCCGCACCGTGCTGCAGCGCGCGGTGCTGCAAGAAGATTTCTATCGCAGCAGCTACTTTCCCGACAAGGCCGTGACGGGCAACCTGGACAAGCTCACGCCGCTCGTCGCGGACAGCCGCACGGGCGTTCGCGCGGCAGGCACTGTTCACTTCAACCATTGTCTCGACCGCATGTTCGTCGGGCCGAGCGCCAGCGGCGGTTGCGCAAGCCCCGGTACCGACCAGCAATATGGCCCGGGCGCTGCGAGTGCACCTTACTTTGCGCGGGTCGAGGTTTGCACGGCGGCAGAGGCCGCGACGCGCATCGATCTCTGCCTCAAATACCCGGGCGGCCAATTCAAGCCCGTGGGCGAAATCCAGCGCCATTCGAGTCGCATGCGCTTCGCCGTTTTCGGCTACCTGCTGGACAACGACCCGGCGCGCTACGGCGGCGTGCTGCGCGCGCCGATGAAATACACGGGGCCTCGGAAGCTCGACGCCGGCCTCGACAGCGTGGACAACCCCCGGGCCGAGTGGAACGCGACGACTGGCGTCTTCATCGACGATCCCGATGCGGCTGCGCAGGGTGGCCGATACAGCGGCATCGTCAACTACCTGAACCGGTTCGGGCGCGGCGGCGCCTACAAGAAGTTCGACCCTGCGGGCGAGCTCTACTACGAGTCGCTGCGCTACCTGCAGGCCAAGGCTCCGACGCCGGAAGCCCTGGCGGGCGTGGTCGCAACGAACGATCCCCGCAAGGACGGGCTGCCGGTCTCCAACGACACGGCCGCATGGCGCGATGAAAGCCGCAAGAGCAGCTGGGACCCGGTGGCGGCCAGCTGCCGCAAGAACCACATCCTGGCGATCGGTGATCTCGATACGCACGACGACCATTCCTTGCCAGGCATGCCCGGCGGCGGCCGCGGCTTCAGCAGCGCGTCGTTCGAGCCGGACACCGCCTACTGGACACGACTCGTCGGTGCGTTCGAAAACCGCGAAGCGTTTTCCTATGCGCATCCTTCGGAGAGGACCGGCCTTGCCACCACCGGCAACCGAGGCCTTCCGGCCTTCAACTACAAGGGCGGCGCGCAACTGACGTCGGGCACCATCGCCGGCGCGGAAACAGGCACAGAAAGGGGCTCGTTCGGCATGGCGGGTCTGGCCTACTGGGCCAATACGCAGAAGATCCGCGCCGATTTTTCCGAGGCCCGAGTCCAGACCTTCGGCATCGATCTGGATGCGAGCGGGCAGGGCGCCATTCGGCAGGGCCAGCGTGGCAGCGCCCTGTACCTCGCGTCCAAATACGGTGGCTTCGTGGACAGCAACGGCGACGGCAATCCGTTCGTCGCATCGGGTGGCGGTGGCCGGGCGGACGTGGGCAGCAATGCCGAATGGGCCGAAGGCCTCGACGACGACGGCCAGCCGAAGCCGTCCAACTACTTCCTCGCCGGCGAGCCGCACCAGCTACTGGCCGCAATCCGCAAGGTGTTCCAGTCGGCGGCCGCGCCATCGGGCGGAAGCACGGCGGACGCGGCAATCTCTTCGAACCGCATCGGAGCGACGGGCGCCAGTCTTTACGTGGCCCGGTTCAGCGGGCGCAGATGGTCGGGAACGTTGCTGGCGTATCCACTGGCCTACGACGCAGGCTCGGGCACCGTTCGCCAGGCCGAGGAGCCCAGCTGGGACGCGGGAGCCTTGCTGACCGGCGATGCATCGGCCCAACCTGCAGTGCCTGCGCGCGAGCCGGCGGACCGAAGCATCTTCACCCTCTCGGCTGCCGGCGTCGGCGCGCCTTTTCAGTGGAACGCACTGGACAAGGCGCTGCAAAGCGCCTTGAACGCCGAGCCCTATGCCGTGCCAGCAGCAACCGATGGCCTGGGCGCCGAGCGGCTGGCCTACCTGCGCGGCGACCGGCGCAAGGAGCTTTCTGCGCCAGGTGGGACCTTCCGCGTGCGCGATTCGGTGATGGGCGACGTTGCCAATTCGAACCCGCTCTTCGTCGGCCCTCCGAGCCCGAACGTGCGAGGCGCCGGGTACCAACAGTTTCTCGATGCTCACAAGGCAAGGCCGCAGGCCGTGTACGTCGGCGCCAACGACGGCATGCTGCATGCATTCTCGGCCGCCACGGGCAACGAGCTTTTCGCCTATGTTCCCCGCTCGGTGTCTTCGAAGCTGGCCGGCTACACCTCGCCCGGCTATGCGCACCAGGCCCATGTCGACGGCTCGGCCGCGGCGGTAGAGGCGCGAATGGCCAGCGGTGCCTGGAAGACGGTGCTGGTCTCCGGCACGGGGGCAGGGGCTGCCGGCGTTTTTGCGCTCGACATTTCCGACCCTGCCGCCTTTTCGGCGGACAAGGTCTTGTGGGAGTTCACCGGCGCGGACGATGGCGACATGGGCCATGTGCTCCAGGCGCCGCGCATCATGAAGTTCCGTGTGTCCGCAGCGACTCGCACCCAGCCCGCGGCGTACGCCTGGTTCGCGGTTGTTCCCTCCGGGTTCAACAACGCAAATATTGAGAAGCGGAGCGCGCTGTTCCTGCTCTCGCTCGACAAACCGGCCGGTGCTGCATGGAAGCGGGGCCTCAACTATCACAAGATCATGCTGCCCGCACCGGCAGACAGCACGCTCGTGAATGCCTTGGCAACACCCGGCGACTTTGCCGCGGCGGACGGCTGGGCACGCTGGCTGTACGCCGGCGACACGCAAGGCAACCTCTGGAAGTTCGACTTCACGGGCAATGCGCCGTGGAGCGAAGCCAACGCACTCGGGCTGGGCAGCCTTCCATTGATGGTCGCGACATCGGGCGGCGCAAACGCGAAGCGCCAGCCCATCACCGTGGCGCCCGAAGTCGGGGTGGGGCCGAACGGCGGCGCCATCGTGCTGTTCGGTACCGGCAAGTTCGTGAGCGCCGAAGACATGGGCCGGGCCAGCCGCGGCGCGCAGAGCCTGTACGGCGTGTACGACAGCGGCACTGCGATTCCCGCCAGCGAAACGCGTACGCAACTGCAGGCGCGGCGGGCTGTTGCCGCCGCGGGCCAATCGTTGCCGGCCATCGTGGGCGAGCCCTTCGTCTATGGCGTAGGCACCAGCCGCGCCGTGAGCCGCCGCGGCTGGTACTTCGACTTCCCGGGCGCGCTGGAACTGGGCGAGCGGCAGGTCTCGCGGTTGGCGCTGAGCGACGGATATCTGTTCTTCAACACGCTGATACCGAATGCCGAAGCATGCGGCGCCAACGGCGGCGGCCGAAGCTGTTCGGTGAACGCGATGACCGGCCTGTCGCAAGGCGGAACCTGCGTTCCTTCGAGCGTCGGGCTGCTGTCGTCGCCTCTTCTGGTCGAACTGGGCGAGGGCGCCTACACGGCCACCGATGCGTTCGGGCGCCGAACGGAAACGAAGAAGGTGTCCGTCATCAACGTCGGTGTGCCGGGCGGCTCGCGCGGGGTCCGTATTTCCACGGCGCGCCCCGTGGAGGGCGGCCAGGTCTCCCAGGTGTCCGGACGCCTGAACTGGCGCCAGATTGCCGACTACCGGAGTGCGAAACCATGAAGACCGTGCAACGCGGTGCCAGGCGCAGCCACGGCTTCACCCTGATCGAAGCGATGATCGTGGTTGCGATCGTCGCCATCCTGGCCGCAATCTCCTACCCGTCATACCTGGACTTCATGCGCAAAGGCTGGCGCACCGAGGCGCGGTCGGCCCTGGTGCAGCAGATGCAGCAGCAGGAGCGCAACTACACCCTGAGCGGGCAGTACAAGCGCTACGAAGGCGGCTCCGGCGAGGGCGGCGCAGGCGGCAAATACCTGGTCCAAAGCGGCAATTGCGAGGGGCAGGACAGCATCGATCGCTGCGTCAGGCTGACCGCAACCCCCAGGCCGGGCCTCTCCGATCCGGAGGTCGGGGCGCTCTGGCTCGACAGCACGGGCGACAAGGGCTGTGACGGCACCGCGCCAAGCAGGTGCTGGCAATGAAGCGCTGCGCGCCGTTGCGCAGGCCGCGCAGCGGCTTCACGCTGGTGGAATTGATGGTGGTCATCGCCATCGCGGCGATCCTCGGCTCGCTCGGCGTACCGGCATTTCGCGATCTGCTGCTCAACCAGCGCCTGGCGGCCGCGTCCAGCGGTTTTGTCGCCGCGCTGAATCTCGCCCGCACCGAAGCCATTCAACGTTCGCAGAGGGTTCACGTCGTGGCGCTGACCGCAAATGACTGGTCGAGCGGATGGGCGGTGCGGGCGGGAACGGATGCCGCACCGCAGATAGTGCGCAACTTCGAAAAGCTCCCGGCCGGTGTCGGCATCGATGCGGGGCTTGGAGATGGTTTTGTGCAGGGCCTGGACTACGACAGCAACGGCTTCTCGCGCCGGGCGGGGGGCTCGGGCTTCGGCGCCGGCTGCCTGACCTTGAAGGCGGAGTCGGGCCGCAGGGCGTCCATCGTCGTGTCGGCCTCGGGCCGCGCGAGAGTCTGCAATCCCGACCTCAAGGGCGATTGCGGAAGCGGCGCCTGCGGCAAGGACAGCCAATGAACCCGCCGCACGCGAACGGCGGACCGGCTCCGCTCAAATGTCCCGCAGCAGCTGCCTGAACTCGTCCACGTCTTCGAAGCTCCGGTACACGGAGGCAAAGCGCACGTAGGCCACCTTGTCGAGCTTCTTGAGCTCGCGCATCACGAGTTCGCCGACCTTGGTCGAATCGATTTCACGCAAGCCGCTGGCAAGCAGCTTCTGCTCGATGCGGAGCAATGCGTTGTCGATCTGCTCGATGCTCACCGGCCGCTTGCGCAGCGCCAGCATCATCGAGGCGCGAACCTTGGACGATTCGAAGTCGGCGCGGCTGCCGTCCTTCTTGACGACGACTGGAAAGTTGACGTCCGGCCGCTCATAGGTGGTAAAGCGCTTGTCGCAGGCGCTGCACTGGCGGCGCCTGCGCACGAAGTCGGCGTCTTCCGACACGCGGGTCTCGACGACCTGCGTTTCGAGATGACCGCAAAAAGGGCATTTCATGCGGCCACGTCTTCCTGGGTCAGCGGTAGACCGGGAACCGGCTTGTCAGCGCGTGGACCTTGGCGCGAACCGCATCGATGTTGGCGGCGTCGCGCGGGTTCTCCAGTACGTCGGCCACCAGGTTCGCGGTGATGCGCGCCTCTTCGTCCTTGAAGCCGCGGGTGGTCATGGCGGGGGTGCCAATGCGCACGCCGCTCGTCACCATCGGCTTTTCGGGGTCGTTGGGAATCGCGTTCTTGTTGATCGTCATGTGGGCGCTGCCCAGCACGGCTTCGGCTTCCTTGCCGGTGATGCCCTTGGAGCGCAGGTCGACCAGCATGACGTGGCTTTCGGTGCGGCCGCTCACGATGCGCAGGCCGCGCTCGGTCAGTGTGTCCGCCACGATCTGGGCGTTCTTGACCACTTGCTGCTGATAGGCCTTGAACTCAGGCGCCATCGCTTCCTTGAACGCGACGGCCTTGGCGGCGATCACGTGCATCAGCGGGCCGCCTTGCAGGCCCGGGAAGATGGCGCTGTTGATGGCCTTCTCGTGCTGCGACTTCATCAGGATGATGCCGCCGCGCGGACCGCGCAGGCTCTTGTGGGTGGTGGACGTCACCACGTCGGCGTGCGGCACCGGGTTGGGGTACACGCCCGCGGCCACCAGGCCCGCATAGTGGGCGATGTCGACCATGAAGATCGCGCCGACGTCCTTGGCCACCTTGGCGAAGCGCTCGAAGTCGATGCGCAGCGAATAGGCCGAGGCGCCCGCGATGATCAGCTTGGGCATGTGCTCGTGCGCCTTGCGTTCCATCGCGTCGCAGTCGATGGCTTCGTTGGCGTCCAGGCCGTAGCTCACCACGTTGAACCACTTGCCGCTCATGTTGAGGGGCATGCCGTGGGTCAGGTGGCCGCCTTCGGCCAGGCTCATGCCCATGATGGTGTCGCCGGGCTTCAGGAAGGCGAGCATCACGGCTTCGTTGGCCGAGGCGCCGCAATGCGGCTGCACGTTGGCGGCGTCGGCACCGAAGATCTGCTTGATGCGGTCGATGGCCAGCTGCTCGGCCACGTCGACGTGTTCGCAGCCGCCGTAGTAGCGCTTGCCGGGGTAGCCTTCGGCGTACTTGTTGGTGAGCTGCGAGCCTTGGGCGGCCATGACGGCTGGCGAGGCGTAGTTTTCGCTCGCGATCAGCTCGATGTGGTGTTCCTGGCGCGCGTTTTCGGCCTGGATGGCAGCCCAGATTTCGGGATCGGTCTGTTCGACCAGGATATTGCGGTGATACATGGCAGTCCTTTGAAGACGAGGTCCTTGTTCTTCAACCAAACAAGGGCTGCCCAGGCGAACGGCTGAACGCCTGTATGGATGCCAGGCGGCACGCTTCCCAGTGGTATTCCACGTCAGCGCGGGGCACCGCGGGGGGTGCTGCGCCTATCGCCAGTCGCGTACGGGGTGAAGTGTAGCGCAGGGCCTCAGGAAACTTCCGAAAGCAGGGCCACTTTCTGCGGGTCGGCTGCCGGCTCGGAGGCCTGCTGCCGCTTCGGGGGCGTCGCGACGGGGATCGGCTGCGCGCGCACCACCGGCGCCGCCGTGGGCGGATTGCGGCCATTGGCGACCTGCAGCAACCGTTCGTGCTCGGCGAGCACCTTGCCTGCGTAGCCGCCGTCGTCTTCGAGGTTGGCGGCACCCACGTAGTAACGCAAGCCGCCTTCGAGCGACCCGGCGCGGGCGATGCATTCCTGCAGCACCTTCACGCCAACGCGCATGTTGGTCACCGGGTCGAACGCGGTGAGCGTGCCGCCCGCGCTTTCGTACTTGTCGCCATGCACGCGCGTCATGACCTGCATGAGGCCCTGGGCGCCCACGTGGCTCTGGGCGAACGGGTTGAAGCTCGATTCGACGGCCATGATGGCGAGGATCAGCGTCGGGTCGAGCTTGGTGCGCTTGCCGAGGTGATAGGCCTCGGCGACCAGCACGCTCAGCGGTTCGGCCGCCACGCGGTACTTCTTGCTGAGCCAATATGCCACGGCGGCCTGCTGCTTGGGCAGGTCGCCAGGGCTTGCGGCCGTGGTGCGCACGATGGCGGTCGGCTCGAGGTCGGTGGCTTCCGGTGCCGGCTTGCGCGATTGCAGCCAGCCCATCAGTTGCTCCTCACCGGTCTGGCGCAGGTCCGGCCGTGCCACGAGGGCGAGGGCCGCGAACACGATGGCGAGGCCGACCAGTGCAAACCCGTTGTGGGTGATTTCAAAAAAGCCGTCTGCCACATCGGACGCAAAGGTCCTTAGCCCGCGGGCCGTGGCATCAAACGCCTTGTTCATCGCTCTTCCTTTCTGTGCGGCACCTGTTCGCAGCGCCGGGAAGGCGATGGATGAAGGCTACGGCGCTTGGATTGGTACGAATCAGGCTCCGCGCGTGGAGGTGTAGGGGTAAGGGCGCGGCGACCTGATCAAGCCGGGGGAGTTCGGCGGCGGATTCAGGAGGCCCCTGCTGGGTCTGGGCAGCCAGGGGCAGGCCGGATTCTAGCGTGGCTAAATACTCGGTCAAGCATAAGAAACCTTGTTCTTATGCAATTACATATTTAAACAGATTGTTCCCATTGAGCGGGCCTACCCTAGGGTATCCCCTTGGTGGATGGGATTGCAATGCAAGGGTCAGGCGCCTAATCTGGACACGCCTGAGTTATTCAGGCGTGTTCCGAAGTCAGATAGCCCGAGGTGCAAGTCAAGGGCTCGAACGGCAGAGGATCCACGGCGGCAATCTCTTGCTGCCAGCACGGCAGGAACCATTGACTTCCGGTCGCGCGAATCGATGGCATGGGTCTCGGGCCCGCCATCAAGCCCGGTAATGAGACATTCGTCTGATTGCCGGGCTTTCTTGTTTCTGCCTTGTTCTTTCTTTACGGCACACTCCCGCGATGGATGCAGCTTCGCTCAAACAAAACAAATGGGTGCGACGTGGGATCGTCGCGGTGCTGGCTCTTCTGGCGCTCTGGATCGTTGCCTGGCTCGCGGTACCGCCGATCGCCAAGAGCCAGCTCCAGAAGATCGCGAGCGAGAAGCTCGGCCGGCAGGTCACGGTCGGCAAGATCGACTTCAAGCCCTGGACCCTCGAACTTGCGCTGAACGATCTGCGCATTGCCACGGCCGACGGCAGCCGGCCCCAGGTGGCCGTCAAGCGAATCTATGCCGACGCCGAGCTGCAATCGCTCGTCCGCCTGGCGCCGGTGATCGACGCGGTCACCATCGAATCGCCGGCCATCCTGCTCACGCACCTTGCCGACGGCAAGTACGACATCGACGACATCCTGGCCAAGCTGGCCGCCGCTCCGCCGTCCGACCCCAACGCCGAGCCGGCACGTTTTGCGATCTACAACATCTCGATCAAGAGCGGCGCGGTCGACTTCGACGACCAGACGGTCAAGCGCAAGCATGAACTGCGCGATTTCGTGCTCAACGTGCCCTTCCTGAGCAACCTCGCCTCCAAGCGCGACGTGAACACCGAGCCCAAGCTCGCGTTCGCGCTCAACGGCGGCAAGTTCGATTCGGCGGCCCTCACCACGCCGTTCGCGAAAAGCCGCAAGACCGACGCCCACCTGCAGTTCAAGGGGCTCGACCTCGCGCCCTACCTGGGTTACCTGCCGGGCGGCCTGCCGGTGAAGCTGCAGGCGGGCAGCCTGGATGCCGACCTGAAAATCGACTTCGAGCAGGCCGCCACCGCCGGCCTCAAGATCACCGGCACGGTCGAAGCGCAGAGTGCCAAATTGGGCGACGCCCGCGGCCGCGACCTGCTGAGCTTCGACTCGCTCAAGCTGGCGCTGGCGGACGTGCGCCCGCTGGAGTCGGTGTTCCATCTGAGCGAAGTTGCGCTGTCCAACCCGCAGCTTGCGGTCGCGCGCGATGCGCAAGGCCGGCTCAACCTGCTCGCCACCGATCCGGCCACGGGGGCTGCCGAAAAGGTGGCCCCGCCCGCATCCGCAGCCAGCGCCCCGGCCGGAAAGACGGTTGAAAAGCCGAAGCTGAAGGTCCAGGTCGACAAGGTCGCTCTCAGCGGCGGGCGCATCGGGTGGCGCGACGAAACGGTACAGCCCGCGGCGGCCGTCCAGGCGAGCGCACTCGGCCTCGACCTGACCGGCGTCACCTGGCCGATGGAGAAGCCGGCCCAGTTCAGCGGCAGCACCGCCATTGGCGGCGCGACGCTCAAGTTCCAGGGCAGCGCCACCGACAAGAAGGCCGACGTGCAGACCGAGGTCGATGCGCTGCCGCTGTCCCTGGCGGCGCCATACCTGGCACACAGCCTCGAGCCCACGCTCGACGGCAAGCTCAGCGGGCAGATCGACATCGCCTGGGCCGAGCCCGATCTCCGGTTCAAGGCCCGCCGCCTGGCCGCCGACGGCCTTGCGCTGACCCAGGCAAAGACCGCGCTGGCAAGCGTGGGCCGCTTCGAGCTGGTCGATGCCGAGGTCGACATGACGAAGCACACGCTGAACGTGGCTTCGTTCACCGCCACCAACCCGAAGGTGAACGTCGAGCGCGACAGCGAGAAGCGCTGGATGTTCGAGCGCTGGCTCAAGGCGCCGGCGGCCGGCAACGGGGCGGCAGCACAGGCCAAGGTGGCTGCGCCCAAGCCCGCCGGCGCGGGCACCGCAACGGCACCGCCCGGCGCCAACACCAAGCCCTGGGCCTTGACCATCGGCACCCTGGCGGTCGAGAACGGCACGCTTTCATATGCCGACAAGGCCAGCGCCACGCCGGTCGCGGTCGAGTTCACGGCGCTGAATGTGAACGCCCAGAAGATCGCGCCCGACACCGCCACGGTGTCGCCCCTGCAGATTTCAGGCCGCATCGGTTCGAGGCGTTCCGAGCCGGGCCGCTTCGACTACAAGGGCAACCTGGTGCTCAAGCCGCTCGCGGCCGAGGGCCGGCTCGACGTGGCGTCGTTTCCCGCCCATGCCTTCAAGGCGTACTACGCAGATGCCCTCAACGTCGACATCCGCCGTGCCTTCGCGAGCTACCGCGGCACCGTGCGCTATGCGAACGCACCGGCAGGCATGACTCTCAAGCTGGCCGGCGACACGGCGCTCGACGATTTCCGCGCCAACAGCATCTCGCTCACGCAGTCGCCCGGCTTCGACCGCAACACCAACCAACTGCTGAGCTGGAAGACGCTGAGCCTGCGCGGCCTGCAGGTGAGCATGGCGCCCAATGCGGCGCCGGCGGTGGACGTGCGCGAAACCACGCTGACCGACTTCTTCGCGCGCGTGATCGTCGACCCCACAGGCCGCCTGAACCTCGTGAACCTCACCAAGAAGGGCGAAGCGGAAGCCAATGCCGCCGCCGCAGCCACCACCGAGGCGAAGACCCGCAGGAGCCTGGGCGGAACGACCACCACGACCCGGCCCCCGTCGCAGGCGGGCGGCGCGCCGGTATCGGCCGAGTCCATGGTCGGCGGCAGCTCGGAGCCGGCCAGGCCGGCCTCGGCGCCGGTCGCAGCGGCCCAGGCACAAGCCGATGCCGGGCCCCAACCGGTCATCAACTTCGGCCCGATGAGCCTGGTCAATGGCCGCATCGACTTCACCGACCTGTTCGTGAAGCCCAACTACTCCGCCGATCTGAGCGAACTGACCGGCAAGCTCAGTTCCTTCTCGTCGAATCCGCCGAAGGGCGAGAGCGGCCGCCCCGCGCTGGCTGACCTGGAACTGCGCGGCAAGGCGCAGCAGACGGCCGCGCTGGAAATCACGGGCAAGCTCAACCCGCTGGTCAAGCCGATCGAGCTCGACATCACGGCCAAGATGCGCGACCTCGACCTGGCGCCGCTGTCGCCGTACTCGGTGCGCTATTCGGGCCACGGCATCGAGCGCGGCAAGATGAGCATGGACGTCAACTACAAGATAGCGCCCGATGGCCAGCTGACAGCCACCAACAAGCTGGTTCTCAACCAGTTGCAGTTCGGCGAAGAAGTGCAGGGCGCTCCCAACAGCTTGCCGGTGCGGCTCGCGGTGGCCTTGCTGGCCGACCGCAACGGCGTGATCGATGTCGACCTGCCGCTCAGCGGCTCGCTCAACGATCCGCAGTTCAGCATCGGCCCGCTGATCTTCAAGGCCGTGGTCAACCTCATCGTGAAGGCGGCGACCGCGCCCTTCAATCTTCTGACCGGCGGACTGGGCGGCGGCAGCAGCGAATCGAGCACCGTCGCTTTCGAATCCGGAAGCTCGGAGCTCAGCACCGGCGCGAAGGAGAGCCTGGACAAGGTCGTCAAGGCATTGACGGAGCGCCCGGCCCTGCAGATGACCGTGGTCGGCACGGCCAGCCTCGAGCGGGAGCGCGACGCCTACCAGCGCCAGCGCCTGCGCCAGCTGGCCCAGGCCGAGAAGCGGCGCGTGGTGGTGCGCGCCGGCCAGGCGGGCACCGACGTGCCGCCGGTCACCGATGCCGAGTACCCCGAACTGCTGACCGCCGTGTACAAGCGCGCCGACATCACCAAGCCGCGCAACATGGTCGGGCTCGCCAAGGACCTGCCCGTCAAGGAGATGGAAAACCTGCTGCTCGCGAGCGTTCCGGTCGACGAGGAGTCGATCCGGCAACTGGCCGTCGAGCGCGGTGCCGTGGTGCGCGACTACCTGCTGGCGCAAAAGCTGCCGAGCGAACGCCTGTTCCTTGGCGCCGTGAAAACCACGGCGGGCGGTGCCGACTGGAAGCCCGGCGCCGAACTCAAGCTGGCCATGAAATGACCCGCAGACACTTGGTTTTTCGTACCGCCGCGCTATATATGTAGGCAGCCGCCGCCGACATTCCGGCGGCCATTTGGCTGCTGTTGCGGCATGTAATTCAACCGCCCGCCACAAGTGGGTGAAAATGTCGATGTGCGCCGGCCTTTGCCGGCGCCTTCGCTTTCTCTCTTCAGACAACGATTTCGCGCAAGTGACCTCTACTTCTTCCAAGCCACACGACCTCCAGGCCCTCGACACGCTCACCGGCGGCGCCTTCACCGCGCCAACTTCGGGCGAGCGCGCCGCGCGCATCCGCGACTGGCTCGCGGGCAACCCCGCGCCTGAGCAAATGCAGGAAGTCTTCAAGGAACTGAGCGGCCGCGACAAGGGCGCGGCGCGCCTCTTGCGCGAAAAGCTCGACGAACTCAAGCGCGCCAAGGGCCAGGAAGCCATTGCGGCCGAATGGGCGCAAAAGGCCGAGGCCTTGCTGGCCCAGTCCAAGCTCAATATTGCCGATGCGCTTGCCTGGCAGCGCGACGCCGCCAAGGCCGGCGCGCCGCTGTCGCGCGAGCCGCTCGCAGGTTTCAAGGTGCAACTCTCCGAGCGCGTCAAGGGCATCGAAGACCTGCAGCACCGTGCCCAGGTGCACCGCGAGGCCGCCGTGCTGCTCGCGCAGCGCTTCGAAGTGCTGTCGACCAAGAGCTGGCAGGACGCGCAGGCCGCCGAGGAATCGCTGCGCGCCGACGTGACCCACTGGCAGCAGCAGGCCGGCGACATCACGGCCGATGCCAACTGGAACAGCCTCGACGCCAGGTTTGCCCCGCAACTCGAGTCGTCGAAGGCGCAATTGCTGGTCGTGTCCGATGCCTTCCACGGTGCGCTGGCCCAGGCGCAGGCTGCGGCAGCCGATGCCGCGGCCCCCCTGCCGCCGGTGCCCGTGTGGGCCGACGAACTGCGTGCCGCCCGCGGCGAGGTGGTGGCCCCCAAGGCCGCGCCTGCCAAGCCCGCCGCACCCAAGGTCGACCCGTCCGTGCGCGCCGCCGCGCAAGACGCCGTGCAGGCCGCGCTCGCCAAGCTCGAACAGGAAACCGCCGAAGGCCACGGCAAGGCCAGCGCCGGTGCGGCCGCAGCGCTGCGCGCAGTGCTGAAGGAACACGGCAAGCTGGTCGATGCGCCGCTCGAAGCCCGTGTGCATGCGGCGCTGGTTGCCGCCGGCGAACTCGAAGGCTGGCAGCGCTGGAGCGCCGACAAGGTGCGCGAAGACCTCGTCGCCAAGGCTGAAGGCTTGCTCAAGCGCCCCGAAGGCCAGGCGCTCGGCGGCCGCAAGATGCAGGAAACGCTGCGCTCGCTGCGCGACCAGTGGAAACAGGCCGACCAGGGCGGCGTGCCGAACCATGCGCTCTGGAAGCGCTTCGACGAAGCCTGCAACGAAGCCCACAAGGTGGTGGAAGCCTGGCTCGAAAAGGTTCGCGCCGATGCGGCCGAGCACCGCGCCCATCGCGTGGCGCTCATCGAAGAGGTCAAGGCCTGGGCGGCAGAGCATGCCGCCTCTTCGGACCTGAAGGCGCACAACCGCGCGCTGCATCAGTTTGCCGACCGCTGGCGCGATGCCGGCCACGTGGGCGAGAAGGTCTTCGCGGAGCTGCAGCCGCAGTGGAACGAAGCCTTCGGTGCCGCGCGTGCTCCCTTCGAGACCGCGCAAAAGGCCAGCATCGAACGGCGCCAGGCCATGATCGCGGAGGCGGCCGAACTCGGCGCCCAACCCATGCTGCGCATCGATGCCGTCAAGGCGCTGCAGCAGCGCTGGCAGGCGGAAGCCCAGAGCGTGCCGCTCGACCGCCGCCACGAACAGAAGCTGTGGGACGCATTCCGCGCCCCTATCGACGAAGCCTTCAACCGCAAGACGGCAGAGCGCGAGAAGTCTGCCTCCGCCATGAGCGAACATGATCGCCACGTGCTCGAGGCCTCCAAGGCGCTCGACGCGGCCAACGCTGGCGGCGACGTGCAGAAGATCCGCGCCGCCATCGCGCGCCTCGAAGCCGCGCTGCGTGGCGAAGCGCCCCCGCCGGCACCCGCCGCGAAGCCCGAGCAAGCGCCGGCCGCTTCCAGCGACGGCCCCTCGGTTGGCGCAACCGAAGTGGCCGCGCCCGGACAGGCTGCGGCTGAATTCGGCGAAAGCGCCGAGCAGGCCCCGGGCTCGAGCGATGCGGAAGCCTTGCCGGCTGCACGCGTCGAAGCCGCGGAAGCTGCAACTTCCGACCTCGTGGCACCGGCCGACGGCGCTGACGCGTCTGCGCGCACCGATGATGCGGCACACGAAGCCGGCGAAGCGGCTGCTGTCGAGAGCCCGGCGCCCGCGGCGGCACCGAAGCCTGCATCCAAGCCGGTCGTGGCCATGCGCGGCGACGACCGTCCTGGCAGCAAGAAGACGGACGCGGCACCTGCTGGCCGCGCTGGCGGCAGGTTCGGCGATCGGCGCGACGGCGCCCGCCCGGGCCCGGGCGGCCCTGGCCGTCCCGGCGATCGCGGAGCGCCTCGTCCCGATGCCCGCGGCGACCGCGGCGCGCCGGCCGGACGCTTCGGCGATCGTCCGCCGCGCTTCGAGGACCGTAGCCCGAGGCTCGGCGATGCCGCCTTCCGCGCCCAGCGCGAAGCGCTCGAGCGTGCGGACATGGCGCTGCGCAAGCTGGCAGCGCAAGCGCATGGCGAAGCGCTCACGCAAGTGCTTGGCGCATGGGAACAGCGCGATGCCTCGAAGCTGCCCAGCGTGCAGGAGTTGGGGCGTGCGGTGACGCCCGCGGTGCGCAGCGGCTGGTCTCAGGCCGTCGGTTCGGCGCCCAAGGCCGCTCCCGATGAAGCAGCCGAAGCACTGTTGCGCCTGGAAATGGCCGCCGAAGTGCCGACGCCCGCCGAGCAGCTCGACGCACGCCGCGCACTGCAGCTCAAACTGCTGACGAAGCGCGGCGATCCACCGCCGGTCCAGACCTGGGGCCAGGACGCAGGCAAGGTACTGGCTGCGGCGCACGACACGGCGAGCGCACGCCGTTTGCAGAACGCACTGAAGGCCTTGCTGCGCAAGTAAGGCTTCTTCGGCGCAAGTTCACGAGAAAGCCCGCCGCGCGCGGGCTTTTTCATTTCACCTGACTCGGCAGCGCCGCAGTCCCGGCGTCCAGCCGACACCGCTCAAGGCAGCTTGGCCAGGATCTGGTCCATTTCACCGGCGGTGTAGGCCCGCAGGGAGCGCGTGTGCACATTGCCCTGCATGGCAATCGCCAGACTGAATGCGGCGATCGCCTGCTCGTCCTCGGCCTCCAGCACACAGACCACGTCGCAGTCGCCCATGGTCCAATAAATATCGCGCATTTTGACGCCGAGCTTTTGGGCGCTTTCCTTGGCGGCAGCGGCGCGCTTGGTGGTTTCCTTGACGCTCTGGATGCCCTTGTCCGTGAAATTCAGCATACCGATATAGGTCACCATTTTTCGCTCCTGCGTTATCCACGGGGGGCATCACATGAAGCAACGCCGCCCCCGATGGCGACGCTTCAGGTCATCACGCGCGCAACGGTGCTACGGGGCTGTGGTGGGCGATGGCCGCAGCGATGCTACGCCTGCGGCCTGCAAAGACAAGGTGCCGCGCGGGCGGCTCATACCCTGGACGGGGTAGGCGGGCCGTATCGTGCGCGTAAGCAAGGAAACGCAGATTGCGATGCGCGATCAGGCCTGTTCGGCCCGAAAGAATTCGTCGAAGAGAGCCAGCACCGCCGGGAAGTCGCGCGCGAAGTTCGGACGGTTCACGAAGTAGGCCTCGCAGGCCACCGCGAAGAATTCGCTGATCGATGTCGCGCCGTAGTCGTCGAGCCAGGGCGCTTCGGCGCCGAAGCGGTCGGCGAGGATCGTCTTCTCGCGAAAATCCTCATAGGCGGGCTGCAGCACTGCGATCCAGGCGGCGCGGGATTCGCGGGCACTGTGCTTGCCCGCAAAGCCTGGCGGCAGCGGTGGACAGCCATCGGCGTCGCCGCCACGCATGTCGATCTTGTGGGCGAATTCGTGGATCACGACGTTGTAGCCGCCGCCCGCCGTGATGCTGCTCGCAAGCACGTCCTGCCAGCTCAGCATCACCGGTCCGCGGTCCATGGCTTCGCCGGCCACCACTTCGTCGTATTCGTGCACCACCTGCGCTTCGTCGACGATCTTGCGGCGCGCGACCACCTCGGACGGATGCACCACGATGCCGACGAAATCGTCATACCAGTTCAGCCCGCCCTTCAGGTTCAGGACCGGCAGCACCGCCTGCGCGGCAATGGCCAGCGCAACCTCGTCGGTGATGACGAAGCCCTGGGTGCCATGGAATTCCTTGTCGCGCAGAAATTCGGCGGCCAGGGTGCGAAGCCGCTGCTGCGCGTCGAAGGGCAATGCGCCAAGAAAGGCATAGCGCTCGAGCGTGGCACGCCAGGCAGCTTCGGGAATCGGGGGCAGGGCGCGCAACCGGCGCAGCCACTTGAACATGGGCCGCGCTAGCGCAGGTCGACGCGCTGCGCGCCGGCGGTGGAAAGGCAGAGCAACTGCGCACGCGGCGGGTGGGCCGCGGCGTCCCAGTCGCTCAGCACCATGCGCTGCAGGCCGTCGCCCAGGTCGTGATTGGCGGGCCGGTGCGTGTGGCCGTGCACCAGCGTGCGCGCACGCGCCTGATGAAGCCATTGGCGGGCGGCGCCGCCATCCACGTCGGCCCAGCGCGCCGACGGGTCGCGCTTGCGGTCTTCGCTTTGCACGCGCATGGAGCGCGCGAGTGCGCGGCGCTCGGCCAGCGGCCTGGCCAGAAACGCCGCCTGCCATTCGGGCGTGCGCACCTGGCCGCGAAACTTGAGGTAGTCGGTGTCGTCCAGGCAAAGAATGTCGCCGTGGCTCAGGAGCCAGCGTTCACGGTGCAGCACCAGCACCGTGGGATCGTCCAGCAGCGCAAAGCCGCATCGCGCGGCCAGCGCCGGGCCCACGAGGAAGTCTCGGTTGCCGTGCATGAAGTACACCGGCAGCCGCTCGGCCGTGCGGCGCAGCAATTCGGTGCACTCGGCCTCGAAGCCTGGGAGGTCGGCCGCGTCGTCGCCCACCCATACTTCGAACAGGTCGCCGAGGATGATCAATGCATCGGCCGGCGTGGTCTCCAGATAGCCCCGCCAGGCCTCGAAGGTGGCGGGCTCGCCGGCCTGCAGGTGCAGGTCGGAAATCAGGTCGACGGTGCGCCATGCGGGCGGGGCGAGCAGCTCCTTGAAAGCCGGGGGTGCCGCGATGTCCGAGCCCATGCCGCGCCAGTCTTTATTCCGAGACGACCACGGCCTTTTCGATCACGACGTCTTCGAGCGGAACGTCGTCATGGAAGCCCTTGCGGCCCGTCTTCACGGCCTTGATCTTGTCGACGACGTCGGTGCCGCCAGTGACCTTGCCGAACACCGCATAGCCCCAGCCCTGGGCCGAGGGAGCGGTGTGGTTCAGGAAGCCGTTGTCGGCCACGTTGATGAAGAACTGGGCGGTGGCCGAGTGCGGTGCGCTCGTGCGGGCCATGGCAACGGTGTAGTTGTCGTTCTTGAGGCCGTTGTTGGCTTCGTTCTCGATCTCGGCGCCGGTGGGCTTTTGTTTCATGCCGGGCTCGAAGCCGCCGCCCTGCACCATGAAGCCCGGGATCACGCGATGGAACACCGTGTTGTCGTAGTGGCCGTTCTTCACGTAGTTGACGAAATTCTCGGACGACTTCGGCGCCTTGACGCTGTCGAGTTCGAGCGTGATCACGCCGTAGTTCTTGATGTGGAGTTCGATTTTGGGGTTGCTCATGAGGGAGTCCTTCTTTCGGATGTTCGGAAATTACTTCGCCAGTGTGGCGGACTTGATGATGATGGGCTCGAGCGGCACGTTCTGCATGCCGCCCTTGTTACCGGTTTGAACAGCGCGGATCTTGTCGACCACGTCGGTGCCGGACACGACGCGGCCGAACACGGTGTAGCCGTAGCCATCCGGGTTGGGCGCGTTGAGCGAATCGTTGTTCTTCACGTTGATGAAGAACTGCGAGGTGGCCGAGTTCGGATTGCCGGTGCGTGCCATCGCGATCGTGTACCTGTCGTTCTTGAGGCCGTTGCTGGCTTCGAGTGCAATGGGGGCCCGGGTTGGCTTTTGTTGCATTTCAGGCGTGAAGCCGCCGCCCTGGATCATGAAGCCGTCGATCACGCGGTGGAACACGGTGCCGTCGTAGTGCTTGTCCTTGACGTACTGAACAAAGTTCTCGACCGTCTTGGGCGCCTTGGCCTGGTCGAGTTCGATCAGGATGTCGCCCGCCGATGTGTTGAGCTTCACGCGCGGGCCGGCTTCTGCATGTGCAGCGCCGGCGAAGGCGAGGGCGGACGCCAGCACCAGCGCGGCGCGGCGGCTGAATCGAGCGGATTGGATAAGGACTTGGGTCGTCAAGAAAAGGCTCCGGTGTGCGAATGATGTGGGGCTCGGGCCGGCCAATGCAAGCTGCCGCGGCACCAACGCGTTGGCGGTTGCTCGCAGGCTACTACTTGCTCGCGCGGCCGACCGGCTTGCGAGCTTCGGGCGGTGCCGCCGGCAGGGCCGCGGCATCGGCTTCGGTCTTGGGGGTGAAGATCTGGCGGATCAGCGAGAGCTTGGGCGCAACGCTGGCATTGGTGCTGGCAAATTGCTGCGCGCGCACATATTCCTGGGCCGCGAGGCGGGCGTAGACATCGCCCAGGTTCTCATGCGCGGTGGCGTAATTCGGGTTGAGCTTGAGTGCCTGTTCCAGCGCCGCGCGCGCCTGGTCGAACTTGCTCTGCGATGCATAGAGCGCGGCCAGGTTGTTGTAGGGCTCGGGCAGTTCCGGGAAGTCTTGCGTCAGCTGCGTGAACGCAGCAATGGCCTCGTTCTGTTTTTTCTGCTCGGTGAGGATCACGCCGCGCAGAAAGCGCATCTGCGGGTCGCGCGGCTTGCCGGCAATGTAGGCGTCGGCCTTGGCGAGCGCCTCGTTCGACTTGCCCTGGCGCAGCAGGGTGTTCACGTCGTCGTAGTCGTTGGCATACGCGGCGGAACCCCACAGGCTGAAGAGCAGTGCAAAGGCGAGGGAGAATTTGGTGAATGCGACGTGCTTCATGAAGCCTCGGCAGGATTGGGAAATGCGGGCCTCGAAAACACCCGGAAGGACACGGCAGTAGCCGTTTATACTGCGCTGCATTGTAGCCGAGGGGCCATGTCCAACCCCTCGCAGCCACTGCCCCGTCACCCCTGAAATACACCGTCGTTCGCCCGTGCCGCACGTGCGCGAAGCGACGCTTTCCGAGCCTCATGAGTCTGCGCATCTACAACACGCTCTCGCGTGAACTGGAGGAATTCTCCCCATTGCAAGCCGGCAAGGTGCGCATGTACGTTTGCGGCATGACGGTCTACGACCTCTGCCATCTGGGCCACGCCCGCTCCATGATCGCGTTCGACCTCGTACAGCGCTGGCTCAAGGCCAACGGGTACGGCGTGACCTACGTGCGCAACATCACCGACATCGACGACAAGATCATCCGCCGCGCCGTCGAGAACGGCGAGACGATCCGCTCGCTCACCGACCGCATGATCGACGCGCTGCACGAAGACGCCGATGCGCTCGGCATCGAGCGTCCCACGCACGAACCCCGCGCCACCGACTACATCCCGCAGATGCTGTCGATGATCGGCACGCTCGAGAAGAAGGGCCTGGCCTATCGCTCGGACAACGGCGACGTGAACTACGCGATTCGAAAGTTTCCGGGCTACGGCAAGCTCAGCGGCAAGTCCATCGACGAGCTGCACGCGGGCGAACGCGTGGCCGTGCTCGACGGCAAGGACGACCCGCTCGACCCCGTGCTCTGGAAGAGCGCCAAGGCGAGCGAGCCCGATGAAGTGAAGTGGGCCAGCGAGTTTGGGCCGGGCCGTCCGGGCTGGCACATCGAGTGCTCGGCCATGGCTTGCGAACTGCTCGGCGAAACGCTCGACATCCACGGCGGCGGTGAAGACCTGCAGTTCCCGCATCACGAGAACGAAATTGCACAGAGCGAAGGTGCCACCGGCAAGCCGCTCGCCAACTACTGGATGCACAACGGCTTCATCGTGACCGACAACGAGAAGATGTCCAAGAGCCTGGGCAACTTCTTCTTGATCCGCGATGTGCTCAAGAAGTACGACGCCGAGACCATTCGCTTTTTCGTGGTGCGGGCGCACTATCGCCGTCCGCTCAACTACAGCGACGTGCACCTGGACGACGCCCGCAATTCGCTCAAGCGCCTTTACACGGCACTCGACCTGGTCGCGCCTGAAGCTGTAGCCATCGACTGGAACGACCCCTATGCGGCGCGCTTCAAGGCCGCCATGGACGAAGACTTTGCAACGCCCGAGGCGGTTGCGGTGCTGTTCGACCTGGCGGGCGAGGTGAACCGCACGCGATCGCCCGCACAGGCCGGGCTGCTGAAGGCGTTGGGCGGCTGCCTGAACATTCTGCAGAGCGATCCGACGAGCTTCCTGCGCGCGGGCGCGACGCTGGACGAAGCCACCATCCAGGCGCAGATCGACGCGCGCGCGGCCGCCAAGGCCGCGAAGAACTTCGCCGAGGCCGACCGCATCCGCAACGACCTTCTTGCGCAGGGCATCGTGCTCAAGGATTCGCCCACCGGCACGACCTGGGCGGCCGCCCAGTGAACGGAACGACCAACCCCATGCCCGCTTCCAGGAATCCGGCGGTCAAGATCTACACGCCGGACTATTGGGAAGAGGCCTGCAAGCACCTGGCCAAGAAGGACCGGGTGATGAAGCGGCTGATTCCGAAGTTCGGAGATGCCTGCCTGGAGTCGCGCGGCGACGCGTTCACCACGCTCGCGCGAAGCATCGTGGGCCAGCAGATTTCGGTGAAGGCCGCGCAAACGGTCTGGGACAAGTTCGCGGTGCTGCCGCGCAAACTGACGCCGGCCAACGTGCTCAAGCTCAAGGTCGACGACATGCGCGGGGCAGGGCTGTCGGCCCGCAAGGTCGAGTACCTGGTCGACCTGGCCATCCATTTCGATTCCGGCGCGGTGCACGTCGACGCCTGGAAGGACATGGCCGACGAGCTCATCATCGATGAACTGGTTGCCATCCGCGGCATCGGCCGGTGGACGGCCGAAATGTTCCTCATCTTTCATCTGATGCGCCCTAATGTGCTGCCGGTCGACGACCTCGGCCTGCTCAACGGCATCAGCGTCAATTATTTTTCGGGCGATCCGGTGAGCCGAAGCGATGCCCGCGACGTCGCCGTGGCCTGGGCGCCGTACTGCAGCGTGGCGACTTGGTATATTTGGCGCTCGCTCGACCCGGTACCGGTCGCATACTGAACAACAGGAGAAGACGTTGGCGAAACGAACCTTCCTCGACTTCGAGCAGCCCATTGCTGAACTCGAATCCAAGATCGAAGAACTGCGCTATGTACAGACCGAATCGGCGGTCGACATCTCGGAGGAAATCGACCAGCTCGGCAAGAAAAGCCAGCAGCTCACCAAGGACATTTACAGCGACCTGACGCCCTGGCAGATCACCAAGATCGCCCGGCATCCGGAGCGCCCCTACACGCTCGACTACGTCAACGAGATCTTCACCGACTTCGTCGAACTGCACGGCGACCGGCACTTCGCCGACGACCTCTCGATCGTGGGTGGCCTCGCGCGCTTCAACGGCACGCCCTGCATGGTGCTCGGCCACCAGAAGGGCCGCGACACGAGGGAGCGCACTGCGCGCAACTTCGGCATGAGCAAGCCCGAGGGCTACCGCAAGGCCTTGCGCCTCATGAAGACGGCCGAAAAATTCAAGCTGCCGGTCTTCACGTTCGTCGATACGCCGGGCGCCTACCCGGGCATCGATGCCGAGGAGCGCGGCCAGTCCGAAGCCATCGGCCGCAACATCTTCGAGATGGCGCAGCTCGAGGTGCCGATCATCGTCACCATCATCGGCGAGGGCGGCTCCGGCGGCGCGCTGGCCATCTCGGTGGGCGACCAGCTCGTGATGCTGCAGTACTCCATCTACTCGGTGATCAGCCCCGAAGGCTGCGCTTCCATTCTCTGGAAGACCAGCGACAAGGCGCAGGAAGCGGCCGATGCCCTCGGCATCACGGCGCACCGCCTGAAGGCCCTGGGCCTGGTCGACAAGATCGTCAATGAGCCGGTTGGCGGCGCGCACCGCGACCATCGCCAGATGGCCGCTTTCCTCAAGCGCGCGCTCAACGACGCATTCCGCCAGGTCAGCGACCTGAAGCCGAAGGAACTGCTCGATCGCCGCTATGAGCGCCTGCAGAGCTACGGCCGCTTCAACGACACCAAGGCCGACACCGGCAGATAAGCAAGCGCCCCATGAACGAAGCCTTCGAACGCGCGATGGCCGCGTTCGAGCCGGCGCATCTGCCGCTGGCGGTGGGCTTCAGCGGCGGCGCGGATTCCACCGCCTTGCTGGCCGCGTGCGCGTCCGCCTGGCCGGGGCAGGTGGTGGCCTTCCACGTGCACCATGGCCTGCAGGCCGCGGCTGACGATTTCGAACGGCACTGCGCCGCGGTGTGTGAGCGCCTCGGCGTGCCGCTGGTGGTGCACCGCGTCGATGCCCGGCATGCCCAAGGCGACAGCCCCGAAGATGCGGCCCGGCGCGCCCGATACGAAGCTTTTGCAGCAATGGCGCGCGAGGGCGAACCCGCTGGCGCTATCAAATCCATAGCTCTGGGGCACCATGCGGACGATCAGGTCGAAACCCTGTTGCTGGCCCTTTCCCGGGGCGCGGGTCTTCCGGGCCTGGCCGCGATGCCCGCGCATGCGCAGCGCCACGGACTCGACATCCATCGGCCGTTGCTGGCGGTCGCTGGTGCCGATATCCGGGCTTGGCTCGAAGGCCTCGATTTGCCTTGGATCGAGGACCCGACCAACCAGAACGAGCGCTATACGCGCAACCGGATTCGCGCAGTGCTGCTACCCGCGCTGGCTCGGATTTTTCCGCAATTCCGCGCCACCTTCGCGCGCAGCATCGGCCACGCCGCGCAGGCGCAGGAATTGCTGAGCGAACTCGCCGCGCAAGACTTGGCCGTGGTGGGCGATCCGCCCCGCATCGCAGAGCTGCAGGCGCTTTCGCGCGCGCGGCAGGCCAATGTGCTGCGCCACTGGCTCATGCAGGCGCACGGCTGCGCGCCCAGCGCGGCGCAGCTGGACCAGCTGCTGGACCAGGTTCGTGCCTGCACCACCCGCGGCCATCGCATCCACCTGAAGGTGGCCAGTGGTTTCATCGAGCGCAGGGGCGATTTTCTGCATTGGTACAATTCCGGGCCCTCGCCCAAGGCTTCGCGCTGACGGCTTGCAGGGCGCCGCGCTTGCACTCCGGAGTGGAGCGGCCCTTTCTTTTTCTCTGAATTCACCCATGGCATTGATCGTTCACAAATACGGCGGTACGTCGATGGGCTCGACTGAGCGCATCAAGAATGTTGCCAAGCGCGTCGCCAAATGGGCACGCGCCGGCCACCAGATGATCGTGGTCCCGAGTGCCATGAGCGGCGAAACCAATCGCCTGCTTGGCCTGGCCAAGGAGCTTGCGCCGAGCAAACCCAGCGAGGCGCATGGCCGCGAACTCGACATGCTCGCCTCGACCGGCGAGCAGGCGTCGTCGGCGCTGCTGGCCATTGCCCTCCAGGCCGAAGGCATGGAAGCCGTGAGCTACGCGGGCTGGCAGGTGTCGGTGCGCACCGACAACTCCTACACCAAGGCCCGCATCGAGAGCATCGACGACGAGCGCGTGCGCGCCGACCTCGACGCCGGCAAGGTGGTTGTCATCACCGGCTTCCAGGGCGTGGACGAAGACGGCAACATCACCACGCTGGGCCGTGGCGGCAGCGACACCTCCGCCGTGGCCATTGCAGCCGCCATGAAGGCGCACGAGTGCCTGATCTACACCGACGTGGATGGCGTCTACACCACCGACCCGCGCGTGGAGCCCGATGCGCGCCGCCTCTCGACCGTGAGCTTTGAAGAGATGCTCGAAATGGCGAGCCTGGGCTCCAAGGTGCTGCAAATCCGCTCGGTCGAATTCGCCGGCAAGTACAAGGTGCCGCTGCGTGTGCTCTCCAGCTTCACGCCGTGGGACATCGACATCAATGAAGAGGCCAAGTCCGGCACGCTGATCACTTTCGAGGAAGACGAAAACATGGAACAAGCCGTCGTATCCGGCATCGCTTTCAACCGCGACGAGGCCAAGATCTCGGTGCTCGGCGTGCCCGACAAGCCGGGCATCGCGTATCACATCCTCGGCGCCGTGGCGGATGCCAACATCGAGGTCGACGTGATCATCCAGAACCTCAGCAAGGACGGCCGCACCGACTTCAGCTTCACGGTGCACCGCAACGAGTACGCCAGGACCGTCGACCTGCTGCAGTCGAAGGTCATGCCCTCGCTGGGCGCGACCGAAATCGTGGGCGACACCAAGATTTGCAAGGTCAGCATCGTCGGCATCGGCATGCGCAGCCACGTCGGCGTGGCCAGCAAGATGTTCCGCGTGCTGAGCGAAGAGGGCATCAACATCCAGATGATTTCGACCAGCGAGATCAAGACCTCGGTCGTGATCGACGAAAAATATATGGAATTGGCCGTGCGCGCGCTGCACAAAGCCTTCGATCTGGATCAACCGGCCGCCTGACGGTGGCATAATCTCGGCTTCTTTCAGGAACTGTGACCGAGTGGCCGAAGGTGCTCCCCTGCTAAGGGAGTATGGGGTGTAGAGCCTCATCGAGGGTTCGAATCCCTCCGGTTCCGCCAATACGGCTTCTGGTGCCTTCCAGAAGCCCCCAAAAAGCCCAGTAGATCATTGATTTACTGGGCTTTTTCATTGGTCTGACCTCTTGGGCGTTCTGAGGCTTTCCAGCCCATTCCCGCCCTCAAGCGCCCAATGCGAATCGCTCGTCGTTTGGTGCCGCAGCTTCCTTGGCGTCGCGCGGCTTCACTTCCTTCGCGATGACCTTGGCAACGGCCTTCTGAGCGACCTTGAAATCGTACGTCGCTTGCATGTTGATCCAGCCCTGCGCGTCCGCCTCTTCGCCGCCGAAATAGCGGGTCAGGCGCAGCGCGGTGTCTGGTGTGATGCCGCGGCGTTCGAGAACGATGTCATTGATGCGCGAGGCGGGCACACGCAGTGCCTTGGCCAGCGCGTTCGCGGTCATCCCGAGCGGCTTCAAGTAATCCTCGCGGAGGACTTCGCCGGGGTGGACCGGACGCATTCCATTTTTCATCATAAAAGTGCCCTATCTAGGTGCGGTATCCGGCAGGCTGGCCGGTCAGTGTGGGTCTTCAATTCGTATTTCGTAGGGGCCTGACTCTGCCCACTTGAAGGTCAGGCGCCATTGTTGGTTGATCCTGACGTGCCACGCATCGTCGTAAAACTTCAAATCATTGCCCGGAGGCATCTTCATGAATGCCACGGAAGTCGCTGCATCCAGTTGCGTCAGCTTGCGCGTGGCCACATCCTTGATGTTGGCGAACCGAGCGTTCTTGCCCTTGGTGAAAAGCTCTTCGGTATCGGGGCAGGAGAAGGATTGGATCGCCATGTTGCATTTTATAGTGTTTACCGGTAATCGGTAAACCACTGCGACGAGCGGCTTGCTCTTTGCACCCGGGGTGCGCTGATTTCGAGGCAAGCTGCAACGGCACCGATGCAACGAAATGGTTTGCCGAGATTGCGCAGAGCCCTGGCCAAGTTGAAGTGCCGGCAGTGCGTGGTGGACGGCGAGGTCTGCGCGCTCGATGAATCAACTATTTTCTGGTCTTCCTGACCGGTGCCTTCGCACCCTGGCGGAGCGCGCGTTGCCGCAGGGGCCCGCCCGAGCCCCGCGGCGGGCGGGCCGGGGCCACGTCGTGCTGGCTTGCCCGTAGGGTGAAGTCGCAGGTCTTGACGGCCAGCTCGACGATGCGCGTCAGCGCGGGACTGAAATTGTCGCGCCGGTAGACCGCGCTGTAGACCAGGGGCGGTGGCATGGGGTCGCTCTTCACCACCCGCAGCAGGCCGCTCTTGATGTCCGGGCGCACGTAGTCGAGCGCCTGCTGGCTGATGCCGAAGCCGCTGATCGTCAGTTCGCGCAGGATGGTCGTGCTGTTCGTCAGCATGACCTTGCCGAAGCGAAACCCGTGCTCTGCGCGCCAGGCTTCGTAGAACCTGTTCTTCGAGGCGCCGGCGGGCTGCTCGATCACGGGGTAATCGGCAAACTCATGCGGCTTCAGGGCCCGGGCGGGAATGTCGAGCCGCGGGCTCGCGATCCAGGCCTGGTCGACTTGCCCCACCTTGATCGATTCGAAAGCCTGGCCCCAGAAGGTGCCGGGCATGATGGTCAGGTCGAGCTTGTTGGCTTCCAGGCGCTCGAAGAGCGTAAGCCCGGCGTCCACCACGGGCTCGAGCGTCACCTGGGGGTGCAGCTTCTGGAGCAGCTGGATCAGGCTCGTGAGCCAGGTCATCGCGATCAGTTCCGTCACACCCACCCGGAAGGTGCCGCGCAGCGTCTTGTCGACGCTGATGTCGTGCTGGATGCGCTGCCAGAGCCGTTGGGCTTCTTCCGCGAGCGGCAGCAGCTCTCTGCCGGCCTGCGCCAGTTCCAGGCCGTGGGACGTGCGATGCAGCAAGGGGCCGCCAAGCGACTGCTCGAGCTCCGCCAGGCGCTTGGAGATGGCCGACTGCGTGGTGTGCAGCTTCACCGCCGCGGCGCTGAAGCTCTGGAGCCTGGCGCTGAAGAGAAAGGCCTCCAGCTGCTTGAAGGTGAAGTTCATTCCAGTGGAATGTACGCCCAAGGCTTGCCGCACGAAAAAAAGGAATAGCTCACTGCTCCGATTTCTCGTTTGTCCTGCGGCAACCGGACTTCGATACTGCTTGCATGCTTCACATTGCTCCACGCCTGAATCGAATCAAGCCGTCTCCCAGTTCCATGGCCGGACAGCGAGCGCGCGAGCTGCGCGCGATGGGTCGGGACATCCTCGGCCTTACCGCCGGCGAGCCCGATTTCGAGACGCCCGATCACATCAAGGAGGCGGCAATCCGAGCCATGGCGGCGGGCCAGACCCGGTACACGGATGTGGGCGGCACGCCGTCGCTGAAGGAGGCCATTGCCGGCAAGTTCCTGAACGAGAACGGACTGGCCTACGCGCCGAGCGAGATCATCGTCGGCACGGGCGCCAAGCAG
The DNA here is from genome assembly GCF_051144945.1 of Variovorax palleresanus. NCBI lineage: Bacteria > Pseudomonadati > Pseudomonadota > Betaproteobacteria > Burkholderiales > Comamonadaceae > Variovorax > Variovorax palleresanus. The sequence goes on along the minus strand of NZ_JBJNVP010000002.1, from coordinate 355,800 downwards.
GTAATCTTCAACGCGCTGATGTGCACGGTTGCAGCAGGCGACGAAGTCATCGTGCCGGCGCCTTACTGGGTGTCGTACCCCGACATCGCGCTGCTGGCCGGCGGCGTTCCGGTCTTCGTCGACTGTCCGGCAGCCATGGGCTTCAAGCTGCAGCCTGCGGATCTGGAGCGCGCCATCACCGGCAAGACGCGCTGGTTGATGCTGAACTCGCCGAACAACCCGAGCGGGGCGACCTATACGCGTGCCGAGCTTCTGGCACTGGCCGAGGTGCTCCGGCGCCACCCTCACGTCTGGATCTTGACCGACGACATCTACGAGCACCTGATCTATGGCGATGTAGCGTTCGCCACCATGGCCCAGGCTGCGCCCGACCTCAAGGACCGCACCCTGACGGTGAACGGCGTTTCCAAGGCCTACGCGATGACAGGCTGGCGCATCGGCTACGGGGCAGGGCCTTCGGCACTCGTCAAGGCGATGGTCAAGCTCCAGTCGCAAAGCACGTCCGGGCCGAACTCCATCGCCCAGGCTGCGGCCGTTGCAGCGCTCACGGGGCCGCAGGACACCATTGCCGCGAACCGGCGCGAATACGAGAAGCGGCGCGACACGGTGGTTGCCTCGCTCAATGCCATCGACGGCATCCGGTGCGAAGTGCCCGACGGAGCGTTCTACATCTTCGCCTCATGCAGCGCATTGTTCGGCCTTCGCACACGCAAGGGCGTCGCAATCGAGAGCAGCGACGACTGGGTGATGCACCTGCTCGATTCGCAGGACCTGGCGGCGCTGCAGGGCAGCGCCTATGGCGTGCCGACGCATTTCCGCATTTCTTTTGCCGCCAGCACCCAACAGCTGCTGGAGGGTTGCCGTCGCATTGCGCAGGCGCGCGATGAACTTTCGGGCCAAGCCATCAACCAGGAACTGCAATGAAACTCCGACCACTCCTGAAGCTGCTGCCGGCTCTTGCCGCAAGCACCGTCTGGCTCGGCGCCGCCCAGGCGCAGGGTACAGATGCTTTTCCGTCGAAACCGGTGAAGATCCTCGTCGGCTTCTCGCCCGGTGGATCCAACGACGTCGTGGCACGCCTGATCGCTCCGAAACTGGCGGAAGGCCTCGGCCAGCAGGTGCTGGTCGAAAACCGCCCCGGTGCCGGCGGCAACATCGCTGCGTCGGCCATGCTCGGCGCGCCCGCGGACGGGCACACGCTGCTGATGTGCACCACCGGAACCCTGTCGATCCAGCCGCATGTCCTGAAGAGCATGCCGTTCGATTCCGAGAAGGACATCGTGCCGGTCACGCAGGTCATCTACGCGCCCTACATGCTGATGGTCAACGCGACGCTTCCGGTGAAAAGCGTCAAGGAACTGGTCGCTTACGCCAAACAGAAGCCGGGCGAGATCAACTTCGCTTCATCGGGCACGGCCACGGGCGGGCATCTTGCGGGCGAGATGCTGAAGAGCCGCGCCGGCATCGACATCGTTCACGTGGCCTACAAGGGCACCGGCCAAGCCATGACCGACCTCATTGCAGGCCAGGTCTCGATGATCTTCGACCAGCCCGTCAGCTCGATGCAGTACGCGCGCGCTGGCAAGCTCCGCGCGCTGGCCGTGGCCAGCTCGCGTCGGCTGGCCGCCTTTCCCGACATTCCGACGGTGATGGAAGCCGGCGTTCCCGACTTCGAACCCGTGACATGGGCAGGCATTTGCGCGGCGAAGAACACACCGCCGGCCGTCGTCGAGCGTATCCAGCGCGAAGTCGCCAAGGTGCTCGCGATGCCCGAGATCTCCAAGCGGCTCGCCGCCGACGGCCTGGAGCCTGTGGGGAGCACGCCCGAGCAGTTCCGCGCCTTCCTGGCTGCGGACAAGCGCAAATGGGGCCGCGTGGTGAAAGACGCCGACGTCAAGGCCGAGTAAGAACGAGAACGAGAGAGACGATGAACCAGCTTCCCGATATCGTGCGCGACTTCGAACGCGTTTCCCCCGATCTGGTCCGGCAGGCTTCGGCTTTCCAGCCCGCCATCCTTGCCGACGTTGCGGGCCGCCGGGGCGCGCTGCATGGCCGTATCCGGGCCTTGCGCCACCGGATGAAGCTGGCCGGCAGTGCGCTCACGGTGGAAGTGCGGCCGGGCGACAACCTGATGATCCACGCCGCCATTGCGCTGGCAAAGCCCGGCGACGTGCTGGTGATCGATGGCAAGGGCGACCAGAGCGCAGCCCTGATGGGCACCATCATGATGACCGCCTGCCGGCAGCTCGGCATTGCCGGCGTGGTGATCGATGGCGCGGTGCGCGACAGCGCCGAAATCGACGAGATGGACTTTCCCGTCTTCTCGGTCGGCACCAATCCCAACGGTCCGACCAAGCTGGCCCCGGGGCGGATCGGGCACACGGTGTCCGTGGGCGGCGTGGCCGTCCGTTCGGGTGACCTGATCGTGGGCGATGCCGACGGCGTGGTGGTGGTCGAGCGGGAAAAAGTCGAAGCGTTCATTCGCGCGGCAAAACTGAAGGTCGAGGAAGAAGCAGCGCGAATCGAGGCCATTGCGAGGGGCGACACGACGGCCAAGTGGCTGGTGGCTTCCCTGCGCAAGGCGGGCGTGCTCAAGGAACACGAGACGCTCTGATCCAGCGCACGTGCAGTGCCGCGTACAACGCCTCGTCCTCCGAAGCCTGTAGCCGAAAGCATTCAAGCCGCTGGCCGTCGCGAGGTTGCGACAAAATTGGCGCAAAAGTAACCATCTGTATGGTTAAATCGGCGGAAATATCGCGAAAGAGGACGAGGGAAATTCCATGAAGCTGCTGCTGAGCATCGTGTGCGCCGTTGTTGCATTGGCCGGGTGCGTCAGCACGCCGCCACCGACTCCGACGCAGCCCGGAACAGGATCGGGGCTTACTTATGTGCCCATGGTGGCCATGGAGGGTGTCGACAAGGCCCGCTATGACAGCGACGTGGCCGGTTGCCGCGCTGCGGCGATGCGGATCACCGCGCGTAGCGAGTCTGGCGACGCCATGTGGCTCGCATTGGGCCTGGGCCTGATCACGGTGCATGGCCAGGGCATCGTTGCCGCGGCTTCGTACACGGGCATTTCGGCGGCGGCGATCGACATGTCCTACCGGCCCGATGCGAGCCTGATTGCCGAGCATCAGCAGATCGCGCTGGTGCACTGCATGGCCAAGCGCGGCTACCGCAATCTCGACCCCAACGTGCGCGACACGTTCTACGGCCATACCTTCAACCCCGAGGTCGTTCTGGCGCCGCGCAGGACGGGCGTGGACACCTACAACGCCGAAACTCTTGCCAAGGCCGGCCAATGCAGCATTCAGCCGCGGGCTGAACTGATGGCCAAGGGCCCGGGCTACGAGTCGTACAGCGTGCCGTGTTCGAACGGCGCCACCTGGGCGGTGCGCTGCGAATTCGGCAAGTGCCGCGTGCTGGGGCAGCCGGCCGTTCGCCGCTCCTGACGCGGGAGCATGCCGGCACGGTGCGCGCCGGCGGCAACCAGCCGCTCGCTCACTTGATGACCAGGCCCTTGAGCGCGGGATCCACGGGCGGCGCCTTGAGCTTCATCTGCCGCAAGGTCTTCATGAGCAGTTGCGCGATCATGAGATTGCGATGCCGCTTGTGGTTGGCGGGTATCACGTACCAGGGCGCGTGCTCGGTCGAGGTGGCGCGCAGTGCCCTGTCGTAGGCCTCCTGGTAGGCGTTCCACTTGGTGCGCACTTCGAGGTCGCCCATGCTGAACTTCCATTGCTTGCCGGGCGTGTCGATGCGCGCCTGCAGGCGTTCGCGCTGTTCGTCCTTGTCGATGTGCAGCATGCACTTGACGATGACCGTACCGGTCTCGACCAGCAGTCGCTCGAAATCGTTGATCTGCGCATAGCGCCGCCTGGCCTCGGCCCTGTCGATCCAGCCTTCGACCACGGGCACCAGCACGTCTTCGTAGTGGCTGCGGTTCCACACCGCGATTTCGCCCGCGCGCGGCACCACCGCATGGCAGCGCCAGAGATAGTCGTGGGCGCGTTCGTCGTCGTTGGGCACCTTGAAGGCCGTGACCCGGACACCCAGCGGAGAAGTGCGCGAAAAAACCCAGCGCACGGTGCCGTCCTTGCCGCTGGTGTCCATGCCTTGCAGCACCAAGAGGACCTTGCGGCGGCCTTCGGCATGCAGCAGATCCTGCATCTCGTCGAGTTCGACCGCGAGGGCGTCGATCTCGGCGACCTGCGCGGCCGTGTTTCCCTCGAGAAAGGGTGTTTCGCCGGGGCTTACCTGCGAGAGTTTGAAGGTGCTGTCGACGCGGTATTTCTTGAGGTTGGCCATGAACCCGGGCTCCGTGCAAAGACACGCAGCGTACGCGATCGGCAGCGGGCGATCAGCGATCGGTGTCGTTCGGATCGATGGACGCGCTCCAGCGGTTGTCCCAGTCGGCATGCCGTGCCGCGCCGTCGAGTTCGCGCCGGTCGCGCTTGGTCGGCCGGCCCTGCACGATGGCCAAGGCTGGCTCGCTGCCCATGCGGCGTTGCTCGCGCATCTCGGCCTGCGCCGCGATGCTCTCCGGCGTTTCTTCATAAAGCTGCTGCGCCACGGGTGCCGGCCCGCGCTGGCCGCTCAAGCCGCGCACCGTGACCGTGCGCGTCACGGCGCCCAGGCGGATGGCCACGGTGTCCCCCGCCTTGACCTCCCGGGAGGCCTTGGCAATGTCCCCGTTGACCTGCACCCGGTTCTTGCCGATTTCATCCGCAGCCAGGGATCGCGTCTTGAAGAAGCGGGCGGCCCAGAGCCATTTGTCGATGCGCAAGCGATCCATATTCAAGAATTGTGGCGGTAGACCGGGAGCCGCACGACAGCGTCGAGCCCGACCACCTGTGCGGAATTTTCCTGCACGCTGCGGTTGTCCAGGCTGATGCGTCCGCCCAGCGCCAGCACGATTTCGCGGCAGATCGCGAGGCCCAGCCCGGAGCCGCTGGCCGTGTCGCCGGCGGAGAAGGGCGCGAACAGGCGCTGGCGCAGTTCGGCCGAAATGCCAGGTCCCTCGTCGCGCACCGTCAGCACGGCTTCGTCCTCGTCGGAGCGCACCATGACGGAAAGCGCGCCGCCCCGCGGGCTCTGCTTGATGGCGTTGTGCAGCAGGTTTCGCGTGAGTTCCTGCAGCATCCACTGGTGCGCGCGCACCGTCACGGGGTGGTCGATGTCCAGCTCGAAATCGAGCGACTTGTCGGCGATCAGCGGCGACAGGTCCAGCGCTATCTGCCGCACCACCTCGCCAAGCTCCAGCGGAACCGATTCCGGCTGCTGCCGCAGCTGCTCGACCTTGGCGAGCGACAGCATCTGGTTGGCGAGCGTAGTCGCGCGCTCCACCGTCTGGCTGATTTCGCGCAGCGCCTGTTCGGGCGCCACATCGCCGCGCCTTGCCGACTGCACCTGGGCCTTGAGCACGGCCAGCGGCGTGCGCAACTGATGGGCACTGTCGCGCACGAAGCGCTTCTGGTGGTCGAGCAGGCGCTGCAGCCGGCCCATGACCTCGGTGGTGGCGTCGACCAGCGGCCGCAGTTCGCGCGGGGCATCGGGGGCATCGATGGGCGAAAAGTCATCGGCCGCGCGCTTCTCGATGGCTTCGCCAAGCTCCCGCACCGGCCGCGTGGCGCGCTGCACCACCAGCACCGTGACCAGCGCGATGACGCCCATCAGCAGCAGCTGCCGCCACAGCATGTCGACGAGCAGCTTGCGCACCAGCGTTTCGCGCAGCTCGAGGGTTTCGGCCACCTGCACCACGGCCATGCCGCGGCCGCGGCCACTGGACACGGGTTGCAGCAATACAGCCATCCGGACGGGCTGGCCGCGAAAGCGCGCGTCGTAGAAATCGACCAGCGCCGAATAGGCTCCGCGATCGGGAATGCGGCCGCGCCAGAACGGCAGTTCGGCAAAGCCCGAGACCATTTCGCCGTCGAGGGCCGAAACACGATAGAAAAGCCGGCTGCGGTTGTCGGCCTCGAAAGCCTCGAGCGCGGAATAGGGCACGATGGCGCGCAGCCGTGCCCCGTCGTCGTAGCCTTCCACGTCGAGCTGCTCGCCGATGGTCTTGGCCGACGCGAGCAGGGTCCGGTCGTAGGCGGTGGTGGCCGCGGCCAGGCTCTGCCGGTACAGGCTCACGCTGTTGATCACGATGAAAAGCGCCACCGGCGCGAGAATGCCGAACAGCAGCCTCGCGCGCAGCGACAGGGCCGCCCTCATGGCTCCGCGCGCAAGAGATAGCCCAGCCCGCGCAGCGTCATCAGCGCGGCGCCGGTGCCCACGAGCTTCTTGCGCAGGCGATACACCACCACCTCGACAGCCTCGTACTGCACGTCGGCTTCGCCTGGAAACACCAGCTCGAAAAGCCGTTCCTTGCTGACTGCGTGGCCCGGCTTCATCATCAGCGCCTTGAGCAGCGCCAGCTCGCGCGGCGTGAGTTCCAGGATGCCGCCGCGGTGGTAGATGGCGCCGCTTTCGGGCTCGAAGCGCAGGCCGCCGACTTCCTGCGGGTTCAGGATCACGTCGGCGCCGGCGTTCTGGTGACGCCGGCGCAGGGCGCGGATGCGCGCCTCCAGCTCATCGAGGTCGAAGGGCTTGGGCAGGTAGTCGTCGGCGCCGGCATTCAGGCCCATGATGCGGTCGCCCACCGTGCCGCGGGCCGTCAGCAGCAGCACGGGCGTGCGCAGCCCCGCGGCGCGTGCCTCGGCCAGCACCTGGAGGCCGTCCAGGTTCGGCAGGCTCAGGTCGAGCGCCACCACGTCGGGCTCCAGCGCGCGCCATTGCTCGACGGCCAAGGCGCCGTCGCCGCAGATCCGCACGTCGATCTTGCTGCGGGCGAGGGCGCGCTGCAGGGTAACCTGCATCGAGGGATCGTCTTCGACCAGCAGCAGCTTCATGGGGCGTGGAGGGGAGAATGGTACTTTGGTGTTTTCCCCAGTCCGGTGGACAGCCAACTGACAGCGGGGCGGCGCATGATAGCGGCTCAGGTCCAAGTCAGGTTTTCTTTAGTTACCAGGAGACATCGATGCGTCGCGACACCTTTTTGAAGTCATTGGCCGCGCTGGCCGCCGCCGGAGCGCTGCCGTTGTCGGCACGCGCCGCAGCCAACGTCAAGATGATGATTCCAGCCAACCCGGGCGGTGGCTGGGACACCACGGGCCGCGCGCTGGGCAAGGCTCTGACCGAATCCAAGCTGGCCGACACGGTCACCTATGACAACAAGGGCGGCGCCGCCGGCGCACTGGGCCTGGCCCAGTTCGTGAACGGCTCCAAGGGCGATCCGAACGCGCTCATGGTGATGGGCTCCGTCATGCTCGGCGGCATCATCACCGGCAAGCCGCCGGTCAATCTTTCGCAGGCCACGCCCATCGCGCGCATGACCACCGAATACAACGTCTTCGTGCTGCCGGCCAACTCGCCCCTCAAGACCATGAAGGACGTGGTCGATCAGCTCAAGAAAGACCCCGGCAGCGTCAAATGGGGCGGCGGTTCGCGCGGCTCCACCGAGCACATTGCCGCGGCCATGATCGCGCAGAAGGTCGGCGCCGATCCGTCCAAGATCAACTATGTGGCCTTCCGGGGCGGCGGCGAGGCCACGGCGGCCATTCTGGGCGGCAACGTCACCATCGGCGGCAGCGGCTACAGCGAGTTCGCCGAGTACATTGCCGCCGGCAAGATGAAAGCCATTGCCGTCACGTCCGCCCAGCGCCTGCCGGGCATCAACGTGCCCACGCTCAAGGAGCAGGGCATCGACGTCGAGATCGGCAACTGGCGGGGCGTGTACGGCGCGCCCGGCATCACCGCCGAACAGCGCAAGGCGCTGACCGACATGGTGCTGGCTGCCCTCAAGAGCCCGTCGTGGGCCGAAACGCTCAAGAAGAACGACTGGACGCCGGCCGTGCTCTCGGGCGAGGCTTTTGCCAAGTTCGTCGACGACGACTTCGCCAGCCTGCGCGCCATCATGGTCAAGTCCGGAATGGTCTGAATTTGGCTCGCCCCCAGTCTTCGCGCACTTCGCGTCGCTACGCCAACGCCAACCCTCTACGGGGGCAACATCAGCGGCCCGGCAAAGCCGGTTCCGCGGTGTTCCTGGAAGGGAGCGGGGACGGGTGGGGAGTTCTTTTGAATCGTGGGCCTTTCAGTAGGCCCTCTTCTTTTCCCTGACTGTGGGAGAAAAAAATGACAACTCCAGAATCCTCGGTCTCGCCGCAAGCCGCGGCCATCTGGCCGCAAACCCTGGTCGGCGCCGGCGTGCTGCTGACCGGCTTGGCGCTGGCTTTCGGCGCCATCGGCATTTCTTCCGAGGCTGGCTATGGCGGCGTCGGCCCCAACTTCCTGCCCTGGCTGGTGTCGAGCGCGCTCACGCTGTGCGGCGGTTGGATCGTGTGGGAGGCACGCACCGGCGGCTTTCGCGAGCTTGACGCACCGACGGGCGCCGAGCGCGCCTACTGGCCGGGTTTCGTCTGGGTGTCGGCGGGCCTGCTGCTCAATGCGGCGCTCATCACCCAGCTCGGCTTCATCCTGAGCTGCACGCTGTGCTACGTGCTGGCCGTGCAGGGCCTGCGCCGCGCGGGCGGCCAGCCTTCGGCGAACCAGCCGCGCACCTGGGCCATCGACCTCCTGACCGGTGCCCTCATCTCGGCGCCCGTGTTCTGGATGTTCACCAAGTTCCTGGCCATCAACCTGCCGGGCCTCACGACCACCGGCTGGATCTGACATGAACCCCCACGCTCATCACTTCGTGTATTCGCTGCCCCCCGAGGGGGCGCAGGCCTGCCTTGGGGCGGCCCGGCGGGAGGCCTGACATGGAAATCTTCAACGCACTCATGACGGGTTTCGCCGCGGCGATCACCCCTGTCAATCTGCTCTGGTGCCTGGTGGGCTGCGCCCTCGGCACGGCCGTCGGCGTGCTGCCGGGCATCGGGCCCGCTGTGGCGGTGGCCATGCTGCTGCCGATCACGGGCAAGGTCGAAATCACGGCCTCGATGATCTTCTTCTCGGGCATCTACTACGGCGCCATGTACGGCGGTTCGACCACGTCGATCCTGCTGAACACGCCGGGTGAAACGGCCAGCATGGTCACGGCGATGGAAGGCAACAAGATGGCCAAGAGCGGACGGGCGGGCGCCGCGCTCGCCACCGCCGCCATTGGTTCCTTCGTGGCCGGCACCATCGCCACGGTCATCGTCACGATGTTCGCGCCCTTCGTGGCCGAGTTCGCCGTGAAGCTCGGGCCGCCCGAGTATTTCCTGCTGATGCTGCTGGCCTTCACCACGGTGAGCGCGGTGCTGGGCAAGAGCACGCTGCGCGGCATGACGGCGCTGTTCATCGGCCTCGCGGCCGGCTGCGTCGGCCTCGACCAGATCTCGGGCCAGGGCCGCTACACCGGCGGCATTCCCGAAATGCTCGACGGCATCGAGATCGTGCTGGTGGCGGTCGGCCTGTTTGCGGTGGCCGAAGTGCTGTACGCGGTGCTCTACGAGGGCAAGGTGGTCGAAGGCCAGAACAAGCTGAGCCGCGTCCACATGACCAAGCGCGACTGGAAGCGCTCGATTCCTGCATGGTTGCGCGGCACCGCCATTGGCACGCCGTTCGGCTGCATTCCCGCGGGCGGCACGGAGATTCCGACTTTCCTGAGCTATGCGATGGAAAAGAAGCTGGCCAAGAATCCGGAAGACAAGGCCGAGTTCGGCAACGCCGGCGCCATCGAAGGCGTGGCCGGCCCCGAAGCCGCCAACAACGCCACCGTGACTGCCGCGCTGATTCCGCTGCTGACGCTCGGCATTCCGACGTCGAACACCACAGCCATTCTGCTTGGCGCGTTCCAGAACTACGGCATCCAGCCGGGGCCGCAGTTGTTCACCACCTCGGCCGCGTTGGTGTGGGCGCTGATCGCGTCGCTCTACATCGGCAACGTGATGCTGCTGGTGCTGAACCTGCCGATGGTCGGCTTGTGGGTCAAGCTGCTGAAGATTCCCAAGCCGCAGCTCTACGCCGGCATCCTGATCTTCGCGACGGTGGGTGCCTACGGCATGCGCCAGAGCGCGTTCGACCTGTTCCTGCTCTACGGCATCGGCCTGCTCGGCGTGGTGATGCGGCGCTTCGACTTTCCGACCGCTCCTGTGGTGGTGGGCATGATTCTGGGGCCACTCGCCGAGGCGCAATTGCGCAATGCGATGTCGATCGGGGAGGGCAGTGCTGCGGTGTTCTTCCAGCGGCCGATGTCGATCACGCTGGTGGTCATCATCGTGGCTGTGCTTGTGTTGCCGCGCGTGGCGAAGCGCATGAGTGAGCGGAAGTTGGCTCGGTTGGCGGTCTGACTTTTCTGTCTTCTTGCCCTCATTTTTGGGGGGCGAGGGGTAGTTGTTTTTTTACCGCTGCGCGGCGGTTGCTTCCCGAGGCCGGGACTCGCCCCGGCGGGCGACTCACTTTCTTTTGGCGAAGCAAAAGAAAGTGAGTCCGCCGCCGGGCGGATATCCCGGCCTCGGAAAACAAATCCCGCGAAGCGTCAAAAAGTCTGAACGAACAGCGTCAACCAGCAGTCCGCTCCACCAGATCATCATCAATATGCGGATCAGCCGGCTGCCCCCGCACCCTGCGCACAGTCCGCCGAATCCAGTGCTCGATGTCATCCACATAAGTGAACACAGCCGGCACCACCAGCAGACTCAGCACGGTCGACGTGATCAGCCCGCCGATCACCGCCATCGCCATCGGCGACCGGAAGCTCGAATCGGCGGCACCGAGGCCCACTGCAATCGGCAGCATGCCCGCACCCATGGCCAGCGTGGTCATGATGATGGGCCGGGCGCGCTTGTGGCAGGCATCGCGCAGGGCCTCCCAGCGGGTCATGCCGTGGTCGCGGCGCGCCACGATCGCGTACTCCACCAGCAGGATCGAGTTCTTGGTGGCAACGCCCATCAGCATGATCAGCCCGATCAGCGACGGCATCGAAAGCGCCTTCTGCCCGATGAGCAGGCCCACGAAGGCGCCGCCGAGCGCCAGGGGCAGTGCGCAAAGAATCGTCACCGGATGCAGGAAGTCCTTGAACAGCAGCACCAGCACGATGTAGATGCACAGCACGCCCGTGAGCATCGCAAGGCCGAAGCTCGCGAACAGCTCGGTCATCACTTCTGCGTCGCCCACCTCGGTCACGCGCACGCCGGGCGGCAGCTTCTGGATCGAGGGCAGCGCCGTGACCGCGGTCTTGGCATCGCCGAGGCCCACGCCCGAAAGCTCGATCTCGAAGTTGACGTTGCGCGAGCGGTCATAGCGGTCGATGACGGCCGGGCCGCCTTCCATCGTCAACGAAGCCACCTGGCTCAGCATGACGGGGCCGCGCGCGCCGGGCACCGAGAGGCGGCCGAGCAGGTCGAGATTCTGCCGTGCCGAGTCTTCGAGCTTCACCACGATGGGCACCTGCCGCTGCGCGAGGTTGAGCTTGGCCAACGCCTGGTCGTAGTCGCCCAGCGTGGCCACGCGCAGCGTCTCGGCGATGGCTGAACTGGTCACGCCCAGGTCGGCCGCGCGCGCGAAGTCGGGGCGCACGGCGATCTCGGGGCGCACGAGGCTTGCCGTGGAGGTGATGTTGCCGAGGCCGGGAACCGTGCGCAGGTCCTTCTCGACCGCGCTGGCCGCACTGGCCAGCGCAGCCGGGTCTTCACCGGTGAGAGCGAGGATGTATTTTTCGCCCGAGCCGCCAAGGCCCACGGTGCTGCGCACGCCGGGCAGGGTTTCAAGCGCCGTGCGGATCTGGTTCTCGATCACCTGCTTGCGCGGGCGGTCGCCGCGCTCGTCGAGCTTGATGGTGAGCGTGGCCTTGCGGGTTTCGGGCGTTCCGAAGTTGGCGAAGGGATCGCCGCCCGCGCTGCCGCCCGCCACGGTGGTGTAGACGCTTTTCACGTGCTTGATCTGCATCACGCGGCGCCGCGTTTCTTCCGCGGCCGCGGTGGTCTGCGCAAGCGTGGAGCCGGGCGCGAGCGAGAGGTAGATCTGCGTCTGCGAGTTGTCGTCCGGCGGAATGAAGCCGGTCTTCAGCAGCGGGATCATCGCCAGCGAACCGAAGAAGAAGAGGGTGGCGAGCACCATCGTCTTGAAGCGATGGTGCGTGCTCCATTCCACGGCGCGCATGTAGGCCGTGAGCCAGCGCGGCTCTTTTTGGGCACCGACCACCGGCTTCAGGATATAGGCCGCCATCATGGGCGTGAGCACCCGCGCCACCACCAGCGACGCGAACACTGCCAGCGAGGCCGTCCAGCCGAACTGCTTGAAGAACTTGCCGGCTATGCCGCTCATGAAGGCCGTGGGCAGGAACACCGCAATCAGCGTGAAGGTGGTGGCGATCACCGCCAGGCCGATTTCGTCGGCTGCCTCCATGGCCGCCTCGTAAGGCGACTTGCCCATGCGCAGATGGCGCACGATGTTTTCCACCTCCACGATGGCGTCGTCCACCAATATGCCGACCACCAGTGAAAGCGCAAGCAGCGAGATCACGTTGACCGAGAAGCCCAGCAGGTGCATGCCGATGAAGGCCGGGATGACGGACATGGGCAGCGCCACGGCCGAGACGAAAGTGGCGCGCCAGTCGCGCAGGAACAGCCACACCACGATCACCGCCAGGATGGCGCCTTCATACAAGAGGTGCAGCGAGCCGTCGTACTCTTCTTCCACCGGGTCGACGAAGTTGAAGGCTTCCGTCAGTTCGATATCGGGGCGCTGCACGCGCAGGTCGGCCAGCGCCTTCTGGATGGCGCGGCCCACCTCCACCTCGCTGGCGCCGCGGCTGCGGGCCACTTCGAAGCCGACCACCGGCTTGCCGTTGAGCAGTGCGGCGGCGCGCGGCTCGGCGATGGTGTCGCTGATGCGCGCCACCTGGTCGAGCCGGACGCGGCGGCCGTCGGAGAGCGCAATCTGCATGTCGGCGAGCTGGTCGGCCGACTGCACGGTGGCCATGGTGCGCACCGGCTGCTCGCTGCCGCCCAGGTCGATGCGGCCACCGGCGCTTTCGGTCTGCACCTGTCGCAGCTGGCGCGAGATGTCGGCCGCCGAGGCGCCCAGCGCCTGCAGCTTGGCCGGATCGAGGTCGACATGCACCTGGCGCGTGACGCCGCCCACGCGGTTCACCGCACCCACGCCCGGAAGCGCGAGCAGCTTCTTGGTGATGTCGTTGTCCACGAACCAGCTCAGCGCCTCGATGTCCATGCGCGCCGAGGCGATGGTGAAGGCCAGCACCGGCTGGGCCGCGAAGTCGAGCTTGGTGACCACCGGGTCACGCACGTCGGCCGGGAGGTCGGCGCGCACGCGCTGCACCGCGGAGCGCACGTCGTCCACGGCTTCCTGCACCGGCTTCTCGAGACGGAACTCGACGATCAGCGTGGCGGCGCCATCCTGCACCTTGGTGGTGATGTGCTTCAGGCCTTGCACCGTGGCAATGGAGTTCTCGAGCTTGCGCGCGACGTCGGTCTCGAGCTGCGAAGGCGCGGCACCGGGCAGCGCCGCCGAGACCGTCACGGTCGGCAGGTCGATGTCCGGAAAATTCTGCACCTTCATCGCGTTGAACGACAGCAGCCCACCGAAGGTGAGCAGCACGAACAGCATCACCGCCGGAATCGGGTTGCGGATGGACCATGCGGAAACGTTCATGGGCGTGCCTTCGTTTCAGTCGGGGCGGCCGGTTGCGCACCCGCGGCCGCCGGTGCGGGCGCCGCGACGACGCGCACCAGGTCGCCGTCGTTCAGGAAGCCGGCGCCCTGCACCACGATCTGCGCGCCTTCGGGCAGCGCGCTGGTGATCTCCACGCGCTCACCCACGCGGCGGCCGCTCTGCACCTTGAGCTGCGCAACGCGGTTGTCGGGCAACAGCATGAAGACGTTGTTGAAGCCGTCGCGCGGAACGATGGAGGTTTGCGGCACGGTGGGCGCGGAGCTCCGGCCGAGCTCGAAGTCGCCGCGCGCGAACATGCCGGCCTTGATGCCGGTGTTCTGCTGCACGTTCGGCAGGTCGACGTAGACCAGCGCCGCGCGCGTTTGCGGATCGACCGTGGGCGCGATGCTTCGCACCTTGCCGCGCACCTGCGCGCCGCTGGCGCTGACCACGAAGGCCGTGGTGCCCACCGCGATGCGGCTGAGTTCGGCCGACGTGACCTCGGCGCGCCATTCGAGCCGGCCCTGGCGGATCAGCCGGAACAGCTCGGTGCCGGAGGCCACCACGCTGCCGACCGTGGCGGTGCGCGATGAGATCACGCCGTCGTCGGGGGCCAGCACCTGCGTGTTGCGCCCGCGAACCTGTTGCGCGGCTAGCACGGCTTCGGCGGCCTCAACGCGCGCCTTGGCGGTCTGCTCGGCGGTCTGGTACTGGTTGATCTGCTGCTGGCTCAGCGCGCCGGTGGCCTGCAGCGTGCGGGCACGCGCGGCATTGCCGGCTGCGTCGGCGGCGGTCGCCTTGGCCTCGGCGAGCGAGGCACGCGATTGCGCGATGTCCGCCTGCACCGTCTCGGGCGAGAAGACGGCGAGCACTTGGCCCTTCTTCACCACGTCGCCCACGTTCACGCGCACTTCGGCGAGCCGGAGCCCGGCGGATTCGGAGCCCACGATGGCCTCCTGCCAGGCGGCCACGTTGCCGTTGGCTGCGAGCGTCAGCGTGAGCTCGGTGAGCTCGGGCTTGGCGACCGTGACTGTCAACGTCGGCCGGGCAGCCGGAGCACCCGCCTTGTCCTTGGCGGCCGCCGCCGGAGTGCCGGGCTCGCTCGCTGGCTTGCGCGTCAGCCACACGGCCGCCGCAATGACGATGACGAGCGCCAGCAGCGCGATGGCGAGGGTGGAGCGTTTGATACTTTTCATGGCGACGTCGCGACCTTGGCGGCCGGGTTGGAGGTCATTGAGGGCGATCCGGGGCGGGCCCAGCCGCCGCCCATCGAGCGGTAGAGCGCAACCCAGGCCTGGGCGCGTTCGCGTTGCAGCGAGACGCGCGCGGTCTGTGCGGCAAAGAGCGTGCGGCGCGAATCCTCGAGCTCGAACAGGCTGGCCAGGCCGCTGCCATAGCGGGCCTGGGTGGCGTCGAAAGAGGCCTGGTAGTTCTTCACCGCGGAGTCGGCGTCGGTGGCGCGCGCATCGGTGGCGTCGAGGTTGACCAGCGCTTCTTCGACCTCGCGCACCGCCTGCCGCACGTTCGCGCGGTAGAGCGACACGGCCTCGGTGTAGCGCGCCTTGGCCGCATCGCTGTTGGCGGCGCGAGCGCCGAAGTCCAGCAGCGGCACCGTGAGCGACACCGGGCCAATCGACCAGGTGTCGAGCGATTCCCGAAAGCCGCTGGTGCGGATCTGCATGCGGCCGATGGAGCCCGAGATGCTGAGCTTGGGATAGCGCTCGGCTTCGGCGGAGCCCACGTCGGCGCTGGCCGAGGCCACGCCGAGTTCGGCCGCGTACACGTCGGGCCGCTGCGAGATGGCGTCGGCCGGCACGCTGGCAATGCTGCCGACCACTGGCAGCGCGCGCTGCGTGGGCGAGGCGGCGAGCTTCTGTTCGAGCGCGGGCTCGTCGATGCCGCTGAGCGCCACCAGTGCCTTGCGCTGCACCGCGCATTGGGCGCGTTGCTGCGTGAGGCGGCCCGAGGCGTCCGAGGCGCTGGCGCGCGCCAGCGCAGCGTCGGCCGGCGCGGTGAAGCCGGCGCGCGCGGACAGGTCGGTGAGGCGCGCGGTTTCGCCGCGTGATTTGGCGTCCGACTCGGCCACGCGCAGTTGCTGCTGGCAGGCGCGTTCGGCGAAGTACGCGTTGGCCGTTTCGGCCGCGACGGCCACGCGCGCGTCGTGCCATTTGGCGGTGGCGCTGCTGAGCTTCTGCTCGGCTGAATCGCGATCGGCGCGCAGGCGGCCGAACAGGTCGATCTCCCACTTGGACTGCAGGCCGGCCTGCAGCGTGGTCACCGGCGCGATGGCCGCGCTGCTGCTGGAAGAGGAAGTCGTGCCGCCCGAGCCGAAAGAGGAGCCCGAGACGCCGCGGCTGGCCGACGCCGTGCCGTCCAGGTTGGGCAGCAGCGCCGCGCCGGCCTGCACGCGCGTGGAGCGCGCCTCGGCCACGCGCGCCGCAGCGCTCGCGAGATTGGGGCTTGCGGCTTCGGCCGCGGCAATCAGTTCGACCAGCAGCGGGTCGTCGAGCTGGCTCCACCATTCAGCCAGCGAAGCCACCGAGCCGCCGTGGGGCAGCGGCGCATGCCACTGCGCGGGGAACGGCGCCTCCACCGTGGCCGGCGGGCGCGTCAGGCCGCAGCCGGCAAGGCCGAGGCCCAGGCAGGCGGCAGCAATCCATCGGAGTCGTCTCATGTTTTCTTTCTCCCGGAACGGACGGCAGATACCGCCGCGGGCTTGGTGGCGGCTTTGCGGCGCAGTGCTTCCGCCTCGACCAGCGCAACGGCATAGCCCGTGAGGCGCTGCGCCCAGGTGTCCACGTTTTTGGGTGTGTTCAGCAACGAGGGGCGTATGGCGTCGACGAGATCCTGGCTCACGAAAAGCTGCACCGCGAGTCCGGTGATGGCGAAGGTGAGGCGATGCACGTCGTCGTCCGGCCGCGCAAGACCGAGGTGGCGACACAGCACGCCCGCGACGGCGATGTGCGGTGTCTTGATGTCGCGCTCGAATTCCTTGGCCCACTGGCTTGTCGGCTCGAGCATCTCGCGCATGTGCAGCTGGATGCACTGCCGCACGATCTCGCCTTGCTTGAGCGGCTCGATCATGTGGGTGAAGAAGATGCGCAGCGCTTCTTCCATCGGCAGATCGGGCGCGTCGTACAGCGAAACGAAGTCTCCGGCATTGCCGCCCATCGGCTCGCCGAAGGTGGCGGCATACAGCCCGGCCTTGTCGCCGAAGTAATAGCTGATGGCCGAAATGTTCACGTCCGCCGCGCGGGCAATCTCGCG
This sequence comes from Variovorax palleresanus, assembly GCF_051144945.1. Lineage (NCBI taxonomy): Bacteria > Pseudomonadati > Pseudomonadota > Betaproteobacteria > Burkholderiales > Comamonadaceae > Variovorax > Variovorax palleresanus. The sequence goes on along the minus strand of NZ_JBJNVP010000002.1, from coordinate 338,892 downwards.
GGTCGAGGTCTTGGCGTAGCCGTTGGCGGCAAAGAGGGCGAGCGCGGCATAGAGAAGGCGCTGGCGCGCTTCGACGCCGTCGCTGCGTGGCGCGCGCGCGGAAAGGGCTTGGAGGGCAGGGGCGCTCATGCCGGCATTAGACCACGGAGGCAATCAAACGATTGATTTACTTATGGCCGCATGAGGGCTTTCTTCGTATGGGTCGGCGGATATCTATTCTGTGTATGTTCCGGCCGCGCGTTGATGCTTGATTCGGCGCCGATTGATGCGCGCTACGATCCGCGCATGTCCGCCGCTCCGCCTGTTGCCGCACCGCCCACCCTGCCGCTCGATGCCGAAGGCATCCTCGCATTGGCCGCTCGCTCGATGTTCCATCTGTTCTCGAGCATCAGCCAGGGCATGTTTCTGGTCGACCGCAGCGGGCGCATCGTGTGGGTGAACGAAGGGTACCGGCGTTTTCTGCCGGCCCTGGGCTTCTCGTCGATCGACCAGTTCATGGGGCACATGGTCGAGGACGTCATTCCCAACACGCAGATGCGGCGCGTGCTCGAAACCGGCGAGCCGATTCTCGTGGACCTTCTCACCAACAAGGCGGGTACTTTCGTTGTCAGCCGCATTCCGCTGCGCGCCGAAAGCGATGGGCGCGAAGGTAGGGCGGGAGAGGTCATCGGCGCCATCGGCATCGTTCTGTTCGACCAGCCCGAGACCACGCTGCAGCCGCTCATCAGCAAATTTGCGCTGCTGCAGCGCGACCTCGACGACGCACGGCGCGAACTGGCGAGCCAGCGCAACAACCCGCTGTACCAGCACGCGGCCGACGGGCAGCGCCGCTCCAAATACACCTTTGCCAGCTTCATCGGCAGCAGCCCCGCGGCGGTGGAGGTGAAGCGCCATGCGCGCCGGGCCGCGCAGTCCACGAGCCCGGTGTTGCTGCTCGGCGAAACGGGTACGGGCAAGGAGTTGCTCGCGCATGCGATCCACGCATCGTCGGCGCGTGCCAAGGGGCAGTTCGTCAGCGTCAACATCGCGGCCGTGCCCGACACGCTGCTGGAGGCCGAGTTCTTCGGCTTCGCACCGGGCGCCTTCACCGGCGCCGACCGCCGCGGCCGCGAAGGCAAGTTCAAGCTGGCCGATGGCGGCAGCCTGTTTCTCGACGAGATCGGCGACATGCCGCTCGGCCTGCAGGCCAAGTTGCTGCGCGCGCTGCAGGAGGGCGAGATCGAGCCGCTCGGCTCCAACAAGCTGGTGCCATTCGATGCGCGCGTGATCGCCGCTACCTCGCGCGACCTGCCCGAGCTGGTGCGCCGCGGCCAGTTCCGCGAAGACCTGTACTACCGCCTCAACGTGCTGCCGCTGCGCGTGCCGCCGCTGCGCGAGCGCCGCAGCGACATTCCGGCGTTGGTGGAGGCATTGGGCGAAGACATGGCGCTGCGCAGCGGCGAGGCGCCGCCCGAACTCACGCCCGATGCGCTGGCGCTCCTGGCCGGCCAGCACTGGCGCGGCAACATCCGCGAGCTGCGCAACGTGCTGGAGCAGGTGACCATGCGCAGCGATTCGCAGCGCATCGATGCCGCGCAGCTCGAACGCATCCTGCGCGAAGCGGGGCTGGACCAGATCGCGCCGCCCGATGTCCTGCACTCGTCAGGCGACGAAGAGGCGGCGCTGCTGCGGCCGCTGGCGCAACAGGTTGCGGAGCTGGAGCAGAAAGCCATAGCCGCTGCGCTCGCGAGCACGGGCGGCAACAAGCTCGCAACCTCGCGGCTGCTCGGCATTTCACGCGCGACGCTGTATGAACGGATGACGAATCCGGTTCGCTGAAGCGCCTGAACCATGGCGCGAGAGGCGCCCTCGGCGCAATGGCAGCAGCAAAAAAAAGACCCGCCGAAGCGGGTCAGGGGCAGCCCCCGCGTCGGAGGGAGGAGGGGGAGGGGGAGGTAGCCAGGGGTGCCAAGTGCCAATGTAGGCATGAATCTGGGAAAAATATGGGCGCAGCACCGTCTTCCTGTGTCCTGTCGCTCGCAATTCGAAAAGTGGCTGAACAGTGGCGGCGATCTGCGAGCGAACCTTCTCGAAAACCCTGACTGATAAAAATACAAATGCCTGAATATCAGGCATCAAAATTGTTCCTAAATCAGGCGAAAGCGCGTCTTCTCCAATGAAGAAACCATTGTTATCAATGGCTTGGGCGTGTGGCACGAACTGTGCAATATTCAGTCACCTATTTCAGGAGACAAAGAATGAACCGTCGCCACCTCGTCGCCCTGGCCGCACTCGCCACCTGCGCCGCCGCAGCCCCCGCCTGGGCCCAGTCCAACGAAATCCGCATTGCGCACATATACAGCAAGACCGGTCCGCTCGAGGCCTATGGCAAGCAGACGCAGACCGGCTTCACGATGGGCCTGGATTACGCCACCGGCGGCACGATGACGGTCAATGGCAAGAAGCTGGTGGTCATCGAGAAGGACGACCAGGGCAAGCCCGACCTCGGCAAGTCGCTGCTGGCCGCCGCGTATTCCGACGACAAGGCCGCGCTGGCGGTGGGTCCCACGGCTTCGGGCGTCGCGCTGGCCATGCTGCCGGTGGCCGAGGAGTACAAGAAGATCCTGATCGTCGAGCCCGCGGTGGCCGATTCGATCACCGGCGACAAGTGGAACAAGTATGTCTTCCGCACCGGCCGCAATTCGAGTCAGGATGCGATCAGCAACGCGGTGGCCATCGACAAGGCCGGCGTGACCGTGGCGACTCTCGCGCAGGACAACGCCTTCGGCCGTGACGGCGTGAAGGCCTTCGGCGCCGCGCTCAAGAAGGCGAAGCTGGTGCACGAGGAATACCTGCCGCCCGCCACCACCGACTTCACGGCCGGTGCCCAGCGCCTGATCGACAAGCTCAAGGACCAGCCGGGCCGCAAGATCATCTGGATCGTCTGGGCCGGCGCGGGCAATCCGTTCAAGATCGTCGACCTGGACCTGAAGCGCTACAACATCGAGATCGCGACGGGCGGCAACATCCTGCCGGCCATGGCCGCTTACAAGGGCCTGCCGGGTATGGAAGGCGCGGCGTATTACTACTTCGGCATTCCGAAGAATCCGGTGAACGAAGCTCTCGTCGCGGCGCACTACAAGGAATTCAAGACGCCGCCGGACTTCTTCACGGCCGGCGGCTTCTCGGCCGCAATGGCGGTGGTTTCCGCGCTCAAGAAGACCGGCGGCGACACCAACACCAACAAGCTCATCAGCGCCATGGAAGGCATGAGCTTCGACACGCCCAAGGGCAAGATGACCTTCCGCAAGGAAGACCACCAGGCGATGCAGTCAATGTACCACTTCAAGATCAAGAACGACCCCGCCTTTGCATGGGGCGTGCCTGAACTGGTGCGCGAGATCAAGCCCGAAGAGATGGACATCCCGATCAAGAACAAGCGCTGATCGGCACCCCGATTCCGCGGTCCTGAGGCCGCATCCCTTTCGCCCCGGCATGGCCGCCGGGCGAAGCGCCAGCCTGCGCCTTCGTGGCGGACGTGGCGGCGCAACCAATGGCCTGTTCGTCAGCAATCAAGCAAGCGTTCGACACGCCTGCAACGCAAGGAGACAGCGATGGCAGCGATGCGAGGGAACTGGAAGGGATTGGCCGCGGCTGCGGCAATGGCGTTTGGCGTGTATGCCTGCACGGCCACTGCGGCGGTGCCGCTCCCGTCGCTGGGCGCAAACCCGGCGGAGGTGAGCGTGTCCGGCCTCTCGGCGGGCGGCTTCATGGCCGTGCAATTGCACGTGGCCTATTCGGCCACCTTCAAACGCGGTGCCGGCGTGGTGGCCGGCGGGCCGTACTACTGCGCAGAGGGCTCGGTGGTCAATGCCACAGGGCGCTGCATGGCGCACAGCACCAGCATCCCGGTGTCGACGCTCGTGAGCACCACCAACAGCTGGGCCGCCAGCGGCGCGATCGACCCGGTGTCGAACATGACCGCGTCGAAGGTGTACCTGTTCTCCGGCACGTCGGACAACACGGTCAAGCCCGCGGTCATGGGTGACCTGAAGACCTACTACCAGAGCTTCGTGCCCGCGGCCAACACGGTCTACAAGAACAACATCGGCGCCGGCCACGCGATGGTCACCGACGACTTCGGCGCCGCCTGCAGCACCACCGCCGCACCCTACATCAACAACTGCGGCTTCGACCTCGCGGGCGAGATCCTGCAGCATCTGTATGGGCCGCTCAACCCGCGCAACAACGGCGCGCTGGGTGGCACGTTCACCGAGTTCAACCAGTCGGAGTTCATCTCCGGCCACGGCGTGGCAGCTACCGGCTGGATCTACGTGCCGCAGGCCTGCACCACCGCGTCGTGCCGCGTGCACATGGTGCTGCACGGCTGCAAGCAGAACTACACCGACGTAGGCGACCAATATGTGCGCAAGACCGGCTACAACCGCTGGGCCGACACCAACAACATCGTGCTGATCTATCCGCAGACCAGCACCGCGGCCACCAACAGCTGCTGGGACTGGTGGGGCTACGACAACGCGAACTATGCGAAGAAGTCGGGCCCGCAGATGGCGGCGCTCAAGGCCATGGTCGATCGCGTGACCGGCTCCGGCGGCGGCTCGGCACTGCCGGCGCCCACCGGCGTGGGCACATCCGGCGCGACCAGCAGCAGCATGGTGATCGGATGGAATGGCGTCTCCGGCGCCAGCGGCTACAACGTCTATCGCGGCGGCAGCAAGGTCAACGCCGCGCCGGTGGCCGGCACCAACTACACCGACAGCGGACTGGCCGCGTCGACCACCTACAGCTGGACCGTGGCGGCATTGGACGCCAGCAATGCGCAAGGTGCGATGTCGGCCGCGGCCACGGGCACCACGCTTGCCGGCAGCGGTGGCGGCGGCACCTGCTACACCGCCAGCAACTACGCGCACACCGTGGCCGGGCGTGCCTACGCGCTGTGGGGCCTCACCTATGCCTACGGTTCCGGGCAATCGATGGGGCTGTGGAACATCTACGTCACGACCACGCTGAAGCAGACCGGCCCGAACTACTACGTGATCGGCAGCTGTTGAGCCGATCTGCACCACTTTCATTTGCAATGACCAACGATGCTTGAGACGAAAGACCTGACCATTCGCTTCGGCGGGCACGTGGCCGTCAACAGCGTGAGCTGCGCCTTCGCGCCGGGCACGCTGACGGCCATCGTGGGCCCCAACGGCGCGGGCAAGACCACGTACTTCAACCTGATCTCGGGCCAGCTCAAGGCGAGTGCGGGCACGGTGTCGCTCGACGGGCATCTGCTGTCGGGCCTGTCGCCGTCGGCGCGCACGCACGCGGGGCTGGGACGGGCCTTCCAGCTCACGAATCTGTTCCCGAACCTCACAGTGCTGGAGAACGTGCGCCTGGCGGTGCAGGCCACGCGCGAGGGTCCGCACCGCCGTGGGCTCAACCTGTGGAGCATCTGGAGCGACCACAAGGCGCTGACCGAGCGCGCCGATCAGATCCTGGCCGATGTGGCGCTGAAGTCGCGCGAGCTCGCGACCGTGGCCAGCCTGCCGCACGGCGACCAGCGCAAGCTGGAGGTGGCGCTCCTGATGGCGCTCGAGCCCAAGGTCTTCATGTTCGACGAACCCACGGCCGGCATGAATGCCGCCGAGGCACCCGTCATCCTCGACCTGATCCGCAAGCTCAAGCAGGACAAGACCAAGACCATCCTCCTGGTCGAACACAAGATGGACGTGGTGCGCGAACTCGCGGACCGCATCATCGTGCTGCACAACGGCACGCTCGTGGCCGATGGCGAGCCGGCCGAGGTGATTGCCTCGCCGGTGGTGCAGGAGGCGTACCTCGGCATCGCGAAGGAGGCGGCTGCATGAAGGCGTTGATGAATTTCTCCCTCCCCCGCTGGGGGAGGGCAGGGGTGGGGGCAAGCGGCCTTCACACCGCCGCGGCCCTTCAAGCGCCGCATGCCCCCATCCCAACCTTCCCCCGGAAGGGGAAGGAGCAAGACCGATGACAACGCAGAACCTCCTGACACTCGAAGGCGTGCACACGCACATCGGGGCGTACCACATCCTCCATGGCGTCGACCTTGCGGTGCCCAAGGGCCAGCTCACCATGCTGCTGGGCCGCAACGGCGCAGGCAAGACGACCACGCTGCGGACCATCATGGGCCTGTGGCATGCGTCGCAGGGCCGGGTGCGCTTTGGCGACAAGGACATCGCCGCCATGCACACGCCGCAGATCGCCGAGCTTGGCATCGCCTACGTGCCGGAGAACATGGGCATCTTTTCCGACCTGACGGTGAAGGAGAACATGCTGCTCGCCGCGCGCGGCGCCAAGAACGCCGCGCAGATCGACGACACGCGGCTGAAGTGGATTTTCAAGCTGTTTCCCGCCGTCGAGAAGTTCTGGAACCATCCCGCCGGCAAGCTCTCGGGCGGTCAGAAGCAGATGCTCGCCGTGTCGCGCGCCATCGTCGAGCCGCGCGAGCTGCTGCTGATCGACGAGCCCAGCAAGGGCCTCGCGCCCGTGATGATCAACAACATGATCGATGCGTTTGGCGAGCTCAAGCGCAGCGGCGTGACGATCCTGCTGGTGGAACAGAACATCAACTTCGCCCAACGCCTGGGCGACAACGTCGCGGTGATGGACAACGGCCGCGTGGTGCACAGCGGCGGCATGGCGGCGTTCTCCGCGGATGCGCAATTGCAGCAATCGCTGCTGGGACTCGCCCTATGAAGTATTCGATGACTTGTCCCCTCTCCCTCTGGGAGAGGGCTAGGGTGAGGGCAGGCGGCCTGTGCAATGGCCGTGCCCTCATGTTGGCGCCGCTGGCCCTCACCCCAACCCTCTCCCAAAGGGAGAGGGAGCAAGAAAAGGGAGCGCAGCAATGAAGGCACTCGACTTCGACTGGAAGCCGCTGCTTCTCGCGCCCATCCTCGCGCTGGCCGCGCTGCCGCTCACGGGCTCGTTCTCGACCTGGCTCACGCTCACGGTCGCGGGCTTGGCGATGGGCATGATCATCTTCATCATCGCCTCGGGCCTCACGCTGGTGTTCGGGTTGATGGACGTGCTCAACTTCGGCCACGGCGTGTTCATTGCGCTCGGCGCGTTCGTGGCCAGCAGCGTGCTCGGCCTGATGGGCGACTGGACCGGTTCGGGCGAACTGTGGCGCAACCTCGTCGCCGTGTTTCCGGCCATGCTGGTCGCGATGGTGGTAGCTGGCGCGGTGGGGCTGGCCTTCGAGCGCTTCATCGTTAGGCCCGTGTACGGCCAGCACCTGAAGCAGATCCTCATCACGATGGGCGGCATGATCATCGGCGAAGAGCTCATCAAGGTGATCTGGGGACCGGCCCAGGTGCCGCTGCCGCTGCCCGAAGCCTTGCGCGGCTCGCTGCTGATCGGCGATGCGGCCATCAGCAAGTACCGCCTGCTCGCGGTGGCGGTGGGCATCGTGGTGTTCGGCCTGCTCGCATGGACGCTGAGTCGCACCAAGATCGGCCTCCTGATCCGCGCCGGCGTGCAAGACCGCGAGATGGTCGAGTCGCTCGGCTACCGCATCGGCCGGCTGTTCGTCGGTGTGTTCGTGGTGGGCAGCGCATTGGCCGGGCTGGGCGGTGTGATGTGGGGGCTGTTCCAGCAGAACCTGGTGCCGCAGATGGGCGCGCAGGTCAACGTGCTGATCTTCATCGTGATCATCATCGGCGGGCTGGGCTCGACGGGCGGGGCGCTGATCGGCGCGCTGCTGGTGGGGCTCATGACCAACTACATCGGCTTCCTGCTGCCCACGCTCACGCAATTCGCGAGCATCCTGCTGATGGTGGCGGTGCTGCTGTGGCGTCCGCAGGGCGTGTACCCGGTTGCCAACCGCTGAGAAGGAAGAAGCCGCCATGTTCCTGAAACGACTTCTCTCCAATGACACGCCCAAGAGCCGCCTGCTGGCGCTGCTGCTGGTGGCGCTGTTCATCGCGCTGGCCTTCGCGCCTTTCATCTTCCCGGGCGTGAAGGCGCTCAGCGTTGCGGCCAAGATCCTGGTGTTCGTGGTGCTGGTCGCAAGCTTCGACCTGCTGCTGGGCTACACCGGCATCGTGAGCTTTGCGCACACCATGTTCTTCGGCATCGGCGCCTACGGCATCGCCATCTCCGCCACGCGTCTCGGGCCCAGCTGGGGCGCGGTGCTGCTCGGGCTCGGCGCGTCGCTCGCAATCTCGCTGGTGCTCTCGTTCGCCATCGGGCTGTTCTCGCTCAGGGTGCGCGCGATCTTCTTCGCAATGATCACGCTGGCGGTGGCCTCGGCCTTCCAGACGCTGGCTTCGCAGCTGTCGGATTTCACGGGCGGCGAAGACGGGCTTACCTTCAAGCTGCCCGAGCTGATTTCGCCGAGCTTCGAGTTCTCCGAAGAGCCTTTCCTCGGCGTCTCGCTCGACGGCCGGCTGCTGTGCTACTACCTGCTGTTCGTGGCGGCGGTGGTGCTGGTGCTCGCGCTGCTGCGCATTGTCAATTCGCCCTTCGGCCGCGTGCTGCAGGCCATCCGCGAGAACGAGTTCCGCGCCGAGGCCATCGGCTACCGCGTGGTGGTGTACCGCACCACGGCAGCCGTGCTGTCGGCGCTGTTTGCCACGCTGGCCGGCGCCATGCTCGCGATCTGGCTGCGCTACAACGGGCCCGACACCTCGCTGAGCTTCGAGATCATGATCGACGTGCTGCTGATCGTGGTGATCGGCGGCATGGGCACGATCTACGGCGCGGCCATCGGCGCGGTGCTGTTCGTGGTGGCGCAAAGCTACTTGCAAGACCTGCTGCGCGTGGGCAGCGAGGCCGCGAGCGGGCTGCCATGGCTCGCGGCGCTGCTGTCGCCCGACCGCTGGCTGCTGTGGCTGGGGGTGCTGTTCGTGCTCTCGGTCTATTACTTTCCGACCGGCATCGTCGGCAAGCTGAGGGCGAGGGCTGCACGATGAGCAACGATCTTCCCGTTCCGGTTTCCCGCTACGCCCAGCTCGCGGGCCGCGAAGTCCACTGGCTCGATTGGGGCGCGCCCGACGCGCCGGTGATCATCGCGTGGCATGGCCTCGCGCGCACCTGCCGCGACATGGACGAGCTGGCCCAGCACTTTGCCGCGCGCGGCTTCCGCGTGATCTGCCCCGACACCATCGGCCGCGGGCTGAGCCAGTGGAGTCCGCTGCCCGACGAGGAATACCAGCTCTCGTTCTACGCCCGCATGGCCGCCGCGCTGTGCGACGAGCTGCGCCTGGGCCGCGTGCACTGGGTCGGCACCTCGATGGGCGGGGCCATCGGCACGGTCTGCGCGTCGGGCCTGTTCGAGCCGCGCATGAGGGCGCGCATTGCGAGCCTCACGCTCAACGACAACGCGCCGCAGCTCGCGCAGGCGGCCATCGAGCGCATCCGCGCCTATGCCGGCGAGCCGCCCGCATTCGACACCGTGGCCGAGCTCGAGCTTTTCTTTCGCACCGTCTACAAGCCCTACGGCTGGCTCAGCGATGCGCAATGGCGCCGTTTGACCGAGAGCTCCACCCGCCGCCTGCCCGACGGCCGCGTGACGCCGCATTACGACCCGGCCATGGTCCGGCAGTTCAGCGCGCACGACAACGACTACCTGATCTGGCCGCACTACGACGTCATCGAAGTGCCGGTACTGTGCCTGCGCGGCGCGGAATCGGACCTGGTGCTGCCCGAGGTCACGCAGCAGATGCAGCAGCGGGGCCCGGGCACTGCCGGGTTGCTGAAGGTGATCGAAATCCAGGGGTGCGGCCACGCGCCCGCGCTCAACGTGCCGGAACAACTGGATCTGGTTGAAGGGTTTATCCGGGCCGCCGGCCGCTAGGCGCGAGTCGGCGAGACAATCGCCGCCGATTCCAACCACAAGGATTTACCCATGGCGCTTTCGATGTACGACCTGTCCGTGCCGGTCTTCTCCCGCGGGCTCGGCCAACTCACCCATGTGCTCGAGAAGAGCCTGGCGCACGCCAAGGCCAACGACATCGACCCGGCGACGCTCGTGGACGCGAGGCTCGCACCCGACATGATCACGCTGGCCGGGCAGATCCAGCGCGCCAGCGATGCGTCGAAGCTCGGCGTGGCGCGCATCTCGGGCATCACGGCACCGAGCTTTCCCGACGAGGAAAAGACGTACGACGAACTGCTGGCCCGCATCGCGAAGACACAGGATTTTCTCGCTACCGTGGACCGCACGCTGATCGACGGCCAGGAGGAACGCCCCGTCACCATCAAGGCGCGCGAAGGCGAGGCGCACTTCACCGCGCAGCGCTACCTTTTGCAATTCGCGTTGCCCAATTTCTTCTTCCATGTGACCACAGCCTACGACGTGCTGCGCCACAAGGGCATGCCCATCGGCAAGATGGACTACCTGGGCAAGTTCTAAGTACCGGTGGGGCGCTGCGTGGGCCAGCCCGCGAGGTTGCGTTCGGCAATCCCCGCCAGCGCGGTGATCCAGGCCGGGCTGTCGTTGAGGCAGGGGATGTAGCTGAAGGCTTCGCCACCGGCATGCATGAAGGCCTCGCGGCCTTCCATCGCAATTTCTTCCAGCGTCTCGAGGCAGTCGGCCGGAAAGCCGGGGCACACCACGTCGACCCGCTTGACGCCGCTTGCGCCGAGTTCGCGCAGGGTGGGTTCGGTATAGGGCTCGAGCCACTTGGCGCGGCCGAAGCGCGATTGAAAGGTGACGCGATGCCGTGCCGCTGAAAGGCCGAGCCGCGCCGCGAGCAGGCGCGCGGTTTCGAGGCACTGCGCCTGGTAGGGATCGCCGAGCGCGATGTTGCGCGCCGGAATGCCGTGGAAGCTCATCAGCAGCACCTCACCGCGGCCTTCGGTCTTCCAGTGGCGCTCGATGCTTTGCGCAAGCGCCTCGATGTAGGCCGGATCGTCGTGGTACTGGTTGACGAAACGGAACTCCGGAATGCGGCGCTGGCGGCGGCTCCAGTCGTTCACCGCATCGATCACGCTGGCCGTGGTGGTGGCCGAGTATTGCGGATAGGCCTGCAGCACCAGCACGCGCGCTGCGCCTTCGGCCTGCAGCGCATCGAGCCGCGAAGCGATCGAGGGGCTGGCATAGCGCATCGCATCGCGCACCGCCACGCGATGCCCACGTTCACCGAGCCAGCCGGCGAGCAGGGTGGCTTGCTTCTGCGTCCACACTTTCAGCGGCGAGCCCTCGGCCATCCAGATGCTCGCGTATTTGGCGGCCGACTTGGCGGGCCGCACGCGCAGGATGATGCCGTGCAGGATCAAGGCCCAGAGCAGCTTCGGAATCTCGACCACGCGCGGATCGCCAAGAAACTCCGCAAGATAGGACCGGACGGCGGCCGTGGTGGGGGCATCGGGTGAGCCCAGGTTGCACCAGAGTACGGCGGTACGCGAGGCGATGGAACTGTTGTTCCCGTTGTCTTGAGGCATGCGATATTCTCGGGCATGACTTCCGTTTTCACGGCGCCGGCAGGCGCCGAGCCACTCGACATCAAGCGCATCTCGGCGATCTCGCTCGATCTGGACGACACCCTCTGGCCGATCTGGCCGACCATCGAGCGTGCCGAGACCGTGCTGCAGGAATGGCTGCTGCGCGAAGCACCCAAGACCGCGTCGCTGCTGCTGAACCCGGGCGTCCTGCGCGAGCTGCGCGAAGCCACCGCCAAGGAACGGTCGGATCTGGCGCACGACCTGAGCGCGCTGCGCCGCGAATCGATCCGCACGGCACTGAAGCACGCGGGCGAAGACCCGGCGTTGGCCGATCCGGCCTTCGATGCCTTCTTTGCCGAACGCCAGCGCGTGACCTTGTACGACGATGCGCTGCCGGCCCTCAAGTGGCTCAGCGAACGCTATCCGCTGGTGGCCATTTCGAATGGCAATGCGGACATCCACCTGACCGGCGTGGGCCGTTGGTTTCGCACCGCGTTCAATGCGCGCGCCTTCGGCAGCGGCAAGCCGCATGCGCCGATCTTCCGCGCCGCGGCCGCGTCGGTCGGCCTGCTGCCGAAGGACGTGCTGCACGTGGGCGACGACGCTGAACTGGACGTGGTCGGCGCGCTCAACGCCGGCATGCAGGCGGCCTGGCTGGTACGCGACGAGCGGCCGTGGGTGCACGGCGCGCGTCCGCAACTGATCGTGCCGAACCTGCACGCGCTGTGCGTGGCGCTCGGCGCTTGAGTTCCCGCCTTACGAGAACACGGGCCGGAAGAAGCTGCGCTCGTAGCTCAGGATGCAGCGGGTGTCCTCGGCGTACTTGAAGGCAGCCTGGCACTCGGGGTCCTGCATCGAATCGGCGCGGTACTGCTCGTAGGCGGCGAAGCTCGGAAAACTGAACATCGCGAGCGCCACGTTGTTCGCGCCCTCCGAGGGCAGGAAGTAGCCGTGGTGCTGGCCGCCGAATTTCTCGACCAGCGGGATCCAGAGCTTGCCGTAGTGCTCGAATTCCTTGAGCTTGTACGGATCGACGATGTAGCGCAGGTAGCAGGTGACCATGTTTCTTTCCGGGACCGGATGGTTGTGGGGCGCAGCCTCCGCGGCGGCGGGCTTGTCGGACTTTTCAATCCACTGCGAACTGCTCGCGAAACGCAGCGCAGAAGTCGGCCGTGCCGCTGAGCGAGAAGGTCACGATATCGAGGTTCGGCTCTTCGCGGGCCTGCTGCAGGTCGAAGTCCCACATCGCGCCGTCGTCCAGCGCGCCGCGCGCATCTGGAAAGGCCGAGTCGGCCCAGGCCAGGACCCGTGCAATCTCGGCCAGCGCTTCGCGCGTTTTTTCGGGCACGGTCGAGGCCATCGCGTCGAAGGTGCCGTGGCCTTCGGTGTCTTCGCTGTAGTCGAAATCCAGGTAGCGCAATTCGGTCATGGTGATGTCAGTGCCTTGGCGGCGGCCAGTCCGCTCAGGACCGCGCCTTCGAGCGTTGCGGGGTAGGGGCCTTCGGTGTAGTCGCCGCAGGCCTGCAGGCCGGGGGCGATGGCCGCGGGCGGCCGCGCGAGTCCGGGCGTGCAGGCAAAGGTGGCGCGCTTCTCGACCACGGTCTGCACGGGTTGCAGCGCGGTCTGGCCCAACTGGGTCGCGGCCTGTGCCATGGCCTGGTGTTCCAACGCCTCGCGCGGAGTTTCGTTCGCGCTGACGACCATGGCAAGCACGCCCTCGGGGCCGCCAAGCTGGCCGCGGTCGAACACAAACTGCGCCGGTGCGGTGTCGGGACGGCTGCGCAGCGCCAGCATCGGTTCCGCAAGCGGCGTGGCGCCTCGCACATAGACCGTGGCAATGGCTTCGAAGCGCAGCGCCTCGGTGGTCTCGCACCAGCGGTGCGCCGGCGGGCCGGACAGGCCGGACGCGCGAACGAGCCGCGCGGCGTCCCACGGCGCACAGGCCAGGACGACGCGGTCGAAGCGCTCGCCGTCGACTCGCCATGCCCCACCCTCGGGCCAGATCGCGTGCACGCGGATGCCGATGCGCAGCGTGGCGTCGTGCTTCGCGAGCCACGCCAGGGCCGCATCGGGAAAAAGCCCGCCGAGGTCGACGCGCGGCAGCAACAGGTCGGCGCCGCCGCTGCCGCTGAAGAGCGCGTCGTGCAGCACCCGCAGGAACACTTCGCCGCTCGACTGATCGACCGGCGTGTTGAGCGCCGAGACGCACAGGGGCTCGATCAGCTCTTCCATCACGCGCGGCGTGAGGCCGGTGCAGAGCGTGGCCACACTGGTGCCCGGGTCGCAGCGAAACCCGCGCAGGCGCCATTGCACGGCGGTGCGCAGCAGGGTGGACTTGTCCCGCCACGTCCAGCCGCGTGCCGTGAAAATGCCGGCCAGCAGATCGAGCGGCGCCGGCAGTCGCGGCAGCTTCAGCCCGCCGCCGTCGGCAAAGCGCAGCGACAGCGGCAGCCGGAGCAGGGCCTGTTCCACATCGACGCCCAACTCGCGCATCAGCTTCAAGGTGGCGGTGTAGGCGCCGATGAGGATGTGCTGCCCGTTGTCCAGCGTCAGCCCATGCATGTGGTCGACGCGGCGCGCGCGACCGCCCGCCATGTGCGCGGTTTCGAACAGCGTCACGGCATGGCCGAGCCGCGTGGCTTCGACGGCGCAGGCAAGGCCAGCCCAGCCGGCGCCGACGACGGCGGTTTTCAAATGCTCCCCAGCGCCTGGACTTTCCACGCCAGCCAGAACTTGCGCACGGGCGTCAGGCTCACGCGCTGGTTCAGCACCTGGAAGTCGTCGCGCTCGATCTCGCGCAGCAGGGTGCGGTAGATGCTGGCCATCATGAGGCCGGGTTTTTGCGCGCGGCGGTCCGCGGCGGGCAGCAGGGCGAGGGCTTCGTCGTACGCCGCGTGCGCGCGTTGGGCCTGGAACTTCATGAGTGCCACGAAGCGTTCCGAATGCACGCGGTTGAGAATCTCGTGCGCCTTGACGTCGAACTTCTGCAGTTCGTTCACGGGCAGGTAGATGCGGCCGCGCAGCGCGTCCTCGCCCACGTCGCGAATGATGTTGGTGAGCTGCAGCGCGAGCCCCAGCTTGTGCGCGTAGGCGGTGGTCTGCGGATCGGTCTGGCCGAAGATGCGCGCCGCGACTTCGCCGACCACGCCGGCCACCAGGTGGCAGTAGCGCGCAAGGCCCGGAAAGTCCAGGTAGCGGGTCTGGTCGAGATCCATCTGGCAGCCGTCGATCACCTCGTTGAGCTGCCTGGGCTCGATGCCGTAGGCGGCGGCATGAGGCACCAGCGCCTGCATCACGGGGTGGCGCGGCGGGCCGGAGAACGACTGCGCCACCTCGGTGCGCCACCAGGCGAGCTTGGTGGCCGCCACGCCGGGGTCGCTGACCTCGTCGACCACGTCGTCGATCTCGCGGCAGAAGGCATAGAACGCCGTGATCGCGGCACGCCGCGGCTTGGGAAGAAACAGGAACGCGTAATAGAAACTGCTGCCCGAGGCGGCGGCCTTGTCTTGTACGTATTGCTCGGGAGTCATCGGAGGGGCGCTTTCATGGGCGGCAATTGTCTCCGCATCCGCAGGGCGCGCCAGGCCAGCAAGGGCGCATCGGTCTTGCCGATCGTGGGGCGTTGCGAGAAGGTGTCGAAGCCCAGGTCTTCGATCTTGTCGAGAATGCGCAGGCCGCCCTGGACGACGAAGCGCAGCTCCCAGCCGGCGCGGCCCGGCAGGCGGTGGACCAGCGGGGCGCCCTGGGCCATGAGTTCGCGCGCCCAGGCGCTTGCGACCGCGATCAGGTTGATGGCTTCCTGCGGAGGCGGCGCATCGGCCAGCGGCATGAAGGCCTTGAAGCTCTCGCGCGTCAGGCCGCGCCGGGCGCAGTCGGCCAGCGGCGGATAGAAGCGGCCGCGGGGCAGGTCCACGCTCGGGTCCTGCCAGAAATTGATGAGTTGCAGGGCGCTGCAGATGGCGTCGCTTTGCGTCAGCGCCTCGGCATCGTTCACGCCGTACAGGTGCAGCAGCAGGCGGCCGACCGGGTTGGCGGAGCGGCGGCAGTAGTCGAGCAGCTCGGCGCGGTCGGCGTAAGTTCCTCTGCCCTGCGTCTTCTCGATGTCCTGCATGAAGGCGCTCAGCAGGTCGGCGAGCAATTCCTCGGGCAGTGCGAACTGCGCGATGCTGTGCGCCAGCGGGCCGAACACGTACGGCCAGCGCGAGGCGGCCGGCACGTTGCCGCGCGCGGCGGCGCGCAGCTCCTCGCGATAGGCACGGAGGTCGGCCAGCCGCTGGTCGGGCGAGGCGTCGCCTTCGTCCGCGATGTCGTCCGCGGTGCGCGCGAAATGGTAGATCGCGGCAATGGGCGGTCGCAGATGAGGCGGGCACAGCCAGGAGGCCACGGGAAAATTCTCGTAATGCGCCGGCGGCGCGGCAATGTGGGATGGTTCAGGCACGCGGCGATTGTCCGCGACACCTGCCGCGCACTATGCTCGCGGCGTCACCCTCCAATCGAAGCTCACGATTTCATGAACGCACAGGCACAGGTTCCCGCTGCCCAGAGTCCAACGCACGGCGAGGCGTCTTCTGCGGCGGGGCCGGGCCTGATGATCGCGGCGCTGGGCGTGGTGTTTGGCGACATCGGCACATCGCCGCTCTATGCCTTCAAGGAAACGCTGAACCCCGAGCACGGCGTGGGGTTCACGCCCGATACGGTGCTGGGCCTGCTCTCGCTCATCTTCTGGGGCTTGATGTTCGTGGTCACGCTCAAGTACGTGGTGTTCGTGCTGCGCGCCGACCACGACGGCGAGGGCGGCATTCTTGCGCTGCAGGCGCTTGCCCGCAGCGCGGCTGGAGGCTCGCAGACCCGGCCGTGGCTGTGGAATGCCATCGGGGCGCTCGGCCTGGTGGGCGCGGCCATGTTCTACGGCGACAGCCTGATCACACCGGCCATTTCCGTGCTGTCGGCGGTCGAGGGGCTGGAGGTGCAGGCACCCGTGCTGCAGCGCGCGGTGATCCCGATCACCATCCTCATCCTGCTTGGGCTTTTTGCCGTGCAGCGCAAGGGGACCGGCGCGGTGGGCAAGGTGTTCGGGCCAGTCATGTTGTTGTGGTTCGGGGTGCTGGCCCTCGCAGGCGGCTGGCAAGTACTGCAGCATCCGCAGGTGCTGGCGGGGCTCGACCCGCGCCGCGCCATCGGCTTCCTGGTCGAGCACCGGCTGCAGTCGCTGGCGGTGCTGGGCGCGGTATTTCTTGCCTTTACCGGCGGCGAAGCGCTGTACGCCGACATGGGGCACTTCGGCACGCGGGCGATCCGGCTCGCCTGGCTCTTCATTGCGCTGCCGGGGCTGGTGCTGAACTATTTCGGCCAGGGTGCGCTGGTGCTGGCCGACCCCGCGGCCGTCGACAACCCGTTCTTCCGGCTCTTTCCCGCCTGGGGCGTTTTGCCGATGGTGGTGCTGGCCGCCATGGCCACCGTGATTGCCTCGCAGGCCGTGATCTCGGGCGCCTTTTCCTTGACGGCCCACGCCATGCGCATGGGCTACCTGCCGCGCATGCGGGTGGTGCAGACCTCGGGCTCGGCCATCGGCCAGATCTACGTGCCGGTGGTCAACTGGCTGCTGATGACCGGGGTGCTGCTGCTGGTGCTGGGCTTTCGCAGTTCGGGGGCGTTGTCGGCGGCGTACGGCATTGCGGTGTCGGTCACGATGGTGACCACCACGCTGTTGGCCGGCGTCGTGGCCTGGGGGCTCTGGCGCTGGAACAGGGTGGCGGTGGTGCTCGGAGTGGTGGCATTTGCCGTGGTCGACCTGACTTTCGTGGCGGCCAACAGCCTCAAGGTGGCTGAAGGCGGGTGGCTCACGCTGGCCGTGGCGGCCGGGGTGATGGTGCTTTTCACGACCTGGGCCAAGGGACGCCGACTGGGGCTGGAGGCCGCCGCGGCCGAAAGCCTGCCGCTCAAGCCTTTCTTCGAATCGCTGGCGCTCGACATGCCGCACCGCGTCAGGGGCACGGCGGTGTTCCTGAATGCCGACGCCACGGCGGTGCCCCACGCCTTGCTTCACAACCTCAAGCACAACCAGGTCCTGCACGAGCAGGTGGTCGTGCTGCGGGTACTGGCTTGCGACACCCCGCGTGTCGATGCGGGCATCCGCATCGAGGCCGAGCACCTGATGGATGGCATCTGGGTGGTCACGGCGCGGCACGGCTTCATGGAGCGGCCCGACGTGCCCGAGTTCATGCGGATATTCGCCTACCAGAAGGGGCTGGCTATCGATTCCATGAAGACCTCGTACTTCGTTTCGCGCGCGTCGGTCGGGGAAGAAAACCTTCCGGGCATGAACCCCGTGCGCCGCGCGCTCTTCGGCTGGCTGCAACGCAACGCGGGCAGGGCGTCCGACTATTTCGAGCTTCCGGACAACCGTCTGGTCGAGATGGGCCAGAGAACCTAGCGAATCTTCGAACTCCGCGATTGACAGTCCTGGAGGTTTACCCTAGATTACTAACCAGTGGGTCAGTAATGACCAGGTTCGACCTTTCCAGGGTGTCTCATGACCGCCTCCTCCGGCTTTTCTCCTGCCCGCGGCGCCATTGCATGGCTGCTGCTTCCCGCCTTGTTCCTGGCCGGCTGTTCCCAGTCGAAACCAGCCGAGGAACCCGTGCGCGCGGTCAAGCTGGTGACGGTGGGCACCAGCGACTTCGATGCCCAGCCCGAGTTCTCGGGCGAGGTTCGGGCCCGTGTCGAATCGCGCCTGGGCTTTCGCGTGGCCGGCAAGATCACCAAACGCCAGGCCGAACTCGGCCAGCACGTGCAGGCCGGCCAGGTGCTGGCCCAGCTCGATCCGCAGGACTACCGGCTGGCGGCTGAAGCGGCGCGCGCCCAACTCGCCGCGGCGCAGACCAACCGCGATCTCGCGGCGGCGGACCTCAAGCGCTACCGCGAACTGCGCGAGCAGAACTTCATCAGCGGCGCGGAGCTGGAACGCCGCGAGTCCACCTGGAAGGCGGCCCAGGCCCAGCTCGAGCAGGCGCAGGCCCAGCTTTCGTCGCAGGGCAACCAGGCCAGCTACACCACGCTGGTCGCCGACGTGGCCGGCATCATCACCGCCATCGAGGCCGAGCCGGGTCAGGTGGTGCAGGCCGGCACGCCGGTCGTTCGCATCGCGCAGGACGGCGCGCGCGACGTGGTGTTTGCGGTGCCCGAAGACCGAGCCGCGCTGATCAAGCCCGGTTCGCCGGTCACGGTGCGCGGCTGGTCGGGCGGCACCGAACTGCAAGGCCAGGTGCGCGAAGTGGCGGCCAGCGCCGACGCGGTTACGCGCACCTATTCGGTCAAGGTGGCGATCGACGCGGCCACTTCGCCGGCGCTCGGCGCCACCGTCTATGCCCGTCCGCAGGCACTGGCGCGCGCCGGCGGCGTGGTCATGAAGCTGCCGACCAGCGCGCTGCGCCAGGAAGGCAAGGGCACCTCGGTCTGGGTGCTGGACAAGGCGACCATGACCGTGCGTTCGCAGGCCGTGCAGGTGGCCACGGCCGACGGCAACGAGGCCGTGATCGGCGGCGGGCTCGCGCCCGGCATGATGGTCGTGGCCGCGGGCGTGCACGTGCTCTCGCCGGGACAGAAGGTCACCATCTACCAGAGCAAGGAGGCGGCCGCGGCAGCCGCCAACGCGAAGGAACCCGCGCCGTCCGCCGAGGCCGTTTCGGCCACGAAGAAGGAGATCGCAGCAGGTGCCGCCAAATGACGCAGGGCGCTGCGACCACCGACAAGCCCGCAGGCTTCAATCTCTCCAAATGGGCGCTGGACCACGCGCCCCTCACGCGCTACCTGATGGTGGTGCTGATGGTGCTGGGAGCCTTTGCCTACTTCCAGCTCGGCCAGGACGAAGACCCCCCGTTCACCTTCCGCGCCATGGTGGTGCGCACCTACTGGCCCGGCGCCACGGCGCAGCAGGTGGCCGAGCAGGTGACCGACAGGCTCGAGCGCACGCTGCAGGAGGCGCCCTATGCCGACAAGATCCGCAGCTATTCGAAGCCCGGCGAGTCGCAGATCATTTTCCAGATCAAGGACTCCTCCAAGCCCGGCGACGTTGCCAACGTCTGGTACACGGTGCGCAAGAAGATCGGCGACATCCGCAACACGTTGCCGGCTGGCATCCAGGGCCCGTTCTTCAATGACGATTTCGGCGATGTCTATGGCGTGATCTACGCGCTGGAGAGCGAAGGCTTCAGCTACGCCGAGCTCAAGACCCTGGCCGACGAAGTGCGCCAGCAATTGCTGCGCGTGAAGGACGTTGCCAAGGTCGACCAGTTCGGCGTGCAGGACGAAAAGGTCTACATCGAGATCTCGCAGAAGCGCCTGGCGCAACTGGGTCTGGACTTCAATGCGGTGCTGGCCCAGCTCGGCTCCCAGAACGCAGTGGAAAGCGCCGGCACGATCCAGTCGCCCGCCGACGTGGTGCAGGTGCGCGTGGCCGGGCAGTTCACCAGTGTCGAGCAGCTGCGCGAGATGCCGATCCGCGGCAGTTCGGGCAACCAGCTGAAGCTCGGCGACATTGCCGAACTTCGCCGCGGCTACGTCGATCCGCCGGCGGTCAAGGTGCACCACCAGGGCAAGGAGGTCATCGCGCTGGGCGTTTCCATGGCCAAGGGCGGCGACATCATTGCGCTGGGCGAGGCGCTGCGCGCCACCACGGCGACGATCGACCAGCGCCTGCCGGCCGGCGTCAAGCTGGCGCAGGTGCAGGACCAACCGGTGTCGGTGGCCAGCTCGGTGAATGAATTCGTCGGCGTGCTGATCGAGGCGGTGGCCATCGTGCTGGCCGTGAGCATCATCTCGCTGGGCCTGCACAAGGGCGGGCGCTTCGGCTGGTACATCGACATGCGCCCGGGGCTGGTGGTGGCCATCACCATTCCCCTGGTGCTGGCCGTGACCTTCCTGGCCATGAACTACTTCAACATCGGGCTGCACAAGATATCGCTGGGGTCGCTGATCATCGCGCTCGGCCTTCTGGTCGACGACGCGATCATCGCGGTCGAAATGATGGTGCGGAAGATGGAAGAGGGCTATGACAAGGTCCGCGCCGCCACCTTCGCGTACGACGTGACGGCCAAGCCCATGCTCACCGGCACGCTCATCACCGCCGCGGGCTTCCTGCCCATCGGCCTCGCCAAGTCGGTGACGGGCGAATACACCTTCGCGATCTTTGCAGTGACGGTGATTGCGCTGGTGCTGTCGTGGATCGTCTCGGTGTACTTCGTGCCTTACCTCGGCACGCTGCTGCTCAAGGTGAAGCCGCACGACCCCGATGCGCCGCCGCACGAGCTGTTCGACACACCGTTCTACAACACCTTCCGCCGCACGGTGAACTGGTGCGTGCAGCATCGCTGGCTGACCATCGGCGCCACGGTGCTGATCTTTGCGCTGGGCATCTTCGGCATGGGCAAGGTGCAGCAGCAGTTCTTCCCGGATTCGAGCCGGCCCGAGATCATGGTCGACATCTGGTTCCCCGAAGGCACCTCGTTCCTCGCGAACGAAGAGGTTGCCAAGCGGGTCGAGCAGCGCATCATGAAGGAAGAGGGCGTGAAGACGGTCAGCACCTGGATCGGCTCCGGCGTGCCGCGCTTCTACCTGCCGCTCGACCAGGTGTTTCCGCAGACCAACGTGTCTCAGCTCATCGTGCTGGCCAAGGACCTGAAGGTTCGGGAGAGCCTGCGCATCAAGCTACCGGCCCTGCTGGCGCAGGAGTTTCCTGAAGTGCGCGGCCGTGTGAAATTGCTGCCCAACGGGCC
The DNA here is from genome assembly GCF_051144945.1 of Variovorax palleresanus. NCBI lineage: Bacteria > Pseudomonadati > Pseudomonadota > Betaproteobacteria > Burkholderiales > Comamonadaceae > Variovorax > Variovorax palleresanus. Next base: position 317,707 of record NZ_JBJNVP010000002.1, on the reverse strand, counting down.
GCCGGTGCCGTACCCGGTGCAGTTCCGCGTCATCGGCACCGAGCCCGCGCAACTGCGCGCCCATGCCGACGAAGTCAAGGCCGTGCTGCGCGAGAACGCCAACATGCGCGGCGTGAACGACAACTGGAACGAATCGGTCAAGGTGATCCGTCTCGAGGTCGACCAGGCCAAGGCGCGCGCGCTCGGCGTCACCAGCCAGGCGATCGCACAGGCCTCCAAGACGATGTTCTCCGGCACCACGGTGGGCCAGTATCGCGAGAACGACCTGCTGATCGACATCGTGCTGCGCCAGTCGGCGGACGAGCGCGAGGCCATCTCGGACATCGGCAATGCCTATCTGCCCACCACGTCGGGCCGTTCGATTCCGCTGACCCAGATCGCGCGGCCGGTGTTCAGCTGGGAACCCGGCGTGATGTGGCGCGAGAACCGGGACTACGCCATCACGGTGCAGGGCGACGTGGTCGAAGGCCTGCAGGGCGCCACGGTGACCGAGCAGCTGCTGCCGAAGCTGCGTCAGCTCGAAGCCGGCTGGCACGCGGCCGGGCAGGGCGGATACCGCATCGAAGTGGCCGGCGCGGTCGAGGAAAGCAGCAAGGGCTCGACCTCCATCGTCGCGGGCGTGCCGATCATGCTGTTCGTGGTGTTCACCCTGCTGATGCTCCAGCTGCACAGCTTCAGCCGCTCGCTACTGGTGTTCATCACCGGCCCCATGGGCATTGCCGGCGTGGCCGGTGCGCTGCTGTTGCTGAACCGGCCGTTCGGCTTCGTGGCTCTCCTGGGCGTGATCGCGCTGATGGGCATGATCCAGCGCAACGCGGTGATCCTGATCGACCAGATCGAAAGCGACCGCGAGGCGGGCGTGCCGGCCTGGGACGCCATCGTCGAATCGGCCGTGCGGCGCCTCCGGCCGATCGTGCTCACGGCTGCGGCGGCCGTGCTGGCGATGATCCCGCTGTCGCGCAGCGTTTTCTGGGGGCCGATGGCCGTGGCCATCATGGGCGGCCTGATCGTGGCGACGGTATTGACCCTGCTGGCACTGCCGGCAATGTACGCCGCGGCGTTCCGCGTCAAGCGGGAGCCGAAAGAGCTTCCGATTAGCGCTTAAAATAGCAGGTTGACCGATTTCAGGCGGACGGTCTTTGGGCGGCGGATATCCGGTATCGGAGGTTCGCTGCACCAGGGCCGTCCGCCTTTGCATTCACCTGAAAAATTTGGCAAGCGCGGGTGGCGAAATTGGTAGACGCACCAGGTTTAGGTCCTGACGTTCGCAAGAACGTGCCGGTTCGAGTCCGGCCCCGCGCACCAGCCACACCCCTCACAAGGAAGACACCATGACCGTGACCGTTGAAACTCTCGAGAAGCTCGAACGCAAGATCACGCTGACCCTGCCGGTCGGCACCATCCAGTCCGAAGTCGATTCGCGCCTCAAGAAGCTCGCGCGCACCGTCAAGATGGACGGCTTCCGTCCGGGCAAGGTGCCGATGAACGTCGTGGCCCAGCGCTATGGCTACTCGGTGCACTACGAAGTCATGAACGACAAGGTCGGTGAAGCCTTCTCGCAAGCCGCCAACGAAGCCAAGCTGCGCGTGGCCGGCCAGCCCCGCATCACCGAGAAGGAAGAGTCGCCCGAAGGCCAGCTCGCCTTCGACGCGGTGTTCGAGGTGTTCCCCGAGGTCAAGATCAACGACCTGTCGGGCGCCGAAGTCGAGAAGCTCTCGGCCGAAGTGGGCGACGACGCGATCGACAAGACGCTCGACATCCTGCGCCGCCAGCGCCGCACCTTCGCCCAGCGCGCGCAAGACGCCGTGGCCCAGGACGACGATCGCGTGACGGTCGACTTCGAAGGCAAGATCGACGGCGAGCCCTTCCAGGGCGGCAAGGCCGAAGACTTCCAGTTCGTGGTCGGCGAAGGCCAGATGCTGAAGGAATTCGAAGACGCCGTGCGCGGCATGAAGGCCGGCGACAGCCGCACCTTCCCGCTGTCGTTCCCGGCCGACTACCACGGCAAGGACGTGGCCGGCAAGCAAGCCGACTTCATGGTCACCGTGAAGAAGATCGAGGCCTCGCACCTGCCCGAAGTCAACGAACAGCTCGCCAAGTCGCTCGGCATTGCCGAAGCCACGGTCGAAGGCCTGCGCGCCGACATCAAGAAGAACCTCGAGCGCGAAGTGAAGTTCCGCCTGCTGGCCCGCAACAAGAATGCCGTGATGGACACCCTGGTGGCCAATGCTGAGCTCGACCTGCCGAACGCCAGCGTGCAGTCCGAAGTGAACCGCATGGTCGAAGGCGCCCGCGCCGAGCTCAAGCAGCGCGGCATCAAGGACGCCGACAAGGCACCGATTCCCGACGAAGTGTTCCGTCCGCAAGCCGAGCGCCGCGTGCGCCTGGGCCTGGTGGTGGCCGAGCTGGTGCGCGCCAACAACCTGCAGGCCAAGCCCGAGCAGATCAAGGCCCACATCGACGAGCTGGCCGCCAGCTACGAAAAGCCGGCCGACGTGGTGCGCTGGTATTTCAGCGACAACAATCGCCTGGCCGAAGTCGAGGCTGTGGTGATCGAGAACAACGTGACCGAATTCGTGCTCGCCAAGGCCAAGGTCAACGAAAAGTCGGTGACGTTCGACGAGCTGATGGCGCAGCAGCAGGGCTGAGCGCCGCGCCGGGGGTCCGCCCCGCGCCTCCGCCCGCGACGCCAATGGGGCTTGTGCTTTGCGGCACGAGCCCCATTTCACTCAGGCGTACAGTCAAATACGAACAGCGAACGAACCCCTTCCGGAGAGCAAATCAATGAGCGCACAGGAAATCAAAGGCCTCGGCATGATCCCGATGGTCATCGAGCAGTCGGGCCGCGGCGAGCGGTCCTACGACATCTATTCGCGTCTTCTCAAGGAACGCATCATCTTCCTGGTGGGCGAGGTCAACGACCAGACCGCCAATCTCGTGGTGGCGCAGCTGCTGTTCCTGGAGAGCGAGAACCCGGACAAGGACATTTCGTTCTACATCAACTCCCCGGGCGGCAGCGTGAGCGCCGGCATGGCCATCTACGACACCATGCAGTTCATCAAGCCCGACGTGTCGACGATGTGCATCGGTTTTGCGGCCAGCATGGGCGCCTTCCTGCTGGCGGCCGGTGAAAAGGGCAAGCGCTTCTCGCTGCCCAATTCGAAGATCATGATCCACCAGGTGCTCGGCGGCGCGCGCGGCCAGGCCACGGACATCGAGATTCATGCCCGCGACATCCTGCGCACCAAGGACCAGATGAACCGCATCCTGGCCGAACGCACGGGCCAGCCGCTCGAAAAAGTCAAGTCGGACACCGAACGCGACTATTTCCTGACCGCTGACGAAGCCAAGGACTACGGCCTGGTCGACCAGGTCATTGCCAAGCGCGGTTGATCGGTAAAACCTGCGCCACGGCGCCGGTGGCGCCAAAAAGACAAAAACGGCGTTTTCCACAAGGGAAACGCCGTTTTTGTTTCGTTATCATTGTCCCTACCCCTTTACGAGGCACCTGTCCATGGCCGAAAAAAAAGGCTCCTCCAGCGAAAAAACGCTTTATTGCTCGTTCTGCGGCAAGAGCCAGCATGAGGTCAAGAAGCTGATCGCGGGCCCTTCGGTCTTCATTTGCGACGAGTGCATCGACCTTTGCAACGAAATCATCCGCGACGAGCTCCCGGCCGGTGAAGAGGCGCGCGAGGCGCGCAGCGACCTGCCCACGCCGCTGGAGATCAAGACCAACCTCGACAACTACGTGATCGGCCAGGAGCCGGCCAAGCGCATGCTGTCGGTGGCGGTCTACAACCACTACAAGCGCCTGCGCCACAAGGAAAAGGCCAAGGGCGACGACGTCGAGCTCAGCAAGAGCAACATTCTCCTGATCGGGCCCACGGGCTCGGGCAAGACGCTGCTCGCGCAAACCCTCGCGCGCATGCTCGACGTGCCCTTCGTCATGGCCGACGCCACCACGCTGACCGAAGCCGGCTACGTGGGCGAGGACGTCGAGAACATCATCCAGAAGCTGCTGCAAAGCTGCAACTACGAAGTCGAGCGCGCCCAGCGCGGCATTGTCTACATCGATGAAATCGACAAGATCTCGCGCAAGTCGGACAACCCCTCCATCACCCGCGACGTGTCGGGCGAGGGCGTGCAGCAGGCGCTCCTGAAGCTCATCGAAGGCACCATGGCCAGCGTGCCGCCCCAGGGCGGGCGCAAGCACCCGAACCAGGACTTCCTGCAGATCGACACGACCAACATCCTGTTCATCTGCGGCGGCGCCTTTGCCGGCCTCGAGAAAGTCATCGAAAACCGCACCGAGGCCTCGGGCATCGGCTTCGGCGCCTCGGTCAAGAGCAAGGCGCAGCGCAGCATCACCGAGGTGTTCCGCGAAGTCGAACCCGAAGACCTGATCAAGTTCGGCCTGATTCCCGAGCTCGTGGGCCGCATGCCCGTGGTGGCCTCGCTGGCCGAGCTCAGCGAAGACGCGCTGGTGCAGATCCTGACCGAGCCCAAGAACGCCGTGGTCAAGCAGTTCACCAAGCTGCTGCAGATGGAAGGCGTCGACCTGGAGATCCGCCCCGCGGCGCTCAAGGCGATTGCGCGCAAGGCGCTGGCACGCAAGACCGGCGCGCGCGGGTTGCGCTCCATCCTCGAACAGTCGCTGATCGACACCATGTTCGAGCTGCCGAATGCCACCAACGTCGACAAGGTTGTGGTCGAAGAATCCACAATCGATGAAAACAAGCCGCCGCTGCTCGTGTACCGCGAAGCGGCCAAGAAGGCCTGAGTGAACGCGGCGCCGGCTCTTCTCACCGAGGCTTCCGGCGCCTTCGACAAAGAACGGGTGCACGGGCTTGAAATGCCCGCAGGCCCATCCATCTTTGCCTGATCAATCAAAGGATATTCATGTCCGGTCATACCCCCCTGCCTGCCGACGCGATCGACCTGCCGCTGCTGCCGCTGCGCGACGTTGTCGTGTTTCCCCACATGGTGATTCCGCTTTTCGTGGGGCGCCCCAAGAGCATCAAGGCACTCGAGCTGGCCATGGAGGCCGAGCGCCGCATCATGCTGGTGGCGCAGAAAGCCGCCGCCAAGGACGAGCCCTCGGTCGAGGACATGTTCGAAGTCGGCTGCGTCTCCACCATCCTGCAGATGCTGAAGCTGCCCGACGGTACCGTGAAGGTGCTGGTCGAGGGCCAGCAGCGCGCCCGCGTGAACCGCATCGACGACGGTGAAACCCATTTCACGGCCAACGTGACGCCGGTCGAGGCGCCCGAAGGCGGCGAGAAGGGCACCGAGGTCGAGGCGTTGCGCCGTGCGGTGATGCAGCAGTTCGATCAGTACGTCAAGCTCAACAAGAAGATCCCGCCAGAGATCCTCACCTCGATCTCGAGCATCGACGATCCGGGCCGCCTGGCCGACACCATCGCGGCCCATCTGCCGCTGAAGCTCGACAACAAGCAGGCCGTGCTCGACCTGGCCGACGTCAAGTCGCGCCTGGAGAACCTGTTCGGCCAGCTCGAACGCGAAGTCGACATCCTCAACGTCGACAAGAAGATCCGTGGCCGCGTGAAGCGCCAGATGGAAAAGAACCAGCGCGACTTCTATCTCAACGAGCAGGTCAAGGCGATCCAGAAGGAGCTCGGCGAAGGCGAAGAGGGCGCGGACATCGAGGAGATCGAGAAGAAGATCAAGCTCGCCAAGATGCCGAAGGAAGCGCTCAAGAAGGCCGAGGGCGAGCTCAAGAAGCTCAAGCTGATGTCGCCGATGTCGGCCGAAGCCACCGTGGTGCGCAACTACATCGACGTGCTGGTGGGCCTGCCCTGGAGCAAGAAGACCAAGATCAAGCACGACCTGGCCAACGCCGAGGCGGTGCTCAATGCCGACCACTACGGCCTGGAGAAGGTCAAGGACCGCATCCTGGAATATCTCGCGGTGCAGCAACGCGTCGACAAGGTCAAGGCGCCCATCCTGTGCCTCGTGGGCCCACCGGGCGTGGGCAAGACCTCGCTCGGGCAGTCGATCGCCAAGGCGACCGGCCGCAAGTACACCCGCATGGCGCTCGGCGGCATGCGCGACGAGGCCGAGATTCGCGGCCATCGCCGCACCTACATCGGCGCGCTGCCGGGCAAGGTGCTGCAGGGGCTGAACAAGATCGGCACGCGCAATCCGCTGTTCCTGCTCGACGAGATCGACAAGCTGGGCACCGACTTCCGCGGCGATCCGTCGAGCGCGCTGCTCGAGGTGCTCGACCCGGAGCAGAACCACACCTTCGGCGACCACTACGTCGAGGTCGACTTCGACCTCTCCGACGTGATGTTCGTCGCCACCTCCAACTCGATGAACATCCCGCCGGCGCTGCTCGACCGGATGGAAGTCATCCGCCTCTCGGGCTACACCGAGGACGAGAAGACCAACATCGCGATCAAGTACCTGCTGCCCAAGCAGATGAAGAACAACGGCGTGAAGGAAGACGAGTTGCTCGTCTCCGAAGAAGCCGTGCGCGACATCGTGCGCTACTACACGCGTGAGGCCGGCGTGCGTTCGCTGGAGCGCGAGCTCTCCAAGATCTGCCGCAAGGTAGTGAAGGGCCTGCTGCTCAAGCAGATGACGCCGAAGGTTACGGTGGACGGCGCCAACCTCAACGAGTTCCTGGGCGTTCGCAAGTACAGCTTCGGCCTGGCCGAGAAGCAGAACCAGGTCGGCCAGGTGGTCGGTCTGGCGTGGACCGAAGTGGGCGGCGACCTGCTCACCATCGAGGCCGTCACCATGCCCGGCAAGGGTGTGATCAGCCGCACGGGTTCGCTCGGCGACGTGATGAAGGAATCGGTCGAGGCCGCGCGCACGGTTGTGCGCAGCCGCTCGCGACGCCTGGGCATCAAGGACGAGGTGTTCGAGAAGCGCGACATCCACATCCACGTGCCCGATGGCGCAACGCCCAAGGACGGCCCGAGCGCGGGCGCCGCGATGACCACCGCCTTCGTGTCGGCGCTGACGGGCATCCCCGTGCGTGCCGACGTCGCCATGACCGGCGAGATCACGCTGCGCGGCGAGGTCACGGCCATCGGCGGCCTGAAGGAAAAGCTGCTCGCAGCGCTGCGCGGCGGCATCAAGACCGTGCTGATTCCCGAAGAGAACGCGAAAGACTTGCAGGACATTCCCGAGAACGTGAAGAACGGCCTCGAGATCGTGCCGGTGAAGTGGATCGACAAGGTCCTGGAGATCGCGCTCGAGAAGATGCCCGAGCCGTTGTCCGACGAGGAAGTCGCGGCCTCCGCCGCTGCCGTGGCCGAGCTGGCCAAGCAGCGCGGAACGCAGGCCTCTGAGGGCTCCGTCAAACATTGATTGGCGGAACTTGCCGAGCCCCGAAAAAGTGTTCTATAATTCGAGGCTCGAAACGCGGGAATAGCTCAGTTGGTAGAGCGCAACCTTGCCAAGGTTGAGGTCGAGAGTTCGAGACTCTTTTCCCGCTCCAGTTTTGAAAAAGGGAAGCACTGCTTCCCTTTTTTTCGCGAGTTCGATTTCGTTTTCAGCAGCGTGGCGCGATAGCAAAGCGGTTATGCAACGGATTGCAAATCCGTCTAGCCCGGTTCGACTCCGGGTCGCGCCTCCACCTCTCCTGATCAGTTCGATCCAACCTCCATCGAAAATAGCCCCGCCAACCTGCGTTGCCGGGGCTCGTTGCGTTTGGGTTATCGTCGATGTTCAAACCCGAGGCCCGGATGGTGAAATTGGTAGACACATCGGACTTAAAATCCGCCGCTTCCTTAATCGGGGCATACGGGTTCGACCCCCGTTCCGGGCACCATACTTAGACAAGGGAGCACTCCATGCCTCGTTACAACGCTCCATTTGAAATTCATGTGCACGGCGACGTGCCGCTGCGGTCTGACGTCACCTTCGACCAGATCCAAGAAGCACTCAAGCCGCTGTGGGCCTATTCGGGCGCCAAGTCGCTGGCCGACGGCGCCACGAGCACCTACGAAGAAGAGCCCGGCATCCGTTTCGAGCAGAAGGACCACATGCTCCAGATGTGCTGGACCGTGCCCGGCGACGACGACTTTCGCCAGGCGCTCGACGAGATGTGCATGGCGCTGAACGAACTGTCGGAACGCGGTGCCGCCATCGAGGTCACCTTCTACGACACCGACTTCGACGAGGAAGAGGGCGACCCCGACGAAGAATCGCGCGACGATTTCCTGATGCTGTTCGTCGGCCCCAATCCGGCCGCGATCATGCAGGTGCAGCGCGACCTGCTGGTGGAAGACGTCGTCAACCTGATGGAGCGCCACTTCGATGGCGCCGAACTCGGCGGCGTGGTGTCCGAAATCGATCGCCTCTTCAGCGACCGCTTCGATGCGCTCGTGAATTCGCTCGAGATCGGCAAGCGCCCGCGCGGCACCGGCGGCAGTGGCAGCGGCGGTGGTGGGCATGGCGGTGGTCGCCGTCCGCGCCACCTGCACTGACGCGCAGGCCAGCCCGCTCTCCTGGCGCCGCCATTCACCGCCGCATGGCGCTGTTCCCGTCTTCCGCCCTGAACGCCGGCGTGCGCAAGCGCGAGGTGTTCGGCTGGGCGATGTACGACTTCGCGAATTCGGGCTACACCACGGTCGTCATCACGGCCGTGTTTGCCGCTTACTTCGTGGGCGGCATCGCCAAGGGCGCGCCATGGGCCGCGTTTGCATGGACCGCGGCGCTCAGCGTCTCCTATGCCATCGTGATGCTCTCCATGCCCGCCATCGGGGCCTGGGCCGACCGGCACGCAGCCAAGAAGCGTGTGCTGGCCGTTGCGACAGCGGGCTGCGTGCTTGGCACCGCCGCGCTTGCGCTCACGCCAAGCTTTTCGGGCGCCGCAGGCGTCGCGGTGGCCATGGGACTGGTGATTGTCTCCAACACCTTCTATTCGTACGGCGAGTCGCTGACCGGTGCCTTCCTGCCCGAGCTCGCAACGGCCGAGGGCATGGGCAAGGTCAGCGGATGGGGTTGGGCCTTCGGCTACGTCGGCGGCATGCTCGCACTTGGCTTGTGCCTGGCCTACGTGCTGTCCTCGCAAGCCAAGGGGTTGCCGGCATCGCACTTCGTACCGGTCACGATGCTGATCACGGCCGCCATCTACGGCACGGCGGCCTGCGCCACTTTTGCGCTGCTGCCCGAGCGCGCGCGGCCCCGAACGGCCGGCGGCGCGCCGAGCGCCTGGCGGCAGTTGCGTGCCACGTTCCGCGAGGCGCGCGCCTACCGCGACTTCATGTGGCTGCTGGTCTGCACCGTGTGCTACCAGGGCGGCGTGGCGGTGGCCATCACGCTGGCGGCCATCTATGCCGAACAGGTCATCGGCTTCGTGGCGAGCGAGACCATGGTGCTGATCTTCGTGCTCAACATCGCGGCCGCGGTCGGCGCCTTTGCCTTCGGCTATGTGCAGGACCGCGTCGGCCACAAGGTCTCGCTGGCCGGCACGCTGGTGGCGTGGATCGCGGTCTGCGTGATTGCCGCGCTGGCGACCACCAAGGGCACCTTCTGGTGGGCCGCCGCCATTGCAGGGCTTGCCATGGGCTCGAGCCAGTCGGCCGGCCGGGCCATGACCGGCTACCTTGCGCCGCCGCGGCAGCTGGCCGAATTCTTCGGGCTCTGGACCTTCGCCACGCGCCTGGCAAGCATCATCGGCCCGCTGATGTTCGGCGCCATCACGTGGGCCGCGGGCGGCAACCAGCGCATCGCCATTCTCTCGACCGCGGCGCTCTTCGTGGCGGGTCTGCTGCTGTTGCTGCCCATCGACATGGCGCGCGGCCGCGAAGCCGCTTTGCGCAGCCGGTAGTAGGCAGCCGATAGGGCCTGTGGCTCAGGGCACCTGCTGCTGCAGGGACTTGGGCACCCGGTAGCGCTCGCCGTCGTAGCGCAGCGTCACGGTGTTGAATCGCGCGGGCAGGGTTTTCTCGGCGCAGCCCTGGTCTTCCTGCAGCTGTGCGTGGCTCTGGACCAGCGTGCGCGCGAGTTGCAGGTCGGCGTAGCCGTTGCTCGACGATTTGCCCACCGAAAGCATGGTGCGCAGTTTCTCGAGTCGGCCGGTGCAGGTGCTGTCCCATCCGCCGCTGTCGTGGTCGAGCTCGACCTCCTGCAGCACCTGCCGAAGCTTGCTGCCGTGGTGCACGTAGAGGCGAATGGATTCGCTCGCAACCGAACTGCCCGGCGCTGTGCCACGGTAGCGCACGCGCAGCCCGAAGGCGCGCGTGTCGGCCGACAGAACATAGCGCGCGGTGTCGATCCGGATGTCCTGGATCGCGGTCGCACTGTCTTCGTCGAGCGCCTCGGGCTGGAAGATGCGGCCGATCACCGTGTCGCGTTCGGTGTTGCCGTTGTCGGGCCGCTGGATCAGCAGCAGCTCGAGATCGAAGACCTTGGCGCCCGTGCTGCTGGTCTCGCGCGGCACGGGCAGCACCACGATGCTGCGCCCCGGGAAGGCGGGCCATGGCTTGCAGGCGGCCAGGCGCTCGTCGAGCGTGCGGTTCGGATGCAGCTTGGCGTGCATGCGTTCGGCCAGGCCGCTCTCGCAGGCGGCATGGCCGAGGCCCGCGGCCGAAAGGCACAGCAGGAGCAAGCCGTGACGCAAAAGGGGACGCATGCGGGTCGGGGTTCAGGTGGCGGTTGCGGCAGCTGCCGTCGCAGCTTGCGGCCGCCGTTGCAGCCAGTGCGCGGCTGCGGCTTCGAGCACGGCCAGATCGCCGCTGCCTTGCAGGACCAAGCCGCCTTCGCCGCTGTCCGCCAGGCGGCCAATCGACGCCAGCACGCGCCGGGTCTGCAGCGCGACCGGCGCGCCGGTATCGATGAAGCGCAGCGCGGTTGGCGCATGGCGCTGCAGTTCGCTTTTCACGAGCGGGTAGTGCGTGCAGCCGAGCACGACGGTATCGACTTGGCCCGGCCCATCGCCGAAGGGGCCCGCCTCGGCCATGTAGCGCGCGCAGAGCGCCTCGATGGCCGCGGTGTCGAAGCCTTCGATGGCTTTCACGAGGCCGTCGCATGGCACGGCGCGGACATTCGCAGACCCAGCGAAAGAGTCGCGCAGCGCCGCGTACTTGGCGCTGGCCAGCGTTCCGCGCGTCGCCATCACCGAGATGTGGCCGGTGCGGCTCGTCGCCACGGCGGGCTTGAGTGCAGGCTCCAGGCCCACGATGGGCAAGGCCGGATACTCGGCACGCAGCAGGTGGATCGCCGCCGTGGTGGCCGTGTTGCAGGCCACGACCAACGCCTTGATGCCGTGCTCGCCGATCAGCTGTTCGGCCACCTTGCGCGAGCGCTCGATCACGTAGTCGTCGCCGCGTTCGCCATACGGCGCATAGGCCGTGTCGGCGAAGTAGACGAAGCGCTCGTGCGGCAGCTCGGCGCGCAGCGCGGCAAGCACGCTGAGCCCGCCGACGCCGCTGTCGAACACTCCGATGGGTTTCAAGCTTCTTCCATCATGATGGTCTTGAACTCGCCGCTCGCAATGCGCTTCTGCCACTCGGCCGGGCCGGTGATGTGCGCGCTGGTGCCGCCGGCATCGACCGCTACCGTCACGGGCATGTCGACCACGTCGAATTCATAGATGGCTTCCATGCCCAGGTCCTCGAAGCCCACCACCTTGGCGGTCTTGATGGCCTTGCTCACGAGGTAGGCGGCGCCGCCCACGGCCATGAGATAGGCGCTCTTGTGCTTCTTGATGGCCTCGATGGCGACCGGGCCGCGCTCGGCCTTGCCGATCATCGCGATCAGGCCGGTTTCGGCCAGCATCATCTCGGTGAAGCCGTCCATGCGCGTCGCGGTGGTCGGGCCGGCGGGGCCCACGGCCTCGTCGCCCACCGGGTCGACCGGGCCGACGTAGTAGATGACGCGGTTGGTGAAGTCCACCGGCAGCTTCTCGCCCTTGGCCAGCATGTCCTGGATGCGCTTGTGCGCGGCGTCTCGGCCGGTGAGCATCTTGCCGTTGAGCAGCAGGGTGTCGCCGGGCTTCCAGCTCGCCACTTCGGCGGGCGTGAGCTTGTCCAGGTCGACGCGCTTGCTCTTCTTCTCGTCGGGCGCCCAGTTGACGTCGGGCCACAGGTCGAGCGACGGCGGGTCGAGGTAGACCGCGCCGCTGCCGTCCATCACGAAGTGCGCGTGGCGGGTGGCCGCGCAATTGGGGATCATTGCCACGGGCTTGCTGGCTGCGTGGGTCGGGTACATCTTGATCTTGATGTCGAGCACGGTGGCCAGGCCGCCCAGGCCCTGCGCGCCGATGCCCAGCGCGTTGACCTTCTCGTACAGCTCGATGCGCAGCGCCTCGACCTTGCTGAGCTCGGCGCCCGAGGCCTTCTTGGCCTGCAGCTCGTGCATGTCGAGGTCGTCCATCAGGCTTTCCTTGGCCATCAGCGCGGCCTTCTCGGCCGTGCCGCCGATGCCGATGCCCAGCATGCCTGGCGGGCACCAGCCGGCGCCCATGGTCGGCACCGTCTTGAGCACCCAGTCGACCACGCTGTCGCCGGGGTTCAGCATCACGAGCTTGCTCTTGTTCTCGCTGCCGCCGCCCTTGGCCGCCACGGTCACTTCGACGGTATTGCCCGGAACGATCTCGGTGAAGATCACCGCGGGCGTGTTGTCCTTGGTGTTCTTGCGATCGAACTGCGGGTCGGCCACGACCGAGGCGCGCAGCGTGTTGTCGGGGTGGTTGTAGCCGCGGCGCACGCCTTCGTTGACGGCGTCGTCCAGCGAACCGGTGAAGCCGCCCCAGCGCACGTCCATGCCCACCTTGAGGAACACGTTGACGATGCCGGTGTCCTGGCAGATCGGGCGGTGGCCCGTGGCGCTCATCTTGCTGTTGGTCAGGATCTGCGCAATGGCGTCCTTGGCGGCGGGGCTCTGCTCGCGCTCGTAGGCCTTGGCCAGGTGGGCGATGTAGTCGGCGGGGTGGTAGTAGCTGATGTACTGCAGCGCGGCGCTGATCGATTCGATCAGGTCGGCCTGCTGGATCGTGGTCGTCATGGTGGGGGGTGTTTTTTGGAGTGTGGAAACGCCCCCCGATTATCTCAGCCGCCGCGCCCGGCCCCGTCGCGCTACCTTGCGGCGGCCCGGGCTTCCTCGATCCAGCCGTCGAACAGCGGCCGGTGGACCCGGATCCAGGCGTCGGTTTGGCGCTCCAGGTCTTGCTGGGTGTTGGCGCCCTGGCTCATGCGCAGGTTCTGGGCGTTGATGTCGCCGATCGGCAGTTTCATCACCTCGAACAGCTTGCCGGCCGCGGGATTCTTCTCGACGAAGGCCTTGTTGGCGACGATCTGCTCCTGGTTGGCCTGGAAGCCGTAGTTCTTGCCGTTCGGAAGCCGCGTGTCCGCGTTCCCACCCTGCGAGGAAGAAAACGGCACCTGCAGCCACACCACGTCCGCGCCGGGCCGCAGCACGGCGCTGACCCAGTAGGGCGTCCAGGTGTAGTACAGCACCGGCTTGTCCTGCTTGAAGCGGGCAATGGTGTCGGCCATCAGCGCGGCGTAGCTGCCTTGCTTGTGCGTGACGGTGTCGCGCAGCTGGTAGGCCGTCAGGTGGTTCTCGATCGCCAGTTCGCAGCCCCAGCCGGGGTTGCAGCCCGTCAGGTCGGCCTTGCCGTCGCCGTCGGCGTCGAACAGCTTCGCGATGGCCGGGTCCTTCAGCTGGGCGATGTTGGTGATGTTGTGTTGCTCGGCCGTCTTGCGGTCGATGAGGTAGCCCTGCACCGCGCCGTCCGAGTACACGCCCTTGCGCCACAGCTTGGCGTCGCCGCCGCTGTTCTTGTAGAAGTCGGCGTGCAGCAGGCTCCAGTGGTTGGCCATGAAAGTGGCGTCGCCGTTGGCGATGGCCAGGTGTTCGGTGGCGGGTTCGAGGTCTTTCATGGGCAGGGCGGTGTAGCCGAGCTTTTCGAGCGCGCGCATCACGAGCAGGGTCTGGAACGCCTCTTCGGCGAGCGAGCTCTTGAGCGGTTGCACGGTAATGCCCTTGCCGGGCAGGTCGTTGGCGGCCTGCGCAGCCATGCCGAAAGCGACGAAGCCGAGCGCCAGCAGGCCGCGGGCGATGTGATGGAGACGGGTTTTCTTCATGCGTTGGATTCCTTCGTGGGCGCTCATTGCGCTTGCGTGGACAGGGCGGGAACAGGTTCGTTCGCACCACGCGGCGGCGTGCTCGCCAGGCGCTGCAGCAGATGCAGCGCAAAGCCGGCCGGCCCGGTGTGCCACCAGCGGCGCCCGGCGCTGCGGCGCGACTTGCCCATGGCTTGCGTGAGGCGGTCGAGCGAGATCGCCAGCAGCACGATGCCCAGGCCGCCCACGGTCGCCAGGCCCATGTCGAGCCGGCCGATGCCGCGCAGCACCATCTGGCCCAGGCCGCCGACCGCGATCATCGAGGCGATCACCACCATCGACAGCGACAGCATCAGTGCCTGGTTGATGCCCGCCATGATCGAGGGCATGGCCAGCGGCAGTTGCACCTTCACCAGCATCTGCCACGGCGAGGCGCCGTAGGCGCGCGCGGCCTCGATCAGGTCGGGCCGCACCTGGCGCAGGCCCAGGTTGGTCAGGCGCACCAGCGGCGCCAGCGCAAAGATGATGGTCACGATCACGCCCGGCACGTTGCCGATGCCGAACAGCATCACCACCGGCACCAGGTAGACGAAGGCGGGCGTGGTCTGCATCGCGTCGAGCACCGGGCGCGTGAGGCGCTGGGCGCGGTCGCTGCTGGCCAGCAGCACGCCGAGCGGCAGGCCGATGACCATGCAGAAGACCAACGAGGTCAGCACCAGCGACAGCGTCACCATGGCTTCGGGCCAGATGCCCAGCATGGCCACGAGCAGCAGCGCCGCCGTGGTGCCGAAGGCGAGCGCGCGGCCCGCGAACTGCCAGGCGAAGAGGCCGATCAACGCGATCATCGCGAGCGTCGGCAGGCCGGTCAGCAGGCTCTGCACCCAGTTCAGCGTGCTGTCGATGGGCAGGCGCACGGTCTGGAAGAACGGGCGGAAGTGCTCGACCACCCAGCCGAGGCCCTGGTTGATCCAGGATTCGACGGGCAGCGAGCCGTCCCAGAGGCGGTGCAATTGGAAGCCGCCGGTGGCGGCGTCGGCCGATCCGGCCAGCTGACGAGCCGTGTCGACGGGGGCGTCGAGCCAGGCGCTGGTCGCGGAGGCGTCGGGGGCGGCGGACAGGGCGGCCCAGGGATCGGCCGGTGCCGCTGCTTGCGGGGCCACGGCGGTGGAAGCGTCGTTCAAGGGCGCGAGTTCGGAGGGCAGTGCGGTGTCGTTCATCAAGGGGTCCTTCGAAGTCGATCAGGCAACGGCCATGGCGGCCGCAGCAGGGACGGGTTGCTGGCGCTGGTGCGCCGGGTCGATCGGCGGCGTGTCGCGGTCGAGAAACTTCAGCAGCGTCGTCTTGCTGATCGCACCGCAGAAGCGGCCGTCGCCGGCCACCACGGGCATGGCACACGGCGCCTGGCCCACCTGGCCGATCAGGCCGGCCACGGGGGCGTCGGCCTCGATCACGCCCAGGTCGTTCAGGAACGCGTGGCGCAGCCCCAGCGGGCCCGAATGCCCGTCGAGCGCCGCGCGCAGCGTATCGGCCGACACGGTGCCCAGGTAGCGCCTGGTCGGGCTCGTCACGTAGGCGAAGTCGCGGTCCTGGTCTTCCAGCACCTTGAGTGCCGCATGCGCACCGCGCTCGGGGTGCTCGCAGACCACGGTGAGCGACTTGCGCGCGATGTCCGCCGCCTTGAACACGGCCGCCGCGTCCACCCCGCGCACGAAGCTGCGCACGTAGTCGTCGGCCGGGCTGCGCAAGATCTCGTCTGGCGTGCCGACCTGGATCACCTGGCCGTCCTTCATGATCGCGATGCGGTCGCCGATGCGCATGGCCTCGTCCAGGTCGTGCGAGATGAAGACGATGGTGCGGCGCTGTTCCTTCTGCAGCCGCAACAGCTCCGACTGCATCTCGGTGCGGATGATCGGGTCGAGGGCCGAGAAGGCCTCGTCCATCAGCAGGATCGACGGATCGGAAGCCAGCGCCCGCGCCAGGCCCACGCGCTGCTGCATGCCGCCCGAGAGCTCGTCGGGATAACTGTCGCCCCAGCCCGCAAGACCCACCTGCGCGAGCGCCAGGTCGGCCTGCGCGAGGCGTTCCTTCTTGCTGGTGCCCGACAGTTCGAGGCCGAAGGCCGTGTTCTCGCGCACCGTCATGTGCGGCATCAACGCGAAGGACTGGAACACCATGCTGATGTCCTTGCGGCGCAGTGCGCGCAGCTTGGCGTCGGAATGTTCGTTGATGTCGGCGCCATCGATCACGATGCGGCCCGCGGTCGGCTCGATCAGCCGGTTCAACAGGCGCACCAGCGTCGATTTGCCCGACCCCGAGAGGCCCATGATGACGAAGATCTCGCCGGCCTGGATTTCGAAGGTGGCATCGAACACGCCGATCGACTGGCCCGTCTGCGCGAGGATTTCCTTTTTCGAAAAACCTTGCCGGACCCGTTCGAGCGCCTGTTCGGGCGAGTCGCCGAACACCTTGAAAACATGGTCGATGAGAATTCCTTTGGCCATACGCCGGGGCTCCTTGTGTGATGGTTGGACACAGCGCCGCCCCGGAGGGCGGCAACGGCCACGCCATCAGCCGATGGGGCTGCCCGAACAGAGCGCGTGAAAAACGCGCGTGCAATGGCCCGGCGAGCCTCGAAGGCTGCCGACAGGCACTGAAGACGACATGGCGACGAAGCCAGTGCCCGCCGGATGCTTCATTCGCAGAGCGGCGGGCCTGGTCGAGGGGCGCCGCCTGGATGAGCGTGACGTGGCAATGGGGCCGGAAAGATCCGGCCGGGTTGCCGGGCAGGGCCCGGCGGGGAGAGCCTTGCACCGCGACGGGATTCGGTGATCCGCGAGTAGCGCAAGGGCAACCAACATGACTTGTTGGTCGTCTGAAGCCCGCAATTATAACTTTTTGACATTACGTGAGTCAAGCCCGGGGCGTATCGTGGGCCGGGCGTCCGGGGCGAATAAGCCTAGGCAAATGCGAGCCATTCTTATCGAGGCCATACTCGGCACCGCGCCCGGTGAGCGGGCGCAACCATTCAAGACCGCGGAGCTTTTTTCATCATGACGACTTCCCCCAAGACCCGTGCCGAGCGCGACACGTTCGGCCCGATCGACGTGCCGGCGGACAAGCTGTGGGGTGCGCAAACGCAGCGCTCGCTGCAGAACTTCGACATTTCCGGCGAGCAGCAGCCGCGCGAGATCATCAAGGCGCTGGCGCAGGTCAAGCGTGCCTCGGCGGTGGTCAACCATGCGCTCGGGCTGCAGGACGACAAGAAGACCCAGGCCATCGTGGCCGCGGCCGACGAAGTCATCGCGGGCAAGCACCCGGGCGAGTTTCCGCTCGTGGTCTGGCAAACCGGCTCGGGCACGCAGACCAACATGAACGTCAACGAGGTGCTGGCCAACCGCGCGAGCGAGCTGCTCGGCGGCGAGCGTGGGGAAGGGCGCCTCGTGCACCCGAACGACGACGTGAACCGCAGCCAGTCGAGCAACGACGTGTTCCCCACGGCCATGCACGTGGCCGCCGTCGAGGCCATCACGCACAAGCTGTTGCCCGCCATTGCCAAGCTGCGCGGCACGCTGGAGAAAAAGTCGAAGGACTTCGCCGACATCGTGAAGATCGGCCGCACCCATCTGCAGGACGCCACGCCGCTCACGCTGGGCCAGGAGTTCTCGGGCTACGTGGCGCAATTGGCGCACGGCGAGGCGCATGTGCGCGCGGCGCTGCCGCACCTGTGCGAACTGGCGCTGGGCGGCACGGCCGTCGGCACCGGACTCAATGCGCCCAAAGGCTACGCGGAGCAGGTGGCGGCCGAGTTGGCGACGCTCACGGGCCTGCCTTTCGTGACCGCACCGAACAAGTTCGAATCCATGGCCAGCGTCGATGCGCTGGTGCATGCCCACGGCGCGCTCAAGACGCTCGCGGCCAGCATGACCAAGATTGCCAACGACGTGCGCTGGCTTGCGAGCGGGCCGCGCAGCGGCATTGGCGAACTCAGCATTCCCGAGAACGAGCCCGGCTCGTCGATCATGCCGGGCAAGGTCAATCCGACTCAGAGCGAAGCCGTCACGATGCTGGCTGCGCAGGTGTTCGGCAACGACGTGGCCATCAACATCGGCGGCGCCTCGGGCAACTTCGAACTGAACGTGTTCCGCCCGATGGTGGAGCACAACTTCCTGCAGAGCGTGCGCCTCCTGGCCGATGGCATGGTGAGCTTCAACGACCACTGCGCCGTGGGCATCGAGCCGAACCGCGAGCGCATCACCGAGCTGGTCCAGCGCTCGCTGATGCTGGTGACTGCGCTCAACACGCACATCGGCTACGACAAGTCGGCCTACATCGCGAAGAAGGCACACAAGGAGGGCACGAGCCTGCGCGAGGCGGCGATTGCCTCGGGCCACCTCACGGCCGAGCAGTTCGACCAGTGGGTGGTGCCTGAGAACATGACCGGCCGGTGAATCCGGAAGGCGAAAAAAAGGACCCGTGCGGGTCCTTTTTTTGCGGCCGGCCGATCAGGCCGATCGAGCCGATCAATAGCCGACCGTGTAGCGCTGGCGCGAATGGGCCTGCTTTTCGAGTTCGTCGATGAACGCGATCGCGTAGTCCTCGAAGCTGATCCAGCTGCGGCCCTCGGCGCTCACGAGCAGGTCGTCCTTGCCCAGGCGGAACTTGCCCGTGCGCTCGCCTTCGACGAATTCGGCGGAAGGCGAAAGAAAGGTCCAGTCGAGTTCCTTCTCGCTTCGCAGCACCTCCAGGAACGCGGCGCCCGCCGAAGCCTCGGCCTTGTACGCCTCGGGGAAATTCGGCGTGTCGATCACCTTCAGGCCCGGCGCTGCGAACAGGCTGCCGGCGCCGCCGACCACCAGCAGGCGCTTCACGCCGGCGCGCTTGGCGGGCTCGATGATGGCGGCGGGCGGTACCGTGGAGAAGTGCGCGGCGCTGAACACGGCGTCATGCCCGGCCAGCGCCTTTTCGAGCGCGGGTGCGTCGAGCACGTCGACGTCGATGGGCTTCACATCGGCGCGGCCCGACAGCTTTTCGCTGGCCTTGCGCGCAATGGCGGTCACGGTGTGGCCGCGGCGCAGGGCCTCCTCGAGAAGGCGGCCGCCAGCGCGTCCGGTGGCGCCGATGATGGCGATGTGGCTCATGAATGCTCCTGAAAAGTTGATGCGATGAAGCGCATCTTAGGTTTCTGCTTTCGAAAGAAATACCTCGAATTTCGCGCTTGTTTATTCCTAAAATCGTTCGAATGGATCGATTGAATGCAATGCGCGTGTTCGTCACGGTGGTCGACTCGGGCAGCCTTTCGGCCGCGGCCGACAAGCTCGATCTTTCCCGGCCGGTGGTCACGCGCTACGTGGCCGAACTCGAGCAATGGACCGGCGCGCGCCTGCTGCACCGCACGACGCGCCGGCTGAGCCTCACGGCGGCCGGCGAGGAACTGCTGCCGCGCTGCCGCCAAGTGCTCGAACTCGCGGGCGACATGCAGGCCGCCGTGCGGCACCCGGCCGAGGCGCCGCGGGGCCAATTGCGCATCACGGCCAGCACTTCCTTCGCGCAGGCGCAACTGGCCGGCGCCGTGGCCGATTACGTGCGGCTGTACCCCGGGGTGGCGGTCGACCTGGTGCTGCTCGACCGCGCGGTGAACCTGGTGGACGAGCGCATCGATCTCGCCATTCGGGTGGCGGTGGAGATCGATCCCAACCTGATCGCGCGGCGGCTCACCGACTGCCGGTCGGTGGTTTGCGCGTCACCCGGCTACCTGAAGGAACACGGCAAGCCTGTGCGCGTGGAGGAGCTGGCCCAGCGCAATTGCCTCACGCACTCGTACTTCGGGCGCAGCCTCTGGAATTTCACGCGCAAGGACAACGGGGAGCCGGTCTCGGTGGCCGTGGGCGGCAACCTGTCGACCAACGATGCTGCGAGCCTGATGCAGCTGGCGCGGTCCGGGGCGGGCATTGCGATGCTGCCGACCTACCTGACGGCCGGCCTCGTGAAGGCCGGCGAACTGGTGCCGCTCTTCCCTGATTGCGAACCGCAGGTGGTGGGCATGTACGCGGTGTATGCCTCGCGCAAGCACATGCCGGCCGCGCTGCGCACGATGCTCGACTTTCTGGCCGAGCAATTCACCGACGTGCCCGCGTGGGATCTGCCGCACGCAGGCTAGAAGCGGGCAGGGCTCAGTGCGAGCCGCCGCCTTGCGGCGCGTTCGACGTCATGAGCTTGTCGGTGTAGGCAATGGCCATGGCCGAGAACAGGAATGCGATGTGGATCACGGTCTGCGCAATCAGAACGCGGTCGGTGTAGTTGTCCGCGTTGATGAAGGTCTTCAGCAGATGGATCGAGCTGATGCCGATGATGGCGGTGGCCAGCTTCACCTTGAGCACCGAGGCGTTCACATGGCTCAGCCACTCGGGCTGGTCGCGATGGCCTTCGAGGTCCATGCGGCTCACGAAGGTTTCGTAGCCGCCCACGATCACCATGATGAGCAGGTTCGAGATCATCACCACGTCGATCAGCGCCAGCACCACCAGCATGATCACCGTTTCATTGAGTGTGCCCACCGGCGCGGTCGTCTTGTAGCCGATGCTGGTGATCAGGGCCTGCAGCGCGTCCTTGCTGCCGAAGGCCGCCTCGACCAGATGCAGCAGCTCGACCAGGAAGTGCACCACGTACACCGCCTGCGCCACGATCAGGCCCAGGTACAGCGGCAGCTGCAGCCAGCGGCTCGCGAAGATCAGCTTGGGGAGTGGCCGCAGGGGCGAGGCGGCGGCGGGCGTGTGGGGGCGGTCGAAAGGGTCGGGAGCGGACATTGGACGGGAGGTTGGGAACGACCGGCGATTCTAGAGGTGCCCTTGTGTCCGACTCGTGATAACCCTGCGAACTAACATCGGACCTGGACGAACCCGTCAGTGACCCGTAAGTGGGCCCGCCGACATTACGGCCGCACCTACCCAGGAGACAAGAAAATGAGCAGCAGCGCATCCAAGAACATCGAATCCGTCCTCGTAGAGAACCGCGTATTCCCACCCGACGCCCGCGCCAGCGCCGGCGCGCGCATCTCGGGCATGGCCGCCTACGAAGCCCTGTGCCAGGAAGCCGAGCAGGACTTCGAAGGCTTCTGGACCCGCCTGGCGAAGGACAACCTCACCTGGACCAAGCCCTTCACCAAGACCCTGGACGAATCCAACGCCCCCTTCTACCAATGGTTCGGCGACGGCGAACTCAACGCCAGCGCCAACTGCCTGGACCGGCACATCGGCACCCCCGTCGAACACAAGACCGCCATCGTCTTCGAGGCCGACGACGGCGCCGTCACCCGCGTCAGCTACAAGGAACTGCTCGCCCGCGTGAGCCAGTTCGCCAACGCCCTGAAGGCCGCCGGCATCCAAAAGGGCGACCGCGTCATCGTCTACATGCCCATGACCGTCGAAGGCGTCGTCGCCATGCAGGCCTGCGCGCGCATCGGCGCCACCCACAGCGTCGTGTTCGGCGGCTTCTCGGCCAAGGCCCTGCAAGAGCGCATCATCGACGCCGGCGCCGTGGCCGTCATCACCGCCAACTACCAGCTGCGCGGCGGCAAGGAGCTGCCCCTCAAAGCCATCGTGGACGACGGCATCGCCATGGGCGGCTGCGAGTCGATCCGGGCCGTGTTCGTCTACGAGCGCACCCCCACCGCCTGGAATCGCGTCGAAGGCCGCGACCAGAGCTTCGCCGAGGCCCTCCAGGGCCAGAGCACCGACTGCCCGCCCGTGCCCGTGAACGCCGAGCACCCCCTCTTCATCCTCTACACCTCCGGCTCCACCGGCAAGCCCAAGGGCGTGCAGCACGCCACCGGCGGCTACCTGCTGTGGGCCCGGCTCACCATGGACTGGACCTTCGACATCCGGCCCGAAGACGTGTTCTGGTGCACCGCCGACATCGGC
This sequence comes from Variovorax palleresanus, assembly GCF_051144945.1. Lineage (NCBI taxonomy): Bacteria > Pseudomonadati > Pseudomonadota > Betaproteobacteria > Burkholderiales > Comamonadaceae > Variovorax > Variovorax palleresanus. The sequence goes on along the minus strand of NZ_JBJNVP010000002.1, from coordinate 295,749 downwards.
TGGATCACCGGCCACACCTACGTGGCCTACGGCCCGCTGGCCGCCGGCGCCACCCAGGTGGTGTTCGAAGGCATCCCCACCTTCCCGCACGCCGGGCGCTTCTGGCAGATGATCGAGAAGCACAAGGTCAGCGTCTTCTACACCGCCCCCACCGCCATCCGCTCGCTCATCAAGGCCGCCGAAGGCGACGAGAAAGTGCATCCGAAGAACTGGGACCTTTCGAGCCTGCGCATCCTCGGCTCGGTGGGCGAGCCCATCAACCCCGAGGCCTGGATGTGGTACCACCGCCATATCGGCCGCGAGCAATGTCCGATCGTGGACACCTTCTGGCAGACCGAGACCGGCGGCCACGTGATCACGCCGCTGCCCGGGGCCACGCCGCTGGTGCCCGGCTCCTGCACCCTGCCGCTGCCGGGCATCATGGCCGCCATCGTGGACGAGACCGGCAAGGACCTGCCCCACGGCGCGGGCGGCATGCTGGTCATCAAGCGGCCCTGGCCCTCGATGATCCGCACCATCTGGAACGACCCCGAGCGCTTCAGGAAGAGCTACTTCCCCGAGGAGATGGGCGGCACCATCTACCTGGCCGGCGATGGGGCCGTACGCAGTGCCGACCGCGGCTACTTCCGCATCACCGGGCGCATCGACGACGTGCTGAACGTCTCGGGCCACCGGCTGGGCACGATGGAGATCGAATCGGCGCTGGTGTCCAAGACCGACCTGGTGGCCGAGGCGGCCGTGGTGGGCCGGCCCGACGACGTGACGGGCGAGGCGGTGTGCGCCTTTGTCGTGCTCAAGCGCAGCCGCCCGACCGGCGAGGAGGCCAAGCAGATCGCCAACGAGCTGCGCGCCTGGGTGGCCAAGGAGATCGGGCCGATTGCCAAGCCCAAGGACATCCGCTTCGGGGACAACCTGCCCAAGACGCGCAGCGGCAAGATCATGCGGCGCCTGCTGCGCAGCATCGCCAAGGGGGAGGCGATCACGCAGGACACGTCGACGCTGGAGAATCCGGCCATTCTGGAGCAGTTGTCACAGACCAATTGATTGGTTCTGTAGGACACGGCCGTTACTGGAGAGCGGCGGCCATAGCGGCCTTCGGCCTGAGGTAAAACCAGCAGAGCCGCCGTGCGCTTCGATGCGCAGGGCGCGTTCAGCTGTGTTCGATCTGTACGAAGGAGGCCCCCCATGGGCGTGAGATCCGCTTTTCTGTTCGTCATTCTGCTGTTGATCGCGGTCCTTGCCGCGCTCAACTGGGGAACGCTTTCGGCGCCCGTGCCGGTCTCGCTGGGCTTCATGACGATTTCCGCGCCGCTCGGCTTGATGATGCTTGCGCTGACGGTCGCCCTGGGCGTGTTCTTCCTGGTCTATGTGCTGTACCTGCACAGCTCGGTGTTGCTCGACGCCAAGCGCCACAACAAGGAAATGCAGGTGCAGCGCGATCTTGCCGACAAGGCCGAGGCTTCGCGCTTCACCGAGCTGCGCAATTTCCTGGAAACGCAGGAGAACAAGCACATGGCGCAAAACGCCGAGCGGCATGCCGCGTTGCTGACCCGGCTGGGGCAGGTCGAGAGCGTGGTGCGCCAGCGTTCGGAGCAGTCCGACAACACCGTGGCCGCGCACATCGGCCAGCTCGAAGACCGCATCGAGCGCCGGCCGCTGCCCACGGACATCGATCCACGGGTTTGACGACGCGGGCCTGGGCGCCCAGGCTCAGCGCGCCATCAGCACCCAGGCGGCGAGCTTCTTGGCGTCGGCTTCGCTCACCTGGTTGTTCGCCGGCATCGGCACCGGGCCCCATACGCCCGAACCACCCTTGATGATCTTTGTCGCGAGCATGTCCGCGGCGCCGGCGTTGCCTTTGTACTTGGCCGCCACGTCCTTGAAAGAAGGGCCGAGCACCTTGCGGTCGACCGCGTGGCAGCTCATGCAGTTTTTCGACGTGGCCAGGGCCAGGTCTGCGAAAGCGGGCGCCGCCAACCCAAGGCCCAAGCCCAGAATCGCGGATGACAGGAGTCTCTTCATGGGGATGTATTTCGTAATGGCTGGGTTACATTCGATCTAACGCGATTGTAGGTAGCGCCGTGCACCGGCGTCCGGAAGCGTTTCGAACAAAACCCGAGGGATTCGCGATGCTTTTTCTGCTGCTGGGCTTGCTGGGCATAGGCCTCAAATACTTCGAAGTGGGCATGGTTGCCGGCTGGAGCTGGTGGATCGTGCTCTCGCCGTTCGCGCTGGCCGTGGCGTGGTGGGCATGGGCCGATTCGTCGGGCTACACCAAGCGCAAGGTCATTGAGCGCGAAGAGCGGCGCAAGCAGGCCCGCATCGACCGCCAGCGCAGCAACATGGGCCTGCCGGGCAGCAAGGGCCAGCGACCGAAGCGCTGAGCGGCACGCACACGCCGGGCGGCCCTGTCCACTGCATGCACCGGCACCCGCCATGGACGAAGAAGCGACCCGGCAAGCGATGCTGGTCTTCGGACTCTCGCTGCTGGCCGGGCCGGCCATCGGCGGTTTGGCGGGATGGCTCAAGGGCTTGTTCTGGGGCGTGGGGATCGGGGCGCTGCTGATCGGCTGCGCGGGCCTCTACGCCGCCGCGACGATCGGCTGGCATCGCTACCAGTCGATTGAGGGCACGGCCAGCGTGCAGGGCAGCCTGGTCGAGTTCGTCGACGAGCGCAGCAAGGACAGCAACGGCCGCACCACGGTCTCGCGCGCCCCCATCGTCGAATACATCGCGCCTGACGGCCAGAAGCGCCGCGTCAAGGGACTCGGCGGCGGACTGTCGGACAAGGAATGGGGCGACCCGGTCGAGGTGCGCTACAGCGTGGCCGACCCGGCGCAAGCCCTGGTGGCGGACTTCCAGAACATGTGGGGCGCCGTCTGGGGATTTGGCCTCTTCGGGCTGTTCCCGACGATGTTCGGCCTCTTCTTCACCGGCATGGCGATCAAGGAGGGGCGGCCCCAGGCCGGCGCGCCGGTTGAGCGCAAGGCCACGTCCGCGCAGCAGCGCTGGCGCACGCGCGGCACCGTGCTGGCCAACCTGGTCTTCGTGGCCGGCTTTGCCGTCTGCTTTCTGTATCCGGACGAGCGGCTGGGGAGGGCGCTCGGTGCCGGCTTCATGACCATCGGCGCCGGCGCATTGCTGCACTTCGTCGTGCAGAGCCTGCCGCCGTCGATGGAATTCGAATTCCGCAGCATCCTCGCGATCGTGGGCCTTGGCTTCCTGGCCTTTGGCTACGGCGCGTGGATGATGGCCTGACCAGGTTTCAGAACTTGTCGAGCACCGCGCCCGAGCTGGCGCTCGAGGCGTTGAACGCGAACTTGGCCTGCACGCCGCGGGTGTAGCGCGGCGCCGGCGGCTTCCAGCCTTCGCGGCGCTTGGCGAGTTCGGCTTCGGGCACGTTGAGTTCGAGCACCAGCTTGTGCGCGTCGATGGTGATCGAGTCGCCTTCGTTCACGAACGCAATGGTGCCGCCCGCTGCTGCCTCTGGCGCGACGTGGCCGACCACCATGCCCCAGGTGCCGCCCGAGAAGCGGCCGTCGGTAATAAGGCCCACGCTTTCGCCCAGGCCCGCGCCGATCAGCGCGCCCGTGGGGGCCAGCATTTCGGGCATGCCGGGGCCGCCCTTGGGGCCCAGGTAGCGCAGCACCATCACATCGCCGGCCTTGATCTTGCCGTCCAGGATGGCCTTGAGCGCCGATTGCTCGTCGTCGAACACGCGCGCCGGGCCGGTAATGACGGGGTTCTTCAGGCCGGTGATCTTGGCGACCGCGCCTTCGGGCGACAGGTTGCCCTTGAGGATGGCCAGGTGGCCTTGGTTGTACATGGGCTTGTCGATCGGGCGGATCACGTCCTGGTCGGCGCGCGGCACGTCGGGCACGTCCTTCAGCACTTCGGCAATCGTCTGGCCGGTGATGGTGATGCAGTCGCCATGCAGCAGGCCCGCGTTCAGCAGCACCTTCATCACTTGCGGAATGCCGCCGGCCTTGTGCAGGTCGACTGCCAGGTACTTGCCCGAGGGCTTCAGGTCGCACAGCACCGGCACCTTCTTGCGGATGCGCTCGAAGTCGTCGATGGACCACTCGACCTCGGCGGCATGCGCAATCGCCAGGAAGTGCAGCACCGCATTGGTCGAGCCGCCCGTGGCCATGATGACGGCCACGGCGTTCTCGATGGCCTTCTTGGTCACGATGTCGCGCGGCTTCAGGTCTTTCTTGATCGCCTCGATCAGCACCTTGGCCGACTCCTTGGCCGAGTTGGCCTTTTCGTCGTGCGGGTTGGCCATGGTGGACGAGTAGGGCAGCGAGATGCCGAGCGCCTCGAATGCGCTGGACATGGTGTTGGCCGTGTACATGCCGCCGCACGAGCCGCTGCCGGGAATGGCGCGCATCTCGATCTCGCGCAGGTCTTCGTCGCTCATGTTGCCGGCGGCGTTCTGGCCCACGGCTTCGAACACGCTCACGATGTTCAGGTCTTGCCCCTTGTAGCGGCCCGGCAGGATGGTGCCGCCGTAGACGTAGATGGCCGGCACGTTGGCGCGCAGCATGCCCATCAGGCCGCCCGGCATGTTCTTGTCGCAGCCGCCGACCACCAGCACGCCGTCCATCCACTGGCCGCCCACGCAGGTCTCGATGCAGTCCGAAATGACCTCGCGGCTCACCAGCGAGTACTTCATGCCCTCGGTGCCCATGGCCATGCCGTCGGAGATGGTGGGGGTGCCGAACACCTGTGCGTTGCCGCCGGCTTCCTCGATGCCCGCGATGGCCGCGTCGGCCAGCTTCTGCAAGCCCGAGTTGCAGGGCGTGATGGTGCTGTGGCCGTTGGCGACGCCGACCATCGGCTTCTTGAAGTCGCTTTCCTCGTAGCCCATGGCGTAGAACATGGAGCGGTTGGGCGCGCGGCTCTTGCCTTCGACGATGTTGGCGCTGCGGCGATTGATCTGGATTGGCTTGGTGTCCATGGTGTCTCTTGTGTCGTGGGGAGATCGGGGGGAAGCCCAAGTATCGGACTTCTCATTGATTCATTCCAATCCATTTTTCAGTGCGGATTGATATGCTAGGCATATGAAAGAAAGCCTGATCGATCTGCGGGCCTGGCGCCAGTTCGTCGCGGTGGCCGAAGAATTGCACTTCGGCCGCGCCGCCCTGCGGCTGCACATGACCCAGCCGCCGGTGACCCAGGCCATTGCCCAGCTCGAAAAGACATTGGGCGTGCTGCTGTTCGACCGCACCCGAAGGCGCGTGGCGCTCACGCCCGCCGGCGAGGCGCTGCTGCCCGATGTGCGCGAACTGCTGGCGCGCGCCCAGGCGCTTCCGGCGCGGGCGCGGGCCGCGGCGGCGGGGCAGGTGGGGCGCGTGCGCATCGCCTTCGTCTCCACCGTCGGTTTCGAGCAGTTGCCGGCCTGGGTGCGCGAGTTCCGCGTGCTTTGCCCCGAGGTGGCGCTCGAACTGGTCGAGGCCACGGGCGACGTCCAGCTCGAAGCCTTTGCGCGCGGCGAGATCGATGCCGGGCTGATGCTGCATTCGCCGGGCGCCGCGCCGCCGGGGCTCGCGCGGCTGCCGGTGGAGGAGGAGGCGCTGGTGCTGGCCCTGCCGGCGCAGCACCGGCTCGCACGCGCGCGGCCCGTGCCGCTGGCAGAGGTGCTGGCCGAGCCGCTGGTGATCTTTCCGCGCCGCATCGTGCCTTCGCTGCATGACGCTGTCTTCGACCTCTATCACGCCGCCGGCCGCACGCCGCAGGTCGCACAGGAGGCGATCCAGATGCAGACCATCGTCAATCTCGTCTCGGGCGGCATCGGCGTGGCCTGGGTGCCGCACAGCGTGATGCAGTTCCGGCGCGCGGGCGTGGTCTACCGGCAGGCCGACGAGTTCAAGGGCGTGGGGCGGCGCCGCGTGGCGCTGCCGGCTTGCGAGACCAGTCTGGTGTGGTCTGCGCAGGCGGCGCACCCGGCGCTGGCCCGTTTCGTGGAATTCGTGCGGGAGCGTACGGTGCGGGCGAAGTAGTGAGCAGCTAAATCGCGTCACACCGCGGAACCGGCTTTGCCGGGCCGCAGGTGCTGCCTCCGACAGGGGGGAGAAGCGACACGAGGTGCGCGAAGCCTGGGGGGCGTGTCACTTGCTCCGGGCACAATCCGCGGATGCTCGTGCATCCGCAGATCGATCCCATCGCCTTGCAGCTCGGACCCGTCGCCATTCACTGGTACGGGCTGACCTACCTGGCCGCGTTCGCGCTGTTCTACTTTCTCGGTACGCGCCGGCTGCACCACGAGCCGTACCGTTCGCTGGCCCGCGCCGGCGCCTGGCAGCGCAAGGACATCGAGGACATTCTTTTTCTCGGCGTGATGGGCGTGATCGTCGGGGGGCGGCTGGGCTATTGCCTCTTCTACAAGCCGGAGTTCTACCTCACGCACCCGCTCGAGATCCTGTACGTGTGGAAGCGCGGCATGAGCTTTCATGGCGGCATGCTGGGCGTGATCGGCGCGATGGTCTGGTTCGCGCGTTCGCGTGCGCGGCCGTTCTGGCAGGTGATGGATTTCGTCGCGCCCTGCGTGCCCACCGGCCTTGCTGCGGGCCGCGTGGGCAACTTCATCAATGGCGAACTCTGGGGCCGCTTCAGCAGCCCCGACCTGCCCTGGGGCATGGTGTTCCCGCAAAGCGGCTCGATGCTGCCGCGCCATCCGTCGCAGGTCTACCAGTTTCTGCTCGAAGGCCTGCTGCTGTTCGTGATCATGTGGCTCTATGCGCGCAAGGAGCGCAAGCAGGGGCAGGTGGCTGCGGTCTTCCTGATCGGCTACGGCGCGCTACGCTTCTTTGCCGAGTACTTCCGCGAGCCCGACGACTTCCTCGGCCTGCGCTCCCTGAGCCTGAGCCAGGGGCAGTGGCTCAGCGTGCCGATGGTGACCGTCGGCCTCGCGCTGTGGTTCTGGTTCGGCCGCGCAAGGCTTGCCGGGCCGCAAGTGTTCCCCCGGTAGGGGGAGGGCGAAGCGACACGAAGTGCGCGAAGCCTGGGAGGCGAGTCATTTGCTCCGGGCACAATCCGCGGATGCTCATGTATCCGCAGATCAATCCCATCGCCCTGCAGCTCGGGCCCGTTGCCATTCACTGGTACGGCCTGACATACCTGGCCGCGTTCGCGCTGTTCTATTTTCTCGGCACGCGCCGCCTGCGGCACGAGCCGTACCGCTCCCTGGTCGGCGCGGGTGCGTGGCAGCGCAAGGACATCGAGGACATTCTCTTTCTCGGGGTGATGGGCGTCATCGTGGGCGGCCGGCTCGGCTACTGCCTGTTCTACAAGCCCGAGTTCTATCTCGCGAATCCGCTGCAGATTCTTTACGTGTGGCAGGGCGGCATGAGCTTTCACGGCGGCCTGCTGGGCGTGATCGGGGCGATGCTCTGGTTCGCACGTTCGCGTGCCCGGCCGTTCTGGCAGGTGATGGATTTCGTCTCGCCCTGCGTGCCTACGGGGCTGGCGGCAGGCCGCGTGGGCAACTTCATCAACGGTGAGCTCTGGGGCCGCTTCAGCAGCCCCGACCTGCCCTGGGGCATGGTGTTTCCGCAGAGCGGCTCGATGCTGCCGCGCCATCCCTCGCAGGTCTACCAGTTCCTGCTCGAAGGGCTTCTGCTGTTCGTCATCATGTGGCTGTACGCCCGCAAGGAGCGCAAGCAAGGACAGGTGGCCGCGGTGTTCATGATCGGCTATGGCGTGCTGCGCTTCATTGCCGAGTATTTCCGCGAGCCGGATGATTTTCTCGGCCTGCGCGCGCTCAACCTGAGCCAGGGGCAGTGGCTCAGCGTGCCGATGGTGATCTTCGGCATCGGCCTGTGGATCTGGGCGGCGCAGCGCCGCCAGCCGGCGACGGCCTGAGGCTCCGGCACTCAGGGTAAGCACGGGCCGCGGGCGTGCCGCGCGGCCTTGTGCCGCGTTCATCGCGGACTCACAATTATGTGTAATTACAGGAAATTACGCCTGCCCCCGCGTTTCACATCCTCATGCGCCTCGTCCCAAACTCCCTGCACGACGAAGTGGCCGCCACGCTGCGCGAGCAGATCTTCGCGGGCGCGCTGGCACCGGGCAGCTTTCTGGACGAGGCCGCACTGTGCGAGAGGCTGTCGATTTCCCGCACCCCCTTGCGCGAGGCGCTCAAGGTGCTCACGGCCGAAGGCCTGCTGCGGCATGAACCGCGGCGCGGCTGCTTCGTGCGCGAGGTGACGGAGCGCGATCTCGATGAGATATTTCCAGTCATTGCGCTGCTCGAAGGCCGTTGCGCCTACGAGGCCGCGCGCAACGCAAGCGATTCCGAGCTGCACGAGCTCGATGCGCTGCACGAACGGCTGGTGCGCCATGCCAAGTCCAAGCGCATCAACGACTACTACGCCACCAACCACCTCATTCACGAGGCGATCATCCAGCTGGCCGACAACAGATGGCTGGCGCAGGTGATCGGCGATCTGCGCAAGATACTCAAGCTCGCGCGGCTCCAGCAGCTGCATGCGCCGGGCCGGCTCGAGCAGAGCCTGTCGGAGCATCTGGCGGTGTTCGCCGCGCTCAAGGCGCGCGACAGCGACGGCGCGGACGCGGCCATGCGCACGCACCTGACGCGCCAGCGCGAAGCACTGCGCGAGGTGGCGCGGCAACAGAAATCCAGGGTGATGTCATGAACGACATGAAAAAAGACCTCCCCGCACCTCACAGCATTGGAGTTTGTCGATGAGTGCGACCGAATGGTTCCAGGCGCGACTGCGCTCTGGCGAGAAGTCCGGCAACAAGGTGCCGGTGGCGCCCGAGGGTGCCACCCGCGGCGCGCCCAAGGCCGCCGCCAAGCCGAGCCTGCGCTCGACCGCCGAGCGCATGCAAGCCACCCTGCGCAAGGCCGACGAAGCCTTGTCGCCGCGCGCGCTGCGCCGCGTGCTGGCCGCCTTGCAGGCCGTGATCGATCCGCGCGTGAGCGAGGTCGAGGGTGGGCGCCGCGCGCATGCCATTGCAACCGCGTACGCCAGCGCCGCGCCTGAGGAGCGGCGCGACTATTGGGCGCTGATGAGCGAGCATTTCGCGGCCGATCCGCACAAGCTCAAGTCCGCACGCGACCAGCACCAGGCCGCGGTCGGAACGCCCGACGAAGGCCAGGCCGAGTTGCGGCTGCGGCGCGCGCTGGTCTCGCCCCGCATGCGCCTGCTGCAGCGCTTCGCGGTCGAGCCCGAAGGCATGCGTTTCCTGGTCGACCTGCGCGCCGAACTGCTGCCTTTTCTCAAGTCCGACAAGCGGCTGATCGCGCTGGACGCCGAACTGGAGCACCTGTTCTCTACCTGGTTCGATGTCGCGTTTCTCGAACTGCGCCGGATCGACTGGAACTCGCCGGCGTCGCTGATCGAGAAGCTGATCCGCTACGAGGCCGTGCACGACATCAAGAGCTGGACCGACGTGAAGAACCGGCTCGACGACAGCGACCGCCGCTGCTACGGCTTCTTCCATCCGCGGCTGCCCAACGAGCCGCTGATCTTCGTCGAGGTGGCGCTGGTCGACCGCATCAGCGAGGGCATCACGCCGCTGCTCGACGAGACCGCCGTGCCGATCCTGCCGGCCAAGGCGACGACGGCCATCTTCTATTCGATCAGCAACACCCAGAACGGCCTGCGCGGCGTGAGCTTCGGCGACTCGCTCATCAAGCGCGTGGTCGAGACGCTGCAGGACGAGCTGCCGCGCCTCAAGGTCTTTGCCACGCTGTCGCCGGTTCCCGGCTTTCGCAGCTGGCTCGCCAAGAACGCCGCGGACCTGCTGCCGCGCCTGGACGAAAAACGAGAGGCCGAACTCGGCCGCCTCGTCGGCTCGCTGCCGCCCACCGCCGACCGCCTGCTGGCAGCGGTGGACGCCGCGGCCACCCTCGACGCCAAGTCGCCGCTGCGCCAATGGCTGCTGCAGGCGGCCGCCGAATACCTTGGCCATACGCTGATCGACGGCACGCCCGCCGACCCGGTGGCGCGCTTTCACCTGGGCAACGGCGCTCGCGTGGAGCGGCTCAACTGGGCCGGCGATCCCTCGCCCAAGGGGCAGAAGCAGTCTTACGGCCTGATGGTGAATTACCTCTACGATCTGAAGCGGCTCGACAAGCATCGCGCGTGGCTCGCCGAGGGAAAGGTGGCGGTATCGGGAGATGTTGAAAGCCTTTTTTTCAAGAAGGGCTGAGTTCTGAAAGAAAAAGTCCGGCGCGCGAGGTGCCGGCGGCCGCATGGCGCGGCAAATCCACAACGACAGGAGATGACAGATGACCCAGAGTTTTCAACGACGCGACGTGCTGCGCCTGGCTGCGGCCGGTGCCGCCGTTCTGTGCGGTGGCGGTGCGCGTGCGCAGGGGGCTAACTGGCCGACCCGGCCGGTGAACATGATCGTTCCGTTTCCGGCCGGCGGCGGCACCGATGCCTTCGCACGCCCGCTCTCGGCGCAGTTTGCCAAGATCAGCGGCCAGACGCTGGTCATCGACAACCGCGGCGGCGCGGGCGGCACGGTGGGTGCCAGCATCGCATCCAAGGCCCAGCCCGACGGCTACACGCTCTTCATGGGCGCGGTGCACCACGCCATCGCGCCGTCGATCTACCCCAAGCTCGACTACGACCTCGAGAAAGACTTCGTGCCGCTGATGCTGCTGGCCAACGTGCCGCAGGTGGTGGTGGTCAACCCGCGCCGCGTCACGGCCAACACCTTGCAGGAGTTCGTTGCCGCCGCCAAGCGCAATCCGGGCAAGCTCAACTACGGTTCGGCCGGCGCGGGCACTTCGCATCACCTGGCGGGCGAGCTGTTCAAGCTGCAGACCAACACCTTCATCACGCACATTCCCTACCGCGGCGCGGGCCCGGCGCTGTCCGACCTGATTGCCGGCAACGTCGACCTGATGTTCGACGGCCTCGGTTCTTCGGCCCAGCACATCAAGGGCGGGCGCATCAAGGCGCTGATGGTCGCGGGCAGCAAGCGCAACCCCGCGTTCCCCGACGTGCCCTGCGCCGCCGAGGTGGGGCTGCCCGACTACACCGTCACCACCTGGTACGGCCTGTGGGCCCCCAAGGGCACGCCGGCCGACCTGCAGGCGCGCATCGTCGACGACATGAAGAAGGCGCTGGCGAGCGACGAGCTCAAAGCCATCTGGACCCAGAACGGCTCCGAGATTCCGAATCTCACCATGGCTTCGTACGGCGGCTTCGTCAACTCCGAGATCAAGCGCTGGGCCAAGGTGGTGAAGGCCTCGGGCGCCAAGCTCGAGTGATGGGCGAACGCCACGTTTCACTGCGCCGCGAGGGCGCCGTTGCGTTTGTCACCCTGTCGAACGCGGGTCGCCTCAATGCCATGACGCGCGGCATGTGGCGCGAACTGCGTGCGGTGTTCGACGGCATCCGCCAGGCGGTTGATCCGGAGTTGCGCTGTGTCGTGGTTCGCGGCGAGGGCGGCGCCTTCTGCGCCGGCGGCGACATCTCCGAGTACCCGTCGTTCCGTTTCGACGAAGCCAGCCTGCGCGAGTTCCACGAGAACGAGGTCTGGGGCGCGCTCCAGGCCATGCTCGATTGCCCGCTGCCCGTGGTCGCGCAGATCGAAGGCGCGTGCATGGGCGCCGGCATCGAGATGGCGAGCTGCTGCGACATCCGCCTTGCGGGCGCCTCCGCAAAGTTTGGCGCACCCATCGCAAAGCTCGGCTTTCCGATGGCGCCGCGAGAGGCCGCGCTGGTCCATGGCGCCATTGGCGATGTGCTGGCGCGCGACATGCTGCTGGCCGCCGGCGTGCATGGCGCACAGCGCCTGTACGACGCGGGTTTTCTGCTGCAGGTGCTGCCCGACAACGAGGTGGCTCCCGCCGCAGAGGCCCATGCCGCGCGCATCGCCGCCCTGGCGCCGCAGGCCGCGCGACTGCACAAGCGCACCTTCGCCATGCTGAAGGCAGGCGCGCATTCGACCGAGAACCTGCTCGCAACCGCCTACGATTACGCCGACTCCGCCGAACACCGCGAAGGCATCGACGCCTTTCTTGCCAAGCGCACACCGAATTTCTGAAGACTTGCCCGATGAAGACGAAAGCCAACTACAACCTGTTCGCCGCCCTGCGCGCGTCCTTTCCCGCCAATCTCGACCGCATTGCCGTGGAAACGGACGACGGCCTGTTCTATTCGTGGCGCGACCTCGACCGTGCCAGCGCCATGATGGCCAACCTGCTCGGCGGTTTGGGCCTGGAAGATGGCGCCCGCGTCGCGGTGCAGGTCGAGAAGTCGGTCGAGGCGATGATTCTCTATCTCGCCACGCTGCGCGCGGGCTATGTGTTCCTGCCGCTCAACACCGCCTATCAAAGCGCCGAGATCGAATACTTCATCGGCAACGCCGAACCGGCCGTGGTGGTGTGCACCAGCCGCAATGCCTCGTGGGTCAAACCCATCGCCAACGCGGCGGGCACACGGCACGTGTTCACGCTCGACGACAACCGCACCGGCACGCTGCTGGAAGCGGCCGCGCAGTGCAGCGACCAGCATGTGATTGCGAAGAGGAAAGCCGACGACCTGGCCGCCATCCTCTACACCAGCGGCACCACCGGCCGCAGCAAGGGCGCGATGCTCACGCATGGCAACCTGCTGTCGAACGCCGAGGTGCTCAAGGAATACTGGGGCTGGACCCAAGGCGACGTGCTGATCCACGCACTGCCGATCTTTCATGTGCATGGCCTCTTCGTGGCGTTGCACGGTGCGCTGCTGAACGGCAGCAAGATGATCTGGTTCTCGAAGTTCGACCCGAAGCGCGTGGTGGAGAAGCTGCCCGAGGCCACGGTGTTCATGGGCGTGCCCACGCTCTACGTGCGGCTGCTGGCCGAGCCCGGTCTCACGCGCGAAGCGGTGCGCAACATGCGCCTCTTCGTCGCGGGCTCCGCGCCGCTGCTCATCGAAACCTTCGACGAGTGGCGCGAGCGCACCGGCCACACCATTCTCGAGCGCTACGGCATGAGCGAGACGATCATGCTCACCTCCAACCCCTACAGCCCCGCGCAGGGCGAGCGCCGCGGCGGCACGGTCGGCTTCGCCCTGCCGGGCGTGCAGCTGCGCGTGCGTGACGACAGCGGCCGCAACTGCACCACCGACGAGATCGGCAACATCGAGGTCAGCGGGCCGAACGTGTTCGCGGGCTACTGGCGCATGCCCGAAAAAACGAAGGAAGAATTCACCGTCGACGGTTTCTTCAAGACCGGCGACGTCGGCAAGATCGACGGCAGCGGCTACATCACCATCGTCGGGCGCAGCAAGGACCTGATCATCAGCGGCGGCTACAACGTCTACCCGGCTGAGATCGAGGGCTACATCAATGAGCTCCCCGGCGTGGCCGAGAGCGCCGTGGTCGGCGTGCCGCACCCCGACTTCGGCGAAGTCGGCGTCGCCATCGTCATTCCCAAGGCGGGCGGAGTGCTCGACGCCGATGCCATCGTTGCGGAACTCAAGTCGAAACTCGCGAACTTCAAGATTCCGAAGCGCTGCTTTGTCGTCGGCGAACTGCCGCGCAACGCCATGGGCAAGGTGCAGAAGGCGCTGCTGCGGGAGCAGCACAAGCGGCTGTTCGCCTAGGGCTTTTCCTTGGCGGCGTCCGCGGATTCCGGCGTGCGGCGCTGGGCAATGGGTCAGCCCACGCCCACCCCGTTCATGAGCCCGCTGCGCGCATGGCAGTTGATGTATTCGTAGCTCTGCTCGTCGGCCTTCAGCACCGACACCTCGTGGTACACGCGCAGCTGCAGCTGGAAGTTCAGCGCCTGCACGTAGCGCATGAAGCTGCCGAAGATCGCGACGTGCGTGGGATGCGATTCGGCCCAGCGTTCCATGTCGGCGAGCGAGCGCCAGAAGCTCAGGCCGAACGATTTTTCCAGCGGAGCACCCTTGCCGTCGAGGTGATGCATGTAGCGGTTGCTGTAGCAGCCGATGCCCAGGCCCTGGTCGCGCAGGAAGTTCATGCCCTCGCGCAGCACGGGTTCCATTTCGCCGAGATAGAGCGAGCGTTCCTGGCCCGTGGTGTCAGCCCACTCCTGGCCGGAGCGGATCATCGCGATGTTCTCGTGGCCTGCCACGCGCACGCGCTGCCCCGGTGCGGGAGCGCCGGCGATGATGGCGCGCGTGCCCGAAGGCGCCATGGCATCGGTCTGCGACAACGGGATGCGGTCGCGCATCGAACCCCAGTAGCCATGCTCCTGCAGTTCGCCGCTCACGCCACCCATCACCACGCCCACGCCTTCGAGGCGGTCCGGCGTGTTGAACATGGTCTCGAAGTGCTCGGCGCGCGGCGAAACGATTTCGCGGAAATAGCCGAGGCCATCCGCCAGCCGCTCGTCGGAGCGCCACCAGGCATCGATGCCGGGTGCCCCGCACCAGCGAGCGTGCGCGGCAGGGTCGTCCCAGTAGGCGATGGCGATCATGTTGTCGTAGCCGTCGGCATCGACATGATGCGCGAAGTCGTGATGGCCGGGGCCGTCGGGCAGGGCGAAGCCGGCCGTGATCTTCATCAGCGCCGCGCACGCGCGGCCGCGCATTTCGGCCCCGCGCGACTGCACCCCGAAATAGCCCATCACGACCTGCTTGACCTCGGCCGGCGCGCGTGCCGACCAGACGGGGTAGGGCGGCGCGTAGTCGTCCTCCACGCGGCGGTGGCGCGTGCGGGGACACTTCAGGTGCTCGGCAATGGCGGATTCCATGGCGTGGCTCCGGTGTTTCAGGCGGCCAGCGGCTGCTGGCGCGGCGCCGCTGCCGGCTCGGGCGTGGCGACGATGGCTTCGAAGGCACCGCCTTCGACCTCGGGCGCGCGCTGCAGCACCACGGGCTCGCGGCGTGTCTTGTTCAGCAGCAGTTGCGTGACGTCGGGGCGCGAATAGTGGCCGCTCGGGTCGGCTGCCGCCTTGGCGAGCGCGATCATTCCCAGGTCGATGTCGGCGATCACCAGCCCTTCCTGGTCTTCGGCCAGCGGCGTGCCGAGCGGCGAGCCGTCGGGCGCGTAGATGCGCGCAAAGCCGCCGCCGACGCGCAGCATCTGCTGCTTGCCCGCGTCGGTGCACATCAGCTCGCTCATCGCCTGCGACACGGTGGCGCACGGCGCCACGACGAAGCACTGGCCCTCGGCCGCGTACACCTGGCTCGCGGCGTTGTTGAGCTCGGGGCCGAGCGCATAGGCCGCGCCGCGGTAGAGCGAAAAGCTGGGCCAGGCGCCGCAGTGGATCTGCTCGTTCTGCGCATACATCGCATACTTGCTGAGCGGCTGAAGATGCTCCCAGCACGAGAGCGATCCGACGTTGCCGATGGGCGTCTCGACCACGGCCAGGTCAGAGCCGTCGCCTTCGCCGAACACGGTGCGCTCCACGTGCGTGGGCTTGAGCTTGCGGCGCGTCTGCACCGTGCTGCCCTCGTCGTCGAACAGCGCCTGCGCAATGTAGAGGCTGCCGGCGGCCTTTTCGCTGTAGCCCAGCGAAACCCAGATCTTGTGCTTGCGCGCGGCTTCCCTGATGCGGTCGAACTCGGCGGAGCCGACGACCAGCGCATTGTCGTGGTAGCGCTGCACGAACTGCATGCCCCAGGCCGGCGAGTCGAGCCATATCCACCAGGGGTAGCCGGGCACCCAGGTTTCGGGAAAGGCGATGAGCTTCACGCCCTGGCCGGCCGCCTGGGCCATGAGGTCGATGGTCTTGTCGATGGTGCCGTCGAGGTCGAGAAACACGGGCGCGGCCTGCACGGCGGCGACGCGGAGCTTGGGATGAACGGTGGTGGGCATGGCGGGTCTCCAGAAACGGGGTGATGAAACAACTTCGCACACCTGGCACCGGGTTTGCGCGGTGGCATGCGGGTTGCTTCAAGCGTAGATTCGCCGCCGCGAAACGCCTTGATCCGAACTTGCGGCGTTCTTGTTCCAGCGTTGCATGCCGACTCCCCCAAGGACCCCCGATGAACCAGTTGCTCAGCACCGACGCCGTCCCGCGCGACCAGCGGCTCGCCTACTGGACCGACATGATCTGCAACGTCTACGTGCAGCTCGGGTGCGATCCGGTGCGCGAACGGGGCGCGGGCAACTTCGAAGGCAGCATCCGCCAGCACACGCTGCCGAGCCTGGACGTGTCGGTGGTCAAGTCAGGGCCGCAGAAGGTCATGCGCACGCCGGGGCACATCTCGCGCTCGGGCGACGATTACTTCCTGGTCAGCATCCAGGCGCGCGGGCAAGGCGTGGTGCGGCAGGATGGGCGCGATGCCGTGCTGGCGACGGGCGACTTCGCGCTGTACGACAGCACCCGGCCGTATGAGCTGCTGTTCGACGATACCTTCGAGCAGATCGTGCTCAAGCTCCCCGGCGAACGCCTGCGCAGCGAACTGCACGATACCGAAGCCCTGACGGCCACCACGGTATCGGGACGCGAGGGCGCGGGGCACCTGTTGCTTGGCATGATCCGCACGCTGCGCGAAGACATCGACACGCTGCAACCGGCCTCCGCGCTCGCGGTGGCCAACGGTGTGCAAAGCATTCTGGTTGCGGGCCTGCAGACGTTGCCCGCGGCGCGCTCGCCGGGGCTGAGCAGTCTCACGGCGTACCACCTTGCGCGCGTGAAGCGCCGCATCGACGAGCAACTGGCCGATCCGTCTCTTTCGGTGGGAAGCCTCGCGGCGGAGCTCGGCGTGTCGGCAAGCCACATCCACCGCGTCTTCAAGAGCGAGCCGCTCACGCCTTCGCAATACATCTGGGAGCGGCGGCTCGAAGCCTGCAGCCGCGACCTGCTCGAGCCGCGCCTGGCCGGGCGGCCGGTGGCCGACATTGCCTACGGCCGCGGCTTCAATGACGCGGCGCACTTCAGCCGCGCATTCCGAGAACGCTTCGGCTGCTCGCCGCGCGAGTGGCGGCAGCAGCGCGTTCAATAGAAAGAAAAAAGAAGGCTTGGCGCCTGCCTGCCTACCTACTTACTGCACGAGCAGCACGGTGGTGTCGGTCTCTGAAATCACCTTGGTGGCCACCGAGCCCATCAACGCACGGCCGAAGATGCCGTGGCCGTGGGTGCCGAGCACGATCAGTTCGGCGTGTGCCGCCGCTGCCGACTTGAGAATCTCTTCGGCCGCGTGGCCGTGGCGCTTGTCGACCGTGTAGTTGGTCACGCCGTTCTCCGCGAACCGCGCCTTCACGGGCTCGATGACCTTGGCGTTTTCTTCGGCGTAGTAGTCGTCGACCACCTCTTTGCTGAGGTGGCGCGCGACGTGGCCCGAGATGCCGGTGCAGACATGCACGATGGTCAGCTCGTGACCATCCACGAACATGGCGCGGTTGGCGAGGATGTAGCTGAGCGCCTTTTGCGTATAGGCGCTGCCGTCGACGGCGATGAGGATTTTCATGCGACCGTTATACGGCCGGGGCGCCGGCGTCGCAACGGGTGTCACCCGGGACCCGAGGGGTTTTCGGGTGGTGGGCCTAGCCTTGCAGGCCCTTCCAGAGCATGTAGGCCGCCAGCAGGTACAGGATGCTCGCGAACACGCGCTTGAGCTTCTTCACCGGCAGGTTGTGCGCCGCCTTTGCGCCCAGCGGTGCGGTGAGCACGCTGCATACCGCAATGACCGCCAGCGCCGGCAGCCAGATGTACCCGAACGAGCCGCCCGGCAGGCCCTGCACCGACTGCCCGCTGATCACGTAGCCCAGCACGTTGGCCACCGCGATCGGAAAGCCGAGCGCCGCGCTGGTGGCCACGGCGTTGTGGATGGAGATGTTGCACCAGGTCATGAACGGCACGCTGACGAAGCCGCCGCCCGCACCGACCAGGCCCGAGATGAAACCGATGGCGCCGCCCGCCGACAGCTGCCCCGCGGTGCCCGGCATCTGGCGCGTGGGCTTGGGCTTGCGGTCGAGGAACATCTGCGTGGCCGAGAAGCCAACGAACAGCGCGAAGACGATGGCCAGTACCGTGCCCTTGAGCAGCGCGAACACGCCGAGGCTGCCCAGCAGGCTGCCGATGACGATGCCGGGCGCAAGGCGCCGCACGATGTCCCAGCGCACCGCGCCGCGCTTGTGATGGGCGCGCACGCTGGACACCGAGGTGAAGATGATCGTGGCCATCGAGGTGGCAATGGCCATCTTCACCGCAAGATCGGAAGCAACCCCGCGATGGCCCATGATGATCGTGATGAAAGGCACCATGAGCATGCCGCCGCCGATGCCGAGCAGGCCCGCCAGAAAACCGGTGCCCAGGCCGAGCGCGGCCAATTCGGCGATCAGGAGGGGGTCGAGCAGGGAAGTCACGCAGCGGGGCCTTGAAAAAAAGCAACGGCCCCGTGCAGTGCATGCAGGGGCCGTGTCAACAGAAAAAGGTGTCTGCAAGTGGGCGCCGAACCCGCATCCTGAACCAGGGTTCAGGTGGGCGAGGGCAGCAAGACTTCGGGTTCATCTAACGCGAGATGATCACGCCCGTCAAGCGATGTACCAAGCCCGGCTCCGGAGAGCATTGGAACAAGGAAATATTAAGCCCGACGCGCACCGCAGACAGTTCGGATTTTACGCCTCTGGCGGACCGGACGCGGCCGCTCAGAGCAAATGATCATCGCCCGCGAGGGCTTGATCGAGTTTCTGGATGAGTTGCGCGGCCTTGGCATCGGCTTCGCCGGCCTCGCCGATTTCGCCCACGGGAGCCGCGGCAGCAGGTGCGGATGCCGCTGCAGCCGCGGCGGCGGTCTGTTGCGCGGCCAGGTCGAAAGCCAGGTTCAACGAGGCCAGCACCGCGATGCGGTCGCGTGCTTTTACCTTGCCCGCATCGCGGATCTTGCACATGGCCGCGTCCACGCGATCGACGGCTTCGCGCAGCTGCGCCTCGCCGCCGTCGGGACAGCCGAGCAGATAGCTCTGGCCCATGATTTGTACTTCGATCTGCTTCATGCGGGGGAATCTTCGGAAGGTGGTTCGGCCGGCAGCCGCTCGAGCAGTGCATCGAGGCGCGTGCGGGCCGCGGCAAGCCGCGACTTGAGCGCGTCGCGCTCGCGCGTGAGCGCTTCGACCTGCTCCTGCAGCAGCGCATTGGTGCGCTGCACCTCTTCATGACGCACGAGCAGGCGTTCCACACGCTCGGCGATCTGGTCGATGGGGCTGGAGGCGGGCATGGTTGGCGATTGTAGTTTCCCGCCGAACAACGAACGGCGCAACTTTTGGCTTACTGCGCCGGCAGAGGCCCTAAAATCCTGCCCGTTGGTGCCTGCGGCGTGGTTCACACGCCGCGGTTCAACGGGAAGCAGGAGTGAACGCTCCCCGGAAACGGAACCGGGCCGAAGCCGCCTGCGCTGCCCCCGCAACGGTCAAGCAGTCGACGCCGCAAGCGTCAACCTCATCCATTCAGCCACTGGGTGCCCTGAAACAGGCACCTGGGAAGGCGGTGGGGTTGCACTGCCAGCCCGGATACCGGCCAACGAGGCGGCTGCCGCATGCGCGATCGATTTCGATGCATGAGGCAGCCATTGCGCCCAAAAGTTGGCGGGGAGGCCGGCGACGGGCATAGACGTTCGTTCGCTCCATTCATGACTTCCTGTGGTCCCCTTTCCCTCGGCCGTGTTCCCGCGCGCCGTCGCCGCCTTGCCTGCCTGCCGCTTGCGCTGGCCTCCGCTTTCGGCGGCATGGCCCTGTTTCAGCTGCCCCTCGCGGCGCATGCGCAGCAAGTCGTGGCCGCTGCCGCACTCAGCGAAACCGTGGTCACGGCCAACCGCACGCCGCAACCGCTGTCGGACCTGGTGGGCGACGTGTCGGTCATCGACCGGCAGACCATCGAGCGCAGCGGCGCGGTCGGCGTCGCCGACGTGCTGGCGCGCCTGCCCGGCATCGAGATCACGCGCAACGGCGGCGTGGGCAACACCACCAGCCTCTACATTCGCGGCGCGGAGACGCGCTTCACGGCCGTGTACGTCGACGGCGTGCGTGTCGATTCGCAATCGACCGGCGGCGCCGGCTGGGAGAGCATTCCCCTCTCGCAGATCGACCGCATCGAAGTGCTGCGCGGCCCGGCTGCAGCCGTGTACGGTTCCGACGCCGTGGGCGGCGTGATCCAGCTCTTCACCAAGCGCGGCGAAGAAGGCGTGTCTCCTTATGCGGGCGTCGGCTTCGGCAGCCATGGCCTGCGCAAGGCCGAAGCTGGCGTGAGCGGAAAGTCCGGCGCGCTGGACTATTCGCTGGGTGTCGCGCATGAGGAGAGCAGGGGCTTCAACGTGCAGCCTCTGGACAAGCGCACGCCCTCGAGAGACGGCTACACCAGCCCCGATCGCGACGGCTACCGCAGCAACGCCGGCAACCTGCGCCTGGGCTACCAGCTCACCCCCGACCAGCGGCTCGACGCCACGCTGCTCTACAGCGACATGGAAGCGGGCTACGACGCACAGGTCAGCTCCAGGGCCCGCCCACCGATCCAGTTCAGGAACGACATCGGCAACAACACGCTGCGCACGGCCGGGCTTTCGTGGTCGGCGAACTGGAACGACATCTACAGCACGCGCGTGCAGGTCACCGATTCGCAAGCGGTCTACAAGACGCAGCCTTCGTTCTATCGCACCGAGACGAACCTTCGCGGCTACCTGTTCCAGAACGAATTCCGCTTCGGCCCGCACCTGGTGACGGCCACCCTCGAACGCCGCGAAGACGCGCTGGAAAACGCGCCGACCCTCTTCACCGGCCTGCTCTCCAGCAAGCGCTCGCAAGATGCGGTTTCGCTCGGCTACGGCTTCGTGCAGGGCGCGCATTCGCTTCAGCTGCACGTGCGCCGCGACGACGACAGCGAGTTCGGCGGCAAGACCACCGGCAGTGCGGCCTACGGCTTCTCGATCACGCCCAAGCTGCGCGCCACCGTGTCGTCTGGAACGTCTTTCCGCGCCCCCACGCTGTACCAGCGCTTCAGCGAATACGGCACGCCCAGCCTCAAGCCCGAGTCGGGCCGCAACGTCGAACTGGGCCTGCGGTACACCGACGGCGGCACGCATGCGGGCATCGTGGTCTACCAGAACCGCGTTAACAACCTGATCGTGTTCGACACCAACTGCCGCTCCGGCTTCGGCTGCTATGCCAGCACCGCGCGTGCCCGCTACCAGGGCGTGACGCTGTCGGGCGGCCATCGCATCGGCAACGTCACCTTGCGTGCGTCGGCCGACTTCCAGGATCCGCGCGATTTGGACACCGACAACCTGCTGGCGCGCCGCGCCCGCCGCCACGGCACGCTGGGCGCCGACTGGCGCGTGGCCGGCTGGACGCTGGGTGCCGAGATCCAGTCGTCGAGCAAGCGCTTCGACGATGCCGCCAACACCCGCACCCTGAGCGGCTACACGGTGCTGAACCTGGTGGCCAGCACGCAGATCACGCGCGACCTTGGCCTGGTGGCGCGCGTGGACAATGTGGGCGACAAGGACTACACGCTGGCGCGCGGCTACGCCACCGGCGGCCGCAACGCTTACCTCGGCCTGAAGTGGACACCGCAATAAGCCAACCCGACGCAAACGGCGAACTTAGCGCTGATGCCCATGCCCATGCCCATGCCTGAGCACGAACTCATCCTTGGCGGTCAGAAGAGCGGCAAGTCCCGGCGCGCAGAACAGCGCGCTATTGACTGGCTGGCCGAAGCGCCAGCAACGCACCGCGCCGTGCTCATTGCCACGGGCCAGGCCTACGACGACGAAATGCGCGAGCGCATCGCACGTCACCAGGCCGACCGCGCGCAGCGCGTGCCCGCCATGCGCACGGTGGAAGAGCCCATCGAACTCGCGCGCGAAATCGTCACCCAGAGTGCGCCCGACACGCTGGTGGTGATCGACTGCCTCACGCTCTGGCTGACCAACCTCCTGATGCCGCTGCGTTCCGAATCGGCGCGGCCGATGACGCGCACGCCGGCGACGCATATCGCCATGCTGCTCGTCGCGCTGCGCGAAGCACGCGGACCGGTGGTGCTGGTCGGCAACGAGATCGGCCTGGGCGTGATTCCGCTTGGCGGCGAAACGCGGGCCTTCGTCGATGCGCTCGGCCGACTCAACCAGGACGTGGCGGCCGCGTGCGGCCGGGTCACGCTGATGGTGGCCGGATTGCCGCTGACCTTGAAGGCGCCTGCCGCATGACAAGACACTGGATCCTTTCTTTCTCCCTCGCCGTCGGCCTGGGCGTTTTCGCATTGGCGGCGAATGCTCTCGACGTGGTCGACGAGCGCGGCGTGACGGTGACGTTGCCGCAGCCGCCGCAGCGCATCGTCACACTGCTGCCGTCATTGACTGAAGGGGTCTGCGCACTGGGCGCGTGTTCGCGGCTGGTGGGCGTCGACAACTATTCCAACTCGCCGAACGCGGTGCTTGGCTTGCCTCGACTGGGCGGCGGAATCGATCCCAACGTCGAAGCCATCGTCGCGCTGCGGCCCGATGCGGTGCTGCTTGCCAAGTCGTCGCGCGTGACCCAGCGGCTCGAGGCGCTCGGCCTCAAGGTGGTGGTGCTCGAACCCAAGAGCCATGCCGACGTGCGGCGCGTGCTCGACAAGCTCGACCAGGTGCTCGGCACCCACGAGGCCGCGAACATCTGGCGCGCGATCGATGCCAGCGTGTCGGCTGCCGCCCAGTCGCTGCCCGCCAGTGCGAAGGGCCAGCGCGTCTACTTCGAGGTCAACAGCGCGCCCTATGCGGCCGGCGAGTCGTCGTTCATCGGCGAGACGCTCACGCGCCTGGGCATGAAGAACATCGTGCCGGCTTCGCTCGGACCCTTTCCCAAGCTCAACCCAGAATACGTGGTGCGCGCCAATCCCGACCTCATCATGGTCAGCGTGCGCAGCGCGGCGGGCATGGAGCAGCGACCGGGCTGGAGCGGCATCCGCGCGGTGCGCGAGGGGCGCATCTGCCGCTTCGATGCCGCAGAGGCCGACGTGCTCGTGCGGCCCGGCCCGCGCATGGACGAGGCCGCGAGGCTCATGGCCCGGTGCATCGCGGAGAAGGCCGGTTGAGCCGCGCGGATCTCATGCACACGCGTCATCGGCGCCGCGTCTGGCTCTTCGGTATAGCCCTGCTTGGCGTGGGTAGCGCATTGGCGGTGTTCGGCCTGGGCATCGGCAGCACCGGCTTCCAAAGCCTGCTGGCGGCGCGGCACGATGCGGTGGCGCTGCAGATCGTCTGGGACATCCGCCTGCCGCGCACGCTCGGCGCGTGGCTGGCGGGTGCATTGCTCGGCCTCGCGGGTGCGGTGGCCCAGGGGCTGTTCCGCAATCCGCTGGCCGATCCTTACCTGCTCGGCAGCGCATCGGGGGCCTCGCTGGGTGTGGCCGTGGCGCTCATGCTGTTCGGCGGCTCGGCCGCCAGCATGCAATGGGCGATGCGCCTGGGGCTCACCGGCGCGGCCTTCGTGGGGGCGGTGTGCGCGGTGATGCTCACGCTGATGCTGGCGCGTGGCGTGCAGCAGACGCTGCGGCTGCTGCTCGCCGGCGTGATCGTCGGCGTGGTGCTCGGCGCCGCCAAGGACCTGATCACCATCGCCTCGGCCGACATCCTGCAGGCGCTGCAGGGCTTCATCCTGGGCAGCACCGGCCTGGTCGGCTGGAGCGCGTGCGCGGTGATGGCCGCGGTCGGTGCGGCGTGCCTGCTGCTGGCCTGGGCGCTCGCGCCGGTGCTCGACGGACTTGCGCTCGGAGAAGCGACGGCCCGCAGCCTGGGGCTCCCGCTGGGTGCGATGCGCGCCGCGCTGGTGGTGGTGCTCGCGCTGGCCACCGGCGCGGCCGTGGCGCAGACCGGCCTGATCGCCTTCGTGGGCCTGGCCGCGCCGCACCTCGTGCGTTCCGTGGTCAAGACCACGCACGCGGGATTGATCGTGCTGTCGGCCGCGATGGGCGGCTTGCTGCTGATGGCGGCCGACCTGCTGGCGCGCTGGCTCATTGCGCCCCAGGAACTGCCCGTGGGCGTGCTCACGGCCGTGCTCGGTGGCAGCTATCTTCTGTGGCTCATGCACCGGCGCGGCGCGCGAGGGGGCGTGGCATGAGCCCCCGCCCGGCCGCTCCGAAGGGGGCTCGCACCGCAGTGCGCAGCACGGAGGTTACCCAATGAGCACTCACATCCCCGCTCTTGAAGCGCGCAGCGTGAGCGCCACGCTCGGCACCGCCGAGGTGCTGCACGGCATCGACCTGAAGCTCGGCGCCGCACGTTGGACCAGCGTGGTCGGGCCGAACGGCGCCGGCAAGTCGACCTTGCTCAAGGCGCTTGCCGGGCTGCTCCCGCACCGCGGCGACGTCTTTCTTTTCGGTGAAGCGGCGGCCAAGGTGCCGGGGCGCATTCGCGCGCAGCGCCTTTCATGGCTGGGCCAGAGCGGCGCGGCAGGCGAGGGCAGTGCCGACGACCTGATGGTCTACGACATTGCCATGCTCGGCCGCCTGCCGCACCAGCGTTGGCTTGCCGCGCCGAGCAAGGCGGACCGCGAGGCGGTGGAGCGCGCGCTGCGCAGCACCCAGGCCTGGGAGTGGCGCGAGCGGCCGCTCGGCCAGCTTTCGGGCGGCGAGCGCCAGCGCGTACTGCTGGCCCGTGCGCTGGCCGTGGAGGCCGAGCTGCTGTTGATGGACGAGCCGCTCGCCAACCTCGATCCGCCGCACCAGGCCGACTGGATGCAGACCACGCGCGCCCTGGTGGCCGAGGGCCGCACCGTGGTCAGCGTGCTGCACGAACTCCCGATGGCACTGGCCGCGGACGAACTGGTGGTGATGAACCACGGCCGCGTGGTGCACCATGGCGGCAGCAGCGATCCGGCCACCCACGCCGCGCTCGAAGAGGTGTTCGACCATCGCATCCGCGTGCACCGCGTGGCCGACCAGTGGATCGCACTGCCGAACTGACGAGCATCAACACAAGGCCTAAATACATTATGCAAATCGAAACTCCCCCCACCGAGAAGCCGTACGACAAGCCCGAAGGCGAGCGCCGCGGCATCGTCATCGTCAACACCGGCGACGGCAAGGGCAAGAGCACCGCAGCCTTCGGCCTTGCATTGCGAGCACACGGCCGCGGCAAGGCCGTGAAGATCTTCCAGTTCATGAAAGTGCCCTCGGCTCGTTTCGGCGAGCACCGCATGTTCGAGCAGCTCGGCATTCCGATCCAAGGCCTGGGCGACGGCTTCAGCTGGAAGAGCCAGGACCTCGAGCACTCGGCCGAGCTGGCGCGCGACGGCTGGGAAAAAGCCAGGGCGGCGATTTTGTCCGGCGAGTTCTTCCTGGTGGTGCTCGACGAGATCACTTATCCGCTGATCTACGGCTGGCTGCCGCTCGAGGGCGTGCTCGAAACGTTGCGCGGGCGGCCCAAGCACGTGCACGTGGTGCTCACCGGCCGCCGCTGCCCGCCAGAGATCATCGAGCTGGCCGACACCGTGACAGAGATGGCCCTGGTCAAACACGCCTTCAAGGCCGGTATTCCGGCGCAGCGCGGTATCGAGGATTGAGTTCGATGTCGCAAGCCTTCGCGGCTCACGAGGTGAGAGCGGTGTACCGCGCCATCCATGAGCGGCGCGACATGCGTCACTTCGCAGGGGGGCAGGTAGCGCCCGAGTTGCTGCGCCGGCTGCTCGAAGCGGCGCACCACGCGCCCAGTGTCGGATTCATGCAGCCGTGGCGGTTCATTCGCGTTCGCGACGGTGCCTTGCGCCAGCGTCTGCACGATGTGATCGAGCGCGAACGCGTGCTGACGGCCCGCGCCCTCGGCGAGCGCGAAGACGCGTTCATGCGGCTCAAGGTGCAGGGCGTGCTCGATGCGGCCGAACTGCTGGCCGTGTCGCTGGCCGACGGCCGTGAGCAGCATGTGTTCGGACGACGCACCTTGCCGCAAATGGACCTGGCCTCGGCGTCCTGCGCCATCCAGAACCTCTGGCTTGCGGCGCGTGCCGAAGGGCTGGGCATGGGCTGGGTCTCGCTATTCGATCCCGCCGAGGTGTCGGCCCTGCTGGGCCTGCCCGAGGGTGCGGAACCGATCGCGCTGCTGTGCCTGGGCCCGGTGCACGATTTTTACGAAGAGCCGATGCTGCAACGCGAACGCTGGGCCCGGCGCGAGCCCTTGTCGGCGCTGGTGTTCGATGAACGCTGGGGCCAGCCGTCGGACCTGTTTTCAACCCCGTCTTCCGTGGAGCCTGCCTGATGCTGGCCGTCGATGCCGTCCTGTTCGTCACCGCTGCCTGATTCGCGTCCCATGCCCGCCTTTCCCCTCGAACACGCCCTGGTCGTCGCCGCCGCGCTGTGGCTTACGCTTGCCATCGACTGCTGGCTGGGCGAGCCCGCCGCGCGCTGGCATCCGGTGGTGTGGATGGGGCAGTACCTCGGCTGGATCGGCTCGCGCATCGCACCGCCGGCGGCCAAGGCGAAGCCGCGCGACCTGTCGCTCTTCTTGATCGGGGCGCTGACGTGGTGCGTGGGCGCGATGTGCGTGGGGATGGTCGCCGCCGGCGTGCAGGCTGCGATGGTGCAATGGCTGCCCGCATGGGCGCTGGCGATGGCGATGGCCTTTGCGCTGAAACCGCTTTTCGCGTGGCGCATGCTGCACGACGAAGTGCTCGCGGTCGAGGCGGCGCTGGGCGTTTCGCTCGATGCGGGGCGCGCGCAGCTGGCCCGGCTCGTCAGCCGCGATGTCTGCGCGCTCAGCGAACGCGAGGTGCGCGAAAGCGCCATCGAATCGCTGGCCGAGAACCTCAACGATTCGCTCGTGGCGCCGTTGTTCTGGTTCGTGCTGCTGGGCTTGCCGGGCGCGGCGGTCTATCGCTTCGCCAACACGGCCGACGCCATGTGGGGCTATCGCGGCGAACGCAATGGCCGCGACTGGACGTGGTTCGGCAAATGGGCCGCGCGCGCCGACGACGTGCTCTCGTGGCTACCGGCGCGGCTCACGGTAGGGCTGCTCGCGCTCGCGGCGTGGCAATGGCCCGCAGGCGTGGCACGCGAGGCGCGCCGCACCCCGTCGCCCAACAGCGGCTGGCCCATGGCGGCCATGGCGCTGCTGCTCGGTGTGCGGCTCGCCAAGCCGGGCGTCTATGCCTTGAATGCCGAAGGCCGGCAGGCGGAAGCGGCCGATACGCATCGCGCTGCGCAATTGGGCGGCAGGGCGGCGCTGACGCTGGCTGTGTGTGCATCATTGGCCATCTTCGCGATCACGAGGCCGGCATGACCCAGGAAGACGAAACCTTCGAAGCTGCGGTGCATGGCGGCCCCGACGGAGCCGGCACGCCTTGGCACGATTTTTCGACCAATGGCAATGCGACAGGGTCGTGCCCCGTCGTCCTGGCCGCGCTGCGCGCGGCCGACGCGGCCCACTATCCGGACCCTGGCTATGCGCGGTTGCGCGGTGCGCTGGCGCGGTTTCATGGCGTGGCAACGGAGCGCATCGCGATCGCGGCCAGCGCAAGCGAATTCATCCACCGCATCAGCGCCGCCTTTGCGCAGGGCGGTGGCCGCGAGGCGTGGCTGCCCGCGCACAGCTATGGCGACTACGAGCGTGCGGCCTTGGCCTGGGGCCTGCACGTGCTGCGCTTTCCGGAGCCGCACGGCGCTGCGGCGCTGCGATGGTGCTGCGAACCATCGAGCCCGCTCGGCCAGGCAGAGTCC
The DNA here is from genome assembly GCF_051144945.1 of Variovorax palleresanus. NCBI lineage: Bacteria > Pseudomonadati > Pseudomonadota > Betaproteobacteria > Burkholderiales > Comamonadaceae > Variovorax > Variovorax palleresanus. Next base: position 268,184 of record NZ_JBJNVP010000002.1, on the reverse strand, counting down.
GATCTCACGCGGCACACCAGGGCCGGCGGCCTCTGCGTGCTCGACCTGGCCTATGAACCGCTGCGTCTCGAAGGCGCGGCATCGCTCGATGCCGCCGAGCGAAACCGCGTGTGGCAGCTGTGGACGCCCAACAAGGCGATGGGCCTCACCGGCGTTCGCGCGGCCTACGCCATCGCGCCCGACGACGCTGCGGCCGTGCCGATGTTGCAGCGCCTCGAACGCCTGGCCCCGTCATGGCCGGTGGGTGCCCACGGCGTGGCCTTGCTCGAAACCTGGATCGGCACCGAAGCCCAGGCCTGGCTCGCGCAGAGCCTGCACACCTTGCGGGCATGGAAGGCGCAGCAGCGCACCCTCTGCGAATCGCTGGGTTGGCAATGCCTGCCCAGCGATGCCAACTTCTTCTGCGCGCGCACCGATGCGCCTTACCCGCGGTTCGCCGCGGCCCTGCGCGCCGAAGGCATCAAACTGCGCGACTGCGCTTCCTTTGGCCTGACGGGGTTCGTGCGGCTGGGCGTGCTGCCGCCGCAGAGCCAGCAGGCACTGAAAGAAGCCTGGACACGCGCCGTTGCCTCGGCCGAACACTGAAGGTCAACACGATCCGCAGGACATCCGCATGCTCTACGCCATCACCACGCTCTTTCTTTGCCAACTGGCCGGTGAACTGCTCGTGCAGTGGCTGGGCCTGCCGATCCCGGGTCCGCTGATCGGCATGCTGCTGCTCTTCATCGTGCTGCTCGTTCGTGGCGGCGTGCCCGATGCGTTGAGCGAGACCTCGGGCCATCTGCTGCGCAACCTCATGCTGCTGTTCATCCCCGCCGTGACCGGGGTCATGCTGCATTTCGAGCGGGTAGGGCGCGAATGGCTTCCGTTCTTCGCGGCCGGCATCGTGGGGGCGGCCTTCACCATGACGGTGACCGCGCTCACCTTGCGCTGGATGATCCGCATCACGGGCAAGGACGCGGAATGAGCCCATCCCCGAAGCTTTCCGAAATCTGGGTCTTCCTGGCGCAGTCGCCGCTGCTGTGGCTGTCCATCACGCTGCTGGCCTACCTGGGCGCGCTGTGGCTGCACAGACGTAGCGGCGCCAACCCGGCAGTCAATCCGGTGCTGGTGTCGGTGATTGCGATCGTGAGCGTGCTGCTCGTCACGCACACGCCTTACGACACGTATTTCGAAGGCGCCAAGTTCGTGCACTTCCTGATCGGGCCGGCCACCGTGGCGCTCGCGGTGCCGCTTTACGGCCAGCTCGCGCGGCTGCGGCGCCTGTGGCTGCCGATCGGCGTGGCGCTGCTGGTGGGCTCGGTGGCTGCCATCGTGTCGGCCATCGGCATTGCCTGGGCGCTGGGCGGATCGCACGAACTGATGATGTCGCTCGCGCCCAAGTCGGCCACCATGCCGATCGCAATGGGCGTCGCCGAGAAGATCGGCGGGCTGCCGTCGCTTGCCGCGGTGGCGGCCGCCGTGGCGGGCATCTCTGGCGCCATCATGGCCACCGGCCTCCTGAACCTGCTGCGCATCGAAGAGCCCGCGGTGCGCGGCTTCTCGGTGGGCTTGGCGGCGCACGGCATCGGCACTGCGCGCGCCATCCAGGTGAACGAAACGGCGGGTGCATTCTCCGCGCTGGCCCTGGGGCTCAACGGCATCGCGACGGCGCTGCTGGTGCCGTTGCTGGTCAGGCTGATGGGCGTTTGAGGGCGTTCGCGGCCGATGGCCCCCTGACGCAAAATGGCGGCCACTATTTGCGCTGGAGAGCAAGGCATGGCCCAGTACACCGCAGAAATCCTCTGGCAGCGAGGCGAGCAGGACTTCCTCGGCAACACCTACAGCAGAAGGCATTCGATGCGCTTCGACGGCGGCGCGGAAGTGCCCGGCTCTTCGTCGCCGCACGTGGTGCCGCTGCCGTTTTCCGATGCGGCGGCGGTCGATCCCGAAGAAGCTTTCGTCGCTTCGCTGTCGAGCTGCCACATGCTGTGGTTTCTCACCATGGCAATGAAGCGCAAGTTCAACGTCGACCGCTACTTCGATGCGGCGAGCGGCATCATGGAAAAGAACGCCGAAGGCAGGCTCGCGATGACGGTGGTCACGCTCCGGCCCGAGGTCACGTTCTCGGGCGACAACCTGCCGACGCGCGAGCAGATCGAACACATGCACCACCGGGCGCACGAAGAGTGCTTCATTGCCAACTCAGTGAAGACCGAGGTGCGTTGCGAGCCGGTGTTCCCCGCCGCCGACTGAAGCGGCGGGCAGCGAACGAACTCATCGCCGCTGCAGCCTCGGGCTCTTCGCAAACAGTTCGGCCGCCCAGTCCACGAACGCCCGCACCTTCGCGCTCAGATGCCGGTTGGGCGGGTAGACCACGTGAATCGGCAACGGGTCGCGGTGCCATTCGGGCAGCACTTCGATCAGTTCGCCGCTTTCCAGAAGCGGCTCGGCCATGAAGGTGATGCACTGCGAGATTCCGAAGCCGCCAAGCACGGCCGCCATGTGGGCGTTGCTCTCATTCACCGACACGCGGTAGGGCCCGTTGAGCTCGATGGACTCGTCGCCCTTCTTGAACTCGTGTGGGTAAACGCGCCGCGTGCTGCCCGAAAAGTAGCTCACCACGTGGTGGCGCTTTTCAATGTCGTTGGGATGCTGCGGATGGCCATAGCGCTTGATGTACGCCGGGGACGCCACGGTCACGAAGTGCAGGGTGCCGATGCGGCGGGCCACCAGAGACTGGTCGCTGAGTTCGCCGGCCCGGATCACGCAGTCCACGTTGTCGGTGATGAGGTCGACCGTGCGGTCGCTCACGCCCAGGTCGACCTGGATCTCGGGATAGCGGTCGCAAAACGTGGCCAGCGCGGGCAGGATGATGAGCCGCGCCACCGAGGTGCCCACGTCGATACGCAGCCGTCCCGTCGGGTTCGCCTGCGCATTGGTCATGCTCGCTTCGATGTCGTCGAAGTCGTTCAAGAGGCGCGCCGCGCGCTCATAGTAGGCCGCACCGTCCGGCGTCACGGTCACGCGCCGGGTGGTGCGGTTGAGCAGCTTCACACGCAGGCGCGATTCCAGCGCCTGGATCTGCTTGGTGACCGTTCCCTTGGGCAGGGCGAGCGAGTCCGCCGCCCGGGTGAACGTGCCTGCTTCCACGACGCGGACAAAGATCCGCATTGCCTGGATTTGATCCATTGATGACTGTTCCTGGGAGCCCGGCCATGCCGGGAGGACGCGGATTCTCACACAAGGTGACAATCCCACAGCGTTTCCCGGATTGTTAGCGGTTTGGAAACAGAGTAGGGGCAGGTTGCCTGTTTAACCCCACACTGGCCGCCTTATATTTCGACTATCGCCAATCCTCCTGAGGTTGCCTCCATGTCACCCCGTCCGTCGTCCCGCTCTGCCGAAGCCGCTGCTCTCGCCGCGGCAGAAGGCGTGGAAGCCGATCTTTCGATCGAGCTGCCCGGCCGCGACCCCGTGGGCGCCCGGGTGTACGGACAACGCCCCCGGGGCGAAACCGTGCCGCTGGTGCTGCATTTCCATGGCGGCACCTTCATTTGCGGCAACCTGGACAACGGGCGCAACGTGGCCCGGCTTTTGGCCGGCGCGGGCGCGGTGGTGGTGTCGGTGGCTTATCCGCTGGCGCCCGAATCGCCGTTCCCCGAACCCATCGAAGTGGGCTATGCCGCGCTCGAGTGGCTCTACAAGCAGCGCGTGAAGATCGGCGGCAAAGGCGCGCAGGTGTACCTGGCCGGCGAGGAAGCCGGCGGCAACCTGGCGGCCGGCGTGGCGCTGATCGCCCGTGACCGGGCGCATCCACCGCTGGCGGGACAGATCCTGCTGTCGCCCATGCTCGACCCGTGCGCGGGCACGGCATCTCTGCGCAATGCCACCAACGACGAGGCCGAATGCCGCTGGGCCAAGGGCTGGGAAAAGTACCTGAGCTGCCCGTCCAACGCGATGCACCCCTACGCGGTGCCGAGCGGATCGCTCCGGCTGTCTTCCCTGGCACCCGCCCTGGTGCTGGTGGGCGCCGACGATGCGATGCGCGACGAGGCGATGACTTTTGCCGGGCGGCTGCGCGCGGCCGGCATCGACGTCACGAGCAGCGTGCTGCCCGGTGCCGCGAACTGGCCCAAGGCCCTGTACGACCCCGAGCCCTCGGGCTGCAAGGCATGCGAGGCCAGCGTGCAGCAGCATTTCCGCGAATTTTTCAGTGCCACCACGCCGCCTCCGGTAGCACTCAAGCCCAGCTAGGTGGGCCAGTCGCAGCAGCCTGGCTGACGCGCGACGCCACCCCTCGGCCCACCGGTAACCCCGGTCGTTTTCGAATTCCGCCTCCTGGTGCCACAAGCACCGGGGTGGCCTGTTGCATCCCAAAAAGTCATCGAGAAGGACGAATCATCATGTCGAACAACAATCAAAAACTGTCTTCCGTCGCCCGCAAGGGCCTGTGGCCCGCCGTGACCGGCCTCACCGCAGTGCTGGCCGTGGCCGCCGGGGTGCTGGGCATGCACAGCTTCAAGGCCGAGGCCACGGCGCCCGCCGCGGCGCCGCAGGGCACGCCGGTGTCGGTGGCGGCCGTGGCGTCGAGCGAGATCAACGCCTGGGACGAGTTCTCGGGCCGGCTGGAGGCGGTGCAGCGGGTGGACGTGCGTTCCCGCGTGGCGGGCGCCGTGCAGGCGGTGCACTTTCGCGAAGGCGCGCTGGTGAAGCAGGGCGACCTGCTGATCACCATCGACCCCGCACCGTACGCCGCCGAAGCGGAGCGAGCCGAAGCGCAGGTGGCATCGGCCCAGGCCCGCCAGGCGTTCAGCCGCAGCGAGCAGGAACGTGCCAAGCGCCTGTGGGACCAGCAAGCCATCGCCCAGCGCGAATATGACGAGCGCGTGAACGCCAGCCGCGAAGCCGATGCCAACCTCCGTGCCGCGCAAGCGTCGCTGCAGTCGGCGCGCCTGAACCTCGGCTATACGCAGGTGCGTGCGCCCGTGCCCGGCCGCATCGGCAAGCTCGAGGTGACCGTGGGCAACCTGGTGGCTGCCGGCCCCGGCGCGCCGGTGCTGACCACGCTGGTGTCGGTGAGCCCGATCTACGCGAGCTTCGATGCTGACGAGCAGGTGATCACGCGGGCGCTGAAAGACTTGCCGAGCGGCGCCAGCGCCCGCGGCCAGATCGAGAGCATTCCGGTGCAGATGGGCACCTCGGGCTTCGACGGAACGCCCTTCATCGGCAAGCTGCAGCTGATCGACAACCAGGTCGACGCCCGCAGCGGCACGGTGCGCGTGCGTGCCTCCTTCGACAACAAGGACGGCGCGCTCATCCCCGGCCAGTTCGCCCGCATCCGCATGGGCCAGGCACGCAGCGACTCCGCGTTGCTGGTGAGCGAACGCGCCATCGGCACCGATCAGAACAAGAAGTTCGTGCTGGTGGTGGGCGAGGACAACAAGGCGATGTACCGCGAAGTGACGCTCGGCGCATCGATCAACGGCCTGCGGGTCGTGAGCAAAGGCCTGAAGGCCGGCGATCGCGTGGTGGTCAACGGCCTGCAGCACATCCGCCCCGGCGCGCTGGTGGTGCCGCAGACCGTGACGATGGACGCCAAGGCCGATACCAAGCAACAACAACCGGAACGCGTCGCGGAAGCCGCGAAGTCCTGAACTCGGAGGGGAGCGCGTTTGCGCTCGCCGGAGAAACAACATGAATCTCTCTAAATTCTTCATCGACCGGCCGATCTTTGCCGGCGTGCTGTCGCTATTGATATTGATAGCCGGCCTGATCGCGCTGCGCGGGCTGCCGATCTCCGAATACCCGGAAGTGGCACCGCCCTCCGTGGTGGTGCGCGCCCAGTATCCGGGCGCCAACCCGAAGGTGATTGCCGAAACCGTTGCCACGCCGCTCGAAGAGCAGATCAACGGCGTCGAAGGCATGCTCTACATGGGCAGCCAGGCGACCACCGACGGCGTGATGACGCTGACGGTGACCTTCCGCCTCGGCACCGATCCCGACAAGGCACAGCAGCTTGTGCAGAACCGCGTCTCGCAAGCCGAGCCGCGCCTGCCGGAAGAAGTGCGCCGCCTCGGCATCACGACCGTCAAGAGCGCGCCTGACCTGACGATGGTGGTCCACCTCGTTTCGCCGAACGACCGCTACGACATCAACTACCTGCGCAACTACGCGGTGCTGAACGTGAAGGACCCGCTTGCGCGCATCGAAGGCGTGGGCCAGGTGCAGATCTTCGGCGGCGGCGACTACTCGATGCGCGTCTGGCTCGACCCGCAGAAGGTTGCGCAGCGCGGCCTCTCGGCCAGCGACGTGGTGGCTGCGATCCGCGGCCAGAACGTGCAGGCCGCCGCCGGCGTGGTCGGCGCTTCGCCGGGCCTCTCGGGCGTGGACATGCAGCTCTCGATCAATGCGCAAGGGCGCCTGCAGAGTGAAGAAGAGTTCGGCGACATCATCGTCAAGAGCGGCACCGACGGCGCCGTGACCCGCCTGCGCGACATCGGCCGCCTGGAAATGGGCGCCGCCGACTATTCGCTGCGTTCGCTCTTGAACAACGACCCGGCCGTCGGCATGGGCGTGTTCCAGGCGCCGGGCTCCAACGCGCTCGACATCTCGTCCAACGTTCGCAAGACGATGGCCGAGCTCAACAAGAACATGCCTGAAGGGCTGGAATACCGCATCGCCTACGACCCGACGCAGTTCGTGCGTGCGTCCATCGAATCGGTGATCCACACGCTGCTCGAAGCCATTGCGCTGGTGGTGCTGGTCGTGATCCTGTTCCTGCAGACGTGGCGCGCGTCGATCATTCCTTTGCTGGCCGTGCCGGTGTCGGTGATCGGTACCTTCGCGGTGCTGCACGTCCTCGGTTTCTCGATCAATGCGCTGAGCCTGTTCGGGCTGGTGCTGGCCATCGGCATCGTGGTGGACGACGCCATCGTGGTGGTGGAGAACGTCGAGCGGAACATCGAAGCCGGATTGACGCCACGTGAAGCCACTTACCGCGCGATGCGCGAAGTGTCCGGGCCCATCATCGCGATCGCGCTGGTGCTGGTGGCCGTGTTCGTTCCGCTGGCTTTCATCAGTGGTCTCACGGGCCAGTTCTACAAGCAGTTCGCGGTGACTATCGCGATCTCGACGGTGATCTCGGCCATCAACTCGCTCACGCTGTCGCCCGCGCTCGCCGCCTTGCTCCTGCGCAGCCACGATGCTCCCAAGGACGCGCTGACGCGCGGCATGGACAAGGCCTTCGGCTGGCTGTTCCGCGGCTTCAACAAGCTCTTCAGCCGCGGCTCTGAAGCCTACAGCGGCGGCGTCAAGAGCGTGATCTCGCGCAAGACGCTGATGCTGGTGATCTACCTCGCGCTGATCGGCGTGACCTTCGGTCTCTTCAAGGCGGTGCCCAGCGGCTTCGTGCCGGCGCAGGACAAGCAATACCTGATCGGTTTTGCCCAACTGCCCGACGGCGCCACGCTCGACCGCACCGACAACGTGATCCAGCGCATGGGCGAGATCATGAAGAAGAACCCGAACGTGGAAGACGCCATCGCCTTCCCGGGCCTGTCGATCAACGGCTTCACCAACAGCTCGAACTCGGGCATCGTGTTTGCCACGCTCAAGCCCTTCGACCAGCGCAAGCGCGCCGACCAGAGCGGCGGTGCGGTGGCCGGGCAGCTCAACGGCGCGTTCGCCAGCATCCAGGATGCGTTCATCGTGATGTTCCCGCCACCACCGGTGGCGGGCCTGGGCACCACGGGCGGCTTCAAGCTGCAGATCGAAGACCGCGCCTCGGTCGGCTACGACCAGATGGACGCGGCGGTGAAAGCCTTCATGGCCAAGGCATATGCCGCCCCCGAGCTCACGGGCATGTTCACGAGCTGGCAGGTCAACGTGCCGCAGCTGTATGCGGACATCGACCGCACCAAGGCGCGCCAGCTCGGCGTGCCGGTGACGGACATCTTCGACACCATGCAGATCTACCTCGGCAGCCTGTATGCGAACGACTTCAACAAGTTCGGCCGCACGTACAGCGTGCGCGTCCAGGCCGATGCGCCTTACCGCGCCCGTGCCGAAGACGTGGGCATGCTGAAGGTGCGCTCGACCTCGGGCGAGATGGTGCCGCTGGCCGCGCTGATGAAGGTCAACTCGACCTTCGGCCCGGAACGCGCCATGCGCTACAACGGCTACCTTGCAGCCGACATCAACGGCGGCCCGGCCCCGGGCTATTCGTCGGGCCAGGCGCAGGACGCGATCACCAAGATTGCGGCCGAGACGCTGCCCAAGGGCGTGAGCTTCGAGTGGACCGAGCTGACCTACCAGGAAATCCTGGCCGGCAACTCCGCCTTCCTGGTGTTCCCGCTGGCCATCCTGCTGGTGTTCCTGGTGCTTGCCGCGCAGTATGAAAGCCTGACGCTGCCGATCGCCATCATCCTGATCGTGCCCATGGGCATCCTGGCCGCGATGACGGGCGTATGGATATCGGGGGGTGACAACAACGTCTTCACGCAGATCGGGTTGATCGTGCTGGTGGGGCTGAGTGCGAAGAACGCGATCCTGATCGTGGAGTTCGCACGGGAGCTCGAGTTCGCCGGACGCACGCCCATCCAGGCCGCGATCGAAGCCAGCCGCCTGCGCCTGCGCCCCATCCTGATGACCTCGCTGGCTTTCGTGATGGGTGTGCTGCCCCTCGTGCTGTCGACCGGTGCGGGCTCGGAGATGCGCAAGGCCATGGGCGTGGCGGTGTTCGCCGGGATGATCGGCGTGACGGCCTTCGGCCTGTTCCTGACGCCGGTGTTCTATGTGCTGATGCGCCGTCTCGCGGGCAACCGCGCACTCAAGCTGCACGGCGATGTGCCGCACGGGGAAGACTTCGTCTCGGCGGCCCATCCGGCTGCGCCGTCCCACGGTGGTTCCGGCGGTGGCGGGCTGCATCCGGTGCCGGCCTCGCCGCGTCCTTCGCACGAGTCGCATGACTGATCGCACGGTCGATCAAGAAGAAAGTTCATCATCATGAAATTCGCATTTCAACCCTGGGCCCGTACCGCCTTGCTGCCGCTGGTGGCAGCCCTGGCGCTGGCCGGCTGCGCGACAGTGCCTTCCGGCGTGCCGGAGATCCAGACCACCGCCCAGTTCAAGGAGCAGGGCGCCGCGCCGCCCGCGGGCTGGACGCGTGCCGTGCCTTCCGAGGCACAGGCCCGCGGCGCCTGGTGGCTGGCGTTCAACGACCCGGTGCTCAATGCGCTGGTCGAGAAGGCCGACGTCAACAACAACAACATCCAGGCCGCCGCGGCCCGGCTGGCGGAAGCCCGCGCCCTGGCGCGCAGCACCAACGCCAACCGCATGCCGCAGATCGGCCTGAGCGCAGGTGCCAATCGCGGCGCGGGGCTCGACAAGGCCACGGCCAGCACCAGGCCGGCCACCATGACCAACATCGGCGCCACGTTCTCGTACGAGCTCGACCTGTTCGGCCGCCTCTCGGGCGCGAGCAATGCGGCCAAGCTCGATGCGGCGGGCCGCGAAGGGCTGCTGCAAAGCACGCGCCTCGCAGTGCAGGCCGAGGTGGCCCAGACCTATCTGCAACTGCGTGCGCTCGACGCCGAGCGCGCCCTGGTGCGCGAGCAGGTCGAGGCCTACCGCGACACGCTGCGCCTGACGCAGCGCAGGCAGCAGGCCGGCGACATCGCCGAGCTCGACGTGGCGCGCGTGCAGACCGAGGTGTCGTCCACCGAGTCAGACGCGCTCGCGCTCGACCGGCAGCGCGCCCAGGTCGAGCATGCGCTCGCGGTGCTGGTGGGCGATTCGGCCTCCAGCTTCGGCCTGCGTACCGACGACTGGGCCACCGCGCTGCCGTCCGTTCCGCCTGGCGTGCCGGCCACGGTGCTCTCGCGACGCCCGGACGTCTCGTCCGCGCAGAACGCGGTGCTTGCGGCGCAGGCCCGGGTGGGCGTGGCACAGGCGGCGTGGTTTCCGGACATTTCGCTGACCGGCGCGGCCGGCTATGCGTCGCCGGAGATCGGCGACCTGTTCAAGTGGTCGGCCCGTTCATGGGGCGTGGGTGCGCTGCTCTCGCTGCCGATCTTCGACGGCGGCCGCCGCGAAGCAGGTGTGCAGGGCGCCAATGCGCAGCTCGACGGCGCGCTCGCGAACTATCGCAACCAGGTGCTGGTGGCGTTCCAGGAGGTCGAAGACCAGCTGTCCGCCATCCGCATCCTGCAAGACCAGTCGACCGTGCAGGCGCAGGCCGTCACGTCGGCCCAGCGCGCGACCAGTTTGTCCGACACGCGCTACCGCAATGGCTACATCAGCCAGCTCGACCTGCTCGATGCACGCCGCAGCGAATTACGCAACCGGCGCCAGGCGCTGCAGGTGAAGTCGGCGCAGTACCAGGCGGCCGTGGGGCTGATCCGCGCCATCGGCGGCGGCTGGGAAGTGCCGCCCGCCACGGCACAGGCTCAGCCCGTAGGGGCTGCCACGCTGCAGACCGCGGCACGCTGAACACCAAAGGGGCGCAAGCCCCTTTTTCTTTGCCGCTCCGCGCTGCGGAAACGGCATGCGGCGGCAACGACAATAGCCGCATGACAACCCGATGCGTGATGGTTCTCGGCACGACCAGTGGCGCTGGCAAGAGCTGGCTGGTGACAGCGCTGTGCCGCTGGTATGCGCGGCAGGGCCTGAAGGTGGCGCCTTTCAAGGCGCAGAACATGAGCAATAACGCGCGCGTGGTCGACGGCGGCGAAATCGGCAGCGCGCAATATTTCCAGGCGCTGGCGGCGCGCGCCGTGCCCGACGTGCGCATGAACCCGCTGCTGCTCAAGCCCGAGCGCGACACCCACAGCCAGGTGGTGCTGATGGGTCAGGTGAGCGCGGAACTCACGGCCATGCCCTGGCGCGGGCGCAGCGAGCGCGTCTGGCCGCAAATTGCAGAGGCGTTCGATGCGCTGCGCGCCGAGAACGACGTGGTGGTGATCGAGGGCGCGGGCTCGCCGGCCGAGATCAACCTGATGGCGAGCGATATCGTCAACCTGCGCGTGGCCCGCCATGCGGATGCCCGCTGCCTGCTGGTGACAGACATCGACCGCGGCGGCGCCTTCGCACATCTCTACGGCACCTGGGCATTGATGCCCGAGACCGACCGTGCATTGCTGCGCGGGTTCGTGCTCAACAAGTTTCGCGGTGATGCCTCGTTGCTGGCCCCGGCCCCGCAGCAACTGCAGGCACTGACCGGCATCGCCACCGTCGCGACGCTGCCGATGTGGTGGCAGCACGGCCTGCCGGAGGAAGACGGCGTGTTCGACGATCGAAGCCGCTCGAGCGGCATCGTCACGCGCACGGTGGCTGTGGTGGCGTACCCGCGCATCAGCAATCTCGACGAGTTCCAGCCGCTCAAGAACGTGCCCGGCGTGCGCCTGGTCTGGGCGCGCACGCCGGCGGACGCGGCTGGCGCCGACTGGATCGTGCTGCCAGGCTCCAAGCACACCAGCGGCGACTTGGCATGGCTGCGCGCGCAGGGGCTGGACAGCGCCATTGCCGCGCACGCGGCCGCCGGCGGCGCCGTGCTGGGCGTCTGCGGCGGCTTGCAGATGCTGGGCGAGGCGCTGGTCGATCCGCACGGCATCGACGGCAATGCGCCCGGCCTGGGCCTGCTGCCGCTGGTGACCGTGTTCGAGCGCGAGAAAACCGTGCGCCACCGGGCCGCCGTCTTTGGCGAACTGGGCGGCGAATGGGCTGCGCTTTCGAACGTGTCGGTCGCAGGCTACGAAATTCATCACGGCCAGACCGCGATTCACCCGCAGATGGCGCAGGAGGGCCGTGCCGTGATGCCCGAGGGGCTGGCATGGCAGAACGCGCGCGGCAATGTGCTGGGCCTCTACCTGCACGGCTTGTTCGAAGATGCGGCCGCGCTGCACGCGCTCTTCGGCGCCGCGGCCCCCACGCTCGATTCCACCTTCGACGGCCTGGCCGATTTCATTGACACCCACTTCGAGGCCGGCGTACTGCAAGGCCTGATCGCATGACCGACAACGACACCATTCCCTCCATCTCCGACATTCACGACGACACGCTTGCGGCACGCCTGCAAAGCGCGCTGGACAACAAGACCAAGCCGCTCGGCGCGCTCGGCCGCCTCGAAAACCTGGCCCTGCGTATCGGCCTGATCCTGGGCAGCGAAACGCCTCTGCTCGAAGCACCGCAGATGCTGGTGTGCGCGGGCGACCATGGCCTCGCGGCGCGCGGTGTCTCGGCGTTTCCGAGCGACGTGACCTGGCAGATGGTCGAGAACTTCCTCGCGGGCGGGGCGGCCGTGAGCGTGCTGGCACGCCAGCACGGACTCGCATTAACGGTGGTTGATTGCGGTGTGCGGCGCGACTTTCAGGCGCGCCCGGGCCTGGTGTCGCGGCGAATCGCCGCCGGCACCGCCGATGCATCAGCGGTGCCGGCCATGACGGCCGCGCAATGCGCCGAGGCCATTGCCAACGGCCGCGACGTGGTGCAGGTGCTGCCCGGCAATGCTTTGCTGCTGGGCGAGATGGGCATCGGCAACAGCTCGGCGGCGGCGATGCTGCTCGCGCGGCTGTCGGGGCTCGATATCGATGCCTGCACCGGCTCCGGCACCGGGCTCGACGCCGCGGGACTCGCGCGCAAGCGCACGGTGCTGCGCGAAGTGCTGGCGCTGCATGCATCGGCGGTTTCGCCGCTGGATGCTTTGGCTGCATTCGGCGGCTTCGAAATCGCCACCCTGGTCGGCGCGGTGCTGCAGGCGGCGCAGGAACGCCGGGTGATCGTGGTCGACGGCTTCATTGCGAGTGCCGCGGTGCTCGTTGCACAGGCACTGCAGCCGCATGTGGTGCAGCGCTGCGTGGCGGCGCACAGCTCGGCGGAACCCGGGCACGCGCTGCTGCTGAAGCACCTCGGACTGGAGCCCTTGCTGAACCTGGACCTGCGCCTTGGCGAAGGCTCGGGTGGGGCGCTGGCCTGGCCGCTGCTCGAATCGGCCTGCCGCATCCTGCGCGAAATGGCGAGCTTCGAGGCGGCGGGCGTGTCGCGCAAGGACGCCTGAACTCGATGAACGGTGTTCGCCACTACCTGCTGGCCCTGCAGTTCTTCACGCGCGTGCCGGTAACCGGCCGGCTTGCCGAATGGGTCGGGTTCAGTCCGACGATGCTGCGTGCGAGCGCGGCGCATTTTCCCGGCGTCGGCTGGCTGGTGGGTGGCGTTGGCGCGGCCGTTTTCGTGCTCGCACTGCAGGGCTTGCCGGGCACGGCCGGTGCGCTGGCCGCGGCGCTGCTGAGCATGGCCGCGACGGTGCTGCTCACCGGCGCGTTTCATGAAGACGGGCTCGCCGACGTGGCCGACGGGCTGGGCGGAGCGTCCGACCGGAGCCGCGCGCTGGAGATCATGAAGGATTCGCGCATCGGTGCCTTCGGCGCCATTGCGCTGGTGCTGGCACTCGGGCTCAAGGCCGCGCTGCTCGCGTCGATGGCGGGGCAGGGCGCGCTGGCGCTGGCAGCTGCCATCGCCAGCGCGCACGTGCTTTCGCGGCTGGCGCCGCTGTTCCTGATTCGCTGGTTGCCCTACGTGGGCGATGCCGGCGCGAGCAAGGCCAAGCCGCTGGCCGATGCAATCGGCGGTGGTGCCTTGCTGGTTGGCGTGCTCTGGTCGGTGCCTGCTGCCGGGCTGGTGCTGCTGACGCAGGGCCCCGCGAGAACGCTCGCCGTGGCGGTGGCATGCGCTCTTGCGGCGCTGGTGATGGCGCGCATGTTCCGGCGCCGGCTGCAGGGGTTCACCGGCGACGGGCTCGGTGCGACGCAGCAGGTGTGCGAGCTTGCGATCTATCTTGCGCTGGCGTGGCAGGCATGAAGCTGTGGCTGGTGCGCCATGCTGAGACCGACGCCGCGCCGGGCCTTTGCTACGGCAGGGCGGACGTGGGCGTGCCGGCCGGAGCATCGCTGGCGGTGGCGCACGCGGTGGTGTCCGGCATACCGGAAGGCATCGCGCTGGTCCACTCGCCCTTGCGGCGTTGTGCCGAGTTGGCACAGGCCATCGGCACGCTGCGCCCCGATCTCGTGATGCGGGCCGATGCGCGCTTGGTCGAAATGGATTTCGGCGCCTGGGAAGGCCGGCCCTGGTCGTCCATCGCTCGCACCGAGTTCGACGCGTGGACCTGCAATTTCGCCGAGGGGCTTCCGGGCGGCCACGGCGAAAGCACGGCGCGCTTTCTGCAACGCACGGGCGCTGCCTTCGACGATTGGCGCGTGTCGGGGCAAGACGCGGTGTGGGTCACGCATGCAGGCGTGATGCGCGCCGTGCAACTGCTGCACCGCGGCGTGCGGCGCGTCGACGACGCCACGCAATGGCCGTCGGCGCCCATTGACTACGGGGCATGCCAGCTGATCGAATGCGGCTGATGGAAAGCGACAAGGCGGTCTGCCGCCGTCACCGCGATGCCGAACCCCTCCACGAACGAACGCCTGTACATACGCCTCGACGGCGACCCCTTGCACGGGCCGGAGGCCGACATGCCCGCGGGAACGTTGTGCGCCTTTCCGGTTGCGGCACCGCTCGCGGCGCATGTCGCGCACATTCTTCTCTACAGGGAAGCGCTGCCCGAAGGCCATGAGGTTGTCGAGCGCGTGCTGCCCGATGGGGCGGTGCGCCTTGTCTTCAATCTGGGCGATGCGCCGTCGGCGGACGAAAGCGCCGGGCAAGCTGTCGAGGCCCTGGGCGCTTCCGCAGCCCCGGTCCTGGTGCGCCTCCGCCGAAAGATGGAAGGACTGTCGGTAACCCTGCGCCCCGGCGCGGCCGCGGCCCTGTTGGGAATGCCGGCCAGCGAGATCGCCGGCACCGCCGTGCACCTGGACGAACTGTGGCACGGCCGTGGTGCCGAACTGCTGGAGCGCATGGCTGGGCAGCCGGACGACGCCTCGCGCGTGTCGGTGCTCTGCGCCGCACTGCAGCGGCAACTGGCCGATGGCGATGCCACCGTTCACCCGGCCGCGATGCGCGCGGCGCAACTCATTGCGGCGTCGGGGGGACGGCGTCCGCTGCGCGAGGTGGCGGCGGCCGTCGGGCTCGGCGAGCGGCGGCTGCAGCAGGTCTTTCAGCAGCAGGTGGGGTTGCCGCCCCGTGCCTGGAGCCGGCTCGCGCGGTTGCATGCCTGCCTGCGCGCCTTGCGCCTGCAGCGCGCGCCCGCCTGGGCGAGCCTTGCGCTGGACGGTGGTTTCTATGACCAATCGCACCTGGTCAACGAGTTCCAGGCGCTCTGCGGTCTCACGCCGACGGAGTTTCTGGGCCGCGCGATTTCGGGTTCTTCCAAGACGGCGGGTTGAGGCGGCCTTACTGTCGCTTCGAACTCGGAACGAAAGGAAAAAACCAATGCATGCCGAAAACAATGACCAGCCGTTGAAAGGCCATGTGGCCGTGGTGACCGGCGCCAGCCGCGGTGCCGGCCGCGGCATCGCGGTGGAACTCGGCGCCGCGGGCGCCACCGTGTATGTCACGGGGCGAAGCACGCGGGAGCAGCCGGCGACCACCTACGGCCAGTTGCTCGCCCTCTCGGAGCTCGAAGCCCTGCCGGGCAGCATCGACGAAACCGCCGACGAAGTCACCCGCCTCGGCGGACGCGGCATTGCGGTGCGCTGCGATCACACGCACGAAGACGAGGTGAAGCAGCTCTTTGCGCAGGTGCAGCGCGAGCAGGGCCGTGTCGATCTGCTCGTCAACAACGCGTGGGGCGGCCACGAGACTTTCACCGGCGTGTTCGAGGCGCCGTTCTGGGAGCATCCGCTTTCCAACTGGGACTCGATGTTCGACCGCGGCGTGCGCAACCACCTGCTGGCCAGCAGGTGCGCCGCGCCGATCATGGTGTCGCAGAAGAGCGGGCTCGTCGTGACCACCACCTTCTGGGACCGCGGCAACTACCTGCGTGGCAACCTGTTCTATGACCTCGCCAAGTCCGCCATGACGCGGCTGGCCTTCGGCATGGCGCAGGAGCTGCGTCCGCACGGCGTCGCTTCGCTTGCGGTGTCGCCGGGCTGGATGCGAACCGAGTTCGTGCTGGCCGGCCACAAGACCGACGAGGCACATTGGCACGAGCGCCCGGCGCTGGCGCGGACCGAGTCGCCGCGCTATCTCGGCCGCGCCGTCGCTGCGCTGGCGGGCGATTCGCGGGTGCTGGAGAAGAGCGGCGGCGTGCATCGCGTGGCCGACCTGGCGCGCGAGTACGGCTTTACCGACATCGACGGCCGGCAGGTCGAGGCGTTCGAGATGTAGCCGGAGAACAGGCGAGGCTCGGGCCGGGTTCAGGCCGACTTGGGCCGCGGCGTCTTCGGTTTGTAGTCGCAGTAGGGCGCCACCGCGCATTCCCAGCATTTCGGCGTGCGTGCCACGCAGATGTAGCGCCCATGCAGGATGAGCCAGTGGTGCGCATGCAGGCGAAACTCGAAAGGCACCCGCTTCTCGAGCTTGAGCTCCACTTCGAGCGGCGTCTTGCCCGGCGCGAGCCCGGTGCGGTTGCCGACGCGGAAGATGTGCGTGTCGACCGCGATGGTGGCCTCGCCGAACGCGACGTTGAGCACCACGTTGGCGGTCTTGCGGCCGACCCCCGGCAGTGCCTCGAGTTCGGCGCGCGTGCGCGGCACTTCGCCGCCATGCAGTTCCACCAGCATGCGGCAGGTCTCGATCAGGTGCTTGGCCTTGCTGCGGTAAAGCCCGATGGTCTTGATGTATTCCTCCAGGCCTTCCACCCCCAGCCGGAGGATCGCCTGCGGCGTGTTCGCCACCGGAAAAAGCTTGCGCGTCGCCTTGTTCACGCCCACGTCGGTGGCTTGCGCCGAGAGCAGCACGGCGGCCAGCAGTTCGAACGGCGTGGCGTATTCGAGCTCGGTTTCGGGGGTGGGATTGGCCGCCTGCAGGGTGGCGAAGAAGAGGGGAATGTTGTCTTTTTTCATGGGGTCCGGGAAACGCAGCGCTCGTCGGCCATGCCGGGCAGGGGCGCGATAGACGCAATATATCGTTGAAAGGCGATAGCCTTACGCAGCTTTATTGCCCGCGGCTTTCGCGACAATGGCGTCCAGAAAGTGAGAACCTCCATGCAATTCGCTTCCCGCCTCGACAACGTCGAAACCTCCGCCATCCGCGAACTCTTCAAACTCCTGGGCAAGCCCGGGATCATCAGCTTTGCAGGCGGGTTCCCCGACAGCGCCATGTTCGACGTCGAGGGCTTGAAGGAGGCGAGCAACAAGGCACTGACCGAAGAACCCGGCGGCGCGCTGCAATACGGCGCCACCGAAGGCTACGAGCCGCTGCGCACCCAGCTCAGCGCCTTCATGAAGACCAAGGGCGTCGACGTGGACCCCAGCGGCCTGATCGTCACCACCGGTAGCCAGCAGGCGCTCGACCTGCTGGGCAAGACCATGATCTCGCCCGGCGACAAGGTGATCGTCGAAGGCCCGACCTTCCTGGCCACGATCCAGTGCTTTCGCCTGTATGGCGCGCAGCTCATCAGCGCGCCCATCGACGCCAACGGCGTGAAGACCGACGAGCTCGAAAAACTCATTGCCGAGCACAAGCCCAAGTTCGTCTACCTGATTCCCACCTTCGGCAACCCGAGCGGCGCCATGCTGACGCTGGAGCGCCGCAAGAAGGTGCTCGAGCTGGCGGTCAAGTACCAGACGCTGATCGTCGAGGACGACCCCTACGGCGACCTTTACTTCGGCGAGGCCCCGCCGCCTTCGATCCTGGCTCTGAGCAAGGACGTGCCGGGCAGCCGCGAATTGCTGGCGCACTGCGGCAGCCTGAGCAAGGTGCTGAGCCCGGGGCTGCGCATCGGCTGGATGATCGCGCCCGCCGAACTGCTGGCCAAGGCGACCATGTGCAAGCAGTTCAGCGATGCGCACACCAGCACCTTTGCCCAGGCCACGGCCGCGCAATACCTCAAGAGCGGCCGCATGCCCGGCACGCTGGCGCATGTGCGCGAGGTGTACGGCCAGCGCGCGCAGGCCATGGGCGCGGCGCTCAAGCGCGAGCTGGGCGACGCCGTGAGCTTCACGCAGCCGCAGGGCGGCCTGTTCTTCTGGGCCCGCCTCACGGGCGCCAACGGCAAGCTGGCCGATGCGGGCGAACTGGCAAAGCGCGCCATCGAGCAGCTCGTGGCCTTCGTGCCCGGAGCGCCGTTCTATGCCGAGAAGCCCGACATGGCGACGCTGCGGTTGAGCTTTGCGACGGCGGATGTGGCGAAGATCGAAGAGGGCGTGAAGCGCCTCGGCCAAGCCCTGTAGTCTTCGTAGTCTTCGCTCAGGGCGAGCGGTGCAGCCGCGGCGCCGCCAGCAGCGCCAGGTTCTCCGCAATGGCCGCATCCACGTTCGGATGACGGCCTTTCATTTTCGATAGCGTCATGATCGTCTGAAGCGCCTTCAGGTCCTTGACCGAGGGCGCGACCTTGATCTGCGCGATGGCCGCCGATGCATTGCCACCGTTGACCAATGCCATTACCTTGCTTGCCCAGTCGTTTGCGCGCGCCATGTCGTTCACCTGTTTTCCGTTGAGCCGCCGACTGTACACAGGACAGCCGGGTGGCATTGGTTACCATCACCCATGAGAAAAACCTTTCAGCTTCAGGTCGAGGGCAAGCACCCCGACCGTCTCCTCGAAGCCATCAAGCACGAGATCCGCAAGTACATCAAGCGCGAGCGGCGCCGCGTCCTGCCCGAAGGCAGCGACTTCTGGGACTTCGATTGCAAGTTCGGCAACTCGGCGGAAACCGCCGAAACCGTACATCTTTCGGCCATCACGGGCCTGATCGACGGCGTCGTCAAGGACGCCGGCAAGCAGTTCCATGTCGAGATCCTGGCCAAGCCCGGCAAGCGCGCACCGCGCCCGGCCGGGGAGCGGGCGGAAGAACCACCCGAGGAAATCTAGCCCTTCAGATCAGCGCCTGGGCCAGTTGAAGGCCGTGGCGCTGCTCCGCGTCCTGCAGCGAACGCGCGATCGACGGATGCAGGCGCACTCCGTTCTTCGATTGCGCTTCGCGGCGCTTCAAGCCGCCTTCTCCGGGCAGCCGCACCGGCTTCGCAGGATCGATGGGCGTGTTGGTGCGGCACTGCGCCGCCACGTGGTCCATCTGGCGCAGAAAAGCTTCCTTGCCGCCGAACGCATGCAGATCGTGCAGCGTGACGTGGACCGTCGCGCCCCAGCCTTCGGGCGGATCGGCCCGTCCGTGGCCCGCGAGGCCGGCCGTCAGCGTCTCGACCAGCAGCGCCATGCCGTAACCCTTGTGGCCGTGGCTCAGGCCTCCGACGGGCAGCAGCGTGCCGGGCGGCTGGTCGAACAGCACCTGCGGGTTGTTGGTCGGCTTGCCGGCCGCATCGATCAGCCATTCCTCGGCAAAGGTCTCGCCAGCCGCGCGCTTGCGGTTGCTCATTCCGTTGGTGGTGATGGAGGCCGAGATGTCGACCATCACGCCGCCCTGCGACAGCGGAAAGCCCATGGCCAGCGGATTCGGCGTGAACACGGCCTGCGTGCCGCCGAAGGGCGCGACGCTGGCCGCATTGGGGTCGGAGCACGCCAGCAGCATCAGCATGTCTTCCTGCAGTGCACGCAGCATGTAGACCGCGAGACAGGCGATGTGGTGGCTGCGGCGGATCACGAGCGAGGCGGTGCCGAGCTCGCGCGCACGCGGCAGCAGCAGGTCCAGGCCCTGGTCCATGAGCCAGGGGCCGGGCAGGCGCTTGCCGTCCCACAGCACGGCCGCCGGGCGGTCCGACAGCACCTCGGGCGAACCGTCGCGCGTCATGCCGCCCGATTCGATTTCCTTCACATAGCCGGCCAGCAGGGCGAGGCCGTGCGTGTCGTGGCCCAGCAGGTCGCCTTCGACCAGCGTGCGGGCGACGCTGTCGGCCATCGATGCAGCGAGGCCGGCCTTCTGCAGCAATGCGCTGCCGTAGTCTCTGAGTGCGTCAGCGCTGTAGAGCGGGGTGGTGTCGTCGTTCATTTCAGGATCTCCAGCACTCTGTCGAGGCCGCCTTCGTTGATCGCCACCATGGCCTGCTCACGCACCTTCGGCTTGGCGTGATACGCCACCGAGAGGCCGGCTTCACCCATCATCGGCAGGTCGTTGGCGCCGTCGCCCACGGCGATGGCCTCTTGCGGCGAAATGCCCATGAGCGATGCGACTTCGAGCAGCGTTCGGCGCTTTTCGGCACCGTCGCAGATGTCGCCCCAGCTTTGCTGCACCACCTGGCCGGTAAGGCGGCCGTCGGCTTCGTCCAGCAGGTTGGAACGCGCGAAGTCGATGCCCAGGCGGTCTTTCACGCGGTTGGCAAAGAAGGTGAAGCCGCCCGAGACCAGCAGCACCTTGAGGCCCGCCGCCTTGCACGCTGCCACCAGTTCGGCCGCGCCCGGATTGAGCTTCAGGCGCTCGTCGTACACCTGCTGCAGCGCCTCGACCGGCACGCCCTTCAGCAGTGCCACGCGGCGGCGCAGGCTTTCCTTGAAGTCCTTGATCTCGCCGCGCATCGTGGCTTCGGTGATGGCGGCCACCTCGGCCTTCTTGCCGACGGCATCGGCGATCTCGTCGATGCATTCGATGTTGATCAGCGTCGAGTCCATGTCGAACGCGATCAGCTTGAAATCGGCCAGCGCCAGCGGCGGCTTCACGCGCTGGACGACGAGGCCGGGAGAAATTTCGATGGCGTTCATGCGGGAACAGTTTCCTTGACGATGGGTTGGCCGAGGCTGCGCAATACGTCGCGCACCATTTGCGCACGCTCCTTCGGTTCCTTGAGTTCGCGCTCGATGCGCAGCTTTTCGTTGCCCGCGAGCTTGATGTGCTTGTTCTTCTGGATCAGGTGAATGATGGCCATCGAATCGACCGGCGGGTCTTTCTTGAAGGTGATGTGGATCACGCCCGGCGCCGCATCGACCTTGACCACGCCGTAAGGCCGCGCCAGCACGCGCAGCCGGTGCGTGTCGATCAGCGTCTGCGCCTGCGGCGGCAGCTTGCCGAAGCGGTCGACGATTTCTTCCAGCAGCGTGTCGATCTGGTCGGGTGTCTTGGCGGTGGCCAGCTTCTTGTAGAACGACAGGCGCAGATGCACGTCGCCGCAGTAGTCGTCGGGCAGCAGGGCGGGGGCATGCAGGTTGATCTCGGTCGTGACCGACAGCGGCGCGAGCAGGTCGGGCTCCTGTCCGGCCTTGAGCGCGCGCACGGCTTCGCTCAGCATCTCGTTGTAGAGCTGGAAGCCGATCTCCATCATGTTGCCGCTCTGGTTCTCGCCCAGCACTTCGCCAGTGCCGCGCATCTCCAGGTCGTGCATCGCAAGGTAGAAGCCCGAGCCCAGTTCTTCCATCTGCTGGATGGCGTCCAGCCGCTGCGCCGCCTGCTTGGTGAGGCCCTCGGTGTCCGGCACCATCAGGTACGCATAGGCCTGGTGGTGCGATCGTCCGACGCGGCCGCGCAGCTGGTGCAGCTGCGCCAGGCCGAACTTGTCGGCGCGGCTCATCACGATGGTGTTGGCGGTCGGCACGTCGATGCCGGTCTCGATGATGGTCGAGCACAGCAAGAGGTTGTAGCGCTGCGCCACGAAGTCGCGCATCACGCGTTCCAGCTCGCGTTCGGGCATCTGGCCATGGGCCACGGCAATGCGGGCCTCGGGAAGAATCTCTTCGAGCTTCTGGCGCCGGTTCTCGATGGTCTCGACCTCGTTGTGCAGGAAGTAGACCTGCCCGCCGCGCTTCAATTCGCGCAGCACGGCTTCGCGGATCACGCCGGTGCCCTCGTTGCGCACGAAGGTCTTGATGGCCAGGCGCCGCTGCGGCGCGGTGGCAATCACGCTCAGGTCGCGCAGGCCTTCGAGCGCCATGCCCAGCGTGCGCGGAATGGGCGTGGCCGTGAGCGTGAGCACGTCGACCTCGGCCCGCATGGCCTTCATCGCCTCCTTGTGGCGCACGCCGAAGCGGTGCTCCTCGTCGATGATGAGCAGGCCCAGGTTCTTGAACTTGATCGACGGCGACAGCAACTTGTGCGTGCCGACCACGATGTCGACCGTGCCTTCGGCCAGGCCCTTGGCCGCCGCGGTAATTTCCTTGGCCGAACGGAAGCGGCTCATTTCCGCCACCTTGACCGGCCACTTGGCGAAGCGGTCGACCAGCGTCTGGTAGTGCTGCTCGGCCAGCAGCGTGGTGGGCGCGAGAAACGCCACCTGCTTGCCGCCGGTGATGGCGATGAACGCCGCGCGCAGGGCGACTTCGGTCTTGCCGAAACCCACGTCGCCGCAGACCAGCCGGTCCATCGGCTGCGGCGAGATCATGTCCTGCACCACGGCGTGGATCGCGGCCTTCTGGTCGGCCGTTTCCTGGAAGCCGAAGTCGTTGGCGAACACCTCGTAGTCGGCGGCCGAATAGCGGAACGCATGGCCCTGGCGCGCGGCGCGGCGCGCGTAGATGTTGAGCAGTTCGGCGGCGGAGTCGCGCACCTGTTCGGCGGCCTTGCGCTTGGCCTTTTCCCATTGGCCGGAGCCCAGCCTGTGCAGCGGAGCCTCGTCGGCGCTGACGCCGGTGTAGCGGCTGATCTGGTGCAACTGCGAAACGGGCACGTAGAGTGTGGCCTTGTCGGCGTACTCCAGGTGCAGCATTTCCTGCAGCAGCGGCTTGCCTTCGGCGTCGGTGCCCTGGCCCAGGTCCATGTGGATCAGGCCGCGGTAGCGGCCGATGCCGTGGGCGGTGTGGACCACCGGGTCGCCCACGTTCAGCTCGGAAAGGTCCTTGATCAGCGCCTCGACGTCGCTGACCTGTTCCTGCTTCTTGTTGCGGCGGCGGGTGGTGGGCGCGGTGGCGAAGAGCTCGGTCTCGGTGACGAGGTCGATGCCCTGTTCGCGCCATGCGAAGCCCGAGGCCAGCGCGGCGGTGGCGATGCCGATTTTTTCGTCGGTCGATGCCTCGAACTCGGCCAGCGAGTCGAAAGCCGGCGGGCTCACGCCGCTGGCGCGCAGGAAGTCGAGCAGGCTTTCGCGCCGGCCTTCGCTTTCGGCAATCAGCAGCACCCGGTGCGGGGTTGCCTTGATGTGGGCCTTGAGGCCGACCAGCGGGTCTTCGGCGCCGCGCACCACCGCGAACGACGGGAGCCTGTCGAACTCGGCGTAAGGCGTTTCGGTGGCGATGTCGCCTCGAATGGCGAGCTGCGCATGCGGCTTGGCGCGTTGGTAGAACTGCTCGGCATTGAGGAACAGCGCCTCGGGCGGCAGCGCCGGGCGCTCTGGGTCGCCGCGCACCAGGCGGAAGCGCTCATTGGTGTCTTGCCAGAAATGCTGGAACGCGGGTTCGAGATCGCCATGCAGCACCACGGTGGCGTCGGGACCGAAGTAGTCGAACACCGTGGCCGTCTCGTCGAAGAACAGCGGCAGGTAGTACTCGATGCCGGCGGTGGCCACGCCGTTGCCCATGTCCTTGTAGATGCGGCTCTTGGTCGGATCGCCCTCGAGCAGCTCGCGCCAGCGGCTGCGAAAGCGCGCGCGGGCGTCGTCGTCCATCGGGAACTCGCGGCCCGGCAGCAGGCGCACCTCGGGAACGGGGTAGAGGCTGCGCTGGGTGTCGGGGTCGAAGGTGCGGATGGAGTCGATCTCGTCGTCGAACAGGTCGACGCGAAAGGGCACCGGCGAGCCCATGGGAAACAGGTCGATGAGGCCGCCGCGCACCGCGTATTCGCCCGGGCTCACCACCTGCGTCACATGGCTGTAGCCGGCCAGCGTGAGCTGGGCCTTGAGCTTCGATTCCTCGAGCTTCTGCTTGGCCTTGAAGTGAAAGGTGTAGCCGGCCAGGAAGGCCGGCGGCGCCAGCCGGTAGAGCGCGGTGGTGGCGGGCACCAGCACCACGTCGGCCTCCTTCTGGCTGATGCGCCAGAGCGTGGCGAGCCGCTCGCTGATCAGGTCCTGGTGCGGGGAAAAGCTGTCGTAGGGCAGCGTTTCCCAGTCAGGGAACAGGGCGCAGCGCAAGTCGGGCGCGAAGAACGCGATCTCGTCGATCAGGCGCTGGGCGTCGTTGGCGTCCGCCGTGAACACCGCGGTGGCGCGGCCCGCGGCCTTTTCGCGCATGCCCAGCTGCGCCAGCAGCAGCGCATCGGCCGACAAGGGAGGACGCGGCAGCGTGAATCGCTTGCCCGCCGTGAGGTGGGGGAGGTCCATGGAACGCCTAGGGTCTGTTCACACTATGCAAGGGGTCGCGTTGCTTCACAAAGGGGCTGGCTGCAAGGCGCCCGCGCGCAGCAAGGCTCGCGCCTTGCAAGCGCGGGCAACGCCGCAGACGGCCCCTTTGCGAAGCAACCCGGAGGGAAGCTCGCCACAGCCCGCCCTTCGGCGTTGCGTTCCTTGTGCGTGCAGACGCACGCACGGCGTCACGCGCCTTGATGGGCGGGCTGTGGCGAGCTTCGCGACCCCTTGCATAGCGTGAGCAGACCCTTATGAAAATGCAGAACACCCCGCGCCGCTGGCGAGGGGTGTGAGATGGTCGATTCTAGAATGGCGGCCCCTTGTTCGCTTGCCGGCCGTCGCCCGGTGCCGGAGCCCATGTCTTCCTCCCGTCTTTTCGTTCTGATTCCTTGCGCCGGCTCGGGGCACCGCGCGGGCGGTGCGCTGCCCAAGCAATACCAGCGCCTTGCGGGCGCGTCCTTGGTGGCTCACACGGTGGAGGCGTTCCGTGCGCTGGCGGGCCGCTTTGCAGGCCTGGCGGTGGTTGTGGCGCCGGACGACAGGGACGTGCAGGCGGCGCTGCCGCGCTTTCCGGCCACGGGCGAGTTCCTGCTGCAGGTGGGCGGCGTCACGCGCGCGGCCACGGTGCGCAACGGCTTGGCCGCGCTGCGGAAAAAAGGGGCCGGCGCGCACGACTGGGTGCTGGTGCACGACGCCGCGCGCTGCCTGGTCACGTCGAGCCAGATCGAGGCGCTGATCGCCGCCTGCGAGCACGATGCCATCGGTGGTCTGCTGGCCCAGCGCCTGGCTGACACGCTCAAGGTGTCATCGGCCGAAAGCCGGGTGTCGCAGACGCTGCCGCGCGCCGACAAGTGGCTGGCCCAGACGCCGCAGATGTTCCGCATCGGCATGCTGCTCGATGCGCTGGAGCGCGTGGGCGATTCGGTGACGGACGAAGCCGGTGCCATCGAGGCCATCGGCCTTGCGCCGCTGCTGGTGCCGGGCAGCGCGCAGAATTTCAAGGTGACTTTTCCTGAAGACTTTGCGCTGGCCGAAGCGGTATTGCTGGGCCGCAAGAAAGGCAGGGCATGAGCGCGTCGTTCAACATCCGCGTCGGCGAGGGCTGGGACGTTCACCAACTGGTGGCGGGGCGCAAGCTGATCCTGGGCGGTGTCGAGGTGCCGCACACCACCGGCCTCCTGGGCCATTCTGATGCCGACGTGCTGCTGCATGCCATCACCGACGCATTGCTGGGCGCGGCGGGCCTGGGCGACATCGGACGGCATTTTCCCGACACCGATGCGCAGTTTCGCGGCGCCGACTCGGCCGTGCTGCTTGGCGAGGCGGCGCGCCGCGTGCGTGCCGCGGGCTGGGAGATCGGCAACGTCGACAGCACGGTGATCGCGCAGGCGCCCAAGCTGGCGCCGCACATCCCGGCCATGCGCCAGCGCATTGCAACGGCGCTGGGCCTTGCGCCCGACCAGGTCAACGTGAAGGCCAAGACGGCCGAAAAGCTCGGGCCGGTCGGTGAGGGCCGCGCGATGGAAGCTCGCGCGGTGGTGCTGCTGCACCGCTGAGTCAGGCGCGCCGGACCGGGGCTTCGACGGGCCTGGGTTCGGGCATGGCGCGCGGCATGCGGATGTGCGCCGCCAGGCCACGCCCCGGCGTGCTGGTGAGCGCAAAGGTGCCGCCCATGCGCTCGATGTTCTTGGCCACGATCGACAGGCCGAGGCCGGCGCCGGCGGCGGATGTGCGTGCCACGTCGCCGCGGAAGAATGGCTTGGTCAGTTGCGAGAGCAGGGCGGGCTCGACGCCCGCGCCGTGGTCGCGTACCTTGATCAGCACCGCGTCGTTGTTGGCCTGGGCCTGGATCACCACGTCGGCCACGCCGGTGGAAGGCGTCTTGCCGTAGCGCCGCGCGTTCTCCACCAGGTTGGAGATCACGCGGGTGAGTTCGACCTCGTCGCCCAGCACACGGAGGTCGGACGGCACGTCGACCCGGATCTTCATTTCTTCGTAGTCCTGCACGGCATAGGTGCAGGCATCGACCACGTCGCGCAGCAGCACGGGCTTGGGATCGACGTGATCGGGCCGTGCGTAGTCGAGGAACTTGTCGATGATCGCGTCGAGCTGGGCGATGTCGGCCGCCATGTGGTCGCGTGCGTCTTCGTCGGCCACGCTCATCTCGGTTTCCAGTCGCAAGCGCGCCAGCGGGGTGCGCAGGTCGTGCGAGATGCCGGCCAGCATGATGGCGCGGTCCTGCTCGATCTTGGCGAGCTGGTCGGCCATGCGGTTGAAGCCGATGTTGACTGCGCGGATCTCGTTGGTGCGCGCGCTTTCGTCGAGCCGGTGCGCCTCGTACTCGCCTTCGCGCACCTGCATGGTGGCGCGCGACAGCTGTTTGAGCGGCAGGTTGATGAGCCGGGTGATCAGCGCTGCGCCGGCCAGGGACAAGGCCATGGCGGTGCTGAGCCAGACCAGCCACGTGCGGCCCCCCACGCGGCTGAAGCGGGTCGGGTCGAGCAGCAGCCAGTAGGCGTCGCTTTCGATGGTGAAGCCGATCCACAGGCCGGGCTCGTCGTTGACGCGGCTGGCCACGGTGGTGCCTTCGCCGAGCTGGTCGATCAGCTCCTCGGTGACGCGCTGGTCGAGCGCGCCGCTGGTGTAGGGCTGGAAGCGGTCGTTGGGTTCGCGCGGCAGGATGCGCACGCCTTCCTGATCGGCCAGCGTCTTGATCAGCGACACCCGCGTGATCGCGTCCGAATACACCAGCGCGGCGCGCGTGAGGTTCACGAGCGAGGCGATCTGGTGCGCCGTCTGGATGGCGCGGGGCTCGTATTCGAGCGAGCGAAAGGTCTGCAGCCACGCGACCGTGCAACCGACCAGCAACAGCGCGAGCAGGAAAAATGTGCGCCAGAAAAGGCTGAAGCCGAGCTTGAGGCCCGGTTGCCGGTCACGCTGGCCGGCGCCCTCCAGAGGGCTCGGCATCGTGACCTGGGCGCCGTCCTCCTGGGCTGGGCTGGGTCTGGCTGAATTCAGGCCGATGGCCACCTCGGGATGTCGTCAGGCCGTGCCGTCCGGCACGAAGACATAGCCCACGCCCCACACCGTCTGGATGTAGCGGGGCGCCGCGGCGTCGGCCTCGACCAGCTTGCGCAGGCGCGAGATCTGCACGTCGAGGCTGCGGTCGAAGGGCTCGAATTCGCGGCCGCGTGCCAGCTGGGCCAGTTTTTCGCGCGAGAGCGGCTGGCGCGGATGGCGCACCAGCGCTTTCAGCATCGCGAACTCGCCGGTGGTCAGGGAGAGCTCTTCGCCGTCCTTCTTGAGCGTGCGCGACCCGAGGTCGAAGGCGAACGGGCCGAAAGTGACGGTTTCGTTCTCGGTGGAAGGCGCACCGGGCGCCTCGAGCGGCGGACGGCGGCGCAGCACGGCGTGCACGCGCGCCAGCAGTTCGCGGGGGTTGAAGGGCTTGCCAAGGTAGTCGTCGGCGCCGACCTCGAGACCGACGATGCGGTCGACGTCTTCGCCCTTGGCGGTGAGCATGATGATCGGCGTGCGGTCGTTGGCGGCGCGCAGGCGGCGGCAGACCGAGAGGCCGTCCTCGCCGGGCATCATCAGGTCGAGCACGATCAAATCGACCGTGTCGCGCAACAGGATGCGGTTGAGCGCCTTGCCGTCCTCGGCCACGATCACTTCGAAACCTTCCTGGGTCAGGTAGCGGCGAAGCAGGTCGCGGATGCGGGCGTCGTCGTCGACGATCACGATCTTGTCAGTGCGAGCGGGAACTTGAGTCATTTCTACAACGTTGAATTTGTAACAGCGTCGATTCTGAAGGCGTTGAGCCGCCGCTGAGCCAGTTTTACTTATGGTTTGACACTAAGTTACAAAACTTGCGGTCGCTAGCTGTCTAGCCATCCGACCTTCGTCCCGCGGTGGCAAAGTCCACTTGTCCTATGACTTCTGTTCAATGAGAACCCTCTTTTCCGCGTTGCCGATCCTCGTTGCCTGCAGCTGCGGCTCCACCCTGG
Organism: Variovorax palleresanus; assembly: GCF_051144945.1. Taxonomy (NCBI): domain Bacteria; kingdom Pseudomonadati; phylum Pseudomonadota; class Betaproteobacteria; order Burkholderiales; family Comamonadaceae; genus Variovorax; species Variovorax palleresanus. Next base: position 240,004 of record NZ_JBJNVP010000002.1, on the reverse strand, counting down.
CCACGGCTGGCGAATTCCTCAAGGTCGGGGATTCGCGCCGCAGCGAGGTTCGCGAGGCGGTGGCGGCTCACCGCGCGTCGCAGCGCGCCGAGATCCGCAGGGAGGAGGCGGCGGCCGGCAGGCGCCTGACGGCGGCCGAACTCTTCGAGTTGCGCCAGCAGGTGCGCGGCCAGTGGGCGCCGCCCGGCACACCCCCCAGGGCAATGAATTCGGCAGAATCGCAGCCGGCCGAGCGAATCGCGCCGCCGCCGATGTCGGCGGCCCGCGCGTTGACCTTGCCCCGCAGCCAGCGCCGCTGAAGCGGCGCGGCGCGCTTTTTTTGCGTTCATTGAATACCAATCCAGGGGGTAACTCGTCTTGAAGAAAATCAGTTGGATCGCGGCCTGCGCCGCGTTGGCCGCGGCAGCGGCCGCAGGCAGCGCCACAGCCCAGAACATGGCCCCGCCGCCGCAGAACGTGCTGCAGCTCACTGCCTCCGGCACGGTCGAAGTGCAGCAGGATCTGCTGAGCATGACGCTCACCACCACCCGCGACGCGACCGATGCCGCCACGGTCCAGTCGCAGCTCAAGGCTGCGGTGGACGCCGCGCTGGCCGAAGCCAAAAAGAATGCCCAACCCGGTCAGCTCGACGTGCGCACCGGCAACTTCAGCCTGTCGCCGCGCTACACCCGCGAAGGAAAGATCAACGGCTGGCAGGGCTCCGCTGAAATGGTGCTCGAGGGCCGCGACTTCCCGCGCATCACGCAGACCGCGGGCCGCATCACCACGCTCAACGTCGGAAACGTCGGCTTTGCACTGAGCCGCGAGCAGCGCGCCAAAAGCGAGACCGAGGCCCAGACCATCGCCATCGAGAACTTCAAGCAGAAGGCCACGGAGCTGGCCAAGGGCTTCGGCTTTGCGGGCTACACGCTGCGCGAGGTCTCGGTGAACGCGAACGACAGCGGCCCGATCCGGCCGCGCGTCATGGCGGCATCGGCCAAGTCTTTTTCTCCCGATGCGCCGGTGCCGGTGGAAGCCGGGAAGACCAGCGTGGTGGTGAACGTGTCGGGTTCTGTGCAGCTCAAGTAGAGGGCCAGGCAGGCGTGGGGGAGGGCGCGGGCCGCTCCCCTTCGATCACTGCGCGGTCCAGCCGCCGTCCATTTGCCAGGCCACGCCGCGGACCTGGTCGGCCGCCGGCGAGCACAAGAACACCGCCAGCCCGCCGAGCTGCTCTACCGTGGTGAACTGCAGCGAAGGCTGTTTTTCTCCGAGCAGTTCGTTTTGCGCCTGCGTGGCCGAGATGCCTTCGCGTGCCGCGCGGTCGTCGATCTGCTTTTGCACCAGTTGGGTCAGCACCCAGCCCGGGCAGATTGCATTGCTGGTGATGCCGGTGGTCGCGGTTTCGAGCGCTACCGACTTGGTGAAGCCGACGATGCCGTGCTTGGCCGCCACGTAGGCGGACTTCTGCGCCGAGGCGACCAGCCCGTGGGCCGACGCAACATTGACGATGCGTCCCCAATTGGCTTCGCGCATGGCCGGAATCGCGAGCCGCGTCGTGTGGAACGCGCTCGTGAGGTTGATTGCGATGATGGCGTCCCAGCGCTCTGGCGGAAAGTCCTCGACCTTTGCCACGTGCTGGATGCCGGCGTTGTTGACGAGGATGTCGACTCGGCCGAACCTGGACGCGGCGAACTTCATCATGTCCTCGATCTGGTCGGGCTTGCTCATGTCGGCGCCGTGGTATTCGGCACGCACGCCGAGCGCTTCGATGCGGGCCTTGGGCGCCTCGGCATCGCCGAAGCCGTTGAGCACGATGTGCGCGCCTTGTTGTGCAAGTGCCTCGGCAATGGCAAGGCCAATGCCGCTGGTGGACCCCGTGACAAGCGCGGTTTTGCCTTTGAGCATGAAGTTCAATCTCCGGATGAATTAGGATGCGACGAGACATTATCCGCACCAGGACGACTTCGTTTTCATGACAGAACCGACGCTTCATTACGTGGCGTGCGACGACCCCCAAGGCGGGCATCGCATGGCCTATTGGCAATGGGGCAGCGCGCGCAGTGCGCGTGTGGTGATGTGCGTGCACGGCCTGACCCGCCAGGGGCGCGATTTCGACGTGCTGGCCCAGGCCATCGTGGCGCGTGCCGGCGGCGACGTGCGTGTGGTCTGTCCCGATGTCGCAGGGCGTGGCCGAAGCGACTGGCTGCGCGATCCGGCGCTCTACCAGGTGCCGGTCTATGCGGCCGACATGGTGGCCCTCCTGGCGCAACTGCATCGCGAACAGCCGATCGAGACGCTCGACTATCTGGGTACCAGCATGGGCGGACTCATCGGTTTCGTGCTGGCCGGCCACAAGCAATTGCCGCTGCCCCAACCCATACGCCGTTTCATCGTGAACGACGTCGGCCCGACGATCGAGGCCGTGGCCATCCAGCGCATTGGCGGCTACGTGGGGCAGGGCGGCCGCTATGCGAGCCTGAAGGAAGCGGCGGACGCCATGTGGGCAATTTCGACCAGCTTCGGCCCCCATACGCCTGAGCAATGGCTTTCACTGTCCAGGCACATGGTGGTGCCGGCATCCCGGCGCACGGCCGATGGTGCGTGCAAGCTGGAGGCCGACGAAGCCGGCGGCGGCGAAGCCGGTCCCTGCCTGCTCCACTACGACCCGGCCATTGCCGTGTCGCTGCGCGCCGTCACGCCCGAGGCCGCGGCCCAGGGCGGCGCGGTGATGTGGAGCCTGTACGACGCCATCGAGGCGAAAACCCTGGTGACGCGTGGCGCCCAGTCGGATCTGCTGTCGCACGAAACGGCGCTGGCCATGACGCAGCGCGGGCCTCGCGCGGCGCTGATCGAATTCGAAGGCGTGGGCCATGCGCCCACCTTCGTCGACCCTGCGCAGGTCCTGGCTGTCACATCCTTCCTGTTCGATTGAGGGCAGCGTGAAGCGCGATTCTTCGAGCCTTCAAACGGCACACTCTCCCGATTCGGCAGTGGCGGACTATCCGCTGTCCGCCGCCACGGCGGATCGCACTCCGGTGATGGAGAACATGCTCGCCCGTGCGCGCGCATTTGCCGAGCCGTTGATTGCCGACGAAAAGCTCGACACCGGCGAGAACACGCTGGCGCACGCCGATGCCGTGGCGGCCATCGTCGCAAAGATGGGCGGCTCCGAGGCCATGCAGGCCGCGAGCTATCTGGTCTATGCCTGCCAGCACCTGAACCGCCCGCAGGAAGTGATTGCCAAGGTGTTCGGCGACAACTTTGCGGCGCTGGCGGTCGAAACCACCAAGCTGGTCCGCGTGCAGGAGCAGGCCCGCTCGGCTTCGCAGGGCCATCACCTGTCGGAAGGCGCGGGCGCGCAAACTGAAAACGTGCGCAAGATGCTGCTCGCGTTTTCGCGCGACCTGCGCGTGGTCATGCTGCGCCTGGCGTCGCGGCTGCAGACCTTGCGGCATGCCGCGGCCAGCAAGCGGCCGGCGCCCGAGAGCGTGGCGCGCGAGTCGCTGCAGGTGTTTGCGCCGCTGGCCAACCGGCTCGGCATCTGGCAGGTGAAGTGGGAGATCGAGGATCTCTCGTTCCGCTTCCTGGAACCCGAAACCTACAAGCTGATTGCACGCCTGCTCGACGAGAAGCGGGTCGAGCGCGAAGGCCATGTCGAGCAGCTGCGCTCGCAGCTCGAAAGCGAGCTGCAGGCCGAGGGCGTGCGCGCCATCGTGCAGGGGCGGCCGAAGAACATCTACAGCATCGTCAAGAAGATGCGCGGCAAGTCGCTCGACTTCGCGCAGGTGTTCGACATCCTCGCGCTGCGCGTGGTGGTGCCCGACGTGAAGGATTGCTACGCGGCGCTGGCCTGGGTGCATTCGCATTTCCTGCCGATCGACGAGGAGTTCGACGACTACATTGCGCGGCCCAAGCCCAACGGCTATCAGTCGCTGCACACCGTGGTGCGCGAGATGGTCGACGGCAAGCCCGGCAAGCCGATCGAGATCCAGATTCGCACGGAAGAAATGCATGACCATGCCGAGCACGGCGTGGCGGCGCACTGGGCCTACAAGGAAGCCGGGCACAAGGGCTATGCGGGCGTGTGGGCGAGCGGAGAGTACGACGCGAAGATCGCCGTGCTGCGGCAGCTCCTGGCATGGGAGCGCGATCTTTCGGGCGGCTCGCAGGGGCAGGGGCTGTTCGACGACCGCATCTACGTGCTGACGCCGGACGCGGCCATTGTCGAGCTGCCGCAGGGCGCGACGCCGGTCGACTTTGCCTACACCGTGCACACGACGCTCGGCCACAGGTGCCGCGGCGCGCGCGTCGATGGCGCGATGGTGCCGCTCAACACGCCGCTGTCCAACGGACAGACGGTGGAGATCATCGCGGCCAAGGAGGGCGGCCCGTCGCGCGACTGGCTCAATGCCGAGCTGGGCTACCTTGCCAGCCACCGCGCGCGAGCCAAGGTGCGCGCGTGGTTCAACGCGCAGATCACGCACGAGACCGTGGCGCGCGGACGCGAAGCCGTCGAGAAGCTGCTGCAGCGCGAAGGCAAGACTTCCACGCGGCTCGAGGACCTGGCTTCGCAGCTGGGCTTCAAGTCGGCGGACCATTTGTTCGAAGTGGTCGGCAAGGACGAGTTCTCGCTGCGCAACATCGAGGTGCTGCTGCGCCCGCCGGAGCCCGCGCCCAATCCGGACGACGGCGTGCAGATCAAGAAGCCGCGCGCGAGCGAAAAATCCGGCAAGGGCGGTGTGCTGGTGGTGGGCGTGTCTTCATTGATGACGCAGCTTGCCAAGTGCTGCAAGCCGGCACCGCCCGATCCCATCAGCGGCTTCGTGACCCGCGGTCATGGCGTGAGCGTGCATCGCACCGATTGCAGCAACTTTCGCACGATGGCCGCGCGCGACGGCGAGCGCGTCATCGATGTCGAATGGGGAGCGGCCAAGAAGGGTGGCGAGGCGCCGGTCTATGCGGTCGACGTGGCCGTGGAAGCGGCGGACCGCCAGGGCCTCTTGCGCGACATCTCCGATGTCTTCGCACGCGAGAAGATGAATGTGATCGGCGTGCAGACGCAATCGGTCAAGGGCACGGCATGGATGACGTTCACTGTAGAGATCACAGACGCAGCGCGGCTGACGCAGGTGCTGGGCATCGTGACGGCAGTGGCTGGTGTGCGATCTGCACGTCGGCGCTAAAAAGCGCGTTTTCTCCTGCTACAATAGCTGCTTCTCGGACACATCCTTAGGCGCGTAGCTCAGCTGGTTAGAGCACCACCTTGACATGGTGGGGGTCGTTGGTTCGAGTCCAATCGCGCCTACCAATTTCTGTTCCAACATCCGGCCAACCACCGGGTCTGTTGAACAGAGCTTTCACCGGGTTCCCCGGTGTCTCAATCGTCCCTGCGGTGAAGCAGACAAAGACCATGGCCACATTGTTGTGCTACCTTGGCCACACTGCAAACCTTTTCCAATTTTCTTGACAAGCGATCTGATGAATACGCGATCAACGCTGGTTGATCGGGCTCATGCCGCCAAGCGCTTGGCCGCATTGCTCAGGCAAGCCCCCATTGAATTTGCGCGCGCGGTCTATGGCATCAACGACCACGCAGGCGGCCGCACCGACACCATGGCTGCGCGCGAGGTGGCGCGCGCCCAGCGGCAGGGCATGCCCGTGACGCAAGAGCGCGCCGAACAGCGTGCTCGCGCCTATCTGCCGACCTCCGGCCAGGAGCACTGTCCGCGCTGCTGGGTCGTCTACGGCCACAAGAGTCCCTTGCGTTTTCGAGAGGCCACGGAAGATCGCCCCGAGACGGCGACCTGCGCCGCATGCGGCGCCGAATACGCCACAACGCTCGACTGAAGAAGGACGCGGATTCGCTGGCCGAAGGGCGGTCAGGGTAAACCTTGTCGCGATGCAGCAAAACCGCTACCTAGAATTGATCGGATGACATGGGCATCCATGTGAAGGAGTCCGCAGTGCAGAGCAAGAAGTCCGGGGTCAAGCCGGTGCAACGTGTAATCAAGAAGTACCCCAACCGAAGGCTCTACGACACCGAGACATCCACCTACATCACCCTGACCGAGGTGAAGCAGCTGGTCATACAGAACGCCCAGTTCGTGGTGCGCGATGCCAAAACGGGCGACGACCTCACGCGAAGCATCCTGCTGCAGATCATCCTCGAAGAAGAAGCGGGTGGCGCGCCGATGTTCACCGAGCAGGTGTTGTCCAACATCATCCGTTTCTACGGACAGGCGATGCAGGGCTACATGGGCCCGTATCTCGAGAAGAACATCCAGGCCATGACCGAAGTGCAGGCCCAGCTCACCGAAAAGGCCGAAGGCCTCACGCCCGAAATGTGGTCGCGCTTCATGACCCTGCAGTCGCCGATGCTCCAGGGACTGATGGGCAACTACGTCGAGCAGTCCAAGAACGTGTTCCTGCAAATGCAGGAACAGATGCAGAAGAATACCGAGCAGGTTCTGGGTGCATTCGGCATCAAACGCCCCTGAAATCCCGGTCCCGTCCGATAGCTGGGACAATAGAGGCATATGAGCGAAGTTGCCTCCCCTGAACGTACGGCCACGCCGGCTGCCCCCAAAGTCGGCTTCGTGAGCCTGGGCTGTCCCAAGGCCCTGACCGATTCCGAACTGATCCTGACCCAGTTGAGCGCCGAGGGCTACCAGACGGCAAAGACCTTCGAAGGCGCCGACCTGGTGATCGTCAACACCTGCGGCTTCATCGACGATGCCGTGAAGGAAAGCCTCGACACCATCGGCGAGGCATTGGCGGAAAACGGCCGCGTGATCGTCACGGGCTGCCTGGGCGCCAAGACCGGCGACCAGGGCGGCAACCTGGTGCGGCAGATGCATCCCAGCGTGCTGGCCGTGACCGGTCCGCACGCCACGCAGGAGGTCATGGATGCGGTCCACGCCAACCTGCCCAAGCCGCACGATCCCTTCATCGACCTGGTGCCCAACACTTTCGGCATCGCAGGCCTCAAGCTCACGCCGCGGCACTATGCGTACCTGAAGATCAGCGAAGGCTGCAATCACCGCTGCACCTTCTGCATCATCCCGTCGATGCGTGGCGATCTGGTGTCGCGTCCTGTCGGCGACGTGCTCGGCGAGGCCAAGGCACTGTTCGAAGGCGGCGTGAGAGAACTGCTGGTCATCAGCCAGGACACCTCGGCCTATGGCGTCGACGTGAAGTACCGTACCGGTTTCTGGGACGGCAAGCCGGTCAAGACGCGCATGCTCGAACTGGTGCGCACGCTGGGCGAAATCGCGGAGCCCTACGGCGCCTGGGTTCGGCTGCACTACGTGTACCCGTATCCGAGCGTGGACGAAATCATTCCGCTGATGGCGAGCGGGCAGGTGCTGCCTTACCTGGACGTGCCGCTGCAGCACAGCCACCCCGACGTGCTCAAGCGCATGAAGCGGCCGGCCAGCGGCGAGAAGAACCTGGAGCGCCTCGCGCGTTGGCGCGAGGTCTGTCCCGAACTCGTGATCCGCAGCACCTTCATTGCGGGCTTTCCGGGCGAAACCGAGCAAGAGTTCGAGCATCTGCTCGACTTCATCCGCGAGGCGCAGATCGACCGGGCCGGTTGCTTTGCCTACAGCCCCGTCGAAGGTGCCACGGCCAACGACATTCCCGGCATGCTGCCGCCGGCCGAGCGCGAAGCGCGCCGTGCCCGCTTCATGGAAGTGGCGGAGGCGGTGTCGATCGCCAAGCTGCGCCAGCGCATCGGTGCAACCATGCAGGTGCTCGTCGATTCCGCGCCGGGCATGGGCCGAAAAGGTGGCGTGGGCCGTACCTACGCCGACGCGCCCGAGATCGACGGCACCGTTCGCCTGCTGCCGCCCGAGAAAATCAGCAAGACGCTCAAGGTGGGTGAATTCACCAAGGCCCGCATCGTGGGTGCCGAGGGCCACGACCTGATTGCGCTGCCGATCTGACCCGCCAAAAGGAAAGCCCGCTTGAAGCGGGCTTTCCAAAAAGGCTCGATCGGGACGGGCAGGGCCCGGTTGCTCTCAGTCATCCGAACGTGAGATGACCAGAAGGCTCATGAACAACGCGCCAAGAAACATGCCGGCGATCAAAGTAAATGCTGCGATCACAGTTGACTCCTTAAATTTGAATTACACAAACCAAAGGTAACATTGTGCGCGCGTTTCGGTTACTTTTAGACGCATGTTTGGCGGCAAAGTGTGATTTTTGCCACGACTTCCCCGTCTGAATCCATGGGCCGACTGTCCTGCGACTTGCCGCCTGGCGATTTCTGTAACGGCTGGAACCGCTAGAACGGAAGCGCTTCGCCTGCGTCCTGCGTGCGGCCCGGATAGAGGTATTTGAAGTAGTCACCCGATTTGCCGTACAACTGGGCGGCGAGTGCCACGGGGTCCTCCTTGCCGTGCTTTTCATAGAGTACGGGCCCCCAGATGATGAATCCATCGATGCTCAGCGAACGAGGCGCGGGTTCGATCGCCTTCCACGCGTGGGCAAATTTTGAAATCCATGCCAAGGCTTCTGCCAAGGCGTGGTTGCGTGCGGGAGCGGTTTCTTCAGGGGCGGACATGGGCAGTTATCCTTTGTGAAAAGACTGTATAAATATACAGTAAATTCAATGCCTGTCGAGGCCCTGGCGAGCAGACTCAGCGGTGCCTGTTGAACCACGCCAAAAGGCCAGCGGCCAAGCCGATCCAGATGGCAACGACGATCACAGCGCCCGCAATGCTTCGGGGCTTGGAGCCTTGTTCTTTCATCCACCTGTCGGCCTGCGCGCGGCATTCCTGGAGCACATCGGCTGGAATGAGCCGGATGTTCAGCGCGATGAGGGCGGGCAGCAGCAATACGTCGTCGACATAGCCAAGCACGGGGATGAAATCCGGTATCAGATCGATCGGGCTCAGCGCGTAGGCGACGACAAATGCGGCAAGCGCCTTGGCGAACCAGGGCGTGCCGGGATGGCGGTAGGCAAACCACAGCGTGACGGCGTCGCGCTTGATGCGCGACGCCCATTGCCTGATGCTTTGAAAAAGGGCCATGAACAGTGGGGATTCGGAGAGCGCGACGTGCCGGCGCGAACTATGGCGCAGTTTGGCAGGCCGAGCCCTGGCGGCCAGATCGTCGGAGCCGCGACGCTGCGGCGTGGTAAGGTGCATGTCGGCTTCACAGGCCGTCGCAACCCGCAGATCCAACCGTGGTCACTTCGGCGAGTTGAACGCCGCGCCCATCAGGTTGGGTTTGCGGTTCACCTTTACTGGCAACACGGTGTATTGATTGGTTGCCCCGCTTCTTGAGACTGTGCGCGATCATTCGTCGATGTACTGCGTCAGAATGGCGAGAAAGCCGCTCTCCCTGAGCGGCTGCCGCAGCATTTCATGAGAAGACGAAGCCCGTTGCATCTGTTCGAATCCGTGCCGCCCGAAACAATCCCGCAAGAGGTCTCGAACGGGGACCGCGAAGGTGTGTGCGAAAGCGGCGGCTTGCTGTCGGTCGGGCCTTGTTTGGTCACGACCGGCTTTTGCGAGGGAGAGCATCCCTCGATCATGTTCCCAGGGCAAAGAAAAAACCCCTGTAAATCGATGATTCACAGGGGTTTCAGCTTGGTAGGGGTGGTGCCCAGAAGAGGACTCGAACCTCCACGATGTTACTCGCTAGTACCTGAAACTAGTGCGTCTACCAATTCCGCCATCTGGGCCCACATAGCTGCCGAAGCAGTTATGTTTTGAATTTCAGGAAAGAGAGAATCATATCAAAAATAATGGCCATTCCAGCGGTCTGCTGGATGAATTTGAAGGAACTGTTCAAGGGCATCGCGATGGACACGGTTTCGTGCAGCGCGACGACGGCGAGGCCGACATTTATCTGCCCCCGAACGAGATGCGCGCGGTGCTGCACAAGGACCGCGTCAAGGCGCGCGTGGTGCGCCAAGACCGGCGCGGTCGTCCCGAAGGACGGGTGGTTGAAATCGTCGAACGCCCCGAGCAGCCGATCATCGGTCGCCTGTTGCATGAAGGCGGCATCTGGCTCGTCGCGCCCGAGGACAAGCGCTACGGACAGGACGTACTGATCCCCAAGGGCGCGACCGGTCCCGCGAAGGTAGGGCAGGTCGTGGTCGTGCAGCTCACCGAGCCGCCGGCCTTGTTCGGCCAGCCCGTGGGCCGCGTGAAGGAAGTGCTGGGCGAGATCGACGACCCCGGCATGGAGATCGAGATTGCCGTGCGCAAGTACGGCGTGCCGCATGAGTTCTCCGCGGAATGCCTGGTCGAGGCCAAGGCGTTGCCCGAGAAGGTACGGCCCGCCGACAAGAAGGGCCGCATCGACCTGACCGACGTGCCGCTGGTCACCATCGACGGCGAAGACGCGCGCGACTTCGACGACGCCGTGTACTGCGAGCCCGCGAAGGTTGGCCGCGGCAAGGGCTGGCGCCTGCTGGTTGCCATTGCCGATGTCAGCGCCTATGTGCAGACCGGCTCGGCGATCGATATCGACGCGTACGACCGCGCCACCAGTGTCTACTTCCCGCGCCGCGTTATTCCGATGCTGCCGGAAAAGCTTTCGAACGGCTTGTGCTCGTTGAACCCCGAGGTCGAGCGCCTGTGCATGGTGTGCGACATGCTCGTGGCCGCCGACGGCGAAATCTACGCCTACCAGTTCTATCCGGCGGTGATGTTCAGCCACGCCCGCTTCACCTACACCGAAGTGGCTGCCATTCTTGGCAACACGCGCGGCCCCGAGGCGGCCAAGCGCAAGGACCGCGTGAAGGATCTGCTGAACCTCGCCGACGTCTACAAGGCACTGCTCAAGCAGCGCGGCAAGCGTGGTGCGGTCGACTTCGAAACCACCGAGACGCAGATCATCTGCGACGACGCGGGCCGCATCGAGAAGATCGTGCCGCGTACGCGCAACGAGGCGCACCGCCTCATCGAAGAAGCCATGCTCGCCGCCAACGTGTGCAGCGCCGACTTCATCGCCGAAGGCAAGCACCCGGGCCTGTTCCGCGTGCACGAAGGCCCGACGCCCGAGAAGAAGGAAATCCTGCGCGGCTACCTGAAGGCCATGGGCGTGGGGTTGAGCATCACCGACGACCCGCGGCCCGGTGAGTTCCAGGCGATTGCCGAGGCCACCAAGGAGCGTCCCGACGCGCAGCAGATCCACACCATGCTGCTGCGCTCGATGCAGCAGGCGATCTACACGCCCATCAACAGCGGCCACTTTGGTCTGGCGTACGAGGCCTACACCCACTTCACGAGCCCGATCCGGCGTTATCCGGACTTGCTGGTGCACCGTGTCATCAAGGCCATTCTCGGCAAGACGCGCTATCAGCTGCCGATGCTGCCGACGCCGGGCGAGGCGCATGCCAAGCTGGCCAAGCGGCTGGCCTCGCGCGTCAAGGCGCCAACCACCAAGCCGCAGAAAGCCACCGTCGCGCCAACCAAGGAAGTCCTGGCCTGGGAAGCTGCCGGCCTGCATTGCAGCGCCAACGAACGCCGCGCCGACGAAGCCAGCCGCGACGTCGAGGCATGGCTCAAGTGCAAGTACATGCGGGAGCACCTGGGTGAGGAATACGGCGGCGTGGTCACGGCGGCCACCACCTTCGGCATCTTCGTCACGCTCGACGCCATGTATGTCGAAGGCCTGGTGCACATCACCGAACTCGGCGGCGAATATTTCAAGTTCGACGAAATGCGCCAGGAGCTGCGCGGCGAGCGCACCGGCATTCGCTATGCCATCGGCACGCGCGTGCGGGTGCAGGTGAGCCGTGTCGACCTGGACGGGCGCAAGATCGATTTCCGCCTGGTGCGCGAGGGCGAAGAGCTCACCGCGCGTGCCATGAAGGACAAGGGCGTGGGCTCGACCGGCGTGCCGGTCAAGGCATCGGCCAAGCGCAGTTCGCGCCACAAGGCCGAGGCCGTTCCCGAGCCGCGCAGCGAACGCGGCGCGAGCGCCGTTGCGGTGGGGCCCCAGTCGGCCATGCAGGCCTTCAAATCGGCGGTCAAGAAGGCTGCCAACAAGATGAAGGGGCGCAAGCCTCGCCGTGCATGACGGGCAACGCACTGCACCCATCCCCTACAGACACACCGAGAAGGAGACACTGAACATGAGCGTGGAAAACAACAAGGGCCGCATCGCGATCGTCACGGGCGCCGGCACGGGCATCGGACGCGCCGCGGCGCTGGCATTGCTGGCCGACGGCTGGAACGTGACCCTGGCCGGGCGCCGCCTGGAGCCGCTGGAACAGGTGGCGGAAGAGTCGGGCGCCGGCGCACGGGCTTTCGCGGTGCCCACCGACGTGGCCAACGCCGAATCGGTAGAGGCTCTGTTCGCCGCCGCGGTGGAACGCTTCGGCCGCGTGGACCTGCTGTTCAACAACGCCGGCGTGGGCAACCCGCCGGGCCCGTTCGAAGACTGGACGCCTGAGCAATGGCGCGGGGTGGTCGACATCAACCTGACCGGCATGTTCTTCTGCATCCAGCAGGCCTTCCGCACGATGAAGGCGCAGACCCCGCGCGGCGGCCGCATCATCAACAACGGCTCCATCTCGGCCACCGCTCCGCGGCCGAATTCGGCCGCGTACACCGCAACCAAGCACGGCGTGGAGGGCCTCACCAAGACCGCTTCGCTCGACGGGCGCAAGTACGACATCGCCGTGGGTCAGATCGACGTGGGCAATGCCATGACCGAACTGGCGGCGCGCATGGCCAAGGGGGTGCCGCAAGCCAACGGCGAACTCGCCATCGAGCCGCTGATGGACGTCAAGATCGTGGGTCAGTCGGTGCTCTACATGGCGAACCTGCCGCTGGAGGCCAACGTGCTGTTCCATACCGTCATGGCAACGAAGATGCCCTTCGTCGGGCGCGGCTAGAGCAGACAGAACCTCGTCAGCGCGGCGCCTGGCGCGCCAAGGCGCCGGCCGTCAGCGGCGGCGCATTGGCCGGCCACGTGTCGGCGATGCGGCCGTGGCGCCAGACGGCTTCGCGCGCTGCCTCGAAGGCCGGTTTTTGCATCGCCAGCGCGGCGCCGATCATTCCGGCCAGTACGTCGCCCGTGCCGGCGGTCGCGAGCCTGGCGTTGCCGGTCGCATTGAGCACCGGTGGTGCGCCGCTGCCGTCGGCAATCGCCGTTCCCGAGCCCTTGAGCACGGCGACCACGCCGTAGCGCGACGCCAACTCGCGGGCCGCTGCGAGCCTGTCTGCCTGAATGTCGGCGGCCGAGCAATTCAGAAGGCGCGCCGCTTCGAGCGGGTGCGGGGTGATCACGGTGGGCTTTCCGCGCCGGGCGCGCGACGCCAACTGCATTCGCAACCCGCTGTCGGCAGCAATCGCGTTCAACGCATCGGCGTCGAGCACCAATGCAGCCGCTGTCGCCAGCACGCGCGGCAGCACCGCGCGCACGGCTGTGCCGCCGCCGCATCCGCAGACCGCGGTCATGCCCGAAAGATCGAGTGCGTTGGCGTCTCGCAGCATCAGCTCGGGTTGTGACAGGTCGACGGGGGCTGCGCTCGGGTCGAGCAGTCCGACAAACACGCGTCCGGCACCCGCATGCAGCGCGGCCGATCCAGCGAGCAGTGCGGCGCCCGCCATGCCAGGTGCGCCGCCGATCACCGCAACATCGCCATAGCTGCCCTTGTGCGATGCGTGGCTGCGCGGCCGGTTCGTTGGTGTGCCAGCCAGGCGAGCGACAGGCGGCTCGGCCATGCTGCTGCAACCCAGGTCGTCGAACCAGACCGTACCTGCCGCGTCGCGGCCTTGGGCCGTGAAGAGGCCTGGCTTCAGGGTCAGGAAGGTCACGCAAGCCGAGATGTCGGCCGCCGGATGGGCGGCGTTCCAGACCCCTGTGTCGGCATTCAAACCGGAGGGCAGGTCGACGCTGAGCACCGGTTGCCCCCCGGCATGCATCTGCCGCAGCCACTCGGCCATGACGCCTTCGGGCGGCCGGGTCGATCCGATGCCGAGCAGCGCATCGATGGCCAGTTCATACGTGGCAGGCGGCTGCGGGGCGAAGATCACCCCGGCGTTCCGCGCGTGTTGCAGCGAGGCCTTTGCATCCGGCGGCAGGCGGTTTTCATCGCCCGTGAATGTGACGACCGGCTGGAAGCCCCGGTGCTGCATCTGCGCTGCCGCCTCGAAGCCATCGCCACCGTTGTTGCCCGGCCCGCAGGCGATCCAGATCGTGCGTGCGTGCGGCGCGAGCGCCATGGCCAGCCGTGCCACGGCCAAGCCCGCGCGCTGCATCAGCGTGTGGGAGGGCAGGCTGGCCGCGGCTGCGTGCTCGATGCGCCGCGTCGCCGCAATGTCGAACAGATCGGCGGCGGTGGCGGACGTGATGCGTTGCATCGGGCCATTTTGCCGCTCGGCGGCCGATGGATGAAGCGCTTGACCAGGAGCCCCGAATGCTTGGGTGGGGCGAACCCTAGAGGCTGAGCCGCTCGACGCCCAGGCCTTCGAGGTCGACACCGGCATCGCGGCCACCGACCAGGTCGGCCACCACGCGTGCGCTGCCGCACGACAGCGCCCAACCGCTCGAACCGTGGCCCAGGTTGAGCCACACGCCCGGCACGCCACTGGCACCGAGCACCGGAGGGCCATCGGGCAGCATCGGCCGCGCACCCTTCCATTGCTGCACGCCCGACTGCAGCGTGACCGCGCCGGGAAACCAGTCGTGAAGCACCTTGTAGAGCGTTTGCACCGCGGACGGGTTCATGGTGCTCAGCGAGCCGCCGATCTCGGCGCTTCCGGCCACGCGCACGCGCTGGCCCAGGCGCGAGATGGCGACCTTGTAGCGTTCGTCCATCACGGCGCTGCGGGGGGCGTTGAGCGATTCTCGAATCGGCGCGCTGATGGAATGGCCATACACCGGCGCCAGCGGAATCTTGAGGCCGAGCGGGCGCAGCAGCTGGGCCGAGGCGAGCCCGGCGCACACCACCACCGCATCGAAGCGCAGCGGCGGCGACCCGCTTGCGAGCGAGACGGAGGTGGGCTCGGCGCGGCTCAGCGGCGCAATGTCGCAATTGAAATGAAATTGGGCACCGAGTGCCTCGGCCTCCCACTTGAGCAGCAGCGCGAACTGGCGGCAGTTGGCTACTTCGTCTTCGGGCAGGTGGATGGCGCCTGCGAGCGCGGTGTCGGTGTTGAGGGCGGGTTCGATGCGCCGGGCTTCGTCGGCATCGACTTCCTTGAAGACGCTGCCGGCCGCGCGCAGCACCTCGAGCCCGGGCTGGACCAGTTTCTTCTCGCGCTTGGAGCGCAGCAGCACGAGGTAGCCGTCGCTGCGCTCGTAGCTCAGCTCGCGTGCCTCGGTCACCTCGTGCAGCCGGGTGCGGCTGTAGAACGCCAGGCGTTGCATGCGGGCGCGGTTGGCAAGGTAGGTTTCGAGCTTGCACGCCTTCTGCCAGCGCGACATCCAGCCCAGATCGCGCGTACTCAGTGGCCAGCGCAGCTTGATGGCACCGTGCGGGGAGAGCAGGGAGCGCAGCACCTTGGCCCGCATGCCGGGCGCCGCCCAAGGCGTCACATAGCCCGGCGCGACCACGCCTGCATTCGCAAAACTGGCCTCCTCGGCAGCGGCGCCGCGGCGCTCGAACACGGAGACTTCATGGCCATCCGAAACCAGTTCCCAGGCGGTGGTGACGCCGATGATGCCGGCGCCCACGATCGCGATTTTCATTGAATCTTTGAGTAAGAAGAGATGGCTCACGCCCTTCGATGGGCGTGGAGCTATTGTCTTCGCAGTGCGTGCTCGGCTTGCAGGGCAATCGCAAGAACCGCGTCGTCGTGCAGCGCGGCGTGCCACAGCATCAGGCCGACCGGCAGTTCGCCGGCGGCATGGCAGGGCAGCGAGATGGCGCAGCCGTCGAGCATGTTGACGATCGACGGATTGCGCAGCAGCAGCGCGTTGACGCGAAAGAACTCGTCGTCGCGCTCGGCACCCGGCGCCACGCTGGCGATGGAGGGGGCGGTGATCGGCACCGTCGGCGACAGCACGGCGTCGAAAGACGACAGCGCCGCTTCAACGCGGGCGATCCATGCGCGCCGGGCATTCACGAGGTCGATGTATTCGTGCGCCTTCATGACGGCGCCCCGGATGATGCGCTGAGCGACGCGGGGGTCGTAGCCGGCGCCGCTGCGTTCCAGCAGCAGCCGGTGCCAAGCATAGGACTCTGCCGCCGAAAACCCGCCTGTGGCGTTGATGGCCTGCAGCTCCGCCAGTTCCGGCAGCAGGATTTCCTCGACCTGGGCGCCCGCGCTGCGCAGCGCTTGCAGCGCGTTCTCGAAGGCGCTGGCCACCGCGGGCTCGATGTCGTCGAAGAACACGTTTTTCACCACGGCGAGCCGGTAGGCCCCCAGCGAGGCGGCGCCGGCGG
Organism: Variovorax palleresanus; assembly: GCF_051144945.1. Lineage (NCBI taxonomy): Bacteria > Pseudomonadati > Pseudomonadota > Betaproteobacteria > Burkholderiales > Comamonadaceae > Variovorax > Variovorax palleresanus. Next base: position 223,671 of record NZ_JBJNVP010000002.1, on the reverse strand, counting down.
TCACACGTCGGGCCGCAAGGATCTCGTGCGCGGCGATGGCATCCCGGACCGAGCGCGTCATGGCGCAGACGGTGTCGAGCGTGGTCGACAGCGGCAGCGCGCCATCGGCCGGCACGAGGCGGGCGGTGCTCTTGAATCCCACGATGCCGTTCAGTGCCGCCGGAATGCGGATCGAGCCGCCTGTGTCCGAGCCGAGCCCGATGAAAGCCGCCCCGGTCGCGACCGAAATGGCGGCTCCTGACGACGAACCCCCCGGAATGCGCGGCGTGGTGGCGTCGCTCACGTTGGCCGGCGTGCCATGGTGCGGGTTGACTCCCACGCCCGAGAAAGCGAACTCGCTCATGTTGGTGCGGCCGGTCAGCACGCCGCCCGCGGCGCGCAGCCGTGCGACCGCCACTGCATCGGCCCTGGCTGCCGGGGCATGCGAAAGCACGACGGAGCCGGCGGGGGTTGGCTGCCCCTCGATGTCGAACAGGTCCTTGGCGGTGAAGGCGAGCCCCGCGAGCCTGCTTTGCGGCGCCGGCAGCGCGACCTGCCGGTGGGCTTCGTCGAACAGCGTGCGGGTGAAGACGTGGCTGCAGGCCGGAGACTGGGCGATACCGATGGCATGCTCCAATTCGGTGCGTGCATCGGTGCCACCTGCCAACAGATTCAGACGGGTGGCGTGAAGGTCGTTCATGGGCGGTTGGGGGGCGCGGACGGCTTGGTTACGGGGCGGGGCAAGGACAAAAGCCAGGGAGGGCCGTGCTATACTCTTTGGGTTTCGCTGACCGTGTGACGGCTACCGCCACACACAGCAAGACACATCCGCAAACCGGCCCAATCAAGGTGTTGCGACTCCATTCGAAGGAGGCGCAAAACGGGCTGGATTTTAGACCCAACCTTTGGAGGAATTTTCAATGTCTACCACCATGCGCGAAATGCTGGAAGCCGGTGTCCACTTCGGTCACCAAACCCGCTTCTGGAACCCCAAGATGGCCCCGTACATCTTCGGCCATCGCAACAAGATTCACATCATCAACCTGGAAAAGTCGCTTCCGATGTTCCAGGATGCGATGAAGTACGCCAAGCAGCTCACCGCCAACCGCGGCACGATCCTCATGGTCGGCACGAAGCGCCAAGCCCGCGAAATCGTGGCTGCCGAAGCCCGCCGTGCCGGCGTGCCTTTCGTGGACACCCGCTGGCTCGGCGGCATGCTGACAAACTTCAAGACGGTCAAGACCTCGATCAAGCGCCTGAAGGACATGAAGGCCCAGCAAGAAGCCGGCCTCGACAGCCTGAGCAAGAAAGAGCAGCTCACCTTCTCGCGTGAAATCGAGAAGCTCGAGAAGGACATCGGCGGCATCCAGGACATGACCGCGCTGCCCGATGCCATCTTCGTGATCGACGTGGGCTTCCACAAGATCGCCGTGGCAGAAGCCAAGAAGCTCGGCATTCCGCTGATCGGCGTGGTGGACTCCAACCACTCGCCCGAAGGCATCGACTACGTCATTCCGGGCAACGACGACTCGTCGAAGGCCGTCACGCTCTACGCTCGCGGCATCGCCGACGCGATCATCGAAGGCCGCAACAGCGCCGGTGGTGACGTGGTCAAGGCCATCGCCGAAGGCAGCAGCGACGAATTCGTCGAAGTCGAAGAAGGCGCTTCGGCCTGATTGGTGCTCTCGCGAGCCTGAAGAAGGGGCTTTGGTGCCCCTTTTTTTTAACCTGATTTTTTGGACACGGAGATAGAACAATGGCTGCAATCACTGCAAGCATGGTCGGCGAACTGCGCGCAAAGACCGACGCGCCGATGATGGAATGCAAGAAGGCCCTGACCGAGGCCGACGGCAACATGGAAAAAGCCGAAGAGCTGCTGCGCATCAAGCTCGGCAACAAGGCTGGCAAGGCATCGGGCCGCATCACCGCCGAAGGCGTGGTCACGGCTTTTGTCGACGGCGCTGCCGGCGGCATGATCGAGATCAACTGCGAAACCGACTTCGTCACCAAGAACGACAGCTTCCTGGCCATGGCCAACGCTGCCGCGATGCTGGTCGCCAAGCACAACCCCGCGGACATCGCCGCGCTGGGCGCGCTGCCCTATGAGCAAGACGGCTTCGGCCCCACGCTCGAAGACGTGCGCAAGGGCCTCATCGGCAAGATCGGCGAGAACATGAGCTTCCGCCGCTTCAAGCACTTTGCCGGCAACGGCAAGCTGGCTTCGTACCTGCACGGCACGCGCATCGGCGTGATGGTCGAGTTCGAAGGCGACGACACCTCGGCCAAGGACGTTGCGATGCACATCGCCGCCATGAAGCCGGTTGCCATCTCGGCCGCCGACGTGCCTGCCGACCTGATCGAAAAAGAGCGTGCTGTTGCCGCCGGCAAGGCCGAGGAAGACCGCAAGACGGCCGAAGCCGAAGGCAAGAAGCCGCAGCCTGCAGACATCGTTGCCAAGCGCATCGAAGGCGGCGTGCAGAAGTACCTCAAGGAAGTCTCGCTGCACAACCAGCCGTTCGTGAAGAACGACAAGCAGACCGTCGAGCAAATGCTCAAGGCCGCCGACACCAGCATCAAGGGCTTCACCCTGTATGTGGTCGGCGAAGGCATCGAAAAGAAGGTCGACGACTTCGCAGCCGAAGTTGCAGCTCAAGTTGCTGCCGCCAAGGCCGCCGCGTAAAAACTGTTACGCCCCAAAGCGACGGCGCACGTGTGTGTGCCGCCGCTTTTTCACCGCCTCGTTCTACACTCGCCCCGCCAACCCCAAGTAAGGAAATTGCCCATGTCTGATCCCCGCCCAGCCCACAAGCGAATCTTGTTGAAGCTGTCGGGCGAGGCATTAATGGGAGACGATGCCTTTGGTATTAATCGCGCCACCATCGTTCGCATGGTCGAAGAGGTGGCCGAGGTGGTGAACATGGGTGTGGAGCTTGCAGTCGTGATCGGCGGCGGCAATATCTTCCGCGGCGTCGCGGGAGGCTCCGTCGGCATGGACCGCGCCACGGCCGACTACATGGGCATGCTGGCCACGGTCATGAATTCGTTGGCACTGGCCGACGCCATGAACAAGCAGGGGCTGGTGGCGCGCGTCATGTCGGCAATCGCCATCGAGCAGGTGGTCGAGCCTTATGTGCGGCCCAAGGCATTGCAGTATCTCGAAGAGGGCAAGGTCGTGGTGTTTGCCGCGGGCACCGGCAATCCGTTCTTCACCACCGACACGGCCGCCGCGCTGCGCGGTGCCGAGATCGGTGCCGAGCTGGTGCTCAAGGCCACCAAGGTCGACGGCGTGTATTCCGCCGATCCGAAGACCAACCCCGATGCAACGCGCTATACGTCGCTCACTTTCGATGAGGCGATCGCGAAGAATCTCGGCATCATGGACGCCACGGCTTTCGCGCTGTGCCGCGACCAGAAGCTGCCGATCAAGGTGTTCTCGATCTTCAAGAACGGCGCGCTCAAGCGTGTCGTCATGGGCGAGGACGAAGGCACGCTGGTGCATGCCTGAGGAGTAAATTGAGATGACGACCCCCACCATTGCAGAAATTCGCAGCACGACCGATGCGAAGATGAACCAGTCGCTCGCTGCGTTCCAGAACAACCTCACCAAGATCCGTACCGGCCGCGCCAACTCCGCGCTGCTCGATTCGATCCATGTCGAGTACTACGGCTCGCAAGTCCCGCTGAGCCAGGTGGCCAACGTGTCGGTGCTCGACTCGCGCACCATCAGCGTCCAGCCCTGGGAAAAAGGCATGGGCGCCAAGATCGAGAAAGCCATTCGCGAAAGCGACCTGGGCCTGAACCCGGCCTCGATGGGCGACCTGATCCGCGTGCCGCTTCCTGCCATGAGCGAAGAGCGCCGCAAGGAAATGACCAAGCTGGTCCGCAACGAAGGCGAAACCGCCAAGATCGCCACGCGCAACCTGCGCCGCGACGCGAACGAAGCCGTCAAGAAGCTGGTCAAGGACAAGCTCGCCTCCGAGGACGACCAGAAGCGCGCCGAAGCCGAGATCCAGAAGGTCACCGACCGCCACATCGCGGAAATCGATCGTCTGGTCGCGGCCAAGGAAGCGGAGATCATGGCCGTTTGAGGCTGCGCATGGCCCCCTCCTTGCCGCAGATTCCGCGCCACATTGCCGTCGTCATGGATGGCAACGGACGCTGGGCCACGCGGCGGTTCCTGCCCCGTGTGGCGGGACACAAGCAGGGCGTCGAGTCGCTGCGGCGCTGCGTCAAGGCCTGCGTCGACCGCGGCGTGGGCATTCTCACGGTCTTCGCGTTCTCGTCGGAAAACTGGAACCGTCCGGCCGAAGAGGTCTCGGGCCTGATGGAAATCATGGTCGGTGCCCTCGCACGCGAGGTGCCAAAGCTGAGCCGCGACGGCGTGCGGCTGCACTTCGTCGGCGAACGCGCCGGGCTCTCCAAGAAAATGGTGCAGGGACTGGTCAATGCCGAGGAAGCCACGGCGCCAAATACCAAACTGATCCTCAACGTCTGCTTCAACTACGGCGGGCGGTGGGACATTGCGCGCGCCGCCGCCAAGCTGGTGGAGCAGGGCGAGGCCCTCACCGAGGCCAATCTCGACCGCGCCATGGCCCTGGCGCACGTGCCCGACCCCGACCTGCTCATCCGCACCGGCGGCGAACAGCGGCTGTCCAACTTCCTGCTCTGGCAGAGCGCATACGCGGAGCTTTTCTTCAGCAGCAAACTCTGGCCCGAGTTCGACGAGGCCGAATTGGACGCGGGAATTGCCGCGTTCCAGGCCCGCGAGCGCCGGTTCGGCAAAACATCCGCGCAGGTCACGGCCGGCAGCGATTCCTCTTCAGATCGCCAGATGGCCTGAGGGCCTTCACGGCCCGACTCCTCAGCCGCATGCTCAAACAACGCATCCTCACGGCCATCGTCCTGCTGGCGATCCTGCTGCCGGCGCTCTTCTATCCGTCCCACGTTCCCTTTGCCTGCGTCATGCTGGTACTGATCGGCGCTGCGGCATGGGAGTGGGGCCGCCTCAACGGATACGGGCAGCGGCTGTCGGTGTTCCTCGGCCTCGAAACAGTCGCGCTGTGCGCGCTTTCGTGGTGGCTCGGTCTGCTTGCGCAGCCGCTGATGCTCATGTGGCTGCTGGCCAGCGCCGCCTGGGTGCTTGGCGGGGCCGCGCTGCTGCGGGTGGCGGTTCCGGGCTGGCCTCGCATTCCGCGCGGCCTGCGCCTGGTGGGTGGCTTGCTGGCGCTGTGGGTGGCATGGCTCGCGGCAGTGCAGGCCCGCGTGGTCGGCATCAACTTCCTGCTCTCGATTCTCGTGCTGGTCTGGGTGGCGGACGTTTTCGCGTATTTCGCGGGCCGCGCATTCGGTCTCAAGTTCACGCGCGGCAAGCTCGCGCCCGCCATCAGTCCCGGCAAGAGCTGGGAAGGCGTGTGGGGCGGCATGGCCGGCGTGGTGGTGCTGGCCTTCGCCTGGGTCTGGGCCGACAAGGCCGCCGGCGCCACGGTGGCAAGCCTCTATACCCGGCTGCATGAGCGCGGCTGGTGGCTGCTGCTCGTGGGCGTGGTGTTTCTCGCGGCGATGAGCGTCGTCGGCGACCTCGTCGAATCGCTGATCAAGCGCAGTGCCGGCGCCAAGGACAGCAGCAGCCTGCTGCCGGGCCACGGCGGCGTGCTCGACCGCGTGGATGCCCTCTTGCCGGTACTTCCCATTGCAATGATGCTGGCTTCCTTGTGAACACACCCAAACAACGCATCACGGTGCTGGGTTCGACCGGTTCGGTCGGGGTCAGCACGCTCGATGTCATTTCGCGGCACCCCGACCGCTTCGAGGTCTTTGCGCTGTCCGCTTCGACCAAGGTCGACGAGCTGCTGGCGCAGTGCGCGCGCTTTTCGCCCCGGTTCGCCGTTATGGCCAGCCCGGCACATGCGGCGCAGCTGGCGGAAAAGCTCCAGCAAAACAATCTTCCCACGCGGGTACTGAGTGGCATCGATGCTATTGAAAAGATAGCATCGCATGAAGAGGTCGATGCGGTCATGGCCGCCATCGTGGGGGCCGCGGGCCTCGGCCCCTGCCTGGCCGCGGCGCGCGCCGGCAAGCGCCTGCTGCTGGCCAACAAGGAAGCGCTGGTGGTCGGCGGCGAGCTGTTCATGCGCACCGTGCGCGAGGGTGGCGCCACGCTGCTGCCCATCGACAGCGAACACTCGGCCATCTTCCAGTCGCTGCCGGAAGATCCGTCGACCTGGTCGCGCCGCATCGACAAGATCATCTTGACCGCGTCGGGTGGCCCGTTCCGCACGCGCGCGCCCGAGACCCTCGGTTCGGTCACGCCCGAGCAGGCCTGCGCCCATCCGAACTGGGTCATGGGCCGCAAGATTTCGGTCGATTCCGCCACCATGATGAACAAGGCGCTCGAGGTGATCGAGGCGCGCCACCTGTTCGGTGTGCTGCCCGAACAGATCGAGGTGGTCATCCACCCCCAGAGCGTGGTGCATTCGATGGTGCAGTTCACCGATGCGTCGGTGATCGCCCAGCTCGGAACCCCCGACATGCGCGTGCCCATCGCCGTCGGCCTGGCTTGGCCCGAGCGTATCGAGAGTGGCGCGGGGCGCCTCGACTTCCGCCAGATGGCGGCGCTGAGCTTCTATGCCCCCGATGCGGCGCTGTTTCCGGGCCTGGGCCTGGCCTGGCATGCGCTGCGCGCGGCACCTGGAACCACGGCGGTGCTCAATGCTGCCAACGAAGTCGCGGTCGAGGCCTTTCTTGACAGGCGCCTGCGCTTCGACCGCATTCATGCGGTCAACATGGAAACTTTGGAGGCCGTTGCCCCCTCCAAGCCCGCATCGCTGGCCGACCTGCTGGCGCTCGACGCCAGTGCGCGGGCGGCCGCCAATGCCGCGGCACTGCGCTTCGCGGCCTGACACCCCCTAGCCGATAGAGGATCCGGATGCTTACCGTCATCGCTTTCGTGGTTGCACTCGGCATCCTCATTGCCGTGCACGAGTATGGGCACTACCGCGTCGCGGTGGCGTGCGGCGTCAAGGTTCTGCGGTTCTCGGTCGGCTTCGGCAAGACCCTCTATCGCTGGCAGCCCAAGCGGCAGCACCCGGGCCAGGAAACCGAATTCGTCATCGCTGCGTTCCCTCTGGGCGGCTACGTCAAGATGCTCGATGAGCGCGAGGGGCCGGTAGCGCCGGAAGAACGCCACCGTGCCTTCAACACGCAGCCGCTGCGTTCGCGCGCCGCCATTGTTGCCGCGGGCCCCATTGCCAACCTGTTGCTCGCGGTGGTGCTCTACACGGCCGTCAACTGGATCGGCGTGGACGAGCCCGTCGCCAAGCTGGCCCGGCCGGTCGCGGCCTCGCTGGCCGAGGCCGCGGGCTTGCGCGGCGGCGAGCACGTCACGCGCGCCGGCTTCGAGGGCGACCTGGAGCCGGTGCAATCGTTCGAAGACCTGCGTTGGCGGATGACGCGCGGCGCCCTCGACGGCCGGGACCTCACGCTCGAGGTGGCGGGCGAGGGCGGGCAGGCTGCGCGGCAGATCGTCCTGCCCCTCAGCCGCATCGAGGCCAAGGACGCCGACCCGCAGATGTTCCGCAAGATCGGCGTGATCGCGCCGCTGACCCGGCCCGAGATCGGCCAGGTGATGGCCGGCAGCGCCGCGGACCGCGCGGGCCTTCGCAATGGCGACGTGGTTCGCGCCGTGGGGAACACGGCCATCGTCGACGGACAGCAATTGCGCGAAGTGATCCGCACGTCGATCGACGGCGACCAGCCGCGTGCGCAAACCTGGCAAGTGCGGCGTGGCGGGCAGTCGATCGAGCTTGAAGTCAAGCCCGAGCTGCGCGAAGAGGGCGCCGTGAAGGTCGGCCGCATCGGTGCGTATGTCGGTGCGCCGCCCGAGATGGTCATGGTTCGGCAGGGGCCCATCGACGGAGTCTGGCGCGGCATCGTGCGCACCTGGGAGGTCTCGGCCCTCACTGTCCGCATGATGGGCAAGATGGTGATCGGCGAGGCTTCGCTCAAGAATTTGAGCGGACCGCTCACGATCGCCGACTATGCGGGCAAGTCCGCGAGCCTTGGCTTCACTCAGTACCTGGTGTTCCTTGCGCTGATCAGCGTGAGCCTTGGCGTGCTGAATCTCATGCCGCTGCCGGTCCTCGATGGGGGGCACCTGATGTATTATCTTTGGGAGGGCCTGACCGGCAAGAGCGTCTCTGACGCCTGGATGGAACGGCTGCAGCGCGGCGGTGTCGCCTTGCTGCTGGTCATGATGTCGGTCGCACTATTCAACGACGTCACGCGGCTCTTTGGTTAACTTTCTGCCGGCCCTTTCCGCGCCGGCCCAATTCACAGATGAACACAAACTTCAGTCGCTTTCGCCTGCGTAGCGTTGCCGCGGTGGTGGCCAGCGCGCTGGCGGCCACGGCAGCTTGGGCCGTCGAGCCTTTCACGGTGCGCGACATTCGCGTCGAGGGCTTGCAGCGGGTCGAGCCCGGCACGATCTTCGCATCGCTGCCTCTGCGTGTCGGCGACACCTACAGCGACGAACGCGGCTCCGCCGCCATTCGCGCGCTGTTCGACCTGGGTTTGTTCAAGGACGTGCGCATCGACGTCAACGGCAACGTGCTGGTGGTGATCGTCGAAGAGCGGCCCACCATTGCCGACGTCGATTTTGTCGGCGCCAAGGAATTCGAAAAGGCTGCCCTACAGAAGGCGCTGCGCGAAGTCGGCCTGGCCGATGGCCGGCCCTACGACAAGGCACTGGCCGACCGCGCCGAGCAGGAGCTCAAGCGCCAGTACGTGAGCCGCAACCTCTACAACGCGCAGATCGTGACCACGGTCACGCCCATCGAGCGCAACCGCGTCAACCTCACGTTCACCGTGACCGAGGGCGATTCCGCCCGCATCCGCGAAGTGCGCGTCATCGGCAACAAGGCATTCAGCGAATCGACCCTGCTGAGCCTGTTCGACCAGGACAGCGGCGGCTTCATGAGCTGGTACACCAAGTCCAACCAGTACTCGCGTTCCAAGCTCAACGCCGACCTGGAAACGCTTCGCTCGTACTACATCACGCGCGGCTACCTCGAATTCCGCATCGATTCGACCCAGGTTGCCATCTCGCCCGACCGCCAGGATCTGTCGGTGACCGTCAACATCACCGAAGGCGAAAAGTTCGTGGTGGCCGGCGTCAAGCTCGACGGCAACTATCTCGGCCGTGACGAGGAATTCAAGTCGCTCGTGACCATCAAGCCCGGCGAGCCCTACAACGGCGAGCAGGTCACCGAAACCACCAAGGCCTTCACCGACTATTTCGGCACCTTCGGCTACGCGTTCGCGCGCGTGCAGGCACGCCCCGAAATCGATCGCGTCAACAACCGCGTCACCTTGACGCTGCAAGCCGAGCCTTCGCGCCGCGTCTACGTGCGCCGTGTCGCCGTGGGCGGCAACGCCAAGACCCGCGACGAAGTGATCCGGCGCGAGTTCCGCCAGTTCGAGGCCTCCTGGTACGACGGCGACAAGATCAAGCTCTCGCGCGACCGCGTGGACCGCCTTGGCTTCTTCACCGAAGTGAACGTCGAGACCCAGGAAATCCCGGGTTCGCCCGACCAGGTCGACCTGGTCGTCAACGTGGCGGAAAAGCCCACCGGCAGCCTGCAGCTCGGTGCCGGCTACTCCAGCGCCGAAAAGGTGGCTCTCACCTTCGGTATCTCGCAAGAGAATGTCTTCGGTTCGGGCAACTTCCTGGGCGTCCAGGTCAACACCAGCAAGTACAACCGCACGCTGTCGGTGACCACCACGGATCCGTACTTCACGAAGGACGGCATCTCGCGCACGATCAGCCTCTACCACACCACCACGCGTCCATACTCGACCAACGTCGACGGCGACTACAAGCTGGTCAACCAGGGCGCTTCGATCCGCTTTGGCGTGCCGTTCAGCGAAGTCGACACGGTCTTCTTCGGCGCCGGCCTCGAGCGCTACGCGTTCGATCCGAACACCTCGACCTCGTTCTCGGGGCTCTTCACGCCAGCGTCCTACCTGCGCTACTTCCAGTGCGCCAAGGATGCGAGCGGCTTGTTCGTGACCGAGTGCGCCCAGAAGAGCGTGTGGGGCGTCCCGCTGACCGTCGGCTGGGGCCGTGACAATCGCGACAGCGCCCTGGTTCCGACCACCGGCCGCATGCAGCGTGCCAACCTCGAGCTGGGCGTTGGCGGCGACATGCAGTACATCAAGACGAACTACCAGTACCAGCAGTTCTTCGCGATCAACAAGCAATACACCTTCGCAATCAACGCGGACGTGGGTTATGCCAAGCCGCTGGGCGGCAAGGTCTACCCGATCTTCAAGAACTTCTACGCCGGTGGCCTGGGTTCGATCCGCGGCTTCGAGCAGAATTCGCTGGGCCCGCGCGACGTGCCACTGATTGGCCAGACCGAAGGCGCCGCTCTGGGCGGCACCAAGAAGGCGGTCTTCAATGCCGAGCTCAGCACGCCGTTCCCCGGCGCCGGCAATGACCGCACCCTTCGCCTTTACGGCTTCTTCGACGTCGGCAACGTGTTCGGCTCGCGCGCCGAAGGCCTGACCGACGAGCAGTACAAGGCCCAGAAGAAGCTGCGCGCCTCGGTCGGCTTGGGGATTAGCTGGATTTCGCCGCTGGGTCCGCTGCGTCTTGCCTACGCTTTCCCCATCAAATCCCAAAAGGAAGTGGTGGATCCGAATACCGGGTTGATCGTGATCCCGAAGGATAGAATCCAGCGCTTGCAATTCCAGATTGGAACGTCTTTCTAAATGAAGCATTTGATTCGCGCTGCAGCCGGCGCGTTGTTGATTCCTGTTTTTGCACTGGTTGCCGCGACCGCGGCCCAGGCGCAGGAAACCTTTCGCATCGGATTCGTGAATCCAGACCGTGTGCTGCGTGAAGCCCAGCCGGCCAAGGCCGCGCAAGCCAAGCTCGAGGCCGAGTTCCTCAAGCGCGAGAAAGACCTCACGACGCAGGGCGAGGCACTGAAGACGGCCTCTGAAAAGTTCGAGCGCGAGGCGCCCACCTTGTCCGAAAGCCAGCGTGCTTCGCGCCAGCGCGCGCTGGTCGACCAGGACCGCGATTTCCAGCGCCGCCGCCGCGAGTTCCAGGAGGACCTCAATGCGCGCAAGAACGAAGAGCTCCAGCAGGTCTATGAGCGTGCCAACCGCGTGGTGAAGCAGGTGGCCGAGGCTGAAAAGTACGACGCCATCCTGCAGGAAGCGATCTACATCAATCCGAAGCACGACATCACGGACAAGGTGATCAAGGCGCTGAACGCCTCGACCGCTTCTTCGCCAACGGGCGGCAAGTAACGCCGCGAAATCGGCGTGTCATTGCAGCTCGGAGCCATTGTCAGCGCCCTGGGGGGCGAGCTCCACGGGGACGCGGCGCTGTCCATCGAGCGGCTTGCGCCGCTCCAGAATGCACAGCCCGATGCGCTCAGCTTCCTGAGCCATCCCAAATACCAGCAGGAACTGGCAGCCTCCAAGGCCGCTTGCGTGATCGTTTCGCCCGCCATGCGCGAAGCCGCGGCGGCACGCGGCGCGTACATCGTCGCTCCTGATCCCTATCTTTATTTCGCGCGCCTCACGCAGCTGTGGAAGGCGCACCATGCGCGTCCCGAAGCCGACCGCATCCATCCCTCCGCGGTGATCCATCCCGAAGCCCATGTGGACGCAACGGCGCGCATCGGCGCGTTGTGCGTGGTGGAGCGGGGTGCACGCATCGGCGCCGGCACGGTCCTGAAGTCGCGCGTGACGATCAGCGAAGACTGCGTGATCGGCGAGCGATGCCTGCTGCATCCCGGCGTGGTGATCGGCGCCGACGGCTTCGGCCTGGCGCCGCACCAGGGCACGTGGGTCAAGATCGAGCAGCTGGGGGCGGTGCGCATCGGCAACGACGTCGAGATCGGCGCCAACACCTGCATCGACCGCGGCGCGCTCGACGACACCGTCATCGAAGATGGCGTCAAGCTCGACAACCTGATCCAGATCGGCCACAACGTGCGGGTCGGCAAGCACACGGCCATGGCGGGCTGCGTGGGCGTGGCGGGCAGCGCCACCATCGGAGCGCACTGCACCTTCGGCGGCGGCGCCATCGTGCTGGGCCATCTCACGGTGGCCGACGGCGTTCATGTTTCGGCCGCAACGGTGGTCACGCGCTCGATCCACAAGGCCGGCCAGTACACCGGCATGTTCCCCATCGACGACAATGCGAGCTGGGAAAAAAATGCTGCAACGCTCAAGCAGTTGCACAGCCTGCGCGAACGACTCAAAGCGCTCGAAAAGGCCCCCCAGAAAAAGTGAAGACGATGCAGGAACAGAAAATCATGACGACGACGCTCGATATCCATCAAATCCTCAAGCTGCTGCCCCACCGCTATCCGTTCCTGCTGGTGGATCGCGTGCTGGGCATGGAAAAGGGCAAGCGCATCACGGCGCTCAAGAACGTGACGATGAACGAGCCGTTCTTCAACGGCCATTTTCCTCACCGCCCGGTCATGCCGGGCGTGCTGATGCTCGAAGCCATGGCGCAGGCGGCGGCACTGCTGTCGTTCCATTCGCTGGACATCGTGCCCGACGACAACACGGTCTACTACTTTGCGGCCATCGACGGCGCGCGCTTCAAGCGCCCGGTGGAGCCCGGCGACCAGCTCACGCTCGAAGTCGAGATCGAGCGCATGAAAGCCGGGATCTCGAAGTTCAAGGGCCGCGCCCTGGTGGGCAGCGAGCTCGCCTGCGAGGCCACGCTGATGTGCGCCATGCGCCAGATCAACTGATCCTGCGGCGGTTACGACAAGGCATGACGCAGGTTCATTCGACAGCGCTCGTCGACCCGAAGGCAGAGCTCGACGCCTCGGTTTCGGTGGGGCCCTACACCATCATCGGTCCGCACGTGCGGGTCGGTGCCGGCACGAGCATCGGCGCGCATTGCGTGATCGAGGGCCGCACCACCATCGGCCGCGACAACCGGATCTTCCAGTTTTCGTCGATCGGCGCCGTGCCGCAGGACAAGAAATACGCCGGCGAGCCGACCGAGCTGGTCATCGGCGACCGCAACGTCATTCGCGAGTTCTGCACCTTCAACCTCGGCGTACCGGGGGCGGGCGGCATTACGCGCGTGGGCAACGACAACTGGATCATGGCGTACACGCACATCGCGCACGATTGCCGCGTCGATGACCACACCACGCTGGCCAACAACACCACGCTGGCCGGCCACGTGCACCTGGCCGACTGGGTCACCATCGGCGGGCTGACCGGCATTCACCAGTTCGTCTCGGTGGGCTCCCACGCGATGGTCGGCTTTGCCAGTGCGGTGTCGCAGGACGTGCCTCCCTTCATGCTGGTCGACGGCAATCCGTTGGCGGTGCGCGGCTTCAATCTCGTCGGCCTGCGCCGCCGCGATTTTTCGGCACCCCGGCTCGCCGCGGTGAAGCAGATGCATCGTCTGTTGTACCGGCAGGGCAAGACGCTCGAAGAAGCGCGCGCCGGCATCACCGCCTTGGCGGCCGACACGCCCGAGGCGGCCGAGGACGTGGCGCTGATGGAGCGCTTCCTGGCCAATTCGACGCGCGGCATCGCGCGTTGAAGTAACTCTCGGCATGGGCAAGGACGAACAGCGGCGGTTCGCGCTGGTCGCGGGCGAAGCTTCCGGCGACCTGCTCGCGGGCCTTCTTCTCGATGGCCTGCAGGCGCGCTGGCCGTCGCTCCAGACGGTGGGCATCGGCGGGCCGCGCATGCTTGCGCATGGCCTGCAGAGCTGGTGGCCGCAAGAAAAACTGGCCGTGCGCGGCTACATCGAAGTGCTGCGCCACTATGCTGAGATTGCCGGCATCCGCCGCCAGCTCAAGGCGCGGCTGCTGCGCGAATGGCCCGAACTCTTCATCGGCGTGGACGCCCCCGACTTCAACCTCGATCTCGAGGCCGGGTTGCGCGGCCGCGGCATGAAGACGGTGCATTTCGTCTGTCCCTCGATCTGGGCCTGGCGCCCTGACCGCATCGAAAAGATCCGCGCCGCAGCCGACCACGTGCTGTGCATCTTCCCGTTCGAGCCCGCGCTGCTGGCCGAACATGGCGTGCAGGGCAGCTACGTCGGCCATCCGCTGGCCAACGTGATTCCCATGGCGCCCGATCGTGGCGCGGCCCGTGCCGCGCTGGGCCTCGCACCCGACGCGGAGGTCGTCGCCTTGCTGCCCGGCAGCCGCCGTTCGGAAGTGCGCTACCTGGCCGCCCGGTTCTTTGCTGCCGCCGCGCAGATGCTGAAGGCAAGGCCCGCGCTCCAGTTCGTTGCGCCCATCCTGCCGAGCCTGCGCGTCGAGGTCGAGGCCCTGCTGCAGGCCAGCGGCATCGCCGGGCGCGTGACCTTGCTCAACGGCCAGTCGCATGCCGCGCTGGCCGCCTGCGACGTCACGCTGATCGCCAGCGGGACCGCCACGCTCGAGGCGGCGTTGTTCAAGCGCCCGATGGTCATTGCCTACAACATGAACTCGCTGTCGTGGCGCCTCATGCAGCGCAAGCAGCTCCAGCCGTGGGTCGGTCTGCCCAACATCCTGTCGCGCGAGTTCGTGGTGCCCGAGCTCCTGCAGGACGCGGCCACGCCGCAGGCGCTGGCCCAGGCCACGCTCGCCTGGCTCGATGCGCCCCAAAAGACGCAGGCGCTGCAACAAAAATTTTCAGAGCTGCACGTGCAACTGCAGCGCGATACGCCGACACTTTGCGCCGATGCGATCCAGAAAGTTCTTGAAGGCTGAGCAGGCTGCCCTCGTGTGGGACGCCCCGGGCCTCGTTGCAGGCGTGGACGAGGCGGGCCGTGGCCCGCTGGCCGGTCCGGTGGTGGCGGCCGCCGTCATCCTGGACGACCAGCGCCCGATCCGCGGCCTGGCCGATTCCAAGACCCTCACGGCGCTGCAACGCGAGCGCCTGCACGACCAGATCCTGGCCAAGGCGCTGTGCTGCTCGGTGGCGCAAGCCAGCGTGGAAGAAATCGACACCCACAACATCCTGCAGGCCACGATGCTCGCGATGCGCCGCGCGGTCGAGGGCCTGCGGCTCAAGCCCGCCAAGGTGCTGGTCGATGGCAACCGCCTGCCGACGCTCGACGTGCTGGCTGAAGCCATCGTCAAGGGCGACGCCCGGATCAAGGCGATTTCCGCTGCGTCGATCCTGGCCAAGGTCCACCGCGACCGCCTGTGCGAGCAGTTGCACGTCGAGTTTCCCCATTACGGGTTTGCCGGCCACAAGGGTTACGGCACGCCGGAGCACCTGGAGGCGCTGCAGCGCCACGGTGCATGCGTGCATCACCGCAGGTCGTTCAGTCCGGTGGCCGCGGCGCTGGCGCGCACGATGGCCGATGCAGCTGCGTTGGCCGAAGCCGCCATGCCGCTGCCGATGGCCATTGCAACGGTCGAGACCGTGCACCTCGACCTGCGCGCCGAGCGCTGAGCCGCCACATGACCACCCCGACCGGCGCGAGCCACATCAGCTCGCGCGACAACCCGCTGCTCAAGGACTTGCGCAAGCTGGCCCAGGACCCGGGCGCCTACCGCAAACTCGGCCGACTCTGGCTCGAAGGCGACCATCTCTGCCGCGCGGCACTCGCGCGGGGGGTCAAGCCCGCCATCGCCGTTTTTTCTGAATCTTTTTGGCCGCTGGCCCCCGCCGAGTGGGCGAATGCTGCTACTAAAACGGTAGTGGTTGACGATGACCTCCTGCGCGCCGTCAGCGGGCTGGAATCGCCGGCGCCGATGGGATTCGTGCTCGAGCTGCCTTCCCGGCCCGCGCTGCTGCCCGACGCGCCGAGCGTCGTGCTCGACCGGCTGCAGGATGCCGGCAATGCCGGCTCCATCCTGCGCAGCGCAGCGGCTTTCGGCTTCAAGCAGGTGATCGCGCTCAAGGGCACGGCGGCGCTGTGGGCGCCGAAGGTGCTGCGCGCGGGCATGGGCGCGCACTTTGGCCTCCGGCTGATCGAAGGCGTGGAAGCCGACGCGCTCGACGAGCTGAAGGTACCGCTGCTGGCCACCAGTTCGCACCGGGGCGAGTGGCTGCACGAGGCGCGCCTGCCAAACCCCTGCGCCTGGCTGATGGGCCACGAGGGGCAGGGCGTTTCGCCCGCGCTCGAAGCGCGGGCCACGCATCACATCCGCATTGCGCAACCGGGCGGCGAGGAGTCGCTGAACGTGGCTGCCGCGGCGGCCATCTGCCTGCACGCGAGCGGTGCGGCCGGGTTTGCGCAGGCCGTTTCCTGATTTGCCAATGCCATAAAGGCATGAGGCGCGTATGTTTTACGGCCCCGCGAGGCGGGAGAGCGATGCCGCCGAGCTACAATCGGGGGCTTACTCGCAATAGCGTCGCCCGGCCGCCTTTAACGCCAAAATCCCCTTAAGCAGCAGTCCGCAGGCAACGCGCCTGGGGCTCCGGGCGACCGTAACCATCCGGAGAACCCAGTGCTTTTGTCTCTCAAGGGAAGTTTCCCGCCCGCCATCCTGGCGCTCGCAGACGGCACGGTCTTTCAAGGCAATTCGATCGGAGCCGCCGGCTCCACGACCGGTGAGGTGGTGTTCAACACCTCCATGACCGGTTACCAGGAAATCCTCACCGACCCGAGTTATTGCCAGCAGATCGTGACGCTCACGTATCCGCACATCGGCAACTACGGCGTCAACGGGGAAGACATCGAAGCCGACAAGATCCATGCCGCTGGCCTGATCATCAAAGACCTGCCGCTCGTCGCATCCAATTTCCGCAAGACGGCCACGCTGAGCGAATACCTCGTGGCCGGCAAGACGGTGGCCATCGCGAACATCGACACCCGCAAGCTGACCCGCCACCTGCGCACCCACGGCGCGCAGAACGGCTGCATCCTGGGCCTGGCCGCGGGTGAGGCGGTCACGCAGGCGCTGATCGACAAGGCCATTGCAGCGGCCAAGGGCGCGCCCAACATGGCCGGGCTCGATCTGGCCAAGGTCGTGTCGGTGAAGCAGACCTACGAGTGGACCGAAACCGAGTGGAAGCTCGGCGCTGGTTATGGCGTGCAGATCACACCCAGGTTCCACGTGGTGGCTTTCGACTACGGCGTCAAGAAGAACATCCTGCGCATGATCGCGCAGCGCGGCGCCCGCATCACCGTGGTGCCGGCGCAAACGCCCGCCGCCGATGTGCTCAAGCTCAAGCCCGATGGCATCTTCCTGGCCAACGGCCCGGGCGACCCGGAGCCTTGCGACTACGCCATCAGCGCGGTCAAGGAACTCATCGAGACCGGCATTCCCACCTTCGGCATCTGCCTGGGGCACCAGATCATGGCGCTGGCCTCGGGTGCGAAGACCTTCAAGATGAAGTTCGGCCACCACGGCGCGAACCATCCGGTGAAAGACCTGGACAACGGCCGCGTGAGCATCACCAGCCAGAACCACGGCTTCGCGGTCGACGAAAAGTCGCTGCCGGCCAACCTGCGCGCCACCCACATCAGCCTGTTCGACAACACGCTGCAGGGCCTCGCCCGCACCGACAAGCCCGCGTTCTGCTTCCAGGGCCACCCTGAAGCCTCGCCCGGCCCGCACGACATCGGCTACCTGTTCGACCGCTTCACCGCGCTCATGGAGCAGGCACGTGGCTGATGCACCCGCGGTGCTCGACGCTTCGGTCATCGCCGCCTTGCGCGATGCCGAGGGCAAGAT
Source organism: Variovorax palleresanus (assembly GCF_051144945.1). Classification (NCBI taxonomy): domain Bacteria; kingdom Pseudomonadati; phylum Pseudomonadota; class Betaproteobacteria; order Burkholderiales; family Comamonadaceae; genus Variovorax; species Variovorax palleresanus. The sequence continues at coordinate 206,014 of NZ_JBJNVP010000002.1, read as the reverse complement.
CTACGCGCTGCGCGGCCTCAAGGTCATGCTGGCGCAGGACCTTGCCGCGCTCTATGGCGTCGAGACCCGGGTGCTGTTGCAGGCCATGCGCCGCAACCTCGATCGTTTTCCGGCGGATTTCGCCTTCACCCTGGAGAACCAGGACCTCGAGAATTTGAAATCACAACTTGTGATCTCAAAACCCGAGAAGCCGGGCTCCGGTGGCGCGCGCTACCGAAGCGTGGCGTTCACCGAACAGGGCGTGGCCATGTTGTCGAGCGTGCTGCGCAGCGAACGCGCCGTGGCCGTCAACATCGAGATCATGCGTTCCTTCGTCAAGCTGCGCAGCATGCTGTCGGAGCACGCCGATCTCAAGCGCAAGCTGAACGCGCTGGAACAGCGGTACGACCAGAACTTTCGCGATGTATTCAACGCGATCCATCAACTGATGGATGAGCCGAAGCCGGGCGCCTACAGCGGCCGCGGCATCGGTTTCACCAAGGACAAATAAGATGCCCAAGCGCTCAGACCTCAAATCCATTCTCATCATCGGCGCCGGCCCGATCATCATCGGCCAGGCCTGCGAGTTCGACTACTCCGGCGTGCAGGCCTGCAAGGCATTGCGCGAGGAGGGCTACAAGGTCATCCTGATCAACAGCAATCCCGCGACGATCATGACCGACCCGGCCACCGCCGACGTCACCTACATCGAGCCGATCACCTGGCAGACGGTCGAGAAGATCATCGCCAAGGAGCGCCCCGACGCGATCCTGCCGACCATGGGCGGACAGACTGCGCTCAACTGCGCGCTCGACCTCTGGCGCAACGGCGTGCTCGACAAGTACACGGGCGCGGCCACCAACAAGCCGGTCGAACTCATCGGCGCCACGCCCGAAGCCATCGACAAGGCCGAAGACCGCCTGAAGTTCAAGGACGCGATGACCAAGATCGGCCTCGGCTCGGCGCGCTCCGGCATCGCCCACTCGATGGACGAAGCATGGGCCGTGCAGAAGTCGGTCGGCTTCCCGACCGTGATCCGCCCCAGCTTCACGCTCGGCGGCACCGGCGGCGGCATCGCCTACAACCCGGAAGAGTTCGAGACCATCTGCAAGCGCGGCATCGAGGCCTCGCCCACCAACGAGCTCTTGATCGAAGAGTCGCTGCTCGGCTGGAAAGAGTACGAGATGGAAGTCGTGCGCGACAAGGCCGACAACTGCATCATCGTCTGCTCGATCGAAAACCTCGACCCGATGGGCGTGCACACCGGCGACTCGATCACCGTGGCCCCCGCGCAGACGCTGTCCGACAAGGAATACCAGATTCTCCGCAACGCCTCGCTGGCCGTGCTGCGCGAGATCGGCGTGGACACCGGTGGCTCGAACGTGCAGTTCTCCATCAACCCGAAGGACGGCCGCATGGTCGTCATCGAGATGAACCCACGCGTCTCGCGTTCGTCGGCGCTGGCCTCCAAGGCGACGGGCTTCCCGATCGCCAAGGTCGCGGCCAAGCTGGCCGTGGGCTACACGCTCGACGAGCTGCGCAACGAGATCACGGGCGGCGCCACGCCCGCGTCGTTCGAGCCGTCGATCGACTACGTGGTCACCAAGATTCCGCGTTTCGCATTCGAAAAATTCCCGCAGGCCGATTCGCGCCTCACCACGCAGATGAAGTCGGTGGGCGAGGTGATGGCCATGGGCCGCACCTTCCAGGAATCGTTCCAGAAGGCGCTGCGCGGCCTTGAAGTGGGCGTCGATGGCCTCAACGAGAAGACGCAGGACCGCGAAGTGCTCGAGAAGGAACTCGGCGAGCCCGGCCCCGAGCGCATCTGGTACGTGGGCGATGCCTTTGCCATGGGCCTGAGCGTGGATGAAGTGTTCGCGCTGACCAAGATCGATCCGTGGTTCCTGGTGCAGATCGAAGAGATCGTGAAGATCGAACTCGAACTCGAAACCAAGTCGCTCGACGATATCGACAAGGACACGCTGCTCGCGCTGAAGAAGAAGGGCTTCTCCGACCGCCGTTTGGCGCGCCAGCTGAAGACCACCGATACCGCGATTCGCGAGAAGCGCCGTGCCCTCGGCGTGCGCCCGGTCTACAAGCGCGTGGACACCTGCGCGGCCGAGTTCGCGACCAACACGGCCTACATGTACTCGACCTACGAGGACGAGTGCGAAGCCGACCCGACCGACAAGAAGAAGATCATGGTGCTCGGCGGCGGCCCCAACCGCATCGGCCAGGGCATCGAGTTCGACTACTGCTGCGTGCATGCCGCGCTCGCCATGCGCGAAGACGGCTACGAGACCATCATGGTCAACTGCAATCCCGAAACCGTGTCGACCGACTACGACACCTCGGACCGCCTGTACTTCGAGCCGCTCACGCTCGAAGACGTGCTCGAGATCGTCGACAAGGAAAAGCCGCTGGGCGTGATCGTGCAGTACGGCGGCCAGACGCCGCTCAAGCTCGCGCTCGACCTCGAAGCCAACGGCGTGCCGATCATCGGCACCTCGCCCGACATGATCGACGCGGCCGAAGACCGCGAGCGTTTCCAGAAGCTGCTGCATGAGCTGGGCCTGCGCCAGCCGCCGAATGCCACCGCCCGCACCGAGCCCGAAGCGCTCGAAAAGGCTGCGGCCCTCGGTTATCCGCTGGTGGTCCGCCCGAGCTACGTGCTTGGCGGACGCGCGATGGAAATCGTGCACGAGCAGCGCGACCTCGAGCGCTATATGCGCGAAGCTGTCAAGGTGAGCAACGACTCGCCGGTGCTGCTCGACCGCTTCCTGAACGACGCTGTCGAGTGCGACGTCGACTGCATCCGCGATGCCGAAGGCGGCACGCTGATCGGCGGCGTGATGGAACACATCGAACAGGCCGGCGTGCACTCGGGCGACTCCGCCTGCTCGCTGCCGCCTTACAGCCTGACCGCCGAGACCATCGCCGAGCTGAAGCGCCAGAGCGCCGCGATGGCGAAGGCGCTCAACGTGGTCGGCCTGATGAATGTGCAGTTCGCCATCCAGCAGAAGGACGGCAAGGACGTCATCTACGTGCTCGAAGTGAACCCGCGAGCTTCCCGCACCGTGCCTTACGTGAGCAAGGCCACGGGCATCCAGCTCGCCAAGGTGGCGGCACGTTGCATGGCCGGCCAGTCGCTCGCGTCGCAGGGTGTGACGAAGGAAGTCACGCCGCCGTACTTCAGCGTGAAGGAGGCCGTGTTCCCGTTCGTCAAGTTCCCGGGCGTGGACACCATCCTCGGCCCCGAGATGAAGTCCACCGGCGAAGTGATGGGCGTGGGCAAGACCTTTGGCGAAGCCTTCGTGAAGTCGCAGCTGGGCGCCGGCACGCACCTGCCGAAATCGGGCAAGGTCTTCATTTCGGTGAAGAACAACGACAAGGCCCGCGCCGTGGAAGTGGCGCGTGGCCTCGTCAAGCTGGGCTTCGAAGTCATCGCCACCAAGGGCACCGCAGCCGCCATCAGCGCCGCGGGCATCGAATGCGCGACGGTGAACAAGGTGACCGAAGGTCGCCCGCACATCGTGGACATGATCAAGAACAACGAGATTGCGCTGGTCATCAACACGGTGGAAGAGCGCCGCAACGCAATCACCGATTCTCGGCAGATCCGCACCTCGGCGCTGCTGGCGCGCGTGACCACGTTCACCACGATCTTCGGCGCTGAAGCCGCGGTCGAAGGCATGGGCTTCATGGACGAGCTCGGCGTGATCTCGGTGCAGGAGATGCACGCGCAGCTGGCCGCCGCCTGAGCGCCATGGAAACCCAGCTGGTCGAACTGGACCTGGCCGACTGGAACGCGGCCACGCCCAACGAGGCGTGGATCGCGGCGCTCGAGGCCGGCAAGGTGCTGTACTTTCCGCGTCTGGGCTTCGAGCTGCTGCCGGAAGAGCGCAGCCTGCTGACGCCCAGCCTGCTGTCGCCCGACGTGCGCAACATCAGCCTCGATGCCAACGGCCACCTCAAGGGGGTGGCGGGCGACGAGCAGGTGCAGCGCGCAACTGCGGCGATGGTCGGGCGCTTTCGCACTCAGGCACAGCAACTCATCCATGGCCTGCTGCCGCACTACACGCCTGCCTTGCGACTGGCGCCGACCAGCTACCGGCCGGCCCAGGTCGAGACGCGCGTGCAGTCGTGGCGCGCCGATGACCGGCGCTTGCACGTCGATGCGTTTCCGTCGCGGCCCAACTATGGCGAGCGCATCCTGCGCGTGTTCACCAACGTCAACCCCGACGGCGCGCCGCGCGTGTGGCGCGTGGGCGAGCCCTTCGAAGACATTGCCAAGCGCTTTCTGCCGCGTGCCAAGACTTATGTGCGATGGCAGGCCAAGCTGCTGCAGGCGTTGCATGTGACCAAGTCGTTCCGCAGCGAATACGACCACCTGATGCTGCAGCTGCACGACGGCATGAAGTCAGACATGGCCTACCAGGAGAATTCACCGCAGGAGAAGGCGGAGTTCCCGCCAGGTTCGGTGTGGGTGTGCTTCTCCGACCAGACCTCGCACGCCGTCATGGCGGGGCAGTACATGCTCGAGCAGACCCTTCATCTGCCCGCGGCGAAGCAATACAATCCGGATTCGAGCCCGCTCGCCATCCTGAGCCGGCTGACCAGGCGCACCCTCGTCTGATCCTTTCCCCCAATCGACCGCCGAACGGCAGCGTTCGGCGGTTTCGCTTTATGGAGAACCAAACATGGCAACCATTCCAATTACCAAGCGCGGTGCCGAGAAACTGCGCGCTGAATTGCATCAGCTCAAGACCGTGGACCGCCCCTGGGTCATCAACGCGATTTCCGAGGCCCGTGCACAGGGCGACCTGAGCGAGAACGCCGAATACGAAGTCGCGAAAGACCGCCAGGGCTTCATCGAAGGCCGCATCCAGGAAGTCGAAGGCAAGCTTTCGGCAGCGCAGATCATCGACCCGACCGAGCTGGACGCGGGCGGCAAGGTGGTGTTCGGCTCCACGGTCGAGCTCGAGGAAGAAGAGTCGGGCGAAGGCGTCAAATACCAGATCGTCGGCGAGGACGAAGCCGACCTGAAGCTGGGCCTCATCAACATCTCCAGCCCGATCGCGCGTGCGCTCATCGGCAAGGAAGAGGGCGATGTGGCAGAAGTGCAGGCCCCGGGCGGCCTCAAGCGCTACGAGATCGTGGCGGTCCGCTACCTCTGATCCGCGCTGGATGAAAGACCGCCTCGCGCTGCTGCTGGCCGCCTTCTGGTGGGGCAGTCTCACGACAATCGGTTTCCTGGTGGTGCCGATGCTCTTCGCGAAGCTCGGCAATCCCGCGGTGGCCGGCAATTTTGCCGGCCAGCTGTTCGAGGCGCAGAGCTGGATCGCCATTGGCTGCGGCCTGCTCCTCCTGGTTCATTTCAGGACCAGGATGGACGACCGCATCGACAGCGCCTCGATGACCGCCATCTTCCTGATACTGGGTGCGTTGCTGCTGGCGCTGCTCCAGCAATATGCCGTGGCGCCGCGCATTCTGGCGCGCGACAACCTCAAGCTGTGGCACGCCGTGGGAAGCGGGATGTACCTGGTTCAATGGCTCTGTGCTGGTGCGCTGCTCTGGCGCATGGGCGCTGCCAGGGCGCCCACGGCAGACTGAAGCGGGGCGGCAGGACCGCCTGCCTGTCCCGTCCGTCAACCGTTCATTTCATTCTTTCCAGAACTTCGCGACCCAGTTCGCAGGCCGGATGAAGCGGAAAGCCCGGTTGCGCCGGCCCGCGAGTGCATCCGGAGGGTTGCATTCGCCATGGAACACCATGATGCGTGCGCCCTCGGGCACGAAGGGCTCTTCCCAGTAGTTGGTCGGCCACATGGGAATGCCGTGGTACTTGAAGCTCGGGCACCAGGCCGCGGGCCAGTAGGAGAGCTTGCCCTGCTTGTGCAGCATGTCGGACAGGTAGGCCTGTTCGTTGCGGTATTCGGCCTGCACCTTGTCCATGTTGTCGCGAAAATACGCCAGCACGTCGGCATGGGCGCCCAGCTCGAAACGGTACACCGATGAATTTCCCGTGATCCGCTCGCGGCGCCAGGGGCGTGCGTAGTCGTGAATGATCAGGAATTCGCCGGACTGCTCGAAGAAGGCGTCGAGGCTGCCCACGACAACCACGTCGACGTCCAGGAACAGGGCGGTGCCGCGCAGGCCGTGCAGGTCCTTTTCGAAGGTCGTGAGCTTCTTCCATGCGCCGTCGCGCTGGCCCGGCGCCAGCTGGAGGTTCAGCGGCGGGATCGGCAGGCACGTCACTTCGGGGCGGATGCCGTTGCCGTCGTCCGTCAGGCACACGAACTTGAAGTCGCCGCTGAGATTGCGGCGCACCATCGCGTAGAGGCGGTTGACGTATTCGGGGCCGTATTTGGTGCCCCACTTCATGCAGAGAATGTGGCGCTGGACGCCTTGCGCTGCCACCAAGTTCAGTCTGCCTGATTGCGTTTCTTGGCCGAGAGCGGGCGCTTCGCCTTGGCGCGCTTGATGGTGCCGCCGGGGGTGAGGCGCTGGTTGCCGAGCACGCGCAGGGTCTTGATTTCGGGGCGCTGGCCTCCGCGCTTGCTGTACTTCAGCACCTTGATGTCGCGCGGGCCGGGCATGCGGTCTTCATCGACCACACGCTCCTTTTCGGGCTTGGGGCGCCACAGCACCAGCAGCTTGCCGATGTGCTGGATGGGCGCTGCGTCGAGCTCCTCGGCCAGTTCGCGCAGCATGGCGTCGCGGGCCAGGCGGTCGTCGGAAAAGACGCGGACCTTGATCAGGCCATGGGCCTTGAGCGCCGCGTCGGCTTCCTTTTTCACGGCAGGGGTGAGCCCGTCTCCACCGACCATGACGATCGGATCCAGGTGGTGAGCTTCGGCGCGGTGCACCTTGCGCTCGGCAGGGGTAAGTTGAATGGCGGGCATCCCCGTATTATCGAGGGTAGAAAGCAACCTCTCGAAACGCCGGGCCGCTTCCAAGGCGAATACCGCAGCGCGAAGCACGAGAGGGTCCCCATGAGCACCAAGGCGAAAAGCAAAAAAGTCAACAAGGCGTGGCTGCACGACCACATCAACGACCCGTACGTCAAACTGGCCACGCGGGAGGGGTACCGCGCACGCGCCGCCTACAAGCTCAAGGAAATCGACGAATCGCTGGGCCTCGTCAGGCCGGGCCAGCTCGTGGTCGACCTGGGCTCCACGCCCGGTGCCTGGAGCCAGTACCTGCGGCGGCGGATGTCCCCTGACGGCGCTGCGGCCGGCGAGCTGAACGGCACCATCATCGCGCTCGACATGCTGCCGATGGAACCGATCGAGGGCGTGACCTTCCTGCAGGGCGACTTCCGCGAGGCGGAGTTGCTCGAACAGGTGCTGGGCGTCCTGGCGGGCCGCAAGGCCGACCTGGTGGTGTCCGACATGGCTCCCAACCTGTCGGGCATCCATTCGGCCGACGCCGCACGCGTGGCCCACCTGATCGAGCTTGCAATCGACTTCGCCCGGCATCATCTGAAGCCCGAAGGGGCGCTGGTCGCCAAGCTTTTCCATGGCAGCGGCTATGACGAGCTGGTGAAGCTGTTCAAGGCGAATTTCCGCACGGTGAAGCCTTTCAAACCCAAGGCTTCGCGCGACAAATCGTCCGAAACCTTTCTCGTCGGCATGGGTCTGAAAGCCCAGGAAACGCCTTGATACCTTGACGCCGGAGGCCCCGGCAGGGCGCCAATGGGGCGCAAACCCTTGTCAAGCTATGGCTGCTTTAGGGAAATGCCCGCTTTTCGTAGCTTGAAAAGCCTAAAATGGGGCGCAATTGCGTATCCATAGCGCGTTCTTTCACAATCTTGTCACGCGCTTTCGACTGGAGCTTCGTTTGAACAATCAGTGGTTTTCCAAAGTTGCCGTATGGCTCGTCATTGCCATGGTGTTGTTCACTGTGTTCAAGCAGTTCGACACCCGTGGCGGGGTCGGCTCAGGGGCGGTGAGCTATTCGGAGTTCCTGGACCAGGTCCGGAACAACCAGATCAAGAGTGCCGTCATCCCTGAAGGTGCCGGCGGCGGTGAAATCGTGGCCGTCACCAATGACGATCGCAAGATCCGCACAACCGCAACCGTGCTCGACCGCGGTCTGGTGGGCGACCTGATCGACCATAACGTCAAGTTCGACGTCAAGCCGCGCGAAGAGGGCTCGCTCCTCATGACGCTCCTGGTGAGCTGGGGCCCGATGCTGCTCTTGATCGGCGTCTGGATCTACTTCATGCGCCAGATGCAGGGCGGCGGCAAAGGCGGGGCGTTCAGCTTCGGCAAGAGCAAGGCCCGCATGATGGACGAAAACAACAACACGGTTACCTTTGCCGACGTCGCGGGCTGCGACGAGGCCAAGGAAGAAGTCCGTGAAGTCGTCGACTTCCTCAAGGACCCGCAGCGCTTCCAGAAACTGGGCGGCCGCATTCCGCGTGGCCTGCTGCTGGTCGGCCCTCCGGGTACCGGCAAGACCTTGCTGGCCAAGTCGATTGCCGGCGAAGCCAAGGTTCCGTTCTTCTCGATCTCGGGTTCCGACTTCGTTGAAATGTTCGTCGGCGTGGGCGCTGCCCGCGTGCGCGACATGTTCGAGAACGCCAAGAAGAACGCTCCCTGCATCATCTTCATCGACGAAATCGATGCGGTGGGTCGCCAGCGCGGTGCCGGCCTGGGTGGCGGCAACGACGAACGCGAACAGACCTTGAACCAGATGCTGGTCGAGATGGACGGTTTCGAAACCAACCTCGGCGTGATCGTGGTGGCTGCCACCAACCGCCCGGACATCCTGGACGCCGCCTTGCTGCGACCGGGCCGTTTCGACCGCCAGGTGTATGTCACGCTGCCCGACATTCGCGGCCGCGAGCAGATCCTCGGCGTGCACATGCGCAAGGTGCCACTGGGCCAAGACGTGAACCCGAGCGTCATCGCGCGCGGCACGCCCGGCATGTCTGGCGCCGACCTGGCCAACCTTTGTAATGAAGCCGCCCTGATGGCTGCACGCCGCAATGCGCGCGTGGTCGAAATGCAGGACTTCGAGAAGGCCAAGGACAAGATCTTCATGGGCCCCGAGCGCAAGAGCATGGTCATGCCCGAGGAAGAGCGCCGCAACACGGCCTACCATGAGTCCGGCCACGCCCTTATCGGCAAGCTGCTGCCCAAGTGCGACCCGGTCCACAAGGTCACCATCATTCCTCGCGGCCGCGCCCTGGGCGTGACCATGAGCCTGCCGGCGCAAGACCGCTACAGCTACGACCGCGAGTACATGCTGAACCAGATCAGCATGCTGTTCGGCGGCCGCATTGCCGAAGAAGTGTTCATGCACCAGATGACCACCGGCGCCAGCAACGACTTCGAGCGCGCGACCTCCATCGCTCGCGACATGGTCACGCGCTACGGCATGACCGACGCGCTGGGCCCGATGGTCTACGCCGAGAACGAAGGCGAAGTGTTCCTCGGCCGCTCGGTCACCAAGACCACGAACATGAGCGAACAGACCATGGAAAAGGTCGACGCCGAGGTGCGCCGCATCATCGACGAGCAGTACGCCCAGGCGCGCCGCCTCATCGAGGAAAACAGCGAGAAGATGCACGCCATGGCCAAGGCCCTGCTCGAATGGGAAACCATCGACACCGAGCAGCTCGACGACATCATGGCCGGCCGCGCCCCGCGTCCGCCCAAGGACTGGACGCCGCGCATCCCGCCGTCGGGCAGTGGCGGCAGCGGCGGCACGCCAGCCGTCAATCCGGATCCGGCGCCCACAGTTGCCTGAAGTGCATCCGGCGTCAAACAGCAACGGGGCCCTGGGCCCCGTTTTCGATGAAGGTGCCGCAGCATGACGACGCCTCACGCACCGGTCTGGCAGACCGCGCGTTTCGCAATCGATCTCGCGCAGCCGCGCGTGATGGGCATCGTCAATGTCACCCCCGATTCCTTCTCCGACGGCGGAGCGCATGCCTCCACCGAGGCCGCGCTGCGCCATTGCGAGCAGCTGCTGAAAGAGGGCGCCGACATCCTCGACGTCGGCGGCGAATCGACCCGCCCGGGCAGCCCGGCCGTGCCGCTCGACGCCGAGCTGGCGCGCGTGCTGCCCGTGGTCCGGGAGGCGGTCAAGTTGAACGTGCCCGTCTCCGTCGATACCTACAAGCCGGAAGTCATGCGCGCGGTACTCGAACTGGGCGCCGACATCGTCAACGACGTCTGGGCGCTGCGGCAGCCCGGTGCGCGCGAAGCCGTGGCTGCGCATCCTTCGTGCGGCGTCTGCCTGATGCACATGCACCGGGATCCGCAAACCATGCAGGCCGCGCCGATGCAGGGTGACGTGGTGCCCGCGGTGCTGTCGTTCTGGGCGGAGCAGCTGGCGCAATTGCAGGCGCTGAAGATCGATCCTTCGCGGATCACGCTCGACCCAGGCATCGGCTTCGGCAAGACCGTGGCGCAGAATTTTGTCCTGCTGGCACGCCAGCGCGAGTTGCTCGGAGCCGGCTATCCGCTGCTGCTGGGCTGGTCCCGCAAGTCGTCGATCGGCGCCGTGAGCGGCATCGAGATTGCCAGCGGACGCATGGTGCCCAGCGTGGTGGCAGCGGTGCTCGCAGTAGAGCGGGGCGCGGCCGTCGTGCGGGTGCACGATGTGCGCGAAACGGTGTCGGCACTCGCCGTATGGCGCGCCATGAAGGCCGAAGAGCCGCATCCCGATTTGCAAGTTTCACAAGATCAACAACAAGAGGAGATCCCGTGACCCGAAAATACTTTGGCACCGACGGCATCCGCGGTACGGTCGGCCAGTCGCCCATCACACCCGACTTCGTTCTGCGCCTCGCGCATGCCGTGGGCCGCGTGCTCAAGAGGAGCCAGTCGCGCCCCACGGTGCTGATCGGCAAGGACACCCGCATCTCGGGCTACATGCTCGAAAGCGCGCTCGAGTCGGGCTTCAATTCCGCGGGCGTCGACGTGGTGCTGCTGGGCCCGCTGCCGACCCCCGGCGTGGCGTACCTGACGCGCGCGCAGCGTGCGAGCCTGGGCGTGGTGATCAGCGCCAGCCACAACGCCTACCCGGACAACGGCATCAAGTTTTTCAGCGCACAGGGAACCAAGCTCGACGACGAGTGGGAGCTTGCGGTAGAGGCCGCGCTCGAGGAGGCTCCTGTGTGGGCAACCTCTGCCGAACTCGGCAAGGCCCGCCGGCTGAACGACGCGCCAGGCCGCTACATCGAGTTCTGCAAGAGCACTTTCGCCAACGACCTGACGCTGCGCGACATGAAGCTGGTGATCGACGCGGCGCATGGCGCGGCCTACCAGGTGGCGCCTAACGTTTTCCACGAACTGGGCGCCGAGGTCACCAGCATCGGCTGTACGCCCGACGGGCTCAACATCAACAACGGCTTTGGCGCCACCCATCCGGCAGCGCTGGTGGCGGCCGTGACCGAGCAGAAGGCCGACTACGGCATCGCCCTCGACGGCGACGCCGACCGCCTGCAGCTCGTCGACGCGAGCGGGCGTCTCTTCAACGGCGACGAACTGCTCTACCTGATGGTGACCGAGCGCATCGCGCGCGGCGAAAAGCCCGTGGGCGTGGTCGGCACGCTGATGACCAACAAGGCCGTCGAGGTGGCGCTGCGCGGCCAGGGCATCGAGTTCGTGCGCGCCAAGGTGGGCGACCGCTACGTGCTCGAAGAGCTCGACAAGCGCGGCTGGCTGCTGGGCGGCGAGGGCTCGGGCCATCTGCTGGTGCTCGACCGCCACACCACCGGCGACGGGATCGTGAGTGCGCTGCAGGTGCTGCAGGCTTGCGTGCGCAGCGGCAAGACCGTGGCGCAATTGCTTTCGGATCTCACACTGTTCCCCCAGGTCCTGATCAATGTCCGACTGGCGCCCGGCCAGGACTGGAAGAACAACGACGCCCTGGCAAGCGAAACCCAGCGTACCGAAGCCGAACTCGGCGATGGCGGCCGCGTGCTGATTCGCGCAAGCGGCACCGAGCCGCTGGTGCGCGTGATGGTCGAAGCGCGCGACGCGAAGCAGGCCGAAGCGTGCGCGAAACGCCTTGCGGCAACCCTCGAGCCCGCGCGTTGACGGCCATCGAAGTCGTCTTGGCGGATTACCGCAATGCCGCGCACGCGGCCGCGCTGGTCGATCTGCTCGACGCCTATGCGCGCGATCCCGCCGGCGGCGGCACGCCACTCGAAGCCAGCGTGCGCGCCGGCCTGCCCGCGGCACTGGCCGCGCGGCCGCAAGCCTTCAGCGTGCTGGCGTACGACGGCGCACAGCCCGTCGGTCTCGTCAACTGCATCGAAGGCTTCTCGACTTTTGCCTGCCGCCCACTGGTCAACGTGCACGACGTGGTCGTCCTGCCCAGCCATCGCGGCCAGCGCGTGGCGCAGCGCATGTTCGCGCGAGTGGAGCAGGAGGCGAGGGCGCGTGGCGCCTGCAAGCTGACGCTCGAAGTGCTCTCAGGCAATGAGCCTGCGCTGCGCAGCTACGAGCGTGAAGGATTCATCGGCTATCAGCTTGATCCGGCGTTTGGACACGCGGTGTTTCTGCAGAAGAAGCTCTGAACGTAAAAAGGGCCGAGGCGCGTTTGGCGCCGTCGGCCCTCACCCTAATCCTCTCCCGGAGGGAGAGGGAACAAGACAAATCAGAAACGCGTGACCGGCATTTCGGCATCGGCCTTGTTCGGCGAATACTTGCCCAGTTCCCACTTGGCAATCGCGTTGCGGTGCACTTCGTCCGGGCCGTCCGCAAAACGGAGCGTGCGCGCACCGGCGTAGGCGTAGGCGAGCGGAAAGTCGTCGCTCATGCCGCCGCCGCCATGCACCTGCATGGCCCAGTCGATCACCTGGCAGGCCATGCTCGGCGCGACCACCTTGATCATTGCGATCTCGTTCTTCGCAACCTTGTTGCCGGCCACGTCCATCAGCCATGCGGCCTTGAGCGTGAGCAGGCGCGCCATGTCGATCTTGCAGCGCGCTTCGGCGATGCGTTCCTGCGTCACGGTCTGGGACGCAACCGTCTTGCCGAAAGCCACGCGCGAGGAGGCGCGCCTGCACATGAGTTCGAGCGCGCGCTCGGCCAGGCCGATGAGGCGCATGCAGTGGTGAATGCGTCCCGGGCCGAGGCGGCCCTGAGCAATTTCGAAGCCGCGGCCTTCGCCGAGCAGCATGTTGTCGGCAGGCACGCGCACGTTCTCGAAGTACATCTCGACGTGGCCGTGCGGCGCATCGTCGTAGCCCATCACGTTGAGCGGGCGCACGATGCGGATGCCTTTGGCGTCAGCCGGCACGATGATCATGCTCTGCTGCGAATGCCTGGGCGCGTCAGGGTCGCTCTTGCCCATGGTGATGAACACGGCGCAACGCGGGTCGGCAGCGCCCGAAATCCACCACTTGTGGCCGTTGATCACGTACTCGTCGCCCTGGCGTTCGATGCGGGTCGAGATGTTGGTGGCGTCGCTCGATGCGACGTCCGGCTCGGTCATCGCGAAGGCCGAGCGGATCTGGCCTTCGAGCAGCGGCTTGAGCCAGCGCGCCTTGATGGCTTCGGAGCCGTAGCGGGCAATGGTCTCCATGTTGCCGGTGTCCGGCGCCGAGCAGTTGAAGGCTTCCGAGGCCCATGGCACACGGCCCATGATTTCGGCCAGCGGTGCGTATTCCTGGTTCGTGAGGCCGGCGCCTTCGTAGCCCGAGGCGGAGGCACTGTCGACCGGCAGGAACAGGTTCCACAGCCCCTGGGCCTTGGCTTTTTCCTTCACCTTCTCAACCGTCTTGAGCGCGGTCCAGCGCTTGCCGGCGGCCGTGTTGGCGGCCAGTTCGGCCGAATACTCGGCTTCGGCCGGATAGATGTGCGCGTCCATGAACGCGCTCACGCGCTTCTGGAGTTCCTTGGTTTTTGCCGAGTATTCGAAGTCCATCGTTTGTCTCCTGGTGGGGGTGTGAGGCAGCTACGCCTTTTGGGCAAACTGCCAGGCCATTTCGGCCATCGGTCGCGCGCCGCGGGCGGAGGCCACGGCTTGCTCGCTTGAAGCGGTACCGGCTTCGACCCGCTTGGCAATGCCTTGCAGGATCGCGGCCATGCGGAACAGGTTGTAGGCCTGGTAGAAATTCCAGTCGGGCGCCAGCGCCTCGGGCGTGGTGATGCGCGTGCGCTCGCAGTAGCGGCGGATGTATTCGCTCTCGGTGGGAATGCCCAGCGCCGCGACATCCACGCCGCCGATGCCGCGGCCGGTGGTGGGGGGCATGTGCCAGGACATGCAGTGGTAGCTGAAGTCCGCCAGGGGATGGCCCAACGTGGAGAGCTCCCAGTCGAGCACCGCGATGATCCGCGGCTCGGTGGCGTGGAACATCACGTTGTCCAGGCGATAGTCGCCATGGACGATCGAGACTTTGCTTTCGTCGCGCGCGCTCGCCGGCATGTGGGCGGGGAGCCAGTCGATCAGGCGCTCCATGGCCTCGATCGGCTGCGACAGTTCGCCGGCGCCATCGGTCGAAGCCTTGTACTGCTTGCTCCAGCGGCCGATCTGGCGCTCGAAGTAGTTGCCGGGCTTGCCGTAGTCGGCCAGGCCGCGCTCGGCGAACTTCACGGTGTGCAGCGCCGCAATGACGCGGTTCATTTCGTCGTAGATGGCCGCGCGCTCGGCATTGTCCATGCCGGGCAGCGACTGGTCCCAGAGCACGCGGCCCTGCATGAACTCCATCACGTAGAAGGCGCGGCCGATGACGGATTCGTCCTCGCACAGGCAGTGCATGCGCGGCACGGGCACGTCGGTGCCGGCAAGGCCGCTCATGACCTTGAATTCGCGCTCCACCGCATGGGCCGAGGGCAGCAGCTTGGCGACCGGCCCAGGCTTGGCGCGCATCACGTAGCTCTGTGTGGGCGTGACGAGCTTGTAGGTCGGATTCGACTGGCCACCCTTGAACATCTCGACCTCAAGCGGACCCTTGAAACCGTCGAGGTTCTTCTCGAGCCAGGCCGCGAGCGCGTCGACGTCGAAGGCGTGCTGCTGCGAAACTGCCCGGGTGCCGATGAAGTTGGAGAAGTCCTGGCTCATGTCAGATATCCGCTTCGGAGACGCGCATCAGTGCCACGCGGTCGAGGACCACGAGGCCACCCGGCTCGATGCGGATGGTGCCCTCGCGTTCCATGGTCTTGAGTTCCTGGTTGACGCGCTGGCGCGATGCGCCAAGCAGCTGCGCCAGTTCTTCCTGCGCAAGCTGCAGCCCGATGCGCATCTGGCTGCCGTCTTCCAGATTGGGCACGCCGTAGCTGCGCACCAGGTGAATGAGCTGCTTGGCCAGCCGCGCGCGCAAGGGCAGGGTGTTGAGGTCTTCCACCAGCCCGAAGAGTGTGCGGATGCGGCGCGCCTGCAGACGCATGAGCGCTTCGTACAGCTCCACGTGCGTGGCCAGGATCTTCTGGAAATCGGCCCGCGCCACACAGAGGATGGTGGTTTCCCCATGCGCATAGGCGTCGTGGGTGCGCCGGTCCCCGTCGAACATCGCCACGTCGCCGAACCAGATGCCCGGCTCCACGTAGGTCAGCGTCACCTGCTTGCCCGATACGGCCGTGGAACTGACGCGCACCGCGCCCTTGGCGCAGGCAATCCAGTGGTCGGGAGGATCGCCGCGGGCGGCGATCAGGTCGCCGTCCTTGTAGCGTTTGACGAAAGCGCATCGGAGAATGTCGTGCCGCAGCGAGGGAGATAGAGAAGAAAACCAGCGACCACTGTTGATCGCTTCACGTTCTTCGATGGTAAGAATGGGGTCGTCCATTGGTCTGTCCTGTCGGCGACTGAAATGCTGGAGGGTGTCACGAGAGCGACGTAATGCCGTTACTCGTACTGCGGAGGCTTCTTCTCGAGAAACGCGGCAATGCCGATGCCGGCGTTCGGATGATGCAGGTTGCGCACGAAGTGGTCGCGCTCCTGCGATAGCTGCGATGCGAACGTGGTGCCGCGCGCCTCGCTCAGCAGCTCCTTGATGCTGGCAAGCGAGTTTGGCGCGCGAGCGTTGAGCCGGGTTGCCAGCGCCAACGCGCTGGCGAGCGCCTGGCCGTTTTCGCTCAGTTCATTGACGAGCCCCAGCGCATGCAGCCGTGGCGCGCCGATGCGTTCGCCGCACATCAGCCATTCGCTCGCCAGCTGGCGCGGCAAGGCCTGGCCCAGGTGCCAGCTCAGGCCGCCGTCGGGCGACAGTGCGACGTTGCTGTAGGACGCCGCAAAAACCGCATCGCGTGCGGCCACGACGAAATCGCAGGCCAATGCGAGCGAGAAACCTGCGCCTGCCGCCGCGCCCTCGACTGCCGCGATGATCGGCTTGGGGAAGGCACGGATGGAATCGATCCAGTTGTGCAGGCCCTCGATGCTTTCGGCCTGCACCGAAGGGTCGCGCTGGCGGTTGTCGGATAGCCGCTGCAGCGAGCCTCCGGCGCAGAACCATGCGCCTTCGCCCACGATGACGACGCTGCGGATCTCCTCGCTGCTCTCGGCGCCGTTGAGCGCCTCGATGCCCGCGGCGTAGATCTCGGGGCCCAGCGCATTGCGCTGGGTCGGGTTGGCGATGGTGAGCACCATGGTGCGTCCCTCGCTGGTGCTCTTCAGTTCGGCGGTCATCGCTGTGATGCTTTCGTTGGGGTTGGCTTGTTTATTCTTCTTCGTGCAGCAGGCTCAGGCCCAGCGCGCCGCGGCGGCGCAGCCACGGGCTCGGGCGATAGCGCGGATCGCCGTAGACGGTCTGCAGGTTGAACAGCACCTCGAGCATGTTGGTGGGGCCATACAGGTTGCCCATGGCCAGCGGGCCGCGCGGGTAACCCAGCCCCAGCTGAACCGCGGTTTCGAGATCAGCCGGTGAGCAGACGCGCTGCTGGCACATGTCGGCGGCAATGTTCACGATGTTGCCGATCACGCGCTGCGTGACGAAGCCGCCGCTGTCGCGGATCACGCTCACGGCCTTGCCGTCGCGTGCGAAGAGGGCGTGCGCCACATCGCGGATGTCGCGCCGCGTGGCCGGGTTGGTGGCGAGCACGCGGCGCTTGGTGGCGGCATCGTCGATCAGCATGTCGATGCCGACGGTGCGCGTGGCATCCAGGCGCTCGACAGCGGCCACCGTGGTCACGTCGAAGCCCAGCGGCGCCACCAGGATGAGCGACGTGGGCGCGGCCGTGGCACCGCTGTCGATCTGGGCGCCCAAGGCGTTGACCAGCCGCAGCAACTCGGCCCGGCGCGCGGCGCGGGGCGAGACCCAGACGGAAGGCAGCTCGGAGAGCGTGGGCGGTGCGGCTTCGGGAACCTGCTGCATCACGCCGTCGTTGTAGCTGTAGAAGCCTTCGTTGGTCTTGCGGCCCAGCACGCCCGCCGCAAGGCGCTGGGCCGTGATCACGCTGGGTCGGAAGCGCGGCTCCTCGTAGTACTGGTGATAGATCGACTCCATCACCGGGTGCGACACGTCGAGCGCCGTCAGGTCCAGCAGCTCGAACGGGCCCAGGCGAAAGCCGGCCTGCTCCTTGAGGATGCGGTCGACGGTGGCGAAGTCGGCCACGCCTTCTCCCACGATGCGCAGTGCCTCGGTGCCGTAGCCGCGCCCGGCGTGGTTGACGATGAAGCCCGGCGTGTCCTGCGCCTGCACGGCGCTATGGCCCATCTGCACCGCATAGCCGGCAAGCTGTTTGCAGACTTCGGTGGAGGTCTTGAAGCCGGCCACCACCTCGACCACCTTCATCAGCGGCACGGGGTTGAAGAAGTGAAAGCCCGCCACGCGCTCCGGCTGCCTGAGCCCGGCCGCAATGGCGGTGACCGACAGCGACGAGGTGTTGGTGGCGAGCGTGGCCGTGGGCGCGACCACCGATTCGAGTTCGCGGAACAGCGAGCGCTTGACCTCGAGGTCTTCGACCACCGCTTCGATCACGAGGTCGCACTGGGCCAGGGCCGCAACCGAATCGACCGCCTTGACGCGGGCGATCTGGGCATCGCGCGCCGCGGCGTCGATCTTGCCCTTCTCGTGCAGCTTGTTCCATTGGGCCGCGAGGGCTTCACGCCCGCGTTCGGCCGCGCCTGCAAAACTGTCGAGCAGCAGCACTTCGCTGCCCGCCTGGGCAGCGATCTGGGCGATGCCTCGACCCATGGCGCCGGCGCCGACGACGCCGATCCGGGTGTAGTTCACTGTCATTGAAAAAGATTTTCGCTGGTTGATGGGTCCGGGCCTGCTTGCAGGCGCCGGGCCCGGAGTTGCGCAGCCTTCGATTTTGCAGCCACGGGCCTCGGGGGCGTGCCGGGTTTTACGCGGGTCCGCGCTTCAGGCCGCGCGGCGGCTGCGCTCGATGGCCACGCTCAGGCCGATGGCCAGCAGCAGCAAGGCGAAACCGACCCAGTTCATCCAAGCCACCGCATCGTTGGCAAGCAGCCATCCGCCCAGTCCGGCACCGACGGCCTGGCCGATGTAGATGCCCGAGCTGTTGAGCGCCACGGAGCCCGGCGCGAGAGCGGGGGCCAGGCCCACCAGCCGCGCCTGCTGCGCCGAATTGGTCGCGAAGCAGCCCAGGCCCCAGGGCACGAGTACCGCCGCCAGCCATGGGAGTGTGCCGGCCCAGGGCCAGAGAAAGAGGCTGAGTGCAATCAATGAACTGGTCACGAGCACCATGCGGCCGGCGCCCGCACGGTCGATGAACCGGCTCACCAGCATGTTGCCAACCAGGCCGAAGGCGCCGAACAGGGCCCACATCAGGCTCAGCGTGGTGGGATCCGCGCCGAAGTTTCGCTTCAGCAGCGGGCCGAAATAGCTGAACAGAACGAACTGGCCGGCACCCTGCAGGGCGGTGACCGAAACGATGCCCATCAGCACCGGGCTGCGGAGCACGCGCGACCAGGCTGCCGCCGTCAGTGCCGCGGGCCGGATGCCTCGCGGCAGGGTCAGCCAGATCGACGCCGCGCTCGCGATGCTGAGCAGCGCAACGGCCAGGAAAGCCGTGCGCCAGCCCAGGTGGCCGCCAATCAGCGCGCCAAGGGGGAGGCCCAGCACCGAGGCCATCGACCAGCCGAGAAAAACGAAAGTCACGGCGCGTCCGCGCTGCTCCGGCGGCACCAGCATGCCGGCGCAGGCCGCGGCCTGGGGCGTGAAGATGGCCGGTGCCACCACCGTGAGCATGCGCACCGGCAGCAGGGCGCCGAAGCTCGGCATCAAGGCCGCGACCACATGCCCGGCGGCGTACCAGACGAGGGTGAGGGCGAGCAACTGGCGGCGATCCCAGCCCGCGACCACGGCCGCCAGCAGCGGCGCACCGAGGCACATCACGATCGCGGCGGCCGTGATCAGCTGGCCGGCAGCTGCAACGGTGACGGCAAGCGACGTGCTGATCTCATTGAGCGTGCCGGGCACCACCATCACGCCCGTGCCGATCACGAAATTGCCGGCCAGCAGCGCCCAGAGCGCGCCCCGGGGCGCCGGCCGGCTCACTGAAGGACCTTCGCCTTCGTCTGCGGTATCCGCCTTGGGGCGGCCCGGCGGCTCATGAGATCACCGGCGAACCTGCAGCGCGCCGGGATTCACGATGTTGGTGGGGTTGCCCTTGATGAAGCTCACGACATTGTCGAAAGCCTGGCCGAAATAGCTTTCGTAGCTGTCCTGCTCCACATAGCCGATGTGCGGCGTGCAGATGCAGTTTTCGAGCCGCAGCAGCGCATGGCCCTGCAGCGGCGGCTCGCTCTCGAACACGTCGACGGCGGCCAGCCCCGGCCGGCCGCGGTTGAGCGCGGCCAGCAGCGCATCGGCCTCGACCAGTTCGGCGCGCGAGGTGTTGACGAAGAGCGCGGTCGGCTTCATGCGCGAAAGATCCTCGAGCTTGACCAGGCCGCTGGTTTCTTCGTTGAGCCGCAGGTGCACCGACAGCACGTCGGCGGCGGCAAAGAACTCGTGGCGGTTCTGCGCTACCTGGAAGCCGTCGGACCGGGCCTTGGCGCAGCTGGCCTCGCGGCCCCAGATGACCACCTGCATGCCGAAGGCCTGCCCGTAGCGCGCCACCAGCTGGCCGATGCGGCCATAGCCCCAGATGCAGAGCGTCTTGCCCTTGAGCACCGAACCCAGCCCGAAATTGGGCGGCATCGAGGCCGATTTGAGCCCCGACTGCTGCCACGCCCCGTGCTTGAGGTTGCTGATGTACTGCGGCAGGCGGCGCATGGCCGCCATGATGAGTGCCCAGGTCAGCTCGGCCGGCGCCTGGGGAGAGCCGGTGCCCTCGGCCACTGCCACGCCCCGCTCGGTGCAGGCCGTGACGTCGATGTGGCCACCCACGCGCCCGGTCTGCGAAATGAGCTTGAGCTTGGGCAGCTTTTCGATCAGCTGGCGCGAGATGTGGGTGCGCTCCCGTATCAGCACGATCACGTCGGCATCCTTCAGGCGAACCGAAAGTTGACCGATGCCCTTGACCGTGTTGGTATAGACCTTGGCCGCGTACGCGTCCAGCTTGGCGGCGCAGCGCAGCTTGCGCACGGCGTCCTGGTAATCGTCGAGGATCACAATGTTCATGGCGTGCCATTGTGCCTCGCAGCATTGACATGACGCGCGTGTGAACGTTTGGATACCCACCCCCGGCCATGGTCACCGGGGCTTGCACGGGTTCAGTGCAGGCGCGTGGAGCGTGGTGCGGTGCTGACCGCCTCCATGGCTTCGAGCGCCGCCAGCCGATCGAGTTCGGCGCAGACGTCGGCCATGCGCCCCGAGATCACCATGCGGTTGGTGCTGCGCTTTTCGCCCTGGGGCCCGTCGACCACGCGAATGACGCGAAGCGGCCGGCTGGGTGCTGGTGCTGCATTGGGTGCCGCGGCGCCGTGGGGGCGCGCCGTGCAGGCCGGCCGAACCGCGACGTAGCGCAGTCCGGCGGAGGCGCTGCCGCTATTGTCGCGGTGGCGGGGCCGGCGTGCCGGCAGCAGGCGGCTTGCCAGCGATTGCAGCGGCATCCACAAATCAACGATGGTGAGGAGGGCGATTCCCATGTGAACTCCAAAAAAGTCTGAGGTTGAACACAGGCAGGATTTCTTTGAAGGGACGCAACAGGGTGATGGCGACTTTGCGCCATACGCCCGCCACCTGTTGCGGCCGAATGAGGTGCTGCTTTCGGCAGGCCGCAGGGCCTACATCAGCATGGTGTTGCGGATGAGGCCGACCGCCAGGCCTTCGATTTCGAAGGGTTCGCCGGGCTGGACCACGATGGTCGGGTAGTCGGGGTTCTCTGCGTGCAGCTCGATGACCTGCTTGTTGCGCTTGAGGCGCTTGACCGTGACCTCGTCGCCGAGGCGGGCCACCACGATCTGGCCGTTGCGCGCTTCCTTGGTGGCTTGCACCGCCAGCAGGTCGCCGTCCATGATGCCGGCGTCGCGCATGGACATGCCGCGCACCTTCAGCAGGTAATCGGGCTGGCGCTGGAACAGCGTGTTCTCGACGTAGTAGGTCTGGTCGACGTGCTCTTGCGCGAGGATGGGCGAGCCCGCCGCGACGCGGCCGATGAGTGG
This sequence comes from Variovorax palleresanus, assembly GCF_051144945.1. NCBI lineage: Bacteria > Pseudomonadati > Pseudomonadota > Betaproteobacteria > Burkholderiales > Comamonadaceae > Variovorax > Variovorax palleresanus. The sequence continues at coordinate 184,561 of NZ_JBJNVP010000002.1, read as the reverse complement.
CAGCGCAAGCTGCGCCATGCCGGGCAGCGAGAGGGAAAACTGGTTGTTGCGCGACTCGTTGAGCGAACGCAGCGCATCGCCCTTGAGGCGAATGCCGCGCGAAGTGCCGCTGACGAGTTCGATCACGCCCTTGCGGGCCAGCGCCTGCAGGTGCTCTTCGGCCGCATTGGCCGACTTGAAACCCAGCTCGCTGGCGATTTCGGCCCGCGTGGGCGGAGCGCCGGTACGGGCGATGGCGCTCTGGATCAAGTCCAGGATTTGCTGCTGGCGGGCGGTAAGCTTCACGGCGAACTGCATATGTGGTTCCTTGCGGCACTGGCTGAATATCCAGTACCTGTATTTTTAACCAGTTTTTAAAAGTTGGCAAGCATGGTCAATTCCCTTTCGTCCGGCCTGCGGCGCGTCGTGGTGCTGGGCACCGGCGGCACCATTGCGGGTCGCGCCGCCAGCGGCGGCGACAACATCGGCTACACCGCAGGGCAGGTGGGCGTGGCGGACCTGCTCGGCGGCGTCGATGCGCCCGATGGCGTGGCGCTCGAAGCCGAGCAGGTGGCGCAGCTCGACAGCAAGGACATGGGCTTCGATGTCTGGCTGCAACTTGCGCAGCGCTGCGCGTTCTGGCTGTCCGAGGCCGACGTGGCGGGCGTGGTGATCACGCATGGCACCGACACCATCGAAGAGACGGCCTACTTTCTCCAGGCGGTGCTTGCACCTGGCAAGCCCGTGGTCCTGGCCTGCGCCATGCGTCCCGCGAGTTCTCTTTCGCCCGACGGCCCACAGAATGTGCGCGATGCCATCGCCGTTGCGGCCACGCCGGGAGCGCAGGGCGTGACGGTGGTCTGCGCGGGCACGGTCCACGGTTCGCTGGATGTGCAGAAGGTGCACCCCTATCGACCGGATGCGTTTTCATCGGGCGATGCAGGCCCGATCGGCTACGTGGAAGAGGGGGCGGTGCGGCTTCTTCGCGACTGGCCGCGATTGCCGGTGAGTGCGGCTTCGAAGATTCCCGCAACGAAGGCAGGCGCGGCAACGCACTGGCCGAGGGTCGAGATCGTCACCAGCCATGCCGGCGCAACTGGCGCCATCGTCGATCTGCTGCTGCAGGAGCGTGCAGCCGGCGTGGCCGAGCCGATTCGGGGATTGGTCCTGGCCGCGACCGGCAATGGCACGGTGCACCATGCGCTGGAGGCTGCCGCGCTGCGAGCCCAGGATGCGGGAGTGGCCGTGCTGCGCGCCACACGCTGTGCGAGCGGGCGCATCCTGCCAAGAGCTGATGATCGCTTGCGGGACGCCGGTGCCCTGACGCCCGTCAAGGCTCGCATTGCGCTGATGCTGGAGCTGCTCGAAGCCACTGCCGCCTGACGGCGGCTCGCGTTCAGCTGCTCAGGGCAGCGAGGGCGCGCTGGGTGATTTCGTCGACCGTGCCGACGCCGCTGATGGCGCGGTACTTCGGCGCCGCGGCCGGATCGGCCTTGGCCCAGGCCGAGTAGTACTCGACCAGCGGACGCGTCTGCTGGCTGTAGACATCGAGCCGCTTGCGCACGGTTTCTTCCTCGTCGTCCTTGCGCTGAATCAGGTCTTCGCCGGTGACGTCATCCTTGCCCTCGACCTTCGGCGGGTTGAACTTCAGGTGGTAGGTGCGGCCCGACGCGGGGTGCGAGCGCCGGCCGCTCATGCGTTCGATGATGTCGCTGAACGGCACGTCGATTTCGAGCACGTAGTCGAGCTTGACGCCGGCCGCCTTCATGGCGTCGGCCTGCGGAATGGTGCGCGGAAAGCCGTCGAACAGGAAGCCATCGGCGCAATCGGGTTGCGCGATGCGTTCTTTCACGAGGTTGATGATCAGGTCATCACTCACCAGGCCACCCGATTCCATCACCGCCTTGGCCTGCTGGCCAAGCGGCGTACCGGCCTTGACGGCGGCGCGCAGCATGTCGCCGGTCGAGATCTGAGGAATGCCGTACTTCTGGCAGATGAAAGCCGCTTGCGTGCCTTTGCCCGCCCCGGGCGCGCCCAGCAAAATTAGTCTCATGGTGTCCTCGGAGGGTTCTTGGATCTTGTGTCGCACCCAGCGCCGGCCCTAGAGCCGTGCAAGGCGGAATTGCGTCGAGGATAGCATGCGTAAGCGTGAAGAATTTCCGTCAATCGCCACGGATATTGATGCAACTCAGGGGGCCAACTGGGCTGCAAAGACCGCGCGCACGCGAGCAAGGTCTTCGGGCGTGTCGATGCCCGGACCGGGAGCCACCTGGCTGACATGCACCGCGATGCGATGCCCATGCCAGAGCGCGCGCAATTGTTCGAGTGCTTCGGTGGCCTCGATGGGGGCGGACGCCAGCGAAGGAAACTTGCGCACGAAGCCGGCGCGGTATCCGTAGATGCCGATATGGCGCAGCGGCCGAGGCGAAGGGAGCACGCCCGGTGGCGCACCGCCGGTGGAGCCGTCGCGCCACCATGGAATGGGGGCGCGGCTGAAGTAGAGCGCATTGCCCTTTGCATCGAGCACGGCCTTCACCACGTTCGGGTTCAGAAAGTCGTCGAGCGAATCGATCTCGTGGGCCGCCGTGCTCATGGCGGCTTCCGGGTGAGCTGCCAGCTCAGAGGCCACCGCGTCGATCAGGGCCGGGTCGATCAGTGGTTCGTCGCCCTGCACGTTGACGACGATATCGTCGCCGTCCAGGCCCAGTTGCTCGCAGGCTTCGGCCAGCCGGTCGGTGCCGCTGGGATGGTCCTGCCGCGTCAGGATGGCCTGCACGCCGTGTGCCGTGCAGGCCGCGACGATGGAAGGATCGTCCCCGGCAACCACCACGCGCGCCGCGCCGGATTGGCTCGCGCGCCGGGCGACGCGCACCACCATGGGCAGGCCGGCAATGTCCGCCAGCGGTTTGTTGGGCAGCCGCGTCGAAGCCAGCCGTGCCGGCACCAGGACGGTGAAGCTCATTGGTTCTCCCTTGGCGCCGCGCTCACAGCCCCAGCTCTTCGTCGGACAGCGTGCGCGCCTCGTTCTCCAGCAGCACGGGAATGCCGTCGCGCACCGGATAGGCCAGGCGTGCGCTGCGCGAGCAGAGCTCCTGCTTTTCGGGGTTCCAGGTCAGCGGGCCCTTGGTGACGGGGCAGACGAGCAGTTCAAGCAGCTTGGGATCCATCGAGCGATGATAGCTTCGCATCGAGCGCCGCGAAGAATTGCGGCTCGGGTACGAAGTGCAATGGCACGGCCAGCGCATCCGGGGCTTGCCGCCAGAGCTTGACGGCATCTTTCTCGGTGCAGACCAGAGGGAGATCACGGTCGGAAGGGCGTTGCCAGCCCTCGAAGTCGAAGTGGTCGGGCAGCGCGATCGTCTCCGCCAGGGCGAGGCCGCGCGCGCGCAGCATCTCGAAGAAGGCCTCGGGCCGCGCAATGGCCGCAAGCGCGATCACCGGTTTGCCGGCCAGGGCATCGAGCGGTGTGCGTTTTCCGTCGCTCGCAACCGCGTCTTGTGCCAGGGCGCGAGTGGCGGTGTAGCCGTCCTCGAATGCCGGGTGCTCGCCGCTATGGAGCACCAGGTCGCACGGACGCGGCCAGCGCTCGCGCAAGGGGCCCGCGGGCAGCCGCCAGCCGTTGCCCACGCCGCGGTCGTCGAACACGCAGATTTCGACGTCGCGAGCGAGCGCCAGGTGCTGCAGCCCGTCGTCGCTCACGATGACCTGCGTGGCCGGGTGCCGGGCAAGCAGGGCGCGCGCGGCCTCGACGCGGCGCCGCGCCACGAACACGGGCGCGCCGGTGGCACGGCGGATCAGCGCGGGCTCGTCGCCAACATCTTGCGGATCGCTTTCGTCCTCCACTTCACGGCAGTCGTCGGTGCGGCGGCCGTAGCCGCGCGACACCACGCCGGTGCGCAGGCCGCGAGCCTGCAGATGCCGAACCACGGCCATCACCACCGGCGTCTTGCCGGCGCCGCCCGCAATGACGTTGCCGACCACGATCACCGGGACGGACACGCGGTCCGTTTGCAGCCAACCTTGTCGATAGAGCCAGCGCCGCAGCGCGAACAGCGCCGCATAGAGCAGCGACAGCGGCCACAGCATGCAGGCCAACGCACCGCGGTGCAGCCAGGCACGCTGCAGCCGCGAAGCGGGCGCACTGGCCGCGCGGCTGTTGCCGGGAGTGCTGCGGCCCTGCAACGGCACTCAGTGCCCTGCTTGGGCCGTCGATTGGGCTGCGAACGTGATCTGCACCAGGCCCGCGCGGCGTGCGGCTTCCATCACCGTGATCACGGACTGGTGCGGGCTGCTCGCGTCGGCGCTGATGATCACCACGCTGTCCTTGCCGCCCGTGGCTGCCGCACCCAGCGCGGCGGCCACCGTCGCCACGTTGCGGTCTGGCAGAGGCGTCTTGTTGATCGAATAGCGACCGTCGGCGGACACCGCCACGATCACTTCCTTGGGATAGTCGCGCTGCGAGTCGACGTCCGCCGTCGGCAGGCGCAACTGCATCTCGGTGAACTTGCTGTAGGTGGTCGACAGCATCAGGAAGATGAGGACGACCAGCAGCACGTCGATGAACGGGATCAGATTGATCTCCGGCTCATCGCGGGCGCCATGGCGAAACTGCATGCGGCCGCGGGTCATGGCGAGCCTCCGCTGGACAGCGCTGCGCTCGCAGTGGCAAGCGTTAAGGCCATCATTTCCGCAATGCGTTCAGGTGGCGGGCAAAGCGCTCGCCGGAGAGTTCGAGGTTCAGCAGGTATTCATCGACCCGGCTGCGGAAATAGCGCCAGAAGATCAGGGTCGGAATGGCCACGATCAGGCCAAACGCCGTGTTGTACAGCGCGATGGAAATGCCGTGCGCCAGTTGCGCCGGGTTCCCCGATCCCACCGCGCCGCTTCCGGGCGATTGCGAGCCGAAGATCTCGATCATGCCGATCACCGTCCCCAGCAGGCCGAGCAGCGGCGCAGCCGAGGCGATGGTGGCCAGCGCGGGCAGGTAGCGCTCCAGCTTGTGCGCCACGGTGCGGCCCGAGGCTTCCATGGCTGCACGCAGGTCGTCCTCGGTGCAGCGCGGATTGGCGTTGAGGGCGCGAAGGCCCGCGGCCAGCACCTGCCCGAGCATCGAATTGCGCTCGAGCTTGGTCACCACGTCGGGCCCCGGCACGGAACCGTGCGACACCGTCATCGCTTCATCGAGCAGCTTGGGCGGCAGGACCTTGACGGTTTTAAGACTTGTGAAACGTTCTATAACCAGCGCGAGCGCGATGATCGAACAAGCGAGCAATGGCCAGATTGGCCAGCCCGCGGCAACTATGATGGAAAACAAGGAATCCTCCGGCCCCGAATAGACTGCAAATGCGCGGCGATTATCCACCGAGCCCACCATCGCCACGCGCCTTGTTTGTTTGTAAGCAAGGACGCACAGATTCTGTGGATAACTTTGTGATTAACCTGATGGGCAACGTGCCCCGACCCGCATGGCGTGGGCTTTCCATTAGATCGACTGAATTTTGAGCAGCAGTTTTCTGAATGAAATCAAGAGCTTGCACGACAAACCGTGCACTTGTTCCGCACCCGGATCCGGGCAAGGGGGCTTGCCGCCTCACTGTGGAAGAGTGGTCACCCGCTATCCGGCCGAGTTGTGACATTGCGTGATTCCAACACCACACCGGGTCCGCGCATCTGGCCTGTCGGCGCGCTGTGCCGGGCGGTCGCCGATGCGCTGGATGCGCGCTTCAATCCGGTCGCGGTGCGCGGCGAGATTTCCGGTTTTTCGCGCGCGTCGAGCGGGCATTGTTACTTCGCGCTCAAGGATGATTCCGGCCAACTGCGCTGCGCGATGTTCCGGCGTGCGGCCGGCCTGCTCGATTTTTCTCCGCGCGACGGCGACCAGGTCGAGGTGCGCGGCCGCCTGGCGGTGTACGAACCGCGTGGCGATCTGCAGTTGGTGGTCGAAAGCCTGCAACGTGCCGGACAAGGCGCGCTGTTCGAGCAGTTCCTGCAACGCAAGGCGCGGCTCGAAGCCGAAGGGCTCTTCGATGCCGAGCGCAAGCGGGCGCTGCCGGTCATGCCGCGCGCGGTGGGCCTGGTGACCTCGCTGGGCGCCGCGGCGCTGCACGATGTGGTGACCGCGCTGCGACGCCGCGTGCCGCACATCCCGGTGGTCCTGGCGCCCGCGGCGGTGCAGGGCGCCAGCGCGCCGGGGGAGCTCGTGCGCGCGCTGCAATCCTTGTATGCCCTCAAGCCCGCGGTCGATGTCATCCTGCTGGTGCGCGGCGGCGGCTCCATCGAAGACCTCTGGGCCTTCAACGACGAAACCCTCGCCCGCACCATCGTTCAAAGCCCGGTGCCGCTGATTTGCGGCGTGGGCCATGAGACCGACTTCACCATTGCCGATTTTTGCGCCGACCTGCGGGCGCCCACGCCCACCGCCGCGGCGGAACTCGTCAGCGCGCCGCAGGCAATGTGGCTCGGCGCGATCGATCTTCTGGGCGAACGGTTGCAAGGCGCGCTGGACACCCGGCTCGACGTGCTGGGCCAGCGCCTCGACCAGGCGGCGTCACGCCTGGGGCGGCCCTCCACGCTGGTGGCGCGCCAGCAGCTTCGGCTCGCGCACCAATCGCAGCGCCTGCGCTATGCGGTGCTATCGAGAACCGAGCGCCTGGCCCATGCGCCGCGGTCGATCGCGGCCGATTTCCCTCGCAAGCTCGAGCGCGCGCTGGCAGAGCGGCGCGATCGGCTCGAACGCGTGGCGCTGCGGCTCAAGCTGCTCGACCCCGCGCTGGTGCTGCAGCGCGGCTATGCCTGGCTCACCGGCGCCGACGGTCGTGCGATCGTCAGTGCAAGAAAACTGAATCCGGGCGATGCCGTGGTCGCACGGCTCGCCGACGGCTCGGTCGACCTGACCGTGACGCCCGGCAAAACGGGAACGCGTCCGACGCCGGGCTCCTGATTCCTTTCTAGAATCGTTAATTCCCCGCAACCAACCCACGAGAAGAAACCATGGAACATGTGCTCCCACCCCTGCCTTACGCCCTCGACGCGCTGGCACCCGAGTACTCGAAGGAGACCCTCGAGTACCACTACGGCAAGCACCACAACGCCTACGTGGTGAACCTCAACAACCTGCAAAAGGGCACCGAATTCGAGTCGATGACGCTGGAAGAAATCGTCAAGAAGTCCAGCGGCGGCATCTACAACAACGCCGCCCAGATCTGGAACCACACCTTCTTCTGGAACTGCATGAAGCCCCAGGGCGGCGGCGCTCCCGGCGGCGCGCTGGCCAAGGCCATCGATGCCAAGTGGGGCAGCTACGACGCCTTCAAGGAAGCGTTCGTGAAGTCGGCCGTGGGCAACTTCGGCTCGGGCTGGACCTGGCTGGTGAAGAAGGCCGACGGTTCGCTGGACATCGTGAACATGGGTGCCGCGGGCACGCCGCTGACCACCGGCGACACCCCGGTGCTGACGGTGGACGTCTGGGAGCACGCCTACTACATCGACTACCGCAACCTGCGCCCCAAGTTCGTGGAGACCTTCCTGGCCAAGCTGGCCAACTGGGACTTCGCTGCCAAGAACTTCGGTTGAACCGGATTCCTCATTGAAAAAGCCGACCTGCGGGTCGGCTTTTTCGTGGGCCAAACAGGCGGGCGGAGCTCAGCGTTTGGAAGCAGCGAACAGCTCGCCTCCCAGCTTGGCACCCTTCTTGATGTTCTTCTTGGCAAACCAGCCCTGGTTCATTTCGAGCACGAAGCGAACCGGCTCTTCGGAGCAGTGCGAGTTCTCGGTCATCGGCTGCATGTCGACAAGGTTGACGATGCGGCCGTCGTCCGCCACGAAGGCGGCCGTCAGCGGCAGCAGCGTATTGCGCATCCAGAAGCACTGGGTGGCCGGCTGATCGAAGACGAAGATCATGCCCTCGGCCTGCGGCATTTCCTTGCGGAACATGAGGCCGATTTCCCGTTGCTGGGGGGTCTGCGCGACTTGCGCATCGATCTTGTACAGGCCAACGGACAACTTGGTGCGTTGCAGGTCGGTCTGGGGTTGCTGCTGGGCTTGTGCGGCGCCCATCAGGGAGGCGGCAAGCAGGAGCAGGGCGGCAACAAAACGCTGAAACATCGGAAGGCTTCTTTCAGGGCGGGTTCAAGGGCGCGGGGCCAATAAAAATGCCCGCTGATGCGGGCATTGGCGGGCATTGCCGGTGAGCGTGGCAGCTTACACCTTCTTGGCGACGTGCGCCTTGGCCACGTGGTGGCGAGCCTTGTGCTTCTTGACCGTGTGCTTCGTCGAGGGCGCAGCCTTGTGGACCACGGCAGGTGCGGCCGGCGCCGGAGCGGGCGGGGTCTGCGCAAATGCACCGGCAGCGAAGAGACCGGCGACGAGGGCTGCGAGCAGCTTGTTCATTGAGACATCCTTTGAGATTGTTGATATGGATCACCTCCCGGCGGAAGGTCAACATTCAACGCATCAGCCGCTTGCCCTGGTTGACAGCAGTTGTGCCATCGCAGGCGAAAAAAAAGCGCCCCGGAGAGCGCTTTCTTGTACGGCCAAGGCCGACTTACTGGGGCGTGCCGCCTTGGGTCGACTTGCGCTTGACGCTGCCGTCCTTGTTGCGGCGACGCTGGTCGCGCGTTTCGGCGCGCTTTTCGCCGGATGCTGCAGCCTTGTCGGTGCCGATAGCACCGCCTTCGGGGGTCTTGGCGATGTCGCCAGCGGGAGCAGCCACCTTGCCAGCGGGCTTGGCGTCCTTCTTGGCTTCAGCGCGTGCTTGGGGCTTGCTGTTGGTGGCGTTCCCTTGCTCAGGCGTGGTGCCGGTGGGGTTCTGGGCGTAGGCGCCAGCGGCGAACAGGCCAGCGATCATGACTGCGAGAATTTTGCTCATTGATGATTCCTCTATCGAGAATTGGTTGGAAACGCCTCCCGGCGAGCAGAAGGTCAGCCACTAACGAGGTCGTTGCCTCGCGGGTTGACAAACGCCAGCTGATGGGTTGCGTCTAAAATGTACAGCGATTTGTTCGCGGGCTGTACAGCGATTCCCCGTCGCTGTCTGAATTCGCAGACAGTCGCCCGAATTACGTCATTCCCGGAGTCACTTCCCCTCATGTCCAGCTACCAGCACATCAAAGTCCCCGCCGACGGCCAGAAGATCACGGTCAACGCCGACAACTCGCTCAATGTGCCTGATCAGCCGATCATTCCCTTCATCGAAGGCGACGGCACGGGTCTGGACATTACCCCGGTGATGCTCAAGGTGGTGGACGCAGCGGTTGCAAAGGCCTACGGCGGCAAGAAGAAGATCCACTGGATGGAAGTCTATGCCGGCGAAAAGTCGACCAAGGTCTACGGCCCCGATGTCTGGCTGCCCGAAGAAACGCTGCACGCCGTGCGCGACTACGTGGTTTCCATCAAGGGCCCGCTGACCACGCCCGTGGGCGGCGGCATCCGTTCGCTGAACGTCGCGCTGCGCCAGGAACTCGACCTGTACGTCTGCCTGCGCCCCATCCAGTACTTCGAAGGCGTGCCAAGCCCGGTGCGCGAGCCGCACAAGACCAACATGGTCATCTTCCGCGAGAACTCGGAAGACATCTACGCCGGCATCGAATTCGAAGCCGAAAGCGACAAGGCCAAGAAGCTCATCAAGTTCCTGCAGGACGAACTGGGCGTCAAGAAGATCCGCTTCCCCAACACCTCCGGCATCGGCGTCAAACCCGTCTCGAAGGAAGGCACGGAGCGCCTCGTTCGCAAGGCGCTGCAATACGCCGTGGACAACGACAAGCCCAGCGTCACCATCGTGCACAAGGGCAACATCATGAAGTTCACCGAAGGTGGCTTCCGCGACTGGGCCTACGCCCTGGCAGCCAAGGAGTTCGGCGCCGAGCTGATCGACGGCGGCCCCTGGATGAAGTTCAAGAGCCCAAAGACCGGCAAGGAAATCACCGTCAAGGACAGCATCGCCGACGCGTTCCTGCAACAGATTCTTCTGCGCCCCGCCGAATACAGCGTCATTGCCACGCTCAACCTCAACGGCGACTACGTGTCCGACGCGCTGGCGGCCCAGGTCGGCGGCATCGGCATTGCCCCGGGCGCGAACCTGAGCGACACCGTCGCCATGTTCGAAGCCACCCACGGCACGGCTCCCAAGTACGCCGGCAAGGACTATGTGAACCCGGGTTCCGAAATCCTCTCGGCCGAAATGATGCTGCGCCATATGGGCTGGACCGAAGCAGCCGACCTGATCATCAGCTCGATGGAAAAGTCGATTGCCAGCAAGAAGGTCACCTATGACTTCGCCCGCCTGATGGACGGCGCCACGCAAGTGAGCTGCTCGGGCTTCGGCCAGGTCATGATCGACCACATGTAATTGCGCGAGCAATAGCGTTTGGCGCTCCGGGCGCCGAGAAGCCATGGGCCCTCGAGATCGTTCCGGTCTCGAGGGCTTTTTCTTGGTTTTCCCCTCGCCAGACCAAGCCGGTCCGTGACCGTTCACAGAGTCCGGACAGGCTGGTACAGCTTGCTCCGGAGGTGGCCTGCCGTGGGGTCCGAAACCTCTTGATCGACGAGGACATCAATTCCCCGGATCCGGGCGGACGGGTCTCCCAAGCCGCAGCCGTGCAATATTCCCGAGGCATCCCGCGGACGCTTGAATTTTTTAAGCCCTACGTGCTGGCGCACACGGCGCAAGGCCCTTGATTTGTCGAATATGCGCCACCAAGTCTTCTTGCGCCGGCACGTTGCTTGCACGCTCTATAGAATCTTTTTTATGGCAACGAGAATTCCAAAGACTCCCAGCACTCCGCCGGCCCAGAAACCGGCCGGGGATGACGGAGATTCGGTCGTTATGGAGCGGCGGCCGCAAAAAACCGCGCCTCCCCAGATGTACCAGGTGGTCATGCTGAACGACGACTACACGCCCATGGAGTTCGTGATCGTCGTGCTGCAAGAATATTTCAACAAGGATCGCGAAACCGCGACCCAGATCATGTTAAAGATTCATCTCGACGGGCGCGGTGTTTGCGGGGTTTATTCTCGCGACCTGGCGGCCACCAAAGTCAATCAGGTGATGGAGGCGGCACACCAGGCCGGGCATCCGTTGCAGTGCGTGAGCGAGCCTGTTGCGTGAACCAGTTGAATTGCGCAAGCTCCAACCCATCTGAGAAGTTATTTACAGCAAGGCAAAAGGAAATCACATGATTGCCCAGGAACTGGAAGTCAGCTTGCACATGGCCTTCGTCGAGGCCAGGCAGCAGCGCCACGAGTTCATCACCGTGGAGCATCTGTTGCTCGCTTTGCTGGACAACCCGAGCGCCGCGGAAGTTCTGCGCGCCTGCTCGGCCAACGTCGACGACCTGCGGGCGTCGCTCACCAACTTCATCAAGGACAACACGCCCCAGGTGGCGGGTACCGATGATGTAGACACCCAGCCGACGCTGGGTTTCCAGCGCGTGATCCAGCGCGCCATCATGCACGTGCAGTCCACCGGCAACGGCAAGAAGGAAGTCACCGGCGCCAACGTGCTGGTCGCGATCTTCGGCGAGAAGGACTCGCACGCGGTGTACTACCTCCACCAGCAAGGCGTGACCCGCCTCGACGTGGTGAACTTCATTGCCCACGGCATCAAGAAGAGCGATCCGCCTGAAGCCGTCAAGGGCAGCAGCGAATCGTCTTCGGGCGAGGGCGAAGAGGGCGGCGGCGAGAAGAACGAGAAGGCTTCGCCTCTCGAGCAGTTCACGCAAAACCTCAACCAGCTCGCCAAGGACGGCAAGATCGATCCGCTGATCGGCCGCGAATACGAGGTCGAGCGCGTCATCCAGATCCTGTGCCGCCGGCGCAAGAACAACCCGCTGCTGGTGGGCGAGGCAGGCGTCGGCAAGACCGCCATCGCCGAAGGCCTGGCATGGCGCATCACGCAGAGCGACGTGCCCGAGATCCTGGCCGAGGCGCAGGTCTACTCGCTCGACATGGGCGCGCTCCTGGCCGGCACCAAGTACCGCGGCGATTTCGAGCAGCGCCTGAAGGGCGTGCTCAAGTCGCTCAAGGACAAGCCGAACGCCATCCTGTTCATCGACGAAATCCACACCCTGATCGGTGCGGGCGCCGCGTCGGGCGGCACGCTCGATGCGTCGAACCTGCTCAAGCCGGCGCTTTCCAGCGGCCAGCTCAAGTGCATCGGTGCGACCACCTTCACGGAGTACCGCGGCATCTTCGAGAAGGATGCGGCCCTGTCGCGTCGCTTCCAGAAGGTCGACGTGGTCGAGCCGACGGTGCAGGAAACCGTCGACATCCTGAAGGGCCTGAAGTCGCGCTTCGAAGAGCACCACGGCGTCAAGTACGCGGTGGCCGCCCTGCAGGCCGCGGCCGAGCTGAGCGCCAAGTACATCAACGACCGCCATCTGCCCGACAAGGCCATCGACGTGATCGACGAGGCCGGTGCCGCCCAGCGCATCCTGCCTGCGAACAAGCGCAAGAAGACCATCAGCAAGACCGAGGTCGAGGACATCGTCGCGAAGATCGCACGCATTCCCCCGGCCAACGTCAGCAACGACGACCGCGGCAAGCTGCAGACGATCGAACGCGACCTGAAGAGCGTCGTGTTCGGCCAGGACAAGGCACTCGAGGTGCTGGCGTCCGCGGTCAAGATGGCGCGCTCGGGCCTCGGCCGCGAAGACAAGCCGATCGGCTCGTTCCTGTTCAGCGGCCCCACCGGCGTCGGCAAGACCGAAGCGGCCAAGCAGCTCGCCTACATCATGGGCATCGAGCTGATCCGCTTCGACATGTCCGAATACATGGAGCGCCATGCGGTGAGCCGGTTGATCGGCGCGCCTCCGGGCTACGTCGGGTTCGACCAGGGCGGTCTCCTGACCGAAGCCATCACGAAGAAGCCGCACGCGGTGCTGCTGCTCGACGAAATCGAGAAGGCGCACCCGGACATCTTCAACGTGCTGCTGCAGGTCATGGACCACGGCACCCTGACGGACAACAACGGACGCAAGGCCGACTTCCGCAACGTGATCATCGTGATGACCACCAATGCGGGTGCCGAGACCATGAACAAGGCGACCATCGGCTTCACCAACCCGCGCCAGGCGGGTGATGAAATGGCCGATATCAAGCGCCTGTTCACGCCGGAGTTCCGCAACCGCCTGGACGCGACCGTGAGCTTCAAGGCGCTGGACGAGCAGATCATCCTGCGCGTGGTCGACAAGTTCCTGCTCCAGCTCGAAACGCAGCTGGCCGAGAAGAAGGTCGACGTCACGTTCAGCGACGGCTTGCGCAAGCACCTGGCCAAGAAGGGCTTCGACCCGCTGATGGGCGCCCGCCCGATGCAGCGCCTGATCCAGGACACGATCCGTCGTGCGCTGGCCGACGAGCTGCTGTTCGGTCGCCTGATCGACGGGGGCCGCCTGTCGGTCGACATCGACGACAAGGGCGAAGTGCAGCTGGACATCCAGCCGCTGCCGAAGAAGGAAGGCAAGTCCAAGCCCGAAGCCGAAGAGGCTGCCGCAGGGTAAGCGGCCCGGCGGAGCCGGTGCCGCTGTATTTCTGGCAACACTGAAAAGGCCGGTAGCATTCGCTGCCGGCCTTTTTTCTTGGGGCCGGAATTTACCCGTACCGCAAGCCCTACCTTGATTTTTCCCGAGCTCAGCCAGGAATGGAAAACCGGCCTCTCTTTGGCCTGGAGCGGCTATATCGCCGTGCTGTCGGTCTGGATCGTGATGCAGAAGCGCGCGCCGGTGTCCACCATGAGCTGGATCCTGTCGCTGGCGCTGCTGCCGTTTGCGGGCTTCGTCGTCTATTACTTCCTCGGGCCGCAGCGCTTGCGCAAGCAGCGGGTCAAGCGCCTGCGCAGCCGCGCCAAAGCCCACACCCAGGCCGAACTGGCGCGGCTGCGGGACGCGGCGCAGAACGCGCCGCCGGCGCTGCAGCAGATGGCGCGGCTCGGCACCGCCGCGTGCGGACTGCCGGTTTCCAGCGCGACGGGCGTGGAACTGCTTTCGGGCGGCGCGCGCACCTTCGACGCCATCTTCGATGCGGTGCGCGGGGCGCGCGACCACATCCACCTCGAGTACTACATCTTCGAGCCCGACAAGATCGGCACCGCGCTGCGCGACCTGCTGGTGGAGCGTGCGGGGCAGGGCGTGGCCGTGCGCCTCCTGCTCGATGCGCTCGGTTCCAAGCGCATCGGCCGCAAGTTCATGGCGCCGCTGCATGCCGCCGGCGTGCAGGTCGCGCTCTTCCACGACACGCGCATCGGCCGCCGCCTGCGGCCGGTGACCAACTACCGCACCCACCGAAAGATCGTGGTGTGCGACGGGCGCGTCGGCTTCACCGGCGGCGTCAACATCACCGACGAGGAAGACAAGCGCACGCGGCCCGATGCGTACCACGACGTACACCTGCGGATCGAAGGCAGCGCGGTGCGCTGGCTGCAGACGACCTTTCTCGAAGACTGGGTCTATGCCACCGGCGAAGACCTGCGCAACATGGACCCCCTGATGGACGCCATGCTGCCGCAGGTGGAGGCCGGCAACATTCCAGTGCAGATCGTGACCAGCGGTCCGGACAACGTTCTGGAGCCCATCCATCGCATGCACGTGGAGGCCATTCATTCGGCGAGCGAACGCGCCTGGCTCACCACGCCGTACTTCGTGCCCGGCGAGCCCGCCCTGATGGCGCTCACCAGCGCCGCGCTGCGCGGCGTGGACGTGCGCCTTCTGGTACCACGCCGCAGCGATTCGGCCATCGTGAGCGCGGCCGCGCGCTCCTATTTCGACGAGCTGATCGCGGCCGGCGTCAAGGTGTGGGAGTACAAGGCGCGCATGCTGCACTCCAAGACCTTGGTGGTCGACGACCATTGCGCGATGATCGGTACCGCGAATTTCGACAACCGCAGTTTCAGGCTCAACTTCGAGGTGAGCGCCGTGGTCTACGGCCCCGAGCTGGCGCGTCCGCTGGCCGCGCAGTTCGAAACCGATCTCCACAGCTCCGGCGCGGTGCGCGCCCACCGGCCGCAGAGTTTCTGGCGCCGCCTCGGCGACGCGATTGCACGATTGTTTTCCCCCTTGCTCTGAATGAACCACACCTTTCTCTGGCACGACTACGAAACCTTCGGCGCCGTGCCGCGCCGCGACCGGCCTTCGCAGTTTGCAGCCATCCGCACCGACGCAGGGCTGAACGAAATCGGCGAGCCGCTGATGATCTATTGCAAGCCGGCGCCCGACTACCTGCCGAGCCCCGAGGCTTGCCTGATCACCGGCATCACGCCCCAGGTGTGCCTCGAGCGCGGCATCCCCGAGCACGCCTTCGCCGCGCAGATCGAGAAGGCCTTTTCGCAGCCCGGCACCATCGGCGTGGGCTACAACACCATTCGCTTCGACGACGAGGTGACGCGCTTCCTGTTCTGGCGCAACCTCATCGACCCGTACGCGCGCGAGTGGCAGAACGACTGCGGACGCTGGGACCTGCTCGACGTGGTGCGCCTCACCTATGCGCTGCGGCCCGACGGCATCGAGTGGCCCAAGAAGGAAGATGGCAAGCCCAGCTTCAAACTCGAAGACCTGGCGCGCGCCAACGGCCTGCTGCACGAGTCGGCGCACGATGCGCTGTCCGACGTGCGCGCCACCATCGCGCTGGCGCGGCTGATTCGCGATCGGCAGCCCAAGCTGTTCGAGTTCGCCTTCGGCTTGCACAAGAAAGACCGCGTCGCCAGCGAGCTCGGCTTGCCGGCCATGCGTGAAACGGCCCGGCCTTTCCTGCATGTGTCGGGCATGTTTCCTGTCGAGCGCGGCTGCCTCGGCGTGATGTGGCCGCTCGCGAGCCATCCGACCAACAAGAACGAACTGATCGCCTGGGACCTGGCGCACGACCCCAGCGAGCTGCGCGACATCGACGTAGAGACCTTGCGCCTGCGCCTGTTCACGCGCACCGCCGACCTGCCCGAAGGCGTGGTCCGCCTGCCGGTGAAGGGCATTCACCTGAACAAGTCGCCGATGGTGGTCGGCAACCTGCGCACGCTCGCGCCGGCCATGGCCGAGCGCTGGAACGTCGATCTCGACGCGGCCATGCGTCACGCGGCCATCGCGCGCGACCTGCCCGACATGAGCGCCATCTGGTCGCAGGTGTACGCCCGACCCAAGGAAGCCACGCCCGACGTCGATGAAGACCTCTACGGCGGGTTCGTCGGCAACGCCGACCGGCGGCGCCTGAACCAGCTGCGCGCGCTGTCGCCCGAAGAGCTTGCCAAGGACCGCACCGGGTTCGACGACGGGCGCCTCGAGGAAATTCTCTTCCGCTACCGTGCGCGCAATTGGCCCGAGATGCTCAGCCCGGAAGAGGCCGAACGCTGGGAGGCGTTGCGCGTTGCACGGCTCTTCAAGGGCGAAGGCGGGGTTCGCACCATCGAAATGCTGTTCAGCGAGGTCGATGCGCTGTCCGAAACCGCGGACGAGCGGGGCGAGGAAATCCTGGGTGCGCTCTACGAGTACGCCGAAGCCATCGCGCCCGAGGCCTGAAACCCACGCACCCCAATGAGCCGCGCCGTGCCCCAGGTCGTCACCCGTTCGCGCCTGGCGGTCGCTGTGGCAACGGTTGCCATCCTCGCCGGGTGCGGCGCATTGCCACCTGCGCCCGAGCCCTCGAGGGCCTGTGCCGCGGGCTTCGAAGCCTTCGAGCGCGACACGCTGTATTTCGGCCGTGCCATCCCCGCTGGCGGACAGGTGTCCGATGCGCAGTGGGCTGCGTTCCTCGATGGGGTCGTGACGCCCGCCTTTCCGAAGGGCCTCACGGTGATCGATGCCGCGGGGCAGTGGCGCGGCGCCTCGGGCAGCGTGGTGCGCGAGCCCTCGAAGCTCGTGGTGCTGCTGCATCCGGGCAGCTCCAGGGACGACGCCACCATCGCCGGCATCATCGGCACCTACAGGCAGCGTTTCGGCCAGGAGGCCGTGCTGCAGGAAAGGCAATCCGTCTGTGTCCGCTTCTGAAGAAAACGACCTCAACGCCGTTCGCCGCCTGGCGGCAGCCGATGCCGCGGCCTACCGCGCCTTGATGCTCGACGCGTACGCCACGCACCCGAGCGCTTTCACTACCACCGTGGAGGAGCGCGCGGGCCTGCCGCTTCGCTGGTGGGAGGAACGGCTGGGCGCTGACACGAGCGAAGCCAGCGTGGTCTATGGGGCTTTCGACGACACGGGCGCGCTGGTGGGCGCGGCGGGCTTGAGCCTCGAAACGCGGCAGCGCGCACGCCACAAGGCCACGCTTTTCGGCATGACAGTGGCTGCTTCAGCGCGCCGCGCCGGTTTCGGGCGCCGGCTGGTGTTTGCGGTTCTGGCGCATGCCCGCGAGGTCGAACGGCTGCGGCTGGTGCAACTCACCGTGACCGAAGGCAACCGCACCGCGCAGGCGCTGTACGAGCGCTGCGGTTTTCAGGTCTTCGGCGTCGAGCCGCTCGCCATTGCGGTCGGCAACGAACTGCTGGCCAAGGTCCATATGTGGTGCGACCTGGATCTCGGCCGCTGAATCTGGCGAGCAGGGATCGTGGGGCGCCAAGGCTCAGGCCTTCGGAATCATCCAGTTCGTCTGGCCGCCACGGCCGGGAAGATGAAGCGCGGCTGTGGCCGCAGGCGTTTCCGCCAGCAACCGGCCCTTGCGGAACACCTTGAGCCGCGTGGCGCGCAGGCGGATCGCCTCGACCGCATCGCGCGCCTGCAACAGCACGAAGCTCGCGTTGCAGCCGGCCTCCAGGCCGTAGCCCTCCAGGTGCATCACGCGCGCGGCATTCGTGGTCACGGCCTCGAAGCACTGGCGGATGCCGGCCTGGCTCGTCATCTGCGCCACGTGCAGGCCCATGTGCGCCACTTCGAGCATGTCGCCCGAGCCCATGCCGTACCACGGGTCCATCACGCAGTCGTGGCCGAAGGCGACGTTCACGCCGGCGGCCATCAGCTCGGGCACGCGCGTCATGCCGCGGCGCTTGGGGTAGGTGTCGTGGCGGCCCTGCAGCGTGATGTTGATGAGCGGGTTCGACACCACGCCGACGCCGCTCTCGGCAATGAGCGGCAGCAGCTTGCTCACGTAGTAGTTGTCCATCGAATGCATCGACGTGCAGTGCGAGCCCGTCACGCGGCCCTGCATGCCCAGGCGCTGAGCCTCGAAGGCCAGCGTTTCGATATGGCGCGAGAGCGGATCGTCCGATTCGTCGCAGTGCATGTCGACCAGCTTGCCGCGCTCGGCCGCAAGCTCCATCAGCAGCTTCACGCTGGCGGCACCGTCGGCCATGGTGCGTTCGAAATGCGGAATGCCTCCGACGACGTCCACGCCCTTGTCGAGCGCGCGCTTCAGGTTGTCGACCCCGCCCGGCGAGCGCAGCACGCCGTCCTGCGGAAAGGCGACCAGTTGCAGGTCGATGTAAGGCGCGACCTGGCGCTGGACCTCGAGCAGCGCATCGACCGCGAGCAAGCTGGGGTCGCTCGTGTCCACATGCGATCGAATGGCCAGCAGCCCCTTGGCCACCGCCCAGTCGCAGTACGCCAGCGCGCGCTCGATCAGCGCGTCGGCCGTGAGCAGCGGCTTGAGCTCGCCCCACAGCGCAATGCCCTCGAGCAGCGTGCCGCTCTGGTTGACGCGCGGCAGGCCATAGCTCAGCGTGGCGTCCATGTGAAAGTGCGGATCGACGAAATGCGGTGCGAGCAGTAGGCCCTCCGCATCGAGCCTCTCGTGCGCCGGTGCGTCGAGGCCGGCCGTGACTTCCGCGATGCGGCCGGCCTGCACGGCAATCGACATGCCGGTGCGGCCGTCGGGGAGGGTGGCGTTGGTGATGAGGAGGTCGAGCATCGGCGTCGGATCTTGTGGCTGTGGGTGGCGGTTGTTCAGCGCGTGCGCTGCGCGCGATAGCGGTATTGGCCCGCCGCCGGCCCGACCTCGATGGTCACGCGGCGCAGCTTGTCGTCGTGCCCGGAGGCGGCCCGCGCCGTCAGCACGATGCCGCGCGGCGTGGCGCGGCAGGTCAGGTCGCTGAGCGCGATCTCGGCATGGTCGTTGTCGAGTTCGGCGATGGCGGTCGTGTGCTCGGCATGCAGGCTGCCATTGGCGTCGCGGCGCATCCATTGCACGTAGAGGAAGGACTGCGCGTCCTGGTCCGCATGGATCACGCGGTAGGTGCCCTTGTGATCCTTGCCCCAGATGCCGCACAGCTGCACCCAGTTGACCGCGTCGGGGGTCTTGAAGCGCTCGTAGGGCTGGTCGCTGCCCAGCGCGTGCACGCCCACGCTGCACACCGCCAGCAGCGCCATGAGCAGCGTTCCACGTGCCGCGGCCGGCTTCGGCATCAGCGTTCTCCCTTGCGATACGGCTTCATCAGCGCCTGCGGATAGCTGGCCTTGCGTGCCACCAGCACCAGCGCGAGGATCGACAGCAGATAGGGCAGCATCAGGTAGATCTGGTAGGGCAGCACCGCATCGCCCGATTGTTGCAGCCGCAGCTGCAGCGCGTCGAAAAACGCGAACAGCAGCGCGCCGAGCAGGGCCTTGCCTGGCCGCCACGAGGCGAACACCACCAGCGCCACGCAGATCCAGCCTCGGCCGTTCACCATGTTGAAGAAGAAGGCATTGAAGGCGGAGAGCGTGAGGAACGAGCCCGCCACGCCCATCAGCGCCGAGCCCGCCACGATGGCGCCGGTGCGCGTGGCCGCGACCGATACGCCCTGGCTCTCGGCCGCCTGCGGGTTCTCGCCGACCATGCGCAGCGCCAAGCCGAGCGGCGTGCGGTAGAGCACCCAGGCGATGGCCGGCACCAGCAGCAGCGCGAACAGGGTGAGCGACGTCTGCGCGTTCAAGATCGGCACCGGCAGCCACTCCATCGGCGCGAAGGGCGCGATGGTCGGTGGCGTGTTCACCTTCGGAAAACTCACGCGGTAGCCGAAGTAGCTGAGCGCGGTGGCCAGCAGCGTGATGCCCAGCCCCGACACATGCTGCGACAGCGCAAGGCCCACGGTGAGAAAGGCATGCAGCAGGCCGAACACCATGCCCGTGAGCGCGGCCACGCCGACGCCGACCCACAGCGACGCGCCGGCATACACCGCGAGCCAGCCCGTGAAGGCGCCCGCCACCATGATCCCCTCGATGCCCAGGTTGAGCACGCCCGCGCGCTCGCACAGCAGCACGCCGAGCGTGCCGAGGATGAGCGGCGTGGCGATGCGCAGAACGGCAACCCAGAAGGCCGGGTTGGCGAGGATGTCGAGCAGATCGGTCATCGCGTATTTCTCCCTCCCCTCCCGGGGGAGGGTTGGGGTGGGGGCAGGCGGCACTCGATATGGACGCTGACGCCCCCATCCCAGCGTTCCCCCAGCGGGGGAAGGAGCAAGACCGACGAGGAGAGCGGAGTCATTTCATCCGCACCCGGTATTGCGTCAGCAAGGTCGCCACCAGCACCGCGATCAGCGAGGCCGCCACGATCACGTCGGCGATGTAGGTCGGCACGCCCACGGCGCGGCTCATGGTGTCGGCGCCGACCAGCACGCCCGCCACGAACACGCCCGCGGCGATCACGCCCAGCGGATGCAGGCCTGCGAGCATCGCGATCACGATGCCTGTGTAGCCATAGCCAGGCGACATGTCGAGCGTGACGTAACTCGTGCGGCCTGCCACTTCGATGGCACCCGCGAGCCCGGCCAGCGCGCCCGAGAGCAGCGCCACCAACACCACCGTGCGCGTGACCGGCACGCCCGCAAAGGCCGCGGCGCGCGCATTGGCGCCCATGGCGCGAATGTCGAAACCCAGCACCGTGTACTTGAAGATCGCCCACACCGTCACCGCCAGCGACACAGCCCAGAGGAGCCCGGTGTGCACGCGGGTCTGGGCGATGAGCTTGCCAAGCTCCAGATCGGGCTGCAGCGACACGCTCTGCGGCCAGCCCATGGCGGTCGGGTCTTTCATCGGCCCGTCGAGCAGGGCCGAGACGCCCAGCAGCACGATGAAGTTGATCAACAGCGTGGTCACCACCTCGTCGACGCCGAGCTTGTTCTTCATGAGTGCCGGGCCCAGCAGCAGCAGGGCGCCAGCGAGAGCCGCAGCCAGCATCATCAGCGGGAACAGCAGCCAGGGCGCGAGCTCGAAGCCGGTGCCGCCGTGCATGCCGCCCACGGCCACGGCGGCAAGGGCGCCGGCGAACAGCTGCCCCTCGGCGCCGATGTTGAAAAGCCGCGCCTTGAAGGCGACCGTCGCGGCCAGCCCGGTGAGGATCAACGGTACCGCACGCGTCAGCGTTTCGCTCCATGCAAACACCGAGCCGAAGCCGCCCTGCAAAAGCAGCGCATAGGTGCGGCCGACCGGCGCGCCGGCCCAGAGCACGAGCAGCGCGCTCACCACCATGGTGAACGCGACCGCGCCGATGGGCGCCAGCATCAGCGCGGCGCGCGAGGTTTCGTGGCGCCGTTCGAGCCGCATCATGGCAAGGTTCCCGCGCGCGACTGCTGCTGCGGTGCTGTCGCACCGGCCATCGCCAACCCGATGGCTTCGCGCGTCCAGGCGGCGGCCGGGCGCGCTTCGCCCAATTGGCCGCCATGCATCACGGCCACGCGGTCGCCGAGCGCGAGCACTTCGTCGAGGTCGTCGGAAATCACCAGCACCGCCGCGCCCGCATCGCGCGCGGCGATGAGTTGCTGCTGCACATAGGCCACGGCGCCGATGTCGAGGCCCCACGTGGGCTGGTGCGCGACGATCAGGCGCGGTGCGCGTGTCGGGTATTTCTTGTTGTCGCCATCTTCTGCCTGCTCGGGCGCCAGCAGCGCCCGCCCCAGGATCAGCTTCTGCATGTTCCCGCCGGAGAGCGAACGGGCCGGTGCCATCAGGCCGGCGCCGCGCACGTCGAATGCTTTTTCGATGCGCCGGGCATGAAGCCGCGCGACCGTGCGCCGCACGAACCACGACCAGCGCGAGAACACCGGGCTACGCAGCCGCTCCGACACCGCGTTCTCCCACACCGGCAGGTCACCGACCACGCCGACGGCATGGCGGTCTTCGGGAATGCGCGCGACGCCGCGCTGAACCAGCCGGGCAGGCGAGGGCGGTAGCGCGCGGCCCATCAGCTGGGCGGTGCCCGAAGTGGCGCGGCGCGTGCCGCACAGCAGCTCGGCCAGTGCCACCTGGCCGTTGCCCGAAACGCCCGCGATGGCGGTGATCTCGCCTGCGCGCAGCGTCAGCGACACCTCGCGAAGGGCGCTCGAATGGTCCTGCCCGCCGTCCTTGGCCGATGCAGTGCTCACGTGGTCGAGCACGCAGACGGCATCGCCCACCGACCTGGCCGGCCGGCGCTGCGGGGCGTCGACCGCATGCCCAACCATCCAGAGCGCCAACTGAGCCTGCGTGGTCTCGGCCGTGCGCGCCTCGGCCACGAGCTTGCCGCCGCGCAACACGGCAATGCGGTGCGACACGCGCAGCACCTCGCCGAGCTTGTGGCTGATGAAGATCACCGACAGGCCCTGCGCCACCATCTGCGCGAGCGTGGCAAATAGCGCTTCGCTCTCCTGCGGCGTCAGCACGGCGGTCGGCTCGTCGAGGATCAGGATGCGTGCGCCGCGGTACAGCGCCTTCAGTATTTCGACGCGCTGCCGCTCGCCGACCGAGAGGTTGCCGATCATCGCGTCGGGCTGCACGGGCAGGCCAAAACGCTGCGCCACGTCGAGCAGCCGGGCACGCGCGGCCGCACGGCGCGAGACCAGGCGCCACAGCGGCTCGGTGCCCATCATCACGTTGTCGAGCACGCTCAAGTTGTCGGCCAGCGTGAAGTGCTGGTGCACCATGCCCACGCCCGCGGCCAGTGCCGCCTTGGGGTTGCCCGGCGGCAAGGGCGCGCCGAAGACCTCGATGCTGCCTTCGTCGGCGACGTAGTGGCCGAACAGGATCGACATCAAGGTCGACTTGCCCGCGCCGTTTTCGCCCAGCAGTGCGAGCACTTCGCCTGCCTGCAGGTCGAGGGAGATGGCGTCGTTGGCGACGAGCGAGCCGAAGCGCTTGGTGATGCCACGAAGGCGCAGCACGGTGGCGGGCGTCATGGGGAAACGGGCCGCAGGCCGCGGCAGAAGTCCTGGATGGCCCGTGCGGACGCGGCGCTCGATGCCTGCAGCAGGCCGTGCGGCCCGTCGAGCTTGATGACGCGCAGCGACGGCAAGCGCTTGCGGATGAGTGCCGCCGCGTGCCCTGGCACCATGCGATCTTGGAGGGCTTGCAAGTACATCGCCGGCACCTGCACCAGCGAGAGCTTGTCGAGCACGTCCACGCGCTGCACCTCTTGCATGCGGCGGATCATGACAGCGGCCGACACCTGCGCCAGCGCATCCTGCAGCTGGCTCGCCAGCTCCGCGGGCGCGTTGCCGCCCAGCAGCAGGTGGCGCATCGGCAGCCGCATGGCCTTTGAATGCAGCAGGCCCATCGCCAGCTCGAGCAGTCCTGCACGCAGCATCGCCATTGCGGGCGTAGGCCTGCGCGCAAAGCTGCAGCATAGGATCAGCCCGCGCAAGCCAGCGGGACGAGAGGCCGCGATGGAGATCGCCAGCGGGCCGGAAAAGGATTCGCCGAGCAGCACGAAGGGCTCTTGCAGGGGAAGCTGCGCACGGACCAGCGGCTCCAGCTCGTCATAGCCCAGCACCCGCCGGCCCGGGTAGCGCACGACGTCGATCGCGGCATGCGGCCCCATGGCCTTCTTCAGCGGCTCGAAGAGATCGCCGGTTCCGTCCATGCCCGGCAG
Source organism: Variovorax palleresanus (assembly GCF_051144945.1). Classification (NCBI taxonomy): domain Bacteria; kingdom Pseudomonadati; phylum Pseudomonadota; class Betaproteobacteria; order Burkholderiales; family Comamonadaceae; genus Variovorax; species Variovorax palleresanus. The sequence continues at coordinate 160,864 of NZ_JBJNVP010000002.1, read as the reverse complement.
CAGCACGAGGCGCACGGGCGCCACCGTCACTTCCATGCGGCCAGGAACGCCAGCATGACCTTGGCCGAGTTGTCGGCCGCAATGCCCATGAAGGTGCCCATCTCGTTCTCGCCGTCTCCGCCGCCCGCAAGGTCGCTGAGAGAGCGGAAGGCGATGTAGGGCACGCCGTTGCTGTAGGCCACCATGCCCACGGCCGCGGTCTCCATGTCGAGCACGTTGGCCTGGAAGGTCTTGAAGGTGTATTCGCGATACGCCTTGTTGTCCATGAAGGCCTGGCCGGAGACGCCGTTGCCGCCCACCACCAGCTGGGGCTTGCGCGCCAGGCACTTGCCGGCGCTGCAATTCGCCAGGTCGACATTGCGGATGCTGCGCGCCACCTCGAGCATCTTCGGATCGGCCTCGAACCAGAACTTGCGCACGATCTGCGGATGCGCCGCCGAGCGCACCTCGACCGGTCGCGGATGCATCATGCCGAAGTTGGGCAGCGTGGCATCCTTGATGAAGGGCGGCGCGGCGTATTTGCCCGGCGCGGTTTCGCGCGCCATCAGCACTTCGAGGTACTGGCCCCACTGGGCCGGCACCGTGACGTCGCCCACGTGCAGCTGCGGATTCACGCCGCCCGCGATGCCGCTGAAGACGATGCTGGTGATGCGAAAGCGGTCGAGCACCACCTGCGTGTTCATCGTCGCGTTGGTCATGCTGATGCCCGAGAGGAACAGCACGACCGGCTTGCCCTCGAGCGTGCCGGTGGTGAACTCGACACCGTTGACGCTGTGCTTCGCCGCTCCCTGCAGGCGGTTCAGCAGCAGCGTGAGCTCGGGCTGGAAAGCCGAGATCACGGCGATGCGCGGCGTGTCGTCCAGGCGGGTGCCGCCGGTGCCGGCACCGCCGGTCTTGTTGTAGACGCCGGCGCAACCCGCGAGGCCGAGGGCCAACACGCCGGCCGCGAGAAAAGAGCGCCAGCGCATCGTCGTCGGCCCCTTCATTTTGCGGTGGACTTGGGTTGGGAGTCGTCGACCTTCACTGTGAACTTGCCGGCCAGGATGTCGGCCTGCTTCGCCTTCACCTTGGCGACGATGTCGGCGGGCACCTTCTTCTCGAAAGTGCCGAGCGGCGCGAGCTCCGAGCCCTTGTGCTTCATGGTCGAGTAGACGCCGTAGTCCTCGGCCGTGAACTTGCCTTCCTTCACGAGCTTGATCGCGCGGTCGGCCGAGGGTTCGAAGTTCCACAGGGCCGAGGCCACCACCGTGTCGGGGTACTGGGCCTGCGTGTCGATCACGTTGCCGATCGCGAGCTTGCCTTTTTCCTTGGCCGCATCGGAGACGCCGAAGCGTTCGGCATACATCACGTCGGCGCCCTTGTCGATCATCGCGAAGGCCGCTTCCTTGGCCTTGGGCGGGTCGAACCAGCTGTTGATGAAGCTCACGCTGAATTCGACCTTGGGATTGGTTTCCTTCGCGCCGGCCATGAAGGCATTCATGAGCCGGTTCACTTCAGGAATGGGGAAGCCGCCGACCATGCCGATGCGGTTGCTCTTGGTCATGCCGCCCGCAATCATGCCGGAGAGATACGCCGGCTCCTGGATGTAGTTGTCGAACACGCTGAAGTTGGGCGCCTGCGGCTTGAGCGACGAGCCCATCAGGAAGGCCACTTTCGGAAAGTCTTTCGCGACCTTGCGCGCCGCTGCTTCCACGCCGAACACTTCGCCGAAGATCAGCTGGTTGCCGCCCGTGGCGTACTCGCGCATCACGCGCTCGTAGTCGGCATTGCTGACGTTCTCGGTGGCCTTGTATTCGATCTCGCCGCGCGCCTCGGCCGCCTTGAGCGCCTTGTGGATGCGGCCCACCCATTGCTGCTCGAAGGGCACGGTGTACACCGCCGCCACCTTGAGCTTGGCCTGTGCCAGCGCAAGGCCGGGCGTGCCCGCCGCAAGCGCTGCGGCTGCGATGGCGACCGAACGAATGATCAACTGACGGCGTGCTGTCACGGTGCTTCTCCTCGGTTTAAAAATTCTCGACGGCGCTCCCCGTGCCTCTTCCAGAAACACCGCGGAACCGGCTTTGCCGGGCCGCTGGTGTTGCCCCCTTGAGGGGGGAGTCGAGCTACACGAAGTGAGCGAGGGACGGGGGTGGGTTCATTTCGTGCCGAAGATGCGGTCGCCGGCGTCGCCCAATCCGGGAAGGATGTACCCGTGGCTGTTCAGCTCGCGGTCGATCGCGGCGGTGTAGATCGGCACGTCGGGGTGCGCCTTCTGCATGGTCGCGATGCCTTCGGGGCAGGTGAGCAGGCAGACGAACTTGATCGACTTGGGGTTGAGCTCCTTCAGGCGCTCGACCGCGGCCACGGCCGAGTTGCCGGTGGCCAGCATCGGGTCGACCACGATCACGTCGCGGTTCTCCATTTCGCCGGGCATCTTGAAGTAGTACTCGACGGCCGTGAGCGTCTTGGGGTCGCGGTACAGGCCGATGTGGCCGACGCGCGCGCCCGGCACCACGGTCAGCATGCCGTCGAGGATGCCGGTGCCCGCGCGCAGGATGGACACCAGCACCAGCTTCTTGCCGTCGATGACCTTGGCCTGCATGGTTTCGAGCGGGGTCTCGACTTCGATGTCCTGCATCGGCATGTCGCGCGTGACCTCGTAGGCCATGAGCATGCTGATTTCGTTCAGGAGCCGGCGAAAGCTGTTGGTGGAGGCGTCCTTGCGGCGCATCAGCGTGAGCTTGTGCTGGACGAGGGGATGGTCGACGAGGTGGACGTTGCTCATTGGATTTTTTCTACCGTTGCTGAAGCCGGGAGTCTAAAAGACGGTGCCGTCGCTTTCGATCAGGAGCGGTGGCGCTCCGTCACGCAAGCGCTGTGCCAAGACGCGGCCGGCGGCCCAGGTGCCGCCCTCGAGCACGCAGGCCAGCGGCAGTTCCTGCTCTGTTCGGTCGAGCATCTTGCGCACGTGCGGCGCCAGCTCGTCGAGCAGCGCCACGGTGAGCGCGCGCCACTCGACGATGAACTCGTCGCCTGCCTTCCAGGTGCGCGAAAGAAAGGCCGGGTCTTTCGGCACGATCACGCCGCTGTCGAGCAGGAGGCCACCGTTGCGGTATTCGGGCAGGGCGGTGAGCGCATCGAGATGGCGCACCTTCACGCCCGCCCATTCGAAAGGTTCGAGCAGCGAATAGGTGAGCCATTGCGACAGCTTGTGGAACGGCATCCAGCCGTTGGTGAGGCCGGGCCCGCGCACCGCGCTGTGGCGCCAGCAGTCGCCGAGCGCGAGGGCCGGGTCGCTCCAGCCGACGCCACCCGTGGCGTCGCTGCCATCGGCCGCGATGCTGTCGATGGCATTGGCGGAGGGCCAGATGCCCGACAGCGTCTCGAGCAGCAGCGACAGGATCTGGTGCGCCGTGATCTCCGCTGTGGGCGGCGCGGCAGCGCCAAGCGGCGCGACCAGCGCATCGAACATGCCGGCGGGCCGGCCGTCGTCGCCGAAAGTCTCGGGTTGTTCGCTCATGGCTTCACCGAGCCGGCGCAGCAGCACCGCGCGGCCGGCCAGGCCGACCAGCGGATTGACGTCGCTGACCTGGAAGGCGTCGCCGAGCCGGTCGGTCACGAGACCGCGCAGCCCGGCCGCATCCACCTGCAGCGGATGGTCGGGGTTGGACGAGAACAGGCCGCTGGTGAAGGCATGGAAGCTCGCGACGGCCAGCCCTTCGGAGCGCGTGAAGCGCCCGCTCGAGGCTGGCTCGGTGTAGTGCCAGTCGGGCCCCGCGCCGGCATCGAGCAGCACGCTCACCAGCACGAGGTCGATGTGCGCGCGGGCGCGCTGCCGGGCGTCGATGCGCTTGCCGAGCAGCTGGTCGAGCTGCTTCAACCGGTCGACGCCGCCGGCCTCGAAGTGGCGCCAGCGGCTGTGGTACGGAATGGTGTCCCAGGGATAGCGCTCGCGCGTGACCTCGGCCACCGTGCGCGCCGCGTCGTCTATCGCACTGTCGTCGCCGATGCGGAACCACTGCGACTCGCCCCGGCGCGCGCGCGCCAGCAGGGCGGCGGCGCGCTCGCGGATGGCGGCCGTGGTGCGCAGCACGGTGGCGGCGCCCGCGGGGTGGGCGGTGTCCGGCGCGAATTCGATCGCCGGATCGATGTCGCCCGCGCTGCCCGGCGGCAGGCTGCCCGAACCGTCGGCGGGCAGGTAGTTGCTGCTTTTTTCCTTCTTGTCGCTCATTCGCTCAATCCCCGGCCCTTGGCCTTCTTGAGTTCGTCGGCGTCCGGCACCGGGCCGGGCGTGAAATAGCCGGCGGCCATCTTGGCGTCCATCTCGACGCGGGCGTCGGCCGGAATCAGTTCGTCGGGAATGTTCACGCGCTCGCCGATCTCGATGCCCGAGCCCGTGATGGCGTCGAACTTCATGTTGCTCATCGACACGAGCCGATGGATCTTCTTGATGCCGAGCCAGTGGAAGACGTCGGGCATCAGCTCCTGGAAGCGCATGTCCTGCACGCCGGCCACGCACTCGGTGCGCGCGAAATACTGGTCGGCCGTGTCGCCGCCGACCTGGCGCTTGCGGGCGTTGTAGACCAGGAACTTGGTCACCTCGCCGAGCGCGCGGCCTTCCTTGCGCGAATAGGCGATGAGGCCGACGCCCCCGCGCTGCGCACCCTGGATGCACTCTTCGATAGCGTGCGTGAGGTAGGGCCGGCAGGTGCAGATGTCGGAGCCGAACACGTCGGAGCCGTTGCATTCGTCGTGGATGCGCGCGGTGAGCTCCACCTCCGGGTTGGCCAGGTCGCGCGGGTTGCCGAAGATGTAGAGCGTCTGCCCGCCGATGGGCGGCAGGAACACTTCCAGGTCGGAGCGCGTGACGAGCTCGGGGTACATGCCGCCGGTCTCTTCGAAGAGCGTGCGGCGCAGGTCGGTTTCGGAGCAGCCGAAGCGCCGCGCCACCTCGGGCAGGTACCACACGGGTTCGATGGCGGCCTTGGTCACCATGGCGGCGCCGCCGGCGGTGAGAAAGTGGCCGTCGGCCTTGAGGCGGCCGCTCTGCAGCGCCTCGATCACCTCGGGCAGGATCACGTGCGCCTTGGTGATCGCGATGGTCGGGCGAATGTCGTAGCCCGCTGCCAGTTCGGCGGAAAACACATCGGCCACCAATGCGCCCCAGGGGTCGAGCGAAACGATGCGGCCCGGCTCGCTCCACTGCGGGTACGGGCCGATCACGTCGGTGGGCGCGGTATTGGTCAGGTCGGCCTTGTGCTCGCGCTTGAGGGCGCCGGCCGCCACGGCCAGTGCGCGGTACACGCTGTAGGAGCCGCTGTGCGTGCCGATGACGTTGCGATGCGCCCGCTTCGTGGTGGTGCCCACCACGGGCCCGCGCTCGGTGGCGGTGGCCGCGCCCCATCGGATGGGCAGGGCGCCAAAGCCTCCGGCATGCGAGGTCAGCCGGATGTGGCCGGTCGACGACGAAGGGTGGAGCGGGGGAAGGGGGGAGACGACAGGAGTTGCCGGAGTCGCCGGGGTCGCCGAAGGGGTCGCTGTGCTATCTGCGGACATTGGAGGCCCTCAAAAAATGCAATGTACCGATCACTCGCGCGGCTGGCAAGCAGGGCGCGAGCGTGGTCAAAGCCGCCGATGGCCGCGGCATTTGCCGCGGCCGGAGTGCCGCTCAGGCCGGCGAGGAGCGCAAGCCGTAGGCCTTGCCGCCGACGAACACGTATTCGGCGCGCAGCACCGGCTCGCCTTTTTCGCCGGTGAAGGTGAAACCCAGCGCGGCCACCTGGGTGCCGGGCTTGATCTCGTCGAGCCCCCAGGCCTGCAGGCGCGTGAGTGGCGCCAGTTCGATGGTCCACTTGCGGTCGCGCCGCGTCGGCAGCTGCGCCTTGGCCAGCAGACCGGGGCCATCGACGGTCGCGCTTTGGCTGGGCAACGCACGCTGCTTCAGGTCGGCCGGCAGGGTCGGGTTCTCGGGCAGCTCGAGTTCCAGCTCGCCATGCGGATTGCGCCACATGACCTTGGTCGCACGCCCCTCCAGGTAAAGCGGCCGGTCCTGATCGAAGCTGCTCCACCCATGGTGCGCCCAGGCCGGCAGGGCCACGCCCAGCGAACCGGCAACCAACAAGCGTCTTCTCTGAATCATCTCGTTCTCCTTGGCTTAGATCCTTCGCTTAGATGTAGGCAATCCAGCGCCCGCAGATGATGACAGCGAGCCAAAACCCCAACGACATGAGGCATTGCGCCTTGGCCACCTTGCCAGTGGCGGCGGGGCCGCCGCGAACGTGAAACCAGATGGCGTTGGCGCCCGCCAGGCCGATCAGGACCAGCTTGACCCGGAACGCGTTGTTGGCCAGCAGTTCGCCCGGCTGCGTGGAGAACATGGTGAGGCCGGTGGCGGCGCACAGCCCGAAGCCCACCAGTGCCGGCAGCAGCGTCAGGCGGGCCAGTTGCGGCGCCGAAAGCTCGCGTCCGAGGCCGAGCACGCGCAATTCGAAGACCAGCAGGCCGCCGAACAGCAGCGCAATGCCGACGATGTGCACCACTTCCAGCGCCGGATAGGCCCAGGGGTGCGAAGTCAGCGCGGCCAGCATCGGCTTCAGTTCCAGCCCGGGCGCTGTGCGCGGACCGGACGGCATGAGGTGGCAGCTTGCATGGGCGCTCCTTCCGTGGGTTCGGGCGAGCTTAGCCGAGCATCGATCCCGGCGCCGCCGCCGGGGCACGGCACAATCCGGCGGAATCTTTTTTCGAAAGGGCTGTAACCAGCCGGTCCGATGGTACGAAACACAGTGGACAGCAGGACGCGAATGAGCGAAGCCGAGGCGGCGCTGCGGAGCCTGTTCCTGCGCGGCCTGGACGGCGACGCAGCGGCTTATCGCGAGTTCCTGCAAAAACTCAGCGCGCACTTGCGCGCCTTTCTGGGCAAGCGCCTGTTCGGCTGGCCCGATGAAGTGGAAGACCTTGTCCAGGAATGCCTGCTCGCCATGCACAACCAGCGCCACACCTACCAAAGCGACCAGCCGTTGACGGCCTGGGTGCATGCGATTGCGCGCTACAAGATGATCGATCTGCTGCGCGCCAAGTCCGCACGCGAAGCGCTGCATGACCCGCTGGACGACGACCTGGCGGTGTTCGCCGAATCGGCCACCGATGCCAGCGACGCGCGCCGCGACCTGGGCGGTCTGCTGCAGACGCTGCCCGAGCGCCAGCGCCTGCCGATCGTGCACGTGAAGCTCGAAGGCCTTTCGGTGGCCGAGACCGCCAGCCTGACCGGCATGTCCGAGTCGGCCGTGAAGGTCGGCATCCATCGCGGGCTCAAGGCGCTCGCGGCAAGGATGGGAGGCAAGGCATCATGAAGACCGACGATCTCGTCGCCATGCTGGCCACCGGCCCCACGGCCGCGCCGCGCCGTGCCGCGGGGCGCCGCCTGGCCTTTGCATTGTTCACGGCGCTGCCCTTGTCCTTCGTCATCCTGTTCACTGAATACGGCCTGCGCCGCGATCTGGTGCAGGCCATGTTCTGGCCGATGTTCTGGGTCAAGGTGCTGTTTCCGCTGTGCATTGCGGCGGCGGCCTTCGTGATGGTGCAGCGCCTCGCGCGGCCTGGGGTGCAGGTGCGGCGCGCCTGGCTCGGCACCGCCGTGCCGGTGCTCGTGGTGTGGGTGCTGGCAGCCATGGCCTGGTTCAATGCGCCGCCGCAGGACCGCATGCCCTTGCTCATGGGCGAGTCGTGGCGCGTTTGCGCACTCAGCATCGGGCTGATGGCGCTGCCCGTCTTTGCGGCCGCGCTGCTGGCGTTGAAAGGCCTGGCGCCCACGCGGCCGGCATTGGCCGGTGCGGCCGCCGGCGGACTGGCGGGCGGGGTGGGCGCCGCCGTCTATGCGCTGCACTGCATGGAACTGACGGCGCCCTTCCTGGCGGTCTGGTACGTCAGCGGCATCGCGCTGCCGGTGCTGGCGGGCGCCGTGCTCGGGCCGCGCCTGCTGCGCTGGTAAGCCGATTTGCCCGGCCCGGAGCGGGCCGGTCCACCTCGGCTAGCGCTTCTTGGCGCCGAAGATGCCGCCCAGCACGCCGCGCAAGATCTCCTTGCCCACCGAGGTGCCCATGGTCCGCACCGCCGACTTGGCCATGGTCTGCACCAAGCCGTCGCGCTTGCCGCCGCGCGGGCCGGTGCTGCCGAAGAGCAGGTCGTTCAGCATGCTGCTGCCTTCGGACGATTCGGCCGCGCCCTTGGCGCCCGGCTTGACCGGTGGTGCATCGGGCGCGGTTTCGGCGCGGCCCTTGAGCTTTTCGTAGGCCGATTCGCGGTCCACCGTCTTCTCGTACACGCCGGCCACGAGCGAACCGGCTATCACCGCCTGGCGCTGCGCCGGTGTGATGGGGCCGATCTGGCTGCCGGGTGGCACCACGTACACGCGCTCGGTCACGCTCGGGCGGCCCTTGGCGTCGAGAAAGCTCACCAGCGCCTCGCCCACTGCAAGCTCGGTGATGGCGGTTTCGATGTCCAGGCCCGGCTTCTGGCGCATGGTGGTGGCCGTGGCTTTCACAGCCTTCTGGTCGCGCGGGGTGAAGGCGCGCAGCGCGTGCTGGACGCGGTTGCCGAGCTGGGCCAGCACCGAATCCGGAATGTCGAGCGGGTTCTGCGTCACGAAATAGACGCCCACACCCTTGGAGCGCACCAGTCGCACCACGAGTTCGATGCGTTCGACCAGCGCCTTGGGCGCTTCGTTGAAGAGCAGGTGGGCCTCATCGAAGAAGAAGGCCAGCTTGGGCTGGTCGGGGTCGCCGATCTCGGGCAGCTGTTCGAACAGTTCCGACAGCATCCAGAGCAGGAAGGTGGCGTAGAGCCGCGGCGAGTTCATGAGCTTGTCGGCCGCCAGGATGTTGATCACGCCCTTGCCGCCCACGGTCTGCATGAAGTCGGCGATGTTGAGCATCGGCTCGCCGAAGAACTTGTCGCCGCCCTGGGTTTCGATCTGCAGCAGGCCGCGCTGGATGGCGCCCACGCTGGCGGCGCTGATGTTGCCGTATTCGGTGGTGAACTGGCTCCCGTTCTCGCCCACGTACTGCAGCATGGCGCGCAGGTCCTTCAGGTCGAGCAGCAGCAGGCCGTTGTCGTCGGCGATCTTGAACACCAGGTTCAGCACGCCGGCCTGGGTTTCGTTCACGTCGAGCATGCGGCCCAGCAGCAGGGGGCCCATGTCGGATACCGTGGCGCGCACCGGGTGGCCCTGCTCGCCGAACACGTCCCACAGGGTGACGGGGCAGGCGGCCGATTCGGGCAGGTCGATGCCGCGTTCCTTCAGCGTGGCCGCCATCTTTTCGCCGATGGCGCCTTTCTGGCTCATGCCGGTCAGGTCGCCCTTCACGTCGGCCATGAACACCGGAACGCCAATGCTCGAGAGCCTCTCGGCCATGGTCTGCAGGGTGACCGTCTTTCCGGTGCCGGTGGCGCCGGTGATCAGGCCGTGGCGGTTGGCCAGGCTGGGCAGCAGGGCGCACTCGATGGTGTCGTGGCGCGCGATCAGAAGGGGGTCGGCCATGAGGGGCTCCGGGTCGTATCGAAGCGGGCAGTCTAATCAAGCCTCCCTCCTATAATCCACGACCCCCGAGGTAGTAACCGAAAAAGTTTCAGGAGGTTTTCTTGTCATCGACTGCTCAGCCCCCCATTCCCGCCGTTGGCGATTCACCTGAACAGTCGCCGATTGAAAAAGAATTGGCCGTCCTGCTGGTGAACGCGCTCAACCTCGAAGTCGCGCCCGAAGACATCGTGCCGACCGATCCGTTGTACGGCGAAGGCCTCGGCCTCGACTCGATCGACATCCTCGAAGTTGCGCTCGAGGTGTCCCGGCGCTACGGCTTTCAGCTGCGCTCGGACGACGAGCGCAACCAACAGATCTTCCAGTCGCTGCGCACGCTCGCGACCCACGTCGCCCAGCATCGCAGCGCTTCCTGATCCATGTCACGATGGCGACTGGCGCTCCTGCTGCTGGTGGGGGTGGCCTATGCCGGCCTCTCTCACTGGATGATGCTGTTCCACCCCACAGAGCCGTGGGCGGTGGTGGTCTTGCTCGGCCCGCTCTGGCTTGCCGCCATCGGTTTTGCAGCCAGCAAGTTCGGCCGCTGGGGCTTTGCCGCCGCAACGCTGCTCGGCATTGCTGGCTTCGCGCTCGTGTTCCTGGGTGAAGCGGGCGACACCAACCGGCTCTATGTGTTCCAGCACGTCGCCATCAACGGCTTGCTGTGCGGCTGGTTCGGTGCTTCGCTGCGCGGCCCGGGGCTTCCGCTGATCACCCAGTTCGCCCAGCGCGTGCATCCGCTCAAGGGCCACATGCTGGCCTACACCACGCAGCTCACCCGCATCTGGACCGTCTATTTCGCTCTGGTGGTGGTGTCGTCCATCGTGGTGTACCTGACCCTGCCTTTTTCAGCCTGGTCGCTGCTCGCGAACGTGCTGACCCCGCTCTCGGTGACGCTTCTTTTCGTGGGCGAGCACCTGGTGCGCTATCGGCTGCATCCCGAATTCGAGCGCACGCGGCTCATCGATGCGGTGCGCGCCTTTCAAGGCACATCGACCATCGACCACGGCACCGGCGGCCGATGAAAGAGGGGCCACCCGCGTGACCGCCGACACCCGCCTGCTGCCGCTGATCGCCAACCGGGGCCTCGATGCGCCCCTGGCCTGGCGGGCCGGCGTGCCGATCAGCACGCGGCAGTTTCTGGCCGACGTGGCCCGCTTCGCGCCGGTGCTGCCGGCGGAGGGGAAAGCCGTCAACCTGTGCGTCGACCGCTACGCCTTTGCCGTCAGCCTGGCGGCTGCGCTGGTGCGCGGCCATGCGAGCCTTCTACCGCCCGACGCGCGGCCCGACACGCTCGCGCGCCTGCTCGAATCCGGCGGATCGAGCCTTTTTGCGCTGACCGACGATGCCGATCTCGCCACGCCCGGCATGCAGCGTGTGCTGATCGAAGACCGCTCCAGCCCCGAAGGCGGCGACGGCCTGGAGGTACCGCTCATCGACGGTGCCATGCACGCGGTGAGCCTGCTGACTTCCGGCTCCACCGGCGTGCCCCAGCCGCACGCCAAGCGGTGGGACACGCTGGTCGGCGACGTTGCGGTGGCGGTGGAGCGGCTCTCCAGCTTGCTCGGGCTGCCGACGCTCGCCGGCCTGACGCTGGTGGCAACCGTGCCGGTGCAGCACAGCTATGGGCTGGAATCGTCGGCACTGCTGGCCATGCTCGGCGGCGCCGCGTTCGAAAGCGGGCGGCCGTTCTTTCCGGCCGATGTCGCAAAAACCCTGGAATCGGTGCCGCGTCCGCGCGCGCTGGTCACCACGCCCTTCCATCTGAAGACGCTGCTGCTGTCGGGCATCGAACTGCCGGCGGTCGACCTGATTCTTTCCGCCACCGCGCCGCTGTCGCCGCAACTCGCCGCCCAGGCCGAGCAGGCGCTCGGCGGCGTGCTGATCGAAATCTACGGCAGCACCGAATCGGGACAGGTCGCCACCCGCCGCACCACCCAGAGCGAAATCTGGGAGAACTTCGGCAGCATCCGCGTGCATGCCGAGCCGGGCGAGGGCGACGGTCCCGAGCGCTTTATCTTCAGCGGTGACTTCCTGCCCGAACCCACGCCCATGGCCGACGTGCTCGAACTGCTCGACGCGCGCCGCTTCCGGCTGTTCGGCCGCGCCAACGACCTGATCCACGTGGCGGGCCGGCGCAGTTCGCTCGCACACCTGAACTATCACCTCAACAGCATTCCTGGCGTGGAGGACGGCGCGTTCTGGCTGCCCGACGAAGTGGCCGACGGCGTGGTGCGCCCCGTGGCCTTCGTGGTGGCGCCCACGCTCTCGGCCGGCGAAATCATTGCCGCCCTGCGACAGCGGCTGGAGCCGGTGTTCGTGCCGCGCCGCGTGGTGCAGGTGAAGGCTTTTCCGCGCGAAGGCACCGGCAAGCTCACGGTGCGGGCACTGCGCGAATTCGCGCTCGCACAACTCGCGGACGACAACACGCCGGTGCAACTGGCCCATGCGGTGCCCGCCGACCATCCGGCGTTCGCCGGGCACTTTCCGGGCCAGCCGCTGCTTCCGGGCGCGCTGATATTGGCCGAGGTCATGGAAGCCGTGCAGCGCGTGCCCGCGCTGGTCGCGCGGCTCGGCAGCCATCCCACCCTTGCGTCCGCCAAGTTCCTCGCGCCCGTGCGGCCGGGGAGCATGCTCTCCATCGATCTGCAACCCGAGCCCGGCGCGGCGCGCGGCGTGCGCTTCGACGTGCGCTGCGACGGCGTGGTGGCTGTCACCGGCCGCTGGGCCGCCGTGCAAGAGTCTGCGTGATGAAGCACACCGATGCCGAGACGCGCGCCGTGAGCGATGCGGCGCAGGCGGACCACCGCGGCGACTGGGCGCACACGCCCGAGCGCAGCAACATGCTGGCGCTGCGGTTCATCTGCCTGATGGCGCTGGTCTGCGGGCGCCATGTCACGCGCCTGCTGCTGCCGCCGATCAGCCTGTACTTTCTCTTGTTCGCGCCCGCGCCGCGCCGCCACATCAAGCGCTACCTGTTCAGGGCCATCGGTCCGCACGCCGGCTGGATCGACGGCTACCGCCTGCTGCACGCCTTTGCCTCGACGGTACTCGACCGGGTGTACTTCCTGCGCGGGCGCATGGACCTGTTCGACGTGCAGGTCAAAGGCAACCCCGCGCTCGAAACCGAGGCGCTGGACGGGCGCGGCGCCTTTTTGCTGGGTGCGCACGTCGGCAGCTTCGAGGCGATGGGCGCCTGCAAGCAAAAAAGCGAGCACAAGCAAGAGCTTCGGCTCGCGATGCTGATGTATCCCGACAATGCGCAGCGCATCACGGCCATCCTCAACGCCATCAGCCTGCCCGAACTGCGGCCCCACGTGATCGCGCTGGGCCGCCCGCATTCGATGCTCGCGCTGCGCGACTGGCTCGATGGCGGCGGCCTCGGCGGCATGCTGGCCGACCGCACCCTGCCGGGCAGCGAAGACCAGCCGGCGCAACAGCGCGGCAACACCATCGTGCTGCCGTTCCTCGGCCACCCGGCAAGCTTCAACGACGGCCCGTTCCGCCTGGCGGCGCTGCTGCGGCGCAAGGTGTTCTTCATGGCCGGCCTCTATGGCGGCGGCGCGCGCTACGATGTTCAATTCGACCTCCTGGCCGACTTCAGCGAGCGGCCAATCGATCCCGCCGAGCGGGAACGCCGCATCCGCGCGGCGGTCGAAGCCTACGTGACGCGCCTGGAAGCGCTGTGCCGCGCCTATCCGTACAACTGGTTCAATTTTCATGATTTCTGGCTCGAAGATTCGGTTTGACTGGCTGTGCAGGAGCCTGCTGCTGGCGCTGGCCTGCTGCGCCGCGCCGGCCTGGGCTTTCGACCTGCCCGAGCTGATGGGGCTGCTTTCCAAGCAGAAGAGCGGCGAAGCCCGCTTCACCGAACAGCGCTTCGTACACGGCCTCGAAGGCCCGCTCGATTCGCGCGGCACGCTGAGCTTCAGCGCCCCCGACAAGCTGGTGCGGCGCACCCTGTCGCCGCGTGACGAGACGATGGCGGTCGAAGGCAACACACTCACGCTGTCGCGCGGCGGCCGCAACCGCACCCTGACGCTCGACAGCATGCCCGAGCTGCTCGGACTGGTCGAAGCCATGCGCGGCACCCTGAGCGGCGACGGCACGACCTTGCAGCGGTACTTCCGGAGCACGGTGAGCGGCTCGGCCGCGAACTGGACGCTCGACCTGCTGCCGGCCGACAGCCGGCTTGCCGCCCAGGTGCGAAGCATCCGCATCAGCGGGCGCGCCAGCGAGGTGATTGGCCTAGAAATGGAATTCGTCGGCGGGGACCGCTCGGTGATGAGCATCACGCCCGAACGCCCGGGCGCTGCCGGACGCACCACGCCGTGAAGGCACGCGAGGCCGGGGAAGGCCCGCCGAGCTGGCGGCGCCGGGCGGTGGTGCTGCTGGTATGGGCCTTGGTCCTGCTCGGCGGCGCACTGCAGATTGCGCGCACGCACTTCAGCGCCGATCTCTCGGCCTTTCTGCCCAAGAGCCCCGACGTGCGGCAACAGGTGCTCATCGAGCAGCTGCAAAGCGGCGTGGCGTCGCGCACGCTGATGCTCGGCATCGAGGGCGGTGCCAACGCGCCGCAGCGTGCCGCGGTGTCTCGCGCTGTCGCCAAGGCCATGCGCGAAAGCCAGCTGTTCGACCTGATCCAGAACGGCGATACCGGCGATTGGAGCGAAGCCGGCACCTGGGTCTTCGAGCACCGCTACCAGCTCTCGCCCGGCGTGCGGCCCGAGCAGTTCACGGTCGCCGGCCTGCGCGACGCGATCTACGAAACGCTGTCGATGCTGGGCACGCCGGCCGGCAATGCCATCAAGCCATTGCTCGACCGCGATCCGACCGGCGAAACGCAGCGCATCGCGGTGGAGCTGACGCCGGCCAGCGCGCCGCGCAGCGAAAACGGCGTGTGGATGTCGCGCACCGCGCCGCGCGCGCTCATGATCGCCACCACGCGCGCGGCGGGCAGCGATCTCGATGCGCAGGCCGTGGCCATTGCGCGGGTGCAGGCGGCCTTCGACGCCGCAACGCAGGGCATGGCCGAGGCCGGCAGGCCGAAGCTGCTGCTGAGCGGCCCGCCCGTTTTCTCCGTGCTGAGCCGCGACAAGATCAAGACCGAGGCCATTCACCTGGCCATCGTCGGCGGCATCGTGATGGGCGGCCTGCTGCTGCTGGCGTTCGCCTCGCCGCGCGCGCTGGTCATCGCGTTCCTGCCGGTGGCCACCGGCGTGGTGGTGGGGACCGCCGCGGTGAGCGTGGTGTTCGGCTCGGTGCACGGCATGACGCTGGGCTTCGGCAGCACGCTGATCGGGGAGACGGTCGACTACGCCATCTATTACCTGATCCAGGCCCGCGGCGCCGCCGTGGCCGGCACCGGCTGGGCCCGCTGGCGCGAGGTGCATTGGCCCACCGTGCGGCTCGGGCTGCTGACCTCGGTGTGCGGTTTCGCGGCGCTGGTGTTCTCGGGATTTCCGGGCCTGGCGCAGCTGGGTGTGTTTTCCATCGCGGGGCTCGTGGCTGCCGCGCTGGCCACGCGCTACGCGCTGCCCGTGCTCGCGCCCGATGGCGCCACCGGCATGGGCATGCGCAGGTACATGGCGCAGGCTGCCGGCATGCTCGTGCGCGGCCTCCCGCGCCTGCGCTGGGTGTTGGCCGGGCTTGGCGCCGCCGCGCTGGTGGTGGTGGTCTGGCAGGGCGGCCATCTCTGGCGCGCCGACCTCGGTGCGATGAGCCCGGTGCCCAAGTCGGCACAGCAACTCGACGAAATGCTGCGTGCCGACATCGGCACTGGCGACGGCGGCACGCTGGTGGTGGTCTACGGCGCCGATGAAGAAACGGCGCTGCGCAACACCGAAGCCGCCACGGCACGGCTCGAGACACTGGTCGACAAGGGCGAGCTCGGCGGTTTCGAGGCCGTCACCCGCGTGCTGCCGAGCGTGGCGACGCAAGCGGCGCGTCTGGCCAGCCTGCCCGAGAGCGAAGCGCTGCGCACCCGGCTGGCCGAGGCCACGCAAGGCTCGCCGCTTCCGGCCACGCGGCTCGGGCCTTTCTTGGCCGACGTCGAAGCAGCGCGCAAGCTGGCACCGGTGCGGCGCACCGACCTGACCGGCGGGCCGCTCGGGTCGGTGGTCAATACGCTCATGTACCAGCGCCCGGGCGGCGGCTGGTCGACGCTGGTGGTTCTGCATCCCGGCCCGAACTTCCGTGCGGAGGGGCTCGAAAAGGCGCTCGCGGGCGTGCCCGAAGTGCAGGTGGTCGACGTCGGCCGCGAGCTCGCGGGGCTCTACCAGCGCTATCTGCACGAGGCCTTCGTGCAGGTGCTGCTCGGTGCGCTGGCAGTGGTGGTGCTGCTCGGCATCTACCTGCGTTCGGGCCGGCGCCTGCTGGCGGTGTGCCAGCCGTTGGTGGTCGCGGTCGTGCTCACGCTCGGCGGCATGGCCGTGCTTCAGGTCCCGCTGGGCATCCTGCACCTGGTGGGGCTGTTGCTGATCGTGGCGGTGGGCTCCAACTACGCGCTGTTCTTCGACCAACTGCGCGTGGCCGGGCGGGCCGACGAGGACACGCTGGCCTCGCTGATGCTGGCCAACCTGACCACGGTGGTGTCTTTCGGGTTGATTGCGATCTCGGACATTCCGGCGCTGTCATCGATCGGCCGCGTGGTTGCGCCGGGTGCACTGCTGGCGCTTTTGCTGTCGGCCGCATTCGCGCGGCGATTGGCGCCGCCTGCCGCGCACGGCTGATGGGACAATCCCGCGCCATGTCTTCCGCATCTGCTGCACCGTCCGAATCCTGGCCTTGGCCGACAGCCATCCGCGCCAGCGCGGCCTGGCACGTGGCCGCCATCGGCGCGGGCGCCCTGGTGCCGGGCGCCATGCCCTGGGCCATCGGTGCCATCGTGCTGAACCATGCGCTGATCACCGGCGCGGGGCTCACGCCGCGCAGCAGCCTGCTGGGCCCCAACGTCACGCGGCTGCCTGAAGCGGCCGGCGCCCGGGGCCAGGTGGCGATCACCATCGACGATGGCCCGGACCCCGAGGTCACGCCCCGGGTGCTCGACCTGCTGGACGCACACGGCCAGCGCGCCACCTTCTTCTGCATTGCCGAGCGCGTGCTTGCCCACCCGGCATTGGCGCGCGAGATCGTGGCGCGGGGCCACAGCATCCAGAACCACACCGCGCGGCATCGGCACAATTTTTCTTTTCTCGGCCCCCGCGGCTTTGCCAGCGAGATTGCGCGGGCGCAAGACATCCTGGCCGAAACCACCGGCCAAAGGCCTACCTGTTTCCGCGCGCCGGCCGGGTTGCGCAATCCGTTCCTGGAGCCGGTGCTGCACCGGCTCGGCCTGTCGCTGGTGAGCTGGACGCGCCGCGGCTTCGACACGCGGGAAGGCGACCCCGCCAAGGTCATGGCGCGCCTCGGCCGCAATCTGCAGGCGCGCGACATCCTGCTTCTGCACGACGGCAATGCCGCGCGCACTCCTGAGGGAACCCCCGTGTTGCTGGAGGTGTTGCCCTTGCTTCTCGAACGTTTGCGCGCCGGCGGACTGCGCGCCGTCACCTTGCCGGAAGGCCTTGAACCATGAGCGCTGTGCCGCCTTTTTCCACCGACACCGCCTGGCGCGAGCTTCACGAAGCCGCCACCGTTCCCTACAAGAAGGGCGGCAGCTTCGCCTGGCATTTCGCGCGCGGCAAGCTGGGCCGCGACCCGGTGTTTCGCGGGCTGCTCGAACGCGGGCTGATCGACTCGGCGCATCGCCGCGTGGTCGATATCGGCTGCGGGCAGGGGCTTTTTGCGAGCTTGCTGGCGTCGATGAGCCGCATGCAGGCGCACGGCCGCTGGCCCTCGTCCTGGAAGCCCACGCCGACGGCGGCCGACTACACCGGCATCGAACTGATGCCCAAGGACGTGGCGCGCGCTGCGGCGTCCATCGGGCATCTGCAGCCGGCGCCACGGCTGCTTTGCGCCGACATGTGCACGGCACCGCTGCCCGAGTGCGACCTGGTCGTGATTCTCGACGTGCTGCACTATGTCGACATCGAGGCGCAAGACGGCGTGCTGCAGCGCGTGCGCGACGCATTGCGGCGCGGCAGCAATGCGAATGCCCGGCTGCTGCTGCGCATCGGCGACGCGTCGAGCAAGCGCGGCTTCGCCATCAGCCAATGGGTCGATCGCACCGTGACGCGCATCCGCGGCCACAAGGTGTCGCCCACCTGGGGCCGCCCGCTGGCCGATTGGGTGGCGGTGCTGCAGCGGCTGGAGTTTCGCGTGCAGAGCATTCCAATGAGCGAAGGCACGCCCTTTGCCAACGTGCTGCTGGTGGCCGACCTGGAGCCCACCGCGTGACCATGGCCCCGGAGACGCTCGACCGTGCCGGCATTGCCGAGCGCATTCCGCACAGCGGCAGCATGTGCCTGCTCGAGCGGCTCGAACGCTGGGACGCCGAGTCCATCCACTGCAGCACCCGCACGCACCTGCAGCCCGACAATCCGCTGCGGACGGCGGGCGGCCTGCTCGCGCCCACCGCCATCGAGTACGCAGCCCAGGCCATGGCGCTGCACGGCGGCCTGCTGGCTGCCGAGGGAAGCACGCCGTCGGCCGGGTTCCTTGCGAGTGCGCGCAATGTGCGCCTGTCGGTCGCGCGGCTCGACGACGTTGCCGGTGCGCTGCAGGTGCAGGCGAAGCGCCTCTCGGGCGATACGAACCAGATCCTCTATGAATTTGCGGTGAACGACAGCGCCGGGCGTGTGCTGGCCGAAGGCCGCGCCGTGGTGGTGCTGAACACGCCGCTCGCAACCGGAGCCACGCCATGAGTCCCGCCCGGCCGCCCGAAGGGACTCGCACCACAGCCCGCAGGGGGGAGGTTTACCCATGACTCTGGAAGGAAAACGCGCACTCATCACCGGCGCCAGCGGCGCCTTGGGCGCAGCGATGGCCGAGCGCCTAGCGCGCGACGGCGCCACGGTGCTGCTGCATGCCAACTCGCGCCCCGAAGCGGTGGAGCAACTGGCGGCTGCCATCGCGGCCGCGGGCGGCAAGGCCGAGCGCCACGTGTTCGACCTGCGCAGCGACGACGCCTGCCGGGTGGCGTGCGAACGCATGCTCGAAAGCGGGCCGGTGCAGATCGTCGTCAACAACGCGGGCGTGCACGACGACGCCGTGCTGCCCGGCATGCGCGCCGAGCAGTGGCACAAGGTCATCGACATTTCGCTCAACGGATTCTTCCGCGTGACGCAGCCGTTGCTGCTGCCGATGATGCGCACGCGCTGGGGGCGCGTCGTCAACATTTCTTCGGTGTCGGCGCTGACCGGCAACCGCGGGCAGGTCAACTATGCCGCGGCCAAGGGCGCGCTCAACAGCGCGACCAAGGCGCTCTCGCTCGAAGTGGCGTCGCGCGGCGTGACCGTCAACGCCATTGCGCCGGGCATCATCGCCTCGCCCATGGCCGATGCGGCGTTCGACCCCGCCATGGTCAACCAGATGGTGCCGATGAAGCGTGCCGGAACGCCGCAGGAAGTGGCGGCGCTGGCTTCTTTTCTGGTGAGTGACGAGGCGGCCTACATCACGGGGCAGGTGATCTCGATCAACGGCGGAATGATCTAGCCGCCGAGTTCAGATCAAGCCTGAAAGGGCGGCATGCGCCGCGCCTTGCGCCACAGCAGGCCCGGCAGGCGCAAGACGAACTCGATCATCAGCCGCGTGTGCATCCACGTCAGCAGCACGTTGTCGCGCCCATAGCGAAAGTGCGACACCCCGCCTTCCTCGGCCGTCAGGTACTTCACCGGTGCATCGATGTTCACTGGCTTGACGCCGCGCCAGGCGAGCCGCACGACGGCTTCGGTGTCGAAGTCGAATCGGCGCATCCATGGCTGCCGCGCCATCACGCCGATGAGGTCGGCCACCGGGTACACGCGAAATCCGTAGAGCGAATCGCCCACGCCGGCAAACAGGGTCTCGAGCTGGGTCCAGCCGTTGGACACGCGCCTACCGCGCACGCGCAGCAGCGGGGCGGAGGCATCGAACACCGGGCGGCCCAGCACCATGGTTTCCGGCCGGGCCTGCGATGCGCGCATGAAGGCGGGAATCAGATCGGCTGGATGCTGGCCGTCGGAATCCATGGTCAATGCATGCGTGAAACCGGCCTTGAGCGCTTCGCCAAGGCCGTGCAGCACGGCCGCGCCCTTGCCCTGGTTCTGCGGCAGCAGCCACACCCGCAGACCCGGGTCGCTGGCGGCCATTTGCTGCAGGCGCTCGCCCGTGCCGTCGGTGCTGCCGTCCACCACCACCCAGACCGGATTCCACTGCGCGCGCGCCGCTTCGACCGTCGAGAACAGGCGTTCGCCCGTGTTGTAGCTGGGGATCAGGACAAGGTGTGTGCGCGAGGCGTCTGGCATGCGGGGGACGCGTCGGTGGCGCGCTGTTCCATGTTTTGGCGAAAGTATTGTTCCAGCTCCGCTTGCAGCACGTGGCTGTCCGGAAGCGGTGCGAACCGCTCGCCCAGCCGCAGCTTGAAGACGATGGGCAGCGGCGGCACGCGCCACAGCGGCCAGCCCTTGCTGAGATAGGGCGAGTCGGTCTCGATGAAAACTGTCTGGATCGGCGCGTGCGCGAGCTTGGCGATCAGCGTCACGCCGTGGCCGAAGGGGTTGACCGGCGGTGTGACCGTGCGCGTGCCTTCGGGAAAGATCACCAGCTGGCCGCCGTTGCGCAGGTCGGCCACGGCCAGCCGCACCATGGTGCGCGCGGATTCGTTGCTGATGTAGCGCGCGAGCCGCGCACCCGCGCCAAGGAAGATGTTGTGCAGCAGGTCGGCCTTCATGATGCAGGCGCTGCGCGGCAGCCGCGCCACCAGCAGCAGGGCGTCGAGCATCGTGGGATGGTTGGCGACGAAGATCACGCCGGGCTCGTTGCGCATCGGGTCCAGGCAGCTGGCGTCGATGCGCATCATCCCGGTCACGGAGGCCAGGCCCCAGAACATGCGGTACGCAAAGGCGATGGTCAGCCGCCCCAGCGTGCGGGCCGGCGCCTCCGGCATCACCGGATAAAGCAGCATGGCGACGAAATTCCAGGCCAGCGAAATGAGTCCGAGGAAAAGCAGCAGCGCGTAGAGCATCAACGCGAGGGGAATGGCCGTGAGAATGCGCAGCACGCGAGTCATCGACATGGGGTCGTCGGTCCGATCGATCGCAGCGGGTCAGGCCCGCAGGCGACCCGGAGCGACCGCATGGGCTTCGATCTCGACCAGCAGGTCGCTGCGGCAGATGTCCGCTTCCAGGTAGACGGCATGGCGGATCATCGGCGCGCCGGCGCCGAGCGCGCTCTCGATCACGCCGCGCACCTTGTCGGTGTCCGCCGGATGCCGCACGTAGACCACGCAGTCGAGCGTGGCGAGCGAAAACGCTCCCGAGACGTGGGTCACCTGCCCGTTGGCGGCCGTGATCACGGCTTCGAGATTGCGCAGCGTTTCGCGGGTTTGCTCCAGCACGTCGCCGTGATGAACGGTTTCGTGGCCCACGATGCTCGCGGTGCCCGAGATGAACAGCGCCACCTCGCCATTGCCGATGTCGGCCAGCGCGGCGCGCGAGAAGGTGGGCGAGCGAGGCCCGTAGGTTTCCGGGTAGCGGTAGGCCGAGACCTGGCGCGGGTTTTCGACCGGCAATGGCGCGGTCCGGCCGGCCAGGAAGCGGATCGACAACGCACCCTGGTGGATGCCCAGCGCGCAAGCCGCCGGGGCGCCCTCGAAGGCGGCGCGGCCGGCCTCGAAAAAGGCTTCCTGGCGCCCGAGGTTGAACTGGCGGTAGCGCTCCAGCCCGCCGCCGTCGGCATTGATCTGCGGCAGGTAGTTCCAGATGCGAAGCAGGTGCGGTGTGGCGGCCTGGTCCAGCGTCTTGAACAGGTCGCGATAGGCGCGGTGGGCGATTTCGGCGAGGTTCTGTTCTTCCGTGGATTCGTCGATATCGATGGCGCCGAGCAGCCAATGGCCATCGGTGCGCCAGCGGGCGATGCCGGTGGTGCCCGACTCGACGTGCGCGCCGGTCACGTGCCATACGTCGGCCATGGCACCCTGCGCCGAAAGAACGCGCGCGTTGACTGTCGGCATCCACGCCAGCTCGTGCGGCGTGCCGTAGCCGAGCGCCGCAAAAGGCGCGGCGCCGTTCGCGGCCAGCGCGAGGCAGGCGGGCAGTGAAAGGCGCTCGACGCGCAGATGTGAGGTTTCGCCCTGGACTTGCACGGTCAGCCGGCCTCGACAGCGGTTTCCGGTTTGCGGGCCATGTACTCGGAGAAGACACCCAGGCTGGCGTGCCGGCGCACGTCGGTGAAACCGGCGGCGCGCAGCGCCTCCAGCACGCGTTCGGGCGGGATGCAGGCCTCGATGGTGTCCCAGTAATAGCGCCACAGCTCCGAGGTATTGGAACGGCGCCCGACCACGCGGGCGATGAGCGGCACCACCGCGCGCATGTAGCCCTTGAGCAGCGCGGTGGCGATGCGGCCGTTCGGCTTGGTGATCTCGAGCACCACCAGGCGTCCGCCGGGGCGCAGCACGCGGTGGAACTCGCCGAAGGCGGCCGCTACGTCGCTGATGTGGCGCATGGCATAGCCCATGCTCACGAAGTCGCAGCTGGCGTCGGGCCGGGGCAGCGCCTCGGCCACGCCGGGAACCAGCTCCACGCCCGGCAGGTCGATCTGTTCCATCATGCCCACGCTGGGATCGACACCTGTCAATTTGCCGGTCGGGCCGATGATCTTGAGCGCCTCGCGGGCGACCAGCCCGGTGCCGATGCCGACGTCGAGCACCTGCGCGCCCTGGGCAAGCCCGGCCTGCGACAGCGCGGCCCGCCGGTAGGACGGACCGGTGCCGAAGGCGAGCACGCTCTCGATGCGGTCGTAGTCGGCGGCGGTGCTGTCGAAGATGCGACGCAGGAACGCCTGGTGCTCTGCCTCGTTCTTGTAGTACAGCGGCAAGGGGGTGTGCGGCGGCAGGGTGGTCGGATTCCCGGGCCCGACGGAAGGCGATGGCGTCATCGGGGGATTATCACCAAAAGGGAGCGCCGCCTCGGCGCCGACTCGCGAGCCGTTGTGTGCGCCGGACAGTAAACTCGGAGCCTGCTTTGAAAACACAAGACTGCGAGATAGAAAGCCATGGCCGGACATAGCAAATGGGCAAACATTCAGCACCGGAAGGGCCGCCAGGACGAGAAGCGCGGCAAGCTCTGGACGCGCGCCATTCGCGAAATCACGGTGGCCGCGCGCGCCGGCGGGGGTGACCTGAGCGCCAATCCCCGGCTGCGGCTGGCGGTCGAAAAAGCCAAGGCGGTCAACCTGCCGATCGACACCGTCAAGCGCAACATCGACAAGGCCACGGGCAACCTCGAAGGCGTCAATTACGAAGAAATTCGTTACGAAGGGTACGGAATCGGCGGCGCGGCGATCATCGTCGACACCATGACCGACAACCGCGTGCGCACCGTGGCCGAAGTACGCCACGCCTTCTCCAAGCACGGCGGCAACATGGGAACGGAAAACTCGGTGGCCTTCCAGTTCAAGCACTGCGGCCAAATCATCTTCGCGCCCGGCACCGATGAAGACAAGGTCATGGAAGCCGCGCTCGAAGCCGGCGCCGAGGACGTCGTCACCGATGACGACGGCGCCATCGAGGTGATCACGGCCGTCGCCGATTTCGAAACCGTCAAGAACGCACTCGAGGCCGCCGGCCTCAAGCCCGAGGTGGCCGAAGTCACCATGCGGGCCGAAAACACGATCGAACTGACCGGCGAAGACGCCGCCAGGATGCAGAAGCTGCTCGATGTGCTCGAAGACCTGGACGATGTCCAAGAGGTCTATCACAACGCCGCGCTTTCCGAATGAATGACTATTGATCCACAGCGAATGAAGAAGGCCCACGAATGAAGGTACTGGTAATTGGGGGAGGGGGCCGGGAACACGCATTGGCGTGGCGGCTGGCGCAGGCCGGCCGGGTCAGCCGCGTGTACGTGGCGCCGGGCAACGGCGGCACCGTGAGCGACGAGCGCTACGACTGCATCGACATCAGCGAGCCCGCCGCGCTGCGCGAATGGGCCGCCAAGGAAAAGATCTCGCTCACCGTCGTCGGGCCCGAGGCGCCCCTGGCGGCCGGCGTGGTGGATGAATTCCGCGCCCACGGCTTGCGCATCTTCGGCCCCACGCGGGCGGCCGCGCAGCTCGAGAGCTCCAAGGCGTTCTCCAAGGCGTTCATGAAGCGCCACAAGATTCCGACGGCCGAGTACGAGGCCTTCACCGATGCGGCCGCGGCCCATGCCTACATCGACGCCAAGGGCGCTCCCATCGTCGTCAAGGCCGACGGCCTGGCCGCCGGCAAGGGCGTGGTGGTGGCCATGACCGCGCAAGAGGCGCACGAGGCGGTCGATTTCATGCTGGTCGACAACAAGTTCGGCGTGTCGCACAACGATGGCGGCGCGCGCGTCGTGATCGAGGAATTCCTGCAGGG
Source organism: Variovorax palleresanus (assembly GCF_051144945.1). Lineage (NCBI taxonomy): Bacteria > Pseudomonadati > Pseudomonadota > Betaproteobacteria > Burkholderiales > Comamonadaceae > Variovorax > Variovorax palleresanus. The sequence goes on along the minus strand of NZ_JBJNVP010000002.1, from coordinate 136,841 downwards.
CGAGGAAGCCAGCTTCATCGTGCTGTGCGATGGCAGGAACGTGACCGCGCTGGCCACCAGCCAGGACCACAAGCGCCTGCTCGACAACGACGAAGGGCCGAACACGGGCGGCATGGGCGCGTATTCGCCCGCACCGGTCGTCACGGCCGAAGTGCATGCGCGCGCCATGCGCGAAATCATCCTGCCGACCATCCGCGGCATGGAAAAAGACGGCATCCCGTACACGGGCTTCCTGTACGCCGGTCTCATGATCGACGCGGCCGGGCACCCGAAGACGCTCGAATTCAACTGCCGCATGGGCGATCCCGAAACGCAGCCGATCATGATGCGGCTCAAGTCCGACCTGTTCGAAGTGTTCTGGCACGCTACCGACGGCACGCTCGACCAGGTCGAGCTGCAGTGGGACCGGCGCGTGGCGCTTGGCGTGGTCATGGCGGCGCACGGCTATCCGCTTTCGCCGCGCAAGGGTGACCGCATCACCGGCATTCCGCCAGAAGCGCCCGATGCCGTGGTGTTCCACGCCGGTACCACGCAGCAGGACGGCGAGCTCAAGACCAGCGGCGGCCGCGTGCTGTGCGTGACTGCGCTGGCCGACAGCGTGAAGCAGGCGCAGCAGCGGGCCTACGAAGTCGCCGCGCGCATCAATTTCGACGGCGTGCAATACCGCAAGGACATCGGGCACCGCGCGGTCCACGCGCGCGGCACCCCGCACGCCTGATGCAACAGACCCATCCGGCGGCGGTCGGCGACTACCTGCGCAAGTTGCAGCAGGAGATCGTCGCGGCGGTTGAAGCGGCAGATGGTGGCGCCTGCACGCGAGACGCCTGGCAGAAGGAACCCGGCGAGGCGCTGCAGGGCAGCGGCCTCACCTGCATCCTCGAGGGCGGAGAACTGTTCGAGCGCGCGGGCTGTGGCTTCTCGCAGGTACGCGGTGCGAAGCTGCCGCCCTCGGCCACGCAGAACCGGCCCGAACTCGCGGGCGCGCCGTTCGAGGCCATGGGTGTTTCGCTGGTGTTCCATCCGCGCAACCCCTATGTGCCCATCGTTCACATGAACGTGCGCATGCTGGCTGCGCTGCCTGAAGGCAAAGACCCCGTGTGCTGGTTCGGCGGCGGCATGGACCTGACGCCCTGCTACGGTTTTGAAGAAGACGCGGTGCACTTTCACACCACGTGCCGCGATGCGCTCGCCGCCTTCGGCGACGACAAATACCCGCGTTTCAAGACCTGGTGCGACGAGTATTTCTTTCTCAAGCACCGCAATGAGCAGCGCGGCATCGGCGGCATCTTCTTCGACGACTTCGCCGAGGGCGGATTCGAGAATGCCTTTGCAATGCTGCGCTCCGTGGGCAATGCCTTCCTGCCGGCCTACCTGCCCATCATCGAGCGCCGCCGCGCCATGCCCTGGGGCGAGCGCGAGCGGGCGTTCCAGCTCTACCGGCGCGGACGCTACGTGGAGTTCAACCTCGTGTGGGACCGCGGCACGCACTTCGGGCTGCAATCGGGCGGGCGCACCGAATCGATTCTGCTGTCGATGCCGCCGCTCGCAAGCTGGGCCTACCGCCAGCAGCCGGAACCGGGCAGCCCCGAAGCCGCGCTCTACAGCGATTTCATCGTGCGGCGCGACTGGTTGTGAACCCTCCCGCCAGCAAGTCGCCCCCGCGCATCGGCATTTTCGGCGGCGCCTTCGATCCGCCGCACAACGCCCACGTGGCATTGGCCGAGGCGGCGCTTTCGCAGCTTGGCCTGGCCGAGCTGCACGTCATACCCACGGGGCAGGCCTGGCACAAGAGCCGGGCGCTGACGCCGGCGCAAGACCGTCTCGCAATGACGCGGCTGGCTTTCTCGGGGCTGAAGGGAACGGTGGTGGTCGACAGCCGCGAAGTGCTGCGCGACGGTCCCACCTACACGCTCGACACCCTGCATGAATTGCAGCGGGAGCAGCCCGGCGCCCAGCTGGTCCTGATCATGGGGGCCGACCAAGCCAGCGCCTTGCCGAAGTGGCATGGCTGGCAGGCTATACTCGGCATTGCTATTGTTTCTGTAGCGTATCGCGCATTATCGACGGGCGGCACTGCTCGTTTTGATCCGAAGATGCTGCCCGGCCTTCCGGCTGGCGCGCGTTTCGAAGCGCTCGAACTGCCGGCCATGGACACCAGCGCCACCGATATACGGCGGCGCGCGGCGCTTGGCGAGAACATTTCCTCGCTGGTTCCGCCAGCCGTTGCACGCTATATTGACCGACACCACCTTTACCGCTCTGCCTGATGACCACTGAAGCCGCCGCCAAGAAAGACACCCAAAAACTCCAGCGAGCCATCATCGATGGACTCGAAGACGTCAAGGCGCAGGACATCCAGGTTTTCGATACCGAGCATCTTTCACCGCTGTTCGAACGCGTGATCGTTGCCTCGGGCACCTCCAACCGGCAGACCAAGGCGCTGGCCGCCAGCGTTCGCGATGCGGTGCGCGAGGCCGGCTTCGGCAAGCCGCGCATCGAGGGCGAGGACAACGGCGAGTGGATCATCGTGGACTGCGGCGCGGCTGTTGCGCACATCATGCAGCCGGCCATCCGCCAGTACTACCACCTCGAAGAGATCTGGGGCGACAAGCCCGTGCGCGCCAAGCTCGGCGGCACCAAACCGGCCCTTGCAACCGCCGCCAAGGTGATCGACGAGAAGAAGCCGGTTGCGGCCAAGATGCCCAACCTGCGCCGTACCAGCGCGGCCAAGACCGCCATCCGCGCGGCCGAGCAGGAAGCCAAGGCCGAGAAAGCCAGCCGCAGCCCGGCAAAGAAAACCGCCGCCAGGAAGGCGCCGGCAAAGAAGACCACGACCGCGCGCGTGCCGGTCAAGGTGGTCGGCAAGCCGGCCGCGAAGAAACCCGCGGCAAAGAAGCCCGCGGCAAAGAAGGCGCCTGCCAAGAAGGCGCCAGCCCGCCGCGCATGAAGCTCCTGGTGGTCGCCGTCGGGCAGCGCATGCCCGACTGGGCTCAGACTGCCTGGGACGACTACGCCAAGCGCTTCCCGCCCGAGCTCAAGCTCGAGCTGCGGGCCGTGAAGACCGAACCCCGCGGTTCCAAGTCGCTCGAAACCATCTACGCTGCCGAACGCGAGCGCATCGAAGGCGCCATTGCCAGGGGCATGCGCATCGTGGCGCTGGATGAGCGCGGCACCTCGCTCACCACCAAGGCGCTGGCCTCGCGCCTGCAGGCCTGGCAGGGCGAGGGCGACGACGTCGCCCTCGTCATCGGCGGCCCCGACGGGCTCGATCCCGCCTTCAAGGCCGCAGCCCACGAACGCATCCGCCTCTCCGACCTGACCCTGCCGCATGCGATGGCGCGGGTGCTGCTCGTGGAGCAGTTGTACCGGGCCTGGTCGGTCAACGCGGGCCATCCGTACCACCGGGAATGATCGGGCCGGTCGCCTTGCTCGATGAGGCGGGCTACGCGCTTTTGCCTGCGCTGCTGCCGGCCGGGCACATGAACGAAATCGCGGAGTCGCTGGAGCCGTGGCTGCAAAGCGCGGTTGGCAGCCGCAATCTGCTGACGCAACCGGGGTGCCGCGACATGGCGGTACAACTCCAGACGCAGTTGGCTGCAATCGGCCTGCTCGGCGACAACGCCACAGCCGTGCAGTGCACCCTGTTCGACAAGACGGCCGACAGGAACTGGCCGGTCGCGCTGCACCAGGACACATCGATTCCGGCATCGGTGAACCCGCCCGATGCGGCAATGCCCATCGCCATCAAGGAAGGTGCGCACTATGTCCAGCCGCCCGTGGGCGTGCTGGAGTCGCTGCTCGCCGTGCGTGTGCACCTGGACGATTGCGGCGTCGACGCAGGCCCGCTGCGGGTGGTGACGGGTAGCCATCGCGCGGGCCGACTGGACGAGCCGGCGGCGCGGGCGATGCGCGATGCGCACGGCGAGGTGACCTGTCCCGCCGCGCGGGGCGATGCCCTCGCCATGCGGCCGTTGCTGCTGCACGCTTCTTCGCGCGCCCGGGTTCCTGCCCGCCGGCGCGTCCTTCATTTCCTGTTCGGACCCGAGCGCTTGCCGCATGGATTGGTCTGGAACCTCACGGAGCCTTGAACTTGGCCGACTTCATCTACCTTGCGTCGCAAAGCCCGCGCCGCGCCCAGTTGCTCGGCCAATTCGGCATTCGCCACGAGCTTCTCCTTGCCGGCCCTGAAGAAGATGCCGAATCGCTCGAGGCGGTGCTGGCCAACGAATCGCCCACCGCCTACGTACAGCGCGTCACCGCGCTCAAGCTCGATGCCGCAGTTGCGCGGCGCAAGCGCCTCGGACTCGCCGATGCGCCGGTGCTCTGCGCCGACACCACGGTGGCCCTCGGCCGCACCATCCTCGGCAAGCCCGAAGACGCGCGCGATGCCGAACGCATGCTGGCGCTGCTGTCCGGCGCCACGCATCGCGTGCTGACCGCCGTGGCGCTGCAGCATGGCCGCCGCCGCCATGCGGCACTCAGTGTTTCGCGCGTGCGCTTCGCCACCATGACCAGGAAGCAGGTCGCGCGCTACGCGGAAAGCGGCGAGCCGATCGGCAAGGCTGGCGCCTATGCGATTCAGGGCGCGGCGGCCGCGTTCATCGAGCACATCAGCGGGTCCTATTCGGGCATCATGGGACTCCCGATGTTCGAGACCGCGCAGCTTCTTCGCAGCGCCGGTTTCAATACCTGAGAATTCCAATCCCATGCAAGACATCCTGATCAACTGGTCCCCCCAGGAGACCCGTGTGGCGCTGGTCGAGCACGGCGCCGTGCAAGAGCTGCACGTCGAACGCACGTTGGAGCGCGGGCTGGTCGGCAACATCTACCTTGGCAAGGTGTCGCGCGTGCTGCCGGGCATGCAGTCGGCCTTCATCGACGTCGGCCTGGAACGCACGGCCTTTTTGCACGTGGCAGACATCGTGGCGCCGTTCACGCCGGGCTCGCGCCCCAGCGCACCGGCGCCCGAGCGCGACCACCGCAACGGCGGGCCGATCGTGCCCATCGAGAAGCAGGTGTTCGAAGGCCAGTCGCTGCTGGTGCAGGTGATCAAGGACCCCATCGGCACCAAGGGGGCGCGGCTGTCGACGCAGATCAGCATTGCCGGCCGGCTGCTGGTGTTTCTGCCGCAGGACAACCACATCGGCGTTTCGCAGAAGATTCCTTCGGACCAGCGTGAATCGTTGCGCACGCGCATGCTCGCGCTGATCGAGGCGGCCGCGGCGGCCGACAGCGGTGGCGTGGTGCCTGCCAACACGGGCGGCTTCATCCTGCGTACCAATGGCGAAGACTCGTCCGATGCCGAGCTGGCCGAAGACATTGCGTATCTGCGCAAGACCTGGTCGCGCATCCGAGAAGCATCGAGCAAGATGCCGCCGATGTCGTTGCTGCACCAGGACCTGAGCCTGCTGCAGCGCGTGCTGCGCGACATGACCAGTGAAGACACGCAGACCATCCGCATCGATTCGCGCGAACAGTTCGAGGTGCTGCTCAAGTTCGGGCTCGAATACATGCCGCAGGCGGCCGGCAAGCTGCAGCATTACAAGGGCGAGCGGCCGATCTTCGACCTGTATTCGGTCGATGAGGAAATCGCCAAGGCGCTGGGCCGCCGGGTCGAACTCAAGTCGGGCGGCTACCTCGTGGTGGACCAGACCGAGGCCCTCACCACGGTGGACGTGAACACCGGCGGCTTCGTCGGTGCGCGCAATTTCGACGACACCATCTTCAAGACCAACCTGGAAGCGGCGCAAGCCATTGCGCGGCAATTGCGCTTGCGCAACCTGGGCGGCATCATCATCGTCGACTTCATCGACATGGGGCGCGACGACCACCGCGAACAGGTGCTGGCCGAGTTTCGCAAGCAGCTTGCGCGCGACCGCGTCAAGACCACCGCCGGCGGCTTCTCACAGCTCGGGCTGGTCGAGATGACACGAAAGCGCACGCGCGAATCGCTGGCCCACATGCTGTGCGAGCCCTGCGTCGCGTGCGGCGGGCAGGGCATCGTGAAGACCGCGCGCAGCGTGGCCTACGACGCCATGCGCGAGATATTGCGCGAGGCGCGGCAATTCACGCCGCGCGAATTCCGCATCGTGTCGTCGCCGCAGGTGATCGAGCTGTTTCTCGACGAGGAAAGCCAGCACCTGGCGGGGCTGAGCGATTTCATCGGCAAGCCCATCTCCTTGCAGTCCGAGCCGGCCATCGGGCAAGGCCAGTACGACATCGTGCTGCTCTGAGCCCTCAGAGCGTCGGGTCCTGGCCCGGGGTCGCGCTGCGCACGGCCAGCGTCTGCAGGCGGGCATAGAGTCCGTCAAGCGCCATCAATTGCGCGTGGCTGCCTTGCTCGGCGACGCGGCCTTGTTCCATCACGATGATGCGGTCGGCATGCTGGATGGTCGAGAGCCGGTGCGCGACGATCAGCGTGGTGCGGTTCTGCATCAGGCGCTGCAGGGCATCCTGCACCAGCCGTTCCGATTCCGTGTCGAGGGCCGAGGTTGCTTCGTCGAGCAGCAGGATGGGCGCGTTCTTGTAGAGAGCGCGCGCGATGGCCAGGCGCTGGCGCTGGCCGCCCGAAAGCTGCGTGGCATTGTGGCCGAGCACCGTGTCGACGCCCTCCGGCAGGCTCTCGACGTGGCTCGCGAGGTTCGCGGCCTCTATGCATTGCTGCACCCGCGCGCGATCGATTTCGGAGCCCAGCGCCACGTTGGCGGCCAGCGTGTCGTTGAGCATCACCACGTCCTGGCTCACCATGGCGAACTGCGCGCGCAGGCTCTTGAGCTCCCATTCGCTGGTGTCGTGGCCGTCGAGCAGCACCTGCCCGCCGCTGGGCAGCACGAAGCGCGGCAGCAGATTGACCAGCGTGGTCTTGCCCGAACCCGAGGGGCCGACGAAGGCCACCACCTGGCCCGGCTCGATGGCCAGGTTCACGCCGTCGAGCGCTCGGGCTTCGTCCTCGCCGCGGTAGCTGACCTTCACCTCGCGAAGCTCGATGCGACCCTGCGCATGCTCGATGCGGAAACTGCCCTGCGGCTCGGGGGCCACGTCGTCGATGAGCACCAGGCCGCGTTCGAGCGCCGCAAGGCCGCGGGTGATCGGCGCTGCCATGTCCGCCAGGCGGCGGATCGGTGCGATCAGCATCAGCATGGCCGTGATGTAGGCGACGAATCCGCCCACCGTCAGTCCCTGTTCGCCGCTCTGCCACAGCGCGATCATCACCACGATCGACAGCGCGAGCGATGCCATCATCTGCGTGAGCGGCGTGGTGGCCGCCTGCGCGATGGTCGATTTCACGGCCAGCCGGTTCAGGCGCTGGCTCAACTGCTCGAAGCGCTCGCCTTGCGCCGCCTCGGCCCCGTGCAGCCGCACCATGCGGTGCGCGAGCACGTTTTCTTCCACCACGTAGGCCAGCTCGTCGGTGGCCTGCTGGCCCTGCTGCGTCAGGCGATAAAGGCGCTTGGAGAACACCTTCATGATCCACGAGATGCTCGGCACCAGGAAGGCGACGATGAGCGTGAGCTTCCAGTTCAGGTAGACGAGGTAGGCAAGCAGCGCAATCAGCGTGAAGCCGTCGCGCGAGAGCCCGAGCAGGGCCTGCACCAGCAGCATGGAGCCGGTTTGCACCTCGTACACCACCGTGTTGGAGAGTGCGCTGGCCGATTGCCGCGAGAACAGGGCCAGCTCCGCGCCCAGCAAGCGCTCGAACAGCACGCGGCGCAGACGCTGCATGCCTTCGTTGGCAATGCGCGAGAGTGCATATTGCGAAATGAACTGGGCAATGCCGCGCACCGCGAACAGCAGCAGCACGGCGGCCGGCACCATCCACAGCGCCAGCTGCCCGCGGTTGAAGCCGCGGTCCAGCAGCGGCTTCAGCAGGGCGGCCATCAGCGGCTCGGTGATGGCCGCCATCAAGGCGCCGATGAGCGCGACCGCCCACCAGTGGCGCGAGCCGCCGAACCAGGTCATGAGTCGCGCCAGTCGGCGCAACAGGGGAGGGCGCGCGGTCTCGCTGCCGGGGGATGCTTGCATGGCGGCGGATTCTACGGGGGCCCCGGCAGGCGCCTTGAAGGCCGCGCTGTAGGACGGCACCGACCGATACACCTTTTGTGATTGCGCGGCCAAACCAGTGTGTAACATGTGGCCCGTCGCACTTGGGGAGAACTTTTTACCCCGAAACATCTCCGAACCGCATGATCAAGCCGTTGCCCGTTTCCATTCCAACTCCTTCTTCATCGCTTTTTGCACGCCGCGCACTGATTGCGGCTCTTGCTGCAACTCCCATGCTGCCCGCGCTCGCCCAGTTCCGGGTCGAGGTGTCGGGCGTCGGACTGACGCAACGGCCCATCGCGCTGGTTCCGTTCAAGGGGCAAGACGCATCGCCGCAGAAGATCTCCGAGATCGTGCAGGCCGACCTCGAACGCAGCGGCCAGTTCCGCGGCGTCGATGCCTCTGGCCAGGCGCTCGACGAAGCCTCGCGCCCTGATCTTTCGCTCTGGCGCCAGCGCACGGCGGATTCGCTCGTGGTCGGCAGCGTCACGCGCTTGGCCGACGGCCGCTTCGACGTGCGCTTTCGCCTCTGGGACGTGGTGCGCGGACAAGACCTCGGCGGCCAGAGCTACACCGTTCCGCAAGGCGACCTGCGCCTCGCATCGCACCGCATTGCCGACTACGTCTACGAGAAGCTGACCGGCGACAAGGGCATCTTCTCGACGCGCATCGCCTACGTCACCAAGGGCGGCAGCCGGTATTCGCTGTGGGTGGCGGACGCCGACGGCGAGAACTCGCAGGCCGCGCTCGCGAGCCCGGAACCCATCATCTCGCCGGTCTGGTCTTCCAACGGCCAGCAGCTGGCTTACGTGTCCTTCGAATCGCGCAAGCCCGTGGTGTACGTGCACAACGTGGCCAGCGGACAGCGCCGGTTGCTCGCGAACTTCCGCGGCTCCAACAGCGCCCCGGCGTGGGCGCCCGATGGCGGCTCGCTGGCCGTCACGCTGAGCCGCGACGGCGGTTCGCAGCTGTACACCATTCCGGCAGGCGGCGGCGAGCCACGCCGCCTGACCCAGAGCGCCAGCATCGACACCGAACCCGTGTACTCGGCCGACGGCGGCACGATCTACTTCGTGAGCGACCGCGGCGGGGCTCCGCAGATCTACAAGATGGGCGCCAGCGGCGGCGCGCCGACCCGTGTTACCTTCAGTGGCACCTACAACATTTCTCCATCTGTCAGCGGCGATGGCCGGTGGTTGGCCTACATCTCTCGCGTGGGCGGTGCGTTCAAACTCCATGTGATGGAGTTGGCCACCGGCAACGTCTCGGCCATCACCGACACCTCGGCAGACGAGAGTCCCAGTTTCGCCCCCAACAGCAAGCTGATCGTCTACGCAACGCAGCTGCAAGGCCGCGAAGCGCTCATGACGACCACGCTGGACGGAAAAATAAAAGCGCGGCTCGCCGGGCAGGCGGGAGACATAAGAGAACCGGACTGGGGTCCGTTTCAAAAGCAATGATCAAGGTTTATTTGAGGAGTACCCAATGTTGAAACGTACGATTTATTCGCTGGCCATCGTGGCTCTGATTGCCGGTTGCTCGTCGGGCACCAAGCTCAACGACGCCCCGGTGACCGACCGCTCCGGCACCGCCGGCGGCCAGCAGGGCAGCTCGACGGCAGTCGCGCCCGTCACCATCGACCCCAATGCATCCACCGCGCAAGGTCCGGTCGGGATCGAACGGATCGTCTATTTCGACTACGACAGCTACACGGTCAAGCCCGAGTTCCAAGCCCTGATCGACGGCCATGCCCGTTTCCTCAAGGCCAACCAGCAGCGCCGCGTTTCCATCGAAGGCCACACCGACGATCGCGGCGGCCGCGAGTACAACCTGGCCCTGGGCCAGAAGCGCTCCGAAGCCGTCCGCCGTGCGCTGACGCTTCTGGGCGTGAACGACGCCCAGATCGAAGCCGTGAGCTTCGGCAAGGAAAAGCCCGCGGTCCAGGGCTCGGGCGAAGAAGCCTGGGCGCAGAACCGCCGCGCTGAAATCCGATACACCCGGTGATGCAACGCGCCTTGTTGCGAGGCGCGGCCCTGGCTGCCGCCTTGCTTTGCGTTTCGATCGGCTCGCAAGCTGCATTGTTCGAGGATGATGAAGCGCGCCGCGCCATCCTCGACCTGCGGCAGCGGGTCGAGGCGATGCGCCAGCAGACCGACCAGCGGCTGACCGACGAAAACGGCCAGCTGCGCCGCAGCCTGCTCGAACTGCAAAACCAGATCGAGCAGATGCGGGGCGATCTTGCACGCATGACCGGGCAGAACGAGCAGCTGCAGCGCACGCTGAGCGAAATGCAGTCGCGCCAGACCACCATCGACGACCGGCTCAAGCAGAACGAGCCGGCCAAGGTGTCGGTGGACGGCCGCGAGTTCACTGCCGATCCCAAGGAAAAAGCCGACTTCGATGCGGCGCTCGGCATCTTCCGCGCGGGCCAGTTCGCGCAGGCGCAAACCGCGTTCGCCGAGTTCGTCAAGCGCTACCCGCAAAGCGGCTACAACGCCTCTGCGTTGTTCTGGCTCGGCAATGCGCAATACGCTACGCGCAACTACAACGAGGCCATTGCGAACTTCCGCTCCATGCTGTCGCTTGCACCCGACCACGCCAAGGCTCCCGAGGCCGTGCTGTCGATTGCCAACTGCCAGATCGAGCTGAAGGACACGCGCGCCGCGCGCCGCACGCTGGAAGACCTGACCAAGGCCTATCCCCAATCCGAAGCCGCACAGGCGGGCCGCGAGCGTCTCTCGCGACTGCGCTAGCGCCAGCGGAGCCTCCGCTTGAGCGCAGCAACGCTTCCGCAAGCATCGAACGCCGCCGTGGATGTCGTCATCACCGACACCGCGGCGGCGCCTGACTTTGCGCGCCGCTTCGGCGGCCTCGAACGCCTCTACGGAGTGGCCGGTGCCGCGCGCATCCGCGGCGCCCATGTCCTCATTGCCGGCATCGGCGGTGTCGGCTCGTGGGCTGTCGAAGCGTTGGCGCGCAGCGGAGTGGGGCGGCTGACGCTGGTCGATCTCGACCATGTGTCCGAGTCGAACATCAATCGGCAGATCCATGCGCTCGATGCGACGGTGGGACAGGCCAAGGTCGAGGCCATGCGCGATCGCATCGCGCAGATCAACCCGGAGTGCAAGGTGCTTGCGATCGACGAGTTCGTCGAGCCCGGCAACTGGACGATGCTGCTCGAAGCGGCGCAGCGAGCCAACGGCCCTGCAACCGCCGTCATCGATGCCTGCGACCAGGTAAAGGCCAAGCTCACGATGGCCGCATGGGCGCGCGCATCGGGCACGGCCTTCGTTACCGTGGGTGCGGCCGGCGGCAAGCGGCAGGCGCACAAGGTCGACATCGACGATCTCTCGCTCGTCACGCACGACCCGCTGCTGGCCCAGCTGCGGCAGCGCCTTCGCAAGGAGCATGGTGCTCCGCGCGAGGGCCGCAAGATCGGCGTGACCTGCGTCTTCAGCCGCGAGAGCGTCGCGCCGCCCGATGCCTCCTGCGCCATCGAAAGCGACGGCTCGCTCAACTGCCACGGCTACGGCTCGGTGGTTAGCGTCACGGCTACTTTCGGTCAATGTGCGGCAGGTTGGGTTCTCGACAAAATTGCGAGCAACGCCACGTTATAATCTTTGGCTTTGCCGGATCAACCCCGGCAAAGCGTGAAAAAGAAAAATGGTTCCGGGACGTTAGCTCAGTTGGTAGAGCAGCGGACTTTTAATCCGTTGGTCACTGGTTCGAATCCAGTACGTCCTACCACCCCTCAAGAAGCCGCTCCATCGAGCGGCTTTTTTTATGCCTGCATCGGTTGAATCTTTTCTCGCTGCGCGCCAAAAAAACAGCCCGCACAAGGGCGGGCTGGAAGGTGACCTGCTGGAGGAGGGAGGATCAGGAGGGAGTGCAGGCCACGGGAGAGCCTCCACTATGTTCGCTGAACCTGCACGCAACCTGACCAGAGAGGATTGTCTTGTTCGACGATTGCGCGTTCAGGCGGGCGCGTGCGGTTCGGGCGGCGAAAGGGCGAGCGTCGTACTCACGCGGACGCAATCCTTGATGTGCTGCTCGCCGAGGGCGCGCAAGGCCGCATAGCCGAGGGCGGCGGAAACGATCTGCCCGGCCAACGGCACGTACTTGGTGGCCTGCTTGACGGTGAGCTTCACGCCCGCATACCGGGCGAGCTTGATCAGCAGTTCGCGGGTGACGAGTCGGCCGACCAGCAAGGCGCCGACCGTGGTGGCGGCCTTCTGGATGCGTTCGCGCTGATGTGGCGCGAGCTTTTCGACCTGGGTGACGGAAAGGCCGAACTCGGCGCTGATCTGCGGCACGAGGCGTGCGAGCAGGGCCGCGTCGGCGGCCCAGTCGATGCCCGGCAACGGAACGGCGCTGGCGGCCGCGGCCATCAAGGCCTTGCGGCCGATCAGGCGGCGGCTGCGGTGAATGGCCGCGATCAGTTTTTCGTCGCCCCGGGCCAGTTCGATGGCAGACGGCATGCGATGTGCCTCCTTTGCAGGGTCAGGCCGCCAGCGTCTCGAGCTGGTCCGACAGGGCCAGCCAGCGCTCTTCGAGTCGGCCGATTTCGTCGTTGAGAGCCTTCAGGCGCTTGCCCGCTTCGGCAATCTCGGCGGACGGTAGCGGCTGTGCCAGGCGCGCCTCGAGCGTGGCGCGCTCGGTGCCCGCCGCGGCCAGTCGCTCGTCGATCTGCGCGATCTCGCGCTTGATCGGCTTGGCCTGGTCGCTGCGTTGCTGGCGCCCCTGGGCGTCCTGCTTGCGCTGCTGCGGGTTCTTGTTCGCCGCGGCCGCGGGTTCGCTGGCGGCGGGTGCAGGAGCAGCGGCAACGGCCACGGGCTCGGCAGCGGTTGCGGCGGCCGCGTCGCGCACGGCGATCTTGGCCTCCTCGCGCAGCCGCTTGGCTTCGTCGAGCAGGTAGCGCTGGTAGTCGTCGAGGTCGCCGTCGAAATCGGCCACCACGCCGCGCCCCACGAGCCAGAACTCGTCGCACACCGAGCGCAGCAGCGCGCGGTCGTGGCTTACCAGCATCAGCGTGCCTTCGAACTCGTTCAGCGCCACGGCCAGGGCCTCGCGCGTGGCCAGGTCCAGGTGGTTGGTGGGCTCGTCCAGCAGCAGCAGGTTGGGACGCTGCCACACCATCATTGCGAGCACCAGGCGCGCCTTTTCGCCGCCGCTCATGGTGCCGACGGGCTGCTTCACCATGTCGCCGCTGAAGTTGAAGCTGCCGAGGAAGCCGCGCAGGGCCTGCTCGCCGGTGCTTTCCTTGACGGCGCTGCCCAGTTCCCGGGCCATGCGCACCATGTGCTCGAGCGGGTTGTCCTGCGGACGCAGCACGTCGAGTTCCTGCTGCGCGAAGTAGCCGATGTTCAGGCCCTTGCCTTCGGTGACCTGGCCGGCCAACGCGCCCATCTCGCGCGCGATGGTCTTCACCAGCGTCGACTTGCCCTGGCCGTTGGCGCCCAGGATGCCGATGCGCTGGCCCGCCAGCACCGAGCGGCTCACGCCGCGCAGGATGGTCTTGGGCTCGGCATCTTCGATTTCGTAGCCGAAGCTCGCATTGCTGATCGACAGCATCGGGTTGGGGATGTTGCCCGGCTCCTTGAACTCGAAGGTGAAGTCGGCCTCGGCCAGGAGCGGCGCAACCCTTTCCATGCGTTCCAGCGCCTTGACCCGGCTTTGCGCTTGCTTGGCCTTGCTGGCCTTGGCCTTGAAGCGGTCGATGAACTTCTGCAGGTGCGCGATCTTGTCCTGCTGCTTGGAGAAGGCCACCTGCTGCTGCTCCATCTGCAGCGCGCGCATGTCCTCGAACTTGCTGTAGTTGCCGCCGTAGCGCGTGAGCTGGGCGTTGGCGATGTGCAAGGTCACGTCGGTCACGGCGTCGAGAAACTCGCGGTCATGGCTGATGACGATCATGGTGCCGGCGTACTTTTGCAACCAGGCTTCGAGCCACACCAGGGCGTCCAGGTCCAGGTGGTTGGTGGGTTCGTCGAGCAGCAGCAGGTCGCTCGGGCACATCAGCGCGCGGGCCAGTTGCAGGCGCATGCGCCAGCCGCCTGAAAAGCTGTTGACGGGGCCATCCAGCTCGTGCGACTTGAAGCCCAGCCCGAGGATCAGGGCCTGGGCGCGCGGCACGGCGTCGTGCTCGCCGGCGTCGGCCAGGTCGGTGTAGGCGTGCGCCAGTTCCATGCCGATGTCGGCGTCGTCGGGGTTGGCTTCGTAGGCGGCCTCGATGGCCGCCAGCGTGGCGCGCAGCTCGGCCAGGCGGGTGTCGCCGCCCACCACGAAGTCGGTGGCCGACTCCTCGGTTTCGGGCATGTCCTGGGCCACCTGTGCCATGCGCCACTGCTTGGGCACGTAGAAGTCGCCGCCGTCCTCGTGCAGCGAACCGTTGAAGAGCGCGAACAGGGTCGACTTGCCGGCGCCGTTGCGCCCGACGAGGCCGACCTTTTCACCGGGGTTGATGGTGACGGTGGCGCCGTCGAGCAGGACCTTGGCGCTGCGGCGAAGAATGACGTTTTTGAGAGTAATCATGAAATAGGAACCGTAGGGGCGATTATCCCGCCCGGCCGTGGCGGCTCGGCGCAAAGGGGCAAATGAGGACGCCGCCCGGTAAAAGAAGGGCTTGCAGCCGTCGCTGCGGAAACTCGGCAGAGGGGAAGAAAAGGCGAGGGCTGGGGCAGCTAACGCGCGCCGGCGCCGGCCAGCAGCGCGGCCCGGGTCACGAGCAGGACCTGGTCTTCACCCGCGGAGGTTTCGAGCCAGACGACCTCGAGTTGCGGAAACGCCGCTTCGAAGTAGTCCCGCTCGTTGCCGATTTCCAGCACCAGCACGGCCTCTTCGCTCATGCGCGAGGGAGCATCGGCAAACAGCCGGCGTACGAAGTCCATGCCGTCGGTTCCGCCGGCCAGTGCCAGTTCGGGCTCGGCTTGATATTCGGCGGGCAGGGCGGCCATGCTCGCGCTGTTCACGTAGGGCGGATTGCACAGCACAAGGTCGTACGGGCCGGGCAGGTTGGCCAGGCCGTCGGATTCGATCAGCCTGATGCGGCTGTCGAGCTGGTGCCGCGTGACGTTGATGGCGGCCACCTCGAGCGCTTCGACCGACAGGTCGGCCGCGTCCACGGTGGTCTCCGGATAAGTCATGGCCGCCAGGACGGCCAGGCTGCCGTTGCCCGTGCACAGGTCGAGCACGCGCTGCGTGTGTTCGCCGAGCCAGTAGTCGATGCTGCCGTCGGCAATCAACTCGGCAATGAAGCTGCGAGGCACGATGGCGCGCTCGTCCACGTAGAAGGGCACACCCTGCAGCCAGGCCTCTTTCGTCAGATAGGCGGCGGGCTTGCGCGTGGCGATGCGTTCGTCGAGCAACGCGGCAACCTTGCTCGCATCGGCCGGCGAAACGGGCGTGTCGGCCACGGCATCGATTTCATCGAGCGGCAGCTTCAGGCGCCACAGAACCAGCCAGGCGGCCTCGTCAAAGGCGTTGGCGGTGCCATGGCCGAAGGCCACGCCGGCGGCTTCGAGCCGCTTGGCGCCGGCCTCGATCAGCTCGATGACCGTGCTCACTGAATTACCTCCGCGCTTCGCGCTGCGGTGCGAGCTTGCTTGGGGCGGCCCGGCGCGGCGCTCATCCGACCAGCGACGCTTCGAGCCGCTCCATCGTGCGCCTGTAGATGTTCTTCAGCGTCTCGATCTCGGCCACGTCGATGTGCTCGTCGATCTTGTGGATGCTGGCATTGACCGGGCCGAGCTCGACCACCTGCTTGCAGATCTTGGCGATGAAGCGCGCGTCGCTGGTGCCGCCGCTGGTCGAGAGCTCGGTCGCGATGCCGGTTTCATCGGCAATGGCTGCCTGCACCGACGAGACGAGTTCGCCGGGCGTGGTCAGGAAGGGCAGGCCGCCGACGGTCCAGGCCAGCGTGTAGTCGACGCCATGGGCATCGAGCACCGCATGCACGCGCTTCTGCAACGACTCGGGCGTCGACTCGGTCGAAAAGCGGAAATTGAAATCGACCACCGCGTTGCCCGGAATCACGTTGCTCGCGCCGGTGCCCGCATGAAAGTTGCTGATCTGCCAACTGGTCGGCTGGAAGTAGTCGTTGCCCGCATCCCAGCCGCCGGCCGCGTTGATGGCCACGAGTTCGGCCAGCGCAGGCGCCACCGAGTGCACGGGGTTGCTTGCGAGGTGCGGGTAGGCGATGTGCCCCTGCACGCCCTTGACCGTGAGCTTGCCGCTCATGGTGCCGCGGCGGCCGTTCTTGATCATGTCGCCGCAGCGCTCGACGGCGGTGGGCTCGCCGACGATGCAGTAGTCGAGCACCTCGCCGCGCGCCGCCAGCGTGTTGCAGACGACGACGGTGCCGTCGACCGCCGGGCCTTCCTCATCGCTGGTGAGCAGCAGCGCCAGCGTGAGCTTCGGATCGGGCGTGGCCCGCAGGAACTCCTCGATGGAGACAACGAAAGCCGCGACCGAGGTCTTCATGTCGCAGGCGCCGCGACCATAAAGCTTGCCGTCCCGGTGCGTGGGCGTGAAGGGGTGGCTGGTCCATTGCTCGACCGGGCCGGTGGGCACCACGTCGGTGTGACCGGCGAACACCAGCGTCTTTGTTGCCGCGGCAGCCGCCGGGCGGCGCACCGCCCAGAGGTTGGTCACGCGGAAATCCGCAGGACCGCTCTCGATGGTCTCCAGCGTGAAGCCCAGTGGCGCCAGCCGTTCGCTGAGGATCTGTTGGCAGCCCGCATCGTCAGGAGTGACCGAGGGGCGCGAGATGAGTTGTTCGGCGAGCTGGAGCGTACGGGACATCGGAAAAAAAGCCGGAGAGGCTGGGTCAGAACTTCACGTCGAGCGTGATGTCGGTAAAGGTGGGTTCGTCGACCTGGTCCATCAGGTTGCGCTCTTCGGCCTTCTGCTTGGGCGCGGCGCGGTTCTGCAGCCGCCACATCAGGTTGGTGGGCGAGTCGGACTGGGCCAGGCCTTCCTCGCGCGTCACGCGCTCTTCGGTGATGAGGCGGGCAATGTCTTCCTCGAAGGTCTGGGAGCCTTCGGCCATCGATTGCTCCATGGCTTCCTTGACGGCGGAAAAATCGCCTTTTTCGATCAGCTCGGCCACCAGGGCCGTGTTGAGCATGACCTCGAGCGCCGGCACGCGGCCGCCCGTGGGCGTGCGCAGCAGCCGCTGCGAGACGATGGCGCGCAGCGCCGAGCCCAGGTCGCCCAGCAGCGTGGGACGCACCTCGACCGGGAAGAAGCTCAGGATGCGGTTCAGCGCGCGGTAGCTGTTGTTGGCGTGCAGCGTGGCCACGCACAGGTGGCCCGACTGCGCATACGCAATGGCCGCGGTCATGGTTTCGCGGTCGCGGATTTCGCCGATCTGGATCACGTCGGGCGCCTGCCGCAGCGCGTTCTTGAGCGCGACATGCAGCGACTCGGTGTCGCTGCCCACGTCGCGCTGGTTCACCAGCGACTTCTTGTTGGTGTAGGTGAACTCGATGGGCTCTTCCACCGTGAGGATGTGGCCCGTGGCGTGCTCGTTGCGGTAGTCGAGCATCGAGGCCAGCGTGGTGGTCTTGCCCGCGCCCGTGGCGCCGACCATCAGGATCAGGCCCCGCTTCTCCATGATCAGCGTCTTGAGAATGTCGGGCAGGTTCAGGTCGGCAAAGCTGGGAATGGTCGAGGCAATGTGCCGCACCACCACCGCATAGCTGCCGCGCTGGCGCATGGCGCTGATGCGGTAGTTGCCGGCGCCCTCGAGCATCACGGCCATGTTGAGCTCGCCCTTGCTCTCCAGCTCCTGGATGCGGGCTTCGGGCACCACTTCGGCCAGCAGCGCGAGCGGCGCGGTGGCCGGCAGCACCTGGGCGTTGATCGGCACGCAAGTGCCGTTGATGCGGATCAGCACCGGGGAGTGCGCCGAGAGGTAGATGTCGGACGCCTTGCGCTCGGCCATCAGACGAAGGATTCGCTCCATCATGTTCATCGCTCTCACTCTCCTCGGGTGCTGTTGTTTTCTAAAGGGACAAAGGCGGGATCAATCGCGCAGCAGGTCGTTCAGGCTGGTCTTGGAGCGCGTTTGCGCATCGACCGTCTTGACGATGATCGCCGCGTAGGTGCTGTAGTCCTGGCCCGATTTGGTCTTCTTGGGCAGGTTGCCGCTGATGACGACGCTGCCGGACGGCACACGGCCGAAGAGAGTTTCTCCGGTGTCGCGGTTGAAGATCGGGGTGCTCTGGCCGATGTACACACCCATGCCGAGCACCGAGTTTTCTTCGATCACCACGCCTTCGACCACTTCGGAACGGGCGCCGATGAAGCAGTTGTCCTCGATGATGGTGGGGCCGGCCTGCAGCGGCTCGAGCACGCCGCCGATGCCGACGCCGCCCGACAGGTGCACATTGGCGCCGATCTGCGCGCACGAACCCACGGTGGCCCAGGTGTCGACCATGGTGCCTTCACCCACGTAGGCGCCGATGTTCACGTATGAGGGCATCAGAATCGCGCCCTTGGCGATGTAGCTGCCGCGGCGGGCCACGGCGGGCGGCACGATGCGCACGCCCGATTCCTTCAGCTCGCCGGCCGACAGGTGCGAGAACTTGGTCGGCACCTTGTCATAGAAGCCGAGCGAACCGGCCTGCATCTGCTCGTTGTCCTTCAGGCGGAACGACAGCAGCACGGCCTTCTTGATCCACTGGTGCACGGTCCACTTGCCCACGCTCTCGCGCGTGGCAACGCGCAGCTTGCCGTTGTTGAGCTCGGAAATCACGTGCTCGACGGCGTCGCGCACTTCGGCCGAGGCGGCGCTGGGCGAGATATTGGCGCGGTCTTCCCACGCGGCGTCGATGATTTGTTGCAGTTGCTGGGTCATGGAGAAAGTCTCGTGTGAAAAATGGGAGCCGGGAAAGCAGCGGTTCAGCCCCGGCCTGGTTGGCCGGATTGCACGAAGCGGACGATGCGCTCGGCGGCTTCCACGCATTCGGCCGTTTCGGCCACCAGGGCCATGCGGATGCGGCCACGGCCGGGGTTGGCGCTGTGTGCCGTGTCGCGCGCCAGATAGCTCCCCGGCAGAACCGTAACATTGTATTGAGCGTAGAGCGCGCGGGCGAAGGATTCGTCGTCGCCAGCCCACACTTCGGGCACCCCCGCCCAGAGGTAGAAGCTGGCGTCCGGCAGCCGCACGTCGAGCACCGGTTCGAGCAGCGGCGTCACGGCAGCGAACTTGGCCCGGTACTTGGCCCGGTTCTCGGCCACGTGGGTTTCGTCGCCCCAGGCTGCAATGCTGGCCGCGGCCACGGTGCCGCTCATGGCGCTGCCGTGGTAGGTGCGGTAGAGCAGAAAGCTCTTGATGATGGCCGCGTCGCCCGCCACGAAGCCGCTGCGCAGGCCGGGCACATTGCTGCGCTTGGACAGCGAGGTGAGTGCGATCAGGTTCTTGAAGTCGGCGCGGCCAAGCTTGGAGGCGGCTTCCAGCCCGCTGAGCGGTGGCTCGTCGCGGAAGTAGATCTCGCTGTAACACTCGTCGGCTGCAATCACGAAGCCGTAGCGGTCGGAGAGCGCAAAGAGCTTGCGCCATTCGTCCAGCGGCATCACGGCGCCGGTCGGGTTGCCGGGCGAGCAGACGAACACCAGTTGCGTGCGCTCCCAGACGGCCTCGGGCACGCTGTCCCAGTCCACCGCGAAGTTGCGCGCCGGTACGCTCGGCACGTAGTAGGGCTCTGTGCCCGAGAGCAGGGCTGCGCCTTCGTAGATTTGATAGAACGGGTTGGGCGAAACCACCACCGGCGCGGGGGTCTTGCTGCCGTCGACCACCGTTTGCGCAAGCGAGAACAGCGCCTCGCGCGAGCCGTTGACCGGCAGCACCTGCGTGGCCGGGTCCAGCTGCAGGGCGTAGCGGCGCTGCAGCCAGTCGGTAAAGGCGGTGCGCAGCGCCAGGGTGCCGGCCGTGGCCGGGTAGGCCGCGAGCGTGGCCATGCTGGCGGCCAGCGCTTCCTTGATGAAGGCCGGCGTGGCGTGCTTGGGTTCGCCGATGCCCAGGCTGATGGGCGCGAAATCGGCATTGGGCGTGACGCCCTCGAACAGGCGCCGCAGCCGCTCGAAAGGATAGGGCTGGAGCTTGGAAAGCAGGGGATTCATGGAGAGCGATTATCGGCGACGGGTCGCCGGCCGCTCAGCCCTCCCGCGCCGCTCAGGTACCGCTGCGCCGGTAGAACGCCAGCGAGCCGGCCAGCGCCAGCAGCATCGCGCCGCAGGTGCGGTCGATCCAGCGGCCTGCGGCGGCCGTCAGCAGCCGCATTGCCCGTGCGCCCACGAAGGCGTAGACCCCCATCACCAATGCGTCCAGCGAGGCAAACAGCACGGCGATGATGGCGTACTGCATGCCCTGCGCGGCTGCGGGGTCGATGAACTGCGGCATCAGCGCCGAGCAGAACAGATAGCCCTTCGGGTTGGTGACCGCCACCAGGAATGACTTGAAAAAGACCTTGCGGCCGTCTCCGTTCATGCCCGTGGCCGGCTCGCCTGCGTCGGCACGCGGCGTGTCGAAGCTGCCGCCTTTGGAGCGCAGCATGCGAACGCCCAGCCAGGCAAGGTACACGGCGCCCACCCACTTGAGCATGGAGAACCAGAACTCCGAGGCTGCCAGCAGCGCGCCCAGGCCCAGCGCCACCGCGCCGACCAGAACGAAGTCGGACAGCACGGCGCCCAGGATGCCCGGCAGCGCGCCGCGCACGCCGCGCCGCGATCCGTTGCTCAGCGCCAGCAGCACGGTCGGCCCGGGCGTTGCGATGGCGGCCAGCGCGACGATGGAGAACAGCAAGGCGGTGGCGAACGTCATGGCGGCGGGCTTCCCTTCAAAGGTTCAAAGGTTCAGATTTTCTTGACCAGCACCTGGCTTTTGCGGTCCCAGTTGTACTTGCGCTTGCGGGCTTCGGGGAGCCAGTCGGGGTTGACCTGCTGGAAGCCGCGCTTCAGGAACCAGTGCATGGTGCGGGTGGTGAGCACGAAGATGCTTTCCAGGCCCATGGCCTTGGCGCGGTGCTCGATGCGCTTGAGGATGCGTTCGCCGTCGCCCTGCGACTGCGACTGGGGCGAGACGGTCAGCGCGGCCATCTCGGCGGTCTTTGCCTCGGGGTAGGGGTAGAGCGCTGCGCAGCCGAAGATCACGCCGTCGTGCTCGATGACCGTGTAGTGGCCCACGTCGCGCTCGATCTCGGTGCGGTCGCGCTTGACCAGCGTGCCGTCGCGCTCGAAGGGCTCGATCAGCTGCAGGATGCCGCCGATGTCGTCGACCGTGGCTTCGCGCAGGCTTTCGAGCTTCTCGTCGATCACCATGGTGCCGACGCCGTCGTGCACATACACCTCGAGCAGCAGCGCGCCGTCCAGGGCAAAAGGCAGGATGTGGTTGCGCTCCACGCCGCCCTTGCAGGCCTTGACGCAGTGCTGCAGGTAGAAGGCGGTGTCGGTCGGCTTCTGCGGTGGCGGCAGCGACGCCAGCAGCTTTTCGGCCGCGGCGAGCGGCAGCTCGGTGTCGATGGGGTTGTCTTCGCTCTCGGGCAATTCGCTGTCGATGCGGATGCCCGGAATCTCGGTCAGGAAGATCAGCTTGTCGGCCTGGATCGAAATGGCCACGCTGGTGGCCACTTCTTCCATCGTCAGGTTGAAGGCCTCGCCGGTGGGCGAGAAGCCGAAGGGCGACATCAGCACCATGGCACCGAAATCGAGCGTGCGGCGGATGCCCGCGGCGTCGACCTTGCGCACCAGGCCCGAATGCTTGAAGTCCACGCCATCGACCACGCCCACGGGGCGGGCTGTGATGAAGTTGCCCGAAATCATGCGGACCGTGGAGCCGGCCATCGGCGTGTTCGGCAGGCCCTGGCTGAATGCGGCCTCGATCTCGTAGCGCAGCTGGCCGGCGGCTTCCTGAGCGGAATCGAGCGCCACCTCGTCGGTGATGCGGATGCCGTGCGAGTAGCGCGCCTCGTGCCCCTTGGCCGCGAGCTGCTCGTTGACCTGCGGGCGGAAGCCGTGCACCAGCACGATCTTGACGCCCATGCTCTGGATCAGCGCCAGGTCTTGCGCAATGTTCTGCAGCTTGCCCGCCGCGATCGCCTCACCCGCCAGGGCGACCACGAAAGTCTTGCCGCGGTGCGTGTGGATGTAGGGCGCGACCGAGCGGAACCAGGGCACGAAGGTGAAGTTGAAAACGGTGGACATGGAGCGTGATTGTGCATTCTTGGAGGGCGGTTCGCGCGGGGTGGGCCATCGCCCGCAGCAGCCGGGTGGCATCGCAAGGCGTGCAACAGGGGCGGCGCGCACCGATAATCGACGGTTTGCCCGCCGCGCCTTCGCGAATCAGCTTTTCCCTTGACGACCACGACACCTTCCGCTCCCTTGCGCATCGACTTTCCCGAATCGCTTCCGGTCTCCGGCCGGCGCGACGAAATCATGGCCGCCATCGAGGCGCACCAGGTGGTGATCGTCTGCGGCGAAACCGGCTCGGGCAAGACCACGCAGTTGCCGAAGATCGCCCTGGCGCTCGGCCGCGGCAAGCTCCATGCGCCGCCAGGCAAGGGCCGGCTCATCGGCCACACGCAGCCGCGGCGCATTGCCGCAAGCTCGGTGGCCAAGCGCATTGCCGAAGAGTTGAAGACGCCGCTGGGCGACGTGGTCGGCTTCAAGGTGCGCTTCCAGGACCGGCTGAGCCGCGACGCCTCGGTCAAGCTCATGACCGATGGCATCCTGCTGGCCGAGACGCAGACCGATCCGCTGCTCAAGGCCTACGACACGCTGATCATCGACGAGGCGCACGAGCGCTCGCTGAACATCGACTTTTTGCTGGGCTACCTGCGCGAGATTCTTCCGCGCCGGCCCGACCTGAAGGTGATCGTGACCTCGGCGACCATCGACGCCGACCGGTTCGCCCAGCATTTCGCCTCGGCCAAAGGGCCCGCACCGATCATCTATGTGTCGGGCCGCACGTTTCCGGTGGAGCAGCGCTACCGGCCCTTCGAAGAATCGCGCGAACACGACCTGAACGATGCGATCGCCGACGGCGTCGACGAACTCTGGCGCGATCCGCACAACGCGGGCGACATCCTGGTGTTCTTGCCCGGCGAGCGCGAAATCCGCGAGGCGGCCGATCATCTGCGCCGCCACCTGAGCCACCAGCCGCTGCTGCGCAATGCCGAGGTGCTGCCGCTGTTCGCGCGGCTGTCGGGGCCCGAGCAGGACCGCATCTTCGACAGCCACACGGGCCGGCGCATCGTGCTGGCCACCAACGTGGCGGAAACCTCGCTCACCGTGCCGGGCATCCGCTACGTGATCGACACCGGCACCGCGCGCGTCAAGCGCTACAGCTTCCGCAGCAAGGTCGAGCAGCTGCTGGTCGAACCGATCAGCCAGGCCGCGGCCAACCAGCGCGCGGGCCGCTGCGGCCGGGTGGCCAACGGCATCTGCATCCGCCTTTACGACGAGAAGGACTTCGAAGGCCGACCGCGTTTCACCGATCCGGAAATCCTGCGTTCCTCGCTGGCCGGCGTGATCCTGCGGATGAAGTCGCTGCGCCTGGGCGACGTGGCGCGGTTCCCGTTTCTAGAGGCACCTTCGCCGCGCGCCATTGCAGACGGCTACCAGCTGCTCAACGAACTCGGCGCGGTCGACGATGCCAACGAGCTCACCGCCACGGGCGGCGAGCTCGCCAAGCTGCCGCTCGACCCGCGCGTGGGCCGCATGATCCTGGAGGCGCGCACACGCGGCGCGCTCGAAGAAGTGCTCGTCATCGCGTCGGCGCTGAGCGTGCAGGACGTGCGCGACCGGCCGATGGAGGCGCAGCAGCAGGCCGACCAGGCGCATTCGAAATTCGACGACGAGAAGAGCGAGTTCAGCGGCTACCTGCGCCTGTGGAAATGGATCGCCGATGCGCGCGGCGGCCATGGCGACACTCACAAGCTCAGCAACCGGCAGTACGAGCAGCTGCTGCGCCAGAACTTCATCAACATCCGGCGCGTGCGTGAGTGGCGAGACATCCATTCGCAGCTGCTCACCGTGGTGACCGAGCACAAATGGCGCATCAACGCCGAGCCTGCCGGCTACGAGCCGCTGCACCTCTCTATGCTCGCGGGCCTGCTCGGGAACGTCGGCTGGAAGCTCGAGGACGACGAGGCGTACCTCGGTGCGCGCGGCATCAAGTTCTACAAG
Source organism: Variovorax palleresanus (assembly GCF_051144945.1). Taxonomy (NCBI): domain Bacteria; kingdom Pseudomonadati; phylum Pseudomonadota; class Betaproteobacteria; order Burkholderiales; family Comamonadaceae; genus Variovorax; species Variovorax palleresanus. The sequence goes on along the minus strand of NZ_JBJNVP010000002.1, from coordinate 112,619 downwards.
CACCCCGGTGCGCACCTGAAGAAGAAGCCCGGCCGCTGGATCGTGGCGGCCGAGCTGGTCGAGACCACGCGGCTCTTCGGCCGCGGCATTGCCAACGTCGAGCCGCAGTGGCTCGAACAGGTGGCCGGCCATCTGCTGAAGAAGCAGCTGCTCGATCCGCATTGGGAGAAGAAGGGCGCGCAGGTTTCGGCGCTGGAGCGTGCAACGCTCTACGGCCTCGTGGTCTACAGCGGACGCCGGGTCGACTTCACCAAGGTCGATCCGGTGGCGGCGCGCGAGATCTTCATTCGCGAAGCGCTGGTCGGTGGGCAATGGGAGAGCAAGTTTCCGTTTCTCGTGGCCAACCGAAAGCTGGTGCGCGAGGTCGAAGGGCTGGAGCACAAGTCGCGCCGCCAAGACGTGCTGGTCGACGACGAGCTGATCTTCGCCTTCTACGACGCGCAGCTGCCCGCCGACGTGGCGAGCGGCATCACCTTCGAGAACTGGTACCGCCACGCCTCGAGGGAGCAGCCGCGCCTGCTCTTCCTGACACGCGAAGAGCTGATGCGCCACCAGGCGGCCGGTATCACCACGCAGTCGTTCCCGTCGACGCTGCGGCTCGGCGGTGTCGACTGCGCGGCAAGCTACCTGCATGAACCCGGCGATGCGAAGGACGGCCTCACGGTCAGCGCGCCGCTCTTCGTGCTCAACCAGGTGAGCGAAGAGCGCTGCGAATGGCTGGTGACGGGCATGCTCAAGGACAAGATCCAGGCACTGCTCAAGAGCCTGCCGCAGCGCCCGCGCTCGCGGCTGGTGCCGCTGCCCGATTCGGCGGCAAAGCTCGCGGAAGAACTCTCGGCGCCCGAGGTGTTCGGCCATGGTTCGTTGACCGACGTGCTTCTCAAGCGCGTGCGCGATGCGACGAGCATCGACGTGAAGCGCGCGGACTTCAAGCTCGACATGCTGCCGCCGCACCTGTTCATGAACCTGCGCATCGTGGACGAGCATGGACGCCAGCTCGGCATGGGACGCAACCTGGGCGCGCTCAAGGCGGAACTGGGCGCGCAGGCGCGAGGCGCCTTCCAGGCGCTGGCCGGGCTCAACGTCAAGGCTTCCGCCGACCGCAAGCCGGCCGAAGCCGCCGAAGGACAGGCACAGGCCAAGGGCCATGCCACTGCGCCAGCCCCCGCTGCGCCGAGCCTGCCCGCGGGCCAGCGCTACACGAGCTGGAGCTTCGGCGAGCTGCCCGAGCTGATGGAAGTGCGCCGTGGCGCGCAGTCGCTCATCGGATTCCCGGCCCTGCGGGACGAAGGCGATGCCGTCACCATCGAGGTGTTCGACGAGCCCGCCGTGGCCGCCGCGAAGCACCGCGCCGGTCTGCGCCGCTTGTTTGCGCTGCAGCTGAAAGATGCGCTGAAGTACCTCGAAAAGAACATCCCCGATCTGCAGAAGATGGCGGTGGCCTACATGCCGCTCGGCACGTCGGAAGAGCTGCGCGCGCAGATCATCGACGTCGCGATCGACAGGGCCTTTCTGCAGGAGCCGCTGCCCACAGATGAATTCGCCTTCAAGCGCCGCCTCGAAGAGGGCCGCGGCCGGCTCACCCTGATTGCCAACGAGGTGGCGCGGCTGGCCTCGGCCATCCTGGCCGAGTACGCCGCTGCGGCGCGCAAGATCAAGGACACCAAGATCCAGCCCGAAGCCGTGCAGGATGCCGCGCAGCAATTGCAGCGACTGGTCGGCAAGCGCTTCATCTCGGATGCGCCCTGGACGCAGCTGCAGCATTTCGCGCGCTATCTCAAGGCCATCGTGCTGCGCCTGGACAAGCTGCGCGCCGATCCCGCGCGCGATGCCGCCAAGCTGGCGGAGCTTCGGCCGCAAGAGCAGCGCTATTGGCGGCTGGTGGCGGAGCGCAAGGGTGCCGTGGACGAGCGCATGCTCGAATTCCGCTGGCTGCTGGAGGAGCTTCGCGTGAGCTTCTTCGCGCAGGAACTGCGCACGCCGCAGCCGGTCAGCATCAAGCGGCTGGACAAGGCCTGGGCCCAGCTGCAGGCCTGACCCCGGCAGGCAGGCGAAAAAAAGCCCGCTTGCCGCGGGCTCCTTTCAGGTGCGCGAAATGTCCGGAAGCTTCATATCCGTCCCATGAGCACCAGGATGATGACGATCAGCAAGACCAGGCCGAGGCCGCCGCTGGGCCAGTAGCCCCAGCCTCGGCTGTAGCCCCAGCTCGGCAAGGCGCCTATCAGCAGCAGGATCAGAACGATCAGCAGAATGAACGAGAGGGACATGCTTATCTCCTGGACGTTGTTGTTACGAGCATTCATGCTCGCCGTCCAGGGGCGAAAAACACGCCGGAAAGCCGCTCCTTCGGCGGTCAGGACTATCCTACCGGCAGCGTCGGCTTTATAGCCGTGCCAGCCGGTCCAGAGCCGCCAGCAGCGTCTCGTCCTTCTTGGCGAAGCAGAAACGCACCACCCGCTGGTCGAAGCCGTTGCCATAGAAAGCCGACAGCGGAATGGCCGCCACGCCGATCTCGCGGGTCAGCCACAGGCAGAAGTCGGCCTCCGAAAGCTCGCTGACCTCGGAGATGTCGACACACTGAAAGTAGCTGCCCTCGCTGCGCAACAGCTTGAAGCGGGTCTTTTCGGCCAGACCGGCGGCAAACAGGTCGCGCTTGCGCTGGTAGAAGGCCGGCAGTTCCAGGTAGGGCCCCGGTTCGGCCATGTACTGCGCGAGGGCATGCTGCATGGGCGTGTTGACGGTGAACACGTTGAACTGGTGCACCTTTCGGAATTCGGCCATGAGCGGTGCCGGTGCCGCCACGTAGCCGACCTTCCAGCCGGTGACGTGGTAGGTCTTGCCGAAGCTGCTCACGATGAAGCTGCGCGCGGCCAGGCCCGGGAAGCGCGCCACGCTTTCGTGCTGTGCGCTGTCGTAGACCATGTGCTCGTAGACCTCGTCGGCAATCACCAGCACCTCGGTCGGGGCGAGCAATTCTTCGAGCTTGCGCATCTCGGCCGCGGTCCACACCGTGGCGCTCGGGTTGTGCGGCGTGTTGACGATGATCGCGCGCGTGCGCGGCGAGAGCGCCGCCGCAATCTTGTCGAAGTCGGGCCGGAAGGTGCCGGGCACGAGCGGCACCCGCACCACGCTGCCGCCGGCAAGCTCGATGTTGGGCACGTAGCTGTCGTAGCAGGGCTCGAGAACGATCACCTCGTCGCCCGCGCGCACCACGGCAAGGATGGCCGTGATGATCGCCTGCGTGGCGCCCGCGGTCACCGTGATCTCGTCGGCGGCGCTGTAGCTGTGGCCGTAGAGCGCGGTGATCTTGCCGGCAATCGCCTGGCGCAGCGCCGGAATGCCGGGCATCGGCGGGTACTGGTTGTGGCCCGCGGCCATGGCGGCTGTCACGTCTTCGAGCAGCTTCGGGTCGCAGTTGAAATCGGGGAAGCCCTGGCCGAGGTTCACCGCGTTCTTCTCCGCCGCCAAGGCGGACATCACGGTGAAGATGGTGGTGCCGACGGCGGGCAGCTTGGTGCCGATGGCCGGTGTGCGGGGAGAAGAAGTAGCGGTGCTCATGGTCGTGGTCGGAGGAAGCTGGGGACTGGATCTCAGAGTTCGTAGTCTTGCTGATGGCCGCTCAGGGCCTTGGCGATCAGGTTGCGGTCGAGCCGGTCGGACAGCAGCTCGGCGAACTTGAACACGAAATTGCGCAGGTACGCGCTGCGCTTGAACGCCACGCGTGCGATGTTCTGGCCGAACACATGGCCCATGGGCCGCACCACGAGGTCGGCGTTCGACTCGTCGCGCACCGCCATTTCGGCCACGATGCCAACGCCCAGGCCAAGGCGCACATAGGTCTTGATCACGTCGGAATCGATGGCTTCGAGCGCGATGCGCGGCGTGAGCTTCTTCTGCGCAAAGGCGTGGTCGATGCGCGTGCGGCCGGTGAAAGACGGGTGGTAGGTGATGATGGGTTCGTGCGCCAGGTCTTCGAGCGAGATGCGGTCCTTGGCGGCCAGCGGGTGGTCCTTGGGGAGCACCAGCACGTGCTGCCATTCGTAGCAGGGCAGCGTCACCAGCTCGGCGTAGTCGGCCAGCGATTCGGTGGCAATGCCCACCTCGGCGATCTCGTCGATCACCATGCGTGCCACCTGGTCGGGCGAGCCCTGGTGCAGGCTCACGTTGACCTTCGGGTAGGCCTCGCGCAACTTGGCCACGGGCACCGGCAGCACATAGCGCGCCTGGGTGTGCGTGGTGGCGATGGAGAGGGTGCCGCTGTCCTGCGCGCTGAACTGCTCGCCGATGCGCTTGAGGTTGCCCACCTCGCGCATGATCAGTTCGATGCTGGCGATGACATGCTGGCCCGGCTCCGTGACCCGCTTGAGCCGCTTGCCGTGGCGGGCGAAGATCTCGACGCCGAGTTCTTCCTCCAGCTCGATGATGGCTTTCGACACCCCCGGCTGCGAAGTGTGGAGCGCCTTGGCCGCTTCCGTGAGGTTCAGGTTGCGCCGCACGGCTTCCTGAACAAACTTGAACTGGTGCAGATTCATATCAAATTCCGTCTTATTGCGGAATTCATTATGCCTTCGGAGTCTATGGAAATAGCTGCGAATTCAAGATTTGCTTGCAATTCTGGCCAGCAGTTCGACCAGCTCGGGCTCCTCGCCGACGATGCTGGCCAGCTGGAAATCGACCTGCGGCCAGGTGCCGCGCAATGCGTCGAGCTGCAGCGGCAGGTCTTCGCGGGCATGCTTTCCCATGCCAAGGAAGAGCGGAACCACCCTGAGCGAGCGGGCGCCGCTGGCAATCAAGGCCGCCGCCGCGGTGCGCAGATCGGGCGCGGCCAGTTCCATGTAGGCGCAAACCACGCGGGCCTGCGGGTCGAGCGCCGTGACGCGCGCGGCCACGGCCTCGATCGGCGCGCGCCAGCGCTCGTCGCGCGATCCATGGGCCAAGAGGATGATGCCCCTTGCTTTTTCAGCCGCCATCGGTGGTTTTTCTTCTCTTTTTATCTTCGGAGAACCAGCCAGCTGAACGCGGCAAGCGACATGACCGAATAGATGAGCCCCGGCGCCGCGGCCGTCAGCCAGGGCGACCAGTTGCTCAGGTTGCCAAGGTAGCCGAACACGTTGTTCAGCAGGAAGAAGCTGATGCCGATCATCACGCCGCCAAACACGTAGGTGGTGATGCCGGCCTGGCGGAAGTGCAGGTACGCGAAGGGCAGGGCGAGCACCACCATCACGAGGCACGAGAGCGGATAGAAGACCTTGCGCCAGAACTGGATCTCGTAGCGCTGCGCCGTTTGTCCGTTGGCTTCGAGATGGCTGATGTAGTCGAACAGGTCGATGGTGCCCATGCGGTCGGGCCGCAGCAGTGCCACCGACACCATTTCGGCCGTGAGCGTGGTCGGCCAGTCGAGCTGCGGCACCTTGGTGGTGACGATGTGGGCCTTGTCCGCGGTGGTGCGCGTGTCGTAGTCCTGCAGTTCGACATCCGACAGCACCCAGCGGTCGTCGTGGATGCGCGCCGAAGATGCGACGAGCTGTTTGCGCACGTAGCCGTTGGCGTCGAACTCGAAGATGCGCGCGTTCTTCAGCGAGCCATCGCGCGCGATGGACAGCACGTTGACCGCATAGGACACGTTCTCGCGCTTTTCCTTGAGCCAGGCCCCCGTATTGCCCACCAGCGAATACGCGCCCTGGTAGCGCGACTTGAGAAGTTGCCCGGTGCGTTCGGAGACCGGCGCGATGTAGTCGCCGATGGCAAAGGTCAACACGACAAAGCCGACGCCGAGCAGCAGCAGGGTGCGCAGGGCGCGCCAGGGGCCGAGGCCGCTGGTGCGAAGAATGGTGTATTCGGAGCTTTGCGCAAGGCGTGCCATCACGAAGATGCATCCGATCAGCACCGTGATCGGGAGCAGTTCGTACAAATGGCTCGGAATCAGCAGGGTCACGTAGATCAGTGCCTGCGCGGGGCCGTAAGCCAGGCTTTCGGGCTTGCCGATGGACTGCAGTTCGTCGACGAAGTCGAAGAAGAAAAACAGGCTCAGGAAGCCGAGCGTCACGAAAGCCACGGCTTTCAGTGCCTCGACATAGATCAGGCGTCGGATTGTTTTCACGAGGTCGGGTCGATTTTCGCGGTCTGGGAGGGCAGGCCGCCGGCGATGACGCGCTCGGTCTTGCGCCGCCGGCCCCAGTTGTTGTTGCGCAGGACCAGCCACGCGACGCCGATGAGCAGGACGCCGCCGTGCAGCAGCAGCATGAAGGAACCCATGCCGAAGCGGCCGGAGCTGATCCAGCTCTGGCCCAGGTTGAGCATGTTGTAGTAGACGACGAAGGCGAACAGTGCAAAGAGCAGGTTGCCGCTGCGCCCCACGCGCGGGTTGACGCTCGACACGGTCAACGCGAGCAGCACGAAGTTGATGCCGGCCAGCAGCATGCCGATGCGCCAGGCTAGTTCTCCGCGGCTTGTGTTGCCGGGCTCCCGCAGGAGCTGCAGCGTCGGCTTGGCGCGCGCCGGGGTGCTGTCGCCCGCCAGGTCCGCATTGCCGCCGGCCCGGGTGCCGTAGGTTTCGAATTCGCTGATCTTGAGGCCCTCGGTGGGCAGCATCGGGCGTTCGAGCCGCTGGCCGTTGCTCAGCATCAGGTAGCGGTTCTCGCCGATGTTCTCGATGCGGCCGCTGCGCGCCGAGGTCGTGATCTGCAGCCCGCGCTCGACGGCCCAGATGAACACGTTGGTCGCCGTGGCGCCGTCAGGCGTGTCCTTGTCGATGAAGAAGACGCGCATGCGCCCGGAGGATTCCCGGAACTCGCCCGGCGTGACGCGTTCGATGTCGCTGCGCCTTTCGTACTGCGCACGCATGCCGATGGTCTGCGAGTTGGCCCAGGGCCAGCCCACCAGCGCCATGACCGCGATCAACGCGAGCACGGGCCAGGCAAAGCGGAACAGCGGCTCGACGAAATCGGCCAGGCCGCGTCCGCTGGAGAACCAGATCACCATTTCGCTGTCGCGGTACATGCGCGACAAGGTGCCGACAATGGCGATGAAGAGGCTCAGGCTCAGGATGGTCGGCATGTAGCCGAGCACCGTGTATGTCATCACCAGGAACACTTCGGACGGGTTCACGCTGCCCTTGGAGGCGAGCCCGAGCGTGCGGATGAGCATCATGGTCATCACGATGGTGACCAGGACGACGAGGGTCGCTCCGAAGCTGCGCGACAGCTCCTTGCGTAAGGAAGAATGGAATAACATCGTTCGAGGAAAAAAAGGATTATGGACTTTCAGCTCAAGACCCTCACCGTTGCCCGCGCGGCAGCCGAAAAATCCGACGTGCTGATCGTGCTCGTCGGCAGCGCACCCCTCACCGCCAAGGACCCGCTTTCCGCACTGATTGCCAGCGCCCGCAAGGCCGGCGACCTGCCCGACAAGGCCGGCAAGCTGCTCGCGCTCTACCACCCCGACGAGGTGGTGGCCTCGCGCGTCGTGCTGGCGGCCATTGGCGACGGCAAGCCCGCGTCGGTGCGCGGCGGCGTCATCGCGGCGGTCAACGCGGCCAAGGCCTACGGGCCCAGGCGCGTGGTCATGGCCTTCGCGCAAGAGGCCGATGGTGCCGCCGTGGCCTGCGCCGTGGCCGCCGCCGCCGACGCCAGCTACGTCTACACCACGACCAAGGCAAAGACCTCGAACGGCGAGAACGGCCGCACCATCCGCAACCTGACGCTCGGCGTGGCCGACGCCGCGGCGGTGGGCAAGGCCTTCGACGAAGCCCGCGCCACCGTGTCCGGCATCGAGCTTGCAAAAGAGTGGGGCAACCGCCCCGGCAACTATTGCACGCCCACTCTGCTGGCGGAGGCGGCCAAGGGCCTGTCCAGGCTGCCCCGCATCAAATGCGAGGTGCTGGGCCCCAAGGAGGTGCAGAAGCTCGGCATGGGCTCGTTCGCCGCCGTCGCACAAGGTTCGGCCGAACCGCTGCGGTTCATCGTACTGCGCTACCAGGGCGGCCCCAAGGACCAGGCGCCGGTGGTGCTGGTCGGCAAGGGCATCACCTTCGACACCGGCGGCGTCTCGCTCAAGCCGGCCGCCGAAATGGACGAGATGAAGTTCGACATGTGCGGCGCGGCCAGCGTGCTGGGTACCTTCCGCGCGCTCGGAGAAATCCAGCCGGCCATCAACGTGGTGGGCCTCGTGCCAACGTGCGAGAACATGAACGACGGCCGCGCAATCAAGCCCGGCGACGTGGTCACCAGCATGAGCGGCCAGACCATCGAAGTGCTCAACACCGACGCCGAGGGACGGCTCATCCTGTGCGACGCCCTCACGTACGCCAAGCGGTTCGATCCGGCCGCCGTGATCGACATCGCCACGCTCACCGGCGCCTGCGTGGTGGCACTGGGCGGCGTACGCAGCGGCTTGTTCACGACTGACGAGACGCTGGCCGCGGCGCTCCAGGCGGCCGGCGAAGAATCGCAAGACCGCTGCTGGCGCCTGCCGCTCGACGACGAATATGCCGATGGCCTGAAGAGCAACTTTGCCGACGTGGCCAACGTGGCGGGCCGTGCCGGCGGCGCCATCACCGCGGCCAAGTTCCTGCAGCGCTTTGCCGGCGACTTCGCCTGGGCGCACCTGGACATCGCAGGCACGGCCTGGAAGAGCGGGGCGGCCAAGGGCTCGACCGGGCGGCCCGTGGGGCTGCTGGTGTCCTACCTGATGGAGCGCGCGCGCAGCGGCACCGCCAAGCCGGCCGCCCCGTCGAAGGCCGCTCGCAAGAGCGCCGGTTCGGCGGCCCGAAAGGCCCGGTCCGCGCAGTGACGGAAATCGGCTTTCATTTCAATACGCCGGACAAGGTGAACTACGCCTGCCGGCTGGTTCGAAAGGCCGTGAACGCGCGCGGGCTGCGCGTGGTCGTGGTGGGCGAGGCGCAGACGCTCGAGGCGGTGGATGCCGCGCTCTGGCAGCTCATGCCTTCCGACTTCATTGCCCATTGCCGCGCCGACGCGCAGCCTCATGTGGTGGCCCGCTCGCCGGTCATTCTTTCGGCCGAGGGCGCGGAGGCCGCATCGCTGCCGCACCGCGAAATGCTCGTGAATTTGGGGGCCGAGGTCCCGGCGGGGTTCGAGCGCTTCGAGCGCCTGATCGACATCGTGAGCGACGAGGCCACAGACCGGCAGATCGGCCGATCGCGGTGGCGCCACTATGCCGACCGGGGCTACACCATCCAGCCGCACGACTTTGCAAGGAGCGCTTCCTGATGGCCAGCACGCTGCGTACACCGCCCCGGTTCGTTCCCACCCTGACCACGGTGCTCGACCTGCCGGCCGAGCCTGTGGGCACCGAGCCGGCGAGCCCTGCGGCCGCGCCGGCCCCGTCCATCGACCCCGCGGAAGCCGTTGCGCTGCCTCCGGCCGAGCAGCGCTCCGAGGCCGAAATCGTCCGCCTCGAAGAGCAGCTCCTGCATCGCGTGCTGCAGCGCGTCGACCTGTCTTTGGAAGAGCGTTTGAGCGACACGGTCTCGGCGGCCGTGCAGCAGCAACTCGATGCCATGGTGCCTCGGCTGCGCGAAGAAATCGAGGCCGTATTGCGGGCTTTGGTGATCGAAGCAATGGCCGCCGAGCTCTCCGAAAACACAGGGTCTGTGCCAACTTCCGGAGCGTAAAGCTTCAGCTAAACTGCGCGCCAGGTCGGTGGGGCGGGAGGGTGCCGCTGGTCTGCGGCGCGAAACTTGCGAGGTCTGCGCGCCCGGATCACACGACCGGTTCTTAGTTTATTTATCAATGTTCTGGAGGTTCTCATGCAATTGAAATGGACTGCGGTCGCACTGGCTGCTCTCACGCTTGTGGCTTGCGGCAAAAAAGAAGAAGCTGCTGCACCCGCCGCTCCGGCGCCCACGGCAGCGGCCCCCGCACCTGCAGCGCCTCCGGCAAGCACGCTGGTCGTCAAGATCGGCCACGTCGGTCCCACCAGCGGCGCCATTGCCCACCTTGGCAAGGACAACGAGTTCGGCGCCAAGATGGCCATCGAAGACCTGAACGCCAAGGGCCTCAAGATCGGTGACAAGGTTGCCAAGTTCGAACTGCTCGCAGAAGACGACGCCGGCGATCCGAAGCAAGGCACGGCAGTGGCCCAGAAGCTGGTCGACAGCAAGGTCAACGGCATCGTCGGCCACCTGAACTCGGGCACCACGATTCCCGCCTCCAAGCTCTACAGCGACGCCGGCATTCCGCAGGTTTCGCCTTCGGCAACCAATCCCAAGTACACGCGCCAAGGCTTCAAGACCGCGTTCCGCGTGGTGGCCGACGACACGCAACTCGGCGGCACGCTGGGCAAGTACGCCGTCGAAACGCTCAAGGGCAAGAACATTGCCGTGATCGACGACCGCACGGCCTACGGCCAGGGCGTTGCCGAAGAGTTCGAAAAGGCGGCCAAGGCTGCTGGCGGCACCATCGTCGGCCACGAGTTCACGACCGACAAGTCGACCGACTTCAACGCCATCCTGACCAAGCTCAAGGCTGCCAAGCCCGACGTGCTGTTCTTCGGCGGCATGGACGCCGTTGGCGGCCCGATGCTCAAGCAGGTCAAGCAACTCGGCCTGAACGTCAAGTTCATGGGCGGCGACGGCCTGTGCACCGGCGAGCTGCCCAAGCTGGCTGGCGATGCCATCGGCGAAGAGATGGTGGTTTGCGCCGAAGCCGGCGGTGTCGATGGCGACTTCAAGCAGCCGCTGGAAGACTTCAAGGCCAAGTTCAAGGCCAAGAACGGCGTGGAAGTCCAGATCTATGCACCGTACGTCTACGACGCGGTCAACGTTCTGGCTGAAGCCATGGTCAAGGCCGGTTCCTCCGACCCCGAAAAGTACCTGCCGGAAGTCGGCAAGGTGCAATACAAGGGCGTGACCGGCCCGATCGCCTTCGACGAAAAGGGCGACATCAAGAACGGCGCGCTGACGCTCTTCACCTACAAGGGTGGCGTGCGTACACAGATCGCCGTGGTGCGCTGATCGGTTTCATTGCAAACCGCTGCGCCATGGCGCAAAAAGGAAAAGGGCCTTCGGGCCCTTTTTTCTTGGCTTTGACCCGTCCTGCCCAGCGTTGACACCTTTCATCAGCGAAAGGAAAAAGCGCAATGGACACAGGCGTCAAGAGAACGCAGGGTGACTACACGATGGCCTTCAAATTGGCTGTTGTCGAGCAAGTGGAAAAAGGGGAGTTGACCTGCGGCCAGGCGCAGAGCCGCTATGGGATCCAGGGCAACTCGACAGTGTTGAACTGGCTGCGCAAGCACGGTCGCCAGGGGTGGGGTCGTGCGGCATCATCGGCGGCTATGCCGATCGACAAGACAGCCATTGCACCGACGCCGGAACAGCGGATCAAGGAATTGGAAACGCAACTGGCCAGAGCGCAGGAAAAGGCCCGGTTGTTCGAAGCGGTGCTGGAGGTCCTGAAGAAGGATCACGGCGTGCGTGTCGTAAAAAAGCCTTCGGACAAGTCCTCGCGCAAGGCCTCGTCGAAGGGCTGAGCGTGACCCGGGCTTGCCACCACATGGGCATAACTCGTCAGGCGTACTACCAAGGTCAGCACAGGGCGGCCCGGCGCCACGAACGCGCCGAAACGGTGGTGCAGTTGGTCAAGGAACAGCGCATGCGCCAGCCGAGACTGGGCACGCGCAAGCTGCACTACCTGTTGCGCGAGCCGTTGCAGCGCCAGGGCATCGAGTTGGGGCGCGATGCGAATCGCCGCCATGGCCTGAAGTGCTCGATGACCGACGGCTACGACTGCTACCAGAACGCGCTGGCCGAGCGCATCAACGGCATCCTCAAGACCGAATTCCTGCTGAGCCAGCCAACTGACCTGGCTCAAGCCAGGCGACTGGTGGCTGAGTCCGTGCAGATCTACAACCACGAGCGGCCCCATTTGTCGCTCAAAATGCAAACGCCCGATGTCGTGCATCGGGCGTCCGTGGTCGGCTGAGGCCGGCTATTTGGGTGTCAACGCATTTCAGGACGGTCACTGGCGGCAACCGGCGTCAGTTCAATCTGGCAAAGCCCGAAGGCCGGTCGGTGTTGCAGTAGTCGATGAAGGCGTCGAGGTCGCGCGACTTGTCGAAGACCGCGTCCGCGCCCAGTGCTTCGCAACGTGCACGGATGTCGGCCGTCACGTAGTTGCTCAGCACCACCACGCGCTGGCCCGGGCCGCGTGTCTTGCAGCCCGAGAGCACGCCCAGCCCGGAGCCTTCTTTCAGGAACAGGTCGACGATGAGCAATTGCCAATCGTGGGGATGGGAGGCGAGCCAGGCGAGCGCGGCCGACTCGGTTTCAGCGAAGCCGACGATCTGGCCGTTGACCAGATCTTCGAGAGCCGGGACCAGGTTGTCCCTGATGGTCTTGTTGTCCTCGACGAGGAACGTGATGAGGGCCATGCCGTGGTTTCGCTTTGAGAACCAATAGCGTAGCGTGCCGGATGCGTCCGCAGCGTAGGAGAAGGGATAAGGAGCGATCCGTACCGGCTGGAAAGACCGTGGAGACGATCAGTCCGCTGCGCCGGATTGGATCCTTGCCTTGAGTTCTTCGGCCTCTGCCTGGCTTTCATCGCGCTGGGCAGTGATCTCCAGGCGCTTCTCGATTTCCTCGCTCAAGGCGGCGTTGACCTCGGCCAATGTCTCGGCCGACTTGGCCAGCTTTTCTTCGAGCTGGCTGGTGTGCTCGATGGCCTGGGCCACTTCACCCACCTGGATTTCCTCGGGCAGCTCCTGTTCGAGGACCGTGTTCACGACCGCAAGGTTGTCCGACGCCCGCTGCACATCGGCGGCAACCGCTTCGGTCTTCTCCAATGTCTGTTCGAGCGACGTATCGCCAGTCGGGGTGGGTTGTGGTTGTCCGGCCATCCGGGCTCCTTTGCAGGCGTGAAAGTAAGACTTTGGATCGTACCGCCAGTTGAGGGCGGCGGGGCAGTCGGATGCGCGTTGCCAGGGCGCAACGCGCCGACAAAAAAGCCCAGGGTGCTGGAAGGCAACCTGGGCTTTTTATTCTGGCTCTCATGTCCGTGAACGGTTACGAACAATCAATCTCTGGCGGAGCAGGCGGGATTCGAACCCGCGGAGGGCTATTAACCCTCACACGCTTTCCAGGCGTGCGACTTAAACCGCTCATCCACCGCTCCTGAGCCTTCGATTGTAGCAGTCGCTCAGGCCGGATTCGATGGCTTGCCGGCCTGGACCATGCGCATGGCCGACGCGATGAGCGCGGCGGTTTCGGTCATGTTGCTCGGCACGATCAGCGTGGTCTTGGAATCGGCCGCAACCTTGCCGTAGGCATCGACCGCGCGCTCGGCCACCTTGAGCTGCACGGCCTGTTCGCCGCCGGGCTGGCGGATGGCTGCCGCCACGCGCTCGATGGCGTCGGCCGTGGCGGTGGCCACGGCGGTGATGGCGGCCGCCTCGCCCTGGGCGTTGTTGATCTGGGCCTGCTTCTCGCCCTCGGAGCGGGCAATGAAGGCTTCGCGTTCGCCGGTGGCGATGTTGATCTGTTCCTGGCGACGGCCTTCAGAGGCCGCGATGAGCGCGCGCTTGCCGCGCTCGGCGGTGATCTGCGCCTGCATGGCCAGCAGGATTTCCTTGGGCGGCGTCAGGTCCTTGATTTCGTAGCGCAGCACCTTCACGCCCCAGTTGAGCGCTGCCTCGTCGATGGCCGCAACCACCTGGGCGTTGATGACGTCGCGCTCCTCGAAAGTCTTGTCGAGTTCGAGCTTGCCGATCACGCTGCGCAGCGACGTTTGCGCCAGCTGCGTCACGGCCACGATGTAGTTCGACGAGCCGTAGCTCGCGCGCATCGGGTCGGTCACCTGAAAGTACAGGATGCCGTCGACCTGCAGCTGGGTGTTGTCCCGCGTGATGCAGATCTGGCTCGGCACGTCGAGCGGAATTTCCTTCAGGCTGTGCTTGTAGGCGACCTTGTCGATGAACGGGATCAGGAAGTTGGGCCCGGGCGTCATGGTGCTGTGGTACTTGCCCAGGCGCTCGCGCACCCAGGCGTTCTGCTGCGGCACGAACTTGACCGACTGGCTGATGACGATCACCGCGATGACCAGGATGATGATGGGAACTGAAAATTCCATGATGTTTCTCCTCTTGAATGTTCTGACTAGGTTTTCTCGACCACGAGGCGGCTGCCGATGACCTCGACCACGCGGTGCTCGCCGGCGGCCGGGGCGTGACCGCTGCGCGGAACCACGGTCCACTGGGCTCCCCGATAGCGCACGGTGGCCGTGCCGTCGGGGTTCCATGCCTCGATATGGATGATCTCGCCGATGTCCAGGTTGACGTCGCGATTCGAGCCGGTAGGCGGCGGGCCCGGGCGTCGGCGCTGCACCGCATACCAGGCCAGGACCGCACCCACGCCGACCACGGCCGCCACGACGAGTTGCGCGACCGTTCCCGCGCCCACATGCGCCGCGATGGCCGCCGCTGCGAAGCCCGTGGCCAGCAGCAACAGGTAGACCGTACCCGAGAGCAACTCGAGCACGATCGCGGCTCCCGCTATCAGCCACCAGATGGTGGAATTCGCCATGTCTTCTCCTCTTTGATGGACGCCCGACATTCTGAGTCAAAAGGTGACGGAAACCTTCATCCGAATTCCGTACACTTCGCGCCTCATTGCCTGTCCGGAGCCCTGCTCATGAAATTTCGCTTCCCCATCGTCATCATCGACGAGGACTTCCGCTCCGAAAACACCTCGGGCCTTGGCATTCGCGCGCTTGCGCAGGCCTTCGAAAGCGAGGGCTTCGAGGTGCTGGGCGTCACGAGCTACGGGGATCTGAGCCAGTTCGCGCAGCAGCAAAGCCGTGCCAGCGCGTTCATCCTGTCGATCGACGACGAGGAGTTCACGGTCGGCCCCGACCTCGATCCCGCCGTGCTGAGCCTGCGCAGCTTCATCGGCGAGGTGCGCCGCAAGAACGCCGACGTGCCGATCTACATCTACGGCGAAACCAAGACCTCGCGCCACATCCCGAACGACATCCTGCGCGAGCTGCATGGCTTCATTCACATGTTCGAGGACACGCCCGAGTTCGTGGCGCGCCACATCATCCGCGAGGCCAAGAGCTACCTGGAGGGTGTGCAGCCGCCGTTCTTCAAGGCGCTGATCGACTACGCCGAAGACGGCTCGTATTCATGGCACTGCCCGGGCCATTCGGGCGGCGTGGCGTTCCTGAAGAGCCCGGTGGGCCAGATGTTCCACCAGTTCTTCGGCGAGAACATGCTGCGCGCCGACGTCTGCAACGCGGTGGAAGAACTCGGCCAGCTGCTCGACCACACCGGCCCGGTGGCGGCCAGCGAGCGCAACGCGGCGCGCATCTTCAACGCCGACCATTGCTTCTTCGTGACAAACGGCACCAGCACCAGCAACAAGATGGTGTGGCACCACACGGTGGCGCCCGATGACGTGGTGGTGGTCGACCGCAACTGCCACAAGTCGATCCTGCACGCGATCATCATGACCGGCGCGATCCCGGTCTTCATGAAGCCCACGCGCAACCACTTCGGCATCATCGGCCCGATTCCCAAGAGCGAGTTCGAGCAGAGCGCCATCAAGGCCAAGATCAAGGCCAACCCGCTGCTGGCCGACGTGGACCCCGACAAGGTCAAGCCGCGCGTGATGACGCTCACGCAGTCGACCTACGACGGCGTGATCTACAACACCGAGACCATCAAGGGCATGCTCGACGGCTACGTCGACACGCTGCATTTCGACGAAGCATGGCTGCCGCATGCGGCCTTCCATCCGTTCTACGGCGCCTACCACGCCATGGGCAAGCGCCGCGTGCGGCCGAAGGAGTCGCTGGTGTTTGCCACGCAGTCGACCCACAAGCTGCTGGCCGGCATCAGCCAGGCCAGCCACGTGCTGGTGCAGGACTCGCAGAACCGCGCGCTCGACCGCGACCTGTTCAACGAGGCCTACCTGATGCACTCGTCCACCAGCCCGCAGTACGCGATCATCGCGAGCTGCGACGTGGCCGCCGCCATGATGGAGCCGCCCGGCGGCACCGCACTGGTGGAGGAGAGCATTCTCGAAGCGCTCGACTTCCGCCGCGCCATGCGCAAGGTCGAGGCCGAGTTCGGCAAGGACGAGTGGTGGTTCAAGGTCTGGGGTCCCGAGAAGCTCGTCGACGAAGGCATCGGCCGCGCCGAAGACTGGATCATGACGGGCGAGAAGAACGGCAAGCCGAAAAACAAGAAGTCGCCGCGCAACTGGCACGGCTTTGGCGATCTGGCCGACGGCTTCAACATGCTCGACCCGATCAAGTCGACCATCGTGACGCCCGGCCTGGATCTGGAAGGCAATTTCGCCGAGACCGGCATTCCCGCCAGCGTGGTGACCAAGTTCCTCGCGGAGCACGGCGTGATCGTGGAGAAGACCGGGCTCTACAGCTTCTTCATCATGTTCACCATCGGCATCACCAAGGGCCGCTGGAACACGCTGCTCACGGCGCTGCAGCAGTTCAAGGACGACTACGCGCGCAACCAGCCGATGTGGCGCATCCTGCCCGAGTTCTGCCAGCAGCACCCCGGCTACGAACGCCTGGGCCTGCGCGATCTGTGCCAGCACATCCACCAGCTCTACGCACGCTACGACGTGGCGCGCCTCACCACCGAGATGTACCTGAGCGATCTCACGCCGGCCATGAAGCCGAGCGACGCCTTCGCCCACATCGCGCACCGCAAGACCGAGCGCGTGGAAATCGACGAGCTCGAAGGCCGCATCACCACCAGCCTGATCACGCCGTACCCGCCGGGCATTCCGCTGCTGATTCCGGGCGAGGTGTTCAACAAGAAGATCGTCGACTACCTCAAGTTCTCGCGCGAGTTCAACCTGCAGTGCCCGGGCTTCGAGACCGACATCCACGGCCTGGTGGCGCGCGTCGACGAAACCGGCAAGAAGCGCTACTACGCGGACTGCGTGGCCGCGCCGAAGAAAAAATAATCAGGGAAGCGAGAGTGGTGCGCGCCGTGGGCGCGCCGCGCTTCAGGAGGGCAGGTCGATGCGTTCCCGCATGAAGCGGGCAAACCTCGGCAGGCCGCCGGGGTTGGTACCGTTGAAGCGGTAGGTCACCCAGCTGCCGATGGCGGGCGGGTTCTCGCGCTCGGCGTCGGTGAGGCCGGTGCCGAGCTTGAAGCGCTTGCCCTCGGGCGTTTCGACCAGCAGCGCACCCAGCCGGCCACCGTGCCGGCCCTTGCCCGGAACGTGCCCGACCACCCGGGCCTCGGCGTCGTCGTGGAGCTTGACCTTGAGCAGGTCGCTGTTGCGCTCGGCGCGATAGAGCGAGCCGCCCCGATGCAGCATCAGGCCTTCGCCGCCCATCTTCACGGTCTTGTCGAGCAGCGCCTGCAACTCGGGATGCGTGGTGGCGCGTTCCTGGGGCACGGGCACGATCCACGGCGCGTCGGTGACCGGCAGCAGTTTGCGCAGGGCAGCGAGCCGCGCCGTGAAATCGCCGCCCTGGGACGGCAGGTCGAACACCATGAACCGCATGCTGTGCCAGGCGGTGTCGTTGGGTGTCTGGCTGCGCACGGTGGAAACGGCGTGCGCAAACTGGCCCCGGCCGGCCCACAGCTCGCCATCGAGCGGCTGCCTCGGCAACTTTGCCGTGAACCAGGCGGGCGCCACCACCGGCTCGCCGCCACGCGTCCAGAGCTGCTGGCCGTCCCAGTAGCCGCGCACCCCGTCGTATTTTTCGCTGACCCAGTAGTCCGCCAGCGACATGCCTGGGCGGTAGACCTCGGCCAGCATCAGTGCCGGTGCGGGCTCGCGTGCGACGGCCGTGCGGGCCGCCAGCGCACTGAGCCCGGCAAGCAGGAGGGAACGTCGGGTCAGCACGACGCCGCTGCCAATCGATGAAGACGCAATGTTCTGCGGAAGGTGCCGGGGCGAGCCTTTATTCGCCCATTCCCGCGACGACGTTGCTGAAGCCGCCATCCACGTAGGTGATCTCGGCGCTCACGCCGCTTGCCAGGTCGCTCAGCAGAAAGGCGGCCACGTTGCCGACTTCCTCGATGGTCACGTTGCGGCGGATCGGCGAGGCCTCGGCCACGGCGGACAGCATCTTGCCGAAGCCTTTGATGCCGCTGGCCGCCAGCGTCTTGATGGGGCCGGCGCTGATGCCGTTGACGCGCATGCCCTTGGGGCCGAGCGATGCCGCGGTGTAGCGCACCGAAGCTTCCAGCGAGGCCTTGGCCAGGCCCATGGTGTTGTAGTTGGGCAGTGCGCGTTCGGCGCCGAGGTAGGTCAGCGTCAGCAGCGCGGCCTTGTCGTTGAGGTAGGGCAGGGCGGCCTTGGCCATGGCCGGGAAGCTGTAGGCACTGATGTCGTGCGCAATCTTGAAACCCTCGCGCGACAGCCCTTCGAGAAAGTCGCCCGCAATGGCCTCGCGCGGCGCGAACCCGATGCTGTGCACGAAGCCGTCGAACTTGGGCCAGGTCTGCGCCAGATCGGCAAAGAGCTTGTCGATCTGCGCATCGTCGCCCACGTCGCAGTCGAAAATGAGCTTGGAGCCGAAGTCTGCGGCGAATTCGGTGATACGGTCCTTGAATCGCTCGCCGACGTAGCTGAAAGCAAGCTCGGCGCCTTGTTCGTGACACGCCTTGGCAATGCCATAGGCAATGGAGCGATTGCTCAACACGCCGGTGATCAACAGTTTTTTGCCGGAAAGAAAGCCCATGAAGTTGCCTCGTGAAAATCTTGGGCAGAATTCTCGCATGCGGGCTTGGCTGCTTTTTCTCCTGATGCTCTGGGCGGCTCCTTCATGGGCCGCCCATGCCTATGCGCAATTCGGCGATGTCAAGTATCCGCCCGGCTTCACCCATTTCAGCTACGTGAACCCGAATGCGCCCAAGGGCGGAGAGATCCGGATGGTGCCGCCGACCCGGCCCACCAACTTCGACAAGTTCAACCCGTTCACCCTGAAGGGCACGGCGCCCTATGGGCAGGGCGTGCTGGTGTTCGAAAGCCTGCTCGCAGGCAATTCGGAGGAGCCGACCACAGCCTATGGCCTGCTGGCGGAAGACGTCGAGGTGCCAGCCGACAAGCTTTCCGCCACATTCCGGCTCAACCCCAAGGCGCGTTTCAACGACGGCTCGCCGGTGCTGGCGGCCGACGTGGTGTATTCCTTCGAAACGCTCAACAGCAAGCTGGCAGCGCCCCAGTTCCGAACGCTCTATGCCGAGGTGAAGGGCGTGCGCGCACTCGACGAACGCACAGTGCGCTTCGAGTTCGCAAGGCCCAATCCGGAGCTGCCTTTGGTGGTCGGCGGCATGGCGGTGTTCAGTCGCGCCTGGGGCGGCGGCAAGCCTTTCGACCAGATCATCAGCGAGGTGCCGATTGCCTCCGGCCCCTACAAGCCCTCGAGCGCGCGGCTGGGCCGCGACATCACCTATGTGCGAGACCCGCGCTATTGGGGCGCCGAGCTGCCGGTGCGCCGGGGGCAGTTCAATTTCGACCGGGTCGCCTTCAAGAACTACCTGGACGACACCTCCCGCTTCGAGGGGCTCAAGGCCGGGGAATTCGACTTCATGCGCGAATTCACTTCGCGCAACTGGGCGCGCCAATACAAGGGCAAGCAATTCGAGAGCGGGGAGCTCGTCAAGCGCGCTTTCGAAACCCGGAACCCCGGCGATTTCCAGGGCTACGTATTCAACCTTCGCAAGGACAAGTTCAAGGACGTGCGGGTGCGCCAGGCGATCGGGCTGGCAATGGATTTCGAATGGCTCAACCGCCAGCTGTTCTACGGGCTCTACACGCGCGTGCAGGGTTATTTCCCCAACAGCGAGTTCCACGCCGAAGGCTTGCCAAAACCCGACGAGCTGGCGCTGCTCGAACCGCTGCGCGACAAGCTGCGCCCCGAGGTTTTCGGGCCGGCCGTGATCTCCCCCAGCACCGCGCCGCCAGGAAGCCTGCGCGAGAATCTGCGCCGCGCAAGGGCGTTGCTGGCCGAGGCGGGCTGGACCTACCGCGATGGCGCGCTGCGCAACGCCAGGAACGAGCCGTTCACCATCGAGTTCCTGAA
This sequence comes from Variovorax palleresanus, assembly GCF_051144945.1. Lineage (NCBI taxonomy): Bacteria > Pseudomonadati > Pseudomonadota > Betaproteobacteria > Burkholderiales > Comamonadaceae > Variovorax > Variovorax palleresanus. Next base: position 92,589 of record NZ_JBJNVP010000002.1, on the reverse strand, counting down.
CGACCAGCCCTCGCTCATCCGGGTTGCCACGCCGTTCCAGAGTGCGCTGCAGAAGCTTGGCATCGAGATGCGCTTTCGCACCGTCGATTTCTCGCTGTCGCAGCAGCGCATGGACAATTTCGACTTCGAGATGACCAGCCTGCGCTTGTCGGGCAGTACCGCGCCCGGAGGCGAGTTGCTCGACTTCTTCGGGTCCAAGGCGGCCGAGACCCATGGCTCCTCCAACATCTGGGGCATTGCCGATCCGGCCGTCGACGCGCTGGTGCAGAAGGTGCTCAGTGCCACAACCAGGTCCGAACTGCGCACGGCGGTGCGCGCGCTCGATCGCGTGCTGTCGCACGGCTACTACTCGATCCCGCAGTACTACGGGAGCGCCTTCCTGGTCGGCTACCGGCCGCGGCCTGTCGTGCTGCCCGATGTCGTTCCCCCGTATTACCAGGCCGACGCTTGGGCGATGACCACCTGGTGGGCGTCGCCCACGAACAAATAGAGAGTCGCGCACGCCATGGCCAGCTACATCCTCAAACGCCTGCTCCTGATGGTGCCCACGCTGCTCGGCGTGCTGCTGCTGACCTTCGTGGTCATCCAGTTCGTGCCGGGCGGGCCCGTCGAGCAGATGGTGTCCCAGTTGCAGGGCCGCGATTCTGGTGGGGAGCGCGCTGCGAGCACCGGCGCCGGCTACCGTGGCCGCCAGGGTCTGGATCCACAACGCATCGAGGAAATCAAGGCGCTCTACGGCTTCGACAAGCCGGCCCACGAGCGCTTCTGGCAGATGCTCAAGTCCTTCGCAAAACTCGACCTGGGCCAGAGCTTCTACCAGCGCAAGGCGGTGTGGGACCTGGTCAAGGAAAAACTGCCGGTGTCGATCAGCCTGGGGCTCTGGACCTTCTTCATCAGCTACCTGATCGCGGTGCCGCTCGGCGTAGCGAAGGCGGTGCGCGCGGGTTCGCGTTTCGACTTCGTGACCACGCTCATCGTGCTGGTCGGCTATGCGATACCTGGCTTTGTGCTGGGGGTGGCGCTGCTCGTGATCTTCGGCGGCCAGTTGCAGTGGTTTCCGCTGCGCGGGCTGACCTCGCCCAACTGGGAAACGCTCGGCTGGGGCGCGAAGATCGTCGACTATCTCTGGCACATCGCGCTGCCCGTGACCGCAATGGTGCTCGGCAGCTTCGCCGTGACGGCCATGCTCACGAAGAATTCATTCCTTGAGGAAATCCGCAAGCAATACGTGCTGACCGCGCGCGCCAAGGGGCTGGCCGAGCGGCAAGTGCTCTGGAAGCACGTCTTCCGCAACGCCCTGATCCCGATCATCACGGGATTTCCGGCGGCCTTCATCGGCGCCTTCTTCACGGGCTCGCTGCTGATCGAGACACTGTTCTCCCTCGACGGGCTGGGCCTGTTGAGTTACGAAAGCGTGATCCGGCGCGACTATCCCGTGGTGCTGGGCACGCTGTACCTGTTCACGCTGATCGGCCTCTTGACCAAGCTCATTTCCGACCTTTGCTACGTCTGGGTCGACCCGAGGGTGAAATTTGACTGACGCGCTGCCCGTTTCGCTGAGCCCGGCGCGCCGCGCCTGGCGCCGTTTTCGCCGGAATCCGCTCGGGTTCTGGAGCCTCGTCGTCTTCACGGTGCTTGTGGTCCTGAGCCTCTTTGCGGAAGTGCTGTCCACGGACAAGCCGCTCGTCGTGCACTACGAAGGACAAACCTACTTTCCCGTGCTGCGCGACTATCCCGAAAAGACATTCGGCGGCGACTTCGAGACGCCGGCCGACTACCTCGACCCGTTCATCCGCGAGCGGATCACCGCGGGGAAGAACTGGGCCATCTATGCGCCGAACACCTATGGCCCACAGACGCTCAATTATTTTGCCAAGTTGCCGAATCCGTCGGCCCCGTCGCGTGACAACTTTTTTGGCACCGACGACCGCGGCCGCGATCTGCTGGCGCAACTGATCTACGGCTTTCGCGTGAGCGTGCTGTTCGCACTGGCGCTCACGGTCATCGGCGTGGTGCTGGGCATCGTGACGGGGGCTGTGCAGGGCTTCTTCGGCGGCAAGACCGACCTGGCATTTCAGCGCTTCATCGAGATATGGGGTTCCATGCCCGAGCTCTACCTGCTGATCATCTTCAGTGCGATCTTCTCGCCCAGCGTGGCGCTGCTGCTCATATTGCTGAGCCTCTTCGGATGGATGGGCCTGTCGGACTACGTGCGCGCCGAATTCCTGCGCAACCGACAGATGGACTACGTGCGCGCCGCACGAGCCCTCGGCGTCGGCAACCTGCAGATCATGTGGCGCCACATCCTGCCCAACAGCATGGTGCCGGTCGTCACCTTCCTGCCTTTCCGAATGAGCGCGGCCATCCTGGCGCTCACTTCGCTCGACTTCCTGGGCCTTGGCGTGCCGCCGGGCACGCCGTCGCTCGGCGAACTGCTGAGCCAGGGCAAGGCCAACATCGATGCCTGGTGGATCTCGTTGTCGACCTTTGGTGTGCTGGTCGTGACGCTGATGCTCCTGACCTTCATGGGCGATGCGCTGCGCGATGCGCTCGATCCACGGAAGGCCGACACGTGAGCGAAATGACGACCCCCCATCTGCCGCTGCTCGACGTCAAGGGCCTGCGCGTCGCGTTCGGCGGCAAGGAAGTGGTGCATGGCATCGACTTTCGCATTGCCGCCGGCGAGAAGCTCGCCCTGGTGGGCGAGTCGGGTTCGGGCAAGACCGTCACGGCGCTGGCGCTGCTGCGCCTGGCGCAGAACGCCGACCTCGCGGGTGTTGCGAAGCTGTTCGACCCCCAGGCCTCTTCCAATGCGCGCGACCTGCTGTCGATTCCGGAGCGCGAACTGCGCGGCATTCGCGGCAAGGAGATCGCGATGATCTTCCAGGAGCCGATGACCGCGCTCAATGCGCTCTACACCGTCGGCGACCAGATTGCCGAGGTGCTCGAACTGCACGAAGGGCTCTCGGCACGCGACGCGCAGGCCGCCGCCGTCCGGCTGCTCGCCGACACCGGCATTCCCGAGCCGGAGCGGCGGGCGAGGGCGTTCCCGCACCAGCTCTCGGGTGGGCAGCGCCAGCGCGCCATGATCGCGATGGCGCTCGCCTGCAAGCCGCGCCTGCTGCTGGCCGACGAGCCCACCACCGCGCTGGACGTGACCGTGCGCGCGCAGATCCTCGATCTGCTCGCCGACCTGCAGCGCAAGAATGGCATGGCCGTGCTGCTGATCACCCACGACCTGAACCTGGTGCGCCGGTTCGCTGACCGGGTGGCGGTGATGGAAGATGGCCACATCGTCGAGCAGGGCGAGGTGGCCACGGTTTTCGAAGCGCCGAAGCATGCCTACACCCGCAAGTTGATCGACAGCCATCCAGAGCGCAACGTCAGTGCCGTAGCCGCGGGCAGCGATGCACGGCCGGTGCTCGAGGCCACGGGCCTGCGCGTGAGCTACCCGGTGTCCCGGCCCGGCGTTGCCGGCTGGTTCCGCAAAGGCGAATTCATCGCCGTGCAGAACGCTGACTTCCGCATCGCACCTGGTGAAACGCTGGGCGTGGTCGGGGAATCCGGGTCGGGCAAGTCGACGCTGGCGCTGGCCGCTCTCGGGCTGCTGAAATATCGCGGTGCGCTCAAGGTGGACGGCAAGGGCTGGGCGGTCGACCGGGGTTCCGACCTGGCCTTGCGCCGGGTCATGCAGGTGGTTTTCCAGGACCCGTTTTCTTCGCTCTCGCCGCGCATGACGGTCGAGCAGATCGTCGGCGAGGGCCTGCGCGTGCATGCACCCGAGCTCGGCACCGAGCAGCGCCGGGCACGGGCCCTGGCCGCGCTGGCCGACGTGGGATTGAGCGAGGCGCAGTTTCCGTCGCTGCTCGACCGCTACCCACACGAGTTTTCGGGCGGCCAGCGCCAGCGCCTTGCGATTGCGCGCGCGCTTATCGTCGATCCGCAACTGCTGGTGCTCGACGAGCCCACCAGCGCACTCGACGTGACGATCCAGAAGCAGGTGCTGGGGCTGCTGCAGCGCCTGCAGCGCGAGCGCGGCCTGAGCTACCTGCTCATCACCCACGACGTCGAAGTGATTCGCGCCATGGCGCACCAGGTCATCGTGATGAAGGATGGCGCCATTCTCGAAGCCGGCCTCGTCGAGCGCGTGCTCGATGCACCCGAGCACCCCTACACAAGAAAACTGGTGGCCGCAGCGCTGCTGGAATAGAACAACGGAATTCAAAGCAATGTCGGGAATCGGACAAGGCCGGCGCGGGGCCTGGCGCGCGGCACTGGCCTGCATGGTCACTTTGGCCGTGGCCATGGGGCTGGGGCGTTTCGCCTTCACACCCATGCTGCCGATCATGCTGCATGAAGGAAAACTCCAGCTCGAGGCCGGAGGCGTGCTGGCGTCGCTCAACTACCTGGGCTACTTTCTGGGCGCCGTCAGTTGCGCGGCCATCGGCATCAAGGCCAAGACCATGGTGCGCGGCGGGCTGGCGGCAACAGCCGTGCTGCTGGTCGGCATGGGCGTGCTCCACAGCTTCACAAGCTGGGGCATCCTGCGCGCGGCAGCCGGCGTGATGAGTGCCTGGGTCTTCGTATTCGCGTCGGGATGGGGCCTGCGCCGGTTGGCCGAAACCAATTCTCCGGCGCTGGCCGGCGTCATCTACACGGGGCCCGGCATCGGCATTGCCATGACCGGCCTGCTCGGCGGCGCCCTGGGGCGGTGGGGCTCGGAAACCGGGTGGATCGGCCTCGGCCTGCTGGCGGTGGTGCTGGTGGCGGCGATCTGGCGGGTGTTCGATGACGGCGAGCTGCCGGCGGCGGCCGGCTCTGCCGCCACACCCGCAGCCGCGGCCGGTACACCGGCTTCGGCGGCCTCGGCGCGCAGCGACGCGGTCTGGCTGGTCGCGCTCTACGGCCTGGCCGGCTTCGGTTACATCATCACGGCGACCTTTCTGCCCGTGATCGCCCGCCAGGCGCTGCCGGGCTCGCCCTGGCCCGATTTCTTCTGGCCGCTTTTCGGCCTGGCGATCATTCCGGGCGCGCTGATCGGCGCCCGTGCGCCCCTGCATTGGGACAACCGGCTGCTGCTGGCGGCGGCGTATGCGCTGCAGGCGCTGGGCGTACTGCTGTCGGTGGCGTGGCCCACGATTGCCGGCTTTGCGCTTGGCAGCCTGCTGCTCGGCATGCCGTTCACGGCCATCACTCTTTTTGCGATGCGGGATGCGCGCCGGCTGCGGGGCAATGCCGCCGCCGGGCTGATCGGCTACGCAACCGCTTCCTACGGCGTCGGGCAGATCATCGGACCGCTTTTTGCCGCGCCGCTGGCCCAGCGAACCGGTTCGTTCCAGGTGCCGCTGCTGGTAGCGGCTGCGGCCCTGGCGCTCGGGGCCGCGCTGTTTGCGGTGGTGTGGTCGAAATCTCGCCGTATTAGGCCCGCCTGAGCGCCGAAGCCCCTTCATTTCTCACACGAATAGCATATAATTCGAGGCTCACGACCAAACGGGCGGGTACCAACCGCCCGTTTTTTTTGGTCTATGCATTCTCGATGCGTGGCACCCGTGGCGGGCGGGTGGCGCGCATAAGCGGGCGGCGCGCATAAGCGGGCGGCGCGCATAAGCATTTCGCACAGGCATTTTTACAAGGCATTTTCAAACACGTGGCATTGCAGCAGACAGTGGAACAAACCGTGGCCGGACTCGGCTACGACCTGGTCGAGATCGATAGATCGGCCGGGGGATTGCTGCGCGTCACGATTGATTTGCCCTGGACGGCCCCCACCTCGGAAGCTGTGGCTGCGGGAATTCCCGAGCCCTTCGTGACCGTCGAGGATTGCGAAAAGGTCACGCGGCAGCTGCAGTTTGCGCTCGAGGTCGATGGTGTCGATTACAAGCGGCTCGAGGTTTCCTCGCCGGGTATTGACCGTCCGCTTCGCAATGAGCAGGATTTCGAGCGTTTTGTCGGCGAGGTGATCGACATCACGCTCAAGGTGCCGATGGGTGCCGCGGCGGCGGGGCAGGTGTCTGCCAACCGCAAGAAATTTCGCGGCACGCTGGAGCGTGCTGAAACAGCGGAAGGGGCTGACGCAGCCCCGGGCTGGCAAATCGTCTGGAGCGATGCGCCCGAGCCCAAACCGGGACAAAAAGTGAGCAAGAAGCGCGCGCCTGCAAAGTTGCATGCGCTCGGCTTCGTGCTGGACGAGCTGCGCGATGCGCGGCTCGCGCCAATTGTGGATTTCAAGGGCCGCAGGGCCAAAACCCAACCGGGTTTTTCGGATATTGACGACGGAACGAATGTTCCGGACTGACTAGAGGAGTGGTGGCATGAATCGCGAAATGTTGATGTTGGTGGATGCGATCTCGCGAGAGAAGAACGTCGAGCGCGACGTGGTCTTCGGCGCGGTCGAATCCGCACTGGCGCAAGCCACCAAGAAGCTCTATGCGGGCGAAGTGGACATCCGCGTGGCCGTGGACCGCGACAGCGGCGACTACGAAACCTTCCGCCGCTGGCACGTCGTTCCCGACGAGGCCGGCCTGCAGCTGCCCGACCAGGAAATCCTCCTGTTCGAAGCCAAGGAAGAAATGCCCGACATCGAGGTCGACGAATACATCGAGGAATCGGTGGACTCGGTGCCGATCGGCCGCATCGGCGCCATGGCCGCCAAGCAGGTGATCCTGCAGAAGATCCGCGACGCTGAGCGCGAGATGCTGCTGAACGACTTCATGTCGCGCGGCGACAAGATCTTCGTGGGCACCGTCAAGCGCCTGGACAAGGGCGACATCATCGTGGAGGCCGGCCGCGTCGAAGGGCGCCTGCGCCGCAGCGAGATGATCGCCAAGGAAAACCTGCGCAACGGCGACCGCGTGCGGGCCATGATCATGGAGGTCGACCTGACGCTGCGCGGCGCGCCGATCATCCTGTCGCGCTCGGCCCCCGAGTTCATGATCGAGCTGTTCCGCCAGGAAGTGCCCGAGATCGAACAAGGCCTGCTCGAAATCAAGAGCTGCGCCCGCGACCCCGGTTCGCGCGCCAAGATCGCCGTGCTCTCGCACGACAAGCGTGTCGACCCGATCGGCACCTGCGTCGGCGTGCGCGGCACCCGTGTCAACGCCGTGACCAACGAGCTCGCCGGCGAGCGCGTGGACATCGTGCTGTGGAGCGAAGACCCGGCCCAGTTCGTGATCGGCGCCCTGGCCCCGGCCAATGTGTCTTCCATCGTTGTCGATGAAGAAAAGCACGCCATGGACGTGGTGGTCGACGAGGAAAACCTCGCCATCGCCATCGGCCGCGGCGGCCAGAACGTGAGGCTCGCCTCCGACCTGACCGGCTGGAAGATCAACATCATGGACGCCAATGAATCGGCCCAGAAGCAGGCGAGCGAAACCGACGCCAGCCGCAAGCTGTTCATGGAAAAGCTCGACGTCGACGAGGAAATCGCCGACATCCTGATCTCCGAGGGCTTCAACAGCCTCGAAGAAGTGGCCTATGTGCCGATCTCCGAAATGCTGGAGATCGAAGCTTTCGATGAAGACACCATCAATGAGCTGCGCACGCGCGCCAAGGATGCGCTGCTGACCATGGAAATCGCCAAGGAAGAGGGCGTCGAGACCGTCTCGCAGAATCTGCGCGACCTCGAAGGCCTCGACCCCGAGCTGATTCCCAAGCTGGCCGAGGCGGGTGTGCACACCCGCGACGACCTCGCCGACCTCGCGGTCGATGAACTCACCGAGATCACCGGCCACAGCGCCGATGACGCCAAAGCCCTCATCTTGAAAGCCCGCGAACATTGGTTCGCCGGCCAAGAGTGATGGTCATGGAGGCACGAAACCAATATGTCCAGTACCACTGTCGCCGAGTTCGCGAACGAGCTCAAGAAGACTCCCGAAACCTTGCTTGACCAGCTCAAGAGCGCAGGCGTGCCCAAAGCGGCACCCACCGATGCACTCACCGAGGCTGACAAGCAGCGCCTGCTCGGCTTTCTCAAAGCCAGCCACGGCACCGCCGAGCCCGAGCGCAAGAAGATCACGCTGACGAAGAAGTCGACCAGCGAGATCAAGCAGGCCGACGCCACCGGCCGCGCCCGCACCATCCAGGTCGAGGTGCGCAAGAAGCGCACCTTCATCCAGCGCGACGACGGCCACCCGGCCGTGCCCGAAGCACAACCGGTGGCCGAAGCGCCCGCCGCGGCACCCGCCGCACCCCGCGTCGACGAAGCCGAACTGGCCCGCCGCGAGGAAGAAGCGCGCCGCCAGGCCGAGCTGATCCGCCGCCAGGAAGAAGAACTGGTCGAAAAGCGCCGCCTGCGCGAGGAAGCCGAAGCGCGCGAACGCGAGCAGGCCGAAAAGGCCGAGCGCGCCGAACAGGCAGAGCAGGAAGCCGCACGCATCGCCGCCGAGAAGAAGGCCGCTGCCGAAGCCGCTGCCGCGCCCCCGAAGGAAGCCGCCAAGCCGGTTGCCGCGCCTGCCGCAGCCGCTGCAGCCGCCGCCGAACAGCAAGCCGCTGACACCAAGCTGGCTGCGCAAACCGCCGCCACGCAAGCCAAGGAAGACGCGAAGGCCAAGGCCGCCGCCGAATCGAAGGCTCGTGCCGACGAAGAAGCCGCCCGCGCCAAGGACCTCGACGAGCGCCGCCGCAAGGCCCTCGCCGAAGCCGAAGCCATTCGCGCCATGATGAACGCACCGGCCCGCGTGCTGGTGCCGCACAAGGCGCCCGAGAAGCCGCAGCCCGAAAAGGCCGCGGTCAAGGGAACGCTGCACAAGCCAGCCGCTCCGGCCGCACGCCCCGGCGCGCCAGCCGCACCGGGTGCTGCCGCAGCCCCTGGCGCCGCCGGTGCCGGCAAGGAAGTCAAGTCGGCCAAGCTCTCGTCGAGCTGGGCTGGCGATCCGGCCAAGAAGAAAGAAATCAAGACCCGCGGCGATGCCAGCGGTGGTGTTGGCCGCGGCAACTGGCGCGGAGGCCCGCGCGGCCGCCGTGGCAGCAACGACCGTGGAGGCCATGAAGAGCATGTGCAGGCCGCACCGGTCGAGGCGCGCATTCTCGAAGTGCACGTGCCCGAAACCATCACCGTGGCCGAACTCGCCCACAAGATGGCCGTCAAGGCGCAGGAAGTCATCAAGCAGCTCATGAAGCTGGGCCAGATGGCGACCATCAACCAGTCGCTGGACCAGGACACCGCCATGATCCTGGTGGAGGAAATGGGCCACAACGCGGTCGTTGCCGCGCTGGACGACCCCGAAGCCTTCACCGACGAGGACGTGTCGGCGCAAACCGCCGAAGCCCTGCCGCGCGCACCGGTCGTGACCGTCATGGGCCACGTCGACCACGGCAAGACCTCGCTGCTGGACTACATCCGCCGTGCCAAGGTGGCCGCGGGCGAAGCCGGCGGCATCACGCAGCACATCGGTGCCTACCATGTGCAGACCGAACGCGGCATGGTGTCGTTCCTCGACACCCCGGGTCACGAGGCCTTCACGGCCATGCGTGCCCGCGGTGCGCAGGCCACCGACATCGTCATCCTCGTGGTGGCGGCCGACGACGGCGTCATGCCCCAGACCAAGGAAGCCATCAAGCACGCGAAGGCTGCCGGTGTGCCGATCGTGGTCGCGATCAACAAGATCGACAAGCCCGATGCCAGCCCGGACCGCGTGAAGCAGGAACTGGTGACCGAAGAGGTCGTGCCCGAAGAGTACGGCGGCGACGTGCCGTTCGTGCCGGTGTCCGCCAAGACGGGCCAGGGCATCGACGAGCTGCTCGAGCAGGTGCTGCTGCAGGCCGAAGTGCTGGAACTCAAGGCGCCGGTGGATGCTGCCGCCAAGGGCCTGGTCATCGAAGCGCAGCTCGACAAGGGCCGCGGCCCGGTCGCCACCGTGCTGGTGCAGTCCGGCACGCTCAAGACCGGCGACGTGGTGCTGGCGGGTTCGACCTATGGCCGCGTGCGCGCCATGCTCGACGAAGACGGCAAGTCCATCAAGTCGGCCGGTCCCTCGATTCCGGTCGAGATCCAGGGCCTGACCGAAGTGCCGCAAGCGGGCGACGAGTTCATGGTGATGGCCGACGAGCGCCGTGCGCGCGAAATCGCCACCTACCGTGCCGGCAAGTTCCGCAATACCAAGCTGGCGAAGCTGCAAGCCGCGAATCTGCAGAACATGTTCACCGACCTCTCGGCCGGCGAAGTGCAGACGCTGCGCATCATCATCAAGGCCGACGTGCAGGGCTCGCAGGAAGCGCTGGCCCAGTCGCTGCTCAAGCTGGCGACCGAAGAGGTCAAGGTTCAAATGGTGTACGCCGGCGTGGGCGGCATCAGCGAAAGCGACATCAACCTGGCCATCGCCTCGAAGGCGATCGTGATCGGCTTCAACGTGCGCGCCGATTCCGGTGCGCGCAAGCTGGCCGAAGGCAATGGCGTGCAGCTGAACTACTACAGCATCATCTACGACGCCGTGGACGAGATCAAGGTCGCGATGTCGGGCATGCTGGCACCGGAGCGCCGCGAGGAAATCATCGGCTCGGCCGAAATCCGCACGGTGTTCGTGGCTTCCAAGATCGGTACGGTCGCGGGTTCGTACATCACCTCGGGCTCGGTCAACCGCACGGCGCATTTCCGCCTGCTGCGCGACAACGTGGTGATCTACACCGGCGAAGTCGACTCGATCAAGCGCATGAAGGACGACGTTCGCGAAGTGCGCGAAGGCTTCGAGTGCGGTATCAAGCTCAAGAACTACAACGACATCAAAGAAGGTGATCAGTTGGAATTCTTCGAGATCAAGGAAATCGCCCGGACGCTGTAAGCGTTCGATGCGAGAGAGACCATGCCGAAAAGAAAAGCCGCCGCCCCCAACCGTGCGTTCAAGGTTGCCGACCAGATCCAGCGGGATCTGACGGAGCTGATCGCGCGCGAGTTGAAGGACCCGCGCGTGGGCATGGTCACGATCCAGGCGGTCGAGGTCACGCCCGACTATGCGCATGCGAAGGTGTACTTCAGCATGCTCACAGGCGACGTGGACGAGACCACCGAAGCGCTGAACCAGGCCGCAGGCTTCCTGCGCAACGGCCTGTTCAAGCGCCTGCACATCCACACCGTGCCGACGCTGCACTTCCTGTTCGACCGCACCACCGAGCGTGCGGCCGACATGAATGCGCTCATCGCGCAGGCCGTCGCTTCGCGTTCGAAAGACGACTAGCCATGAACGCGCCACGCACCAGGGTGCAGCGGCGCCCTGTGCATGGGGTGTTGTTGCTCGACAAGCCGCTGGGACTTTCCAGCAACCAGGCCTTGCAGAAGGCCAAGTGGTTGCTGCGCGCCGAAAAAGCGGGCCACACCGGCACGCTCGATCCGTTGGCCACCGGCGTGCTGCCGCTGTGTTTTGGCGCGGCCACCAAGTTCAGCCAGCTGCATCTCGACGCCGACAAGACCTACGAGGCCACGGCCCGCCTGGGCATCAAGACCACCACCGGCGACGCCGAGGGCGAGGTGATCGCCGAGCGTCCGGTGCACGTCACGCCTGAAGACCTGGCCCGCGTCGAGGCGCAATTCACCGGCCCGATCCGACAGGTGCCGCCGATGCACAGCGCGCTCAAGAAAGACGGCAAGGCGCTGTACGAGTACGCCCGCGAAGGCATCGAGATCGAGCGCGCGCCGCGCGACGTGGTCATTCATGCATTGAAGATCACGCAGGCAGCGGCCGAATCGGCGGGCAATGCGATAAAAATAGTGGCTTCCGTGAGCAAGGGAACCTACATCCGCACGCTGGGCGAAGACATCGGCGAGGCACTGGGCTGCGGGGCCCACCTCACGTCGCTGCGCCGTACGGCCACCGGCGGTTTCGGTGTGGCGCAGTGCATCACGCTCGAAGCGCTCGAAGCCATGGGCGAGGACGAGCGGCTGGCCCGGTTGTTGCCTGCCGAATCCCTGGTCGAGGGCCATACGATCGTCACGCTGGGCAGCGAAGATGCAGGGCGCTTTCTGTCCGGCCTGCGCCGCCGCGGCAACTGGCCCGATGCCGACCACGTGGCGGTGTTCGGTGAAGCGCCTACCGCCTTCCTCGGCACGGCGCATGTCGCCGCCAACGAACTGATCCCGGGGCGCTTGCTGAACCCCATCGAAATCCAGCAAATTCTTTTGAACGCACAACAGACCGAAGCGACACCATGAGTACCAAGCAAATCCGCAATATCGCCATCATTGCCCACGTGGACCATGGCAAGACCACGATGGTCGACCAATTGCTGCGCCAGTCGGGCACCTTCGCCGAGCACGAGAAAGTCGTCGACACGGTGATGGACAACAACGCCATCGAAAAGGAACGTGGCATCACGATCCTGGCCAAGAACTGCGCCGTGACCTGGGAAGGCACGCACATCAACATCGTCGACACCCCGGGCCACGCGGACTTCGGCGGTGAAGTGGAACGCGCGCTGTCGATGGTCGACGGCGTGGTGCTCTTGATCGACGCTCAGGAAGGCCCGATGCCGCAGACGCGCTTCGTGACCAAGAAGGCGCTGGCCCTGGGCCTCAAGCCGATCCTGGTCGTGAACAAGGTCGACAAGCCCGGTGCGAACCCCGACAAGGTGGTGAACGCCGCCTTCGACCTGTTCGACAAGCTCGGCGCCACGGACGAACAGCTCGACTTCCCGGTCGTGTATGCCTCGGGCATCAACGGCTGGTCGTCGCTCGAAGAAGGCGCTGCCGGCGAACAGTGGGGTCCCGACATGTCGGCCCTGTTCAACACCATCCTGAAGCACGTGCCGGCGCAAACGGGTGACCCCGAAGCACCGCTGCAGCTGCAGATTTCGGCACTCGATTTCTCGACCTTCGTCGGCCGCATCGGCGTGGGTCGCATCAGCCAGGGCACGCTCAAGCCCATGATGGACGTGGTGGTGATGGAAGGTCCGGACGGCAAGGCCGTCAAGGGCCGCGTCAACCAGGTCCTGACTTTCCAGGGCCTCGAGCGCGTGCAGGCAACTGAAGCCGGCCCGGGCGAGATCGTGCTGATCAACGGCATTGCCGACATCGGCATTGGCGTGACCGTGACCGACCCCACCAACCCGGCGCCGCTGCCCATGCTCAAGGTCGACGAACCGACCCTGACCATGAACTTCTGCGTCAACACCAGCCCGCTGGCCGGCCGCGAAGGCAAGTTTGTCACCAGCCGCCAGATCTGGGACCGCTTGCAGAAGGAACTGCAGCACAACGTGGCGCTGCGCGTCAACGAAACCGACGAAGAAGGCATCTTCGAGGTGATGGGCCGCGGCGAACTGCACCTGACCATCCTCTTGGAAAACATGCGCCGCGAAGGCTATGAAATGGCCGTGTCGAAGCCGCGCGTGGTGTTCCGCACCGTGAACGGCGAGAAGCACGAACCCATCGAGCTGGTTACGGCCGACATCGAAGAGCAGCACCAGGGCGGCGTGATGCAGGCACTGGGCGAGCGCAAGGGCGAGCTGGTCAACATGGAACCGGACGGCCGCGGCCGCGTGCGCCTGGAGTACCGCATTCCGGCGCGTGGCCTGATCGGCTTCACCAACGAATTCCTGAACCTGACGCGCGGCTCGGGCCTCATCAGCAACATCTTCGACAGCTACGAACCGCACAAGGGCGACATCGGCAGCCGCAAGAACGGCGTGCTGATTTCCATGGACGACGGTGAAATCTTCACCTACGCCCTGGGCAAGCTGGACGACCGCGGCCGCATGTTCGTGAAGGCCAACGATCCGGTGTATGAAGGCATGATCGTCGGCATCCACAGCCGCGACAACGACCTGGTGGTGAACGCCACGCGCACCAAGCAGCTGACCAACTTCCGTGTCTCGGGCAAGGAAGACGCGATCAAGATCACGCCGCCGATCGAACTCACGCTCGAATACGGCGTGGAATTCATCGAGGACGACGAGCTGGTCGAAATCACGCCCAAGAGCGTTCGTCTGCGCAAGCGCTACCTGAAAGAGCACGAGCGCAAGCGGGCCGGCCGCGAAATGGCGAGCTGATCGCCATCATCGACCGATGCTGCGCCTGACGCACGGCGGGGCTGTGTGGCTGATGGTCGCCGTGACCCTGATGTGGGCCACGGCGGGCGTCGTCACGCGGCACCTCGCACAGGCGCACAGCTTCGAGATCACCTTCTGGCGCAGCCTCTTCACGATGCTGGCGTTGCTGGTGATCTTGCCGCTTTGGCGGGGCCGGGCCGTGTTCTCGCAGATACGGCATGGCGGCCGGGCGCTGTGGATCTCGGGCGTCTGCTGGACCGTGATGTTCACGGCCTTCATGGTGGCGCTCACGCTGGCTTCCACCGCCAGCGTGCTGGTCACGATGGCGCTCGGGCCGCTGCTCACCGCGTTGGCCGCGCGGATCTTCATCGGCCACCGGCTTCCCGCGCGGACCTGGCTCGCCATCGTGGTGGCCGGGCTCGGCATTGCCTGGATGTATGGCACGCAGCTGATGCAGGGCGGGGCAGGTGGCTCGCTGCTTGGAACGCTGGTGGCGCTGTGCGTGCCGCTGGCCGGCGCCACCAACTGGACTGTCGTTCAGCATGCGCATGCCAAGGGGCATGACATCGATCTGGTGCCGGCGGTGCTGATCGGCGCGGTGCTCAGCGCACTGTTCACGCTGCCCTTTGCATTGCCGTTTCAGGCAAACGCACGCGACCTCGGCCTGCTGGCTTTCCTGGGGGTGTTCCAACTGGCCATTCCCTGCGTGCTGTCGGTGCTGTGCGCGCGGGTGCTGAAGGCGCCCGAGGTCGCTCTGCTGGCTTTGCTCGAAGTGATCTTCGGCATTGCGCTGGCATGGATCGGTGCAGGTGAAGAACCCGCCGTGAGCGTGCTGACCGGCGGTGCACTGGTCATCGGCGCACTGGTGTTCAATGAACTGCTGGCACTGCGCGGGCGCCGCGCCACGGTGGCCGACGGCGCGCTTCCCAGCGCACATTAAGCGAGCGGAAAAGAAAAAGGCCCCGACGTCTGCCGGGGCCTTTGCATTCAGGAAACCACGCGATCAGGGGCGGGCGATCTTCCAGGCGCCGGCCACGCCGTCACCGGTCTTGTCGCCCGGCTTGGCGTCCTTGGCCCAGAAGTAGAGCGGCCAGCCCTTGTAGGCCCATTGGCGCTTGCCGTCTTCGCGAATGATGATGGTGTAGCCGCCGATCGGCTTGGCGGTTTCGGCCACGGGGAGCGGCGGCCAGTTGGCGGCGCACTGGGCGTTGCAGGCAGAGGTGCCGGTGCCGGCCGTGTCCTTGGTGAAGGTGTACAGCGTCATGCCGTTCGGTCCCACGAGCACACCATCGGCGGTGCGGGTGGGCGTGTCGGGCGCGCTGGCGCTCTTGTTGGACATGCCGCCGCAGCCGGCGAGCAATGCCGCCGCGAGGATCGAGGCGCTGAGCAATTTCATGCAGTTTCTCCTTCAGTTGATAAAACGCGATAACAAGCCATGTGTTTGCGCGACCCGGCAGTTTATGCCGGGCTCAAGACAAATCGCGGTAGGCAAGCGTCGCGAGTTTCAGCAAAACATCGCGCGGTAGCTTGCCTGCAACGGCATAGCCGAAGCCCTGGTCCACCCAATAGAAGCTGGGCACCGGGCCTTCGGATGCAAAGCGGAACGCTGTTTCGCGCGATGCGGCCGTACCGGCGGCGGCTCGGCTGTCGAGCGTGCCGATGTAGAGCGTCACGCGCTCGCCGGCAGCGTCCTCGAACATGAACTGGGCCCGTGCACCGCTTTCCCCGGGCAAAAGGCGGCCGCCGACGAGCGTGTAGCCCATCGATGCCAGGTCGGGCACCTTGAGCGGCTTGTCGAGCCGCTTCGACAGCCACTGCACGAGGTGCTGCTGCTCCGTGGCAGCCACTTCGACCGGGTGTCTTTTCTCGGGCGCGTAGACGGCGTGCGCCACCGACGCGTCGTGCACGAACTCGCGCATCGCGGGCGCCTTGGCCAATTGGGCCGGCGCGGCGCGCTGCGCCGACCATTGGCCATTGCCGAGCCAGCCGGCGGCAAAGGCGACCAGCACGCCGGCCGCCATGCCGCCCCACCGCATCCATCGGTCTTGCCGAGCGTGCCGGGGCTGGTTGCGATCGAGTGCGCCCATCAAGTGGGCGGGAGCGGGTTCGCCGAGCAGGTCGCCATGCAGCCGGCGCAAGGCGTCCCGCTGGCTCCGCCACGCTGCGACCCGTTCGGCGACGGCTGGGTCGTGTGCCACGGCGTCTTCGACTTCGGACCGTCGGTCCGGTGCCAGCTGGCCATCGACGAGGGCATGCAGCTCGTCGTCGGTGGGGGGCGGGGCGGGGCGGTTCATGGTTCGGCGAAAGGTTTCACTTGAGGCGGCGCAGGCCGGTGCGGTTCGGCGCGGCGGCGCCATCCATCAATTCGTGCAGCCGGGCGCGGGCGCGCGAGAGGCGCGACATCACGGTGCCCGCGGGAACGCCGAGCACCTTGGCCACCTCGGCATAGGAAAGGTCTTCGAGCGTCACCAGCAGCAGCACGGCCCGCTGCTCTTCGGGCAACTGCATCAGGCAGCGCTGCAGGTCGAGGCCGCTGCCGAGGTCCCGGCCCGGGTCGACGGCGCCGTGCAGCTCGTGCTCGGCGTGGTCCAGCGGCACGACGCTGTGCGGCGGTGGCGTGCGCCGCCGCTGGCTCGCGAAGATGTTGTGCATGACCGTGAACAGCCACGCGCGCAGGTCGCTGCCCACCCGCCAGAGACGCCACTTGCCGCAGGCCCGCTCGAGCGTGTCCTGCACCAGGTCGTCCGCCGCCCATGCATCGCCCGTGAGCGCGCGCGCGTAGCGGCGCAGGCTCGGAATCTGTTCGGCGAGCAGGCGGGCGTCCACGGAAAGGCGATTGGTGCGTCGCGGTCAGGGCTTGGCGGTTTTCCAGGCACCGCCCACGCCGTCGCCGGTCTTGTCGCCCGGCTTCGAGTCCTTGGCCCAGTAGTAGAGCGGCCAGCCCTTGGCGGCCCATTGCTTCTTGCCGTCGTCGCGCGTGACGATGGTGAAGTCGCCGGCCGGCTTGTCGCTGTCGGCGGCCATGAAGGGCGGCCAGTTGGCCGCGCAGCCGCCATTGCAGGCCGATTTGCCGCTGCCGGCCGTGTCCTTGTCGAAGGTGTACAGCGTCATGCCGTTCGGGCCGACCAACGCGCCGTCGGCGGCCTTGGGCTGGGCGAATGCGGGAAGCGCGAGCAGGCTGCTCAGCAGCGCGGCGGCAATGCCGGCGTAGGAAGCGCGAAAAGGCGACATGGAATGACTCCTGGGTTGGTGGCACCGACGATCCGATGACACCGCACAAACGCCTGCACCGCGCGTTTTATTCCATGCCGGGCAAAAAAGAACTACCGGTTGCGGCTCTTCATCGCGCGCTCGACCTCGCGCTTGCCTTCGCGGTCCTTGATGGTGTCGCGCTTGTCGTGCTCGGCCTTGCCCTTGGCCAGCGCAATTTCGAGTTTGATCTTGCCGGCTTTCCAGTGCAGGTTGAGCGGCACCAGCGTGTAGCCTTTTTGTTCGACCTTGCCGACCAGGCGGCGGATCTCTTCCTTGTGCAGCAGCAACTTCTTGGTGCGGATGGAGTCGGGGTTGACGTGGGTCGAAGCACTCTTGAGCGGATTGATCTGCAGGCCGACGACGAACAGCTCGCCGTCGCGGATCACCACGTAGCCGTCGGTCAGCTGGACCTTGCCTTCGCGCAGGGATTTGACTTCCCAGCCTTCGAGGACGATGCCGGCTTCGAAGCGTTCTTCGAAGAAGTAGTTGTACGCGGCCTTCTTGTTGTCGGCAATGCGGGAGGAGGTATCTTGTTTCTTGGTGGCCATGGCTCGGGAAGATGGGGGCGCATGGCTTCAATACAATCCGTCGCGCACGCTGTCCCGATTCTATGAAAACAGTCAACAAGTCCGTCCTCATCTGGTACAGCGCCGAAGAGATGTACGCGCTCGTCACCGATGTGGAGAAGTATCCGCAGTTCCTGCCGTGGTGCGACAAGTCCCGGATCATCGAGGAAGACGAAGCCGGAATGACTGCCGAAGTCGGCCTGGCTTTCGCCGGTCTTCACCAGAGCTTCACCACCCGCAACACCCACGTGCCCGGGCGTGAAGTGCACCTCAAGCTCGTCGACGGGCCGTTCTCCAATCTCGACGGCCTCTGGAAATTCGCGCCCGTGGGCGAACCCGGCGAGCGCGCCTGCCGCGTCGAGCTGCACATGAGCTACGGCTTCAGCAACTTCGCGCTGCAGGCCCTGGTGGGGCCGGTGTTCGACACCATCGCCTCCAGCCTGGTCGAAGCCTTCGTCAAGCGCGCCGAGCAGGTCTACGGCGCTTCCTGATGATCGAAGTCACGCTGAGCTGCTCGCCCGCGCCGCGCGAGGTGTTCGAGCAAGTCCTTCGGCTGGCGCCCGATGCCACCGTGGACGATGCCGTGAAGGCCAGCGACCTTGCGCAGCGCTTTCCGCAGCTGGACTGGCGCGAGGCCATGACACCGGGGATCTGGGGCAGGGAGGTGGGCTGGGACCAGGCGCTGAAGGACGGCGATCGCGTCGAGCTGTGCCGGCCGTTGACCGTCGATCCCAAGGTGGCGCGCCGCGAGCGCTTCCAGCGCCAGGGCGCGCGCGGTACCGGCCTTTTTGCCAACCGCCGCAAGGGCGGCAAGGCCGGCTACTGAAAAACCGGCCCGCTTGCTGGGGTTACTTGCATTCGCTCTCGATGATCGACTGAAGGCGCTTCTGCTCGGCGGCACGCGCGGTGTCGTCCATGATTTCGCGCTCGCCCTTGGCGTTGACCTTGGCCACGCGGATGCCGCTGTCGAACGTGGCCTTGCCCTGGCGCGCGCGGTCGCAGTTGTCGGCCTTGACCTTGGCGTTCTTCTCCGCCTCGGCCGCCTGCTTGGCTTTTTCTTCAGCCTGCGCCTTCTTGGTCTTTTCCTCGAGTTCCTTGTCGACACCCGCCGGTTTGGGCGCGGCCGCTGCTTCGCGCGATTTGGCGGCTGCCGCCTCCGGCGCCTCGGCTTCGGCAGGGGCCTGCGTGAAGCCGCCGCGCGGCGGCGGCGTGCCGGAGCGGCGAAGAATGTTCTTCTCGGGCACGTCCGGCGGCGGCGCCTGGTCGCTGAAGACCTTCTTGCCGTTCTTGTCGATCCATTGCCATTGCGCGCTGGCCGCGAGCGGCAGCAGGCAAACACATCCCAGTACGAGCCAATGCGCGAATTTCATGCAGCGAGTTTAGCGTTGCCTTACGTTTGGCAACATCCGGACTGCGGCTTTTCGCTCGCGGTGAGTTGGAAATTGGCTACGTTCAGCCGCCTTGCCGGCCAGAACGAGGCCGGCTGAAGCCCCCTGGAGGGCGGGTAAGTACCGAGCATCGCTACAATCCGTCTTTTGGAGCTTCACCCATGCGCCTTCTCGGCAAAGCGCTCACCTTCGACGACGTGTTGTTGGTGCCAGCGTTCTCCCAGGTCCTGCCCAAGGACACCTCTCTCGCCACCCGTTTTTCCCGCAACATCGCGCTGAATCTGCCGCTGGTCTCCGCCGCGATGGACACGGTGACCGAGGCGCGCCTCGCCATCGCGATCGCGCAGGAAGGCGGCATCGGCATCGTGCACAAGAACTTCACCGCAGCCGAGCAGGCCGCGCAGGTGGCCAAGGTGAAGCGCTATGAGTCGGGCGTGCTGCGCGACCCGGTGGTGATCACGCCCACGCACACCGTGCTGCAGGTCATGCAGCTGTCCGACGAACTCGGCATCTCGGGCTTCCCGGTGCTCGACGGCGGCAAGGTGGTCGGCATCGTCACGGGGCGCGACCTGCGCTTCGAGAACCGCTACGACGTGCCGGTGAGCGAGATCATGACGCCGCGCGACAAGCTCATCACCGTGCCCGACGGCACCACCTTGGCCGAGGCCAAGGCGCTGCTCAACAAGCACAAGCTCGAACGCCTGCTGGTCATCAACAGCGCGTGGGAGCTCAAGGGCCTGATCACCGTCAAGGACATCACCAAGCAGACCAGCTTTCCCAACGCCGCGCGCGACCCGAGCGGCCGCCTGCGCGTGGGCGCGGCGGTGGGCGTGGGCGCGGGCACCGAAGAGCGCGTAGAGGCGCTGGTCAAGGCCGGCGTCGATGCCATCGTGGTCGACACCGCGCACGGCCACAGCGCCGGCGTGATCGAGCGCGTGCGCTGGGTCAAGAAAAACTATCCGCAGGTCGACGTGATCGGCGGCAACATTGCCACCGGCGATGCCGCGCGTGCGCTGGCCGATGCCGGCGCGGATGCGGTCAAGGTCGGCATCGGCCCCGGATCGATCTGCACCACGCGCATCGTCGCTGGCGTGGGCGTGCCGCAGATCATGGCCATCGACAACGTGGCCACCGCGCTGCAGGGCACCGGCATTCCGCTGATCGCCGACGGCGGCATCCGCTATTCGGGCGACATCGCCAAGGCCATCGCCGCTGGCGCCAGCACCGTGATGATGGGCGGCATGTTCGCGGGCACCGAAGAGGCGCCCGGCGAGATCGTGCTGTTCCAGGGCCGCAGCTACAAGAGCTACCGCGGCATGGGCTCCATCGGCGCGATGCAGCAGGGCAGTGCCGACCGCTACTTTCAGGAATCCACCACCGGCAATCCCAACGCCGACAAGCTGGTGCCCGAAGGTATCGAAGGCCGCGTGCCCTACAAGGGTTCGATGGTGTCCATCGTCTACCAGATGTCGGGCGGCTTGCGTGCCAGCATGGGCTACTGCGGCTGCGCGACCATCGAGGACATGAAGAACAAGGCCGAGTTCGTCGAGATCACCACGGCCGGCATCCGCGAGAGCCACGTGCACGACGTGCAGATCACCAAGGAAGCGCCGAACTATCGCGCTGAGTAAGCCCAATCTGGCCAGACCTTGAAAGTCAGGCCAGATTAGCATTAGAATTTGGGCCAGATTCAAACTTTCTGGCCCAAATGCAATCCATCGGCATCGCCGAAGCCAAGAACAACTTCTCCGCCCTGATCGACCTGGTCGAAAAGGGCGAGGAGGTTCGCATCACCCGCCACGGCAAGGAAGTCGTGCGCATGCTGCCGGTGCGGCGCAAGCCGGTCATCACCGACGAGCAGATCGAGCGCGAGCTCGGCCAGATCGACGCGCTGCACGCCACCATCCAGCCTGGCCTTTCGGTGCGCGCATTGCTCGACGAAGGGCGCCAATCGTGACAGCCTTCGTCATGGATGCCTCCGTCACCGCCGCCTGGCTGCTGCCCGACCAGGCCAGCGAACACACCCGCAAGCTCTACGCCGCCATTCGCCGCGACGAGGTCGAGCCGCAGGCGCCCAATGCCTGGCAGTGGGAGTGCGCCAACATCCTTGCCAACGGCGTGCGCAGCGGCCGCATTCCCGCGTCGGCGGTCGAAGGGCTGTGGAGCGTGCTCGACGCCATCCGCCATCGCGTCGAGCTGCATGAACTCGCCCCCGCGCAGCACAAGGCCGTGCTGGCCGTGGCCATCGACGCCGGTGTGTCGCTCTACGACGCGGGCTATCTGTGGCTCGCGCGCTCGCTCAATCTCCCGCTCGCCACTTTCGACGAGCAACTCATCCAGGCCGCGCCGCAAGCGGGCGTGAAGCTGTTCGACATTTCAACGCTCTGACCGAGTCTTCTCCATGCAACACGACAAGATCCTCATCCTCGATTTCGGCTCGCAAGTCACGCAGCTCATTGCCCGCCGCGTGCGCGAGGCGCACGTGCTCAGCGAAGTGCATCCCTGCGACGTCACCGACGAATGGGTGCGCGAATATGCGGCCGACGGCCACCTCAAGGGCGTGATCCTTTCGGGCAGCCACGCCAGCGTCTACGAAGAGACCACTGACAAGGCGCCGCAAGCCGTGTTCGACCTGGGCGTGCCGGTCCTGGGCATCTGCTACGGCATGCAGACCATGGCGCACCAGCTCGGCGGCAAGGTCGAGGGCGGCCACAAGCGCGAATTCGGCTTTGCGTCCGTGCGCGCCCACGGCCACACCGCGCTCTTGAAAGACATTGCCGACTTCACCACGCCCGAAGGCCACGGCATGCTCAACGTGTGGATGAGCCACGGCGACAAGGTCACCGAACTGCCGCCGGGCTTCAAGCTCATGGCCAGCACCGACAGCTGCCCCATCGCCGGCATGGCCGACGAGGCGCGCCGCTACTACGCGCTGCAGTTCCACCCCGAAGTGACGCACACGGTGCAGGGCAAGGCGATCATCGAGCGCTTCGTGCTCGGCATCTGCGAAGCCAAGCCCGACTGGGTCATGCGCGACCACATCGCCGAAGCCGTGGAGAAGATCCGCGAGCAGGTGGGCGATGAAGAAGTCATCCTCGGCCTCTCGGGCGGGGTCGATTCGAGCGTGGCTGCCGCGCTCATCCACCGCGCCATCGGCGACCAGCTGACCTGCGTGTTCGTCGACCACGGCCTCTTGCGTTTGAACGAAGGCGACATGGTCATGGAGATGTTCGAAGGCAAGCTGCACGCGAAGGTGATCCGCGTCGATGCCAGCGACCTGTTCCTCGGCAAGCTCGCCGGCGTGAGCGACCCTGAAGCCAAGCGCAAGATCATCGGCGGCGAATTCGTCACGGTGTTCAAGCAGGAGGCCGCCAAGCTCAAAGCGGGCGATGGTGGCCATAAGGGCGCCACGTTCCTGGCCCAAGGCACCATCTACCCCGACGTCATCGAGTCGGGCGGCGCCAAGAGCAAGAAGGCCGTCACCATCAAGAGCCACCACAACGTGGGTGGGCTGCCCGAACAGCTCGGCCTCAAGCTGCTGGAGCCGCTGCGCGACCTGTTCAAGGACGAAGTGCGCGAACTGGGCGTGGCGCTCGGCCTGCCGCCCGAGATGGTGTACCGCCATCCGTTCCCCGGCCCGGGCCTGGGCGTGCGCATCCTCGGCGAAGTGAAGAAGGAATACGCCGACCTGCTGCGCCGCGCCGACGCGATCTTCATCGAGGAACTACGCAACTTCAAGGACGAGAGCGGCAAGAGCTGGTACGACCTCACGAGCCAGGCCTTTACCGTGTTCCTCCCCGTGAAGAGCGTGGGCGTGATGGGCGACGGCCGCACCTACGACTACGTCGTCGCACTGCGCGCCGTGCAGACCAGCGACTTCATGACCGCCGACTGGGCCGAGCTGCCGTACGCGCTGCTCAAGAAGGTGTCGGGCCGCATCATCAATGAAGTGCGCGGCATCAACCGCGTGACCTACGACGTGTCGAGCAAGCCGCCGGCGACGATCGAGTGGGAGTGATCCAAGGTCCGGCCCGGCCAAGCCGTGCGCCCGGTCCACCAACGTAATGTGTGCACTGGGCCTTCGCGCCCAAGGCCGTCTACTCTTCCCTGCGTGCGAAATTCATCGACTTGAAACGCCCTGGTGCGATAAGTCGGGGCAACAAGGAGAGAACGCATGGCTGCAGCGAGCAAGCGACAAGATGTCCTGAGACTGGCCGGCTCGCCGCGTCGAACCGAGCGTGCCTACCAGCACGCAAAAGGCGCCATGTCGAAGTCGGACGGCGAGAAAATGGAGCGACTGCTGCAGGAATTGCGTCTGCGCCGCATCGCGGCGGAGCCTAAATTTTCCGACGACGTCATCGTATGGCCTTCGAAGAGCGCGGCGCCCGGTGGTACCGAGCTGGCGACGCTGGGCGCCATCAACCTGGGCCATGCCGAAGAGGTGCTCGGGCAGGGGGTGCAAGGCCGGGGTGCTCCCCGGATGAATCTCGTCAAGCAGCTGGACGGCGTGTCGGTCATGAAGGCCAATTCGTCCGCCTTGCTGGCGATGCGCCGGAATACGCCCGGACTGCGGGTTGCACCGGCGGCATGGGCATACCTCCAATACATCCGGCCGCTGGGCGAGGAACTGGAATCCATCGCGATCCAGGTTGCGGCGGGGGCCAAGGTCAAGAGGTTCGAATTGCGCCTTGCCGACTCGCTGGGCAAACCTGTGCCGGGTATTCGGGTCAAGGCGCTCGTGGATTGGGATGGCGCACATGTGCCCGCGGTGACCGACAGCCAGGGGGTCGCGAGGCTTGGAATTCCTGTGCTCTACCCGCGAGTGGAAATGATCCTGGTTGAGCCGGAACACACGCACTGGTCGGTCTTCTTGAAGGGATTCGACCGCGTCGCGGCACCGAAGCGGCTGGATGTCCAGACCACGGCGCTGGCACCCGATACCTTCCAACTGCTGGCGAACTACGCGCCTTACGATCCCCAGGCCGGAGCGGGCGTCACGGTCGGCGTGATCGACAGCGGCGTCGGGCCGCATGCCGACATCGCCGTGGCGGGCGGCGGATGCTTCGTCACCGGCGACGATGCAGCGGATTTCCTCGACAACGGCATCGGCCACGGGACCCACGTCGCCGGCATCATCGCGGGCAAGATGGCCGCTGGCACCGGGATCTACGGCCTGGCGCCCGCCTGCCGTCTGCTGGCCTACCGTGTGTGCCCCAAAACCGGAGAACGCGGGCGTGCGAAATCCAGCGACATTGCCAGCGCGCTCGAACGCGCGATCAGCGACGGCTGCCACATCGTCAACATCAGCATGGGCAGCCTCGAGCCGATGCCGGAGATGCCGGACATTCTCGAAAAGGCGCGCAACGCCGGCATTGCCGTGTTCGCAGCCACCGGCAACGACGGGCAGTCGCTGCTGCGTTATCCCGCCCGGTACAGCCACACCCTGGCGGTCGGCGCGCTCGGCCGCGACGGAACGTTTCCGGCGGATTGCCCCGAGAGCTTTCAGGAGAGCGAGATCCGCCGCAAGAAGGAGTTCGTTGCCGAGTTCTCGAACTACGGGCTTTCGACCGATTTCATCGGCCCCGGCGTCGCCGTTCTGTCGACTTTTCCCGGCGGGCGATACGCGATGATGTCCGGCACTTCGATGGCGACACCGTTCACATCGGGCATGGCGGCCCGTCTGTTGTCAGGGGATCAGAACCTGCTTAACATGCCCAGAGGTCCTGAAAAGGCCGACGCCATCGTCAAGATGCTGTCGCAGGCAGCCCGAAAGGTGGGTTGGTCGGCCGAGTACGAAGGGTTTGGAGTTCTGAAGTGACAAGCGTGGTGTTGACCTACACAGGCAGTCCCGACCAGAAGTCGTCGGCCGAGGCGCGGCTGCGGCGTTGCGTGCCGGGTGTCGTGCTGACGCCGAAGACGGGCACCCTGGTGGAGGCCCAGATCGACGACGACGCGCAACTGGCGGCGCTTGAACAGAATCCCGAATGGGTCGTGACTCAACCGACTTTTGCGGAAATCCGCAAGCCTGTCTTCAATCTGAAAAACGCACGCGCCAAGCTCGGCAAATAGTCGCGAGGCGTCCATGGCCGCTGGTGGTCATGGGTTTTTTGGAGAGGAAGTTCCATGTCCGATACAGACGTCCAGGTCGTGAGCAACTCATGGACCGGAATCCAGCGCGTTGCCGCAACGCCCAAACCGCCGGAATTCTTCAGGGGCCGGCAAGGCTACGCACCTGACTTCTTCGGAGCCGACAACCGCGTGGAGCTGCCGTCGATGAGCGACGCCATATCGATGGACGATATCGCAAGGCTGGAAGACGGCTCCTTCGAGCTCAAGTACCAGCACTTCAGTACGGTGCAGTGCATTTCACGCCGCGTGCCGCTTTATTCCGCATGCAACGTCGATGGGTCGAAGTCGAAGAACGTTCCGCGCCACGATACCTGGAACTACGACGGCCGCATCAAGAAGGAATACCAGATGCTGCGGGAGGCCTATGGTCCCGAGCAGGACAGGAAGTTCTCCCGCGGCCACATGACGCGCAGGCAGGATCCGAACTGGGGTTCGCTGGCGACCGCACAGCGGGCCAACATCGATACCTTCTTTGCAACCAATGCATGCCCCCAGTGGCAGCCTTTCAACGACGGACTGTGGGGCGACCTCGAGGACTACATCCTCGGCAACGCCCAGGGCGACGACAAGCGCATCAGCGTCTTCACAGGGCCCATTCTCCGGTCGGACGATGCCGAGAGATTCGGCATCCAGATTCCGCGGGAGTTCTGGAAAGTCGTTGGGTTCATCAGCGAGGCGACGGGCGAGCTGACCGCCATCGCCTACTTGATGAGCCAGGGCACCTATCTCGATTCGGGGGTGGCGCGCGACCTGGAGGACTTCGCTACGTCCCAGCGCCCGCTTTCGTTCATCGAAGCCGAGACGGGGCTCAAATTTGAAAGCCTCGAAGGGCGCGATGTGCTCGACGGTGCGGACATCAGCTTCGTTCAGCCCATCCGGCGCTTCACCGACACCAAGCTT
This sequence comes from Variovorax palleresanus, assembly GCF_051144945.1. Taxonomy (NCBI): domain Bacteria; kingdom Pseudomonadati; phylum Pseudomonadota; class Betaproteobacteria; order Burkholderiales; family Comamonadaceae; genus Variovorax; species Variovorax palleresanus. The sequence goes on along the minus strand of NZ_JBJNVP010000002.1, from coordinate 66,383 downwards.
CCTGCCTGATCTACGGGGTAGGGGAGGCGTGCTCCCCGGCAGACATGCCGATGCGCCGCGCCTCGGACTGGATCACCAGCCGCTCGATGCGCTCGTCCGGCAGGTTGACCAGCAGTTCCACGTGCCGGCGGATCGCATGCATCGTCTTCACGAAGGCATCGACCTCGTCACCGGCGCTTTCGCCGCGGGGGTCTGGATGCGACCAATGCGCCGCGGCGGGTTGGTGGCCGGGCCAGACGGGGCAGGTTTCGCCCGCAGCCTGGTCGCAAAGCGTGACGACCAGGTCCATGTGCGGCGCCGAGGCCAGGCCGTATTCGTCCCAGCTCTTGCTGCGCAGCCCATCGGTCGGCAGGCCCGCACCCTTCAGCGCTTCGATGGTGCGGGGATCGGGCTTCCCGTCCGGCGTGGGCGCATGGCCCGCGGAATACGCGACGAACCGGCCCTTGCCGAGGTGATTGAGCAGCGCCTGCGCGATCAGGCTGCGCGCCGCATTGCTGTTGCAGAGGAAGAGGACGTGAACAGGGTGGCTGGGGTTCATGGCGTGGCAAAGGCGGCCGCGCGCAGACGGCCTGCATGTGATTGGTTCCGCGCATTGATCCCGACCTGGATGACGCCTGTATGACTCCCGCAAGACGGGTAGGGACTAGGCCCGATCGGCGAGTTGAATCGACCACCTGTTCGGATGTGGAAGGCAGACTCAGCCGGAGACTGAACTCCCTCAGGCCGCCACGATGATCGGGAAGCGCGCCTGCAAGCCGTCCGGCCCGCGCTCGAATGGCACGGTGATGGCGTCCTTCGCGGCCTGGGGGAGATTGCGCCAGAGAAAGTCGCGCGCGTTGCCCGGGTCGCCGGCCACATAGAGCTGCGTGGTCAGCAGTTCGCGCGTGCCGAGCTTCACCTTGACGTGGATGTGCGGTGTGCGCCCGCTGTAGGCGACGGGCCGGATGGTGCGAAAGCGCCAGCTGCCGTCCTCGCCCACGGCGACGCGGCCGAAGCCCTGAAAAGCGGCGTCGGCCCGGTCGCCGTCGCCCGGGTGGTGGTAGTGGCCGTTTTCGTCGCATTGCCAGATCTCGACCTGGGCGCCGCGCAGCGGCTTGCCGTCCAGATCGGTCACGGTGCCGTCGACCCAGGCCGGCTGGCCGCGGTGATAGCTCAGCGTGCCGTTGCGCAGCAGGTCGTTGTCGGAATCCTGCGGCAGCCGGACCGGATAGAACGGTCCCTCGGTCTGCGAAGGCGTTGCGAGCCGGGCCGCCGCCGGCTGCGCGCGGGCGCCCAGCCAGAGTGCGGGCGCGGCAACCAGCGCTGCAGCGACGGTGCGCCGGGGAAGGCCGTGTTCGGGTGTGGCGTTCATGGTCCGTCAGAGCCGCGCCGCAGGCGCGAGTTCCGCTCCTCCAGAATGTCAGCGCGCCGGACTTTTGAACCTGCTGCGCGCATGTGCCGCCTTGGCCCGGACCACGCAGCCGGTTGCATGGTCGTTGATGAGGCCCATCGCCTGCATGAAAGCGTATACCGTGGTCGGCCCGACGAACTTCCAGCCGAGCTTCTTCAATGCCTTGGACAGTGCAATGGACGCCTCCGAGGTCGAAGCGGTCTGCGGCGCCGCGAGCTGCCCCGCATCCGGTTCATGGCTCCAGAAGAATGTAGCCAGCGAGCCGTGAAGGGCGACGAGTTCCTGCGCCCGGGCGGCGTTGTGGATCACGGCCTCGATCTTGCCGCGGTGGCGCACGATGCCCGGGTCCTGCAGCAGGCGTTCGACATCCCGCGCGGTGAAGCGGGCGATTTTGTCGAAGTCGAAACCGTGGAATGCCGCGCGGAAGTTCTCCCTCTTGGCCAGGATGGTGCGCCAGCTCAGCCCGGACTGAAAGCCTTCCAGGCAGATTTTCTCGAACAGGCGCTGGTCGTCTGCCACCGGGTAGCCCCATTCGGTGTCGTGATAGGCCAGGAATTCGGGTGCGGTTGCGCACCAGCGGCAGCGGGGGTGGCCGTCGGGGCCATTGATCAATGCATTCATGTGATGTTGTGATGGCCGGACCATTCGCCGCGCCGCTTCAGGGCAGCCATCCTATTTGCAGGAGATGCAGAATTGCAAATGTTCGAAGACCCGCCGCCGCGTCGACCCCAGAGCGCCGCACCGCGCAGGGAGCAGCCGGCTCACTCGCTCTTCTTTGCGATCTTTCCGCATCACGCCGATGCCGAGCGCATCGCCGCGCAGGGTGCGCGCCTCGGTGCACAGCATGCGCTGAAAGCAAAGATGACCGGGGTGCATCGCCTGCACGTCACGCTGCATCATCTCGGCAGGTTTGCCGAAGTGCCTCGCGAACTGGTGCAGGCCGCCCTCGAGGCTGCCGCCACCGTGGCGCCGCCATCCTTCGACGTGGTGTTCGACGAAGCGATGCGTTTCGAAAAGAGCAAGGCCTTCGTGCTGTGCGGGCATGACGGCACTTCAGCCCTGGCCGCGTTCAGGCAGCGCCTGGGCAAAGCGTTGGCCGAAGCGGGGTTCAAGCCCGAGCGCGGCTTCACGCCTCACATGACTCTTGCCTACACGCCCAGCGAGATCGATCCGCATGCCATAGAGCCCATCCGGTGGGCCGCCGATTCGTTTGCGCTGGTCGACAGCCGCGTGGGCAAGAGCGTCCATGAAGTTTTGGGGCGGTGGCCGCCTGCAAGGCCCATTCCGGACCCTTCCGCAAAATCGTGAAGGCCGGGCCAACTGTTGCGTGCCGAGTCCGCGCAATCTGTATCTGTTCATCGCAACACGGCTCGCGACAATGAGGCTTCATTCGAGAAAGCCTCCATGACAGCGCAGACCAGAGACCAGATGGCCGACCGAATCGCCGCCGAGCTGGGTCACAGCTTCGAGGGCGAACTTGTCGCCGGCGGCCACTACGCACCCGTCGTACGCGACGGGAACACGCTCTACACCAGCGGCCAGGTGCCGCGCGTGGGCACCACGGTGGTCGTCACCGGCCGCGTGGGCGAGCAGGTGTCGCTCGAGAAGGCCCGCGAAGGCGCGCAGATTTGCGCCTTGCGCTGCCTGACGCTGCTGCGGCGCGAGCTTGGTTCGCTCGACAGCATCGACAAGCTCCTGCGCGTCGGCGTCTTCGTGCACTGCAGCGCCGATTTCACGCAGCAGAGCGAAGTGGCCGACGCGGCATCCGACCTGCTGCACCGCGTCTTCGGAGATGCCGGCGTGCATGTGCGCACCGCGGTCGGCGTCTATCAGCTGCCGAAGAACGCGAGCGTCGAGCTGGAGATGACGGTCGCCGCCAAGGGCGACACGGCCTGAGGCCTACGCGGCCTGAAGCCGGCGCGACGGGTCGGTGCTGTGCAGGTACACCGCGAAGGTGTCCCATGGCAGCCCGACCGATTGCTGCGACATGAGCCGCCCGACCTCGCCGCGGTGGTAGCCGCCGTGGGTGACGACATGGGCCAGCATTTCCTCGCGCGTCATGAAACCCTTGTCGCCATCGGTGAAGGTGAAGCGCACGCGTTCCCAGAGCAGTTCCGGCGTCGCCGATTCCAGGTAGTCGAGGTACCAGCGGTCGAGCGCGGCTACAGAGGCGCGAAGGTCCTGCAGCGTGGGCGTGTCCTGCGTGTTGTCCGCGGCAAAGCCGTGCGGCCTGCCGGTGAGGTGCGCCGCGAAGATCTGGTCCACCACATGGCAGTGATTCATCAGGCGGAGGGCGGCGTGCCGCGCGTCCCCGTGTCGCTCCGGATCGAAGCCCTCCATCTTTTCGAGCAGTTCGTCGTTGGCCCAGGCGCGGTAGTTGAAAAGGGTGCGGAGCAATGACAGGGAGCTCATGACCAAGTGTTCCTGTGTGGGAGTCACGGTCATGCTACGTGAATAGGATTTCCTGTCTACCCGGAACGCGGCAGCAGATCGACGATGTCCCGCGCGAGCGACGCGATCGTCAGCGGCGCGCATCCCTCGGCGTTGTTGCTCACGGTGACGAAGGCGTTCTGGCCGGCACGCGTGGTGCCGGCAATCACCTTGGCCAGCGCCGCGCGCGTCTCGGGGTCGGGATCGACGATCCTGTCGAAAGGCCCGTAGAGCTTTTCGGCATCTTCATAGCCGAAGCGGCCATGGCGGCGGTGCAGGTTCCAGCGGCACACCAGCGGCCCGGGCCAGAGAGCGCGCAGCATCGGCAGCTGGTCTTCGATCGGCGGCATCTTCGCGTGCAGGCCCATGCAGAAGGTCGCGCCCACGCTGCGCAGCATGTCGGCGAAGGCGGGGCACAGCAATTGCGGGTCGCGCACTTCGACGGCAATCACGGCGTCGGGTGCGGCTGGCTTCAGACCGGGCAGCGCTTCGAGCATGTCGCCGATGCGCGCCAGGAGGGCGGGCTGGTCGGCCAGCAGTTGCGACGGAATCGGGCTCAGCTGGAACACCAGCGCGCCGATGCGGTGGCCCAGGCCTTCGAGCGCGGGCTGCACGAACTCCTGGATGGCGATCTCGCTGTTCAGGAACACCGGGTTCACCTGCGTTCCGCGGCCGCTTTCGTCGCGCACGGTGGCGTCGGTCACCAGGCTCGGCGCCTTCACCACGAAGCGGAAGTCGTCCGGCACCATGGCCGCATAGCGTGCGTACTGGCTCGCGGTGAGGGCGCGGTAGAAGTTGCGGTCCAGGCTCACGGTGCGAAAGAGCGGGTGCCTCGCCAATGCGGCGAGCCCGCTCTTCGAGAGCACGGTTTCGGCGTAGTCGCCGTCCCAGACGAGATTGGCCCAGCCGGGATAACTCCATGAAGAGGTGCCGAGCCGAAGCCCGGGCGGGAGCGCGGCGGCCAATTCGACGAGTGCCGGATCGACCGGCGCCGGCGCCACGGCGGCACCGCGTGTCTTCTTGCGGGCCGGCGGCTCGGCGGCTGGCTCGGCCTCCAGAGGCGGCGGGGGCGCGGGCGCCTCGGGCGGGCGCGGAAGATCGGGAAAAAGGGAGTCCTGCAGTTCAGCCATGTCTGGGCCCGCATTCTCGGCCAACATCGGCCGGGCCCGCAGCGAGAGGCACAATCCGCGCCATGAAACAGTGGTTGCGCGCGCAGGGTGGATGGTGGCTGGCATGGCTTGCCCTGACGGGGGTGGGCGCGGTGTGGCTTGCGCGTGCCGAACTCGCGCAGATGCAGCAGGATTTCGGCTCCGACGTGCGCATTGCCCACCGCATCATGAGCCAGCAGGTGGTGCAGTACGACGCGGTGCTGGCCACGGTCGCGCTGCTGGAGCCCGGCACCGGCGCGGACCATCCGGAGCAGCGCCTGCCGTCGGTCTATCCGTCGATCCTGCGCGTGCAGCGGCGTGGAGGCGACGAGCCCTGGCCCGACGACAAGCAGGCCGGCGCATTGGCCGCCGCAGAAGCGCGTTCGCGCAGCCAGCGCCGCGCCGAACTGGCGGCGCTCGATCTTGCGCGCGGCCGCTACCAGCTCGTGATCGGCGCCACGCCGTTCAGCTACGCCCTCGAGATCGACTTGGCCGGCTCCGTGCCGTGGCGCGACTGGCCCATGGATCCGCAGCGCAGCCCGGTGCGCCTCGGCCTGCAGCGCGACGGACAGCAACTGGTGCTGCAGCCCGGCCGGCCGGCGGAAGGCGGCGGCTGGCGCTTCGATCTCACGAAGGCACTGGCATCACCGAGCCAGCCTTTCGAGCTGGTGGCTGCGCGCCATGTGGGCTGGGGCGAACTGCCCTGGCGCAGCATGGCTGGCTGGGCCGCGGCCGTGGGCTTGTTGCTGGCGGGTCTTTGGGCCGCGCAGCGGCAGCGCATTGCGCGCCGCCGCGCCGAAGAGCTGCTGCGGCTCGGCCAGGTGGCGCGCCTCAACGCGCTGGGCGAACTCTCGGCGGGCCTCGCGCATGAACTCAACCAGCCCCTCACGGCGGTGCTCGCCAACGCCCAGGCCGCGCGCCGCCTGCTCGACGACGATCCGCCCGACCTGGCCACGGCACGCGATGCCATGGGGCAGGCGGTCGAGCAGGCCCGCCGCGCAGCCGGCGTGGTCGGCCGGCTGCGCCGTGTCATCGAACGGCCCGAGGCCGAGGGTGAAGTTCGCCCGCTCGTGCTGCAGGAGCTGGTTCGCAGCGCGATGCATCTGCTGGCGCCGGAGTTCGCCAAGCGCTCGGTGTCGGCGCAGTTCGACGCCACCGCGCAAGCGCCGGTGCGCGTGCAGGCCGACGCCGTGGCGCTCGAGCAGATCGTGCACAACCTGCTGATGAATGCGTTGCAGGCGCTGGAACTCGTGCCCGCGTCCGAGCGGCGGCTGGCGGTTTCGGTCGGCCGCAACGGCCAGGAGGGCGTGCTGACCGTGACGGACAACGGCCGCGGCATTGCGCCGGAAGCCCTGCCGCGCCTTTTCGAGCCCTTCTTCAGCACGCGCGAGGGCGGCCTGGGCCTTGGCCTCAGCCTGAGCGAGACGCTGGCGAGCGGCATGGGCGGCAGCCTGAGCGCCGCCAACGTGGCGCCGCGCGGTGCGCGCTTCACGCTGGCGCTGCCTCTGGTGGCGCGGTCGGCGGGGCATCCGGCATGAATGCCTCGGCCACCCATGAGCCGCAGTCGCCGCTCATTCACCTGATCGACGACGACCAGGCGGTGCGCGAAAGCCTCTCGCTGCTGATCGGCACGGTCGGCCTGCGGGTGCAGGGCTGGGCCGATCCGCAAGCCTTCATCGACGGCTTCGACCGTGCGGGCGTGGGCGCCATCGTGCTCGACGTGCGCATGCCCGGCATCAGCGGGCTCACCGTGCTGGACCGGCTGGTGGCGCAGGGTGTCGACCAGCCGGTGATCATGCTGACCGGCCATGGCACGGTCGAGATGTGCCGCCGCGCCTTCAAGGCCGGCGCGGCCGAGTTTCTCGAGAAGCCGGTGGACGACGAGCAACTGCTCGAGGCGCTGCAGCAGGCGGTGCGCCAGCATGTGCGCTCGCGCGAACGCTCGCAGGCCGACCAGGCGGCGCGCGAGCGGGTCGCACAGCTGTCGGAGCGCGAGCGCGAGGTGCTGGCCTTCATCGCGCAGGGCCGCACCAACAAGGAAATTGCGCGCACGCTCGCGCTGTCGCCGCGCACGGTCGAGACCCATCGCGCCAATGTCTTTGCCAAGCTCGACTGCGATTCGCTCGCGCAGCTGATCCGGCGCTACGCCGTGCTGGTGGCCGGGGAAGACTGAAACCCGGTGCTCCGTAGTTCTACGGAGCACCGGGCGTAGCCGTACGAATGGCCTCGGCCGCCGGTGTTTTCTACAGTGGCGCAGCCGCCGGCAACTTGCCGGCGCAATCACCCTGCATCCACTGGAGAAATCAAAAATGCGTTCCATTCTTCGCCTCGGCGGCCTCGCTGTCCTGCTCGCCGCATCGGCTGCCCAAGCCCAGACGCCGGCGCCCGCCGTGCGCACCGAAAAGAACATCTCGCTCGCACTGGCCAACCAGATCGCGGCCGAGGCCGTGGCGGCCTGCGCCGCCAACGGCTACAACGTGGCCGCCACCGTGGTCGACCGCGCCGGCACCGTGCGCGCCGTGCAGCGTGCCGACAACGCCGGCCCGCACACGCTGGCGTCGAGCGAGCGCAAGGCCTGGACCTCGGCGTCGGCCAAGAGCGCGACCCAGCCCATGATGGAAGGCGCGCAGAAGAACCCCGGCGCCGCGAACCTCGTCTACCTGCCGGGCTTCCTGTTGCTGGGCGGCGGCGTGCCGGTGAAGTCGGGCAACGACGTGATCGGCGCCGTGGGCGTGGGCGGTGCGCCCGGCGGCCACCTGGACGACCAGTGTGCCAACGCGGCGCTCGAAAAGGTCAAGGGCCTGCTGGGCTGATGATGATGAAACGCGGTATCTGGTCCGGCGTGTTGGCGGTCGCGCTCGGCGCGGGCGCATCGGCCGGCGCGTGGGCCCAGGTGCCGCCGCTGTCGGCCGAGGTGCTGGCCTATGAAGGGCTGCACCGGGCCGCCTGGCATGGCGACCTGCCGAAGCTCAAGAGCCTGGTCGCGTCCGGCGCCAACCTCGATGCGCGCGATGCGCGGGGCCGCACGCCCTTGCACGTCGCCACCCATGCACGGCAGCGCGAGGCGGTGACGCTCCTGGCCAAGGCGGGCGCGAGCCTCGATGCGCTCGAAGACGACCGCTACGACGCGGTGACCATCGCGTCGGTGGCCGACGACCCCGCGACGCTCGCGCTGCTGCTGTCGCTCGGGGCCAATGCGGGGCAGGTGACGAGCCGCTACGACGGCACCGCGCTGATCGCTGCCGCGCACCTGGGCCACGACGAGGTCGTGCGCCGGCTGATCGCGGCCGGCGCGCCGCTCGACCACGTCAACAACCTGCACTGGACGGCGGTGATCGAAGCCATCGTGCTCGGCGACGGCGGCCCGCGCCACCAGCGCACGCTGGCTGCGCTGATCGATGCCGGCGCCAGCCTGAAGCTGACCGATCGCCAGGGCAACACGCCGCTGCAGCTGGCCAAGGCCCGCGGCTACACGGCCATGGTCAAGCTGCTGGAAGCGCCGCGCCCGACAAGATAGCGGCGGCTCGGGGACAATCGGTGGCTCGCCAAGAGGAAACCGACCCATGTACATGCCCCCGCAGTTCAACGCCAAGGACCCGGCCATCGCGCTCGAGCTGATGCGCGCACATCCGTTCGCCAGCCTGATCTCGAACGACGACGAAGGCCTGCCGTTCGTCTCGCACCTGCCGCTGGTCGCGGAGCAGCAGGAGGGCGACCAGCTGGTGCTGCTGGGCCACTGCGCCAAGCCCAACCCGCATTGGCGCTACCTGCAGGACCGGCCGCAGGCGGTCGCCACTTTTCTCGGCCCGCATTCGTACCTGTCGCCATCGGTCTACCCCGATCTCGCGCGCGTGCCCACGTGGAATTACCTGGTGGTGCATTGCACCGTGGAAGCCCGGCTGATCGAGGAGCCCATGGCCAAGGATGCGCTGCTCAAGAAGCTCATCGGCGAGCACGAGCCCGGCTACGCGCAGCAGTGGCGCGACCTGGGCGAGGAATTCCAGCTCAAGATGCTGGCCGGCATCGTGGGCTTCGAGCTGCGCGTGCGTTCATTGCAGTGCAAGGTCAAGCTCAACCAGCATCGGCGCGAATCGCATGCCGCCATGCATGCCGTCTACAGCGCCGGCACACCCGACGAGAAGGCACTGGCGGTGTGGATGGAGCGCCTCGGCATGACGACGGCGGACGCGAGCGTGGCGGAAGGAAGCTGAGATGCGCATGTTCGGATTGCTCGGCCTGGTGCTGGCGCTCGTGATCGTGGGGATGGTCGCGAAGAAGCAGCTGACCTCCGCCGCGGCCCCCGTATTGCCGCCGGTCCCCGGTGCCGCCGCGCCCGCGCCAGGCGAGGCGCCTGCCGACGCGCGCACGCAGGCCCAGCAGGTGCAAAAGCAGGTCAAGGACGCGCTCGACGCCGCGGCGCAGGCGCGCAAGATGCCGGATGACAACTGAGCCGAAGACGCCTTCCGAGACCACCGGCGACGCGCGCTGGATGGCGCTGGCGCTCGCCGAGGCAGGGCGGGCGGCCGAGGCCGGCGAGGTGCCGGTGGGTGCGGTGCTGGTCAAGGATGGCCAGGTCATCGCAACAGGCCGCAACTCGCCCGTCGCGCAGCATGACCCGAGTGCCCACGCCGAAATCAACGCGCTGCGCGCCGGTGCCGCGGCGCTCGGCAACTACCGCCTCGACGGCTGCGAGCTGTTCGTCACGCTCGAGCCCTGCGCCATGTGCGCGGGCGCCATGCTGCATTCGCGCCTGGCGCGCGTGGTGTTCGGCGCGGCCGACCCCAAGACCGGCGCGGCCGGTTCGGTGCTCGATCTTTTTGCCGAACCCCGGCTGAACCACCGCACGCAAGTGCAGGGCGGCGTGCTGGCGGCGGAGTGCAGCGCGGTGCTGCAGCAATTTTTCCAGCAGCGCCGCGAGACGGCGCGCGAGCAGGCCGAGCCCTTGCGCGACGACGCGCTGCGCACGCCGGCCGAACGCTTCGGCGCGCTTGGCGACTACGCCTTCGAACCGCACTACGTCCAGGACCTGCCCGCCCTGAACGGCTGGCGACTGCACTATGTCGACGAAGGTGCCCCCCGCGACGGGCAGACGGCCTGCTGCGTCTGCCTGCACGGCCCCGGCGAATGGGGCTACTTTTTCCGCCATCTCGCCGGTATGCCCGGACTCCGCACGCTGGTGCCCGACCTGATCGGCTTCGGCAAGAGCGACAAGCCCAAGCGCGAAGCGGCGCATCGGCTCGAATGGCACTGCCAGGTCTTGATCGAATGGCTCGACCGCATCGCACCGGCGCCCGTGGTGCTGGTGCACAGCACCGCGGCCACCGGGCTCGCCGCGCTGCTGCAGGGCGCAAGGCCGGGCCATTTCGCGGCCATGCTCCTGGCTCCCGAAGGCGGCGAACAGGTTGGCGACGCCTGGCGGGCGCCGTTCCCGGACCGCGGCTACCAGGCCGCGCTGCGCGCGCTCGGCCCCTTGGCGTCGTCCTCGGGGCCGAGCGCCGCGCAGGCGGCGTTGCTTGCCGGGCAGGTGCGCAGCGCAATGGGATACTCGGCGCCGTGACCAAGAAACACATCTACATCTATTCCCCCGCCAGCGCGATTCGCGACAAAGCCGCCTTCCGCCGCGGCGTCGCAAGACTCAAGACCCTGGGCTATGAAGTCGAAATCGACGAAGCGGCGCTTGCCGTATACCAGCGCTTTGCGGGCGACGACGCGACGCGGCTCGCCGCCATTGGCCGCGCCGCGGCCAGCGGTGCCGACATTGCCCTGATCGCGCGCGGCGGCTACGGGCTCACGCGCATCCTGGACGCCATTCCCTACAAGGCCGTGGCCAAGGCCATCCAGCACGGAACCGAATTCGTCGGGGTCAGCGACTTCACCGCCTTGCAGAGCGCGCTGCTCGCCAAGACCGGGGCCGTGACCTGGGCCGGCCCAGCGGTCGGCGAAGACTTCGGCGCCGAAGGCGGCGCGGACGACATCATGGAAGCCTGTTTCGACGACCTCGTGAGCGGGCAGGGCGAAGGCACCGGCTGGCGCATGCCGGTGCGCGATGCCGGGCTCAAGGTCAAGCCCGTGCACGACGCCACCCTGTGGGGAGGCAACCTTTGCGTGCTCACCAGCCTGCTGGGAACGCCTTACTTCCCGGCAGTCGACAAGGGCGTGCTCTTCATCGAGGACACCAACGAGCATCCATACCGCATCGAACGCATGCTCGAGCAACTGCGCATGGCCGGCGTGCTGGGACGGCAGCGCGCCATCGTGTTCGGCCAGTTCACCGGCATGCGCAAGGTGCCGGGCTACGACCGCGGCTTCGGATTCGATTCGGTGGTCGACCGGCTGCGCGCCGCGCTCAAGGTGCCGGTCCTCACCGGCCTGCCGTTCGGCCACGTCCAGACCAAGGTGCTGCTCCCCGTGGGCGCCAAGGTCGAACTGGCTGCCGAAGGCCGCGATGTCTTCATGGTGTGGGGCCATCGGCATGCCCATGAGCACGATCATGCTCACGACCATGGCCACGCGCACGCCCATTGAGCAGGCGGACTGCGGGCACCAGGAAAAGAACGGGTAATGCAAAAGTGGCAGCCGAAAGCTGCCGCGGCCCCGGTGGGCTCAGTGCGTGATGCGCTGGTGGGCTCGCGGCCCCATCGAACGGGGCAGGCCGCCCTTGAACATGCTGTTGATGGCTTTCATCTGGCGACGGGCCGCGGCCTCGCCGTCGATGGCGCTCAGCGCCACCATCACGTCCTGGCGCAAATACCAGAGTGCCTCGACGTCGGTTGCAAACCGCACGCGCTGGGCGATGCGCTGGACCGAATGGCCCCCATGCGCCTGCAGCACCGACAGCATGGCTGTGCGGATGCGGCCAAGTTGATGTTCTCCCACGCGGCCAGACCCCAGGCCGGGAATTCCCAAAAGGCGGAGAAAGCGACGAAGGGACGACATGAGCACCAAAAGCGTATTGCCGGAAACCAGAACGGTTGCTACCTTAAGCCTCAGTTCGGCAATTCACAAGATCTGGAACACTGTTTCTTGTTTGTAAACAACACACTTTACGCTTCACTTCGGGCGGATGTGGTTAACCGAATACAAAAGTGATAGGAAATAACCATTTGCTGGCGTGTGGCCGCCATGGCGCAAGGGGTTCGCGGGAGAACCCGTTGCGCCTTTCATTCCGTGGCTTCTAATACCTAACCACGAGCCGCTACGCCACCATCGAGTTCCTTCAAAGCATGGGTGTCAATTCCACAATTGTTTTCGCAGACCTGACCGGGAGTTCCAGGGTTTTTGAAGCCATGGGAAATGCCCGGGCCACGGAAACGGTGACGCGCCTTACCCAGTGGATCGGAAGCATCTGCCAGGCCCACGGCGGCAGGGTCGTGAAGTCGCTGGGTGACGGGATATTCGCAATCTTTTCGAATGCCGCCGCGGCCACGCATGCGGTGATCGAACTGCAGCGCTACCACCAGAAGCGCCTCATGGCATGGCCGGTGCCGCTGCGCATGGCGCTGCAGATCGGCGTTGCAAGCGGCGAAGTTCTCGAGGTCGAGGGCGACTGCTTCGGCGATGCGGTCAACCTTGCGTCGCGCCTGAGCGACCTGGCCGGGCCTGGCCAGATCTGGGCGACCGACGCCGTCATCGCGCAGTTGAGCGAGGCGGTGGTGCGGCATCGCGACCTGGGCCTCATCACCATCCGCGGGCGCAGCGAAATGTCGGCCGTCCACCGTATCGACTGGCAGGAGGAGCTGACGTCGTTCCTGACGGTGCCGGCCGCGCTGACGCCGCCTCGGCTGCCCGATTCGTCCTTCGGGCAGATCGAGCTGGCATGGCTCGACGTGCGTTCCATGTTCCGTACGGAAGAGCTCCCGATCCATCTGGGTCGGGTGAACGACGCGCAGTTCGTGGTCAACGATCCGCGTGTTTCGCGGCTGCATGCGCGCATCGAACTGCGGCAGGGCAGCTGCGTCCTGACCGATCTCAGCACCTACGGCACCTGGGTCCGGTTTCATGGCAACGGCGGCCCCAGCAATGAAATCGCGCTGCGGCGCGAGGAATGCGTCCTTCATGGCAGCGGCGAGATCGGCCTGGGCGCGCCGCTGAGCGATTTCACCGCGCCGACCATCGCCTTCAATACCGCCGGTGCCGAGGTACTGCTCTCGCGCCGCGAGATCGCGCGCTAGGCGCCGCCGGTGCTCACTGCGGCGCTGAAGAAAGGATCGCGGTCAGTTCGGCGATGTCGATCGGCTTCTGCAGATGGTGGTCGAACAGCTCGCGCGCGCCCGCGCCGGCAGCGTCTTCCACCGAGAATCCCGAGATGGCGACAAGCAGCTTCGGGCTGCCTTCCCCCGTGGCCGAGCGCAACCGCCGCGCCACCTCGGTGCCCGGAAAGTCGGGCAGCGTGAGATCGATGAGCGCCGCATCGAAGTGCTCCGCCGCAGCAGCATCCAGGGCCTGTTGCGCCGTGTAGGCGCAGCGGGCGGTGTGGTCCTGCAGTGTCAAAAGCTCCTGCAGCAGGTCTGCCGCGGCTACGTTGTCGTCGACGATCAGCACATTCACTGGGGCACGCCTTGATCAGGAGAGAAGGAACCTTCGAGTATCCCGGTCCGTCGCCCCATATGCAGTAGGAGGGCGCCTACGCCCGCGCCTGTGTTGCAGTCTTTGCCTCCGCCTGAAGCGGCAGCTCGACCCGGAACAGCGCACCCTGGCCCGGCGTGCTTTGCACCTCGATGCGCCCGTGGTGCAAGCCCACGATCTTGCGCGTGATAAAGAGCCCGAGGCCCAGGCCGGAGGCGTGCTTGCGGCTGTCGTCGGTGCGTTCGAACTGCTCGAAGATGCGTTCCTGGTCTTCGGGCGCAATGCCGATGCCCTGGTCGCGCACGGTGATGTGCGCGATGCCGCCGGCCTCGCTCACCATCATCTCCACCGGCTTGCCGCGGCCGTAGCGCAGCGCATTGGTCAGCAGGTTGGTCAACACCTGTTCGATGCGGAACTCGTCCCACACGCCCCGCAGTTCGCCCGGCGCCTCGAGCGCAATCATGGAGCCCGCGGCCTCGGCCTGCTGCCGCAGCCCTTCGACCACAGTCCGCGCCAGAGCGGCAAGGTCGACCGGCTGTGGCTGGATCGAGAGCGCATCCCGCCGCATGCGCGTGACGTCGAGCATGTCGTCGATCAGCCGCACCATGTTGCGGATCTGCCGCTGGTCGCGCTCGATCATCGCGGGCAGGCGCTCCGGCGCGAAGGGCTCCAGCTTGCCCTTCGACAGGTGCATTTGCCGCAGCTGCGTTTCGAGATAGAGGGTATTGAGCGGCGTGCGCAGCTCGTGCGAAACCATGGACATGAAATCGTCGCGCATGCGCACAGCGTGTTCGAGCTTGCGCTGCGTTTGCCGCAGCTGCTCCACCAGTTCTTCCTGCTTGTAGTGGGCGGCCGCGAGTTTTTCCATCTCCTGGCCAAGCGCCTTGCGGTGGCGGTGCAGGTCGACGAACACGGTGACCTTGCTCGTGACCGCATGCGGGTCGAGCGGCTTGTGCAGGAAGTCGACCGCACCGCTCTCATAGCCCCGGAAGGCATAGTTGAGCTCGCGGCCCGCCGCGCTCACGAAGATGATCGGGATGTGCCGCGTGCGCTCGGTGCCGCGCATCAACTCGGCCAGCTCGAAGCCGTTCATGCCGGGCATCTGCACGTCGAGAATGGCGAGCGCGAATTCGTGGTCGAGCAGCAGCGCCAGGGCCTCTTCGGCCGAGGTCGCACGGTACACCGTGCGACCCGGCCCGCGAATCAGCGCCTCGAGCGCAAGAAGGTTCTCGGGCAGGTCATCGACGATCAGCAGCTTGCTTTCGACGTCAATGGACATGGGCGGACTCCAGTTGCAAGAGCAGGGCGCGAAGCTCGCGCAAGGGAAGCACGTGATCGGGGGAATGGAGGGCAATGGCCGCTTCGGGCATGGTGGAAATCTGGGCTTCGTTGGGGTCCTGGACGGCGGTGGTGCCACCGGCCAGATGAATGCGCTGCAGGCCTTCAGCGCCGTCGTCGTTCGCGCCGGTCAGCAGAAAGCCGGCCAATGCCGGCCCGTAGGCGTCGGCTGCGGAGGCCATCAATACGTCGATCGAAGGCCGCGAAAAGCGTACCGGCGGCTCGCAGCTGAGCGAAAAGCGCCGGTTGCGCTCGATCGACAGATGGTAGCCGGGTGGCGCGAAATACATGTGGCCGGGCGCGAGCGGCATCTTGTCCGTGGCCTCGTGCACCGGAACCCGCATGCGCTCGGCGAAGATCTCGGCCAGGTGGCTCTCATGCCCTTCAGGCAGGTGCAGGACCACCACCAGCGGAAGACTCCATGGCAGGGGAAGGTCGTGCAGCAACCGCAAGAGCGCCTCGATGCCGCCGGCGGAGGCGCCGAGCACCACGGCCTCGATGCGCCTGGGCGGAGATTGCATGGCGTTCGGTTTCATGTGGCCTTGCGGTAGATGCGCTCCGGCTTCGCATGCGCATCGAAACGTTCCGAATAGCTGGAGAAATCGATGCTCTCCTTGGCGCCCAGGCCCAGAAAGCCGCGATGGCACAGCGACTCGTGAAACAGGCCCAGCGCGCGGTCCTGCAGCTCGCGGTTGAAATAGATGAGCACGTTGCGGCACGAAACGAATTGCGTCTCGGCAAACACGCTGTCGGTGGCCAGGCTGTGGTCGGCAAAGATGACGCCAGCGCACAGCGAGGGGTCGAAACGCGCGGCCTCGTAGGCGGCCGTGTAGTAGTCGGAGAATGAACTACGCCCGCCGGCGCGCTGGTAGTTGGCCGTGTAGCCCCGGATCGACTCGATGGGAAAGATGCCCTGGCGCGCCTTCTCGAGCGAAGCGGGATTGATGTCGGTCGCGTAGATCTGCGTGCGCGAAAGCAGTCCTTCTTCGCGCAGCAGAATCGCGAGCGAAAACACCTCTTCGCCGGTGCTGCAGCCCGCCACCCACACCTTCACCGAGGGGTAGGTGTGCAGGATGGGCACCACGTGCTGGCGCAGCGCCAGAAAGTAGGCGGGATCGCGAAACATCTCGCTCACCGGAATCGTCAGGTATTGCAGCAGCCGGCCGAAGAGCCCCGGGTCGCGCAGCACTTTTTCCTGCAGCGCCGAAATGCTGGGGAGCCCGAGCTGCGCCAGCGCGTGCAGCACGCGGCGCTTCTGCGAGGCAACGGTGTAGTCGCGGAAGTCGTAGCTGTACTTGAGGTAGATCGCCTCCATCAGCAGCCGCAGCTCGATCTCCGTGTTGCTCAGCGGAGAGGGCAGGGGCGAGGGCGCGGCGGTGCGGTTCACAGCCTCTCCATTTTGGGCATCCACACGCGCAGAAGCGAGAACAGGCGCTCCAAATCCACGGGCTTGGCCAGGTAGTCGCTGGCACCCGCGGCCAGGCATTGCTCGCGGTCGTCCTTCATGGCCTTGGCGGTTACGGCGATCACGGGCAGCTTCTCGAAGCGCCGGTCGGCGCGCAGCCGGCGCGTGGCCTCCAGGCCGTCCATCTCCGGCATCATGACGTCCATCAAAACCAGATCGATCTCGGGCACCTGCGCGAGCTTTTCGAGCGCCTCGCGGCCGTTGCGGCCGATCTCGACCACCGCGCCGCGCTGCTCCAGCGCGCTCGTCAGCGCAAAGATGTTGCGCACGTCGTCGTCCACCAGAAGGATGGTGCGGCCCTCGAAGATGCGGTCGCGTCCGCGCGCGGCCTTGAGCATGCCCTGGCGCTCGCTGGAGAGCTCGGCCTCCACCTTGTGCAGGAACAGCGTCACCTCGTCGAGCAGGCGCTCCGGCGAGCGCGCGCCCTTGATGATGATCGAGCGCGAGTAGCGCTGCAGCTCGGCTTCCTCCTCCCGCGTGAGGTTGCGCCCGGTGTAGACGATGACGGGCGGGAACGAAACGATTTCTTCGGCCGCCATGCGCTTGAGCAGTTCGCCGCCCTGCATGTCGGGCAGGTGCAGGTCGGTGATCATGCAGTCGAACACGCGCTTGCGCAGCACGGCGAGCGCTTCTTCGCCCGAGCCCACGGCGATGATCTCGATGTCCTCGTCGCCGATGAGCCGGATCACGCTTTCGCGCTGCACGGCGTCGTCCTCGACCAGCAGCACGGTCTTGACCTTCTGCGTGAGCTTTTCCTCGAGCCGGGCAAACACCTGCGTCAGCTCGGCGCGGGTGGCCGGCTTCTGCGCATAGCCGATGGCGCCCATGTGCAGCGCGGCGGCTTGCGCGTCGTCGGCCGCCGACACCACGTGGATCGGGATATGGCGCGTCTCGGGCGAATCCTTCAGGCGCTGCAGCAGGTCCAGGCCGGTGCTGTCGGGCAGGCGCATGTCCAGCAGGATGGCGTCGGGCAGGAGCTGCTGCGCCAGATCGAAGCCGTCGGCCGCGCCGTGCGCCACCAGGCAGCGGTAGCCGAGTTCGTGCGCCAGGTCGTAGAGGATGTGCGCGAACTGCGGCTCGTCCTCGATCACCAGCACCCGGCGCACCTGGTCGCGCGGCAGTG
Source organism: Variovorax palleresanus (assembly GCF_051144945.1). Lineage (NCBI taxonomy): Bacteria > Pseudomonadati > Pseudomonadota > Betaproteobacteria > Burkholderiales > Comamonadaceae > Variovorax > Variovorax palleresanus. The sequence goes on along the minus strand of NZ_JBJNVP010000002.1, from coordinate 48,924 downwards.
CACGGTCGTCGGAAAACTGGGGTGGCGGTATCACCACCGGCGGCGCCGGCGCCGCTGGAACGGCACGCGAAGCGGGAGATGGGGAGGAGGGCCCGCGCGCCGAAGCAGCCTTGGCGGCAGCCGCGGCAGCTGCGGCAGTCGCGGCGGGCGTTTGCCGGGACGCCTGCGGTGCCACCGCCGGCAGCTGCAAGGTGAAGGTGCTGCCCTGGCCGGGCTGGCTCTGCAGCGCCAGCGTCCCGCCCAGCAGGCGGGTCAGATCGCGCGAGATCGACAGGCCCAGGCCGGTGCCGCCATACCGGCGGCTGGTGGTGCCATCCGCCTGGCGGAAGGCTTCGAAGATCAGCTCTTGCTGCTCGGGCGCAATGCCGATGCCCGAGTCGGAGACCGCAAACACAGCGCCACCGTCGGGTGCGGCGGAAACCACCAGCGCCACCTCGCCGCTGTCGGTGAACTTGAGTGCATTGGACAGCAGGTTCTTCAGGATCTGCTCGACCCGGTGGCGGTCGGTCACCAGCGACGCCGGCACATCCGGATGCATCGTCAGCTTGAAGTCCAGGCGCTTCTCGGCGGCCAGCGGGCTGAAGGTGCGCTCCAGGCTCTGGGCGAGCTTGCCGGGCGCCACGTCTTCGATCACCACTTCGAGCTTGCCCGCCTCGACCTTCGAGATGTCGAGGATGTCGTTGATCAGCGTCAGCAGGTCGTTGCCCGACGAGTAGATCGACTCCGCGAACTTCACCTGCTCGGCGCTCAGGTTGCCCTGCGGGTTGTCGCCGAGCAGCTTGGCCAGGATGAGCGCGCTGTTGAGCGGGGTGCGCAGCTCGTGCGACATGTTGGCGAGAAATTCCGACTTGTAGCGGCTGGCGCGCTGCAGTTCGTCGGCGCGGTCTTCGAGGTCGCGCTGCACGCGGCGCAGGGCGGCGTTGCGCTGGTCCAGCGCTTCGGTGCGCTCGGAGAGCTGGCTGTTGGTCTGCTCCAGCTCGGCTTGCTGGTTCTCCAGCATGGCTTGCGAGGCGCGCAGCGCGCGCGACTGTTCCTCGAGTTCCTCGTTGGCGGTGCGCAGCTCTTCCTGCTGCACCTGCAACTCTTCGTTGAGCTGCTGCGTTTCCGCTAGCGCGTCCTGCAGCTGTTCGCGGTAGCGTGCCGCCGCAAGGGAAGCCCCGATGTCGTCGGCCACCAGGTCGAGCAGTTCAACGGTCCGCCCGTCGGGCGCGCCGGGAAGGCCGAGTTCGACCACGCCGTTCACGATGCCGTCGCTGGCCACCGGCACCAGCAGCACGGCCGAGGGCGCCATCTCGCCCAGGCCTGAATTGACCTTCAGGTAGTCGGCTTGAATGGGTTCGATCAGCATGCGGCGCTTCTCGGCCGCGGCCTGGCCGACCAGGCTCTGGGTGGGCGAGAAGACCTGCGGCGTTGCCTCGGCCTCCATCGAGAAGCCGTAGCTCGCGGCGCGGCGCAGCGTGCCATGCCGCTCGCGCACGTACAGCGCGCCCACCGCGCTGCCCAGGCGCCGCGAAAAGAACGCGAGCACCTTGCGGCCCAGGTCGTTCGCGCTGAGCTCGCCCACCAGCTCGCCCACCATCTCGGTTTGCGCGCTGCGCAGCCAGGCTTGCTGCGCCAGCCGCGCGGCGTGCGCGGCCTGCTCCCGCAGCACCGCGTCGTAGCTGTCCGAAAGCCGCATGAGCTGCCGCCGGCCGAAGTAGGCCACCATGCCGGTGAACGCCAGCGTGAAAAGCAGGAACACGCCCACCACCAGCCAGCTGGTGCGGTTGGCCTCCTCGTTGCGCTGGAAGCGCAGGCCTTGCTGGGTGTCCATGAAGGCCGTGAACTCGGCGCGCATGTCGTCGCTCAGCCGCTTGCCCCGGCCCTGCCGCACCAGCGCCTGGTAGTCGCCGCCGTCGCGGCGCGCGGTGATCATCTCGCGCGCGAATTCATTCCATTCCGTTTGCAGCGCCGCGATGCGTCCGATCCGCTCGCCTTGCTGCCTGTTGTCCGAAACCTGTCCCTGGAGTGCCTCGATGTCGCCCTTGATCCTTGGCAATGCGCTCTGGTAGGGCTCCAGAAAACTTTCCTCGCCGGTGATGAGGAAGCCGCGCAGGCCGGTTTCCATGTCGATGGTGCGGCGCTGCAGTTCGCTCGCGTTGCGCACCACGCGGTCGGTTTGCTCGACGCGGCTGATGGCCGACAGCAGGAACACGATCAACCCCACGAACACCAGCGCGCCGATCAGCCCGCCCAGCAGAGGCCACTTCAGGTTGCGGCTCAGCAGACGTTCGAAATCATCGGGGTCGATCGCAGTGGGGGTTTTCATTCACAGAGGATTTGTAAGCAAAACTTTTGAAGTTTTGCCGAAAGCCGAGGACCTTCGTGTCGGAGAAGGCCCCGACAACGATTCTGCGGCACAGGCCGGAGCGGGTCGCTATACTGTTGTTTCATACAGCATTGCAGTGACCACGGATCTTTCCACAACGCCGCAGGCAGAGTCGCCCGATGCCCGCACAGTGTCCGTCAAGGCGCTGTGCGCCTTCGGCGCGAAGGCGGGCGACCTCGACCTGCGCTTCGTGCCCGCGCCCAGCGCGCTCGAGGGCATGGCCGGCCACGCGCTGGTGCAGGGACGGCGCGGCGAGGCCTACCAGAGCGAAGTGGCCCTCGTCTCCCATTGCGGCCCGCTCAAAGTACGCGGCCGGGCCGACGGGCACGACCCGCGCGAGCCGCGCGTCGAAGAAATCAAGACCTTTCGCGGCGACTTCGATGCCATCCGCGGCAACCACCGTGCGCTGCACTGGGCCCAGGCCCGCACCTACGGCTGGATGCTGTGCGAGATGCACGGCTACGCGCACATCACTGTCGCGCTGGTGTACCTCGACCTAGGCTCCGGCGAGGAAACCGTGCTGGAAGAGCAGCACACCCGGGCTGCGCTGCAGGCGCACTTTGAACTCTTGTGCGCACGCTACAGCGTCTGGGCGCAGAGCGAAGCCGCACACCATGCCGTGCTCGACGATGCGCTGGGCCGTCTGGATTTTCCGCATGGCAAATTCCGCGCCGGCCAGCGCGAACTGGCCGAGGCCGTGTACCGCGCCGCGGTCAACGGACGCTGCCTGATGACGCAGGCGCCCACCGGCATCGGCAAGACGCTGGCCACCATCTTTCCGCTGCTGAAGGCGCGCGCCGCGCGGAAGATCGACAAGATTTTCTTTCTCACCGCCAAGACCTCGGGCCGGGCGGTGGCGCTCGACGCCTTGCGCGTGCTGGGGGAAGGGTGCGCGCAGGTGCGCGTGCTCGAGCTCACCGCGCGCGAGAAGGTTTGCGAATACCCCGACCGGGCCTGCAACGGCGACTCGTGTCCGCTGGCCAAGGGCTTCTACGACCGCCTGCCCGCCGCACGCGAAGAGGCCGCACGAGCCGCCCGGCTCGACCGGCAGGCGCTGCGGCAAATTGCGCTCGCGCACACGGTGTGCCCGTATTTCCTCGCGCAGGAAATGGCGCACTGGTCCGACGTGATCGTGGGCGACTACAACTACTACTTCGACGGCAGCGCCTTTCTCTACGCCACCATGAAGGACGATGGCTGGCGCGCGGCGGTGCTGGTCGACGAGGCGCACAACCTGCTGGAACGCGCCCGCGGCATGTACACCGCCCAGCTCGACGGCCTGGCACTCGAAGAAGCCCACCGCGTGGCGCCCGCATCGGTGCGCGGCGCACTGGGCCGGCTGTACCGCGAATGGGACACGGTGCAGCAATCGCAAACCGAGGCCTACGACACCGCCGACGAGATACCCGAACGCTTCGCGCGCACCCTGCAGGCGGCCAACACGGCCATGGGCGAGTACTTTGCGGCCACGCCGGACGCGGCGCAGGGGCCGCTGCAGCGCTTCTTCTTCGACGCGCTGCAGTTTGCCCGGCTGGCCGATTCCTTCGACGACCATTCGGTATTCGAGCGCACGCTGGGCCCTGCCGACGGCCCGCAGCAGCGCAGCCTCGCCATCCGCAACCTCGTGCCCGCGCCGTTTCTGGAACCACGCTTTGCCGAGGCTGCATCGGTCACCTGCTTTTCGGGCACCTTGTCGCCCTTCGGGTTCTATCGCGATGCGCTCGGCCTCCCGCCGGAAACGATGCTGCTCGACGTGGCCTCGCCATTCCAGGGCCGGCAATTGCGCGTCGAGGTGGCCATGAACGTATCGACCCGGTTCCGCGACCGTGCGGGATCGCTTCGCAGCGTGGCCGAGATCATCGGCGCCCAGTTCGAGCGCCTGCCGGGCAACTACCTCGCGTTCTTCAGCAGCTTCGATTACCTGGAGAAAGCCTGCGCGGCCTTCCTGGCCAGGCACCCCGGCGTGCCGGTGTGGACGCAGACGCGCGGCATGGCCGAAGCCGAGCGCCACGAATTTCTGGCGCGCTTCGAAGAGGGCGGCCGCGGCATCGGCTTTGCCGTGCTCGGCGGCGCATTCGGCGAGGGCATCGACCTGCCCGGCAGCCGCCTGATCGGCGCCTTCGTCGCGAGCCTGGGCCTGCCGCAGCACAACGCGCTGAACGAGATCACGCGCGAGCGCATGCAGGCGCGATTCGGCAAGGGCTACGAATACACCTATCTTTATCCGGGCCTGCAAAAGGTGGTGCAGGCGGCCGGCCGCGTGATCCGCACCGAGCAGGACCAGGGCGTGCTGCACCTGCTGGACGACCGCTTTGCGCGCGCCGAGATCCGCGAGTTGCTGCCGCCGTGGTGGGAGCTGCGCCTGGGCGGCCCCATGCGCGCGCCCAAGCAAGGAGAAGACGTCGATGCGGTCCGCTAGCTACGTCCGGTTTGCCGACGAGCCCGACCTGTTCGGCGAGGCGCCCACGGCCGCCATCGAAGGGCTGCGGTACGAGCGCGAATTTCTCTCGCGCACCGAGGAACACGAACTGCTGCGCATCGTCCAGGGCTTTCAGCTCCGCGAAATGCGCTACAAGGAATACACCGCGCGCCGCCGCGGCATCAGCTTTGGCGGCAGCTACGACTTCGACAACCACCGGCTGCGGCCCGGCGCGCCACTGCCCGAGGCGCTTCATCCGCTGCGCGAACGGGTGGCCGCGTGGATGGACATGGCGCCCGAAGATTTCACGCACGTGCTGTTGTCCGAATACAGGCCCGGCACGCCGCTCGGCTGGCACCGCGACGTGCCCGACTTCGAAGACATCGTCGGTGTTTCGCTGCGCAGCAGCGCCGTGATGCAGCTGCGGCCGTACCCGCCGGCCAGCGCCAGCGCACCTGCCAGTCTTCAATTGCTGATCGAGCCGCGTTCCATCTACATGCTGCGCGGCGAAGCGCGGTGGGCATGGCAGCACAGCATCGCGCCCACAGAGGCGTTGCGCTACTCCATCACCATGCGCACCCGCCGGCGCGCGTGACCTGCGGCGGAACGCGGTGCACGCTGCTTTGCCGCGGGCTGTTTACCCCCAGCCTTCTTCATCAGGCTCGACGCCACGGACAGGTCCTTGAGCCAGGCCTCCCAGGCGGCCTCCCGTTGCGCCGGGTCGCCGCGCAGCAGGGCGGAGGGATGCAGCGTGACCAGCACGCGGCGGCCGGTCGCCGCATCTTCGATCCACTGGCCGCGCTCCTTCATCACCGCGACAGGCCGGCCGAGCAGGGAGCGGGCGGCCGTGGCGCCCAGCGCGATGCAGGCGCGCGGCTGCACGAGTTCCATCTCGCTTTCAAGCCAGTGGTGGCAGGCTTCGGCCTCGCGCTGGCCCGGTGTCTTGTGGATGCGGCGCTTGCCGCGCAGTTCGTATTTGAAGTGCTTCACCGCATTGGTCACGTAGAGCTTCTCGCGTGACCAGCCGAGCTCGGCCACGGCGCGGTCGAACAGCTTGCCCGCGGGGCCGACGAAAGGGCGGCCCACCAGGTCTTCCTTGTCGCCCGGCTGCTCGCCCACCACCATCAGCACCGCGTCGACCGGTCCCTCGCCAAACACCGACTGCGTGGCACGCGCGCCCAGCGGGCACTCCCGGCAGGCGTCGGTGGCCACGCTCAAGGCGTTCAGCGCGGCTGTGGCTTCGTTGCGATGTGACACGGTGTCGCAACGGTGTGCCGGGCGTTCAGGCGCCTCCGGGCTCAGTGATTGGAGGCACCTTTGGCACCACCGCGCCGGGCTTGGTTCTGGTTGCTGCTGCCGAGATGGTCATCGCGGTCGTGACGGCTCTCGGTGGTCCGGCGTGGCTCGTTGCGGGGGGTCGGGCTTTGGTTGCCGGCCTTGTTGTGCTGGGGAGGCAACGAACCGCGCTCGTCGGGCGTGTTGGGGTTCGTCTTGGACATAAGTGCTCCTTCGAAGGAATGGATGGACATTCATTTGTCGGCGCAGTGCGGCGCCGCGGGTGTGGGAATAGACCCACGGCACGCGTCGTCCTGGCCTCGCGCCGTGCAAGGCTCGGACGTCGCGTGAGGCCAAAGATTCGCCAATATTCGAGATCTGCCATCCGCGTGTCCGATAACAAGAATTGCCACCCCTTGGCGTGTGAGAACTCGATATTCCGCCGCTATCTTTATCGTCTGCAAGACAACTTGCATGCCCCTCATCAACCCGCCCTCGCGCGCGAAACCGTCCAGTTGCGCGGGGTTGATCTGAACGTTCTGCCTACGCCGGCCAACGTCGTTCAAGTACGGTGCTTTTCACGCGTGAGCCAGCGGTTTGCCGTGCCGGATTTGCGCCGATACGATCCCGCGCCTTGCCCCCAAAAGAATGCGCGAATGCCGCCAACGATTGCTTCTCCCTCGACATCCGCACCGTCGAAAAACGCCAGCTGGCAGCAGCGCAGCCGGCGCCATGTCTGGCATCCGTGCACGCAGAGCATCCGGCTCGAAGCGGTGCCTCCGCTGCCCATCGCGCGGGGCGAGGGCGTCTGGCTGTTCGACCACGACGGTCGCCGCTATCTGGACGCGACCAGTTCGTGGTGGGTCAATCTCTTCGGCCACGCGCATCCGGCCATCAATGCGGCGCTGAAGGACCAGATCGACACGCTCTCGCATGTGATGCTCGCCGGCTGCACGCATGCGCCGGCCGTCGAGCTGGCCGAGCGGCTCGCCGCGTTGACCGGCCATGCGCTGGGTCATTGCTTCTATGCCTCCGATGGCGCCTCGGCGGTGGAGATTGCATTGAAGATGAGCTTTCATGCGTGGCGCAATGCGGGCCGCAGCGGCAAGCAAAGCTTTGTCGCCGTGCGGCGCGGCTACCACGGCGAAACGCTGGGCGCGCTGCATGTGACCGACGTGCCGGTGTTCCGCGACGCCTATGCGCCACTGCTCGCGAATGCCCACCTCGTTGCCTCGCCCGACGCACGGGCCGCACGGCCGGGCGAGCACGCAGCCGCCGTGGCGCAGCGCGCCGCCGCCGAACTCGAAGCGCTGCTGGCCGAGCGGCACGCCTCCATCGCTGCCGTGATCATCGAGCCGCTGGTGCAATGCGCCACCGGCATGGCGATGCACGACCCGGAATACCTGCGCCTCGTGCGCGCGCTGTGCGATCGCTACGAGGTGCACCTCATCGCCGATGAGATCGCGGTGGGCTGCGGGCGCACCGGCACTTTCTTCGCGTGCGAGCAGGCCGGCATCTGGTCCGACTTTCTTTGCCTCTCCAAGGGCATCAGCGGCGGCTACCTGCCGCTTGCGCTGGTGATGACGCGCGATGCGATCTACGACGGATTCGTCGACGACGACGTGGCGCGCAGCTTCCTGCATTCCCATTCCTACACCGGCAACGCGCTGGCCTGCCGCGCGGCGCTCGCGACGCTCGACCTGTTCGAGCGCGAAGACGCGCTGCGGCGGAACCTCGCGCGTGCCGAGCGGTTGATCGGCCGGCTGCGCGAAGGGCTCCACCAGGGCATGCCCGTCGATCACCTGCGCCAGTGCGGAATGATCACGGCCTTCGACGTGCGCGAGCCCGGTGTGCGATTTGCTGAGCGCTTTCACATGGCCGCACGCGCCAACGGGCTGCTGATGCGCCCGATCGGTGCGACGGTCTACCTCATGCCGCCCTATGCGATCGGCGACGACGAGATCGACCTGCTGGTCGATGGCACGCTCGCCACGCTGCAAGCGGTGGCCGCCCCCATCCACGCAGACCACGAAGACCACGCAGAAGGAGGCCGCGATGCCGCGCTTGCTTGAACGCCTGCAGGACGAGATCACGGCGCTCGACGCGAAGTCGCTGCGCCGCCGCCGGCAGATCGCCGAAACGGCCTGTGCACCCGAGCAGTCCCTGACGCTGGCCGGCGCGCCCGCGCCGCGCACCATGCTCGGCTTCAGCAGCAACGACTATCTCGGCCTGGCCGCGCATCCGGCGCTGGCCGCCGCAATGGCCGAAGGCGCGGCGCGCTATGGCACGGGCAGCGGCGGGTCGCACCTGATCCTCGGCCACTCGCGCGCGCACGCCGAGCTCGAGGAGCGCCTGGCCGACTGGATGGCGCCGCACATCCCGGAGGCGCGGAGCCTGTTCTTCTGCACCGGCTACATGGCCAACCTCGCGGTGCTGTCGGCGCTGGGCGGCGCCGAGGCGGTGATCTTTTCCGAGTCGCTCAACCATGCGTCGCTGATCGACGGTGCGCGGCTGGCCAAGGCGCGGGTCGAGCGCTATCCGCACTGCGACGTGGCCGCGCTCGATGCGCAGCTCGGCGCCTGCGACGCGCCGGTCAAGCTGATCGTGAGCGATGCGGTCTTCAGCATGGACGGCAACATCGCGCCGGTGGCCGAACTGCTTGCGCTGGCGGAGCGGCATGACGCCTGGCTCGTGCTGGACGACGCGCACGGCTTCGGCGTGCTGGGCGCCACGGGCCGGGGCGTGCTGCAGGCCATGGGCCTCTGCTCAGAGCGGCTGGTGCTCATCGGCACGCTCGGCAAGGCGGCCGGGGTGTCGGGCGCCTTCGTGGCGGCGCACCGCACCGTCATCGACTACCTGGTGCAGCGGGCGCGGCCCTACATCTTCACCACCGCCGCGCCGCCGGCCATCGCGCACGCGCTGCTTGCGAGCCTCACGCTGATCGAAGGCGAGGAGGGCAAGCTGCGGCGCGCCCGTCTGAAGGCGCGCATCGGGCAACTGCGCCGGGGCCTCGAGGCGATCCTGCCGCGGGACGGCAGCGCGTGGCTGCCGGATTCGCCCACCGCGATCCAGCCGCTGATCGTCGGTGACAACGCGCGCGCGATGCAGGCGATGGCTGAGCTCGATGCCCGCGGCCTGCGCGTCGGTGCGATCCGCCCGCCGACCGTGCCCGCCGGCACCGCGCGGCTGCGGATCACGCTGTCGGCCAGCCACAGCGAGGCCGACGTGGCGCGGCTGCTGGACGCCTTGGGCGAGGCGTTCGAAGCGCCCAGGAAGTACGCATGACGCACCGCCGCTGGTTCGTCACGGGCACCGACACGGGTGTGGGCAAGACGCTGGCCAGCAGCGCGATGCTGAGCCTGTTGGCCGCCTCGGGCCTGCGGTCGGTCGGCATGAAGCCCGTGGCCGCGGGCCTGGAGCAAGTCAACGGTGTGTGGTGCAACGAAGACGTCGAGCAGTTGCGCGCGGCCGGCAATGTCGATGCGCCACTTTCCCTGCGCTGCCCGTACCTGCTGCGCGCGCCGATGTCGCCGCACCTGGCGGCGCGGGAGGAGGGCGTGCGCATCGAGTTGCCGCCGCTGCTGTCGGCCTTCGCGGCGTTGTCGGAGCAGGCCGATGCGGTGGTCGTCGAAGGCGTGGGCGGGTTCTGCGTGCCGTTCGGCGACGACATCGACAGCGCCGACCTGGCCGTGGCGCTGGGCCTGCCGGTGATCCTGGTGGTCGGACTGCGGCTCGGCTGCCTGAACCACGCGCTGCTCACGGCGGAAGCCATCCGGGCGCGCGGCCTCGTGCTGGCGGGGTGGATCGCGAGCGTCATCGAGCCGCGGATGCGGGCACCCGAGGCCAACCTCCAGACGCTGCGCGGCCGGCTCGGTGCGCCCTTGCTCGGCGTGGTGCCGCACCTTGCCGAGCCCTCTGCGGCAACTGCGGCGCGGCACCTCGATCTGCGCGCATTGCGCGCCACCGCGGCCCACGCCGCGCGCCGCCGGTCAGCCGCGCTGGCCTGATTCGGCGAGGCGCTTGGCCCGCGCGCCGCCCTGGCGTTCGAGCATCCAGCCCGGGTACTCGGACGGTAGCGCGCTCACCTTGTCGAGTGCGGCCAGCGCGTCGGCATCGAGCCGGATGGCCGTGGCGGCGATGTTGTCGTCCAGCTGCTCGACGCGCTTGGCGCCGACGATCACGCTGGTCACCACCTGCTGGTGCAGCAGCCATGCGAGCGCGATCTGCGCCACCGAGACCTTGCGCGCCTCGGCCAGCTGGCGCATCACGTCGATGCAGTCGTAGGCGCGCTCGACGTTCACGGGCGGAAAGTCGAAGGTGGTGCGGCGGCTGCCTTTCTCGGCTTCAGAGTTCCGTCCATATTTGCCGCTCAGGAGGCCGCCCGCCAACGGGCTCCAGACCATCAGCCCGACGTTCTCGCTCTGCAGCATGGGCGCCAGTTCGCGTTCCAGGTCACGGCCCGCGATGGTGTAGTAGGCCTGCAGCGATTCGAAGCGCGCGAGCCCTTGCCGCTCGGCGATGCCCAACGCCTTCATGATCTGCCAGGCGGCCCAGTTCGAAACGCCCACATAGCGCACATGGCCCTGCCGCACCAGGTTGTCCAGCGCGCGCACGGTTTCCTCGATGGGCGTCACCGGGTCGAAGCCGTGGATCTGATACAGGTCGATGTGGTCCAGCTGCAGGCGCTTCAGGCTGGCCTTCACGCCGTCCATGATGTGATAGCGCGAGGCGCCGGCCGAATTGGGGCTCTTGCCGGTTTCGCCCAGCACCTTGGTGGCGATCACCACGTTCTCGCGCGGCACCTTGAGGTTCTTCAGCGCCTGGCCGGTGATGGTTTCCGAAAGGCCTTCGGAGTACACGTCGGCGGTGTCGATGAAGTTGATGCCGGCGTCCAGCGCGCGGCCCACCAGGCTTTCCGCCTCGGACTGCTGGAGGTTGCCGATGTGTCCCCAGATGCCGCTCGCGCCGCCGAAGGTCATGGTGCCGAGGCAGAGCTCGGAAACGAACAGGCCGGTGCGGCCGAATTTGCGGTATTGCATCGCGCATTCCTTTGCTGGGTGATGGAGATTCGGAGATTCCCCGGAGGGCCTGGCAAAAGTATCCGGCCGGCGGTGGCAGGGCGGCCAGCGCGTTCCTGCAAAGTCTTTGCCTATTTCTCCAGACCTCCACTGGTGCCCGTGCAGATTGGCAGATGCGGCGCTAAGCTTTGAACCACCCGATCCTCCACGCTGCCCCGGCGCCGTGAATCACCCTGTGACAAGGTCCTGAACATGTCCGACGAAACACCCGAAATCGCTGCCGCCCTTGCCCAGCCGATGCCGCTGGACCCGCAACTCGACGAAGCCAGGAAGGAACTGGTGGCGCTGATCAACCGCATCACGCGCGGCCAGGACGGCACCGTGGAAACGCCGGTAGCCGGCCTGCAGGTGTTCTGCATCAGCAAGCCCGACGGCCCCAAGCATGCCTTCGCAACCCCGGCGCTCGGGCTGATCGCGCAGGGCTCCAAGCGGATCATCGTGGGCGACGACATCTATGTGTACGACCCGATGCACTACCTGGTGACCTCGGTCGACTTGCCGGTGTGCGGCCAGGTGCGCCTGACGAGCGACAACGAACCCTACCTCGGCGTGCGGCTGGAGCTTGCGATCGAGGACATCGGCGAACTCATCGGCGACGAGAAGCTGCCCGCGAAGGCCAACGCGCCCGCATCGCGCGGCATGTACGTCAACCGCATCGCCATGCCGGTGCTGGAGCCGGTGCTGCGGCTCTTGCGGCTGGCCGAGACGCCGGAAGACGTGCCGATCATGGCGCCGCTCATCAAGCGCGAGATCATGTACCGCCTGCTGGTGAACGGGGAGGGCGCGCGGCTGCGCCAGATCGCGCTGCAGGACAGCCACACCCAGCGCGTGGCCAAGGCCATCAGCGCGCTGCGCGTCAACTATGCGCAGTCGCTGCGCATCGAGGACATGGCGCGCGCGGTGCACATGAGCGTGTCGTCCTTCCACCATCACTTCAAGGCCGTGACCGCCATGAGCCCGCTGCAATACCAGAAGCAACTCCGGCTGCAGGAGGCGCGCCGGCAGATGCTGATGGCGGGCGTGGACGTGGCGAGCGCGGCGCACAGCGTGGGCTACGAAAGCCCGTCGCAGTTCGCCCGCGAATACAGCCGCATGTTCGGCGCGCCGCCGCTGCGCGACAAGCGGCGCTGGCTCAGCGAAGCCCAGAACGACGCGCTCGGCGCCGCGTCGGTGCAGGCCGCCTGACGCGAGAAGAGCCCGCTGCGGACTAACGCAGCACGAGCACAGGCAGCGTGGAGTGCGTCAGCACGTGCTGCGTCTCGCTGCCCAGCAGCAGCCGCTTGATGCCCTTGCGGCCGTGAGAGGCCATCACGATCAGGTCGCACTTGTGCTTCTTTGCCGTGGCGACGATCGACTCGGCCACCAGATCCGAGTTGGCGATGGCCGTCTTCAGCTGCACGCCGCTCGCGGCCGCGCGCGTCTCCACCGCATCCAGCATGCCCTGCGCCTTGTCGGCCCACTGCTTTTCCACCCGCGCAATGTCCTCGGGCGAGAAGGACATGGCGCCGTCGAAGTAGCTCTTCGGGTAGCGCGGTACCACGGTGAGCGCCACCAGGTCGGCCTCGTTCCGGGCCGCGATGGCGATGGCGCTGGTGACGGCTTTCTTCGAGAGCGTGGAGCCGTCGGTGGCCACGAGAATGCGCTTGAACATGGTCTTCTCTCATTGGAGGAAATGTGCCCCCAGCTTAGGCAGCCGGCCACGCGCATCGCTTGATGCAGATCAAACGGCGGCGCGGCCGCGGCCCTTAGCCTTGCCCGATGCAAGCCGCGCTCGCCTCTTTCTCCCCGGCCGCCGCGCTCCCACGGGCACCCCGTGAAGAGTGGCAGGTGCTCGACGATCCCTCCGAATGGCCGGCGTTCGGCCGCGCGCTCGACGATGGCACGGCCGCGGCGGGACGATGGGAGTCGCAGGTCGCCGTGGAGGGCATGCACTGCGCGACCTGCGGCCTTGCGGTGGAGACGGCGCTGCTGCACGTGCCCGGCGTGCTCGAAGTGCAGGTCAATGCCGCGAGCCAGCGTGCGCGCGTGGTGTGGTCCGCCGCACAGACGCGGCCCTCCCGCTGGTTCGAGGCATCCGCGGTGGCGGGCTACCGGCTGGTGCCGGCCGCCGACAGCTCCGCGCGCGAGCGCCGTTCGCGCGAGCTGCGGCTTGCGCTGTGGCGCTGGCTGGTGTCGGGCTTCTGCATGATGCAGGTGATGATGTATGCCTACCCGGCCTACATCGCGCAGCCCGGCGAGATGACTGCGGACGCGGCGCAATTGCTTCGCTGGGCCTCGTGGGTGCTCACGCTGCCCGTGCTCTTCTTTTCCTGCGGCCCGTTCTTCCGCAGCGCGTGGCGCGATCTTCGCAACGGGCGCATCGGCATGGATCTGCCGGTGGCCTTCGGCATCGCCATTGCCTTCGCGGTCAGCACCGCGGCCACCTTCGACAACGCGGGCGCGCTGGGCCATGAGGTGTATTTCGACTCGCTGACCATGTTCGTGTTCTTCCTGCTCACGGGCCGCTGGCTCGAGGCCCGGCTGCGGGACCGCACGGCCGGTTCGCTCGAAGCCGTGATGAACCGCCTGCCCGACAGCATCGAACGGCTCGAGGCCGATGGCGGCTGGCAGCGCGTGGCCGTGCGCCGCCTTGCCGCCGGCGACGTGGTGCGGGTGCGCCCCGGCGAGGCCTTTCCGGCCGACGGCGTGCTGATCGACGGCGGCACCAGCACCGACGAGGCGCTGCTCACCGGCGAATCCCGTCCCGTGCCGCGAGCGCGCGGGGAGCGCGTGCTGGCGGGCAGCCACAACCTCTCGGCCACGGTGCAGGTGCGCATCGAATCGGTGGGCGAGGGCACGCGCTTCGCGCAGATCGTGCGACTGATGGAAAGCGCGGCGCTGAGCAAGCCGCGCCTGGCGCAATTGGCCGACCGGATCGCACGGCCGTTTCTCATCCTGGTGCTGGCGTCGGCCGCCGGGGCCGCAGCTTTCTGGTGGCATGCCGATTCGGGCCAGGCCTTGATGGTGGCGGTGGCGGTACTGATCGTGACCTGCCCCTGCGCGCTGTCCCTGGCCACGCCGGCCGCCATGCTCGCGAGCGCGGGGGCGCTGGCGCGCGGCGGCGTGCTGACGTCGAACCTGCAGGCGCTGGAGGCGCTGGCCTCGGTCGATACGGTGGTCTTCGACAAGACGGGAACGCTGACCGGCGACACCCCGCGCCTGGAGCGCGTGTACTGCCGGCAGGGTTTGCGCCCCGGCGACGCGCTGGAGATTGGCGCCGCGCTCGGCGCGCATTCGCTGCATCCCGGTGCCCGCGCGCTGGTGAATGCATGGAATGCGCAGTTCCGCTCGCCGCCCGCCTGGGAAGTGACGCAGCCGGCCGAACTGGCGGGCCTCGGCCTCGAAGGCCTGCTGCGCCGAGACACGAGCGTCGACGGGCCCGCCCGCCGCATGCGGCTGGGCTCCGCGGGCTATTGCAACGTGCCGCCGCTGCAGGTCGAAGCGCCGCAGGTTCACCTCAGCGACGAGCAGGGCTGGCTCGCGAGCTTCGTGCTTGCCGAGGAGCTGCGCCCGGATGCCGTCGCCGCGGTGGCGGCGCTGCAGGCCGAAGGCATCACGGTGCGCCTGCTCTCCGGCGACCGCGACAGCGCCGCGCGCGAGATCGCAGCGCGCGCCGGCATTGCCTTTGCCCAGGGCGGCTGCACGCCTGAGGACAAGCTAGAGGTGCTGTGGCGCCTGCAGGCGGAGGGCCGGCAGGTCGCGATGGTCGGCGACGGGCTCAACGACGGCCCTTCGCTGGCGCGCGCGAACGCGTCCTTTGCCTTCGGCCGCGCGGTGCCGCTCTCGCGTGCGCGGGCCGACTTCGTCGTGCTCGGCGATGCGCTCGCTTCCATTCCGCGCACCATCGCGCAGGCGCGGCGCACGCTGCACGTGGTGCGGCAGAACCTCGCATGGGCGGCGGGCTACAACGCGCTGTGCGTGCCGCTGGCCATCGCAGGCTGGCTTCCCGCATGGCTCGCCGGGCTGGGCATGGCGGCGAGTTCGCTGGTGGTGGTGCTCAATGCGGCGCGGCTCGCGGCGGCTCATGGCAACGCTGACGCCAGGACGGGCGGCTGATGGACATCCTCTTTCTCCTGATCCCGCTGTCGGTCGTGCTGGTGCTCGCCATCCTCGGCGGCCTGTGGTGGGCCATCGAACGTGGGCAATTCGACGACATCGAGATCGAAGGCGACCGCATCCTGCGTCACGATTGATCTGCATCAAACCGACCCGGCGGGTGCGCAGGGACACTGCCTCCAGTCCATCAAGAGGCAGCACGATGCAAGAACCCAATCCTCCCGCAGCGGCGTACGACGACACCGTCGTGCGGCAACTTTCCCTCATGTCCGTGGTCTGGGGCGTGGTCGGCATGCTCGTCGGCGTGATCATCGCCACCGAGCTCGCCTGGCCCGAATTCAGCCTCGGCATTCCATGGCTCAGCTATGGCCGCCTGCGGCCGCTGCACACCAACGCAGTGATCTTCGCGTTCGGCGGCTGCGCGCTCATGGCCACCAGCTTTCACGTGGTGCAGCGCACCTGCCAGGTCCGGTTGTTCGCGCCGGCGCTCGCGTCATTCGTGTTCTGGGGCTGGCAGGCGGTGATCGTGGCCGCCGCCATCAGCCTGCCGCTGGGCTACACCACGGGCAAGGAATACGCGGAGCTCGAATGGCCGATCGACATCCTCATCGCGGCGGTGTGGGTGTCCTATGCGGTCGTGTTCTTCGGCACCATCGGCGTTCGCAAGGTGCGCCACATCTACGTTGCGAACTGGTTCTTCGGCGCGTTCATCATCGCCGTGGCCTTGCTGCACATCGTGAACAGCGCCGAGATTCCTGCCGGCTGGACGAAGAGCTATTCGGCCTATGCGGGCGTGCAGGACGCCATGGTGCAGTGGTGGTACGGCCATAACGCGGTGGGCTTCTTCCTCACCGCGGGCTTCCTTGGAATGATGTACTACTACATCCCCAAGCAGGCTGGCCGGCCGGTGTACTCGTACCGGCTCTCCATCGTCCACTTCTGGGCGCTGATCTTCACCTACATGTGGGCCGGCCCGCACCACCTGCACTACACGGCGCTGCCGGACTGGACGCAGTCGCTGGGCATGGTGTTCTCGCTGATCCTGCTGGCACCGAGCTGGGGCGGAATGATCAACGGCGTGATGACGCTCTCGGGCGCCTGGCACAAGCTGCGCACCGACCCGATCCTGCGCTTTCTGATCGTGGCACTGTCGTTCTACGGCATGGCGACCTTCGAGGGACCGATGATGTCCATCAAGACCGTCAACGCCCTGAGCCACTACACCGACTGGACCGTGGGCCACGTGCATGCCGGCGCGCTCGGCTGGGTGGGCTTCATCACCATGGGCTCGCTGTACTACCTGATTCCGCGCATGTACGGCCGCACGGAGATGTACAGCGTGAAGGCCATCGATGCGCACTTCTGGATCGCCACCATCGGCATCGTGCTGTACATCGCCGCCATGTGGATCGCCGGCGTGATGCAGGGCCTGATGTGGCGCGCCATCAACCCCGACGGCTCGCTCACCTACACCTTCGTGGAGAGCGTGAAAGCCACGTTCCCCTTCTACGTGGTGCGGCTGGCCGGCGGCCTGCTGTATCTGGGCGGCATGCTGGTGATGGCCTGGAACGTGTGGATGACCGTGATCTCCGGGCGTTCGGTTGCGGCATCGATTCCGCCCGTTGCCATTGCCCACGCCTGAGGAACAAGCATGAACCCGAACCCCGAACACAAGAGCACCGGCTTCACCCACGAGAAGGTGGAGACCAACAACCTGCTGATGATCGTGCTGATCCTCGTGGTGATCGCGATCGGCGGCATGGTCGAGATCGTGCCGCTGTTCTTCCAGAAGTCGACCACCGAGCCGATCGAGGGCCTGAAGCCGCACACGGCGCTGCAGCTCGCCGGCCGCGACGTCTACCTGCGCGAGGGTTGCTACAACTGCCACTCGCAGATGATCCGGCCGTTCCGCTCGGAGACGCTGCGCTACGGCCACTACTCGGTGGCGGGCGAGTTCGTCTACGACCACCCCTTTCAGTGGGGCAGCAAGCGCACCGGCCCCGACCTGCACCGCGTGGGCGGCAAGTACAGCGACGAGTGGCAGCGCATCCATCTGAACAACCCGCGCGACCTGGTGCCCGAGTCGAACATGCCGGCCTATTCGTGGCTCGACAAGAACCTGGTCGACGCCGAAGCCATTCCGCGCCGCATGCGCGCGCTGCGCCAGGTCGGCGTGCCGTATTCGGACGACGAAATCGCCCGTGCGGCCGAAGACGTCCGCGGCAAGACCGAGATGGACGCGACGGTGGCGTACCTGCAATCGCTGGGCCTCGCGCTCAAGTAAGGAGCACCCGACCATGACCGATATCACCACCTTGCGCGTTGCCGCCACCGTGCTGTGCTTTGCGCTTTTTCTCGGCATCGTGGCCTGGGCCTATGCCCGCCGCAACGCCGCGCGCTTCGACGAAGCCGCCCACCTGCCATTCGAGCAAGACTGAAGAGTAGAGGGGCCCACGATGAGCGATTTCGTCAACAACTTCTGGTCGAACTACGTTGCGGCCGGCACGGTCCTGAGCATCCTCGGATGCATGCTGCTGCTGTGGCTCACGGCGCGCAAGCGCGTTGCGTCCGATGCGGACAACACCACCGGCCACGTGTGGGACGAGGATCTGCGCGAGTCCAACAACCCGCTGCCCCTGTGGTGGGTCGGCCTGTTCGTGATGACCATCTTCTTCGCGGTCGGCTACCTGGTGGTCTTTCCCGGCCTGGGCAGCTTCAGCGGCCAGGCCAACTGGAGCACCAGCGCCGAGTACGAGGCCGAAGTGGCCAAGGCCAACCAGGCGCTGGCGCCCGTCTACGCAAGCTACGCCGGCATGCCGATGGAAGACATTGCGCGCGAACCCAAGGCCATGGCCATCGGCGAACGCCTGTTCATGAACAACTGCTCCCAGTGCCACGGCTCCGACGCGCGCGGCAGCAAGGGCTTCCCGAATCTGACCGACAAGGACTGGCTGCACGGCGGCGCGCCCGAGAAGATCGCCGAGACCATCACCAAGGGCCGCACCGGCGTGATGCCGCCCTTGGCGGCGGCGGTCGGCACGCAGGAGGAAGTGAAGAACCTGGCGAACTACGTGCTGAGCCTTTCGGGCGCGCCGCACGACTCGGTGCGCGCGGGCCTCGGCAAGTCCAAGTTCACGGTGTGCGCCGCCTGCCACGGCATCGGCGGTGTCGGCAACCAGGCCGTGGGCGCGCCCAACCTCAGCGACAAGATCTGGCTGCACGGCTATGGCGAAAGCGCCATCGTGCAGATCGTCAACGCCGGCAAGCACAGCGAAATGCCGGCGCAGGAAGGCCGCCTGACCGAGGCGCAGATCAAGCTGCTCGCTTCCTACGTCTGGGGTCTTTCGAACCCCGTCACCGGGCCCTGACATCCGCCGCTGTCTGATCATGGATCCATCCACCCCCGTCCCTGCATCGGTACCGGCTGCCAGCCCCGATGCGCGCAAGATCATCCCCATCGTTCCGGTGGAGAGCGACTCGGTCGGCCTGTACGAAGCCACGAAGAAGATCTACCCGCGCACCGTGCGCGGCATGTTCGCGCGCTGGCGCTGGGCCATGGTCTTCCTGACCCAGCTGGTGTTTTATGGCCTGCCGTGGGCGGAGTGGGGCGAGCGGCAGCTGGTGCTGTTCGACCTGGCCTCGCGGCGCTTCTACATCTTCGGCCTGGTGCTGTACCCGCAGGACCTGATCTATCTCTCGGGCCTGCTGGTGGTCAGCGCGCTGGCGCTTTTTCTGTTCACCGCCGTGGCCGGGCGGCTGTGGTGCGGCTACGCCTGCCCGCAGACCGTCTACACCGAGATCTTCATGTGGGTGGAGCACAAGATCGAGGGCAACCGCACGGCGCGCATGCGGCTCGATGCCGAACCGATGTCGCTGGAGAAGCTGGTCAAGAAGTGGTTCAAGCACCTGGTGTGGATCGGCATCGCGCTGTGGACCGGCTTCACCTTCGTGGGCTACTTCACGCCCATCCGCGATCTGGGCATGGCCTTTTTGCAGACCCGCATGGGCTCGTGGGAGGTGTTCTGGGTTTTCTTCTACGGCTTTGCGACCTACGGCAACGCGGGCTTCATGCGCGAGCAGGTCTGCAAGTACATGTGCCCGTATGCGCGCTTCCAGAGCGCCATGTTCGACCGCGACACGCTCATCGTCACCTACGACCCGAAGCGCGGCGAGCCGCGCGCACCGAGGCGCAAGGGCCTCGACCCGCGCAGCGTGGCGCTGGGCGACTGCATCGACTGCGGGCTCTGCGTGCAGGTGTGCCCCACGGGCATCGACATCCGCCAGGGGCTGCAGTACGAATGCATCGGCTGCGGGCTTTGCGTGGACGCCTGCGACACGGTGATGCAGAAGATGGCCTATGCGCCGCGGCTGATCCGCTACGACACGCAAAACGGCATGGAGGCCGGATGGACGCGCCGCCAACTGCTGCGCCGCGTGCTGCGCCCGCGCGTGCTGGTCTACACCGCCATCCTCACGCTGCTGGTGGCGGGGCTCCTGGCCAGCCTTGTCGCGCGCACGCCGTTGAAGGTCGACGTGGTGCGCGACCGCGCATCGCTGGCCCGCATCGTCGAGGGCGGGCGACTCGAGAACGTCTACCGCCTGCAGATCATGAACGCCACCGAGGACGCACGCCACTACCGCATTGCCGCGCACGGCATCGAAGGCCTGCGCGTCTCGCCCGACGAGCGCGTCACCATCGATGCGGCCCAGTCGCGCTGGGTTGCCGTGCGCCTGCAAGTGCCCTACGGCGTGGTGCCCTCCGGCTCGCACACGGTGCACTTCGACATCCGGGACGAGGAGGGCGGAGCCGAAGTGTCCGAGAAAGCGGTCTTCCTGGTGCCGCGCTGAAGCAAGGAAAACGAAATGAACGCAACGAAGAACGGATGGACGCAGACGCCGGGCGAAAAACCATGGTGGCGCTACCCGCTGCTCTGGATGGTGATTGCCGGGCCCGCGCTGGTGGTGGTCGCGAGCTTCGTGACCTTCTGGTTTGCCTGGGGAAGCTCCGACCCGCTGGTGTCGCAAGACTATTACCGCCGCGGCGTCGAGATCAACAAGACCCTGGCGGACAAGAAGCTGATGCCCGCCGTCGCCGGCAGGAACCATGCGGCCACGCCCGAAGAAGCTGTGCCGGTGCCGCGCGGCGAGGCCAGGCCATGACCTGGTCGCGCCAGCTCATCGGCGTCTTGTGGCCGGCCTTCCTGCTGGCCTGCGCCATCGAGATCCTGGTCTTCGCGATGGTCGATCCGGCCGATCTGCACTGGGGCGGCGACGCGCTGCGCATGTCGCGCCAGGGCGTCTACACCCTGGCGTTCTTTGTTTTCTGGGCCATGGCGGCGGCTTCCAGCGCATTCACCGCGCTCCTGGCCATGCCGCCGTCCCGCGACACTCCCGAGCATCCGCAATGACTTCGACTTCCACCGCCTTTCTCGACCGCCCCGTCGTTCCAGCCGCGGCGCCCTTGTCGACCGCTTTGCTGCGGCAGTTCGACGTCGCGGGGCCGCGCTACACCTCGTACCCGACGGCCGATCGCTTCGTCGAGGCCTTCGATGCTGACGATTACGCGCTGGCGCTGCAGGGCCGGCGCGATGCGGGCGCTTCGGCGGCGCCGCTCTCGCTGTACGTGCACATTCCGTTCTGCGAATCGCTGTGCTACTACTGCGCGTGCAACAAGATCGTGACGCGGCACCACGAGAAGGCCACCCAGTACCTGGCCTACCTGGCGCGCGAAGTCCGGCTCCAGGTTGCGCAGCTCGGGCGCGGCACCACCGTGAGCCAGCTGCACCTGGGCGGCGGCACGCCCACGTTCCTGAACGACGCCGAGCTGAGCCAGCTCCTTGCCATGCTGCGCGAGGCCTTCGTCTTTCTTCCCGGCGGCGAGCAGTCCATCGAGATCGACCCCCGCACCGTCGATGCGGTGCGGCTCGCGCACCTGGCGTCGCTGGGCTTCAACCGGCTGAGCTTCGGCGTGCAGGACTTCGATCCCGACGTGCAGAAGGCCGTGCACCGCATCCAGCCGGCGCACCAGGTGTTCGACCTGATGGCCGAGGCCCGCGCGCTGGGCTTCCAGTCGATCAACGTCGACCTGATCTACGGCTTGCCGCGCCAGAACGAGACGTCGTTCGACCGCACGATGGCGCAGGTCTGCGAACTC
The DNA here is from genome assembly GCF_051144945.1 of Variovorax palleresanus. Lineage (NCBI taxonomy): Bacteria > Pseudomonadati > Pseudomonadota > Betaproteobacteria > Burkholderiales > Comamonadaceae > Variovorax > Variovorax palleresanus. Next base: position 27,535 of record NZ_JBJNVP010000002.1, on the reverse strand, counting down.
CGGCCCGACCGCATTGCGCTGTATGCCTACGCGCACCTGCCCGAGCGCTTCAAGCCGCAGCGGCGCATTGCCGCGGACGAGCTGCCCGATGCGGCGGCGCGGGTGCAGATGCTCGCGCGCGCCGTGGCCACGCTCACCGAGGCTGGCTATGTCTACATCGGCATGGACCATTTCGCGTTGCCGGACGACCCGCTCGCGGTGGCCAAGCGGGAAGGGCGGTTGCACCGCGACTTCCAGGGCTACAGCACCCAGCCCGACGGCGACCTGGTGGCGCTCGGCGTTTCCGCCATCGGCCGCATCGGTGCCACCTACAGCCAGAACGTGAAGACCATCGACGCGTACTACGACCTGCTCGACCAGGGCCGGCTGCCCGTGGTTCGCGGGCTTGCGCTCTCGCGCGACGACCTGTTGCGGCGTGCCGTGATCATGGCCCTGATGTGCAGGGGGCACGTCAATTTCGACGCCATGGGCGAAGCGCACCGGGTCGACTTCCGGCACTACTTCGCCACCGAGTTCGCGGCGCTCGGGCCGCTGGCGGCACAGGGCCTGGTGCGCATGACCGACCACGACATCGACGTGACGCCCCAGGGATGGTTCGTGGTGCGCGCCATCGCGATGGTGTTCGACCGGTACTGCCGCGAGAACCGCAACCGCTTTTCGCGCGTGGTCTGACCATGCAGACCGCACTGGCCGGTGCCGCGTTGCTGATGGGCCTGGCGGGCGGCCCGCACTGCGTGGCCATGTGCGGCGCGGCATCGGCCGCTGTGATCCGCATCGTGCCCGTGCCGGCCTCGGGGGGCGCGGGCGGCGGCGCGGTGTTCCCGGCGCAGGCGGCTTTTCACCTGGGCCGTATCGCGAGCTACGCCACGGCGGGCGCCATCGCCGCCGCGAGCGTGGACAGCCTGGCCCAGGCCAGCACCCAAGTGGCCGCGCTCAGGCCGCTCTGGATGCTGCTGCATGTGTTCGTGTTCGCCTGGGGCGCGATGCTGGCCGTCTCCGGCCGGCAGCCGGTGTGGGCACAGCGCATCGGCCGCACGCTCGAGGCGCGGCTGCGTCCGCTGGCCGGAAGCTCGCCGCTCGGCGTGCTCGCGACGGGCGCGCTCTGGGTTGCCATGCCGTGCGGGCTGCTCTATTCGGCGCTGCTGCTGGCCAGCCTGGGCAACGGGCCGCTGCAGGGCGGCGTCGCGATGATGCTGTTCGCCACGGGCAGCGGCCTCTCGCTGGTGCTGGCGCCATGGCTCTGGCAGAAGCTCAGGTGGAGCGGCGGTGGCGGACCGCAGGCGTGGGGCGCGCGCCTGGCCGGCGCATTGCTCGCGGCCGTGGCGCTGCAGGCGCTCTGGCTGGATATCGGCCACCAGATCGAGGCCTGGTGCCGCTGAACGCGCGGCACTAAGGGTGCGCAAGCACCCTGGCCATGGCACGCGCAAGCTCGGCCCGCGTGTAGGGCTTGCGCAGCAGCTCCCAGCTTTGCGGCACTTCCCGGTCGGCTTCCAGCAACTCCGACGAGAAGCCGGACATGAGGAGAATCGCGAGCTCCGGAAAGCGCTGCTGCGCTTCGGCCGCGAGCCGCGTTCCGCGCATGCCGGGGCCCAGCGCGATGTCGCTCAGCAGCAGGTCGAAGGAACCCGCATCGGTTTCCAGGCTCATCAGGGCCTGCTCGGCATTGCTGGCCGCGACCACGCTGCAACCCAGGGTTGTCAGAAAGGTCTGCACGACCTTGCGCACTTCGGAGTCGTCCTCGACCAGCATCACGCGCAGGCCGAGCGGAATCGCCTGCTCGATGTCTTCCTCTTCCATGGCCGGGGCGGCGGCCTCGTCCAGCTGGGGCAGAAAGAGCGTCACCGTGGTGCCCGCGCCCGGCCGCGTGGCGATGGCAATGGCGCCCTTGGACTGCTTCACGAAGCCGTACACCGTGCTCAGGCCCAGGCCCGTGCCGCGGCCGGCTTCCTTGGTGGTGAAGAAGGGCTCGAACGCGCGCTCCTTCACTTCCTCGGTCATTCCGGTGCCGCTGTCGGTGATGGAAATGGCCACGAAGCTGCCGTGCGCATCGCGGTCGCTCAGCTCGTTGTGCACTTCGGGCGGCAGCGCGCCGCAGGCCTCGGTTCGAAAGTGCAGCGTGCCGCCGTCGGGCATGGCATCGCGCGCATTGATGGCAATGTTCAGCAGTGCCGATTCGAGCTGCCCCGGGTCGGCAAGCACCGGCGGGCAGCTCGGCGCGCTGTCGATCGAAATGCCGATGCGCTGGTCGAGCGTGCGCCGCAGCATGTCGGCCAGCGAGTGCAGCATGGCATGCGTGTCCACTGCATTGGGCTGCAGCATCTGCCGGCGCGAGAACGCAAGCAGCTTGCCGGTGAGTTCGGCGCCGCGCTGCGAGGCTCGCGCCGCCGCGCCCACCAGCTGCTGGGCGTAGCCGTCGTTCGCGATGGCGGGCAGCTCTTCGAGCACCTGCAGGTTGCCCTGGATGACGGTGAGCAGGTTGTTGAAGTCGTGCGCAATGCCACCGGTGAGCTGGCCGACGCTTTCGAGCCGCTGCGCGTGGCTGAGCGCCTCTTCAGTCTGCACCCGCTGCAGGCTGGTGGCCAGCAGGTTCGACAGCGACTCCAGGAATCGGAGCTCCTCGTCACCGAAGCGCTTGGCCTCGCGCGAGCGCACGGTCAGCACGCCGATGAAGCGGCCGCGATCGTAGAAGGGCACGGCCAGCGCACTGACCAGACCGGCGTCGAGATAGGCCTGCGGCACCGCAAAGCGGCGCTCCTTGGCGAAGTCGGCCACCATCACAGGCGCGGCCTCTGCAAACACGAAGCCGGGCGGCGTGTTCGCGTGGCTCGGAATGCGCGCGCCGATCTCTTCGCCGGGCACCAGGCCCACGCCGCTGGCGACGCGAAATTCGAGGCGACTGTCGTCCAGCAACAGCACCATGGCCACTTCGACCTCCAGCGCTTCGGCGGCCATGGTGGGTGCGTGGTCGAGCACCACCTGCAGGTCGCGCGTGTCGACGGCCAGGCGGCCCAGCTGCGCGAGATAGTCGCTGTAGCGCGCGCGTTGCAGCGCCTGCTTCACGCGCGGGTAGGCGCCAATGTCGCGGATGGCGGCCACCACGAAGGGCAGGCCCTGGCTTTGCAGCGGGCTGAGTGCGATCTCGACCATCACCTCGCTGCCGTCCTTGCGCTTGGCGACCAGTTCCATCTGCGTGCCCATGGGCCTTGGGCGCGGCGCCTGGCCGTAGGCTTCGCGGTAGGCGGCATGGCGCGGCCGGATGCTGTCGGGCACCAGGACGTCCACGTTCAGGCCCACCAGTTCATCGACGGCATAGCCCAGCAGCTTGGCCGCCGAAGGGTTGGCCAGCACGATGCCGCCCGCCTGGTCGACCAGCAGCAGCGAGTCCGGGTAGGACACGAAAAGCGAACGGAAGACGCTGCTTTCTTCGACGCCCGAGGGCAGCCCCGGCAACGCGGCGACGGAGGGAGAAGAGGGCGGGGGCGGGTTCATCGGGTCACCCGCGAGCGACGGGCGGAACCAGGATGTAGCCGGCGCCCCGCACCGATTTGATGATCTGCGGATCGTCCGCGTCGGCTTCGATCTTCTTGCGCAGCCGGCCGACCTGCACGTCGATCGTGCGGTCGAAGGGGGCGGCTCCGCGCCCGCGCGTCTGCTCGAGCAGGAAGTCGCGCGACAGCACGCGCCCCGCATGGCGCGCAAAGGCGCACAGCAGGTCGAACTCACCGCCGGTGAGCGCCACGTTCTGCCCTTGCGGATTGGCCAGGCTGCGCGCGGCGACGTCGAGCTGCCATCCGGCGAAGCGGAGCTTGTCTGAAAGCGCCGGGGTGACCGGTGCGACTGCGGACATGGATGCGGCTTCGGCATTGCTGGGCGCCAAGCGCCGGAGCACGGCCTTGACGCGTGCCACCAGTTCACGCAGGTCGAAGGGCTTGGTGACGTAGTCGTCCGCGCCCACCTCCAGGCCCACGATCTTGTCGACCGCGTCGCCCCGGCCGGTGACGATGACGAGCCCGCAGCGCCAGTTTTCGCGCATGCGGCGCGCAATGGAGAAACCGTCTTCGCCGGGCAGGCCCAGGTCGAGCAGTACGAGGTCGGCCGGATCGGTGCCCATCAATGCCATCAGCGAGGCGCCGTTGTGCAGCTGGGTCACCCGGAAACCGTGGCTTTGAAGGTAACCGGCCAGCAGTTGCGTGATGTCGACCTCGTCGTCGAGGACCGCGATGTGAAAGGCGGATGTCATTCGGAAAGCATGGAGTGGGGCGCGAGCGCCGCGGCATCGTGGGAGCCGTGCAAGCGTAGCATGCACGCCGCGGCGGTGCATGCCTTTGGTGCATGCGGCGGGCTCAAGATTTCCAGCGCCAGTCCGAGATCTCCGGCATGTCCTTGCCGTGGACGGTGATGTAGGCGCGGTGCTCCAGCAGCTTGTCGCGCAGGTGCTGTTGAACGTGGCCCGCGCTGTTGCGAAAGCGCTCGACGCGGCTGATGGCATCGGCGGCCAGATGAAAGCGGTCGAGCCGGTTGAGCACGGTCATGTCGAACGGCGTGGTGGTGGTGCCTTCTTCGCAATAGCCGTGCACGTGGAAATTGTCGTGATTGGTTCGCTTGTAGGTCAGCCGGTGGATCAGCGAGGGATAGCCGTGGAACGCGAAGATGACCGGGCAATCGGTGGTGAAGATGGCGTCGAAGTCCGCATCCGATAGCCCGTGCGGATGGGCATTTGGCGCCTGCAGCGCCATCAGGTCGACCACGTTCACCACGCGCACCTTCAGGTCCGGAAGCATCTCGCGCAGCAGGTCGACCCCCGCCATGGTTTCCAGCGTGGGCACGTCGCCCGCACAGGCCATCACCACGTCGGGCGCACTGCCTTCGTCGTTGCTGGCCCAGGTCCAGATGCCCAGGCCGACCGTGCAATGGCGCACCGCCGATTCGATGTCCAGCCACTGCGGGGCGGGCTGCTTGCCGGCGACGATCACGTTCACGTAGTCGCGGCTGCGCAGGCAGTGGTCGACCACCGAGAGCAGGGTGTTGGCATCGGGCGGCAGGTAGACGCGAACCACCTCCGACTTTTTGTTGGCCACGTGGTCGAGAAAGCCCGGGTCCTGGTGGCTGAAGCCGTTGTGGTCCTGCCGCCAGACATGGCTCGTGAGCAGGTAGTTGAGCGATGCAATCGGCCGCCGCCAGCCGATGCCGCGGCACACCTTGAGCCACTTGGCATGCTGGTTGAACATCGAATCGATGATGTGGATGAAGGCCTCGTAGCACGAGAAGAAGCCATGGCGCCCGGTGAGCAGGTAGCCTTCGAGCCAGCCTTGGCAGAGATGCTCGCTGAGCACTTCCATCACTCGGCCGTCGGGCGACATGTGATCGTCGCCTTCGAGTATCCGGGCGGTCGAGGTGCGCCCGGTCACCTCGAACAGGGCACCGAGCCGGTTCGACGCGGTTTCGTCGGGACCCATCACGCGGAAGTTGCGGGCGGCCTCGTTGCGCTGCATCAGGTCCCGCAGAAACTCGCCGGCGACGCGCGTGGCTTCGGCATCGGTTGCTCCTGGCTTGGCCACCGCCACCGCGTGGTCGTGAAAGGGCGGCATGGCTAGGTCTTTGAGCAGCAGGCCGCCGTTGGCGTGCGGATTGGCGCTCATGCGCTTCGGGCCTAAGGGCGCCAGCGCAGCGATCTCGGGCCGCAGCACGCCGTCGGCATCGAACAGTTCCTCGGGCCGGTAGCTGCGCATCCACTCTTCGAGCAGCCCGACGTGCTCCGACTTGCCCTCAAAACCGGTCAGCGGCACCTGGTGCGAACGGAACGTGCCCTCGACCGGAATCCCGTCCACCTGCCGCGGCCCGGTCCAGCCCTTGGGCGAGCGCAGCACGATCATCGGCCAGCGCGGGCGCTCGCGGAACCCGTCCTTCCGGGCACGCGTCTGGATGGCGTGGATGTCGTCCAGCGCCTTGTCCAGCGCGGCCGCCATCAGGCTGTGCATCTGCGCGGGTTCATGGCCGGAGACGAAAGAGGGTTCGTAGCCATAGCCCCGCATCAGCTGCGCCAGCTCTTCGTCGCCGATGCGCGCGAGCACCGTGGGGCCGGCGATCTTGTAGCCGTTGAGATGCAGCACCGGCAGCACGGCGCCATCGGTCGCGGGGTTCAGGAACTTGTTGGAATGCCAGCTTGCCGCGAGCGCGCCGGTCTCCGCCTCGCCGTCGCCGACCACGCAGCAGGCGAGCAGGCCGGGGTTGTCGAACACGGCCCCAAAGGCATGCAGCAGCGAGTAGCCCAGCTCTCCGCCTTCATGGATGGAGCCCGGCGTTTCGGGTGCCACGTGGCTCGGAATGCCGCCCGGAAACGAAAACTGCGTGAAGAGCCGTTTCAGGCCATCGGCGTTTTGGCTGATGTCGGGGTAGACCTCGCTGTAGGTGCCTTCGAGGTAGGTGTTGGCGACCACGCCCGGTCCGCCGTGGCCCGGCCCGGCAATGAACAGCGCGTCAAGTTCGCGGGCCTTGATGGCCCGGTTCATGTGCGCGTAGACGAAGTTGAGGCCGGGCGTGGTGCCCCAGTGGCCCAGGAGGCGCGGCTTGATGTGCGAAAGGCTCAGCTTCTCGCGCAGCAAGGGGTTGTCCATCAAGTAGATCTGGCCCACCGACAGGTAGTTAGCGGCCCGCCACCAGGCGTCGAGCAGTGCGAAGTCGGATTGTTCCGCCGCCGCTGTCATCTTTCGACGCCCGGCAGCTCGGCACCGTTCGCGCAGTCGGCTGCGTCCGCTGCCGCGATGAGCCTGTTCACGATGGTGGTGACGCCTTCCGCGCGGCGCACGGCGCGCTCGACCGCGAGCTTCAGGCTTTCGCTGGCGACCTTGCCTTGCAGCGTGACCACGCCGTCTTTCACGCGCACGTCGACGTCGCACCCGAACACCGCCGGGTCCCAGTTCAGCTGAGCGAAGACCTCGTGCCTGAGTTGAATATCGGGGTTCATTTCAAACCTTTCAAAAAAAGGAGCACGTGTGGGGCGCGCTGCAACGGGCTTCTCGCGAGTTTGAGCCGGCCATCGTGGTTGTCAACGCACCCCGCATGAAACCCCATGGTCTGTGCGTACTGACGGCAAGCGCGATGCCTGCAAACCGCCCGATGGCGCCTTGATCGATCTTGCGGCGGGCCTGCGGCCGCGGCCTTGACCTGCATCAAAGTCCCCGCACCGGCCGCTTTGCAGAATGCCGCGACTGTTCAAAAGGCCAAATGACCAAAAGGCACTCATGCAAACATTGTTCTTCTCGGGTTTTTTCGATCTCCCATGGTGGGGCGCGGTGCTCGTGGCGCTGGCGCTGACGCACGTCACCATTGCCTCGGTCACCATCTTCCTGCACCGCCACCAGGCCCATCGCGCGCTGGATCTGCATCCGGTCGCCAGCCATTTCTTCCGCTTCTGGCTCTGGTTGACGACGGGCATGGTGACGAAGGAGTGGGCTGCGGTACATCGCAAGCACCACGCAAAGTGCGACACCCCGGAAGACCCGCACAGCCCGCAGGTGCTGGGCATCAACCGGGTGCTGTGGCGCGGCGTGTTCCTCTACATACGCGAGTCGAACAAGGCCGAGACCATCGCGCGCTACGGCCACGGCACGCCCGACGACTGGATCGAACGAAAGCTGTACTCGCAGCACAAGATCCTCGGCATCGTGCTGATGGGCCTGCTCGACATGGCGCTCTTCGGCGTGGTGCCGGGCGGGCTCGTTCTTCTTGCGCAGATCGCGTGGATTCCGTTCTGGGCTGCCGGCGTGGTCAACGGCATCGGCCACTACTGGGGCTATCGCAACTGGCCCGCGCCGGACGCCAGCACGAACATCTCGCCCATCGGCATCCTGATTGGCGGGGAAGAGCTGCACAACAACCACCATGCCTTTCCCACCTCGGCCAAGCTGTCGAGCAAGTGGTACGAGTTCGACATCGGCTGGCTCTACATCCGCGTGCTGCAGGCCCTTGGCCTTGCCACAGTGAAGCACGTGGCGCCGACACCGCGGCTTGCCGCGCCCAAGCCCGCCGTCGACCTGGAAACCGTGCAGGCGGTCATCCGGTGCCACTACGACGTGCTTTCGAGCTACGCGCACTCCTTGAAGCAGGCTTACGCGGAAGAGTTCGGCCGGCTGCGGCGCCTGTCGCCGGCCGACGCCCGTTCGCTGCAGTCCGTGAAGCGCTGGCTGGCCAAGGATGAGCGCATGCTCGACGAGTCGCGGCGCATGCGGCTCGCCATGGCTTTGCGCGGATCGCAGGCGCTCGATACGATGTATTCGATGCGCCGTGAATTGACCGCGCTGTGGAGCCGTTCCGCCGCCACGGGCGAACAGCTCGTCAGGCAATTGCAGGACTGGTGCCAGCGTGCCGAAGCCAGCGGCATCGCGCCATTGGCCGAGTTCTCCAGGCGCCTGCGTTCGTACGCTTGACCGGGCGGCGGCCCGATGGGCTAGGGGCAACCTGCAAGCGTGTTGCTTGCACGATTTACCTTCAGGAACAAGGAGAGTCACATGGACAGCAACGTTCCCCTGGCATCGGCATGGACCGATGCTTACCTTCGCTCGGTGCTCGACTGGCAGGCGGCCTGCGGCACCAGCGCGCTGCAGGCGCAGCAGATCCAGCTGGGAATGCTTGCCGCCTGGCAAGAGTCGGCCAAGGCCGTCCAGCAGGAGCTGTGGGACCAGTGGACCAGCCGCTTCGGCGGCGGTGTTCCGCTGGACGGGTAATAGAGAGAGCGAGAGAGCGAGAGAGCGCGGCGGCGCCGGCCGGCTTACTCGCTGGCCACGGTGCCGTTCGGCATGGCGAAGCGCTCCGCGTCGGCCTTGGCGCGCGCTTCGGGTGCGCGCACCAGCAGCACGGGCACGTTCGCGGTTCGCAAGATGTGCTCCGCGCTGCTGCCCATCACCATGCGGCCGAGGCCGCGGCGTCCATGCGTTCCAAGGACGATCAGGTCCGCGGGCCATGAAGCTGCTTCGGCCGTGACCCGGTCGGGAACGGCGCCCCGGAAGTTGTCGCACAGCACCGAATCGGCCTCGACGCCTGCCGCGGCGGCCTTCGCCTTGCCTTCTTCGAGCAACTGGGTGCCAGCGTTGCGCAACTCCTGGAGCCAGTCGCCCGAGTGGCCCGCATAGGCGTCCATCGCCAGGGCGAAGGAAAGCTCGTCGATGACGTGCATCAAGCGCAGACGCCCTCCGGTGACCTCGGCAAGGCGAATCGCCTCGTCAAGGCCGTGCGCGGATGTCGAGCTTCCATCGACAGGAACAAGAATTCGCTGGTACATGGCGTCCTCGCTTTGCTTCTGATGGTGATTCGGCCAGTATCGGGACCGGCGTGCGACGCCGCTTGATGCCGATCAAGAGAATGCGTCGCCGAAAGGGCGAAAAAAGATCGAACGGGATGCGCGGCGTTTGATCTGCAGCAAGCCTGCGCGGGCCTGGAGCTGAGACTCTTGGGGGACGCACAGGAGCCCTTCATGACGACCCACGCCACCATTCGCATCATTCGCCAGGAGCACGCGGCACTGGCCGCCATGCTGCGCTCCATCGTCATGCTGCTCGAGCAGCACCGCCGCAAAGGCACCCGGCCCGACTTCACGTCACTTCGGGCCATGCTGTTCTACGTCGACGAATTTCCCGAGAAGCGCCACCACCGCAAGGAAAGCGAGCTGCTGTTTCCGAAGCTGCGCGCCAGGACACCGATATCGCGCGAGTTGATGGACCGGCTCGACAACGACCATGCGTGGGGCGAGCGAAAGATCCGGAACGTCGAGCATGCGCTGCTGGCTTTCGAAATGCTGGGCGACTCGCGGCGCGCAGCCTTCGAGAACGCCGTGGAGCAATACGTGGATTTCTACCTGAACCACATGGCGCTCGAGGAGCGCGAAATCCTGCCGCTCGCCGAACGCGTGCTGACTGCCGACGACTGGCGCGAGCTCGACGAGGCATTCGGCCGCAACCGCGATCCGCTCACCGGATATCCCCCGGAGCGCGAGTACGAGGCGCTCTTCAGCCGCATCGTGAACATCGTGCCCGCGCCAATCGGGCTGGGCGCCGAGGCTTGATCTGGCGCAAGGCGGACTCCTCTGCTGGCGGCGAACATCCGGCCATCGAACACGATCAACCAGAGGGACACCATGAAAATTCTTCTTGCCGTGGATGGCAGCGAATACACCGCGCGCATGCTCGACTACCTGGCCGCGCACAAGGAATGGTCGCATGCGGGCCATGCCTTCACGGTCTTCAATGCGGTGCTTGCGGTACCGCACCGGGCAGCCGCATTCGCGGGGCCCGACCTCGTGCACGGCTACTACCAAGACGAGGCACGCGTCGTCCTGGAGCCGGTGCGCGCCGCGCTGGCCGCGCGCGGCATCGAGGCGGCCTTTGCGCACAAGGTCGGCCATGCGGCGGACGAGATCTCCGCGTTTGCGGAAAACGGAAAGTTCGACCTCGTGATCATGGGATCGCGCGGGCAGGGCGCACTGAGCAACTTCGTGCTGGGCTCGGTGGCCATGAAGGTGCTGGCGCGCTGCACGGTGCCCGTGCTGCTGGTGCGCTGAAACCAGTTCGGATGCGGTCTCCGGCGACTGAGTTCGGGCTCGTCGGGCCGGCGAGCTTCGTCAAGGCGGGAGGAAGCTGACTGTCTGCGCGATCAGCACGCCGTCCACCACGGCGTTGCCAACCACAGCGATTTGGCGGCCGGGGGGCAGATTGGCGAGATCGGCGACCGTACCGTTTTCGAATACTGTTCCAGAGCCGCCGGCATTCACACGCTGTCCTTTCACCATGAAGTCGGAAGCAGATTGATAGTGAGCAATCGGGCCAATTACAGTGAAAACCACCGGCCCGCCGACGCCCGGAATGTTGCGGACGCGCAGCTTTTTCGCGACCAGAATGCCGTTGCTCATGAAGCCGTCGACTTCCACCTTCACGCCGTTGCCGATCGAAGTCAGTTGGCCGGGGGGAATCTGCGCATTTGAAGCGTTGATCACTGTACCGAGCACCTTGAAGTCACCGATCCCGTTGTAATCGGTGACGACTCCCGCGAGCTGCACCGCTGTGGCGTTTTGCGTCGGTATGGCATACCAGCCCTGCACCTTGGTTGCGCTGAACAAGCCCGCAATCGGCGCCACGCTGCCGCGCACGCGGACGATGGCGCCTTCAGCCAGCGTGGCTTGATCGATGCCGCCGGAGAACACGGCGCCGGTGTACCGGACCGTGAGCTGGCCGAGCGTGAAGCGCTGGCCGATCAGGTCCAGGTTCTGCACGGTGCCGGTCACCAGCGGCTCGGTCGATGCCGGCTTCAGTTCGACGCGCGTGGCGCGCAAGCTGCCCGGCGCAGAGGGCAGGCCCCAGACCTGCACCACGTCGCCTGCGGCGACCTGCGCCAGTCCGCTGACATTGCTCCACACGGTGGCGTTGTCGACGGTGACCGTGGTGCCCATGACCACGAAGCTGCCGCCCGTCACGTCGATGGCCGACACGGCACCGCGCAATTCGGCGGCCGAAGCAACCTGCTGCGCCGTGGCGGCGGTGAACTCGCTGTCGATCTTGCCGGCGATGCGCACGCTCATGCCGATCTGCAGTTCGGTGGTGTCTTCGAGGCTGGTGGTTGCGGTGTCGGTGTCGTAGCGAACGCCGTTCAAGATGATGCTGCCCAGCCCGCCGACCGAGCCGACGCCGGTTGCGTCGGCGGTGCTCACGCCGGTGCCGCCCGATCCCACGCCCGACCCGTCGTCGCTGCCATTGCCCGCGGTGCTCGTGCCGTCGGTGCCGCCCGAACCGTCCGTACCGCCCGCGGTGCCCGTCCCATCGGTGCCAGTGCTGCCCGTGCCCGTTCCGTCCGAGCTGCCGCTTCCGGTGCCCGACGAGCTACTGCTGCTGTTGAGGTTACCCAGGCTCCCCGTGGAACCCCCGCCGCCGCCTCCGCCGCAAGAGAGCAGCAAGGCTATCGCTCCGGCAAAGAGGATGCTGCGCATCCATCGGTGGTGGGTTTTCATCGTGTACTTTCTCTTTCTTCTTCCCGCTTGGGAGCGACCGCCGGCGCATTCGGCGCCGCCTCGTCTTCATAGTAGGTGTAGATCCCGACGCGGATACGCCCCTTGGCGCCGCTCGGAGCCCGGTCGACCGCGCGCGTCATTTCGCCCACCAGTTCAAGGTGCATGGCAGACCAGCGTTCGCGCATCATCTGATGGATATTTTCGCAATCCTGCACGCTGAGGCCGCGCGCAAACACCGCGCGCTCGAGCATCCGCGGCTCCTCGCCCAGGGTGTTGGACACCGCGGCCAGCAGGTGGTCGCGGCCATTGTCTCCGAGAAAGGCCAGCATCGACTGCAGGTCGCCCTCGGGCACGAAGCCATCGACCTTGAGTTCGGCGCAGCCGTCCTCTTCGGCCACCATGTTCAGGCGCACCAGTTCGTCAAGGATGGTGCGATGGTGCACGTTGCCGCGGCTGCCGAGCTTGGCCACGGTTTCGAAGGAGGGCGCACCGGCCCCGTCGGCGGTGATCGGCAGGCGTTGCAAAGCCTGGTTTTCCGACACCAGCTGCAGCCACAGCGTGAAAGTCTTGGCCGCGGCCGACAGCTCGGTGTGGGGCAGGGCGTCCGCGGTGTCGCGCACCTTGGCGGTCACGGCCTTGCGATTCAGCCCTGTCGTGACGGACAACTGGCTGATGTTGGGTTTGGCCACCCCCTGCTTGCGCCAGGAGCGCGTGGCCTCCTCCAGCAACAGGTCACGCAGCAGGACTTCCAGGTGCGGATGTTTCACCCCCATGGCAAGGGCGAGCCTGACCACCGGCCGCAGGATGCGGGCGCAGGCGGCAAGTGCCCAGTCCAACTGATGTTCCATGAAGTGAAAGCTGTGTTTTTGTGCAGTGCATGGTGCGGCGGCTCCGGCCGGCAAGGCCTTGAAGCCATGCACCTTGGTGCACTATTGTCCTCGTGTGGCCGAGGATGTCACAAAAAACCGCACTTACGTATTCAGGTGCCGCAGACGCCGGTGCTGGTCCGGGTGATCGAACTGCGGCCGGTTGCGCTGACCTTGACCACCCGCTCCTGGGATCCCACGGGGCTGGAGCGGCAGATCGTGAAGTTGGCCGCCGTGGCGCCGACGCCGGTCGGCTCGAAGGCGAGGGCACTGAGGCCGGCCCCGTCGCGCATCTGGTAGCCGCTGGCGGTGGCCGGCTGCTTCTGGATCACCTGCGTGCCGCTGATGACGATCCACCCGGTCTCCCATTGGCCGGTAGTGGCGCAGCTGGTGCCGTTGGACGAGACGCACAGCGTCACTTGCGCATTGCGCTTGATGGCCTCGCTGCGCGCCACCTGGCTGCCTGCGACAAGGTCGGTCGAGTAGGAGTTCAACCGGCTCGAAAGCTTGATGTAGTCAAAGGAGGGGAGGGCCATCGACACGAGCACCACCAGCACCACGATGGTGACCATCAGCTCGACGAGCGTGAAACCTCGGGTGCGCGTTCCTGCCATGCTCTGCACCTTGTCCCTTATTTCTGGATGAACCAGTAGACACGGCCCTTGGGCTGCTTGAAGGCAGCCTTGACCGCGGCGCCCTTCGGGCTCAGGAACGAGTCGGGGTTGGCGCCGATCACCACGTCGCGCAAAGTGCCGTCGACCATGACGCGGCCGACCACGGGTGAAGGCGCGAGGCCGCCGCCGATCACGTTCTGGAAGCGGGCGCCGTCGTTCTGCCCCCCCGCATCGAGATACGAGACGTTGTACACGTTGGCAGTTCCCAGGTCGGCCCGGCACGACTGGCTCACGGTCGGACTGGTGGGAGTGTGGGTATTGAAGGTCGTGTTGCCATAGGCCGTGACCGACGAAGTCACCACCTGCTCGCCGGCCGCGAGCACCAGGTACCACCCCTTCTTTGCCTCGAGGTCGGCCGCCGAAGGTGTCGCCGTGCCCGTGATGCCGAACAGGGAGTTGTGGCACAGCAGCGAATAGCCGTCGCACTTGCTGGCCTCGGTCGTGAGCCAGGTGTTGTCGCTGGGCTTGTCCACCATCATGTAGAAACGGTTGGAGACGCTGAGCGCACCGGCGTAGGAACGCAGCGGCTTTTCGCGATCGCCCGAGCCCAGCAGCAGCACGTACATCCCGTTGTCTTCGACCACGTCGGGGCCGAACATGAACTTGCGGTTGGGCGTGCACGTGGTCACGGGGGCATCGCAGCCGAGCGAGGCGATCTTGGTCATTTCCCAGCTGCCCGGTATGGCAGTGCCAATGGTGATGCGATAGACATTGCCGCCGAGGTCTGCCGCATAGGCGAACTTGGCCAAGCCTGCGCTGTCGTTCACGATGGTGACCTCGCCGCTGACCGCGCGGTCGGTGTCGAAGGTCTTCAGGACATCGCCCGTACTGGCGTCGAGCACGTAGATCTTCTTGCCCTTCGTCGCGGCACCGCAGGGAGCAGGGGATTCTATGGCGTCGACGTCTTCGCACTTGTCATAGCCACCGCCGAACATCACGATGGGCGTGAGGCCGGCACCGTAGCCGCTGGCTTTCACGATCTTGGGGGCCGACCAGGTCTGGCCGATGCCGCTCATGTCGTTCGTGCCGGTGCCGCATTCGTCGTCGTTGTCCTGGTTCGGGCAGCCGCGGCGCCATTTGAGGACAGGCGACGCCACGCTTGATACGTCGAATGCATAGATCATGCGGCCACCGCGGCGCATGCTGGCGTATAGCCATGCCGACGTGCCCTGGCGGTAGGCTGCCATCGGGCCGTCCATGCCATAGGGCTTGGGTGCGGTGGGACTCGAGGTGGCAGGGACGCCAGGAAAATTGATGCGCTGGCTGTTGTCGTACAGCCGCTTGATGCTGCCGTAGAACTCCGGCGGCACGAAAGACCACAGTTCGCCGCCGGGCGCCGCCGATCCAATGGCTGTGTCCTGGTTGCCATTGATGGCGCGCAGCATGCCGTCATTGGCCCCATAGAACACCACCACCTGTTGGGCGGCATCGGTGCCGTAGTTGATGGCCACCGGCCGCGAATGCACCACGTCGCCGTGCACAGAGGGGCGCATCGCGGTGGTGGAGGTCGTGAAATTTCCGGCAGCGTCTTTCGTCTCTTCGGCCTTGTTGTTCAGGCCTCGAAGCCAGTTGATCATCGCGGTGCGTGCGGCATCGGTCTGCGCGCCCAGCGCATCTGTAGTGATGTCCAGGTTTTCATTGGCGAAGCTCGTGAGAGCCGAACAGGCGCCCGGCGTGCAGGTCTTGACGTTGCGGTTGGCGGCAAGCACCTGCCGCAGCATGTAGCCCTGCGCGCCTTTTTCGACCACGTTGCCATCGGGGGTGTCCGAGGCTTTCATGGCTGCACTTGTCACCCCGGTGCGAATGCAGTCGCCCGAAGGACTGAAGCTCCAGTAGTCGTTGAGCGCGGTCGGTGTCCAGAAACTTCGTGCGCACGGGTCAATAAAGCCGGTCTGGTTATTGATGGCATTGGCGCTGGCCGCATCCTGCAAGACCAGTTGGTTGTTCTGCAGGCCCAGCTTGTATTGCTTGAGGTTGCCGTTCCAGCGCGGAAGGGCCGAATCGTTGGGCCGGAACATGCCCACGAACACCTGGTTCAGGTAGGTGCCCTGCGTGTTCACGCTCACGGGCAAGCTTACGGACGAGAACACGCTGTTGACCGACTGGATCTTGCTGAAGATGTCGTCGAGCGCATCGCTCAAGGCCTTGCCCAGGTTAGTCGCGCCAGCGGCTTTGTAGTACCCGCCATTGCTTACCTTTCCCATGTTCTCGAGCAGTGCGGTCCAGCCCGGCCCCTGCCCCCCGGTGGCAATGGCCGCTTCGATGGTATAGACGCTGACGCCCATGCTGCTCTTCAGGAACCTGGCCCACTCGTCGGCCATGTTGTCCTGCGAGCCGCTCACCTCGAGCGGGATGGTCGTCGCGTCCCCGCCGGCCAAGCGCAGTGCATTGGCCGATATCGTGGTGTCGCTGCTGTTGTCCTGTGCGGCGCCGTTGCTGATGTAGATGACGAACGTGCCGACGCAGTTGGCGGTGTTCGGGGCGGTGTAGGTGGTGCCGCCGAATGCACTCAGTGGATTGCCAGGAAGCGCCCAGACCGCCCTGGACGCGACGGACCCAGCGGATTCGTTGTTGCCCTGACCATAAGTGGAGACATTGCCCCTGTAGTCGGCCTTGAGCTTGTTGTTCCCGGCCAGTGGCGCCTGTCCAGCCAGATAGCGGTAGACCTCCGCCATCATCTTGCCGGCCTTGCCGCCGTTGGACTTGTCGGCATTCACGTCGAGAGTGCGGATCATCGCGCTGTACTTGGCCTTGGTGGCGGCGTCCATCAGGCGCACGCCGGCGCGCACGTAGGCGCCATCCAGGTTCGAGTTGCCGTTGCCCGTTTCGGTAAAGAGCATCAACCCAACATTGAAACCGCCGTCCTCGAGACCGTCGAAGGCGGCTGCCAGCGCTTCCATCTCGGTGGCGAAGAGCGGCGTCCAGTTGGCCGTGTTGTCCACCACGAACAGCACGTTCGGCTTGCCTGTGACGGTCTGGTTGTAGCCGACGAAAAGATCGATGTCTTCCGCCTGCGCCGAGCCCAGGCCGAGCATCAGCATCGCGGTGGCGCAAAGCGACCGGAAGAGGTTCTTTTTCATGATTGCGATCCGTTCATCGTCGTGATCATTCGGAGGATGGGCATGGCTAGGACGAGCACAGCGCGTCGAATTGCGCCTTGCTCAACAGCGCCCGCACGCCCTGGCGCACTGCGGTGGAAGTGCCGGTACGGGTGTCGGTCACGGTGGTGCTGATGTCCCATACCGAGTTGTATTGGTCGGGCAAGGAGGCGAGGCCGGAACCCGCAGTGGACGAGTTGCCTCCGATGCCGCCAATGCCGGAGGTGCTACCGCCGGTGTCCGTTGTCTTGGTGGCACGCACGCAGGTGGGGACTGCGATGTCCACGGTGTAGTCTGTGGTGCCATCGTTGTTGATGTCGACCAGGCTTTGGGTGCGTTGCGGCGCGGCAAGAGAAGGAGAGCCGTCGACGCCGGGCAGCAGCAAGGAGGTCGCGACCTCCTCGATGGCGCGGTTGGCTGCGGCCACGGCCTCGTTGCGGTTCTGCATGTTGCCGACCGATTTGAGGTTGGTGCTGCTGAGCGTGAACCCCGCCGTGACGGCCAGGGTGATCAGCACCAGCATGATCAGCCCGACGATCAGCGCCGCGCCGCCTTGGCGGTGCTTGTGGAATGTCGACGGCATCTTCTTCACGGCGTTTCCCTGCGGCCTGTCACGTTGGTCAGGCGAACCGCGGTGGTGAACGCGTGCCGCTTGTAGTGGTCGTTGAAGGGGCCGATGGTCGCGCTCCCCAGGTTGTAGGTGCGTGCATCGGTATGGCCGGGAGAGGTTTCCAGGCTGCGCGCCACCACGTAGAGCTTGAGCGAGGCCACGTTGATCAGTTGGTCCGACGTGCAGGGCGACGCCGTGCTGCAGTGGACGAAATTGCCGTCGGGGCTTCCGTCGCCGCGGTTGGTGGGCGTGGACCGGTTGGCCGGATCGGCCCAGGCGATGGCCTGGGTGTAGTTCACGGCCGCGCCGGTCTTGCTCAGCGTGTCCAGGCCCAGCTCCACGCGGAAGCCTTCGATGCCTTCGATGAGCGGAACCGGCGGCTGCTGTGCGAGGCCGGTGGCCGACAGGTCGAAGCGCGAGCGCATGAGGGTCGGAATGCCGTCGGTGGCCGTCTCGGCGTAGGTGCGCACGTAGTAGATGTCGGAAATGAACTTGCGCTTGGGTGCCGCCGCCGTGCAGTTCTTGGCCAGCATGGTGGTGAACCCCGCCGTGCTGAGATCGAAGTCCGACGGCTTCTGCGTGCCGCAGAACGTCGACTGGAAGTACAGCTTGCCGAGCGAGTCGGCTTCGCAGTTGGGCATGCCTGCCACGCAGGTCTCGGCATGGCGCACCACCAGCACGTCGGTGCCGGCCTTCTTGTTGGTCAGCAGGGCGGCGCAGCTGGCGGGCACGGCGTCGTAAGCTTGCACCGGGATGTCGAGCAGGCTGCGCTTGTAGTCGTCGGTCCACGTAGCTGCCGAATAGGCCAGGCACGGATCGGGCGCCACGCCCGTAGGCACCTTCGTGGGTGCGCTGCTGACCGTGAGATCGTCGAACTCGGGCATGTAGTTTTCCCAGAAGCCCGCGTGCGCAACCTCGTTCTCCAGGACGAAGACGCTGAGCCGGCCGCCCTCGATCTGGCGGTTGACCTTGACCATCTCGCGCTGGGTGCTGTTCACGTTGAGGAACAGCGCGATCAGCGCCGCCAACACGATCAGCATGATGATGACCGACACCATCAGCTCGATCAGGGTCAGGCCGCGCTGGAGCCGGGATGCCTGGGGAGGGCGGGCAGGATGCCTCCCGGCGCTCGCTTGGCGGGCCGGCCTCATGAAAGCGCCCCGATGCGGACCAGCGTGGTCACGGTCCTGCGGCACTTGTCGCTCGAGCAGGCCGGCGCGGGGGCCGACGGGCTCGCGGCGGTGGCGTCGTACTGGTCCTTGCCGCAGGACACGCCCTCAGGCGGCGCGGCGATGGGCACCAGGCCTTGCCAGGCGACGGTGATCAGGTATTCGTTGTTGCCCATGTCCTGCACGCAGCCGCGCCCGCCGATCATTGCGCCGAGGTTGTTGCCGCCCGAAGTTTCGGCCGCGCCCTTCAGGGCGTTGCACCATTCCATGGCATCCACCGTCTGGCGCGAGCCGGTGCTGGCCGGGCAGTCGACCCCGGTGCCGAGCGGCTCAGTGGTGACGTAGTTGGAGGCCATGCGGCGGTTGATTGCAATGCGGCTGGCCATGTCGTTGAGGAGGATCAGCGCTTGCGAACGCTGGTAGGACTCCATTTCCGACGACTGGAGGCGGGCTTGCAAGCCGACGAGTCCGAACAGCCCGAAAGCGACGATCAGCAGCGTGACCAGCACTTCGATCAGCGTGGCGCCGCGCTGGGCGCGGGCATGGGCAACGGGCGTGCTGGGCTTCACCATTTGTTTGCGGGCGTTTTGGCGCCGGTGTGGTCGAGCGTCAGGTTGCCGTCGCTGGCCTGGGTTCCCGTAGGCGTGAAAGTCACAACGAAGCCCGGAACCGGGGTCGAGAGGGTGATCGTGTAGCCATAGTTGGCGGCGACATCCGAAGGCAGCGTGTAGCCGCTCGCGATGAGGGTGTCCTTGTCGGCGTAGCCGCGATTCGCGATCAGGAACTGCTGCTCCCGATTGGCGATCTCCATCATCTGTGCCTGGGCCGCAGAACGCTTGGATCGAATGATGTATTGCGTGTAGCTGGGGTACGCGATGGACGCCAGGATCGCAATGATCGCGACCGTGATCATCAATTCGATCAGCGTGAAGCCATTTTGCTTTTGCAAAAACAAGTGCTTTTTCATTCAGCTGGGCCCATCAATGAATGTTTCATATTGTTATAAATGTGAATTTATCACATTCAATGTCAATAGGTGCATGTGGCACCGAACAAATCGGGGGCACTGCCGGCCAGGTGTTGCACGTCGGCAAAAGTCAGGCTCCCAACAGGATTCAACAACGCCGAAAGGGCGTTGGGGCGAGGATGGCTCCGACTGACGGACGCTGGCGTCGTCCTACGCTGGTCTTTGGGAGCCCTTCCAGAATGGCTGCATTCTTTACCTTTTCCCGTCAACTGAACAGGAGCAGCGAAGAGTGAGCGAGTCGCCCGAAATCACAAACCAGCAGCCGTCCACGCCTGGAGCTGGCACGGCCGAGGAGTCCCCATGACCACGGAAACATCGGACAAGGCATTTCCCTTTCCCACATCCAAGAACCACGGCAAGCCCGCCAGCGAGCCGGCCAAGCCGGTCGAGCAGGCCCCCAGCGAAGAGGCGCTGGACAGCGGGGTGGAAGAGTCCTTCCCCGCGAGCGACCCGGTGTCCGTCACCGTGACGAAGGTCAAGCTGCCGAAGGCGCCGCAGGACAAGGCCGAGGAGGCGCGTAACCCGGATACCAAGAGGTAGGGGAGGGTAGAGGTAGCCCCGTTTACTTCGCGCTTCTCTTCTCCTACACCGTGCCGCGCCGCAAGCTGACCCGCCGCGGCCGGCAACGACCTAGCTTTCCTGAAGTCGGGCATTCGGTCCGGCACGGCCTCTTTCTTCCGGCACCGCCGGCTTTCTTCAGGAGACACGACCATGAACAGCACTTCCAGACTCATTGCCGCACTTGCACTCGGTGCCGCAGGCGCCGCGTTCGCCCAGGGCAACCCGCCGACCACGGCGCCGCCCAATCCGGCCACCGCTGCAGGCCAGCAAAGCCCCTCGGGCGGCGCGATGGGCACCACGGGCGTGACCCCGGAAAGCGGCGGCGCCACCCGGACCACCCCGCCCACGGCCCAAGGCTCGACCGATACGAGCAGCAGCTCCAGCACCACCATGGCGGCCTCGGGCGACACGCCTGCCATGCGTCGCGCGCGCGCCGACCGCAACTGAGCGCGGCTGCCTCCCGCTACGAACGCGGCGCACCCATGAATGCCGTGAAGCCCGGAACGGGCGCAGCGAGCAGGCAACTTGCCATGCTCGCTGTCGCTGTTCTCGCGTTCGCCCAAGTCCCCTTGGCGGCCGCGGCGCAAGATGCGCAGTGGCTCGCCCGGGCGGCCGTTGCGGCTGCGGACAACCGTAGCGCGCCTTTCGCGGTCATCGACAAGCGCAATGCGCGCGTCTTCGTCTTCGACGCCGCGGGTCGGCTGCAGGCTTCATCGCCCGTGCTGCTGGGCCTGGCTCGCGGTGACGATTCGGTGCCGGGCATCGGCGAACGCCCGGTGTCGGAGATACGGCCTGAAGAGCGCACGACGCCCGCGGGCCGTTTCGAGACGGAGCCGGGCCTCAACATCAAGGGCGAGGACATCGTCTGGATCGATTACGAGGCGGCGGTTTCGATGCACCGCGTGCGCGCCACCCAAAAATCGGAGCGCCGCCTGCAGCGGCTGGCCTCGCCGACCGTGGCCGACAACCGCATTTCGTACGGCTGCATCAACGTGCCGGCCGCCTTTTACGATGCCTACATCAAGCCCGTGCTGGGCAGCCGCCGAGGCGTGGTCTACGTGTTGCCCGAAACCATGGCGGCACAGAAGCGCTTTGATTTCCTCGGCCGGCCTGAACAGAGGCTGACGAGACGCGGGCTCAGCCCCGCAGGCTGATCACGCCAAGCAGCACCATCAGCGCAATGCCCAACACCAGGGTGGCGCATTTCCAGAAGACCACCGGATTCTTCTCGACGAGCGGCGTGCCGCGCCGGTTCAGAAAATCCGGGTGGGGCTGCCGCAGGTCCTGCACGAATTCCGACAGCACCTCGTGGCGCTTCAGCGGGTTGGGATGCAGGGCCTTGCGCAGCACTTCGTCGATCCATGCGGGAATGGCGCGCTGCGCGTCCAGCGCGGACCGGTACTGCAGGTTGCGCTGATCCGCGCGCGTCCGGATGCGAGCGACCTCGGCGCCGTAGGGCAACCGCCCGGTCAGCATCTGGTAGACGATGACGGCCAGCGAAAACAGGTCGGACCGCGCGGAGCCGCCTTCGCCCAGAAAGTATTCGGGCGCCGTGTACTGCACCGTGCCCAGTATCTGGCCGGGCTCGGCCCGCGTGCCGTCGCCGAGGCCCGCCACCCAGGCCGATCCGAAGTCGATGATGCGCACGGTGCCGGTGCGGTCGATCATCACGTTCTCGGGCCGCAGGTCCTGGTGCAGCATCTCCATGCGATGGAAGGCCTGCAATCCCTTCGCAAGCTGCTCCACGATGCCGCGCACCGACTCCAGGCTGGGGCGCGGGTTGTCGATCATCCATTGCGCCAGCGTCTGCCCGTCGACGAACTCCATGGCCACGTAGAGGTAGTTGCGCTTGCGATCCGGAACATGCGGCTTGAGCACGTGCGCGCTGTCGATGCGCCGCGCCACCCACTCTTCGAGCAGGAAGCGGTCCAGGTGCGCCTCGTCGTTCTGCAGGTCGACCGATGGCGTCTTGAGCACCACGCTCTGGCCCGTGTCGTCGTCCACCGCTAGGTAGATGTGGCTGCGGTGGCTGCGGTGCAGGTCGCGCACGATGGTGTAGCCGTCGAAGCGCATGCGTGCATCGAGGACGGGAGGCAGTTGGAGTGCCGCGCGCTGTGCGTGCAGCTCATTGAAGTCGCCGTCGGGCAGTGCGTCGATCCGGACGATCTGCACCGTCAGGTTGTCGGGGCTGCCGCGCCGATAGGCTTCCTCGGTGATGGTTCTTGCCGCCGCATCGAGGTCTTCCGGATGGGCCGCCAGCGCGGCCCCGATGGCGGCGGCGTCCACGTGTTCATGGACGCCATCTGACGTCAGCAGGAAGACGTCGCCTTTCTCGACGGGCACGGCCTGGTAGTCGATTTCGATGTGCGGGCCGACGCCCAGCGCCCGGCTCAGATAGCTGTGCCCGTCGGCCACCAACACCCGATGGTCTTCGGTCAGCTGCTCGAGCGCCTCCGCGTGCCAGCGGTAGACGCGCGTGTCGCCGACGTGAAAGACGTGCGCCGTGGCCGACCTGATGACGAGGGCGCTGAAGGTGCAGACGTAGCCGCGGTCCTTGTCGAAACGGCCACCGCCGCTCTGGGTTTGTGCGTGCAGCCAGGCGTTGGTAGCGGTGAGAACGCGCTGCGCCGAGCGGCTCACGCTCCATGCGTCCGAGGTGCAGTAGTAGTCGGTCAGGAAGCTGCGGACCGCCGCCTCGCTGGCCACGTGGCTGACGTCGCTGCTGCTGATGCCGTCGGCAATGGCGATGGCCACGCCCTTCGCGTGGCGGGTGGACGCCTCCGGCAGGGCGGCGCCGTGGAAGTCCTGGTTGGCGTTCTTGCGTCCCTTGTCGGAGTGCTGTCCGATCGATATCGCGAGTCCGGGACGCATCGTGGCGCGACGATGGCTGTCGATTGGGAATCAGCGGGCGACGCGCTTGGGCGCCGTGCGCACGTGAGTGGCGTACAGCGTCAGGCCGGTGAACGACAGGCCGCCGATGAGGTTGCCCAGCACGGTCGGGATCTCGTTCCAGATGATGTAGTCCATGATCGAAAAATTGCCGCCCATGAGCAGTGCCGACGGGAACAGGAACATGTTGACCACAGAGTGTTCGAACACCATGAAGAAGAACACCATGATCGGCATCCACATGGCCAGCACCTTGCCGGTAACGGAGGTGGAGATCATGGCACCCACCACGCCGGTGGACACCATCCAGTTGCACAGCATGCCGCGCACGAAGAGCGTCAGCATGCCTGCGGCGCCGTGGTCGGAGTAGCCGACCGTGCGCGCCTCGCCGATGGTGGCGATCACCTGGCCCACCTTGTCCGGCGGGCTCGTGAAGCCGAAGGTGAAGACGATCGCCATCAGCACGGCGACGAGGAAGGCACCAAGGAAGTTGCCGACGAAGACCAGGCCCCAGTTGCGCAGCACGCCGCCCATGGTGACGCCGGGCCGCTTGTCGATGAGCGCGAGCGGTGTCAGTACGAATACGCCGGTCAACAGGTCGAAGCCCAGCAGGTACAGCATGCAGAAGCCGACCGGAAACAGGATGGCCCCGATGATCGAGTAGCCGGTCTGCACGTTGATGGTGACGGCAAACACGGCCGCCAGCGCAAGGATGGCGCCCGCCATGAAAGCGCGGATCAGCGTGTCGCGGGTGGACATGAAGATCTTGGACTCACCGGCGTCCACCATCTTGGTGACGAATTCGGAAGGCAGGAGATAGGCCATGGCGTTGCTTTGGTTTTGATTGGAGAAGCTGAAAGAAAGACAGGCGAGGGGAGGGCCGCCCCCTCAGGCGGCCTTCTCCAGCGCAACATGCGCGGGAGAACTTGCGGCGGCCAGCCCCTGCAGCACATCGCCGACCACGATGATGGAGGGGCTGGAAAGGCCGTTGTCGGCAATGGTGTGCCGGAGCGTCGCCAGCGTGCCCACGGCGTGCCGCTGCGAGGGCAGGCTCGCGTTCTGCACCACCGCGACGGGGGTCTCTGGCGGCAGTCCGCTCAGCAGCTCGTCCTGGATCGAGCCTGCGCTCGACACGCCCATGTAGATGACCAGCGTCAGCCGCGCCGAATGGGCCGTGGCAGCCAGCGTGCGCCAGTCGGGCCTTGGCGATCCGGGCTTGGCATGCCCGGTGATGAACACCACGCCCTGCGCATGCGTGCGGTGCGTGAGCGGCACGCCGAGCGAAGTCAGCCCGGCCAGCCCGGCCGTGATGCCGTTCACCACCTCGACGTGGATGCCGGCCTGTGCCAGGTGCTCGACCTCTTCGCCGCCGCGGCCGAAGATGAACGGGTCGCCGCCTTTCAGCCGGACCACGTGCTCGCCCTCGCGAACGGCCATGATCATCAGCCGTTCGATGAAGCTCTGCGGCGTGCTCTTGCAGCCGCCGCGCTTGCCGACGTGAATCACGCGCGCGCCGGGCGCCGCCATGGCGACGATGTCGTCGCTGACCAGGTCGTCGACAAGCAAGACGGTGGCTGACTGGATGGCCCTCAGTGCCTTGATCGTGAGCAGTTCCGGGTCGCCGGGGCCGGCGCCGACGAGCGTGCAGCGGCCGTGCGCGGGCGGCATGCCCGTGCTGCGATCGCCGCTGCGCGACGAGGAAGTGAGAGTAAGGCTCATGGTTCGTCTGCTGTAGTTCAGGCGGCGGTGTCTTCGGCCTGGAGGCAGGCGCGGTTGGCCGGTCCGGCGACCGGGCGCTCGAGCTCCACCGCATGCGTGGCGAGCTCGTTCGAATCGAGATGCACCACGCCCTCAGTCACCTTCACTGCAAATTTCGGCGTGCATCCCTCATCGGGCGACTTGGCGCAGCCGTCGTCCAGGCCGATGGCCCAGTTGTGCAGCGGGCAGGCCACGCTGGTGCCGAACACGATGCCCTGGCTCAAGGGCCCGCCCTTGTGCGGGCAGCGGTCGAGCAGCGCGAACACCTGGTTCTCGGCATTGCGGAACACCGCCACGTCCACGCCCACCGGGCGCGCCACGCGGCGGGCGCCGAGCACGGGGATGTCCTCGACGCGGCAGATGACTTTCCATTCGTTGTTGTCGTTCATTGCTGTTGCTCCTTCGCTCACGCTGCCTGGGTCGCTTCGTCCACGACAGCCACGGGCGTGAACTGCCGCACATCCACCTGCGCCTGGCTCGACGCGAACCAAGGATCCGGCTCCCCATCCAGCGCGAACTGCAGCCGCTCCCACAGCGCCTTGCGGCCTTCCGCGTCTTCCAGGACCTTCTTCTTCACATAGTCCAGCCCGACCCGCCCGATGTAGTGCACCGTGCGCTCCAGGTACCAGCCTTCCTCGCGGTACAGCTGCAAGAACGCGCCCGAGTACTCCATCACCTCGGCCGCCGTCTTCACCTTCACCAGGAACTGCGCCACCTCCGTCTTGATGCCGCCGTTGCCCCCCACGTACAGCTCCCAGCCCGAGTCCACCCCGATCACCCCCACGTCCTTGATCCCGGCCTCGGCGCAGTTGCGCGGGCAGCCGGATACTGCGAGCTTGACCTTGTGCGGCGAATACATCGCCCACAGCGCCCGCTCCAGGTCCTTGCCCATCTGCGTGCAGTCCTGCGTGCCGAAGCGGCACCACTCGCTGCCCACGCAGGTCTTCACCGTGCGCAGGCTCTTGGCATAGGCAAAGCCCGACGGCATGCCGATGTCCTTCCAGACCCCCTCCAGGTCCTCCTTCTTCACCCCCAGGAGGTCGATGCGCTGGCCGCCCGTGACCTTCACCGTCGGGATCTTGTACTTGTCGGCCGCGTCCGCGATGCGGCGCAGCTCGTCCGGCGTGGTGTGGCCGCCCCACATGCGCGGGATCACCGAGTAGGTGCCGTCCTTCTGGATGTTGGCGTGGCTGCGCTCGTTGATGAAGCGGCTCTGCGGATCGTCCTTGGCCTCCTTGGGCCAGGTCGAGATCAGGTAGTAGTTCACCGCCGGGCGGCAGGTCGCGCAGCCGTTGGGCGTGCGCCAGCCCAGGTTGCGGTAGACCGCATCGTGGGTCAGGTAGTGTTCCTTCCGGATGGCTTCCCGCACCTCCTGGTGGTTCGCGTCGGTGCAGCCGCACACCGCCTTCTTCTTGGGCGTGGCCGAGTAGTCGCCGCCGGCGGTGAACATCAGGATCTGCTCGACCAGGCCGGTGCAGGAACCACAGCTGGCGCTGGCCTTGGTGTGCTTCTTGACCTCGTCCAGCGTGAACAGGCCCTTGTCCTTGATCGCCTTGCAGATGGTGCCCTTGGTCACGCCGTTGCAGCCGCACACCTCGGCCTCGTCGGGCATGCTGGCGGCCTTGCTGTGGCCCTCGTGGCCGGTGTCGCCGATGTTGGATTCGCCGAACATCAGCTTGTCGCGGATGTCGTGCACGCTGCGCCCGTCGCGCAAGAGCTTGAAGTACCAGCTGCCGTCCACCGTGTCGCCGTACAGGCACGCGCCCACCAGCTTGTCGTCCTTGATCACCAGCTTCTTGTAGACCCCGCCGAAGGGGTCGCTCATGACGATCTCCTCGGTGCCTTCGCCGCCCATGAACTCGCCGGCGGAGAACAGGTCGATGCCGGTGACCTTCAGCTTGGTGGAGGTCAGCGACCCCAGGTAGCGCCCGATGCCGAACTGGGCCAGGTGGTTGGCCGCGACCTTGGCCTGCTCGAACAGGGGCGCGACCAGGCCGTAGGCGATGCCGCGGTGGGCCGCGCATTCGCCCACCGAGTAGATGCGCGCGTCGGTCACGGTCTGCAGGGTGTCGGTGACCACGATGCCGCGGTTGCAGTGCAGGCGCATCTTCTCGGCCAGCTCGGTGTTGGGGCGGATGCCGACCGCCATGACGACCAGGTCGGCGGCCACTTCGGTGCCGTCCTTGAAGCGGATGGCCTTGACGCGGCCATCGTCGCCACCGACGAGTTCCTGGGTCTGGGCGCCGATGCGGAAGGTGAGGCCGCGGTCTTCCAGGGACTTTTGCAGCAGCTTGCCGGCCACGTCGTCCAGCTGGCGCTCCATGAGCCAGGGCATGACGTGCACCACGGTGACGCTCATGCCGCGCAGCATCAGGCCGTTGGCCGCCTCCAGGCCCAGGAGGCCGCCGCCGATGACGACCGCGTGCTTGTGGGTCTTGGCGGTCTCGATCATGTAGTCGGTGTCGGCGATGTCGCGGTAGGCGATGACGCCTTGGAGGTCCTTGCCGGGGACCGGGAGCATGAAGGGGTTGGAGCCGGTGCACATGAGGAGGCGGTCGTAGGCGGCCTCGGTGATGGCGCCCTGCGCATCCACGGCGCGCACGATGCGCTTGACGCGGTCGACCTCGACCACCTTCTTGCCCGCGTGCAGGGTGATGTGGTTCTCGGCGTACCACTCCCAGCTGTTGAGCACGATCTCCTCCACGGTCTGCTCGCCCGCGAGCACGGGCGACAGGAGGATGCGGTTGTAGTTGGGGTGCGGCTCGGCACCGAAGACGGTGATGTCGTACAGGTCGGGGGCGAGCTTCAGGAGCTCCTCCAGAGTGCGCACGCCGGCCATGCCGTTGCCGACCATCACGAGTTTGAGTTTCTGCATGGGGTGGGGCCTTTCG
>NZ_JBJNVP010000001.1:0-791413 GCF_051144945.1 Variovorax palleresanus | reverse complement strand
TCATTCGAATCCTCCCCTAGAAGCGTCGCGGACGCTGTTTTCCTGTGCGCAACGTGCGCCGAGTTCCGGCCTTATGAGCAGTTCTTTCCTCCACGGCCCTTGAGCGATTTTTCCTGCTCGCTGATGGTCGGCGGGGGCGGCGGCGGACGTGGCGGCACCTTGAGGCCGAGTGACAGGAACAGCACGGTAAAGCACAGGATCACGTAGTCGCCGGCCTTGCCGGCGACCTGCGTGCAATCGGGGCAGTTCTTCGACTGGCTGGGAGCCGGGCGGCCCAGGTCGCCGTCGATGCCGCCGGGCAGTGCCGTGTCGCCGGGGCCATTGAAGAGCGGCATGTCGGCATGAGCGGCATCGGCATACAGGCCCAGCGGATCCGACACCTGCAGCGGGTCCTGACGGGCATAGGCAAAGCCGTTGATGCCTCCCTTCAATCCGATGGGGTCCTGGTTGATGTACGACCCGATGACCGGGTCGTAGTAGCGGTGCCGGTTGTAGTGCAGGCCCGTTTCCGCGTCGTGGTGCTGGCCCGGCAACCGGATTGGCTGCTCGATGCCGTGCGGGTTGTATTCCTGTTGCAGGTTGCCCCATGGGTCGTACCGGGCCATCCACACGAGCTGTCCGGCTTCGTTGGTGAGCGCCTGGGGCGTGCCCATGTGGTCGCAGTGAAAGTGGTGAACGGCGACGGATTGAACCGGCTGAACGGCCTGCATCGTTTCCCGCACCGAGGCGATCGCCGCGTCGCCGCCGGCTTGCTGCGCAAGCATCCGCTGGGCCTCGGCCGGCATGCCGTTCCGGGCCAACGTCTGCATTTCCTCTTCGAGGCTCTGGCGCATGTTCGGCGGCAAGTCGTTCACCGCATCGCGCAGGCCCTGCTGCATCTGCGGGTTCACGGCTTGTGCCAGGAGCGCGGCCAGCCCGGTGGGCGGTGCATTGCCCTGCATGCTCAACCGGACCAGTGGTGCGAAGCCACCGGGCTCGTACACCGTGTGCGTGACTTGCTTGGCCAGGCCGGGCTTCAAACGTTCCGTGTGCACCAGGCGGTCGCCGTCCCAGCCATGGTAGGTACGGCCTTTCAGGACTTCTCCCTGGCCATGGACCCGCTCCGTCACGATCTTGCGCAACCGCCGTCCGCGGGTGTCGTAGACATAGCGGCTGACGATGGTTCTCGCTCTTCCCTGCGTCTGCGCTTCGACGAGCCGGTTGGCGCCGTCATAGCGCAGCACAAGCCGCCGGTCGTCCGGCCCTGCGGCTTCGACCCGGTTGCCCCGGCTGTCGTAGAGGTAGGCCGTGTCGTCGCCATGGCCAACGCGGTTGTCATGCCAGCGCGGCTGCGCATTCAGCGCCTCTGGGCCGGACTGCGGAACCTCGCCCTGGTCCAGGACATTGAAGCTTTTTTCCTTCCATTGGCCGCGCACGAGCGCTTTCCAGTTGTCGGTGCGCCCGAACGGCCCCGAAGGCGAAAGGTCGGCCTCCGTCGAAGGCAGGCGATTGCCCGCCGGGTCAAAGTGCCAGTGTTGCTGGCGACTGGCCGATTGCGCGGCAATCAGGCGCCCTCGCGTGTCGTAGCGGTAGCGCTCTGCGTCGCCGGCGGCCTGAACCGCCTCGAGCTGCCCCAAGACGTCATAGCGGTAAGCACGACGGGTGAGTTGCCCGACCAGAGGAAAGGGCGAGCCGCTGCCGGGCACGGGGTCCGCTGGCGCCACACCCACGATGCTCAGACTGCTCAGGCGGCCCAGAACATTCCATTCGCGGTGGGTTTGCACCACCTGGTCCATGGGAAGACGCTGTTGCCGCCGGACCTCGCGGTGCAGTGCATCGCGTTCGATGTCCAGCAAGCCCTGGCCGTTGTAGAGCAGCCCGTGCAGGTGGCCGGAGCCGTACATCAGGTAGTCCACCTGCCCCAGGTCCTGCAGCTCGCTGGCCTGGCGATTGCCCAGGGCATCGAGTCGGTGGGAGATGGTGTGCTCGAACTCGATATCGGGCGGGGTTGGAGAGGCAGCGCCGCCAGGCTCGCCGAGCTTGTAGAGGCGTTGGGTTTCGGCGGTCGGGCGTCCCAGCGCGTCGCGCTCGGTCAGGGCTTCAGTGTGCAGTTGCTGCAGTTGCCCCGGACCGAGCAGGTAGCTTCGTGCAGCGATCAGTTGGCCGGCCGGGTTCCATTGCAGCCGCTCGACGCGCGCCGGACTGTGCTCCGTGGCCGGCACGTGGATTTCGGCCAGCCGGCTCATGGCATCCCAGGCATAGCGGGTACTCAGGCTGCCCGAGGCCGTGCCGTCCGTGGCCTCGATGAGCTGGCCGGCGGCGTCGTAGCGGTAGGTCTGCAGCCGGCCGTCGAAGCCTTCTTCGCTGACCTGCCTGTCCATCGCATCCCAGGCGAAGTGCGCATGGGCGCCGTTCTCGTTGGTCAACTGCACCAGGCGCCCGGCTATGTCGTAGTCGTATTGCACGCCATATCCGTCCTGCCAACGCCGCGTGACACGGCCCCAGAGGTCGTAGGCGAAGCCAACGCCGTGGCCCGGCTCATTGTCGACCGGCAGCACCTGCAGGATGCGACCGGCCGCATCATGGGAATACCGGATCGTGCTGCCGTCCGCGCGATGCACGGTCTTGAGGTTGCCGGCTAGGTCGTGGTCGTAGCGAACGCTGCGCCCCAGGGCATCGGTCCGCTGGATGCGCTGGCCCCAGCGGTCGTATTGCGTCTCGCTGGTGTGGCCTGAACAGTCGGTGTAACCCACCAGTTGGCCTGCCGGGCTCCACGCGAGCTGCACGACACCACCGCGCGCATCGATCCGGCGCACGGGAAGGTCGCAAGTCAGGGGGGCGTCCTGGGGCTCCGCGTATTCGTCGCGCTGGATGCTGCCATCGGGCAGCACGATTTGTGTCCGGCGGCCCCAGGCGTCGTAGACAAGGCGCGTGATGCCTCCCACGGCGTCGGTGATTGCCAGCAGGTGCCCGGTGGCGGGGTCATGATCCTGGCTGCTCTGTGTGCCATCCGCATCCTGGCTGCCGAGCAATCGGCCCTCGCCGTCGTAGCGTAGCCGGGTGGTTCGCCCGAGGGGGTCGACGGCTTCCACCATGCGGCCGGCCGCGTCGTAGGCGTAGCGCACCATGCTGCCGTCCGCACGCACATGCTCCACCAGGCGCGACAGGCCCGCCTCGCCTTCGAAGCGGTAGACGTCGACACGCTGCAGGCTGTCGGTCACCTGGGTTGTTTTGCCCGTATCGGTCTGCATGTATTCGAACCGATAGGTCAACCCCTCCTCGTTGGCGTGCTCGACCACCCGCGCACCGGGCGCCAGGCTCTCGTAGCGATAGCTGTGGCGCGGCCCGCCCAGGTGGCGGTGCGCCGTCATCAGGTGGGCCTGCCAGGCGAATTCGCGCACGAGCCGGCCGGCGCGGTCGTGCACGGTGACAAGGTCTCCCGTGTCCGAGTAACCGTAGCGCACGAGCGCGATCGGCTCGCTGGCGCCCGGCGCCCAGGGATCGCTGACGAGGTCGACGCCCGTCAGCCGCCAGCCGCTGTCGGCCTGCCAGAGGCCCTGCGCGGCCCGGGCGGCGTGCAGCTGCCGCAGGTTCAGCCGGTAGCGGCGGCCCACGCCGTCGACGATGCCCACGACCCGGCCCCAAGCGTCGCGCTCATAGCGCTGGCGCCGGCCGAACCGATCGAACATGCACTGCAGCGCGTAAGGCATGCCGGGGGGGGCTGCTGGGTCCCGCGTCTGTTCGGAAGGCGTTGCTCCCGGCCCCAGCACCCAGAACGTTCCGGCCGCTCCATCGGTGGCCATGATGCATTGCGGGTCGCCGGCCAGATTGCGTGGGATGTGGCGAAAGCGTTCCAATTGGCCCCAAGTTGCATCCGGCCCGCCGCGCAGCAGCCAGATGTCCTCGCTCGGGCTGTAGATCGAGCCGCCTTCGGGCAGCGGGTCGAAGGTGATGGCCCGCCCCATGGCTGTGAACAGGATGCAGGCCTCGTCCCTCAGTTCGATGCGCATCTCGGCAGGCAGGCTCCAGCCATAGCCCAGCAGGCTGCACGGCGCACCGTGCTCCAGGTTCACGTAGCTGCTGTACTGGCGCTGCCAGACCAGCGGCATTGCCCCGGGCAAGGCGAAATCGAGCTCCGGCTCCCCCATCAACACCTTGGCGCCCTGCGACGGACTGACCGGATTGCCCACCGTGACTCCGCCCGGGCATTCCGAGCATGCAACGCCGCCCTGGCTGCCGATCAGCACCGTGCGCGAGCCGCTGACGATCTTGCTTCCGGACACGCTGTCCGTGATCCGCGCTGCTGGTTTGCCGCTCATTTGGCTTTCACTCCCGGAAGGTATCGTCTGAAGCTGTCAGGGGCCCGCACCGGAACTGCTAGCAGTTGAGCTTGTCCAGCGGCGACAGGATCTCGATCTGGCCCGCCGTAATCCTGATCGTGCTGGAGCCGCAGCTCAGCGTGATTTCATCGTCTGCGGAGATCGCGACCTTCTTGCCGTGGACCTTGAGGGTGTCGCCCACCCTGAGCGTGTCGTTCTTGCCGATGTCGGTTTCGCGCACCTGGCCGACCTGAATGGTCTGCTTCTCGCCGACGTTGAGGCTCTGGGTCTTGCCTACATTGGTCATCATGCTGATGCCGATGTTCTCCATGTAGGCCACGCCGATGGACATGATCTTGAAGATGCCGACGTTCTGGGTATAGCCTATCCCCACCGTCTGCATCTTGAACTTCCCGATGGAGATCGTCTCGTTCAGATCCACCCGCTCCTTGCGGTTCTGATGGATGGTGATGGTCTCGTCCAGGTCCACCTCTTCGGTGCGCCAGCCATGCACGTTGATCTTCTCGTTACGGTCCACGACCTCGGTGCGATCACGATGGATGGTGTTGAACTCGTCCCGGTCGATGGTCTTGCGCCGGTCATTGCCAACCCACTTGTCCTCGTCGTTCTCGACTTCGGTGAGCTGGTCCTTCTGGGCATGCAGCCACAGTTGCTCTTCACCGGCCTTGTCCTCGAAGCGCAACGCGTTGGCCGTGCCGGGCGAGTTTTTCATCCCGTCGCCGGGGGTTCCTCCCTGGGAGGAGCGCGTGAGGATGCCTGACTGGGTCTTGTTGGCCGGCAAGCCCCAGGGCGGCATCTGTGCCGCGTTGTAGACCCGTCCGGTGACGATGGGATAGTCCGGATCACCGTTGAGAAAATCGACGATGACTTCCTGGCCGATGCGCGGCACATGCATGGTGCCGTAGTTGCTGCCAGCCCACGTCTGCGAGACACGGATCCAGCAGGAAGAGTTCTCGTCCATCTTGCCGTAGCGGTCCCAGTGGAACTGCACCTTGATCCGGCCGTACTCGTCGGTGTAGATCTCTTCGCCCGCGGGCCCCACGACCACTGCGGTCTGCGGACCGGTGGTCCTCGGCTTCGGCGCCATCCGTGCGGTGCGGTAGCTGGCGTTGTCAGGCAGGACTTCGAAGGTCTGGCGGTAGCTCGTGCCGCTGGTGCCTTCGGCGTAGACCGCGTCGGCGGCGCCAACCTTGCGCAGCGCGTTTTCCTGAAAGTCGTAAGTCACGGCCTCGATCAGGTAGCGCCGGTTTTCTTCCGGCCTCGGGTGACGCGTCAGATCGAAGAGGTAGCCTGCCGCGAGATGTCGCAGGTTGCCGTGCCCGGCAATCAATTCACGTCGCGCATTTTGCTGCTCGATGCGCACGCGCGCGTAGTTCTCGCCGTCGCCCATCTCGGTGTAGCCACCCGGCCAGTCATAGAGTTCATAGTGGTCACGGTCATGACCCGCCGGCTGCTGCCGGACCGTGTCGATCTTGGCATTGGGCTTCTTGAAGTCGTAGTCGTCCGCCGCGAAATGGCCAGAGGCGATGTCTTCACGATGGTTCCAGGTGTCGATGAAATCCTGCTCGAGGACCTGGGCTGCAAGCACGCCGGCGTGATAGGGGATCTTCTCGGGCCCGTTGGGCAGGGCAATGTGCGATCCCATGCCGTCGCACAACACCAGCTTGTGGCTGCCCTGCGCGTGTTCGAAGAAGTAGTAGAGGCCTTCCAGTTCCATGAGGCGGCTCGCGAAGCTGAAGTCCGTCTCCGCGTACTGGACGCAGTAGTCCCAGCTGCGGTAGCTGCCGCTGAACTTGTCCACGATGGCGAAGCCATAGGGCCCGAGCACATCGTGAAGTATCTCGGGCACCGTCTTGAACTGGAATATCTTGAAATCGGAGCGACGCGTGGCATACCAGAGCCAAGGTTGCAGCACAGCTTCATAGATGTGCATGTCGCCGTCATCCTTGCCGATGTAGGTGAACTGCGTGGCCTGCCCGCTGAGAAAGCGCTTCCCGGCACCGCCCAATTCGGTGGCCAGGTTCACCTCGATGCTCATGTCCTTGCCCAGCAGGCTCTTGGCCGAGATGCCAGGCGTATCGCTGATGAGGCGCACCCTGTACTCGAAGAGAGTGGAGATCCGCTCCCGCCCCGTCATGGAGCGGAATTTGAGACGCTCGCCCAACTCGGTGTGGACGATGAAACTGCGAGTCATTTCTTGGGTCCCTCGTCGGCTCGATCAGAGCCACAAACCAAGCGCGCCGAAGCCCTGGACAATCGGCCCCTGCACGTCCGAGGATCAGGCCTCCTTGTTTTCCTTGATGTTCCAGGCCAGCACGGTCTCGGCGCCCTTGCCGCCCTTGTCCGTCTGCTCCCAGTACTGCTGCTTCACCTTGGCGGCCTGGAAGGCGAACTGCACCAGCACCGCATCGCTGCCCTGCTCGGCCGTGTACTGCACCGAGGTCACCAGCACTTCTTCCAGCGTGACGCGCGTGTATTCGATCTGCGAGCCCCCGGCCTTGCACACCGACACTTCGACCTTGCTCAGGTGCTTGCCGCTGGCGCAGTTCTTCATGACGGACGGGGCCGCCTTGTCGATGCGCGCAAGAATCTGCAGGTCGTTGAAGCTCGCCTTGCCCACACCGCCGCCACCGCCGCTGACCATGTTTCCAGGCTGCGTCGCTCCCCATGCAAACGACTTGATATCCGTCCAGTCTTTATGGTTCGAGTCCTTGGATTCGCCGTTTGCGCCCTCGACGCGCATGAACATGTCTACTGCCATGATTAACCCCCAAAGTTATATATGCCCGATTGCGGGACACCGTTGATATAAGCCGTCCAGCGGAACGGTCTCTGCCTCTTATCAATACCGAAATTAGCGAATCCCAAACCGATGTGCCAGTGTCCAAAGTCGCCTGCCAAGAAGCTCAAGACAGCTCAAATTACGAATTAAATATTCACCCAACTGCCGCTTACGCGCTTACAAGTGAATCTCCACCGGGCCTCAGCCGTTACTCTAGTAAAAGATCGTTGCTGGTGTTCAAATAATTTTGAGGTCTACGCTTTTTTCTTCATGCTTGTGATTTATTTCCATAAGAAATTGGTGTCGATTTCAGCTTTATTAATCTTTCCAGCTTAATTGACGTGAAGACATTGAATGTCGTCAGTGCCAAGCCCCGCGAGCGGATTTCCATTCGCGAATGCAAGGCGCGCAGGTCTGGCTCAGAACATCGAACCGCGCTCAGCTCACAGAACTCACGGCGAACCGGATGTAGATGGAGCCGGCGACCCACGCGACGTCCGGCAGGTCGGACTGCTGTCGGTGGCGCAAACGAAGCACACCGAGGCCGATACCCAAGCCCTGTGCGATGACCAGATTCGCGCGTGGATTTTGGATCGAGCCTGACGCTCGATTTTCTTTAAGGGGTCGGGCCCTTCGATGAAGGCAGCTTCCTCGCCCAGCTTCCTACATATCTTGCGGCAGCAGCGAGTGACCGGTCCTGGCCGAACTGAGACCCTTACGGCCATTCCCGTCCCCGGAGCTTGGGACCAAGCCGTTGTGCAGTCTTCGAAGTTTTTGCCCGAACTTGCCGCAACAGCATGTGGCCTCGCACGCGCACTTCGCTGCGGCTCAGGCGGCCTGTCCCTCCTGCCGCGCAGCCCCTGGCGCCTCGATGCGGGCCAGCCACAGCCCGCTCGCGACGATCAGCGCACCGCCACCCAGCGTCCATGCATCGGGCGTGGCCTGCCAGAACGCCCAGTCCAGCACAAGCGCCCAGGCCAGGGCGCTGTATTCGAAGGGGGCGATGGCGGCCGCCTGGCCGTGGCGGAAGGCTTCGGCGATGGCCATCTGTCCCAGAAAGCCGCTGATGGCCAAACCCGTCAGCACCCACGTGTGCTGAGCCTGGATCGGCACCCATTGCGGCGCTGATAGCAGGCAACCGCCCACAGCCATGCCGGCCGTGGTCCAGAAGACCAGGGCGGCGGTGACGATCAACCACCGGGGTGGACTACGCGTGTTTGCACCCCCAGGTGCCCCGGCCCGACAACATCAGGAGACCCCACAATGACGATCTTCGTGTCTGCCGACAGGCGCCGCGAAGGCATATCTGCCGCAGCCGCTCGGCTGGCGCCCTGTCTGGGCATTGCCTTCGCCGTTGTGCTGCTGGACCAGGCGTCGAAGTCGCTCGCCACACGATTCCTGGGCGGGGGCGAAGTCCTCCCCATCACGTCGTTTGCCGATCTCGTCCTGGCGCATAACCGGGGCGTTGCCTTCTCCTTCTTGGCCGACGCCTCGGGCTGGCAGCGATGGCTGTTCACGGCGCTTGCCATAGCGGCGGCTGCGTTCATCCTCAAACTGCTGGTGCAGCCCAGCGGAACGCTGCTGTTCAGAGCGGCCTTGGCACTTGTGCTCGGCGGCGCGCTGGGAAATGCGATCGACCGCTCGTGGCAGGGGCATGTGGTCGACTTCATCCATCTTTATTGGCGCGAGGTCTACGACTTCGCCATCTTCAACGTGGCCGATTGCGCCATCACTGCAGGCGCGGCGCTCCTGGTCCTGGGTGAAATCAGGCGGTCGCGAGCCGCTTGAAGCAGATTCGACCCTTGCTATCGAGTCATAGAACGTCGGACGCGACACCCGCCGTCGTCTCGCGCAATGCTTCGCGCTATTTATCGACGAAGGCGCGCTCGATCACGTAGTCGCCCAGTTCGCCCTGGCGAACAATGCCCACGCGCTGCTTCATGCCGCCTCAGGGCGCCCGTCGCGCTCACTGCGCCACGCGGATGTTGGCGTCCTTGATGATCTTGGCGTAGACGGCGGCATCCGAGCGCACCACCTTCTGGAACTCTTCGGGCTTGCCGCCGGCCACCTGCAACCCCAGCGCCTCGATCTTGGCGCTGACCTCGGGTAGGTGCACGATGCGGTTGATCTCGTCCGAGAGCTTCTGCACCACCGGTGCCGGCGTGGCGGCCGGGAGGAACACACCGAACCAGCCGTACGGATCGAACGAGTGGTAGCCCAGCTCGGTAAAAGTGGGCACGTCGGGCAGGCCGGGCATGCGCTGCGTGCCGGTCACGGCCAGTGGCCGCATCGACTTGAGGTGCGGCCGCGCACTCGCGCTGTCGACGAAGGCCGAGGCGAGCTGGCCGCCCACGAGGTTGGTCACGAGCGGCGCGGCGCCCTGGAAGGGCACGTGCACCAGGTCGATGCCGGCCTGCATGTTCAGCAGCGCGCCCTGGATGTGCGACGAGGTCCCGGCGCCGTAGCTGCCGAAGTTGTACTTGCCGGGGCTCTGCTTCACCATCGCGATGAAGCTCTTCAGGTCTTTTGCGGGCGAGTCCAGTGGCACGGCCAGCATGCTCGGGCTGCGCGCGATCATGGTGACGGGCGCGAGATCCTTCAGCGGATCGTAGGGCAGCTTCTCCATGAGCGATGGTTGCTGGATCAGCGCGGTGATGGCAATGAGCACGGTGTGGCCGTCGGGCGGTGCCTTCGCGACGAAGCTGTTGCCGATGGTGCCGCCCGCACCGGGCCGGTTCTCCACCATGGCCGGCTGTCCCCAGGCTTCCTGCAGCTTTTGCCCGATGGTGCGCGCGAGCGAGTCGGTGGCGCCGCCGGCGGGGTAGGGCACGATCAGCTTGAGCGGCTGTGCCGGATAGGCCGTCTGCGCCAGGGCCGGCGCGGCCAGCAGTGCGGCCAGGCCGGCTGCAATGCAGAGTCTTCGCATCTTCGATGTCTTCATGGTGTTGTCTCCTCAGGTGGATCGGAAAAACTCAGCGCATCGCTTCGCGCACCAGGTTGCGTGCAATGACGATTTGCTGGATCTGCGTGGTGCCTTCGTACAGCCGGAACAGGCGCACGTCGCGGTAGAACCGTTCGATGCCGTAGTCGGAGACGTAGCCGGCGCCGCCGAAGATCTGCACCGCGCGGTCCGCCACGCGGCCGCACATCTCGGAGGCGAACAGCTTGCAGCACGAAGCCTCGGTGGCCACGTTGCGGCCTTCGTCGCGCTGGCGCGCCGCGTCGATCACCATGCAGCGTGCGGCATAGATCTCGGCCTGGCTGTCGGCCAGCATCGCTTGCACCAGCTGGAACTCGGCAATCGGCTGGCCGAACTGCTTGCGCTCGATCGCGTAGTGGAGTGCATCGCGCTGCATGCGCTCGGCCACCCCGACGCAGATGGCGGCGATGTGGATGCGGCCCTTCTCGAGCACCTTCATCGCAGTCTTGAAGCCCTGGCCCTCGCGCCCGCCGATCAGCTGGCTTGCCGGCACCCTGCAGTTCTCGAAGATCACGTCGGCGGTGTGGGCGCCGCGCTGGCCCATCTTGCGGTCCTTCTTGCCGATCGTGATGCCCGGCGTGTCCGCCTCCACGATGAAGGCCGAAACGCCGCCTGCGCCCTTGTCCTCGGGGTTGGTGCGCGCCATCAGCGTGAAGATGCCCGCATGCGGCGCGTTGGTGATGAAGCGCTTGGTGCCGTTGACGATGTAGTGGTCGCCTTCGCGGATCGCGCTGGTGCGCAGCGACGCCGCGTCGGAGCCGGTGTCGGGCTCGGTCAGCGCGAAGGAGGCGATGAGCTCGCCGGTTGCCAGGCGCGGCAGGTACTTCTTCTTCTGCGCCTCGGTGCCGTCGAAGAGAATGCCCTGCGAGCCGATGCCCACGGTGGTGCCGAACAGCGAGCGAAAGCAGGGCGAGGTCTGGCCCATGGCCAGCATCACCATCACCTCTTCTTCCATCGTCACGCCCAGGCCGCCGTATTCCTCGGGCACGGTCAGGCCGAAGAGACCCAGCTCCTTCATCTCGCGCACGATGTCGTCGGGGATCTCGTCGGTCTCGGCCACCAGGGCTTCGGCCGGCACGAGCCGCTCGCGTACGAAGCGATTGACGGCGTCGAGCAGGGCTTCCAGGGTTTGCGGGTCGCGGATCATTTGGGAGTCTCCTTGTCTTTCTTCCTCCCCTTTCGGGGGAGGATTGGGGTGGCGGCACTCTGTGCGCCGCGAGCCCCCACCCCCGCCCTCCCCCAGAGGGGGAGGGAGTAGATGCAATTCACAGGGCCTCCTCTGTGCCAAGCACGGCAGTGGCCTGGCTCGACAACATGCCGCCGTTGCCATGCGCGACGGCGGTGCGCGCGTTCTTCACCTGGCGCTCGCCGCATTCGCCGCGCAGCTGCCGCACGGCCTCGATCAGCGCGAAGATGCCGTACATGCCGGGATGCACGCACGACAGGCCGCCGCCGTTGGTGTTGACCGCGAGACGGCCACCCGGCGCAATGGCACCGTCGGCCACGAAGCGGCCGCCTTCGCCCTTGGGGCAGAAGCCCAGGTCTTCCAGGAACAGCAGCGTGTTGATGGTGAAGGCGTCGTACAGCTGCACCACGTCCATGTCCCTGGGGGCGAGCCCGGCCATTGCGAAGGCCTCGCGGCCCGACTGGCTGGCCGCCGTGGTGGTGAGGTCCGCCATCGACGAGATCTGCCGGTTCCACACCGCCGTGGCGTTGCCCAGCACATAGACCGGCTTCTTCGGCAGGTCCCTGGCGCGCTCTGCGCTCACCAGCACGCAGGCACCGGCGCCGTCGGTGACAAGGCAGCAGTCGCGCACGCTCAGCGGGTCCGACACCATGCGGGCGCCCAGCACTTCTTCGCGCGTAAGCGGCTCGCGCATGAAGGCCTCCGGATTCAGCCCGGCCCATGCACGTGCCGCCACCGCCACGTCGGCGAGCTGCTCGCGCGTGGTGCCGAACTCGTGCATGTGGCGCGATGCCGCCAGCGCGTAGGCCGACACCGGCAGCATCGGTTCGTAAGGATGCTCGTAGGGCTGCGGATCGAGAAAGCGGCGCGCCGCCACGATCTCGCGCCGGCCGAAGGCCGCGCTGCGCTGTGCGCTGCCGTAGCAGATGAGCACCGCGCTGCACTGGCCCGAGCGGATGGCCTGCATGGCGGGCAGCAGGTGCGCGATGAAGCTGCTGCCGCCCAGCATCGTGCCGTCGATGTAGCGCGGGTTGAGGCCCAGGTATTCGACCACGGGCAGGGCCCACATTGCGGCCGAGGCGCTCGCGGTGCAGAGGCCGTCGATGTCGCGCATCTCCAGGCCCGCATCGGCCACGGCCGCGCGCGCGGCGCGTGCGAGCAGTTCCATGTCGGTGAAGCCCGGCGTCTCGCCGCAGCCGAAGGTGGCGGCTCCGGCAATGGCCGCGCTGCCGCGCAATGCTTTCAGTCCGGCGCTCATGCGGTTTCTCCTTCGACGGCGTCGAACAGCACCA
The DNA here is from genome assembly GCF_051144945.1 of Variovorax palleresanus. NCBI lineage: Bacteria > Pseudomonadati > Pseudomonadota > Betaproteobacteria > Burkholderiales > Comamonadaceae > Variovorax > Variovorax palleresanus. The sequence continues at coordinate 778,854 of NZ_JBJNVP010000001.1, read as the reverse complement.
GCCCCCGGCCGTCCTTCACTTGCACCCGCGCCTTGACGCGCTGGCCGATGCGCACCGCACCGGGCGCGAGATTCTCGATGCGGCTCATGAGCCGCACGCCTTCGTCGAGCTCGACCAGGCTGACGTTGAGGTCGCCGCCGTCGGCCGGTTTGCGCCGCACGGTCGTCACCGCATGCACGGTGCCGAGCCCCTCAGGCGCCTTCCATTCGAGCGCTGCGCCGCCGCAATGGGGGCAGCTTTCGCGCGGGTAATAGACGTGGCGGCTGCAGTCGGCGCAGCGCTGCAGCAGGAAGCGGCCGGCGTCCAGCTCGGCCTGGTGGAAGGCCTGCACGCCGGTGGTGGTGTCGGTCATTGGTTTGGTTCCTTGTTCGCCGGCCACTGGAAGGCCAGCGGCTTCTTGTCCAGAAATCGGTTCACCGCGTCGCGGTGCTCGGCACTGCCGAAGGCCAGTGCCTGCACGTTCGCCTCGGTGTCGAGCAGCGCGGCCAGCGCGCCCGCATCGCCGGTGGCGCGCTTCACCAGGCTCACCGCGAGTGGCGAGGCACCGGCAAAGCTTTCGGCCAGCGCCAGCGCGCGCGGCAGCAGTTGCTCGGGGGCGTGCAGCTCCATCGCGATGCCGAGTTCGTGCGCCTCGGCGGCGCCGACTTCGCGCGCCGACAGCATCAGCTCGCGTGCGCGCTGGGCGCCCACCGCGCGCGGCAGCGTGTAGAAGGCGCCGCAGTCCGGCACCAGGCCCAGCTTCAGGAAGGACATGCAGAAACGCGCGCGCGGGCTCGCCAGCACGAAGTCGGCCGCGAGCGCGAGGCTGAAGCCCGCGCCATAGGCGGCGCCATCGACCGCCGCGATCACGGGCTTGTCGAGCAGGATCAGTTCGCTGAACCAGCGCTGGGTGGCCTGCATGCGGGCGCGCCAGCCGGCGTTGTCGAGCTTCGCATCGGCAATGCCGCGCAGGTCGCCGCCCGAGCAGAACTGGCCGTTGGCGCCTGCGAGCACCAATGCGCGTACATCGCCATCGCCTCGCACCTGCGCGATGGCCTCTGCAAGATCGTCGCGCATGGCGGGGGTGAAGGCATTGCGGTTGGCGGGCGTGTCGAGCGTCAACAGCGCCGTGCTGCCGTGGCGCTCGTAGCGCAGCGCAGAGAAATCGTTCATCGAGTTTGCTCCTGGGCAGCGGCGCGATGCGCTTCCTGCAGCTCGCGCCAAAGAATCTTTCCGGTGCCCGACTTGGGCAGGGCATCCACGAATTCCACGAGACGCGGCGCCTTGTAGACCGCCATGCGCTCGCGTGCCCAATCGACGATGTCTTGCGCCTGCACCTCGCCGCGGAAGGCGGGCTTGAGCGAGACGATCGCCTTCACCGCCTCGCCCTGCCTGGCGTCGGGCACGCCGATGATGCAGGCCTCGTGGATCGCCGGGTGCTCGTACAGCATGTTCTCCACCTCGGCCGGCCAGACCTTGTAGCCCGAGCTGTTGATCATCCGCTTGAGGCGGTCGCGCATGAAGAAGTAGCCCTCTTCGTCCACGTAGGCGAGGTCGCCGGTACGGAAGAAGCGCTTGCCCTCCAGCTCGAAGAAAGCATCGCGGTCGGCCTGCGGGTTGCGCCAGTAGCCGACGGTGTTCTGCGGCGCGTGGGTGACCAGCTCGCCCAGCTCGCCCTGCGGAAGTTCCTTCAGCGTCAGCGGATCGACGATGCGGGTGTCCACGCCCTGCGCCGGAATGCCCAGGCACTGTCGCTTGCCGCGTGCAAGCGGGTTGGCCTGCAGGAAGGAGGCGGTCTCCGTCAGGCCGTAGCCTTCGTTGTAGGTGATGCCGTAGCGCTGCTGCATCATGGTCGCCACCGCTTCCGGCATGGCCGCGGCGCCGCCGGAGAGCAGCGTCAGGCTGGAGATGTCGCGCTGCGCCACCTCGGGGTTCGCGAAGAAGTCCAGGATCATCGCGGGCGGGGCCGTCCACGCGGTGACGCGGTGGCGCTCGATCAGCCGCGCGGCCAGGGCCGGATTCCAGCGCGGCAGCATCACCGAGGTGCCGCCCAGGAAGATCGGCATGTTCATGCCGTTCTGCAGGCCGAGCATGTGGAACAGCGGCGCGACGGCCAGCACCACGGTCTCGCAATGCAGGCCCTTCCAGACGTGCGAGGCGGCCAGGGATGCGATCACCGTCTGGTGGGTGTGCATGCAGCCCTTGGGGTGGCCGGTGGTGCCCGAGGTGTAGGGCAGGACCGCAAGGTCCGTGGGGCGCACGCCCGGGTCGGCACCATCGCCGGTGGCCGGTACGCTGGCCCAGCCTGCGCAGTCGGGCCGCGAGATCGGACGCAGCGGCTCGCGCACCCAATCCGGGATTTCATCGGAGGCATCGCCCACGGCCTCGCTGTACGCGTGCACCACGATGCGGTCGCACAGGCCCGGCTCGAAGTGCTCCAGCAGCTCCTGTGCCACGAACGCGATGCGCGCGCCACTGTCCTCGGCGTAGTACCGAACCTCCTGGGCCTTGCTCATGGGATTGACGGGCACCACGACGCCGCCCGCGCGCAGGATCGCGTAGCTGGCGACCACGAACTGCGGGCAGTTCTGGCTGGCCACCAGCACGCGGTCGCCGCGTTGCAGCCCGAGCGTGTCGCGCAGCCAGGCCGACATCGCAGCCACGCGCTGCTGGAGCTCGGCATAGCGCACGACGCTGCCGCAGTAGACGATCGCGGCCTTGTCCGGATAGCGCCGCGCCGCAACTTCGAGGTACTCCGGCAGCGTTGCCTGCGGCACGACCAACTCGCGCGCGACGCCCTTGGGCCAGAAGCGGAAGTGCGGACGTTCGGGAACAGTGCCCCCACTCAGGGGGGCCTTCGCGCCTTCGGGCGGCCGTGCGGCGCTCACCATCATTGCTTCTCCATGGCCCGCGCGATGATTTCCTTCATCACCTCGTTGGCGCCGCCGTAGATGCGGCCGACGCGCACGTCGGCATACAGCCGCGCGATCGGATATTCGTTCATGAAGCCGTAGCCGCCGTGCAGCTGCAGGCATTCGTCGACGATGCGGCAGCAGGTGTCGGTGGTCCACCACTTGGCCATGGCGGCGGTCGGAACGTCGAGCTCGCCGCGCATCAGGCGGGCGATGCAGTCGTCCACGAAGGCGCGCGCCACTTGCGCCTGCGTCTCGCATTCGGCCAGCTTGAAGCGGGTGTTCTGCATCTTCAAGAGCGGTTGGCCGAACACCTGGCGGTCGCGCACGTACTCGAGCGTGTCGCTGATCGCCCGCTGCATGGTCGCCACCGCGCCGACCGCGATCAGCATGCGCTCGCGCGGCAGCTGCGCCATGAGCTGCGCAAAGCCGGAGCCCTCCTGGTCGCCCAGCAGGTTGTCGGCCGGCACGCGCACGTCGTCGAAGAACAGCTCGGTGGTGTCCAGCGTCTTCTGGCCCATCTTGTCGAGCAGCGGCCCGCGGCGAAAGCCCGCCGCGCCCTCGGTCTCGACCATCAGCAGCGAGATGCCCTTGCCGCCGGCCGCCGCATCGGTCTTGGCCGCGACGCAGACCAGGCCGGCATGCATGCCGTTGGTGATGAAGGTCTTGCTGCCGCTGATGAGCCAATGGTCGCCGTCGCGCCGTGCCTGGGTCTTGATGCGCTGCAGGTCGGTGCCGGCGCCGGGCTCGGTCATCGCGATGGCGGCCACCAGTTCGCCGCTGGCCATGCGCGGCAGCCAGCGCCGCTTTTGCGCTTCGGTGCCGTAGGCCAGCAGGTAGTGCGCGACGATGCCGCTGTGCACGTTGTTGCTGAAGCTCTGCGCCATGGCGCGCATCTGCTCCTCGCAGATCACCGCCTCATGCAGGAAGCTGCCGCCGCCGCCGCCGTATTCCTCGGGGATGCTGGCGCACAGGAGTCCGGCCCGCCCGGCCTGGGTCCAGATGTCGCGGTCGGCGTGGTGCTGCGCGCGCCAGCGCGGTTCATGGGGCACGCATTCGCGCTCGAAGAAGCGGCGCGCGCTGTCACGCAGCATCTCGAGTTCTTCGTTCATCCACGGCCGCGTGGCAACGGCCCCGCCGGTCATGGACGGCCGCCTCCGCAGACCAGCACCTGGCCGCTCACGTAATTCGATTCGGGAATGCAGAACATGTAGACCGCGCCCGCCGCTTCCTGCGGCGTGCCGCCGCGGCCGAGCGGGATCATCGCTTCGGCGTTCTTGAGGATCTGCGGATTGACGCCGACCTTGATCTGCCGGCCCTCGATGTCGATGCTCGCGCCCGCGCTCGCATCCGCTTCGGTCAGTCGGGTCTTGATGAGGCCGAAGGCGACGCTGTTGACCGTGACCTTGTAGCGGCCCCATTCCTTGGCCATGGCCTTGGTCAGGCCGTTGATGCCGGCCTTGGCGGCCGCATAGTTGGCCTGCCCCGCGTTGCCGTACACGCCGGAGGTCGACGATATGTTGACCACCTTGCGGAACACCTCGAGCCCTTCGTCGGCTTCGCGCCTGGCGGCATCGCGGATGAAGCTGGAGGCGGCGCGCAGGATGCGGAACGGCGCAGTTAGGTGCACGGCCAGCATGGCCTCCCACTGCTCGTCGCTCATCTTCTGTACCACGTTGTCCCAGGTGTAGCCGGCGTTGTTGACGATGATGTCCAGGCCGCCGTAGCTGTCGACGGCGGTGCCCACGAAGCGGTCGGCAAAGCCGCTGTCCGTCACGCTGCCGGCGCAGGCGATGGCGTTGCCGCCCGCGGCCACGATGTCGTTGACGGTTTGCGCGGCCGGTTCGGCGTCGAGGTCGTTGATGACGACTCGCGCGCCGTCGCTCGCCAGCTTGAGCGCGATCTCGCGCCCGATGCCGCGGCCGGAGCCGGAGACGAGGGCCACCTTGCCTTCGAGTTTTCTGTTGTTGTTGCTGCTGTTCATGGGTTGTCTCCTCGGGGGTGTGTCAGAGCCAGGCGACGAGTGCCTCGCCGCTCAGTTTGATAACGCCGTTCGCATTGGCGCTTGCGACCTTGAGCAGCACGCTGCGCCGGCCCTCGCGGTCGAACTTCTCGGCGACCGTGCCGGTGCAGCTGATGCGCTCGCCCACATGGGTGAGGGCGGCAAAGCGAACGTCGAGCGAACGGATCGCAGGCTGCGGCACCCAATTGGTCAACAACCGCGCGAGCCAGGCCGCCGACAGCATGCCGTGTGCGAATACGTCGGGCATGCCTGCGGACTTGGCAAAGTCGATGTCGACGTGGATCGGGTTGTGGTCGCCCGAGGCGCCGCAGTACAGCGCCAGGTCGAGCCGGCTGATCGGCGGCAGTTCCAGCGGGGGCAGGGCGTCGCCGGGTTGCAGCGCGTTCCAGTCGGGAAGGGTGGCGTGGGTCATCGCGAGGTTCCGGTCATTCATTGATTGCGCACCACCGTCACGCAGCGCAGTTCGGCCACCAGTTCGCCCTGCTGGTTACTGACGCGGGTCTTGCGCACGACGAACTCGAGCGCGCCGTTCTTCTTGTCGTAGATGTCCTCGATGCGCTGGCGGAAGGTCAGCGTGTCGCCGGCGTAGGCCATGGTGTAGTAGCTGAAGCCCTGCTCGCCATGCAGGAGGCTGCGGTAGTCCATGCCCAGCAGCTCGCGAATGGCGGCCGGGTTCGGCGCCTCCATCTCGAGGCAGAAGAAGAAAGTGGGCGGCACCGGCAGGCCCGGATGTCCCGCATCGCGCGCGGCGGCCTCGTCGGTGTAGATGGGATCGGTCTGGCCCGTGGCCTTGGCGAAGAAGCGCAGGCGGCCTTTTTCCACTTCCACCTGGAAGGGCGGCAGGGTGTGGCCGATGTGGCGGCGGTCGATCATGACCAGCCACCGCCGGGCCGCCCCAAGGCGGCTGGAGGCCCCTCGGGGGGCAGCGCAGTACACGAAGTGACAAGCGTGGGGGCTAGCATGTCAAACCGCTTGGTAGAGGGTGACCACGCAGGCGCCGCCCAGGCCCAGGTTGTGCTGCAGCGCGAGGCGTGCGCCTTCGACCTGGCGCTGCTCCGCGCGGCCGCGCAGCTGCCACACCAGCTCCGCGCACTGCGCGAGCCCGGTGGCGCCGAGCGGATGGCCCTTGGACAGGAGGCCGCCCGAAGGGTTGGTCACCACGCGTCCGCCGTAGGTGTTGTCGCCCTCGACGATGAAGCGCTCGGCCGTGCCCTCGGGCGTGAGGCCCAGCGCCTCGTAGGTGATGAGTTCGTTGGCGGTGAAGCAGTCGTGCAGCTCGACCACGTCCAGTTCCTCGGGGCCGATGCCGGCGTCTTCGTACACCTGCCGGGCCGCAGCGGCGGTCATGTCGTAGCCGACCAGCTTGCGCATGTCCTTGCTCTCGAAGGTGGAGGGCGTGTCGGTGGTCATGGCCTGCGCGGCAATCACCACGCGCATGTCGAGGCCGTGTTTCTCCGCGAACTCGGCCGAGCAGACGATGGCCGCAGCCGCGCCGCAGGTGGGCGGGCAGCATTGAAAGCGCGTGAGCGGATCGAACACCAGCGGGGAGGCCATGACCTCGTCGAGCGTCAGCGTCTGGCGGAACACCGCGAGCGGGTTGCGCGCGGCGTGCTGGCGCGCCTTCACCGAGATGCGGCCGAAGGTGTCGCGGCGGATGCCGTGCTGCGCGATGTAGTCGCGGCCGGCGCCGCCGAAGAACTGCGCGGCACGCGGTGCTTCGGGAATGTAGCCCTGCTTCTCGGACATCACGTCGGCAAAGCGCGCCATCGGCGAGGGCCGGTCGTCGTAGGCGCCCTTGAGCGCGCCGGGCTGCATCTGCTCGAAGCCGAGCGCAATCGCGCATTCGACCATGCCGCTTTCGACTGCCTGGCGCGCGAGGAACAGCGCGCTGGAGCCGGTGGAACAGTTGTTGTTGAGGTTGAAGACCGGAATGCCGCTGAGGCCGACGCCGTAGATGGCGGCCTGCCCGGCGGTGGAGTCTCCATAGACATAGCCGACATAGGCCTGCTGCACCAGCGAATAGTCGACGCCGGCATCGTCGAGCGCGAGCTTGGCGGCGCGCGCACCCATCACGGTGTAGGGGTCGCTGGCACCGGGCTTGGTGAAGGGAATCATGCCCACGCCGACCACATGGACGGGGCGCTGCATACGTGTCATTGAAACTCCTGATGGGATGCGGTGACGATGAATGAAGTCTCGGCCGATGCGCCGGCATCAACAATCGCGGATCGGCCCAAAACGATTGGCCGAAACGCTCATTGGCACACCCTTGGCGGCGCGCTCACGCCGGGTCGCGGTAGCGGAAGGTGCCCATGGCGCGCGCCGCCACTTCGCCGCTGGCGTCGGTCACGGTGGCTTCGCAAAAGCACACCGAGCGGCCGCCGCCGGTGGCACGCCCCTCGGCCTGCAGCAGCCCGCTTGCCGGCCGCATGAAGGCGATGTGCATGTCGACGGTGACGACCTCGCGCGCGTAGTCGACGCGCGAGAGCGCGGCATGCGCCATGGCGCTGTCGAGCAGGGTCATCAGCACGCCGCCATGGCCGTTGGCGTGGTTGTTCAGCAGCTCGGGGCGCAACGCCACCGACACCAGCGATTCGCCGCCTTCGGCCCGCTCGACCTTGAGACCAAGGTGCTCGGAGAAGGGCACGTAGCGCTGCGGTCCGCTGCGCGGCCGGTCGTCGCCTTCCGGCGTCGCGCTCGCAAGGTGCAGGCTCATGGCGCGGCTCCCCGCTTCGAGGCGGCAGCCGCCGCGGTGAAGTCGCGCGGCCCGGTCAGCGCGAGGCCGCCGTCCACGGGAATGACGGCGCCCGTGATGTAGGAGCCCCAGTCGCTCGCCAGCATCATCGCCATCCGGCTGATGTCCTCGATGCGGCCCAGGCGCTTGAGCGGCACGCGCTGCGCCATCGCGGCCATGGTGTCGTCGGTGGGTGCGAGCCGCTTCAGGCCCTCGGTGTCGGCGATGGGGCCCGGCACGATGGAGTTGATGCGGATGCCCTGCGGACCCCACTCCAGCGCCAGCACTTGCGTCAGCATGTCGACGCCGGCCTTGGCCGCGCACACGTGGGCCTGGAAGGGCGTGGGCGTGAAGGCCTGCCCGGCGGAGATCTGGATCACGCAGGCGCCGGGCTTGCGCAGGTGCGCATGCGCCAGCCGGGCGACGTTGAAGCTGCCCAGCAGGTCGATGTCGACCACCGTCTTGAAGGCGTTGGGCGACATGTCGAGCGCGCTCGCGAGAAAGTTGCCCGCGGCGCCAGAAACCAGCACGTCGATCGGTCCGAAGCGCTCGGCGCCCGCTGCGAACGCGCGTTCCAGCGCCTCGGGCTGGCGCACGTCGGCCGATATGCCGAGCGCCTCCGTGCCGAGGGCCTCGAGCTGCTGCGCGGCCGTCGCTACCTTGTCGGCTGAGCGGCTGAGCACCGTGAGGCGGGCACCGGCGCGCGCGAAGGCCTGCGCGATGCCGAAGTTGATGCCGCTGGAGCCACCGGCCACGGCCACGTGGCGGCCCTTGAAGTCGAATGCGGAAAAGTCCATGGGGTTCATTGCTCCTGTCACTCCGGCTTGAAGCCGATCTCGGCCAGCATCTTTCGCTCGCGCTCGAACTGGGCACGGGCGTAGTCGGCGTAGCTTTCGCCGCTCATCAGCTTGGGCTGCATGTCGAACAGCTCCAGCTGCTGGAGGTAGGCGGGGTCCGTCGCAGCCTTGCTGAAGGCCGTGTGCAACCTGGCGGCGATCTTCGGGTCGAGGTTCTTCGGCGCCACCAGGCCCACCGGTGATTCGATCACCATGTCATGGCCCAGCTCCTTCACGGTCGGCGCGTCGTAGCGCTTCAGGCGCTCCGCGGTGAAGGTGGCGAGCAGGCGCACCTTGCCGCCCTGAACCTGGGGCCCGAAGCCGGGGTCGCCGTAGACGTCGAGATGGCGGCCGATCACCGCCTGGAAGGCCTCGCTGCCGCCTTTGTAGGGCACCAGGTTGAAGGAGGTGCCTGCCTGCTTGGCAAGCCGCTCGGCGTAGATGCGGTTGATGCTGATCGCACCGACGTTGCCCCAGCTGACGGCGCCGGGACGCTTCTTGGCGTCGGCCAGCAGCTCGGGCAGCGACTTCCAGGGCGCGTCGGTGGCCACGACGATGCCGGTGGTGAGGCCGGCCAGCCCGATCAGGTAAGTGAAGTCCTTGAGCGGGTCCCAGGTCACCTTCTGCACCAGCGGCGCGCGGATCACCGAGTTGTGCATGACCGAGATCGTGTAGCCGTCGGCGTCGTTCATGGTCGCCAGCGAGGCGGTGCCGGTGACGCCGCCCGCGCCCGGCCTGTGCATCAGCACGATGGGCTGGCCCAGGTCTTTGGAGGCGGCTTCGGCCAGCGTGCGGAAGATCGGGTCGAAGGAGCCCCCGGGCGGAAATGGCAGCACCAGCTGGATCGGCTTGTGCGGGTAGGGGTCGGCAGCCTGCGCCAGCGGCGCGGCCAGCGCGCAGGCGGCCAGTGCGGCCAGGGCCGCGCGGCGATGCATCTTCGTCATGGTGTTGTCTCCTGTCGTTTGAAATTGCGGGTCAGGCGGCCTGCGGCAGCGGCAGGTAGCGGAAGGAGCCCTGCGCACGCGCGACCACGCGGCCGCCCGCATCGGTGACCGAGGCGCGGCACCAGGCCACGCTGGCGTCGTGCTGCACCACTTCGCCGTCGGCCGTGAGGCGGCCGCGGCCCGGCTCGTGGAAGCTGGTGTTGAGGTTGAGCGTGACGGCGGTGCGTTCGAAGTCGAACAGCGACACGGCGGCGCTGGCCATGACCACGTCGAGCAGCGTGACCAGCACGCCGCCATGCACGGCGCCGATGACGTTGCCGAGCTCGGCCCGCTCGTCGAGAACGAGCCGCGCGCGCCCGCCTTCGGAGAACTCGCGGCGCGCGTCCAGCAGGCGCATGAACGGCACCTGGCCGAACAGGTTGCGGCGGTCCGCGCCCGTGACGGGTTTCATCATGTCTGCACCCGCTCGCGCAGCACGTTCTTCAGCACCTTGCCCGCGGCCGACAGCGGCAGCTCGTGCATGAAGCTGATGCCGCGCGGGCACTTGTAGCCGGCCAGACGCTCGCGGCACCAGGCACGCAGCTCGTCGGCCGTGGCGGCGCTGCCTTCGGCAAGCACCACCGCCGCGTGCACCGCCTCGCCCCAGCGCGCATCGGGCACGCCAATGACTGCTGCCTGCCGCACCTGCGGATGGCTGCGCAGCGCGGCCTCCACTTCGGCGCAGTAGACGTTCTCGCCGCCGCTGATGATCATGTCCTTGAGGCGGTCGACGATGAACAGGTAGCCGTCGTCCAGCATGCGGCCGGCATCGCCGGTGCGCAGCCAGCCGCCCCGCAGCGCAGCGGCCGTGGCCTCGGGGTTGCGCCAGTAGCCCTGCATCACCATGGGACCGCGCGCCAGGATCTCGCCTACCTCGCCGCGCGGCAGCTCGCGGCCGCTCTCGTCCGCGACGATGATCTCGGCGCCGAGTCCGGCGCGGCCGACGGCGTTCAGCCGGCCGAGCGCGCGAGTCTCGGGCCGGTGGTTGGCCGGCATGTTGATGCACACCGCACCCGCGGTTTCCGTGAGGCCGTAAGCCTGGAAGAACTCGGCATGCGGCCAGGCGGCCAGCGCGCGGTCGAGCAGGTCGGGCGGCATCGGCGCGGCGCCGAAGGCAATGCGCGTGAGGCTGCGCACCCGCTCCGGCGTGAACGAGGGATCGTCCAGCAATGACTGCAGCATGCTCGGCACCACGATGATGTCGCCGATGCGGTGCTCGGCAATGGCCTCGATCACCGCCGCGGGCCGGAACTGCGCCATCGTCACGCAGCTGCCGCCGACGATCAGCTGGCCCACCAGGCGGCCGAGCCCGGCGACGTGGAACAGCGGTGCCACCAGCAGCGACACCGAATCGGGCGCATTGTTGAGTTCGGCGCCGCGCGTCATCGACGCGGTCCAGAAGTTCGCGTGGCTCAGCATCACGCCCTTGGAGCGGCCGGTGGTGCCGCCGGTATAGAGGATGGCGGCCAGCGCGTCGCCGCCGGTGCGCGTGTCGGCCAAGGGCTCCAGCGTGGCGCTTTCGTCTTCCAGCGCGGCCAGGCGCAGCAGCGCGGTCTCGCCGGCCGGCGCGAGCGCCTGCAACCTCTCGTCGACCAGCAGCAGCGAGGCTGCGCTGTCCTGCAGCGCATGCGCGAGTTCGGGCGTGCTCCAGCGGATGTTCAGGGGGCAGGCGACGGCGCCCAGCCACCAGCACGCGAGGATGGCCCGCACCAGCTGGTCGCTGTTGGGTGCGAGCAGCGCTACGCGGTCGCCGCGCGCAATGCCGCGCCGCGCCAGCGCGGCCGCCTGTCGGGCCACGCCGCTGGCCAGCTGCGCATGGGTCTGGCGGCGCACGCCGCTGTCGCTGACGTGGGTGAGCGCAGCCGTGTCGGAGTTGCGCTGGAGCGCGCGATGCAGGCCTTGGGTCAGGTACACGATGGAAGCCGCCGGCTGGTAACGAAGATGCGGCACAGCTTATGGCGCACCGCGCGCCGCACCCATGGCGGGAAGCGCCAAAGGGCTTGGCGAAACCGCTCAGCGTTCGGAGGCGTGCGCGAGCCGGTACTCGCCGGGCGCCACGCCGGTCCACTGCTTGAAGGCGCGGTGGAAGGTGCTGGCTTCCGAGAAGCCCACGCGGTTGGCGATGTCGAGCAGCGGCAGCGGCGTGTGCAGCAGGTATTCGACGGCGGCGTCGCGCCGCAGCTCGTCCTTGATCTGCTGGAAGCCGCGGCCTTCGTCGCGCAGCCGCCGGCGCAGCGTCTGCGGCGTGACGGCGAGCGCATCGCCCACTTCCTCGAGCGATGGCAGCTCGCTGCCCAGGCCCTTGCGCAGCAGCCGGCGGATGCGCTCGGTGAGGCTGCTGGTGTCGCGGTACTTCACGATCAGGTTGGCCGGCGATCCGGCGAGGAATTCGCGCAGGCTCTGCGGCGACTGCACCACCGGCAGATCGAGCCAGCGGGCCTCGAACGACATGCCGACGTGCGCCTGGCCGTAGCGGATCGGCACCTGGTAGACACGCGAGGTCTCGGTGTTGGTCTGTTCGGCCGTGTAGTCGACCTCGAGCAGCGGAATGCGGCGCGCCACCAGCCATGAGGAGGCGTTGAAGGCGAACAGCATGAAGGCCTTCACCGCGTAGTCCAGCCGCGCATCGGAGGCGCGGCGCAGCACGAACTGCACGTGCGCGCTGCCGCCCTGCACGGTGAGGCGCGGCACGAAGTCGTGCAGCAGCAGGTGATACGCGGCAAAGCCGTCGCGCAGGGCCTCGCCGAGCGTGGCGCAGCGCACCAGCTGGCGCATGCACTGGCCGAAGCTGCCGGGCGGCAGCGGCCGGCTCAGCAGGCCCCAGATTTCGTCGCGCAGTTCGCGCCGCAGCGCGCGGATCAGCAATGCGTACTGGCGCTGCGAGATGCGCGCGAGCGGCGACTCCAGCAGCGAGGGCGCGATGCCGGCCCGCGCCAGCACGCGCGCCGCGTCGATGCCGCGATGGCGCGCGCCCATCAGGATGCTGTGCACCTGCTGGATGGCAACGGTGTGGTGGGTGTGCGTCATCGGTGGCGGCCGCGGCGTCTCGGCCGTTGGGATTGTAGGCAGCGCTCCCGCGGGAGAAAGCGCCTCAATCGATGGCGCCGGCCGCCCGCAGTTCGGCCACGGCCGATGCGTCGAGCCCGGCCTGTCGCAGGATCTCGTCGGTGTGCTCGCCGGCGCGCGGGGCGGGCCGCGGAACAGCGGGCTCGAAGCCGGTCATCTTGATGGGACAGCCGAGTTGCGGCGCCGCCGCATCATCGGCCGCAACGCGCATGCCGCGTGCGCGGAAATGCGGATGTTCCAGTGTCTCGTCGATGCGCAGCACCGGTGTCACGCAGCCCACGCCGTCATGGAACAGGCCGCGCCAGTGCGCGAGCGGCCGCGCGCCGAAGATGGCCGCCAGTTCGGTGCGCAAACGCTCCTCGGTGGCTGCATCGCCGCTGCGGTGCAGCGGGGCGAGGTCAGGGCGCTCGAGCAGGCGGCACAGGTCGTGCCAGAACTTCGGCTCCAGCGCGCCGACCGCCACCTGCCGGTCGTCGGCCGTGCGGTAGTAGCCATAGCAGGCAAGGGCGCCCGTCAGCGCGCTCTGGCCGACGCGCGCCACTTGGCCGTGCTGGTGCAGGCCGGCCAGCGGCAGCACCGCGTGGGCCAGCACGCCGTCGGCCATGGCGATGTCGACATGCCGTCCGCGTCCGCTGCGCGCGGCATCGAACAGCGCGGCCAGGATGCCTGCCACCGCGGTCATGGTGCCGCCCAGCAGATCGGCCACGGGCAGGTTCGACAGGGCAGGGCCCGCGGCATTGCCGATCTGGTCGGCCACGCCAGCGAGCGACGCGTAGTTCAGGTCGTGCCCCGGCGTGTCGCACAGCGGGCCGGTCTGGCCGAAGCCGCTGATGCTGCAGTAGACGATGCGCGGGTTCACCGCCGCCACCGCTTCGTAGCCCACGCCGAGCCGCTGCATCACGCCGGGCCGGAAGCCCTCCACCAGCACGTCGGCATCGCGGCACAGGCGAAGCAGCGTGGCCACGCCTTGCGCGTGCTTCAGGTCGATGCGGATCGCACGCTTGTTGCGGTTGACGAGCGCGCGCACCGAGGGGCTCGCGTAGTCGCCGGCGCCGGTGTCTTCGATCTTGACGACGTCGGCGCCGAGGTCGGCCAGGTGCATGGTGCCAAGCGGTCCCGGCAGCAGGCGGGTCAGGTCGAGCACGCGCACGCCTGCGAGCGGCGCACCCTTGGATGCGCTCGCCGTGGATTCAGGGAAAGAGGTCATGTGCCCTGCAATCTAGGCGGTGCGGGGCATCGCGGCAATGGCAGCACCGCTCCGGGCGATTGGCGAAAAGCGTCAGGGGCCGCATGCGTGCGGCCAGCTTCAACCGGCAGCCTTGCGGCCCCTGGCTTCCGCGGCGCGAAGTTCTTCGGCCGTCAGGACCCACTCGGAATTTCCCGCGAGGCGCTTCACGGCAAGGTCGATGAACGCCCGCGCGCGAGCCGGCTGCGCGGCCCTGCTGCCGTAGTAGATGAAGGTGCCCACCTGCTCATCGACATGCTGGGTGAGCAGCGGCACCAGGCGTCCGGCGCGGATGTGCGAAGCCGCGGCCACGGCCGTGAGCTGTCCCATCACATGCCCCGCGAGCACGGCTTGCGTTTCGAGCTCTTCGTCGTTGACGCACAGGGAGGGCTCGATCTGGTGCTCCTCGAAGCGCTTCTCGGTCTTGATCCGCCAAGGGATTACGCGCCCGGTGGCGGGACTGCGAAATGCGCTGCACGGGTACGAAGCCAGCGCGTCGACACAGTCGGGCGCACCATGCCGCGCGATGTAGGCAGGAGCCGCGCAGATGATCAGCTGCAGCGGAAAGAGCTTGCGTGCGATGACCCCTTCCGCGGGGGAAACGCCGATCCTGAAGCCGACGTCCACCCGGTCTTCGACCCAGTTGCCGATGCGATCGTCCAGCTCCACGTCGGGCTGCACATCCGGATAGAGGCGGCAGAATTCATCGAGCAGGGGCCAGAAGACGCGTGCGAACACGGACCGCGGCCCCACGATCCGCAAAGGCCCGGCAATCTCCTCGGTGGTCCTTCGCGTCATTGCCAGGGCCTGCTGCAGCGTGGCCACGGCCGGCATCGAGGCATCGAGAAGCTGCCGGCCGGCGTCGGTCAGCGCCACGCTGCGCGTCGTCCGATGGAACAGCCGCACGCCCAGGTGCTGCTCCAGCTGCGCAAGCGCCTGGCTGGCCGCCTGGGGCGTCATGTTCTGCGCCTCCGCGGCCTTGCGCAGGCTGCCCAGCTCCGCGATCTTCGCGAAGATGGTGATGGACCGAAGCTCGTTGATGGGCATGGCAAGGATTATCAATCGGCGGGTTTTGAATCCTTCAGCAACTGGGCGTGGCGCAAGTCATCCGCCCGCGCGGGCACTATGTGGGGCCGATGCCAGAATCGCATGACCAAAACGCTTACGGCGAATCAAGAAAGGCATAGATGACCCGCATCATTCCAGCGCTCGTTCTGGGGATGGTCGAAGAGGCCTCCAGTTCAGCTCACTCGGATGTTTCTCCCTTCTGGCAGTCGGACAGCGAGGGAATCCCGGAGGAAGGGATGTACCAGTTGGCGACGGAACTGGACGTCCGCGACCCCGACCAACTGCTCGATCAACTCCCACCTGGCTACAGGATCGTGTACTCGATCTTCATCTGGGAGCAGAGCCGGGCGGGCGAAGGATTCACGACGGGTATGCGCAATTCGGGCCAGGCGCTGGTCCATGTCGCGGCTGCGAGCTATGCTGAAGTCGGCATGTCTGAGGAGGCCGTAGCGCTTCGGCGCGTGCTCGAGCAGTACGCCAAGACGCCGCTCGACCACGATCGAGTCGAGGCGGAGTACAACGCGGTGGACAATCCCTACAAGGACGACTGGGAGCGTATTCCCCACTTGGTCAGGCATCTCTGCGAGAACGCAGACCGCTACTTTTACGTTGAGGGTTAAGGCGTTCTTCGCCGTTGGATTGCAAGAGTTCCTGCGAGTCGCATCTCTTGAGTGCCGCGACCGGGTGCGCCACCTGGATCCGTGAGCTGCTTCGATGAGCCGTCCGCGCAGACCCCATGCGTCCTCTGACCTATGGCAAACGGGGAGGTGTCATGTGGCGCGTAGTGACGTTTGATACGCAACGTGGGGCGGAGCGAATCAAAACGAGGGTCTCTTGCCGATAGTGCCAAAGCACTCACGCATTGAACTGGGCACCTTCGCGAGGCCATCGCCCGTCAACGCGTTTCTTCGTCTTTCCTCTCGACAACATTCAAAAGACGTTCGCCTTCGGCAGGTGAGCGCAAGCGCTTCGCGCCCGCTCATTCAATACTGAATCGGGCAGGCTTGTCCCAGGCTCATGAAGCTGCCTCTTCGTGGGTGCTGCACGCGTCGCATGACACTTGCCGGGTGTAGTTCCAAAGCTTCATTTGTTCGCGACCCGCGCAACACCCAGTCAGGCATCGCGCGCGGGTCGCTTCATACATTCGTGCACATAGGGATAGTCCGATTGCTTCATTGAACAAGCTGCAGGTGAGAGCTAGCCTTCAATTGCCAGTGAGATGGTGAGTCTGCATGGCAGCCGGCGTCCTGTGATTCGCTGCTTCAAGGGCGGGAGAGTTCGATGTTCATTCAACCCACGCTCCGCATGCCGGAGCATCTTGACGGAGTTCAATCATGGTTTCAGAAAACAAGGCGATTTCTTCAGCTCGGGCGGTGCGACTGCGCAATTCGGCCGTCCAGGTAGAGGCGCTCAACGACGAACTGAAGTCGCAGGTCGCTCTGCTCGACGACGACGAACTTGCGGTCCTTGCGGACATCAAGTCCAAGCTCAACAGTGGCCTGACCGACGCACTGAAGAAGGCTGCCGACACGGTGGGCGGCTTCGTCTGGTAGGCGTCGCCTGCGCCTGAGCCGCACGGGCAGGGCTGGGGGCGGCGACTTCAAGCCGCCGCCCCGTTTTCAGCTTCCGTCGCCGCGCGCCGCACATTGCGCCTTGGGCACGCCGCGTCATCACCTGCAGGCAACGCAAGAAGGAGTACATGATGCATCTCGCTGAAATCCTGAACTGGCGCAGCGTCCCAGCCGCTGGAATCTCCATGGGGCTGACTCGTCGGTGCCCGCTGCATTGCGCACACTGTTCCACGCAATCCTCGATGACCAGTGAGCAGCATCCCGAACTGCTGTTCAAGCGCTTCGTCGCGAGTTTTTCGCACGAGAGCCGTCCAGCCATCCTGGCGATGTCGGGCGGCGAAGCGCTGTTGCGTCCCGCGCTGGTAAGCGCGCTCGCGAAGAGTGCGCGGCGCTGCGGGACGACAAGCTCGGTGCTCTCCGGCCTCTTTTTCGCGCGTGCTCATGACGGTACGAAGATACCGGCGCCCATTCGGGCTGCCATCGACGCCGTTGATCATTTCTCCGCGAGCCTGGATGCCTTTCACGAGGCTGAGGTGCCCTGGCCGAACGTCAGGCGCGTTCTGCGCACATTGCTCGATGATGGCAAGGACTTGAGCATCCACCTCGTTGGCCGCGATGCGGACGATCCCTACCTCACTACGCGTATCGCCGCAGTCCGACGCCACTTCGGCATACACATACCGATGCTCGTGAACCAAGTCGCGAGCTTTGGCCGTGCGCGAGCTTGGACACCGATGGTCATGACGAAGCGCCCTGCGCGTGTCGAAGCCCAGCCCTGCACCATGGCTGCCTGGCCGGTGATGGGTTTCGATGGCCGCATCGTGGCCTGCGGCAACGATGACGCCATGGACCGGATGCCTGGGCACTTGGTGCTTGGCCATGCGTCGACGCATACCTGGGCGCAGATACGCGAGCGCACGCTCGAGTCGAGCATGATGCGCGCGATCCGACTCTATGGCCCGGACTACTTGGCCGCGCGTGCCGAGATGCACCCGAGTGGGTGTGCCGCGGGATGTCGCACTTGCATGGCGATGAGTGGTGACGCGCTGGTGGAGGAACGCGTGCGGGCCAGCATCGCGATTTCGATGCAGAAGCAATCTACGCGAGTGCTTGAAGCGGCAGCCGGTGAGCTGATTCGACAAGGTGGTGCCCTCGCATTCGCCCGCCGCAACGGCGTTGCGCGCTATGCCGACCTCGCGCTGCTCGGAGCCACGTGATGACCGCGATCACCAAGCCATCGCCACGCCGCAAGCTCACGCATGCGCAGATCGAGGCTGTGCGTCACCAACGCAGCCGCTCCATGCTGTTGTTCATCACCGATCGCTGCCCAGTGAACTGTGACCACTGTTCGGTCGATTCGCGGCCCGACAGTCCGACGATCCGGGATTTTGTACTGTTCGACCAGATCCTCGACTGGCTCGGCGCACGGATTGGTATCGAGATCATCGGAATTTCCGGTGGCGAACCCTTCGTCGAGCGCAAAGGTCTGCGCATGGCGACCGAGCGGTTGCGTGCTGCGGGCAAGCAGCTCGTGGTTTTCACCAGCGGCGTGTGGGCGCAGACAAGGGTCGTGCCAGTTTGGATCGAGGAGGTTCTGCGCGAGTGCGCCTGCATCTATTTGAGTACTGATGCTTTCCACGCCACCGGCGTCGGTGACGAACAGTTCGTACGTGCCGCAAGAACGATCGTGCGTGCGGGTTCGTCGCTGGTCGTACAGGTTGTTGCGTACGGTGACGGTGAGGCTCGAGCCCGATCTTTGCTGGCCCGCGCGCTGGGAAACGATTGGCAATCGCAGGCCGAACTGAACCTGGTGCAGCCACTCGACAACGGTCGTGGCCAGGGCATGTTCGCGCGGATTGCCTGGTCTCGGGGTGAATCTTTCGGCGCCTGCGCCCTTGCGCGTTCGCCGATGCTGCGCTACGACGGTGTGGTCACCGGCTGCTGCAATGAGGGTGTGATCATGGGTCAGGGGCCGAAGCGGCTTCGTCAGCCTTGCTCCGATGCCAGCGCCATCGACGCGGCAGTGGAGGGTTTTGCGGCCGACCCGCTTTTGCACGCGATTGGTACCGCGGGCTTGGGTGTCGTCGTACAGCACCCCAAGCTCAAGGCGCTTGCCCGCGAGCGCTTCAGCAGCAATTGCGAACTCTGCTGGAAAGTCTTCGAGCGCATGCCCGACCGCAGCGAGCCCGATCGCCTGATGACTCTGATAGACCGGCTTGTGCCGGACCCCGGACCAGTAGAGCACACGACTTGAAAGCCTGGTCACCAAAAACGTCGAGAAGGAGATGAGCCATGCATGCAGAAGAGTTCATTCCCGCGCAGGATGGCGGCCGTTGCACAGCACAGGGTAAGCCCAGTGAGCGCCTTCTGCGCAAGATCGCCCAAGCCATGCCAACAATGCAGCACTATGCCCACTGCTTGTGGATGCCAGAGCGTGCCAGAGTGGCCTATCCGATCTACCTTCGGACCATGCACATGGTGGTTCGCTCAGCGGTGCCTCTATTGACTGCAGCAGAGGCACAGGCCCGACTTCGCGCATCCGATCCGCTGTGCGAACGGCTGGCTGGGTACTACGCAAGCCATGCGTTGGAGGAGAAGGGTCATGACGAATGGCTGCGCGAAGACCTTGCCGCCACCGGCGACCCGGACCAAGACGTGATGCATGCTATTCCTTCGCCCGTGATCGCTTCGATGGTTGGTGCGCAGTACTACTGGTTGCACCACTATCACCCCGTCTCGCTGCTTGGCCATATCGCTGCAATGGAATGCAATCATCCCCCAACCGGTTTTGCGAACCACCTCGCTGCCGTCACTGGCTTTGCACCCTCTGCTTTTCGCGCAATTGCACGCCATGAGGTACTTGACCAGCATCATCGTCGCGAATTCATCGCGCTGATTGACAACCTACCGCTCACGCCAAGGCATGAACGGATGATCGGTCTCAGCGCATTGCACACCCTGCAGATGGGGATCGATGTGCTGAGGCAGATCGCCGAGCGATGCAAGCCAGTGCATCGCTCGGCTGGGCTCACCGCTCCAGAAGTTCAGAGATAACGAACTCATGCTCGTAAATCCTGCCACTCGCACCGATCTCCCAGAAGTCGTCAGCCGTCATTCGAAGAAGATCTCCACGACTGGTCCCGAATTCCCGACGATAAAAGATGGGCTCCCGTGCACGGAGTTCGTTCAAGACTTGTTCGAGATTCGGGAAACGGCGACCCGCCTCAGGACCTCGTCAGTGCCTTCACCGCGGCGCCAGGCATCAGCGGTGCTCTGCCAGTTCGCGCTTGAGGGCCTCGCTAGGCATACGACGTCCCGGCCTGTGGCTGTCTCGTGCGACGCAATACGCGCGTATAAAGGGCTCGTCCCAATCAACGATTCTTTGGCGAGTTCGTATGAAGTCAGCAGGCTTGAAGGGAACAGTTTCCATTGAGTTGGTGCACGAGGCGATTCACGCCGCGGCGCTCCGGAACATGGACATCAGCAGTGTCCTTGAAAGTGCGAAGCTCGATCGCGAGCTGCTGAACGCGCCGCGTGCTCGCATCTCAGCGGCTGCGTACTCACGCATGTGGGTGGCTTTGGCCGATTTGATGGACGATGAGTTCTTCGGCCTGGACAGCCACGGACTTCGCCGTGGTAGCTACGCACTCATGACACGCGCGGCGGTCAGCGCCGAAAACCTGGAGCACGCGCTGCGCCGGACCCTCAGGTTCCTCCACGCGACATTGGACGACTTCCGTGGGGAACTGGTGCGCTCGGCGGATGAGGCCTGCCTGATCCTGCATGACGGCGGCGTGCTGCGCCGGCTGTTTGGCTATGGCACCTGGTTCATTCTTGTTCATGGGTTGGCATGCTGGCTCGTGCACAGGCGCATTCCCCTGCGCGAGATGCAGTTCCGATGCCCGCCACCCGGTGATGACAGCCACTACCGCACGCGATTCTGCGAGAACGTCAAATTCAACGGCAAGACCACGCACATCACCTTCGCAAGCGATCTGTTGGATTTGAAGATCGCGGAATCTCCAGAGACAGTCGACAACTTTCTGCGGGCAGCACCTGCCAATTTGCTGGTCAAGTACCGCAACGACGCGAGTACCGGTGCGCAGGTACGCAACCGATTGCGCGGCCAGATGCCCGATGCGTGGCCGGAGCTGGAGAAGCTGGCGCAAGAGCTCTGCGTTTCCGGCACCACGCTCCAGCGCCGCTTGCAACAAGAGGGCATGAGCTACCAGCGGGTGAAAGACGATCTGCGGCGGGACATCGCCATCGATCTGTTGTCGAGCGCGTCGTTGACGGTGGCTGAGGTTGCCGCCCGAACCGGATTCCAGGAAACAAGCGCTTTCCATCGCGCCTTCAAGAAATGGACAGGCGTCAGCCCGGGAGCCTATCGCTCCTCTCCCCCCACGCAAGAGTAGGCGCCGGACTTCTGGGGTCCACCAAAGAGGGCGCTCGCATGCCCAAAAGCCCCGCTCGAATCGAGGCGTCCGGGCATGGGCGCCGAGCCCTTGCAGAACTAATCTCCTCTCGCCGTCGCACCCGCGGCGCCACGAGTTTGTTTGAGGCAAGGGACCCAGGAATGAATCGAATGATGGCGCCACCGCTCAGTGCAGAAATGCTGCAAAGTGCGGTCGATTGGGCAATTGCCACCCGACGCAGCGTGAGGGCGTATTTGCCCGAGCCAGTGCCACAAGAAGAGATCGAAGCGATTCTCTCGACCGCGCGCTACAGCGCTTCCGGCATGAACATGCAGCCTTGGCATGTACATGTCCTGACCGGGCCTGTGAAGGCCGGCCTGTCCGCTGCGGTTGCAGCGCTCGACGACGACCCCGGAAGAGCGGGGGAACTGCTTGAGCCCTACGACTACTATCCGCGCGAATGGTTTTCTCCCTACCTGGAGCGGCGCCGCAAGGTGGGTTGGGATCTCTATGGGTTGCTTGGCATCGCCAAGGGCGACAAGCAGCGCATGCACATGCAACACGGGCGCAACTACCGGTTCTTCGATGCGCCCGTGGGCTTGTTCTTTACGGTAGACCGCGAGCTCCAGGAAGGAAGCCTGCTGGACTACGGCATGTTCCTGCAAAGCGTGATGGTCGCCGCGCGAGGCCGGAACCTTCACACCTGCCCTCAAGCCGCCTTTCTGAAGTTTCACCGCCAGATCGCCGAGTTCCTGCAACTTCCCGCCGACCAGATGCTTGTCTGCGGCATGAGCTTGGGCTACGTCGACGAGTCCGCGATCGAAAACTCGCTCGCCACGGAGCGTGAGCCGGTTGCCGCATTCACGACATTCCACAACAATGCAAAGGAGACAAAAGCATGAGCGCAGAATCCTATGGAAAAGGCCTCGATCGCTGCGAGGCCAATCATGTGCCGCTGACTCCACTCGGCTTTCTCGATCGCGCCGCCCTGGCACATCCGAAACGCCTGGCTGTGGTGCACGGCGATTTGTCGCGAACGTGGGAGCAGACCCGAGAGCGCTGCCATCGCCTTGCGTCGGCGCTGGTGAGCAGGGGCATCCAGCCAGGAGACACCATTTCAGTGCTGTCGCCCAACACGCCCGCCATGCTGGAAGCGCACTTCGGCGTACCCTTGGCAGGCGCCGTGCTCAACGCGATCAACCACCGCCTGGATCCTGAAGGGATCGCGTTCATCCTGCGCCACGGCGAATGCAAGTTGCTGATGGTCGACCGCGAGTTCGCCGGAACGGTTGCCGCCGCCTTGAAGCTTCTGGACAAGCCTCCTCCTGTCATCGACATCAACGACCACCTCGCGCCGCCCGGTGAATGCATTGGCGAGACCGACTACGAATGTTTGCTGGCTAGCGGAGACCCGGACTTTCCCGGCCGATGGCCGAACGACGAGTGGCAACCCATCGCCCTGAACTACACGTCCGGTACGACAGGAGATCCAAAGGGTGTAGTCGCCAGCCACCGCGGCACCTACCTCATGAGCCTGCTGCAGATCACGAACTGGGCGATGCCCCGGGCGCCAAAGTACCTGTGGACGCTGCCCATGTTCCACGCGAATGGATGGTGTTTCACCTGGGCCGTGACCGCGGCCGCGGGCACCCATGTCTGCCTGCGCCGGGTTTCCGCCGACGCGGTGCTGGAGGCCATCGACAAGCACCAGATCGATCATCTCTGTGCAGCGCCGGTCGTGATGGCCATGCTCGCGGATTCGGCGCAAAACAGCAAGCTGCCTCGTGCCGTACGCGTACTGACCGCGGGATCTCCGCCTCCGCTTGCGGTGCTGAACGCCGTCTTGGCCATGGGGTTCGATGTGGAGCACGTGTATGGCATCACAGAGGTTTCCGGTACGCCGGTAGGTTGTGTGTGGCAAGACGGCTGGGACGACCTTCCGCCGGCCGAGCAAGGCATGCTGCGTGTGCGCCAGGGCGTGCGAGCCGCCATGTTCGAAGGCCTCATGGTCGGCGATGCGGACACGCTGGATCCGGTCCCTCACGACGGGAAAACCGCGGGGGAGCTGATGCTGCGCGGGAACACGGTGATGATGGGGTACTTCAAGAACGAGGCCGCAACGCGCGGAGCGCTCGCCAACGGCTGGTTTCGAACCGGCGACGTCGCCGTCCTTCATGGCAACGGGTATGCGCAGATTACCGATCGTTCAAAGGACGTAATCATTTCCGGCGGTGAGAACATCTCTTCCGTTGAAGTCGAGGATGTTGTCCATGGACACCCGGCGGTCTTGCATGCTGCGGTGGTCGCCCAGCCCGACAAAAAATGGGGGGAGGTGCCGTGCGTGTTCATCGAGCTCAAGGCAGGCGTTGCGGCGCCCTCCGAGCAAGAGATCATCTTGTTTTGCCGTGAACGGCTGGCCCACTTCAAGTGTCCGCGCCGCGTGATATTCAGCAGCTTGCCGAAGACGGCCACGGGGAAGATCCAGAAGTTCCGGCTCCGCCAGCAGGCCGGGAGCCAGGAAGCCATCACCAGGCTCGCGAGCCATGGTTGAGTTCGAAATCGCTGCCGTTGCACCCATCGGACCCGGCTATCGTTTCTCGCGATTCCATACCTTCGACGAAGAGCAAGTCAGGACATTTGCACTGGCTGCAGGAGACGAGAACCCTCTGCACCATGATGTGGAGTTCGCACGAGGCACGCGTTTCGGTGGTTTGATTGCAAGCGGAACTCACGCCACGTCTTTGTTGATGGGGTTGACGGCCAGTCACTTTGCCAAGAAGGGAAATGTGCTGGGGATCAACTTCTCGGTGGATTTGCTGCGTCCCGTGCTGGCGAGCGAGACGGTTTCCATCGAATGGAACGTGACTTCGATTGCAGCCCACCCGAAGGGCGGCTGCATCCTCGAATTGCAAGGCTCAATGAAGGGCGCAGACGACCGGACCAGCGTTCTCGCTCACGGCACAGTCCTTTTCACGCCTGATTGACGACCGCTTTCGGCGACCGTCATGAATTCCGCGGTGACGACAGCCATCGAGGGAGAACGACATAACCATCCACGCATGTTTCCCAATGACGGCAAGCCGGATGACTACCGCCGGCACGCTGCGTAGATAAAACAGTCGCGTGGTTCATCGGAGATGTTCGGATGAATCGTGTGGCGGGCAAGCCGGCCCTCCAACAGGAAGCCGCTTTTCTCCAGAGCTCGAGCGGAGGATCGGTTGTCAACGTCGCAGGTCGCTTCGACGCGAAAAATTTCTGGCGCACCAAGGGCGTGAGCAGTAAACGCTTGTACGGCCTCGACCATCAGGCCTTGACCCCATTGGCTGCGTGCGAGCACGTAGCCGATGTTGACGATATGACCATGGAGACGTGCGTCGAGCATGCCGATGAGTTGGCCGTTCGACTTCAGAGTGACGACGTATGGAAGGGTGGTGCCAGCGTCCCACTGAGCGACACAGTCGGCAATGAATTCGCGTGTGGTCTCCAGGAAGGAATGCGGCCGCCAGACCATGCACCGAGCTACGTCCGCATCCTGGGTGTATGAGTCGAACATCGCCTGTGCATCGTCAACATGTGGTGGGCGAAGCTTCAGGCGGGCGGTCTCGATGAAGTCCGGGAACGACGTTGCAGGTTGGTAGGCCATCGAAGGTGCAATCGAATGTCAGGCGGCATTCTGGCCCGAGGCTGTGTCGATCGAAAGCCGAGGCCACCGTTCACCAAACCGTTTCGCCGCAACCCGCTGCCGGTAGGTCGCGACGCTTGCCCGGAGCGGGTTGTGCCGAACACGCAGCTCGAACAGGTCATCAAGCCCGTGCGGGGCGACCACGCCCAACGACTCGCCCTCGTTCAGGTAGACACCGACACAGGTCGCATATTCCGGCCACGTCGCAACGCCTTCTTCCAGGGATGAGAGAGGCGGCACCGCCTGACCGAGGGCGGAGGCAAACCAACGATGCACGCCTGCCTGATTCGTTACCTCCCAATGAAAGCCTGGCATGGCCGAATGAAGCCGGTTCTCGAACTCTGCATCCTGCTCTGGACCAGCCTCCGCGTCGAAGTAGACGACATCGATGTCTTCGACGGCCGAGCGCTGGTCGAACTCATGAAGGGTGTCCCACACCAGAGACCGGATGGCCCCGGCGCCGATGCACCAAGATCGCAGTCCGAGCGAGCGGACGACTCGCAAGGCGGCCATCAATTCGTCGGATGCAGACACCATTGCAGCAAGCCTCTGCTCATGGTCCGTCTTGAGGCTGAAAGTCATGTCTCGATGGTAGTCGGCGGACGCAGCGCAGGTCAGCTCGTGGGCCGACTGCAGCCATTGCGGCCTGGAGCTTCATCAATGAGCAGAGGAACCCGGGACTCCGCTATCGCGCTGCCACGATCACGTGCGCCTGAATCTTGCCGGCCACCGGGCCTTCCTTGCCATGGCGGCTGGCGATCGCTTCCGTGGCACGGTCCGTCGCGAGCTGGAGCAAGCTGGCGTCGCGCGCCTCGATTTCGTTGCGCAGCGGCGTTCCCTGGCAATAGGCGGTTGCAGCGTCGCGTGCCGAGGGTGCGCGACTCGTCTTCTCGCGCGTCTCGATCTGGATGTCGACAAATCCTGCGCGGCTCAGTTCCTCGCGGATCCGTGCGACGTCGTGATAGCCGTGCGGCGTGCGGGCGAGAAATCGCGGCGGGTCGTGCGGAAAGACCGCGGCCACGGCGTTGGTGACGTCGTCGGCAAAGGCGTTGTCTTCGATGCGGTCCCAGACATTGAAGACAAAGCGACCGCCTGGCCTCAGTACGCGACGCGCCTCGGTGTAGCCGGCGACCCGGTCGGGAAAAAACATCGCGCCGAACTGGCAGCAAACGACGTCGAACGAGGCATCTTCGAACGGCAGGTCGAGCGCGTCCGCCTGCTTCCATTCGATGCGGCCGTCGGGCCCCTGGCGGCTCGCGGCATAGTCCAGCATGGGTTGGTTGAGGTCGGTCACCACGTAGCGCGCATTGGCGCCGAGCCTTGGTGCAAGCGCCCGCGTGACCACGCCGCTGCCGGCCGCCGTTTCAAGCACCGAGCCGGGCGAGGAGGCCGCGGCAAGCTCCGCCATGTCGGAGGCATAGGCCTCGAAGATCAGGGGGACCATCAGCGTGTCGTAGAACTTCGGGATCGAGCCCGCGAACACCTTGTCGCTCTCAGCCATATGAGATCTCCTCGAGGTTCTGAACGGTACGCTTGGCAGCTTGCCGGCTACATCTCATCTCAGCGCGTTGGCGCGGCAGGGGACAGGCGGTTCTTGCGGTAGGAGTTTTTCAGCAGGATCTTGCCGGCCCGAAAAGTGAACAGATCGCAGCCTTGGACTTCAACGCGCGTGCCGTCCGTGCGCGTTCCGGTAAACGTCCACTCCGATACACCGCGGTCTCCGTGGACGAAGTGGCGCGCGTTGCCCCAGTGGGCATCGGGAAAGACGGCCCAGACCTCCGCGAAACCGGCTCGCACGGCCTCGACGCCGACGTATCGGGTGCCGCAGGCATCGGCGCCAGCAGACGATTCGAAGACGCAATCGTCGGTCATGAACGACATGAGGGCATCGACATCGTGGCGATTCCACGCGTCGGCAAATGCTTGCAGCACGTCCGTGGTCATTTCGGGAATCGCGATTTGCATGATGGGCACCTCTGCAGAGCCTTCGCGCGGGTGTTCAGTGTACTGATTCAGCTTGGCATGTGGAAATCGGGCGAGCGGCGGACCACCGCGCGGATCTCCTCCATCAGCGCGCGCGCGCCCGGCGAGGGGAACGCGCCGAGGCGCTGGGTGAGCCCGATCTCGCGTCGCGTTTCGTCGAGCGGAAAGTCGAGCACGACGAGGCTGCCGTCGCGGATCTCGTAGCGCAGCTGGTGGGCCGAGATCGCGGTGAGCATGTCGCTTTCGAGCAGCAGGCCGCGCAGCACGGCAAGGTCGCCGGTCTCCACCGCGGGAATGGGAGGCGCCTGCCGCGCGGCGGAGAAAAAGCGCTCGAGCAATTCGCGCGAGGGCGTGCCATGCCGCGAGAGCGCCCATGTGGCCTGGCGCAGGGCATCGAAGTCGACGCGCGCGGCGCGCTCGAGCGGATGGCCGGCGCGCGCGATCACCGAGATGCGGTCTTCGAACAGCGCTTCCTGCTGCAGGTCGCCGGCCTCGGCGCCGCTGCGCAGCGCGCCGAGAATGAAGTCGATGTCGCCGCTTCGCAGCGATGCCGCCAATGCGTCGTAGGGGCTTTCGACCGTGGCGATGTGCAGCCCCGGATGGCGCGCCAGCAGCGAGGCAATGGCCAGCGGCAGGATCTGCGTGCGCCCGAGCGGCAGCGCGCCCACGTTCACGCTGCCCTGCAGCATGCCCTCGCTGGCCGCGATGTCCGGGCCGATGTGGCGCAGCTCCGCGAGCACCCGCTTGAAGTAGAAGGCCACGATCTCGCCCGCCGGCGTGGGCACGAGGCCGCGTGTCCTGCGCTCGAGCAGCGCGACGCCGAGTCCGCCTTCGAGGTCCTTGAGCGCGCGGCTGATGGCGGGCTGGGTGATGCCGAATTCGCGCGCGACCGCCGGCATGTTGCGCTTCTCCACCAGGCTTGCGATCACCGCGAGGCGCCTGCCGTTGAGGATCGACGCGAAGAGCGAATGCACGTCGGCGGAGGCGCCGATGCCGCCGCGTGCCATGAGCTGCGCGCGCGCATCCTCGAACTCGCGCTCGATGCGCCGCGCGCGCACCAGCACCAGGTCGCCGTACGAGTTCAGCGCCATGCCGCGCGAGCCGCGGTCGAACAGCGGCCGGCCCAGCGCGCCTTCGAGCTCGGCGATGGAGCGCGTCACGCCCGAGGCGACGCGAAACAGCTGCTCGTCCGCGGCCCTGGCGATGCTGCCGGCCGCGGCCACGGCCGAGAACGCGCGCAGATGCCGCAGGTTGATGCCGAGCGCGCCAGCGTGCGTCCGGTCGATAACTTTGTCTCGTGGGTGCACGGGCTTTGCTTTTTTGAAGATGTTCTCTCGGCGGAGGGTTCTGAAGGATTTGGGGAAAACCCTGATCGATAAAAAAGTCTGATGGTAGGCCAACCCGAACTCAC
The DNA here is from genome assembly GCF_051144945.1 of Variovorax palleresanus. NCBI lineage: Bacteria > Pseudomonadati > Pseudomonadota > Betaproteobacteria > Burkholderiales > Comamonadaceae > Variovorax > Variovorax palleresanus. The sequence continues at coordinate 750,966 of NZ_JBJNVP010000001.1, read as the reverse complement.
CCCACGCGGCAGTCCCGCGAACCACACTTGCCGCAAGGGCTGGCGCACTCCCTCATGTGCCGGCGACGGCACCACCAAGCCATTCACGGAACTGCCAATGATCATCGACTGCCACGGCCACTACACCACGGCGCCCAAGGCGCTGGAGAACTGGCGCAACCAGCAGATCGCGGGCCTCGCGGACGCCGCGCTGAAGCCGCGCGCCGCCGACCTCCGGATCAGCGACGACGAGCTGCGCGAGTCGATCGAGGGCAACCAGCTGCGCCTCATGAAGGAGCGCGGCAGCGACCTGACGATCTTCAGCCCGCGCGCGAGCTTCATGGCGCATCACATCGGCGATTTCGAAACCTCGTCGACCTGGGCCGCCCTCTGCAACGAGCTGTGCTTTCGGGTGAGCGAACTGTTCCCGGACCACTTCATCGGCGCGGCCATGCTGCCGCAGTCGCCGGGCGTGGACCCGCGCAGCTGCATTCCGGAGCTGGAGCGCTGCGTGCGCGAATACGGCTTCGTGGCGATCAACCTCAACCCCGATCCCTCGGGCGGGCACTGGACTTCACCGCCGCTGTCGGACCGCCACTGGTATCCGCTGTACGAGAAGATGGTCGAGCACGACATTCCGGCCATGGTGCACGTGAGCACCAGTTGCAACGCCTGCTTCCACACCACCGGCGCGCACTACCTGAACGCCGACACCACGGCCTTCATGCAGTGCCTCACGTCGGACCTGTTCACCGACTTCCCGACCTTGCGCTTCGTGATTCCGCACGGCGGCGGCGCGGTGCCCTACCACTGGGGGCGCTTTCGCGGGCTGGCACAGGAGATGAAGAAGCCGCTGCTCAAGGACCACCTGCTGAACAACATCTTCTTCGACACCTGCGTGTACCACCAGCCGGGCATCGACCTGCTGACCCGCGTGATCCCGGTCGACAACATTCTCTTCGCGAGCGAAATGATCGGCGCGGTGCGCGGCATCGATCCGGAGACAGGTTTTTTCTACGACGACACGCGTCGCTATATCGATTCGACACCCATGCTCGACGCGAAGGCGCGGCACAAGGTGTTCGAAGGCAATGCACGCCGCGTGTACCCGCGCCTGGACCGCGCACTCATCGCCAAGGGGCTCTGATCTCATGTCTGCTTCCAACACCCTCCAACAGCTCGGCGTGGTTCACCGCAACGTGGTGCGCGCGGATGCGGCCGCCGTCGAAAAGCTTTCGCGCTTCGGCGTTTCCACCGTGCACGAGGCGCTCGGCCGGCTCGGGCTGATGCAGCCGCGCATCCGCCCCATCCATCCCGATGCGCGCTTCTGCGGCCCGGTCGTCACCGTGCTGCTGCAGCCCGGCGACAACTGGATGCTGCATGTGGTGGCCGAGCAGATACAGCCCGGCGACGTGGTCGTTGCGGCCTGCACCAGCGACAGCACCGACGGCTTCTTCGGCGACCTGCTCGCCACCTCCTTCAAGGCGCGCGGCTGCAAGGGCCTCGTGATCGACGGCGGTGTGCGCGACGTGCGCGACCTCAATGCGATGGGCTTCCCCGTGTTCAGCCGCGCGATCCATGCCAAGGGCACGATCAAGGCGACGCTCGGCTCGGTCAACGTGCCGGTGGTGTGCGCGGGCGCCCTGGTGTATCCGGGCGACGTGGTGGTGGCCGACATCGACGGCGTGGTGGTGGTGCCCGCCGCGCGCGCGCAGCAGGTGGCCGATGCGGCCGAAGCGCGCGAAGCCAACGAGACGGCCAAGCGCGAGCGCTTCGCGGCCGGCGAGCTTGGCCTGGACATGTACGCCATGCGCGAGCCGCTGGCCAAGGCCGGCCTGCGCTACATCGACTGAGCGCGGCGCACCGCTGGCCCGGCAAGGATGCCCGCGCCGCAGACCTGGGGACCAGAAATCCCCGCAACCTGAAAAACTGATGATGACCACTTCTTTCATTCGCCGCCGCTTGCTGGCCCTGGTCGGTGTGCTGGCGCTCGGCGCCTCAGTCAATGCCGGTGCCGCCGATGCCTATCCGTCCCGCCCCATCAAGATCCTGGTCGGCTACAGCGCCGGTGGTGCGGTCGACGCCATTGCACGCTCGGTCGGCCAGCGCATGTCGGCCATCCTCGGGCAGCCCGTGGTGGTGGAGAACAAGCCGGGCGCGGGAACCAACATCGCGGTGAAGGCGCTCATCGGGAGCCCGCCCGACGGCTACACGCTGCTGCTCGCGGCCAACGCGCTGGCGGTGAACCCTTCGCTCTTCGAGCCCGCGCCCTACGATCTCGAGCGCGACCTGACGCCAGTCGCCTCGGTCGGCCGCGTGCCGGTGGTGTTCTCGGTGCGCGAGGGCTCGGCCATCAAGACGCTGCCCGAACTGGTAGCCGCGGCCAAGGCCAGGCCGGGCGGCGTCACTGTCGCCACGCCGGGCAATGGCTCCACCCCGCATCTGGCGATGGAACTGTTCCAGCACACGGCCGGCCTGTCACTGCGCCACGTGCCGTACAAGGGCGGCGCGCAGGCCCTCACCGATCTGCTCGGCGGACATGTCGACGTGGTGGCGGTCAACGCGCTGGAGGTGCTGCCGCTCGCGAAGTCGGGCAAGCTGAAGGTGCTCGCGGTGATGGGCGGCGAGCGCGCCGCGGTGCTGCCGGGCGTGCCGACGGTGGCCGAGTCGGGCTATCCCGGTTTCGAATCGAGCGTCTGGTATGGCTTCGTCGCGCCCGCGGGGCTTCCGCAGCCGTTGCAGGCCAAGCTGCACGATGCGGTGCAGAAGGCGCTGGCCTCGCCGGAGGTGCGCGACCAGCTTGCCGCGGCCGGCGGCGTCACCCTGCCCGGACCGGCGGCGCAATTCGACAAGCTGCTCAAGACCGATGCGGCGCGCTACGGCAAGCTGATCCGCGAAGCCAACATCAAGCCTGATTGACCACGCGAGCGAGGCAACGTATGACGACACCGATCCAGGGCCTCTGTTCGATGGCGACGCGCGGATTGCTCGATGAACTCGCGGCCGCTTATGCGCAGCACACGGGCGTGCCGGTCTCCTTTCTGGCCATCGGAGGTGTCGAGGCTGCACGGCGCGTGTCCGCGGGAGAGCCGTTCGACGTGGTGGTGCTGGCCTCGGACGCCATCGACAAGCTGGCGGCGGCGGGCAAACTCGATGCCGCCGGCAAGACCGACCTGGTGCGCTCGGGCGTGGCGGCGGCGGTGTGCGCCGGTGCGCCGCGTCCCGACATTTCCACCGAAGAGGCGTTGCGCAGCAGCGTGCTGGCGGCACCCCGCATCGCCTACTCGACGGGTCCGAGCGGCACGGCGCTGATGGCGTTGTTCGAGCGCTGGGGCATTGCCGGCGACATCCGCGGCCGCCTGGTGCAGGCGCCGACCGGCGTGCCGGTCGGCTCGCTGCTGGCGCGCGGCGATGCCGAGCTCGGGTTCCAGCAGCTGAGCGAGCTGATCGGCGTCGAAGGCATCGAGTTGATCGGCCCGCTGCCGCCGGCGGTTCAGATCACCACCGTCTTTACGGCCGCTCCCGGCATCGGCGGCGGCGCACAGCCGGAGGCGGTGCGCGCGCTGCTCGATTTCATGCGCTCGGCGGACAGCGCCGACACCAAGCGCCGCCACGGCATGGAGCCGGCCTGAGGCTTCGGGCCGGGCGGGGGAGGACCGTGGCTATCGGCAGGCGAAGCTGGCGGCCGATTCGATGCTGCCGCCCATGTAGACCGCCGTCTGCGGGTATGGGCAGAGCGGCCGTGTGCGGGCAGGCGACCAGTCGGCAGGCACTTCGGCATTGACCACGTTGGCGCCGGGCCCGCGCGCCGTGGCGGTGACGGACGCGGGCGCCTTGCCCTGTTCCACCCACGCCACCAGCGGCGCCAGCATGTCGAACTGGTCGGTGGCCGGGCCGCCGCCGCAATGGTTCATGCCGGGCACCGGGAAGAAGCGGGCAAAGCCGGACGCGTCGCCGCCGTTGGCCGCGCGCAGCTGCTCGTACCAGGTCGTCGTGTCGTCCGAAGAGAAGACCGCATCGCTGGTGCCGTGGTAGACGATGAGCTTGCTGCCGCGCTCGCGAAGCGCCGACAGATTGGCGGGGTTCGGCGGCGTCATGAATGACATCGCCGACTCCGTATAGAGCGCCGTGCTCGCAAAGATGCTCGGCGCATCGGTGTCCATGTTGAAGCCCAGCGCAAAGTCGATGCCCGGTGGGCGGCTCGTGCCCAGCGGCGGCGTGCTGAAGACGAAGCCCACGGCGGCCGTGTCCAGGTTCTGCGAATTGGCAAATTCCCACTGGCGCCAGTCGGCGCCCTTGATGCCGGCGTCATACGGAAAGCTGCTGTAGAGCGCCGTGCCCGCGCTGTTGCGCGCGCCCGAGAAGATGTTGTCGAGCACGGTTTTCTGCGTGGCCGTGAGGCAGCTGCCGTTGCGCGTGGCGCCGCAGGTGGGCACGGCGCTGGCCAGGTCGAAGGCCTGCTTGCAGCTCTGCACGTCGGCCACGATGCCGTCCGTTGCGCCGTCGAGGGCGTCGCAGCGCGCGAGCACCGCGTTGGCCACCGTGGTCATCTCGGCCGGCGTGAAGGCGGTCTGCAGGTCCGGCTTGCCGGCCGCCGTGGTGGCGGTGGTCACCTTGGCATATTGCTGCACGCCATAGAGCTGGGCCACCGCGGCCTTCGGCAGGTTGAACCCGGGGTTGCCGGCCAGGATGCCGTCGTACTGGTTTGCGGACCGTGCCGCGGCCACCATCGCGTGGCGGCCGCCGTTCGAGCAGCCGCCGAAGTAGGAGCGGTCGGGTGCGCGCCCATAGGCCTTGGCGATCAGGTTCTTGGCCATCGGCGTCAGTTGCGCGACGGCGTTGTAGCCGTAGTCCAGGCGCGCCTGCGGGTCGATGCCGAAGGTCGGAATCTGCGCGCCCGAGTGCCCGGCGTCGGAGCTGATCACCGCGAAGCCCCGGTGCAGCGCCGTGCTCGTGGGCGCGCCGCCGCCGATGCCGCCCGTCGCGCGCACCACGTTGCCGTCGAGCCCGCCGTTGGCCTGGTAGAAGAACCGTCCGTTCCAGCTGACCGGCAGGCGCATCTCGAAGCCGATGGCGTAGGTCTTGCCGTCCACGCTGCTGGTGCGCTGGTTCATCTGCCCCTGCACCAGGCAATGCTCAGGCACGGGCGTGCTCACGCCGGCGACGACGAGCGTGCCCGCGGCGACCGAAGTGACGCTGGTGTAGGCGGTGTTGCCGAACGCCGCCTGGCTTGCGAGATCGCTGCACGACTGGAGCGTGCCGGGGCGTGCCTCCGACACCCCGGAGCCGCCGGGGGAGGGCGCGGCGGGAAGGAACCCGAAGCCGCTTGCGCCACCGCCACCACCGCCGCCGCAGGCGGCAAGCAGCGAGGCTGTGGCCAATGCGGCCCATGTCGGGTGGCATGAAGGGAACATGATCCGGCTCATCGGTGTCTCCTTTGCCGGGTCGGGCCGGCTGTGATGAAGTTATCTTGGATAACCAATATAGTTTTATGTGATAACTAAAAAATAGGGCAAACCCTGAAGCCTTGCCGCTCAGGGTCCGGCTCGATTTGCCGTATTCGAGGTGATCGGGTCGCAGATGTGTCAAAGTGCGAGCGGCCGTTACGGCATCCCTTGGAAACGCATCGTGCTTCGCCGACCCTCCATCACCTTTCGGACGATGGCCTTCGTGGCCATCGTCTGCCTCAGCCTGCTGGCAATCGACTGCTGGAACAGCTGGCAGTCGCGCACGGTGCAACTGCGGCAGATGAACGCAGCGACGTCGAACCTTGCGCGCGCCATGGCGCAACAGGCGGACGACACGCTCAAGGCGGCCGACTCCGCGTTGGTCGGCATCGTCGAGCGCGTCGAACATGACGGCACCGGTCCGGCGGCCGTCCAGCGGCTTCGCAAGGTGCTTGCCGCGCAGGTCGATGAATTTCCGCAGCTCGACGGCCTCCATATCTACGACGAGGACGGCAACTGGGTCGCGAACTCGCGCCGCATCACGCCGCAGAACCTGAACAATGCGAGCCGGGAATACTTCATCTTCCATCGCACGCACGAGGAGCGCGGACCGCACGTCGGCATTCCGGTGAAGAGCCGCACCAGCGGCGAATTGCTGGTGCCGGTGTCGCGTCGCATCAACCATGCAGACGGCAGCTTTGCGGGGGTGGCGCTTGCGACGATCGACGTCGACTTCTTCATGAAGTTCTACGACAGCCTGGACATCGGCGAGGCGGGCGCCGTAGGGTTGGTGCTGGACAACGGAACGATGATGACCCGCCGGCCCTACAGCGCCGACATGGTCGGGCGCGACATGCGGGAGACAGACCTCTTTCGCGCCTACGTCGAGCAGGGCGCAGTCGGCACCGCGTACATCCGCTCGGCGCAGGACGGCACGATGCGGTTGAACAGTTTCCGGCGCCTCGAGAACTATCCGCTGTTCGTGTCCGCGGCCTTGTCCAAGGACGAAATCCTGGCCAACTGGTGGCGCGAGACGATCTGGCATTCGGCCGGTGTGCTGCTGCTCGCGCTGGTGGTCGGTTTCGTCGGATGGCGGCTCGTCAAGCAGTTCGAGCTCCAGACCCAGACCGAGAACGAACTGCGGCAGGCGCGCGACGCGCTCGAGACGCTGAACAAGACGCTCAACACGCTGGCCATGGAAGACGGGCTGACCGGGCTTGCGAACCGCCGGCAGTTCGACGTGACGCTCGACAACGAGTTCGGCCGCGCGATGCGCAATGCGAGCACGCTCGCGCTGATCATGATGGATGTGGACTGCTTCAAGCAGTACAACGACATCTACGGCCACGCGGCCGGCGACGAGTGCCTGCAATCGATCGGCCGCACCATCGCCAAGGTTGCAGGCCGCCGTCCGGGGGACCTGGCGGCGCGCTACGGCGGAGAGGAGCTGGTGGTGCTGCTGCCGAACACCGACGTGGCGGGCGCCGTCATCCTGGCGGAACGCATTCGCAGCGCCGTTCGCGACCTGAAGATCGTTCATGCCGGCACCGAAGACGGCTTCGTGACGTTGAGTGCCGGCGTGGATGCGCTCAAGCCCGTGCCCGGAGCGGCGCAGCCGAAGGAGTTGATCCGTGCCGCGGACCAGGCCCTGTATGCGGCGAAGGCGGGCGGCCGCAACCGCGTATGCGCATCGATGCGGCCCGTGCCCGCCTAGGCTGAGCGGCGCCGGCGAGCGCAAGGGCAGGGTGCGTGTTGGCATGCATCGTGCACAAAGACGGGCATGTTTTCATTTTCCCTGGATACTTTTCGCTATCGCCTGCGCCAACTGGCCGGGCAGGCCCAGCCGCTGCGGGTGTTGCTCACGCTGGGCAGCCTGATGGCGATCGGCAGCCTGAGCGGGCACGCCGAAGCCGTCACGCCGCTTTTTCTGGGCACCATTGCGAGCGCGCTGGCAGAGACCGACGACAGCGCCCGCGGGCGCTTGCGCGCGCAGCTCGTCACGCTGGCCTGCTTCGCGGTGGCGGCCTTCGCGGTGCTGTCCTGGATCGACCAGCCGGTCTTCTTCATCGCGGGGCTCGCGCTGGCCGCGTTCTCGCTCACGATGCTTGGCGCCATCGAGCCGCGCTACAAGGCCATCGGCTTTGCCACGCTCATTCTTGCGATCTATGCCACGCTGGGCACCGACGGCAACGCCGCCGCAAGCGAAGCCGCAAGGCTGCGGGAGGTCCTGCTCCTGCTGGCGGGCGCCGCCTGGTATGGCGTGTTCTCGGTGGCGTGGTGCGCGTTCTTTCCGGCCCAGCCGGTGCAGGTGCGGCTGGTGAAGCTGTTCTCCGTGCTCGGCGACTACGTGTGCTTCAAGGCATCGCTGTTCGAGCCGCTGCGCGGCATCGACGTGGAGCGCAAGCGGCTTTCGCTTGCACAGCTCAATGCCGACGTGGTGGGCGAACTCAACGCGGCCAAGGAGGGCATCTTCCGGCGCATTGGCGCGCGCGCACCCAAGGGCCGCATCGCTCGCTACCGCGGCCTGTACCTGATCGCACAGGACGTGCACGAGCGCGCGACCTCGTCGCATGACGACTACAACGCGCTGGCCGATGCGTTCTTTCACAGCGACCTGCTGTACCGCTGCCAGCGCGTGCTGAGCTTGCAGGGAGAAGCCTGCCGCCGCCTTGCGCATTCGATCGAGCGGCGCGAACCCTTCGTCGCCGGCCCCGAGACGGGCCGCGCGCTGGCAGAGCTGCAAAGCGCCATCGACCACGAGCGCACGCAGGTGCGCGAACCGCGCCGGCTTGCGCTGCTCGCGTCCGTCGAGGCGCTGGCGTGGAATCTGGCGCAGCTCGACGGGCAGCTCGCCGGCGCCACCGAGCCATCGGCCCGGGCCGGGCGCGCCGACATGGGGCTGTTCGACCGCTCGCCGCGTTCCTGGCGCGAGCGGGTGGAGCGCGTGCGGCGCCAGTTCACGCCGCAGTCGGCGCTGTTTCGCCATGCGCTGCGGCTGGCCGTCGCACTCATGGCGGGATATGGCGTGATGCTGCTGATCCACCCGGTGCGGGGCTACTGGATCCTGCTGACCACGCTGTTCGTCTGCCAGCAGGCCTGGGGCGATACCGTGTCGCGCATGGGCCAGCGCATCGCGGGCACGGCGGTCGGCGTGGTGGCCGGGTGGGCCTTGCTGGCGCTCTTTCCCCAGCCCTGGCTGCAATCGCTGGTGGCCGTGGCCGCGGGTGTCTTCTTCTTCGCCACGCGTGCCACGCGCTACCTGCTCGCCACGGCCGCGGTCACGGTACTGGTGCTGATGTGCTCCAACCAGGTGGGCGATGGCGACGTGCTGATCGTGCCTCGGCTGATCGACACCGCCATCGGCAGCGTGATTGCCGCGCTGGCGATGATCCTCGTGCTGCCCCATTGGCAGTCGCGGCGCTTCAGCGATCTGGCTGCGACGGCGCTGCGCAACCACGGGCACTACCTGCGGCAGATCGCCAGCCAATATCGCTCGGGGGCGCGCGACGACCTGGCCTATCGGCTCGCGAGGCGCAATGCCCACAACGCCGACGCCACGCTGTCCGGCGCCGTGTTCGAGATGTATCGCGAACCGGGCCTCGTGCGGCCGCGCGCGGGCGTCGCGTTGCGGTTCCTGATCCAGTCGCACGCGCTCCTGAGCTACTTGTCCGCGCTTGGCGCGCATCGCGCGGCGCTGCACGCGCCGCAACAGCTGGCCGCGCTGCATGCCGAGGCCGAAGGCGCGGCAAGCGCGCTGGATGCGTTGGCCTCGTACATGGAAGGTATGGAAGGTGCGTCGCCGGATGGCGGCGGCGAAGCGGCCCCGAAGCCGATCGATCCCGCGACAGCGGTGGAGGAGGCCGATGGCGACGAGGCGGCCGATCACATCGCCCGGCTTTTTCGGGCCGAGCTCGCCATGGTCCGGGTGCAGATCGAATCGCTGCGCGATCATGCCGGCCGATGGATGCAGCCGCATGCAGACGGCGCGGACCTTGCACGCTGAAGCGGTGTCTACCTACAGCGAATCTTGCGTGAAAGCGCGAGCTTCGATGGGCCATGAACAAGCTCAAGCATCTGTTGCGCCTGTGCAAGGAGGCCGCCATGGCCTGGGTGGACGATTTCGCGCCGAGCATGGGAGCGGCGATTTCCTACTACACGATGTTCTCGCTGGCGCCGCTGCTGGTGATCGTGATCGCGGTGGCGGGCGCGCTCTTCGGGGCTGAAGCGGTGCAGGGCCAGATCGCCGCGCAGCTGACGGGCTTGATCGGCGAGGAGGGTGCGCAGGCGGTGCAAGCGCTGGTCAAGAGCGCGAACGAGCCGTCGCGCGGGCTGATTGCCGGAGCCATCAGCATCGTGGTGCTGATCGTCGGTGCGACCACCGTGTTTGCCGAACTGCAAAGCGCGCTCGACCGCATCTGGCATGTGCCCGAGCGCGCCAAGCCGAGCGGCCTGTGGGGCATTTTGCGGGCGCGGGTGCTGTCGTTCGGGCTGATCCTGGGGCTCGCGTTCCTGCTGATGGTGTCGCTCGTCGTCAGTGCCGTGCTCGCGGCGCTGGGAAACTGGAGCGTCGGGTTTTTTCCGGGGTGGGAGCTGCTGCTGCAGTCGCTCAATGCAGTGGTGACGCTGGGCATTCTCACGCTGCTGTTCGCGATGATCTACAAGCTCATGCCGAGCGCGCCGATCGCATGGCCCGACGTGTGGATCGGCGCGGCGGTGACCGCCGTGCTCTTCGAGGTCGGCAAGGTTCTGATCGGCCTCTATCTCGGCAAGAGCAGCGTGACCGAATCGTTCGCCGCGGCCGGATCGCTGGTGGTGCTGTTGGCATGGGTGTACTACGCGGCGCAGGTCTTTTTGCTCGGCGCGGAATTCACCAAGGTCTATGCCAACGCCCATGGATCGGTTGCCGCGAGCAAGGCACAGGCCGCGACGGAAATCGCGGCGCAGCAAGCCGAGCAGGGCACCGAAAGCGCCGCCGTGCGCCAGCACGAAACGGGAAAACTCGAAGCTCTTGCGAACGTCGAGGACACCCGGCGGGTGCTGGAGGAGCGCACGCGGGTGGCCACCGCCAAGCTCATCCAGCAGGTTGCCGGGCTGTTTGCCATCAGCGTGGCAACCAGCCTGATGGCGTGGCATCGGCGCACGCTGCGACGCCGCGGCGCGGCCCGCCCGCACGGCCCGACTCGCTCGCGTTCTGAAAGGGGCGCAACGCCAGCGCCGTCTGCGAGCGCTCCCAAGACGCGCTGACCCGCTGGCCTTCGGGCCGCGCTTTGGCGCGGCGTCGTCCAGCGGTCGTCGCCAGCGCGACGGTTGGGACGTGCACACGTCATTGCCGCTGGCCCAGCTCCGCAAAAGCCAACACGCCCGCGGGCGGATGCTTCAACAGGACAAAAGTCCCAGCTCTTCAGTGCTATTCCAGTACTTATCGAACGAGAAGGAGAGGACATTCCTTCCATGTGCTTATGTCGTCGGCGCAATCCAATACATCGTCGAGACCACACAGGCCGCCTTCCGGCGTTCACCAAGGAAGCATATGACCGGCTCCAATGGCCGCGACCTTCTCTCCATGGATATTCGTCCATGTCGGGTCATCTGCCTGGCTCGTCCGATTCGCCTCCTGTCTCGGCCATGTGCCGTAGGGGGACTCGCAACCCGGAGCAGAAAATGAGCGACGACTCCCAGGTCGAACTTTCCGAAGTGGCGAAACGCCGGATTGCGTACGCCGCGAAAGTCACCGAGCTTCAATACCAGCAGGCAAAACGGATCTGCGACGAGATCAACGGGATGCCGATCGGCAAGGACGACCCGATGGTGCTGGTCGTCCTCAAGGCGATCTCGACCAACTACGCCGCTCTGGGTCATTTGGCCGAGTTAAGAATTTGCTTATGTCTGGAGACTGCGGAAATCGATATCCAGACCCCGCGAGCACAGCCTGTGGCAGACCCGGCCACAGTCATTGATCCAGGCTTGTTCGACGGAGCGATCGGCAGCCCTGAGGAGGTTTCTTGGGCTACAGAGCTGCTGGTTGGCGTCCGACAGGCTGGCCGGGGCAGTGGCATATCTTCGAGTTCTCCAACGAAGGAGCGACGCGAGCAAGCGCCCCATCTCGACAACAAAACGCATCGAATGAGGTAACGGCCATGCCCCTGTTCTATTTGCTAAGCCTGCAGTACGTCGCCCTGCCGAAGGTGGTGGCGAGACCCGAAGACGTTCAGCATGTGAGCGTATTGAAAGCGACCGGTCTCATTGAAGCAGAGATCGCGCCTGCCTCGGACTCGGCCGGCAAGTACAACGTCGCCCGAACAGCCACCGTGACGTGCATCACGGAGGACGGCATGGCGGAAATCAACAAGATGCTCAACGAACCCCGACGAATGGGCAGGACGCTGCAGATAGCTCGAAACAGGATGCGGAGCTCTTCGCTGAGTTGAAATCGTCGGGGCCCTCTGACGGTCACCTACCGACCCGCCGGCGGCGCCGGGCGAAGCAACGCCCTCGATTCATAGTTGTTAACGCGCCTCGAACAGTGTAAACAGACTGTTCCCCGGGCTCCATGCGCGTTACATTTTTGGAACTATCGAGGGCGACATGAACGAAGATGGCCAAACAGCGCTGCAGCGAATACTTTACCTGCCGGTGTCGGGAAAATTTCTCATCGCATTGATTGGTGCCAGCGCCTGGATGGGGTTTTCAATATGGGCCGCGGGGCCTTGGTTCGCCGATCTTCAATTCCATGTCGGCCCCGCTTTGGCGATTTTCCTGGTGTATGGGATCGCCATCATTCCGGGCTTCATGAATGCGTTCCTGGCGATAAGCCTGGTCCTGGACAAAAGGCCGCCGCACCGCGCTTTGTCCGTCTATCCCCCGATCTCCATTCTGGTTGCCGCATACAACGAAGAGGCTTCGATCGAGGAGACGCTTGTCAGCATCGGCCACCAGAAATACCCCGGCGAATTGCAGGTCATCGTGATCAACGATGGATCCACGGATGGCACTTCTCTTGTTGTTCAGCGCAATCAGGACCGGTACCCGTGGCTGACCTTCGTCGACCTGAAAAAGAACGGAGGCAAGGCTCGCGCGCTGAACATCGGGCTCAAGGAGGTTCTGCACGACCTTGTCATCACGGTGGATGCAGATTCGTTTCTGTACCGAGGGGCGCTGGTCAATATCGTCGAGCGTTATCAAGCGGATCCGCCGAATACGCGCGCTGTTGCGGGAAAGATCCTGGTCCGAAATTCGCGGCAAAACTGGATCACCCGTTGCCAGGAATGGGACTATTTCCACGGTATTTCTGCCATCAAGCGGGTTCAATCGCTGTTCCAGGGCACTTTGGTTGCGCAGGGTGCATTTTCCGTCTACGACCGTGCCGCGCTGGCCGAGGTGGGCGGATGGCCGGAGTGCGTGGGAGAAGACATCGTGCTCACGTGGGCCCTGCTGAAGGCGGGCTATCGGGTCGGCCATTGCGAGGATGCATGCCTGTTTACCAACGTGCCCAGCACCGTCAAACAACTGGTCAAGCAGCGCCAGCGATGGGCGCGTGGCATGACGGAAGCCTTCATCAAGCATCCGGGGATCCTCCTCAAATCCCGGTTGTCGACATTTTTCGTTTACTGGAACCTTTTGTTTCCATGGTTGGATCTGGCGTTCACCTTCGGATTCATACCTGGATTGATCCTTGCCTTCTTCGGCTATTACTGGATTGTGGGGTTGATGACCCTTGCGCTGCTGCCGGCCGCTTTCGCATTGAGTCTTCTGATGTTTTCGATCGAACGCCGAATGTTCAAGAAAACAGGCTTGGTCGTGCGAAAAAATGTGCAGGGATTCTTTGTCTACGTGCTGCTGTACAGCCTCATTCTGCAGCCGGCCAGCATTCTGGGATATCTGGATGAACTGTTCAGAAAGCCGAAGTCGTGGGGTACGAAATGAGCGGGGGACTCCAATGCGGTCTGGCCGGTCTTTTGGGCTTCGCGGCGTTGATTTCTCCTTGCAAGGCAGAGGAAGAAAAAACCAACGAAAAAGCAGCCGGCATGGCGTTTGGGACGGAATTCTTTCTGACCAATGACAGCGATCATTTTCAATCGCGGCGCGTGTCCGTGGAGTTTTTTCCCGCCTTTGAAAACGCGGATCGCTTCCTGGGGTTCCGGCTGGGCGATTACCAATACAAGCAGGACAACTGGCGAAGAAATGGCCAGAAGATCTCGTTTCTCGCCCGCTCGATCGAAACCAGAACGGGCGACGGAGGGGCGATGGAGGCGGGTGTGTTTCAACAGGGAGGGCATACGCTGCTGACACTCGACGGCAGCTACCGCATGTCCCCGACAAAGAGTACGGCGGTGGAGTTTCTTCTGACGCGCGACTGGGTCGAAACCCCCAAGTCACTGGACCGCGGAATCGATTTTTCCTTCGTCGGGGTCGCCGTGGATCAGGGGCTCGGGAGCCACGTGACCCTGGTGGGCCTGCTGGCACAGCAGTATTTCTCCGACGGCAATCGGCGGGACCACGGCCGCCTGCGGCTGATCTATCAGCCGTCGCTCGATCTGGGGCTGACGCTGCAGGCGCGCTATCGAACGTACCGAAGTACCCACGAGGATGTCGACAGGGCCTATTTCAATCCGAAGAGCTACGCCGAGTCGATGCTGGCGGTCAGTTGGCGACACCGTTTCCAGGGATGGACCGCGGCTGTGACGGCGGGGCTCGGCAATGAGACCATCAATCACGAGCTGAGCCAGCCAACGAAATTGCTGGACTTCAGTCTCCAAAGTCCCGTCAGAGGGTCGCAGGTGTTTCGATTTGGTGCCGGCTACAGTCGAAGCACCACCTTTTCCGGACCCAGCTACCAGTACCGGTACATTCGCGGCGAATGGGTGATTCTTTTCTGAAGTGCCACCCAGGATCGATGGATGCGCTTCTTGCTCCTGGAGCAGACCCCATCAGCGGCTCTGGGCCTTGCCAGTGAAAACCGCCAGCTGATCGGCGAAAGCGCGTTTGTAGGCCGGTCGCGCCTCGCCGCGGGCGATATACGCGCAGAGGTTCGGATATCCATCCAGCAACCCCGATCCGCTCAACCTGCGCAGCACCGTCACCATCAGTAGGTCGCCAGCGCTGAAGGCACCATCGAGCCAATCGGCATCGCCAAGCCGGCTGGAGAGTTGACCCAGCCGTATGCGGACGCGATCCTCGAGCACAGGTAGGCGCTCCCCGTACCAGGTCTTGTCACGCTCCACGAGCGTGGCGATCTCGCGATCGAGGATCGGCGGCTCCACCGTGTTGAGCGCCGCAAACATCCATGCGATCGCACGCGCCCGTGCGGTCGCATCGTCCGGCAGCAGGCCGGCACGGCGCTCGGCGATATGGAACACGATGGCCCCTGACTCGAACAGGGCGAGATCGCCTTCCTCATAGGTCGGAATCTGCCCGAAAGGATGAAGCGCCCGATGCGCGGGCTCCTTCATCTCCTTGAACGAAACAAGGCGAACGTCGTAGGGCTGGCCCACTTCTTCAAGCGCCCAGCGCACGCGCATGTCGCGCGCCAATCCTCTGCCGCGATCGGGCGATCGTTCGAAGGCGGTGATGGTGGGGGTCATTCGAAAGCTCCGGCTTCTGGGCCGCATTTTCCTCGAAGCGACGGATGACCGGGGAGCCCTTCGGAGCGAAGGGTACGTAGTTCCCCTCGCCTCGGGGTCAGATTGCGATCAGCTCGGCGAAAGAGCATTCGATCGTCCGGAGTGCCAGCCGGATGGAGACAAGCCCGGCCGGCTTCACCTGCGCCGGTTGCGTTCAATAAACCCACCGCATCGGGAACGTATGAGAAACAGAAATCTTGTCAGGGGACTCTTCCTCATGGCAATCGCATTGGCCTTCGGCCTCACGGCGCTTCGCTACCCCATTGGAGACCTGAGCCGGGCCGGGCCGGGTCTGTTCCCCGTCATGGTGAGCAGCCTGCTGCTGCTGATCGGCGCCTCGACGGTGGTCCGATCGTTCCTCGTCGCGCCGGTGCGGCTGGACCTCCACTTCAAGAACATCGCACTCATCCTCGGAAGCCTTTGCGGCTTCGCGTTGATCTCGATGTACCTGGACATGGTCGCGGGCATCGTCTTCATGGTGTTCTGCTCGGCCTTCGCCGGCAGCTCGAACTCATGGTTGCGCAACGTCAAGATTTCTGCCGGCCTGATCGCCATGGCATTCGCGCTTCAGAAACTCCTCGGCCTGAACCTGCCGCTCTTCTGAGGCCACTGAGGCCACGATCATGGAAGTCCTGAACAATCTGGCGTTCGGTTTTTCGCACGCCCTCACGTGGCAGAACCTGATGTTCTGCGCCATCGGCTGCACGGTGGGAACACTGGTCGGCCTGTTGCCCGGCCTGGGGCCGCTGGCCACCATCAGCCTGCTGCTGCCGCTGACCTATTCGATTCCCACCACCGGTGCGCTCATCATGCTGGCCGGCATCTACTACGGTGCGCAATACGGCGACAGCGTGAGCGCCATCACCATGAAGATCCCGCATGCGAGCAGCATCGTGGCCTGCATCGACGGGTACGCGATGACGCTGAAGGGCCAGACCGGCCTGGCGCTCTTCACGGCCGGGTTCTCCAGCTTCATCGGCGGCACGGTGGCCATCCTGGTGCTGTCGTTCTTCGCGCCCATGCTGGGTGAGGTCGCCTTCCTGTTCGGCCCGGCCGACTATGTCGCGATGATGCTGGTGGGCTTCGTGTGCGTGAGCTTCGTGACAACGGGCAGCCTGCTGAACGGCCTGGCGATGTGCATGATCGGCGTGCTGCTGGGAACGATCGGCACCGACGTGAACAGCGGCATGGCGCGCTTCACGCTGGACATGCCCTTCCTGACCGACGGCGTCGGCATCGTGAGCATCGCGCTGGGATGCTTCGGCATTGCCGAGATCACCAAGAACCTCGACTCCCGCGAGGAGCGTTCGCCCTTCAACGGCAAGATCAACCTCATTCCCACCTGGGCGGAATTCAAGCGGATCATCCCCAGCGCGCTGCGCGGCAGCGTGGTCGGCTCGCTGCTGGGCATCCTGCCGGGCGGCGGCCCCACCATCGCGCAGTTCGCTGCCTACGCGCTCGACAAGAAGGTCAGCAAGTACAAGCACGAGATCGGCTCCGGCTGCATCGAGGGCGTGGCCGGCCAGGCCGCTGCCGACGAAGCGGCAGCGCGCACCAGCTTCATCCCGCTGATGAGCATCGGCATTCCCGAGAACGCCGTCATGGCGCTGATGCTGGCGGCCTTCATCATCAAGGGCATCCAGCCGGGGCCGAACATGATCGGCGCCCACCCCGAGCTGTTCTGGGGCCTGGTGGCCAGCATGTGGATCGGCAACGTGTTCCTCTTGGTGCTGAACGTGCCGCTGGTGCGCTACTGGCTCTCGGTATTCAAGATTCCGTACAGCGTGCTGTTCCCGTCGATCCTGTTCTTCTGCTGCATCGGCACCTACAGCGTGAACAACAATCTGGAAGACGTCTTCATCACCTCCGCCTTCGGCTTCATGGGCTACATGTTCATGCGCCTGGAACTGGACGCCGCGCCGCTCATGCTCGGCTTCATCCTGGGCCCGATGCTGGAGGAGAACTTCCGCCGCGCGATGCTGCTGAGCCGGGGAAGCTTTGGCGCCTTCGTGACGCGTCCCATCAGCGGCACCTTGCTCAGCCTGATCGGGGTCTTCGTCGTGTGGCAGGTGGTCGCTTTCGTTCTCCAGGCCCGAAAGAAAAGCGCCATGGGACCGGCTCCCATGGCACTGGAACCGCAGGAGTAGCGGAAGACGGCCGCGTGACGGCCGCATGACGGCCGCATTGAGGGAGGGCTGCTGGCCGGCTTAAGACAAGCGCCGCCGCGCCTTGACCGCCGAAGCCAGCCCCTCGAGCACCGGCACCGTCTGGGCGAAGCCGATGCAGGCATCGGTGATCGAGACGCCGTGCTTCAGCGCGACGCCAGGCTTCAGGTCCTGGCGTCCTTCCTCGAGATGGCTCTCGATCATGATGCCCGTGATGCGCCGCTCGCCGGCCGCGATCTGGGCCGCCACGTCTTCGGCGACCACGATCTGCCGCTGATGCTGCTTGCTGCTGTTGCCGTGCGAGACGTCGATCATGACCTGAGGCCGCAGGCCGTTCGCCAGCAGCGCCTCGCAGCTGGCCGCGACATCGGCGGCCGAGTAGTTGGGCGCCTTGCCGCCGCGCAGGATCACGTGGCAGTCGTCGTTGCCGCGGGTCTCGAAGATTGCCGCCATGCCCATCTTGGTCATGCCCATGAAGGCATGCGGCGCGCGGGCCGCGAGGATGGCGTCGGCCGCGACCTTGACGCTGCCGTCCGTGCCGTTCTTGAAGCCGACCGGGCAGCTCAGGCCCGACGCCAGCTGCCGATGGCTCTGGCTCTCGGTGGTGCGCGCTCCGATGGCGCCCCAGGCGATCAGGTCGGCAATGAACTGCGGGCTCAACAGGTCGAGAAACTCGGTGCCCGTCGGCAGGCCCAGGGTGGTCAGCTCGAGCAGCAGGCGGCGCGCGAGCTCCAGGCCTTCGTTGATCGCGAAGCTGCCGTCCAGGTGCGGGTCGTTGATGTAGCCCTTCCAGCCCACGGTGGTGCGCGGCTTCTCGAAATAGGCACGCATGACGATCAGCAGGTCGTCCTGCAGGGAGTCGGCGACGGTCTTCAAGCGCTGTGCGTATTCGATGGCCTGGTCGTGGTCATGGATGGAGCACGGGCCGACCACGACGACCAGCCGGTCGTCGCGACCGTGGAGCACGTCGGCAATGGCCGCGCGGCTGCCTTCGACCAGCGCCAGCGTGTTGTCGCGCACGGGCACGCGTTCCTGCAGCAAGGCAGGGGTGATGAGCGGCCGAACGGCGCCGATACGCACGTCGTCGATCCGGGTGGTGTCGAGCGTGCTGTCGCGGGAGCCGATTTCGGCGTCGTGGAGGGGGTCGTCGAGACGGGGCATGGTCGTGGCTGTGATTTTCGAACTGGGCTTATCCGATTGTCTTCGAAGGCGCTCACGGCCGACATGCTTGCGAGGCGGCCGAGTGGCCTGCCCCGGCTACGCGTCCGGCGGCACGCCCGGATGCGGACGAAGATCGACCCGCGCCCCTGCAACCTTGCAGTTCCCGATGTCGAGGATGAAACGCATGTGCGGCCCATCGACAACAAGCTGGAGCTTGAGCCGCGCCGTGATGCTGTCGCAGCTCAGCTGCGCGCCCCGCCAATGGGCCACTGCATTGGCGGCCGACAATGAAGCCATCTCGATGGCCAGGCCCTGGCCGAGGGCGTCGGAGTGCAATTCAACCGCATTGCGGCCTTCGCCTCGCCCCTCCAATCGCACTTGCAGGCCCGGCACGGCAAAGAGTCCATCACCGAGTTGCACCTCGCCGGAAAGCGCGGTGCGGCCCAGCAGCAGGCGCGCCTGCTCCGTCAGTCCCTGGCCCTGGCCACCACCGCTCTGGCGCAGCATCGTCTCGCCGAAAGCCTTCAGGTACAGCTTGCCGCGTTCCGAAACCCACGGACTCAGCAATGCGCCGCGGCGTTCGAATTCCACACCCGCGAGCGGTGCCGATGCGAACTGATAAAGATAGCTGCGCCCATTCGGCGCATCGACATACAGGCCCAGGCGACTCACGCCCATGCGCGAATCCGGTCCCACATGCTCGACCGTCGCATCGTTGAAGTCGATCTGCCCCTGTCGTATTGGCACCGTGACCTCGGCGTCGAACAGCAGGTGGGCGTCGGTGATTTCCCCGCGGATCGTGCCGTCTGCCTCGCCGAGCGGGCCGAGGCTCCATGCGTCGGCCGGCGGCGCGTGGGTTGCGGCCGCGCCCGCACTCCGCAGGGCGTCCCACGCGGCGCGCATCTGCGGCGGCACGGTCAACGGGCCATGCAGCTTCACGCCCGAGAGCTCGGCCTCGACCGCTTGGATGGCAGACAGATGCGGTAAGCCGGCATCGGTCCGCAGCTGAGCCACCAGTTCATGCACGGCAATGCGATCGATCTCCAGCACCAGCGCCCCCGAAGCAAGGCGGAGCGCGCTCGCCTCGAATTGCCGGGCGCCGACTTCGATCACGCCGTCCTGTTCGGGTTGCCAGGTGACGCCCTCGAGCGACCAGCGATCGCGAGCGGCCTTGTCGGAAGCTCCGAGTTCGAGCCCGAGCAAGAGATCGACGAGGGAGGCCGCGAGTGGGACGCTGCTCATGCGGCTTTGTACCAGAGGTGGGACTGAAGCAGTTCCGTCCGTTCGATGAGCGCGTGGTTCGGCCGCGCACATAATTGTGACCTGATGAAAGCGTCCTCCGTTGCCCTTGGCCACCACACTCCTCGTGTCGCGATGGTGGCGGTCGATGCTTGCGTCGAAGGCAGACGCAATTCATGAAGCCCGGCCGCAGCGGTGGTTGGTGGGCGGGCCGGTGGATCGCAAAGCTGTGGCTGGCCTTGCCGCTGGCAGCCTTGTCTTGCGCGCACGCGAATGAGCCACCGGCCGCGGACGAGGTGCAGCAGCCGGGCAGCGTTCTCCACATCACCCAGGCCGAATTGCTGTCCGTTTCCGGTTCGGGCTATTCCGCCCCTCCGCGGCGTGCGGACGATGCCGGATTGCCGAGCGACGGGTGGAAGACGGTCGATCTTCCGCACACGGCCGGTCGCGAACTGGTCCCCACCTCGACGGGGGGCGAGCGGACCGTCACCGACTGGTACCGCATCGATCTGGCCCGGCTGGCGTCATCGGAACGGCAGCGCTTTCTCTACCTTCCGCGCTGGAAGACCCTGGGCCACATCGCGGTGTATGGCGACGGCGTGCTGCTTTATCAATCGCATGGCAGCCCCGTGCACAACGGCTACAACCGACCGCTGTTGCTGCCGTTGAATGCAGCGGCCCATACGCTGTCCCCGGCGTCCGTGCTGATTCGGGTCGACCGCCTGCGCAGCAGCGGGAGCGGATTTTCGACGGTATGGGTCGGCGACCAGGATTCGCTGATCTGGCGCTACCAGGCTCGCGAGTTGCTGCAGGTGCAGTTGCCGTTCATGGGCAGCGCCGCGTTCCTTGCGGTGGGTGCATTCGCCTTGGCGGTGTGGGTGGGCAAAAGGCGCGAATCGCTCTACCTGCTGTTCTTTGCGATCTCGACGATGGCTTTCCTGCGCACGCTGCACTACTACGTGAGCGGCGAGAACCTCCCGATCTCGGATGAGTGGTTCGAGTGGATCACCGTGGCCTCGTTGCTCTGGTTGATCATCCTCATTCACCTGTTTCTGCAGCGCCTGCACCAGCAGCCCTCGGTCTGGCTGACCCGTTTGTCGGTGGCCCTGGCGGCGGCCAGCAGCATCGCGACGCTGCCTCACGCGTCGTTTGCCAGCCTGTACCTGCTCACGCCGCTGCTCAACCTGATGGTGCTGCCGGTGGCGGTGCTGATCTTTGCGGTGAACATGCGCAAGGCGCTGCGCGCCAAATTGCCCGAGGGGCGGCTGGTGGCGGGCTGGGCCGTGCTGGCGGTGGCCTTCACCTCGTACGACGGGCTCCTGCAAAACAACCTGGTCAGCCCGGAGAGCGTGTACACCTCACCCTACGCCATCATCGGCCTGTTCTTCATCTTCTCGTACATCATGTTCCAGCTGTACACGGGCGCGTTTGCCGAGGTGGCCCGGCTGAACAAGGGCCTGGCCCAGCGCCTGCAAGCGCGCGAAGCCGAGCTGGAGCAAAGCTACCAGCGGATGCGCGTGATCGAGAACGAGCACATGCTCGGTGCCGAGCGCCGGCGCCTGATGCAGGACATGCACGACGGGCTGGGTTCGTCGCTGATCAGCGCCATCCGTTCGGTGGAGCAGGGCGCCATGAACAAGGCCGAGATCTCGGGCGTGCTCAAGGGCTGCATGGAGGACCTGAAGCTGGCGATCGACTCCATGGAAAGCGTGGACGCCGATTTGCTGCTGCTGCTGGCGACCTTGCGTTTTCGCCTGGCGCCGCGCATCGAGAGCGCCGGACTCGCGCTGCGCTGGGAAGTGCAGTCGGTGCCTGCGCTGCCGTGGCTGGACCCGGGCAGCGCGCTGCACATTCTGCGCATCATGCAGGAATGCGTGGCCAACGTGCTGCGCCACACGCAGGCCACCAGCATCTGCTTCAGTACCGCCACGGATGGCCAGGGCGTGTGCGTGGTGATCGAAGACAACGGGGCGGGCTTTGCCGTGGACGAGGCCCTGCGTCGAAGTGGCCGGGGGTTGCGCAACCAGCAGCGGCGCGCATCGGCCATCGGCGGCGCCGTGAGCTGGGAGTCGAGCAGAGCCGGAACCCGCTTCACGCTCTGGTTGCCTCTTCACCGCGGGGCCATGCCGAAGACGACTGGCGTCACGTCCTAGGCGACTTCTCCCTCATCTGTCGAACGACCCGCAGACATGGTCCGCCCATTCGGACCGGGCGATCTCGTCAAAGGTCGGATCCACGGATCCAAAATTGCCGAGCATCGCCAGAAATCCCTTGCCGACGTCGGCCTGGTCGGCTGCGCGCAGCCATCCCATCTCGCAGTCTTCGCAGTGCACGTAGATCCGATGATTCGTGATGTCGTGCTGCAACACCAGTCGGCCGTGCCCGCAGTTTTCGCACATGCGGGTCCAATAGGAGGTCTTCATTTGGCTATGCAGGCTGTGGAATGGCTGGGGCCGGCCGTGCGCGGGCACGGCAACCCGGCGCCGACTGTCGCTTGCAGCCGCGGCCCGGGGGTTTCAGAGGCCGTGAATGAGGTACACCCCGCGCGGGGACGAAGGCACCTTCAGCGTGTACTCGCCCACCTTGGGGAAGCGGTACTCGCGGCCGTTGAACGAGGCTGATCGGGTGTTGGTCCAGATGCGGTATTCGTAGCCGTCCTTGAGGGGGGTGACCTGCACCACGCGCATCACCGGGGGCACGACCACCTTGAAGCTCAGCTGGCGCGTGGCGCTGCTGGCCATCGCCCCGGGCATGGTCTCCGCCGTGCACACAGGCGGCAGAACAAGCAATGCGGACAGGGCGCCTTTCATGCACACCCCTGCAAATATCCTGCTCCCGGACATAAGGCTGACCCCCCGAAAAACACTGGGCTGAAGGCATCTTGGCGATGCCCGACCTTCGTATATCGGCAGCGGGCTTCAAAAGTGAAGACCGCAGGGGCAAGTAAATACAGCAGGCGCGGTGAGCGCAACTGCCTTTCGTCGGATTCACCGGTCTTTCTGGATCGGGAAGTCGGTCATGGCGGCGTCTCGCACATAGACGTTGACGCGCCGCGATGGGGAACCCGCGCTGCTCCAGGGCAGCGGCAGGTTGTCCTGGACCAGCTCGATCTGGTGGCTGCCGGCGGCCACCGAGGGGAAGCTGTAGAGGCCCTGGGCGTCGGTGCGGGCCACGTAGTTGCGATCGAGCACCACCGTCACGCCCGGAACGCCGCCTTCGCTGGCCTCGCGCAGGCCGTTGTTGTTCTGGTCGAAGAAGACATAGCCCTCGAGCCTGCCCGCGCCGGCCCCGGGGGCGCCGCCGATCGGTGCGCTGGCCACGCCGGCGCGGCTCTCGTAGCGAAGCGCCACCATGAACGAGCGGTTGGAGGGCAGCACGCGCACGGCCTGCTGCATGGCCGTCGTCAGCGCCGACACCACGGCGGGGTTGAGCGACTCCTGCCCGCGTGAGGCGGCGTACTGGGCGATGAACGACCAGCCCAGGCCCAGCGGCCAGCTCAGGCGCGCGTTGGCGCTTAAATAGCGCGAATCGGTGTCGCCGATGCCGTTGCTGCCGCGCAGGCTCAGGTCGAGCCGGGCGCCGGCCGCGAGCGGCGTGGTGCCCAGCACCCCCCAGTGCACGGTGCGCGAATCGACCCCGGCCTGGCGCGATTGCTCGTAGGCCAGCGAGGTCGAGAGCGTCTGGTCCTCGCTGACGCGCCAGGCGTGGTCGATGCCGGTGCGCAGCACGCGCAGGTCGGTGCCGTGCGCAACGTCGGTGCGCCACTGGCTGTAGCCCCAGTCGGACTTGTGCTCCCAGGTGAGCTGCGCCGACTGGGCGGCATAGTTGCCGGTGCGGGCGGCCACGTTGCCGGAGATCGAGTCGCGCGAATCGAAGCGAAAACGGCCGAAGAGGTTGCCGTACAGCGAGCGGCGCTGCAGCCCGCTCACGCTGTCGCTCACCTCGATGTTGCCGCCCAGTTGCCATTGGCGGGAGGAGACGTCGCCGCGCCACGAGGCACCCCGCAGGTCGCTCGGCAGCGAGTCGCCGCCCCAGCGCAGCGAGGGCTGGAAATAGAACACCGATGCGCTCTGCTGCATCAGCGCCGTGCGCCAGGTCGCGTCGACCCAGCCGCCGGTGGCTGAATCGCGCGCTGCGCGTGACGAGGCGTCGGAAGGCTGCCCGGTGCTGTGCGCCAGGTTGGCCTGGACGCGCAGGCCCCCCACGCGTTCGCCGATGCCGCCATAGCCTTTGCCGACCGACTCGGCCCAGGGTGCCTGGCCTTGCCAGGAGACGGCGCTCCACACCGAGCGGGTGTCCTGGGCAAAGCCGGCCACGCCGTTGGCGTTGAAATTGCGCGTTTCCACCAACTGGACCGCCGCATCGGTGCGGCCCAGCGCGTAGGGGCCGTCGCTGCCGCTCAGCTGGGTCTGGGCTCCGGCGCCCGCCGCGGTGCCCCGCCCGGACGTGAAGCCCTGGGACGAAATGCCGTCGAAATAGCCCAGCCGGCCAGCCGACGCATTCAACATGGTTCGCCCCGGCTGCTCGATGCTGAGCGACGCGCCCTCGATCGGCAGGCTGGGCAGGTAGACCCGGCCTACACCGCGTGCGAGCGGCGTGCTCGCCATGTTGATGTTGCCGATGCTGTTGTTGCCGAACCAGCCGCCGTTGAAAGGCATGGCGCGCTGGTCGATGCGCCAGGTGCTGCCGCTGCGGTAGGTGTAGGGCACCTGCGTGACCGGCGTGCCGGTGGTGCCATACAGCGCAATGCCGCTGACCGGCACGGAATTTCGGTTCAGGTTCAGATTGGCGGAAAGCGTGCCGTAGTCGGGCGTGTCGAGGTAGCCCGAGAACAGCAGCGAATCGTTGCGTGAGCGCGAGCCCCCGCTTTGCTGGGTGGACTGGCCCTCGATGGTCCAGCCGCGCGGCCAGCCGCTGCCCTGGACCTGGGGCTCATCGACCGGCGCGGCCTGCGGGCTGTCGTCGAGCACGCGATCGACGTACTGCGTCCCCTGGGGCTGCGCCCATGCGGATGTGCCGGTCAGCACCTGTCCTGCGCCGCACAATCCGAGGGCTCCATAACGGAGCCAGCGTTTCATGGGGCGAAGCGTTGGTTGATCGGCAGCGAGCCGCTCTTGCCCCACTCCAGCTTGCCGGCGATGGTGATCGGGAAACGCACCGAGACCGCGTTTTCGGTGTCGCCGGGCTTGTTGGCCACGAGCGCGATGTCGCGGGTTTCGCCGGCCAGGATCGGCGTGGTGCCGGCCTGCAGTTCGAGGGCGGTGCCGCCCGCATCGGTGCCCGCAAGGAAGCCGGCCAGGCGGCCGTGCGCCGTGCCCGTGTTGCGGATCTTGAGCATGGGCGTGGGACGGCCGTCGATCGTCTGCACCGAGCTGCCCACGAGTTCCAGCACTGGCGCCACGTTGCCCACGGCCACATAGACGATCACGCCGATGCGCGCGCCCAGCGCCACAGGCATGCCCGGAGCTGCGGTGGGTTGCTGGCCCTCGATCAACACCGCAAAGCGGCATTCGGTCGGCGGCGCGTCGGCTGGTGGCGTCACTTCGAAGCGAAAGCGGTAGGGCCGTCCGGACGTGATGTTGAGCTCGCGCCGCTCGATGGCCACCCAGGGCCGGCAACTGCCGGGCAACAGCTCGTCGCTGAAGTCGACCGAGGCGTCGGGCCTGAAGGTCCAGTCGGCGGTCTTGAGCTTGTAGGCGCCGGTCGGCGTGTCGCGATGCGTGAGTTCGATCACCTCGCGCACGCGCTCGCCGGGCTTGGTCGACAGCTCGAAGCGCGGCGGCGACACGGCAAGGGAAAACTGCGCCTGCGCCGTCGTGCCCATCGCCAGGGCCCCAAGCAGAAAAACGGCCGCGCAGCGGCCACGGAAAAGAATTGCGACTCGGTGCATCACGGGGATACCTCGATCTCGAAAAAGAATTGCAGGGACTGCGCGTGCTCGACCTTGCGGCCATCGGCCGTGAGATCGAGCACGATGCTTTCCTGCAGGAAAGACTCGCGCACCACGCCCTCGTACACCAGCGTGCGGCCGCCGCCGCGGACCGTGCCCGGAAGCAGGCGGCCCTGCGTGCGCCACGTGGCGACCAGCTGTTCGCCGTCGGTCGGCGCCAGCGACAGGTAGATGCGCGCGGGCCGGTTGAGCCACTGCGACAGGTTGAGCCGCAGCGACACGGACACGCGGCCCTCCACCGTGTGGTCGCCCGCGCGGCCGGGCGCCAGCCGGCGCCAGCGCATCTGCGTGACCGGTTGGCTTGCATAGGTGCCGGTGTCGTCGATGCGGTAGGTGGCGGCAGCCGCGGGGATCACGGTCCCCAGGGCCAGCAGGCCGGCCAGCATGGCAAGCGTGCGTCGGGCTTTCATGGGGCGGTCAGCGTGAAGGTGGCCGTGCCGGTGAAGGTGCCGGCCGGGACGACCTCTGAATTGAGGTAGCGAAAGGCGAGACAGCTCTCGAACCAGGTGTTGCGGCTGACGGTCAGCAGGTCTTGCGTGCCGCCGACGAAGGTGCCGCTCGG
Source organism: Variovorax palleresanus (assembly GCF_051144945.1). NCBI lineage: Bacteria > Pseudomonadati > Pseudomonadota > Betaproteobacteria > Burkholderiales > Comamonadaceae > Variovorax > Variovorax palleresanus. The sequence goes on along the minus strand of NZ_JBJNVP010000001.1, from coordinate 724,843 downwards.
AATGGTGGCAGTGGCGTCACCGATGCCCGAAGAGGTCCATGCAATCCTGCTGAACGGAATCGTGTCGCCGTTGGTGTTGGTCAGCGCGGCCGGTGTAGTGACCGTCAGCAGGGCTTCGTTGCCTCCGCTCCCCACCCCGGGCCGGCGGAAGAATCCGCCCACGTACACCTGACCGGTGGTGGCGGGCGACGTGCAGAAGGCGTTCCCATCCCAGGGACTGGCCGTGACGGTACTGTCCGTCGTCATGAGCTGCGCTGCGCCCGTGCCCAGCTGGGCCGCCGGGACCGTGACCGATGCGCTGTTGACCGTCGGGTTGTCGCCCGGCGTGCCGCCGAAGTTGAAATTGCCCCCGGACATGGTGCCCGCGCCTACCTGCAGGAACAGCGAACGCTGCCCGGGCAAGATGGTGGCCGTGAAGCCATGCGCGCTGGGCAGCCAGGCGCCGCACACCAGGGCGAGCCCCAGCATGGCATGTTGGGCGCGGGACGGCGGGAGTGACGAAGATTTCATGCCGCTCGTTCTCAACAGATCGCGAAGGCGGGACCGGCCCGCCTTCGGTCGTCGTGTGTCGAAATCCGCGCGTATCTAAAGGTTGTGCTGGCGCTCAGGGAGCGGTCGCGGTGTAGGTCACCTGGCCCTTGTTCGCAATCGTGTCGCCGTAGGTGCCGGCCGGCATCACGGACGTATTGGCATAGGCGAAGGTCCAGCTGCCTTCGCGGCGCACGAGGCCGGCCGAAGCGGTCAGCGTGGTGGCCGTTGCCGACGCACCGCCGGTAGCGCCGTTGTTGAACGGCGGGTGGGCGATGGCCGCGTTGGTATAGCCGGACGTGGTCGTCGCCAATGCGCCGGCCGTCACGGTAATGTCGGTCCACGGCACGGTCGGATCGCCGCTCACGCCGTTGCTGAGCTGGCCTGCGGTAATGTTGGACAGGGTGACGTTGCCGCTGTTGCCGAGCACGCGAACCGTGACGGCGCCGGCAGAGAGGTCGCCGCCCGTGCCTGCCACCGCAACGCTGTTACCGATATCGCTTGCGGGCACGGTGAACGTGAGCTTATCCACCGTCGTGTTGTCCGCCATGCTGCTGCCCGTGCCAACCTGCAGGAAAAGCACCTTCGGAACGACGATCTTGAAGTCGAGCTTGGCGCTGGCGCTCGGCGTGCTCGAGCCAGAGGCCGTCACGAAATTCGATTCGGCCTGGCTGGCGAAGGGAGCCAGGGTGGCGGCCACTGCGGCGATCAGAAGAAGTTTTTTCATGAAAATGAATGCTTTTGGCTAAAGTTGGGACGGGAGGAAACCCGGAGTGTAACTAAAGAATCACATTTGTGTGAGTTATTAAGTTCTCATTTTCAAATGTAATGTTTCTAAAGGTGAACTTCGGTAATAAGTCACAGAGATTGAGGGCTTCCGGCCGTCGCGCGGCAGCAACAGGGCCCCCACCAAGCGGCGCCGGATCTCCCCTCGGCACGCCTCTGAATTTCTCTTTCTTTCCCTGAATCCTTTGCGCCACGCGCGGCCCTCCATGCAGGGGTCAATATCATTTGGAGAGCTACAACGTGTTTCATCTCAAACGCAACATTCCGGCCTGGGAACGCGTGATCCGCCTGTGCCTGGGCGTCATCGCCGCGCTCGGCGCGCTCTACTTTCTGCCGCCCGGCGCGCTCCGGGTGCTGGGCTTCGCCGCGGCGGGCATGCTCGGCGCCACCGCCGTCGTCGGGTTCTGCCCAGCCTGCGCGATGCTCGGCCGCAGGGCCATCGGGCCGCTGAAATGATCCGCGCGTCCGCGCCGCTGATCGAGGCCGCCTGTGCGGGGGACGAAGGGGCGCTGTCGCAGCTGCTGCGCACCTGCCAGCCCGATCTCAAGCGTTTCGCGCGCCGCACCTGCGCCAACAGCGAGGACGCCGAAGACGCGGTGCAGGTGGCGCTGTGGCAGCTGCACCGGAAGATCGGCACGCTCGGGACCGTGGCCGCCTTTGCCACCTGGCTGTTCCGGATCATCGAGCGTGAGTGCTACCGGATCTTCAGGCGCAGCGCGGCCAAGGGCCGGCTGTCGGAGCCGCTGTCCGACGAGCTGGCGGCGCCGCGGATTCCGACCGACCTGCGCCTGGACCTGACGAAAGCCATTGCCGCGCTCCCGGAGGCCTATCGCGTCGCGCTGATCCTGCGCGACGTCGAGGAACTGACCGCCCCCGAGGTGGCGCAAAGCCTGGGCCTGAGCGTGGAGGCGGTGAAGAGCCGGCTGCATCGCGCCCGGGCCATGGTGCGCGCCAGCCTGATGAACGGCGGCTACTGGAACCAGGATGGCGGGCCCGATGCGGCTTGAAGCGCATCCTCCGGGCGGACCGTTGGCTTACCATCCGCCGATGCCCGCTTCGCACTTCCCCGCAGATCGCTTTTTCGGAGTGCACGCGTCCTGATGCGGCCCAAAGGTCCCGTCGCGAGGCTGCTCTGGCGCGTGCTGGCGCTGGTGTTTGTCGCCCTCGGCCTGATCGGCGCCTTTCTCCCCGTTCTGCCGACGGTGCCCTTTCTGCTCGCGGCCGCCTGGGCGGCGGGCCACGGCTGGCCTGCATTGGAGCGCTGGCTTCTCGAACATCCCCGCTACGGCGAGTACATCCGGCGATGGCAGGAAAGAGGCGCGGTGCCGCGCCGAGCGAAATGGGCCGCGACCGTGATGATGACCTTCAGCGCGCTTGTGCTGCTTGCCACCGGCGCACCCGTCGCCGTGAAGATCGGCGCGCCGCTCTTCATGGCGGCCGTCGCCATCTGGCTATGGCGTCGGCCCGAGCAGTGATTTCTCCGGCTGGGTCAGGAGTTGCAGCAGCGTGTTGGCGACCACGACGGTCGCCTTGTGCAGTTCATCGAGCGGCACGCGCTCGTCGGCGCGATGGCCGTTGGCTTCGAGCAGCGACGCGGGGCCCGCGCCGTACATCACGGTCGGAATGCCGGCTTCGCTGTAGAGCCGCGCATCGGTGTAGAGCGGCACGCCGATCGGCGTGACCGGCTTGCCCATCACGGCGCTGGCTTCGCGGCACATCAGCTCGGCGAAGGCCTCTGCGCCGGGGGCGGGCGCGAACGGCCGGGCCAGCAGGATCTGCCGGATCTCGACGGAGATCCCCGGCAGGCCGCTGCAGGCTTGCTCGATGACCTGGCGCAGTTCGGCCTCGACGTCCTCGGGCACTTCTTCGGGCACGATGCGGCGGTCGATCCGCAGGCTCAGCGCGTCGGCCACCACGTTGGTGTTGATGCCGCCTTCGATCAGGCCGACGATCATCGTCGGATGCGTGATGCCCGGCGTTTGCGAGGGCCGCTCCGCCAGCTGGTCGCGATAGCGGTAGAGCGCCGGCAGCAAGGTCGCCGAAGCCTCGATCGCGTCGACGCCGGTGTCGGGCCTCGCCGCATGGGCGGACTTGCCGCGCAGCGTCACTTCCAGATGCAGGCAGCCGTTGTGCGCCACCACCACGTGATGCGAGAAGGCGGCCGATATCACGTAGTCCGGCCAGCTCAGGCCCTGCGAAAGAATCCATGCGGGGCCGGTCATGCCGCCGGTTTCCTCGTCGTAGGTCAAGTGCAGCTCGACCGTGCCGGCCAGCGCCGCGCCCGATGACTGCAACTGCCTGAGCGCACGCATCGCGAAAGCGTAGGTCGTGAAATCCGACTTCGAGACCGCGGCGCCGCGGCCGTACAGCCAGCCGTCGCGCACCTCGCCGCCATAGGGCGAACCGCTCCAGCCCGAGCCGGGCGGCACCACGTCGCCGTGTGCATTGAGTGCAATCACCGGCCCATCGCCGAAGCGCTCGCGCACGATCAGGTTGGTCACGCTGCGCATGCCGTGCTGCTCTGCGAATGCGGCCGGCACCGGATGGCGTTCGACCTTCAGGTCCATGGCCTCGAGCAGCCGGGCCGTGAGTTCGGCGTGCGGGGCGCAGTCGCCGGGCGGGTTGTCGGAGGGGCATTGCACCAGCCGCGCGAGGGTTTCGACCTGATGGTCGAAATGGGTGTCGATGAATTGGCGCAGCGTGTCGCGCGAGGTTGAAAGGTCTGTCATGGCGTCAAAGAAAGCGGTCGATGTGGAAAGGAGTGATGTCGATGTCGGTGCGGCCGCGCACGATCAGGTCGGCCAACAGGTGAGCGGTGATGGGTGCCAGCGTGTAGCCGTTGGAGGTCACGGCGTTGTAGAAGCCGGGCAGGCCGGGGACGCTGCCGATGATCGGCGCGCCGTCGATGTTGACGTTCATGCCGGCCCAGCAGCGCACCATGTGCAGCCCGCTCACGGCCGGCAGCACCTGGCGCGCGACCCAGAGGCTTCCTTCGATGCTGTCGCGCTCGGCGCGGTTCAGGCGCATGCCTTCGTGAAAGGCGGCCGTCCAGCCGCCGCCGATGAGCAGGCCGCCGGTGGCCGCCTGCTTGAGGCTCAGATGGCGGTCGGCATGTGCCACCAGGTGGTTGACCAGCGGCGGCGCCGGTTCGGTCACGATCATCTGCAGCGGTGCGCCCTTGACGGGTATCCTGATGCCGAGCATGTCGCCGACCGTGCTCGACCAGGCGCCGCTGGCGTTCACCACGCGGCCTGCGTGGATGGTGCCGCGCGAGGTGTGAACGACGAAGCCGGCGCCGCTGCCCGGCCGGCGTTCGATGCGCATCACGTCGCAGCCGCGAAGAAAGCGCGCGCCCTGCTGCTGCGCGCGCGAGGCCACCGCATAGGTCGCGCGCAGGGGGTTGATCTTGCCTTCCATCGGGCACAGGTCGGCGCCCAGCAGTTTTCCGGATAGCGCGGGTGCGAGCCGGCGCAGTTCGGCGCCGTCGATGACTTGCGCGTCGATGCCATGGCTGCGCTCGAGCGCGGCCTTGGCCTCGAGGAAGCGCATGCCGGCCTCGCTGTCGGCCACCATCAGCCCGCCCGTGATCTTGATCTCGAGGTCTTCTTCGCCGCAATCGGCCTGGATCTCCTGCCAGAGCCGCACCGACATCGGGCCGAGGGGCAGGGTGGCTGCGGCCGGGCCGCCACCTTGCTGCGCCTTGGCGCCGAAGTCGAAGGACAGCAGCTGGACATGCAGGCTTCCCGCGTTGGCGCCGGAGGCCTGCAGATTGATGTCGTCGCGGTCGACCACCGTCACTTCCTGGCCGGCCTTCGCCAGGTAGTACCCCAGGCAGGAACCGAGCACGCCGGCGCCGATCACCAGCACGTCGGTGCGGAGGATGTGAAAGGCCGCCCGTTCGACAGGCCGCGCGAGGTTCGGCGTGATCGCCGGCTTGTGGCCGCCCCATTCGGGCTTCTCGAAGCCGAGTGCGCCCGCGGGCACCGGCCTGGCCGGCGGCCGCGGCGCGAAATACTGCTCGACCTCGGTCGGGCGCCGGGTCATCTCGCCGATCAACCTGGCCGCGGTGACCGCGCAATAGCGGCCCTGGCAGCGCCCCATGCCGAGCCGCGTGTTGCGCTTCAGCGCGGCCAGCGTGTCGCGGCCGGCCCGGATCTGCTCGCGCACCGAACCGAAGCTGATCTCCTCGCAGCGGCACAGCAGCGTGTCGTCGCTGACCGTGGCCAGCGCCACGGGCGGCGCGCGGTAAAGCGACCACAGCGCCTGCTGGAAGCGCTCGGCGCGGCGCAACCGGTCCCCGGCGCCGGACGGTTCGGAGGCGGTCAGGCCGATGTTGCGTGCCGCCGCAGTGCCGGCCAGCGCGCCGCGCGCCAATGCGACGCGCGAGCCGCCCATGTCGGCACCGTCGCCGACCACGAACACGCCGGGCAGGCTGGTGGCGCCGTCGGTGCCCGTCACGGTCGCGAGGTAGCCCAGGTGCCGGTCGGCCAGGCGGTGTTCGCAGCCGAGCATGCGCGCCAGCTCGGTCGAGGGGATGAAGCCGTAGCCCAGGCACAGCGTGTCGGCCTCGAAGCGCAGCGCCGGGGAAGGCGCGGCACGGCCGTGGGCGTCGAGCCGCGCGGCCTGCACCGCCTGCAGTTCGGCCTCGCCTTCGGCGCCGACCACTGCATGGCCCCACAGCAGCGGAACCTTGTGGGCGCGCAGCTGCCGCAAGTAGCCCCAGCCCTGGCGCAGCAGGTCGGGCGCGGTGCGGGCGGCGGCGAGCAGCTGGCGCCAGTCGCGCGCGGACGGGCGGGCCGCCGATTCGAGCACCGCGACGACCTGGGCGCCGCCGGCAAGCAGTTCCGCGGCCAGCTGCAGGTTGAGCGGCCCGTTGCCGGCGATCACCACGCGCTGTCCCGGCGCGACGCGGTAGGCCCGCGCCAGCGTCTGGGCGGCGCCGGTGGTCATCACGCCCGGCAGCGTCCAGCCCGGGAAGGGCACCGGCCGCTCGTAGGCACCCGGCGCGATCACCAGCTGCCGGCATCGGATGTGGGTGGCCTGCCCGTCGATCAGCGCGCTGACGTCGTGCGGCGAAAACGCGGCCCAGACCTGCGCGTTTTGCTGAATCGTGACGCCGGCGGCGAGCACTTCGCGCTCCAGCGCCAGGCCGTCCGCAAACTGTCGGTCCGGCGGTGTCGCGGCCTGGTGCGACGGTGCCAGCGGCTTGAAGAACTGGCCGCCGGACTGCAGCCGCTCGTCGAGCACCAACACGCCGGCGCCCGCGCGCCGGGCCGCGAGCGCCGCCGAGAGGCCGGCCGGGCCGGCGCCGATCACCAGCACGTCGACCTCGCGCGCCAACGGCCGGGCCCCCGCGTCGGGTGCCAGCGGATGCAATGGATCGGCAGGCGTCCCGGCCGGCATGGTTGAGCGGATCTGCTGGCCGTCCGCGGCCTTGGTCAGGCAGGCGCGCTGGCTGGCCCGGCCGTCGATGGTCACGAGGCAGTCGAAGCAGGCGCCCATCCCGCAATACAGGCCGCGGCGTCCGCCGCCCTGCGTGTGCCGCATCTGCCGGAGATGGCTGGCCGCGAGCGCGGCAGCCACGGTTTCGCCCTCGAGACCGTCCACGGGCTGTCCGTCGTACCAGAAGCGGATCGGGCGTCCGCCGGCAGCGATGGAGGAATGGGTCAGTCGGGTGCTCATTGAAACAGGTGCGAAGCAAAAAACCACTTGGACATGGTCTAATGTATACGTATACTGAACGTATACAAATACTTCGTCGCCCCAATTTTTTCAATAAGGACTGGAATGACAGCGTTCCGAGGCACCTATACGGTGCTCATCACCCCCATGACCGCCGACGGAAAGCAGGTGGACGTGCCGGCCCTGAAGAGGCTCGTCGACTGGCAGATCGAAGAGGGCATCCACGGGCTGATTCCCCTGGGCAGCACCGGCGAATTCCTGTCGTTGACGGCCGAGGAGCGGCAGTTGGTGATCGAGACCTGTGTGCAGACGGCAGCAAAACGCGTGCCCGTACTGATCGGCACCGGCGCCGAGTGGACCGACGAGTGCGTGCGGCTGAGCCGCGAGGCGGAGACCATGGGCGCCGACGGCGTCATGATCATTCCGCCGTTCTACAGCACCCCCACCGACGACGAACTGTTCGCGCACTACCGCAAGGTGGGCGAGGCGATCGGCGTGCCGATCATGGTTTACAACAACCCGGCCACGGCGAACGTCGATCTCAAGCCGGAACTGGTGGCGCGGCTTTCGCGCATCGACAACTGCAGGTACATCAAGGAATCGACGCTCGAAGTGACGCGAGTGCGCGACATCATCGAGCTCTGCGGCGACCGCATGACGGTGTTCGCGGGCATCCTGGGCTACGAGTCGTTCTGGCTGGGCGCGCAGGGCTGGGTCGCGGTCTGCTCGAACCTGATCCCGAAGATGTCGGCGCGGCTGTTCGAACTGGTCGCCGACGAGCAGGACATGCCCGCGGCCCTCGCCCTCTACAAGGAAATGCTGCCGATCGTGCGCTGGGTCGGCGGCCACCGCTATGTCGCGGCCTCCAAGCACGGACTCGGAATGATGGGCCTGCCGGTCGGCCAGCCGCGCGCGCCGCGCCTGCCGCTGCCCGAAGCCGACGCCATCGACCTGCGGCGCGAGCTCGACCGCCTCGGCCTGCTCGGCTCGATCAAGGCCTGAGCAGCGCCCGACCCTTCAATCCCCCATCTCTTGCCTCGCTCCATCTCCACCAGGAAATCACCATGAAACTGCTTCCCGCTCTCACGTCGGCCACGGTTCTTTTCATCCTCGGCATGGGCATCGCGAACGCCCAGGCCTGCAAGTCGCCGGTGCCCGACTCGGCGCTGATCAAGAAGGGCACGCTGATCATGTCGGTCAACCCGACCTTGCCGCCGATGCAGTTCGTCGACCAGACCGGCGCCCTCAAGGGCATGCGGGTGGAACTCGGCGAAGCGATTGCCAAGCGCCTGTGCCTGACGCCCGAATACGTGCGCATCGAGTTCTCGGCCATGATTCCCGGCCTGCAGGCTGGCCGCTGGGATGTGATCAACACCGGCATCTTCTACACCGACGAGCGTGCCAAGTTGATGCAGATGCTGCCCTACGAGGACCAGGCGATCAGCATCAGCACCGCGCGCGGCAACCCGCTCAAGATCAGCAAGCCCGATGACCTGTCGGGCAAGAGCATCGGCGTCGAGATCGGCGGATTCGAGGAGCGCAAGGCGCGCGAACTCGACAAGCAGCTGACCGACAGGGGCATGAAGGGCATGACCATCCGGACCTTCGAGAACTTCGCGATGGCCTTCCAGGCGCTGCGCGCCGGGCAGGTGGAGGTGGCGCTGTCGATCGACTCCACCGGTGCCGAGTACCAGAAGCGCGGCGATTTCGACCGCGTGCTGAGCGGCCTGTTCCCCACCCCGGTGGCGCTGGCCGCGAAAAACAAGGACCTGTCGGTTGCGATGGCCAAGGCGCTCAACGACATGAAGGCCGACGGCAGCTTCCAGAAGCTGTTCGATCAATACGGCGTCAAGGCGATCGACGGTGCCGTCGTCGTCAAGGGCCCCGCCAGCTAAGCGCGCCGCACCACCACTGAGTTCGAGAGGGAAAGTCCATGGGACAAGGCTGGAGCTGGTCGGGGTTTGCCGACTACCTGTTCAATCCGTACATCCTGAACGGTGCGCTCACCACGCTCTGGCTGACCCTCGCGTCGATCGCGGGCGGCCTGGTCGTCGGATGTGCGCTGGCCCTGGCCCGCCTGTCGCGCCACCGCTGGCTGGTGGCACCGGCGCATTTCTACATCTGGGTCTTCCGCGGCACGCCGCTCCTGGTGCAGCTGATCATCATCTATACCGGGCTGCCGCAGCTCGGGCTCAAGTTGTCGGTGATCGAATCGGCGCTGCTCGGGCTGATCCTCAACGAGGCGGCCTACCTCGCGGAGGTGGTGCGCGGCGGCATCCAGTCGGTGCCGGTGGGCCAGACCAACGCGGCGCGCGCCATGGGCTTCAGCAGTGCGCAGAGCATGCGCTACATCGTGATGCCGCAGGCGATGCGGCTGATCATCCCGACGCTGGGCAACAGCATCAACGGCCTGCTCAAGACCACCTCGATCACCTCGGTGATCTCGATGGAAGAACTGCTGCGCCGCACCCAGGTGCTGATCCAGGAGAAATTCATGGTGCTGGAGCTGTTCATCGTCGCCGCCATCTACTACCTGCTGATGACCACGGCGTGGGATTTCATCCAGCGCCGCATCGAGCGCCACTACGGCCGCGCCTACCGCAACGGCACCACCGGCACCGACGCGCCGGTGGTGGCCGATGCCGTGCTCGAACAACGTTGACCGGGACCCATCGATGAGCTCCTACGACCTGATTCTTCGCAATGCCGACATCGCCACCGTGGGCGACCGCTACCGCGCCGACATCGGTGTGCGCGACGGGCGCATCAGCGCCATCGCCCATCGACTGGACGGCAGCGCCGCGCGAGAGATCGACGCGGCCGGCCGGCTGGTGACGCCCGGTGGCGTCGACGGCCACTGCCACTTCGACCAGCCGACCAGCGACGGCTCGCGCTTCTCGGACGACTTCTTCACCGGCACGCGCTCGGCGGCCTGCGGCGGCACCACCACGGTGCTGCCGTTCGCCGCGCAGCAGAAGGGGCGCAGCATGCAGGAAGCTGTGGACGACTATCACCGGCGCGCCGAAGGCAAGGCGGTGATCGACTATGCGTTTCATCTGATCGTCGCGGACGCGACCAAGGACGTGACGCAGCGCGAGCTGCCGGCATTGATCGAGAAGGGCTACACCTCGTTCAAGATCTACATGACCTACGACGACCTGAAGCTCGCCGACCGGCAGATCATCGAGGTGCTCGCGGTGGCGCGCCGGCACGGCGCGATGACCATGATCCATGCCGAGAACAGCGACTGCATCGCCTGGCTCACCGAGCAGTTGCTCGATGCCGGGCTGACGGCGCCGCGCTATCACGGGAGCTCGCGGCCGATGGCGGTGGAGCGCGAAGCCACGCACCGCGCGATTGCGCTGGCCGAGCTGATCGATACACCGATCCTGATCGTCCACGTCTCGGGCCGCGAGGCGGTCGAGCAGATTCACTGGGCGCGCGGGCGCGGGTTGCCGATCCATGCCGAGACCTGCCCGCAGTACCTTTTCCTGAGCGCGGAAGACCTGGGGGTGGACCCCAACGATCCGATGCACGGCGCACGCTGCATCTGCAGCCCGCCGCCGCGCGACAAGGCCAACCAGCAGTTCATCTGGAACGCGCTTTCGAGCGGCCTTTTCACGATCTTCTCTTCCGACCATGCGCCCTTCAACATCCATGGCAGCGACGGCAAGCGCGTGGCCGGCGAGGATGCGTCCTTCGACCGCATTCCCAACGGCATTCCAGGTGTCGAAACCCGGCTTCCGCTGCTGATGAGCGAAGGCGTGCTGACGGGGCGCATCGACGTCCACCGCTTCGTCGAACTCACGTCGACCAATCCGGCGCGGCTCTACGGGCTGTATCCGAAAAAGGGCACGATCGCGGTCGGCAGCGATGCGGACCTGGTGGTGTGGGACACGTTCGGCGAGGGCCACGAAAAAGTCATCCGCAACGACATGCTCCACCATGCGGCCGACTACACGCCCTACGAGGGCATGAAGATGCGCGCCTGGCCGGGAATCACGCTTTCGAGGGGGCGGGTGGTATGGGAAAATGGCGTGTTCTCGGCGGAAGCAGGTGCGGGAGAGTTCCAGCCCTGCCTGCGCCCGCGCGCGCCCAACGCCGAGAATCCGCTCGCCAAATGGCTGTGAAGCTTTCAGCCCCGCCGCGGCTGGCCTTCCAGGCGTTTCCCCACCTTTCGTGGCAATCAACTTCTCACGCATGCCAAGCCTTCCCAGCCCGGCTCAGCCAGCCACAATCACCATCGCGCCGCTCGAAGTCCGCTCCGCGAGCCTGGCCGAGCAGGCCTACTCGAGACTGCGCACGCTGATCCTCGATCGCAAGATTTCGGCGGGCAGCCCGCTGCAGGAAGGCCGCCTCGCGGACGAACTGCGGATTTCGCGCACGCCGATGCGTGAAGCACTCGTCCGGCTTGCGGGCGAAGGTTTGCTCGTGCGCCGCGACGCGCGTTCATACGCGGTGCGCGCGCTGGGCACCAAGGAGTACTTCGACTGCATGCGGGCGCGCGAGATCATCGAGTGCGAGGCCATCGTGCTGGCGGTCGACAAGATCACCGAAGCGCAGCTCGATGAACTGGACGCCGATCTGAAGACGCTCGACGCCGGGGAGCACGACGAGATCGAGCACTGGCACTTCGACGACCGATTCCATCAACTCATTTCGTCGGCCAGCGGCAATGTGGTGCTGCCGCGCCTGGTCGAGGAACTGCGCGTGAACGCACGGCTGTTCCGGCTGCACAGCCCGTTGCACCGCCAGCGTGAAAACCATGAAGAGCACGGCGAGATCATCTCGGCCTTGCGCGCGAGGGATCCCGAACGGGCGCGCGCGGCGATGCGCGCGCATCTGCGCAGTCTGCAGGAAGACGTCAAGCGCGCGCTTGTCGACTGATGCCGGCGCGGAGCCGCCGGCTGGCGCTCAGATGACTTCGGCCGGACCCGTGAGCACGCGCTGATATTTGCCCATCGCCTCGGGCTCGATGCCGAGCCAGCGCGCCACCTGGTCGAGCTTGGCGCCGCGGCGCAGCTGGCGCAGCGCGAAGGTGTGGCGCAGCAGGAACGACCCGCCGCCGGCGGCATCGATGCCCGCGTCTTCGAGCACCTGTTTGGCGGCCACATACTGCGCTTCCTTGCTCCAGGGCTTGCCGGTGCGCGTGGCCGGAAACAGGAAGTCGCCCGCAATCGTCGTCTCGGCGCGCACTTTCAGCCAATGCTGGAGCAGCTCGCCTGCCCAAGGAGCGATGGGTGCCTCGCGCGCCGGCGAGTTGCCGTTGCCCGGCACGGCAACCTTCCACGGACGTTCGCGCCGGCCGGCGATCTGCGATGTCGGCGCGTCGAGCCGCAGCACGCGGACGTCGCCGGGCGTGAGCCCCGCGCCCAGCTGCAGGGCGACAGCCACCCGATTGCGCAATGCCTGCCAGCTGAGCGCGGCCTGGCCGTGCCGGTCGCCGGGCCGGGGCCGGGCGCTGGAAAGAAAGGTGATGAGATGCCGGGCCTCGGAGACCGAGAGAAATTCCGGCAGGGGATCCGCCCGCGCCGAATCCGCATAGCGAACCTCGGGCTGGGTCGCGATCCATTCCGAGGCCGCGGCGTTGGCGGGCGTTCCGTGGGTCTCCGCATGGTGGCGCAGCACCCGGTCGATGAGCCGGAGCAGGCGCAGCGCATAACGCGGAGACAGCGACAGGTCGTCGCTCTTCATGCCGAAGCGCGCCTGCTGGAACGCCGACAGGTCGCCCATGTCCAGCGACGCCAGTGTCACGGCGGGCGACTGGCCCAGGCACCAGGCCGTGAAACTGCCCCACATGTCCCGGTAGACCGCGATCGAAGAGGGCTGCCGCAAGGCCCCGTTTTCCTGCTGCGCCGCGAGCCAACGGTCGAAAGCGGCCTGATGCGATTCGCCGGAGGGCTCGGGGAAGAGTGGAAGTGACGACATAAAAATACGCTAACGGCGGGCCTTGATGTTGGAGAACAGGCGATGGGGTAGAGCCTTGGACAGTCGTGGTTGTTGCTAATCCGCTTGCCGTTAGTGTATTTACTTGGAGGGGCAAGGGCATCATGCCGCACGAAGGCGCCCCGCTCACTCCTCAGCCAATGCTGCCCAGCAGCAACGCCTGCAGCACGAATCGCCTGTTGTCCTCAGGCGATGTCCGGTCGTCGAGCCGATCGGCGAGCGCCGCCGTGGGATGGGCCCCGCAGGCAATGCCGTCATAGACGGGAATGGCAGCTTCCCGGCCGATCTGCCGCACGAGTTCCGGCGCCATCCCCTGGCACTCCACCGCGTCGTAGAAACGGCTCAGGATCTGTGCCGTGTGCCGGACCTCACCGGGGCTGCCCAGGCTGGAAAGGGCGGGGCGAATGGTCGCGACATGCGCGCCCAGCGCCTCCGCCGCGCATTGGAACAGCGCCCGGCTCTCGCTGCCTTCGCTTCCTTCGTCACAAAAGATCCCGAGATTCTTCCCCTTGAGCTGCAGCGGAAAAGCGGCGCGTAGCCACGCCGCCTGGAGGAGACGGGCGCGCCCGAGCAGGGCTGTCTCGTCCTCAGGCAGCAAGGTCTGGAAGGCCGACGAATTATGGATTTCGAAGGGAAAGCGCATGAACTCCCTTGTGTGACGCAGGAAGGCTAGCCGCAGCGGGCCGGCCGCTCTTGATGCAGATCAAAGCGGCGCGCGGGTGGGCGCTGTTACCCACCGGACACAAACCATTCACCCAGCGTTACCGACCGACTTCGAGTGTTGTCACTGTGTTGCCGCGCGCTTCCTAGCATTCCTCCATCGACCCGCGACATACACATCTCCAGGAGCTCTTCACATGTACAACCCCGCCCGCACCGAAACCGCCGCACCGGCGATGACCGGCTTTCTCGCAACGCGCGCGTTGCCGCCGGAAGGCAGGGCGATTCATGAGCGGGCCTGCCAGAAGCTGGTGGAAACGCAGAAGCTCCTGCAGGAGCGCCTGGCCCCGCAACGCCGCGTGGTGCACGCCGGCGACGTGATCTACCAGTCGGGCGAGCGCTTCGGCAACCTGTACATCGTGAACTCGGGTTTGTTCAAGATCGTGAACCTGTCCGCGGACGGCCGCGAGCAGGTGGTGGGCCTCAAGTTCCGCGGCGACTGGCTCGGCTTCGACGGCATCGCCGGCGGACACTATTCGTGCGACGCCGTCGCCATGGACACGGGCGAGGTCTGGGTGGTCTCGTACGAATCGCTGCTTGCCGCCTGCCTGGCCGAACCCACGTTGCTGCAGGTGTTCCACACCGCCATGAGCCGCGAGATCGCCCATGACCGCGATTCGCTGATGTCGGTGTGCACGCTGCCGGCCGATGCGCGGGTGGCGGATTTTCTGCGCTACTGGGCCGAGTCGCTGGCCGAGCGTGGCATGCGGACCGACCAGATCACGCTGCGCATGACGCGTGCCGAGATCGGCAACTACCTGGGCATGACGCTGGAGAGCGTGAGCCGGGCGCTGTCGCGGCTCGCACGCGACAAGGTCATCGAGTTTGTCGAGAAGGGCCGCCGCGACGTGCAGATCCCCGACGTGGGTGCCTTGTCGGCCTTCGTGCAGCGCTGCCTCGCGCCGGCGCCTGCGCTGCTGCAGTGACGGGGCGAACCGACGCTATTCACACTCTTTCTCGACGGCACGCGCAACTCGATCAACGCGACACGGATCGCCGGCGTCCATGCGCCTTCGAACGCTTCTCTCGCGGGTGCTTCGCTTCCTTGCGCCCCTCGAGCCATTCAAAAACGCCCATGCCGGCCAGCATCGCGATCACGAAGACCAGCGCCTTGGCTTGTCCCATGCCCACTGCCACCAACGCCGGGCCCGGACAGAAACCCGCGATGCCCCAGCCGAGGCCGAACACGGCGCTGCCAATGAGGAGGCGCCGATCGATCGACCGCAGGCTGGGCAGCTGCATCGCCGCGCCGAGCAGCGACTGCGTGCGCCTCCTGGCCACTGCAAACGCAACGGCTCCGACGGCAATCGCACCGGCCATCACGAAAGCAAGCGACGGATCCCATCGTCCACCCAGGTCCAGGAAGCCGAGCACCTTGGCGGGATTGGCCATGCCGGAGACGATCAGGCCCAGGCCGAACACCAGACCGGCGAGAAATGAAGTGAAGAAGGCCATGGCAGTGTTCCTCAGAGACCCAGAAGGTGGCGCATGAGGAACACGGTCAGGAACCCGGCCCCCATGAAGACCGCGGTGGCCGCGAAGGAGCGCGGCGACAGGCGTGACAGGCCGCAGACGCCGTGGCCGCTCGTGCATCCCGCCGCGTAGCGCGTGCCCACGCCGACCAGCAGACCGGCCAACACCAGCGTGCCATAGCCGGCCTCGATCTGCGGCTTCGGCCAGTCCGTGAAGATCGCATAGACCATTGGCGCAACGACAAGGCCGGCAACGAAGGCCACGCGCCACGCCACGTCGCCGCTGACGAGCCGAAGCAGTCCGCCAACGATGCCGCTGATGCCGGCGATGCGGCCGTTGAGCAGCAGAAACATCGCAGTGGCCGCGCCGACGAGCACGCCGCCCGCCAGCGCCGTCCATGGCGTAAATACAGTCCAGTCGATGGTCATCATTCTTCCTTCGGGCAGTAGATGCGGTAGAGCAGGGCCAGGATCTCGAGCAGCGCCGGATCGGCCACGGCGTAGAAGATGTTCTTGCCTTGCCGTCGCGTGGTGACCACGCCCTCGTTGCGCAGCACGCCCAGCTGTTGCGACAGCGTCGGTTGGCGGATGTCTAGCTGCGCTTCGAGCTCGCTCACGCACATCTCTCCCTGCGAAAGCTGGCACAGCAGCAGCATGCGGTCCTCGTTGGCCAACACCTTCATCACGCCGACCGCGCGAGCGGCGGCGCCGCGCAGCACCTCGGCATCGAAGACGGGGGGCGGGGATTTCATGGTTCGCACAGCAGGCATGAGTCGGTCGTCCATTTCATCGGCGTTGACAACAATATACCAATATATAGAATATTTATCGATAGATCAATTAATAGACCCGCGAGGCAGCCATGAACACATCCGCCAACGTCCAGGCCTTCTTCGACCCGAGGACCGGAACGGTCTCCTACCTCGCATGGGACCCGGCCACGTTGCGGGCTGCCGTCATCGATCCGGTGCTCGACTACGACTTCAAGTCGGGCCACACCGCCACCGCCTGCGCCGACCGGGTGCTGGCGTGCGTCGCCGAACACGGGCTGCAGGTCGACTGGATCCTGGAGACCCATGCGCATGCCGATCACCTTTCGGCGGCCGGCTACCTTCAGGCGCGGATCGGCGGGCGCATTGCCATCGGCGAGAACATCCGCACGGTGCAGGCCACCTTCAAGAAGCTCTACAACCTGGAGCGCAGCTTCCTGCCCGACGGCAGCCAGTTCGACCATCTCTTCAAGGATGGCGAGACCTTCCGCATCGGCGGCATCGAGGCCACCGCCATCCTCGTGCCGGGGCACACGCCCGCCGACATGGCTTATCTGATCGGCGGCGCGGCCTTCGTCGGCGACACGCTCTTCATGCCGGACCTCGGCAGCGCGCGGGCCGACTTCCCCGGGGGCGACGCGCACCAGCTGTACGCATCGATGCGGCGCCTGCTCGACCTGCCACCCGAGACGCCGATGTATGTCTGCCACGACTACCCGCCCGCATCGCGGATGGCACAGTGGCAGACCACGGTCGCGGAGCAGCGCGCGCGCAACATCCACGTGCGCGACGGCATCGCCGAGGACGAGTTCGTCGCCATGCGCCGCGCGCGCGACGCCACACTGGATGTACCGACGCTCATCCTGCCTTCGATCCAGGTCAACGTGCGCGCCGGCCGGCTGCCTCCGCCCGATGACAACGGCGTGTGCTACCTGCGCATTCCGCTGAATGCGCTGCCGGTTCGCTGCACCGACGGCGGGTGAGCCCAGGGCTGGGCGCGCCGGCGCATCAGGTACCACGCAGCGGGCACCACGAGCAGGCTCAGGAGCGGCGCGGTGACCATGCCGCCCACCATGGGCGCGGCGATGCGCGTCATCACCTCGGAACCGGTGCCGCTGCCCCAGAGAATGGGCAGAAGGCCCGCTATCACGACGGCCACGGTCATCGCCTTGGGCCGCACCCGCAGCACGGCGCCTTCGCGGATCGCGGCCAGCAGGGTCTGGTCGTTCATCGGCTCCCCGGCTTCGAGGCGTCGCGCCAGGGCGTTCTTCAGATAGACGAGCATCACCACGCCGAACTCGGCCGCCACGCCGGCCAGCGCGATGAAGCCCACCGCCGTGGCCACGGAGATCGAGTGGCCCATCGCCCAGATGAGCCAGAAGCCGCCGATGAGTGAGAACGGCACGGCGGCCATCACCAGGGCCGCCTCGCCGAAGGACCGGAAGAGCAGGTATAGCAGCACGAAGATGACCGCCAGCGTTGCCGGAACGACCAGCTTCAGGCGCTCCGTCGCGCGCTCCAGGTATTCGAACTGGCCGGACCACGACATCGCGTACCCGGCGGGCATCTTCACGGCTTGGCCGACGGCCGCCTGCATGTCGTTGACGGCGGAGCGCAGGTCCCGGCCGCGCACGTCCACGTAGACCCAGCCCGACAGCCGCGCGTTCTCGCTGCGCAGCATCGGCGGTCCGTCGGCGATGGCGATCTTCGCGACATCGCCCAGCAGCAACTGCGCGCCCTGGGCCGTCACGAAAGGCAGCTGCCGAAGCCGCTCCAGCGAATCGCGGATCTCGCGTGGATACCGGAGGTTGATGGGATAGCGCTCGCGCCCCTGGATGACCTCGCCGACGTTCTCGCCGCCGATTGCCGTCGACACCACGGCCTGCACGTCCGCCACCGAGAGGCCATGGCGCGCCGCGGCGAGCCGATCGACGTCGACATCGATATAGCGCCCTCCGGTGAGCCGCTCCGCCAGCGCCGACGAGACGCCGGGAACGTTCTTGACCGCCGCCTCGATCTGCATGGTCAGCGCGTCGATGGTGGCCAGGTCGGTCCCCGCCACCTTGATGCCGACGGGGCTCTTGATGCCCGTGGCCAGCATGTCGATGCGGTTGCGGATCGGCGGCACCCACACGTTGCTCAGGCCCGGCACCTTCACGGCACGATCCAGTTCTTCGACCAGCCTGTCGGCCGTCATGCCCGCCCGCCATTGCGCCCTGGGCTTGAACTGAATGGTGGTCTCGAACATCTCGAGCGGCGCCGGGTCGGTTGCCGTGTCTGCCCGGCCGGCCTTGCCGAACACGCGCTCGACCTCGGGCACGGTCTTGATCAATCGGTCGGTCTGCTGCAGCAGTTCGGACGCCTTCGACACCGAAAGGCCGGGCAGCGCAGAGGGCATGTAGAGCAGGTCGCCTTCATCCAGGGGTGGCATGAACTCGCCACCCAGCCGCGTCAGCGGGATCGCGGTCAGTACCAGCAACACTGCAGCGATGGCGAGCGTTCCCTTGGGAAATCGCAGCACCAGTTCCAGCGCGGGCCGGTACACCGCCATCAGGAAGCGATTCACGGGGTTGGCGCCTTCGCGCGGAATGCGTCCGCGCACCAGATAGCCCATGAGCACCGGTATCAGCGTCACCGACAGGCCTGCCGCAGCGGCCATCGCATAGGTCTTGGTGAATGCCAGCGGCGAGAACAGCCGACCCTCCTGCGCCTCGAGCGAGAACACGGGCACGAAGGACAGCGTGATCACCAGCAGCGAAAAGAACAGCGCAGGACCGACCTCCACCGACGCATCGGCGACGAGTTGCCATCGCTCCGCCACCGTGGGCTGGCGGCCCTTTGCCGTCTCGAAGGCTTCGATGTGCTTGTGCACGTTCTCGACCATCACGATGGCACCGTCCACCATCGCGCCGATGGCGATCGCGATGCCGCCCAGCGACATGATGTTGGCGTTGACGCCCTGCCAATGCATGACGACGAACGCCGCCAACACGCCGATCGGCAAGGTCACGACCGCCACGAGCGCCGAGCGCAGGTGAAAAAGGAAGACCGCGCAGACCAGCGCCACGACGACGAACTCCTCGATCAGCTTGCTGCGAAGGTTCTCGACGGCACGGTCAATCAGGAGCGAGCGGTCATAGGCAGGCACGATCTCCACGCCCGGCGGCAGGCTGGGCTTGAGCGTTTCGAGCTTTGCCTTGACGGCCTCGATGACCCTGCGGGCGTTCTTGCCCGAGCGCATGACGATGACGCCGCCGGCCACTTCGCCTTCGCCGTCCAGCTCGGCGATGCCACGGCGCATCTCGGGGCCGATCTGCACCGCGGCCACGTCGCGCAGCAGCACGGGCGTCGTGCCCGTCACCGAGAGCGGTATCGTTCGAAAATCGTCGAGCGAACGCAGGTAGCCCCGCGAACGCACCATGTATTCGGCCTCCGCGAATTCGACGACCGAGCCGCCCGATGCCTGGTTGGCCTTTTGCAGTGCCTCCACGACCGTCGACTGCGTGATGCCCAGCGCGCGCATGCGGTCGGGGTCGAGCACCACCTGGTATTGGCGCACCATGCCGCCGATGCTCGCGACCTCGGCCACGTCGGGTACGGTCTTGAGTTCGAACTTGAGGAACCAGTCATTCAGTGCGCGCAGTTGCCCGATGTCGCGTGTGCCGGTGCGGTCGATCAGCGCGTACTCGTAGACCCAGCCCACGCCTGTCGCGTCGGGACCCAGCGAAGCGCTGGCGCCCGCGGGAAGCCTGGCCTGCACCTGGTTGAGGTACTCCACCACGCGGGAGCGCGCCCAGTACGGATCGGTCTTGTCGTCGAACAGCACGTAGACGAACGAGTCGCCGAAGAACGAGTAGCCGCGCACGATCTTGGCACCGGGCACGCTGAGCATGGTGGTGGTCAGCGGGTAGGTCACCAGGTCCTCGACCACCTGCGGCGCCTTGCCGGGGTAGGGCGTGCGGATGATGACCTGCGTGTCCGAGAGATCGGGCAAGGCATCGAGCGGTGTGCGGGCCACCGACCACCATCCCGCGGCCATCAGAAACACGGTGGCGATCAGCACCAGGAAGCGGTTGCCGATCGACCAGCGGATCAGGGCGGCGATCATCGTTGGGCGCCCGGTTGCGCGCGCTGCACGGAGACGAGCTCATAGCCCATGGAGCCGCCCTCCTTGAACTCGAAACGTACCTGGTCACCCGGCTTGATCTCGGGGAACGCGCCGGGCGACGCCTTGCCGAAGCCCATGGTCATCGAGGGCCACTGGAGCGTTGCGACGGGTCCGTGCGAAATGGTGATGCCATCGGGCGCCACGCCCTCGACCCTGCCTTCGGCCTTGTGCAGCACTGCGGCCGGTGCCGATGCCGGTGCGGTCGCCGTCATGCTGCCGAGCACGGACCGCAGCCGGGCTTCCGAGTCGATCAGGAATTGCCCGCTTGCCACGACCTGGTCACCTTCGGACAAGCCCGAGACGACTTCGGTATCGTCCCCCGCATCCGCGCCCAGCGACACGTCGCGCGGCTCGAAGGCGCCGTCGGCCTTGCGCACGATGACGACGGCACGTCGCCCGGTGCGGATGACGGCCTCCGAAGGCACCACCAGCCGCGTGATGGCCGGTCCCGCCACCTGAAGGCGCAGCAGCATGCCGGGTGTGAGCTTTCCGTTCCTGTTGTCGACCTCGAAGCGGGCCTTCAAGGTGCGAGTGGTTGCATTGATCTCGGGCAGGATTTCGTCGAGCGTTCCGTCGAACGACTGCGACGCATCGGCCTGCAGAACGGCCTTGGCCTTCTGGCCGCGCGCGAGGCGCACCGCCTGCGCTTCCGGGATCTCGGCCACTGCCCATATTTTCTGCAGACCCGCGATGCGGAACAGCGTGGTGCCCGGCGCAACAGCGACACCCTCGCGCACGCCCAGCTCGGCCACCACGCCGTCGATTGGCGCAGTGAGCACGTAGCGCGCTTGTGCGGTGCCGGTTTCCTCGCTGCGCCGGATGAGCTCGGCGGGAATGGACAGGGCCCGCATGCGGTCGCGGGCAGCCGCGACCAGATCGGCCGAGACCCCCGAGCGCTTGAGCGCGAGCCATTCGTTCTGCGGTCCGAGCCAGTCGGGTGCGAAGACGGTGGCCAGGGCCTGGCCCTTGCGCACGCGCTCCATCGGTGCCCGCACCGACAACTGCTCGACATAGCCGGCCACGCGCGTCTGCACCGCCACGTTCAGGCGCTCGTCGAACTGCACCGTCCCGATCGCATCGAACGACGAGGAGGTTTCGGTCCGCCGAACGCTGGCATATCGAATGCCGAGGTTCTGTTGCACGGCGGGGCTGATTCTGACGCCGGCTTCGTTCGCGGCGTTGTCGGCGTACATGGGCACCAGCTGCATGTCCATGAACGGCGACTTGCCGGGTTTGTCGAAGCGCGGTCCCGGCACCATGGGGTCGTGCCAGTAGAGAACCTTGCGACCGTCCGCCGTGGCGCTGGCTGCCGGCGCGGCCGCCATGGTTGCGATCTGGCCTGTCTTGCGGCCCAGGTAGAAAGTGCCGGCTGCGAGCAGCAGGGCGCCCAGCAGCGATACGCCGATGGTCAGTGTCCGGTTCATTGCGCCACCTCGGCAGTCAGCGGCCGAAAGGCCAGTTGGATGTGTGTCTTGGCAAGATCGCGCTGCAGCGCCAGCAGCTTGCGCTGCGCTTCGACTTCGGCGTGCCGCGCCTCGAACAGGGCGAGCAGACTGCCCTGATTGGAGCGGTAGGAAGCCATCGCGGCGGCCGTGCGCTGGCCGGCGGGCACGACCACACCAGTGCGGTAGCGGTCGACGCGCTGCTGCAGGCGCTGCGCATCGCCAAGCAGGGTGCGGTACTCGGCCGTGGCGGCGCGGGTGGCCTCGGCCAGTTCGGCTTCTGCCTTCTCGGCCAGCGCCAGCTTGGCGGCGGTGTCGCGGTCCTGGCGTTCGCCGGGTGCCACGGGCAGCGGAATGCTCACGCCCACCGACACCATGTCCGAATAGCCGGTACGCTGGCCGTAGGCAAGCTCCCAGGTCCAGTTGGGCTTGCGGTTGGACGCAGCGACCGCCGCGGCCTGTCTGGCCACATCGGCATCGCGCTGCATCGCCGCAACCGTGGGGTGCGCGGCGACATACGCCTCTTCGCTAGGAAGCGCAACGGCGCCTGGGGGCTGCAACTCGTCCGGCTGCACGCCGATCCAGCGCTGCAATGCGACGCGGGCAGTGTTCTGCTGTTGCCGGATTTCTGCCGTGCCGTCTTCCGAGACGCCGCGTGCGCCCGTCAGCGCCAGCACGTCCTGGCTGCTCCCCGCAGCCGAGGACAGGCGCGCACGCGAGGCCTCCAGCTCTTCGTGCGCATGGTGCTCCATGCGCGTTGCGAGCTTCAGGCTCTCGCCAGCGTAGAAGGCATCCAGGTAGGCGAGCGCGGTCTGCAGGCGCGTCTCGGCGGCGGCAGCCTGCGCCTGCACCGTTTCCCGGCCGACCGCCGCATCGGCGGCCGCCTGGCGCGCCGCACGCTTGCCGGCGGAGAGCCATTCCTGGCTGATGCCAATGCGCTTCATCGTCATCGATTCGCGCGCAGTGTGAAAACGGTCGGGCCCTGTCGCCGGCAGGTTGTCGATGCCGACACGCAGCGTCGGGTCGGGAAGCTGTGCCGCCGCATGCGACGCCTCCCTCGCACTCAGGACTCCGGCGCGGGCGGCCCTGGCGGTTTCGGAGCGCTGGGCCGCGAGCTGGAGCGCGGCCTCGAGGGAAAGGGGGGCCGCCGTCGCAAGGCACGGCAGCAGCGCAACAACCATTGCGGTTGCGCGGGAAAAAAGAATGGACATGGCAACTCCGCGGACGAACGAGACAATCGCCGGCAAGCGGACGAGCCGCGCCGGCACCAGTCGGTCGACGGAGATTTCAGACGCGAAGTCGGAGGGTCGCGAGAAAGACGGGATCGGGCGGCGGATGCTGCCGTTCGGGACGCGCCTGCTGCGGCAGCGCCTGGTCTTGCGGCTCCAGCATCAGCGGCACGAGCAGAACCTGCGCGATGGCGGGCAGCGAAGGCGTCGCGAGCTTCACCGGCTCGAAGGACAGCGACATGTCGGCGGCATGCTGGTGGCACAGCACGGGCTGGGCGGCATCCATGCCTTCGCACGGCTCGCCCGCCGCCATTGTCATTCCGGCCATCGATGCCGCCTCTGCTTCGCCGGGGCAGACGTAGCTCGCCAGCGCCAGCTGCGAAAACAGCAGCGACAGGACCACGAGGAACGCGGTCGTGCAACGTCGGAAGTAGCGATGTCCGCTCATATCGGCCTCAGTGTATCGCTGCTCGTTGCAACGATCGATGGTGCAAAAAAATCTGGCCCATCGTCCACTGCGGTGTAACCCCGGCCGCGCAACTTGCGAACTAGCAAGTGACCGCGCATTGGGGCGTGGTTGCAAATCTTCAATCAATCTTCGGAGTTCATCCATGATCAACCGTTCCTTCGCGATCACCGCCCTTGCGCTGGGTGCCCTTGCCGCCGGCTCCGCCATGGCGCAAGACAAACCGATGGCCGACAAGATGGCCACGATGGAAAAGTGCTACGGCGTCTCGATGGCCGGCAAGAACGATTGCGCCGCCGGCCCCGGCACCACCTGCGCGGGCACCTCCAAGGTCGACTACCAGGGCAACGCCTGGAAGAACGTTCCGGCCGGCACCTGCACCACGATCAAGACGCCCAAGGGCATGGGCTCACTGGCACCGATCAAATCCTGATCGACGACGCACTGCGCACGCCGCCATGTCTGCCACTCTTGCGGCCGGTCTCGGCCTCAAGCCGGAGCACTACGAGGCCGCGCTCGGCGCGCGTGCCGAGGGCCTCTGGTTCGAGGTGCACCCCGAGAACTACATGGTGGCGGGCGGGCCGCGCATCGGATGGCTCGAAGCGATCCGCTCGCGCCATCCGGTGTCGCTGCATGGCGTCTCACTCTCGCTCGCGGGCGAAGCGGAACCCGACGCCGCGCATCTCGAGCGGCTGGCGGAGCTTGTCCGGCGCATCCAGCCCGCCTTGATCTCCGAGCACCTGGCGTGGTCGACGTGGAACGGTCAATACTTTCCCGATCTCCTGCCTTTTCAGCGCACCACCGCCGCGCTGCATCGCATCGCTTCCAACATCGCGCGCACGCAGGACGCGCTGGGCACCGCGATCGCCATCGAGAACCCGTCGCACTACCTGCACATCGACGGCCACGAATGGGACGAGATCGATTTTCTTGCCGAGCTGGCGCGGCGCACCGGCTGCAAACTGCTGCTCGACATCAACAACGTGTATGTGTCCGCACGCAACCTCGGTTTTTCTGCCGCGGCCTGGATCGACCGGTTCCCTCAGGCACTGGTCGGCGAGATTCACCTTGCGGGCCACACCGCCGATCCCACGCTGGGTGACGCCCTGCTGATCGATTCGCACGATGCGCCCATCGCGCCAGAAGTCTGGCAGCTGTATCGGCGCTTCGTCGAAAGCGCGGGCGCACGGCCCACGCTGATCGAGCGCGACGGCAATGTGCCGGCCTTCGAAGAACTCATGGCCGAGCAGGAACAAGCTGCCATTGAACTGCACCGCGCGGCGCAGGAGGCGACGGCATGAACACGCCGCACGGCCAGTTTCAGCAGGCCTTTGCAGAGGCCCTGTTCGATCCATTGCAGGCGGTGCATCCGGCGGTGCGGGCACTCGCCATGCAGCCTGCTTTCTCGGTGTACCGCAACACGGTGATGAAGGCCTGCATCGATGCGCTGCAGGCCAACTTTCCCACCGTTGCGCAGCTGGTGGGCGAGCAGTGGTTTCGCGCCGCCGCCGCACTCTACGTGGTCTCCGACGTGCCGCGCGACGGACGCCTGCTGCACTACGGCGGCGGCTTTCCCGATTTCCTGCGCGGCTTCGAGCCGGCCGCGGAACTCGTCTACCTGCCCGGCGTCGCGCAACTCGACATCCTCTGGCGCGAAGCCCATGCCGCACCCGACGCACCTGCCGCCGACGCCGCATGGATCGCACGCCACACGCCGGAGCGGATCGCGGGCCTCGTGCTCGCACCGCATCCGGCCGCACGCTGGGCCTGGTTCGACGCGCAGCCGGTCTACAGCATCTGGGAGCGCAATCGCCAGCAGAGTGCCACAGGCGTTGAGCTGGCCTGGAGAAGCGAGGGTGCATTGCTCACGCGGCCGCAGGACGCGGTGAACTGGCACGAGATCACCAAGGCAGGCTGCGTCTTTCTCGACGCCTGCGCGGGTGGCGCCACCCTTGCCGATGCGGCAGAGCGCGCGCTGGCTGCCGACCCGGAGGCAGACATCTCGGCCATCTTTGCAACCCTGCTGCGCGCCGGCGCATTCACCGGCACCTGTGCATCGCCCGCATCCAACGAAAGAGCACCATGAGCACCCACCTTCAGGCTTCCGCGCCGGTCGACAGCAGCAACCACCGTGGTCTTCGCGCGCATTGGAACTCGGTGGCCGAACGGCTCACGCGCATCGTGAGCCACGATGCGCTGGCACTGGCCACACGCGTGGCCGTGGCGGCGATCTTCTTCTACTCCGGCCGCACCAAGGTCGAGGGCTTTCTCAC
Organism: Variovorax palleresanus; assembly: GCF_051144945.1. Taxonomy (NCBI): domain Bacteria; kingdom Pseudomonadati; phylum Pseudomonadota; class Betaproteobacteria; order Burkholderiales; family Comamonadaceae; genus Variovorax; species Variovorax palleresanus. The sequence goes on along the minus strand of NZ_JBJNVP010000001.1, from coordinate 699,361 downwards.
CCTGACCGACAGCGCCTACGAGCTGTTTCGCACCGAATACAAGTTGCCGTTCGTGCCGCCCGAGATTGCGGCGCACCTCGCGGCCTACTCTGAGCATCTGTTCCCACTGCTGCTGGTGCTGGGCCTCTTCACGCGCCTGTCGGCGCTGGCCTTGCTGGGCATGACGCTGGTGATCCAGGTGTTCGTCTATCCGGACGCATGGCCGACGCACCTCTCGTGGGCTGCGCTGCTGCTGTACCTGGTGGGTCGCGGCGGCGGACGTCTGTCGCTCGACCACGCGATGGGTGTTCGCTGACCTCCTGGCCCACGCGGGCTTCCACTCTGTTGAATCGGGCGCCGCTCGCCTATATTGAGCCGCGATGCCTTCCACCTGGTTTCTCGACACGCCGCCTGCGGGCCAGATGCTGGACGCCGGCGCCGTCGCGCACCTGCTCGATGCAGGCAGCGAGCAGGCGCCTGCGCTCAACATGCTCGACTTCATCAACCATGTCGTGCCGGTCGAATACATCTCGCTCGTGCAGTACATCGACGGCGTTCCGTCGCAGGTGGAAGGGCATGCGGCCGGCCGGCACGACAACATCACGGCCGAGTGCTTTTCGCTTTACAAGAAGCGCTTCCGGCATGCGGACGACATCACCCGCCTGGCCGCGCGCATGAGTGCGGAGGCGCCGGCGCACGCACCCGTGACCGCCATGCTGTACGACGCGGCGGACATCCCCGACCCCGCATGGCGTGAGCAGATCTTCATTGGGCGGCAGTTGACAGGGCGGCTGAGCTTTCTCTACTCGCCGGTACCCCGGACGCTATTTGCAATCAACCTCTACCGCAACCGGCAGAACGGAAAGTTCGAGGAGGGGGATGTGGCGCGGCTGCTGGGGCTGGCGCCCCTTTTGAAGCGGGCGCACCGCAATTCGCTCTTCGCGCAGCTTGCATCGCCCGATACGCCATTGCGCGTGGCGGGCATCGAACGCACGCTGCAGCGCACGGCACCGCAGCTCTCGGCGCGCGAGCGCGAGGTGTGCGCGCGCATTGCCTGCGGCATGGGTGCCGATGGCGTCGCCGCCGACCTGGGCGTTGCCTCGTCGACGGTGACGACGCTGCGCAAGCGCGCCTATCTGAAGCTGTCGATCCACGGTCGGCAGCAGCTGCTGCGTTTTACTCACTAGGGATCGCCCTGAGGGTTTTGTCCCCTTCGACGGGGACAGACGGAAGCCGCGCGAATTTCTACATTGCCTGGACTCTTGGAGACAGGCATGTGGGTTCGAAATTGCTGGTACGTCATTGCGTGGGATCACGAGATTTCCGCCAACGCGCTGTTCACGCGCACGGTGCTCAAGGAGCCGATCCTGGTCTATCGAACCGAGACCGGCGAACTCGTCGCCATGCAGGACCGCTGCTGCCACCGGCATGCACCGCTGTCTCGCGGTCGCCGCGAAGGCGACTGCGTGCGCTGCGGCTATCACGGTCTCAAGTTCGCGCCCGACGGGGCCTGCGTGGAGGCACCCGGGCTGGCGAACATTCCCGTGAAGGCGCGCGTGCGAACCTATCCGGTGGTCTCGCACAACAAATGGGTGTTCGTCTGGATGGGCGAACCGACGCTGGCGGATCCGGCTCTCTTGCCCGACAACTTCTCGTGCGACCATCCCGACTGGCGCCACAAGCCCGGCTATGTCCACTACGACACACCCTATCTCCTGGTCTCCGACAACCTGCTGGACTTCTCGCACCTGAGCTACGTGCACGAAGGCACGCTCGGCGGATCGACGGCCATCGCCCAGGCCGTTCCGAAGATCGAGAAGGTGCCGCGCGGCATCCGCGTGACGCGGCATGTGCCCGACGTTCCTCCGTCGCCCTTCTGGAAATCGTTCCAGAGCTTCGACCGGAACGTCGACCGCTATTTCATCTATGACTTCGTGCTACCCGGCACCTTGTTGATGAAATCGGGCGGCGCGCCGGTGGGGCAGGCCGAGGGCGACCTGCGCGGCGGCGTGCAGCTGCACAGCTGCCAGACGCTCACGCCCGAGACCGAAACAACCACGCACTACTTCTTCCAGCAATCGCACCGAAGCAGCATCGCCGACCCCGCGGTCACCGAGACCATCTACCGAGGCCTCGTTACCGCATTCGAGGAAGACCGCGAAATGATCACCGCGCAATACCGGAACATCGATTCCGAAGCGCAGATGCTGCCGCTGGGCATGGACGCGGCGCTGGTCCAGTACCGCCGGCTGCTGCAGCAAGAGATCGAGCGCGAGCGGGGCATGCCGGCCGCCGGCTGAGCCACACGAAGAATCCCAAGACACACAGAGACAAAGGAGTCCTCGATGCGCCGCCACTTTCTCACCATGGGTTTCGCCTTGCTCGCCGGGCTGCCGCTCGCGAGCATTGCGCAGGGGACATTCCCAGGCAAGCCGATCCGCGTCGTCGTGACGGCCCAAGCCGGCGGGGCCAACGACTTCGTGGCGCGCCTGATCGGCGAGCATGCCGCCAAGCTGCTGGGCCAGCCTTTCGTCATCGACAACCGCGCTGGCGCGAACGGCGCCGTAGGCCTGGGCGAGGTGGCGCGGGCCGCGCCCGACGGCTACACGATCGCGGTCACGCTCGGCGACTCGCTCATCAACAACGTCGCGCTGTACAAGACGTTGCCCTACGACCCGCAGCGCGACTTCGTTTTTCTCACGCAGGTGGTGCGCAGCCCGGCCATCCTCTCGGCCAACCTCGAGCTCGGCGTCAAGGGCATGGACGACTTCCGCAAACTGGCCGCCAGGCCGGACCAGAAGCTCAGTTACGGCACCTGGGGACCCGGCGGCCTCGGCCATCTGGCGGGCGAGGCGCTCAACCGCAAGCTCGAAGCACGCATGGTCCATGTGCCGCAGCGCGGGGAGGCCCCCGTGATGGCCGACCTGCTGAGCAACACGGTGAGTGTCGGGCTCACGTCCGCCGGCCTCGCGCGCCAGCACGTGCAGGCGGGGAAGATCGTTCCGTTGGCCATCATGGGACGCGAGCGCTCCTCCGTGCTGCCGCAGGTGCCGACAATGCGCGAGCTGGGTTTCGACGACCCGTTGTTCGAGGCCGCCGTGTGGATCGCTTTCGTCGCGCCGGCCAAGACGCCGCCCGCGGCCATCGAGCGCTTGACACTTGCGCTGCGCACCGCCGCCTCCATGCCCGAGGTTCAGGTGCGCATGGCGGAGCGCGGGCTCGAAATGCTCAACACCACGCCCGAGCAGTTCGCAGTCAACTACAAGCGCGATTTCGACGTCATCACCCGGCGCATGCGGGAGTTCGGGATCGAAGCGCAGTAGGGCTGCCGGCTCACGCGTTGAACACAGGGTTTGGCGCGTAATCTGTGCGTTAGGCGCTTCGCCAGTCAATCGGCGTATTCGCCGGCGTCCTTGATGACCTTCGACCATCGGACCTTCTCAGCTTCCACAAACTTCTTGTGGCCGGCCGGGCTCAAGCGGTCGTCATTCACCACGGTGAGGCCCAGCGCCTCTTCGCGCTTGATGAGGTCCGGGTCCTTCAAAGCGGTGCGAAGCGCCGCGTTGAGCTTGTCCAACACCGCCGGCGGCGTCCCCTTGGGTGCATACAAGCCGTGCCAGACCTGCACGTCGAAGTCCTTGAGCCCGGACTCCGACAGCGTGGCAGTGTCCTTGAGCGATGGCAGCGGCAGGCGCTTCAGGCTTGTGATGCCGTAGACCTTGACCTTCTTGCCTTCGATCTGCGGGACAGCGTTGGTGGCCTGCTCGCACATGAGATCGACTTGCCCACCAATGAGGTCCGTCATGGCTGGCGCGGTTCCCTTGTAGGGCACCGGGGTCATGTTGGTCTTCAAGGCGTTCTGGAACATCAAGCCGCACAGGTGCGACGCGGAGCCCAGCCCGGCATGGGCCAGGTTGACCTTTCCGCCGTTTGCAGCAATCCACTTGCGCAGATCCGCGAAGCTGTTGGCTTCCAGGCTCGGCTTGCCGATCACCACCGAAGGGGCTTCGTTGATCACACCCAGCATTTCGAAGTCATCAGGCACCTTGTAAGGGAGCTTGCGATACAAGGCCGGCGCGGTTGCCATGCCGATGTGATGCACCAGCAGCGTGTAGCCGTCCGGCGTGGCGCGCGCCACTTTGGCAGAGCCGATGGTGCCGCCGGCACCGGCAGCGTTGTCGACGATCACGGTCTGGCCGAGTGGCTTGCGCAGTGCCTCGGCCAAGTCGCGGGCGATCTTGTCGCTCGGGCCGCCGGCCGCGAACGGCACAACCAGCGTGACGGGCTTGTCCGGAAAGTCTGCGGAGGCCAACGTGGCCAAAGCGAGCAGGCCGATGCCAGCGCCGTAGCGCCAAATGCTTTTCATGGTGTTGTCTCCTTGGGGGCCATCTGCTTCAGGCCGAAAGCGCCTGCATCTCGCGGTACAGATCGGCCTTGCCCTCGAAGCCGATCCCCGGCAAGTCAGGCAGGGTCACGAAGCTGTTCTCGACCTTCACGCCATCGGGGAACCCGCCGAACGGCTGAAACAGGTCGGGGTACGACTCGTTGCCGCCAAGGCCAAGGCCGGCCGCGATGTTCAGCGACATCTGGTGACCGCCGTGCGGGATGCAGCGGCTGGCCGACCAGCCATGTTCCTTCAACATCTCCAGCGTGCGCAGGTACTCCACCAGGCCATAGCTGAGCGCGCAGTCGAACTGCAGCCAGTCGCGGTCCGGACGCATGCCGCCGTAGCGGATCAGGTTGCGCGCATCCTGCATCGAGAAAAGGTCTTCACCCGTGGCCATCGGGTTCTTGTAGAAATTGCGCAGCGCGGCTTGCAATTCGAAGTCCAGCGGATCGCCCGGCTCCTCGTACCAAAACAGGTCGTACTGCGACAGGGCCTTGGCATAGGCAATCGCGGTTTCCAGGTCGAAGCGGCCGTTGGCGTCGACGCAGAGCTTCTGGCCGTCCTGCAGCACTTCCATGATCGAGTCGATGCGGCGCAGGTCTTCGTCCAGAGAGGCTCCGCCGATCTTCTTTTTCACGACCGTATAGCCGCGGTCGATGTAGCTGCGCATCTCGTCCTTCAGCTTCCCATGGTCTTGCCCCGGGTAGTAATAGCCACCCGCCGCGTAGACGAAGATCTTGCGATTGGGCTTGCCGTCGCCATAGCGGTCGGCCAGCAATTGAAACAGCGGCTTGCCTTCGATCTTGGCCACCGCGTCCCACACCGCCATGTCGATGGTGCCGATGGCCACCGAGCGCTCGCCATGGCCGCCCGGCTTCTCATTGGTGAACATCGTGTTCCAGATCTTGTGCGGATCGAGGTTGTTGCCGCTGTCGCTGACGAGGGACGACGGATTCGCTTCCATGATCCGCGGGATGAACCGCTCGCGCATCAGCTTGCCTTGGCCGTAGCGGCCGTTCGAGTTGAAGCCGTAGCCTACGACCGGCTTGCCGCCCTGGATCACGTCGGTGATGACTGCGACAAGGCTCAGCGTCATCTTGCTAAAGTCGATGTAGGCGTTGCGAATGGGCGAGCTGATGGGGATGGTCTTCTCGCGGATTTCGACGATCTTCACGGTTGTCTCCAGAGGGGGTGAGTGGAAGACTGAATGGTCGGCCACGCCGTCTTTTTCGGCCAATGTTCAATTTCTCAACTTCTATGCGCTGGACGAACCGGACATGAACCTGATCTGGCTTGACGACTTCCTGGCGTTGGCAGCAACGGGGAACTTCTCGCGTGCGGCAGATGAGCGCCATAGCTCCCAACCCGCATTCAGCCGTCGCATTCGCGCACTGGAGGAGTGGATCGGCGCCGACTTGTTCGACCGCAGCACGCAGCCAGCCACACTCACCGAAGTTGGCGAATGGTTTGCCGGCGTGGCGCAGGAATTGACCGCGAGGGTGGCCCGCGTGCCGGGCGACGCCAGGAAGATTGCCGAGGCCAGTTCGGTCACCCTGCGCATTGCGTGCACGCATGCGCTTTCCATGACTTTCCTGCCGCGATGGATTCGCAGCCTCGAGTCGAGCATCACGCTGGGGCCCGTGCAGCTCATGTCCGACGTCCTTCAGCGTTGCGAATCGCTGATGCTGCAAAGCAAGGTTCAGTTCGTGCTGAGCCACGCGCATCCTGAAGCGCATGGCGCGCTCGATGCAGACCCGTACAAATCAGCCCGGATCGGTGGGGACTTGCTGATTGCAGTGTCCGCGCCCAATGACTCTGGCAAGCCGCTGCATCAGCTTTCACGCCAGGGGGCATCGGCCGTACCGGTGCTCTTGTACACCGAGGAATCCGGGCTGGGACGCATCATGCGTGCCCTGGTCAGCCGGCGACTGGAGCCGCTGTCTGTCCAGGTTGTTTTCACGGCCCATCTCGCCTCGGTCCTCAGGACGATGGCGCTGGACGGCAGGGGCATCGCATGGCTGCCGCAGACCCTGGTGGAGGAAGACATCGGCCAAGGGCGCCTTGTCGCCGCAGCGAGCAGCGAGTGGGCCGTTCCGCTGGAAATCAGGCTTTATCGAGACAGCGATCTCTTGGGGAAGGCGACGAATGCATTCTGGAGTGCCGCGATCAGGGAGTGAGCGGCCTCGCCGCGCGTGGCACACGGCTTGCATGCTGCTCCCTCGGATAACATTCACGCTGACCGGCCGCCGCCTCCATGTGCCATCGTGGACGGCTTCCCTGGACAAGGTTTATTGATTTGGATACCGAGAACGCTTTCGCCGAACTGGGACTGGCACCTGACGCGACCGAGCGCGAGGTGAAGGCGGCATGGCGCCGGCTGGCCTCGCAATGGCATCCGGACCGCAATGACAGCGCCGGTGCTGTGGCCAAGATGCAGCGCATCAACCAGGCATTCGAAGAGATCCGCCGCGCCGGATTCGGCGCCCCGGCGAACGCCGACGTCGACACGCCCGGCGCACCGGAGAACAACACCCCCGACGGATTCGACGCCAACCAAGCCACGGCAGCATCCCACGCGGACGGAACGCAACGGCAGCGCCGGACCCTGCACCGCAAGGTCAGGATGACCCTGGAGGAAGCGGCCGTCGGTTGCATCAAGGTGCTGCGGGGCAAGGTCACCGACATCTGCGCCACGTGCGCGGGCGCCGGGCACCAGGTGCTGGGCGGAAATTGCGCTCGGTGCGGGGGATCGGGCGCGATCCCGAAGCGCTCCTTTTTCGGTTGGCCCGCTGGTGTGGCCGAGTGCGAGGCTTGCTTGGGCGGCGGCATCGCGAGGCAGCCGTGCGCGGCGTGCAGCGGGGTCGGCAAGATGGCACCGCGCGGCTACAAGATGAACGTGCGCATTCCGCACGGAGTGCGCGACGGCGATCTGCTCCATGTCGACGGACGTCGCGTGCGCGCCGAAGGCCCTTCCACCGACGTCGAGATTCGCGTCGAGGTGTCGGAGCACGCGTTCCTAAAGCTCGACGACGACGGCACCATTCGATGCGAAATGCCGGTCGATGGATTCGCATGGATCGCCAATCGGCAGGTCAAGGTGCCGACCGTCACCGGCTTCCAGGCGCTGCAGTTGAGCCGCGACCTGCTGTCCTACCGCTTGAAGGGCCAGGGCTTCCCGGTACAGCGCCGCGGCACGCGTGGCGACCAACTGGTCACGCTGGTGCCGATATTTCCACAACAGCTCAGCACCGATCAGCAGATCCTGCTCGACCAGCTCTTGGCCACCAGCTCGGGCGCCGGCGGAGAAGCATTGGACGACCGCCTTCGCACATGGAATCGGAATTTACGCGCTTGGGAACGAAGCCTGTAGACGGCGGTATCTGTCCTGCGGGAGGAGCCTATGATGTTGCGCTGCGGTAGCCGCATGAGGGCTGGCTTGGATTGCCGCTGACACGACGGTGCGGTAGCCTTCTGGCTCCAATACAGCCAGGAGTCTGTCGATGCCCAGTCGCTTATTTCTTTCCACTGGCGCTGCCGTCGCAGCCACCGCGCTGATCATCGGTTGCGGTGCCATGCGTTCATCGGGCGGCAACCCCATGAGCTTCTTCATCACCAGCGTCAACCCCGGCAAGGGCGGCGACCTCGGAGGCTTGGCCGGAGCCGACCGCTTCTGCCAGTCGCTCGCCACGAGTGCGGGGGCGGGCAACAAAACGTGGCGCGCTTATTTGAGCACCGCTGCCGCGGACGGGCAGCCGGCTGTCAATGCGCGCGACCGGATCGGCGCTGGTCCTTGGACCAATGCCAAGGGAGTGGTTGTCGCCACCAGCGTGGCCGACCTGCACAGCGCCAACGCCAAGCTCGGCAAGGACACCTCGCTGACCGAGAAGGGCGAGGTTGTCTCCGGCGCCGGCGATCCGGTCAACCGCCACGACATCCTCACCGGCTCGCGCCCTGACGGCACCGTGGCCGTGCCCGAGCCCGGTAAGGACACCACATGCGGCAATTGGACCAAAAGCGACGGCGGCTCCGCCATCGTGGGTCACCACGACCGCAAGGGCACCAATCCCGACCCAGTAGCCAATGCTTCGTGGAACTCTTCGCACGGTACGCGCGGCTGCAGCGTCGACCAACTCAAAATGAGCGGCAGCGCTGGGCTGATGTACTGCTTCGCGACGAACTGACTTTGGCAGATGGGGCGGGCCTCGGCCCGCGTCGTCTCGACGAGGCTGTCACTTTGCCCAGTTCGCGCATGACCCCGCGTCTTTGCGCAAGTGCTTGATTCTTTATTCCGGCGCCATGCCCGCGAGTTGCTTCGCGGACCCGCGCAGTCCGTTCAGGATGCCGTCGCTGACGTGGCCCGGAAAGCCGCGGGGCAGGGCGGCCGCCACCTTGTCGATGACGGCGGGCGTCTGTTCCAGGATGCGCTCGATGATCGGCTCCGCCGAAGACGCAAAGAAGCACCTGGCCGCCATGGCATTGAAGTGCCGGCGCTGGATGTCCTTCATCAGGTAGTGCCGGTTCTTGCCCGAGACCGCCATGGCCAGCTTGGCGCGGTGCCAGTTGAACTGGTTCGGGCCGGTGCCCGCCGCGGGCCAGATCGACATCACGTCGTAGAGCGGAGTCATCCTAAACAGGCCGCCGGCGAGCAGGTGCAGGCTGAAGTTCTTGGCATGGCCATCGGGTGCGGCCAGCATCCAGAACAGGATCTGCGTGGTGAGCAGCGTGCGCAGGTCCGCCTCGGCGTTCTCCGACTGCCGCAGGATGCGCGCGAGGTCTTCGACGCCGGGGCCGCCGTCGGCTTCGTACTTGGCGTGCGGCGGCACGCCCAGGGCCTGGCAGAAATCCTCCTGCGGAAGCCGCAGATACCAGCTGCCGTCGGGGTGCAGCTGGCGGTCGAATCGCGCCACGCTCAGCACCTTTTGCCGGCCGAAGGTGTGGATGTCGGTCTGCGCGACCGGCAGCCCGAACTCCCGCAGGATATTGAGGCACAGCCACTCGTTCTCCACTGAAGTGCCGAGGTCGATCTTCCTGTTGCCCACCAGGCCCAGGGGCAGCTTGAGGATGTGCGTGGTGGGCGTCGCGCCATGCGGGCGCAGCCACTTTCCCTTGTGCCGCAGCAGCGCGGTTTTCTCTTGGGCACCGGCCAGCGAGATGCGGAAGTCGTCTTCGTCGGCGTTCGCGCCGAAGGCCGCGGAGGAAACCGTTTGCTCGAGGAGCTGTTCGATGGCTTCATCGCCGAGCACCGTGGCGTCGATGCCTTGCACGTTGCCGGGTGTTTCGTCTTCCTCGAGCAACTGCACGGCACCGACGCAGTCGCGTCCGATGGCCCTCAGCAGGTCGAAGGGATCGACCGAGCCTGTGCCGAACCGGCTGGCAATGCGCTTGCGGATGGCGTCGCTGTCGGGCAGCAGGTTGTCGAAATAGTTCTGCACTCGCTCGCCCCGGAGCGGTGCCTCGTCGACGCCGAAGGGCAGCGAGAGCGACAGCGGCCGGCCGGCCGGCGAATCCTTCCAGGCACGGTCGTACTGGAGCTCGACCGCGCCGCGCGCCGGAATGCGCCAGATGCCGACCCGCAAGCCGTTGGCCCAGATCGAGAGCGTCTGGGCGTGGGATTTCCTGCCCATGTCACCAGCTCCCCGGCGCGCTGGCCGGGTGCTTGTCGTGCGCCGTCACGCGCAGCTCGTACAAGCTCATCAAGGCGAGCAGCTGTTCGAACGTCAGCGACGAGGGGTCTGTTTCGAGCACCGACAGGCGGCTCTGGCTCATGCCGACGCGCGCGGCCGCCGCGGCCTGCGTGAGTCCCTTGGCCTTGCGGGCGGACATGAGGAGGTGAGCCAGCTGCACCGGATTCGACAAGGGGTACTGCATGCAAATTATTCGTGATGCGAATAAGTGCACTTTATCTCCCTAACACATAATTGTCAATTATCTTCCTGACGAATAAACGACGAATATTTGAGATGCGCTGAACAGCGCCTCCCGGCTGCTTTGTTTTGTCACAAAGAGACACAAATTGTCGTTTGCGGGTTGCGCCGACTGCCCCTTCCATCGAAATCTCGACCGTTTCCGACAAAGTGCGTCCACATCGACGACAAGAAACCGAAATGCGTCAGCGGCACGCAGTGTGCGTATCGACGTGGTCTCCCGCTTTGACATTCGTCATTCCATCGGGGCATCAACACACAAAAAATCTCATGAAGAAAATGAAGCACACAAGCCCCCGTTCGCGCGCTGCGGGTGCTCTGATGACCTCGCTCTTGCTGGTGGCCTGCGGGGGTGGCGGCGGTGGCGGCGGCGCGACGGGCTTGCCCTCAGTGGCAACTGCATCCGCATCCACGACATCGACATCTACTGCTGCAGATCCCGCTCCTGCTCCTGCTCCTGCTCCTGCTCCTGCTCCTGCTCCTGCTCCTGCTCCTGCTCCTGCTCCTGCTCCTGCTCCTGCTCCTGCTCCTGCTCCTGCTCCTGCTCTTGGACCTGGTCCTGCACCTGCGCCTGGACCTGCAATCACCTCGGACAGCCTGAGCGGCGGATTTGCCGGCGAGGTCACCGGAGGCGGCAAGGTCGCGGCCATCACGGTGTCTACCGCTGCGCAAATGCAGGCTGCCATTGACGGCTACACCGGCGACGGTGGGCTCGTGATCCGCTACAACGGAACGTTCGATTTCGCCAGCATCACCGATGCCTGCACGCAGTGGAAGTTGCCGGCCGGCGCCATCGTCGATATCGAGGACAAAAGCAACATCACCATCGAGGGCGCGGACAACTCGTCGGCCAACTTCGGGCTGGCCATCAAGGCCGATGCCACCAACATCATCATCCGCAACATGACGATCGGCCTGCTGCCGGGTTCGATCGATGCGATCGGCATCGAGGGGCAGAGCGGCAAGTTCCCGGGCCACATCTGGATCGACCACAACACACTGTTCAGCAGCCTGAAGGAATGCTCGGGCGCTGGCGACCTGGAGTTCGACGGACTGCTCGACAACAAGGCCGGCGCGCACCACATCACCTATTCCTACAACCACATCCACGATCACCACAAGGTCGGCCTCATCGGCTCGAGCGACAGTGATTCCAGCGATCGCTTCATCACCTTCCATCACAACGTCTACGAGAACGTCGGCTCACGCCTGCCGCTGCAGCGCGGCGGCTACACGCACCTGTACAACAACCTGTACAGCGGCGTGATCACCTCGGGTGCCAACATCCGCATGGGCGGCTTTTCGCTGATCGAAGGCAACTACTTCGAGAACGCGAAGAATCCCGTGACCTCGCGCGACAGCTCGGCGATCGGCTTCTGGGAACTGCGCAACAACAACATCAAGACACCGGCCGACTTCAGCACCTTCGGGATCACCTGGGTGGCCAGTTCGTCCTCTCCGTCGCGCGACGCGACCGACTGGATCACGACTGGCACCTTTCCGGTTGCCATCCCCTACGCGTACACGGCGCACGACCCGGCCTGCGTGAAGCAGAAGCTGCCTGCGGTGGCTGGCGCGGGCAAGGCGCTCGCCCGTCTCAGCTGCAGCTGACGGCGGCGCTCGCGATGGCGAGTCGCCAGCCGTTGCAGCGTTTCAAAAGCGATGCGCTGCCGCAGCTGGCAGCTTCCGCCTGAGCCTCGATAGCCAGCGCGCGCCGGCATCGAAGCCGCGGCAGGCACCGAGCGCGATGGCGCCGGTCACGGCCAGCATGGCCACGGTGTGAACGCCGACCGCCGCAAACGCCAGCATCAGCGAGCCCGATGCGCCGGTCTCGCGGGCCGAGGCATCGCCCATGCACAGCGGGATCAACGCCGGCACCAGCATCAGGCCGGCGCCGTGCGCAGTGGACACCATGAAGGACCAGAGCGCCATACCCGCATGCCCGGCCGGCGCGCGCGCCGCGCTCGGTGTGCGGCTCGACAAGTGAAGCACCGCAAAGACGACGATCAGCACGCCCGCCGAAATCTGCAGCACCACGCGGTCCATCGACACGCCGAAGGCCACCGCCGCGGCCACGAGCGCCACCGAGGCAGCGTGCCCGATGACGATCGGCACCAGGGCCCGCAAGGCTTGCGTGCGGTCGCGTGAGCGCACGCCCCAGGCCGCGGCCCACATCCAGCCGGTGGCGGGGTTCAGCCCGTGAAGGGCACCGACGCCCGCCACCGCCAGCCACGGCCAGAGATTTGCCATGACGTTCTCGCAGGTTCAGCGCGCTCGGCGTTCAGTCCGGCGCGTGGCAGCACGAACCCGCCGCGGCCGCCGGCTTCGCCATGGGCGCCGGCTCGTAGCGGTCGTGGTGCCGCACCCAGTCCATCGCATGGACCGGGTTGGGCTCATCCCTTCCCTTGGGCGTGAGATCGAGCAGGTTGTAGGTGCCCATCATGGCTTCCACGCCGCGCTCGTAGGTCGAGTAGGTGTGGAAGACCTCGCCCGCATCGTTCCTGTAGAACACGCTGATGCCGGGAGCCTCTTGCGCCGGAAACGGCCGCACGCTGTAGTTGTAGTAGACCTCGCCCTTGCCTTCGGCCCACTCCTGCGGCTTGAAGCTGACGTTGAAGTCGTAGTTGAAGTCGCTGCCGTGCGACGACACCCACTTGAACTGCCAGCCCATGCGGCGGCGAAAGCGCTCGATCTCGGCCAGCGGCGCGCGCGAAACCACCAGCAGCGTGACGTCGCGGTTCTCCAGGTGCACCTTCATCCCGTCGAGGTGATCGGACATGTAGGAGCAGCTCGGGCAGCCCTGCTCCCAATCGGGGCCGAGCATGAAGTGCTGCACCAGCAACTGCCGGCGGCCTTCGAACAGGTCGGCCAGCGCACGCGGGCCCTCGGGTGTGTCGAAGACGTAGTTCTTGTCGACGCGGCTCCACGGCAGCGCGCGGCGCTCGCGGGCGATCTGGTCGCGCAAGTGGGTCAGTTCCTTTTCGCGGGCCAGCAGCGCCTTGCGCTGGGCGAGCCATCGGTCCTTCGACACGACGGGATGGTTGGCGGTGCTGGTTTCGGCGATGGCGGTGTTCATGCGTTTCTCCTTCGCCTTTCAGGCCTTGGCGGTTCTCGGGCGACGCACGGCGCGGACCTTGCCGCTGCCGCCACCACCGCAATAGAAGAGGTCGGCGCCATCGGACTCGAGCCCGCTCACGCCCGCGCCGCGCGGCATCTCCAGGCGCTCGAGCACGGCGCCGTCGGCGGGGTCGATGCGGCGCAGTTCGCTCTCGTCGTTCTCCCAGGTGCCGTGCCACAGCTCGCCGTCGACCCAGGTCACGCCGGTGACGAAGCGGTTCGATTCGATGGTGCGCAACACAGCGCCGCTGACCGGATCGATCTGGTGGATCTTGCGATCGCGGTGTTGCCCGACCCACAGGCTGCCCTCGGCCCAGGTCAGCCCCGAGTCGCCGCCGTGGCCGGGCGCAGGGATCGATGACAGCACCTTGCCGCTGGCCGGATCGATCTTGTCGATGCGCGCCTCGGCAATCTGGTAGAGGTAGGTGCCGTCGAAGGCGGTGCCTGCATCGCAGACGCAATCGAGGGTGCGCGTGGTCTCGCCGCTCGCGGGATCGAAGGCGACCAGCTTCGTCCCCGCAGCCGCCCAGACGCGCTGGCCGTCGTGGGTCACGCCGGCCACGCTGCCGTCACCGCCAAAGGGCCCGTATTCGCGCACGATCTCGGCCGCATGCGGCACGACCTGGGACTTGTCTTTCTTGCTGGCTGTGGTGCTGTTCATCAGTTGCTCCTTGTGTGGGCGGGCGCCGGGATCGGTGCCGTGGAGACAACTCTATTCAATCGGCAGCGCGGCGGGGAGTAACAAGATCGTCGTGAATCCCGCGAGCGGCGGCGCCAGCCAGCGCTGCGCCCGCGCCCGGCCGATCGAGCGCACCCGGCCTTCGGCCTCCAGTTCGGCGAGCGCGCGCTGGACCGTGCGCTGGCTGGCGCCCAGTGCCAGCGCCAGCGCCGAGGTCGACCAGGCCGCGCCATCGGACAGCAGCGCCACCAGTGAGGCCTGCTCGCCGTCGATGGGCGGCGCCAGCACGACCACGTCGCGTGCATCGCGCGGCTTGAGCGCAAAGCCGCGCGCGGTGGCCTCGATGCCGGCCTGCGCCGCGACCAGCGCGCGCAGCCGGCCGATCTCGACCCGCAGGCGCGCGCGATGCGTCTCGTCGGGGCGGCGGGTGTTGAACGCGTAAGCGATCAAGGCTTCGCGGTCGACGTCGCCGGGCCACGCCTCGGCCAATGCGCGTGCCAGTGCGAAGAGCACCGGCCGGCGCGCCAGCGGCCGCCAGGCTTGGCCGCTGCCCACGCCGCGGCGGCAGGCGTCGACCACCAGCGCGTCGGAGGCCAGCAGCGCCGCGACTTCGCCCAGGCGCAGCGGCTGCTCGCCACCGGGAAAGAGGCGCCGGGCGGCGGGGCGGTCGAGCGCGGCCTGCGTCTCCGCCACCTCGGCCAGCAGCGCCGGCACGCGCGCGCGGCCGGCCGCCTCGTGCGCACGGGCGAGCGCGGCGCGTGCCGGACCGATGTGCAGCGAGCGCAGCGCCAGCTCCGCCGCGGTCAGCTCGGCCACCGCGGCCAGCGAAGGAGGCAGGTCGCGTGCATCCAGCGGCGCCAGTGCAGCCGCGGCCGCTTCCAGTCGGCCGAGCAGCAGCAGCCGGCGCGCCGCGATGAGCCGCGCCTGCATCGCGTTGGCGCGGTCGGCGTGCGCATCGAGCGTGGCCGCTGCCGCCGCCAGCGCGCGCGGCGAGCCGCCGAAATCGCGCATGGCCATGGCCACCTCGGCCTCGGCCACGACGCAGCGTGCACGCGCCAGTTCTTCGTGGGCCCCGAAGCCGCGGCTGGCACGCCGCAGCAGTTCGCGCGCGCGCGGATGCTCGCCCAGCTGGGCCATCGCGATGCCGCGCAGGGCCAGTGCGGGCGGGTCTTCGCGCAGGGCGACCCGCTTGAGGGCGCCGAGTGCGTCGCCGGCGGCGAGCGCACGCGCGGAAGCGGCAATCAGGGAATCCATGCCGCGAGGTTACCCGGCGCGGCGCTTCACGCAGCCTTCGCGTTATTCGAGCAGCGCCCGGTGAACCCGGATCGCCTCGGCCGAGACCGGGTTCAGTTCCCCGGATCCGTCGGCGTCCAGGTGCGCGAGCAGCTCCCTGCGCATGCGCGGTTCCCAGAAGCGCTTGAGATGCTGCGCCAGGTCGTGCAGGGCTTCGCTGCGGTCGGGCATGGCCTCGAAGAAGCTGCCCATCTGGTTCACCATGCGAATCAACTGGTCGACGTGCATTGCAGAAAAACCTCAGGCGTTGGCGGGCAGGCCGTTCAGCCGCCACGGGTGGGTGTAGATGACCAGGTCGTCGCCGCGCACGAAGCCCGCCAGCGTCAGGCCGGCGTCTTGCGCGACCGCCGTGGCCAGCGAGGTCGAGGCCGACACCGCCGCCAGCAGCGGCACGCCGGCCGCGACGGTCTTCTGCACCATCTCGAAACTCGCGCGGCTGGTTACGGCGATGAAGCCCGCGGCGGCGTCCACCGTGCTTTTTGCGAGCGCGCCCACGAGCTTGTCGAGCGCGTTGTGCCGCCCGACGTCCTCGCGCACCAGCAGGGCTTCGCCATTTGCGGTGCACCAGGCCGCCGCGTGCACGGCGCCGGTGACCTTCTGCAGCACCTGCAGCGATGCAAGCTCCCGCATGCCGCGGGCGACGGCATTTTTCGAAAGCGCCGGGCCGTGCGGCAGGGGAGGCAGCGCACGCGCCACATGCGCCAGGCTCTCGGTGCCGCACAACCCGCAGCCGGTGCGTCCGGCCATCGAGCGGCGGCGCTCTTTCAGCCGCGCGAAAGCCGCGCCCGCCACGTCGAGCTTGAGCGTGATGCCTTCGGGCGCAAACTCCTCCTCGATGCCGTAGAGCTCGCCGCGCCCGAGCAGGATGCCCTCGCTGAGCGCGAAGCCCAGCGCAAAGTCCGCCAGGTCGGTCGGCGTTGCAAGCATCACGGCGTGCGCGATGCCGTTGAACTCCAGCGCGACCGGCACCTCCACGGCCACCCAGTCGCGGTTGTCGAAAGCCTGGCGTGCGCGCACGCCGCGCACGGGCAAGAGCTCCGCACCTCCTGGCCGCAGCGGTATGTCGGCCAGGTTCATTTGGCTGCCGCCGTTTCTGCCGCCTGTTCGAGCCGCTTGTTCAGCAGCTCTTCCTGCAGGGCATTGAACCGGCTGTACTCCTGCTGCCATTCGGAAGGCTGCATCACCGGCATCACCTGCACCGCGGTCACCTTGAACTCGGGGCAGTTGGTGGCCCAGTCGGAGTTGTCGGTGGTGATCACGTTGGCGCCCGATTCGGGGAAGTGGAAGGTGGTGTACACCACGCCCGGCTGCACGCGCTCGGTGATGGTGGCCCGCAGCACGGTTTCGCCGGCCCGGCTCTTGATGCCGACCCAGTCGCCCTCGGCGATGCCGCGGTCCTCGGCGTCGTTCGGATGGATTTCCAGCCGGTCCTCGCTGTGCCACTGGTTGTTCTCGGTACGGCGGGTCTGCGCGCCCACGTTGTACTGCGAGAGGATGCGCCCGGTGGTCAGGATCAGCGGGTACATGCGCGTGACCTTCTCGTCGGTCGGCACGTACTGCGTGATGATGAACTTGCCCTTGCCGCGCACGAACTCGCCGATGTGCATGGTCGGCGTGCCCTCTGGCGCGGCCTCGTTGCACGGCCATTGCACGCTGCCCAGCCTTGCCAGCTTGGCGTAGCTCACGCCCGTGAAGGTCGGCGTGAGTGCGGCGATCTCGTTCATGATCTCTTCGGC
The DNA here is from genome assembly GCF_051144945.1 of Variovorax palleresanus. Lineage (NCBI taxonomy): Bacteria > Pseudomonadati > Pseudomonadota > Betaproteobacteria > Burkholderiales > Comamonadaceae > Variovorax > Variovorax palleresanus. Next base: position 682,246 of record NZ_JBJNVP010000001.1, on the reverse strand, counting down.
GCTCGCGTAGTTCATGGGGTAGCCCAGCGCGTTGGAGAGCAGCTGCGTCACTTCCCAGTCGGCATAGCCGGCCTTGGGCGGCATGACCTTGGTGACGCGCGAGATGCGGCGCTCGGCGTTGGTGAAGGTGCCGTCCTTCTCCAGGAACGACGCGCCCGGCAGGAACACGTGGGCGTACTTGGCGGTTTCGTTCAGGAACAGGTCCTGCACCACGATGCATTCCATCGCCATCATGGCCTCGGCCACGTGCTGCGTGTTCGGGTCCGACTGGACCACGTCCTCGCCTTCGCAATACAGGCCCTTGAAGCTGCCGGTGATGGCGGCATCGAACATGTTGGGAATGCGCAGGCCCGGTTCGGGCCGCAGCTCCACGCCCCAGGCGGATTCGAAACTGCCGCGCGCGGTGCTGTCCGACACATGGCGATAGCCCGGCAGCTCGTGCGGGAACGATCCCATGTCGCAGGAACCCTGCACGTTGTTCTGGCCGCGCAGCGGATTCACGCCCACGCCTTCGCGGCCCACGTTGCCGGTGGCCATGGCCAGGTTGGCGATGCCCATCACCATGGTCGAGCCCTGGCTGTGCTCCGTGACGCCCAGGCCGTAGTAGATGGCGGCGTTCCGCTTGCCGTCGTGGCCCAGTGCGAACAGCCGCGCGGCGGCGCGCAGGTCGGCGGCCGGCACGCCGGTCACCGCTTCCATCGCCTCGGGCGAATTGGCCGGGCGCGCGACGAATTCGCGCCACTCGTTGAACGACTTGGCCTCGCAGCGCTCGGCCACGAAGGCTTCGTCGACCAGGCCTTCGGTCACGATCACATGCGCCATCGCGCTGATCACCGCCACGTTGGTGCCGGGCTTGAGCTTGAGGTGATGGTCGGCCTTGACGTGCGGCGACTTCACCAGGTCGATGGTGCGCGGGTCGATCACGATCAGCCGCGCACCGGCACGCAGGCGCCGCTTCATGCGCGAGGCGAACACCGGGTGGCCGTCCGACGGGTTGGCGCCGATCACCATGATCACGTCGGACTTCTCGACCGACTTGAAGGTCTGCGTGCCGGCCGACTCGCCCATGGTCTGCTTCAGCCCGTAGCCGGTGGGCGAGTGGCACACGCGCGCGCAGGTGTCGACGTTGTTGTTGCCGAAGGCCGCGCGCACCAGCTTCTGCACCAGGTAGCCCTCTTCGTTGCTGCAGCGCGAGGACACCAGCCCGCCGATGGAATCGGTGCCGTACTTGGCCTGGATGCGGCGGAACTCGCTGGCGGCGTAATTGACGGCTTCGTCCCAGCTCACCTCCTGCCACGGGTCGGTGATCTTGCTGCGGATCATGGGCTTTAGCACCCGGTCCTTGTGGGTGGCGTAGCCCCAGGCGAAGCGGCCCTTCACGCACGAATGGCCTTCATTGGCCTTGCCGTCCTTCCAGGGCACCATGCGCACCACTTCGTTGCCCTTCATCTCGGCCTTGAAGCCGCAGCCCACGCCGCAGTACGCGCAGGTGGTGATGGCGCTGTGCTCGGGCTGGCCCAGCCAGATCACCGACTTCTCCTGCAGCGTGGCGGTGGGGCAGGCCTGCACGCAGGCGCCGCAGCTCACGCACTCGGATTCCATGAAGGGCTGGTCCTGGCCCGGCGACACGCGCGATTCGAAGCCGCGTCCGCTGATGGTGAGCGCGAAGGTGCCTTGCGTCTCTTCGCAGGCGCGCACGCAGCGGTTGCAGACGATGCACTTGGACGGGTCGTAGGTGAAGTAGGGGTTGGACTCGTCCTTGGCGCTCTTCAGGTGATTGGCGCCGTCATAGCCGTAGCGCACGTTGCGCAGACCCGTGACGCCGGCCATGTCCTGCAGCTCGCAGTCGCCGTTGGCGGCGCAGGTGAGGCAGTCGAGCGGATGGTCGGAGATGTAGAGCTCCATCACGCCCTTGCGCAGCTCCTGCAGCCTCGGGCTTTGCGTGCGCACCTTCATGCCGGCCTCGGCCGGCGTGGTGCACGACGCCGGGTAGCCCTTGCGCCCGTCGATCTCCACCAGGCAGAGCCGGCAGGAGCCGAAGGGTTCGAGGCTGTCGGTCGCGCACAGCTTGGGCACCTGCACGCCGGCATCGACGGCCGCGCGCATCAGCGAGGTGCCCTTGGCCACCGTCACCGGCGTGCCGTCGATCTCTAGCGTGACTTCCTCGATGGATTCGCGCCGGGGCGTGCCGTAGTCGATCTCTTGCGATGGGTTCAGCATGGGGGTGTCTCCTGGAATGCTCGTCGATTCATGCCGCAGCGCGGTCGGGGGCTTCGATGCCGAAGTCCTCCGGGTAGTGATTGATGGCCGAGAGCACGGGGTAGGGCGTCATGCCGCCCATGGCGCAGAGCGAGCCGTGCAGCATGGTGTCGCACAGGTCGCGCAGGAGAATGACCTGCTGCGGCCGGTTCTGGTTGCTGGTGATCCTGTCGATCACTTCCACGCCGCGCGTGGAGCCGATGCGGCAGGGCGTGCACTTGCCGCAGGACTCGATCGCGCAGAACTCCATCGCGTACCGGGCCAACTGCGACATGTCGGCCGTGTCGTCGTGCACCACGATGCCGCCGTGCCCGACCACCGCGCCCACGGCCGCATAGGCCTCGTAGTCGAGCGGCAGATCCCATTGCGATTCGGGCACGTAGGCGCCCAGCGGGCCGCCCACCTGCACCGCCTTGATCGGCCGGCCGCTCGCGCTGCCACCGCCGAAGTCGTAGAGCAGTTCGCGCAGGGTCAGGCCGAATGCCTTTTCGACCAGGCCGCCATGCCGGATGTTGCCCGCCAGCTGAAACGGCAGCGTGCCGCGCGAGCGGCCCATGCCGTAGTGCTTGTAGAAGTCCGCGCCGCGCGCCAGGATGAGGGGCACCGAAGCCAGCGTGATCACGTTGTTGATCACGGTCGGCTGGCCGAACAGCCCCTGCAGCGCCGGCAGCGGCGGCTTGGCGCGCACGATGCCGCGGCGGCCTTCCAGGCTTTCGAGCAGCGCGGTCTCCTCGCCGCACACGTACGCGCCGGCCGCCTTGCGCACGATGAGGCGAAAGCAGTGGCCCGACCCCAGGATGTCTTCGCCGAGAAAGCCCGCTTGTTCCGTATTGCGGATGGCCTCGTTCAGCGTGGCGATGGAATGCGGGTATTCCGAGCGCACGTAGATGTAGCCTTCGGTCGCGCCGGTCGCAAGGCCGGCGATGACCATGCCTTCGACCAGCATCAGCGGATCGCCTTCCATCGTCATGCGGTCCGAGAAGGTGCCCGAGTCGCCTTCGTCCGCATTGCAGACGATGTATTTTTGCGGCGCCTCTGCGGCCAGCACGGTCTTCCACTTGATCCCGGCCGGGAAGGCGGCGCCGCCGCGGCCGCGCAGCCCGGAGTCGAGCACCTGCTGCACGATTTGCGCGGGCGCAAGCGTGAGCGCGCGGCGCAGTCCCGCAAAGCCTTCATGCGCCTCGTAGTCGGCCACCGAGACCGGATCGGTCACGCCCATGCGGGCGAAGGTCAGGCGCTCCTGCTTCTTCAAGTAGGGAATCTCTTCGGTCAGGCCCAGGTTCAGCGCATGGGCGCCGCCGGAAAGAAAACCGGCATCGAACAGGCCGGCGACATCGGCCGGCGAGACCGGCCCGTAGGCCACGCGGCCCGCCGGCGTTGCCACTTCGACCAGCGTCTCCAGCCAGAACAGGCCGCGCGAGCCGTTGCGCACGATGCGCACGTCCGCATGGCGCGCACGGGCTTCCGCCGCGATCCGTTGGGCGACCCGCTCGGCGCCGACGGCCAGCGCCGCGGAGTCGCGCGGAACATGGAGGGTGACGGTCATGAGGCGCTCCTTGCTTCTTCGACGATGGCGTCGAACAGCGCCGGCGTGATGCGCGCATGCACCTCGTCGTTCACCGCGATGGCCGGCGACGATGCGCACAGCCCGAGGCAGAACACCGGTTCCAGCGAACACTGCCCGTCCGCCGAAGTGCCGTGCACGCCGCAGCCCAACCGATCCGCCGCATGTGCCAGCAGCGCATCCGCTCCCATGGACTTGCAAGCTTCGGCCCGGCAGACCTGCACCAGCACGCGGCCGGCCGGCGCGGAACGGAAGTGGTGGTAATAGCTGACCACGCCATGCACCTCGGCGCGCGACAGGTTGAACTGCTCGGCAATGAGGGGCACGGCCTCGGGCGGGATGTGCCCCAGCGCATCCTGGATGACGTGCAGCGCGGGCAGCAGCCCGCCGGGAACATCCTTGTGCGCGGCGGCGATGGTGGTCGCGATGCCCAGGTTTTGCATATGCCTTCAATCTCCTAAACTCGGAGTTGCGATATTCGTGGTTGCGTGAGTGTATGGAGCGACTGAAGACGCCACAATATGAAGCGCACAACCCAATAAATATGCTTTCAAAAGCCGAAACTCATGCATGAAGTGCACATCAAGCCGCAATGGACCATTCGCCAGCCCGACGGCGCGGCGCTGGCGCCGCGGGTGATCGAACTGCTGGTGAAGGTGCTGGAGCACGGCAGCCTGTCGAGCGCCTGCACCGCAAGCGGCGTGTCCTACCGCCATGCCTGGGAGCTCATCCGCCAGGGCGAAACCATGTTCGGCCAGCCGCTGGTGGCCATGCAGCGCGGCAAGGGTTCCAGCCTGACCCCATTGGGCGAAAAGCTGGTGTGGGCCGACCGCCGCATCACCGCGCGCCTGTCGCCGCTGCTCGATTCGCTGGCTTCCGAGCTGGGCGCCGAGATCGAGAAGCTGATTCCCACCGCGCCCACGCTGCTGCGCATCTACGCGAGCCACGGCTTCGCCATCGAGGCGCTGCACGGCTTCCTGGCCGCGGCGCAGGTGCCGGGCGATCTGCGCTACTGCGGCAGCGAAGAAGCCGTGGCCTCGCTGCACCACGGCAGTTGCGACGTGGCGGGCTTTCACGTGCCGCTGGGGGCGTTCGAGGCCGAAGCCATCGCCCACTACGGCGCCTGGCTCAACCCCGACACGCAGAAAGTCATCGGCATGGCCACGCGCCATCAGGGCTTGATGGTGGCGCCGGGCAACCCGAAGAAGATCTACACGCTGGCCGACCTGGCGCGTCCCGGTGTCCGCTTCATCAACCGGCAGGCGGGCTCGGGCACGCGCTACCTGTTCGACCTGCAATTGCGCGAGCAGGGCATCGCGCCCGAGTCGATCAAGGGCTACGAGCAATGCGAGTTCACGCATGCGGCCGTGGCGGCCTTCGTGGCCAGCGGCATGGCCGATGCGGGCTATGGCGTGGAGACGCCGGCGCGCCAGTTCAAGCTGGACTTCATCTCCAACCAGGTGGAGCGCTACTTCCTGCTGTGCGACGAGCGCTCGCTCACTGCACCCATCGTGCAGCGGATGCTGGCCATCCTGCGCAGCGATGCCTATCAGGAGGCGGTGAACCGGCTGCCGGGCTACCAGGCGGTGAACTGCGGCCGCGTGCTGTCGCTGGCAGAGGCCTTCGAGTCGCTTCGCCCGGCACCGGCACCGGCGCCAGCGCCGACGCCGGCGACGAAGCGCGGTGCGCGTTCAGGCGTCTGACGCGGACGGCCGCATGCCTAGCTTGCGCAGCATCCGGTGAAAGTTGCTGCGGTCGATGCCGGCCTCGCGCGCGGCGTTGGCCACGTGCCCATGGTGCCGCGCCAATGCGTCCGCAAGCCACGCCCGCTGGAAGGCTTCCGTGGCTTCGCGCAGCGTGCCGCCCGCGGCAACAACGCCCGCGAGAGGGCCAGATGACACCGCCGCAGACGCAGGGGAGGGCAGGGGCGGCGCGGGCAGTCCCTGGGAACTGCCGGCGGCCGCAGCGTCGAGCGCCAGGTGATGCGGCTCGATCGCCGTCCAGCGTGCGCCGCGGCGCTGTTCCGTGAAGGCCCGAAGCGATGCGCGGCTGATCACGTGCTCGAGTTCGCGCACGTTGCCGGGCCAGCCGTGCGCAAGAAGAGCCGCCTTCGAGGCCGGTGACAAGCGCAGATTGCGCGCGCCCAGGCGATGCTGGTTTTCTTCGAGGAAGCCGCCGGCCAGCGTCACCACGTCGCGCCCGCGTTCGCGCAGCGGCGGCACCACCAGCGGATAGACCGAGAGCCGGTGATAGAGGTCGGCGCGAAAGCGGCCCTGCGCAATCGCCGCGGGCAGGTCGCGGTTGGTGGCCGCGATCACGCGCACGTCGACCTTCAGCGTCCGGTCGCTGCCGGGCCGCTGCACCTCGCCGCTTTGCAGCACGCGCAGCAGCTTGGCCTGCACCGTCAGCGGCAGCTCGCCGACCTCGTCGAGAAAGAGCGTGCCGCCGTCGGCAATTTCGAACTTGCCGCTGCGGTCCTGCATCGCGCCGGTGAACGCGCCGCGCTTGTGGCCGAAGAGCTCGCTGTCGGCCAGCGTCTCGGGCAGCGCCGCGCAGTTCACCTGCACCAGCGGCTGCTCGCGGCGGCGCGAATGCGCATGCAGGCGCTGCGCCACCAGGTCCTTGCCCACGCCGGTCTCGCCGAGCAGCAACACTGTGAGATCGGACACCGCGACCGTGTCGATCTCGCTGCACAGCTGCTTCATCGCGGCGCTGCTGCCCAGCAGCTCGCGCGTGGATCCGTGGCCCGACCGCAGGGCCTGGACGACGGCCTGCTCGCGCATGGCGCGCGCTTCCATGTCCTTGATGGTGTCGGCGGCCTCGATGCCGGTCTCGAACAGCGCGACCAGCGCATCGAGCTGCTCCGGGCTCACGGTCTCGAATGCGCCGGGCTCGAGCGCGTCCAGCGTCAGCAGGCCCCAGACGGCGCCGCGCAGGCGCAGCGGCGCGCCCATGCAGTCGTGCACGGGCAGGATTCCCGGCTGGCCGGCCACGAGGCCGTCGTACGGATCGGGCAGCCCGCAGTCGTGGGCGAAGCGCAGGCCGCGGCCGCTTTCGAGCAGGCGCGCAAAGCGCGGGTGCGACGCGATCGGAAACTGCCGGCCCAGGGTCTCGTCGCTCAGGCCGTCCGCGGCCACCGGCCGCAGGACATCGCCGTCCAGCCGCAGCAGCGCGGCGGCATCGCATTGCACCAGGCCGCGCGCCGCAGCCAGAAGCGAGCGGTAGCGGCTGCCTTCGCTCGCGGAGGCGACTGGGTCGGCAACCGCATCGGTGGTCTGACTGACACTGTTGGTGGTCATAAATACAACATGAATCCTGTTGCGAATTTGACCACGAAAGAAGAATCCCCAGTATCCACGGGCACTTGGCGGGTGTCGTCCCCGTGGCACGGATCGTGAGAGGCATCAACGTCGTTCACTTCCGAATCGAGTCCCACCATGAACCCGCAGACCATCGCCATCGTCAAAGCCACCGTGCCCGCGCTCCAGGCGCACGGAGAGGCCATCACCAGCCATTTCTACCGGATCATGTTCGAGAGCCATCCGGAGGTGAAGGCGTTCTTCAACGAGGCGCACCAGGCCGCCGGCAGCCAGGCGCGTGCACTCGCAGGCGCGGTGCTGGCCTATGCCACGTACATCGACCGCCTCGATGAAATTGCCGGCGCGCTGCCGCGCATCATCCAGAAGCACGCCGCGCTGGGCGTGCTGCCCGAGCACTACCCGGTCGTCGGCGCCTGCCTGCTGCGTGCCATCAAGGACGTGCTCGGCGACGCCGCGACCGACGAGATCATCGCGGCATGGGGCGAGGCCTACCAATCGCTCGCGGCACTCCTGATTGCCGCCGAAGAAGAGGTCTACCGTGCCAACGCCGCGCAAACCGGTGGCTGGCGCGGCGAGCGCGAGTTTCGCGTCGCCCGGCGCGAGGACGAGAGCGAAGTCATCACCTCGTTCTACCTGGAGCCGACCGACGGCGGCCCGCTGCTGGCGTTCTCGCCGGGGCAGTACCTCACGCTGGTGCTGAACATCGACGGTGAACCCTTGCGGCGCAACTACTCGCTGTCCGATGCGCCGGGCAAGCCCTGGTATCGCATCAGCGTCAAGAAGGAAGAGGGCGGCAGGGCATCGAACTGGCTGCATCAGGCTGCCACTGTCGGCGCGCTGCTGAAGGTGCAGGCGCCCTGCGGCGACTTCGTGCTGCAGCCTGCGGGCGAAAGCGCGCGTCCGCTCGTGCTGGTGACGGGCGGCGTGGGCATCACGCCGGCCATGAGCATGCTCGAGTCGATGGCGCACACCGGCCGGCCGGTGCATTTCATCCACGCGGCACGCCATGGAGGCGCTCATGCGTTCCGCGCGCGCGTCGATGCGCTGGCGGCCAAGCATGCCAACGTGAAGCCGGTCTATGTGTACGACACGCCGCGCGATGCCGACCGGCCGCACGCCACGGGTTTTGTCACTCGCGAGTTGCTGGCGCAGCAACTGCCCGAGGACCGCGACGTCGATCTCTACTTTCTCGGCCCCAAGCCTTTCATGAAGGCGGTGTACGCCAACGGCCTTGCGCTCGGCGTACCGAAGCAGCAGCTGCGCTACGAGTTCTTCGGGCCGCTGGAAGCACTGGAGGCTTGAGAGCGCCGGCAGGGTATTGCTTCGCGCGCCGGGCCATCCGCATGATGGCCGGCAAAAGAAGGAGCCCGCCATGACCGCCTACCTGATTGCGCAGACCGAGATCCACGACCACGAGACCTATGACAAATACAAGGCGCAGGTCTTGCCCGTCATCCAGAAATTCGGCGGGCGCTTCATCGTGCGCGGCGGCACACTCGAAGTGCTCGAGGGCGACTGGAAGCCCAGCCGCCTGGTGATGATCGAGTTTCCTTCGATGCAGCACATCCGCGACTGGTTCGCCTCGCCCGAGTACGCACCGCTGCTGGCCCTGCGGCAGCCGGCGGCAGTCGACTACCTGGTGGCGGTCGAAGGCTGCTGAAGCGGCGATCGGCGACCCGCCGTCAGCAAGAGTTCGTTCGGGCCTTCCCAGCCGGACGCGGTGTTGAAGGCGGCGAGGCGCTCCTCCATCTCGGCCCACGCGGCGGCAGCTGCGGCGGCGTCCAAACGGCTCAGGATCTGCCGAACCGGGCTTGCCGACTCCCGGACGAAATCAAGGTAGTGGCGCGCCGAGGGCAGCTTGAACGGCGCATCGATCGTCGTGGTGGCCACCTCGGCAAAACCGGCCTCCTTGAACAGCCCGTCGATCAGCCCCGGGCGGCCCAGGCTCAGCAGGGCGCCGGGCTGGAACGGGTCGCGCGGCGCAAGCCCTGCGTGCTTCATGGCCGTCGACATCAGGATGGTCACGCACGGATTGCGCTCGGGCCGTCCGAACACCAGCGTGCAGGCACCGCCTCCGGGCCTGAGCGCACGGAGCATCTCGCGCAGACCTTCCAGCGGATTCGGAAAGAACATCAAGCCGAGCCTGCACACCACGGCGTCGAAGCTGGCCGACTCGACCGGGAGCTTTTCACCGTCGGATACTTCGGTCTGCACGTTGGCGTAGCCGGCGCGCCGGGCGTTCTCCTGCGCCAGCGCCAGGATCACGGGCGACAGATCGGTCGCGAGCACGAAGCCATCGGGGCCGACGCGTTGCGCTACGTCGAGGGTCTGGTCGCCCGCGCCGGCGGCAACGTCGAGAACGCGCGCCCCCGCCGTCACGCCGGCCATGTCGAGCATGGCCCCGGTGGCACGGCGCAGCCACTCCCGGATCTGCGCAGCATGGCCGTTCCACCCCGGGGCTGCGCGGTCCCACTCCGCACGGATGGCTGTCTTGAACGCCTGTACGTCCACTTCGGGTGCGATCAACGGGTTCGTCATCATCGATCCTTTCATTCGCCTGGTCGGGCGGCATCGGCTGGCTGGCACTCCCCTGGCTAGATCCAGCATAGGCGCCGACATGCCCCACCGTAAGCCGCAGGAATGCAGAATGGGGCCGCACAAACGCATAGCTCGCGCCATGTTCGACTGGAACGACCTCAAGTACTTTCTGGCGGTGGCCCATCACCACAGCACGATGGCGGCCGGCCGGGCTTTGCAGGTGAACCAGTCCACCGTGCAGCGCCGGCTCGCCGAACTCGAGCGCCGTCTCGGCCGCCCGCTCGTGCGGCGCCATCCCACCGGCTACCGGCTGACGGAATTCGGCGAGGCGCTGCTGCCCCATGCCGAGAGCGTCGCGCAGGCCGTGGCCGCCCTCGAACGGCAACTCGAATCGGACCGGCTCGAAGCAGTCGGCGTCATCCGCGTGACCTGCCCCGAGCCGCTGGTCTACCGCATCATGCAGACCACGCTGCTCGACCGTTTTCACGCGCGGTACCCCGGGCTGCGCGTCGAGTTCGTGATGAGCGACAAGTACCTCGACCTGATGAAGGGCGAAGCCGACGTCGCCCTGCGCTCTGGCGATACCGAGGACAACGACCTGGTCGGGCGCAAGATCGGTGATTCGCTGTGGGCGGTATATGCGAGCCGCAAGTACATCGAACGCTGCGGCCAGCCCGATCGGATCGAGGCGCTCGGGCAGCACGATCTGGTCGGGTTCGACGAAACGATGGCCAACCATCGTGCGGCTCTATGGTTGCGCGACGTGGCTCCCCACGGCAGGGTGGTCGCGCGCAACAACAGCGTGCTCGGCTTGCTCTATTCGGTGAAAGCCGGCGTCGGCATTGCGCCGCTGCCTACCGCCATTGCCGATGCGGAACCCGAGCTGGTGCGTGTGCTCGGTCCCGTGCCCGAACTGGCGCGAATCTGGCGGCTTCTTACCCGCGCCGACTTGCGGCATACGCCGCGCGTTTCGGCGTTCTTCGACTTCATGATCGAAGAGATCGATACGCTGCGGCCGATCATTACGGGATAGATTTTCGATCTGCCGTTTGATTGAGATGTCACCGCCGTTAACGACGAATTTCAACTTGTGTTTTACAACGCAGGCCGCCTGAAATTTCAGTCTCTCTATGCCTTTAGTTCCATTGTGGGCGCCGAATGGCAGGAGTACGCTGTGCTTCGGTTGCACCGATAAGTTCCCGCGCACGGGCGGCTTCTTCCTGTGACCCGAGACCTTTACGAAGGTCGAATCTGGATTTCTACCGCACGGTAGAAACCGGGATGGCGTGGCGCGGACCGTGCTGGCCGGCTCGCGCAAAGGCAGCGCTTCCAAGGCGCCACAACGACAGCAACAGCAGCGCCGCATCATCGATTCCGATGACGCGTCCACCCATCCACCGAGGAGTCGACATGGACTTCACCAGAATATTTCACGCAGCGGCACTCACAGGCCTCGGCCTCGCTGCCGCTGCGTGCCAGCAGAGCGGACCGCAGCTTGAACTTGCGGATGATGGGACCCAGGTCGACCAAGCCAAGGCCGCACCCAAGGATGCGCGCGCCCCGGCGCCGAAGATCGGGGGAGACGGCCTCCTGAGCTACATCGGCGAGATATTCGCGGAGCAGCAAAGGGTACTCGGCGCCAAGCCGCCGGAAAAGGATGCGCCTAGCTTCTGAGCAGGCGCCCAAATGGGCATGCGACACCGGCCAATGAATCCGCCAGCGCATCCTTCAGGGGACCTTCGGCGTCGTCTTGGCGTTCTTTGCCATTGGTGAAGATCGAAGGGGCGCCAGGTCGTAGAAGAAGTACGGCCCTGAGTACGTCACGACACCGTCGTCGGCCTTGTCGGCGCTGCGTGGAACGATGACGACGGCTCGATAGAGCTGTTTCGGCACGGAAAAGAGCACACGCCGCTGCATGGTCTGGCCCGCTGCGAGCGGCGCGCCAAAGACCGGTTGGCCGTCTTGCACCGGATTGACCAGCTTCGTCAGCATTTCATGCGGCTCATAGAGTGCACCCGAAGCGTCGATCAACCTGAACACGGGTTGAAACCGCACGAACAGTGGCTGGTCTGCGGTGTTCGTGACGTTCACCTGGAGCAGGACAAAGTTGCCTTTGTATTGCTTCGGTGAATCGTTGTTGTTGCTGCTGCTGTCCACGACCAGATTGGCGTACTTGGCTTCCTGGAATTCGAAGGCGACGTTGTCTCGCGTCACCTGCGTGCCCCACGCGAAGTTTTTTCCGTCGCCCTCTGCAGCCATCGAGAGGCCAGACGTGAAAACCAGGCCGGTTGCGAACAGCAGTGAAGCCAAGGCTCTCTGGCCACGCGACCAGACGGCCAGCCGGTGTCGCGGGTTTGCCATCAGTACCACTCGTAGCGCAAGCCAGAGCGCAGGCTCCACGTCCGCCGGATGCCGTTGGCGGCCAGGCTCGAAGCCTCGAAGTAGACAAAGCCTCGCCGCGGCAGAAACGCAAAACGGCCGCCCAGTGCGACCTCGCCGCCTGTTCCGTTGCGGCTTTCGCTTTCGACAGGAAGGCTGCCACTTCCCTTGGCCGCGGTGATCGCCAGGCCATCGCCGAAGTAGTTGATCGCCGAGAGCCGGAGATAGACGTCGCCGCTCAGATCGAGAAAGCGTACGGCCTTGCCCAGGAGCACGCCGGCCCTGACCGAGCCTCCGTCGACGTTGTCGTGGCTGATGGTCACGCCATTGCTCGCCACGTGCTTGCCGTCCGCGAGGCGGCTCGCGGTCAATGCCAGTTGCGGCTCCACGAAGGCGTCCTGGGGCAGGGGGAAGCGATGCCCGGCCTCGGCGCTGACTTCGTATCCCTGCGTTCGATACGTGCCGGTGACTTGCCGCGCGAGCGAGTCGGAAGAAGCGTATTTGTTTTCGAGCGACGCGGTGCGTGCGCCAATCTGCAGATAGGTTGCGCTGCCGTTGGTCCACAGGCCGTAGCCTGCGAGTTCGATGGCGGAAGCCTTCCCGTTTCCACGTTCATAAGTGGCGCTGGAATTGACGTAGCTGACGGAGCCGCCTGCATGGCTTTTCCAGCCGCCGAAGTCGCCCAAATTCCGATCGACGCCGACGGCGAGGGCGCCATAGCTCTGGCGGTATGACCTGGAGTACCCCGTCTTGGCGTCGAAGCCGCCGCCGTCCACCTCGGCCCAGATGCCCGAGGTTTCGGAGGCCGTATCGCGCCGCAGCGACTCGGTTCTGCGCGCGATGCCGTTGGCGCGCAAAGCCCAGAGGCTGCGAAGGCTGTCGCCTGCGTCGGCCGCGGTCTTCACCGTCTCCGAGGGAGTGATGCGCGCCAGGATTCCGGACTGGCTGCCTGCGCTGCTTACGGCTGTGCTCGTGCTCGTGCTGGTCGCCGTGCCCGTGCTGGCGTCCCCACCCGTCCCCGCAATGCTCAGGCCGGTGAGCAAAACCTTGCTGCCATCCGCGCTGAGCGCCACGCTGGGCGAGTAAGAAAAGCGCACCAGGTCGTTCTCATAGCTCCATTGCCCTGTGGCGCCCTGAACGGCCTGCAGGCGCGCCGTACCGCCTGCTGCGGCAGACGCATCGATCACGACGATGGGCGTGCTCGCTGGAATCACGGTGCCGGTTTTCATCGTCGCGGCATTGACCCAGCTGGTGTCGTTGAGCGCGGGGTCGTACACGACATTGACCACCTGCGTGCCGGTCGCGTTGAAGCTCGTCACCCCACTGCTGAACTGAATCTTGTCGGCCGCGCCATTGCGGACATCGCTCAGGATGCGAAAGGTGGCGCCATCCCCCAGGCTGACCGTGGCCGCGTTGGTCGAGCTTTGGATATCGAGCACACGCAGCGAGTGGGCGGGGATGCTTCCAGGACGGAAGGTTCCCCAGCTTGCGGCCATGTCGATCGCACCGCCACTGGCCAGCGCCAGGGTGCCCGAACCGAAGTCGGCAGCCATGGTGCCGGTGCCGGTGGGAATCCAGGAGGCGCCCTGGGAGAACGACAGGTTGGGCGAGCCGGCCGTATAGACCGTGGCGTCCGACGTGTCGGGGTCCACGAAGCTTCCGACCGATCCGCGCAAGTAAGAGTCCGCGGTGTTCAGGTTCAGATTCAGCGCGCCGGTGTACTTTGTGCCGGCGGCGTTCGTCACGCTGCCGGTCAGCAGATCTCCCTGCAGCTTCACCGCCTGCCCGCCTGCGGCGTTGACCGTGACCGTGGCGTCTCGGCCGTCCGCCGCGACGTTCCAGATCGCGTAGCCCTTGCCTGTGCCGCTTGGCGAAGTCGAGATGCTCAACCCGCCGGCGGCGGTCACCGTGCCGGCGTCGTTGCGGATGCCGTAGACGTCGCAGCCGCTGCATGACGACGCCACCTGCAGCGCCACGTTGTCCGTTGCCGAGTTGAAATTCAGCGTGCTGGCGTTGTTGACGGCATAGGCCTCGGCCGCGGCGGATACATTGACCGTGACCGCCTTGCCGAAGTTGATGGAGGACGTGTCCGGATAGCTGTTGCCGATCCCCGTCGGATTGCCGAAGGGGACATACCCCGTCGTGCTGACGACCGCAATGTCCACGTTGCCTGCGAAGCTCATTCGGGCGGTACGGTGCGTGTTGGCAATGCCGAACGCGGATCGGCTTCCGTTGGCCGTGATGCTGGCATCCTGCCCGACGCTGAGGTTGCCCTGGTTGCGGATGCCGAAGACGGTCGAGCCATTCGCGATGGCCGTGATCTTCAGATCACCCGCGACATGCAGCCGGCTGTTCTGGTTGTTGTTGTAGATGCCGTGCGCGTTGTCGCTGGGATACTCGCCCGTCGTTGCAATGGTCAGGTTGCCATTGAAAGTGACGCTGCTGACGCCGCCGCCGGAGTTGTAGACCCCGTCGGTGTTCTCCCGCTTCGCGCTCACGACGATGGTGGTGTCCCCGTTGAAGGTGACGACGCCCTGGTAGACCCACACGCCCTGCGAGTAGCCCGGCGTGCTGGTGCGCACCGACGTATCGCCGTTGAAGGTGACCGTGCTTTGATATGCACGCACGCCGATGGCGGCGCTGTTTGCGCTGTCGGACTGGGCATAGACCGACGCATTGCCATTGACCGTGAGGCTGTTGCCCTCGGCATTGATGCCCATCGACAATCCCCAACCCGGATCCGCCGTGCCTCTGGTCGAGGAGATGTTCAACCTGCCGCCAGCGGAATCGAGTGCCACGGGCGACGAGCCGGAAGTCGAAGTCAACAGGACGCCATACACGTCGCCACTCGCACCCCGCACATCGATGCTGTCGTCTGCCGCAAAAGAATAGTGCAGCGTGCCCGAAGAGGGCGTGATGACGTAGGCCGGCGAATAGTTGCCGGTTCCGCCTGCCTGGTCGTTGGCCTGAACGCCGGTAACGGTTCCTTCATAGGTCGTGGCTGCAAGAGCGACGACAGGGCGCGCCATGGCGACCGTGAAGAGGGCCGACGCAAGAAACGGCGCCAGTTGCAAGCCGGAGAATTCACGGAGTGCATGTTTGCCGTCTCTGGCAGCGTCGACCGAGATGCCGTCCGTTCGGAGTCGACTTGATGGGGAATGGAACAAGCAATGTCCTCGGGACGTGGCTCTGCACGAACGCAATATTCAGTTCCCGAGGGAAGACTTGAGACGCGGCAGATCAATCAAAAAAAGGCGAGGTGTTACTTTCAATGAAATATGTGTTTTTGTGTATCTCAACGGATTGATTCTTTGCTCGATTCACTTCGCTTGTCTCTTGTCGACAACAGAACCTCGACAAAACGCCGACATGGGCGGCCGGCGTTGCTGGGGCAACCGGGCTGTCGTACTCGAGCCGGCGCGATCGGGACGAGGGCAGCATCGTGGCTACCAATAGAGCCTTGGCGCGGAATCTCTTCATCGGCCTTTTCAAAGACAAGGCCCGCGTTGATCGTCTATAACGGCTGCGGTCCAGAGACCCTCAACAACCGCCTTGATCCATGAAGAACCCTCTGTTCGCACATCTCCTTTTTGCGCTTGCCGCTAGCTTGCCCCTCGCCGCGGCAGCACAGGTTCCGGTTCAGCCGGCCGCCGATCAGGAGGCGCTCCTGGCGAGCGCTGATCCGGTGCTGCGCGCCAACAAGCGCCTGGTCTACGACTTCTGGCGTGAGGTCTTCGAGGCGGGACAGGTGGCGCAGGCGGACAAGTACGTTGCCGAGTCCTACATCCAGCACAACCCCAACGTGCCCACCGGCCGTGCAGCCATGGTGGGCTTCATCTCGCGACGGACTCCGACGCCTCTGCCGGTGGAGGCTCGCATCAAGGCACCGCTGGTCTCGATCGTCGCCGAGCGCGACACGGTGATATTGAGCTTCGTGCGAGAGTACCCGGAGCCGCAGGACGCAACGCGAAAGTACACGACCACCTGGTTCGACATGTTCCGCCTCGAAAACGGCAAGATCGTCGAGCACTGGGACGGTGCCGTGAAGCCGCCGAAACCCTGATCGCGAAAGTCGAAGGACCGGTCTGCGCAGGCGGGCCAGCGCACCACCCTAGGGGCGCAGCCGAATGACGGCGAGCGACGATGTCGCACTTGCAATCAGCCGCGAGCGCTCCGCGTCATAGAGCTTCGCGTGGGCGAAGGCAATCTGCCGGCCGATCCGGTCGACCCCCGCGACCGCAATGAACTGGCCTTCCTGGCCGGCGCTTTGCATGTTCACGGTCAGGCTGATGGTGGCGCATGTACAGCCTGGCTTCAGCTGCGACAAGACTCCCATCGCCATGGCGAGGTCCAGCATGCTCGCCAGCGTACCTGTGTTGGACCACAACAGGAGCCTACTCAGGCCGGATGCCATCGAAGGCGTTCTGGAGGAGTTGCCTGATCTCGCCGCGCTGTGCCAAGCCGGCGTCTCGGGGGTTCCAGTACGGATTGCTCACGACGATATCTGCCGCAGGGTCGAGATCATCCTCCTTCATGCCGATGTCGCGCAGCGCCACCGGCGCCCCGTTGTCTCTCGCCAGATCGAACAGGCTCGCCGCGGCGCTGCTTTGCGCTGCTCCCCCGAGTGCGCGCTGGATGCGGGACATGGCTTCAGGCGCCGCCGGCGCGTTGAAGGCGATGGCCTGAGGCAGCACCACCGTGTGCACCTCGGCGTGAGGCAGATTGAAGCTGCCGCCCAGCGTGTGGCACAGCTTGTGGTGCAGCGCCATGCCCACATTGCCGAGCACCGTGCCGCACAGCCACGCGCCATACAGCGCATCTGCGCGCGCATCGATGTCGTCGCTGCGCCGGCGGATGGCCGGCAGCGCCCTGGCCAGTGCGCGGATGCCTTCCTCGGCCATCAGGTCCATCACGGGATTGCCGTCGCGCGCGTACAGACCTTCGGCCGCGTGTGCAATCGCATTCATGCCACTCGTAACACTCATGGCCACTGGCAGCGTCAGCGTGAGCTCAGGGTCGTAGATCACGGTGCGAGGCAGCACCCGCGCGTCCTTGCCGGTCTTCTTCAAGCCGCCCTCGGTGATGCCGTAGATCGGCGTCATCTCGCTACCCGCGTAAGTCGTGGGGATTGCAAGGATCGGCAGACCGGATTCCAGCGCGATGGCCTTGCCCAAGCCGGTGGTCGAGCCACCTCCGATGGCAACGGCGCAGTCTGCGCCCAGGCGGCGCGCCTCGTCGCGGGCCTCGCGCGCCGTCTCGATGGGCACATGCATGACGGCGCGCGCAAAAATGCCCGCCGCGCGGCTGCCAAGACGCCCGGCCACCAACTGCGCCTGGTCCTGCTGCTCAGGCGTGCACAGCACCAGCGCACGGCGCGCCCCGAGCAGTTCGATCTCGCGCTCCAGATGCGCCAAGCTCCCGGCGCCGAACACCACCCGCGACGGCTGGCTGTTGTAGACGAAGTCCTTCATGCGATCCCCGCTGCATCGTGCTCAGCCCAGGCTCTGCCGGCCCGGACTTCGTAGTCCACCTGATGCCGGGCGATGCGGACGCCAGCCAGTTCGTCGCGCACCCGCAGATGTTCCGGATGCACCGCATACGCGGCCAATGCTTCCCAGGATTCGAACTCGCTGTACAACACCACGTCGCAGGCATAGTCAACGTTGCTGGCATCCACACCGATCTCCAGGTGGAGCAACCCGGGAACGGAGCCGCGCAGGCCATGGAAGCCGCTTTGAATACAGTCCATGTTTCGCTGCTTTTCTTCGGCCGTGTCTCCGCTCACGTCCCACATGACGATGTGCCGGATCATTGCGTGTCCTTTGCAGTTGTTGAAGAAGGCGAGTTGTCAGGCATCCGCAGCGTCCCGCTTGTTCAGCACGAAGTCATATTCAACGACGTAGGAGCCGTCGGCTTGCTGCTTCCAGTCGGCGATCAGCGACTGGCGCACACCGAACACGGCGTCCGAATCCAGATATCGATCGTCGCTGCGGAACACGTGCGTGATCAGTTTCTCGTAGCCATCCGCCTCGATCAGGAAGTGCAGGTGCGCAGGACGCCAGGGATGCCGCCCGGTGGCCTTCAAGAGATCGCCCACCGGGCCATCGTGCGGAATGGCGTAGGGAACGGCGAGGATCGAACGGAAGTGGTAGCGGCCCTCGCTGTCGGCGTGCACGATGCCGCGCGCCTGCGCATGGTCGATCTCCGGATGCTGCACGTCATACAGGCCGTCTTCGTCCGATTGCCACACGTCCATGCGGGCGTCGGCGACCGGCTCTCCGCCGATGCCGCGCACCGTGCCGCGCACCACGCAGGCAACCCCCCGCGCGCCATTGGAGATGTCCGCGCCAAGTTCGTAGTGAGGCGCCCCTTCCACATGGAACGGGCCGAACACGGTCGCCTCGGTGCAGCCGGCAGGCTTGTCGTTGTTCTGCGCCACCGTCAGCATCGACAGGCCCAGCACGTCCGACAGCAGGATGAACTCCTGGCGCTTGTCGTCGGTGATGTGGCCGCAGCGGGTCAGGAATTGGATGCCCTTGAACCACTCTTCTTCGGTCAGTTCCACCTCGCGTGCAAAGGCATGCAGGTGCTGCACGAGACTGTCCATGATGCGCTTGAGCCGCGGGTCGGCCGCCTGCGCCTGCCGCGCAAGCACGGCGTCGGTGATGGTGTGATGGTTCAGATTGCGCATGATGGCTCTCCTTCAGTCCAGTTGCAGTTGGGTCCGCTGCGCGACCGTACCCCACTTGGCGAAGTCCTCCAGGCTGCGCCGCTGCGCCTCCGGCGTGCTGTAGCCCTCGACACGCAGGTCCATCTCCGCCAGACGTGCTTTCACGGCCGGAGCCTGGAGGGCGGCACGCACGTCGCGCTGGATTTTCTCGACGGTAGCGGCTGGCAAGCTCGACGGCGCGGCCAAGGTCTCGAAGAAAGTGGCATCGAAGCCCGGATGTCCGCTCTCGGCAACCGTCGGAACCCCGGGCAGCAGGCCCGATCGTTCCTTGCCGGAGACGGCGATCGCCCGCAGCCGCCCGCTCTGGACATGCGGCAGGACGACGGAGGAGACGATGAAGCCGCAGTCCACATGGCCGCCCATCACGTCCTGCGCGGCCGGGCCGGGACCTTTGTAGGGCACATGGGTGAGCCTCGTTCCGGTCGTGGCCAGCAGCATCTCCATTGCCATGTGGCTTGGCGAGCCCGCGCCGCCGGAGGCATACAGCCGGGTGGAAGGCAACTGGATGAACTTTGCGAGCGATGGGACCTCGGCGGCTGGATTGCACACCAGCAACTGGTTGAAACTCGCGAAGTAGGTGACCGGCTTGAGTGAAGCCCTCGGATCGAAGCCCAGCTTCTTGTACAGATGGGGATTGATGGTGAGGATCGTGTCGGGCCCGACGAGCAGTGTGTGGCCATCCTTGGCTTGCGCGACTTCCCCGGCGGCCAGGTTGCCTCCGGCGCCTGTCTTGTTCTCGACGACGACCGGCTGATTCCAGGCGGCCTGAAGCGCCGGCTGTATCAACCTGGCGATCACATCGCCCGGGGTGCCCGGCGGAAATGCCGCCACCAGGCGGACCGGCTTGGTTGGCCAAGCCTGCGCGAATGCCGAAGGAGCCATCGCCAAGGCCATTGCAAGGACGGCGAGACGAAGAAGTGGGGTGCTGACTTTCATGCGCGGTTTCCTCCCGTCGCATCGACGGAGATTGTTGTTGAAGGTGTTGACGTGGCGTGCGGCGCTGCGGCGAAAGACCGGGCCGTGACGCGAGACAGCACACTTGCTGCATCGTCCGCGGCTGCACCGCGCCATGCGACGATCTGGTCCGGGCGGATCAGCGCAAGCGGCGCTTCATAGAGTTCGCGCAGGGCCGGCTGCGGCAGCCGCACGACGCGCAGATCCATTTCCAAATTGCGGGCCGCGGCTTCGAAGGCCTCGGTAGCGGGGGCATCAGGCCCCAGCGCGAGCAGGGTCCATTCGGCGTGGAACAGGTCGAACAGCGAGCGTCCGTCATCGAGCCACGCGTGCGGGGGCCGGCCGCCCGGACTGGCGGTGGGTGTGTAGGCATTCGGCTCGTCCGGCGGCAGCGCAGCGCCATCGCTGACGATGATCGGCGAACTGTCGTACCGGCCGCCGAAGGTCACGCCCGGAATGTTGAATTCGAGGCGGGCATGCGCATCGAAGTGCAGGCCCGCGAGCTTGCGCTCGGCTTCGCCCCGCACGGAGGTTTCTTCCAGTTCGGGCTTTGCCGCGAAGAGCCCCACCGAGTCGGCGAACTTGCGCGCGTAGCCGGTGTTGCGCTCGGCCAGCGGCCTGCGCTCGGCTTCGTAGCTGTCGAGCAGCGCCAGCGGTGCCTGGTCGCGGATCACGCTCGCGAGCTTCCAGCCGAGGTTGACCGCGTCTTCGACGGCCGTGTTGTAGCCCAGCCCGCCGGTGGGCGTGAACAGGTGTGCCGCGTCACCCGCAATGAAGACCCGGCCCTTGTGAAAGCGCTGCGCCACCAGCGCATGCCCGGCGAGCCAGGTGCCCATGGAGAGAATTTCGATCGGCACCTCGGCGCCCAGCGCCTCGGCGAAGACGCGGCGCGCATCGGACTCGGTCCAGCCCTCGGCGTCTTCGCCGGGACGCAGCGCCGCATGGAAGGCGTACTCGGACACGCCGTCCACCGAGGCCATGAAGGCGCGCCTTTCGTGGTTGACGGCCACGTACATCCAGGCCTTGGGAGATTGCAGCGCAGAGAGAAACTGGGGTGCACGCAAGTAGATGGCAAACATCTTGCCGCCCATGAACTCGCGCTGGATGCCGCTCACGCCGCCCCACTCGATGCCCAGCTGTTGCCGGACCAGACTGCGCGCGCCATCGGCACCGATCAGGAACTTTGCGACCACGTCCTGCGCCGGACCTCCTTCGCTCGGCCGCACCGTGGCGCTCACCGACTCACCGTCGTCGCTGAACCGCTCCAGCCGCCAGCCATAGCGCACATCGGCGGAAGGCCAGGCCTGCGCATGGCGACGCAGGGCTTGCTCGACGAACTTCTGCGACACGCGATGCGGCAGCTCGGCGGCGCTCCAGGACCCCGTCATCGCCTTGACCTTGACCGCAGCCTCGGCCGCGGTGGGCAGACTGATGCGCGCCAGCTCATGGCCGGCGAAGCGCGTGAAGTACGCGATGTCCGTGGGGTGATCGGCAGGCAGGCCCAGCGCACGGATCTCGTGCGCGAAGCCGAGCCGGCGGAAATGCTCCATCGTTCGGGCCTGTGTCGCATTGGCCTGCGGGTTGAAGGCCGTGCCTGGCTTGGCGTCGACGACCAAGCAGCGGATGCCGCGACGGCCGAGTTCGTTGGCGAGCATCAGGCCGCAGGGGCCGCCGCCGGCGATCAGCACGTCCGTGGCGATGAGGGGAGGGTGGCCGGCGCCAGGCCGGGGAGTGGCGGTCATCGAGTTCTTTCTTCTTCTTGCATCAGTCGGCGCGAATGCCGCGCTCCCGGATCACGGCGCCCAGCCGCTTGAAATCGGCCGCGCCCTTGTCGCCGAAGGCTGCAGGCGTCAGCGGCTCCGGCACGTTGCCGAGGGTTTCGATGTGCGCCCTGACGGCCGGCAGTGCCAGCGCGCGGTTGACTTCGGCATTGATCCGCTGGATCACGGCCGGCCGTGTGCCGGCGGGGGCGTAGAGGCCGAACACCGCGTCGGCGTCGAAGCCCTTCAGTCCGAGCTCGTCGAGCGTCGGCACCTCGGGCATCTGGGGCGCGCGCTTGAGGCTTGCCACCGCGAGCATGCGCAGCTTGCCGGTCTTGACGTGCTGGATGCTGATTCCCGGATCGAAGAGAAAGTCGATCTGGCCACCCAGCAGGTCTGTCAGCGCGGGCGCCGCGCCGCGGTAGGGCACATGAATGGCCGTTGTCCCTGTCTGGCCCGTCATCATCTCCGCCGCGAGATGAGGTGAGCTCCCATTGCCGGGCGATCCGAACGACCGCCTGCCGGGGTTCGCCTTGAGGTCGGCGACCAGGCCCTTGAAGTCCCTGACCGGGCTGTCGGCACGGACCACCAGGTAGAACGGCACGCGTGCGACGGATGCGACCGGGACGAGATCCTTCGCCGGATCGAAGGGCATCTTTGCGTAGATGTGCGGATTGATCGACACCATGCCGCCGGAACTCATCAGGAAGGTATAGCCATCAGGCGGCGACTTGGCGACGAAATCGCCGCCGAGGTTCCCGCCAGCGCCACCCCTGTTCTCGACGATCACCGGCTGCCCGAGCGCTTCCTGCAAGGGCGCGCTGATCACGCGGGCGAGCTGGTCGGCCGCGCCGCCGGGCGCGAAGTTGGCGATGATCTTGATCGGCTGCCTGGGCCAATCCTGGGCCTGGGCGATGCCGCACGGCCCGAGGCCGAGCACCAGCGCCGCGGTTGCGAGCAGGGATTTCATGGGCTGTCTCCTGCGCTTCATCAAAACGGATAGTGGCGGTCGGTGGTCTGCACCGTGAGCCACCGCAGCTCGGTGAAGGCGTCGATGCCGGCCTTGCCGCCGAAGCGGCCGTAGCCTGAATCCTTCACGCCGCCGAAGGGCATCTGCGCCTCGTCGTGCACGGTCGGGCCGTTCACGTGGCAGATGCCGGAGTCGATGCGGTTGGCCACGTCCCAGGCACGCGCGATGTCGCGCCCGAACACGGCGGAGGAAAGCCCGTAGGGGTTGTCGTTGGCCACACGCACCGCTTCGTCGACGCCGTCGACACGCACCACCGGCTTCACGGGACCAAAGCTCTCTTCATGGTAGATGCGCATCTGCGGCGTGACGTGGTCGAGCAGCGTTGCGGGCATCAGCGTGCTGTCGGCCTTGCCGCCGCACACGAGTTTCGCGCCCTTGGCAAGGGCATCGTCGATCAGCGCGTTGCAGCGCTCGACGGTGCTCGCATCGACCACCGAACCCAACACCACCGGCCCCTTGCGCGGATCGCCCAGCGGTAGCTGCACTGCCTTGGCGGCGAGCTTCGCAACGAAGGCGTCCGCGATCTTGCGGTCCACGATGATGCGCTCGGTGCTCATGCAGATCTGGCCGCTGTTGGCGAAGGCGCCGAAGGCCGCGCCGTTGACCGCGGCGTCGAGGTCGGCATCGTCCAGCACGACCAGCGGGGCCTTGCCGCCAAGCTCCAGCACCGCCGGCTTCAGGTACTTCGCGCAGGTCTGTGCGATCAGCCTGCCGACGCGGGTGGAGCCTGTGAAGTTCACACGGCGCAATGCTGGATGGGCAATGATCGCTTCGACCACCTCGGCCGCATCCGCCGGCGCATTGGTCACGAAGTTGACGACGCCCGGCGGGAAGCCGGCATCCTTGAATGCTTCGACGATCAGCCCGTGCGTGGCCGGGCTGAGTTCCGAGCCCTTGAACACCACCGTGTTGCCGCAGGCCAGCGGCGTGGCGATCGCTCGCACGCCGAGGATCACCGGTGCATTCCAAGGCGCGATGCCCAGCACCACGCCGGCCGGTCGGCGCAGGCCCAGGGCCAGGCTGCCGGGCACGTCGGAGGGGATGACCTCACCGGTGATCTGGGTCGTCATGCCCGCCGCTTCCTGCAGCATGCCGGCGGCCAGGTGCACGTTGAAACCAGCCCATGGGGCGCCGGCACCGGTCTCGGATGCCATGGCATCCGTCAGGGCCTGGGCCTTCGCCTCGATGGCCTGTGCCGCCTTCAGCAGCAGCGCCCTGCGCTCGCCCGGGCCGGTGCGGGACCAGGCCGGAAACGCGGCTGCGGCGGCTTCGACGGCTGCCACCGCGTCGGCCTTCGTGGCGGCCGGCGCGACGGTCGCCACCGTGCCGTCGAGCGGATTGCGGCGCTCGAAGGTGGCACCGCCCGCAGCCTGGCGGTCCTCGCCATTGATCAACATCGATATCGTGCCCATCGTCTTGTCTCCTTGTAGATTTGGAAAAGCGAAAAAAACTGTCAGGCCACTTCGATCTCGACCAGCATCGGTGCGGTCGATTGCAGGGCCTGGTGCAATGCGGGACGCAGTTGCTCCGCCGTGTCGACGCGCAGCCCCTTCATGCCTTGCGCGCCAGCCAGCGCGACAAAATCGAGATCGGGCAGGTCGGTGCCCGGAACATGCGCGTCGGGCCGGTAGCCGAAGATGCGCGCGAACTCGTACAGCGCGGCGTAGCGGCGGTTCTTCAGGATCAGCACCGTGACCGGCAGCGCCAGCTGCGCTGCGCTCCACAGCGCCTGGATGGCGTACATCGCCGAGCCATCGCCCACCAGTGCAATGACCCGTGCGCCGGGCTTGCCCAGCGCCACCCCCACCGCGGCCGGAAGGCCGAAACCCAGGCCGCCGCTGCACATGGTGTAGAAAGTTTCCGACTCGAAGATCGGCAAGTGGCCGTGCATCACGGGCCGTGCGCTCGGTGCTTCCTCGACCAGGATGCTGTCGCGTGCGCGCACATCGGCCAGCGTCTGCAGGACCCACGCAACCGGCAGGCGTTCGCCGGGCTCGGGCTCTGCAACGCGCGGCGGCCGCACATGGGTAGGTGGTGCCGGACGATCGCGCGGCGTGCTGCACTCGAGCAGATCGAGTAACCCGAGGCGGATGCTGCCGACCACGGAGGTTCCTGTCGGCGCCCAGGCCGCAACCTGGGGATCGTCTGTGAGCTGCACCAGCTCGCATCCTTCGGGCAGGTGCGGCCCGTGGCCCGGCACATGGTAGGTGAATGCCGGCGCACCGAGCGCAAAAACCAGATCGTGGCCGTCGAGCCGTTCGACGATGCGCTCGCGCATTGGCGGCAGGAAGCCTGCCCACAGCGGATGGTCTTCCGGGAAACTGCATCGACCCGACATGGGCGCGACGTACACGCGGGCGTTGTGCCGCTCGGCCAGTTGAACCGCTTCTTTCCAAGCCTCGTCGCGATCGACCGCGGCACCGACCACGAACGCCGGGGAGCGGGCGCCATCGAGGGCCGCGGCAATGCGCGCGAGAAGATCGGGATCCGCGCGCACGTGGCGGCTGACCTCCCGTGCATCGACCGGCAAGGTCTGGACGTCCCAGTCGTCTGACGGGATCGAGACCAGCACGGGGCCGCGCGGCGGCGTCATTGCGATGTAGTAGGCCCGCGCAATCGCCAGCGGAACGTCCTCGGCCCGCGCCGGCTCGACGCTCCACTTCACGTAGGGCCTCGGCAGCTCGGGCGCCTGCGTGGAGCCGAGGAAGGGCTCGAAGGGCAGGATCGACCGCGCCTGCTGCCCGGCCGTGATCACCAGCGGCGTGCGGTTGCGAAAGGCCGTGAAGATGTTGCCCATTGCATGGCCGACGCCGGCCGCGGAGTGCAGGTTGATGAATGCCGCGTTGTGCGTGGCCTGCGCGTAGCCGTCCGCCATGCCCACGACCACGGACTCCTGCAGCCCGAGCACGTAGCGGAAGTCTTCGGGGAAGTCGATGAACATCGGCAGTTCCGTCGAGCCCGGGTTGCCGAACACGCTGGTCATGCCGAACGCGCGCAGCAGCCTGAAAACCGCGTCCCGCACGGTCAGGGTGCTGCTGGCCGAGAGGGGTGCTTGCGCGGGAACTTCGACGTGTCGATCCATGAATGCTCCTAGATGAGGTCTGCAGTTTTGCGCTTGCCGCTGTATTCATCAATACAATGAAATGTCTAGAGCAAAATAAGTTATATGCATACTGAAAAGCTGGACATGAACCTGCTTCGTCTGTTCGAAGCGGTGTACCGCCTGGGCAGCGTCAGCCGCGCCGCCGATGCGCTGGGGTTGTCGCAGCCGGCCGCCAGCCAAGGCCTGACGCGATTGCGGCTTGCCTTGGGCGATGCGCTGTTCGTGCGCGCCAACGGGCGCATGCGCCCGACGCTGCGCGCGGAGCGGCTGGCAAGCGTCGTTCAGCCGGCCGTGGCCGCCATCGAGGATGTGCTGCGGGACGAAGACACCTTCGACCCCTCGCGCTCGCGAATGACCGTTCGGCTGCATATGAACGACATCGGCGAGGCTCGGCTGCTGCCGGAACTGATGGAAGCCTTGCACCGCCAGGCACCTGGCATACGGGTGCATACGACTCCGCTGCCGCACGGGGAGATCACCGATGCCCTGGAGACGGGCGCCATTCACTTCGCACTCGGGTTTCTGCCCTCGGTCAGCGGAACGGAGCGCGTCGAGCTGCTGCGCGACCGCTACGCGGTGGTGGTGCGTGCAGGGCATCCGATGGCCAAGGCCTCGAAGGCCTCGGATGTCCGCATGACGATCCAGGACCTGCGGCGCCTGGAGTACGTGGCCGTGCGCTCGCACTCGGAGACCTTTCGCATCCTGCAGCAGCTCGGCCTCGATGAAAGGCTGGTGCTCAACTCGGCGCACTTCCTTGCGCTGCCGGCGATCATTGCGCGTACCGATTTTGCCGTCGTGATGCCGCAGGCGATTGCGCGCAGGTTCATCGAGCCGAAGCGCTATGTGGTGCTCCCGGCGGAGCTTCCCCGCAGCGCCTTCACCGTGTCGCTGCACTGGAGCCGCCGCTTCGAATCGGACCCCGCGCACCACTGGATCCGCAATCTCTTCATTGGCCTTTTCAAGGACTAGGGACGCTGATGGTGGAATGATGCCGCCTTGTCGAGGTGTGCTGCAACTGCTGCAGGAAGCTTTCGGCCAGATGCACGAGACCTGCACGATCGGCGTGTCCATACACCACGAAGTCGGGGCGCGTCAGAACGGCCTCGGCGTCGAGCGACTCCAGAAATGGGGCGTACACGCCGTCGGCATCTATCACGCGATCGCCCTGGCACACACCTGAAGCAGGTGCCAGCTCGACGAACCGGACACCGACCGCCCGCAGCGCGGCCTTGAGCGTCGCAGGCAACTCGTCTGTCACTTCGGGGTTTGCGAGAAGGGCGAAAGAGAACCCGACATGCTCATCGAAGCGCATCGTGCGACCGTCCACCGTGATGCGGCCCTGTGGTGCCAAGGTCCCTGCCTGCCGCATGGGTCTTCCATCGGCCCCTTTGGCCAGAATGCCATTGGTGAGCACCGGAAACTTGGGTTTCGGCGCGAGATTGAACTTGAACAGCAGGTCCCGCACCGCGGCCTTCACGGGGTTCGAGGTGTTGGCAACCAGTCCCAGCGCACGCGAGTCCAGCATGATCTGCTGGGCGTGCGGCGTGCGTTCCGATTCGTATGTATCGAGCAGGCTCGCGTCGGACAGCCCGCGAAGCACGAGGTCGAATTTCCACGCAAGATTGGCGGCATCGCGCATGCCGGAGCAGGCACCTTGTCCGAGGTATGGCGGATTCGTGTGTGCGGCATCTCCGGCTAGAAAGACCCGCCCGACCTTCCAGGACTTGGCCAGACGGCACTCGAAGGTGTAGACGAGATTGCGGATGAGATCCAGGTCTTCCGGCTCCAGCCCGTGGTACTGCTTGAGCATGCGAAATGCAGCATCGACGGTCTGCATCTCCTCTGTGGTCTCGTCGGGCAGCAAAGCGAACTCGAATCGTTGCCGCTTCGTGCCAATCGGCATGAACATGTGACCACGGCGGGGATCGCACACCTGGATGGCGTTTTCGTCGAACTTCGATGGCAGCTTGCGACGAGGTTCGGTGTCCACGCACAGCCAACGCTCATTGAAGCCGAAGTCGATCCGGTCGACGCCGAGGGCCTCGCGCACGAAGCTGTTCGATCCGTCCGACCCAACGAGGTAGCGAGCGCGCAAGCTCAACTCGGATCGTGGCGAAGCAGAGGGATCCTTCGCCTTCCCCCACGGCACGCATCTCAGGGTGACGCCCTCGGAGTCCTGTTCGAGGCCATTGGCGAGATATCCCCGATAGAGGTGCACATTGGGAAGGGACGTGATTCGCTCGTGAATCGCCTCCTCGATGTGAGGCAGATGGACCGAGATATGGTCATCCCACAGCATCCGGCGCGTATTGCCAAACCCGCCCACGTCCAGCAGGAGCTGCCCCTTGCCATTGAACCAGTGGTAGTGGGGCGTGGTCCACGCGTCCCGCAGGGCGTGGTCAGCATCCGCGCAGACGGAAATCAGCCGAGCCGTCTCGCCGTCGATATGTGTCAGGCGCGGCTTGCCATACAAGTTCGGCCAGCGTTCGACGACCGCCACCTGATGGCCTTGCTGTCCCAGCAGCGAAGCAAGGACAAGACCGCTGGGTCCATACCCGACCACGATCACGTCAAATTCAAAGCTTGTGGATTCTTCCAATTCATGTCTCCTTCATTGTTCTCGATCAAAGCCGCCGCTGGATCCAGCCGCTCGGCAAACCAATCCGCCGCTTGCGCGTTGCGCTCCTGGGCGTAGTTGTAGATGGTGTGCTCGCCATCCGCCCACGTGAGTACGGCTTTCTCGTGGGCTGGCACCAAGGTGAAGTACGACGTCTGCTCGCCCAATGGAACCAACGCGTCGCGCCCGCCTTGAACGACCAGCAGATGGGCATCGATGCGGTGACGGCGTGGGTTCATGGCCAGCGATTGCAATCGATGACCTAGAGAAATCCCGTCATCGACACCGAATACCGCTTCCATTTGCTCGCGGGCGGTTCGGAACGGAGGGACCGAGGGAATCATCGGCGCGCCGTTGACGCAAAGCGCTCGCACCCTTCGGTCCCTCGCGGCCAGTTGTGCAGCGAACAAGCCGCCAAAGCTGTTGCCCCACACCCCGCACCGGCGCACGCCCAGAGACTCGGCGTGATCCAGGAAAGCGCTGAAGAGCGGCAGTGTTCGGTCGTCGAGATGCATTCCGCCTCGAAGACGAGTCAGGCCCTGCCCAGGCCCTTCGGCAAGAATCGCGAGCAGGCCGCGAGCCGCGAGCGCCCGTCCGATGTCAAGGTACACGCTCCCCCAGCCGCTCAACCCCCCCACAACGATCACCGCAGCCGTTGCAGCCACACTTTCGGGACGGACGATCCAACCATGAAGAGCTCCGTATGTCGTCGATAGTTGCACCTCCGCAAGATCTCCGCTCAAGTGTGCATGTCGGGAGAGCGCGGCATGGGCCTGTTCGTAGAGCGCTCTTTTGCGAGGCACGTCTTGATTGAACGCGAGCTGCGCGCATTGAAGCAGCGCCGATGCGGCTCGCCATGCCTGAGCCGCGGTAGGGGACCGGCCAGCCTTCTCTGCGGCCTCTGCAAAGCCATGATGCCGTGCCGCCAGCCGTTCGCAGATTTCGTCCCAGCCGGCTGAATCGTCCGTCGCGATCAGGCCATGGATGTGGAGCGCGTCACCCAGCGGCACGCCATAGTCCACCATCCTCGTGACGGGAACGGCTCGTTGCATCGCGGCAAGATGTTTCCGGCGTTCCTCTGCATGGCTCTGGACAGGGCTCGGCAATGTTGTCTCCTGTTGGTCTGCGCCAGAGAATAGGCGCCCACCGAAGCACTCTCAACCGGAAAAGATGAACATCCGTTATCTGCAAAAACGATGAAGCAACTCGATCTGAACCTGCTGCGCCTCCTGGTCGCCCTCGACAGCACACGTCATTTGGGTCGTGCGGCTGAAAGCCTTCAGATGAGCCAGTCTGGGTTCAGTACCGCGCTCAGCCGACTTCGCAAGCAACTCGGCGATGAGTTATTCGTCCGCGCTGGATCCGGAATGCGTCCGACACCAAGGGCCGTGACGTTGGCGGAAACAGCGCGCGTCATGCTCGATCAGGTCGACAAGGACGTCCTTGGCAGCGGCGCATTCGATCTCGAAAACAGCGAGACCAGTTTTCGCGTGTCGATGCCCGATTCAGCCGAATCTCTCTTCATGCCTGTCCTGATGGCGCATCTGGCCGAGCATGCGCCACGCACCTCCGTGCACATCGTTTCGCCGATCGTCTTGCCGCTCCACGAGCGGCTCGCCAGCGGCGACATTGATTTGGCGATCGGCTACTTTCCCGCATTGGAAAAAGATGCCTACTTTCGCCAATCTCTTTTCAGCCACACGTATGCGTGCATCGTTCGCCGGGGACATCCGGTGGTCGCCCGAGGCATGAGCCGCGCGGCGTATCAAGATCTCGGACATGCCGTGCTCGACTTGCCGGCCCGGTCGACCATATTGCTGGAGGCTGCACTGGAGCGTCATCGAGTTCGGCGGCGAGTGGTTCTCAGTACGCCCAACCTCCTCAGTCTTCCTCACATCATCGCAAGAACAGACCTCATTGCGACCGTTCCTCTGCCCGCAGCCTTTGATTTCGCGCGCTCCGGGGAGCTTGAGGTCTTGCCGCTTCCCTTCACGCCGCCTTCCGTCACGATTCACCAGTACTGGCATCGGCGCACACAGAAGGAACCGAGCTGCCAATGGCTGCGAGCTCAGATCATGGCCTTGTTCAATCGGCGGTCCGACCCCTTTTTAGAACAAAGGACGGCCCTCTATGGGGTGCGCACGGCAGCACCTGAGGAATCCTGAGGGCTGTGCCGCATCGGTATGGACAGCGACCTCGCGCTTCGAGCCGGTTCTCACAGTGCCTGAACGAGTCCCATAGGACACAAAGTGTCCTATAATGACGTTCCTTCATCAGACCGGCTGGATCGCCGTTATCAAGGAGCGTCTTACATGCTTACTGCAGCAACCCACCAACAGCAGCTCGGCGAGCGGGAGGTCGTTCCCGCCTGGGCGGGGGTCGTTCGACATCTGCACATCACGCCTCGAGCCTTCCTTCCCATGGAGTCGTTCGACGAGTTGACGCTCGTGGCCGGCAAGGGCATCGAGGGAGACCGATACATGATCGGCCGGGAGTCCGGCTTCTACTCCCACAAGCCGGAGGAGGGGCGGCAGATCACGCTGTTCGAGATCGAGACGCTGGAAGCCCTGGCGCGCGATGCAAAAATCCAGATGCTGCCTGAAGAGCACCGAAGAAACGTGACCGTGCAAGGTGTGCCGCTCAATCATCTCGTCGGCCGCCAGTTCTGGGTCGGGGAAACTCTCCTTGAGGCAACCCGGCTGTCCACGCCGTGCCGCCATATCGAAGAGATCCTCGGGAAGGCGGTGTTCGATCCATTGATCAATAGATCAGGCCTCAACTGCCGGATTCTGAAGGGTGGCGTCATCCGCGTGGGCGACGCTGTCCACGGGGCGTGATATGCCGAAGGCGATCAAACACCTTCAAGCTGTCGTTCGAGAAATCGATGAGCCTCTGCCGGGGGTCAAGCGGCTGGTATTGGCTGACCAGGACGGTTGGCGCTTGCCTGCCTTCAGGCCCGGAGCACACATCGATCTCCATTTGGCCAATGGGCTCGTACGCACCTATTCGCTGTGCAATGAGCCCGCCGACTGCCGGAGATACGTCATTGCGATCAAGCGCGAAGAAGCAGGGCGCGGCGGGTCGCGCCACATACACGACGAGCTTCGTGCCGGCGAAGTCATTGGTGTTTCGGTACCCAGAAGCGGGTTGGAGCTCTCGCCCACCGGTATGAACATCTTTGTCGCAGGCGGAATCGGCGTGACGCCGTTCGTGTCTGCCATCCTGGCAATGGAGCGTGAAGGCAAGTCGAACTACCAGTTGCACTGGGCCAGCATGGGAGAGCCGAGCCTGATCGACATGCTGGCGCCGGCGGTGAAGGGTGGCCGGGTCCATCTCTACAACACGCTCGAGGTCAGCCCGCCCGACATCCGATCCATCGTGGAGGGCTCCGGCCCGGATGCGAAGGCATTTTGCTGTGGCCCCGCCGGAATGCTCGATGCATTCGAGTCCGCTGTCGCCGAGTGGCCTGAAAGCCGCAAGCACGTCGAGCGGTTCACCGCGCCCAAGCTTGTTCCAACCCTGAACGCGCAGCCGTACAGCGTGGTGCTGGCCAAGAGCGGACGCGAGATGGAAGTGCGGCCCGAGGTGGGCCTTCTGGCCACCCTGGAAGCGATGGACGCCGATATCTCTGTGTCGTGCGCCGGTGGCATCTGCGGCGCATGCCGTACGCGCTGGATCGAGGGACCGCCGATCCATCACGACCGCGTCCTGAGTCCTCAGGAGCGCGCGCATGAAGTGATCGTGTGCGTTGCGGAGTGTGCGGGCCCGCGCCTGGTTCTCGACATCTAGGCTGCGGGCGACACACTCGTGCCAGAATCGGGCCCCGCAGCAATTTCCAGTGGGTTGCGAGCAGCCGATCGGCCTGCCGCAGACCCGTTCAAAGCCTTGGCACTACACCTCAAGTACCTGCGCGTCCAAAGCGGATTGACGCTGGAGAATCTGGCTCGAGATTCAGGGCTCACGCGCAGCTATCTGTCGAAGATCGAGCGTGGCATATCCACGCCGTCGATCGAGTCGGCCCTCAATATCGCCAAGGCCCTGGGTGTGACGGTGGACCGGCTCTTCGGGCAACAGCCGGAGGAAGACGTCGTTTCGATCGTCCGGGGCAATGGATCCATTGCGGGAGATCCCACGACGCATCTCTCGCTGGTCGCGGGCCTTCGCGACGACCGCGTGATGCGGGCATTCATCGTGCGCCCGGGAAAAACCCAGAAGCGCGGCCGGATCATGAGCCACCATGAGGGCGAAGAAGTCCTCTTCGTTCTCACCGGCCACATCGAGATGCAGATCGGAGCCCGCAAGGAGCGCCTGGAGCCCGGCGACTGCGTACAGTTCGACTCCACCATTCCGCACAAGCTCACCGCGCTCACCGATGAGCCGGCTTCGGCCCTGGTCGTGATTGCCGCCACCGCATAAGGTCCCGAGGCACGGCTCGTGCTGCCGCCTGAACGCCGGCCTCAACGGGGCGGCGTGAGCACCCCGTCCGAAGAGAATCGCCTCAGCGTGGGCGCCGGCTTCAGCGGCGCTCCGGTGAGCTGCTGCACGGATTCAAGCGAGGCTCCCTCGAAAAGCGCCTGCACCACGAATCCATCGGCGGTGACGTCGATGATCGCGAGGTTCGTGAACACCTTGGCCACAACACCCACTGCCGTGAGCGGCAAGGTGCAACGCTCGACCAGGCGCGGCTGGGCGTCGCGCGTGGTGTGCTCCATCATCACCCAGATCTGCTTTGCTCCCACCGCAAGATCGATGGCTCCGCCGATGGCCGGCGGCGCACCGTTCAGATCGCCCGTGGTCCAGTTGGCCAGGTCGCCGTGCTGGGAGACCTGGAACGCACCCAGGATGGCGATGTCGAGGTGCCCTCCGCGCATCATAGAAAACGACAGGCTCGAGTCGAAGAAAGATCCGCCGCGGGCGAGCGTGACAGGCATCTTCCCGGCATTGATGAGGTCCAGGTCTTCCTCTCCCTCGGCCGGTTTGGGACCGACATTGAGAATGCCGTTCTCGCTGTGGAGCATGACCGAGGTATCGGAGGGAAGATGGTCCGCCACGCCCGTCGGTGCTCCGATGCCGAGGTTGACGAACCCTTGCTTGGGAAGCTGGTGGGCGACCAGGCGCGCGAGTTCCAGTCTGGATAGCGAGTTCATGCGGGCCTCGAGAGAAAGACGCGGTCGACAAAGATGCAGGGGGTGACGATGCCTTCGGGGTCGAGCTCGCCGGGCTCCAGGAGTTCGTCGACTTCCACCGCAACCACCTCTGCGGCAGTGGCCATCACCACAGAATGATTTCGTGCCGTCTTGTTGTAGTTCAGGTTGCCCAGCACATCGGCCTGCCGGCCCTTCAGCAGCGAGAACTGCGCGCGCAAGGGCGTCTCCAGAAGGAACTCGCGGCCGTCGACCACGACCTTCTGCTTGCCGTTCTCGAACACGGTGCCTACACCCGTGGGAGTCAGGAACCCGCCAAGGCCCGCACCGCCGGCCCGGATGCGCTCCACCAGCGTGCCCTGCGGAACCAGCTCGAGTTCGACTTCGCCGGCCCGGTATTGGTCGGCGAACACGTCCGCGCTTCGCGGGTAGGAGCAGACGATCTTCCGGACGATGCGCGCACCGAACCAAAGCGAGAGGTCCTGGCCGCCGGAGCCTGCGTTGTTGGAGATGACGGTCAGTTCGCGCACCCCCAGGTCCAGCACCGCCTCGATCATTCCGCGCGGAACGCCTGCGCCGCCGAAGCCTCCGACCATCACCGTATCTCCGTCGCGCAAACCGCTGACTGCGGCGTTCGCATCCTTGACGACCACATTTCTCATCGATCAGATTCCTTCTGCGCGGGCGAAGGCCCATAGTCTTTGGCCAGACCCTTGGCGATGCGGTCGAGCAGCATCTGGCTGGTGCCGTCGCCGAATGCCGCCAGCCGTGTTTCGCTCGACAGCATGGCAAGGCGGTGATCGGCGCTCGCGCCGGTGGCGCCCATTGCACGCTGGCACTGGTCGAGTGCCCAGACGGCCACGTCGACGGCGAACTTTTTTGCCTGGGCGGCCAGCGTCAGGGCCGGCTTTCCTGTTTGCACGGCAATCGCTGCGCGCAGCACGAGTGCATTGGCTGCCTCCAGGCGCAGTGAGACCTCCGCGAGCTCCCACCCGAGTCCCTGGTGCCTGAGCAGCGGCTTGCCGAAGGCTTGCCTAGATTCCGCGTAGCCCACCGTCTCTGCCAAGGCTGCCCTGGCAGAGGCGACGCACATCGCCGCGACATGAACGCGCGCGGCATTGACGGACGCCATGGAAGACTTGAACGCCTGCCCCGGTGGGTCGAAGAGACACCAGTCGGGAACGAAATGATCCTGGAAGACCAGGGATGCCAGCCGGAAGGACAGGGCGCCCGGCATGACAAGCTCTTCCCTGCGAAGCGTCGGTCCATCGGTCAGCGGCACCAGAAAAGACGCGATGTCGCCGGCTTCCGCGCCGAGCGGGTCAACTCTTGCAAGCAGGGTTGCGCACTGGATGATCGAACCGTTGGTGATCCACGACTTCGTGCCGCTGATCAGCCATCCGCCGTCCACGCGCCGCGCCTTCGTCTTCAGTGCGGCCAGGTCGCTGCCGCCATCGGGCTCGGACATGGCGGGGGCGCACAGCGTTCGCCCGCCCAGCATGGCGTGGAGGAGCTCGGCACGTTGCTTCTCGGAACCGAAGCGCGCCACGCGGGTCACGGAGCCTTGCAGATTGTTGATGGCAAAGGCGGCGGCAAAGCCATGTTCCGCCATCGTCTGCGCCACGCGGATCTTGCAGATGAACGAAGCATCGTGGCCGCCGAATTCCCTTGGCGCTTGAAGCCCCAGGAAGCCTTCCTTTGCCCACCTGTCGATCCATGACGCATCGTAGGCGCGACCCTGCGTGTGCGACTCCAGGAGGTGGGCGCTGAATTCGCCGCGGCAGAAGTCGCTGGCAGCCTGGACCAGTGATCTTTCCGCCGCGGACAGTCTCTCGTCGTAGAGGTCGTAGAAGTTCATCGGTTTCGAATACT
Source organism: Variovorax palleresanus (assembly GCF_051144945.1). Classification (NCBI taxonomy): domain Bacteria; kingdom Pseudomonadati; phylum Pseudomonadota; class Betaproteobacteria; order Burkholderiales; family Comamonadaceae; genus Variovorax; species Variovorax palleresanus. The sequence goes on along the minus strand of NZ_JBJNVP010000001.1, from coordinate 646,976 downwards.
CGGCAGTCGTTCAGCGGGCCAAGGGAGTCGTCAGCGTTTTCGCCCAATCGTTCCAGAACACGATCTCCTTGGCCACCTGTTTGGTGTACAGATCGGGTGTCGACTCCTTCACCGGAACGGCACCGAGCGTCTCCAGCTGCCCAAGAAACTCGGGATTCCTCACAACCTTGTCGAGCGCCGCCGCCAGCTTTTGGATGACTGGGCCCGGAGTGCCCGCAGGAGCCGCAATGCCGAACCAAGGGGAAAGATCGATTGGCTTGCTGCCAGCTTCCTGGAGTGTCGGGAGGTCTGGGAACGCGGGCGAACGCTCCGGCGCGGCAACTGCCAGGGCCTTGATCTTTCCGGCGCGGATGTGCTGGGCGACTGTCGCCTCGGTGAAGAAGCCGACCTGTACCACGCCGGCCATGAGGTCGGTGATGGGTTGCGCGCCGCCCTTGTAATTCACGAACGTAAGTTGCGTGCCATTTCGCGCGTCGAACAGCGTTCCGCCGATGTGCGACGTGGCGCCGAAGGTGCCGCCGAAATTCAGCTTGCCGGGGTTCGCCTTGGCGAAGGCGATGAGCTCCTTGATGCTGTTGACCGGCATGTCGGGATTCACGACGACGAGATTGCGCTGCTTGGCAACGTTCCTGACATAGGCGAAGTCCTTGAGCTGGTCATAGGAAAGCGTCGGGTTCAAGGCTTGGCCGCGCGTCTGCGAGGACTCCACCGCAACGAGCAGGGTGTAGCCGTCCGGCTTCGACTTGGCCACGGCGTCAGCGCCGATGACGCCGCCGGCGCCAGCGCGGTTGTCAATGACGATCGTGCCATTGAGCTCCTTCCCCAGTGCCTGCGCAATCACGCGGGCAATGATGTCCGTGGGCCCACCCGGCGGGAAGCCGGCGACGAGCTTGATCGGCTTCGACGGATACGACTCATCGGCCAGCGCCGTTGAGACAGCCAGGCAGGCCAGGCCGGTGGCGACAAGCCATTTCTTGATGGAGTGGGGCTTCATGGGGCTTCCTTCCGCAGAAGTGAGGAGGTGATGAAAGTATTGGTGATAGGACACATTGTGTCAATTAGGACTCGCATTGGGGTTTACGAGCAAGACTCGGGCCCGCCGTGAAGCGCGGTCAGATCAACGGCATCAAGCCCGATGGCGCGCGCGAAGGTGCAAGTTGCCCAATGAACGTGCGTGCGCGGTCGCATATTGGTGCAACCCATTGAGATGCACGACAACTGAGAGGGTGCAGTAGATGTTCTCTAGACGATCGGTCTAGAATTGACGCATGACCGAAAAATCCAAAGCGGGCGTGGCGCGCAGCCAAAGGCCGTCGCCGGCGTATGCGGCAACGCGCGATGTACTGATCCGATGCGGGATGGAGCTGCTCACAGAGCAGGGCTTCAGTTCGACGGGCCTGGATGCCGTGCTGAAGCGGGCGACCGTGCCCAAGGGCTCGTTCTATCACTACTTCGCGAACAAGGACGCGTTCGGAGCGGCCGTGATGGACGCCTACGACGACTACTTCAAGCGCAAGCTAGACCGGTGGCTGTTGAACCAGGAACGCGCACCGCTCGATCGGCTTGCCGACTTCATTGCCGATGCATCCAGGGGCATGCGCAAGCACCACTTCACGCGGGGATGCCTGGTTGGCAACCTGAGCCAGGAACTGGGTGCCCTGCCTGCGGATTTCCGCGAACGTCTCGATGCCATTCTTGTCGGCTGGCAGGAGCGGGTGGCTCGCTGCCTGCGAGAGGCTCAGGCCGCAGGAACCATCTCGGCAACGCTGGACGTCGAGCAACTCGCCGAGTTCTTCTGGATCGCCTGGGAGGGGGCCGTGCTCCGAGCCAGGCTGGTGCAGTCGGACCGTCCCCTGGTGACCTTCATCGAGGCATATCTGTCCAGCCTGGGCGCGCGCGCCCCGGCCTCGCCCCGCCACGCGGCGGACCACTGATTTTTTTATTGGAGCGAAACATGTTCAAAGGCATCGTCGTGGAAAAAGACGCGCAGGGTTACCGCGCCTCGCTGGCCGAGATCGATGAAGACCGCCTGCCCGCAGGCGACGTCACGGTCCGCGTCGAATACAGCACGCTGAACTACAAGGACGGCCTGGCCATCACCGGAAAGGGGCCCGTCGTCCGGAGCTTTCCCATGGTGCCAGGCATCGACTTTGCGGGCGTGGTGGAGCAGAGCGACCATCCCGAATTCAAGCCGGGTGACACGGTGGTGCTCAACGGCTGGGGCGTTGGAGAGACGCACTGGGGCGGGCTTGCACAGCGGGCGCGCGTGAAGGGCGACTGGTTGATTCCGCTTCCGAAGCGTTTCAGCACCAGGGATGCCATGGCCATCGGGACCGCGGGGTACACCGCCATGCTGTGCGTGATGGCCCTGGAGCGGCACGGGCTCAAGGCAGGCGATGGGCCGGTGCTCGTGACGGGTGCGAACGGCGGCGTGGGAAGCGTTGCGATCGCGCTGCTGGCCAAGCTCGGGTACACGGTCACTGCGTCCACGGGGCGGCCGGGCGAATCTGACTATCTTCGGCGGCTCGGGGCCAGCGACGTGATCGATCGCAAGGAGTTGAGCGAACCGGGCAAGCCGCTGCAGAAGGAGCGCTGGGCCGCCGCCGTGGATTCGGTTGGCAGCCACACGCTGGCCAACGTATGCGCGCAGCTTCGATACAACGGCGTGGTCACTGCGTGCGGCCTGGCCCAGGGGCTCGACCTGCCTGCGTCGGTTGCGCCATTCATCCTGCGCGGTGTGAGCCTCATCGGCATTGATAGCGTGATGCGGCCAAAGGCAGACCGTGTCGCCGCGTGGGAGCGGCTGGCGCGCGATCTGCACGGCCCGATCCTGGAAGACATTGCGACCGAGATCGCGCTGCCGCAAGCGATCGATGCAGCCGCAAGGCTCATGCGGGGCGAGATCCGGGGCCGCGTGGTCGTCGACGTGAACGCGTCTTGAAAGAAGGACGTTCATGACGTACAGAGTTGCCGAGGCCATCGTCGACAGCATGGTCGCGCACGGCGCGGACCGGGCGTTCAGCGTTCCCGGTGAAAGCTTCCTGGCGCTGCTTGACGCGCTTCACGCGCGGCGCGATTTCGATCTGGTGACATGCCGCCACGAAGGATCCGCGGCCCTGGCCGCGATCGCGGACGCCAAGCTGACGGGCCGCGCCGGCATCGTCATGGCGAGCAGGGGGCCCGGGGCCTTCAATGCCGCGATCGGCGTTCACGTGGCGGCCGAAGAAGCGGTCCCGCTGATCCTCTTGATTGGCCAGGTCGAAACGCCGAACCTGGGCCGCGGCGCCGTGCAGGAAATCGATACTGGCAAAGCTTTTTCCGGCTTGTTGAAATGGTCCGGGCGCATCGACAAGGCGGCAAGCGCCGCCGAAGTGATGGCCCGCGCCTTTGCCACAGCTGCCTCGGGAACGCCAGGACCGGTCGCGGTCGAGTTGCCCGAAGACGTCCTGACCGAACTGGTCGAGCGACAGCCCGCGCGGGTTCACGGCGTGGCACTCGCAGAGGCGACCCTGGAGGACGCGGCGCGTGTGCATGATCTGCTTTCCAAGGCCAGCCGGCCGATCCTGATCGTGGGCGGTGAGTGCCGGACCGATGATTTCCGCAACGATCTCCAGGCGCTCGTCGACCAGTGGAACATTCCCGTTGCCGTCACCAACAAGAACCAGGACCAGTTCTCCAACACAGACCCTCGCTGGGTGGGCCAACTGAGCTTCTTCACCTCGCCCGCGCACACGGCGCTCTTCAGCGAGGCCGACCTGATCGTTGCGATCGGCAGCCGCATGGGCGATGTGTCGTCCCTGGGGTTCGCCTTTCCGCGGCAAGGCACCAATCCGCAGAAGTTCGTTCACGTGTATCCCGATCCGTCCATGATCGGGCGCCATTTCTCGGCGGAACTGCCGATCGTCTCGACGGCGCATGGCTTCGTGCGTGCCGCATTGCGCCATGGCGGCTCCGGGGCGGTGTCGAGCCAGTGGCTCGAGCGGGTGCGCGCGGCGGCCGACCGTGCGCATGGCTGGCAGCCACAGAATGTGGTGGCGAACGACGTCCTGGGCCACACGATCATGGCGATCGCACGGTTGGCCCAGAACGATGCGGTCTTGACGACCGATTCAGGCAACTTTGCAGCCTGGGTTCATCGCATCTTCAAGATGACGCCGGCGAACCGGCTGCTCGGCTCGGCTTGCGGAGCCATGGGAACGGGGGTCCCGGCCGGCATAGCGGCTGCCTTGCGCCATCCGGGGCGAGAAGTTCTCGCCTTCGTCGGCGATGGCGGATTTCTCATGAACGGCAACGAACTGATCACCGCGGTCGACAGAGGGCTGAACCTGCGCGTGGTGGTGTCCAACAACGGGTCGTACGGCACCATCCGCACCCACCAGCAGCGGCACTTTCCCCATCGCGTCAGCGGCACCGACCTGGCGAACCCCGGCTTTGCAAAACTTGCCGAGGCCTTCGGCGCCCGCGGATTCAGGATCGAGCACTCCAGGGATGCCGCAGGCATCGTCGAGCAAGCCATGAGCGCCGAGGGGCCGGCGTTGATCGAAGTCTGCAGTGATCCGGACATGTCGGTGGAACGCTCTCTCAAGTGGGAGTGAGCGCCAGTCCAGTCTCTTGGCCTGCGACTCTGGCGACCATGACGGCCCGTTTATCGGATCGTGCTCCGGACCCTGCGGCGTCCTGCTGGAGCGGCAGCAGTGACGATGGATGCCAGTCGCCGCGCGGCGTCCGCAATCTGATCGGCAGTGAATGCTCCCAGGCCCAGGATCAAGCCTGAACGTTCGCTGCCTTCCGCGTACATGCGAGACACTGGCCGCACAGCCACGCCGGCTCTGGCGGCCTGAACGGAAACGGCCTGATCGTCAATGCCAGGCGCCAGCCAGAGCACCGAGTGCATGCCCTGATCACTGGGCTGCAGCCATGCCAAGTCACTGGGAAGCATGTCCTGAAAAAGCTGCGAAAGCTGGCTGCGGCATTCTCCATAAACGCCTCGGATCCGTCGGATGTGCCGATCCAGATGCCCCTCGGCGATGAAAGCCGCCAGGACATGCTGATCGGCGCTCGGCGGATGGCGGTCCAACAGCATGCGAGCACCGCAAAACGCCTCGACGAGCCTCGGAGGCACGATGGCATATCCGAGCCGCAGCGATGGAAAGAGGATCTTGCTGAATGTCCCCAGATAGATCACATGGTCAGGATCCAGGCCTTGCAACGCCGGAAATGGATGTCCCGCGTATCGCAACTCGCTGTCATAGTCGTCTTCCACGACCCAGGCTGCATTTGTGCGTGCCCAGGTCAGCAGGGCGTTTCGGCGCGCCATGCTCAAAGGCATGCCCAAAGGGTACTGATGCGATGGGGTCACAAACGCGGCGCGCGCATCGGGTCTCAAGCGCAAGCCCTCGTCGACGATCAAACCTTCCGAATCGACCGGCACGCGCACCATGCGACCTTTAGGCCCCAAGGTTTCCAATATTGCCGTGATGCCCCAATAGGCCGGGTTCTCGACCCACGCGTGGTCTTCGTTGCCGAGAAGTACCAGGCAGGCCAGATACAGCCCTTGTTGAGTGCCGGTAGTCACAATGATTTGAGCAGGGTCACAACGCACTGAGCGAGACCGTCGCACATATTCTGCGATCGCCTGGCGCAGAGGCAGGGCGCCCTGAGGGTCTCCATAGCCGCTTGGCCCCCCCTTGCCGCGCGCGCGAATCTGGTTTCCCAGGCGGCGCCAGACCTCGCCGGGAGCGGCAGCACCGGCAGGCACTGACACAGCAAAAGGCACCGGTGGCAACGGCATGAACTGCCGAGCGATCTGGGCGAACGCCGCGGAAGGCAAGGGCAGTGGCAGAGGCTTGGCGCTCGCCTTGCTTTCGCGCGCGTCGGCTGCAACCAATGGCATGTCAGCCAAAGATGCGGCAACGCGCGTGCTGCCGCCTTGTTCGGCCTCGAGAAATCCCTCGGCAATCAGCTGTTCGAAAGCCTCGAGGACGGTACCGCGTGCGACTCCCAGGGACTTGGCGAGAGCGCGCGTCGACGGGAGGATCTCGCCGGCTTGGAGGTCGCCTCTCTTGACCGCCTGACGCAACTTGTGGGCGAGCTGCCGTCCGAGACCGCCGGCCTCCCGATCGAGTGGCCCGATCGCTGGAACTTCCGGCGTCTTGGCTGTCCGTGGCATTGGATTCTGGTCTCCTGAGATAAGTGAATACTGGTCCATCTCACTGAACCTGAATACACCATACTACTTTTTGACGACGGCTTGTTTTCGAAGCCGGCATGACATGAGCGAGGCACCCCATGAGTGATTGCGCAACCGAGAAGAACCAAGCCGTGGCCTTCAAGAGCTGGCTTTGTGTGCTCTGTGGATTCGAGTACCACGAAGAGCAAGGCCTGCCTGGGGAAGGCATCGCATCCGGAACGCGCTGGGAGGATGTGCCGAACGATTGGGTGTGCCCTGAATGCGGTGCCGGCAAAGCCGATTTCGAAATGATCGAGATCTGAATCGAGCCTGGTCGAAGTTTTCCGTCCTCAGCAACCAATTTCGGAGATAGAGATATGTACGTTCCTGCCCACTTCGATGAATCGCGCCCTGAAGTTCTGCACGACCTGATCGCCAAGAATCCACTGGGTATTTTGTTTACGCACGGAAAAAGCGGCTTGGATGCCAACCATATTCCGTTCGAGCTGGACGCCAAGGAGGGATCCAAAGTAGTGCTGCACTCGCACGTCGCGCGCAACAACCCGGTGTGGCAGGACATCGTCAGCGGCGACGAAGTGATGGTTGTGTTTCGGGCTGGAGATTCCTACATCTCGCCCCAGTGGTATCCGAGCAAGCAGGAGTTTCACAAGCAAGTGCCCAGTTGGAACTACATCGTGGTCCATGCCTACGGGCGCGCCACGATTCGGGACGATGAGCGATATGTCCGCGGCATGGTGGCCCGGCTCACCCGCACTCACGAGGCGTCGCAGCCAACGCCGTGGAAGATGACCGATGGTCCCAAGGACTACATCGACACGATGCTCCAGGCGATCGTCGGAATCGAGATCGAGGTAACGCGCTTCGTGGGCAAGGCCAAGCTGAGCCAGAACAAGGACGTGCGCGATATCCAGAGCGCCGGGGAAGCCCTGAATGCGAAAGGCGAGCGGGTAATTGGTGACGCCATGCTGGCGTGCGCAGAAGTCAAGGCAGCACAGTAAAGACGGGCGCGAAGAGAAAGCCATGACCACTTGCCAAGAGCCCATCGTGATCGTTGGCGCAGGTCATAGCGGATCCCGAGCCGCTGCTGCTCTTCGCAAGCATGGTTGGACGGGGGGTATCAGCCTGATTGGTGAGGAGAGTTGCCTTCCTTACGATCGCCCCCCGCTGTCCAAGGCGGTGCTTCTAGGCAAGAAAACAGGCGAACAATGCGCCTTCTACGCAGACTCCTGGTACGCGGAGAATGAAGTCGATCTGCAGCTTGCCCAATGCGTCGCTCGCATCGATCGAGATACTGGGCGTGCGATCCTCGAAGGCGGGCGGGAGATCGCCTACCACCGGCTTCTGCTGGCAACAGGGGCGAGCATCAATCCGCTCACGGTGCCAGGTTCGGATCTGATCGGGGTATTGCCGCTGCGCACGCCCCAGCATGCAAAAGCGATTGCGGACTCACTGCAACGTGGCTGCCGCCTGGTGGTCATCGGCGCCGGCGTGATTGGCCTGGAGGTTGCTGCCGCGGCTCTGGAACGCGGTTGTACGGTCACGGTGCTGGAGCGCGCACCGCAAGCAATGGGCAGGAGTGTGCCGGCGATCGTCTCGGATGCAGTGGTGGCTGAGCATCAACGACGAGGCGTGGATGTCCGGTTCGGTGTCGGGATCGTGGCACTCGAGGGGACGGACAGGGTGCAGGCCGTTCGCCTTTCGACTGGCGAGGCCCTGGCATGTGACATCGTGGTCTATGGCCTTGGTGTTCGACCGAATGTCGATCTGGCTGAAACGGCGGGTTTGGCGACCGACAACGGCATACGGACAAATCAGTATCTGCGAACTGACGACGAACGAATTTTTTCGTGCGGTGATGTGTGCTGTTACGACAGCCAACTCTACGGGCGGGCCGTAAGGATAGAAAACTGGCGCAATGCCGAGGATCAAGCAGACACCGCGGCCCGAAACATGCTCGGCCAGCAACTCGAGTTTGATGCGGTGCCTTGGTTCTGGAGCAATCAGTACGACTTCGCGCTCCAGGTCGCAGGACTTCCCTCCCTGGGCTCCACAACCAAGGTCGAGACGATTGGACGTTCGCGACTTTTTCTCTCCTCCGATGCCGAGGGAATTCTGCGCGGCGTGAGCGCAATCGGTTCAGTTCGAGACATCGCAGGCCCCATCAAAGAATTCAAAGACGTGCTTGCACGGACTTCGAGCCACGGATCGTCTGCTTCGGAAGGTCCTCCCCCCAAGCCCCCCGACTGCGCGCACGCATAGCACCGTGCTTCGCTGGAATCCATTCACCATGGCGGTTGGACATCGCCAGGGGAAGCCGCGTCCGCTCTCTTTTCAGCGCATTCGAATACATGTCAGTTGGAAAATTTCATGAAGCAAATCAGCTCGCCTCTCTTGGATGCCGATCCACTTTGCCGCCTCGGCGTGGCGGCACTGACCGCGCTGTATCGCTCAGGCGAAGTCTCGCCCGTGGAGGTCGCGCGTGCATCCCTCGCCAGGGCCGAAGCGATCAACAGGCCCTTCAACGCATTCACGTACATCGATCACAACGGCGCGATGGAGCAGGCTCGTGCGTCCGAACAGCGCTGGCGGACGGGCACCCCGCTGTCGCCGATCGATGGCATTCCGACAACGATCAAGGACATCGTCCGGGTCAAGGGCTGGGTGGTCCGCTTCGGCAGTCTGACGACGCAGCCGCAACCACAACGTGAGGACGCACCAGCGGTCGAGCGACTGCGCTGCTCCGGGGCCGTTCTCCTGGGCCTGACCACCACGCCCGAGTTCGGCTGGAAGGCGGTCACGGACAGTCCGTCGAGCGGCATCACGCGCAATCCTTGGATGCCCAGCATGACCGCCGGAGGATCGTCTGGTGGTGCGGCCGTGGCGGCCGCCACCGGCGCCGGTGTCCTTCATCTCGCCACGGACGGCGGGGGATCGGCGCGCGTTCCTGCTTCCTTCACCGCAACGGTGGGATTCAAGCCGACCTACGCGCGCGTTCCCACCTTTCCAGTGAGTGCGTTCGGAACCCTGTCCCACATCGGGCCCATTGCCAGAACCGTCGCTGACGCAGAGGCCATGTTCAGGGTGATGGCGGGCAGGGACATGCGCGACTGGACCCAATGCGCGCATGGCCTCACATCGTCTGACTGCGGCCAGACCGCGCTCGCCGGCACGCGAGTTGGCTACTGGTCGCAGCCCGCGACCGGGAAAGTCGAACCAGAGGTCATGCAGATCGTCGAACGGGCCGTTCGCCGAATTGAACGCGCCGGCGCCCGCGTGGAGCCCGTGCAGCTGCCCCGCGACGACGTCCTGGACATTTTCAAGCACCACTGGCTTTGCGGTGCAGCGGCCCGCATCGACTCGATACCCGAGCAAGACCGAAGCTGCATTGATCCCGGGTTGCTGGAGGCCGCACGCGACGGCGGAAAGATGACCGCGGGCCTGGTTTCTGCACAGATGCGGCGGGCCGAGTTCGGTAGCGCAATGGATCGGTTGCTGCACGAGTACGACGTCCTCGTCTCGCCCGCCACGGCAGTGGCCGCCTTCGAGGTGGGTCACGAGGTGCCGCCGGGCAGCGGCATGACCCGATGGACCGATTGGGCCGGCTTCAGCTATCCCATCAACCTGAGCCAGCAACCCGCCGTCGTGATCCCTTGCGGGCTGACTGCAGACGGTCGCCCCGTCGGCATTCAACTGGTCGGGGCCCGAGGCGAAGACAGCCGATTGCTTTCGGTAGCGGGCGCCGTCGCGCAACTTCCCAACTCGCCTTAGGTTCCCTCGCGGTGATCCCCCGGGTCGCCGTGGCCGTCGTCACTTTCCCCAACTGAAACATCAAAGAGAAAATATGAATAGACGTGACCTACTAGCGCTGGCCGCGGCCGGCATTGCTCCAATGTCGCTCTCCCGCTTGGCGTCGGCGCAGGCGGCCGAAGGGATCGAGTTCGGGGCGCCTTTCCCCATGTCGGGCCCGTTTGCCGTCAACGGCAAGTATGGGGAGCTCGGTGTTCGCATGGCAATCCAGCGGTATGGGACCGTGATCGGTCGTCGCCTCGCGTACAGCGTGTTTGACACGGAGGCAAAGCCGGCCACGGCGGTGCGCAAGGTGCAGGAGGCTGCGCAGCAAAAGAACACCAAGTTCTTTGTCGGCGGGATCCTGTCCCCTGAAGCTCTGGCGATGGGCAAAGAAGTCCACCGACTCGGAGGCGTCTTCTTCTGCTATTCCGGTGCAGACGAGATCACGGGCAAGGAATGCAATCCCGCGACGTTCCGGTGGCCGGTGCCTGCCTATGGCGCCGTCGCACAGACGGTGCGGCCACTCATCGAGGCACAGCCCAAGGCGAAGCGCTGGTACACCATCACCGCCCAATACGTCTTTGGCGAAGGAATGCTGGCGGCCACCAAGGATGTGCTGAAGGAAAAGGGCGTGGAGCTGGTCGGCAACAGCTACCACTCGCTGGCGGAGAAAGAGTTCAGCGGCTATCTGACCAATGCCATGGCGGCCAAGCCGGACGTCCTGGTGCTGCTCAACTTCGGTACGCAGTCGACCGATGCGCTGCGCCAGGCCATCAGCTTCGGGCTGCACAAGAAGATGACGATCCTCGTGCCATGGACGTCCGGGCTGGAGCAGTTCCAGTCGCTCGGCGCAGACTCCACCGAGGGCATCTACTTCGGGGCGCAGTACTGGCACAGCGTCGAGTCTCCTACCAACCGCGAGCTGATCACGCAGGTCACCAGAGAGCTGAAGATCACGCCGAACTACACCTTGGCAGCTGCGTTCATCTGCACCAAATGCGTCATTGACGCGATCGCCAAGGCGGGTTCGACCGAGCCGAAGGCGGTGATCTCGGCGCTGGAGGGCATGAAGTTCGAGGGCCTCACGGGCCAGGAGCAGATCCGCAAGGAAGACCACCAGGTCATCAAAGACTACTACCTGGTGCGCGGAAAGGCCAAGAAGCAGATGAAGGACGCGGACGACTATGTGGATGTTGTCAGTTCCGGACAGTCGTTCCTGACCGTCGAACAAGCCGGCTGCAAGCTGAGCTGAAAAGCCGGCCGCGAACTACCGGAGTCGCCGCATATGAGCGTTTACCTTCTGCAGACTGTCAACGGCATCGGAATAGGAATGTTGTACTTCCTGCTGGCCGTTGGGCTGTCCATCGTTTTCGGCTTGCTCCGATTCGTCAATTTTGCCCACGGCGTTTTCTATCTGCTGGGGGCATATTTTTGCTTCGAAGCCGTCAGGCAAGGAATGAGCTTCTGGGCCGCCTTGCTTGTGGTTCCGCTGTTGATCGCGGCCGTCGGGTGGGTTGCCGAGAAGACCTTGCTGCGGCATGTCTACGCCAAGCCGCACGAGTTCCACATCCTCATCACGGTGGGCGTCGCGCTGATCATCCAGGAGCTGGTCATCGTGCAGTGGGGACCGCTGGGCGACAGCGTGGCCGTCCCGCCGAGCCTGGAGGGCGTGGTCATGTGGGGCGACTTCATCTATCCCAAGTACCGCCTGTTCGTGATCGGAGTGACAGCCGGTTTGGCCGTATTGCTCTGGTGGGTGCTCGAAGGCACTCGCCTGGGCAGTGCGGTGCGGGCCGGGAGCGAGTCACCCGAAATGGTCTCTCTGCTCGGCATCAACGTCTTTCGTCTCTTCAGTTTGGTTTTCGCTCTCGGTGCGGCGACGGCGGCGATTGCGGGTGTCCTTGCGGCGCCCATCCGGGGTGTCGAACCATTCATGGGGATCGAGGCACTCGCTGTCGCGTTCGTTGTCGTGGTAGTTGGTGGCCTGGGAAGTTTCACAGGAGCACTCGTCGGCGGCATTCTCATCGGCGTAGTGCAGAGCGTGATGAGCACCCTTTGGCCTGAGGGTGCCCGTCTGATGATCTACGTTGCCATGGCTGCGGTTCTGCTGCTGCGCCCCAATGGCCTACTTGGAAAGGGAGCCTGAACCATGCGCCGAAACATCGATATCGCAGTTGCTCTTGGCGTAGTTGTGGCATTGCCGCTGCTGTTGAGTTCAGGCTCCTTGGCCAGTGAGATCCTCATCTACGCGCTGGCCGTTCTGGGATGCAATCTGCTGCTGGGCTATACCGGGCTGCTGTCCTTCGGGCAGGGCATTTTCTTCGGACTCGGAAGCTACACGATCGGCCTCATGCTGACTCGCACCGGGCTGCCCATGCCCCTTGCGCTGGTTGCCTCGATCATTCTTGGTGGCCTCGCCGCGGGGCTGGTCGGGATCGTGTCGATTCGACAGAAGGGAACCTACTTCGTCATGCTGACGCTCGCCTTCGCGCAGATGTTCTACTTTCTGGCCTATAGCGTTCCGTCCCTGACGGGGGGCGACAACGGGCTGCTCAACATTCCGAGACCGCCGGTGTCTGCGTTCGGAGTGGTTCTCTGGGACAACACCACGGCGTGGCAGTTCTATGTGATGGTGGCGGTCATCTTCCTGTTGGTCTTCGTCGCTTTGCACCGGGTGACGACATCGATCTTTGGGCGCACGCTGCTGGCAATCCGCGACAACGAGGTGCGCGCCAGCGCCGTTGGCTACAACGTACCGCGCTTCAAACTGCTCGCTTTCGTGCTCTCGGGTGCCGTGACTGCGCTGGCCGGCGCACTCAACGCGATGATGGTCGGTGTCGCACCACTCGCGAACGCCGAATTTCATGTGAGTGAAATGATCCTCGTGATGACGGTGATCGGTGGCGCCGGCAATCTTGCCGCGTCGTTGATCGGTGCCCTGTTCTACGTGCTTGCGGCCGATTGGCTGTCGACACTGTGGCCGCGCTGGCTGATGTTGCTGGGCGTGCTGCTCGTGGTCATCAGCCTGGGCATGCAGCGCGGCTTGTGGGGCCTCATCGAAGACGGCTTTCTCGCCTTGACGGCGCGGTTCAAGCGGACCGGTGAAATCCGAGTCGAGGAGAAGCAGGTATGAGCACGGAATTCCTTCTGGAAGCACGGCAGGTTACCAAGCACTACGGCAAGTTTGTGGCCCTTGGCGGCGTGGACCTGCGCGTGAGACGCAACACGGTGCATTCGGTCATCGGCCCCAACGGTGCCGGCAAGACGACACTGTTCCACATGCTCACAGGCACGCTGGGTGTGACCGGTGGCAGCATTGCCTTCGATGGCCAGGACGTCACCCGTGAACCCGGCCACGTCCGCGTGCGCAAGGGAATGGCCAGATCGTTCCAGGTCACGAGCCTGTTCCCCACCCTGACAGTGCGCGAGAACTTGCGCCTTGCGGCGCAGGGCGTGAACGCAAGAAGGGCGTTCAATCTCTGGCGTTCACCGCAGGGCCGCTGGTCTTGCGCAGAGATGGTGGACCGAGTGATCGAACGCCTTGGACTGCGGAATCAGGAGCGTACGGCGGCTGGTTCCCTGTCGCATGGTCAGCAGCGTCGATTGGAGGTCGGCATGGCCCTGGCGGCCGAGCCCAAAGCCATCTTTCTGGACGAACCCACCTCCGGCATGGGGATCGACGATCTGGACGATATGAAGACGCTGATCGCCGACCTGGGTCGCGACTACACCGTCGTCTTGATCGAGCACAACATGGGAATCGTCATGGACATATCGCACACAGTGACGGTGATGCAGCAGGGACGGGTGCTGGTCGAGGGAACGCCTCAGTCGGTGCGTGATGACGAGCGCGTGCGAACCGCCTACCTCGGAAGCATGATCACCGGAGGCCGCAAATGATTCTTCGCCTGGATCGGTTGCATAGCCACTATGGCAAAAGTCACATCCTGCAAGGCGTTGACCTTCAGATCGGCAACGGCGAACTGGTAACCCTGCTCGGCCGCAATGGAGCCGGCAAGTCCACCACGCTCAAGACGATCGCCGGCGCTGTTCGCGCCACGGGCGGCAAGATCGTGTTTGGAGGCGTTGAGTTGCAAGACTTGCCTTCTCACCAGATCGCTTCCCGCGGTGTTTGCCTGGTGCCCGAGGATCGAGGGATCTTCAAGCTGCTCTCGGTCGAAGAAAACCTCCTGCTCGGTCAGCGCCGAGGCTCTCCATGGTCGCTGACCGACATCTACAAGATCTTTCCGCGCCTGCGCGAGCGCCGAAAGAACGGGGGAGGGCAGCTCTCCGGTGGGGAGCAGCAGATGCTCTCGATCGGACGCGCGCTGCTCAACAACCCCAAGCTTCTGATGCTGGATGAGCCGGTCGAGGGACTGGCCCCGGTCATTGTCGAAGAGATCGTTGCCCAGCTCAAGGAGATCCGGCGTGCCGGCGTCGCAGTCCTGCTGGTGGAGCAGAACCTCGAAGTCTGCACCCAGCTGGCTGATCGGCACTATGTGATCGAGCAAGGAACGATCGTGTACCAGGGCAGCAACGCGCAGTTCCTTGCAGACGATGCCGTCAAGGATCGATACCTCAGCGTCGGCGCGACCTGATCAACGGAATTCACATCTTCAACTGGAAGCAGCCATGCATACTTTTCAAGAAAAGCGTCAACGACCGTCCCTCAGCCTGGATCCGCAATGGATCGACGCCTGCTGGATGCCATTCACCGGCAATCGCCAGTTCAAGGAATCGCCCCGGGTCATCGTTGAAGCCAAGGGAGCGTACTTCACGGATATAGATGGCCGGAAGATCTTCGATGGGCTTTCGGGTCTGTGGTGTTCGGGGTTGGGGCACGGCCGAGACGAAATCTCCGAAGCAGTCTCCAAGCAGATTGCGAAGCTGGATTACTCGCCTGCTTTCCAGCACGGTCATCCTGCCCAATTCGAGCTCGCGAACAAGATCAAGGCGCTCATGCCGGAAGGGCTGGACCATGTGTTCTTCACCAGCTCCGGATCGGAGGCTGTGGATACCGCGCTGAAGCTGGCACGTGCCTACTGGCGCCTGCGGGGGCAAGGAACCAAGACCCGCTTCATCGGTCGGCAAAAGGGCTATCACGGGGTCAATTTCGGGGGGATATCTGTTGGCGGCCTCGGCGGCAACCGCAAGCTCTTTGGCCCTGGTGTCGACGCTGACCATCTTGCTCACACACAGCTTGCAAGCAACGCCTTTGTTCGCGGGCTACCTCAGGACGGCGCCGAGCTTGCCAACGAACTGATCGACCTGATCGCCTTGCATGATGCGTCGAACATTGCCGCAGTGATCGTCGAGCCGATCTCCGGTTCGGCCGGCGTGATCCTGCCGCCCAAGGGCTATCTGCAGCGGCTGCGAGAGATCTGCACGGCGCACGACATCCTGTTGATCTTCGATGAGGTCATCACCGGATTCGGCCGTCTTGGCGCGATGACGGGTGCGGAAGCATTCGGCGTTGTGCCGGACATGATGACCATCGCCAAGCAGGTGACGAATGGCGCACAGCCATTGGCCGCTGTTGTTGCCTCGGGCAAAGTCTACGATACGTTCATGGGAGTGGCGTCCCCTGACTTTGCGGTCGAGTTTCCTCACGGTTATACCTATTCGGCCCATCCGGTCGCTTGCGCGGCAGGGATCGCGACGCTCGACGTGCTTGTGAACGACGAGATCGTTGCTCGTGCGGCGGCCCTGGCTCCCTACTTCGAAGATGCCGTGCATTCACTTGCCCAGGCGAAGCATGTCGTCGATATACGCAACTTTGGATTGGCTGCTGGCATCGGCATAGCTGCCACTCCCGACCGGCGGCCCTACGACATTGCCAAGGCGTGCTGGAGCAAAGGCTTCTATGTGCGTCAGGGCGCGGATTCCATCCAGCTTGCGCCGCCGTTTATCTCGGAGAAGGTGGAGATTGATCGCCTCGTCGAGGCTCTTCATGACGCCTTCGCCGAAACGCGCTGATGCATGACATTGTCGATTCCTTTGTAGCAGAGGAGAAATGACCTTTGGCATGGATTGAACCCGTGGAATTGATCGGCGAGGCAGTCGCGCTCAGGCCTCTGGCCTGTCGACATGCCGCTGCACTAAGCGAGGCTGTTGCCGATGGTGAGGTATGGAATCTCTGGTACACAAGAATACCGGCACCTGACAAAGTTGAGGCTGAGATCGAAAGGCGGCTGGCTTTGCAGGAAGCGGGAAGCATGCTTGCGTTCGTCGTAGAAGAGAAGCAGACCGCTCGTGTCCTTGGGATGACCAGCTACATGAATATTGAGCCTCAGCATCGGCGTTTGGAGATCGGCTCGACCTGGTACCGAGCATCAGCCCAGCGCACTGCGGTCAATACCGAATGCAAGGAGCTGCTGCTCAAGCACGCGTTCGAGACGCTGTCTTGTATTGCCGTCGAGTTTCGAACGTCTTCCTTCAACTTGCGCAGCCGGGCCGCGATCGAACGACTTGGTGCCAATCTGGACGGCATTTTGAGAAGCCATCAGATTGTCGAGAGCAATTTGCTTCGGGATACGTACGTGTACAGCATTGTTGCGACTGAGTGGCCCGGCGTCCGACGGAACCTGCAGTGGCTGCTCAGTCGGCGGTAGGGACGGAGGCCGCGAGGAAAGTTGCCTCACATCACATGCAGGCAGCAGCGCGACAAATTGACACGGTCATAGTTGTCGCCGACGCCCGCACGCCGCCGAGAGGCTATCGCGTCGACGGTCGCCCCTCTACGGCTGAACTAAACGTTGGTAGGGGCGGCCGTAGGCCAAGCCGGATACACCAAAACTTTTCCTGGAGCGTCTCCATTTTCCAGCGATTGATGGGCGGCAGCCACGTCTCCCAGGGCAAATCGACTGGCGATCGCCGGCACATATTTTTCCGTAGCCACGCATGCGCTGATGTCGCGGGCCGCTTGGCGCTTCGCGTCCTCTGGCATCGTGTACACGAACACAAAGCGAATCACATAGCCGCCGAACATCGTGCGAAGGAAGGGCAATCGCAGTTCGGCGGAGGGGTCATCGGTGGCATAGGCGCTGATCACGCCGCTGGGCGAAAGGCACGCAAAATCGATTTGCGCGTTCGACATCAGATCGACTTCGACAATACGATCGATATGAGCGCCACCCAGAGCGCTCTTTACGACTTCTGCTACATCCTGATCACGGCGATTGATCACGAGGTCGGCACCGGCGGCACTGGCGATCGCCCACTGGTTCGCCCGACTCACTGTGGTAGCGACCCACGCACCAGCCCACTTCGCCAACAATATCGCTGCAAGTCCTACGGCTCCTGCCCCGCCTTGCACCAAGACCTTCTTGCCCCGGAGGTCGCCATCTGCGAACAGGCAGCGATGCGCTGTCATCGCAGGAATACCAAGACACGCCCCCACGTCGAAGGAAGCGCCAGGGGGCAACGGAACCGCGTTAGAGGAGGGCACGACAGTCCGCTCAGCACATGTACCGAACGGTCTTCCTGTTTGTGCTTCGTACAGCCAAACACGTTCTCCGAGTCGCTTGTCCGAGACTCCGGGACCCACCTGATCGATGACCCCAGCACCGTCTTGATGCGGCACTATCCGGCCAAACGGCATGCGTGCCCCAGCAAACCCCGTCCGCGTCTTGATATCTGTCGGGTTCAAACCGGACACCTCGATCCTTACCCCCACCTCGCCTGGCCCTGGCGTCAGGTCCGAGATGTCCCCAACCTTCAGCACTGCTTCGGCCGGCCCTTGCTGATCAAAATATGCTGCCTTCAACGCTACTCCCGATACCGGCCCGGAATGGGCCAACAGGCCGGATGCTAGGGCCCGCATGCGTGCCCCGCAAGTACGCACATTTCTTGCCGATAGGCACCTGCTTGATACTGTTAAATGAAATCTGACCTCAAAACCTATCGTTGCGCTGTGGATGCAACCGTCGACGTTGCTGGAGGAAAGTGGAAGCCCCCGTTGGTGTTCCACCTCTTGCAGGGAACTCGGCGCTTTGGCGAATTGCAGAAGTTGCTCGATGGTGTCTCGCAACGTTCGCTCACGCTTCAGCTCCGCGAACTCGAAGCCGATGGCATCGTGCGCCGCGAAATCTTTGCGGAGATTCCTCCTCGCGTGGAGTACTCACTGACCGACTTCGGCACCACGTTGGCCCCGGTTCTGAAAGCGATGAAGGAATGGGGAGACTTGTTCATTGCTCAAAAGGCAGGGGCGCCGCCGCTGCCTGGCCCACCGAGGTGAGCAACCCCGCCACGGGGTGGGTAACCGGCCGAGTGGCCCTGGCCAACCATGCCGACGTTGACGCGGCAGTGGCTGCTGCCCAGGCTGCGTTTCCCAAGTGGGCCGACACGCCGCCAATCCGCCGCGCCCGCGTGATGTTCAAGTTTCTGGAGCTGCTCAACAAGAACAAGGGTGAGCTGGCGCATGCGATTGCCTTCGAGCACGGCAGGGTGTTCACCGACGCGCAGGGCGAGGTCTCGCGCGGCATCGACATCGTCGAGTTCGCCTGCGGCATTCCGCAGCTGCTCATGGGCGACTTCACCGACCAGGTTTCCACCGGCATCGACAACTGGACGCTGCGCCAGCCGCTCGGCGTGGTGGCGGGCATCACGCCGTCTACAAGGAAGAGATCTTCGGGCCGGTGCTCTCTTGCGTGCGAGTGGCCAACTTCAAGGACGCGGTCGACCTGGTCAACGACCATGAGTTCGGCAACGGCGTGAGCTGCTTCACGCGCGACGGCAACGTGGCGCGCGAGTTCAGCCGCCGCATCCAGGAGGGCATGGTCGGCATCAACGTGCCGATCCCGGTGCCGATGGCCTGGCACGGCTTCGGCGGCTGGAAGCGTTCGCTCTTCGGCGACATGCATGCCTACGGCGAGGAAGGTGTGCGCTTCTACACCAAGCAGAAGTCGATCATGCAGCACTGGCCCGAGAGCATCGGCAAGGGTGCCGAGTTCGTGATGCCCACGGCGAAGTAGAGCCCAACTCGTTCACTGAGCAGCCACCGGCTCAAACATGTCGCTCACCGGAAAATCGCCAAGCTGGCGCAGCGCCGGCCCCCCCAGGCACTCGCGAAACATCCGCATCGCGGTTGACTCGAAGGCGTCTCGACGCGTGACGAGCAGCGTTGGCGCCCGGGAGATCGAGGCATCGATCTCGTGCACGACCAGGCGCTCGTGAGCAAACGACCTTGCGACCACATACCGAGGAAGCAGGGTGACGCCGACGTCGGCGCCGACGCAGCCCAGAATGCCTTCCAGCGTCCCGAACTCGAGCCGCCGATAGGACGGGCGGCCGAGCTGGACGAGCAACTGCTCCAGGCGCTGACGGTATGAGCAGCCCGTCCGGAACATGAGCGCGGTCAGCGGCGCTGCCTCATTGCGCAGAGCCGCGAGGTGGGGCCAGCGCCGCGACGTGACCAGGACTAATTCCTCATCGAAGATCTTCTCGGCCTTCAGCCGGGGGTGATCGATCGGTCCCGCAACAAACGCGCCGTCCACCTCGTTGTCGATGACGCTCTGAATCAGCTCGGCCGTGGGCCCGGTGCGCACGACCAGCTCGACGGCCGGGTGGCGGGCGTTGAACTGGCCCAGGACTTCCGGCAGACGCACCGCGATGGTTGTTTCCATGGAGCCGATCACCAGCGGCCCTCTGGCCTGGCCGTCGTCGCGCGCGTTGGCGGCCGCTTCCTGCAGCAGTGCCACTGCACGAGATGCGTAAGGCAACAGGCGCATCCCTGCGCTGGTGAGGGCGACGCCACGGCTGTGGCGTTCGAACAGCGGTACGCCGACCTCGTCCTCGAGCGCCTTGATGCGACTGGTGACGTTGGACTGGACCGTGTGGAGCTCCTTGGCCGCCTTGGTGATGCCTGCGCAGCGAGCCACCGCAGCGAACGTTGTGAGATCGCCAACTTCCATATGCATCTCCAGATCAGATCGAAATAGCTGATGACTCAATCAGCAAGCAGCTTTCGCAAGATGCGTACCTGCAAAAATCCGGGCGCGACGAGAAAGCTGGTGCGAATGCGCCCCACAGAGGGGCATCGTAGGCAGTTTTGGCAGCATCGAGCCCATGGTTAGCCCTTAGGTGCATGCGGGGCCGCGAGGCTGGCGGCGGCGCCAGAAGTGGGCGGCAAGCAATCTGCTGCATAGATTGCCGACATCAAAACAAATCGTTTCTCAGGATCCGATCAGCTTCCTAGCATCCGGGCCTTCCACCACATGTCGAGGAACCCATGCTCACCAATCGCTTCACCGAAAAGTTCGGCCTGCAACATCCGATCGCACTTGCGCCCATGGACCCTGCCTCTGGCGGCGTGCTCGCCGCGGCGGTGTCGAATGCCGGCGCACTCGGCCTCCTGGGCGGCGGATACGGAAGCCATGAAGTCCTGGAACGTGAATTCGCCCTGGCGGGCGACGCGTCGATCGGCTGCGGCTTCATCACCTGGTCGATGGCGCGGGATGTGTCGCTGCTCGACAGGGCGCTGGCGCGCCGGCCGCGATGCCTGATGCTCTCGTTCTCCGATCCCGAGCCCTTCGCCGTAAGAGTGCATGCGGCGAAAATTCCGCTGATCTGCCAGGTGCAGACGCTCGAGCACGTACAGCGTGCACTCGACGTCGGCGCGGCTGTCATCGTGGCGCAGGGGACGGAGGCGGGAGGGCACGGCTTCGATCGGCAAACCACGATGACCTTCATCCCCGAAGTGGCCGACTACCTCGCGGCGAAGAGTCCGGAGACGATCCTCCTCGCTGCTGGAGGCATCGCAGACGGACGCGGCCTGGCGGCTGCATTGATGCTGGGTGCCGACGGGGTCTTGATGGGGAGCCGCTTCTGGGCAACCCAAGAGGCCCTCATCCACCCGAACGCCAAGGCTCGCGTGACGCAGGCGCGCGGGTCGCAGACGATTCGCACCTCGGTGTATGACATCGTGCGCGGCAAGGCTTGGCCAAAGGAATACACCGGCCGCCTCATGCGCAACGACTTCATTCATCGCTGGCATGGGAACGAAGAGGCGCTTCGGGGTCTGCGCGAATCGGAACTGCGCGCCGTCGAGGCGGCGCATGAGTCCGGCGACTACGACTGCGCGAACGTCACCGTGGGACAGGCCATCGGCCTGATCGACGACATCCCGTCGGCGGCCGATGTCGTGCGCCGGACCGCCCGGCAAGCGTACGACATCATCAACAACGCGCGACGCTGCGTCTGAGGGGTCCGCAGATGCCACTCTTGAAGTTCGATGTCATTCAAGGACGGGACGACGAGCAGCTGCTAGCGCTCCTCGACAGCGCCCACATGGCGATGGTGGAAGCGTTAGGGCTCTAGCTCAGCGGGCACGAGGCTGTCCGCCTTGGTGCAAGCAATGCACCTTCATCTGGCATCTGGGCGACGGATCGGTCTCATCGAAATTAATCGTTTCTGCCACCTCGGGCGCATCGATATGGTTGCGCCCGGATCGAATCAACTTGACGGAGATTTTCATGCGTCGCGACCTCAACGATGGAGGCGGCGAATCGCTGGGCTTCGGCCTGGCGCTCACCGCCGTGCAGGTTCTTGTCTACTTTACGTTTGTGCTGATGTGCTGCTTCAACGCGAGAGGAATGGCATTCACGGTGCCTGTGCTCGAGATCCCTTTCGCATTCGCTTTCGGTCTGCTCGTGATCCTGTGCGGGATCGTGTTGACCGTCATCTACGTTGTTCGAACCAATCGGATGGATGGCTGACATGAAGAAATTGATTGCTGCATTCGCAGCTTCCGCTACGGCGACCCATGCGTTGGCGGCGGGAGGGGCCATTGGCTCTCCCTCCGCAACCTCTGTGTTTCTTTTCCTCGTCGTCATTTCGATCACGCTCGCCATCACATGGTGGGCAGCACGGCGTACGTCGTCGACCAGCGACTTCTACGCGGCGGGAGGACGCATCTCGGGATTCCAGAACGGATTGGCGATCACCGGCGATGCCTTGTCGGCTGGCGCATTTCTCGGTTTGACCGCGCTGGTCTTCTCGAGCGGGTTCGACGGCCTCATCTACGCCATCGGTTACACGACGGGCTTGCCGATCGTTGTGTTCCTGATGGCGGGAAAGCTGCGCCAGCTGGGAAAATTCACCTTCACCGACGTCGTTTGTTCAAGGCTCAATGGCAGTGCCATACGGGTATTCTCCGCATGCGCATCACTGATCATTGTCGCGTTCTACCTCATCGCCCAGATGGTCGGCGCCGGGCAACTGATTCAACTGCTCTTCGGCATCGACTACAACCTTGCCATCGTGCTGGTCGGTGTGTTGATGGTGCTTTACGTCGTCTTTGGTGGAATGATGGCCACGACGTGGGTTCAGATCATCAAGGCCGTGTTGATGCTCGGCGTTGGAGCGGCAATCACGTTCCTGGTGTGGAAACAGTTTGGCTTCAGCATGGGCGCATTGCTGCGCAAGGCGGTCGAGGTGCACCCAGGAAAGGACGCAATCCTCACGCCGACCTCGTTTGCCAAGGATCCGCTGTCGGGGCTTTCGCTCGGTATTGCACTGATGCTTGGTACCGCAGGCCTGCCTCATGTGCTCATGCGCTTCTTCACCGTGCCCGATGCCAAGGCTGCGCGCACTTCGGTTCTCTGGGCAACCATCTTCATGAACTGCTTCTATGCAATGATTTTCATCATCGGATTCGGCGCGCTTGCCTTGCTTCGCACGCATCCGGAATATATGGACGCGAAAGGCTTGCTGATCGGCGGCAGCAATACGGCCGCACTGCATCTGTCTCATATCCTTGGCGGCGAGATCATGTTCGGGCTGGTTTCTGCCGTCGCGTTCGCCACCATCCTGGCGGTTGTTGCTGGCCTAACCCTATCTGGTGCTTCGGCGATCAGTCACGACATCTATGGCGCGCTGTTTCGACACAAGATGGCCGGCGCTCGGGATGAAATCCGGATCGTTCGTGTGGCCACGATCGCATTGGGTCTTTTTGCGATTGCGCTCGGCATTGCGTTCAAGGGGCAGAACGTTGCCTACATGATCAGCTTGGCGTTCTCGATCGCCTGCTCGTCGACATTTCCGGTGCTGGTTCTTGCGATTTACTGGAACCGCCTCACAGCCACCGGCGCGGTGGTTGGGGGAAGCGTGGGTCTGTTGTCCTCCCTGGTGCTTACGGTGCTTGGCCCGGCGATCTGGGTCAAGGTGCTTGGACACGCGAGCCCCGTTTTCCCGATAGATCCGCCTGCCTTGGTCACTGTTCCTCTTGCCTTTCTGGTCTGCGTGATTGCCAGCCGATACTGGGCACGGAAGGAGACGACCCCAGGGGACCTGCGGCACTCACTCCCTCATCGCGGGAAAGCGCAACTCGAACCGAATCAAGCCGGGCGCGGGGCATGAAGCGCACACATCGCCGCCGTGCAACGCCACGATCGCCTTGACGATCGCGAGCCCGAGGCCGTTGGATTCGGTATAGCTGCGTGCAGCGTCACCTCGGTAGAAGCGGTCGAACAGGCGTCCAAGCTGTTCGGGCGGGATCGGCACCCCTTCGTTCTCGACAGCTATCGTTGCCACGTCGCCGTCTTGCGCACCGATCAGCCGCACGGTCGTCCCCCGTGTGCCGTGGCGCACTGCATTCACGACGAGGTTGTTGACCGCGCGCCGGCACAACGCGGCATTGACGAAGGCCATACCGCTGGCTTGCACTTCGAATCGAAGCCCGCTCTCATCGGCCGGGCCTTCGAAGTATTCGGCGATCTTCTCTAGCTCGGCGTGCAGCGCAATCGGGGCTCGCTCGATCGTCAGCGATGCATGGTCGGCTTGCGCGAGGAACAGGATGTTCTCCGCAATCTGGCGCAATCGGTTCAGCTCTTCGAGGTTCGATTCAAGAAGCTGCTGGTACTCATCGGCGCTGCGAGCCCGTTGCAGCGCGACCTGCGTCTGTCCGATCAGCGCGCCGACGGGGGTGCGGATCTCGTGCGCGAGGTCGGCAGAGAATTGTGAAAGACGCTCATAGCCGGTGGCAATGCGGTCAAGCATGGCGTTGAACGCGACGACCATATGCTGCACTTCGAGCGGCGCGTCATGCTCTGGCAGCCGTACAGCGAGATTGATCGGATTGATCAAGGCCGCCTTGCCGGCAACTCGGTGCAGCGGCCTCAGGCCGTGCCGAAGCACCAGATACGCAAGAATGGTCGAAGCGAGCATCGCGATGATGGCGCTGAGGATTACGCGATCTCGGTTGGCGCGAATCATCTTGACCTCGTTGGTCAGCGGGTGGCCGGCCACCACCTCCACCATATTGCCATCGCGGCCCGAACGCGCGAGCGCCGCAACCCAATGCATCGGCACGCCATCCGCCATCGGAACTTTTAGCACGTTGCCGATCGCCAGATCGCGATCGACCGCGACCGGAGCCAGAGCGCCGGGCACCGGAAAACCGCGGGGGTTGACGTCGATGAAAGGCGCCTCGCCGGGGCGGCGCAGCAGCAGCACATCGCTCTCGGCACCGAGCATGGCCGTGAACAGCGACGGCCGCTCGTGCAGGTCAGCGATCGTCTGCACGTTGCCCACCAGGCGGCGGAAGTGCTCGACGCGACCGATCAGCCGCGTGTCCAGCTGCTCGGTGATTGCCGATCGCGCGGAATAAAAAAAGTAGGCGCCGAGCATGCCGGTGACCGCGCACGTGATCAGGGCAAGCAGCAAGGTGGCGCGCACTGCCAGCGATCGCGGCAGCCATCTCATGGCGCGTCGCCGAACGAATAGCCGATGCTGCGCACCGTGTGGATCAACTTTTTCTCGAACGGCTGATCGATCTTCGCGCGAAGGCGCTTGATCGCGACGTCGACGACATTGGTGTCGCTGTCGAAGTTCATGTCCCACACTTCGGAGGCGATCAGCGTGCGCGAGAGCGCCTCGCCCTGCCGCTTGATCAGCAGTTGCAGCAGAAGGAACTCCTTGTTCGTCAGCGCAATCTCCTTGCCTTCGCGAGTGACCTTGCGGCGCAGCACGTCAACCTTCAGATCGGCGAATTCGTAGAACTCGGCTTCTCGCACGATGCCCCGACGCAGCAGCGTGCGGATACGCAATACGAGTTCGGTGAACGAGAAGGGCTTGACGAGATAGTCGTCGGCGCCGAGTTCCAGGCCGCGGATGCGGTCGTCCAGGCGGTCGCGCGCGGTGAGGAAGAGCACAGGCAGGTCCCGCTTGTCGCGCAAGGCCTGCATGATCTGCCAGCCGTCGATGCCGGGCAGCATCACGTCAAGCACGACGAGGTCGTAGGCGTGTTCAAGCGCCATGTGAAGCCCATCCGTTCCGGTGCGCGCAAGGTCCACGGCGTAGCCGCTTTCCTTCAGGCCCTTTTTCAGGTAGTCGCCCGTCTTCGGGTCGTCTTCGATAACAAGGATGCTCATGGGATTGTGTTTGCCATTCTCTCTCGCGGTGCGGCGTCGGTTCATGACTTTTTTGTCATCCGAATGTCATGCCCATGAGCATGGGCGATCCCTAGAGTGGCCTGTCTTCATCCTCTACGGCTCATTCATGAACATCAGATTCGGAAAACTCCTTCGGACCCTCGCCCTCCCGACCTTGATGAGCGCCGGCCTGCTTGGCGCCAGCTGCGCCGTGCACGCCCAGACGCCGCCGCCGGTCGGTGTGCGCGGCGCGATCACCGCCGTCAGCGAGGATGCGATCAAGGTCCATACCAACCGCGGCGAAGACCTGAGCATCAAGATCAACAAGGACACTCAGGTTCGCGCGGTGACGCTCGCCAAGTTGACCGACATCAAACCCGGCAGCTACATCGGAACGGCGGCGACTCCGCTGCCCGACGGTTCGCTGAAAGCGCTTGAGGTGCATGTATTCCCGCCCGCGATGGCGGGCACCGGCGATGGCCACCGTGCCTGGGACCTCGCGCCCAAGAGCACCATGACCAACGGCACGGTGGGTGACCTGGTCGCGACCAACGGCCGCACGCTGATCCTCAAGTACAAGGGCGGCGAGAAGAAGATCGTCGTGCCGGATGACGTGCCGATCGTCAACCTCGAACCCGGCGACCGCTCATTGCTCACGGTCGGCACCAAGGTCGTGCTGTTCGCGAAAAAGGAAGCCGATTCAAGCCTGTCTGCAAACTTCATCTCCGCAGGCAAGGACGGCGTGACGCCGCCGATGTGAAGATGAAGAGCACGATGATTCATCCGCTGGCGGTGCGCGCCGCCCATTGGATCAATGCGTTCGCGATGACCTGCATGCTGATGAGCGGTTGGACAATCTACAACGCGTCGCCGATCCTGCCATTCCAGTTTCCCGCCTGGGCAACGCTTGGCGGTTGGCTCGGTGGCGCCATTGCGTGGCACCTTGCGGCGATGTGGCTGCTTGTCGCGAACGGCCTGCTGTATTCGCTGTACGGCATCGCCAGCGGTCACTTCCGTCGCGAGTTTTTTCCGATTCGCGCCAGCGAGTTGCTGCGCGACACCGGACGTGCGCTGACGTTGCGGCTCCCGCATGAAGTCGGCCGCTACAACGTGGTGCAGCGCTTCGCCTATGTCATCGTGCTGCTGCTTGGCGTGCTCGTCGTCGCATCGGGGCTGGCGATCTGGAAGCCTGTGCAGCTGGTATGGCTGGTCGGCCTTTTTGGTGGCTTCGATTTCGCGCGAAAGGTGCACTTCGCGGCAATGGCCGGCATCGTTGGCTTCATCGCGATCCATCTGCTGCTCGTCCTCCTCGTGCCGCGCACGCTGCTGCCGATGGTCATCGGACGTGCGCGGGCCTCTCACCGTACCGCATCATGATCAAGCTCTCCGATCACAAGACGCAGATCGTGAACCTCGAGCGACGGCTGCTGCTGCGTTCGTCGCTGTCGGTTGGCGCGCTCTCGATGCTGTCCGGCTGCAACCTGCAGGACAACGACCAGGTCGACAAGGTCCTGTGGGCGCTGTCGCGCTGGAACGACCGCGTGCAGGCCCGTCTCTTCAGCGGCAGCCGCCTCGCGCCGACCTATGAGGCAAGCCAGGTCACGAAGCCGTTCCCGTTCAACGCGTTCTACCCAGAGTTCGACGCGCCCCAAGTTGACGTGTCGAGTTGGCGGCTTGAAGTCTCGGGACTCGTCGCCGACAAGACAGCGTGGACCGTCGAGCGCCTGCGCACGCTGCCGCAAGCGCGGCAGATCACGCGCCATATTTGTATCGAGGGCTGGAGTGCAATCGGCGACTGGCGCGGCGTGCCGCTCAAGACATTCCTGCAGCGCATCGGCGCGGACACGACGGCGCGCTTCGTCGGCTTCAAATGTGCTGACCGCTATCACTCGAGCCTCGACATGGCCAGCGCGCTGCACCCGCAGACGTTGCTTGCGCTCGACTTTGGCAACGAAGCGCTGCCAACGTCCAACGGCTTCCCTCTGCGGCTGAGTGTTCCGACCAAGCTCGGATTCAAGAGCGCGAAGCACGTCGCCGCGATCTTCGTTTCGAACACGAATCCGGGGGGCTATTGGGAAGACCAGGGATACAACTGGTTCAGCGGAATATGACATCGGAAACTCGTGGCGGGGCCGCCGCCCGCCAGTACAAGTCACGCGATGTCCGGAGGGCTTTTTGAGACGTGTTCAGGATCTCTTCATCGGCGAGCACAAAGGCCGCGCTGATCGTCTGCTGCAGTCCAGCGTCCCTCAACAACTGCCTTGATCCATGAAGAACCCTCTGTTCGCACATATCCTTTTTGCGCTTGCAGCCATCTTGCCCCTCGCCGCGGCAGCACAGGTTCCGGTTCAACCGGCCGCCGACCAGGAGGCGCTTCTCGCGAGCGCTGATCCGGTGCTGCGCGCCAACAAGCGCCTGGTCTACGACTTCTGGCGTGAGGTCTTCGAGGCGGGACAGGTGGCGCAGGCGGACAAGTATGTTGCCGAGTCCTACATCCAGCACAACCCCAACGTGCCCACCGGCCGTGCGGCCATGGTGGGATTCATCTCGCGACGGACTCCGACGCCTCTGCCGGTAGAGGCTCGCATCAAGGCCCCGCTGGTCTCGATCGTCGCCGAGCGCGACACGGTGATATTGAGCTTCGTGCGCGAGTACCCCGAACCGCAGGACGCAACGCGAAAGTACACGACGACCTGGTTCGACATGTTCCGCCTCGAGAACGGCAAAATCGTCGCGCACTGGGACGGTGCCGTGAAGCCGCTGAAACCCTGATCACTGCAAAGAAAAGACCGCAGCTGCCGGTCAAGTGTTTTGATCGCCCCGGTGTTGCCGGGTCAGCCGCTGTGTGAGGCCGCGGCGCCATCGGCGAGCGGGTGCGGAATGCCGCCATCACCATAGCAGCGGACAACCTGTGCAATGACCACCTGGTAACCCTTGAGCCAAAGCGCCTGGCGCTGCTTTGCAGCGATGTGTGCAGGGTGCCCGATGAGCTCCTGGAGCGCCTCCATCGTCTTCCAGTAGTACACGTTGGAGACGAGCCCTGTTGCAGGGTTCTCCCAGCTTTCTTCGCCAAGGTAGCCGGGAATGGATTTGGCGAGCTGTGCAATGACGTTGTCCAAGGCATGGAACTCGTCGTCGAACTCGCCCGTTGCGAATGTGAAAGTGGATGTGTACATGTGTCGTGCAGGCCTCGTCAGTTCGCCCCGCTGGTGTTGCGCATCAATTCCGACATTTTCGTTCAAGAGCCGGATAGAACCCGCTGGATCTGGACCGAGTGGGCCGCGCTTCGTTCTCCGCTCAACGGCTGCATCGATCCATCGGCGTCCTGGGCTCTCGCGACGATGCTCACCGGGCCGGCCGTTCGCTGCAGCGGAAGCGTCGCCGCGAACTGCTGCCATTCGAATTCTCGGCGGGGCCGGACTTCGGCCTCTTGCCACGTTGCCCCGCCATCAGCGCTGAGCGCCACGCCACCGATGCCGTTGTTGCTCCAGGCCCAGCCCTTGACTTCCACATCATCCGTGGAGATGGTGTCGTCGGGTGCCGGATGGGTGATCATCGAATTGGGTTCGACGGCCCACACCGGCTCTCGAATGACTTTGCCTTCGTGCTCGCTGTCGCGGTTGTACCAATCGGTCGTGAAGGGGGAGTTCGCACGCCGGTCTTGGATCGACAGCCGGCAGAGCCACTTGGTCATGTTGGTGCCGAACCAGCCTGGCACGATCAGGCGAACCGGGCCGCCCCGCTCGCAAGTCAGGGGTGCGCCATTCATCTCGTAAGCAACGAGCACCTCATGCGATAGCGCTTTCGAAATCGGCAGATCTTTGCGATACCGATTCATGCTGCGGCCGCCGAACTCGCCGCTGTCGAGGCCGTCTGACCAGACATGAGTGGCACCCGGCTCGAGCTGCGCTTGCTCGAGCAGCACGGCCAGCGGCGCACCGGTCCAGCGGACGTTGCCCACGCGCCATAGATTGAGCTCGGCGGGTACCAGGGGGCTGCCAAAGCACTCGTGGAAGGCCGTGACGGTGACAGAAGGCAGCTGCCTGAGACCGTCCAGATCGATCGAGAAAGGCCTGCGGACGAGCCCGTCCATTTGCAGCCGCCAGCGCCTGGCATCGACTTCGACGGCGCCCATGTGGATGGTCTCGAAGAGCTGCGCATCGGATGTGATGAAGTCGCGCAGCGCCGCAGGGGCGGGTGGCGGCTTCAGATGGAATCCGGGAGACCGGCCAATGACGACCGAGCGCTCAGTTCCTTCGGGCAGCGGTGGCAGGAACTTGGAGCTATTCATCCAGCACCCCGGCAGCCATCTCATCGTCGAGCAGCCGCGGAAACTGCGGATCGGACGGCCCTGACCACGCGACCGGCTCGTGGCGGCGGCGTTCGACGCCCAGAGAGAAGACGTCGAATCGGTTGTAGTAGCCCACCACGTCGTGGAACTGCTTCGGCTCGATGCACTTGTTCAGGTCGAACTCGGCATAGGCGATTCCTTCCTCGTTCTGGAGCGTGTCGCCGATCTGCGTGCCGGTAGGGTCCACGAACATCGATGCGGCGCGCGGCGTGCCGTCGACCACTTCTGCCACGGCCGGATCGCGATCCACCAGAAAGTCACGCATCGCCTTGTCCATGAAGCTCGCGCAGATGATTCCGAATGCCTTGGCTTCGAACGAATGGGCGGACGCCCGAATACGGTTTGCCGCAACGTTGTCGAAGTTTCCGCCGCCCGACGGCTTGCGCGTGGGCCACATCGGCGGCCAGCTGGAGACATGAATCTGCTCTGCCTGCGCCATGAGCGAGAAGCGTGCGAGCGGGTTGGTGTTCTCGCCGCAGATCAGCCCGCCGATGCGTCCGAAGCGGGTCTCGGCGACGCGAAGTCCCTGTCCGTCGCCTGCCGCCCAGACCAGCTTCTCGTAGAAGGTCGGCACCAGCTTGCGATGATGGTTGAGCAATTCACCCGACTCGCCGATCAGGATGTTCGAGTTCCAGATGCAGCCGGCGCTCACGGTGCTGCGTTCACTGATGCCCATCGACACGCACACCCCAAAGCGCTTGGCGGCCGCGGCAATCAAGGCCACCTCGGGCCCCGGCACGTAGACGCTGTTCTCGACCATGGCCTCGAACAGATCGTGGTTGTAGATCGGCGCCCACAGGGCCGCCCACACCGGGAACGCCGGAATGTAGGTTTCCGGGAACGCGATCACCTGCGCGCCATGAAGGGCGGCCTCCTTGATGATGGACACGGCCTTTTCGGTCGTGGCGGTCTTATCGAGCAGCACCGGCGCTGCGTGGGCGGCGGCAACCTTCACCCGGGGCAATGAACTCATGTCAGGTACTCGCTGTGCGTTGCTGAGGCCCACAGGATAGTTGCCGGTACAGCCGCACAGATGCTCGAAAAACGCAACAAGAGGTGCGTTTTTGCGGGCTCCACGGGTCCATGGAGCATCTGCGCACAGCGGGTTGTGAATTTCCCAGCGGCTATTTGCACGGAACATGCTCACCATTGACGTGTCGCGGACCTGATCCGTTCAACCCACACTGGAGGGCCCATGGACCCATCACATGAGTATGTTCGCCTTTCCCGCACCGGCCCTTGCGCATGCGGCAGTACCCACGGTGACGATGAGGAGTGCCTCGCGGAGAACACGGCTGCGAACGCCGACGATGCGCTGGCCGGCGCCATGGCCCAGGGCATGCTGCACGGCCTCTTTCCCGAGCGCGGCCTGCGGCGGGCATTCGTCAAGACGCTGGGGAGGGCAGGGGCGCTGGCCGCACTCACGGCGCTCACGCCGCTGACCCAGCTTGCCGCCGTCGCGCAGGAGCGCAGCAGCAAGGGCGTGCCGGAGAAAAAGCGGCTCGCTGTCGGCTTCCTGCCCATCACCTGCGCAACGCCGCTGATCTATGCGGAGCAACTCGGACTCTTCCCACGCGAGGGCCTGGAGCTGAGCCTGCAGAAAGTCGCCGGAATCGCACTGATCCGCGACAAGATGGTCAACGGCGAACTGGACATCTCCCAGCAGGTGATGCCCGTTGCGCTGGCCATGTCCGCCGGCATCGGCGGCGCTCCCATTCCCACCCGTGTGATGACGGTGCTCAACCAGAACGGCAACTCGCTGGTCCTTGCGATGAAGCACAAGGACAACCGTGACCCGAAGAACTGGAAGGGCTTCAGGTTCGCGGTGCCGTTCGAGCAGTCCCATCAGATGCTCCAGCTGCGCCACTACCTGGCATCGGCAGGGCTGGACGCGGACCGCGACGTGTCCTACCGCGTCGTTCCTCCGTCCGAGTACGTCTCCAACCTGCGCGTGGGCAACATCGACGGTTTCTTCGGCGGCGAGCCAGGCGGCCAGCGTGCCGTGTACGAAGGGGCGGGTTTCATTCACCTGGTCTCGAGCGAGATCTGGCCGGAACACCCTTGCTGCTCGGTGACGGCAACCGAGACCTGGATCAAGGCCCATCCGAACAGCTTCATGGCCGCCTACCGCGCGATCATCGCAGCGAGCCTGCATGTGTCCGAGCCTGCCAATCGCGCGGGAATGGCCAAGATCCTTGCCCAGCCCCAATATCTCAATCAGCCCGAAACGGTCGTGGACCAGGTCCTCACCGGCCGGTATGCCGATGGCCTCGGCAACGTGAAGACGCTGCCGCGCCGCATCGACTTCCAGCCCTTTCCGCATTACTCGAGCGCGGTGTGGCTTCTGACCCAGATGCGCCGATGGAACATGATCAAGGAGGACCTGGACTACAAGGGTCTCGCCCGCCAAGTCATGCTGGCCACCGATGCAAAGCGCCTCATTGAAGAGCGCGGCGGCAGGGCACCCGAAGTCGGATTCCGCAAGGAAACCATCCTGGGCAAGAGCTTCGACTCCGATCGTCCGGCCGACTATCTGAAATCGCTGGGCAAGGCGTGATCATGCAGGGCGCGATCTCGACCTCACGCTCCTGGCTGGCCACCTTGGCCATCGGCTTGCTCTTGCTGACGGTCTGGCAGGTACTCGCCTCCAGCGGCGGCGGCAGCGCGCCAGCGGAGCTTTCAGACTACGACAAGCTGATGGGCAAGAGCCCCGGTGCAACCGTGGAGCGCTCGGCCATCCCGACGCCCGTCGACGTGTTCAAGCGCGCCGGCGAACTGTTTGCGGATCCATTCCGCCGCAACGGCGAGAACGACCTGGGCATTGCCTGGCACTTGCTCGATTCGCTCAGGCGCGTCTTCAGCGGCTACGCGCTGGCCGTGCTGGTCGGCGTTCCCTTGGGCTTCTTGCTGGGACTGGTTCCATGGCTGGGCCAGGCGCTGAATCCTTTCATCCAGCTGCTGCGGCCCGTCTCGCCCATGGCCTGGATGCCGCTCGCGCTCTACACGCTGAAAGACAGCGGCGCCTCGGCGATCTTCATCATCTTCATCTGTTCGATCTGGCCCATCCTGATCAACACCCTGTACAGCACCGCGAGCGTGCGCCAGGACTGGACCAATGTCGGCCGCGTCATCGGACTCACGCCCTTGGAGCGCGCGCGCAAGATCGTCTTTCCGGCGGCGGTTCCCATGATCCTGACGGGCATGCGCATCTCGATCGGCATCGCCTGGCTGGTGATCGTGGCGGCGGAAATGGTGGTGGGCCAGAGCGGCATCGGCTTCTTCGTTTGGAACGAATGGAACAACCTGCAGATCTCCAGCATCATCGTCGCCATCGTGATGATCGGCATTGTCGGCCTGGTGCTCGACCAGTTGCTGGGCGCATTGATGAAGCAGCTGAGCTTTCGCGAATGAAAGGGCAGACCATGTTGCGGCCAACTTTCCCGACTGTTTCGACTGCCTCGACCGCCACGCCCGGGTTTCTGCGCGTTCACAATGTGCGGCAGACCTTCAGCACGCCCAAAGGCGAATTTCCTGCGCTCAGCGAGATCAACCTGGAGATCCGCAGAGGCGAGTTCGTTGCATTGATCGGCCATTCTGGTTGCGGCAAATCCACGCTGCTCAATCTTCTGGCGGGCCTGGCATCGCCGACCGCAGGAACCGTCTCGTGCGACGGGGAGGTCATCCGCGGGCCGGGACCTCGGCGCGCGATGGTGTTCCAGAATCATTCTCTCCTGCCGTGGCTCAGTTGCTTCGACAACGTGCGCATGGCCGTGCGCAGCGTGTTTCGTGCGGAGTCTGCTTCCGCGGTCGATCGCCGCACCCAGGCGGCGCTCGAGATGGTCGGCCTGGCGCATGCCGCGCACAAGAAGCCCAGCGAAATCTCCGGCGGCATGAAGCAGCGCGTCGGTATCGCCAGGGCACTGTCGATGGAACCGCAGGTCCTGCTGATGGACGAACCCTTCGGTGCGCTCGACGCGCTCACGCGCGCCAAGTTGCAGGACGAGCTGCTCGGCATCGTCGAGAAAACCGAAAGCACCGTCGTCATGGTCACGCACGACGTGGACGAGGCGGTGCTCCTTGCGGACCGCATCGTCATGATGACCAATGGTCCCGCGGCACGGATCGGGGAGATCCTGGACGTCCCCATCGGGCGCCCGCGCGATCGCGTCAGCCTGGCGACCGATCCGACCTATGCGGAGTGCAGGCGCGCACTGATGGACTTCCTGTACCGGCGCCAAGCGCATGTCGAGCAGCCCACGGGCTGAGGTCGCCCTGGCAATCTTCCACGGCACTGTGCCCGGACTGAGAAGCGGCCATGCTCGGCTGCGCTTTCCCTTGTGTTGCCCATCTCGATGTGAAATGCTATCCAGAAACCACCGGCCGGTTGGGCCGATGGAGCAGGACTGCATACGACAACGCAAGAGAAGGCCGCATGACGACCAAGAAGGTACCCCTCGCCAATCTCGATTGGGACGATGTGCGCCTGTTCCTGCATATCAACCGTACCGGGAGTCTTTCCCAGGCGGCCAGGCAGCTTCACATCGATCATTCGACGGTCAGCCGCCGACTCTCGCAGTTGGAGCTTTGCCTGGGCGGCCCACTCTTCGAACGTCACCGCGCCGGACTCAAACCCACCGAGCTGGCACATGTCCTCGCGCTGCAGGCCGAGAACATGGAGCGGGCAGTGTTGTCGCTGCAAGAGGAACTCGGCGGAACCGACAGGGAGCCTTCAGGCAGTGTGCGTATTGCCATGATGGAAGGGATCGGCGCCATGTTCGTGGCTCGCCATCTCGAGCCGCTGCTGCGCAAGCACCCCAAGCTGCGCGTGGAACTGGTGACGTCTTCGTCCATCGTCAACGTGAGCCGCAGGGAAGCCGACGTCTTCGTCAGCTTTTTCAAACCGATTGGCCAGGGATTGGCCTGCGAGACGTCGGGCTCGTTCGCGTTGTACCTTTATGGCTCGTCGAGTTATCTCGAGAACCACGGAGTGCCCGCGAGTCTGGCCGATCTGCCAAAGCACCAGTTCGTGGGATACCTGGACGACCTGATCCAGCTCGACGCGGTCCGCTGGCTCGATGAACTGGTCGCAAGGCCTCCGATGAGCTTCCAGTCCAACAGCATGCTGGCGCAGATGGCCGCCGCAGCGTCCGGGCTCGGCCTGGTGCTGCTCCCCAAGTTCTCCGTGGTGAAGGAGGACACCCTGGTGCCGGTGCTTGCAGACACGGCGAGCGTGACGCGAACGCTCTGGGTGAGCGTGCACCACGACCTCCAATACTCGGCTCGCATCCGCGCTGTCACCGAGTACCTTCATCGGCTCTTCGAGTCGAAGCAAGACTGGCTCAACGGCCCCGCGGATGCGCAGCCGCGCGGCTAGCCGACATGCGTACGTGAGGACGCCTTGCCGCATCGGCGCAACCCGACGTGCGGATTTGCCCAGGGGGCGGCACAGGCGGCGCCCCATGTTCCGATACATTGAAGCTCCTGATCCTGCAGAAGAGTTCCCGCCATGTCTCAAGACATCAGCACCCGACTGATCCACCACGGCTACGTTCCACCGGCCGGCTACCAGGCGGTTCCGCCGGGCGTGTTCAAGGGCTCGACCGTCTTGTTCCCGAACGTGGCAACGGTGCGCGAACGTGCCAAAGCATTCGGCCACCGCGACGGGTACAGCTACGGCCTCTACGGCACACCGACGACGTACACGCTCGAACAGCGCCTGTGTACGCTCGAAGGCGGTCGGCACTGCCTGCTTTGTCCGAGCGGGCAGGCGGCCATCGCCTCGGTCAACCTCGGCCTGCTGTCGAGCGGCGACGAGATGCTTCTGCCCACCAACGTCTATGGGCCCTCGCTGCGCCATGCACGCGCGACGCTCTCGCAGATGGGCATCACCCATCAGTGCTACGACCCCTTGGACGTCGCCGATCTGCAGGCCAAGCTCAGCGGGCGTACCAAGCTCGTCTGGGTCGAGGCGCCAGGCTCGATTACCATGGAATTTCCGGACCTTCGCACACTGGTGGCAACGGCCAAGAACGCCGGTGCAATCGTCGCGCTCGACAACACCTGGGGGGCGGGCATCGCGTTCGCGCCGTTCGAGATGGGCGTGGACATCAGCGTTCACGCCCTGACCAAGTACCCTTCAGGCGGTGCCGATGTCTTGATGGGCTCGATCATCACCAACGACGACAAGCTGCATGACAAGCTCCGCGTCGCCTACCTGGACCTGGGCATGGGCGTGGGCGCCAACGATGCAGAACTGGTGCTGCGGGGCTTGGCGTCCATCAAGGCTCGCTACGACCTGCACGACGCCACGGCTCGGGCGCTCGCCTCATGGATGGCCGGGCAGGACGGCATCCGCAGGGTCCTGCATCCCGCTCTGGAATCATGCCCGGGGCACGAACACTGGGCGACGCACTGCAGCGCAGCCGCCGGCCTCTTTTCAGTGCTCATCGACGAGTCCCGTACCCCCGCACAAGTCGATGCTTTCTGTGACCGTCTTCGGTTGTTCGGCATTGGCCTGTCGTGGGGCGGTCCCATGAGTCTGGTCATGCCCTATGACATGGGAAGCATCCGCAGCGGCAAGCAGAGCTATGCGGGACATCTGCTGCGCTTCTCGATCGGCCTGGAGAGCGTTGACGATCTGCGGGAAGATCTGGCGCAGGCCTTGACCGGGGCGACCCGCTAACCCATCATCGCCGCAGCTGCCTTGATTGCTTCGCGGATGCGGCCGTAGGTGCCGCAGCGGCACACGTTTTCGATGGCGTCGATCTCGGCGTCGGTGGGGTTGCGGGTGCGCCGCAACAGATCGACTGCCGCCATGATCTGTCCTGGTTGGCAGAAGCCGCATTGCGGCACGTCGAGGTTCATCCAGGCCTGCTGCACCGGATGCAGCGTGGTTCCGTTGGCCAGACCTTCGATGGTCGTCACCCGCCGGCCACGCACGTCCGCCACCCGCGTCGAGCAGGCGGTGACCGCCTTGCCGTCCACATGGCAGGTGCAGGCCTTGCACACGTTGATGCCGCAGCCGTACTTCGGACCCGTGATGCCGAGCTTGTCGCGCAGCACCCACAGCAACGCCATATCGTCAGGCGCCTCGACGTCGACGTTGCCGCCGTTCACCTTGAAAGATTGCACGGGCATGATGGAGCTCCTCAGGTGCGGACCGGCACGGTGACCGGCGTGGGCAGCTTGCCCGGGGGGATGGGGGTGAAATCGACGGGGAAGTTCAGCGGAAAACTTCGCGGCTTCTTGCCGGTGGCGCGCGCATAGGCATTGGCGATTGCGCCCGAGCTGGCCGACAGGCCCACTTCACCCAGACCGCCGATCGCCTCGCCACTGCTGGACGGCATGATGATGACCTTCACGTCCTTCGGGTAGTTCTTCATCCGCGCAAAGTGGTATTGCGAGTAGCTGCCTTCCAGCGGCAGGCCGTTCTGGATGTGCAGGCCGGCCGTCAGCACGATGGAGATCGATTCGCACAGGCCGCCCTGCATCTGCGCCTCGATGCCCGAGGGGTTGATGGGCGTGCCGACGTCAATCGCGATGGTGGCGCGCGTCACCTTGAGGTCGGTCGGCACCCGCGCGTCGATCTCGACGATACAGGCCGTGAAGGACTTCGATTCCTGGTGCACACCCACGCCCTGCGCGAAGCCCGCCGGCATGGCCTTGCCCCATTGCGCTGCCTCGGCTACCGCCTTCAGCACCGCCCGTGCGCGCGGCAGGCGCAGGTATTCGAGGCGGAAGGCCACGGGGTCCTTGCGCAACGCCCTGGCCATCTCGTCGACCAAAATCTCTTCCACCAGGCGCGAGGGCTGGATGTGCACCGAACGGTAGGAGCAGGTGTTGATGTCCATCGCCACCGGCGTCAAGAGCTTGGTGGTGACGCCGAAGTTGTACGGCGAGCTGACCATGGTCTTGAACATGGTTTGCTCGACGGCGAAGTTGCCCACCGTCTGCGGAAAGCCATTGGGCAGCGCGATGGCCGCGGCCCCCAGCATCTCGCCGAAGCCATGGCGCGTATCGAGCCGCACGCCGGCGATGCGCTGCTCGAAAGAGATGACCTGGCCCAGCAGCATCGTCGCGCGCGCCCGATGGAACATGGGCGGGCGCACGCGGCCGTGGCGCATGTCGTCGGTGCGGTGGTACATCAGGCGGCAGGGGCGGCCCAGCGCCTTGGAGATCTGTACCGCTTGCAGCGTCGCGTCCCAGAACAGCCGGCGCCCGAAGGAGCCGCCCGAGGGCACGGCATGCACCTTGACCTTGTCCAGCGGCAAGCCCAGATCGGCTGCCACCGCCTGCTGCGTGACGATGGGGCTCTGCAGGCCGGACCAGATCTCCGCCCGGTCGGCGCGCACATCGGCGATGGCGCATTCCGTTTCCATCGGGCAGTGCGAGACCGCCGCGAACTCGAACTCTCCCTCGACCGTCAGCGCGCCCAGCGGCGGCAGCAGGAAGGGCAGCAGCGCGGATTTCAGCTTCTGCTGGATGCTGGCATTGGACTCGCCGGCGACTGAGCTTGCGCTCCAGGTGACGTCGAGCGCATTCACCGCGGCCCAGGCCTGCCCGAATGTTTCGGCCATCACCGCCACGCCGGGCGGCGTGGGCACGATGCCGTTCGTGGCGGGAATCGGCGCAATGCCCAGAACGCCCGGCATGCCCATCACCGCGGTCGTGTTGTTGATGCGAACGAACTGGCCGTTGATGGTCGGTGGCCGGCACACCATGGTGGGCTTCGCGTCGGGCACGGCCTGGTCGAGCGTGAACTTCTTGCGTCCGGTCACGATGTCCAGCGCGTCGAGCCGCGTCACGCGTTGGCCGACCACCGCGCTCCCGGAGCCCGAGGGCTGCCCACCCAAACCGCCGAGCAACGGCATGCCCGCATGCAGCGAACGCACGCTCGACGAGCCTCCGGTGAGCTGGTTGTAGAACAGCTCGGGGCTGGCGTCGGCGGAGCCGACCTCGATCGCGTTCAGCGGCAGACCCAGCTTGTCCGCCAGCATCATGGCGGCGGCGGTGGCGATGCCCTGGCCCGATTCGAAGCGCGGAAGCTCCAGCCGGACGCGGCCGTTCCCGATGTTGCTGATCTTGACAAGCGGCATGGTCGGCAGCGCCGTGACCGTCACTGCATCGCCGATGTCGAGCTGGTCGGTCGTGTCGGGTGGCGTCATCGGCAGTATCGCGGCATTGGCCGACGAGGGCGCCGCCAGCCCGCCGAGTCCGGCGACGGCTGACAGCAGGGGCGCGGAAGCCGCGTACCCCAGCAGATTGCGCCTGCGCATGCCGGGCGATTCATCATCGTGATGCGGTGCACTCGCGGGGCCCGCGGCGGATTCCGGATGTTCCATCCTTGTCTCCTGTCTTCTGGTTGTGGCGAACAGGAGTCAATATGTCATGATCGCCGCGCCAAAAATGTCGTTTCAGAGACATTACTTACGGGCGTGTTCGCCGGCCTCCCCACGAGGCCCGGCGCGCAGAAGAGCGAGCAACCAACAAGCGAGTGGGAAGCACGTATGCCGTCGAAGGCCATGGAGACCATGCTCCGCGAGAGCTTGTGGGCGCAGACCCTGACCGCCGAGGAGCTCGACCGCGTGGTGCGCGAATCGCATGAGCGCGAGGCACCGGTTGGCGGCTTTGTCATGCGCCAGGGCGAGCCGGCCGATCTGTGGTTCGGCGTGATCGAAGGCCTCGTGAAGATGTCGGTCTCGCAGGCCGATGGCCGCGTCTCCACTTTCACCGGCGTGACCTCCGGCGGCTGGGCCGGCGAAGGCTCGCTGCTGAATCCCGGCCCGTGGCGCTACGACGGCGTGGCCATGCGCCCGACGCGCGTGGCCTGCGTGCCGCGCCACACCTTCGAGCGCCTGGTGTCGACGAACCTCGGCTTCAATCGGTTCCTGCTGTCGCACATCAACGCTCGCCTGAGCCTGTTCATCGGGCTCATGGAGTTCGACCGCTTGCTGGGCCCCGACGCGCGTGTCGCACGCTGCCTGGCCAGTCTGTTCGATCCGATTCTTTATCCGCAGGCGAGCACCTTCGTGCGCCTGAGCCAGGATGAGATCGGGCTCTTGTCAGCCGTCTCTCGCCAGCGCGCCAACAGGGCACTGCATGAACTCGAGCGCGCGGGCTTGCTGCGGGTGGAGCATGGCGGCGTCGAGGTGATCGACCTTGGAGGTTTGCGCAGCTACCTTGGGGAGGAGGGCACCCTGGCACCGTCGCCCGGCCGCTGAGAGTCGAAGGCTCGCTTCAAGATCATTCTTCTCGAAGAATTGGGCGCAGCTACAAGCCCGAAGACAGCGGCTCCTTGGAACGCGGATCCGCGACGTGTTCGGGCAATAAGGCCGGGCTCGTCAAATCGACTCGGTCGAGCGTCGTAGCTCGCGGTACAGCGTCGCGCGGCTGATGCCCAGCCGGCGCGCGGCCTCGTCCTTGTCGCCGGCGGTCTCCGCGAGCGTCTTCTGTATGCAGGCATCGCGCTCGCGGTCAAGGTGTGCTTGCAACGTGGTCGTTGCCGTTGTTCCCCGCTGGCCGGCAACGGCCTGCGGGTGCTTCGCGGCGGGCACTTCCGGCAGCCCGGGCTCGCCCGAGAGCAGAAAGCGCAGCAGAGCAGCCTCAAGTTGCCGCACGTTGCCCGGCCAGTCGAAGGCCAACCATCGCGCGCGAACGGAAGAGGGCACACGGCGCCCCGGCAGGCCTTCGCGCAGCGCGATGCGCTCGAGCAACTGCTCGGCCAACCACTCCAGGTCGTCGCGCTCGCGCAGCGCGGGCATGTGCACGCCGAGCACATTGAGCCGGTAGTACAGGTCGGCCCGGAACTGGCCCGCGCCCACGCGCTCCTGAAGGTCGCGATGGGTGGCGCAGACCACGCGGGTGTCGATCGGGATCGGCGATACGCCACCCACACGCACGATCTCCTGGTTCTGCACGGCACGCAAGAGGCTGGCCTGCAGGCTGAGGGGCATGTCGCCGATCTCGTCGAGAAACAGCGTGCCGCCGCTCGCGAGTTCGAACTTGCCGGGCTTGCCGCGCGTTCGCGCCCCGGTGAAGGCACCGCCTTCGTAGCCGAAGAGCTCCGCATCGATCAGCGATTCCGGAATGGACGCGCAGTTGACCCACACGAACGGACGCCGGGCGCGCGGCGACAGCGCGTGGATTGCGTTGGCCGCCAGTTCCTTTCCGCTGCCGGTCTCGCCCTGGACGAGCACGGGCAGCGAGAGCGGCGCGGCCTGTTCGATGGCCGCGCGCACCGCGTCCATCCGGGCGCCTTGGCCCAGGATGTCGTCGAGGCCGTAGCGCGCGGTCCACGGCGTGGGCGGGCTATGGATGGCGCGCCCCTGGTCGCCGACGACAGCGACCGCCTTTTTCAGCGCCGCCATGTTGGAGAAGAGCGCCAGACCGACAGCGCCAATGATTCGCTCGTCCTGGTAGACGGGCACCTGCCGCGCGAGCAACTGGTGGCCCCGCACTTCGAGCGGCATCATGGTCACGGAGAGGTCGCCGCGCGCCACGTGGTGCAGGCGCGTCTTCGGCGACACGACATCGGTGATGTGTCGGCCGATGAAGTCTTCCTGGGGGCCGCCCAGCAGGCGGCAGTAGGGCGCATTGATGAGCACGACGCGGCCATTGGTGTCGACCGCCACCAGGCAGTCGGACACATGGTCGAGCACGCGGCGCAGGAACTCTGCCTCGTTCTGGCCGGAGCCGAACCATTCGGGAAAGGGCATTTTTCGTCTCGTAGTTGCGACATTAAGACTCAATACTGAGACTAAGGCATGGGTTCCAAGCCGTCAATCAAAGCCGTGTTGAGCATTTGTCCAAGCAAATCAAGCACTTGTCGAAATTGCGAAGAGGTCGGTCGAGCGGGCCTCCGAATTGCTCTGTGCCCTCCGTCCCGCAGTCGAAGCGGCGCGGCGGCTTCCGTCCTTTCACCTGGAAATGCACATGAACGACATCATTTCAATCGGAGACATGCACGTGCGCGTGGCGGGCCACGGCCCGGCGCTCGTCTTTTGCCACGGCTTCACCACGACCGGGGAGTTCTGGCGCCAGCAGATGGGCGCGTTCTCGCACGACCACCGATTGGTAGTGCCCGATCTGCCTGGCCACGGCCGCTCGGCATCACCACGCTCGCGCCGCTACACGATCGACGCGTTCGTGAACGACCTCGTGCTGCTGTTCGACAAGCTGCATCTCGACGATGCCATCCTCGTGGGGCTGTCGATGGGCGGCACGATCGCCCAGCGTTTCGCGCTCGCGCACCCGAGCCGCTTGCGCGCGCTGGTGCTGGTGGGCGCCACGCCGCACGGGCTCGGCCCTGACGTGAACGTGAAGAATGTGCTGCACGCCATCGACACCCTGGGTGTCATTGCGGCGAGCCAGGCGGTGATCGACCGCTCGTTCGCCTCCGCCGCCTCGGCCGAGCTGGTGGCCTTCGCGCGCGAACAGGTGGCGCAGACGCCGGAATTCGTCGCCCGCGAAGCCATCGTTTCGCTCAACGAGGCCGACAGCCGCGCGCAACTCGCAAGCCTGGCGTTGCCGACGCTCGTCGTCTGCGGCGAGGAGGACGCCATCACGCCGCCGGCTGAGTCGCATGCGCTCGCCGCCGGCATTCCCGGCGCGACACTGAAGCTGGTGCCCAGTGCCGCGCATTTTCCGATGCTCGAGCAGCCCGAGAGTTTCAATGCGATCCTGCGCGACTTCATCGCCCGCATCGACAAGCGGAGCGGCGCTTGACGCGCGTCCGCCATACATCAAGGAGTATGGACATGACAACAGCAGTTGAGACTTCCCCCGCCACGCCCGAGCGTTCGCGTGAAACGCGCCGAGTGGTCTTCGCCGCCGCGCTCGGCACCGTATTCGAGTGGTACGACTTTTTCATCTACGGCAGCCTCGCCGTGTTCTTCGGTGGGTTGTTCTTTCCGAAGGGCAACGAGTCGGCGGCCATTCTCGCGTCGCTTGCGACCTTCGGCGCAGGCTTCGTGCTGAGGCCCTTCGGTGCGATCATCTTCGGGCGGCTGGGCGATCTGGTCGGGCGCAAGAAGACCTTCCTGGTGACGATGATGATCATGGGCATTGCCACCGCCACGATCGGATTCCTGCCGACGTTTGAAACCATCGGCTGGGCCGCGCCCGCCATCCTGGTGCTGCTGCGTCTTCTTCAAGGCCTGGCAATCGGCGGCGAGTTCGGCGGTGCGGTCACCTACATCGCCGAGCATTCCGATCCGCGGCGCCGCGGCTTCATGACGAGCTGGCTGCAGATCACCGGCACCATTGGACTGCTTGTTTCCCTGGGCGTGATCCTGATGCTGCGCTCGTCGATGTCCGTCGAGTCCTTCGCCTTGTGGGGATGGCGCGTGCCGTTCCTGCTGTCCATCGGGCTGCTCGCGTACTCGCTCTACGTGCGCATGCGGCTGGAGGAGTCGCCGGTGTTCCTCGAGATGAAGGCGCACGGCAAGGGCTCGCGCAACCCGGTCAAGGACACCTTCGGCAACCCCCGCACCCTGCGCATCGTGCTGGTAACGATCTTCGGCGCCGTGGCCGGGCAGGCGGTGATCTGGTACACCGCGCACTTCTACAGCCTGCAATTCCTCACCGCGACGCTCAAGCTGCCGCCGCAGTCCGCCTACGCCTACCTCACGATCGCCCTGGTGCTGGCCACGCCGTTCTTCGTGCTGTTCGGCTGGCTGTCCGACCTGATCGGGCGCAAGTGGATCATGCTGACGGGCTGCCTGCTTTCCGCAATCCTGTTCATGCCGCTTTTCCAGGGCATGGCCAAGTACGGCAATCCGGCCCTGGAGGAGTTCCGCGCCAGCACCCAGGTCGTCATCGAAGGCGGCGACTGCCGTGAGGACCAGTCCTTCGTCGGCCAGCTGTTCCAGCCGAAGGCGACCAAGCCGTGCACGCGCGCCCGCTCGTTCCTGGCTGCGCAAGGCGTGCCGTACACGTTGCGGCCGCAGGCAGGCGAGCTGCAGTTCGTGGTCGCCGAAACGACGCTGACCGGTTTCGATGAAGCGGCTCTGCGCCGCGTGCTGGTCGAGCGCGGCATGCCGCTCACGGCCGATCCGGCACGCGTGGATGCCCCAATGGTCGTGCTGATGCTGTTCATTCTGGTGCTGCTCGCGACCATGGTGTACGGCCCGATGGGCGCGTTCCTGGTCGAGCAGTTTCCAACGCAGGTGCGATACAGCGGCGTCTCCGTGGCTCTGCAGTTCGGCAATGGCTGGATCGGCGGCTTCGCGCCGTTCATCGCCACTGCGATGGTCGTGAGCAGCGGCGATATCTTCCGCGGCCTCATCTACACGATTGGCGTATCGCTGCTTACGCTGGTTATAGGAGCGATCTGCATCCGTGACCGCCGGGGGCTCGACATGCGCGAGCCGATAGCCACAACGGAAACGCCGCATGCCGCTTCGAAGCTCGCTGCGTCGCAACAGTAGCCCGGACCGCCATGGCTCCCGCCAAGATCCCCGTCACGATCGTCACCGGCTTTCTCGGGGCCGGCAAGACCACGCTCGTGAACCACCTGCTGGCGCAGTGCAGCGGCACCTACATCGGCATCATCGTCAACGAGTTCGGCGAGGTCGGCATCGACGGGCAGCTGATCGTCGCTGATGACCAGCCGCTGATCGAGATCACCAATGGCTGCGTCTGCTGCACGGTGCGAAAGGACCTGACGGCGGCGGTGAACGAGCTGCTCCAACGCGCCGAACGTCCGATCGAGCGGCTGATCATCGAGACCTCCGGCCTGGCCGATCCCGCGCCGGTGCTGCAGAGCTTTCTCGCCGATGCTGACCTGTTGCAACGC
Source organism: Variovorax palleresanus (assembly GCF_051144945.1). NCBI lineage: Bacteria > Pseudomonadati > Pseudomonadota > Betaproteobacteria > Burkholderiales > Comamonadaceae > Variovorax > Variovorax palleresanus. The sequence goes on along the minus strand of NZ_JBJNVP010000001.1, from coordinate 602,484 downwards.
GTGGAACTCGAGGCGGTGATCACCGTCGCCGATGCACACCATATCCTGATTCACATCGGCGACGACATCGTGCGCGAGCAGATCGCCTTCGCCGACGTGATCGTGCTCAACAAGGTCGAGATTCCCCGCGCGCAGAAGCTGGAGCAACTCGAGCGTGAGCTGCGCCGGCTGAATCCGGCCGCACATCTGGTCAGGACGGAGCGCGCGCGGGTCCCGGCCGCCGAGCTGCTGGGCACGAGGCGCTTCTCGCTGCCGCACGTCCTGTCGATCGAGCCCGATCTGCTGGACGGTGAGGCTCATGACCACGAGCACGACACCTCGATCGGCTCGTGCTGCGTGGAAACCGACGGCGCCATCGACCCGGACCGGTTCAGCCGTTGGATGAACCAGCTTGTTCAACGCGAAGGCGCAGGGCTGATGCGCACGAAGGGCGTGCTTCACTTCGACGGCGAGGCGCGTCAGTTCCACTGTCACAGCGTGCACATGCTGCTCGACGCGCGGCCTGGACGGCGGTGGGGCCCCGACGAGCCGCGCCGCAGCAAGTTGGTCTTCATCGGGCGGGAACTTGCGGCGGACGCCTTGCGCGAGGGCTTCCTCGGATGCCTCGCGGTTCAACCTGATCGGGCGCTGGAGCGTGCCATGGAATCCGAAACGGAGCACCCATGAAACTCCAGCATGCGCTGGGCGGCCTCGAGAACCTCGGGCCTGTGAGCCTCGAAACCCGGGTCTTCGTGCAGGAGTGGGAGAAGCGCATCTTTGGCATCCACACGGTGATGATGGCCGAGAGCGCCCACCTCGCAGAGGCATTGCCCAGATATCCGATGGCCAGCTTACCCACCACGTTCAAGCACACCTGGACCTGGGCCTCGCTGCGCACTGGTGCCGAGGGCATGCAGCCCTTCGAGTACTTCAAGTTCCGCTACTACGAGAAATGGCTGATGGGCATCAGCCAGTTTTTTGTCGACGAGGGCTACATCACCGCCCAAGAGCTGGCGTGGTGGACCGCGCACTATCGCGTCCAGCCCGACGCGCCACTGCCCGAGCGGCCCAGCGAGCCGATCAAACATCAGATCGTCGACTATCTGCTGCAAGGCGACTCCAGCCAGCGGCCGTTGCCGCATGCGCCGCGGTTCACGCTCGGTCAGACGGTGCAGGTGGCCGACCCGGCGGCGGCTGACCACACGCGGCTACCCGGCTACCTGCGCAACAAGAAAGGCACTGTCCGCGAGGTGTACCAGGGTGCCTTCGAGTATTTCTGTTCGACCGGGCCTGACGGGCTGGAAGGACCGATGCCGGTGTACCGCGTCGCGTTCGATGCGCGCGACATCTGGGGCCCCGACCTCTGCGAACCGAACACGACGATCTACGCCGACCTCTTCGAGGTCTACCTGCAATGCCGAACGCCCGAGGAAAAGAAAACGCCATGAGCAGCGATCTGTTCAAGTACAACGAAGAGCGCGAAGCAGCGAGCGCCGCGAAGGTGCGCGCACTGGAGGCCCTGCTGATCGAGAAGGGCGTGATCGGCAGCGATTCGGTCGATGCGGTGCTCGATCATTTCGAGAAGACCGCGGGACCGTTCAACGGCGCGCGAATCGTTGCGCGAGCATGGGTCGATCCCGCCTACAAGCAGCGCCTGCTCGCCGACACGCCCAAGGCCATTGCCGAACTTCAGCTGCCATTGGGCATGGAGGGCGCCGAGGGGGAGCACATGGCCGCAGTGGCCAACGGTCCGGGCGTGCACAACCTGATCATCTGCACGCTCTGTTCCTGCTATCCGTGGCCGGTGCTTGGGCTGCCGCCCTACTGGTACAAGGATCCGGTGTTCCGCGCGCGAGGCGTGCGCGAGCCGCGCGCGGTCCTGCGCGAGTTCGGCGTGCCGATAAGCGAGCACATCGAAGTGAAGGTGTGGGACAGCAGCGCGCAGATCCGCTGGTTCGTTGTGCCCGAGCGGCCGGCAAACACCGACGGCTTCAGCGAAGAGCAGCTGGCTGCGCTGGTCACGCCGGAGGCGATGATGGGCGTTGCGCTGGTACCGCCGCCTACAACGGCCTGAGGCGGGGTGCCATGTTCACTCGCTTCGAGGAATATGCGGCCTCTCAGATGCTGGGCCATGCCGACTCGCCGCCGCGCAGCCAGGGCAAGCTGTTCTTTGCGGAGGCCTGGCAACGCCAGCTCTTCGGGTTGACGCTGGCCTTGGCCAAGCAGGGCCACTTCGACTGGGAAGACTTCCGCCAGCACCTGATCGAATCGATCGGCGATTGGGAACGGCTCGATTGCGCGGCGCAGCCGCCGTGGGACTACTACGAGCGGTTCTTCGGGGCGCTGCTGCAGGTTCTGGAGCGGCAGCAGGTGGTGACTGAACGCGAACTGGCCGGAGTCCTGGCCGATCCGCCTTTGCGGAGCCATGAATGAGCACCGAGTGGCTGTCCTTTTCGGGCTTGGTCCTGATGTTCGCTTTGGGGCTGCGGCATGGGTTGGACCCCGACCACATTGCCTGCATCGACGGCCTGACCTGGCAGGCTCTGGACCGCAGTGCCCACCACGGCCACGCGCCCTGGATCGGCACGTTGTTCGCGCTCGGCCACGGGTTGCTCGTCACCGCGATCGCAGCGGGGGTGAGCCAGCTCCCTCATGACGTGCGCGTGCCTGAAGCTCTGGTGACGGTGTTCGACTGGATTCCCACGGTGCTGCTTGTGCTGGTCGGGACGATGAACCTGCGCCTCCTGCGGCGCCGCGATGTTGCCTTCGCGCCTGCCGGATGGAAATTAAAGCTGGTCCCGCAGCGCCTGCGCCTGCACGCCAGCCCGTGGGCGGTGGTGCTGACGGGCGTATTGTTCGCCACGGTGTTCGACACTGCGACGCAGGCAGCGGCTTGGGGATACGTGGCCAGCCACCGCGGCGGCGGCCTGTCCGCTGCGCTTGCCGCCGGGTTGGTCTTCACCGCCGGCATGATGATCACCGACACGCTGGACGGCCGGCTGATCTGCAGCATCGACCGACGCACCGACGGGCAGGCTGCCGCCCGCCGCTACCGCCGGGTGCTGGGCTGGCTCATCGTCTGCATCTCGTATGCCGTGGCTGCGTACAACATCGGCAAGGCACTGATGCCAGCAATAGAACTTGGCGAGAACGCGTTCTCGCTCAGCGGCCTTGCGCTGGTTCTGATGATGCTGATTGTCTGGACCTGGTCGGTCGGCCGCGGTTGATTCATAGTGCCATCGCACCGTGCTGAAGACTTTGCAGCGCCGGTCGTGGGCAATCGGCGACCGGAAGACTCCTATGCCGTACGCCGCAAGCTGTGCCGCGTGGCTACGGGCTGGCCGGCTTCGCCTTGCGCTCGGTGAATTTCCTGGCGCCGAGCGAGTAGGCACCGGACGCAAAATTGATGGCGTGCCCACGCCGGGCAGCGGTTGCGGCCTTGGCGAACATCTCGTCGCCCATCTCCTTCCACCACGATTTGGTGATGGCCACGGAGGTTGGCGACCATTGCGACACCTGCGCGCAGATTTCTGCCACCCGCTCGTCCAGGCGGGCGTCATCCACGACTTCGTGGACCAGGCCGAGCGCCAGGGACTGCGCGGCCGGCACGATCTCGGCGAGCAGCACGAGCCGCTTCATCGCGGCCTCGCCGATGATGGAGTTCAGCAAGGTGCTGCCGAAGATGGCTGCGGAGCCCACCTTGAACTCGGTCATTCCGAAACGCGCCTGGGTTGAAGCAATGCGAAGGTCCGACATGAGCGCGATCTGCAGTCCTGCGCCGGCGGCCACGCCGTTGATCCGTGCGATGACCGGCTTGCCGAGCGCACGAAACACCTCGTACAGGGCCATGTAGCTGTCGATCCGCGCGGCCGACCCTGCCGCGTCCATGGCAGCGCTCTCGTGCTGATCCTGGCCCGCGCAGAAGGCCCTGCCGGCGCCGGTGATCACGATCGCGCGCACCCCCGCGTCGGCGTCGGCCGACAGAAGGGCGGACTGGAAGAGTTCGCGCTGCGTGCGGTCGAACGCGTTCATCGCGTTCGGGCGATCCATTGTGATCAAGGCGACGCCCTTCTCGATGGCGAGAGTGACGCAAGGTTTTGCGGAAAGCGTTTCAGTCATTGGTTGGCTCCAAGATGCGTGTGGGGTTCTAGCGGGCAACCTTGATCCGCTGCACCACCTGCTCCCATTTGGTCGATTCGTTCTGCAGCCGGTCGCGCGCCTGGGCGGGCGTGCTGTGAACAGCCTCGACTCCAATCTGCGCGAAGCGGCGCTTGACCGCCTCGTCTGCCAGTGTCTCGTTGAGCGCCGCATTCAGCGTGGCGATCACGTCATCGGGCGTCCCCTTGGGCGCCAGCACCGCATACACCGAGGCGGCAACGAACTGCGGCAGGCCCTGCTCCGCAAAGGTTGGCAGGCCCGGGAAGATGTCCAGCCGCTGCGGGCTTGCCACGCCCACGGCCACCACCTTTCCTGAGGCCAGGTTGGTGAGCGCGGTGGGCGAGGTGGTCACCATGAACTGGATCTCGCCCGCAAACAGATCGGCCATGGCCGGCGCGGAACCGCGGTAGGGCACGTGCAGCAGTTCAATGGCCGCTTGCTGGCGGAACCACTCGGTGACGATGTGTTCGGTCGAGCCGTTGCCCGACGAGCCGTAGGCGAGCTTGCCCGGCTGCTGCCTGGCCTTGGCGACCAAGTCCGCGTACGAGATGATGCCGCTTGCCTTCGACGCGAGCATGACCAAGGGCAGCTCACCGACCGTGGCCACCGGCCTGAAGTCCTTGGCGATTTCGTAGCCGACGGCCTCGGCGCCGGACATCTTTTCCGACATGACGTAAGAAGTGGTCGGTGCCATGAGGAGGGTGTGGCCGTCCGGCGCCGCCCGCTTGACGAATTGCGCCCCGATCGCACCGGAGGCGCCCGCCCTGTTGTCCACCACCACGGACAGCTTCAGCTTCTGTGCCATGCCCTGCGCAAGGATGCGCCCGACCACGTCGACACCGCCGCCGGCCGGAAAGGCCACGACCAGGGTGATGGGCTTGTCAGCGAGGGCGGCCTGGGCCCATGCGCAGAAGGCGAGGCCGGAAACCATCACCATCGCCTGACGCCAGCGATTCAAGCGAACTCGGATCATGACTTTTCCTTTCAGTTGAGCAATCGGGGAAATCGACGGAGACCTTGAATCGGTTGGGAGTCAGTGCTTGACCGCGCGAAAGCCGGCGGCGTCGGCGTCCCACACACCGGTCAGGCTGCGAGACAGTTCCTTCTTCTGGATCCGCTGAGTCGGTGTCTTGGGGAAGGCGTCGATGAACTCGACGTAGCGTGGAATCTGGAAGTACGGCAGCTTGCCGCTGCACCAGCGGATCAGGTCGAGCGGCGTGATGTCGGCCCCTTCGCGCAGGCGCACGAACAGCTTGAGCTCGTCTTCGCCAAGCTCGCTGGGAACACCGACCAATGCCACTTCGGCCACCGCATCGTGCTGCGCAAAGACGCTCTCCACATCCCAGGCCGCGATGTTGATCCCGCGGCGTCGCAGCATGTCCTTCTTGCGCCCCGCGTAGAAGAGATTGCCGTTCGCATCGCGGTGCGCGAGATCGCCGCTGAGGAACAGCTCACCGCGGCGCGCGGCGGCATCGGCCTGCGGATTTCTGAAGTAGCCCAGGAAGCCGAGGCTCGGATCGAGCGCTCGAATGGCGATCTCGCCTTTGTCGCCTGGCTCGACCGGTGACCCATCGTCCGCGAGAAGCGAGATCTCGTAGTACGACAGCGGCTTGCCGATGGAGCCCGGCGGGCCATCGATGTTCGCGGTCACGAAGGTGATCAGCTCGGAGAGACCGTAGCCCTCGCGCATCGACACGCCGAAACGTTCGGCAAATGCGTGCCACACATCGGCGGGGCAGCCTCCTCCCCAGGCGATGCGCACGCCGTGTTCGCGGTCGTCGGGGCGCTCCGGCTGCTTCAGCAGCATCGGCAGCACGCTGCCCAGGTAATGGATGTGCGTGGCCCGGTGGCGGCGAACGTCGCCCCAGAATCCCGAAGCGCTGAAGCGTTCCAGCATTGCCAGCTGGAAGCCTCCCATCAGTGCGGCAATCGCGACGGCCACCCCGGAGCCGTGGTGGAGCGCCTCCCAGAACAGAAAGACGTCACCGGGTCCGGCCTCTGTCAGGCGAAGGATGGCCATGGGCCCGGCACGCAGATGGCGGTCGGACTTCAGAACGCCCTTGGGTGCGCCGGTGGTGCCCGAACTCGGACTGAGGGCAATGATCTCGTCGGCCTTTACGAGGGGCGCGGCATCGTCCTGATCGCAGAGGGCGAAGCGATCGAACTCCCCGTCGATGCCATTGCGCCAGATCACCTGGGGCAGGTCGCTTCCGAGTTCTTCGAGCGCAACACGGTAGGCACCGTCGGCAACGATGGCCTGTGGCGCGAGCTCGTCGAGGAGGTGGGCCAGCGGCGCGCCCAGCAGGTGCACGTTGATCGGTACGCGAACCATGCCCAGCCGCGCCAGCGCAAAGATCAGGTAGAGGTGATCGGGATGGCTGGGCAGCATGACGCCGACCCGGTCGCCTTTTTTCAAACCTTGCGACTTCAGCAGCGTGGCCACTTGATTCACACGCTGGTCGAGCATCCCGAGGCTGACGCGCTCGTCCCTGAAGGTGCAATAGATGTCTCCCGGGTGGGAGCGGGCGCGGCGAGCGAGCAACTCACCGATGGTCTCCTCGCTGAGCGAAGCCATGGCGACCGATCCGGGCAAAAGGGTTCCTTGCGGCATCTTGTTCCCTGCTGGAGAAGGCAAACCGAAAGATCTTGATAATTGATATGCAATTATCAAACTTGCATTTCAATTTAATCTTCGGCGGTATGTCTCACCACGTCAAGTACGGGATACGCGCACCACCCCGGATGCGGCGCTCGAACCGACGGTCGGCACATCCGGCAGCCAGAAGAAAAGAAGGGATGGGCAGCGGGGGCGAGCCCCGCGCTCAGATGGAGGCTTCGCGTGCCGCCAGTTCGAGCCGGGGGAGTATCAGTTCGCGCACCTGGGCGATGCTGTAGCGCGAACGTACGGTCGATACGTTGAGGGCGGCGATGGGGCGCCCCGAGAAATCCGTCACCGGTACGGACACGGACACGCCGTCATCGCCGAAATTCTTCTCGGTGAATGAATGCCCGTCTTCCGCCGCCTTGCGGAAAATGGAGAGCACCTCGGAGCGGCTGCGGCTGCCGAAGCGGGCCCGCGTCTCAGGGGGCAGGGCGTCAAGCATCTTCGACAGCTGTGCCTGCGGAGCTTGCGAGAGAAGCACCTGGCCGGAGGAAGAGGTGAGCGCAGGAAAGCGGCTTCCAGCCGGAAGATTGATGGCCGTGATGTGCGATCCGGGGATGTTCAGCAGCACGACCACCTCGTCTCCGTCCAGTTCGACCCATGACACCGTCTCGCGCGTCTCCCTTGCGAGCTTCTCGAGCAGTGGATACGCCAGCTCTCGTTGCGGATGATGGCGATGGATGCCGCGCACCAGGCCCAGCAGCTTCAGGGAGGGCAAGTACTTTTTCGACTCATTGTCCCTGCTGAGGTAGCCAAGCCGGTGAAGCGTGTAGACGAAACGCTGCGCCGCGCTGCGGCCCATGCCTGTGTGCTCCGCAATGTCGCCGATCGAAAGGGTGGAGGGATGTTCGTTGAACAGTTCGAGGACGCGCATTCCCTTCTCCATCGAACCGACGAACAAGCGCCCATCGACATCGCTTTGATCTTCGGGCGAATCGGCCTGAGCAGAGGAGCGGTGCTTCGAGCGCTTTTGAGACGTGTCCACAGGAGCGAAACTGTCGATAGTGTGAATACGTATCGAGGGGCGGCACTCCTTCGAGGAGCAGCCGGAGGCAGCAGGGGCGAAAAATAGTGTAGCGCACTCGCCCGCGTCATCATGGCGAGCGGTCGGAAGGCGCGCAGTGGTGGCCGCAAGCTGGATCGCTTCGACCGGCGCATCGACGCGATCTGGCGTTCTCGACATTCGTGCCGAGGTGAGGTGAGGCTCTTAAGCCCCGAGTAGATTCCTCAAAAGAAAAAGTGCCAGAAATAAGGCGCCCAGCACCATGAAATATGCCAAAGGCGCGCCTGCCATGGTCTCCCACCATCTCGGTGGGCCGTATGGCTTCGGTTTACTCTTCTGAATGTTCATCATGGTCCTTCAGAGCTGTGCCGCAGCCTTCGGGTACGCCCAGTGGCACCGAGTGCTTGCCCCAGGCGGGTCGGCCAGGATCAGGCCGGCGACGCCACAGCCGAGCGCAGCTCACGACTGAATCGCAGGAGCATCGCTGCAGGCCCCGGCCATGAAGAGGTCGATGCACAACAACAACGATGCACGCCGTCTGCGTTTTTCCCGTTGATTGGCATGCTCGGCAAGAACGGCGATGCCCACCGAATGCAGGCAGCGCGCTACGCAAGCCGGCCGAAGTCCCTCCTTCAGCTGACGACGCTCGCAAGCCAGAGTCATCACTCGACTCAGTCGTGCCACCGTGTCTCCCATCGTGCGCCCAATCCGAGTCACCACGCCGACAGGCAACTCGCCCTGCGCCGGGTGCCGAAGCACCAATTGGGCAGCGCGCCATTGATCTGGATCTTCCATGCAACGGGTCATTTGTCGCCACATTTGCTCTCGCAGGAGTTGGAGCGGCTCCGGGTGTGCCTGATAGGCGACCATGTCCGGCCCGATGTCCATCGGCCATCGAAGCTGATCGATGATCGCGGCCACCAGCGCGGCCTTGTTCTCGAAGTGCCAATACACCGCGCCGCGCGTCACGCCAGCGAGCCTCGCCACATTTTCCAGCGTAGTGGCGCGCACACCGCTGGCAGCAAAGGCTTCCAGAGCGGCTTGGAGCACCCGGGTGCGGGTGATTTCGGTGGCTGCGCGATTGCGTCTCACGGCGCCGGTTCCGCGGTGCGTGCGGATGCGCTCTGGGTTTCCGAGGTCTCCATCCAACCGCCGCCCAGCGTCTTGTAGAAGGTCACCAGGTTGGTGAACCGCGACAGCCGGGTGCCGATGAGGTTCTGCTGCGCGGTGTAGAGCGAGCGCTGCGCGTCGAGCACGCTCAGGTAGCTGTCGACGCCACGCTTGAAGCGCGCGTCCGACAACCGGTAGCTCTCCGCCGTGGCGTCCACCAGCGACTGCTGGGCGTCGAGCTGCCGGCCCAGCGTGCTGCGCTGTGCGAGCGCGTCCGACACCTCGCGAAAAGCCGTCTGGATGGCTTTCTCGTACTGCGCCACGTAGATGTCACGGTCGGTGCGTGCGATGTCGAGGTTGGCCCGGTTCGCACCGCCATCGAAGATCGGCAATGAAATCTGCGGCGCAAAACTCCAGCTGCGCGAGCCACCGGTGAACATGTTCGACAGGCTTGCGCTCGAGCTGCCCGCCGAGGCCGTGAGGCTGATGCGCGGGTAGAACGCGGCGCGCGCGGCGCCGATGTTGGCATTGGCCGCCTTGAGATCGCGCTCGGCCTTCAGGATGTCGGGCCGGCGTTGCAGCAGATCCGAAGGCAGGCCCGGCGGAATGGTCGCCAGCGGGCTTGCGGCCGCCGCCGCCGTGTTGGGCAGGGCATGCGGCAGCAGTTCGTCTGGCACTTCGGCGCCCACGAGCAGCCTCAGTGCATTGCGGTCCTGCGCCACCTGCGCGGTGTAGCGCTCGACGTCGACGCGCGCGGTGTCCACGCTCGTCTGCGCCTGGCGCAGCGTCAACGCCGAGGCCGCGCCCAGTTCGAAGCTGCGCTGGTTGAGTTGGTAGGTGCGGCCCTGGCTCGCGAGCGTGTCCTGCGCGAGGCGGAGCCGGTCCTGGTCGGCGGCCATCGTGAGGTAGGCCGTCGCCACCTCGGCCACCAGGCTGATCTGCGTGCTGCGGCGCGCCTCGGTGGTGGAGAAGAACTGCTCCAGCGCCTGGGCATTGAGGCTGCGCACACGGCCGAACAGATCGATCTCGTAGGCGCTGAAACCGAGCGACGCGCTGTAGCTGTGCGAAACCTGCGCACTGCCGCTGGCCGACAGGTCCGCCGGCGTGCGGCTGCCGTTGCCGCCGGCACTGGCGTTGACGGTGGGAAACAGCGCCGCATCCTGCACGCGGTACTGGGCTCGCGCCTTTTCGATGTTCAGCGCGGCCACGCGCAGGTCGCGGTTGTTGGCCAGTGCGGTCTCGATCACGCGCTGCAAGGCGGGGTCGGTGAACACGTCGCGCCAGCCGATCTCGGCGACCGGCGCGGCAGCGGCCGCCGCGGTGTCCCCTGCGAAGGTCTGGGGCACGGGCGCCATGGGTCGCTGGTAGGCAGGCATCAGGCTGCAGCCGCTGAGCAGCAGCGCCGCAAGCGTCACGGAAGTCAAGGTGAAGCGATTCATGTCAGAGACCTTCCGAAGCAGCGGCGGCAGACGCAGGGGTGTGGGATGCGGGCGACGCCGGCTCAGCGGGCTTGCGCTTGAACATGCCCAGCACGAGAACGAAAAACAGCGGCACGAAGAAGATGGCCAGGATGGTGCCGGACAGCATGCCGCCGATCACCGCCGTGCCCAGCGCGTGCTGGGCACCAGCGCCGGCACCGCTGCCGAGCACCAGCGGCAGCACGCCCAGAATGAAGGCGAGCGAGGTCATCAGGATGGGACGCAGCCGCATGCGAACGGCCTGCAGCGCCGACTCCACCAGGCTCATGCCGCCTTCGTACAGCTCCTTCGCGAACTCGACGATCAGGATCGCGTTCTTCGACGCCAGGCCGATCGTGGTCAGCAGGCCCACCTGAAAGTACACGTCGTTCATCTTCCAGGTCAGCACCGCGCCGAGCAGCGCGCCGAACACGCCCAGCGGCACCACCATGATCACCGAGAACGGGATGGCCCAGCTCTCGTAGAGCGCGGCCAGGCAGAGGAACACGATCAGGATCGACAGCGCATACAGCAGGCCGGTCTGTCCGCTCGACGCCTTCTCCTGGCGCGACAGGCCGGTCCACTCGTAGCCGATGCCCGGCGGCAGCTTGGCAACCGCCGCTTCCACGATGGCCAGCGCCTCTCCGCTCGAAGCGGAACCCGGCATGGCCATGCCCAGGATCTCCACCGACGGCACGCCGTTGTAGCGCTCCAGCCGCGGCGAGCCAGAAGTCCACCCCGCCTTGGCAAACGAGGTGAAGGGCACCATGGTGCCGGCGCTGTTGCGCACGTACCAGCGGTCGATGTCCTCCGGCAGCATGCGGTATTGCGCGTCGGCCTGCAGCATCACCTTCTTCACGCGGCCCTTGTCGATGAAGTCGTTGACATAGCTGCTGCCCCAGGCGGTAGAGAAGGTGTTGTTGATGTCGGCCATCGAAAGGCCGAGCGCTCCGGCCTTGTGCGGATCGACTTCCAGGCGGAACTCAGGTGTGTCCTCCATGCCGTTGGGCCGCACGGCCACCAGGCGCTTGTCGTTCGACAGTTCGCCCAGCAGCTGGTTGCGCGCCTGCATCAATGCGGCATGGCCGAGGTTGGCCCGGTCCTGCAGCATCAGGTCGAAGCCGGTGGCATTGCCGAGCTCCGCCACCGCGGGCGGCGCGAAGGCGAACACCTTCGCATCGCGAATGGTCGCGAAGAACGCGCCGGCCTTGGCCGCCACGCCGGTCACGCTCAGTGCGTCACCCGGGCGCTCGTCCCATGGCTTGAGCTTGACGAAGGCGAAGCCGGTGTTCTGGCCGCTGCCCGCGAAGCTGAAGCCCGACACCGCGAATACGCCGGACACCGCATCCTTCTGGTCCTCCAGGAAGTGATGCTCCACCTGATGGATCACCTGGTCGGTGCGCGCGCTGGTGGCGCCCGGCGGCAGCTGGATCAGCACGAACATCGTGCCCTGGTCTTCGTCCGGCAGAAAGCCCACGGGCAGCTTCATGAAACCGAAGACCACGGCCGCCAGCAGCACGGCATAGACGATCATGTAACGCCAGCCCTTGCCCAGCATGTGGCGCACCACGCCCTGGTAGCGGCGGTTGCCGCGGTCGAAATTGCGGTTGAACCAGCCGAAGAAGCCGGTGCTCGCCATCGCATGGCCCTTGGCGACCGGCTTGAGCAGCGTGGCGCAAAGGGCCGGCGTGAGCACCAGCGCCACCAGCACCGAGAGCGTCATGGCCGAGACGATGGTGATCGAGAACTGCCGGTAGATCACGCCGGTGGAGCCGCTGAAGAAGGCCATCGGCACGAACACCGCCGCCAGCACCAGGGCCACGCCGACGAGCGCGCCGGTGATCTGGCCCATCGACTTGCGCGTGGCCTCCTTCGGCGAAAGCCCCTCTTCCGTCATCAGGCGCTCGACGTTCTCGACCACCACGATGGCGTCGTCCACCAGGAGGCCGATGGCCAGCACCATGGCGAACATGGTCAGCGTGTTGATGGTGAAGCCGAAGGCCGAAAGCACGCCGAACGTACCCAGCAGCACCACCGGCACCGCGATGGTCGGGATCAGCGTGGCTCGGAAGTTCTGCAGAAAGAGGTACATCACCAGGAACACCAGCACCACCGCCTCGATGAGCGTGCGCACGACCTCCTCGATGGAGATGCGCACGAACGGCGTGGTGTCGTAGGGCTTTTGCACCTTCATGCCCGGCGGGAAGAACTTCTCCAACTCGGCCACGCGCGCATCGACGGCCCTCACCGTGTCGAGCGCATTGGCCCCCGCGGCGAGCTTGATCGCCAGGCCCGCGGCGGGCTTGCCGTTGTAGCGGCCGACCGTGCCGTAGGACTCGCTGCCCAGCTCGATGCGGGCCACGTCGCGCAGGCGCACCTGCGAGCCGTCGGTCTGCGTGCGCAGCAGGATGCCCTCGAACTCCCCCGCGGTCTTCAGCCGCGTCTGCGAGGTGATGGTGGCGTTGATCTGCTGGTCGCTTGTCGCGGGCAGCCCGCCGAGCTGGCCGGAGGAGACCTGCGCGTTCTGCGCCTGGATGGCGGTCTTCACGTCGATCGGCGTGAGGTTGAAGTTGGCAAGCTTGTCGGGGTCGAGCCATACGCGCATGGCGTACTGCGAGCCGAACAGCGTGGTGTCGCCCACGCCTTCGACCCGGCTGATCGCGTCCTGCACGTTGGCGGCCACGTAGTCGGACAGGTCGGAGCCGTTCATGCTGCCGTCTTCCGAGGTGAAGGCCAGCACGTTCAGGAAGTTGGTGGCCGACTTGGTGACGGTGACGCCCTGCTGCTGCACTTCTTGCGGCAGCAGCGGCGTGGCCAGCGAAAGCTTGTTCTGCACCTGCACCTGGGCGGTGTCGGGATCGGTGCCGTTCTCGAAGGTCAGCGTGATGGTGACCGAGCCCGACGACTCGCTGGTCGAGGCCATGTAGCTCAGCCTGTCGAGCCCCTTCATCTTCTGCTCGATGACCTGGGTGACGGTGTCCTCCAGCGTCTTGGCGGAAGCGCCGGGGTAGTTGGCGGTGACGGCGACCGCGGGCGGCGCGATGCTCGGATACTGGGCGATCGGAAGCGTGAAGATCGAGAGCGCCCCCGCCAGCATCACGATGATGGCGAGGACCCAGGCGAAGACCGGGCGGTCGATGAAAAAACGTGCCATGGATGTCTTTCGCCGATCAGTGAGCCGTGCTCTTGGGCGCGCCGGCCGCCGGTGCGCCGGCGGGCTTGGCCTTCCATGCCACCACCTTCACCTCGGCACCGGGGGCGGCACGCTGCTGGCCGTCGACCACCAGTTGCTCGCCGGCCTGCAGGCCGCTGCTCACCAGCCACTGGTCGCCCACGGCGCGCTCGGTCTCCAGGGCGCGCAGTTGCAGCTTGTTGTCCTTGCCCACCACGTAGGCGGTCGGCTTGCCCGTGCTGCCGCGGGAGACCGCCTGTTGCGGCACCAGCAGGCCCTGCTCCTTCACACCTTCCTGCAGCACCGCGCGCACGTACATGCCGGGCAGCAGGTCGGCGTCCGGATTCGGGAACACCGCGCGCAGCGTGATGGCGCCGGTGTTCTGGTCGACGGTCACGTCGGAGAACTCGAGCTTGCCCTCCAGCGGATAGGCGCTGCCGTCCTCGAGCAGCAGCTTCACCTTGGCGGTGTTGGCGCCGGCCTTCTGCAGCTCGCCGCGGGCCATTGCCTGCTTCAGCCGCAGCAGCGCCGCGCTGGGCTGCGTCACGTCGACATAGATCGGGTCGAGCTGCTGGATGGTCGCAAGCGCGCTGGCCTGGCTTGCGGTGACCAGTGCGCCCGGCGTGACGCTCGACTTGCCGATGCGGCCGGAGATCGGTGCATCCACGCGGGCGTACGCCAGGTTGATGCGGCTGGTCTCGACATTCGCCCTGGCCGATGCGACGTCGGCCTCGCCCTGGCCGAGCGAGGCGGCAGCGTCGTCGTAGTCCTGCTGGCTCACGGCCTGGATGGCCACCAGCTCCTTGTAGCGCTCGGCCTTGAGCCGGGTGGTCTTGAGGCTGGCTTCCGCCTTGGCCAGCGCGGCCACGTTGCTGTCGTAGGTGGCCTTGTAGGTGGCGGGATCGATCTGGTAGAGCGGCTCGCCGGCCTTCACGTCGCTGCCCTCGCGGAACTTGCGCGCCTTCACGATGCCGTTGACCTGGGGCCGCACATCGGCAATGAGGAATGGCACGGTGCGCCCGGGCAGTTCGGTGCTCAGCGCCACGCGCTGCGGCTGGACAGTGACCACGCCGACTTCGGGCGTGCCCAGCGCCGGGGGCGGGCCGCCCGGCGGCTTGCCGCAGGCGACGAGCAGGCAGGTGGACACGAGGGCCGAGGCAAAGGTCAGGCTATAGGTGAAAGAGGGGCGCATGACAGGGTTCCTGAAAGATGACCGAACGACGGTTTGAAGGTCGGTCCGCGTTTAAATATACAGTGCTGTACAGAAATGTATTTTGACTTCCAGGAGATGTCAATCAATAATGAGCAGTCATGTACAGAAATAAATAGGGGACCCGATGCGAGTCAGAACAGAAGCCAAGCGCGATGCCATCGTTCAGGTGGCGTCGGAGGTCTTTCGGGAACTGGGGTTCGAAGGCGCTTCCATGGTGGAGATCGCCGCCCGCCTGGGCGGTTCGCGCGCCACGCTCTATGGCTACTTCAGCTCCAAGGAGGAGCTGTTCGTCGCGGTGATCCACGCCTCGGCGAAGAGCCATTTCGAGCCGATCTTCGCGGCGCTGGCCGAGGAGGGCGATGAAGACCTGGAGCCCGTGCTGCAGCGGTTCGGCGAGAAGGTCCTGGCCGCGATGTGCTCGCAAGAGGTCATCCAGGCGCACAGGGCCGTGATCGCCGAATCCGGCCGCAGCGACATCGGGCGGCTCTTCTTCGAAGGAGGCCCCAAGAAGGGCATCGCCGAGCTGGCGGGTTTCCTGGAGCGGCAGATGCGCAAGGGCCGCATGCGAACGGCCGAACCCGCCACGGCGGCAAACCACCTGATGGCGCTGCTGGACTCTGAAACCGTCAGGCCGAGTCTCCTGGGCATCCAGGGACCGTTGACCCGCAAAGAACTGCGGGAGGCAACGCGCCGCGCCGTGCAGGTGTTCCTGGGTGGCTACGCATCGGCCGGCAAGCCCGCAGGATGACGGTGGATCGCGGCTCCTCGTACGCGTAGCCTGACCGGCAGACCTCCAGCCCACATGAAATTCGGCATCCGAGCAAAGCTCTTCCTGTTCGTTCTGCTGGCCTGCGCTGCAGTGGTCGTGGTGCAGGCCATCGCCATGCGGCTCGTGATGGAGCGCGGCTTCCTGGGCTACCTCAACCAGCAAAGCCGCACGCGGCTGGAAGAGATCGTTCCACGCCTGGAGCAAGCCTATGCCGTTCGTGGCAGTTGGGACTTCCTGCGCTCCGACTTCCGGGAGTGGATGAACCTGATGTTGCCCTTTCTTGGCGAAACAGAGAGTGATCCTGCGTCTCGGCTGGCTTCTTCCGATCAGACCGGCGCACTTACGCGCGTGGGCCTGCTGGATGCACAGATGCGCCGGGTGATCGGCAATCCGAGCATCGACACCAATTCGATCCGCGTTCCGATCATGGTCGAGGGACGGACAGTGGGCTGGATCGCGACGGTGCCGTTCGAGGCCGTGATTCCGAAGAACGACAAGCGCTTTCTCGAACACCAGTTCACTGCCTTGACGATGGTCGGACTCGGATCGATCCTCGTGGCGGCTTTGCTGGCATTCATGCTCGCACGCACTCTGTTGCGGCGGGTCCGCGATATGGCCCGGGCCACGCACCACCTGGCCGCAGGAGACTTCGCATCGCGCATTTCGGATGGAGCGCATGACGAACTCGGAGCGTTGGCGCGTGACTTCAACCACATGGCGCAGACGCTGGAGCATGCCGACCGGGCAAGGCGGGGCTTCATGGCGGATATTTCCCATGAACTGCGGACGCCGCTCGCGGTGCTGCGCGCCCAACTCGAGGCCATCCAGGACGGCATCCGTTCATCCTCGATCCAGTCGACGAACGCCATGCACATGGAGGTCGAGCGGCTTGGCAAGCTGGTCGACGACCTGCACGATCTGTCGCTGAGCGATGTGGGGGCCATGGCGTACTGGCGGGTTCCCATCAATGTGGCCACGGTGCTCCTGGCGGCGGCCGAGAGCATGCGGCAGCGGCTCGACGCGGCGTCGCTGCAATTGGTACTGCAGATTGCAGAGGTGCCGCTGATCGTCAGCGGCGACGAGGTGCGCCTGCATCAGTTGTTCGGCAATCTGCTCGAGAATTCGCGGCGCTACACGGACGGCGCCGGCATGGTCCGCGTGGGCTGCGCCCGGCACGGCGCCACCGCGCTCATCCTCATCGAGGACAGCGCGCCCGGCGTGCCCGACGACAAGCTGGAGAAGCTGTTCGAGCGCTTCTACCGTGTCGAACAGTCGCGCAATCGCGCGACCGGCGGCAGCGGCCTGGGACTGGCAATCTGCCGCAACATCGTGCAGGCCCATGAAGGACGCATCACGGCCTCGGCGTCGCAGTGGGGCGGACTTCGCGTTGCGATCGAATTGCCGCTGATCTAGCAATGCGCGGGTTGCTGCGGAGGCGTATCGGTTTAAAAAAGTGGCGCCGCAGCGGTGCACCTGTTCGCGCGCCGCGAAAGGCTTGCAGCCACCCCGGTGACACGCGTGCGCGGCTATCCGGGCGCCCTGGCAGGGCGCAGAGGTGCGCGAGGGCAAGGTGGCCGCCTCGGTGCACCGAGGCCGTGGCTGCCGCCGCAACGTACGCCTTCGACTATCGATATGCGTTTTTTCCGCTTGGAGCTGCATTGGATCGTTAGACCAGTTGGTTGTTTAGAACCGACTTTTCGGTTGTTGGAGCTTCGCCGCCCCGCTCCTACAGTGATGGCCATCGCCACCAAGCCGGATGGCGAGTGAAGCAACGCACAGGAGCCCAAGCGCATGTCAGTGGAAGTTGAAGATGTCGTCGTCTTGCCGCCCGCACTGGAGGAAGCGCGCGTTCATGCGGCCGAAGCGGGATGGAACTACGCCGGTGGCGTGACGCCGCCCATCGCATGGGCGCTGGTGCAGGGTGCTCAGGCTGTGCTGGTGGATGTGCGCTCGGGCGAAGAGCGCAAGTTCGTGGGCCATGTGCCCGAAAGCCTGCACGTGGCCTGGGCGACCGGCACGGCGCTCACGCGCAATCCGCGCTTTGTGCGCGAGCTCGAGGCCAGGCTTGCGAAGCACGGCGGCAAGGATGCGGTGGCGCTGCTGCTGTGCCGCAGCGGCAAGCGCTCGGCACTCGCGGCGGAAGCGGCCGCCAAGGCCGGCTTCACGCACGTGTTCAACGTGCTCGAAGGCTTCGAGGGCGAGATCGATGCCCACCAGCACCGCGGCGGTTCCGACGGCTGGCGCTTCCACGGCCTGCCGTGGGTGCAGGACTGACGGCAGCGTTCCTTTCCAGGGAGAACAACCACATGGCTCATTTCGAGGTGAGCGGCATCGTGCGCGCGCTGCATGGCGTGCGCGACGAATGGCGCGATTCACAGCGGCGCTCGCGCGAGCCCGGCGCACGCGAGTTTCCGTCGCGCGATGCGCTCGCGCAGATCGTCGAATCGCTCAAGGGCGCGCTGTTTCCGATGCGGCTCGGCCCGCCCGACCTGCGCCACGAAAGCGAAGACTTCTACGTCGGCCACTCGCTCGATTCGGCCTTGCAGGCCCTGCTGGCACAGGCACGCCTCGAGCTCGAATTCAACGCCCGGCACGAACCGCGTTCGCCGGGCGAGATCGACGATGCCGCGACCGATGCGGTGCGCCGGTTCGCGAGCGCGCTGCCGCAGCTGCGCCGCCTGCTCGACACCGACGTGCTCGCCGCCTACCAGGGCGACCCGGCGGCGCGCAGCGTGGACGAGGTGCTGCTGTGCTATCCGGGCGTGCTCGCGATGATTCACCACCGGCTGGCGCACGAGCTCTACAAGCTCGGGCTGCCGCTGCTGGCGCGCATCGTGGCGGAACTGGCGCATGCGCAGACCGGCATCGACATCCACCCCGGCGCGCAGATCGATGCAGGCTTCTTCATCGACCACGGCACGGGCGTGGTGATCGGCGAGACCGCCGTCATCGGCAAGCGCGTGCGCCTGTACCAGGCCGTGACGCTCGGTGCCAAGCGTTTTCCCACCGATGCCGAGGGCAACCCGAGGAAGGGTCTGCCGCGCCATCCGGTGGTGGAAGACGACGTGGTGATCTATGCCGGCGCCACCATCCTCGGACGAGTGACGCTGGGCAAGGGCGCGGTCATCGGCGGCAACGTGTGGATCACCGACGACGTGCCCGCGGGCGCGAGCGTGACGCAGGCCAGCCTGCAGAACGCGCCGCAGGGAGTCGGTGCATGAAGGATTTTGTCGAAGACTTCGGCGTGACCATCCGCCAGCTGCGCGAAGGCAAGGGCTGGTCGCAGGAAGTACTGGCCGAGCAGGCCGACCTGAACCGCTCCTATGTCGGCGAAGTGGAGCGCGGGCGCGTCATCCCCTCGATCGTCACGGCGCACAAACTGGCTGCGGCCCTGGACATCAACATGGTGGGTCTGCTGCTGCGCTGCGAGCAGCTGGAGCAATCGCGTCTTGTGCGAAGGATCAACTTGGCGGCTATAGCCTGTTGAGGGAAAACCCCATGCCGCCTGACACTTGCGGCCACTTTCTTCTCAATACGGAGCCTTGATCCATGAGCGCAACAGTCGGTGGTACCACCGCCCTTGGCGACAACGCCGCACGCCAGCTAGCCAATGCCACCAAGACAGTCCCTCAGCTGGAGACCATCAGCCCGCGCTGGCTGACGCACCTCTTGCAATGGGTGCCGGTGGAGGCGGGCATCTACCGCGTCAACAAGGTCAGGAACCCCGAATCGATCAAGGTCACCTGCACCTCGCGCGAAGAGGAAAATCAGCTGCCGCGCACCTTCGTCGACTACGAAGAGAACCCGCGCGAGCACTATCTCAATGCCGTGAGCACCGTGCTGGACGTGCACACCCGCATCTCCGACCTCTACAGCAGCCCGCACGACCAGATCAAGGAGCAGCTGCGCCTCACGATCGAGACGATCAAGGAGAACCAGGAGAGCGAGCTCATCAACAACCCCGACTACGGCCTCTTGGCCCAGGTGAGCGAAGAGCAGCGCATCTTCCCGCTGACCGGGGCGCCCACCCCCGACGACCTCGACGAGCTGCTGACCAAGGTATGGAAGGAGCCCGCCTTCTTCCTCACCCACCCGCTGGCCATTGCCGCCTTCGGTCGCGAGGCCACGCGCCGCGGCACGCCGCCGCCGACGGTGAGCCTGTTCGGCTCGCAGTTCATCACCTGGCGCGGCATTCCGCTGATCCCCTCGAACAAGGTGCCGGTGGCCGACGGCAAGAGCAAGATCCTGCTGCTGCGTGTGGGCGACAAGCGCCAGGGCGTGGTGGGCCTGTTTCAACCGGGCCTGTCGGGTGAGCAGGGCCCGGGCCTGTCGGTGCGTTTCATGGGCATCAACAACCATGCGATCGCGTCCTACCTGATCTCGCTGTACTGCTCGCTGGCGGTGCTGACCACCGATGCGCTGGCCGTGCTCGACGACGTCGAGATCGGCAAGTACCACGACTATCCCGACACCTACAAGTAAGCCGCAGTGAGCATCACACCCTCGATTCCGGGCGAGGCGCCGTTCGATCCGGCCGTTCTCGCGCGCATGGCGAGCGCCATGTTCGCCGCGCTGCCCGGCACGCCGCCGAGCGCGTTGCCGGGCGTGGCCAACCCCCTGGTGCCGGGGGCGCAGTTCCCCGCCAACATCGCGCCGCCGGGCTCGCCGCTGGCGAGTCCTGCCGGCTTCGGGCCGAGCGTGCCCGGCACGCCGATCCCGCAAGGGCAGATTCCCGGCGCCAACCTGGTGCCGGCATCGCCCACGCAATTGCCTTCGCTTGCGAACCGTGCGCCGGCCTTAGCGCCGCACGCGGTGGCGGGCAATGGCGTGCCGGACAGCGTGCTGTCGGTGGCGCCGGCTTTCGAGCCGCGCCTCGGCAGTTCGGTGCTGGGCGTGCCGCAGCAGGTCAACGCGCCTGCCGCGCCTTCCGCGCCGCAAACGGGCGCGTCGCCGTTCTACTTCCTGAACAACAGCTTCGGGCATCCGTCGGCCGGCGCGGCTTCTGCCGTGTCCGCCCCTCCACAGGTCTTGCCCCCTCTCCCGCTGGCGGGAGAGGGCTGGGGTGAGGGCCTGCAGACGAACCAAGGTGCGGGGTCGCCCCTCACCCCAACCCTCTCCCCAGAGGGGCGAGGGAGCAGCAGCCAACCGCAGGTGAGTCAGCAGCCGCAGTTCTACTTCGTCGACGCGGTGCGCCTGCCCAGTGGCTTCGTCACGCCAGCCAAGCCCGATCCGCGCGGGCCCGATGCCACACCCATTGCCGGCAGCGGCCGGCATCCACCGTTCGACGTCCACGCCGTGCGGCGCGACTTCCCCATCCTGCAAGAGCGCGTGAACGGCAAGCAGTTGGTGTGGTTCGACAACGCCGCCACCACGCACAAGCCGCAGTCGGTCATCGATCGCATCGCGTACTTCTACGCGCACGAGAACTCCAACATCCACCGCGCAGCCCATGAACTGGCCGCGCGCGCCACCGACGCCTACGAAGGCGCGCGCGAGCGCGTGCGGAAGTTCATCAACGCACCGGAAGTCGAAGAAGTAATCTTCGTGCGCGGTACCACCGAGGCCATCAACCTCGTGGCCAAGAGCTGGGGCGGGCAGCATGTGGGCGAGGGCGACGAGATCATCGTGTCCAACCTCGAGCACCACGCCAACATCGTGCCCTGGCAGCAGCTCGCCGCCGCCAAAGGCGCGAAGCTGCGCGTGATTCCGGTGGACGATTCGGGACAGGTGCTGCTGGACGAA
The DNA here is from genome assembly GCF_051144945.1 of Variovorax palleresanus. NCBI lineage: Bacteria > Pseudomonadati > Pseudomonadota > Betaproteobacteria > Burkholderiales > Comamonadaceae > Variovorax > Variovorax palleresanus. The sequence goes on along the minus strand of NZ_JBJNVP010000001.1, from coordinate 581,219 downwards.
TACCGCAAGCTGCTGAACGACCGCACGAAGATCGTCGCGATCACGCAAGTGTCCAACGCACTGGGTACCGTGGTACCGGTGAAGGAGATCGTGGAGCTGGCGCACCGCGCGGGCGCGAAGGCGCTGGTCGACGGCGCGCAGTCGGTCTCGCACATGCGCGTGGACGTGCAGGACATCGGCGCCGACTTCTTCGTCTTCTCCGGCCACAAGGTGTTCGGCCCGACCGGCATCGGCGTGGTCTGGGGCAAGCGCGAAGTGCTGGAAGACATGCCGCCCTGGCAGGGCGGCGGCAACATGATTGCCGACGTGACCTTCGAGAAGACGGTGTTCCAGCCGATTCCGAACAAGTTCGAGGCCGGCACCGGCAACATCGCCGATGCCGTGGCGCTGGGTGCGGCCATCGACTACGTCAACAAGGTCGGCATCGAGAACATCGCGCGCTACGAGCACGATCTGCTCGTGTATGGCATGGCTGAGCTCGGCGCCATTCCCGGTGTGCGGTTGATCGGCACGGCGGCCGACAAGGCCAGCGTGATGTCCTTCGTGCTCGACGGCTATACCACCGAGGAGGTGGGCCATGCGCTCAACGACGAAGGCATTGCCGTGCGCACGGGCCACCATTGCGCGCAGCCGATCCTGCGCCGCTTCGGTGTCGAGACGACGGTGCGGCCATCGCTGGCCTTCTACAACACCTTCGACGAGATCGACCGGCTGGTGGCTGTGGTGCGGCGGTTGGCGGGGCAGCGCCGCGCCTGACTGGTGCGGCTGCCCGGCGCCCTCGGCGCCTACCTGCACGGGAGAGAAAGCGGGCCGCGCCCGCTCACCACGCCAGCTGCAGGCGCTGCGGCAGCCCGGCTGCGGCCGCTTCGGGTTGCGGTGCCGCAATCGGTGTGCGGCCGGTATCGACATCGAGGAAGTCGCCGAGCACGTCGTCGCGCAAGGCGATGAATGCCGGGTCGCTGCGGTTGCGCGGGTGCGGCAGGTCGACCTCGACCGTGCGCCGGATGCGGCCGGGCGAGGGCTGCATCACCACCACGCGATCGCCGAGGAAGACGGCTTCCTCGACATCGTGCGTGACCAGCAGCATCGTGATGCGCTCCTTCTGCCAGATGCGCTGAAGCTCGTTCTGCAGCCGCGAGCGCGTGAGCGCATCGAGCGCGCCGAAGGGCTCGTCCAGCAGCAGCACGCGTGGCCGGTTCACCAGGCCGCGCGCAATTGCCACGCGTTGCGCCATGCCGCCGGAGATCTGGTGCGGCCAGGATTTCTCGAAGCCCTCGAGGCCGACCAGTGCGACATGCTCGGCCACCAGATCGCGCTTTTCCTTGGCGCTGAAGGGTGCGTTGCGCAGGCCGACAGCGATGTTCTGCTCCACCGTGAGCCAGGGAAACAGGCGATGGTCCTGGAAGACGATGCCGCGCTCGCGTCCGGTTCCAGAGATGGGTTCGCCGTCCAGCAGGATCCGGCCCTCGTACTGCGCATCGAGTCCGAGGATGAGCCGCAGCAAAGTGGACTTGCCGCAGCCGCTGGCGCCGACGATGCTCACGAAGCGGCCCGCCGGAACATGCAGGTCGATGCCTTCGAGCACCTGCAGTTCGCCGCCGCTGGCCTGCGTGTTCGCATAGCGCTTGCCGAGCCCGCGGATGTCTAGCTCGTTGGAAGGGTTCGCATGGAGGGAGGTCATGAGAGGAGAGTTCTTTCTGCGTGGTTCATGCGCGCCCAGTCCAGCGCGCCAGGCGGCGCTCCAGCGCGCGGGCCGAGGCGTTCATGAGCCAGCCCACGAGGCCGATCACGAACATGCCGAAGATGACCAGGTCCATCTGGAAATGCTCGCTGCCCTCGATCAGCGTGTTGCCGATGCCGTGGCCGGCCACCAGCAGGTACTCGGCGCCGATGGTCGCGAGCCAGGAATAGATGAGCGCCAGGTAGACGCCCGTGAAGATCGAGGGCAGGGCGGCCGGCAGCACGACCTGCGTGACGGTCTGCCAGCGCGTGTAGCCGTAGACGCGCGCCACCTCGAGCAGGCCGGCCGGTGCGGTGCGAATGCCGTCACAGGTGTTGACCACCACCGGCACCAGCGCGGCCAGCGAGAGAAACACCACCTTGGCGACGTCCCCAAGGCCAAACCACACCGAGATCAGCGGAATCCACGCGAACAGAGAGATCTGCTTGAAGGTGTTGAAGCTCGGACCGACGATGCGGTTGAAGAGCGGCGACAAACCCAGCAAAGCGCCGAGCACGAGACCCGAGAAGGTGCCGATCAGGAAGCCCGTTGCTTCCCGCGCGAGGCTGGCGCTGAGGGCGCGCCAGAGGCGCCCGCTCGCCACCTGGTCGACCGCGGTGTCGAACACCTTGGCCGGCGAGACCAGCAGCGCCGAGTTCACGACACCGAGCGACGACAGCAGCCACCACAGCAAGACAGCCGCCACGGGCAGCACGAAGCCGCGCCAGCGGCTGCGCTGCTCGGGTCGAAGGGGCTGTACGGCAGCCAGCTCGGCTGCGTCCCGCGTGGCCGTGCTCATCGGGCGGCTCCACCAGGTTGGCGCTGGTGCACCGCGGTTTCAAGGCGGTCGAGCAGCCGGTCGATGGCATAGCCGATGGCGCCCACCACGATCACGGCGGCCATCACCAGGTCGAGCTGGAACAGCTGCCGGCCATAGACGATGAGGTAGCCCAGCCCTTCGCTGGAAGCCACCAGCTCCACCACGACCAGCGAGAGCCAGGCCTTGGTGAAGCCCAGCCGCACGCCGGTGAAGAGCGTGGGCACCGCGTGCGGCAACACGACCTCCAGCACCTGCTGACGCCGGGTGTAGCCGTACACCTGGCCGACTTCGCGCAGCGCGGATGGGGTCTGCCGAAAGCCCTGCAGCGTGTTGAGCGCCACCGGCACCAGCGCCGCCTTGGCGATGAGGATGTACTTCAGTGGCTCGCCGATGCCCACGATCAGCAGCACGAACGGCAGCCAGGCCAGCACCGGGATCTGCACCAGCGCATTGAAGGTGGGCAGCACGTAGGCTTCGAAGCAGCGCGACAGGCCCATGGCCGAGCCCAGCGCCAATCCCAGAAGTGTTCCGGCCGTGAAGCCGACGCCCACGCGCGTGAAACTGGTGCTCACGTGCAGCCACAGGTCGCCGCTCATGGCGAGATCGCGAAGGGTTTCCCACACGAACTGCGGCGGCGGCAGCACCTGCGGCGAGATCCAGCCCTGCTCGGCGCCCGCGAACCACAGCGCCAGCAGCGCGATGGGCAGGAGCCAGGGCAAGGCGCGGTCGCCGATGTGGCGCCAGGGCAGCGACGACGCGGGCGTGTCGTCGCGAGGCTGTGGGACGGCTGTCAGTTCGACCTCGGCGCTCATGTGTATTGCTCCCTCTCCCTTGGGGAGAGGGCTGGGGTGAGGGCCAGCGGCACGTGGGAATGCGGTGCTCGTGTGAAGGCCGATGCCCTCACCCTGGCCCTCTCCCGCAAGCGGGAGAGGGAAGAAGACAGCCGGCTCATCTTGAAGCGACCGACTGGCCCACCTTCGGCTGTCCCTTGGCGTCGTAGGCCGTCCAGTAGGTTTCCAGCCCCTGCTTCTTCAACGCATTCTTCAGGTAGCGCGTGTCGAACCAGTCGTCTACCGACACCTCGCGGCGGATCAGCTTGAGCTTGAGCGCGTCGGCCACCACGGCCTTGTAGCGACCGATGATGAAGTCGTCGACGAGCGGCGAATTTCGTAGTGCGAGTTGCTGCTGATCGAACTCCGCCGCCCAGGACGCAACCGGCGTGCCGCTGCGCGCCCAGACCCGGAAGAGTTCATCGCGGTTCTTCTCGTCCGACGACCAGCGCGCGGCGCGCACGAACACGTCGACCACGCGCTGCACCTCGGCCGGGTTGGCCTGCTCGAAGTCGGAGCGAACCAGCAGCGAGGCCTGGCGTGTGAGGGCCGGATCCTGCCCCTGCGTGGAATACACCACCTTGGCGAGGCCCTGGTCGCGCACCTTGAACCACTCGTAGCCACCGAAGGCCGCATCCACGCCGTTCGACACCAGCGCAGCTTGCGCGCTGCCAGTGTCGAGGTTCACGCCCTTGATGTCGCGCTCGGCCAGTCCGGCAGCTGCCAGCACGTTGATGGCGACGAGGTGGCCGTTGGTGCCGCGGAAGATCGAGACCGTGCGGTCCCTCAGATCCTTGATCGACCGGATGTCGGACTTGGGCGGCGCCACCAGGTACAGGTTGTTGCGCGCGCCGCTCACCAGCAGCAGCTTGGTCTTCAGGCCGTTGGAGCGCCCGACGATCGACGGGAGGTCGCCCTGGTAGGCGAAATCGATCTGCTTGTTCGACAGCGCTTCGTTCACGGCCGGCCCGGCGCCCTTGAAGAACAGCCATTCGACCTTGACTCCGGTGGCCTTGAACTCGTCCTCCAGCCAGTTGCTGACGCGCGCGACGCCGCCGGGCGAGCCGCCCCAGGTGACGGGATCGCCGCCGCCCGCTGTCGCGACGCCGATGCGGATGGTCTCCGGGGCCGCCTGCGCAGGCAGCGCACCGGCCATCAGCGCGAGAAGGCCGAGCGGCGCCGCCCAACGGCGCAGGCGGGCGAGCAGGGCGCGTGTCGTGCCGCTCACTTCTCGCCTTTCAGGGCGAGCTTGCGGCCCACCTCGGTGCCTTCGAAGAAGCGCGGGTTGGCTTCGGTGTAGAAGCGATGCGGGTTGTCGAAGACAAAGGCCCTGAAATCCGCGGCCGAGATCACGCCTTGCTGCACCAGGTCCCAGGTTTCGACCAGCGGCTCTGTGAACTCGGGCACGTCCCAGTGGCCCACGTCGGACGACCAGATCGCGTTGATCTTCGTGCCCAGCGGATTCACCTTGGTATTGAAGGCCGCAGCCACCGTGCGGTCGTCGGCCTCTGAGCCGAAGTAGAAGTTGTTCACCCAGCGGTCGCGGATGTCCTCGACCTTCTCGATGCCGGCGAGCGCGAAGTCGTCGATCTCCGATTCATTCGGCTCGCGGCTGTGCGGCAGCGCGGAAATGCCGAGGCTGTCGCGCAGCAGCTTCGACTTGTCGAGCTTGCGGCCTTTCAGAAGGTCGCTGCCGTAGCGTTCGAAGAGCGAGGCGAGCAGGTCGACGTCGGCTTCCGCGGGGTCGTAGTTGCGCACGGCATTCCGGTTGCGCTTCTCCCAGCGGTCGACCAGGTGCGCGTAGACATGCGAACCCCAGTCGGCGCCGCCTTCGAGCAGGCCCACGCGCAAGGCCGGAAACCGCCGCGTCACGCCGCCGAAGAACAGCGCCTTGGCAAAGGCTTGCGAGCCATCGGCGAAGTGGCCGATGTGGTTGTTCATGTAGTTGCTGATCGACTGCCGGCTCGTCCAGCCCTGGCTGCCATAGTGTGTGGTGACAGGCACGCCCAACTCCACCACCTTGGCCCAGAAGGGGTCGTAGTCGTGCTCGCTGTCGATGCCATAGAAGTCGATGTAGCCGGTCTGCTTGGCGATCTCCGGGTGGTCCTTGGGCGGGTACTTCTCGGCGATGGCGCGAATGGGGCGGCGCACGCCACCAGCGATGTTGATCACCTTCAGGCCGAGCGTCTTGACCGCGAATTCCAGTTCCTCGATGCCTTCCTGCGGCGTGTGCAGCGGAATGCCCGCCACCGGCGTCAGGCGGTCGGCGTACGGCCGGTACTGGTCGGCATGAAAGTGGTTGATCGCACGGTGCAGCGGCTGGCGGTATTCGCTGCCCGCCGCGGCGGGCGAGAGCACGTCGTTGGGAAACAGGATCGAGTAGTCCGAGCCTTGCTCGCCCAGGCGCTCATACAGCAGCGCCGGCAACGTATAGGTGGCCAGGTCGTAGGTGTTGCGCGTCACGCGGGCCCACCAGGGCGCGCGCAGCGTGCGGTGGAACTGGCGTTCTTCGGCCGTCTGCTGGTACCAGTCCTTGCCGCCGCCGTTGCGCGTGACGAAGCGCCCGCCCAGCGCCTTGCGCAGCGCGTCGACCAGCTTGCTGCCGCCGTACTGCGCCACGTAGTCCTCGAGCACGGGGGCGTAGTCGTTGACGTGAACATCCGTGTCGATCACCGGGTGGTCGAGTCCGGCCTTCACGGCGGCGGAGCGCGATGCATGCCGGCGGTTCAAACGATCGTTCATCTGGGGCTCCTTGAAAGAATCGCCACAGACTACGCGTCGCTTGCAAGGCGGCCAAAGAAGCCTTTCGGTATTGCTTAGCCGATGCGTGCATAAGAAGCGGCAGTGCCGCCTCTTGCAACCGCCGCGGCACCGTTCCGTGCCTTCGGAATCGGCTTGGATCAGTTCAAAGGGCAGGGCGCCGATCGCAGCCATCCATGTGAAGGTCCAAGGCGCATCGATCCGGGTGACACATCTGGTCGCTTTTTCACGGTCGTGCGGCGACGATCTGAGTGGTTCGGTTCTTGCGGCATTTATACAATTACACACAATATGCCAAAAATGTCACAGATTTCAAGAAGAATGGGTGAGGTGTCCATTGACCGATCGTCGCCGGTTCCGTCGACGATCCCCCGCAACTGGAATCGCGCGCGGCTCATCGCGATCGGCCTGCTGAGCACATGGGTCGCGGCTTGTGGCGGTGGGTCGTCGGGCACTTCGACAGCAGCGCTCGTTGCAGGCACACCCGCAACTGCAACTGCAACTGCAACTTCAACTTCAACTGCGACTGCGACTGCGACTGCACCCGCACCCGCAACTGCAACTGCACCCGCACCGGGCCAGGCCACCACCTGGACGAGCGCGAAGTGGGGCGGCGGCGGCTACGTCACGGGCCTCGTGTTCCACCCGACCACCGCCAACCTGCTGTACGCACGCACCGACGTCGGTGGCGCCTACCGTTGGAACCAGGGCGCTTCGTCCTGGACGCCCATCACCGATGGTCTGGGGTTCGGCGGAGGCGAGGAAGGGTTCCACGGCATCGAAAGCATCGCCGTCGATCCGAACAACGACCAGCTCGTCTACATGGCCGCCGGCATGTACACGTCCGGGGGCAACGGCCGCCTGTACATCTCCGGCAACCGCGGTGACCAGTGGACCTACGTCGCCCTGCCTTTCCCCCTGGGCGGCAACAACCCCGGCCGGGCCATCGGCGAACGCCTGATGGTCGACCCCAACAAGCCGTCGACACTGTTCTACGGCTCGCGCACGGCCGGCCTGTGGAAGAGCGCCGACTCGGGCCTCACCTGGGCGCAGGTCACGTCGCTGTCGAGCGCCAAGCTGACCCAGGACCAGGTCAATGCCTTGGGCATGAACAGCGCAATGGGCGTCGAGACGATCGTCTACGACACCGGCACCAAGGGCAGCGGCTCGGCCACGCAGACGATCTACGCCCCCATTGCGCCGGACTACGTCCAGACAGCAGGCCTGGCCTCGAACCTGTACAAGTCCAGCAACGGCGGCGCCTCGTGGACCCCAGTCTCGGTGCCGATCTCCGGCTATCACATCCCGCACATGGTGCGCGCCGCTGACGGCACGTTCTATGTGGTCTTCACCAAGGACACCGGTCCCGGCTCCGCCGGTCCCGCCCGTCTGTACAAGTTCGACGGCAGCAACTGGACCTTGCTCAAGAGCGACGACTCGGTCGGCTACGGCGGCGTGTCCGTCTCCGGCACCGGCGCGACGACGCGCATTGCGCTGGGGGTGACCAACACCTGGGGCAACTACCCCGGCCAGCAAATCCTCCAGCTGTCCGACGATGCCGGCCGGAACTGGCGCGAGATCGAAGCGATGACGCCGGGCGAGGTCGCCTGGGGCTGGATCGACGATGTCGAGATCGATCCATTCGACCGCAACCACATCCTGCACGTCGCCGGCGGCGTCATGGAGACACACAACGCCTCCTCGGCCACGCCAACCTGGGCCAGCACGGTCAACGGAATCGAGGAGACAGCCGTGCTGGGCCTCGCCACGCCGCCGGCCGGCGCAACCTACACCGTGATCAACAGTTCGGGCGACGTCGGCGCCTGGGTGCACACCAACCTCGCGACCAAGCCGACGCTGACGCCGGCCACCGACTGGAGCAACGGCTTCGCCACCGACATGGCGTGGTCTGACTCGCAGTACATGGCCACCATCGGCGTCGTGCTGGGTAACAGCACCGGCTTCGGCATGTGGTCCGGCGACGGCGGCGAGACCTGGGCAAAGTTCGCCACCTACCCGCCGGGCGTCGCGGAAAACAAGGGCCAGGAAGCGAGCATCGCGGTCACCACGCGCAACAAGGCGGTCTGGGCGCCTGGCAACTCGGTGCCGTCCTACACCATGGACAACGGCGCCACCTGGATCCCGACCAATCTGCCGGCGATCAATGCCATCTTCCCTCGCGCCTACCACCTGGTCGCCGATCGCAAGAACCCGAACAAGGTCTATGCCTACGATTCGGGCGGCCACTGGTGGGGCACGCCGGGCAAGGTCTACGTGTCGACGGATGGCGGCCGCACGTTCACGCTGAGCCAGGGTTCGGTGGCCGCAGGGCTGGCCCCCAACTACTTCGCCAACACGTCGCTGGCGGTCAACCCCAACGCCGAGGGCGACCTCTGGCTGGCCGACGGCAACGCCGTGTACCGCTCGGTGGATTCGGGGGCAACCTGGAAGAAGCTGAGCCACTTTGCGTCGATCATGGGCAGCAACCCGTGGCCCGACGTCCAGGGCGCCACCTTGGTGGCCTTGGGCAAGGCAGCGCCTGGCGCGGCGTACTCGGCTGCGGTCTACGTGGTGGGCGTGGTGAACGGCGTGTGGGGCGTGTACCGCTCCGACAACGCTGGCGTCACCTGGACTCGCTTCAACGACGACGCGCACCAGTTCGGCGGCATCGGCGCGATGGCGGCCGATCAGAACATCTACGGACGCATCTATGTGAGCGGCACCGGCCGTGGCGTGTTGTACAGCAACTGAACCCCGTCCGCTCTGGCTCACAAAAAGGGCGAATCCATACTCGATGGGAATCAACACCCCGGTGCTCACAACATCCTCTTCTTGGATGAACACCAGGATTCGCCTGCCTCGCGAGCCAAGAAACTTCAAGTTGGATCGCAGGCTTACCAATGAAATCAACGCCTCGAGGAAAGCTGGCGGCGCCGTGCCGGGCTCCGCGACTTTTTCGCGTATTGACTAAGAAGGTTCCCATGTTTGATAGAACCAATTTTGCTGCTGCGTTGCTCGTGTTGAGCGCGATCGTGCTCCCGGGTTGCGGTGGCGGAAATGCGGGAAATGCCCAGATGGGAGGCGCTGCAGAGATCCCTGTTGTCACGGGAGGCACCCCGCAGGTTCCCGTTGTGGCGGGAGGCACACCGGAGACTCCCGCCACCACGGGAGCCACCCCCGAAATCCCCGCCGCCCCGGGAGACACCCCGGTGGCCCGCGTCATCAAGCATCCAGGCGTTGGGCTCACCCTCTCGGATCTCCAGACGCTCAAGGCCTACGTCGATCAAGGAAGGGAACCGTGGAAATCCGGCTACGAGCAAATGGCGAACAGCCCCATGTCCAGGCTCTCCTACGAAAGGTACGGCCCGTTCGCGAAAGTGAGCCGCGCGCCCCACGAGAATCTCCAAGCCTGGCGCAACGACATGGTCGCGATCTGGAATCTCTCCCGGATGTGGTACTTCACTCGGGACGACCGATACGCGGACAAGGCGCGCGAGATGCTGCTTGCGTGGGCCACCACCCACGTTGAGTTCTCGGGTCGTGAATCGATGCTGGATCTGGGTGACTACGCCATGCAGTTCGTTGGCGGCGCGGAAATCCTGCGCGCCACCTGGCCGGGCTGGAAGGAGGCCGACACGGCGACGGTCAAGAAGTATTTCAAGAACGTCCTGATGCCGGCGGCGAACCCCTATGGCGAAAGCTCGTACGGGGCCGCCAACAAGGGCGCACTGGCCCTCGTCGCGCTTGGACTGATGGCGATCTACAACGACGACATCGAGACATTGGACAAGGTCGTCTACCAGACGCGCACGCTGGCCCATATCGGGTTGCGAAATTCCAATGACATCGGCATGCTCGGCGACTCGCTCCGCGACCAGGGGCATGCCTATGGACAGCTCGCGTCACTGACCACGCTCGCCGAGGCACTCTGGAGCCAAGGCATCGACATCTATTCCGATCTTGACAACCGCCTGCTGGCCGCGGGTGAGTATTTCGCGCGGGTGAACGAACTCGTGCCCACGGCAGCGCTTCCTTTCGGCACCACCGATGCGTACTACACCTCCGACCGCACCGGGCACGGTTGGCAGGGCGCCAATGGCGGAAACGTGGCGCTCACTCAGATTTATGGCGCCTACGTCCTGCGCAAGGGCCTCCAGGCACCCTTCATCGCGCAGAGACGCCTCTGGATGCCCCTGACCGGCACCAGCTTCATGTTCCTCAAGGATTCCGACACCTCGAAGGCGACGCCGCCGCCGGCACTGCCCATTCCTTCGGCCACCTCGATCACCTCGGGGTTCAACAGTGCTGACATCGGGGGCGCCAGCCCGGCCGGCGCGGCCACATACGCCACCGGCAAATGGAACGTGGCTGGGGCAGGCTGGGGTATCTGGGGCGCACTCGACAGTTGCCACTTCGCCTACAAGGCCCTCACCGGCAACAGCACCATCATCGCGAAAGTCGAGTCGCTCCAGAACACCCACCCGTCCGCAATGGCGGGCGTGATGATGCGCACAAGCCTGGATCCAGGCGCTCCGCGCGCCTGGATGGCGATAAATTACAAAGGTGAAGCCTTACAGAACATGACGAAACTGGCGGTGTATGGCGGCTCGAACTACGCGAACAAGGTTGCGAGCTCCGGGCCCACTTACTGGGTGAAGCTCGAGCGCATCGGGAACATCATCACCGGCTACGTTTCTCCCGATGGCACCAATTGGGCCGCTACCGATGTCGGCCGTATCGACGCCCCCGTTCCCGACACGATCTATGTTGGATTGGTGGTCTCGTCGGTCACAAGCAAGCTGAACAACAGCGTCTTCAGCAATGTCCAGATCACCGGCGGCGACGGTGGTGCGCCGAGCGTCATCCCCGCGGCGCCCGCCATGCTGCTCGCCTCGCCGGGCGATGGGGCCGTACCGCTGCGCTGGCAGGCGTCCTTCGGGGCCACCAGCTACACCGTTCACCGCTCCAACATCAGCGGGGGGCCCTCTGAGACGATCGCGTCGGGCGTCAAGGGCAGCAGCTACACGGACACCTCCGTGACCAATGGCACCACTTACCACTACACCGTCACGGCGACCAACTCCGCCGGAACGAGCGATAGTTCTCCTGCGGACAGTGCCACGCCGGCTCCTTCGATGGTGAACGTCGCGACCGGCGGCACCGCAAACGACAGTGCAGGCAACGCGACCAACGCCAAACGCGCCTTCGACCTGAACACGTACTCGCAATGGCTCTACGAGGGCGTAACTGGCTGGCTGCAGTATGACCTCGGCCACACGGAGCACGTCCAGCGCTATTCGGTCACCAGCACTCCCGACGCCAATCTCGTCGGGCGTGATCCGAAGGACTGGCAGCTCCAGGGCTCCAACGATGGCTCCAACTGGACCACGCTCGACACCCAAAGCAACCAGAAACGCTTCGAGTTGAAGACTTACGCGGTCGCGAGTCCGGCCTCCTATCGCTACTACCGGCTGAACATCACAGCCAACAACGGCGACAGCACTTTCACGGCTCTTTCCGAATTCGGGCTGTTCGCCTTGAAGCCGCAGTGAACCCGATACTCGGTTGACGCGACGGAGGCAGGGAACGCCCTGAACGTGGCGTGTCGAAAGGACCTTGGCACCGCCGCTCATGGGGGCGGTCTCATCGCGTCAGGAGTTGAAACCCGTCGTTTGAACCAGGCAACGAGCAGCGTCGCATACACCTGCTGGCTGGCTGGCGCGGACAAGGCATGGTCTGCGCCGGAGAGGCAGTGATGCGCCATCGAGCGCGCTTGTGTGAACGCATCCGCGATGCTTTGGACGGAGGGATTAGGCGCGCCGCTGCGCCAAGCAGTCACCTGCGAGTGAGAAGGTCCAAGGCGTTGACGCGTTCTGGCGGGACACCAGGATGCGCTTTTCGAGGCCGTGCAGGAATATGCGCAACGGATCTTCGCCAAGCTGTCGTCGGATTTGGTGGAGGAGCGCTCCGAGGAGGCCTTGGTCCAGTAGCGATTTTCGGCTCCTCGGGATTCGCCGTTGCTGGCTGCAGCTAGCAATAGGTCGATCATCAAAGGCATTGAATGCCCGTAATTGTATCGTGCATGTTACACTTTTATAGCCAGCGCCTCAATGAAAGCGTCCGATCCAACACAGCGCGGCGCACCTCGTTCAGGCAGTCCAAGCTCAAGTGAAAACCAAAAGCTTACCTATATCCTGAGCCATCAGGCTCACAAAGAGGGCAGATTCATATTCGATGGAAATCAACACTCCAGCGCTCGCATCCTCTTCTTGGACGAACGCCAGGATTCGCCCGCCTCGCGGGCCGAAAGGCCTTCACGGCGGATCGCAGGCTTATCACTGAAATCAACGCCTCAACGAAAGCTGGCGGCGCCGTGCCGGGCTCCGCGACTTTTCCGCGCATTGGCTATGAAGGATCCTATGTTTGATAAAACCGATTTTGCTGCTGCGTTGCTCGTGTTGAGCGCGATCGTGCTCCCGGGTTGCGGGGGCGGAAATTCGGGAAGTTTCCAGGCAGGCGCTCCGGTCCCTGCTGTCGCGGGGGACACCCCGGAGGTTCCCGCTGTCGCGGGAGGCACACCGGAGATTCCCGCCACCACGGGAGTCACCCCCGAAATCCCCGCCGCCCCGAGAGACACCCCGGTGGCCCGCGTGATCAAGCACCCAGGCGCTGGGCTCACCCTGTCGGATCTTCAGACGCTCAAGGCGAATGTCGAGCAAGGCAAGGAGCCGTGGAAGTCCGGCTACAACCAATTGGCGAACAGTCCCAACGCCAGGCTCAGCTACGCAGGGGCCGGTGGCCCGTTCGCGAAGGTGAGCCGCGCCCCCGACGTGAATCTCCATGCTTGGCGCCGCGACATGATCGCGATCTCGGAACTCTCGCAGATGTGGTATTTCACCCAGAACGAGCAATACGCGAAGATTGCAAGGGGCCTGCTGCTTGGGTGGGCCACCACCCAGACCGAGTTCTCGGGTCGCGAGTCCATGCTCGATCTGGGCGATTACGCGTTTCAGTTCGTTGGCGGTGCGGAAATCCTGCGCAGCACCTACCCGGGCTGGACGGAGGCCGACACGGCGACGGTCAAGAAGTACTTCAAAAACGTCCTGATGCCGGCAGCGAATCCCTATGGCGAGAGTCAGTTTGGGGCGGGCAACAAGGGCGCGTTGTCCCTCGTCGCTTTGGGACTTATGGCGATCTACAACGACGACATTGAGACATTGGACCGGGTCGTATACCAGACGCGCACGCTGGCCCATATCGGACTGCGCAATTCCAACGACATCGGCATGCTCGGCGACTATCTCCGTGACCAGGGGCACGGCTATGGGCAGCTTCGGTCACTGACCATGCTGGCGGAAGCGCTCTGGACCCAAGGCATCGACATCTATTCAGACTTTGACAACCGCCTGCTAGCGACGGGTGAGTATTTCGCGAGGGTGAACGAGCTCGTCCCGACGACAGCGCTTCCTTTCGGCACCACCGATCGCTACTACACCTCCGACGTCACCAATCGCGGCTGGCGGGGCGGCGGGGGTGGGACCGTCGTACTCACTCAGCTTCATGGTGCCTACGTCCTGCGCAAGGGTCTCCAGGCACCCTTTATTACGCAGCGACGCCTGTGGGCACCTGTGGACGGCACCAGCTTCATGTACCTCAAGGAATCCGACACCTCGAAGGCGACGCCGCCGCCGGCGCTGCCCATTCCTTCGACCACCTCGATCACCTCGGGGTTCAGCAGCGCCGACATCGGGGGCGCCAGCCCGGCCGGTGTGGCCACATACGCCAACGGCAAATGGATGGTTCGGGGAGCTGGGGCCAATATCTGGGGTGCAAGCGACAGTTGCCACTTCACCTACAAGGCCATCACGGGCAACGGCGCCATCATCGCGAAAGTCGAGTCGATTCAGAGCTCCGGAGTGGCAGGCGTGATGATGCGCACAAGTCTGGATCCAGGCGCTCCACGCGCCTGGATGGCGATAAGCGACAAAGGCCAAGCCTTACAGAACATGACGAACCTGGCGGTGTATGGCGGCTCGTACTACGCGAACAAGATATTGACCGATGGGACCTCCGGGCCCATTAATTGGGTGAAGCTCGAGCGCATCGGAAACATCATCACCGGCTATATTTCTCCCGATGGCACCAATTGGGCCGCCACCGATCTCGGCCGCATCGTCGGGCCCGTTCCCGATACGCTCTATGTCGGTCTGGTGGTCTCCGGGGCGACCCAGGGCACCCTGAACAGCTCCACGTTCAGCAACGTCCAGATCACCGGCGGCAACGGCGGTGCACCGAGCGTCATCCCCGCGGCGCCCGCCATGCTGCTGGCATCGCCGGGCGATGGCGCCGTCCCGCTGCGCTGGCAGGCGTCCTTTGGCGCTACCAGCTACACGGTCGGCCGCTCCGAGTTCAGCGACGGGCCCTACGAGACGATCGCGTCGGGCGTCAAGGGCAGAAACTACACGGACACGTCCGTGACCAATGGCACGACCTACTACTACACCGTCACGGCGAGCAACTCCGCCGGAACGAGCGATAGTTCTCCTGCGGACAGCGCCACGCCGGTTCCTTCGATGGTGAACGTCGCGACCGGCGGCACCGCAAACGACAGTGCAGGCAACGCGACCAACGCGAAACGCGCCTTCGACCTGAACTCGGCGACGCAATGGTTCTACTCTGGCACGACCGGCTGGCTGCAGTACGACCTCGGGCACACGGAGCGCGTCCTGCGTTATGCGGTCACCAGCAGTTCCGACCTGGTCTCGCGCGATCCGAAGGACTGGCAGTTCCAGGTCTCCAGCGACGGCGCCGCCTGGACCACGCTCGACACGCAAAGCGACCAGGTGTTTGCCGAACGCCTGGAGCTGAAGACCTACGCGATCGCGAATCCGGGCTCCTACCGCTACTACCGGCTCAACATCACAGCCAACAATGGCGACGGAGCTTTTACGGATCTTTCCGAATTGGGGCTGTTCGTTTCCAAGCCGTAGTGAACCCGATGCTCGGCTGACGTCGGAACCAGGCAAGCCAACGCGGCCCTTGGTCTGGCTGGTGTTCGCGCGCATGGTGTCGATATTCAGCTCGAAAAGTATCCGCCCGAACTGGGTCGTGCCACGGCCGAAGTCGGTCGAGTCGCGCACCGAACGGAAGATGCTGGCCTTGTCGCTGTAGAACGCCACGGGCTTGCCATGCTGCTCGATATAGCCTCGCGTGGCCTCGAAATACGCGATGCCGATTCGGTCCGCACAAAGCGCAGCTGCATCACCGGCTAGTCGCATCGTCGATACATACCAGCAGCGTGCACGATGGCGCGCGGTCTTCGAACATGCGTGGTCGCTCCAGAAGCTGGGCGGAGGCGACCATGCGACATTTCTAATCAGCCGCTACATCCACAAACAATACAATGTATCTTATGTTAAATATACGGCGAAGACATCCTCATCGGCGGCCAAGCACATCTCCCCTGTTGCTGGACTTGGCCGACGTCCTCTTCGACAACGCCGAACGCTATCGACGCTGGGCAGTCAAGTTCCGCCAAGAGCCACGGCGTAAGCACGACGAGCATCAGCAACTGCTGAATACAGTTCTCGCGCGCGATGCCTAGAGGGCGACGGAGCTGCTATGCAAGCACATCAGCCGTACGGAGCAACTTGTTGCGGCAGCCCTTGTGGGAAATGACAGCGGCAAGCCGCGGTGGGCTCGGCCACGCCGCCAGCCACGTTTCGGTGGCACCGCGCCCCGCTGATAGAACGAGAACGTCAGGATGGGTGACGCAAACCGTTCAGCGCTTCGTGCCTTTTGCCGAACCGGGGCGGTCTGTTTCGGAAAGCCTTCGCCTCTCCGACGCATGCCACCTGATCAGCCAACGGGAGAAGAATGCACCGAAGCCTTCGACTGCAGGGGACGGATCACGCAATGCGGAACGGTACAAGCAGACCTTGCGGACCGTCTCCGGATCAGTCACTCGGCGCATCTCCAGACCGAACGCCTTGGCGAAAACCCCGACGTACGCCGGTGCGAGGGTCGCCCCCAGTCCCTGCGCCGCGATCCCAAATGCTGTGGAGATGTTGTCCACAACGTGCACCGGAGTGACGCGCAAACCATCCGGCGCGCTCACGCGCATCTGCGCCACGCTCTGTTCATGATCGCGCCCTGAGGCGACCAGGGGCACGTCGCGCAGGTCGGCCCACCGGATGGCAGCGCGCCGGCGGGCAAGCGGGTGTCCTCGAGCGCACCACAGGACCCACTCGCTGTCGAACAACGCTTCGGCGATCACGTTGTCGTCGACGACAAGATCCGGACCAATCGCGAGGTCGACATCGCCGGCGGCGACACTGTCGACCAAGGCGTCCACCGCCACGTCGCGGATGCGCACCACCACCTTCGGCCGCTGCCGCGCATAGGCCCGCATCGCCATCGGCAGCAAGGTCGACGCCAGCACCAGCGGCGCGCCTACGCGAACCACGCCCGAGGCCCGGTTCCGAACATCGTCCGCAGCGCTCTCTGATGCTCGAACATGGCGCAACAAGGTCTGCGCAGAGCCGAGAAAGTCACGCCCGGCGCTGGAGAGCGTGCACTTGCGCGTCGTGCGATCGAACAGGCGAAAACCGATGACGCCCTCGAGTTCCGCGACGATCTGACTGACCGCTTGCGTCGTGAGGCCCAGGCGAGATGCGGCATCCGTGAAGCTGTGAACCTCGGCAACCGCAATGAAGGTCTCGATCTGGCGCAGTGTGAATCGCGTGAAGGCCATGCCACGCATTATCAAGCGTTGCTTTAAAAGCTCTCACAAGCGATTGATTGTCTCGCTCCGACAGGCCCGCGACACTCGATGGCGCATCCATCGCAACGCCACGAAGACATGACAAAGCTCCATCGCTCCATGCGCCCCGCGATTCGCCGGATCACGACACGGACCCTGCTCGCCCTGGGGCTGGCCGCCGCTGGGCTCAGTGCTGAAGCCCAAGAACCACTCACCACGCGCTGCGAGTCGGCGCCGATCCGGCGGTGCGGCCCGGCTCAAGGAGCAACTGCCACAAGCCCGTTTCGCAATGACCGCCGAGGGCTGGCGCGAAGCGGCCGAGAACGCGGCGCAGTCGGCCGGCCGGCCGGACCGCTGGACGATGATCGCGCCCGACCAAGTGCTGACCGACGGCCAAATGGTCAAAGCCGGTGGCGTGCCCCTGCAATCTTTCGAGACGCCGGGCCATACGATGGGCACCGCGTCGTTCTCATTCGACGCATTCGACGGCACGAAGCGCTATCGCGCCTTCACGGTTGGAGGCCTCGGGCTCAATGCCATTCGCGGCCCCGAGCAGGTGGAGGCCTACATCTCCAGCCTCAAACGCATACGTGCGCTCACCGAAGACAGGGTCGATCCGGTCACCACGCACCTGACGACGCATGCGTTTTCCAACGGCCTCACCGAAACGAAAGAGCTGTTGAAGGCACGCAAACCAGGGGATGCCAATCCTCTGGTCGACCCGAAAGGCTTTCTGAACAGCGCACCGCAACAACAAGGATCAGGACGCGCCGGCAGCCGCAGTGACTGTGGCTCGCGGTGCCCCGCGCAGCGCTGCCCGACTCGCCTCACCTTCTCTCAACCCCGGGTGGCCAGCCCACTCACGAAAGACTCATTCGATGATCCATAGACATGTCTGTCTCCGCGCATGGCTTGCTGCCGTCGGCCTTGCCGTGCTCGCCGCAACCGCCCCCGCGAGCGCCCAACAGGCAGCCCCTGCGCCCACGACCACATCGGTGACCGCTCCCGTGGAGCGCGACGGTGCGGGGCGTTCGCTCCAGGAGCTTTACCAGGCCGCCCTGCAGGAGGGCGGACAGCTGACGGTGTACGCCGGCGGCGACGAGGTCACGCAGGGCTTCGGCACCAAGGCTGCATTCGAACGCCAGTTTCCCGGTATGAAACTCGACATCGTGATGGACTTGAGCAAGTACCACGACGCCCGCATCGAGGAAGAGCTGCTGCGCAAGAACTTGAAGGTGGATGTGGCGCATCTGCAAACCTTGCACGACTTCGACGACTGGGCGGCGCGCGGCCTGCTGCTGCCCTACAAGCCGATCGGATGGGACCAGGTGCCCGACGCTTACAAGGACCCCCAGGGCCGATTCACGGGCCTGTTCATGCTGACGTTCGCGAACAGCTACAACAAGAATCTCGTGCAAGCCGGCAACGAACCGCGCGACTACGCCGACTTTCTGAAGCCCGAGTTCAAGAACAAGATCATCATCGCCTACCCGAACGACGACGATGCGGTGCTCTATGTCTTCGACAAGATCATCCAGAAGTACGGCATCGACTTCATCGAGAAGCTCCAGGCCAATGGCGTGCAGTGGGTGCGTGGCACCCAGACGCCGCGCGACGCGGTGGAGGTGGGCAAGTATGCAGTGGCCACCGGGACCTCGGGACCTTTCGTGCCAGTCGAGTCGGTCAATACCCGTTTCGTGCTGCCGACGAATGACCCCTTCCTGACCTGGGCGCAGACCGGCGCTATCTTCAAGGACGCCAAGCATCCCGCCGCAGCCAAGCTCTACGTGAGCTGGCGGCTGTCCCTTCCGGAGAATGCCGCGCCGCGCCAGTTCCCGCTGCGCAAGGACGTCGCGCCGCCTCCCGGCTTCAAGACCATCGACAAGTACAACACCAGCCCTGCCGACTTCCTGGCCTTCATGCGTGACCGCGCGCGCGTCGAGCGGCTGAAAAGCCTGTTCGAACGGCTGATCGGGCCGGTGCAAGGCATCTCGCCTCTGAAGGATTAGCGACGAGGCGAGGAACCAGCTGCGAACGCCCCCTCAAGCCTCGCGATGCGGCCCCAACAGACTGCGCAGTACGTCAGAACCGGCGCGCACGCCGCATGTGGCCTTCGCCAAACTGAATTGGCCTCATCGGCAAGGCTTCTCAGAAGCTTCTGCCGCCCAGCCTCCTAGATCAAGCTGGTGGTTTCTCACGCGGCGGCCGTTCACGGGGTTCGCGTTCAGGCAGGTCGGGACACCGAACGCTGCTGCCTCAGGTTCTCAGCGACTCTGAAACCGCTCGTTGGCCAACTGGGAAAGCGTCGCCGCGGTCAGTGCGCGAACGCCCACGCGCATCGCCGATTCGTCGATCTGGAACAACGGCGAGTGATTCACCGGCCCGTCCTTGTCGCCCATCGGCGAGGCGTTCAGCATCCAGAACACGACCGGCACACCGGTCGAACCGAAGGCGCCGAAGTCTTCCGATCCCATGGAGGCAGGCATCTGGCTCACCTTCGCGGCACCTCCCGCGGCGGCACCGAAGGCGCCCACCAGCGAGAGCGTGGCGTCCCGGTCGCTGACCAGCACCTCGTAGCCGTCTCCGCTGTCGATCTTGACGTCCGCCTGCACGCCGTAGCTGGCCGCGATGCCCGTGGCGCGGCGGCGGATTTCCTCCTGGGCGATCTTCTGGTTCGTCGGCGAGAGCGCGCGGATCGTGCCGGCGATCTCGGCCGTCTCGGGAAGCACATTGAAGCGGTTCCCGCTCTGCAACATGCCGGTGGTCACGATCGTCGGCCCACCGTCGATGGTCGGGTTGAGCCGGTGGCTCACGATGTTCTGCAGGCCCAGCACGGTCTCGGCCGCGGCCAGCATGGGCGTGTTGGAGGCCCACGGCGCCGCGCCGTGGCCGCCGGTGCCCTTGAACTGGATACGAAACACGTCGATGCTGGCCAGCATCGGGCCCGGCCTGTAGCGGATCGCGCCGGAAGGCGCCTGGTTGCTGATGTGCTGGCCGAGTACGACGTCGACCTTGGGGTTGTCGAGCACGCCCTCACGCACCATCGCCATGGCGCCGCTGGACTTGCCCAGGCCCGGGCCGATCTCCTCGGCCGGCTGGAAGATGAAGACCACCGTGCCAGCCAACTGCTCGCGCAACGACGACAGCACCTTGGCCGCGCCCAGCAGCATGGCGACGTGCGCGTCGTGCCCGCAGACATGCGACACGGCGACGGGCTTGCCCAGCCAGTCCGCCTTGGCCGTGGACTTGAAGGGCAGGTCGTTGCGCTCCTCCACGGGCAAGGCATCCATGTCCGCCCGCAGCGCCACCACAGGGCCTGGACGGCCACCACGCAGCACGGCCTTGATGCCCGTGCCGGCGATTCCGGTGCGCACCTCGAGGCCGGGCATGCCAGCGAGGGTCTGGGCGATGTACTTCGCGGTGCCGGTTTCCTGGTAGGCCAGCTCGGGGTTCTGGTGAATATGCCGGCGCCATTCGACCACCTGGGGCTGTGCGCCATCGGACAGGAGCAGGGCCTGTGACAACAGAGTGGATGCCATCGCGGGCGCTGCGTTTTGTGCATGCGCTCCCGCGAAAGTGGCTCCGAGAATGAAAGCGCAGACGTGACGTCGAATGTTCATGTTGGATCGGAAAAGTTGCCGGAAAAGTTGCGTGGATCAGCCCGCCACGGGTGGTTGCCACCGGCCCTATTCCCCGGGTTTCCCCGGGCCGGCTCGCGTTGTAGTGGGCAATCAAAGCTGCTAGCATAAGTTAACTTACCGGCCGGCATGTAAAAACAAAACCGGCAAACCGCTCGACGTGACAGAAGAAAGACACGAGACAACGAGATGAATGCCTTGATGCAGAGCAACGCGCTCCTGATTTCCAAACTGCTGGAGCACGCGGCGCGGCACCATCCGGACGTCGAAATCGTCTCGCACGTCAACGCCCAGCAGTGCGAGCGAACGAACTGGCGGCAGGTGGCGCAGCGCGCGGCCAGGCTCGCATCGGCGCTGCAGGCGCGCGGCATCCAGCCCGGCGCGCGTGTCGCGACGCTGGCCTGGAACACGCATCGGCACCTGGAGCTCTACTACGCTGTCTCAGGCATCGGGGCGGTGCTGCACACGGTCAACCCGCGGCTCTTCCCGGACCAGATCGGCTACATCGTCAACCATGCGGCCGACGACCTGCTCTTCTTCGATCTCGGGTTCGCGCCACTGCTCGCGCAGGTCGCGCCCCAGCTGAAGTCGGTCAAGGCATTCGTCGCGCTTTGCTCCCACGCGGAGCTGCCCGCGCTGGACCTGCCCGGGCCGCTGCTGTGCTACGAGGACCTGGTGGCAGAGGCCGAGCCGCTGGCGCAGTGGCCCGACCTCGACGAGAACACCGCTTCCTCGCTTTGCTACACCTCCGGCACCACCGGCAACCCCAAGGGCGTGCTTTACAGCCACCGCTCGACGGTGCTGCACTCGTGGGCGGCGTGCGCGGCCGACGGCCTTCAGCTGCGCGCGCACGACAGCGTGCTGCTCGCAGTGCCAATGTTCCATGTGAACGCCTGGGGCATCCCGTATGCGGGCGCGATGTGCGGCGCCAAGCTGGTGCTGCCGGGGCCGGACCTCGGCGGCGAGCGCCTCTTCACCCTGATGCGCGACGAGCGCTGCACCTTTTCGCTCGGCGTGCCGACCGTGTGGCTCGGCTTCTTCCAGCACGCGGAGAAGCTCGATGCGGCCACGCGCGCCGAACTGTGCCTGGAACGCGTCGTGGTCGGTGGCTCCGCTGCGCCGCGCGCCGTCATCGAGAAATTCGAGCATCTGTTCGGCGCCTATGTGATCCAGGCCTGGGGCATGACCGAGACCAGCCCGCTGGCCACGATCTGCAACCTGCTGCCGCGCCACGAGGGCATCCCGCTCGAGGAGCGCTTCGACGTGCAGGCGCGGCAGGGGCGCGCCATCTTCGGCGTCGAGATCGCGGTGTTCGACGCCGAGGGGCGCAGGCTGCCCGACGGCACGCACACGCCGGGCGAACTGAAGGTGCGCGGCCCCTGGGTGGTGTCGGCCTACTACGGCCAGGAGCCCGGCGCGTCGCTCGATGCCGACGGCTGGTTCGCCACCGGCGATGTGGCGCTGATCGACAAGGACGGCTACGTGCAGATCACCGACCGCTCGAAGGACGTGATCAAGTCGGGCGGCGAATGGATCTCGTCGATCGACCTGGAAAACCTCGCAGTCGGTCATCCCAAGGTGAAGGAGGCGGCGGTCATCGGCGCGTACCACAGCAAGTGGCAGGAACGCCCGCTGCTGATCGTGGTCCCGAACGAGGGCGAGCAACTCACGTCCGAGGAAATCCTCGGCTTCATGCAGGACCGCGTGGCGCGCTGGTGGATGCCCGACGACGTCGTCTTCGTCGACGAGTTGCCCCACACCGCCACCGGCAAGCTGCAGAAGACCCGGCTGCGCGAGCAGTTCCGCGGCCACCGGTTGCCTACGGACATACCCGGCGGCTGAGGCTTCCTCTTTCCCTTCGGCAATCCAAGGCACCGGAGCTGCGGCAGAGCTCAAGCGACAGCAACCCTCACACACACAACGGAGACAGACATGCAACATCGATTCCGCCTCGCGGCCTGCGCGGTCGCCCTTCTCGTCAGTGCGGCCGCTTCGGCCCAAGGCAGCGCCATCAGCGACGACGTGGTGCGCATCGGCGTCATGGCCGACCAGACGGGCCCCTATTCGGGCAACGGCGGTCCCGGCTCTTCGCTGGCCGTGAAGATGGCCGTCGAGGACTTTGGCGGCAAGGTACTCGGCAAGCCCGTCGAGGTGCTGCTGGCCGACGACCAGAACAAGCCCGACGTGGGATTGAACATCGCGCGCAAATGGCTGGACACCGAAAAAGTCGACACCATCGTCGGCGGCTCGGCCTCCTCCATCGCGCTGGGCGTGTCATCGCTGCTCAAGGAACGCAAGAAGCCTTACCTGATCGCCGGCACGGTGAGCGCGGAGCTGACCAACAAGTCGTGCTCGCCGATGAACTTCCAGTTCCTCACCGACACCTATGCGCTGCCCAAGGCGGGTGTGCAGAGCCTGATGAAGCAGGGCGTGAAGAGCTTCTACTTCATCACCGTGGACTACGCCTTCGGCCAGGCCTTCCAGGACGACGCCGCCCGGTTCATCCAGGCCGCGGGCGGCAAGGTGGTGGGCTCCGTCAAGCACCCGCTGGGCGCCACCGATTTCTCGTCGTACCTGCTGCAGGCGCAGGCCAGCGGCGCGCAGGCCATCGTCATCCTGAACGCGGGCCTGGACCTCTCGAACGCGCTGAAGCAGGCGGCCGAATACAAGCTCACGCGCAACGGCCAGGTGGTGTCGGTGTTCGGCATGACCATCAACAGCGTGGCGGCGATGGGCCTGGACGTGGCCCAGGGCCTGCAGCTGACGGTGCCCTTCTACTGGGACCGCGACGATGCCTCGCGCGAATGGTCGAAGCGCTTCATGGCCCGCAACAAGAGCGTGGTACCGACCTACATCCATGCCGGCGCCTACAGCGCGACCATGCATTACCTGAACGCCGTCAAAGCCGCGGGCACCGACGACGGCGCCACCGTCGCGGCGAAGATGAAGGCCATGCCGATCAACGATTTCTTCTCGAAGGACGTCAGGATCCGCGAGGACGGCCAGGCGCTTCGCCCCGTCTATGCCGTGCAGGTGAAGAAGCCCGCCGAGTCCAAGGGCGCGAACGACTACTACACGGTGCGCGCCGAGATCCCGCCGGAGCAGACCTGGCGCCCGCTGGCCGAGAGCAGTTGCGATTTCATCAAGGGCAAGTAGTCGCCCCATGGCTACCGCCTCCTCTGCCCAGCCATTGCGGATCGACATCCTCGATCCCCGGCGCGACCTGCTCGGCGAGTGCCCGCTGTGGGACGTGCGCAGCCAGTCGCTCTACTGGATCGACGGCCGCGCGCAACGGGTCCACCGCCACACGCCCGCCACCGGCGCGAGCGCGCAATGGCATGCACCGCAGCACATCGGCTCCATCGCGCTGTGCGAGAGCGGCCGCCTGCTGCTGGCGCTGGAAAACGACTTCTGGCTGCTCGACCCCGACAGCGGCTCGCTCACACCCTTGGAAGCGAGCGTCACGCACCCCGCCGAGCGCATGCGCCTCAACGACGGCCGCGTCGATCGCGCGGGCCGCTTCGTGGTCGGCTCGATGACCCTGGGCCGCGCCGAGCCCCAGGGTGCGCTGTACCAGCTGGCTTCCGACGGCACGGTGGCCACGCTGGAGCGCGGCATTGCTGTCGCCAACGCCACCTGCTTCAGCCCCGATGGCCGCTGGCTTTACTTTGCGGACAGCCACACGCACCAGATCCGCCGCCATCCCTACGATACGGCCACCGGCGTCTCAGGCCCGAGTGAAGTGCTGGTGGACACGCGCGCACTGGGCTCCGTTCCCGATGGCGCCGCCGTCGATGCCCAGGGCCACCTCTGGGTGGCGCTGGTGCAGGCCGGGCAACTCGCGCGCTTCACTCCCGAAGGCCGGCTCGAACGCACCATCCAGTTGCCTGTGACCTATGTCACCTGCCCCTGCTTCGGCGGCCCCGAGCTCGACGTGATCTACCTCACGTCGATCAGCAACAGCGGCAACCTGCTGCGCAGCGACCATCCGGACGCGGGCGCGGTGTTCGCCATTCACGGCGCCGGCGTGCGCGGACTCGCGGAGTCCCGCTTTGCCGACGCCTCTCAACCGATCTGACAAGGCAGACAACATGACTCAACGTTTCGAAGGCAAGGTGGCGCTGGTCACCGGCGGCGCACGCGGCATCGGCCGCGCCATCTCGGAGGCCCTGGCCGCGGAAGGCGCCATCGTCGGCGTGCTCGACCGCCAGGAAGACCTGGCGCGCGACGCCGCCGAAGCCATCCAGGCCCGGGGTGGCCGGGCCATGGCTTTCGGCGGCGACGTGGCGCGCCGCGACACTTTCACCCAGTCCATCCCGGTGCTGAAGGAAAAGTTCGGCCGCTTCGACATCCTGGTCAACAACGCGATCTGGGTGCGCTACGGCCCCATCGATGCCATCACGCCCGAGATGCTCGAGCGCATGGTCGGCACCGGCTTCAACTCGGTCGCCTGGGGCATCCAGGTGGCGGCCGAGGCCATGAGCGAAGGCGGCAGCATCGTCAACATTGCCTCATCGGCCGCCTACCTGGGCCTGCCCGAAGGCATGCTGTACTGCGGCGTGAAAGCAGGCGTGCTGGGGCTCACGCGTTCGGCGGCAACCGACCTCGGGCCGCGCGGCATCCGCGTCAACGCGATCTGCCCCGGGTCCATCGAGACCGAGGGCGTGAAGATCAATCTCACGCCCGAGAAGGCCCAGGTGCGGCTCGCCAAGACACCGATGAAGCGGCTCGGCGCGGTGGACGACGTCGCCAAGGCGGTGTGCTTCCTCGCCTCATCCGACAGCAGCTTCATCACGGGCGAATCGCTGCTGGTGGACGGCGGCGTGACGCACGCCTTTCTCTGAGCACCGGATCGCTCACGCCATGGACACCATCCTCGAAGCGCGGCAGCTCAGCCGGCAATTCAGCGGCTTCTTTGCCGTGAAGAACGTCGACCTGCGCGTGCGCCGGCATTCCGTGCACGCGCTGATCGGCCCCAACGGCGCCGGCAAGACCACGTGTTTCAACCTGCTGACCACCTTCCTGCGGCCGAGCGCCGGCCATGTGATCTTCAATGGCCGGGACATCTCGCGCAGCGACCCCGCATCGGTGGCGATGGCCGGCCTGGTGCGCTCGTTCCAGATCTCGGCCGTGTTCGGCCAGATGACGGTGCTGGAGAACGTGCGCGTCGCGCTGCAGAAGAAGGCCGGCGGCAGCTTTGCCTTCTGGCGCAACGTGCGCGTGCTGCGCAGCCTGGACGCCCGCGCCATGGAGCTGTTGGAGCGCGTGGGCCTGGCTCACTGGCGCGATGCGCTGGCCGGCGAACTGCCCTACGGCCGCAAACGCGCACTGGAGCTCGCCACCACCATTGCAATGGAGCCCGAGATGATCCTGCTCGACGAGCCGATGGCGGGCCTGGGCCATGAAGACATCGGCCCGGTGGTCGAGCTGATCCGCGATGCTGCCAAAGGCCGGACGGTACTGATGGTCGAGCACAACATGAAGGTCATCGAGGCGCTGTGCGACCAGGTGACCGTGCTGCAGGCCGGCCAGGTGCTGGCCGAGGGCAGCTATGACGAAGTGTCGCGCGATGCCCGCGTGATCGAAGCGTATGTGGGAGGCGTGCATGCGTGAGGCCGCGGCAACGGCCATGCTGCGCGTGGACGGCCTGCGCGGCTGGTACGGCGAGACACTGGCGCTGCAGGGTATCGACCTCGAAGTGCACGAAGGCGAGGTGGTCTGCCTGCTGGGACGCAACGGCGCCGGCAAGACCACCACGCTGCGCGCCATCATGGGCCTGCTCGGGCGGCGCGAAGGGCAGATCCACATTGGCTCGACCCCGTCCATCGGATTGCAGCCCGAAGCCATTGCCCGGCTCGGGCTGGCCTACTGCCCCGAGGAGCGCGGCATCTTCGCGAGCCTTACGACGCAGGAAAACCTGATGCTGCCGCCGGTACTGCGCCCGGGCGGCCTGAGCGTCGAAGAGATCTACACGCTGTTCCCCAACCTGCTGCAGCGCCGCCACAGCCCCGGCACGCGGCTGTCGGGCGGCGAGCAGCAGATGCTGGCCATCGCGCGCATCCTGCGCACCGGCGCGCGGCTGCTGCTGCTGGACGAACCCACGGAAGGCCTCGCGCCGGTGATCGTCGAGCGCATCGGCCAGACCATCGGCATGCTTCGCCAGCGCGGCTTCACCGTGCTGATGGTGGAGCAGAACTTCCGCTTCGCCTCCACGCTGGCCGATCGCTTCTACGTGATCGAGGAGGGGCAGGTCGCGGCGCATTTCCGCCGCGACGAGCTGGACGCGCAGCGCGGCCGCATCGAGTCCCTGCTGGGGCTCTGAACAAAGCAATCAACGCAGGACGAACACACGATGGACGGGCTATTCGGAATCTCCCCGGCGGCGCTGATCGGGCAACTGATGGTCGGGCTCATCAACGGCGCCTTCTATGCGCTGATGAGCCTGGGGCTGTCGATCATCTTCGGGCTGCTGCGCGTGGTGAACTTCGCGCACGGCGCGCAGTACATGCTGGGCGCCTTCGTCACCTGGGGGCTGCTGGAGTACCTTGGCATCGGGTACTGGGGCGCCATCGTCATCGCGCCGCTGGTGGTGGCGGCTTTCGGGCTGTTGTTCGAACGCTGGATGCTGCGGCGCCTGTACACGCTGGACCATGTCTATGCGCTGCTGCTGACCTTCGGCGTTGCCTTGCTCATGGAAGGCGCGTTCCGCCTGCAGTTCGGCGTGAGCGGGCAGCCCTACCCCAATCCGTTGTCTGGCGGCCTGGACGTGGGCGTCACCTTCCTGCCGATGTACCGCGTGTGGGTCATCGTGGCCGCGCTGGCGGTGTGCATGGGCACCTGGTTCTTCGTCGAGAAAACGCAGCTCGGCGCCTACCTGCGCGCTGCCAACGAGAACGCGCCGCTGGTGCGCACCTTCGGCATCAACGTGCCGCGCATGCTGATGCTGACCTACGGGCTCGGGGTAGGCCTGGCCGGGCTCAGCGGCGTGATGGCCGCTCCCATCTACCAGGTGAGCCCGCTGATGGGCTCGAACCTGATCATCGTGGTGTTCGCGGTGGTGGTGATTGGCGGCATGGGATCGATCCTCGGCTCGATCTTCACCGGCTTCGGCCTCGGTGCGATCGAGGGCCTGACGAAGATCTTCTATCCCGACGGCGCCGGCGTGGTGATCTTCGTCGTGATGATCCTGGTCCTCGCGGTCCGCCCCCACGGCCTGTTCGGCCGCGCCCACTGAGGAAACCGACATGGACACCCTGCATCGCCGCACCCACACCGCATTGCTGGCCGCCGCCCTGGCGGTGCTCGCCCTCGCGCCTTTCGCGGTCTACCCGATGTTCCTCATGAAGCTGATGTGCTTCGCACTGCTGGCCGCCTCGGTCAACCTGCTGGTGGGCTACGTCGGCCTGCTCTCCTTCGGCCATGCCATGTTCTACGGCGCCGCGGGCTACGTCACGGCGCACGCGGTCAAGGTGTGGGGCTGGGACGGCGCCGCCGGCGTTCTCGCGGGCATCGCCGCGGCGGCGCTCGTGGGGCTGGTCACCGGCCTGCTGGCCATCCGCCGCTCGGGCATCTACTTCTCGATGATCACGCTGGCCTTCGCGCAGCTGGTGTACTTCATTGCGCTGCGCGTGCCCTTCACAGGCGGTGAAGACGGCATCCAGGAGATTCCGCGGCCGATGGTGCTGGGACTGTTCTCGCTGCAGAACACGCTGACGCTCTACTACTTCGTCGCGGCGCTGATCGTCTTCGGCTTCTGGCTGATCCATCGCGTGGTGCATTCGCCGTTCGGACAGATCCTGCGTGCCATCCGCGACAACGAACCGCGCGCCCAGTCGCTGGGCTACCGCGTCAACCGCTACAAGCTGCTGGCCTTCGTGCTGTCCGCCGGGCTGGCGGGGCTGGCCGGCTCGCTCAAGGTGCTGGTGTTCCAGCTCGCCTCGCTGACCGACGTGCACTGGGCGACTTCGGGCGAGGCGCTGCTGATCTGCATCGTCGGCGGCATGCACACGCTGCTCGGCCCTGTGGTGGGCGCCATCGTCATCGTGTCGATGGAGAACTATCTCGCGTCTTTCGCCGAATGGGTGCTGATCATCCAGGGCGTCGTCTTCGTGCTGGTCGTCATGCTGTTCCGCAAGGGCATCGTCGGCCAGTTCCATTCCTGTCTCGCCACCCGCCGGCAGCGCCGCGCGGCCGCGGCACCCTGAGGAGCATGCCAATGGCAGCCCATGACCTTCCTTCGACCTGGCCGGCCACGCCAGGGCTTCTCTCCGGCCGGCTGGCACTGGTGACCGGAGCCGCCAGCGGCATCGGCCGCGCCATCGCGGTGGCCTATGCCCAGGCAGGTGCGCGTGTCATCGTGACGGACCTGCGCAGCGATCGCTGCGCCGAAACCCTGCAGGCCGTGCATGCGGCGGGCACCGAAGGCTGGGCCTACGCACTGGACGTGTCCGACGCCCAGGCCTGCCTTTCGCTGGCGGAAGCGGTGAAGGACACCGCCGGCGACATCGACACGCTGGTCAACAACGCCGGCGTGATCATCCGCGAAGGCATCGACAGTCCACGCGCGCAGGAGAACCTTCATCGCACCATGGACGTGAACCTGTTCGGCGTCTTCAACACCGTCCACGCATGGCTGCCGGCATTGCGGCGCACGCGCGGCTGCATCCTCAATGTGGCGTCGGGTGCCGCGTTCATCGCCCAAGGCGGCGCACTGGGCTATTCGGCCTCCAAGGCAGCGGTGAAGATGCTCACGCAGTCGCTGGCGCTCGACCTCGCGCCGGACGGCATTCGCGTCAATGCGCTCGCACCCGGCGTGATCGAGACCCCCATGACCGAAGCCACGCGTGCCGACCCGGCGCGGCTGGGCCGCTTCATGCAGCGCATTCCGGCCGGGCGCCTGGGCCAGCCGCACGAACTCGCCGGTCCGGCGGTGTTCCTGGCCTCGGGGCTTGCGAGCTTCGTCAACGGCGTCACCTTGCCGGTAGACGGCGGCACGCTGGCCGTGTAAGGCCACGCCCCGACCCGCGCACGCGGGTCCCGGGCCATGACGTCAGGCTGCGAGGGCTTCCTGTGCGTGTTCGAACACGAAGTCGCGATAGCCGCCCTGCACTGCCGCGGCGCAATGCTCCCTGTATTTCTGGAATCCGCCCGTGAAGAGCGTGAGCCCCTGGGGCTTGTCCTTCACGTTGGCACCGACGTACCAGGTCTTGGCCTTGAGGAGCAGCGAGCGCTGCGAGAGCGCGAAGACGATGTCCATCCACGCCTGTTCTGCCTGCGGCGTCGGCTCGATGGTCGACAGTCCGTTCTTGTCCATGTGCGTCATGGCGGCCGCGATCCAGTCGACGTCATGCTCGCTGATGCGGATGATGTTGGCGAGCGCGGCGGGACCGTTCGGCCCGGTGGTCATGAAGAGATTGGGGAAGCCTTCCATCATCAGGCCCAGGTGCGAGCGCGCACCGTCCTTCCACTTGTCGTTCATCGTGCGCCCGCCCCGCCCGACGATGTCGAAGGCCAGCAGCGCGCCCGTCAGGCCGTCGTAGCCGGTGGCGAAGATGAGCGCGTCGAGTTCGACCTCGCCGGCCTGCGTCTTCACCCCGCGCTCGGTGATCTCTTCGATGGGGTCCGAGGTGCAGTCCTTCAGATGCACGTTCGGCCGGTTGAAGGTCTCGTAGTAACTGCCGTCCAGGCAGGGCCGGCGCGCGAAGATGGGATACCCGCGCGGCTTCAGCTTCTCGGCTGTCTGCGGATCGTTCACGATCTCGCCGATCTTGCCGCGCACGAACTCGGCGACCTGCTCGTTGGCTTCCGCGTTGGTCAGCAGGTCCGCGAAGGTGCCGAGCATGGCCAGGCCGCCGTTCTTCCAGGCGTCTTCAAGGAGCTGCCGGCGCTGGCTGGGTGTCACGCTGAAGAAGGCGCGCGTGGATTGCGGGCGCACACCGCCCACCGCGCTGTTGCGGGCCGACTCGCGGATGCCGGCATAGTGGCGCTTGACCTCGGCCACGTAGGCCGGCTCGAGCGCTTCGTTGCGCATCGGCATGGTGAAGCTCGGCGTGCGCTGGAACACGAAGAGCTCGCCGGCCTCCTTGCCCACTTCCTGGACGATCTGGATGCCGGTCGATCCCGTGCCGATGACACCCACGCGGCGGCCTGCAAAGCTGACGGGTTCATGCGGCCACTTGGCGGCACGCAGCAGCTGGCCCTTGAAGCGGTCGATGCCGGGAATCTCGGGGTCCTTGGGAATCGACAGCGGGCCGGTCGCCATGATGCAGTACGTGGCCTCGTACGTGTCGCCGCGATCGGTGATCACGGTCCACAGCTTGCGCGACTCGTCCCACACCGCGCGGGTCACGCGTGTGCTGAACTGGATGTGCCGGCGCAGGTCGAGCCGGTCGGCCACGAAATTGATGTACCTCAGCAGCTCGGGCTGCGCGGCGAACTGCTCCGACCAGGTCCATTCCTGCTCGATCTCGGGAGAGAACGAAAAGCTGTAGTCGATGCTCGGCAGGTCGACGCGTGCGCCCGGGTAACGATTCCAGTACCAGACACCACCGACATCGCCTCCCGCCTCGAAGCCCTGGACCCGAAGGCCCATTTCGCGGAAGCGATACACGGCGTACATGCCGCCGAAGCCGGCACCGACCACGACCACGTCGAGCCGCTGGGCCCCGGTGTGCGGATTCAATGGATGGCGAGATGGATGCAGGTTGCGAGGCTCAGTGGTCATGTGTGTGTCTCCTTGTTTGTTGCGGCCGCGGCGGCGCGGACCTCATGCAAGGAAATGATGCCGACCACCTGCCAGGTCATCAAGAAAATCACACTTGCGGCGAACAAGATCACATCCATGATTTTCCGTAGGGCTTGCGAGGGGCTATGCAGACCGGGATTCGCCCAGCGGCTGGACGAGCCGCCGCATCAACGCGGTGTAGCGCGCGCGGTGCGGGCGCATGCGCTCGATGGTACCGCCCATGCCCAGCACCGCGATGCGCCCCTGCACCAGGCAAGGCAGCACCACGCCGATGGTGGCGCCGCCAAGCAGCGGCATGTTCTCCATGTAGAGCGACTTGCGCTCGCGCGCGTCGGCCACCTGCGGTGCAATGACATCCAGCGCCACGCGGTCTTCCTTGCGCGGTACGGCGATGTTGGCGCGCCGCACGAGGTTCTCGATCTCGGCATCGCCGCGGTCGGTCAGCAGCAGCCAGCCGACCGCCGAGAGCGTGAGCGGCCGCATGCTTCCCTCGTCGGTGTGAAAGCGCAACGGATGCGTCGACTGGATCACGCGGATGTACTGCACGTAAATATCGTTGAGCATGCAGATCGAGACGGTCTCGCCGGTGGCGCTGTGCAGGTCGCGCATCACCTCGACGATGCGCCCCTGCCCGAACAGCGCCTGCGTGACCCAGTCGCCCAGCGAGGCCACGCGGGGCGTCGGGAAGTACACGCGATCGGCGCGGTTGTAATTGAGGTAGCCCAGAGCGATGAGGTTCTTGAGCAGCACGGTCGTGCTGGACTGCGGATAGCCCAGCGCATCGCTGATCTGCTTGAGCGCCAGAGGCGTGCGCAGCTGCGCAAAATACTCCAGCACCTGCAGCACGCGCGTGGCCGATTTGACGGTTCCGGTGGGCATCCATGTCCTTCAGAAATCACGCATGCGATGGTAGTGACCCCGCATGCGTTTTCCCTAGCGGGCGAACCATGAGGCCGGCTAGAACGCCATGCGCACCCCGACGTGGGTGGCGCGGCTGTTGCCGCCGCGGTCCAGGCCCGCCTGCGTGGTGGCGCCGGTCACTGCGTAGGACGCGCCGTTGCGGTTGCGCACGCGGCCATGGTCGGCGTACAGACTGGTGCGCTTGGACAGCGCATAGATGTAGGCAATGCCGAACTGCGTCGCGTCCCGGTTCAGCGGCCCCTTGTCGTCGACGCGCACCACCTGCGCAAGCACGGTGCTCAAACCGAAAGGCACCGCCACCCCGATCGACGCGCTGCGGTCTTTCTGCCCGCTGTAGTAGCCCACCAGCGGGAAGCCCGCGAACATGATGTTGTTGTCCGCTGCCGCGTGGGTGGCCGGTGTGGTTGCGATGCCCGGATTGCGAAAGGTCGCGTACGAGCCGAACAGCTTGGCCACGCCGAAGTCGTAAGCGGCCGCGGAGTGGAACCAGCGCAAGGTGCTGGCATCGGCCAGTTGCTTGTAGGTCGAATAGCCGATGGCGGCACTCACCCCATGCCCCACGTAGAACACGGAAGCGGCGGTGCTCGCGCCGGCCTTGGAGCGTGCTGCCGTGCCGCTGGTGACCGTGGTTTCACCGGGCGAGTAAGACAGCTTGGTGATGAAGCCACCCAGGTTCGGTGACTGGTACCAGATGGTGTTGTTGACCCGTCCCGGCGCGGGCTGGATCCCTTGAAGATTGCCGCCACCGCCAAGCCCGAATGCGTCGCCCACCGCCTGGACCTCGGAGCCGATGGCCACCACGGTGCGCCCCAGGCGGATCTCGCCCATCGAGCCCGACAGGCCGACAATCGATCCGCGGCCGAACGACTTGGCGCCCGCCCCCTGGTTCTGCCCCAGCGTGCCCGCGTCGGAGTTGAGCCCCATCTCCAGCAGGAAGTTGGCGCGCAGCCCGTCGCCCAGGTCTTCGCTGCCCTTGAAGCCAAGGCGCGAACCGTTCATGTGGCCGCTGTCCAGGCGCTTCACGCGCCCCCCGGCATTGGTGGCATATGCCAGGCTGGTGTCGATCAGCCCATAGACCGTCAGGCTCGACGGCGACGCCGCCATGCCTCCGGCGGGCAGCACGATCTGTCTCAACTCCTCTTTCTGCGCCTGTTGGGCGAATGCGAACGGTGTGCCGCAAAGAATTGCAGTGGCGGCTGCGAATGGCTTGAAGAATCTCGGCAAGATTTGTCTCCTCGTAGGGGATTTTTTGAGCGCGGGCCCGTTGAAGGGAGCCCGGCCGCCTTCAGGACTCGCCTGCAGGCCGGCACGCAGAAAGCCACCCTCCGGCAAGGCCAGGGGCGGCAATCAGGAAAAAAAGCGAGGGACTCTTGTCTCTTCGGGCGGGTGCGCAGCGGTGAGGCGCCGGCTACGGCAGCGATGCCGTCAGCGCGTACCAGGGGTCGTCGGGAAAGCGGCCGCCGTTCGGCTGGCGCACGCCGAAGCGCTCGGCTTCGGTGCCGACCGGCGCCGCCGACTCGCGGATCCAGTCGTACGCCACGGTGCGGGCGGCCACACGCCATTCGCCCGCGCCGCGCCGCTCGAAGCGGTCGATGTAGCGGCCGACGAGAAATGTCTCGCGCTCCTTGCCTTGCGCGTCTGCGTCGACCTGGAAAGCCTGGAAGTAACTCTCCACTGCCGCCTCGGCACCGCGCAGCTCGATCGAGATGTTGCCGATCATGTGGATCACCCGGCCGCTCTCCTTGAGCTTGGCCAGTGCCCAGTCGATGAAGCCGTTGGCGCTGCCGCTGTAGGGGCCGTGGCGGTCGGTGGCATCGGGCCAGTAGGACGAGCGCAGCGCTGCCTCGTCGCAGCGGTCGATGCCGCGGCAATAGCGGTAGAGGCATGTACGGATGGCCTCGCGCGCGGTCAAGGTTTCGAGTTGCGCCTCCAGCGCGGCCAGGCGTTCTTCAGATGGCATGCGAATGCTCCTTCGTTTCCGTTTCACGCAGCACGATCACCGCGTCGAGGCATGCGGCGCCTTCGGCGCGCACCACGAACGGATTGATGTCGACGCTTTCCAGCTCGTGCGCATGCGCCATGCCGAAGTCGGACAGGCGGCACAGTGCATCGATCAGCGCAGCCTCGTCGTAGCGCGGCCCGCCGCGCCAGCCGCGCAGCAGTTGCGTCGAGCGAACGCGCTCGATCAGTCCGGCGGCGCGCGCCGGCGTCAGCGGCGCGGAAGCGAAGGCCACGTCCTTGAACAGCTCGACGGCCGTGCCGCCCGAGCCGTACATCACCATCGGCCCGAACGTCGGGTCGCGGTGGATGCCCAGGATGACCTCGACACCGCCCTGCAGCATCGGCGCGATCAGCACGCCCTCCAGGCGCGCGTCGGGCCGCGCCTTGCCGGCGCGCGCCATCAGCGCTGCGTACGCCGCCTCGACCGCCGCTGCGTCCTGCAGGCCGAGCATGACGCCGCCGACCTCGGTCTTGTGGGGGATGTCGGGCGAGACGATCTTGGCGACCACCGGGAAGCCCAGGGCCCGCGCGGCAGCCGCGGCTTCGCCGGCGCTGCGGCACAGGCGCTCCGGCGGCACGGGCAGGCCGGCTTGCGCCAGCGCGCGCTTGGCGCCGTCCTCGGTCGAAACGTCTCCGCGCAGCGACGCGGCGGGCACTCGCTGCACCGGCGTGTAGAGGGCCAGCCGGCGCGCGCGGATGTGCGCCAGCGCGGCCAGCGCACGCACCGCGCGCGAGGGGTCCTCGAAGACCGGAATGCCGTGCTGTTCGAGCGCCTGGTTGACCTCGGGCTTCGACAGCATCACCAGCACCATGAGCCGGTCCGGATGCCGCTGGCGCTGCGCGATCAGTTCGGCCTGCGTCGAGGCGAAGCGCTCGGGGGACAGGCCCACGTGCGCCAGGTAGGCGAACACGGTGCCATAGTCCGTGTGGTCCAACATGATGCCCACGGTGCGCGACACGCCGCTGGCAACCGATGTGACCTGCGCCGTCATGTCCAGCGGATTGCTCGCCACCGCGAACGGCAGCAGCTCGAGCACCGCACGGCGCGCAGCCTCGGGTAGCGGCGGCAGCGACATGCCGCGCCCACCGCCGTCGTCGGCCATCAGCACGCCGATGCCGCCGGAGCCGGTGACGATGCCCATGCCGGCGTTGTGCGGCAGCGCGTTCGCGACCGAGAACACGTAGGCGATGTCGAGCATCTCCTCAAGCGATTCGGGCCGCCAGGCGCCGCACTCCGCAAAGACGGTGTCGTAGACCGCGTCGTTGCCGGCCAGCGAGCCTGTGTGCGTCGAGGCTGCGGCGGCGCCGACCTCGGTGCGCCCCACTTTCATGATGAGCACGGGCTTGCCGGCGGCGGCGGCCTTCAGCAACGCGCGCCGCAGGCGCTCGCCGTCGCGGCAGGATTCCAGCGCGGCGCAGATGACGCGCGTGCCGGCATCGTCCACGAGATAGTCGATGCACTCCGCCACGTCGACGTCGCCTTCGTTGCCGGTCGCGATGATCTTGCTGAAGCCCAGCCCGCGCAGCGATGCCATGCCATAGGCGGCGGAGCCGAAGGCGCCGCTTTGCGTGGCGAGCGCGATGGGCCCGGCCTTGGGCTTCAGGCCATTCAGCGCGGTGGAGAAGGTCGAGAAGAAGCGCGTGGGCACGTTGAGCAGACCCAGCGAGTTGGGCCCTACCATGCGCACGCCGGCATCGCGGCACATCTGCACCAGGCGGTCCTGCAGCGCCCGGCCGGCGTCGTCGATCTCGGCAAAGCCGGCGGTCAGCACCTGGATCGCCTTCACGCCCTTGCGAATGCTGTCGCGCACCGCCGCTTCCACGCCGGCCACCGGCACGGCGATGACGGCCTGGTCGACCGGATGCGGAATGTCCAGCACGCTGGCGAAGGCGGGCAGGCCCTGGATGGTGTCGCCGCTCCTGTTGACCGGATAGAGCGGCGCCTCGAAGCCGCCTTCGAGCATGAAGCGCAGTGGCCGTCCGCCGATGCGCTCGGGATCGGACGAGGCGCCGATCAACGCCACCGACGAAGGATGAAAAAGCGAATCAAGCGAATGCATCACAGGCTCCTCAATGCAGCGCGGCATCGGCGGCGAGCCGATCGAGCTGGCTGAAACGATCGCCCCACTGCTGGCTGCAGGCGAGGGCATGCATGGCCAGGCGCGCCGCAGGCAGTTCGCGCGACATGCCGATGCCGCCGTGCAGCTGGATGGCCGTCTCCGCGACCTGGCGGCCGGTGACGGCCAGGTACAGCTTCACGAGTGCGAGTTCGCGGCGCGCCTCGCGCCCCGGCAGCGCCCCGCGCAAGCCGTCCAGCACCTGCACCTGCTGGCGCACCATGCCGCGCACGTTCTCGTAGGCCACGTACATCTCCACCACCTTGTGGCGCAAGGCCTGGAAGGTGGCGAGCGCCACGCCGAACTGCTCGCGCATGCTCAGGTACTCGATGGTCTGCTCGATCATGGCGCCGATGGCACCGACCATCTGCGCGCACGACAGCAACGCACCCACCGCATTGGCATGCCCCACCAGCGGGCGAACCATGTCGCCGTGCAGCAGCACGGCGGCTTCGGGCAGTGCGAGCCCCGCGACGTCGATGTCCGCGGTGTGGCGTGCATCGATGCCCATGTAGCCGCGCGCGGAGGCGGCCAGCTCGGCCAGCGCGGCGCGCGGCAGCAGGACCAGCGCGTCCTTGCCATCCAGCGCGGCCAGCACGAGCAGGTGCGTCACCGGCTCGGTCAGGTCGGCGCCGCGCAGGCAGCCGTCGAACACCACGCGCCCGCCCTCCAGGCGCGCCGTAGGTGCGGGCTCGTCGAGTGCCAGCACCGGACAGACCGAGGCCTCGCCGCTTGCAATCTCGCCCAGCAGCGCATCGGCGGCGGGGTTGCCGGCGATGCGCGACAGCAAGGTCGGCGCCACGGCGCAGCGTTCGACCAGCGGTGCGGCCAGCGCATGGCGGCCGGCCGCCTCGGCGATGGCCGCGATGTCGCCCAGCGAGGCACCGGCGCCGCCCCTGGCCTCGGCCACCAGCACGGCTTGCCAGCCCAGGTCCAGGAACTGGCGCCAGGCCGCACCCGCCGCGCGGGCATCGGCGTCGGCACCGGCCGTGGCGGCTGCGGAAGAAGCGACGCGCAAGGTCGTGTCGTAGAGGTCGCCGGGGAACATCGGCTCAGCATGGAATGGCATGGATCAAGCTCCGAACAGGTCGCGCGCGATGACGTTCTTTTGAACTTCGCTGGTGCCGCCGGCAATGGTGCGCGAGCGGTAGAAAAGATAGGTGTGCACGAGCTCGCGCTGCAGGTCGACGTCCTGCTCGGCATCGACACCGGTGGACGCCACCAGCCGCGCCGCGTACGCCGGGCCCGCAATGTCGAGTGCAATGCCGATGATCTGCTGCGACAGGTCGGAGCAGAAGAGCTTGAGCGCCGACGACTTGGACGCCGCCAGCGTGCCCTGCATCTCCTCCTGGATGGCGCTCAGCAGCATCTCGCGCGCGCCCTTCACGCCGGCCTGGGCCAGGTAGAGGCGTTCCAGCAGCACATGGAAGCTGGGCGAGGCGGCCGCGGCGGGATTGGCGCCGCGCCGAGCCATCAAGAGCTCCTCGACCTGCTCGGCGAGCCGGGCCAGGCGCGGCACGGTCGCGGGCGAGAGGCGTTCGCGGTCGAGCAGGAACTTGGCGCATTTCCAGCCCTCGCCTTCGGCGCCGACCAGGTTTTCGCACGGCACGCGCACGTCGTTGAGGAACACCTCGTTGACGTGGTGCCAGTGGTCGATGGTGGGAATCGGGCGCACCTCGATGCCGGGCGCGTTCATTGGCACCAGCAGCAGCGAGATGCCGGCCTGCTTGCGCCCTTCGCTCGAGGTGCGCACCAGCGTGTACATCATGTCGGCCTCCTGCGCGTGCGAGGTCCAGATCTTCTGGCCGTTGAGCACGTAGTGATCGCCATCGCGCCGTGCGGATGTCTTGAGCGAAGCCAGGTCGGAACCGGCACCGGGTTCTGAGTAGCCTTGGCACCACCACTCGCTGCCGTCGAGGATGCGTGGCAGGAAGCGCGCCTTCTGCGCCTCGGTGCCGAAGTGCAGGATCACCGGGCCGATGTGGCCCAGGCCGTGGTGGTACTGCGGCGGGCAATCGGCCTGCGCGGTGATCTCCTCGAACAGGTAGCGCTGCTGCAGGTCCCAGCCCGTGCCACCGTGGGCCACCGGCCAGTTGGGCGCGGCCCAGCCGCGGGCGAAGAGCTTCTCCTGCCAGATGCGGTACTCGTTGCGCGTGATCTTGCGATTGCTGCGCACGAAGCGCTTGAGGTCTTCCGGGCACTGCTCGGCGGCGAACTGGCGCAGTTCCTCGCGGAAAGCGGCGTAGGGATCGGTCGATGTTGGACTTGTCATGTGTCTTGTCGGGTCTCAATGAAAGCTGCTGGACATCGGGTCTTCCTCAGTCGAGCTGAATGCGGCGCTCGCGGATCACTGGCGCCCAGCGGTCGTGCTCGGCGCGCAGGTAGGCTGCAAACTCGGGCTGGGTCATGAGGCGCGGCTCCACGCCGGCGCGCTCGATGGCCGCGCGTATCTCGGGGGTCTCCAGCACAGCGCGCAGGTCGGCATAAATGCGTTGCTGCAGTTCGGC
Organism: Variovorax palleresanus; assembly: GCF_051144945.1. Classification (NCBI taxonomy): domain Bacteria; kingdom Pseudomonadati; phylum Pseudomonadota; class Betaproteobacteria; order Burkholderiales; family Comamonadaceae; genus Variovorax; species Variovorax palleresanus. The sequence goes on along the minus strand of NZ_JBJNVP010000001.1, from coordinate 542,399 downwards.
CGGCGTCTTGCTCGGCAGGAAAAGACCGAACCAGCCGCCTGCGGCGAAGCCCGCGAGTTGCGGCACGCCCGAGCGCGCGATGGGCACCAGCCCGGGCAAGCGCGCCACGGGTGCGTCGCTGGCCACGCCAAGGGCCTTGAGCCGGCCGGCGCGCACATGGGACATGGATGCAGGGGAATCGAACATCGCCTGCACCTGGCCGCCCAGCAGATCGTTCAGCGCGGGCCCGTTGCCGCGGTAAGGCACATGCACGATGTCGATGCCCGCCAGCGAAGCCAGCAATTCCGCAGCGATGTGCGGGCTCGATCCGTTGCCCGAAGATGCGAACACCACCTGCTTCGGATGCGCCTTGGCATAGGCGATCAACTCGGGCACGGTATCGACGGGCAGCTTGGCCGACACGAACAGCACGCTGGGCGCATCTGCCACGATGGTGACGGGCACCAGCGCGGCAGGGTCGTAGGGCAGGTTCTTCATCAGCAGCGGATTGCCGATGTAGCCGAAGGCGGTGAGCAGCAGCGTGTAGCCGTCGCCGGGCGCACGTGCGGCTGCGGCGGTGCCGATCGAGGTCCCTCCCCCGTTTCGGTTGTCGATCACCACCGGCTGTCCCCAGCGTGCGGACAGCGCTGGCGCAATGACGCGTGCCAGGTTGTCGGTCAGTCCGCCAGCCGCGTACGGAACGATCAGCTGCACTGGCTTGTCAGGAAACGCCAGGGCCAGAACCGGTGCCGCGGCCAGTACGCCGGAGCACACCGAAAGAAGGAATCGTTGAAGGGCTTGCATCGTTGAATCTCGAGCAAAGTTTACTTAACGGCCGGTAAGTTAATAACCGGGTTTACCCTCTCGGGCAATGCGGCGCGCATTCGCGCCACCGTGTCCGGAAGATCAGGTGCGCGGTGTCGCGCGCAGGCCGCCGAAGGCCATGTCGAGGTACTGCTCGATCACCTCGCGCGTGCTCAGCCGCCCCTTGGGCGAATGCCAGCGGCAGATGTGGTTGAGCATCGACAGCAGCATGCGCCCGGCAATGGCAGGGTCGACCTTGCGAACCTCACCCTTGGCGATGGCCTCGGCGATGCAATCACGCAGGAGGTGTTCGTACTCGTCGCGCAGATAGACGGCGCCCGCGCGCGGATCGCCCTCGCTGCCGGACCAGAAGGCGTTGGAGCCCGCGATCCACGAATTGCGGTTGCGGTCCAGGAAGTCGGCCGACGACTCCATGAACAGGCGCACCTTGTCCAGCGGGCTCGTGCCGCGGGACATCGCCTCGCGCACCGAGTCCACCAGCGTCTGCATCGACTCGAGCACGATGCGTTCGTACAACGCTTCCTTGTTGGGGAAGTGGTAGTAGAGCGCAGCCTTGGTGATCTTGGCTTCGTCGGCAATGTCGCGCAGCGAAGTGCCTTCGTAGCCCTTCTTGGCGAACAGCCGGCAGGCGATCTCGGTCAACTGCTCTTGGCGCACGTCGGACTTGCGCCTAGAGCCCCGTTCCGGATCGGTCGCCTCGGCGACGTTGGACAGGGTGGCCATGGGGCGAAGGTCCTCTTGAAGTTCTGGCGTGGAAGCCCGCGGGAGCGCCTGGATACGCAGGTGCGCGAACCCGCGGGATCAAAAATAATAGCACGCACATGCGTGGCGCACGGCCGGGCACCGCCTGCCGTCAGCGTCCGGTGTAGACCGGCGCGCGCTTCTCGAGAAAGGCGCGCTGCGCTTCCTTCGCGTCTTCCGTTTTTGACAGCGCCACCGTGTTGCCCTGCTCGTAGCGGTAGGCATCGCGCGAAGGCATCACCTGTGTCATGCGCGCAGCTTCCTTGGCCAGGCGCAGCGCGATCGGGCTCTTGGAGGCGATCTCTGCGGCAATTTCCATCGCATAGGGCATGAGCTTGTCGGCCGGCAGACAGGCTTCCACGAGGCCGAGTCGGTACAACTCCTGGCCAGTGACCTTCATGCCCGTGTAGAACATGCGCCGTGCGCGCGAGCGCCCGAACACCTCTTGCAGAAAGGTCACGCCGCCGGCAAGGCCGACGTTGATCTCGGGCATCGAGACGAACGCGTCCTCCGAGGCAACCCAGATGTCGGAAGCCATGACTAGGCCGAAACCCGCACCCATCGCCGGACCGTTGATCGCGGCGATGACGGGCTTGGCGCACTCGACGACCGCATAGTAGGACTCGCGCACCAACCGGTTGTGGCGGCCGTAGGCGCCCGGCGTCGCGCCGAGATTGGGGCGCTCGCGGATGTCGGCACCCGCCGAAAAGGTCTTGCCGCTGCCGGTGAGGACGACCACCGACACGTCCTCGCGGTCGGAAAGCTCGTCGAACGCCTGAGTCAGTTCGCTGCGCAGTTCGGCGTTCTGGGCATTGACGGGAGGACGATCGAGCGTGACCACCGCGATCCGATCCTTGACCACTAGCTGCAACGTGTTGAAAGCCATCATGTCTCCTTGAAATTCAATAAGATATTACCTGTCGCACGGTAAGTTATTTTGGAGCAGAAGTTTCTTTCCTGGCAAATCATGAGGACACCAGGCAGTCGCAGTCGAGACAGGGGCAGCGAGCTTTGCGATCCACGCAGCGGCGCAGCGTGGCTGGAGATGGCTCTTGTAGCTTCGTTCCGATCGGCCAGGCGGCAGCTGCTGCGCGTACAGGGCCATCGCCTCGCCAAGCAGTTCGACCATGCGAGGGTGATAGGCCTGGTGGAAGGCCTTCATGTCGGCACCAATTGTCGGTCGCAGCCAATGAGCGGGCCTGCTCTGCGGCCAAGGCGTCGCGGTAGATTTGCCGTTTTTCGGCGGGGGTATCGCGAAGTGTCATCGACATTCGAACTCGCTCAAAAAGTCCGAAGGTAGCAGAGGCGCTGGCGTCGTGACCGAACGGCATGGGCCATATGCGCCGACGCTGTCGCGATGTAGTAGACTTGTCGTTCACCGAACTATTCATTCAATGATTCAATGAGCGCCGCAACCCGATCATCGGGAGCCCGCGAGGCAGACAGAAAGACGCTCGTCCGTCACGCTCTTTCCCAGGGACCGAGGCCTGTTGGCGAGCTGCTTGCGCTCCTTCAAGTCAGTCAAGCAACCTTCTCTCGGACCATTCACGAATTCGGTGCCGAAGTTCTTCGATTCCGGGAACCTGGCGTGCGCACGCCCCGCTACGCACTCGTCCGCACCGAACCCGTGCCCACCCCTCAGCCCATCTTCCGGGTGAGCGAGGATGGTCGGGTCACAGAGATTGGCGCCGTCAACTTTCTCCGAGGTGGCACCTGGGTCGATCTTGGCGGGCCAGACAGCCGCTTGCACGAAGGGCTGCCGCCGGCCATGGCATTCGCGGCGCCGTCCGGCTACCTCGGCGCACGGATCGCGAAGGTCGTGGCCACAGAAATTGGGGTGCCCTCCTCCCTTCGCGACTGGTCCGACGATCACCGGGTGAAGTTCCTCTGCTCGGTCGGGTCGGATGTGGCTGGGGCGCTCATGTGGGGCGCCAGTTCGTTCGCGGCCCACATGGCGTCGCGGCAGGTCCCGCCGATCACGACCGCCGACATTCCTCGGGCCTATCAGGATTTGGCGAACGCGACGAGCCAGACGGGCGCCGGCAGCAGCGCGGGCGGCGAACAGCCCAAGTTCACGTGCGAGACAGAGGCGAATGGGCATCTCATTGTGAAGTTTGCACGCGTCGGGACCCGCTCCTCGGAAATGCTTCTCCTGGAGGACTTGGCGTTGCGCGCCCTCGGCGAGTCCGGGATGCCAGCGGCTCCGGCTCGCTACTTCGAGATGGAGGAGTACGGCTTCCTCGAGGTCGAGCGCTTCGACCGAGTCGGGCGGTTCGGCCGCCGGGGAATGATCTCCGCAGGGGCGATCGATGACGAGCTGTTCAGGATGCGGGACAACTGGCCATCGTTCGCGCAGCGCTGCGAGGAAGCAGGAATGATCGGGCCTGACTCCGTGCGGCGGATCCTCGTGCTGACCGCCTTCTCAGAGCTGATCGGCAATGGCGATCGACACTTTGAGAATCTCTCGCTCATGACCGACGAGCGAGGGCGACCTACCGAGGTATCGCCGGCCTACGACATGCTCCCCATGATGTACGCGCCCGTCGGAGGCGGCATCGAGCCGCCCTTGCGGCTCGTCACGCCATCGTTTCAGTCGCTGGGGGCCAGGCCTGAGGTCTGGGAGCAGGCGTTCGAAGCGGCACACCGCTTCTGGACAGCCGCCGCAGCGGACCCGCGGCTCTCACCGGAGATGCGCGAAATCGGCGCCAGGAACGCTCAACACATTGGTGAAATAGTGGCCCCTCTGCTCCCGGTGCTGGAGGACCCTGACCGGGATTCAGCAGGCGATACGAATCAGCCGCATTGAGCTGTGCTGCGTTCTGCGCAGTGCGGCGGGGGCCCAACGGATCGGTTGCGGCCCTCAGTCCCTTAGTTCGAGAGCCGAGGCTGGACCCCGGCGCGGGCAAGACCAGGGGATTTGTCTCAGCAGTGCCGAGACTTTCTCGCCCGCGTCGACATAGGTCTCGTAGAACTGCCGCATGCGGAACAGGTTCGGCCGCGAAAAGCCTCGGAGCCCATGCCGCCGTCTCGCTTTTAGACCTGCGTTTCATACCCGAAGCTCCGAATCGGCACCTGCGAACCTGCGGCGCAGCAGGGCTCCATACCGCAATTTGACAGCAATTCGAAACTTTCTGTCCTGTTTCGAGTATGGGCACTAAAGACATGCGAGCTGCAAGACCCGATGTGCTACAAGTGTGCTACACTTGCACACCGTCAACGTCATGAGGTCCATCAACATGCCGACAACGACCATCCGTCTTGAAGATGAGCTCAAGGCCCGCATCGCGGCTGCGGCTGCGAGGTCGGGCAGGTCTTCGCACGCGTTCATTCTGGACGCGCTGTCCGACATGGTCGAGCGCAGCGAATTGGACGAGGAATTGCATCGGATCGCAGACAAGCGGTGGGCGGCGCTGCAGCGCACCGGCGAATCGGTCGCCTGGGAGGACGCTGCGGCTTACTTGAAGGCACGCGCGGCCGGCCAGAAACCGCGCCGGCCTATGGCGCGCAGGCCGGCGCCCTGACCGGGCCATGGTCCGCATCGAGCTGGCACCGGAGGTTCTGGATGACATCGACCGCTTCATCGACCATCTGGAACAACACCAGGTCGCCGATGTGGCGAGCCGGGTCGGGGAGATTCTCGAGGCCATTCAGATCCTTTCGCGCAGCCCGCTGATCGGCCGCCCCGTCGCAGGCGGAAAGCGCGAGCTGATCATCGGCAAGGGCAACCGCGGCTATGTGGCGCTGTACCGTTACCTGGCTGGGATCGAGACCGTCTTCATCCTGGCACTGCGAGCCCAGCGCGAGTCCGGGTTCAAGCACTGAAGGACCGCCTGCCCGCGCCTTCAGCCTAGCGCACCGAACGCGGCTCACCGCATCCCCTCCCTCCCCCTCTCGCCTCGACCCAGGCGGCACAGCACCGAGTCGAGCGCCCCCACACACGGCGCGCAGCACCGTCCCCTTTTCGACGCGGAACTTGCGCGCTAGTCACGCGGGCGGCGTCGAACCTTCTTTCCAATCGGTCGGCCACCTTTTCGAGCAATCAAGCCGCTCGCGCTGATTCATCACCGGCGTCGGGCCACCGAAGCCGAAGGCGTCCATGCGACTGGCCGTCTGCGAACCGACCGGCAACGGTTGCGTACGGTCCGGCGGCTATGATCCGCCCGCCGCCGAAGAGCGGCTTGTCGGACCACGGAGTGAGGAGAAAAAGCCATGATCGGTTTCGAGGCCCGCGCGCATCGTCGCGCGGTGGGAGTGTGCGCGCTGCTGGCGCTAGCCGGCCTGACGGCTTGCGTGGCGCCGCCGAGCTACAGGAATCGTCCCGTCGCGGCGGACGCACCGTCGATGTTCGTGCTCGCGCATGCGGCGATCGTGGAGGAGCCGCGGCACGCCACTCGCCACCTCGACGACGCGAAGACCATCGTCTACACGCAGACACAGGGCGGCAGTCTGACGGCCGGCCTGGTGTTCGGTGCCCTGGGCGCGCTCGCCAACATGGGCATGGTCGACAGCCAGACCGGCCTCGATGCGGCCCGCATGAAGGGCAAGCTCAGGCTCGAGCCGCGGCAGTTGTTCCTCGATGCGGCGATCCGGCAGGGGCTCGAGCTCGCCGATGTTGGCGGCGCAGTGCGCACGGGCGCAACGCCCTATCTCTCCATCAGCAAGTCGCCCAACGGCAGGCTGGTGGCGGCTGCGGCAGTCCAGCTCGAACAGGGCAGCGGGGCCGATCGGTGGTCGGGCCTGTACATGTACCAGTTGCCCTCGATCTACAGCCTCGACGAACTGGCCCGGCCCTCGGAGGACCTTCAGCGCAAGCTCGCTTCGGAGGCCGCGCAGGGCTTCGGCGAACTCGCGGCCTTCATCGCCAGGGAGGAAGCCGGCAGGAAGGACGCGTCCGCGAAGGCCCCGCCCGAGCGGGAGTTCGTCTTCTCGACGGAACTGCTGACACCGGGCGGCGGGTATCCGATGCCTGCACGCCTCATCGCAAGCTCTCAGGATATCGTGTGGTGCCGGACCTTCGACGGCGTGTTTGCGCTGCGTCGGTCGAGCATGAAGATTCGGACCCGGGGGATTTGATGGGGCGTGGGTGCACTGCCAATGCCACCCATTGCCCCTGCGCCTGCAGCATGAACGACTAGAGCGGCGAAAGATGTTCGACTAAGATACTTTTACGCACCGGATGACGAGCTCGCCAAACTCATCCTGTGGTTCGGTCAGCTAAACACCAAACAGCGGAAGTCGCTGCTCGAATTCGCAAGTCATATCAAATCGTCTTCGTAGGTGACGGTTGCGGAGTTCCGTCGAAGAAGGTAGCTGTCCATGATCCAGCCGTGCTCCTCGCGGGCTGCTGCGCGAAGCGCAGAGATGCGTGGTCCCGTGCTGGCCAGAGGGCCGGCAAGAAGCAATTGGTGCGGCATCCCCAGATACGCTGCCCAATAGATCTCAATGCCCTCCGGGGGTAGAACCTGAAAAGCGCCGGCACCGTCGAGCAGGACCACGACCGTGTCCAGGCCTGCCGGCCAGCCGCCGGCCCTCAACTGACGTCCGGTGGTGATCAGCACCGGGGCCCCCAGGGTGTTGAGCGGGATGGCGTGTGCGGCGGTCAACAACTGAATACTGCTCAGGCCGGGAATCACCTCGACCCGCAGCGCCATGCCAGCCGTTTGCAACCGTTCGGCAATGCGCATGCTGGAGTCGTAGAGGGAGGGGTCTCCCCAGACCAGCAGTGCCACGCGACCGCCATGAGGCAGGCATGTGGCGATCTGCTCCGCCCACACGGCGGCGATGGCGGCGTGCCACTCGTGCACGCCGTCAAGATAGCTGGGCGCGGCGATGTCGCGCACAGGCAGATCGAACTCGACCAGTCGGGCCTGGCCGTTCAGATGCGTTGCGCAGATCTTGCGGCGCAAGTCGGCGAGCTCGGCCTTGTCGGCGCCCTTGCGCGGAATCAGGATGAGGTCGGCGCGGTTCAGTGCACCGATGGCCTGGAGCGTGAGATGCTCGGGATTGCCGGTGCCGATGCCAATCAGCATCAGTTCGATCGTGGAAACGGAAACGGCATCCATCAGCGGGCCTGCGCGGCAATCGGCCAACTCGTGGTCAGGCTGCGTGGTGCAGACGCCGCGTCAGCAGCACCGACCCACCCTGCCCTGCCCGCCCGCGCAGCCCCTTGGCTGCTGCCAGCACGGCCAGGTCGACCAGCGGCTCCAGCAGCACGACCGTCATGTAGGCGGCGCCGAAGCTGCCCACGGCTTGCAGCGTCTCCGCCCCGAAGCCGCGGCCGTAGATCGTCCAGAAAGCCACCCAGGTGACGATCCCTCCCTGGAACACCACCGACATCTTGAGCACATGCACGTAGCCCAGCTCGACATAGGGAAGCTTGGCCGGCAGCACCCGCTTGGCCACCGCCTGCAGGGCGAACAGCGCGGCCAGCAAGGTGGTGACGTTCATGCCGTACTGCGGCAGGTCTTGCGGCTCGAAGAAGAGGCTCTGCAGCGCCAGCCCCGCGGCCAGGCCGATGGCGGTGGGCGCTGCGCCCAGAATCAGGAACAGCGACGAGCCCAGGATCAGGTGAACCTCGGACACACCGACCGGCGCGTGCGGGAACACCTCGAAGAAGACGAAGACCAGCATGGCGGCGAGCACGCTGCGCAGCAGCAGCGAGCCCACTCCCTCCTCGCGAATGTGGTTCAGGGACAGCTTCACTGCATAGAGCGCGCAGGCGCTCGCCGTGGCATAGGACAGCACGATCTTGCTGCCGTCGACGATTCCGGGTTCCATGTGCATGGCGGGGCTCCGTAGGGTGAGTGCAGTCCGCTGCGCGGAGCTGCGAGGGGGTTGATGGGAGGAAACGAGAAATGCGATGTCAGGTGCTTGGCGGATTGCCCGGTTCGGCGCGTGTCGGCCGGAACCTTCGATCGTAGTCGCCGGCATAGAGGCGGCTTTCGGCGAAGCCTTCTGCGGCCAGTGCGGGGCCGACGAGTATCAGCGCGGTGCGTTCCACGCCCTCGCCCATCGTCGCCTCGATGGTGGCCAAGGTCGCGCGGAAGATCTGCTCGTCCGGCCAACTTGCACGATAGACCACGGCAACCGGACATTCGGCGCCGTAGAACGGCACCAGCTCTGCAACCACCTCGGCCAGCTTGTGGATGGACAGGTGCAAGGCGAGCGTGGCTCCGGTGGCGGCGAAGCCCGCCAAGGTCTCGCACGAGGGCATGGGCGACGCGCGGCCGGATGTGCGCGTCAGCACCACCGACTGCGCCAGGCCCGGCAGCGTGAGCTCGGCACCCAGCGCGGCCGCCGCGGCGGCGAACGAGGGCACGCCGGGCGTGACCGTGTAGGGGATGCCGACGGCCCGCAGACGGCGCAATTGCTCGCCCATGGCCGACCACACGGACAGATCGCCCGAATGCAGCCGCGCCACGTCCTGCCCTGCCGCATGGGCGGCGACGAATTCGGCCTCGATGGCGTCGAGATCGAGCGGCGCGGTGTTGACGATACGCGCGCCGGGTGGACAGTGCGCCAGAATTTCTTCGGGCACCAGCGAGCCGGCATAGAGGCAGACAGGGCAGCGGCCGATCAGGTCGCGCCCGCGCAGGGTCAACAGGTCTGGCGCACCGGGACCGGCGCCTATGAAGTGGATGGTCATGGTCGAAACTCCGGTTGTTGGGTTCGCGCGGCGATCGCGCAGGTGGCAAGGCGGTCGGTCGACACCACGCGTGGATGAAGCAACGTTGCACCCGGACCGACGTGCATCAGGGCTGCCGCCAGGGCCGCGGCTTCGGCGGTGCTGCCGCTGCCGCGCAGCACACGCACCCGGGCGTGGTCGGTCAGGGTGACGGTGGCGTTCATGCGCGCAGCCTCCACGGCGCACACCGGCACGCCCAGCGCCTCGGCCAGCGCACGCAGGCACGGTGCGTCGGCCTTGTCTTGCGCAGCGGCGAGCCAGGCAACCGACTGCACCGGCACCGTGGGTTGCAAGGCCGCGGCCGCGTGCGCCAACGCGTCGCGCAGCGATGCCAGCGTCGCGCCGCTTCTGAAGCCGAAACCCGCCACCATCATCGCGTCGCACTCCATTGCACGATTGGGTAGGAAGCGCGCCAGGCGCGCCGCGTTCCCAATGGCGCGGCCTCCGCCAGCTCGATGCGTGTCAGGCTGCCGCCGGCGCGCGCGTGCCAGTCGCTCAGCAGCGCTTCGGATTCCAGCGTCACTGCATGGGCCACCACGCGGCAGCCTTGCGGAAGCAAGCGCCACAGATGCGCCAGCATTGCATCGCTGAGGCCGCCGCCGATGAAGACCGCATCCGGCGGCGGCAGGCCGGCCAAGGCTTCGGGTGCGCTGCCTGTCACCAAAACGAGCCGATCGACGCCCAGCCGGTCCGCGTTGGCACGCAGCCGCATCGCGCGTTCGGGGTCGCCCTCGATGGCGACGGCCTCGCACCTCGGATGCGCCAGCAGCCATTCGATGCCGATCGACCCGGAGCCCGCACCGATGTCCCACAGCCGCTCGCCGGGCCGCGGTGCCAGGGCGCACAGCGCCAGGGCACGCACCTTCTGCTTCGTGAGCTGGCCGTCGTGCGCAAATGCGTCGTCCGGCAGGCCTGTGCTGCACGGCATGGCCATGCCCGTTCCGGCCAACTGCAAGGCCACGGCCACCGGATGCCGCACATCGGCCAGGTCGAAGGCGCACGCAGCGACGTCGCGCCGCCGCTCGTGCGGGCCGCCCAGTGCTTCGAGCACGCTCATCGCGCTGGCGCCGAAATCGTTGTCGACGAGGTAGCGCGCGAGCGCCGTCACTGCGGCACCGTCGCGCAGCAGCAGCAGCAGCCGCTCGCCCGTGTGCAGGTGCGGTCGCAGACGCGCCAGCGGCGCCGCGTGCAAGCCCAGGCAGGTCAAGTGCTCCAGCGGCCAACCCAGGCGCGCAGCCGCCAGGCCGAAGGTCGATGCAGCGGGCAAGGCATGCCATTCGTGCGCGCCGAGATGGCGCGTCACCGAGCTGCCCGCGCCGAACCAGAACGGGTCGCCCGAGGCCAGCATCGCCACGCGGCGACCGCGCTGTGCCAGTAGGATCGGGATGCCATCGGCAAACGGCACCGGCCATTCGAGCCGCTCGGCGCGGAGATGGGGCAACAACGCCAGATGCCGGGCGCTGCCGGCCACCAGATCGGCCGCATCGAGTGCCGCGCGGCTGGCGGAAGGCAGGCCCTCCCACCCGTCTTCGCCGAGCCCGATGATCGTCAACCACGGGGTAACTTCAGAAGTGAATTCAGCCATGCGCAATGTCCTGGTCCTGGGCGGCACGCTCGAAGCGAGCGCGCTGGCGCGGGCGCTCGCCGAAAGGGGCGAACGCGCCGTGCTGTCCTATGCCGGCCGGGTGGCCCAGCCCAAGGCGCAGCCCATCGCCGTGCGCGTGGGCGGCTTCGGCGGCGTGAACGGCCTGGTGCGCCACCTGCGCGAAGAGCGGGTGACGCACGTCGTGGACGCCACCCATCCCTTCGCCGCGCGCATGAGCGCGAACGCGGTGGCGGCTTGCGCGGAGTGCGGCCTGCCCTTGCTGGCCTTGACTCGCCCCGGCTGGCAGGCAGGTCCTGGCGACCGCTGGCAGCCCGTGCCCGACCTGCCCGCGGCTGTCGCCGCGCTGAGCGGACCACCGCGGCGCGTGATGCTGGCCTTGGGCCGCATGCACCTGTCTGCCTTCGCGGCACAGCCGCAGCACCACTACATCCTGCGGCTGGTCGACCTGCCCGAGCTGCGGCCGCCCTTGCCGCAACACACGGTCATCGTCTCGCGCGGGCCCTTCGACCTGGAAGGCGACATCGCCCTGCTGCGCGCGCAGCGCGTGGACGTCCTGGTCTGCAAGAACGCCGGCGGCACCGGTGCGGAGGCCAAGCTGCACGCGGCCCGCGAGCTCGAGCTGCCGATCGTGATGGTGGCGCGGCCACCGCTGCCCGCGCGGCAGGAAGCGACGCGCGTGGCCGAGGTGCTGCTGTGGCTGGAGGCAGCGCATCATGCGCCCACCTCGCGCGGCGCCGAGCGCGGCGTGTAGACCCAGGGTCGGCCCTCGCGGGCAATGACCCGCGTCAGACTGGAGCCGACGATGACGACGGTACGCATGTCGGCCATTTCGGGCTGTGCATCTCCAAGTGCGACCACGCGGATGGTCTCGTCGGGCGTGGACACGGCACGGGCGAAGATCACCGGACGCGCCGGGCTTCCCGCCGCTGCGCAGGCCTCGCGAAGGACGTCCAGCGTTCGGGCGAAGCCGCTCGGGCGAGACACGGAGCGCGGGTTGTAGAAGGCCATCGCGAAATCGCCCTGCACCGCCAGCCGCAGACGGCGTTCCACCAGCGCCCATGGCTTCAGGTTGTCCGACAGGTTGATGGCGCAGAAGTCGTGGCCCAGCGGCGCGCCGGCGCGCGCGGCGGCAGCCAGCATCGCGGTGATCCCGGGCAACACGCGCACGTCCAGCAGGCGCCATGCAGCATCGCCCGCCTCTACCGCCTCGAACACCGCGGAGGCCATCGCGAACACACCCGGGTCGCCCGACGACACCACCACCACGCGCCGGCCTTCGGCGGCCAGGCGCAGCGCGTGGGCGGCGCGTTCCAGCTCGACGCGGTTGTCGCTCGCGTGCAGCCTGAGTCCGGCGCGCGGCGCCACCCGGGCCACGTAGGGGATGTAGCCAACCACGTCGGTGGCATCGGCCAGGGCCGCGCTCACCTCGGGTGTCACGCAGCCATCGGCGCCAGGGCCCAGCCCGGCGATGACCAGCCAGCCCGCGGCATGCGTCGGCACGCTCATCAGGCGACCTCCGTGCTGCGCACTGCGGTGCGAGCGCCTTCGGGCGGCCGGGCGGCGCTCATGGCCGCCGTCCTTGCCCATGCACCAGCACGATCGAAAAATAGGGCGTGACGCGGCCTTCGGCCTCCGCAAGCCGCATCACCTTCTGACCCGGCATGGTGGCGAACTCGACCAGCCAGGCGTCTTGCAGCCGACCCGCCGTCGTCAATGCACGGCGCACCTTGTCGATGTGGCGACCGATCTTCATCACGACCAGCGCCTCGCTGTCGGCCATGTGGCGCGCGAGCCGCGCTTCGGGCAGCGTGCCCATGAGCACGGTCAACACGTCGTCGCCCCAGGTGATGGGCTGGCCAGTGGCCGTCCATGCACCCGACATGCCGGTGATCGCCGGCACCACCTGCACCGGGTGGGTCTCGATCAGCCGGGTGTAGAGGTGCATGAACGAGCCATAGAAGAACGGATCGCCCTCGCACAGCACGACCACGTCGTGGCCGGCGTCCGACAGCGCCCGCAGCCGCGACGCGCACTCGGCATAGAAGGCGGACAGCAGTTGGTTGTAGGCCGGATCGTCCACCGGGATCTCGGTGGTGACGGGGTATTCCATCGCGTGTTCCGTCACCGCTTCGGGCAGCAGATCGTCCACGATGCGGCGCGCCTGCCCGGGCCGGCCGGCCTTGCGAAAGTAGGCGACATGGGTCGCGCGCTGCAACAGGCGGTGCGCGCGCACGGTCATCAGGTCCGGATCCCCGGGGCCCAGGCCCAGTCCGTACAGGGTGCCGCGCGGGTTCATTCCAGACGACTCCCCAGCGCGTTGATCGCCGCCACGGTGATGGCACTGCCGCCCAGGCGGCCGGCCACGATGCAGCAGGGCGCGGGCTGTTCGGCCCACAGCGCGTCTTTCGATTCCGCCGCGCCGACGAAGCCGACCGGACAACCGATGATCGCCGCCGGCCGCGGGCAGGCCGGGTCCTGCAGCATGTTCAGCAGATGGAACAGGGCCGTCGGTGCATTGCCGATGGCCACCACGGCGCCCTGCAGCCGAGGTCGCCACAGTTCCAGCGCGGCGGCAGACCGGGTGGTCGACATGGCCGCGGCCAGACCGGGCACCTTGGGGTCGTGCAAGGTGCACACCACCTCGTTGCCGCCCGGCATGCGCGAGCGGGTCACGCCTTCGCTGACCATGCGTGCATCGCACAGGATGGGTGCGCCGGCCGCCAGCGCCGCCCGCGCCGCGCGGGTGAAGCCGGGCTGGAAGCGCAACTGCGCTTCCAGCCCGATCAGGCCGGCCGCGTGGATCATGCGCACCGCGACGGGCTCGTCGTCGGCATCGAAGCGCGAGAGATCGGCCTCGGCCCGGATCATGGCGAAAGAGCGACGGTAGATTTCCGCGCCATCGGTTTCAAAGACGTGCATCAGGGCATTCCGATGAGTGAGCACAAGGCTTCAGGGGACAGTCGGGTTTGCACGGGCGCATCCCAGGCGCATCCGCTGCGCACGAGATCGAAGGCGCCGTTGCGGCCCACCAAAGTGGCATCGGCCGGGCGCGCACGTGCGCAACCCTTGGCGCAGCCGGACACGTGCAGGCTGCGGGGTGCATCGGTGCCCGCCGCAGCCAGCCCCGAAGCAAGTGCGCGGGCGACCGCATGGGTCGCCACCGTTGCCGAGGCACACGAAGGCGCGCCGGGGCAGGCATCGACGCGCAGCAAGGGATCGCCGGCCACGGTGATGAAAGCCCTCGCATCGCACCACCGCCCCCCTTCCAGGACCAGGGCGCGATGCGGCGTCAGGCGCAGCGCCACGGCGCCGCTGTCGCGCAACAGCGTGGCGAGGGCCGCAGCCTCGATCTGTCCGAAGGGCACGCCGTAGACCGATCCGAGCGAGGACATGCCGGGTGTGGGCAGCGAGGCCGAGGCGGCCGCGGGTTCGAGCGGCTGCGGGCCGTCGGCCCAGCTGAAGATCTGTTGATGGCGACGCATTCGCCGCGATGCCGGTTCGACCCCCTTGGCCGTCGCCGCAAACCAGTCGGCCATCGCAAGCGCCGCATCCACCGCCCCGGCACGGGACACGGGATGTCCGGCCGCGGCGCCGTCGGCACGCACCAGCAGGCCACCCGAGCGGGCCCGCTCGATGCGCACGTCGGCCGGGGCCGCAGCCAGGACCGGCGCCGGCCCCGCATCCACTGCGAACCCGAACTTGGGCGGCAGCGCGGGCAGTTCGTTCAGGCGCGACAACAATTCCGTGGCGATGCCTTCGGTGTCATCGCCCGCCTGCCAGCAAGGCGCCACGAGGACCAGCGGCCAGGCTTCCCGCGTGGCGTCCGCATCGGCCAGGCCCAGGGCGCAGAGTGCATCGATCACCGCGCCGTGGGCGTCGGGCGTCACGCCACGCAACTGCAGGTTGGCACGATGGGTCAGGTCGATGAGCCCCGAGCCCAGGCGAGAGGCCAGCTCGCACAACCCCAGGGCCTGCGCGACCGTCAAGCGCGCCAGCTGCGGCCGCACCCGCACCAGCAGGCCATCGCCGGAAGCCATGGCGCGATGCGCGCCGGGGCACCTGCCCTTGGCGGCAGGGCGCAGCCAATCGGCGAGCAGCGCGGTGGGCGCTGGGTGAGCTGCGTGGGACATGGTTCTACTTTATTCGTGGGGTCACTCGGGTCGGCTGGCGAGGCGATGTTCCGCGCCCCAGCGCTGCGCCCAGTCGGCGCAGCGGCCGATGGCGCGCGCGGCTTCGTCGAAATCGATGATGACGACATGCCGCGGGGCCTCGGGTGCCGCCGGCTGCTCCAGCGTCCGGCCATCGGTCAGCAGCCAGAGCCAGGATTCGGCCGGGCCGTCGCGACGCTCGGCGCGGCGCAGCACCTTGTCGGCCTGTGCCAAAGCATGCGCCAGCGGCGTGCCCCCGCCACCGCCCAGCGCCCGAACCTTTTCCCTGCAAGACGCGCGCGCCCGACCGGGCGGCAGCCGCAGCTCGACGCCCTGACCGCCAAAGCTCAGCATGGCCACACTGTCGCCGGCGCGCGCTGCCTGCTCGATCAGCCAAGTGGCGTGCCCCTTGGCCAGTGCCAGTCGCCCGCGCTGGCGCATCGAGCCGGAGGTGTCGAGCACGATCAGGTGCAGACGCGCCGGTTGCACCGAGCGCTGGGTGTAGCGCAGATGCCCGCCTTGCAAAGGCTGCGGGCCCTTGGCCAGCAGGGTGGGCAACCATGCGATGGAAGCCCGCGAAGGCCCGGCATCCGGATGTGCAGGCGGCGCCAGCAATGGCTGCCGAGCTGGATTCAGCCACCGCAGACCTCCGCGCCCGGCGCGCATGAGGCGGCTGCGGTGGCTCACGCTTTTTTTGCGGGCCACCCTCCTTCGGGCAGCACGCGGGCAGTGGCTTCGGGAATCGGCGGCAGCGCACCCCAGTCGCCCATGGGGGAACTGTTGGCGGAGGGTGCGGAACTGCCGGTGGATGTCGGCGCCGCCTGCCGCATGTCGGCTTTCGGCTCCGGCGCCGGGCTGCTCCTGCCCTCCTCCCGTCGATGGGCCAATGCCAGTTCCGCCACCGCATCGACATCGTCCGTCGTGACTTCGGTGCGGCCCTCGAATGCAGCGAGCGCACGCGCCGCTCTCAGCATCACAAGGTCGGCCCGCATGCCGTCCACGCCAGCCGCGAGCGCGCATTCCGCAGCGCGCTGCAGCACGGCATCCGACCACGCCAGGCGCGCCAGCCCGGCGCTGGCTGCAACGACCGCCGCAGCCAGGCGGGCCTGTTCACCGGCATGTGCTTCGGCCACCCCAAGCGGGTCTTCGTCGAAGCGCAAACGCGCGCGCACGATCGCCATCCGCTGCGCGGCCTCGCTCGGGTTGGCCAGCGCCACCGACAGGCCGAAACGATCCAGCAACTGGGGGCGCAGTTCGCCTTCCTCGGGATTCATGGTTCCGACCAGCACGAAGCGTGCGGCGTGCTGTTGCGAAATGCCGTCGCGCTCGACGGTGTTCACGCCGCTGGCGGCGACATCGAGCAACGCGTCGACCAGCGCGTCGGGCAGCAGGTTGACTTCATCGACGTACAGCACGCCATGGTGGGCGCGCGTCAAGAGGCCCGGTGCCAGGCGCAGCCGCCCATCGCGCAGCACGTCCTCGACGTCCAGCGTTCCCACCAGCTGCTCGACGGTGGCGGACAGCGGCAAGGTGACGAAGGGCGCAGCCGATGAAGCGGGCGTAGGCGGCAGCAACGCGGCCAAGGCCCGCGCCGCGGTCGACTTCGCGGTGCCGCGCGGTCCGCTGATGAGCACGCCGCCGATACCGGGGTCGATGGCCGCGAGCAGCAGCGCGCGTTGCAACATGGGTTGACCGATCAGCGCACTGAAGGGGAAGGTCGTGCGGCCGGCGGGCTCGAGCTTCGGGCCGGCGATCGCTTCGGTGGAATGGGGTGTCATCAGAGCGGCCCTTCGCCGTGGTCCTCGAGCCGGCGCTCCAGCGCCAGAAGGTGGTGTTCGATACGTTCGCGGTGGTCGCCGGCCTCTTGCCACAAGCCGCGCCGCATGGCGTCCAGCAGGCGTTCGCCAATGCTGCGCAAGGCCAGCGGGTTGTGCCGCTGCAGGAACTCGCGCGTCTTGTCGTCGTGCAGGTAGGCATCGGCCACCAGCGCGTACTGGTGATCGCCGACCACGCCCGTGGTGGCGCTGTACGCGAACAGGTTGTCCACGGTGGCGGCGATCTCCGCCGCGCCCTTGTAGCCGTGCCGCTGCACGCCGTCCAGCCACTTCGGGTTGACGGCGCGCGATCGCACCACGCGCGCGACCTCTTCGCGCAAGCTGCGGATGCGCGGCGACCCCGGCACGCTGAAATCGCCGTGGTAGAGCGCAGCCGGTGCGCCCGCAAGATGCGCCACGGCGGCCGCCATCCCGCCCTGGAACTGAGCGTGATCGGCAGCGTCGAGCACGTCGTGCTCGCGGTTGTCCTGGTTGTGCAGCACCGCATCGAGCTGCCCCAGACGTTGCTCGAACGAGGCGCGCGCGGCAACACCGTGTTCGCCCTGCCCATAGGCAAAGGCACCGGCCTGCAGATAGGCCTGGGCGATGTCGGCACTGTGTTGCCATCGACCGCCGTCCAGCACCTCCTGCACACCCACGCCGTAGCCGCCAGGGCGCGGGCCGAACACGCGCCACGTGGCCTGGCGCTGCGCCTGGTCGACGGGCTGGCCGGCCGCCAGGGCCTCGGCGGCCTCGCGCCGCACGCGGGCACGGATCGGGTTCACCTCGTCGGATTCATCGTCTTCGCTGATCGCGGCCACGGCGCGCACGGCCGTGTCGAAAAGGTCGATCACGTTGGGAAAGGCATCGCGGAAGAACCCCGACACGCGCAGCGTCACGTCCACACGCGGCCGATGGCGCACAGCCATCGGCAGCACTTCGATGTCGATCACGCGCGCGCTGCCGTCGGCCCACTTCGGCCGCACGCCCAGCAGCGCGAAAGCCTGCGCCACGTCTTCGCCGCCGGTGCGCATGGTGCTGGTGCCCCAGACGGACAAGCCCACCTCGCCAGGCATCGCGCCGTGGTCTTGCAGGTGCCGCTCGATCAGTCTTTCCGCCGCGGCCGCACCCATGGCGTAGGCCGTGGGCGTGGGCACGGCACGGGTGTCGACGCTGTAGAAATTGCGTCCGGTGGGCAGCACATCGGGCCGACCGCGCGACGGCGCGCCGCTCGGGCCAGGGGGCACGAAGCGTCCGGCCAGGCCTCGCAGCAATTGCGTCATTTCCTGGGGGCCGCAGGCATCGAGGCGGGGGGCCAGCACCTTCTTCAGGCGCTGCAGCACCGGTGCCGCATGCGGCCAGTCATGGACATCGAAGGCATCGTGCGCAGCGCCCGCCCGGGTGTCGCCGGACACCGCCTGCGCCGCCACCAGGCGCGCGGCCAGCAGTTCCAGCCGCTCGCGCGTGTGGCCGGCGTGGCGCCATGCCTCGGCACTGAGCGCTTGCAACTCCTTCGGACGCGGACCATGCCACGGCGCGGCCCAGTCCGGCGCCAGAGCGCTGAAGCCGTCCGCGCCCTCCACGCCAAGGTCTTGCGCCAGTGCGACCAGCAGGCTCTTCTGGCTGGCGGCCGTGCCGCCCGGAAAACGCGCCAGCGCCAGCAGCGTGTCGATGCGCTGGCGGCCTTGCGGCGAACGCCCCAGAACATGCAGGCCGTCACGAATCTGGGATTCCTTGATCTCGCAAAGATAGGCGTCCAGCCCCTTCAACAGGCTCTCCCGGGCACTCTCGTCGGTCGGCCGCGCGAAACCCAGTTCCTCGTGCAAGCCTTCGCGCACGGTGCGTCCGAGGATGTCCTCGCGCAGCAGCCGCGCGCGTCGCGGGTCGAGCGACAGGGCTTCGTAGTACTCGTCCATCTGCCGCTCCAACTGCTGGAGCGGGCCATAGGTCTCGGCGCGCGTCATCGCCGGCATCAGGTGGTCGATGATCACGGCCTGGGTACGCCGCTTTGCCTGGCTCCCTTCGCCCGGGTCGTTGACGATGAAGGGATAGAGATGCGGCAGCGGGCCCAGGATGGCGTCGGGCCAGCACGCCTCGCTCAGTGCCACGCTCTTGCCCGGCAGCCACTCGAGATTGCCGTGCGTGCCCACATGCACCATCGCGTCGACCGCGAAGGCGCGGCGCAGCCAGAAGTAGAAGGCCAGGTAGTGGTGGGGCGGCACCAGGTCCGCGTCGTGGTAGGTGGCCGCCAGGTCCACGGCACGCCCGCGCGCCGGCTGAATGCCGACGAAGACGTGACCGAAGCGCAGGCCGGCAATCGTGAAGCGCCCGCTGCGCAGCGACGGCTCTTGCTCGGGCGCGCCCCACCGGGCGTTGACCGCCGCCCTGCTGTCGGCGGGCAATCGATTGAAATCTTCCAGGTAGTCGGCCAGGGAAAAGCTCTGCGCGGCGGGCCGGCCGCCATTGGCGTCGCTGTCGTTGGTGATGCCGCGCAACAGCGCTGCGATCAGGGCGTCGCCGCTGGCGGGCAGATCCCCGGTCAGGTACCCCGCGGCCCGCAGTTCCTGCAACACGACCACGGTCGACGCCGGAGTGTCCAGCCCGACGCCATTGGCGATGCGCGCATCGTCGATCGGGTAGTTGGCCAGGATCAGCGCGATCCGCTTGTCGGCGTTGGGCTTGTCGCGCAGCACGCACCAGCGGCGTGCCAGTTCGGCCACGAAGGCCATTCGGCCGGGCTCGGCCTGGTAGCGAAGCACATCGAGCTCGGTGTGCTCGCAGCGCCGGGCCATGCCCTTGAAACTGATGGCGCGCGTGAGGATGCGCCCATCCACCTCGGGCAGTACCACCTGCATGGCCAGATCGCGCGGCGCGAGGCCGTGCGGGTCGGCCAGCCATTGCTCCTGCGTGCCGCCGGCCGTAATGAGCTGCAGCACGGGGGCGTCCCCGGCCAGCGTGGCCAGCGTCGCCAGTGACGGGTCGCCGTCGCCTGCGCTCCCATCGTCGCGGCCGTCGATCGACGCCACCGCGAAGCTGGTCGCGTTCAGTACGATCGCCACGCGGTGTTCCGCGACCAGCGCCTGCACCGCGGCGTGGCTGTCGGGGTTCTTGAGCGAATCCACGGCGAGGGCCACCGCGTTCAGGTCGGCGGCCGACAGCGCTTCCAGCATGGCGTCGAACACCGCCGTGTTGCCCGCCTGCAGATGGGCGCGGTAGAACAGCAGCAGCGCCACCGGCGCTTCTGCCTTCCAGGTGGCGCAGCCGGCAGCCTCCCGTGGCCGATAGCGCACGGCCGAAGGCAGGGTCACCGGCTGCAGCGGCCGGCTGCCCAGCCCGAACGCCGCATGGCCGATCAGCGAGAAGAAGGCCTTCGCATTGTCGAGCCCTCCTTCGCGCAGGCACCGCCAAAGATGGCGGCAATCGTCATGCGGCGCGCTGCTGCGCATGAGCAGCTGCATGTCTTCGGAGGCATCGCCCGAGAATATCGCCAGCCATTGACCGCGTTCGCGTGCCGAGGACATGGCGCGCTCCACCAGGTAGGCCCAGTCGCTCGGGGCACCCAGATGGTCGATCACCACCACGCGGGCATGGCGCAGCACGTCGTCGACATACATGTCCACGGAAGCCGGCTGTCGAAGCCACATCAGGTTGGCCAGGCGCACGCTGGGATAGTCGGCGCCCATATGCCCGGCCGCGTCGGCGAGCAGCGACAGGGTGGTGTCGGCGGCGCTGAGCACGACCACCGAGGCGGGCGTCTGCGCCACGCGCACGACGCCCTGGCCGCCGTCTTCGACGTGGCCGCCGGGGCGGGTGGACAGCAGATGCATGAGGGCTTTCGGCGACGCGTCAGGCCACCGCGGCCACGTCCAGCACCGCGTCCAGTTCGGCTTGCAAGACCGCCGCATCGAGGCCTGCCCCGATCAGCACAAGGCGCGTCTGCCGAACCTCGTCGGCGCG
Source organism: Variovorax palleresanus (assembly GCF_051144945.1). NCBI lineage: Bacteria > Pseudomonadati > Pseudomonadota > Betaproteobacteria > Burkholderiales > Comamonadaceae > Variovorax > Variovorax palleresanus. The sequence continues at coordinate 521,645 of NZ_JBJNVP010000001.1, read as the reverse complement.
CCATGGCCGGTCGAAGTAGCTGTCGAAGCGCGTGCCGACGCCTTGCACCACCAGCCGCATCGCTGCGCCGGGCAGGGCGACGAAGCCTTTGGCCCGATAGATCTCGTGGCGCTCGACCAGACTCTGCAAGGCGGCCAGCAAGCGGCCGCGGTCAGGGACCTGCAGGGTCACCGAGACCGAGTCGAAGGCGTCGTGGTCGTGGTCTTCCTCCTCGTCGTGGTGAGTCTTGCGCTGGTCGATCGCATCCTCCACCGCCCGCTCCATGCCCAGCAGCACACCCAGGTCGATGCGCCCGTGCTGCGCATGCACCAGCTTCACGCCTGTCGCGGTCTCGGCGCGAATGACGGCCTCCACGCCGGCCAGCGTCGCCGCGTCGAGCCCATCCGTCTTGTGCACGACCACCAGGTCGGCGGTCGCGAGCTGGTCTTCGAACAACTCCGACAAGGGCGAATCGTGGTCGAGGTTTTCGTCGGCGCGGCGCTGGGCATCTACCGCCAGCGGGTCGTCCGCGAAGCGGCCGGCGGCGACGGCCGGTGCATCCACCACCGTGATCACCGCGTCCACCGTGAATGCGTTGCGCAGCGCCGGCCATTGGAAGGCCTGCACCAGGGGCTTGGGCAGGGCCAGGCCCGAGGTCTCGATGACCAGGTGATCGATCTGATCGCGCCGCGCGGCCAGTTGCTCCATCACCGGCGCAAACTCTTCCTGCACGGTGCAGCACAGGCAGCCGTTGGCCAGCTCGAACAACTGGCCGTCCGGCGCCCCGGTCTCGTCGCAGCCGATGCCGCAGCCGCGCAGCAACTCGCCGTCGATGCCCAATTCGCCGAACTCGTTGACGATGACCGCGATACGCCGGCCCTGGGCGTTCTGCAACAGGTGGCGCAGCAGCGTGGTTTTGCCGCTGCCGAGAAAGCCGGTGACGATGGTGGCGGGGATCTTGCGGCTTTGCATGGGCGTGGGCGTCGAGGTTTGCATGGGCTGTGGTGGTTCTGTGGGGTCGCGTGCGGCGTTGCCAGCGCGCGATCAGGGCTTGAACAACGCGGCGATGGCCGCCGGATTGCTCGGAAAGTACAGATGCATGAAGGACGCGAAAAGGCGTTTCTGGCGGAAGACCGCTTCGGCTTGGCCGTGGTGGCGCCGGGCCCGCGTGTGCAGTGCAGCCGGCGCGCGCGTGTCGATGCGGGCGTGATGAAAAGTGTGGCCGCGGACCTCGCCTTCGGGCAACTCCAGACTGTGCATGCCGAGGTTGACGAGCCGGTCGGACATCGCGCCCTGCCCGGGCAGCAAACCCAGCATGGGCGCCTTGTGGCCGGCAGCGTCGCTCAGCGACTCCAGCAGCACCAGCATGCCGCCGCACTCCGCGACCATCGGGCGACCCGCAGCATGGTGCGCAGCGATGGATTCGCGCGTCGCTGCATTGCCCGCCAGCGCTTGCAAGTGCAGTTCCGGGTAACCGCCCGGAAGGTACAGCGCGTGCGCCTCTTGCGGCACCGGTTCGTTGGCCAGCGGCGAAAAGAAGCACAGTTGCGCGCCCAGCATACGCAGGAGCTCGAGATTGGCGGAATAGACGAACGAGAAGGCGGCATCTTGCGCGATGGCGATGGTGACGCCGGCGAGCGAGGCGGGCAGACCTGAATCCGAAGCCGAGCGCAGCGGCGCGTTGAATTCCACGGCAGGCGGCATCGGCAGCGCCCCGTGCTCGGCAAGCGCAAGCGCGGCGGCTCCGATGCGCTCGGCGATGTCGTCGACCTCGCCGGCCTGCACGAGGCCGAGGTGACGCGACGGCAACGCGTAGTGCCCGCCGCGCGGCAGCGCGCCGTACCAGGCCATGCCGGCCGGCAGGCTCTCGCGCACCATCTGCGCATGGCCCGCGCTGCCCACGCGATTGGCCAGCACGCCCGCCAGCTGCAGGCCGGGGCGATAGGTCGCCAGCCCGTGGGCGACTGCACCAAAGGTCTGCGCCATCGACGATGCATCGATCACGGCCAGTACCGGCAGTCCGAAATACAGCGCCAGATCGGCACTCGACGGCGCTCCATCGTGCAGCCCCATCGCGCCTTCGACCAGGATCAGGTCGGCCTCTGCAGCCGCACGGTGCAAGAGCTCGGCGCAGTGCGCCTCCCCTCCCATCCACAAGTCGAGCTGCTGCACCGGCGCGCCGCTGGCACGCTCGAGGACCATGGGGTCGAGAAAATCCGGCCCGGTCTTGAACACGCGCACGCGCCGGCCCTGGCTGCGATGCCAATGCGCCAAAGCGGCAGTGACGGTGGTCTTGCCTTGGCCCGAGGCCGGGGCCGTGACCAGCAGCGCGGGACAGCTGAAGTCTGCGGGTGCAATCATCCCTCGACCCTCATCGGCCTGCCGGCCACTCGCAGCGCGTGAACGCCACCGCACAGCGGCATACAGCGGCGTGAGCCAGGACCATGTCGCCTGAAGGGGATGCGTGTCATAGAGAAAATACCGCGCCAGCCATGCTCACCCGCTTCCCCGCAGGTACGCACCACAAGGCGCGCCGTTCGCGCAGCGCGCCGCCTCGTTGGCCGGTATCCGGGCTGGCGAAGACGACCCGTGTTCCCTTCCCAGGCAGCGCAGATTGCGCGGATTCACCTAGTGGGCTATAGACACGAGCGGCGAGCACGAGGGCTCACGTTCGCTTACCGTTGCGGGGGCAGCTCAGGTTAGGGCGCGCGATGGCTTGCCGCGCCACCCCTCCTGATTCCCGTTGAACTGCTTCGACCGGAAAGACGAAGCGAGCACCAACAGGCTGATCATAGCGGAACACCTCCACTCATGCGGTGCGCCGCCCGGTTGTCTTGCGCGCCACCGCCTTGGGCACCAGGGCGCGCCAGCCGATGACGCACGATGTGATGCACAAGGCAATGCCCAGGGCCGACAGGATCAGCACCAACGCCTCGCGCAACCGAGGCCGTTCGCGCAGCGGCTCGAAATCGAGGCTGTGCAATCCCTGGTACATGAACCGCTGCCATCGTCCCGACCGGTCGACCCGCAACAGCACCCTGCCCGAGGCGGGATCGGCATAGAGGTCCGTGCCGTCGGACCAATGCGCGCGCCAGACCGGCAAGGGCCGGCCCTCCGAGGCTTCGGCCGAGCCTGGATTCTTCGCGTAGTAGGCATCGTCATAGCGATCCATCCGCACCACGCTCGACGCAGGCCTGTCTTCGCCACGCAGATGCCGCAGGACGCCCGACATCAGCGCATCTGGCAGTGCCGGATCCAATGTCGATGCGGCGCTCACGTCGTCAGCGCGCACCCACCACCGCCGGTCCGTGCCCTGGATTCGATACCAGACCTGCGCGCCGACTCGAACCCGCTCCAGTTCCAATGGCTGCGCACCGGCCTCGCCGGCCGAGACCGCAGCCAGGGCAAGCGGCGGCGCCAGGACCGCGTCCCGGCCAGGGCCGAGCCAGCGCTCGCGCTCGGAAGCCGACAGCCCGCGTGACGAGAACACGCCATAGGGATTCATCGACATCAGGCCCGAGAAGATCCAGGTGAGCGTGAACACCGCGGCGACCAGGCCCGCGATGTGATGCCAGCGCATCCAGAACTTGCGATAGGGAATCCAGCGCGTTCGGTTCAGGAACAACTGCCAGATGCCTAGCGCCAGTCCGGTCGCGGCCAGCACCACGCCAGGGATCGACAGCCAGACGACCACCTGGTTCCACGCCTGCGGAAACTGCCGCAGCACGGTCGGATAGATCCAGTGCGGGACCGCACCGATCCAGTTCCAGAACCGCTCGCTGCGGCGGGTGTCGCGCACCACTTCGGCGGCAGTACTCGAGACGTACAGTTCGAGACCGTCGTCTCCTTCCAGGCTGACCTTGAAGAGCGGACGGTATGGATCGAAGCCTTGCGGAACCGTCCATTGGTCACGCTCCAGCGCTTCGGCCGAAAGCGCGCGTCGGCCGCTGAAGGACTCGGCCACCTTCATGGCCTGCACGGCGCCGAGCGGGGCCGTCGCGGTGCCGGTGCGGGCATCGAAGGCTTGCCACTGCGCGGCCTTCGCCTGCCCGGCGTCGACCAGCAGTCGCCAGACCGGCTCTCCCGGGCCGGCCATGCCCAGGCGTGCCTCGGCGAAGCTCACGCCGGCCCGCCTGGCAGCCTCTTCGGCGGTCAGGCAGCAACCAGCGCCGAGCGCCAGAGGCTGCAACCCCGCGCGCCGCTCGGCCTGCGAGAGGTTCGGGAACGGCACGTAGTACAGCACGATCCCGGTGACGAACCACATCAGGAACAGCAAGGCCAACGAGATGCCGAGCCACTTGTGGATGAAGATCAGTGCGCGCTTCATGCCCGTGCCGCCGGCGCATGGCGCCGTGGCCTGAATGCAGGAATGGCTCTCCCGCGCGCGCTCATCAGAAGGCCGCCCGGTAGCTGACTTCGAAGCTGCGCGGCGCGCCGATCATGACTTGATTGTTCGAATTGGCGCCGCTCCAATACGCGTAGAACTGGTCAGTCAGGTTGCGAACGCGAAAGGTGATTTCGCCCTTCTGCAGGCTCCAGGTCGCATAGGCGGTCGCAGTCGTGAACCCGTTCATGCGGACCGTGTTGGCGTTGTTGGCGTAGGCGTACCCGGTTCGGTTGACGCCGCCACCGATGCGCAGCGGCCATCCCGGCACCTTGTAGTCGACCCAGAGATTGGCAACCGCGCCCGGCACGTTCGGCGGGGTGTTGCCCGCGCGCGAGACGTTGCCGGCCTCGATGAGGCTGTCGAATTTCGCATCGACCCATGCGAGATTGCCGCTCAGTGTCAGCTCGCGTGTCGCCTTCCAGACCGCGGCGAGTTCCAGGCCCTGCGCGGACTGCTTGCCGCTGTTGACTGTGAGCGTCGGGTTGCTGAAATCGCGCGACAGCACGTTGTCGAGTTCGATCCTGTAGGCCGCCAGCGTGTAGTCAAGGCGGCCCTCCATCGCCGACTGCTTGAGGCCGAGCTCCAGCTGCTTGCCCGTCGAGAGGCTGAAGGCGGCGTTGGCCGCCGAGAGCAGCAGGAGGTTGCCCGTACCGACCGGCGCGCTCGCGTTCGAGTACTGGGCGTAGACCGAAGTGTGGTGGTCGATCGCGAAAACCGCGCCCAGACGCGCCGATGTGGGCTTGTACTTCTGCGTGAACGATGCCCGGGCCCCGGTGTTGAGGTCCATGTTCTGGCGCGCCAGCTTCACGTAGTCCTGCCGCAAGCCGCCCACGAGGGTCAATCGGTCGCTGACGGACAGGGCATCTTCCATGAAGATGGATCCCGTGGGAATCCGTGCGTCGAAGATCGTGCGATTGCCGGCACCCGCGAACAGGGCGGGGTTCGCGGCAAAGTTGCCGTAGCGTCCCGGGATGGTGGCGAACTCGCTCACCGAGAGCGCATTGTTGGCTGCGGTCGATCCGTTGGAGAAGTCGCGGTTGGAAGAAAAGTCGGTCTTCGTGTATTCAAGCCCCCCAACGAACCGGTTCTTCATTCCCCCGATCGGCGACGTGTTCGTGAGATCGAGCCGATTCGTCAGGATCTGGTGGTCGTGCGTGATGCCGACCAGGTCGCGCACGATGCGGCCCGGCGCAGCGAAGGCAAAGGACTCCGAATTGCGCCACGCCCTGTCCGCCGTGTAGTAGGAAAGCTGGTTGCGCAGCTTCCATTCCGGCGCGATCTGCCAGCTGAGCTTGGCGCGCGTCCAGAGGCTGTTCGCACTCATCTCGGCATCGTCGAAGTTGTAGTTGCGAAACGCGATGCCGCGATCGACCAATCGCCCGCTGGCGTCGCTGACGATGTCCGTCGGCTGGAGCGCATAGGCGCGCGGCACGAGCGGCGTGCCCTGGTAGGACAGCGCACTGTCCCTGGCGTAGTCCATCGACAGTTCAAGCGTGAGCTCACGCGTCAATGCCGTGCTGAAGCCCATGGTGAGGTTGTCGTAGCGCTGCTTGTTGCGGTCGATGTACCCACCGGTCTGCTGGTGGCTGAAGTCCAGTCGGAAAGCGCTGGCCTCGCCCACGTTGACACCCAGGCCGACGCCGGCCCTGGCCGTGCCGAAGCTCCCATAGGAAAACATGGCCTCGGCCCCGGGGTTGCTGCGGTCGGGTCGCTTGGTCACGAAGTTGACGGCCGCGCCGATGGCGCCTTCACCGTAGAGCACCGACGAGGGGCCCTTCAAGACTTCGATGCGCTCATAGTTCCAGGTGTCCTGGGGCCGGCTCACCATCGTCGGCACTGCAATGCGATCGCCGTCGAACAGATAGGTGATGAAACCTCCGGTGAAGCCGCGCGTCGAGATCACCGATGGCGATCCGGGCGCTCCACCGGCAGTGATGCCCACCCCGCCGCGCAAGGCCTCCTCGAAAGTCCGTGCGCCACGCCGTTCCATGGTTTCCTGGCTGATGACCTCGACCGAAGCCGGCGTTTCCATCACGCTCAGGCCCAGCCTGCCGGCAACTTCGGTCGTTGTTGCCTGAAGCGCTGGCGCCTGATCCTGCCGGGGGGCCGTCACCTCGATCGGTCGCAAGCTCTCTTGCGCCAGCGCAGACGTGCTGGCGAGCAAGGCGACAAGGCCCGGGATCGTGATGTGTCGGGTCGTGAAAGGACCTGAAACCCGGGGCCGGATCCCGAGCTCGGCAGGCTTGTGCATATGCTGTTCCTCTAGCCCGCATTCCCGCTGGGCTGTTCCAAGAGACACACGCTGCAATTGCACGAGCCGATGCCAACCCGGCACGCAGGTGCCGAGCAGCCCGGACAAACGCACTCCCGCAGCGTCCGAAGGCGATTGCGAAGGCCGGTATCCGGGCTCGCGGGTTGCTGTCATGCGCTTGCGCACAACAACAGAAGCCTCGCCTTCCCACGCTCGATTCAAGCGCAGTGGCTGCGAACACCCGCAGGTGCTCACTCGAAACTTCTCTATCCGCTTACCGTTGCGGGGGCAGCGCAGGCATTGCGCGTCATCGACGCGCGCACCTGCTTCCCGTTTAACCTCCCAAACCATTTCCGGCATGGGGGGCACCTTCGAACCGTGGCGGAGATCGCTCCAGCAAGGAGGGTTCTACCGACCGGGCGGATTATAGGAAGCGCCAACGGCTCTGATGCAGAAATTGCAGACGGCCGAGGTTGAACAGGCTCTTGTGGATGTGATGCAGCAGTTCGACAAGACGTGGCACTGGCGACCACGCCCGCCGAGCAGTTGCTCGGCCTGCCGCTGATCCGCTCGACAGCCGCAGACGCCTCGCTGCACGCCTACCAGATTTCCAAACGCGGCAATTCGCTGCGCGTGATGGCCGAAGCGGTGCGCTGGGGCAAGCGCGGCGCGGGCTACCGCCACATGCTCGAAGCGAGCCCGGTCGGCCGCGCCGGTACGCATCGGCGAGCTGCAGGCAGCCCCATTCGCCCCCTAGCAAAAGCTGAGCAGTTCGTCACGCTGGCATTTTCCCGGTGATGTGGTGGCCCGAACTCGCGTTCGGAGACGGTGCCACCAAGATCTGGCCGGAATCGCTAGGATTCGGAGATCGCAGTTCTCCGCGGCGGCGCGCCGTTAGGGCGTCGCGCAGTGGTGTTCTTTCAGCCAAAGAGGAAACCAGCTCATGCTTGCCAACCTGCTGCCCTTGCGCTACCGCGTCCACGCGTATCGGCGCAAGTTCCTCGTCAATGAAACCGAAAACCTCTTCATGGGCTCGTTTGAGAGCTTTGCGGCCGCGGAGGCCGGGGCGCCTGATTCGAAGGCTGTGGGATACAGCAACGCCAAGGCGGCTGGTGAGCTCTACAGCCACCAGATTTACTTCTACGACTATCCCGGCCTTTTTTGGCTCGGAAGATCGTTCGACGATGGCATGCGGCGCGTTTTCGACCTGGGCGGCAACGTGGGAATAAAGTATTACGCGTTTCGCCGTGTTCTGCCTTATCCCGATGACCTGCGCTGGACAGTCTGCGACGTCCCCGGCGTGGTGCAAACAGGGAAAGAGCTGGCCGTTCAGCGCGACGCGCCCGCCCAGATGGACTTCACCATAGATTACAAGGATGCAAGCGGCTGCGACGTACTGTATGCCTCGGGCAGCCTGCAGTATTTGCCGCAGCGAATCGCCGAGATCCTGGCCGTTCTCGCAGTAAAGCCGAAACGCATCGTGCTGAACACGACGGCGGTGCACCCCGAACGCACGCTCTACACGATCAACAGCATCGGCATTGCGTTCTGCCCCTATCGCATCCAGCACGTCGAAGAACTGTGGGCCGAACTCAGAAGCGCTGGCTACAAGCGCCGCGATGCCTGGCGCAACGAGGTCCTGACAATCGAAGTGCCATTCGTCGAGGGCGGCGACAAGCCGTACTACGCCGGTTGCTGCTTCGATTTGGCTTGATGAAGGTGCCAGCTCGGTGTTGATTGCCACGGAAAACTCACCCGGCGGGGGTGCGGATAAAAACTTGGACTGGTTCTACGCCGCAAGTCCAAGACTCTCTCGGTACTCGATGGGGCTGCGAGAGCCAAGGGAGATCTTGATCCGCTTCTCGTTGTACCAGCGGATGTAAGAATCAACTTCTTTGATGAATTGCTCGACCGAGACGGCCCTCCAGTCCCGAGGGTAGAACAATTCCGTTTTCAGCCGACCGAAGAAGCCTTCGCATGCAGCGTTGTCAGGCGAGCACCCCTTGCGAGACATCGAGCGAATGAGCTTCGCATCTGCGATCCTCGATAGCCAACCAGGCCAGCGATAGTGGGCGCCGCGATCTGAGTGGACAACGGGCCGGTCGTTAGTTTCGACCACCGTCTCGATGGCCGCATCCAACATCGTGTTGACGAGCTCAGCGTCTGGATGCGTCCCAATGGACCAGCTGATGACCAGACCATCGAAGCAGTCGATGACGGGCGAGAGGTACACCTTGCCGGCCGGGATCTGGAACTCGGTGATGTCGGTGAGCCACTTCTCATTCGGCGCTGCGGCGTGGAAGTCGCGATTGATGAGGTTCTCGGGCGCCGGACTGATCTCCCCCAGATAGGAGCCGTACCGTGCGTATTCCGATGCTCCCTGAGCACCCATTCCAGTTTGACCTGAGCACCCGTTCCGGTTTGGCCTGAGCTCACGCACCGGGTCCATCGTCAAGGCCAGTGCGATGGACGCGGCGTGGGACTGCACGTCGCCGCTCGCGGCTTCATTGATGGTCGGCGGACACCGCTGTACGCACTCGTCACGCGACATACCGAGTTCGTCATCCACGATGCCGGTGCAACCGCCGTGGGCACCTCGATCCTGAACGCACGGACGCGGGAGTCGAATGCCATCGGCTATGCGAGCCCCATCGTCAACAACTTTGTGTTTCGCGCGGGCTACTACCTCAACGGCGATGGGATCACGGAGGCCGCCAACACGCCTGTGCGTTTCGAGAGCGACTACAAGCAAGCCGACGTATCGCTCAGCTACGGTGAGGGTAGTGGGCCGCTGGGCCTCGGCGTGGGCTATGGGCAGAACAAGAAACGGGGCGGCGCCCTGGTCAATGACGTCAAAGACAAGTGGATGGCTGTTGCCTCATACGACTTCGGCGCCATCCGTGCATGGGTGCTCTTCAACCGGGACAACACTCAGGGCGGTCCGACAGCGCGGAGCAAGACCGATGTCCATTACGTCGGTGCGTCCTGGGACCTGGGGAACGGGAAGCTCGTCGGCAACTACATGACCAAGGATGTCCAGACCAATCGCGATGCCAAGCTCAAGCGATTCCAGCTGGGCTACCTCTACAACCTGAGCAAACGCACCAACCTGTACGCCTTCCTTGATCGAAGCGATCCAAACAATCGTGTCGCCAATGACGTGGTGCGCGCCGTGGGCGCCGGCATTCAGCACAACTTCTGAAGGCGGCGGCAGGCTCGAGCCTTGCCGCCTCGGTCTCTTCGGCCTTGTCGTACGGTCGGTATTTCAGCGAAAGCATGCCTGCTGCTCACAGAAAGAAGTGTTCCTTGAATGGCAGATTCGCGGCTCCAATGGACGCCGCATCCCGAGGTCCTTCCGAGACGACCAGTCGAGGGTCCGGCATGGGCGCGTCGCGCCGCGCCTGTTGTTGGAGGTCCACCTTGGCAATGAGGCGATGGGCCAGATCGGAAGGAAGTCTCGCCCCAAACACGACAGCCTGCGGATCGCATAGCGCGGCGATGGCCGCGATGACGATGGACAGCCCCGGGCCGACCTCGTCCAGCCAGGCTTCGATCTCCGGCCATTCGGGGTCGTAGATCGCGAGCATGGCTTCGATGTTCGGCACATCACGGCCGCGCTGGGCCACCTGCTGTCGCAGTCCTTCCAGGCTCGGGCGCTTCAAGCCGGTCAAAGGAAAGATGCGGCCCAGCTCGCCTGCATTGCCGTGGCTGCCTTTCACCACTCTGCCTTCCTTGATGACGCCTCCGCCCAGCCCGTCGGTGAAATGCAGATAGACGAAATTCGATGCCCATCGACCGACGCCGAACAGGCTCTCCGCGATCGCCGCGCAATTTGCGTCGTTATCGAGCCACACCGGCATCTCCAGGCGGGCACGGAAGTACGCGTCCAATTCTTCCTGCATCCACTCCTCGGGCATGGACAGCGGGGGGTTCACGCGCGAGCCGCTGCCGATGAACGGCCCCGTCATGCTCAGTCCCATGCCGAACACCTTCTCGGGATCGATGCGATGTTTCCTGAGCATCATCCCGACTGATTTGCGCACCCCCGTGGCCACGGCCGCAAGGCGCATCGGAAACGTTGGCGTGAAGTGGGTTTCGAGCAGCTGTCCGGAGAAATTCGAAAGCGTCACGCCGAAGCCGTCGACCATCACCGACGTGCCGATGCAGTAGGCGAAATCCGGTGCCAGCGTGACGGATGCGCTCGGCTGCCCTCGTCCACGGATCGATGGCGTGCCCAGTTCAATGAGCTGGCGTTCGCTGAGGCTGTCGATGAGTGCCTTGGCCCCCGGCGCGCTCAAGCCGGAAGCGCGCGTGAGATCGGCCCTCGAAATGGTTCCGGATCGGCGTATGGCGTCCAGGAGTGCGCGTTCATTGGGATTGACGGGAGATGCTCCTTCGCGCCGGAGGAACTGCGGTCTGAGCGTCGTGGCTTGGCGATCTGCGGTCATGCAACGGAGTGTAGGCGGCGGGATGTCACATTATTTTAATTTAATGAACTTAAAGTAATTGCCATTCCAAACCAAACCCCTCGAGGAGCGTTCCCGTGTCAAGCCCAAGTCCCGCGATCCAGAAGCCGCCCGGCAGGCGCCACGCCACTGCTCACCCTGCAGGTCGGCCATCGACGATCACCGCAGCTGTTCTTCTTGTTCTCGCTGCTTCCGCAGCAAACGCGCAGCAAGCTGCGGCACCGACGTCGGAGCCTTCGCTGGGGACCGTGGTGGTCACGGGGGTGCGCTCGTCCAACGCAAAGACGATTGCCGCGAAGAAGGAGTCCGCGGTGGCCGTCGATACCATCGCCGCCGACGAGATCGGCAAGCTTCCCGATTTCAACGTCGGAGATGCGCTCAAGCGAGTGACCGGCGTCAACACGCTGAGCTATCAGGGGGAGCCTCGGTTCGTCATCATTCGCGGACTGAATGCCAACTACAACGTCACGCAGATCGACGGCTTCGCCTTTGCGACAGCAGACATCGGAAGCCGGCAGATACTGATGGAAATGCTTCCGTCGAATATTGCGCAGCGAATCGATGTGACGAAGAGCTTTCTGCCTCAAAGCGATGGCGCCGCGATCGGCGGCATCGTCAACATCGTCACCGCCAACGCCTTCCAGCTCCCGGACAACACGGTCGACGTATCCGCGAAGCTGGGCCAGAACCTGATGGGCGACAAGTACGGCGGCTCGAAGCCAGGCGGTGAGGCTGCGGGCAAGTGGGCGAAGCGCTTCGGCGATCACAACGAATTCGGCTTGCTGACAACGGCCAGCTACTGGAGCCGCAGCATCAATGTGCCGCAAATCGAATCCGGAGGCACTCTGAACTGGTATGACCGCAACGGGAAACGCAGTTCCACGCCCTACTCCGGCAACGGCTATGCGGTTCCGACCGAGCGGCGCTGGTACAACTATGACAACAAGCGCGAGCGTCTTGGGTTGACGACGCGGCTGGACTGGAGGCCGGAAGGGCCGTTGTCTGGCCACCTGAGCGCCTACATGCTCAAGCAGAACGAAAAATCCAACAGAAACGACCTCGTCGCGGCTGTGAATGGAACGGCTGCCAATGCCAATCAGACGCCCACGTCGGGCACCTTGAACTCGATCGATCAGACCGCCCAGCTGGGGCGCTTGCGCTGGCAGCGGATGCTCTACGGCGCAAATGGCGAACTGGCCTATGAAATCGAGCCGGGGTGGACGGCCGACGTGCGGGGAAGCGTCTCCCGGTCGTCCGTGTCCAACCCCCAGACCTGGGACAACTTCGTGCAGAAGGGCATGTCCTTCAACTATGACACCAGCGGTGCGACGCCCGTGTTCAACGCAGTGAAACCGCTCGATGCGGGCAACCTGGCTCGCTACCCGCTGAACTACCACCGGGAAGACGCCACGGAGTACGCGCAGACGGTCTACGACCTGCAGGCGAACACGCGCCGCAACATGGAGAGCGACAGCCGAGGGTTTGGCTTTGGCCTGGGCGCGCGTTTTGTTTCGACACGCGCCGACACCTCCTTTTCGCGCTCGACATGGAGCGGGATGCCTTACAGCCTGGCTGCCGTCAGCTCGGGCACGATTTGCGGCTTCAATTGCAACGGCAGCGGCATTCCGGTGATCGATCCGGGCCTTGCCGATGCGGCATTTGCCGCCAACGCCGGCAGGGTGCAGGCTGCGATCGACACGGCCGCGCAGTACGGCGGAACCTACGGCTACCGCGAAGACGTCTATGCCGCCTATGCCCAAGGCCAGTACAAGACGGACCGCTTCCTGCTGGCGGGCGGCTTGCGGTTCGAGCACACGAGTTTCAACACCAATGGATTCCTTTCCACCAATGGCGCTTGGAATCCGGTGTCGGCCAAGAAGGACTACGACAAGCTCCTTCCCTCGGTCGTTGCCGTTTACGACACCACGTCATCCAGCAAGCTCCGGGTGGGCTTGTCGCAAACGATGGGCAGGCCGCGCTTCGATCAAATGGCGACTCGCGGAGGAGCATTGGCGTCCGGCGGAAGCGTCGCGACCCTTTCGCAGGGCAACAGCGATCTGAAACCACGGCTGTCGAACAACGTCGACATCGGCCACGACTGGTATCTCGACAACGGGCGAGGGATCGTTTCCGTCGCGGCGTTCTACAAGGAGATCAAGAACGAGATCTTCAACTACGGACAAACCCAGCAGATGCAGGTCAGTGGCGTGTCGACACCGGTGCTGGTCACGCAGGCACGCAATGTGGACGGGCTGGTCAGGCTGTCGGGCATCGAGCTCGGAGCGACGAAGGACCTCACGTTCCTGCCGGCTCCCTTCAATGGCCTGGGCATCAGCGCCAACGCCACTTTCACCCACGCCAACTATCCGGTCACGCTGACGGATGGATCGACCACGAAGCTGGCCGCACTGCCGCAGCAGCCAAGGAAGATCGCGAACATCGCGCTCTACTACGACCGCGGTCCGCTGCACGCAAAGATCGCCTGGAACTACGTCAGCAAGCTCTGGGACGACCGCTTCCCGAACTACAGCGCGCTGGGCTTCTATGCGAACCGCTACCAGCAGTCCACCAGGAATGTGGACCTGCAGATCGCCTACGACGTTTCGAAGCAGCTCAGCCTGACGCTGGACATCCTCAACCTCACGGGCCAGGGCATGCAATACAACTTCGGCCGTTCGCAGGAGTACGTCCAATCGGCATGGAAGCTTGCGCCCTCGGTTCTCGTCGGCCTTACCTACAAGCTGTGATGTTCGCTCTTCCTTATCCACACTTCAGCAGGATCTCCACCATGCTTCAGCGTCGTCTGTTTCTGTCCCGCGGCTCCGCCGTGGGGTGCGTTGCGGCTCTCGCCGGCACCGGTGCCGTATGTGCCGAATCGGCATCGAGCGAGGCGCCTGCGCACACCGTGCAGCCGCACCGTGCACCCCACGACGTCGGTCGAAAGTTCAGGGCCGACGGAACCGTGCAGCCCTTCGCCGGAAACACCTTCATCGGGCACGTCGGGCAGCAGGGTGCCGACTTCGACATGTTCGACCGGCTGCTGGACGTCTATCGAGACCTGCCGCGCCAGTCTTTCGCAAGGAAGCTCAGCATCCTGCCGCCGTCGAGCTATCACGTCACCGTCTTCGTCGGACTGAACGAGGTGGATCGCGGCAGGCCCAGGTGGCCCGGCGAGTTCTCGCCCGATACGCCCATGGAGGCTGTCACGCGCATCTATGCCGAGCGCATGCGGGCGCTGGACGCCACAACAACGGAGCCCTACGATTTTGTCGTCGACGGGAAACCTGCCCTTCGCAGCGAAGGCACGCTCCAGATCAAGCTCAAGCCCGCTCGCGCGGAGACCAAGAACCGGCTGGATGCCGTGCGGGGACAGCTGTCCCGGTTGACCGGCCTGCGGGACGCCAACCATGAGCGCTACCAATATCACCTGACGCTCGGCTACCTGCACCAGTTCCTGACGCCCGAGGAATCGGCCGAGATGCTCCAGGCGAGCGAAAACTGGGCGCGCAATGTTTCAGAACTCGGGCAGCCGTTGTTGATTCGCAAGCTTCAGTTCTGCGCGTTTCGCGACATGTTCGCGTTCAGGGTCGTTCATCAGGCTTGAAAACTGTTCTGCTCAACTCGCACTGTCATCTTCCGGAGACGGGTGAAATTCGCATGAAAGCGCACATATGGGCCGCCCGCCTTCGGCGGCATGTCCTTGCCATCGCCAGGTGCGCCTCGGTGCTTGCATCCGCGTTTGCGTTCCAGCCCTCGCATGCGCAGGTGCCGATGAAGAACGCGACCTTCGATGTTCGGGCACTGACGCGAGAAAACTTTTACGCGGTGCTCGAACCTCTTGCCAGAAAAGAGGGCGAGTTGATGCTTTACAACTCGGCGGGAGGTTTTGAAGACATCTGGAAGAACGGCCTGATTCCCCGCTTCGAAGCGCGCTATGGCGTGCGCGTGCGCTATCGCAACGTGAGGAACGGCTTGGCGAACCAGCAGCTCATCGCGGTGCACAAGGTCCGTCAAAACTCCCCGGCGGATGTCTATCTGGCCGGGAGCAGCGACAACTTCGCCGCCCTGTCCAGGAACGGGGTCATTGCGGATCTGGACCTGGGAGCGCTCCTGCCCGAATTGGCCACGGTGCCCCGAGCGCTGACAGAAGTGGTGTTCGGCGTGCGCACGCGCGGCACCTGGCCCGTGGTGCACGTCGGCCAAACTGCGATCGGCTATGACAGTGCGGTCCTGCCCGCAGACCAGGTGCCTCGCAGCTACGAAGAATTGCTCCGATGGGCGCAGCGCAATCCTGGCAGGTTCGTGATGACCTCTCCCGCCAAAGGCGGTGCCGGCGGCGCATTCCTGTTCTCGGCGGCGCTGCATTTCGCGCCGGACGACGCCTGCCGGACGAAGCTCTACAGGACACAGGCGAGCCCCGAGGATGCGCGCAGCTGGGCCATGTCCGACCCATGCCTGGAGGCGGCCTGGATTTACTTGCGGAGCCTCATGAAGGTGTCGGAGCTCGCCAATGGCAATGCGGATACCTTGAATCTCATCAACAACGGTCAAGCGACGATCGGCACCGTCTGGGAGGACCAGGTGCTTCGGTTCCAGCGTGCGCAGCTCGTGCCACCGAGCCTGCGCCTGACGCTTCTGGCCAGCGGCGAGGCGGCCAGCGGAGATGGCCTGATCGTTCCCGCCAACACGACCCATCCGGCCGCGGCGCTGTTGTTCATCGACATGGCGTTCGGCAAGGAATTCCAGGCCTGGAAGCTGGCGACCTACGGCTCGCGTTCGCTGCGCCCGGACGTACGCGCCGAACAGGTCCTCAGCACGGAAACCGCCGCATTGATGGTTCCCGCTGCGCAGTACGAAAAGCTGTCCGTGCCGATGAACTGGGCAGCAGCGCGCGCGTTGACGACGGCGTTCGAAGACAAGGTGCTCTCGCAGCGCTGAAAGGGCCTTTCCGGTGACCGAACTATCTTTGCGGCAGGTGTGCAAGAACTATGGCACCACGGCCGCGCTTCATCCCATCGATCTCGACGTTCGCCGCGGCGAGTTCGTGACCATCCTCGGCCCGTCGGGTTGCGGAAAGTCGACCCTGCTGCGGATCATCAGCGGCATCACTGCGCCCAGTTCGGGAGAGATCAGTCTGCGGGGCGCGAGGATAGAAGCGTTGCCCCCGGAGCGTCGGGACATCGCCATGGTTTTTCAGTCGTATGCGCTGTTTCCGCACATGACGGTGGGGCGCAATCTGGCCTTCGGCCTCAAGATGAAGCGCGTTCCGGCGGGCGCCCAGGCCGAGCGGATTGCACACGCGGTCGAGATCTGCCGGCTGGGCAGCTTGATGGATCGCATGCCGCGGGAACTCTCGGGCGGCCAGCAGCAGCGGGTTGCGCTGGCGCGCGCCATCGTCATGCAGCCGGCGCTGCTGCTCTTCGATGAGCCGCTGTCCAACCTCGACGCGAAGCTGCGCGACAGCCTGCGCCACGAATTGGCCGAGTTGCATCGCCGCGTCGGCACCACCAGCCTCTATGTGACGCACGATCAGGCCGAAGCCATGGCCATGTCCGATCGCATCGTGCTGATGAATGCCGGGCGCGTGGTCGAGATAGGGGTACCCATCGATCTCTACCGAAGACCGGCCCGGACGTTCACCGCCGAGTTCCTGGGGCAGACGAACCTGCTGACGCTGGAGGTTCAAGGCCGCGAAGCTCTTCTTCCCTGGGGAGCTCGCGTGCCTCTTTCCGCGGCCAACAGGACAACCGTCCGGGTCTCGATCCGACCCGAAGACGTTGCGGTCGCCGCCGATGAAAACGGAGCGGCCAGCATCGAATCCGTCTCCTTCACCGGGCCTCAGGTGAACTACACATTGCGCACGGGAGTGACCACGCTGCGGGCGACGACCTCGGGCGGCGGCGCCATCCTGCAGCCGGGCCAGCGCGTGTCCGTGGCGCTGAGTTCAGAACTGCATCCACTGGAAGAAGGCATGGAGGCTGAGCGATGAGATCGAATCGCATCGGCGCCTCGATCCGGGCTGTGGGCTTGCTGTTGCCGGGACTGGGCTTGCTCGGCTTGCTGTTCGGCACGCCCCTGCTCTGGAGCGTTCTCGGAAGCGTGGGCATCACGGCCGAGGCAAGCGGATTCACGCTGGCCCACTATTCGGAAATCTTCAACCGCCCCACGCTGCAGCGCGCGCTGATCCGGTCCATGTACTTCGGCATCGCACCGGTTACCGTGACGCTGGTGCTGTCGATAGCTCTTGCCTTGGTCCTGCGCAGACACTTTTGGGGACGCAAGCTGTTCAATGGCCTGTACAAGATGCCGATCGCGGTGCCCGGCATCATCGCCGCACTGGTTGTCCTGACGGTGGCGGAACGCGGAGGTTTCCTCGACAGGGCAGTGGCGCCATTCGGACTCCATCTGCCACCGCTGGTGCGCGATCCACGGGGTGTCGGCGTGATCCTGACCACGGTCTGGAAGCAGCTTCCTTTCATGACACTTGTGATCGGCGGTGCATTTGCCGCCATTCCCGAAGACATCGTCAGCGCGTCGCGCACCCTTGGGGCTGGCCGTTGGCGCACGCTGCTGCATGTCGAGTTGCCAATGGCCTTGCCGGGCATCTCCGCCGCCGTATTGCTGACCTTCATCGGGTCGATGGGCGCATTTGCCATTCCGGACCTGATTGGCGCGGCGGCTCCCCAGCCGCTGACCGTGCACATGGTCGCCGAATTCGGCAATGGGAACCTGCAGCTGGTCTATGCCATGGGGATGGTGCTGAGCGTCTTCGCAGTGGCGGTCCTGCTGGGCTACTACCACCTCGTGGGCCGGGCCACGCAGCTGCTGTCGGGCAAAGCGGAGCGCGATGATGACTAGATCTGCCGCTGCCGCCGATCGAGACACCCCGGTGCGTCCGCGCCGCTTCACCGCAGACGACCGTGTGTGGGTCTCGCTGGGTCTCTACGCCGCATTGGCGGTGACCGTTGGTCTCCCGCTGGTGCTCATGTTCCTGTGGAGCACGGCACAACGCTGGTCACCGCCGGGGCTGCTGCCTGGCCGCTATACGCTGGCGCATTGGACCCGGATCCTGGGCGACGACTCGATGATCGAAGCCGTGGTCAGCAGTGTGCTGATTGCGCTGACCGTGACGGCCCTGACTGCAGTGGTTTCCGTTCCCACGGCGTGGGCGCTGGCCAAGTTTCCGATGCGCGCCAAGCGGTTGATCGAGATTTTCATCCTGGCGCCATTGATCGTTCCGGGCGTGGTAGTCGCGGTGGGCTTGGGAGAGGTGTTCCTGCGACTCGGACTGATGTACACGTTTGCGGGCGTGGTGCTGGTGCAGATGGTCGGCACGCTCCCCTTGATGATCCGATTGCTGGTCGCGGCCTTCGAGACCATGCCCGACGAACTTCTGCACGCCGCGCGCTGCCTGGGGGCAAGCCCGTGGAGAGCCTTCGTGCATGTCGTTCTGCCCTTGTCGGTGCCAGCGCTGCTGGCCGGCGGGCTGCTGTCGTTCGTGGCCAGCTTCGAGGAGTTCGACAAATCCTTCGTGGTGGGCGCTCCCGCGGTCCAGACACTTCCGATCCTGCTTTACCAGTACCTCGATCCCTACTCCTTGCAGTTTCCGCTTGCATCGGTGGTGGCCATCGTCTTGCTGATTCCCGCCCTGGTGATTTTCCTGGTCGCGGGCCGAATCATGCGCGACGACGTATTGGCTGCGGGCATGGGCAAGGTGTGATGCCGGAACACGTCGTCAGGTCCTGCAGGACCGCCCAACTTGGAAGAGACCAATTCAATGCTTGAACTTTCATCCGGCGTGAGCATGCCTCCTCGGCTCGCGCTTGCACATGGCATTGTGGAGAGCGCTGCGGCAACCGCGCTGCACAGCTTCACACATCGCCGCGACGTGTCCATGCGCACGAAGCAGCCCCAGGACTTTGTCTCGGCTGTCGACGAGACCGTCGAAAGGTACATCCGGGAGCAGCTGTCGCGAACCCACCCGGGCGAACCCGTTTACGGCGAGGAATTCGGCGATGGAGAACGGGCCTCCGGCGCGTTGGCGGAAAGCACCTGGGTCGTCGATCCCATTGACGGGACGACCAATTTCCTGCGCGGCATCCCCTTGTGGGGCGTTTCATTGGGCTTCATCAGCGAGGGCCGGGCAACGATGGGCGTGATTGCCATGCCCGCATTGGGCTTGATCGTGGGTGCGCAGCGAGGTGCGGGCCTGTTCGTGAACGGGTTGCCCGCCACGCGCGAGACGGCCTTCGATGCCGTCCGCGTGGTCTCGGTCGGCGATGCGCATTCAGACATCGACCGCGCGGCGGCGACCACGATTGCGCTGCGCCGTGCCGGATGGGTGGTGGAGTCCTATCGTTCAACAGCCACTGCCATGGCATTTGCCGCCATCGGGTACCTCGATGGTCACATGCAGCACAGCGTGAAGATCTGGGACATGGCCGGCGGCCTGGCATTGTGCGAAGAAGCCGGGCTCCTGGCGCGCCACGCGCCGCTTTCGGATTGCGATGGATTCGTCATGGTCGGCACCCCGGAAGTGATGGAGGTCATCGAGCCTTTGACCTGAAGTTTTTTTCTCTTCTGTGCCGCTTCGGTCGATTCGCCTTGAACCGCACCGTATCTGCGGCGACTGCGTTCGAGGGCCACCGTCGGCCCTGCAATCAACATTTCTACCTTTGCGAGGATTACCTTGTCTTATCGAGCAAACAAAATTGCGCGGGCCGTGAGCGTTGGCTTGCTGTGCATTGCCCTTCAAGCGGCACCTCCTGCTTTCGCCCAGGCTGCCGCCGCGACACCGCCGTCCGTGGCCACAGCGCCGGAAAGAGTGCAGTCCGGGATGGCTGCCGCTTCGGAAGTGAAGAGTTCCGACAGGAAGAACGTCGACCCGATCGAGAACCCGTATGGGGTTCAGGCGCTGTGGAGGGGCTCCGACCTGGTCGCGCGGACGGTGCTCCTTCTGCTCGCGCTGATGAGCGCGGGGAGCTGGTACATCATGGTCGCCAAGTTCATCGAGTTGGCGAGGATGCACGGCTATGCCGGGAGCATGAATCGGAAGTTCTGGAATGCATCCTCGGTGCAGGAGGGGGCTGCGGCGCTCGAGAAAAACAGTCCGTACCGGTATGTCGCGCAAGCAGGGGCGGAAGCGGTTGCCAATCACTCGGGCCTCAAGCGCCACATTCCGCTTCCCGACTGGATTCCCATGAACGTGCAGGGCGCCGTGGATCGGGTGCATGCGAATGCGCACGGAGGCTTGGCATTCCTCGCCACGGTGGGATCCACGTCCCCTTTCGTCGGCTTGTTCGGCACCGTGTGGGGCATCTATCACGCGCTGACGGCAATCGGGCTGTCGGGGCAGGCTTCCATCGACAAGGTCGCGGGCCCTGTGGGCGAGGCATTGATCATGACCGCCATCGGTCTGGCTGTCGCGATTCCTGCGGTGCTCGGGTACAACTTGCTGGCCAAGCGAAGCAAGGCCGTCATGGATCAGGTGCGGGAGTTCAGCGAGGAACTCAACGCGGTTGTGGTCGGCTCCACGGTGCCATCGATGAGGGCGGGTCCGGATGCCGCCCTGGGCCGCATGGCGGCGGCATGAGCACCTTGCTCATTCAAGGTAGTACACCATGGCAATGACGGCCGGACCCTCGGCGGAAGGCGACGTGATTTCGGCAATCAACACGACACCCTTGGTGGATGTGATGCTGGTGCTGCTCATCGTCTTCCTGATCACCATACCGGCGGTGACCGCCTCCGTACCCGTTTCCTTGCCGAAGGAACGCATGGAGGTCCAGGAGGCCAAGCCTCGGACGGTCATCGTTTCTGTCGACAAAGGCGGAAGTATCTATTGGTTCGACGCGAAGTTGAAGGATGCGCAAGCGCTGTCGGAAAAGCTCAGGCCGCTGACGGCCATGAATCCACAACCCGAGGTGCAGATCCGAGGCGATATGGACGCCCGGTACGACAGTGTCGGCCGCATCCTGCTCGAATGCCAGCGCGCCGGGATCGCCAAAGTGGCTTTCATTACCCAACCCCCCGCGCTCGACGGCTAGCCTCGCACTCATCAAAAAGGGAACTTGCATGGCAAGAAAAACGAGCCGCCGCTTCGCGAGAAGAGGCGGCGACCACGAAATCGAACCCGACATCAACACCACGCCGCTGATCGACGTGATGCTGGTGCTTCTTGTGATGTTGATCATCACCATCCCGCTTCAGCTCCACGCGGTGAACATCGAACTGCCCGTCGGCACATCGACGGCAGCGCCCATCAAGCCGGAGAAGATTCAAATCGACATCGACGCCCGGGATGCCCTTTATTGGCAGGGGATGCCCACGACCGCGGAAGAACTTGGCAGCAAACTTCTGGAGGCTTCGCGGCCTGCGGTGCAGCCGGAGATCAGCCTGCGCCCGGACAAGGACTGCAGCTATGCGGCCTTCGCCCATGTCCTGTCTTCTTCCCGGCGCATGGGGCTTTCCAAGATCGCCGTTATCGGCAGTGAGCAGTTTGTCCAATGAGCACGTTGTCGAGAAAAGACTATCGCGGCAGTGATCCGTCGCGTCGCGTCATCGGTTGGGCCGTCGTTGCGGGTGTCCATGTTGTGGTTGGATACGCGCTGCTGAGCGGTACCACCCGGGGCACACCGGAAAGCACCAGGAAGCCGATGGAAGCCGTGGTCATTCAGGACGTGTTCCTTCCACCGCCACCACCGCCACCGCCTCCTTCGCCCAAGGAGGTAAAACGCGTGGTCTCCAAGGCGGCCCCCGCGCCGCCCATGTCGCGCGCACCCACGCCGCCGGCGCCGACCCCCTTGGCCGCGCCGGCGATTGAGCCGGCGTCAGCGCCTTCCGTTGCACCCGCGCTGGAGCCGGCCGCTGTGGCTCCTCCAGCGCCCACAGCACCCATCGCGCCGCCCGCGGCTCCAGGCCGCGTCGAAATCGGCGTGGCCTGTCCGACACAGGTCCGGCCCGAAATGCCTGCGGCAGCACTTCGAGATGGTGTCGATGGCGTCGTGAAGGCGCAACTGCTGGTGCGTGAAGGCATCGTGCGTGAGGTAACGATCGTTTCGGGGCCGAAGGTATTTCACGCGGCAGTGAAAAAGGCCGCGGCACAGTACAAATGTGCCAATCAGCCGACCGATGTTGTTGCCGTTCAGGAGTTCGTCTTCAAGAACTCGGACTAGCCCTCATCGATGAAGCAGCGCTCGTGATCCCCTCAGCCGCCGCGAGGCGGCTTTCCCAGGCCGAGCTTCTCCATCGCTTCGTGTGCGTCCACGACCATCAGCGCAACTTCCGCAACCGTGACCCGCAGGGCCGTGGCGCGTGCCCGCATGTGCTCGTAGGCCTGGGCCTCCTGCAGGCCCTGGGTCTCCGACAGCAGCCGGATCGCCTTCTCGATCTGCCGACGCGACTTGATGGTTTCCTCGAGCTTGCTGACCTTGCTTTGCAGCCGCTCCTGGTAGCCCCGCGACGAACGGGCCAGCACCAGCGTGCTCAGCACGCCGCTCGAGCGAAACGGCCGCGTGATGACGCCGTGGGCGCTGGTGTCGAGCAGCAGCTTCAGCGTGGTGGGGCTCTCGTAGTCCGACAGCGCAACCAGCGTGGCCTCGACGGCACTGGCGCTCCAGCTCGCGCTGCCCTGCAGTTCCTGCGACACCTGGAAGAAGATGACGTCGGTTCCCTTCGGCGGCTCGGCCGGGAACGGCCAGATGACCTTCAGGCGGCAACCGATTCGCTTGAGCTGGTCGAGCAGCACGTCCCGGTCTTCGCCCGGCGGATAGACGACCGCCACGCAGATGCTGCGGAGATCGTCGTAGAGGCGGCGCAGGCTGCTCATGGCCTCAGCTCAGCCAGAACTCGGAGAACCCGAAGGTCGAAAGGTACGGGTCGGGCTTCACCGGCCCCGCGCCCTGCCACACGACGTCGAATTGGCCGTCGGCGCGGCAGACGCCGATGCGCGGCGTCAGCATGCAGTGGTTGTTCTCGGCGTCGATCGACAGGCGGCCTTCCGGCGACTCGAAATGCACGCCATGCGACGCCTTGACGAGCTTGCGCGTGTCCAGGCTGCCGGTTCGCTCCAGCGTGCGCGCGAAAAGATGGACCTGGCTGTACGCCATCTCCGACCAGGTGCTGGTTGGCCGGTCGCCGAAGCGCGTGCGCCACAGTTCGACGAAGCGCGCGTTGCTTTCGTTCTGCAGCGAGTTGAAGTAGGTTGCCGCGGTGATGTGCCCCGCGCAGATGCCGGCGCCGGTCAGCCGGACTTCCTCCTCCGCCATCGACAGGCTGGCAATCGGCACGCGGTCGGGCTCCAGGCCATGCTCCCGGTAGATCTGGTAGAAGCGCCTGGCCGACTCGCCCACCATCGTGGAGAACACCACGGCAGGCTGCGCGGCCACGATGTCGCGCACGACCTCCTGCAGTTCGGCTTCGGTCGCCTCCAGCGGCAGATAGACCTCGTCGAGAATTTCGCCACCATGCTGCTCGACCATCTCGCGCATGACGCGGTTCGACTCGCGCGGGTAGATGTAGTCGGCCCCCACCAGGAAGAAGCGCGATCCCCTGTTCTTGAGCAGGTAGGCGGCAAGCTGCACGCTGTTCTGGTTGGGCACGGCGCCCGTGTAGATCACGTTCGGCGAATACTCGAAGCCCTCGTAGAACGAGCAGTACCACAGCAGCGCGTTGTTGCGCTCGATCACCGGCAGCACGGCCTTGCGGCTCGACGAGCGCGAGCAGCCGAAGATCACGTTGACCTCGTCCTCCAGCACCAATTGGGTGGCAAGGCGGCGGTATTCGGTGGAGTCGCCCTTGGGGTCATAGGCGATCGGCAGCAATGGCCGATCGAGCACGCCCCCCAGCCGGTTGATCTCCTCGATGGCCAGCACCGTGCCGAAGAAATGCTCCGATTCGGTCACGCCCGTGGCACCGGAGCGCGAGTACAACACGCCGATGCGCCAGCCGTCGTCGGCGGAGATGTCTGTGTCGGTGACCATCGGCGTTTCCTTCATCGGTCGAACAGGGTCTGCAAGAAATGCGGGTCGGGGTTTTCCTGCAGCGCCAGCATGAGCAGGATACGTGCCTTCTGCGGACTCAGGTTGTCCGCGAAGACCGCTCCCGCCGCCTTGAGCGTACTCCCGCCGCCCACGAATCCATAGACGGGCGCCACGCGTCCGTTGGGTACCCGGGTCGAGACGACGACCGCGATGCCTTGCCGGATCGCAGACTCGATCGCCTCGAACATCGGGACATTGACGTTGCCCAGGCCCAATGCCTGAACCACGATGCCCCCGGCGCCCTGCACCACCGCGGCGTTCAGCATGGCGCCGCTCGCACCGCCGTACATCGGCACGATCTCCACCGGGGGCAGCGCCTTGCCGCGCAGCGCCACATGCTGGCGACGCAGCGGCGAGCGCGAGAAGACCACGCGGTCCTGGTCGACCGAGCCTAGAAATCCGAAGTCGCCCGACTTGAAGGATTCCACCTCGCTGGTGTGCGTCTTGGTGACATCGCGGGCAGCATGGATCTGGTTGTTCATGACGACCATCACCCCCTTTCCTTTGGCTTCGGGGGCAAGGCAAACGCGAACCGCGTTCATCAGGTTGCGCGGGCCATCGAAATCCGGCGTGGACGCGTTGCGTTGCGCGCCGGCAAGCACCACCGGCTTCTCGCTGGCGAGCGTCAGGTCCAGGAACCAGGCGGCCTCCTCGAGCGTGTCGGTGCCGTGCGAGACGATCACGCCCGCCACGTCCGTCCGCTGCAATGCGGCGTCGACCGTCCGGCTCAGCAACGCCCAGTTATCCGGCCCCATGTGGTCCGAAGGCAGGTTGGAGAAGTCGTTCACCTCCAGCCGGGCCAGCTCCGAGATGCCCGGCACCGCCGCCAGCAGATCCTCGCCGGACAAGGCCGGCACGGGCACCTTCCGCAGGGGATCGATCTTCATCGCGATCGTGCCGCCGGTAGCGACCAGGACGCAGATAGGGAGAGTCATGTCTTCAGTCATCCTCCAGCCTCACGCGACAAGCGGCTCATACCCGCAAATGGCCGAACACCTTGTCGACGGCGCCGTGCGCCTTGGCGTCGCCCGTGTCGATCAGCTCGCCCTGCTTGAGCACGACATAGCGGTCGGCGACCTGCAGCGCGAACGGCACGTTCTGCTCGATGACGAGCAGTGCCGTGCCATGCCGCGCGCGCTCGCTCAGCAAGGCATTGGCGAGCCGGTCGATGACCGACGGTTGCAGCCCCTCGGTGATCTCGTCGAGCAGGATCAGCGCGGGCCGCATCATCAGGGCCCGGGCCAGCAGCAGCATCTTCTGCTCGCCACCCGAGAGCGTGCCCGCATACTGCGCCAGCCGGCTCTTGAAGACCGGAAACAGCGGTTCGATCTCCCCGAAGCGATCGTCGAACTCGGACTCCCTGGCGAGCCCGAGCCGCAGGTTGTCGCGGATGCTGAGATCCGCGAACAGCGCATGCTCCTGCGCCGCATACGCGACGCCCTGGCGCGCGACGCGATGCGGCGGCATGCGCGTGATGTCGGCGCCGGCCAGATGAACGGCGCCGCCCTTCTTCGGCAGGTAGCCCATCACGGTCTTCAGCAAGGTGCTCTTGCCCATGCCGTTCTTGCCAAGCAGCGCCACGGCCTCGCCCGCACCCACGCTCAACGAAAGTCCGCGCAGGACCACCGATTCGCCGTAGCCGCTGGTCACGTCCTCCAGCCTCAATGCAGCCTGGCTCATTCGGCCTCCCTTGACGCATGGGCGCTGCCCGAATAGATGGTCTTCACCAGCGACGAATTCACCACTTCCTCGAAGCTGCCCTGCATCACGATCGCGCCCTGGTGCAGCACCACGATGCGCGTGGCAATCTCCTCGACAAAATCGAGGTCGTGTTCCACCAGCAGGCAGCAAAGGCGGTAGCGGTGCGCCAGCGACGAGAGGATGACGCCCACCTGCGTGCGCTCTGTCTTGGTGAGGCCGGCCGTCGGCTCGTCGAGCAGCACGATGCGCGGCTTCAGCGCCAGCACCATGGCCAGCTCCAGCGCCTGCTGTTCGCCATGCGAGAGGTCGCGCGCGATGGTCGCGAGCTTCGCATCGAGCCCGGTCGTGCGCACCACGTCCAGTGCATAGGGCGGCAGGCGCAACGTGCGGTCCTGGCGCACCAGGGATGGCCATTCGAGCACCGTCCCGGCAATGCGAAGGCACTCAGCGACGGTGAGCGACTCGAAGATGTTGGCGTTCTGGAACTTGCGTCCCAGGCCGAAGCGCACGCAGGCCTCCGGCGGGAGCTGGCGGATGTCGTTGCCACACAGCGTCACTGTGCCCGAGCTGCGGTCCGCGCCGTCGCTCATGCACCGCATCAGCGTGGTCTTGCCGGCGCCGTTCGGGCCGATCAGGCCGACCAGCTCGCCCGCATGGGCCTCGAGATCGATGCCCTGCAAGACCTTGAGCGAGCCGAAGTGTCGCGTCACCTGGTGCATGCGAAGGGCCGGGGCTGCGTCCTGGGCGGGCGCTTCATCGAGCGGACGCTCGGCCAGCGCCGGCACGTGCCCGGCAGGCCGTCCGAGGCCGAACGGCTTGAGGAGCAACGGCACCAGGCCTTGCGGCAGCAGCACGATCACGAGCACGAAGGCCACACCCAGGATCAACTGCCACGCAAACGGCATGCTGCTGCTCAGGTAAGCCGTGGCGACGTTGATCAGCACGGCGCCGATCAATGGCCCCCACAGCGTGCCGCGCCCGCCCAGCGCCACCCAGATGACGAGTTCGGTCCCGAGTGCGAAGCCGGTGAGCTCCGGTGCCACCACGCCGCTGAACGCACCGTAGCCGAAGCCCGCAAGCCCGGCCACGACGGCCATGACGACCAGCAATGCAATCTTGACGAACTCGATCGGAATGCCGAGATAGGTGCAACGCGATTCGTTGTCGCGGATGGCTGCGAGCACCCGGCCGGCATCGCTGCGCACCAGCACCCAGCCCAGAACGCCGGCCAGCAGCAGCATGGTGCCGGACACCCAGTACCAGGCCTCCATCGACAGATCGAAGGTCTCATAGCCCGTCAGGCCGGAGCTGGAGCCGGTCCATTCGCCACCCGACAACAGCAGCTGCGTCAGCACGATGGGCAGCACGAGCGATATCACTGTCGCGAAGAAGGGAGACGCACCTCGGTAGAAAGACAGCCATCCGACCAGTGCACCCACCGCGGCGCACGTCAGCACGGCCGCGCCGAACGCCAGCAACACCATCGGCACGCTGAAGCCGCCGTGGGTGAACACGAGCCCCGCGGCATAGGCGCCGATGCCGAAGAAAGCCGACTGGCCGAAGGTCAGATAGCCCGTGTACCCCCACAGCACGTCCACCGTGATGGCCGCGATCGCGAAGAAGAAGGCCTTGATCAGGATGTTGAGCAGGTAGGTGTCGAACACCCACGGCCCAACGATGACCAGCGCGAGCCCCACGGCCCCGAGCACGGCGATGCCGCGCCCCGACTGGAGCGTGCGGCGCATTGAAGAAGATGGTCTCGCCATGTTGATTGCTTCAGCCACGGGCAAATCCTTTCGGGCGGATGCGCAGGGTCACCGCCGCCAGCACCGCGATCGTGAGACCGCCGAGCACCGGGCTCGCATAGGTGCTCACCAGCACCTGGCAGGCACCGAAGACAACGCACGTTGCGAGCAGGCTGAGCATCGAATGCCCCGACACCATCACCAGCATGAAGGCGCTCACCAGCCACGGCAGGCCCATGTTCGGATCCACGCTCGACAGCGGCGTGATCATGGTGCCGGCCAGCGTACCCAGGCCCGCACCCAGGCTGAAGGTGATGAAGCGCACGCGCCCGGAATGGATGCCCAGGCCGCTGGCAAGCGCCTCGTTCATGATCACCGCACGCGTGCGAACACCGAAACGCGTGCCGTTCAAGAGTCCCGTGAGCAACAGGCACAGGACGATGGCGATTGGCACGAGCAGCAGCCGGTAGGCCGAGTAGTCCACGCCCAGCACCGACCAGGTGCCGGAGAGTGGCGCGTCGACGAACTGCACCTCGCGCCCGAAGCTCAGCACGATCAGCTGCCCGATGATGATGCCCAGGCCCCACGTCGCAAGAATGGCGTCGAGCGGCCGCTTGTAGAGCGGCTTCACGATCAGCCACTCGACAAGCATGCCGACCAGCATCCCCGCAACGAGCGCGATCGGCCAGCTCAGCCACGGGTCCAGCTTGAGCTGGGTCACCACGTAGCTCGCGTATCCGCCGAGCGTGAGCAAGGCACCGTGCGCGAAGTTCACGATCTTCATGACTCCGAAGATCATCAGCAACCCCGCGGTGACGACGAACAGCATCGCCGCCGTCGTGAGCAAGTCCAGCAATAGCACCATGAGGGGCTCCGAAGGTCAGTCAGTTGCGCTTTCTGTCAGCGCTTACTTGATGTTGGGGCACTGTGCGCCCGGATCGACGTTCTTGAAAGTCTCCAGGATCTGGATCGATCCGTCGGCCTGCACATGCCCCAGCCGCATCGAAAGCTGCGTGTGACGGCTGCTGTTCATCGCAACTGCGCCGCGCGGGCCGGTGTACGACACCTCGCCCAGCGCCTGGGTCACCTTGGCCGAGTCCGTCGAACCCACCCTTTCGACCGCCGCCTTGTACAGGAAGAACGCTTCGTACTGGGGCTCGGACAGTTCGTTGGGCGTCTTCAGGTCGGCACCAAACTTCTTCGTCATCGCGGCGATGAATTCCTTGTTCTGCGGCGTGTCGATGCCCGTGAGGTACGAGGCCGACATGTACAGGCCCGTGGCCACGTCGCCCATCGTCTTTGCCGTGCCTTCGTCGATCGCGAGGTTGCCATAGGGCAGCGTGAGGCCAGCGCCCTTCAGCTGCTTGGCCAGGGAAACGTTAGGAGCGCCACCGGCCGTCGCGCTGATCAGCGCATCGGGCTTCACCGAGCGGATCTTGGAGACCACCGAGGTCCAGTCGCTGCCGTCGATCGGCAGGTATTCCTCGCCGACGACCTTGCCGCCCTTCTTCTCGATGTACTTCTTGGTGAATTCCAGCATGCCGCGGCCGAACGCGTAGTCATTGCCCACGAGGAAGAAGTTCTTCGCGCCCTTGGCGCTCGCGAAATAGTCGACCATCGGCGCAACCTGCTGTTCGGGTACCCAGCCGTTCACGTACATCCAGGGGTTGCACGAGCGGCCCTCGTAGAACGAGGTGTAGATGTAGGGAATCTTGCCCTTGCTGATCACGGGCAGCGCGGCATTGCGCGCGGCGCTGGTCTCCATGGCGATGACGGCCTGGACCTTCTTCTGGAAGACCAGCGTGTCGAAGGCCTTCTGCGCGCCTACTGCGCCCGAGGCATCGTCCACGATCTCCAGTTCGACCTTGCGGCCGAGGATGCCGCCGGCCGCGTTGATCTGCTCGACCGCAAGCTGCGACGATTGCACCACCGCGGGCGCCACCACGCTGTTGGCGCCCGACAGGCCCACGGCCACGCCGATGCGGATCGGGTCCGCGGCCTCCGCACAGGCCGTGAGCGCAGCGAAGGCGGCAAATGCGCCGATGCGTGTGAATGACGAAAAGCTCTTCATGGCAAAGTCCTCGGGAGGTTGGAGTTGAGAAACGGAAGGAGAAAACAGGGAGCGACGGCGCCAGGCCGAAGAATTCCCACGTCAATGCCGCGACAGCAGTCGGCCGCTGCCCGGCATCAGGTCGTAGACGTCGTCGCGGCGGTCGCGCAGCACGTGGTTGAACGTGTTGAGGTGGCGCCCCTGGCGCGAGGCCTTCAGGTTGATGCGCGCGTAGAGGATTTCCTCGCGGTCGAGCGAGGCGGGCCCCGCCAGCGGCCATCCCTGCGAGCCGACGATCACGCTCTGCCCCACGAAGGCCTGGCCGCGTTCGGTGCCGACGCGATCGGCACACACGACGCTGAGCCCGTTGCTGTGCGCGTTCGCCATGACGAGCGTCGTGGCCATGGCGGGTTGGTCGGCAGGCTGACCCGGCATGGGCACCCAGTTGGTGGGCATGCAGACGATGTCAACGCCCTGCCTTGCCAGCAGCCGGTACACCTCGGGGAACCATCCGTCGTAGCAGATCAGCACGCCCAGGCGACCCCATTCGGTATCGAAGACGGGCACGCCGTTGTTGCCTGCTTCGAAGAACAGGTGTTCGTCGCCCCAGAGATGGAGCTTGCGGTAGGTGCCGAGCCATCCCTCGGGACCGATGACGGCGGCGGCGTTGTACAGCCGGGTGCCCCCGCGCTCCGCGATGCCGGCAACCACATGCACCTTGCAGCGGCGCGCCACGTCGATCCACGCCTGCGTGCTCGGGCCGCCGGGCACGGTCTCGGCGAGAGCGAAGGCTTCCTGCCGGCTTTCGAAGACGTAGCCGCTGTTGGCCAGTTCGGGCAGCACCACGATCGACGCGCCCTGTGCTGCGGCCTGTTCGATGCGCTCGACCGAGCAGGCGACGTTGGCGGCCGTGTGGCCCACCCGCGGTTCCATCTGCACGCTCGCCACGATCAGGTCCGGGAAGGCCTGGCCGCTCAAAGGGACCTTGTCGGTCGATGTCATTGAAGCTCCAAAAACAAAAAAGCCCTCGACCCCGCTTGCGCGTTGTTCGAGGGCTTTCATAGCCGGTATGTGAAGCAGCGATGTTGCTGCCCGACTCACCCGATGATGGGTTTCGTCGTGGCGCGAAGGATAGAAGAAGGTATTCGCAGTGTCAAACGGATTTTTGGATGACACACCGAGAACGTGGTCGAGCGTCTCGGCCACGTCTTCGCGATGCGCTCGAGCGCACAGCCGCAAGTGCAGGTGGCCGACTCGGGCTCGTGGCGAACATCGACGCGCGGCAAGTCTGCTGTGCTCGCCCTCTCGCGCTGGCCCGCGTCACGCTCAGGCCGGCGAACCCGCTTGATTCAACGATTCAGAACGCCACGGTCGCCTGCGCCCACAGCCGCGCGCCGCGGCGGCCATCGCTGGCCCGGCCCTCGGTGGCCCAGGCCGAGGTGAGCGAGAACGCCACCTTGTCCGTCGCCCAGCCCACGCCCAGACCGGCGCCGGCCAGATGCGCGCGGTTGCTCGTGCTGCCGGTCCGGTCCCACGCGCGGTGGTTGAGCTGCACGCCTCCCGCGTCGTAGAAAGCTTGCAGTTGCCAGCCCGGCGCAGGCTGCCAGCGCAGCGCCGCGCTGGCCAGCCAGCCCGCGTCGCCCAGGGCCTCGCCTTGCGCATAGGCCCGCACCCCGTTGTTGCCGCCCAGGCTGAATTTCTCCGCCGAAGCCAGGTTCCTGTCGGCCAGCTGGCCGCTGAGGTTGAGTGCCAGCGACCAGTTGGGGCGCAAGGCCTGCACGCGTTGCAGCTGGTAGTTCAGCTTGTTGAAGTGCCCGGCGCTTCGGGTGCTGGCCGCGTCTTGCGCCAGGCTGTCGTTGTCCAGCCGCAGCTGGCCGGTGGTCAGGTTCAGGGCCAGGCTGTTGCCGGCACCGCCACCCACCGCATCCTGCCAGTCGCCGTTCAGCCCCAGCACGACATTGCGCAGCTGGTGCACCGACGTGGTGGCGGTGCTGCCCACGGTGTCGCGCAGATTCTTGGCGTCCATCTGGAGCTGGGCATACCAGTTGCTCTCCAGGCTGCGCAGCAAGGGGTGGCGCACATACAGGCTGAAGGTATCGGCCTTGCCGTCGGCGTCCAGTGCCGCAAAGTCCTTGCCCAGGCGGTAGTCCAGGTGCGACACGGCCACGCCCACGCGCGTGCCATCGCGACCCAGCGGCAACTGGTAGCCCAGGCGCGCGTAGTGCATGCTGGTGTTGCTGACCTGCAGCCGCAAGCTCATCTGGTCGCCCCGGTCCAGCGGATTGTTCCAGTACATGCTGGTGCCGACGCGGTACTGCCCGGTGTAGGTGCTGCCGAAGTTGTCGATATCGGCAATACCCTGGAAGGCGCGGGTCTTGTTCACCTCCACCAGCAGGTCCGAGGCTCCCACGGTCGTGCCCGGGCGCAGGGTCGACTGCACGCGGGTGCCTGGCAAGTCCGACAGCGTGAGCAGGGTGCGGTCCAGGCTCTGGGCTTGTACCGGGGCGTTCAATGGCAGTGCCTGCAAAGGCGCCAGAGCGGAGTCCTTGAGTCCAGCGGTATTGGTGACCGTGACCTGGCCCAGATTGCCCTCCAGCACCGCGATGTCGAGCACGCCGTCCTTGACCGCCTGGGCCGGCAGGTAGGCGCGCGCGACCAGGTAGCCGGCTTCGCGGTAGTGCCGCGTCACGCGATCGGTCAATCGGGTCAGCTCGGCAAAGGTCAGTTCGTTGCCGACCGCGTCGGTCAGCAGGCTTTGCAGCGCGGCATTGCTGAAAGCGGTGTTGCCGCTGAAGCGGATGGCCGAGAGCCGGACCCGCGCGCCGCCCTCCGGCACAGTGCCGGCGCCAGGTTTGTCGATGCTCAGCACCGGCGCGCTGCCACTCGGTACCGCCAAGGGCGCGCGGGGCTCCTGCAGGATCTGCCCGGCGTCCGGCGTGGCGGCAGAAACCGTCGCGGCGCTCAGCGCCAGGGAAGCGCCCAGCAGGCTCAGCGGGATTCGAGGCGTGACATGCATGAAAGCTTGTTCTCGTTAAGGGTGAAGAAGTCGGTCGCGGGTTCGTCCAGGCGCAGCCCGCACTGTTCGATGCTCAGCCGCTCGGGCGGGTTGGCCGGCGGCTTCGGCAAGTCGGCCTGGCTGGCCAGTGCGCGCTGCTGCGCATCGCCAAGCGACGGGTTGGCGCCCAATGGCACGGGGCTCGACGGCACGGGGCTGGCCACCGCCGCGCTGATCACCAGCGCGCCGTCGACATAGCTCAGCGCGTAGTTGCCCGAGTTCAGCCCACCGGCCGCGATGTTGTAGCTGCCGGCCGCGGTGGCGCCCTGAGCGCTGCCGCCATAGACCAGGCTGCCACCGAGCACGCTGCTGGTCTCGCCATTGACGAAGCCGCTGTAGCTGACGCCGTTGCCGCCGCTGTAGGCACTGCCGTCGGCGACGCGGCTGTCGTTGTTGGCGGTGACCGTCAACGCGGCGACGGTGATGCTGGCCGTGGTGGTGGCGCTGCTGCTGGCCAGCACGTAGTTGCCGGCATCGCTGCCGCTGATGGCGAAGGTCTCGGTGACGGTCTTGCCGGTGCCGACGTTCTTGTCGCTGAAGCTGCCGCTCTGGCCGAGCACCACGGTGTCGCCGCTGATCACGCCGCTCAAGCTACCGCCGCTGACCGTGGCGGCGGTCGTGCCGTCGTAGGTCTTGTTCACGGCGGTGCTGCCGCTCACGGTCAGCGTGGCGGCCGTGATGTCGGCGGTAGTGGTGCCGCTGCTGGACGCAAGCACATAGTTGCTCGCGTCGGTGCCGGAGAGGCTGCTGGTGTAGCTCACCGTCTTGCCCGTGGCCGCGTTCTTGTCACTGAAGG
This sequence comes from Variovorax palleresanus, assembly GCF_051144945.1. Classification (NCBI taxonomy): domain Bacteria; kingdom Pseudomonadati; phylum Pseudomonadota; class Betaproteobacteria; order Burkholderiales; family Comamonadaceae; genus Variovorax; species Variovorax palleresanus. Next base: position 488,175 of record NZ_JBJNVP010000001.1, on the reverse strand, counting down.
TTCCGCTCTGGCCGAGCGCAACGGTGTCGCCGCCGATGAGGCCGCTCAGGCTGCCGCCGCTCAGGGAGGCGGCCGTGGTGCCGTCGTAGGTCTTGCTGGCGGCGCTGGTGCCGCTGACGGTCAGCGTCGCGGCCGTGATGTCGGCCGTGGTGCTGCCGCTGCTGGACGCAAGCACGTAGTTGCCCGCGTCGGTGCCGCTCAGGCTGCTGGTGTAGCTGACGGTCTTGCCGGTCGCGGCGTTCTTGTCGCTGAAGCTGCCGCTCTGGCTCAAGCTGACCGCATCGCCGCCGACGAGGCCACTCAAGCCGCCGCTGACCGTGGCGGCGGTCGTGCCGTCGTAGGTCTTGTTCGCGGCGGTGGTGCCGCTGACGGTCAGCGTGGCGGCCGTGATGTCGGCCGTGGTGCTGCCGCTGCTCGATGCGAGCACGTAGTTGCCCGCGTCGATGCCCGAAAGGCTGCTGGTGGTGCTGACGGTCTTGCCGGTGCCGACGTTCTTGTCGCTGAAGCTGCCGCTCTGGCTGAGCGTCACTGTGTCGCCGCCGACCAGGCCGCTCAAGCTACCGCCGCTGACCGTGGCGACGGTCGTGCCGTCGTAGGTCTTGTTCGCAGCGGTGCTGCCGCTGACGGTCAGCGTGGCGGCCGTGATGTCGGCGGTAGTGGTGCCGCTGCTGGAAGCCAGCACGTAGTTGCCGGAGTCGGTACCGGAGAGGCTGCTGGTGTAGCTCACCGTTTTGCCCGTGGCCACGTTCTTGTCACTGAAGGTTCCGCTCTGGCCGAGCGCGACGGTGTCGCCGCCGATCACGCCGCTCAAGGCGCCGCCGCTCACGGTGGCGCTGGTCGTGCCGTCGTAGGTCTTGTTCGCGGCGGTGGTGCCGCTGACGGTCAGCGTGGCGGCGGTGATGTTTGCCGTGGTAATGCCGCTGCTGCTGGCCAGCACGTAATTGCCGGCATCACTGCCGCTGATGGCGAAGGTCTCGGTGACGGTCTTGCCGGTGCCGGCGTTCTTGTCGCTGAAGCTGCCGCTCTGGCTGAGAGTCACCGTGTCGCCGCCGACCAGACCGCTCAAACTACCGCCGCTCACGGTGGCGGCGGTCGTGCCGTCATAGGTCTTGTCGGCCGCAGTTGCGCCGCTGACGGTCAACGTGGCCGCGGTGATGTTTGCCGTGGTCGTGCCGCTGCTGCTGGCCAATACGTAGTTTCCGGCATCGCTGCCGCTGATGGCGAAGGTCTCGGTGACGGTCTTGCCGGTGCCGACGTTCTTGTCGCTGAAGCTGCCGCTCTGGCTGAGTGTCACCGTGTCGCCGCCGACCAGGCCGCTCAAACTACCGCCGCTCACGATGGCACCGGTCGTGCCGTCATAGGTCTTGTCGGCCGCAGTCGCGCCGCTGACGGTCAACGTGGCGGCAGTGATGTTTGCCGTGGTAATGCCGCTGCTGCTGGCCAATACGTAGTTGCCGGCATCGCTGCCGCTGATGGCGAAGGTCTCGGTGACGGTCTTGCCGGTGCCGACGTTCTTGTCACTGAAGCTGCCGCTCTGGCTGAGTGTCACCGTGTCGCCGTTGACCAAGCCACTCAAACTACCGCCGCTCACGATGGCACCGGTCGTGCCGTCATAGGTCTTGTCGGCCGCAGTCGCGCCGCTGACGGTCAGCGTGGCGGCGGTGATGCTGGCGGTACCCGCTGAAATCAGGTCGTAGCCCTGCTGGCTGGAATACAGGCCGCCGACGGTGATGGCGTAACTGCCCACATTCTTGCTGCTGGTGTCGTAGCTCGCGGTCCCCGTGATGAGGCTGGTGTCGGCACCTGGATCGCTGAGGGCGTAGCTGTCGCTGAAGCTGGTCGTGCCGTCGTAGGTCTTGCTGACGTTGCCGGCCGTGACGGTCAGCGCGGTCAGGAAGCTGCGCAGCAAGGGCATGGTGTTGCCCTCGTAGATGCGCCACACCGCGCTGCTGCCGCCAGTGGTGGCGATGTCCCAGCCGGCGGCGCTGTAGGTGCTGGCGCTGGTGGCTTCGCTGATGCTCAGGCCCCGTGTCAGCGCATCGACCGACCCCGCATTGAGGCCCACGCCAGTGTTGCCCGCACCGAGCCAGAACGATGCCGTGACGTAGCCGGCGTTGTGGGCCACCAGGCTGCCCACAAGGCCGGCGCCGCTGACGACGCCGGTGGCGTAGGTGTTGCGGATGTCCCCGTCATTCCAGCCCATCAGGCCGCCCGCATAGTCATTGGCCGCGCTGACAGCCCCGGTGGCGTAGGCATTGACGACGCGACCGGCGCCGTTTCGGCCCACCAGACCGCCGGCATAGTCGTTGGATGCGCTGACGGCGCCCGTGGCGTAGGCATTGCCGATGAAGCTGTAGACGCCGAAGTTGAAGCCCACCAGGCCGCCCACGTCGTTCGTACCCGTGGCGGTGCCGATGGCGTAGGAACTGCCGATGCTGCCGCTGTTGCGGCCCACCAGGCCGCCAACGGCGGTGGCCCCGCGGACGGCCCCCGTGGCGTGGCCATCGCTGATGACGCCGTCGTTGAGGCCCACGAGGCCACCGACATTGTCTCCGGAGCCAGTGACGTTACCCGTGGCGTAGGCATCGCTGATGCTGCCATTGTCGTTGTAGCCCACCAGGCCGCCCACGACGCCAGCCGCGTTGGAACTGCGGACAGCGCCCGTGGCGTAAGCATTGCTGATGCTGCCAAGGTAGTGAAGACCCGTCAGTCCGCCGACATGGTTGCCCGCGCTGGTGACGGCACCGGTGGCGTAGGCATTGCTGATGCTGCCGCGGTTGTAGCCCACCAGGCCGCCAACATCGTTGCCGGTGCCATTGACGGTGCCGGTGGCGTAGGCATCACTGATGCTGCCGTTGAAGCCGCCGCTGTAGCCCACCAGACCGCCAACATCGTTCCCGGCGCCATTGACGGCACCCGTGGCGTAGGCATTACTGATGCTGCTGGCGTAGCTGAATCCCAGCAGACCACCAACCCAGTCGCCGGCGCCATTGACGGCGCCCGTGGCAAAGGAATTGCTGATGCTGCCGCCGAAGCCGTAGCCCACCAGGCCGCCCACACCGTTGGCCCCGCTGACGGTCCCCGTGGCGTAGGCGTTGCTGATGCTGCCTTCGTTGTGGCCCACCAGACTGCCCACCTCGTCGCCGCCGGTGACGCTGCCGCCCAGCAAACCGACGCCTTGGATCACGCTGCTGCTGCCGGTCTGGCCGAACAGCCCGACCTTCGACGTCGTGCTGCGGTTGATCACCAGGTCGGCGATGGTGTGGCTTTGGCCGTCCAGGCTGCCGCTGAACGCCACCGTGCCATTGCCCACCGGCGAGAAGCCCGCCGTGGTCCACATGCCGCTGGGGTTGGAGCCGGCGGCTTCGCTGGCGTCGATATCGGCGGCCAGGCTGTAGCTGGCGGAGAGGTTGTAGGCCATCAGCTGCAGCTGGTGGGCGTTGCGGATGCTGGTGGAGTACTCGCTATACAGGAAGGGGCGGGTCGCGCCTTCGACCATCACCCACTGCGGGTTGCCGCTGCCGTCCTTGGCCACCCAGACGCCGGAGCCCGAAACCGTTTCGGTCCAGGTGCCCAGGTTGGCGTAGCTGCCGTGGCTGTAGGCGGTGCCGCTGGTGACGGCGTTGACGTTGGTGACCGTGCCGCTGTTCGTGCCCACCGCGGCGCCTTGGCCGGTGGTGCTGCTGTCCCAGTAGGCGTTGCCGATGCCGCCGTTGTTGTAGCCGACCAGCCCGCCGACGAATCCGCCGGTTGCCAGGACATTGCCGGTGGCATAGGCGCCGCTGATCGCGCCGCCGTCGTTCAAGCCCACCAGCCCGCCGACGTAGTTGCCGGCAGCCGCGGAAACACTGCCGGTGGCATAGGCGTTGCTGATGCTGCCGCTGCCCGCGTTCACGCCCACCAGCCCGCCGACCCAGCTGCTGGTTCCCGAAACGCTGCCGGCGGCATAGGCGTCGCTGATCGTGCCGTAATTCACGCTCACCAGCCCGCCGACGAAGTCGCCAGTCCCCGAAACGCTGCCGGCGACATAGGCGTTGCGGATGCTGCCGCCGACGCCGTTGTAGCCTGCCAGGCCGCCGACGTAGTCGTCTCCTGAAACGCTGCCGGTGGCATAGGCGTTGCTGATCCTGCCGCTGCTGCCGTTGAAGCCCACCAGTGAACCGACGCGGTCGCCGCCCGACACACTGCCGCCGACCAAGCCCAGATCACGGAGGGTGCCGAAGTTTTGCGCGATCAGGCCCACACTGTTGGCGCTGCCGGCGCTGATGGTCAGGTTCGAGATCGTGTGGCCCAGGCCGGCAAAGCGGCCGCCGAAGACGAAGCTGTTCGAGCCCACCAGCGCGCTGGTGTAGGTGGTGCCGCCGGCATCGAGGTCCTGCGCCAGCGCGTAGTTGCCGCTCAGGCCGGTGCTGTCGATGGCGTCGATCTCAGCCATGCTGTGCAGCAGCGTGTAGGCCGTGCCGTTGATGCCCAGCGCGGCGCTGGCCCCGCTCAAGGTGATGGGCGCCTTCACGTTGTAGTCCGTGCCGCTGGTGACCGTTCCCGTGCTGGCGTAGTTGCCGTGGTTCAGCACCAGCCCGGCGCTGGTGCCCGTGGCGGTGATCGCCGCATTGATGTTGATGTCGTTGTACGCATTCAGCGTCAGCGTGGTGTTGGCCCCCCAGCTCACCGCCGCGTTGACGTTGATGTCACCGCTGTCGGTGCCCGTGCTGTTGTCGGTGGCCAGCGTGACGTTGGTCGTTGCCAGGTTGGCCGACAGCGTGTCGGCACCGATGCCGCTCGTGGTGCCGGCCGCGCTGCCGGCGCTGACGGTGAAGTCGGTCGGGTCGACCAGCCAGGTGCCGGTCTTGCCCGTCTCCGACAGCGTGCTGACCTTCGCCCCGCCGGCCACCTGCACATGCGCGCCGCTGGTCTCGATGAAGCCGCCGTCGTGGGCCCCGCTGGCCGATGCATCCAGCGTGCCCGCCACCTTGACGGTGCCGCCGTTGAGGCCGCCCAGCAGCAGGATGGTGCCGCCCGCGGCGTCGATGCCCTTGGCTTCGATCACGCCCTCGTTGTTGACCACCGTGTTCAGCAGCGCATCCTTGGCGCTGGCCGTGAGGATCACCGTGCCGTTGTCGGCGCGGATCAGCCCCTTGTTCTCGGCCAGCGCGTTCAGGGTGCCTTCGTCCACCTGCACCGACAGCAGCCGGCTGCCGCTGAAGTCCAGCGTGATCTTGTCGCCCGCGGCCAGTGCCGCCGTGCCGTTGGCGGTGGTGATGGTGCCGCTGTTGCTGGCCTGCTTGCCCAAGAGGGCCACGTAGCCACCGGTCAGGCTGCCCTGGTTGACTACCGTGCCCTGGCTTCCATTGGCGCTGAAGCTGCGCTTGCCGGCCAGGAAGTCGGCATCGCTCAAGCTCAGCGTGGAGGCCACCAGGCCGCCGACGTTGACGCTGGCGGTGTTGCCGAACAGCACGCCGTTGGGGTTGAGGATCCACACCTGGCCATTGGCGCTCAGGCTGCCGTTGATGACCGAGGACTCCGGGCCGATGACCCGGTTCAGCGCAATGGCGCTGGTGCCGGGCTGCACGAAGTTGACGCGCTCGCCGGCGGCAATGCCGAAGCTGGCCCAGTTGATGGCCAGGTTCTGGCTGCCCTGCGTGATGGTGGTGGTGCTGCCGTTCTGGCTGATGCTGCCGCTGCCGGCGCTCACGCTGCCGCCGCTGGGGCCGGCCCACGCGCCGCTGGCCAGCAGTGCCGCACAGAGCACCACGACGGCAGCGCCGCGTCCCGACGACTTGCCGCGGCCCTTGGCGGTCTCGGGGGCAGGCACAAAGCGTGCGGCGGCGTCGCTCCAGACGAGGCGGTAGGCGTGGTTCATGGAGAAATAGCCCCTGTTTTTTGTATCAAAAAATTGCATCGTGCACACGGCGCCCAGGCACGCATATAGTCAATTTTGACTGATTGAAACTTTTTGCAACCAATGTTGTAATTTGCGCATGTCCCTCTCGCGTTTGCTGCTCATAGACGACCACGCGCTTTTCCGCTCGGGTCTGCGCCTGGTTTTGCTGCAGGGCATGGCCGACGTCGAGGTATTGGAGGCAGCGTCCCTGGAACAAGCCGTGCGCACGACGGACGAGCCCCCCGCGCTGGTGCTGCTCGACATACAGCTGCAGGGTGTCAACGGACTGGAAGGGCTGGGGCTGCTTCGGCAGCGCTGGCCACAGGTGCCGGTGGTGATGCTGTCCTCCATCGCGACGCCGGACACCATCGCCCAGGCTCTGGCACGCGGCGCGGCGGCTTTCGTGTCCAAGGGCGATACCCCGGACAAGATCATCTCGGTGATTCGCGACACCCTGGCGCATCTGCAGCAGCCGCACCTCGCCAACAGCGCCCCGACAAAGCCCAGCGTGCCCCGGCTGACCCCCCGCCAATGCGAGGTGCTGGATCTGCTGTGCGAGGGTCTGCCCAACAAGCTCATTGCCCGGCGCCTGCAGGTGTCGGAGTTCACCGTGCGCGGGCACGTGCAAGCGGTGTTGGGCCTGCTGGGGGTCAACAGCCGCTCGCAGGCCACGTTTGCGGCACGCCAAAACGGGCTGATTGGTTAACAGGACTCACGCAGCGGGGCGCTGCGCAGGCAAATCCTCAACGTGAAACAACTCAGGCTCCGGTAGTTGCCGAAGACTGCCTCAATGAACCCGCCTCCCGCTCCTGCGCCTCTGTCTTCCAAGGCCGAATCCCAGATCCAGTTGCACCAGTTCATCACGTTGCAGAGCAACGTGCCGTTCATCGTCCTTGGCAGTCTGCTGGTGGCCACTGCACTGCTGTGGGTGATGCACGAGGTTCTTCCCTTGGCCGTGCTGCTGGTGTGGAGCGGGTTGTTGGTTGGGCACGCGTTGGTGCGCCTGGCATGCTGGTGGTGGCTGCGGCACCAGACCGTGACAGAGGCGGAGGTGAGCCGCCGGATTCATCTGCACACGGTCCTGTCGCTCGCCTCGGGGTTGCTGTGGGGTGGCGGTGCTCTGTGCTTGCTCCAATACGGCGAAGTGGAGCACCGCTTGCTGGTCACCCTCATGCTGGCCGGCATGGTCTCGAGTTCGCTGATTTCGCAGACCATCCATCTGCCGACCTTTCATGGCTTTTTCCTGCCCTGCGCGGTGAGTGCCGTCGCGGGCAATCTGATGCTTGGCACTCGCTTGTACCAGGCCGTCGGCCTGACGATTTTTGCCTATTCGCTGCTGGCGGTGCGCTTTGCCCGGACGCTCAACGGCAAGCTGACCGAATCGCTGCGGGCTCGCTTCCAGATTGCCGACTTGGCCGAACGCCTGCATGTCCAGAAAGAAGCGGCCGAACAAGCCAACCTGGCCAAGTCGCGTTTCCTGGCCGCCGCCAGCCACGACTTGCGCCAACCCATCCACGCCCAAGGCCTGTTTCTGGACGTGCTGTCGCGTACCCCGCTGTCGATGTATCAGAGCGAGGTCTTGGTCAGCACCCGGTCGGCTTGGCGCGCCTCCAGCGACATGCTCAACACCCTGCTGGACTTTTCGCGCATCGAAGCCGGCGTGGTGCAGCCCCAGATACAACCCTTTCTCCTGCAAGACCTGCTGTACCAGATCGAGAACGACTTTGCTCCGCTGGCCGATGCCAAGGGGCTGGTCTACCGCTCGCGGGAAACCCGGCTTGCCGTGCAATCCGATGCCATCCTGGTCGGCATGGTGGTGCGCAACCTGGTCTCCAACGCCATCCGCTATACCCAGCGCGGCGGCTTGCTGGTCACTTGCCGAAAACGTCGGCACACCGTGAGTGTCGAGGTGTGGGACACCGGCATCGGCATCGCACCAGCCGACCAGCAAGCCATCTTTCGGGAGTTTCACCAACTGGGCAACCCTGAACGCGACCGGCACAAAGGCCTGGGGCTCGGCCTGGCTATTGCCGACGGACTGGCGAAGTCATTGGGCCATGGGCTGACGCTGTCGTCCAAGCCTGAGCGGGGCAGCGTGTTCCGGCTGGAGCTGCCCTTGTCGGTCGCACCGGTGCCACCCCCGCTGCAAAAGGGGCCGCAGTTGCAACCCATGCGGGTACTGGTGATCGACGACGATGCCACTGTGCGCAGCGCCATGGTGCACCTGCTGCAAAGCTGGGGCTGCCCCTCTGACAACGCCGAATCCCTGGAGGAAGCCCTGCCGCTGGCGCTGCAGAATCCCCCCGCGTGCATCATCAGCGACTATCGACTGCGTGGGCCGCGCACCGGGGCTCACGCCATCGCCGAATTGCGTCAGCAATTGCATCGGCAGGAAGGCCGCCATACACCCGCCCTCATCATCACCGGAGACACGGCCCCGGAGCGTCTGCGCGAAGCCCTGGCCAGCGGGATTCCCCTGCTGCACAAGCCGATCTCACCCGAGCAACTGTACCGGGCACTGGTGGAGTTGCAGAGCGATGAGCAATCGGGCTATCAATCCGAATCCCACCCTGCTCGAGAGTGATGTCGAACGTGCCCACGGGGCATCTCTCCACCTGAATACGTCTCCAAATGTGATGTTTTTCACATATTGACCCCCTGGTTGCAGATAAGCCCGGTTGCGACCTCTCACACCCGGGAACACACTTTCCGTCCCAAAACAAGCCGGCACATTGCGCAAAGCAAGCGCCGGCAACCGGGGGACCGAATGCCACTCTTGTTCTTGATGAGGCTTCTCCACACTCAACTGCCGGTGCAGGTCGTTGAGCCAGAAGAAATTCGAGCCGTGTCCGTGCTCATGGCCACGGGGCTGATCGAGGCCAGGTTCGCAACCCTTGAGCCGGCTGGGCGGTACGCACAGGTTTCGATGGCGACGGTGGAGGGGATCACCGACGAAGGCCTCGCCGAGATCGCGAAGTTGGGCGACATTCGCAACTTCGCTCCGACCTCGATGCGATTTTCCCGCGGAGCGCGATTGATGTGATCCAGGATTGAAGACTGGAGAGGCACATGGGGCATACGTTGTTCACCCAAGTCCTGGCTGCGCGGCTGCCGATGCAGTTCTGGGGCAACGCTGTCATCGATCAACTGAAGCACCTGGAAGACGCCGGGTACATCAAGGTGGCATTCTCACCGCCGCACGGCGCAGCACCGCCCCGTGCGACAGTGAACGAGATCACGCATCTGGGACGCGCCGTGGCCCGCTACTGCGGATCGGACGATGGCTTTCCCACTCGGCCACAAACAGTCGCCGAAGGGTTTCAGCCACTCCGCCACGCCCGGGTGCAGGCCAAGGCGCAATCCCAAAGCGCCGCTTGCTGAAGCGTCAGATGGGGGCCGCGGGCACCGTCAAGGACTATCGGGTCTGATGGCCGGTGCGGGGGTCGAGGAGACACCCTGCGCCTTGGCAGCTTGCAATTGCGCAGCCATCGCCGCGTTGAAACCCGGTCGTGCCTGCAGACGCTCCCAGTAAGCCGTCACCGAGGGCGTGAAGCGCTCTGCCAAGCCCAGATGCTCGGCAAGCAACAATGCATAGCCGACCGACACGTCCGCCGCGGTGAAGCGGCCCGCACAGAGGTAGTCGCGTTCTGCGAGCAGCGGCTCCAGCGTTCGCAGGCGCGCCAGGAACCACTTGGCATAGTCGTCGGCGACCTGCGGCTGTTTTCGCTCCGCCAACTCGAAGTGTGCATACCGCAGCACCAGCGTCTGCGGAAAGGTCAAGGTCGCCTCGCCGAAATGAAGGTAGTTGAGGTACGGCCCGAAGTCTGGCTCGTCACGACCCACATCCAGCTGGCCCGCCGAGAATCGCGCCGCCAGGTATTGGCAGATCGCGGCCGATTCGGTCATTCGCATGGCGCCGTCGGACAGCATCGGCACCGTGCCAAGCGGGTTGACCTCGAGGTACGACCGAGACAGCACGCGCGGCGGAAAGGGCAGCATCTTGAGCTCGTAGGAGAGGCCGATCTCTTCAAGCGTCCACAAGGGCCGGAACGAGCGTGCGCTGACGCAATGGTGAAGGGTGATCATGTATCGGCGGTCTTTGGTTCGCTGCGGTATTGAGGCAAGTCGTCATTTTGAATCCATCCTCATGCGCAATCCCGCAGGCTCGAGCCGGCTCGCCAGAAAATCCGGAAGTCTTCCGCCATTGTGCGGAGGAGCAACGGCTTAGCAACCGCCGAGTCCGAGCTGTTTTCTCAGACTCGTGTCCACTGGTCCCGCCGGCATGAAGCGGCGCAACTTCGTCAAGAGCGACGCTTGCCCCGGCGGCGTGCAGCGCATACGCCAGGGGCCAAGCGCCGCCTCGACGATGGTGCTCGCCACGCCGTGCGGCTCGGGCGCACTGCTCACGCTGTTAGCCACCGAGAGCGACACCAGTTCGCGTTCGCGGTCATAGCCCGCGATCCGCGCCTTGACACGGGGTGCATTGGCATCGAGGTTGGTGCGGGTGAAGGCCGGCTGCACCAGCGTTGCGCGAATGCCGAACTGGCGCACCTCGTGGTCCAGCGACTCCGACAGCCCTTCCACCGCATGCTTGGTGGCTGAATACAGGCCCATGTACGGGGCCGGAAGCACACCGAGCACGGAGCTCACGTTGACGATTCGCCCGCGTTTTTGCTGACGCATGTAGGGGAGCACCGCGCGCGTCACGCGCAGCATGCCGAAGACGTTGGTGTCGAACAGCACCGCAGCCTCGGCCGTCGCGGTTTCCTCGACCGCGCCGATCATCATCATTCCCGCATTGTTGACCAGCACGTCGATGCGCATGGCCCGCTCGATGACGGAGTCGATGCCCGTCTGAACCGAGCCTTCTTCGCAAACGTCCATCTCGACAAACTCGACACCGGGCAGCGCGGGTGCCTTGCGCAGGTCGCGAACGGTGCCGAACACCCGGCAGCCTCGCGCCACGAACATTTCTGCGGCGGCGCGTCCGATGCCCGAGGACGCGCCCGTCACTACGACGACTGATGAACTCGACATGACTGGTTCCTTCGATTTCGATGAATGATGATGAAGCGCATCAGTGCGCGGGCTGGGTCGCGTTGCCTGGTTTGATCCTGAACCAGATCGAATACATCGCCGGCAGGAACACCAGCGTCAGGATCGTCCCCGCGAAGGTGCCGCCGATCAGCGTGTATGCCAATGCGCCCCAGAACACCGAATGCGTCAGCGGAATGAACGCGAGGATCGCGGCGAGTGCCGTCAGGATCACAGGCCGGGCACGCTGCACGGTCGCCTCGACGACCGCGTGGAACGGGTCGAGCCCCTCCTGCTGGTTGAGGTGGATCTGCCCGAGCAGGATCAGCGTGTTGCGCATCAGGATGCCCGACAGCGCGATGAGCCCCACGAGCGCATTAATGCCGAAGGGCTGCTGAAACAGCAGCAAGGTCGGCACCACGCCGATCAGCCCCAGCGGGCTCGTCAGGAACACCATGACCATCGCGGAGATCGAGCGCACCTGGAAGATGATGATGAGGAGCGTGATCGCCAGCATGATCGGGAACAGCGGCAACATTGCCTGCGTCGCCTTCTCCGATTCCTCGATGGAGCCGGCCTGGACGATGCGGTAGCCGGCGGGCAGCTTCTGCATCAGCGGCTGCAATTGCGCGGTGATCGCGGTCGACACGTCGGGTGGCTGCAGCCCCTCGGCGATGTCGCCCTGCACCGTGATCGTGGGCATGCGGTCGCGCCGCCGCATGACCGGTTCTTCCATGCGCACCTCGACCTCGCCGACCTGCGACAACGGAATGCGCTGGCCGCCGGCACCGGCGAGCGTGAAGTCCACGAGCTTCGCGGGATCGAGCCGGGTGCTGCCGGCCGAACGGGCCACCACCTGCACGGTGCGGATGTCTTCGCGCACGGTCGTCACCGGCACACCGCTCAAGAGGAACTGCAGTTGCTGCGCCACGGCGCTGGAGGTCAGCCCAACGGCCTGCAGGCGGTCCTGTTTCAGGGTGAAGTGCAGCGTGGGCGTGCGGGTGCCCCAGTCGGTGTTGACGGTTCGCATCATCGGGCTGGCATCCATCACCTGCCGCACGTCTGCCGCGATCTTGCGCAGCTCGTTCGCATCGGGCCCGCTGACGCGATAGGCCACGGGGAACGGCGAGTACGGGCCGAACACGAGTTGGGTCACGCGCACCCGCGCCTCGGACGCGAGCCCGTCGGCAACGGCCTGACGCAACCGGTGCTTCAGCGCTTCGCGCTCCTCCTGGCTGGCGGTGCGCACCACGATCTTGGCGAACGACGGGTCGGGCAGTTCGGGCCCCATCGCGAAGTAGAAGCGGGGCGCGCCCTGTCCGATGTAGGAGGTGACGATCTGGGCCTCCGGCTGCGTGGACAGCCAGCTCTCCACCTTGGCCGTCGCGTCGCTGGTCTGCGTGATCGAGGTACCGTAGGGCATCTGCACTTCGACCAGCACTTCAGGGCGGTCGGAGATCGGAAAGAACTGCTTCTTGACCACGCCCATGCCGAGGATCGACACGACAAAGAGGCCGACGACCGCCCCCGCCACCGACCACTTGCGCGCGATGACGCGCGCCAGCACGCGACGGAGCCGGTTGTAGCGCGGCGTGTCGTAGATCGCGGCATGGCCGCCTTCGATCTTCTTGAAGTTTGGCAGCAGCTTGACGCCCAGATAAGGCGTGAACACCACGGCGACCACCCAGGATGCGATCAGCGCGATGCCGACGATCCAGAACATGTTGCTGGTGTACTCGCCCGCGGTCGACGGCGCAAAGCCGTTGGGCATGAAGCCGACGGCGGTGACCAGCGTGCCCGAGAGCATCGGCGCTGCCGTGTGGCTCCAGGCATAGGCGGACGCGGCCACATGGCTGTAGCCCTCCTCGATCTTCACGACCATCATCTCGATGGCGATGATGGCGTCGTCCACCAGCAAGCCGAGCGCGAGGATGAGCGAGCCGAGCGTGATGCGATCGAAGTTCTTGCCGGTCGCGGCCATCACCACGAAGACCACCGCCAGGGTCAGTGGCACCGCGGCGGCCACCACCAGGCCCGCGCGCCAGCCCATGCTCAGGAAGCTCACCAGCATGACGACCAGCAAGGCCGCGAAGAACTTGACCATGAACTCGTCGACCGATGCGCTGATGTTCACCGACTGGTCCGTGACCTTGGTGAAGCGGAGGCCCAGGGGCAGCTCGGCGTTGATCGCGCGGGCTTCCACGTCCAGGGCCTTGCCCAGGTCGAGCCCGTTCCAGCCTTCCCGCATGACGACGCCCACCAGCAGCGCCGGCTCGCCGCCGTTGCGGATCATGAAGGTGGCCGGGTCTTCGTAGCCGCGCCTGACCGTGGCCACATCCGACAGCTTCAGGGTGCGGCCCTGCGCGACCACGGGCGTGTCGCGGATCTTCTGCAGGGTGTCGAATGCGCCGTCCAGCCGAATGAACACCTGCGGGCCGCTGGTTTCCACGGACCCGGCAGGACTGAGCGCGTTCTGGCTGTTGAGCGCGGCGAACACGTCCTGCGGCCCGATGCCCAAGGTTGCCAGCCGGTCGTGCGCGAACTCGACGTAGATGCGCTCCGACTGCTCACCGGCGATGTTGACCTTCTTCACACCCGGCACGTGCAGCAGCCGCTGGCGCAGCATCTCCGCGTCGCGCACCAGCACGCGCTGCGGTTCGCCCCTGGCCTTGAGCGCGAACAGGGCGAAGGTGACGTCCGCGTACTCGTCGTTGATCATCGGCCCGATCACGCCGGCCGGCAGGTTGCCCGCTTCGTCGCCGAGCTTCTTGCGCGCCTGGTAGAACTCGTCCTGCACCTGCGCCGGCGGCGTGCTGTCGAGCAGTGTCAGGGTCGTGAACGCCAGGCCGGGCCGCGTGTAGGTCTCCGTGCGATCGTAGTAGCGCAGCTCCTGCAGGCGCTTCTCGAGCTTCTCGGCGACCTGGTCCTGCATCTCCTGTGCCGTGGCGCCCGGCCATGCCGTGATGATCGTCATTACCTTGACGGTGAAGGCGGGGTCTTCCGCACGGCCCAGCTTGAAGAACGCGACCAGCCCCGCCAGCGAGATCAGGCAGATCAGGAACAGCGTGATGGATCGCTCGCGTACGGCCAGCGCCGAGAGATTGAAGCGGCCTTCGCTCATGGGCGGGCTCCGCCCGCCGCAGGTGTCGCGGCCGAGGTCGCGACACGCACCTTCTCGCCTTCGCGCAGCAGGTGCGCGCCGAGCGCGACAACCTGATCCCCCTGCTTGAGTTGGCCGGCCACCAGGGCACGTTCGCCGTCCAGACGCTCGACGGCCACTGGCTGCCAGCGCACCGTCGACGGATCGCCACCGATCACCCAGACGCCCGTCGACTTGCCTGTATCGAACAAGGCGCCGATGGGCACTTGGACGCCACCTGCCTGGACAGGCTTGCCGTCCGCGACATGGACCGTCACCGTGGCGCCCAAGGGCGCATTGGCGAGCTCGCCATCGAGCACGTAGCGCGCCTCGAAAGTGCGCGTGAGCTTGTCGGCCGCATCGGAGAGTTGCCGGAGCTTGACGGGCACGGCAACATCTTCCTTGCCGAACAGCGTGGCCTGTCCGCCAGAGCCGACGACCGGGCGCAGCGTTTCGGGCAACTGCACCACGGCCTCCCTGCGCCCAGCCTGCGCCACGCGGATCACCGGCTGCCCGGCGTTGACGACCTGGCCAGGCTCGGCCAGCGTCTCGAGCACGGTCCCGTCCGCATCGGCGGTGAGTTCCGAATAACGATTCGAATTGCGCGCAACCTCGGCCTGCGCTTCCGCCGCGCTGAGCTGGGCCTGGGCGGCATCTGCCGACGCCTTGGCCTGGTCGTACGCCGAGGCCGAAATGGCGCCGGTGCCGCGCAGATCGCGGTAGCGTGCTTCTTCGTCGCCGGCCTGCTTCGCACGCGCACGCGCAGCGCTGACCGCCTCCTGCTGCGCGCGCGCCGCCAACCTGAGGTCGACCGGGTCGATGCGCATGAGCAGCTGCCCGCGCTTGACCGTCTGGCCTGCATCGACAAAGCGCTCCAGCACCTTTCCGGAGACGCGGAAGCCCAGGTCGCTTTGGACCCGGGCGGCTACGGTGCCCGTGAACGAGCGCGATGCCGACGCGGCGGCCTGGACGGTGGCGGCGCGCACCAGCGGCGTCTGGGTGCGCGGATCGGCCGGAGCCTTGTCGTCGCAGGCGACCAACGCGAACGGCAAGGCGCAGACGAAGACGGAGGTGAGGAAGCGGCGCGAGTGCATGAGGGGCCCATTGACGAATCGATCAGGGCCCCGATTCTGATAACAGTGACCATTTTAGTCAATAGTCACCAACAAAATTATTCGTCTATGGCGACAGGCTGCGCAGCACCAGACCCGACAACTGGGCCGGCGCCTGCTCCGTGTGATCGGAGCTGAGCTGCAGGATCACGGGGTTGACGTAGGGATAAACGACCAAGTAGATGGCCGCCGCGGTCTCGTCGATCGGGGTCTTGCGCTCGAAGTCGCCGGACTCCCGCCCCTGCTTGAGCAACTCGAGGAGCATCTGCCGGATGCATTCTTCATGGGCGATGGCCGACTGCCAGCGCTCGCTGGCCGCCGAGATGGCGATCTCGTAGAGCTTGCGGTCCTGGAAGAACAGCCGAAGGCCCGAATCCACAATGGCCTTGAACATGCGGCGAAGCTTTTCCGGCGGCCGATCGGCCGCGTCGACCGCCGCGCGGATGTCCGCCTCGATCTCGCGCAGGCAGTTCGAGCAGATCATTTCGCCGATCGCCTGCTTGGACTCGAAGAACTTGTAGATGTAGGCCTTGGAGAAGCCGATGGCCTTGGCAAGGTCGGAAACCGTGGTCTTCTCGTACCCGTACTGGCTGAAATGCTCGGTGGCCGCGACGACGATCTGCGCGCGCACGTCGTGATCGGCCGGTCCCCGCGCAGCCGGCGGAGAAGAAGTTGCGTTGTTCATGCCCGGAGCTTACTGCCCGGACAAACAAACGACAACAAGTGACCAAATTGAATTATAGTCACACACTTCCTTCTGCTTTTCCCGTCCGCCGTCTCGGAGCAACCCATGTCCCAACGTACGCTTGCCCTGCCCCTGCTGTTCAGCCTGCTCGCAGGCTGCGCTGTCGGGCCTGACTATGTCCGGCCTGCCCCGACCCTGCCGGACCGCTTCATTGGCGAGGCAGTGCTCGACCGGCGATCGGCCACCGCCAACGCCGAGCTGGCGGCCTGGTGGACCGGCTTCGGCGATGCGCAACTGGCCCGCTATGTCGAACAGGCGCTGAAACAGAATCTCGATCTTGCGCAGGCCTCCGCCCGCATGGCGCAGGCACGGGCCAGCCTCGGTGCAGCGAACGCGGCGTTGCTGCCTTCGGGCAATCTCGGCGGACAAGCCGCCAGGGCCTACCAGTCGGTGGAGACGCCGCTGGGCCAGGTGCTGAACGCGCAGCCGGGTTTCGATCGCTACGGCAACGCCTACGAAGCAAACCTCGGCGCAAGCTGGGAGCTGGACATCTTCGGCGGCCTGCGCCGGGGACGCGAGGCCGCGCTGGCCGACTACCAGGCCTCGGAGGCCGGCGCGGCCGCCACGCGCCTGGCGGTGGCCGCGCAGACCGCCGACATCTACATCACCCTGCGCGGCCTGCAAACCCGCCTGGACATTGCACGCCGGCAAGTGGGCACGCAGCAGGACCTGCTGTCGAAGATCGATCTGCGCTACGGCAAGGGGCTGGCCGCAGAGCTGCAGTTGCGCCAGGCCGAGGGCGCGCTGGCGCAGGTTCGTGCGTCGGTGCCCGCGCTCGAGGCGGGCGAGGCCGCGGCCATGAACGCGCTCGACGTGATGCTGGGTGCGGCGCCGGGCGCGCACCGCGCCGAACTCGCGACAGCCGCGGCCATTCCCGTCGCGCCGCGCATCAGCGCCGCCGGATCGCCTGCCGAATTGCTGCGGCGCCGGCCCGACCTGATCGCCGCCGAGCGGCGCCTTGCGGCATCGAACGCCCGCATCGGCATGGCCGTGGCCGAGTATTACCCGAAGCTGTCCCTGGCGGGAACGATCGGCAGCGCCACGTCGGTGGCCAGCGGCAACCTGTTCACCGGGGGCGCCAGCCAGGCTGCGGCCCTGCTCGGCCTGCGCTGGCGGCTGTTCGACTTCGGGCGCATCGATGCGCAGATCGAACTCGCCAAGGGGCAGGACGCGGAGTTGCTCGCGGCCTACCGGCTTGCCGCGCTGCGTGCGACCGAAGACGTGGAAAACGCGTTCTCCACCTTGGTCAAGCGCGAGGAACAGGCCGCCGTGCTCGCGCAGGGAGAGGCATCGCTCGGCCGTGCGCGGGGGGCATCGTTCGCGGCGTATCAGCGAGGTGTGGTCAGCCTGATCGAAGTGCTGCAGGCCGACGAGAGCGTGCTGCGCGTGGCCGATGCAAGAGCGCAAGCGCAAACGGAGTCGGCGCGCGCGGCGGTCAGTGCGTTCAAGGCGCTGGGCGGCGGCTGGCAGGCTGAGCCCATCAGAGCGGCAGCAATCATGTCGCATTGAGATCCCGGTCGATCCGGCGAAGCGGCGCAACCGCCTTCGCCACCTGCATCTGAGCCGAAATCGCTCGGGCGCAAGACATGAGGACGATGTCGCACCCAACGCTGTCGTTTGCCCTGCTGTCCGCTTGCGGCCTGACGCAAGTCTTTTCCGCTCCGCATCGCAGCAGATCAGCGTTCGCCGCGATCGAGCACCCAGGGCATCTTTTCCCACAGTGCACACTTGTGGAGCTCTGCAAACTGTGCGACAGGCGAGGCTTGGCTCCGTCCGCCCGGCCGCAGCGACATCAACGATCCGTCCGCGATCAGTCGAGGCCAAGCCGCCTGGCCGGGAACCTCCGGGTTGAAGTTCTTGGCGAAAGCGGCCCAGTAGCGGGTCATCTCTTTCGACAACTGCCACTGCGCTTCGGTGAACCGTGAGGAGGACTGCGCCATGTGCGGCGAATCGGGCCACGTGAACGGGGTATCGAGACCATGTGACGCGCGAAACTCGTAGCCGGGCGGCGTCGAGGGCGCCGGTGGGCTTGGATCCTCGAACTGGTAGTAGTAGGTGGGCGTTTGCCGCGCGAGAGATCTCGCCAGCGCCAGGTTGGTGCAACCGCCGAGACCGCGCATTCCGCTGTCGGTAATGAAGTCGCCAATGACGTAGGGCAGCGCGTACTGGCCCGCGTATTTGTCCGCAGGATAGGCTGCCAGCAGCGCTGGCACTCGGTCAGCCCCGACGAGCCGGGTGACCCAGGCTGCGTACGCCTGGGCCGTGAAGTTGGCGAAAGCCACGCCGGAACCACGCCCTTCTTCGCGCATGCTGCCCATCAATACAGGCACCGGCCTCCATTCGCCTGCCGCGATCGCGTCGATCGCAGGCTTGCGGTGGAAGCCTTTGGGATCGACATGTGGATTCCAAGCGCCGCCCGCAGTCACCAACTCGCCGGCGCTCTTGGAGCGCAGGCAGGTCGCGACACTCACCGGATCCGTGCATCCAAGCTTGGCTGCAAAGGCTGCCGCGCGCGCCTCCGATTGCGCGGCCGTATCGACGTCCCGCAAGCAATCATCACTGGAAATAATCGCCGCATGAATAAGCCCAGCGGTACCAGGGTTGACAAGGAGCGCGCAAACGTTGGTTCCCCCCGACGAGGTTCCTCCCAACGTTACCTTGTGGGGATTGCCGCCGAATGCACCGCTGTTGCGTTGAACCCATTCCAGTGCTGCTTTGATGTCGAGCAATGCATAGTTTCCCGCCAGGCGATCCTTGGCCTGCTGGGCGAGCGCGGGATGATTCAAGAAACCGAGTGCGCCGAGGCGGTGATTGACGGCAACAACCACAACCCGGTTTTCTGCCGCCATGCGAGCGCCGTCGATCTGGACTGCGCCGCCGACCGTATTGGCCCCGCCGTGAACATACACAAGCACGGGGAGCGATGCGCCCGAAGCGATGCCTGCGGGACGATAGAGGTTGAGGTAAAGGCAGTCCTCGTTCTCCGTTCGACCGATGACCGGGGAACCACCCATCTGCGGGCAACTGGGTCCCGCGACCGTCCCGTCTCGTACGCCCTGCCAGGAAGCGGCTCTCTCGGGGGGTGCCCAACGCAGGCTTCCCATTGGCGGCGCCGCGAAAGGCAGCCCGAGGAACACTTCTGCATCTCCTTTCGCAAGGCCTTTGATGCTGCCGTTCTCGGTCCTTACGGTTGTGGCGGTCGAGCGGCCTGCATCGACTGCGTCCCCGGCCTTGTAGGCGCAGGCAACCTGTGTCAGGGCCACGGCGCTCACGGCAATCCAGAGGGCTAGCGAGAATGGACGATGGGTCATGGTGGGCTCATGGTTCGTGAATTGACGGCGCCGCTTCGTGGCCAAGCGGCGTACTACAGCGCTGGTCGCCAGTCCGTCGGGGCGTCCCGTAGCCGTGGGTGGTGTCAGCCACGTGCCTTCAGATGCCGCATCGGAAAGATCTCATAGCGGGCGCCGCCAGACCTCACCATTGGATCGTTCGCGGCGATTGCACTGACATCCTGGCCATCCTCCACCTGGTAGAGCGAGAGGCCCCATCCGCCTGCCGGATCGTCCACCGGGCCGTGCGCCACGACCACTCCCTTCTGAAGAAGATCGTTGAGGAAGGCTCCGTGCTCCTTCATCAGGTCAACTTCAGCAGGGGTCATGGTGGCGAGAAAGTCGGCGCGGGGTGGAAGGAATTTGGCCAAGTAGTATTTCATGTCGATCTCCAGGTGAACTTGAATGAAGAAGGAAGCGACCGTAGAAGCCACTACGCCCCAGCTGCGCGCAAGCAGTGCGGGCCAGTGACGCCTTGGCGTGGAATCCTTGGCTCAAAGGCGCTCCGCGGCGAAGACCAAGGCACTTGGTCATCTATCCGCTGCAGACATGCTTATCAAGCATTCCCCTATGAGGGCATGCAATGCGCTGACATTTTGGCTACCGATTAACTGATGCACCCTGGCCTGCGCACCGTTCCAGTGAGGCAGGCCCTCGGCACACTTCCTGCGGCCCGCAGCGGTGATGCGCACGCTGCGGGTGCGTCCGTCAGCGCCCTGTCCAAGATCCACCCAGCCTGCCGAGATGAGAGGCCTGAGAGTGCGTGTCAGCGTTGATGGAGAGAGCGACATCGTCTCGGCCAGGTCACAGGGGCGCACGGGCCCATGTGCCAGAACCTCCATCAACAGCCGGTACTGCGTGATTCTGAGACCGACCTTGCCGAGTTCCGCGTCATAGTGCTGCCTGACCAGGCGAGCGAGCTGATGCGCCTTGGTGTCGGTGCAGGCCGACCGCTGAAGGCTGGCGGCAGCAACCGCGCATGTCTGCGGTGCAAAGAGCGTTTGCATCAGCGCAGGTGCAGGAGTGGTGCGCCGAGACAACATCGGCTTCGGCGGTCAGGATGCCTTGGACGGCTTTGCGGGAGCTTCGTCCAGCGCATGCGTCTGGTCGATGAAGCGGCGGCTGGAGGCCAGGATTTCCTTGCGGGTGCGCTCCGATTCGACTGCGCGAGACAGCACCAGTGCGCCGACGCACTGGGCAATCAGCGCCCACGCCGCATCAGGGTCGCCGATGCGCGAGCTCCAGCTCTTCTGCAGGCGCTTCAGCCCCTCCTCGACGGCCGCACGCACCTCGGGCCCCGCCCTTGCGATCTCGGGTCCCAGCGCCGGCAGGACGCACCCGGTTTCCGGGTGCAGGGCGTGGTACGAGCTCAGGTAGCTGCGCAGCCGCTTGGCGACGTGGTCGGGCGGCGAGTCGCGGTCCCCGGCCAGCATGTCGGTGCTGTTCGAGATTTCGTGTTCTAGGAGTTCGGCGAACAGCGCTTCCTTGGACGGGAAATGTCCATAGAAGGCGCCCCCAGTCAGGCCGATGCTCGCCATCAATTCATCGACACCGGTGGTTCCGAAGCCGCCCTTCTTCGCGATGGCTCGGGCATTCGCGAGCAGCTTCTTGCGGGTTTCCTCTTTGTGGTTTGTCGGATAGCGCATGAATGGGCCTCAGCAATCGTGGGGCCTCCATCATAGCATGCCGATCGTTTGGTAAACGACCGTGTTTTATCAGAGTCACCGGTCGATTGACCGAGGGTTTGTCCCTGCGCCAAACCCGCTCCGGCGTGTTGACGCTGCCCTCTTTGCAAACCTATAGTTCACCACCGTTTACCAAACGATCGTTATTTAAAGCCAAGCGAATGATGTGATGACGCAACTGACCCAACTGATCGTGCAAGGCATCTCCAGCGGTGCAATCTACGGACTCGTCGCGCTCGGCCTCGTACTCAGCTACAAGGCGACCGAGGTTCTCAACTTTGCACAGGGCGACGTGGTGATGCTTTCCGCATTCCTCGGCTGGGGTTTCGTCGTCGCGGCCGGCCTTCCCTTCTGGCTCAGCTTCGTCGTCGTGCTGTGCATCTCGGCCGCGTTCTGCTTTCTGCTGGAAGCGAAGATCATGCGCAGGATCGTCGGCCGCCCCCAGTTCTCGGGCGTCATGCTCACCATCGGGATCGGCTTCATGATCCGCGGCGGCGTCAGCATGTTCTTCGGGCCCGAGTCGCGCAGCTATCCCACGCCGTGGACAGGCCAATCCATGCAGCTCGGCGGCAGCGTGGTGGCCGAGCTCAACCTGGTGATCGTCGGCGCCGCCATGGGCGTGACGGCACTCCTGTATTACTTTTTACGCCGCACCACGCTCGGCATTGCCATCCACGCGACGTCGCAGAACCAGCTGGCGGCTTATCTGTGCGGCGTGCGCGTGAAGCGGCTCAATTCGCTGGTGTGGGCCATCTCCGGCGCCATCGCCGCGCTGTGCGGGCTGCTGCTTGCGCCCATCACGCTGGTCGACCTGGGCCTGTGGTTCGTCATGCTCAAGGCGCTGGCGGCCCTGGTTCTCGGCGGCTTCGGCAGTGCGCCGGGCGCCGTGATCGGCGGGCTCCTGATCGGCCTCATCGAACAGTTCGCCGGCGTCTACCTGCCGGACGGCATCAAGGACGTGGCGCCTTACCTGGTGCTCATCGCGGTTCTCATCCTGTATCCGCGCGGGATCCTGGGCGAAAGCCACGGACGGAGGGTCTGACGCCATGGCACGCTACGAAACGGGATTCGAAGATGGCCGGCGGCTGCTGCGCGGCAAGCCCGAGCGGCTTGCGTACGGCTTGCTCGCGCTGGCCCTCATTGCCGCACCCTGGATGCTGCCGGCGTATCACATCGGCGAGGCGACGTTCATCCTCATCATGTGCGTGGCCAGCCTCGGCCTCATGATGCTCACGGGCTTCACCGGGCAGGTGTCGCTCGGCCAGTCGGCGTTCGTCGGCATCGGCGCGTACATCCACACCATCCTCCTGACCCAGGGCGTGCCGCTGCCGGTGTCGCTGCTCCTCACCACGGCGGGCGCGGCGCTTGGCGGCTTGCTCGTCGGCATGCCGGCCATCCGCGTGTCGGGGCTGCACCTGGCGATGGTGACGATGGCTTTTGCCATCGTCTGCGAGCATGTACTCGGCCGTTGGAAGAGCGTCACCGGGGGCCACAGCGGGATGGCCGTGCCGGACCCCACCCTCTTCGGGCTCAGCCTCGGCGGTCCGCGCGCCTTCTACTTCCTTTGCCTGGTGGTGCTGGCGGTGGTCTTGCTCCTGCTGGTCAACCTGATGCGGTCCGCCACCGGCCGCGCCTTCATCGGCATTCGCGACTCCGAGGCCGCCGCGCGGGGCCTGGGCATCGACGTCGCCCGCACCAAGGTGCTCGCCTTCAGCCTTTCAGCGGCGTGCTCGGGCCTGGCCGGTGCATTGCTCGCGCACCAGATGCAACACATCACGCCAGAAGCGTTCGGCCTGGCGCTGTCGCTACAGCTCGTCTTGATGGTGTTCATCGGCGGACTCGGAAGCCTGCGCGGAGCCATCCTCGGCGCGATCCTGATCGGCCTCCTGCCCGCGTTCATCTCCTCGCTGAAGGAAGCGCTGCCTGCCAGGCTCGGCGCTCAGTTCGGGCTGGAGCTTTTCGTCTACGGCGCCGTACTGACCTTCTTCGTACTGCTCGAGCCGGGCGGCCTCAACGCGCGCTGGGTTCGCATCCGCAAGGTGCTGGCCGAGTTCCCGTGGGTGCGCAAGAGCAGTGTTCACCAGACCAAGGTCTACATGAAATCGGAGCGTTACCGATGAGCGCCGCACGGCCGCCCGAAGGCGCGAAGGCCCCCCCGGGGGGCAGCGCAGTACACGAAGTGACAAGCGTGGGGGCCCTATCGAGCGCCGCATTCTTCGAAGTCGAGCATCTGAGCCTGTCCTTCGGTGGCGTCAAGGCCGTGCGCGACGTGAGCTTTTCGATTCGTGCGGGAGAGATCCTCGCGGTGATCGGCCCGAACGGCGCGGGCAAGACATCGCTCTTGAACCTCATCACGCGCGTGTTCGACGCCAGCAGCGGCAGCATCCGCTTCAACGGGCACGACATCTCGCGCCTGGCGCGGCACGACGTGGTCCGCCAGGGTATCGCGCGCACATTCCAGAACATCGAATTGTTCGAAGGCGCCACGGTGCTGGAGAACCTGCTGCTGGGCCGCCACCGCGCGAACCACGGCAACTTCTTCTCGCAGATGTTCAACCTGCCCTCCGTGCAGCGGGCGGAAGCCCACACGCGCGAACGCGTCGAAGACGTCGTGCGCCTGCTGGATCTCGCCGCATTCCGGCATCGGCCGGTCGCGGAACTGCCCTATGGCGTGCGCAAGGTCGTCGAGCTCGGTCGCGCGCTGGCTGCGGAACCCCAGTTGCTGCTGCTCGACGAACCCGCCTCCGGGCTCAACCCCGAAGAGACGCGCAGGCTCGCGTACTGGCTGGAGGACATCCAGGCCGAACTGGGCGTCACCGTGGTCATGGTGGAGCACGACATGTCGCTGGTCGCCGCGGTCGCCGATCGCGTGGTCGTGATGGACCAGGGACAGGTTCTGACCGACGGCACGCCGGCGCAGGTGCAAGCCGACCCGCGCGTGATCGCGGCCTATCTGGGGACCTGAACTCATGACTTCGCTGCTGTCCGTCCGCAATCTCGAGACATGGTATGGCCCCGTGCGCGCGCTGCACGGCGTGAGCCTCGAAGTGCATGCCGCGCAGATCGTCACCGTGCTGGGCGCCAACGGCGCCGGCAAGACGACGCTGCTCAACACCATTGCAGGCGTGCTCGCGCCCTCCAATGGAACCGTCGAGTTCGAAGGCCGACCCATCGGCGGCACGGACGCCGATGAAGTCGCCCGCGGCGGCGTGGTGCTGGTGCCCGAAGGCCGCCAGATATTTCCGTTCCTCACCATCGCGGAAAACCTGCGCATGGGTGCATTCGCACGGCGCGATACGGAAATCGCGCGGGACATGGAGCAGATGTACGACTGGTTTCCGCGCCTGCGCGAACGCCAGCGCCAACAGGCGGGCCTGCTTTCCGGCGGCGAGCAGCAGATGCTGGCGATCAGCCGCGCGCTGATGGGAAGGCCGCGCCTGCTTCTGCTCGACGAGCCGTCGCTGGGCCTCTCGCCGCTGTTCACCAAGGACATCTTCGGAATCATCAAGCGCATCCGCGAGCAGACCAGGACGGCCGTACTGGTCGTGGAGCAGAACGCGGCGATCGCGCTGGCCACCGCAGACCACGGCTATGTCATCGAGCTGGGGCGCGTCGCTGCCGCTGGCAGCTGCGAGGCCCTCTCCCAGCGCGAAGACATCAAGGAGTTTTATCTGGGTGGCGCATCGCACCATCTACCGCAAGGTGTCGCTGGCGGGATCCGGCCGGCGCGGCGACGCCCTTCCTGGAACTGAGAAAAGGACCCTGCCATGACACTCGATCGCCGAACCCTTCTGAAGACAACCCTGGCCGCCGCGGCGCCAGGCGCCCTGTGGACCGCCGCAACATCCGCGCGCGCTGCGGGTGTGGGCGACAAGGAGCTCGTCCTGGGCACGCACCTGGACCTTTCCGGCCCGGTGGCAATCGCCATGCCCGTGATCCGCAACGGCATCCAGATGCGCATCGACGAGGCCAACGAGGCCGGCGGCATCAACGGCCGCAAGCTCCGGCTGGTCATCGAAGACAACGCGAGCCAGCCGTCACAAGCGGTGCGTGCCGTGGACAAGCTGATCCGCAAGGACGAGGTCTTTGCCCTGCTCTGCCCCTTCGGTTCCGGACCGAACGTGGCCACGGTCAAGAAAGCGGTGGATGCCGGCGTGATCTGTTTCGCGCCGTATGCCGCCTCGGGCCTCGTGCGGCAGGCGGCCGGCCAGACGCCGCTGCTTTTCACGACCAACCTGAACTACGACAGCACGACATCGGCCGCCGTGAAGTGGGCCACCGGCAACCTGGGCAGCAAGAAAGTCGGCTTCGTCTACCAGGAAGGCCCCTTCGGCGACCTGGTCGGCAAGGGTGTAAAGGCGGCACTCTCAGCCAAGGGCATGCCGCTCGCGGCCGAGGCCAGCTACAAGGTCGGCGATCTCGACTTCTCCTCGCACGTCGCACGCATGCAGGCCGCGGGCGTGGACCTCATCGTCTGCGCAACCACCACGCGCGAAACCATCGCGGTGGCGGCCGAAGTGAAGAAGCTCGGCTTGACCGGCGTCAACGTGCTGACCGCCAGCCCGGGCCGTGCCGGCCTCACCATCGCCCTCGGCAAAGATGCGATGGAAGGCGTGTACGGCGTTGGCACCTGGCGCATCGCGACGCCCGACCAGGCCACCGCCGCCGAGAAATCGTGGGCCGAGGGCTATCGCAAGCGTTTCAAGGCGGAGCCTGACGACGTGGCCGCTGCCTTCTACGACTACACCAGCTGGTTCCTCCAGGAACTGCGCACCGCGGGCCGCGACCTGACGACCGAGAAGCTGGTGAAGGCGCTCCAGGCGTCCACCTTCAAGGGCGTGGCTTCGTACGACACGCAGCGCTTCGCCAACAACCACATCGACCCGGAATGGACGCGGGTCGAGCAAGTCGTGCAGGGTCGCTGGACTGCGCGCTCCAGCGTGGTCGACCCGGCCAAGAGCTCCCTGTGATCCACGTGTCGGCATCGCTGGCCGCGGACGAGGCGCGCCTCACGACCCTGCCTCAGTTGTGGCGGTGCCGATGCGCCGAATGGGGCGATCGGCCCGCGCTCCGGCACAAGGAGCGCGGCATCTGGCAGGGCCTGTCGTGGAGCGGCTATTTCAGCGAGGCGCGGGCCATCGGTCTCGCGATGGCCGATGCCGGGCTGCAAGCCGGCGAGGCGGTCTCGGTTCTTTCGGACAATCGGCCCCGATGGTTGATCGTCGACATGGCGGCGCAGGCCATGGGTTACGTGTCTCACGGCATGTACCCCTGCAGCACGGCTGCGCAAATCGGGCATGCGCTCGTCGAGGCTGGAACGCGGGTGGTCTTCGTCGAGAACGCCGATCAGCTGGTGAAAGTGCTCGCAGTACGCGACACCTGTCCCGACCTGCGCCACATCGTGGTCCTCGAGACACGCGGGCTCTCGCGCTTCACGGACCCGCAAGTCAGTTCCTACGACGAATGGCTTGCGCGCGGTTCGCAAGCCGCGGCCAGGAAACCAGCGCTGTTCGACCAGCGAATCGACGCCGGTACCGGCGATCAGATTGCATTCCTCGCGGCCACGGCGGGCAGCACCGGCCCGGCGCGGCTGATCGCGCGTCACCAGCATGACTTCTTGCGGGAAGTGCGAGCAATGAGCCACTGGCTGCAACTGCGCCCGGGGGATCGGACCTTGTCGATCATGTCGCTCGCGCACTATGGCGAACGCATGTTGGCACAGAAGGCCATGCTCATGCACGAAGCCTTGCTCCACTTGCCGGAGAACGGCGCGACGGTGTTCAACGACATGAGCGAGGTCGAGCCGCACTTCCTGTTCGCAGCCCCACGCTTTTTCGAGAAGCTGCAAGGAACGACCGAGCTGTTCATGCAGGAGGCCGTGCCAGTCGCCCGAACCACGTATGCCTCGTGCCTTTCGGCGCACCGGCCCGGTTGGCTGCAGCGCAGGACGCAGGCGCGCATACGCGCCGCCCTGGGTTTGCGGAACGTGCGGGTCGCGCTCGCGGGCGGCGCCTCCAGCCCCGCGCAGGTGGCCGACTGGTTCGACGCCATCGGCGTTCCCATGCTCGACTGCTACGGCATGGCCGAGGCCGGCTTCTGCAGGATCGTTCTCGCCAGCCGCTCGACGGAGACCGCCTCCGCGCCGTTCGAAACAGGCGCGCAGCTGAAGCTGGCGCCCGATGGCGAAGTGCTGGTGCGCGGTGCGATCCCGCGCCCGGGCTACTGGGTGCGCGGAACGCTGAGCCCCGCCGTGACCCTTGCGGACGGGTGGCTGCGGACTGGCGACCTCGGGCGTGTCGACGCACAAGGCCGCGTTCAATTGCTCGGCCGCGTGCGCGCGCAGACCATTGGCGCACGGGGCGAATCCATCAGCCCGGAAATTGCGGAAGACGCATTCCGGCTCAGTGCGTACATCGCCGATGCCATCGTCGTGCCGGCGGAAGGCGGACATTCGGCCGCGCTGCTCGCCCTGGACGAGGAGCGGATCAGGAAGCATGCGCAGCAGCAGCGCTTGTCCTTCACCGACTACGCCAGCCTGCTCGGCCTGCCCGAGATCACTGCGCTCATCGCGGCGCAGGTGGAGATCGCGAACGGGCGCCTGCCCGAGAACCATCGTGTGCGCACCATTCGCGTCATCCCGCGCTCGCTGCATCAGGGCGACGAAGAACTCACCCCCGCGCTGCGCCTGAACCGCTCGGTCGTGGCGAGCCGCTACGCCGACCTTTTTACCGAACCCCTTGGAGTTTGAACCATGAGAGAAGCCGTCATCGTTTCCACCGCGCGCACGGGCATCGGCCGGGCCTTTCGCGGCGCATTGAACAACATCAAGTCGCCGACCCTGATGGGCCATGCGATCCAGCATGCCGTCCAGCGGGCTGGCATCAATCCCGGAGAAGTGGAGGACGTGGTCGTCGGCAGCGCGATGGCCGCCGGAACTGCGGGCATGAACATCGGACGCCTCGCGGCGCTTGCCGCGGGACTGCCGCAGTCGGTCCCGGGACAGACGATGGACCGGCAATGCGCGTCCGGCCTGATGGCCATCGCGACGGCGGCCAAGCAGATCATCGTGGACGGCATGGACGTGACCGTGGGCGGTGGCCAGGAGAACATCTCCGCCGTGCAGAATCCTTTCGTCAAGTGGGTGGGCGAAGAGGCCGACCCGCTGCTCATCGCGCGCGTGCAGCACGCCTACATCCCGATGCTGAACACGGCCGAGATCGTGGCAAAGAAGTACGGCATTTCGCGCGAGTCGCAGGACGCGTATTCCGCGGAAGCGCAGCGCCGCACCGCGCTGGCGCAGGAGCGGCACCTGTTCGATGACGAGATCGTGCCCATCACCGCGCGCATGGCCGTGGCCGACAAGCAGACGGGCGCGATCAGCTACCGCGACGTCACGCTGGACCGCGACGAAGGCAATCGCCCCGATACGACGCTCGAGGGCCTTTCCATGCTGAAGCCGGTCATCGAAGGCGGCGTCATCACCGCGGGCAATTCGAGCCAGCTCTCGGATGGCGCATCGGCCTGCGTGCTGGTGGAGCGCGCAGTTGCGGAGCGCCGCGGGCTCAAGGCGCTGGGCACGTACCGCGGCATCGCGGTGGCCGGCCTGGCGCCCGAGGAAATGGGCATCGGCCCGGTCCTGGCCGTGCCCAAGCTGCTGAAGACCCACGGGCTCAAGGTGAGCGACATCGGCCTGTGGGAATTGAACGAGGCCTTCGCCTGCCAGGTGCTGTACTCGCGCGATCGCCTGGGCATCGATCCGGAAAAGCTGAACGTCAACGGCGGCGGCATCACGATCGGGCACCCCTATGGCATGACCGGCTCGCGGCTGGTGGGGCATGCGCTCATCGAAGGCAAGCGGCGCGGCGCGCGCTTCGTCGTCGTGACGATGTGCATCGGCGGCGGCATGGGCGCCGCGGGCCTGTTCGAAGTGGCTTGAGGCAAGGAAGGAATATCACCATGAGCTACCAGGCCCCAATGCGGGACTTCCAATTCATATTGCACGAGCTGCTCCAGGTGCCGGCCATGCTGGAGGCCTGCGGCCAGCCCGAGCTCGACGCCGCGACGATCGACCAGGTGCTCACCGCGGCTGGCCAGTTCGCATCCGAGGTGATCGCGCCGCTCAACGCGCCGGGCGACGAGCACGGTTGCAGCATGCCTTCGGCCGGTGTGGTGCAGACGCCGCCGGGCTTCAAGAAAGCCTACGACGAATTCACGAAGAACGGCTGGGCCGGACTGGCGTGCAGCCCCGAGTTCGGCGGCCAGGGCTTTCCTTCGGTCGTGGCCAACGCGGTCTACGAAGTCTTTGGCGGCGCGAACATGGCGTGGTCGTCCTATCCGGGCATGTCGCATGCCACCTACGTGAACGTGGCGGCCAACGGATCGGAGGAGCAGAAGGCGCTCTACCTGCCGAAGATCGCCTCAGGCGAGTGGGCCGGCACCATGTGCCTGACCGAGCCCAACGCGGGCACCGACCTGGGCCTGATGCGCACCCGCGCCGTGGCGCAGCCCGACGGCAGCTACAACATCACCGGCAGCAAGATCTTCATCTCGGGCGGCGAGCAGGACCTGACCGACAACATCATGCACCTGGTGCTGGCGCGCATGCCGGACGCACCGCCCGGCGTGAAGGGCATTTCTCTTTTCATCGTTCCGAAGTTCATCCCCGATGCGAGCGGCGCGGCTGGCGCGCGCAATGCGGTGGTCTGCGGCTCCATCGAGCACAAGCTGGGCATCCACGGCAACTCGACCTGCACCATCAACTTCGACGGCGCGACCGGCTGGCTGCTGGGTGCGCCCAACAAGGGTCTGGCGGGCATGTTCGTGCAGATGAACCACATGCGCGTGCTGGTCGGCATGATCGCCATCGGGCTGATGGAAGCTGCCTACCAGAAGGCTCTGGCCTATGCGAAGGAGCGCCTGCAGGGCCGTGCCAGCGGTGCGAGATCTTCCAGTGAGGTGGCCGACCCGATCATCGGGCATGCCGACGTGCGCCGCATGCTGCTCACGCAGAAGGCGAATATCGAGGGCGCACGTGCCCTGGCGCTGTGGACCGCACAGCTGAGCGATCTTCAGCGCCTTCATCCCGACCCCGCCAAACGCAACGAGACGGCCGAACTGCTAGGCCTTTTGACCCCGCTCGTCAAGGCGCTGTCCAGCGACCTCGCGGTGGAGTGCACGCTGCTCGCCATGCAGGTGTTCGGCGGGCACGGCTACATCCGCGAGAACGGCGTCGAGCAGCATCTGCGCGACGTGCGCATCGTGGGCCTCTACGAAGGCACGAACGGCGTGCAGGCCATGGACTTGCTCGCGCGCAAGGTACTGGCCGACCAGGGGCGGCAGATGGGCGCCTTCCTGGACATGGCCTGCGCATTCGCCGAGACCTGCAGCCCGCGCGAGTCGATGCGCGAGTTCGCGGAGCCGCTCGCCGGGCTGGTCGCCGACATCAGACAGCTCACCGGCGAGCTGGTGGCGACGTCGGCCCAGGACCCGCACGCCGCAGGCGCCGCGGCTGCGCCCTATCTGCGCCTGGTCGGGCACCTGGCCCTCGCGTGGAGTTGGGCCCGCATGGCCGAAGTCGCGTTCAAGAACGCCGGCTCCACCGACCCGATCTATGCATCGAAGATCGCCACGGCCCGCTTCTACTTCCAGCGGCTGCTGCCGCAGACCGCGGCGCTGTGCGGTGAGATCCGGGCGGGATCGTCCGCATTGATGGAACCGGCCATCGATCTTTTCTAACCGCGCGGCATGTACCACCTGAGCCGCTTCGCAGTTGCCACGCCCGACAAGGTGGCGGTGCACTTTCTCGAATCGGGCGAGGCGTTCAGCTTCTCGCAGCTGGAACGCGAGGCGAACCGGGCGGCCAACGCCTTGCTGTCGCTCGGCCTGAAGCGGGGCGACTGCATCGTGCTGTGCATCGAGAACGCGCCCGCTTTGCTCTTTCTTGCACTCGGCGCGCAGCGTATCGGGCTGTATTACGTGCTCGCCTCGACGCGGCTGTCGGCTGCGGATTTCGAGTACATCGTGAAGGACTCGGGGGCGTCGGTCGCGGTCGTGTCGTCGGCCTGCATGAGCGCCGAAACGGCTTCGTCGTTGGACCTGGGTGGCGCACGGCGCGTCGGGATCGGCTTTGCGGATTCGGCCATCGAATCCTGGGATGCGCGCTTTCTGGCTGCGCCGGGCAAGCTGCCGCCCGTGCTCGCGCCCGGACGCGAGATGCTGTATTCATCGGGCACGACCGGCCGGCCCAAGGGTGTGCGCAAGCCGCCCTTCGAAGGCGACTTCGATGCGGTCGACAACCGCAACGCCGCGGTGGCCCGGTCGTTCGCACTCGACGCCTCGTCGGTCTACCTCTCCACATCGCCGCTCTATCACAGCGCGCCCAACCGGTTCCTCTCGGCGGCCATTCATGCCGGCGCCACCAGCATCGTGATGGCGAAATTCGACGCCGAGCGCGCGCTCGCCGCCATCGCGCATTTCGCATGTACACATTCGCTCTGGGTGCCGACCATGTTCCACCGCCTGCTGCGCCTGGAAGCGGGCGTACGCAGCCGCTACAGCATGGCTTTCATGGTGCAGGCGGTCCATGGCGCGGCGCCCTGCCCGGTGCACGTCAAGCAGGCGATGATCAACTGGTGGGGTCCGATTCTTCAGGAGTACTACTCGGGCACCGAGGGCATCGGCTCCACGGCCATCACCTCGCGCGAATGGCTCCAGCACAGGGGCTCGGTCGGCCGCGCGACCGACGGCATCCTGCACATTTTGGATGACGCCGGCCATGAACTACTCACGGGCGAAACCGGGCAGGTCTACTTCGAAAGCGATGCCCAATTCGAATACTGGAACGATCCCGCCAAGACCCGCGCGGCGACGAGTCCGCAGGGCTGGCGCTCGTTCGGCGACATCGGCCATCTCGATGATGAAGGCTACCTCTACCTGACGGACCGCAAGGACTTCGTCATCATCTCGGGCGGCGTGAACATCTACCCGCAAGAGATCGAAGACGTGCTGCTGCAGGACCCTCGCGTTGCGGATGCCGCGGTCTTCGGGGTGCCGAACGAGGAATACGGCGAAGAAGTCAAAGCCGTCATCCAGCCGGCGCATTCGGATTTCACGGGCACGGGGATCGCCGATGCGCTGAAGGCCCGCTGCCTCGAATTGCTCGGGCCGATCAAGGTGCCCAGGAGCATCGATTTCGAGTCCGATTTTCCTCGCCACGCGACCGGCAAGCTCTACAAGAAGTTGCTGCGCGACCGTTATCTAACCAAGGAGAGTCCACCATGAGCAAAGAGATCGTCATCTGTTCCCCTGCGCGAAGCGCGATCGCCGGCTTCGGCGGATCGCTCAAGACCACTTCTACCGCATCGCTTGGCGCGCACGCCATCGCCGCCGTGTTGCGCCGCTCCGGCTTGGACCCGGCGCGCGTCGATTCCGTGGTGATGGGCAACGTCGTGCAGGCGGGCAACGGAATGAACGTGGCAAGGCAGGCCGCGGTCCACGCCGGCCTGCCAGTGGGTGCGCCCGCCATGACCGTGAACCGCGTCTGCGGATCCGGCGCGCAGGGCGTCGCGACCGCTTATGCGGAAGTGCTCGCCGGGGTGTCGAGCATGGTGATCGCCGGTGGCGTGGAGAACATGGACCGGGCGCCGTACCTGTTGCCGGGCATGCGCTTCGGCGCCCGCATGGGAAATGCCGAGGCCATGGACTCTCTGCTGCTCGATGGATTGAACGACGCCTTCTCAGGCAAACATTCTGGCTGGCACACCGAAGACCTGGTGCAGAAATACGGCGTGACGCGCGAAGCGCAGGATGCGTTCGCGGCCCAGAGCCAGCAGCGATTCGCCGCCGCGCAAGAGGCTGGGTGGTTCAATGACGAGATCGAGCCGCTGACGATCAAGGGCGGCAAGGCATCCACGGTCTTCGCCGCGGACGAAGGAAACCGTCCTGACACCACGGCCGAGACGCTGGCACGCCTGAAGCCCGCGTTCCGTCCCGACGGCACCATCACCGCCGGCAACGCCCCGGGGATCAACGGCGGGGCCGCCGCGATGGTCGTTTGCGAGGCTTCGGTCGCGCGCGAAGCCGGCCTCACGCCGATGCTCGCCATTCGCAGTGTCGCCGTGGCCGGGGTCGAGCCGGGCTTCTTCGGATTGGGGCCGCTGCCCGCCATTCGCCAGGCACTCGGCCGTGCCGAATGGAACGTGCAGGACGTCGACCGCTTCGAGGTCAACGAAGCCTTCGCGGCCATCGCGATCGTCGTGCGCGACGAGCTGAAGATCGAGCCATCACGCTACAACATCGACGGCGGTGCGATCGCGCACGGCCACCCCATCGGCGCAACGGGTGCGATCCTGATCACGAAGGTGGCCCATGCGCTCCAGCGAACCGGCGGCCGCAAGGCCGTGGTGTCGCTGTGCATTGGCGGGGGTCAGGGCATTGCCCTGTGCCTCGAACGCGTCTAGCAGCGGTTCGCCTCTTCGAGAAGCCGGCTCACTCTGCGGAGTGAGCCGGCGGATGCCCAAAGGCTAAGCCAGAGCGGGCTCGAGGAACCCTGAGAGCCGCCGTGTGATCAGCTGCTCGGCCTCCTCCATGATGCGATCGATCAGATCTTGCACCGTCGGAATGTCGTTGATCAGGCCGACCACCATGCCGCAGCTCCAGGCGCCCGCATCCATCTCGCCTTGCAGCATCACGCGCGGGTAGACGCCGGCGACCTGGTCGATGATGTCGTCGAACTTGAGATCGGCTCCTTTTTCCTTCTCGATCCTGATCAATTGCTCGACGGATGAATTGGTCAGCACACGCTCCGTGTTGCGCAAGCCACGCATCACGAGCCGCGTGTCGAGCTCGGTGGCCGCCACGATGGCGTCCTTGACGTTCTGGTGAATCGGTGCTTCCTGCGTGGCCACGAAGCGCGTGCCCATGTTCATGCCCTCCGCGCCAAGCGCAAGGGCCGCCACCAGGCTGCGCGCATCGGCCATGCCGCCGGAGGCCACGAATGGGATCTTCAGTTCCTCGGCAGCCCGGGGCAGCAGGATCATGTTGGGCATGTCGTCCTCGCCCGGGTGCCCGCCACACTCGAAGCCGTCCACGCTCACGGCGTCGCAGCCGATGGCCTCGGCCTTCAGCGCATGGCGTACCGAGGTGCACTTGTGGATCACCTTGATGCCGGCCTTCTTGAGCGCGGGCATGTAGGCCTCGGGACTGCGCCCGGCCGTCTCGACGATGCGAACGCCGCCCTCGGCAATCGCCGCGATGTACTCGGGGTATGGTGGCGAAGACAAGGTTGGAAGGAACGTGAGGTTCACGCCAAAGGGCTCGTCCGTCATGTCGCGGCAGCGCGCGATTTCCTTGGCCAGCAGCTCGGGCGTCCTTTGGGTCAGGCCCGTGATGAGCCCGAGCCCGCCGGCATTGGAGACGGCCGCGGCCAGCTCTGCAAAGCCGACGTAGTGCATGCCACCCTGGATGATCGGGTGGCGAATGCCGAAGAGTTCCGTGATGCGTGTTTTCATGTGTCGTCTTTCACCAGGTTTCCATGTAAGGGCGCAGGTCCATCTCGAACGTCCAGGCGTCTCGAGGCTGGGTATGCAGGTACCAGTAGTTCTCCGCGATGTGCTCGGGGTTCAGGATGCCGTCCTGCGCCTTGAGCGCATAGCGTTCCGGGAAGTTGCTGCGGATGAACTCGGTGTCGATCGCGCCGTCGACCACGATGTGGGCCACGTGAATGCCTCGCGGGCCGAGCTCGCGCGCCATGCTCTGGGCCAGTGCGCGCAGCGAATGCTTGGCTCCGGCAAAGGCCGCGAAATTCGCCGAGCCGCGGATGCCGGCCGTCGCGCCGGTGAAGAGAATCGTGCCACGCCCCCGCGCGACCATCCTTCGCGCGACCTCGCGCGCATTCAGGA
Organism: Variovorax palleresanus; assembly: GCF_051144945.1. Classification (NCBI taxonomy): domain Bacteria; kingdom Pseudomonadati; phylum Pseudomonadota; class Betaproteobacteria; order Burkholderiales; family Comamonadaceae; genus Variovorax; species Variovorax palleresanus. The sequence continues at coordinate 453,352 of NZ_JBJNVP010000001.1, read as the reverse complement.
AGGCACTGAAGGCCGCCATTTCCCAGATCTTCATGTACTTGCGCCCCGTCTCCTCCAGAATGCTGCTGGGCACATTGGCGCCGATGTTGAACACCATCACCTCGATGGGGCCGCGCTCCTTCTCGATCTGGTCGATGAGGGCGACGACGTCGTCCTCCTTGCGTGCATCGCTGCCATAGCCGAAGGCCTGGCCGCCTGCCGCGCGGATGCGTTCGACGGCTGGCTCCAGCTTGTCTGCCGATCGCCGTGTCAGGCACGCGACGTAGCCCTCGCGGGCGAAACGCGCGCCAATGGCGCTGCCAGTGGCGTCGCCGGCGCCGACGACGAGAGCCACACCGCGGGGATTGGTTGATGGGTCCATGCGTTCTCCTTTAAAAAACGTTCGTTAAGTCATTGGACGTTAATTGGTGAACGTTCGTTTGTCAATCGAAGAAGAACCCAGTGAAACCCCGTTGACGGGGTTGCATTAATCACATAGCTTCCGTTTACCAAACGTCCGTTAACTTAAAGGAGCCATGAATGCGCAAGTCGGTTGATTTTTTCTTCGATGTCGGCAGTCCGTCGTCGTACCTCGCGTGGACGCAGCTGCCGGGCTTGTGCGCCAGCCATGGCGCCGAACTCGTCTACCGGCCAATGCTGCTGGGCGGCGTCTACCAGGCCACGGGCAACGCCTCGCCTGCCACGATTCCCGTCAAGGGACGCTATACGCAAATGGACTACGAGCGCCACGCGCGCCGGTATGGCGTGCCCTTCCAGGGCAATCCGCACTTTCCCGTCATCACGCTGTTCCTCATGCGCGCGGTCACCGGAATTCAGCTGCGCCGCCCCGAGCAGCTGCAGCAGCTGCTGGGCTGCGTGTTCAAGGCGCTCTGGATCGACGCGCTCAACCTGAACGATGCGCAACTCACGGCGCACATCCTGACCGAAGGTGGATTCGATCCCGCCGAGATCGAGCGCCTGACGCAGGACGTCGAGACCAAGGCCGCGCTGAAGGCCGCGACGCAAGAGGCGGTCGAGCGCGGCGTGTTCGGCGCACCCACGCTTTTCGTCGGCGACCAGATGTTCTTCGGCCAGGACCGGATGGACTTCGTTCGCGAAGCGCTGCAGTCCTGAACCCCGTTCACCGCACGAAGGAAACCACATGGAACACCGACTCTGGCATGCCTCCTATCCGGCAGGGCTTCCGCACGACATCATCCTCGACGAAAGTGAAACCCTCGTCACCCTGCTGGAACGCGCTTTCACGAGGTACGCCGCCAGGACGGCCGTGACCTGCGCTGGCGAATCCCTGACCTTCGCCCAGGTCGACCATGCGTCGGCACTGCTGGCGCGGTCCCTGCAAGCGGCCGGTCTGAAGCGTGGCGACAGGGTGGCCCTCCTGCTGCACAACAACCTCGTCTACCCGGTGGCATTGGCTGCCATCCTGCGTGCGGGCATGGTGGGTGTGACCATGAATCCCCTCTACACGGCGCGCGAGCTGGCGTACCAGTTGGCCGATTCCGGGGCTACCGCGCTGGTAGCGGCCGAGCCCTTCATGGGCCTTGTGAACGAAATTCTCGACCAGACACAGCTCCGGTATGTCATGACCGTACCGATGCGGGAGGTGAAGCAGTCATTGTTCGCGACGGCCGGCCAACCCGATGCTGCGGCCGCGAACGACGGCGCCCGCATCGTGAGTCTGCGCGACGCGATGTCGGTGCTGGCAGACGCCGACTTCACCAGCGAGCAGGTCGGTCCATCTGATCTTGCGTTCCTGCAATACACCGGCGGCACGACGGGCGTTTCGAAGGGCGCGTGCCTGACGCACCGCAGCGTCCTTGCCAGTTCGCTGCAGATGCGGTCATGGTTGGCACTGGCGCTCGACATCGACAACTTCGAGATCGTGACGCCGCTGCCGCTGTACCACATCTTTCCGCTCGGGACGACGTTGACCGCCCTTGCCAGCGGCGCCCACAACCGACTGGTCGTCAACCCGCGCGATGCCCAGGCGCTTTGCGCCGAACTCAAGCGGGCGCCTTTCGACATGCTGATCGGCGTCAACACGATGTTCAATGCCATGGTGACCTTGCCTGAGATCGCGGGCATCGACTTCTCCCGCTGCAACGTTGTCATCGGCGCCGGCGCTTCAATCCAGGAAGCAGTTGCCGCGAAGTGGGTGAAAGCCGGTGGTCCGCCCATCACCGAGGCCTACGGGCTCACCGAAACATCACCCAGCGCTACCTTCAATGCGCCCGGCTGCAACGGCACGATCGGTGCGCCCGTGCCCTCCACCGATGTTCTGATCGTCGACGATGCGGGCGAGCCCGTGCCGCTGGGCACGCCCGGCGAGTTGCTCATCAAGGGCCCGCAGGTTTTCGCGGGCTACTGGAATCGTGAGGACGAAACGCGCAGGTCCTTCACGCAGGACGGCTGGTTCCGCACCGGCGATATCGTCACCATGGATGCGCAAGGCCTGATGTACGTCGTCGACCGCAAGAAGGACATGATCCTGGTCTCCGGCTTCAACGTCTATCCGAACGAGATCGAAGGCGTGGTCGCCATGCACCCGGACGTACTCGAATGTGCGTGCGTCGGGGTGCCGGACGAGCGCTCGGCAGAGGCGCCCCACCTCTTCGTCGTTCGGCGCGCACCGGGCTTGCAGGCGGAGGAGTTGGAAGCGCATTGCCGCAAGCTCCTTGCGGCGTACAAGGTGCCCCGCCACATCACGTTTCTCGAATCATTGCCCAAATCAGCAGTGGGAAAGATTCTGCGCAAAGAACTGCGGCCCAATCACTCAGGAGCTGCAGGTGTAGTTGGCAGCTGACTTCGAAGCGACGGCATCATTGGCGGGACCTGTGTATCTTGGATATTGCGGGTACTGGCACAGAGGCCGGCTCAGGACGACCGCTCCCTGTGCATCGCGCTTCTCCGCGACCAACGTGGAGGGCGCTTCGCTTTTCGTCACCCATTGGTCGAGGGCTGTCAGCAGATCGGAGGTATCGGCACCCGGTCCTCCGCTGCAGTGGTTGACCCCCGGCGCCACATAGAAACGCGTCGACGCGTCGGCCGCCGCGGCGCCCACCGAGCTTCGCATATTCCCGTAGTACTCCGCGGTCGATTTCGCGCTGAGCGCCGAATCATTCCCGCCATGCCACAAGATCAGCTTGCCGCCGCTGTTGATGAAGGGCCGGATGTCCGTGTTGGTCGCATCATTGAGCGCGGCCATGGCATAGAGCGCATTCTGGTTCTGATCCCAAGGTGTGTAGGCGAGCGAACTCACCGTTCTGTCGCGGGCCAGATAGTTCTTGACCGTCGTATCCTGGAACAGAAACTGCAGCGCCATGGTTACATTGCCGTCGCCCGTGACCCAGGTTCTCCAGGCGCCCGGATCGTCCTCGTTTCCTGTCAGGTTCCAACCGGCGTTCCGGAAGCTGGCGCTACCCGTGAAGCTTGCTTCCGTGGTCCAGGACGCCACCACGTCGAGCTGTGCATCAGACAGGCAGCTGTCGCCGGAGTCGGTTCCGCCGGCACAGCGCAGGGCGGCCACGTTGACGAGCGCCGGCGTGCATGCGGCCCGGTTCGACACCACGCCATCGGCGACTCCGTCGAGCCCATCGCAGGCGTCTCGCACATGCTTGCTCAGGAGCGCCGTCTTCGCAGCGGTGAATGCACCGCCAGGCGCGGCAAGCGCCCTGGAATTTCGATTGAAAGCGCCCATGAACCCGACCCAGTTGTACGCAGGGGCACGTGCGATGACGCCATCGAAGAGATTCGGCGAGCGCTGCACCGCCATCAATGCTTCGCGTCCGCCGTTGGAGCAACCCTCGAAGTACGACTTTGCCGGCAGAGACCCATAGGCAGCCGCCAGGGTCTCGTTCGCCGTCGACATCACCGTGGGTACCGAGAGGCTGCCGAACAGCTGGGCCGCAAAGGTATCGGTCAGCGCGAAGTCCGCGCTCAAGGCATTGTCCTGATGTCCGGAGTCACTGGCGATGACGGCGTAGCCCAGGCCCAGGGCCGGCACCGAAGGCGGCGAAATGGCGCCGTTATAGCCGCCTCCTCCCTGGTAGTAGAGCTTGCCGTTCCATGCCTCCGGCAGAGAGATCTGGAAGTTCAACGCGGGTGATATGGTGCCGGTGACCTTGCAGTACACGGGAACGTCCGCCGTCGCAGTCACCATCACGGCCGTCAGGGCGGCGCCTGCAACGGTTTTTCCGGTCAGGTCGGTGCAGGCCTTCTGAGCCGTCACAACCGGTGCGGATGGAGGACTTTCGGGTTGTGCTGTTGGCGGGCCAGGGAGCAGCAGGGGGAACGCGCCGCCGTTATCGGAGCCGCCGCCGCAAGCTGCCAGCATCGCCACGCTGACGGCAGCAGCGTGAAGCTTCGCGCGAGCCAAGGGTGCCTTTGGGGAGAAGAAGTGCATGTCTCTATTCCTTTATCAGTTGTCAGCCTGCGCACCGCAACGAGATGGCGCGATGCCCAGGAGATTCTGAAAGGCGAGCCCTTGGCCAACTGTTCCGAGACCGACATTCTGGCCACTGATTTCTAAGGAAAAACCCTCCGGTTTCGATGTGCGGCAGCCTCGCTAGGAGTACCTGGCAAGTGCTTGCCTGTCCATCACGGTGATGTAGCCGTAGCCCCGTTGGATGAGGCCCGCGGTTTCCAGTTCGGTCAATGCGACGTTGACGCGCTGGCGCGAGATGCCGACGAGCAAGCCGATTTCCTCCTGGTTGATTCGCAGCGTCGAGTCGGTGTTCGGATAGAGCACCGGATGAAACAGGCTGGAGATGCCACGCGCCACGCGCGCCGTCGGTTCGAGCAGTCGATCGAACTTCACCATCGCGATGAATTGTCCAAGCCGCTCGTTCAGATGCGAAAGCATGAAATGGTTGAACGGGATGCTTCGATCGAGCAACCATGAGAACGTGGTCCTTGGCAGATGGACCGTGATGGTCGGTCGCGTGGCCATGATCTCGTACTTGCGCTGCTCTGGCTTCAGGAGCGACCCTTCGCCGATCCAACCGCTGGCTGCAACCCCGGTGAACATGATCAGGCGACCGTCCACCGTGGTGTCCTGAACCCGGAGGAAGCCCTCCAGCACCCCAATCCAGCTGTCGGCGATCTCGTCGCGTTGGCACACATAGGAGTGCGCTTCATGATGCCGAACGTACAGGGCCTCGAACGCTTTGGTTCGTTCTGCCTGCGTCAAGGCGCGCGGCCAGATGCATCGCTCAAAGAAAGCGCTCAGATCCTTGGCAGGCAGCATCGGTCACCCAACGACACGGGCGAAGACCAAACCAGATCGAGCTCTCATTGCATGTTTCCCTCAGGCTTGCGAAGCCTATGAACATAGGCTCGTCGCGTTTGTTGCGCGAAGGACATTTGCGCCGTTGCACCGTCAGGACAAACCCTGACGGACAAATCAGCCTCTCGGCCTTCCCGGTTGCCGCCGCTACTTCAAGGTGGCGCCGCCTCGTGCGAGGTACTGAGCCGACAGGCGGGCAAATTGACCGCCGTCGGTGCTGATCGAGGTCTGAACGCTCCCGCCAGGGCTGAAGACCATCGCAAAGGTGTGGGTGTCGCCGTACTCCTGGGCGTTGCGCAGCATGTAGTCGACGTGGTTGTCGCGATAGTGCAGGTCGGTGCCACCGGGCGTGTCGGATGGCACGCCCATCGGCGTTTGCCACCACAGGATCGGCAGCCCATTGCCCAGGGCAGCCCGATAGTCCGAAATCTGGCGCTGCGACTCGTGGAAGTTCGGGCTGGCGATGTTGCTTGCGTCCCAGTAGAACGGACCGCTTCGGCCCGTGCATTCCGCGGGCGGCGACGGGACCTCCCTGCAGCCCGCGTCGCGGTCGGTCGTCTGGGCGACGATGAAGTCCGCCTGATGCGCCCCGACCGCGCGCATCTGGGCGCCGATTGCCGCAGGAGTGCCGCTCCAGAACGCGGGCGGGAACCCCAGCAGCGCCTTGGGCGCGATCTGCCGGCCCATTTGCACCAGGCATTGGCCCAGGCCTGCGGCGGTGTTCGGCAGGCCGCTGCATTCGGACTGGCTGTTCACGAGGGCCGTCAGCTGCGTCGCGTCGCGATTGGGTGCTTGCGACGCAACGAATCCCCAGAAATCCGGCTCCAGATTGATCAGGACGGGCGTGCCGAGGGCCGCAACGCGCTGGTACATCAGCCGGACCTGCGCCCAGTAGCTGTTCATGAAGCTCGCGTCGTTGAGGACGCTCAAGTTGCCCTCGCCGCTCGTTGCCATCTGGTAGAGCGTGAACATCGGGGTCGCGCCGTAAGCCTGGATGGCCTGCGCGGTGTAGGTGATGTACGCCCCTTCGGGGCTGTTCCAGGTGGGCCAGGCGCCCGCGCCCACGCCCACGAGGTAGGTGTCCACGATGTCGGGGTGAATGTCCTGGCAAAGAGAATCAGCTGCCGCCTGGGCCGCTTTGCCGGGGACTTGCCGTGGGCATTCATGTCCAACGGCGTCACCGGCCGTGGCACACGGGCGCACGATCCATGCCCACTTCCCCGCGGGGGAAGAACACGCGCGTTGACCCCGAAAAGTGACATGGAGCGTCGCTTCGGACTCCACATGCGACAGTTTTGGTTCGCGCTCAGGTCGAGGTCGACAAAAAAGAGATGCCGGAGCAACCGGTTGCAGGCTGCGGTTGGCAGTGCGACTGCGTTCGAGAAGCAGCTACAACTCGAATATCCGCTGCATGCCCACCCACTTTTCTCCTGCAGGCGTCCAAGGCGTAGGCGCCTGGAACTTCCACATCAGTTCTTCCCACGCCCGGATCTTCGGATCGTTCCGCGTCGCAGCTGCCATGGCCTCGGCGTCATAGCGCGCGTCGTCCGTCTCCATCAGCATCACCATCCGCGTCCCGAGTCGATAGATCTCCATTCCCGTCACGCCATGCGCATGCAGATGCGCGCGCACCTCGGGCCAGATGTTGCGGTGGTAGGCCTCGTACTCGGCGATCAGCGCCGCATCGTCTTTCAGGTCAAGGGCAAGGCAGTGGCGCATGAGTGGTTCGTTCCGATCGTCGATGAAAGAAAGGAAGAGTGAAAGGTGATCAGGTCAACGCCCGATCGAGGTGCGTATACCCGCCGTCCACGAACACCCACTGCCCCGTCGTGTGCGAGGCCTGATCGGAGAGCAGGAACACCGCGGTGCTCGCAATCTCCTGCGGCGCGGTCATGCGGCGGCCGAGGGGAATCTTGTCGGTGATGGCAGCAAGCTTGCGGTCGGGTTCGTCGAAGGCCGATATCCACCGCTGGTACAGCGGCGTCATCACCTCGGCCGGTATCACGGCGTTGACGCGCACGCCGTCCGGTGCGAGCGCGGCAGCCCACTCGCGCGTCAACGACAACTGCGCGCCTTTGGCCGCGCAATAGCCGCTGGTGTTGCCCTGCCCCGTCAGCGCCGTCTTCGACGAAATGTTCACGATGGCCCCGCGGCTGGCCTTCAAGTGCGGCAGGCAGAAATGCGCCATCACGTAGTAGTGAATGAGATTCCGGTCCAGCGATGCGACGAATGCCTCGCGCCCCGCTTCGAGCCCCACGCTGTCATTCACGCCGGCGTTGTTGACCAGCCCATCGATGCGGCCGAACTCCGCGACGGTGCTTTCGACGGCCTTGCCGCAAGCCGCCTCTTCCATCAACTCGAACTGGAGAAACCGCGCCCGCGGCTGCAGCCCGCGCAGCTCTTCCTCGAATGCCGCATCCAGCGGATTCTTCCCGCAGATCACCGGCACCGCCCCTTCGCGCGCGAGCGTGAGCGAAATGGCCGCGCCGATGCCGCTGCCGCCGCCGGTGACGAGCACCACCTTGTCTTTGAGGTTCAGGTCCATGACTGCGCGATGCCTTTCTATTTTTCGACTATCCACGGAAGCGATAACGCTCGAGCGATTCGGGCTTCATCGTGATCGAGAAGCCGGCGGCCGTCGGCGGCATGTACGCCGCGCCGCGAATCACGCAAGGCTCGGCGAAGTGTTCATGCAGATGGTCCACATACTCGATCACCCGCCCTTCTCGCGTCCCCGAGATGCAGAGGTAGTCGATCATCGACAGATGCTGCACGTACTCGCACAGCCCCACGCCACCGGCATGCGGACACACGGGCAGCTTGTACTTCGCAGCCATCAGCATCACCGCCAGGATCTCGTTCACGCCGCCGAGCCGGCACGCATCGATCTGCACCACGTCGATCGCGCCGCGCATGATGAACTGCTTGAACATGATGCGGTTCTGGCACATCTCGCCCGTGGCCACCTTCACCACCGGCGCGATGCCCTCGCGGATCTTGCGATGGCCTTCGACGTCATCGGGGCTCGTCGGCTCCTCGATGAACCAAGGCTTGGCGAATGCCAGCTGCCGCACCCAGTCGATGGCCTGGTCGACCTCCCAGACCTGGTTGGCGTCGATCATCAGGTGGCGATCGGGCCCGAGCACCTCGCGCGCCACGGTCAGCCGGCGGATGTCGTCCTGCAGGTCGCGCCCCACCTTGAGCTTGATGTGATTGAAGCCCGCATCCACGGCCTCTTGCGCGAGCCGGCGCAGCTTCTCGTCGGAGTAGCCGAGCCAGCCGGCCGACGTGGTGTAGCAGGGGTAGCCCTCGGCCTGCAACGTGGCAACGCGCTCGGCCTTGCCAACGGCCGCATCGCGGAGCAGCGCGAGCGCTTCTTCGGGCGTGATGCAGTCGGTGATGTAGCGAAAGTCGATGCAGCGCACCAGCGTCTCGGGGCTCATGTCCGCCACCAGCTGCCACACCGGCTTGCCTTCGGACTTGGCCCACAGGTCCCACATCGCATTGACCACCGCGCCGGTGGCGAGGTGAATGGCGCCCTTGTCGGGGCCGATCCAGCGCAGCTGGCTGTCGGACGTGATGTGCCGCCAGAAGCGGCCCATGTCCTCGGCCACCCACTGCAGATCGAGCCCGACGACCAGGTGACGCATCGCCTCGATGGCCGCGCAGCAGATCTCGTTGCCGCGGCCGATGGTGAAGGTCAGGCCATGGCCTTCGAGCCCCGGCTGATCGGTTTCCAGCACGACGTACGCCGCGGAGTAGTCCGGGTCGGGGTTCATCGCGTCGGAACCGTCGAGCTGCTGCGAAGTGGGAAAGCGCACGTCCAGTACGTGCATGGATCGAACGATGGTCATGAACGAGTCTTCCGGGAAAGAATCAGTCGTACAGCACTGCGGCGATCTTCGGGTCTGTGATGTTGGTCTTGTCGTACCAGAAGAACCCGGTGTCGACCACCTTGGGCAGCTTCTCGCCCTTGACCGCCTTCACCGCCATCTCCACGGTCTTGTAGCCCATGCCCACGGGGTTCTGCGTGATGGCGCCGGCCATGCTGCCGTCGATGATGGCGTTCTTCTGCTGCTTGCCGGAGTCGTAGCCGATGATCACGACCTTGCCACTCCGCTTCATCTCCTTCACGCCGTTGACCACGCCGATGGCGGAGCCCTCGTTGGCGCCGAAGATGCCCTTCAGGTTCGGCGAGGCCTGCAAGATCGACTTGGTGATTTCGGTGGACTTCAGCTGGTCGCCGCCGCCGTACTGCACGCTCACGATCTTGATGTTCGGGTAGGTCGACTTGATGCGGTTGACGAACCCATCGCGGCGGTCCACGCCGGTGCGGCTGGTCTGGTCGTGCACCACCAGCGCCACTTCGCCCGACTTGCCGATCAGCTCGGCCATCTTGTCGGCCGCCAGCGCCGCGGCGGCCTTGTTGTCGGTGGTGGTGGTGGTCATGGGAATGTCGCTGTCCACGCCCGAGTCGAACGCCACCACGGGAATCTTCGCGGCCTGCGCCTTCTTCAAGAGCGGAATGGCGGCCTGGCTGTCGAGGGCGGCAAAGCCGATGGCCTGCGGCTTCTTTGCGAGCGCGGCGGAGAGCATGTCGATCTGCTTGTCGACCATCGCCTCGGTCTCGGGGCCTTCGAAGGTCACCCTCACCTTCAGGTCCTTCGCGGCCTGTTCGGCGCCGGACTTCACGGCCTGCCAGAACTGGTGCTGGAAGCCCTTGGACACGAGCGGGATGTAGATCTCTTGCGCCTGCTGTGCCTGGGCAAAACCCGACAGGCCGATGAGGGACGCGGCCAGCGTGGTTGCGACTGCTCTTCTTTGAATCATGCGAATGTCTCCTTCGGTTGTAGAAACAGGGTCAGTGCGCGCTGCTGCTGCGACGGCGCAGGATGTCCGCATACACGGCAAGAATGATGATCACGCCCGTCACCACCGTCTGCCATTCCTGCGCGACTGAAAGAATGCGCAGGCCGTTGGTCAGCACGCTCATGATGAAGGCGCCGATGATCGTGCCCACGATGGTGCCGGTGCCGCCACTGAGCGAGGTGCCGCCGATGACCACCGCGGCAATCGCATCGAGCTCGTACCCTTGACCCAGCGCAGGCTGCGCGGAGTTCAGGCGCGAGGCAATCAAGAGGCCCGCAATGCCGCAGATGCCGCCGCTCACCGTGTAGACCACGACCTTCCAGAAGTCGGTGTTCACGCCCGACAGGCGCACCGCCTCCTCGTTGCTGCCGAGCGCGAAGGTGTAGCGCCCGAGGATGGTCTTGTTGAGCAAGATGCTCGCGGCCACCGCCACCAGGAACAGGATCAGCACCGCATTCGGAATCGGCAGCGACGGAATGAAGTAGCCGATCAGCGAATCCTGCGAGATCGCCGGAAAGTCCGGCGTGTCGTTGAAGTAGATCGGCTTGGTGCCAGAGATCACGAGCGACAGGCCCTTGAGCAGCATCATCATGCCCAGCGTGGCGATGAAGGGCGGTATCTTGAGCTTGGCGATCAGCACGCCCGACACGAACCCCGCCAGCGCACCGAAGAAGATCGCGGCCGCGATGCCGAGCGCGAGCGGCATGCCCATGTAGGTGAGCACCACCCCGGCCATGACGGCGCAGAAAGTCATCAGCGTGCCCACCGAAAGATCGATGCCCGCGGTGATGATCACGAAGGTGCAGGCAATGGCCAGCACGCCGTTCACCGCGGTCGACTGCAGGATGCTCACGAGGTTGTCGGTCTGCAGGAACTGCGGCGACGCGACGCTGAAGAACACCATCAGCGCGATCAGGCTGGCAAAGGCCAGGAGCTTCTGCCGCGTGGCGGGACGAAAGAGCCGTGCCTTCAGCGAGAAGCCGGGCGCGGTGGCGGTGGTGGCGGTGGGGGTTGTCAAGGCTTTGTCTCCAGTCGTCATGCGGTGGCGGCAGCAGCAACGGTGGTTTCACGCCGGGTGGCGAGCTGCATGATCTTTTCCTGCGAGGCTTCGCGCCCCGCCAGTTCGCCGGTGATACGGCCTTCGCACATCACCAGCACGCGGTGGCTCACGCGCAATATCTCGGGCAGCTCCGACGAGATGATCACGATGGCCTTGCCCTCGGCGGCCAGTTCGTTGAGCAGGCGGTAGATCTCGGCCTTCGCGCCCACGTCGATGCCGCGCGTGGGCTCATCGAAAAAGAGCACGCTGCAGTCGCGCAGCAGCCACTTGGCGATCACGATCTTCTGCTGGTTGCCGCCCGACAGCAGCCGCACCTGCTGGCGCACCGAGGGCGTCTTGATGCTGAGCTGCTTCACATAGCGCTCGCCTGCGGCCTCGATGGCGGCCTGGTCGATGAAGACGCCCATCGACAGGAATTTTTTCATGCTCGGCAGCGCGATGTTGGTTTCCACATCCATGCCGGTGGCTAGGCCGAAGTGCTTGCGGTCTTCGGAGAGGTAGCCGATGCCATGCGACACCGCATCCTCGGGCGACTTGATCGACACCCGCTGGCCGCGCACCCGAACCTCGCCCGCGTCGATGGGGTCAGCCCCGAACACTGCGCGTGCCAGCTCGGTGCGGCCCGCGCCCATGAGGCCCGCAAAGCCCAGGATCTCGCCCTTGCGCAAGACGAAGCTCGCATCGCGCACCATCGAGCCGCGACGGATGCCCCGGGCCTCGAGCACGATCTCGTTGCCCGAGGTGTCGGGAAAGTCGTTCTCCACCTCGGTGAGCTGGCGGCCCACCATCATGGCGATCAGGGTGTCCATCGGCGTGCCCGCCATCGACACGGTGGCGATGTACTGGCCGTCGCGCATCACGGTCACGCGGTCAGCGATGCGCTTGAGTTCGTCCATCTTGTGCGAGATGTAGACGATGGCCACGCCCTGCGCCTTGAGCTGGCCGATGATGCGGAACAGGTCGACCACTTCCTCGTTGTTGAGCGCGGCGGTGGGCTCGTCCATGATGAGCACGCGCGAATCGAACGAGAGCGCTTTCGCGATCTCGACCATCTGCTGCTTGGCCACCGTGAGCTCGCCGACCGGCGTGCGCGGGTCGAGCCGCAGGTTCATGCGCGCGAAGATGCGCTCGGCCTCGGCGCGCATCCCGTCTTCGTCGATGAACAAGCCGAGGCGCCCGCGCGGCTCGCGGCCGATGAAGATGTTCTGCGCGGCGCTCAGGTGGTTCATCAGGTTCAGCTCCTGATGGATGATCCCGATGCCCAGCGCCTGCGCCGCGCGCGGGCTCGCGATGTCCACGGGCTCGCCGTCGATCATCACCTCGCCGGAGTCCTTGCTGTAGACACCGGCCAGCACTTTCATGAGCGTGGACTTGCCCGCGCCGTTCTCGCCCATCAGGGCATGCACCTCGCCGGGCAGCAGGTCGAACTGCGCCTTGTCGAGCGCGCGCACGCCGGCAAAGGATTTGCACAGGTCGCGGATGGTGACGATGGGTTGCATGGCGCATTCAGTCCGTCGGAAGGCCATAGAAGCGTTGTGCGGTGCCGCGCCAGAGGTGCGACTGCTCGCTGGCCGACAGCCCGCCGATGCAGGCTTCGCTGACCGCGATCCATCCTGCGTAGTCGCCGGCCAGCGTGAGCACCGGCCAGTCGCTGCCCCACATGAGGCGCGCGGGGCCGAAGCTCTCGAGCAACTGCTCCCACACCGGGCGCACGGCGCGTGCCGCCACGTCGACGTCGTGGTGCGCAGCCTGCGGCGCCTCGCCCCAGAGCCCGGAGAACTTGCAGCACACCTGCGGCAGCGCGGCGAGCTCGGCCATGTCCTTGCGCCAGGCCGCGAAGGCCTCGCTGCCGTGCGCGCCCACGGGCGGCTTGGCGGCGTGGTCGATCACCACGGGCAGTTGCGGCCAGTCTTTGAGGAACCGCATCAGCGAGGGCAGGTGCCGCGGCTTCACCAGCGCATCGAAGCGCAGGCCCAGGCGAACGAGCGCCTGAATGGCATCGGGCCGTGGCATGCGTGCGATCCAGTCGTCATCGGGCAGGTCTTGCAGCATCGGCCGCACGCCCTTGAACTTGGGATGCCGCGCCATGCGCTCGAGCGAAACCACGGCATCGGGGCTGGCCAGGTCGACCCAGCCGACCACGCCGCCAACCACGTCGTGCGCGGTGGCCAGTTCGAGCATGAAGCCGGTTTCGGCTTCCGAGTCGGCGGCCTGCACCAGCACGGTCCGCTCCACCCCATGCGCTTGCAGGAGGGGCGCGAGGTGCGCGGGAAGAAAGTCGCGCACCAGCGGCGCGAGGGCGGGCACATCGGCGCGCAGCCATGCGTAGTCGCCGTGCGCGGGCCGCCAGAAATGCTGATGCGAGTCGATGCGTTGGCTCATGCTGTCTGGCACCCTCCAGTCTCGTCAAAACGGAACGCCGCCATCTGTTTTGGCCTTACCAATTTGGCAGGCCACTTTGCCATAACGTCAAAAATGGCCTTAACGGAACAAACCCTTGTCGGGTTTTCCCGTAAAGTACCGCTCATTAGTAGCAATCACTACATAGAGGATGGCAAACTGGCATGACCAGATTGCCGACCCCCTTCTCATGTTCCCCCCCACCAAACCCGCCGACACCCGCCGGCTCTACCAACAGATCGCGGACCAGATTCGGGCTTTCATCCGCAACGGCAATCTGCCCGTCGGCGCGCGCTTGCCACCGGAGCGGGAGTTGGCCTTGCAGTTGGGTGTGTCGCGGCCTTCGCTGCGCGAAGCGCTGATCGCCTTGGAGATCGACGGACGCGTCGAGATACGGATGGGGTCGGGCGTGTATGTCTGCGCGTCGCAGGACGCGCCGGAGCGCGCAACGCCCGCGGTCGGCGAAAGCCCGTCGGAAATGATTCAGGCGCGCGCGATGCTCGAAGGCTCGGTGGTCACGCTGGCCTCGGCCCGCGTCACGCCGCAGCTTCTGGAGCGCGTCAGGGCATCGCTCGAAAGCATGCGCCAGGACGGCCTCAATGGCCGCACGCAGATCGAGAACGACCGCCGCTTCCACATCACCATTGCCGAGATGACGGGCAACTCGGTTCTCGTGCGGCTGGTCGGAGAACTCTTCGACGGGCGGCACAGCCCGATCTCGTCCCGCATGAGCGAGCGCACCGAGAATTCGCAGGCGTGGAAGGCGGCGTTCGCCGAGCACGAGGCGATCTACCGCGCGCTGGAAGCGCGGGATCCGCAGGCCGCGGTGGCCGCCATGCTGCATCACCTGAGCGCGTCGCATGCGCGGTGGACGGAGGAATCTGCGCCGCCTGCGGCTGACTGATTGGCGGCTTCAGTTCTTCTTCAATCGCCCGGCATGCGGGGCGGGTGCAGTTTCACGGCTTTGGCCGCCTTCTTGCGCATCCGGATATTGAGCATCTCCACGGCCACGGAAAAGGCCATCGCAAAGTACACGTAGCCCTTGGGCACATGGTGGCCGAAGCCCTCCGCCACGAGGACGACACCCACGACCACCAGGAAGGCCAGCGCCAGCATCTTGATGGTGGGGTGGTTCGAGACGAAGCGCCCGATCGGGCCGGCGAACAGCATCATCAGCAGCACGGACGCAATCACCGCGGCGATCATAATGCGCACGTCGTCCACCATCCCGACCGCGGTGATGATCGAGTCCAGCGAGAACACCATATCGACCAGGACGATCTGAAGCATCACGGAAGCGAAGGTCGCTTTGGCTGCACTGGATTTGTGCTCGTGCTCCCCCTCCAGCGACTGGTGAACCTCGGTCGTGCTCTTCCAGATGAGGAACAGGCCACCCAGGATCAGGACCAGGTCTCGCCCCGATATTTCCTGATCGAACACCGTGAAAAGCGGAGCGACCAGGCCGACGATCCAGGCCAGAACCAGCAACAGGCCGATCCGCATGAACATGGCCATGAACAGCCCGGCGCGCCGCGCGAACTCCCGATTGGCGGGAGGCAATTTGTCGACGAGGATCGCGATGAAGATGATGTTGTCGATACCAAGGACGAGCTCGAGTGCCGTCAAGGTGGCAAAGGCAATCCAAACCTGAGGGTCCGTCAAGAGTTCGAGCATTGAAGTCCTATCGATTCAGCGGCGTCGGAAGCGGGCGATCAGCCGCACTTTAGCGCCGCAATTGTCGATTGCCCCCCAAGCGCGCCGGTGCTTCAATGTCGCTCTTGCTATGACGAAGGAGACTTCTATGGCCTACGAAGCGCGATATGTCCTGCGACCCAGCCCCGGAGCCGATCTCGAGGCCGTCATGGAAGCCGTGAAGGCGGGTGCGGCGCTCTGGAAGAAGCATGGCGCACCCAGCCCTCAGCTTTGGAGCGTGGTCGCAGGCGAACTGGGCAACTATGTTCTGACCGTGCAGTTCGAGAACGCGACGGAATACGCGAAGGTGACGGATCCGCTGTCAGCCGATCCCGAGTTCCGCCGCTGGCAAGCGAACAACGTCCAGTCCGGCGCGTTCACGTGGGTGCGCAGCAACCTCATGCGCGAGCTCCCTCTGCCATAGACGTTCGTACCATCATGCGGTGCGCTCGGAACCGGCCGGGAGCTCAACCCCGTTTTGCCGCCAAACCCCCGGCGACACCCCGTACTCGCGCTTGAATGCGCGATTGAAAGCGGCTTCCGATTCATAGCCGACACCTTCGGCAATGCGCGCCAGGTTGCCCCGGTCCTTGCGCAGCAAGCCGGCGGCCAGGATCATGCGCCAGCGCGTCAGGTACTGCATGGGCGGCACGCCCACCAGTTCGGCGAAGCGGTCCGCCAGCACGCTGCGCGAGATGTGGGTTTCCTGCGCCAGCGCGTCGACCGTCCAGTTGCGCGCGGGCTCGCCATGCATCAGCGCCAGGCAGCGGCTCACGTGGGGGTCGCGCAGGCCGGCCAACCAGCCAGGGTTGTTGGCGGGCATGGATTCGATGTAGCCGCGCAGCACTTCGGCAAACAGCACCTCCGCCACCTTGGCGGCGACCATCTCGGAACCGGGCGTGTGCGAAGCGGCATCGGCCAACACGAAATTGACGGATTGCTCGATCCACGGGCCCGCCGGCCGGCTGCGCAACGAGGTGGTGAACAGGCGCGGAATGTTCGCCATGACGGGATTGGGCGCATCGCCTTCGTAAGCGAACCAGCTGCACACCAGCACGGTGCGGTCACCGTCGCCGCCGTAGCGGATGCGCTCCAGCTCGGGTGCGCGCGGACTGACCACATGCGCCACGTCCACCGCCGCATGGTGCAGGCCGCTGCCCAGCACATGCGAGTCGCCATGCGGCACGGCAATCACTTCGCCGGCATATGCGCGGATCGGCTCCCCGCCTTCGACCTGGGCCCAGCATTCGCCTTGCAGCACCAGGTGGCAGATGGCCAGCCGCTGCGCACCGGGCTTGAGGAGCTGCGCCATGTCCGTGCCCCTGGGCACCTTGAAGCACCAGGGCGCATGCATGTCTCCGTTCAGGAACAGCGCGCCCTCCAGGCGGATGGTCCGCAGCACGTCCGACAAGACATCCATGGTCACCTCTCAGGCTGGCGAGGGCGGGGTTTCAGTCAACAAGTCCGGAGTGGCGAGCAATACAAGGGCGCTTCGCGTCGGCACCATGGGTCTTGGTCGCCTTTGACCGATGATTCTAGATAGGAGTATCGCCATGCCCAAATTCCTTATCGAACGGCACATCCCCGGCGCCGGCCAATTCACCCCGTCGGACCTGAAGGCCATCTCGCAAAAGTCCTGCGGCGTGTTGAGCAGCATGGGCCCCGACATCCAGTGGATCCACAGCTACGTGACCGATGACCGGATCTATTGCGTCTACCAATCCACCGACGAAGCCCTGGTGCGCCGGCACGCGGAACTCGGCGGCTTCCCGGCCGACCGGGTAGACCGGGTGTACAGCGTGATCGACCCGGCCACAGCCGAGTGAGCGGTGCGAGGCGATCGGGGGGGCGCCCGATGCATGTGCGGCGCCGGGGCTCGCCGTCGCGGCAGGCTCGCAGCTGCAATGGCCGGCGCTTCCGCTTCCGCTTCCGCTTCCGCTGCCGCTGCCGGAGACGGTCAGGCAGCGGCGCCTTCCCCGTGAAGCCGCACGATCAAGGCACGCATCCAGGCCACGGCGGGATCGCGGTGATACCGTCCATGCCAGAACAGGCTGATCGCGATCTCCGGCAGCTTGGCCGGATGGCGGACATATGAAAGCCCGAAAGGCCCGGCCAAGGCCTGGGCGAGCCGCTCGGGAACGGTCGCCACCAGGTCGGAGTCGTGCAGGATATGGCCGACCGCCACGTAGTGCGGCACGGTCAGCACGACCTTGCGAACGATCTTCTTGCGGCTGAGAAGCTCGTCCGCCTTGCCGTGGCCGGTTCCCTCCGAAACCACGACCACGTGGTCGGCCTGCGAGAACTCGGCCAGCGAGATCTGCCGCTTGTCGAGCGCGTGGCCGCGGCGAAACATGCAGACGTAGTGCTGCTTGAACAATCGCCGCTGGAAGTAGCCGCTCTTGAGCTGCGGCAGCAAGCCGATGGCCAGCGTGACATGGCCTGATTCCATCTCGTCCTGGAGATTGACCGCCGTGTTGCGAACGGTGCTGAGCGAGAGGCCCGGTGCCACGCGCGCCAGCTCCTTCATGAGCTTGGGCAAAAAATATATCTCTCCGATGTCGGTCATGCCGATGGTGAAGGCGCGCGTCGAAGTGGCCGGATCGAACGAGCTGCGCTGGTTGATCGCCGCATGGATCGTCTGCAGCGCGCTCGCCGTCGGCGCGGCCAGCTGCTCGGCGAAGGGTGTCGGCTCCATGCCCTTCGGCGTTCGAAGAAACAGGGGGTCATCGGTCAGCTTGCGCAGTCGCGCCAATGCGTTGCTCACGCCCGGCTGCGAAAGGCCGAGATTCGTCGCCACCTTCGACACCCGTCGATCGATGAGCAGCTGGTTGAACACCACCAGCAGGTTGAGGTCGATGTCCTTGAGCTCCACGCCGGCTCCCATTCGCGAAATCTATATGAGGTATTCGGCACATTCTATTGAACGATGGGGCCGAACTGCCGATCATCGGGTACCACGAGACAAGCGGCCCATGCGACACGGCCGCACAGGAGACAAACATGGACGACACATCAGCAGTCTTTCCGCAGAAGATCCACTGGGAAGACAAGGGCACGAGCCGCATCCCCTTCATGGCCTATACCGATGCCGACCAGCACCGGCGCGAGCTCGAGCGCCTCTTCTACCGCGGCCACTGGTGCTACGTGGGCCTGGAGGCCGAGATTCCGGAGGTCGGCGATTTCAAGCGCACGGTGATCGGCGAACGCTCGGTGATCATGGTGCGGGATGCCGAGGACTCCATCAGCGTGGTGGAGAACGTGTGCGCGCACCGCGGCATGCAGTTCTGCCGCGAGCGGCACGGCAACCGCAAGGCCAGCGGGTTCACCTGCCCCTACCACCAGTGGAACTATTCGCTGGGCGGCGACCTGCAAGGCGTGCCCTTCCGGCGCGGCGTCAAGCAGGACGGCAAGGTCAACGGCGGGATGCCAGCCGACTTCAAGCCCGCCGACCACGGCCTCAACAAACTCAAGGTCGCGACCCGCGGCGGCGTGGTGTTCGCTTCCTTCGATGCGGACGTGGAGTCACTCGAAGACTTCATGGGCCCGGAAATCCTGGGTTACTTCGACCGGCTGTTCAACGGCCGCAAGCTGACGATCCTCGGCTACAACCGCCAGCGCATTCCGGGCAACTGGAAGCTGATGCAGGAAAACATCAAGGACCCGTACCACCCGGGCCTCCTGCATACGTGGTTCGTCACCTTCGGCCTCTGGCGCGCGGACAACAAGTCGGAGCTGAAGATGGACAGCCATCACCGGCACGCGGCCATGATCTCGACCCGCGGCGCCAGCGGCAAGGCCGACGGGGTCACGCAGGTGTCGAGCTTCAAGGAAAGCATGAAGCTCAACGACGACCGCTTTCTGGACATCGTGCCCGAGCCGTGGTGGAAGGGCCCCACGGCGGTGATGATGACGCTGTTCCCGAGCGTGATCTTCCAGCAGCAGGTCAACAGTGTCTCGACCCGGCACATCCAGCCGAGCGGCCCCGGCGCCTTCGATTTCGTCTGGACGCACTTCGGCTTCGAGGACGACGACGACGCAATGACGCTGCGACGGCTGCGCCAGGCCAATCTCTTCGGCCCGGCCGGTTTCGTCTCCGCCGACGACGGCGAAGTGATCGAGCTTTCGCAGAAAGGCTTCGAACAGAAGCCCTTCCACCGCACGCTTGCCGAACTCGGCGGCCGCGAGGTCGGCGACACGGACCACATGGTCACCGAGACCCTGATACGGGGCATGTACGAGTACTGGCGCAAGGTCATGGAGGCTTGAGATGAACTTCCAGGACTACTTCGACCTGACCCAGCTCTACGCCCGCTACGCCCAGGCCGTGAGCTCCGGCGAATGGGAACTCTGGCCGGAGTTCTTCACGGACGACTGCAGCTACCGGCTGCAGCCGCGCGAGAACTACGACCGCGGCTTTCCGCTGGCCACGCTGTCGTTCGAGAGCAAGGGCATGCTGAAGGACCGCGTCTACGGCATTCGCGAGACCTTGTTCCACGACCCCTACTACCAGCGCCACGTCGTCGGGACGCCGCTCGTCTTGAAGGCCGAGGCGGACCGCTTCGAGTGCGAAGCCAACTACGCGGTGTTCCGCACCAAGCTGTCCGAGCTTTCGAGCGTCTTCAGCGTGGGCCGCTACATCGACGTCGTCGTGCGCACCGAGCAAGGACTGAAGTTCGCCTCGCGCCAGGTCATCTACGACAGCGAAATGATCCCCAACTCCGTCATCTATCCCCTCTGAGGCCAGCCATGAGCGATTTCCAATGGACCGACGCCGCAACCGTCGACGAGGTGCCCACCGATGACGTGGTCGGCATGGTGGTCGGCGGGCGCGACATCGCGCTGTACAACGTGGACGGCCAGATCTACGCGACCGACAACGTGTGCACCCACGGCCATGCGCGCCTCTGCGAGGGCTTCCTCGAAGGGCACGAGATCGAATGCCCGCTGCACCAGGGCAAGTTCGACGTGCGCAACGGCAAGCCGACCTGCGCCCCCGTGACCGAGGCGATCCGCTCGTACCCCGTGAAGATCGACGCGGGCCGCGTGTTCCTCTCGCTGGACTGATGCCTCTCCTTTCTTCCATGGCCTTGAATCCATGACCACCGAAACCATCGTCATCGTGGGCGCCGGCCAGGCCGGCGGCTGGGCCGCGCAGACGCTGCGCAGCGAGGGCTTCGCGGGCCGTGTGGTCCTGATCGGCGACGAGCCCCATCGTCCCTACGAACGTCCGCCGCTGTCCAAGGCGGTGCTCTCCGGAGACGCCCATGCGGACACGACGCATCTCTTGAAAGCGGAAGCCTTCGATGCGCTGGGCATCGACTGGCGGCCGAACGTCGGTGCGACCTTCATCGACAGGGCGACGAAGCAGTTGCGCCTCACGCATGGAGAGCCCGTTGCATACGACAAGCTGATTCTCTGCAACGGCGGGCGGGCACGCCGGCTGAACATCCCGGGCGCGGATCTGCCCGGCGTCTTCAGCTTGCGCAGCATCGAGGATGCGGCGGCGCTCGGTGCCGCACTGTCTGCGGGCAAGCGGCTGCTCGTCGTCGGGGGCGGCTGGATCGGGCTCGAGGTGGCTGCCACGGCCCGGAAGAAGGGCCTGGACGTGACCGTCGTGGAAGCGATGGGGCGGCTGTGCGAGCGCACCGTTCCGTCCGAAATTTCCGACTACCTGCTGCAGCTGCACACCTCCCACGGTGTCGATGTCCGCCTGGGCACGGGCATCGAGCGCCTGGCGCAGAGCGCGCAAGGCGGCCTCATGGCGTCGTTCGGCGACGGAAGCACGCTCGATTGCGACGCCGTCCTCATCGGTGTCGGCCTCGTTCCCAACGACGAACTCGCCCGCGAGGCGGGCCTGGCGTGCGATGGCGGCGTGCTGGTCGATTCGCAATGCCGCTCGTCGGACCCCGACATCCTGGCCGCGGGCGACGTGGCGGCCTGGCACTGCGAATGGGCCGGACGGCGGATGCGGCTCGAATCCTGGCAGAACGCGCAGGAGCAAGGCATCGCCGCCGCGCGCTCCGCGCTCGGCACCATGGTGAACCATCAGCCGCTGCCCTGGTTCTGGTCGGACCAGTACGACGTCAACCTGCAGATCTTCGGCATGCCTGCGCCGGCGCACCGCGTGGTGTTGCGCGGCGACCGGAGGGCCAGCAGTTTCGTGATGTTCTTCCTCGACGCCGACAAGGTCGTCGCCGCGCTGGGCCCGAACGCCGCGCGCGACCTGCGCTTTGCGCGGCGCCTGATCGAGCGCCGCACCAGCGTCGACGCGGCGCAGCTCGCCGACCTCCAGGTACCGCTCGCCAAGCTTTGACATACGGACGCGCAACGCGCGTCCGGCCCGATCCCCGCACTGTAAACATCATGACCACCACCTACCTCTGGACCCCTCCTCCGATCGCCTCGCTGCCCGTTCGCGGCAAGACGGAGCGCCTGCCCGTCAACCGGCTGTTCTTCGTCGGCCGCAACTATCACGCCCACGCCATCGAGATGGGGCGGCCGGTCGACAAGACGGTGGAAGTGCCGTTCTATTTCACCAAGAGCCTGCCGACGCTGGTGGAGTCCGGCGCCACCGTGGCCTATCCCCCCGGCACGGCCAACTACCACTTCGAAATGGAGCTGGTGCTCGTCGTCGGGGCACCCGGTTTTCGTGTCGACCGCGCCGATGCGCACAAGCTGATCTACGGCTACGCCTGCGGCCTGGACATGACGCGGCGCGACCTGCAGCTCGTGGCCCGCGACAAGGGCCGGCCCTGGGACCTCGGCAAGGACGTGGAGCAGTCGTCGGTGGTGTCCGAGGTCGTTCCCATGGCCGGCACCGTGCTCGAGCAAGGCGCACTGGCGCTGAGCGTGAACGGCCAGGAGCGCCAGCGCTCCGATCTTTCCAAGCTGATCTGGAACATCCCCGAACTGATCGAGGACCTGTCGAAGTTCTACCACCTGCAGCCCGGCGACCTGATCTTCACCGGCACGCCGGAAGGCGTAGGTGCGCTCCAGCCGGGCGATCGCGTCGAGGGCAGCGTGGCCGGCGTGGGCGAGATCACGCTCACGGTCGGCCCGGCCGAGTGAAGCAAGAGCCGACGTAGCCCGGCTCCCGACAAAACGACACAGCGGACAGAAGCGCCACGCGAGCGCTCGCTGCAGCGGTCCCCACGAAGGAACTTCATGACAGTCGACACCGTACCCTCCCCCGTGCGCCTGAAGGCCGTCGCCGGTCCGGGCCAACCCGAGCCCAGCCCCGCACTCGAGCAGCTCTACCGGGGCTTCGAAAGCGAACTGCTCGTTCCGCTGTGGACGGAGATCGGCGACCTCATGCCGCGGCACCCGCGCAGCAAGGCAGTGCCTCATCTCTGGCGCTGGGATCGCCTGGTCGAGCTGGCCAGCGAGGCCGGGCGCATCGTGCCCGTGGGCCGCGGCGGCGAGCGGCGCGCCATCGCGCTGGCCAATCCTGCCCTCGGCGGCAGGCCGTTTGCCACGCCCACGCTGTGGGCCGCCATCCAGTACCTGATGCCGGGCGAGGACGCACCGGAGCATCGCCACTCGCAGCACGCATTCCGCTTCGTGGTCGAAGGCGAAGGCGTGTGGACCGTGGTGAACGGCGATCCGGTGCGGATGTCGCGCGGCGACTTCCTGCCGCAGGCCGGATGGAACTGGCATTCCCATCACAACGCGGCCAGCGCGCCGATGGCGTGGATCGATGGCCTGGACATTCCGTTCTCGTACTACACGGAGTCGCAGTTCTTCGAGTTCGGGCGCGAGCGCGTCAGCACGACCGAGAAGGCCACGCCGGAGCGCTCGCGCTCGGAGCGCCTGTGGGGCCACCCGGGCCTGCGTCCGCTGTCGCAACCGGAGGCACCGGCCGCGACGCCGCTCCTGGCCTACCGCTGGGTCGATACCGACCGCGCCCTGGCCGACCAGCTGGCGCTGGAGGATGAAGGCCATCCCGCCACATTGAGCCCGGGCCACGCGGCGGTTCGCTTCACGAACCCGAGCAACGGCCGCGACGTGCTGCCCACCATCCGCACCGAAATGCACCGCATCAGGAAGGGTGCGAGCACCCTGGTGCAGCGCGAGGTCGGCTCATCGGTCTACCAGGTGTTCGAGGGCAGCGGCACGGTGAAGGTGGGCGAGCAGCAATGGAGCGTCCAACGCGGCGACATGTTCGTCGTGCCGTCGTGGCAGCCCTTTGCGGCCCACTGCGACGCAGGCAGCCAGGGGACGCTCGATCTTTTCCGCTTCAGCGACGGACCGATCTTCGAAGCGCTGCACGCGCACCGAACACAGTCGGGCGAACTGGCGTAGCGCTTCGCAGCCAGCTGTTTTCCGGATTTCAGCGCCCGTTCGAGCCGATTTGCCGTCGTGCACGGACGCGATGGACTGTCGCAGATCGTCATCGACAAGAACGTGAAGACTCCCTCTTCACAGCAGGTCTGTCAGTTCGCCAGGCCACAACTGCGCGCTGTGAAGAACTCGCAGGATGCGAACGTAATCCTTTCCAACCCGGTAGGCCACGATGTACGGCGTGCGGCGAACGATCAGTTCGCGCGTCCCTTCGACGCGCCCTGGGCGCCCGCCCTCTGGAAACTGCAACAGCACCAGCACTTGCGTGGCGATGCGCTCGTCCACTGCAATCGCCGCGCGCGGGTCGTCTTGCTCGATGAAATCGAAAATCCGCTCTCGGTCATCCGTTGCCAGCGGTGACCACTCCAGCCTCACGCGTCGCCTTCACCCGCCTTGCGCAGCGCCGCTGCTCGGCGTTTGGCGAAATGCGCTTCGACTTTCTCGTGCGGGACCGCGGGACGCGGATCATCCAGGGCCTCCTGCACCTTGGCTCGGAACCAGGCGTCATGGGCCGCAGCGTCAACGGTAAACCCCGCCGGCAATGCGCCCTCCTTGGCCACACGTGTCAGAACGATCCTCATCACGTCCGAGACGGTGAGGCCGATGTTGTCGAGCACTGCGGTGGCACGCTCCTTCACGTCAGCGTCGATGCGGGTCTGTACCAATGCGTTTGCAGCCATGGCAGGCGCCTCCAAGTTAGAGAACAACTGATGAATTGTAATTCAATTGAATGACACTTCGCAGCATCGATGTGCAGCGTTTGGTTGGCTGACGCGCCAAGCTCGCCTCATCCATCGGCTCAAGCACGCGCGCGTCGTTGGCCTTCACCTGATTGCGGCTTCAAAACCGGCAGGGCTTACGATTCGCATTCATCCGCAGGCCGCCCATGCTCCTCCACGTCGACGAAGAGATCACCTTCCGCAAGCTCGAAGTCCTTCTGGCCTTCATGGAGACCGGCAATCTCGCCCGCGCGGCGGAAAAGCTCGACATCAGCGCCGTCAGCGTGCACCGCGCCTTGCATTCGCTGGAAACCGGGCTGCGCTGCGCGCTGTTCCGGCATGAAGGCCGCAATCTGCATCCGACCGAAGCCGCTCATGCGCTGGCGGAGGTGGCGCGCGAGGTGCTTCGCACCATGGCGCAGGGCATTCGCGCCACGCGGGAAGTCGCCGGCTACTCGGCCGACCGCATTCGCATCGGCTCGCTCTATTCCCTGACGAGCCGCACGGTGCCGCAGCTGATCATGGGAATGAAGCTGCGCAAGCCGGACCTGCACACCGAGCTCGTGCTCGGGTCCAATGCGCACCTGCTGCAGAAGCTGCGCGATGGCGCGATCGACGCCGCGCTCATGGCGATTCCGGAGGATGTTTCCGATGTCGAATCGGAGCCGCTGTTCGAGGACGACATCCAGTTTGCCGCGCCCGTGGGCTCCCCCTATTCGGCGCAGAAGGAGATCGACCTGAGCACTTGCGCCGGCGAACGCTTCGTGAGCCTGAGCGAAGGCTTCGTCACCTACAGGGGGTTTGTCGAAACGTTCCGCATCGCCGGCTTCACGCCCAACGTGGTGATGAAGACCGACGACATCTTCTCGCTCATGAACCTGGTCAGCGGCGGCGTGGGCTACACGCTGCTGCCGGGGCGGGTGCGGGGCGTCATGCCGCAGAAGGTGCAGCTGATCCCGTTGCAGTCCAGATACCTGATGCGCCAGACCATCGCGCTCAATTTCCTGCGCACGCGCGAGCGCGATCCCAACCTGCTCGCGCTGCTGTCGGTGTGCCGCGTGGCAAAAGCCGACCTCGGCTGAGTGCGAGGCACCTGATCGATCGGTGCGGCGCTATCCGGCCCCGCGGCGGGCGAAGTAGTGTTGACCAGCGGCTCACCATGTATTGCGCAGCTCGCGAAGCTTGACGAACACGGTCTTCGGATCCGGCTCGTCGGGCAGATCGGGAAAGGCCTCGCGAAGCGCCGCAATGACACTCGGGCTCGACAGGCGCAGGAAGGTATTGATCTCTTTCTCTTCGCGGAGCGTCGTGACGCGGGCCTTGGCCGGATCATGCCCTTCCACGCCGGGCAGCAGCGCCTTGGCGGCAGCGTTGTCGGGCTCGCGCGCGAGCGTGAAACGCAGGTTGTTCTCGATGTAGTCGTGGCCGGGGTAGACGCGGGTGTCGTCGGGCAGCTTGGCGAGTTGCTCGACGAAGGTGGTGTACATGGATTCCACATTACCGCCGTTGTGGCAGTTGCCTGCGCCGGCGTTGAACAGCGTGTCGCCGGAGAACAGTGCAGGCCTCTCGGTGTGAGAGCGCAGGCAGATGTGGCACATCGTGTGGCCGGGCGTGTCCATGCATTCGAGCTCGACGGTCTTGCCGACCTTGATCACGTCGCCGGCCTTGACGCCGCGGTCCATGCCGGCAATGCGAGAGCCCGACTTGTGGTGCGCGATCACCTTGGCGCCGGTCGCGGCGACGACGGCCTCATTACCGCCAGTGTGGTCGTGATGCTCGTGAGTATTGAGGATCTGCGTGATCTGCCAGCCCTTGTCCTTTGCGGCCGCCAGGCATTTCTGGTGGTCCAGGGGATCGATGGCAAGAGCCTCGCCACTTTCGGGGCAAACGATCAGGTAGTTGTAGTTGCGATAGGCGTTGCCGGTCCAGATGCGTTCGACGATCATGCGTTGCTCCAGGTGTCAGATAGGAATGGCACTAACTTAACCCCGACGGCGTTGATGTGCCTCGGTCGGCGGCACGGCACGGCTTTGAGTACACGTCGACTGATCGACTTTGCCACGCTGGCGGCCTTCAGCGTGCCGATCTCGCACGAGCGCGAGCCTCCAGCGTCGGCCTGATCGAGGGTTAACCCTCGATCGTTTCACTGAGCGTAAAGGTCGCAGACGCCGCTTCATTGATCGTCCCGGAGGGGGTGCGTACCGTACGGACCCAGACGCACGGTGCATGTGCGTCGCACTTAAAACACCGGAGACGCATCGATGAGTTCACATTGGATTTCGATCTACGCACTGGTCGGCATGTTCGTGCTGGCCACGGTGCTGCCCATCAACATGGGCGTGATCGCCTTCGTCGGCGCCTTCCTGGTCGGCACGCTGGTCGCCGGCATGAACGCGAAAGCGATCATGGGCGGCTTTCCGGCCGACCTGTTTCTCACGCTGGTGGGCATTACCTACCTGTTTGCGCTGGCGCAGAACAACGGCACCATCGATTGGCTCGTCAGGCTGGCGGTGCGCGCCGTGCGTGGGCGCATCGCCGCCATTCCCTGGATCATGTTCTTCATCGCCGCGCTGCTCACGGCGGTGGGTGCGGTCAGCCCGGCGGCGGTGGCCATCATCGCGCCGATCGCGCTGGGCTTTGCCGCCAAGTACGGCATCAATCCGCTGCTGATGGGGTTGATGGTCGTGCACGGCGCGCAAGGCGGCGGCTTCTCGCCGATCAGCATCTACGGCGGCATCACCAACAAGATCGTCGCCAAGGCCGGGCTGCCGCTCAGCGAGATCACGACGATGCTTGCGAGCCTCGGCGTCAACCTGTCCGTGTCGCTGCTGCTGTTCTTCCTCATGGGCGGCATGAAGCTGCTGCGCCAGAAGGCCGACGTGACCGGCGCAGTACCAGCAACGCCCCGCACGGCACATGCGCAGGGCGGGGCGCAGGTATTCGGCGATGCGGAGGCCGAATCGCTCGCGGAAGAGCGCCGCGTCGCGACTGCGGCCGGCGAGTCGCTCATGGACGCAGCGCCGGCGGTCCCGGCCGACCAGGGTTCGCGCCGCTACCAGATCGCCACCGTCGCCGGGCTGCTGGCCCTGGCGGTGCTGACGCTGTTCTTCAAGCAGGACATCGGCTTCGTCTCCATCACCATCGGCCTGGTGCTGACGCTGATGGCGCCCAATCTGCAAAGGCGCGCCCTGGGCCAGGTGTCGTGGCCGGAGATCATGCTGATCGTGGGCGTCAGCACCTACGTGGGCGTGATGGACAAGATGGGCACGATCGATTTCGTCGGACACAGCGTGGCCGGGCTCACCTCGCCCATGGTGGCCGCGTTGCTGCTGTGCTTCGTTGGCGCCGTGGTCTCGGCCTTCGCCTCGTCGACCGCGGTGCTCGGCTCGCTGATTCCCCTGGCGGTGCCGTTCCTGCAGGGAGACACGGGCGTCAGCGCCATCGGCTTCATCGCTGCGATGGCCGTGTCCTCCACCATCGTCGATGTCAGTCCGTTCTCGACCAACGGCGCACTGGTACTGGCCAATGCGAAGGGCATAGACCGCGACGTGTTCTTCCGGCAGCTGATGGTGTACGGTGCCATCGTGACGCTGGTGGCACCCGTGGTGGTGTGGCTGCTCTTCGTGGTCCTGTGAGGCGCGTCTTCTTTTTTTCGATCGACCCTCAACTCCTCTTCCTATGACTCCCAGCTCCTGGACCACCAAGGCCGACGACCGCAATGCCCGGCTGGCGCGCGCCGCCGAAGCGCTCGGGAACCGGCTCGCCGGCAAGCGTGTCGAGACCGAAGCCATCGCCACCCTGCTCGAAGCGGTGCTCTCGCCCGGCGACCGCGTCTGCCTCGAAGGCAACAACCAGAAGCAGGCCGACTTTCTCGCGCGCGCACTGGTCCAGGTCGATCCGGCGAAGGTGCATGGCCTGCACATGGTGCAGTCGGTGCTGGCCCTTCCGGAGCATCTGGACGTGTTCGAGAACGGCGTGGCCGCCCGGCTGGACTTCAGCTTTTCGGGGCCGCAGGGCGCGCGGCTGGCCAAGCTGGTGTCGGCCGGGCGCATCGAGATCGGCGCGATCCACACCTACCTCGAACTGTTCGCGCGCTACTTTGTCGACCTGACGCCCAAGGTCGCGCTGGTCGCCGCGCAGGCCGCCGACGCCGAGGGCAATCTCTACACCGGCCCCAACACCGAAGACACGCCGGCCATCGTCGAGGCTACGGCGTTCTCGGGCGGCATCGTGATCGCGCAGGTCAACGAGATGGTCGACGGCAAGACCACCAGGCTGCCGCGCATCGACATTCCCGCCGACTGGGTGAGCTTCGTGGTCAAGGCCCCGCGTCCGAATTTCATCGAGCCGCTGTTCACGCGCGACCCGGCGCAGATCAGCGAGGTCCAGATCCTCATGGCGATGATGGCGATCAAGGGCATCTATGCCGAGTACGGCGTGCAGCGCCTGAACCACGGCATCGGCTTCGACACCGCGGCCATCGAGCTGCTGCTGCCGACCTATGCGGAGTCACTCGGCCTCAAGGGCAAGATCGGCAAGCACTGGGCATTGAACCCGCATCCGGCATTGATCCCGGCCATCGAGGCGGGCTGGGTGGAGTCCGTGCATTCCTTCGGCTCCGAGCTGGGCATGGAGGACTACATCCGCGCGCGCTCCGACGTGTTCTTCACCGGCCCGGACGGCAGTCTGCGCAGCAACCGGGCGTTCTGCCAGGCGGCGGGCCACTACGCCTGCGACATGTTCATCGGCTCGACCTTGCAGATCGACCTCGATGGCAACAGCTCCACCGCCACGCTGGGCCGCATCGCTGGGTTTGGCGGCGCCCCCAACATGGGCGCCGATGCACGCGGCCGCCGCCATGCGAGCCCGGCCTGGCTCAAGGCCGGACGCGAGGCGCGTGCCGGGCGCACAGGCGCCGCCGGCACGCCGCGCGGGCAGAAGCTGGTGGTGCAGATGGTCGAGACATTCCGCGAGCACATGCAGCCGGCCTTTGTCGACCGGCTCGACGCCTGGACGCTGCAGGAGCAGGCCGGCATGGACCTGCCGCCGATCATGATCTACGGCGACGACGTCTCGCACATCCTCACCGAAGAGGGCATTGCCAACCTGCTGATGTGCCGCAGCGATGCGGAGCGCGAGCAGGCCATCCGCGGCGTGGCCGGCTACACGGCAGTGGGCCTGGCGCGCGACAAGCGCGCGGTCGAGAACCTGCGCGACCGCGGCGTGATCCGCCGGCCGCAGGACCTGGGCATCGACCCCCGCCAGGCCACGCGCAATCTGCTGGCCGCACGCAACATGCGCGACCTGGTGCGCGCCTCCGGCGGCTTGTATCAGCCGCCCAAGCGCTTCAGAAACTGGTAGCAGGAGATACATGATGAGCGACGTTCCCGCAGGGCTCGAAACCCTGGACTTTTCCTTTTCCGGCGGCCAGCCGGCCGGTGCCTTTGCGCCGGTGCTGGTCGGCGTCGTCGGCTCAGGCAACCTCGAGGTGCTGCTCGAGCCGGCCGGCGGCAACGGCTGCGCGGTGCGCGTCGAGACGTCGGCGCGCGGCTTCGGTCCCATCTGGCAGGCCGTGATGAACGACTTCCACGCGCGCCATCCGCTGGCCGGCGTGCGCGTTTCGATCAACGACATGGGCGCCACGCCCGCGGTGGTGAGCCTGCGGCTCGACCAGGCGGTGGCCGAAATCGCCGGAGGCCGGCCATGATCAGCTACGCCGAATGCTCGGCGCGCGAGCGGCTCGCCCTGCTGCTCGATGCCGGCAGTTTTCATGAATGGCTGCCTCCGAGCGAGCGCGTCACGAGCCCGCACCTGGCGCAACTGGGCGTGCCCTGCGCATTCGACGACGGCGTGGCGGTGGGCCGCGCGATGCTCGACGGCCGCAGCGTGTTCGTGGCCGCACAGGAAGGCGCGTTCATGGGCGGCGGCGTTGGCGAGGTGCATGGCGCCAAGCTGGTCGGCCTGATGCAGCGCGCGCTGCGCGACCGGCCGGCTGCCGTGCTGCTGCTGGCCGAATCGGGCGGCGTGCGACTGCACGAAGCCAACGCCGGGTTGATCGCGGTGTCGGAAGTGATGCGCGCCCTGCTCGACGTGCGCGCCGCGGGCATCCCGGTGCTGGTGCTGATCGGCGGCGCCAACGGCTGCTTCGGCGGCATGGGCATCGTGGCGCGCTGTGCCGACTACATCGTGATGAGCGACGTCGGGCGGCTGGCCATGTCGGGGCCCGAGGTGATCGAAGCCTCCCACGGCGTGGATGAATTCGACTCGCGCGACCGTGCGCTGGTCTGGCGCACGACCGGCGGCAAGCACCGCTGGCTGACCGGCGACTGCGATGCGCTGGTCGAAGACGATGTTGCCGCATTTCGTGCGGTGGCCATCGCGGCGATCGGCGAATCGAGGCCATTGACCCTGGCGGCGCTGGAGCAGGAGCACGCCTTGCTCACGGCACGGCTGCACGCCCTGCCCGCCGAGAACGCCGACGGCGCCAACAGCGCCAACAACGCCGGAATCGACGAAGCGATGCGGCTCTGGAGCGCGCTCGGCATCGCCGATGCGCAGCAGGTCCCGGAGCTTTCGGTCGAAGCCGTCCGCGCATTGCGCACCATTTAACCGAGGAGCATCACATGCAGTGGAGTTCTCTAGTCACCCAGCTCTTCGGCCCCTACCACGGCATGCGCGAAGACGGCGATTTTCTGCAGGGCGAAGTGATCTTCGAAGGCGAGCCGCTCACGGTGATCGGCACGACAAATCATGCGCCGATCGGGGTCCGGCTCGCACTCGCGCAGGCCCGCGTGACCCTGGACACCGTCACACGGCACCCGGGCCGGCCGATCCTGCTGCTGATCGACACCCAGGGCCAGCAGCTGCGCCGGCGCGACGAACTGCTCGGCATCAACCGGGCGATGGCGCACCTCGGCGCAAGCATCGACCTGGCGCGGCGCCGCGGCCACCGCGTGATAGGCCTGGTGTACGACCAGGCGCTGTCCGGCGGCTTCATCACCTCGGGGTTGATTGCCGATGCCTGCTATGCGCTGCCGGATGCCGAGATCCGCGTGATGCGCATCCCCGCCATGGCGCGCGTGACCAAGTTGCCGGAAGAGAAACTCACGGCGCTGTCGCAGTCCAACCCGGTGTTCGCTCCCGGCGTGCAGAACTACGTGGCAATGGGGGGCGTGCGTGCGCTTTGGCGGGGCGACCTGCAGGCCTGCCTGCGCGAGGCGCTGGCTCCCGCGCCGACAGACGACCGGCGCGCACGCGATGGCGCCGAACGGGGAGGCCGCCAGCTTGCCGCCGCGGTCGTGCAGCGCGTGCTGGACGCCGCCTGAATTTGCATGATCGCCATGGTTCCGCTGCGTCGCCATCAACTCGCCCGGCTCTCCGGGAGCGGCTGGGCCGCCGTCCTGCGCCATCCATGGGATGAAGAGGCGCGCGAGTGCCTCGCGCATTGGGCGATGCATCGGCTGCCCCTGGTCGTGACGCGCCAATCGGTTCATTCCACGTCCAGCGGATCGATGGCGCTGGGTTTGCCTTCCCCCGCGCGCTGGGGCAGGCGACGGCTTGCATTGCAGGTGCCACGTGATGCGGTGCATGGCATCGAGGAGTTCCCGCACCTGGCCGCAGTCCAGGAGCTGCTGCCACCTTCGGCGCGGGATGCCGTGCGCGAGCTGGCTGGCAGGCTCGACGCGTGCCATGCGACGGCACGGGTGTTCGGCAGCTACGGCTGGCAAGCGATCAGCGGTCTCGATCACGTGCGAACGGATTCCGATCTCGATCTGTCGATCCCCATCGAGGGGGCGGTACATGCGGATGCCGCGGTTCGTGCCCTCGAGTCGTTCGACGCGGTACGGCCCCGGCTGGATGGCGAGCTCATCTTCGGCGACGGAGCGGCGGTGGCGTGGCGCGAATGGCGCGACTGGCGCGCCGGACGCGCGCGGGCGGTGATGGTCAAGCGGCTGGACGGCGTGTCCCTGCAGCGCGATGCCGCGTGGTGCGAACACGCCGGGCTGGTGGAGGTCGCCGCGTGAGAAACGTCGCCCTTTGGCAGGCACAGTATTCACCGCTCACGCCTGCGGCCATCGGACGCGCCGCCACGCTCGCGCTGTATGACGAACTGTCGCTGGCACCCAAGCCTGGTCTGGTGACGTTGATCGACGCCGGCAGCCACGAGGACATGGACGCGCACACCTTCATGCGCAGCCTGTTCTCGTTGCGCCGCTACTTCGCGCAGATCGCCGAGGCCGGATTCGGCGGCGCGGATTTCGCCGTGCTCGAACGATGCGGCATCGCGGCGGAGGCACGCATGCTCGCCGCCACCGGCGGCGTCAACACGCATCGCGGCGCGATCTTCATGCTCGGCCTGTTGTGCGCAGCAGCGGGCGCTGCGCTGCGAGAACAAGGCGGCGCATTGCGGCCGGAAGCATTGCGTGATGCGCTGCGCCGGCACTGGGGCGGCGCACTGGACAGGCGAAGCCAACGGCCATCCGCTCTGCCCGGCGGCATCGCTGCACGGCGCCACGGCCTGCGCAGCGCATCCGAAGAAGCGGCGCTGGCGTTTCCGGTGCTGTTCGACACCGCGCTTCCCGCACTGAAAGAGGCATTGGCGCAGGGCCTCACGCCCCGCCAGGCCCGGCTCGACACCTTGTTCCACATCATGGCCGTGCTGGACGACAGCAATCTCGCGCACCGCGGTGGCCTCGCCGGCCTGCGCTGGGCTCAGCGCGCCGCGCAAGACTTTCTGGATCGAGGAGGCGTCGCGCGGCCGGATGGGCTCCGGGCAGCGCAAGCCATTGCCGACGATTTCGTGCGGCGGCGCCTGTCGCCCGGTGGCGCGGCCGACACGCTTGCCGCGGTCTGCTGGATCCAGCGCGTGTGTCCAGCCTCATGAGCTTCGCACTGCTTTTTTCCGGCCAGGGCACCCAGCATCCCACCATGCTGCCCTGGCTGGCGGACGACGCACGGGTGCACGACATGTGCGCACGGCTGGGCGTCGACGATTGGCGCCTTGCACTCGCCGATCCGGCGTGGGCCGAGCGGAACGACAACGCGCAGACGCTGCTGACCGGCCTTGCCCTGGCCGCCTGGGGGCAGCTGGCGCCCCTGCTCGCATCGCCGGCCGCGGTGGCGGGCTACAGCGTCGGCGAACTGGCCGCTTTCAGCGCGGCCGGAGTGATCAATCCCGCCACGGCGGCCGCGCTGGCGCCGCAGCGCGCCGAGGCCATGGACCGTTGCGCCGCCCGTGTGCCGGGCGGCCTGCTGGCCGTCAGCGGTGTTTCCGAGCAGCAGCTCGAACGGTTGCGGGTCGAAGCCGGCCTCGAACTCGCCATCCGCAATGGCAACGCCAGCGTGATCCTCGGCGGCCCGATCGCCGCGTTGAATAGCGCCGAACGCATGGCCGCGGCGCTGGGCGCGCAGTGCACGCGCTTGCGGGTCAACGTCGCATCGCACACGCCCTGGATGCGCGATGCGGCAGAGAGCTTCTCGCGGACGCTTGCGCAGGTGCCGTTCGACGCGCCTCGGGTCGCGCTGTTCAGCAATGCGGGGGACCGCATCCGGAATGCGGAGTCTGCCCGCGTTGCGCTGGCCGCCCAGATTGCCCGAACGGTCCGCTGGGATGAATGCATGGAAAACATCCAGGCGCGGCAGGTGCGCTGCGTGCTGGAAGTGGGTCCGGGCCAGGCGCTGGCGCGCATGTGGAATCAGCGCTACCCCACCGTTCCGGCTCGCGCCTGCGACGACTTTCGCAGTGCCGCGGCGATTGCGGCATGGCTCAACAGCCATGCCGACCCGTGAAACCGGACAGGCCACTTGACGTCTTGAATCGAGCAACAGGAGATCCATCGTGAGCAGCAACGAAATAACGCCCCCTCTGTTTCCCATACCGGACATGAAGGGCGCCCACGTGGCCGGCATGGCCGCCTACGACAGGCTGGTGGCCGAGGCAGAGGCCGACTACAGCGGCTACTGGTCGCGCCTTGCGCGCGAGTTCCTGAGCTGGAGAACGCCGTTTACCCAAGGTCTCGACGAGAGCCAGGCGCCCTTCTTCAAGTGGTTCGAGGATGGCACGCTGAACGTGTCCTACAACTGCCTCGACCGCCAGGTCGAGCGGGGCCTGGGCGACAAGACCGCGATCATCTTCGAAGCCGACGATGGGCAGGTGACGCGGGTCAGCTACCGCGAGCTGCTCGCGCGCACCTGCCGCATGGCCAATGCGCTGAAGGCGCGCGGCGTGAAGAAAGGCGATCGCGTCGTCATCTACATGTCGATGAGCATCGAAGGCGTGGTCGCCATGCAGGCTTGCGCGCGCATCGGCGCCACGCACTCGGTGGTGTTCGGCGGGTTCTCGGCGCAAAGCCTGCGCGACCGCATCCAGGATGCCGGCGCCGTGATGGTCATCACCGCCGACGAACAGGTGCGCGGCGGCAAGCAGCTGCCGCTCAAGGCCATCGTCGACGACGCCATCGCGCTGGGCGGCTGCGAGAGCGTGAAGAACGTCATCGTCTACCGGCGCACCGGCGGGCCGATCGGATGGAACCCTTCCAGCGACCGCTGGCTGCACGACGAGACGCAAGCCCAGCCGGAGACCTGTGAACCCGAATGGGTGGGCGCCGAGCATCCCCTGTTCGTGCTCTACACCTCCGGTTCGACCGGCAAGCCGAAGGGCGTGCAGCATTCCAGCGGCGGCTACCTGCTTCATGCCGCGCTGACGACGAAGTGGA
This sequence comes from Variovorax palleresanus, assembly GCF_051144945.1. NCBI lineage: Bacteria > Pseudomonadati > Pseudomonadota > Betaproteobacteria > Burkholderiales > Comamonadaceae > Variovorax > Variovorax palleresanus. The sequence continues at coordinate 418,273 of NZ_JBJNVP010000001.1, read as the reverse complement.
CCTTCGATCTGAAGCCCGACGACGTGTTCTGGTGCACCGCGGACATCGGCTGGGTCACCGGCCACACCTACATCGCCTACGGTCCGCTGGCGCTGGGCGCCACCGAGGTCGTTTTCGAGGGCGTGCCCACGTACCCCGACGCGGGCCGCTTCTGGAAGATGATCCAGGACCACGAGGTCAGCGTGTTCTACACAGCGCCGACGGCCATCCGCTCGCTGATCAAGGCGGCCGAAGGCAACGAAACCGTGCACCCCAGGCGCTACGACCTGTCGAGCCTGCGCATCCTGGGCTCGGTCGGCGAGCCGATCAACCCCGCGGCCTGGGAGTGGTTCCACCAGCACATTGGCGGCGGGCGTTGTCCGATCGTCGACACTTTCTGGCAGACGGAGACGGGCGGCCACATGATCACGCCGCTGCCGGGCGCCACGCCGCTGGTGCCGGGCTCCTGCACCCTGCCCTTTCCCGGCATCGCGGCGGCCGTCGTCGACGAGACCGGCGCCGACGTGCCCAACGGCCAAGGCGGCATCCTGGTGGTCAAGAAGCCCTGGCCGAGCATGATCCGCACGATCTGGGGCGATCCGGAACGCTTCAAGGCCAGCTACTACCCGCCGGAGCTCAAGGGCTACTACCTCGCGGGAGACGGTGCGATCCGCGATGCGAAGACCGGCTATTTCACGATCACCGGGCGCATCGACGATGTACTCAACGTTTCGGGCCACCGCATGGGCACGATGGAGATCGAATCGGCGCTGGTGTCGTGCACCGATCTGGTCGCCGAAGCCGCGGTGGTCGGGCGCCCCGACGACACCACGGGCGAGGCGATCTGCGCCTTCGTGGTCCTGAAGCGCGCGCGCCCCACCGGGGATGAAGCGAAGAAGATCGCCAACGAGCTGCGCAGCTGGGTCGCCAAGGAAATCGGCCCGATCGCAAAGCCCAAGGACATCCGCTTCGGCGACAACCTGCCGAAGACCCGCAGCGGCAAGATCATGCGCAGGCTGCTGCGGTCCGTCGCCAAGGGCGAGGCCATCACGCAGGACACCTCGACGCTGGAGAACCCGGCCATCCTGGAACAACTGTCGGAGCGGAACTGACGAGTCGCCGGCACTGGCGTCCGTCGCCGCGCCGTTCTATGCTTTGAGTCCTGCCGGATGGCCGGCAAGAAAGAGCGTTTGTCGTCAACCTGTTCAAGGAGCGATCATGTCACTGCGCATCAACGATATTGCCCCCGACTTCACGGCCCAGACGACCCAGGGGCCGATCAAGTTTCACGAATGGATCGGTGACGGCTGGGCGATCCTGTTCTCGCACCCCAAGGACTTCACGCCGGTCTGCACCACCGAGCTGGGCTACATGGCGAAGATCGAGCCCGAGTTCACCAAGCGCAACGCCAAGCTGATCGGCCTGAGCGTCGATCCGGTCGATGCCCATGACCGCTGGGCCAAGGACATCGAGGAAACGCAAGGCTACCTGCCCAAGTACCCGATGATCGGCGACACCGACCTTGCGGTGGCCAAGCTGTACAACATGCTGCCGGCCGACGAGCCAGGCACGTTCGAGGGCCGCACCGCGGCGACCAATGCGACGGTGCGCTCGGTGTTCGTGATCGGGCCCGACAAGCGCGTCAAGCTGATGCTGACCTACCCGATGACGACCGGGCGCAACTTCGACGAGATCCTGCGCGTGCTCGACTCGATGCAGCTGACCGCGGCGCACAAGGTCGCGACGCCCGTCAACTGGCAAAAGGGCGAGGACGTGATCATTGCCGGCTCGGTGTCGGACGAGGACGCCAAGAAGCTGTTCCCCGCGGGCTGGAAGTCGCCGAAGCCCTACCTGCGCGTGGTGAAGCAGCCCGGTTGATCGCGAGCGCAGCATCATGGTCTTCGCGCAGATCGCGACCGGCGGCTGCCAGTCCTACCTCATCGGCTGCGACCAGACCTGTGCCGCCGCGCTCATCGATCCGGAGCTGAGCCAGATCGATCACTACATCGCGCTCGCCGCGCGCGACGGCGTGCGCATCCGCTACCTGATCGACACCCACACGCACGCCGACCACTTCTCGGCGACCCGCGAACTCGCGCGCCAGCTGAAGGTGCCCGTGGTCATGCACCACGCGAGCCCCGCGCCCTTCGTGGACATGCGCATCGGCGACGGCGAGATGATCGTCGTCGGGCGCCTGCGGCTGCAGGTCACCCACACGCCGGGCCATACCGCCGACTCGATGTGTCTTCAGGTGGAAGACCGCCTGTTCACCGGCGACACGCTGCTCATCGGCGCCACCGGGCGCACCGACCTGCCCAGCGGCAACCCCGAAGCGCTCTACGACAGCCTGTTCAACCGCGTGCTGCGAATGGACCCGGCGCTCAAGGTCTGCCCCGCGCACGACTACAAGGGACGCACCCACTCGACGATCGCCGAGGAAATCGCATCCAACCCGCGCCTGCAGGCGCGCGACCGCGAAGCCTTCGCCGAGATGATGCGCAGCCTCAACCTCACGATGCCGACGCACATCACCGAGGCGCTGCGCACGAACATGAGCGGCGGCAAGACCGTGGCGAGCCTGCTCGCCGAAGCGACGGCCGCGGTGCCCTTCATGTCGCTGGCCGAACTCAAGGCGCGCGTCGAGGCCGCGGAGGACGACCTGATCGTGCTCGACGTGCGCGAGCGCGACGCCTACGAGGCCGGCCACATTCCCGGCGCGCGCCTGCTGCCGCGCGGCCAGTTGGAGCTGCGCGTCAACCAGGACCTGCCCGATCCCACGCGGCGCATCCTCACCTGCTGCGAGCTGGGCTACATCTCGACGCTGGCGGCGTCGACGCTGCGCGGCATGGGTTTTCTGCACGCGGTCGCGCTGGACGGCGGCATGAAGGCCTGGCGCGAGGCAGGCTATCCGCTGACGGCCGGGCGCGTGGCCTGAGCGCGCTCGGAGTTTCTCGGCCAATCGGCCCAGGGACAGCTGGTGGATGACCGCTCAGGCGATGGGATTGCCTCGCTTGGCACTGTCGAGGCCGCTAACGCCGCCGGAATATAGCCTTTGCAGTCCGCCTCGGCTGCGCCAGTGCCGCCATAGGTGTCAGCCGTGGGCTTTTTTTAAACCCAGGCGCACCGGCGCCACAGATCGGCTCGAGGGGAATGACGGCTTTGGAGGAAGGCGAAAGTCGGCAACGGGCCCGAAGGAGACATCCGCGATCCGCGATAGCGGCCGTTCAATAGATTTAGATCTAACTACGCTTCATCGCAGCGAATCAGTTGCGAACGCCAATAGAAGTCGTCTGGAGCATCAAGAAGGGCAAGAAACCCGTATCGCTCATCCTTGATCACTACACCGTTGGACATGATGTCATCAGGAACGCCGTTTTCGTCCGCATCGTCCGTGACGAAGGTGAAGCGTTTGCCGACGGCTCCTTCCAGCTCGATGCCTAACTTACTCAAATCCCGGATTGAACCCATTCGTTCCAGTGAATACCCACGGTCGGTCATCCTCGCGTTGAAGTCGCAGTAAATCTCTGGGTAGGGGTGGGGCTCACGCATCATCTAGACGATCCTGCAAAAGAGGCCAGTTGCGCAAGTAAATGAACGGTCCCGGCTGCATCCAGCAGTGATGTCACCTACGCCAGCCCAGAACGATCAGCTTCGACTTCATCGCTAAGAGATTTCAGGTCTCTGGGCAAATGATCGCACAGACCTGAACTTGCCCCCCGCTAACTGCTGTATTCGAGAACTGGCTTCCCGAGTGCAGCAAGGTACAAATCGCAGTTGGCTCGTAGCTCTTCAACGGTTTCGCCCGCAGGAAACGTTGGTTCCGCGCTGTACCCCCGTACCCTACCGTCTTCATAGTAGTAAACCTCGTAGATAGCGACCGCGCCGTCTCGGCTCATTATTCGATATTCCCAAGTCATATATCTTCACTTGTGGTAACCGACGATGTATCGGTAGAAACGAAAAATAGGTTTCTTGCGCGAGCGCTCTCATCCCCGAACTCAAATGTCGTGCGTGCGCCGCTACTGTCGGCTAACCGGTTAATTCTGCGACGCCGCCGACCGGCCGCTCTTGGCCGACTGTAGCCGCACGTCGGGTCGGCGCCATTCACTGTGCTCGCTTGGTCGCGATGTCCGGGAAGTTCCATCCGGAGCGCGCCAACAAGTCATCCCAGTCGACTTTGTCGTATGAATACTCGGCTTCGAAGGAGCCGCTTCGCGTAACGTGGTAACGGCAGGCCGAGAATGCTTGCGTCGCCCGATCGGGAAGACTGTCCCTCAGGGCTCGAAATAATCCATCTACGACATGCGGGAGCAAAATTGCAACCTCTTCGAGGTGCCCGTCCTTTTGGAGCGAATAGCTCGCCGCCATGTCGCTTTGGGTTTCGTCTACGCTGTAGTCAACAATCAGTTCGACCCACTCCGGCTCCAGAAGTGGCGAGACGGCATCAAAGATCGCCTGAGGAATGCGCGCTGGATCGTTCATGAAGAACCTGTAATTTGCGAGAGCGTCTGCTTCCGGACGATTTCAGGTCAGTCCGTGAGCGACCGGTATTGACCGAATTCTGCCACCCACGTGCGAGGGGTCAGCCCGTTGCCATTAGCAGGTCCAAGTCAGGTAAAGCGCTCATAAAACTCGGCGACGTCACTTGTGGCGGTCAGCGCCTGGAGCGGAAAGGCTTCCCAAGGTGCTTCTGCTCTCATCGTGGCCAAGCGGGCCAGGAGCGCGTCACGCATGTCCGGCTTTACCTCCTGACGCCAGTTCAAAACCTGGCCCCAAGTTGAACTGCCGTTGAGATGCAGCGGCACGTCGATGGGTTGAATCGACATTGCATAGGAGCGCGGGAACAGCCTCCTGTAAGCATCGAGGTTGTAGAGCCAGGAGATGCCGCGAACCGACAAGACGCCGCGCTCCGTGCGACGAACATGGGAGAACAGTTCGCACAGCTCCTGCACTCTGGCACCGGTATTCGCGGAAGCCAGAGGGCTTGTGCTTGTGTTCTCCGGAGGGACGAAGTGAATGCGGAGAACGCCGCTGGCGTCGGGCGGATCGAACGAGAAGCAGCCGAACGACCGCCCTGTAGCGAGGCGTGGACGATCCTCGTACCACTCCATGCATAAGGAAAGCGCATCGCGCCTGCCATTGGTCGGGTCGCCGATCCGAGCGACGAAGTCGTTCCAGCGGTTTGCGCCTGCAGGTCCCCAAAGATTCAGACGCCGCCGCAGGTTTGTGCAGTGCGCGATCGACGCGCCCAAGGGCCAATCTGCAACCGCCGCGTAGCGCTCAGCAAATCTCAGCTGTAGAGAAAAATATTCTTCAAGCACCACTATGCCGTCGCGTGGAACGTCTGCTTCTGCCGGATTCTGCAGGACGGGCGAACGACAGGTTCTGGCCGGGACCGGCCTCACCACTCGGTTGATTGTGCTGAAGCATCGAGCCCCAAGTAGACGGTGCATCGCCTCGAAGCGGTGAGCTGTTCAGTGATTTAGCGTCCATCCAACCAAGTCACAAGTCCTGGCGCCCCCGCAGTCTGCGGAATCACCCTCAAGCCCCGTGCGTCGTAACTGAGGAGGCCGTCTGCGATGGCGCCTCCCAAGGCCGCTCCAATGAGATTCGCACCCGTGTTGACCGCGGCTTCCGCATGGATCTGTCCTTCGGTCATTTGCCCAAGCTTCACGGCCTCGGCATCCATTGAATCTGAAACAAGCATCAATCTCTCTGTGGAAGGAATGATAAAAACCGAGGGCTGGCTATGAGGCATGGACGGTACGAGGATGCCACCGGTATAGCTCGCAAGAAGCCTCTTGCCATCGCTTCTCTTCTTTTCGGTATAGAAGATTCGAACATTGCCATCAGCGCCGATATACCACACGCCCTGCTCGTTTTCACCAAGTGGCTTGTAGGTGCCCGGAGCGAGCGATGTTTTCGTTGCGACCCGTAGGGTGGGGGATTAGGTCGAACATGAGCTTCGAAGTGGAGGGCTGGTTGGAAGGGCCGCAGTTGGCCGAATGTAGTCGAAGCCCTTGAGGGCCGCGTGAGGCCTGAAGTCGTCCTTGGAAGCCCTCAATCAAAGCTGCCTTTCAAGTTTTGCTGAGGTAGATCGCGGCCTGGCTATGTGCAGAGCGCTTCTCCACCGCAAACCGGGCAAATGGCCACCTTTGCTGCACAACAAACTTCCACGCCGCATTTTGAGCACGAGCCATCTTGTTCAACCCCGTCGTGACCGGCGTAGTCTTCTGGTTTCGCCGGATAGGCGACCAGGGCCAGGTAGGCTGATTCGGGGCGTTGTTCGTCAACACCCCTGAAGGCAAAGCACTCGGCAAGTCGGAAGACCGAGCGGCCCTCTGCTAAATCCCCTACAGTCCACTTTTCGGCCGCCTCCGCGATGAGCAAAGCCAGTTCCGTCCGAGTGAGGGATCTCAAGAAATTTAGGGCGGCTACACGATCCATCGCAATTTCCGGTGATTTCTGAGGCTGGGGTCGCAGCTTCGATTCTGCGAGGCTTCCTTGGAAGTCAGCTCTTGGCCGACTGTAGCCGGTCGGTGGTTCGACGCTTCCCCTGCCGTCGCCTCAGGCTTCCACATGTCTCACAGGAACGCCCCGCCTCAAAGCTTCATCAGTGACATCCCGCGCCACAAGGTCGTCTTCGATGGCCATTACGTGCTGATTGAGCTCGTTGAACGGCAAGTAACCGGAACGGTCAATCGTCTGCTGTTGAACCTGTACCCCATGGTCGCGCAGTTCCTTGGCAATTCGTCGGCCCTCGCGGTCGTCGAACTCGCCAAGAGCAACGCTTTTCCTACCTGCGAGCTGTCCAACGGCTTCGCTGGCAGACATAGCGCCGATTGACGGAACTGCTCGCCGGAGTGCCTGAATTTCTCTTGGACTGGGGCCTCCATCGTCGAAAGTAGCGGTAAGGCCCGACATCCAACGCGAGATATGAAGGAGCACCCATCCTGCTTCGGTTCCGTCCCAAAGGAAGCTATACGAGGTCATCAAAATCCCTGACTAAGTCTGCTCCGAACGACTGCTTGTGAGGGCGGATGTGGCCACATGCTTACGCCCGAACCTAGTATTGATCTACGCAATACGGACCATCTCTCGGCCCCGGTAGAGCAGGATTTCTCTCTTGCCGCGATCTCATAGAGGAAGATATATCGCGTGTGACGCCATCTTCAACTCGAGTGAGCCGCAACGTGCATTGCTTGTCACTCGTATGGTGGGTCAATCTATAGCGAGCACCGCGGTCGAAACTTGCAGTGATGGCGAAGCGCTGACAAAAAGCAACACCCAATCCTCCCGTAAGCCGCGCACCGCCAACGAACAATGTTGAAGGTTGATTTACAGGGACGTAGATCGTTCTTGTTGTAGTGTCATCCATCGCAATGTAGCGAGGTGCGCTACAAGTCTTCGGGTCCAGGAAGAGAGATACCTGGGGATTGACATGAGTGCCCGTATAGTCAATCGTGAGCGGCACTTGGTCGGTCTTGTTATCTGGATCGGCATATGGAATAGGCGCACATCCGGTCATTGCGAGACAAAGAAGCGCTGTCGGCCCGCTGGCACGCCAAAGAGATCTCAAGCCGCAAGGCGCACGGACGCTACGGATATGCACGATACCTCCCCTCTCTAAGTACCAGTTCAACTGGGCATACATCATCACTGTTTATTTGCCAGACTTGGCGGTGACTATTTCGATCAGTTTCGACCAAGCTTCGATCCACAGGTTTTCAATTTCAGAGTTCGTCACAGCTATGTACCGCACCCACGAAGACAGACGGCGAACGACGGGTCATGGCCGGATTCTGCCTGCTGTTTAGTCGGCCAATTGTTGTTCGTTGGTGCCGACGAACCCACGGCGAACCAGACCGCTCGCGCCAAGCCGATCAGCCCAAGGGCAGGTCCGAGATTGCAAGCAGGCTCAGGGCCGGAGTCGCGGACGGATCAAGGCCCCTCAACTCCCTTCGACGAACCTCAGGCTCGCGCGGAATTCGGGTCCTTCAGCAGTCCGTGGTTACGCCCTCCGTGACCTGCAGATGTGACCAAGTCGAATGAACATAGGGCCGTTGTTGACTTTGGGGCAGCCGATCCCGATGACCCGTAGACTTTGATTCAGCATTCGTAAGGCTCGATCTCAAAATAGAGCGGTACATTGTGTTGCGTGCAACCCTTCGTGCATTTGTAGACGGGCCACCTCGAATCGCCACAGACCTTCTTCCTTCCGGGTGTCTCCTTGTAGGTCGTACCTGCTAATACAGTTGCGCCATTCGAGTTGCAATGGAATCCGTCTGGCTGCTTCGAGTCTCGGCTTGAGACATGCCATACGCACTGACTGGTGAACGAAATGGGCGGTAGCTCGACGAACTTTCGATCACTTGTCCGAGCGCTCACGAAGATCATCTCTTCAGAAAATTCGCATCCGTTGTCGCTGATCGCCACCGTTTGGTCAGGGGAGCGCAGGGTCGCAGAGCATGCTGCACTCGAAAAGGTGGGCGCGACTGTCAGCGCAATGAAGAAAATGCGAGCAAGCATTAGATCTTCTCCAATCTGGTGATATCGGTGGTTGTTGGCCGCGACGGGACTTTCATGTGACCAGGTCACTGATCACGCCGATTCCGACAATCCGCGCACCTTCAAGGATTTGAAATTGTGCTCCGACGACTAGATCCCCGTAGTCGACATTGGGTACGTAGATGAACCTTACCTCCGCATTCATACAAATCCCAGGCTGAATTGGTGCGCTCGATTCATCGCCGGAAAAGACGACGCCCAAGTACTCTCCGCTCCCGACGCGAAAGTGAGGGCGGTATTTCTTCGTCAAGTAGGCGGGCATTGTTCGACCACCAACGTCTGCAGCAATGAACTGAACTACTACCTTCGCACCGGACATATGTGGGTTGATGGATGACTGCTGATGGGCGAAGTGGGGCGGAATTGTGAGCGTCGGGTTGTGGCCGAATTCTGCCTCGCCTGCGGTACGGTTGCTCGAAACCAAATGCCCTCAGAGTCGGCGGACGTCTTCCGCAGCAGGGTCAGTTGGCCCTGCCGCCACGCAGACTCCGGTCAGCCCAGCCACGTGCAGAGACTCGACCACTGAGGCTCGAAACCAGTTGAATTGCTCCTGGTCATGCAGGTCGATCTCTTCAGGGTCATCTGGCATCAGCAGTGCACAGGTCGGCCCTGCGTGCGATACGAAGCCAAGATCGACCAACCACGATGAGGCGAAGCCAATCAGGCTTTCAACGCTTTCGTGATTAGTGATCTTGAGTGCAATCTCGCCCTTATTCATTCAGGTTGAGCCTCTGACACGAGTGACGGCTGTTGGCCGCGTCCTGCCATCAGCCGTGGCGCACAGATGCGACGCAGCGGCACTGAAAGGGTACGGCCTCTGTGAAGTCGCCGGACCAGAATACGTCGCAAAGCCCGTCCCACGCGAGTTCGATGTGCCCGGCGTCCATGCGACCGAACGCCAACGTCGTGTCGTACACATCGTGGTGGCCGAACACGTACATCAACCCCAACTCCGGATGAGGGTATGCGACATCCGATTTGTTTCTCCATGAGGTGCTCGCGCCTTCCGGATTGCCTTCTGTATGCGTCAGCAGCCGCAGACCCTGGTGATACAGCCTGGGTGACCACATTTCGCCATCGAACTCCTTCGGCTCCGTCTCAATCTCCACGCTCCACAGTCCGTCGAATTGGCGAACCACCGCTGACGTGACGTCGAACCTTCGGTCTCTGAGACTGATGTAGCTGGTCATGAGCTTGTTCTTGGACGCAAACTGGAGGTGCTGGTCGGATGTCTGGTCTTGGCCGACTGTAGCCGCACGAGCTGAAGGCGCAAAGGGCCCAAAGCCGGCTTTTGATTTGCTCGACAGCCGACTTTCAAGACGCGTGCTGGCCGGCTTCCTCAAGCGTCAAACGACGCCTTCGACCCTTCAGTGACGAAGCTAACCTCGAACTCTTCGCATTCCAGTGCGTCCGGTGGCTCCCAAATCTTGCTCGCCATCTCAAAGACATGGTCCGGCACGACCATCGAAAACGTAGGACCTCGCTCTTCATTCCTGCGTCGAACACGCCCACGACGAATTTCCAAGGGCGCGTCGAGGACATGGAGGTGAAGCGGAAACCCTTCGTTCGTGATCATTCGACAGAACTGGATTCGTGGTTGCTGCTGGATCAGACCAAGCTCGAGGACAACGTTTCGACCTGACACCAGTATTCTGCGGCTGTGGTTCCATATCAGGCCCAGCAACCGTTCCTTGCGCTGGACATACCAAGGCACAAAATCGCCCTCCGGGCGGTCTGGGCTGAAAAGCGCTGCGAACCACTCGTCGAGCGGGATATGCACGCCATCGCTGCTTGCGGCCAGAGCTGCGCTGAAGGTGGATTTTCCGGCCCCGACTGGGCCCTCGATCAAATGAACTTGAGACATGCTTGACGATTCAGGACCAAGAAGCAGACGGAATTTGGCGCGGCCTCGAATGTCCGCAGCTGGCCGGAAGGCGGCTGGCCGGAAGGCGGCTGGCCGGAAGGCGGCTGGCCGGAGGATGCCACAGCGACGCCCCCGTGGGAAAGGCTAACCATCTTCGAACGGCCAGGCTCACCAACTGTGCACAGGGCGCAGCAACTGTGCACAGGGCGCAGCAACTGTGGCTCCCTACACATGCTCAAGTCCTCATTTCTCTTACTGCCCGTTCCAAATTCGCCCGCACAATCACGCGATGAAACGGAGCAATCGTCGCAAGATAGATACGTCCCAGTCTGTTATGGCAATGCACCACCGTGCCTGCGAGCAGCTCGCGACCATTTGCTGCATCGGCGCGAAGTTGGATGGTGACGCGGAAGTCAAGATGCCGGTCATCCGCGCCCACGATCAACTCCGTAGCGCTCTTTGACAGCAGCGGTAGGTAGCCGATAACCCGCCCACGCGCCGCTCCGGCAAGACCGACGGCGCCAGACGATTTGACGCCAACTGTCGCCATCACCACATCGCGGACACACGTGAGCGCACGAATCCACCCCGCCTGGCTCTCGAACGCCGTGCGTGCCAGCACCTCCAGATCATCGCTCGCCTCCACCGGCAGTTGAATTGCAAAGGCGTCCAACAGATCCGCGTTCGCGTAAAGAGGCGCTAGCACGCTGTTGCTGGGCATGGGCACAGCGTGCGCTTTGGTCGAGATCGTGTTCCGGGGGAGGTTCATGGTGTCCAGGAGTCTAGTCGTGACAGAGGATCACCCAGGCCTGAGCCACGAAGGTCCGCTTCTCTGATCGGGCCAAGCTTGTATCGCTGCTCAGCGCACCAGCGATTTCTTCATGGAGGCCAGGTAGAAGCCGGGCGCATAGTCGTCGATGCGCGCGTACTCCTCGTAGCCGTGCTTCCGGTAGAACGCGGGCGCCTGCCACTCGAAGGTGTCGAGCTTGGCGTTCGTCGCACCCAACTCGATGGCCTGCCGCTCGGCTTCGGCGAGCAGGCGGCTGCCCAGGCCCGAGCCGCGCACGTCGGCTTCGACAAACAGTACTTCGATGTTGAGCCAGTAGAGAAACACAAAGCTTCGCAGCCCACCGAGCAACCGGCCATTCCCGTCCCTGGCGTTGAGTCGGATGTACTGCTGCTCGGGATACTCGCCGACGAAGCTGTAGTTGTAGTGGCGCAGCTTGAGGCCGAGCTCTCCGGAGCGGAGTTCTTCGGGCGTCGCGGCGGTGACGGTGATCTTTTCCATTTGGCAGAAGGGTAGCGGAGCCACGCCTAGGAGGTCGGCTTCTGGCCGACTGTAGCCGGTCGCGGCCTCGGAGCTTTGGGCCCGTTGCTGCCCTTGGCGTTCCGTTGGCTTCACCCTGGAACCGAGCATCAACGTCGATGCGCACTCAGACCGGTGCAGCTCCCGCAAGGTGTGGAGACCGGTCGCAATACTCGATCAGGAGCTCGGTGAGGACCCGAATCTTCCGTGCGGGATGCTGACCTGGCGGGCGGATGACATAGGCACCTGCCGGCGGTGGTGGATGACGTGTCATGACCGGCACAAGTGTCCCGGAGGCCAGATGCTCATGGGTGAGCCAATCGGGCAGGTACGCGATTCCGAGTCCTGCGATCGCGGCGGCGACCAACGCCGTGCCGTTGTCGCTCTTGAAGCGCCCCTGCGGATGAACCGTGATGATCCTGTCGCCGTCCATGAGTTGCCAGGCTTCGGCTCCCTGCATAAGGGCTTGGTGGGCGCTGAGCTCCTCTGGGGTCTCAGGCGACCCATGCGCCTTGACGTAGTCCGGGCTTGCGACCAGCTTCCCATGGATACGACCGATTCGTCTTGCGATCAAGCCGGAGTCCTGAAGATAGCCAACCCGTATCGCACAGTCGTAGCCCTCCGCAATGAGGTCGACGAACCGATCGCTGTAGCAGGCCTGGATGTGAAGCTGAGGATGGCGTCGTGCCATTTCCGCGAGGATGGGAGCGAAGTGAGTGGGGCCGAAAGAAAGCGGCGCCGCAACCCGCAAACGGCCGCGAAGGTCGCCGGCGGGCAGGATCGCATCCCGGGCTGCGTCGATCTCGGCGCAGACCCTGGCCGCATGGTCCCGGAATGTGGCCCCGGCTTCTGTGAGCGAGGCCCCGCGAGTGGATCGCGAGAGCAGCTGGACACCAAGTTCCGCCTCAAGCCGCAACAGCCGACGACTGACGATCGACTTGGCCACGCCGAGCCGCAGCGCAGCAGCCGACACCCCCCCGGCATCTGCAACTTCTACGAAGGTCTGTAGCTCTTCGATGTCCAACTGAGCGTTCCCCATTTCGCGACACAGCTCGCCGCGAAATGGTACTACCGCATCGCAACTGGGAACAACACAATGCATCCAGGCAACGTCGCCACAGGCGAACGTTCGCCGCAATTCAATCCCGCTCAAAGCGGCAACAAAGGATGCATCAATGACTTTTCGCAACGGCCTTACTTCGCTTCTTCGTCCAGAAGATTCAGTGCTCGTTCTGATCGACCACCAGCCTTACCAACTCGCGAACGTGAACAGCCACGAACCGCAAATGGTGATCAACAACACGGCGGGGCTGGCGAAGGCCGCCAAGGCCTTTGGCGTGCCTACCATCTTGACGACGGTGATCGCTGCGCGAGGCGGGCTCCTCTTTCCCCAGATCACCGACGTATTCCCCGGCCAAGAGGTGATCGACCGCACGTTCATCAACACGTGGGAGGATCAGAAGGTGGTGGACGCGGTGAAGGCAACGGGTCGCAAGCAGTTGGTCATCGCAGGCCTGTGGACCGAAGTGTGTGTCGCGATGCCGACAATCCAGGCCCTCGGCGAAGGCTGGGACGTTACGGTGATCACCGATGCGTCGGGCGGTGTTTCAGTCGAGGCGCATGAGGTCGCCATCCAGCGCATGATCGCGGCCGGCGCGAACATGATGACCTGGATGGCGCTCGCCGCCGAATGGCAGCGCGATTGGGCTCGGACCGATCAAGCCGCAGCACTGACGGAGGTGATCACCCAGCATGCCGGCGGCAGCGGCATCGCGTTCCTGTGGGAGCAGCAGCTGCTCAACACGCCTGTGCCTGGCAACGCAGGATGATCTGAGCGGGATGAAGAGGCGTGAAACTCCACAGGTTGGCCGCATTCTGCCTCTCCCACGGCCGGCGCGCGCCCTTCCGAAGCGCCCGGCCAGTCGAAGGTGCAGAGCCGCGAGACTCGCGGGGTACTTAAGGGTTTTCGTTGACAAGATGAGGGTCAAACCCTGTTCCAGAGCACAGCAAGAATTACGTAAGATTCGCGCCCACGCCCCAACCAAAGTACCCATGCTCGACGTCGACTTGCCAGCGCCTGCTGCGGCCGTTCGCAGCCTTCTTGCCAGCCGCGGCATCGCTCCGGCGCTGGCCTTGCTCAACGACAGGACGTCCTATCGGTTCACGGCGATCTACAAATTGAACGGCGACGTGATGCGCGCGGCGCATGCCTTCGACCGCGACTCTGAATACCGCACCTGGCTGAAGGTGGTGCCTCTGGGCAAGAGCTTCTGCCAGTACGCGCTCGAGCACGGCGAGTTCGTGACCAGCCATGCCTCCGGAGATCAGCGCCTGACGAACCGACCGTATGCCGGCATGGTCGAGTCGTACTACGGCCGGCTGCTGACGCGAGGATGCGGCACGCCCTATGGCACCTTCATCCATTTCGACTTGGAGTCGCGCAGCATTCCCACAGAGGAAATCCGCTTCCTGCGCGAGGTGATCCCGCAGTTCATTGACTACTTGGAATGAACAGCCGGCGCTCGGCTTGCCTACACGTACTTCAAGAGAATCCTCGTGAGAGCTTCGGGGGCCAGCCGCGGAACGTCGTGTGCGCAGTCGAGGCGATGCGTCGCCCAATCAGGGTCCAGTCGCAGACGTTCGTACAACTCGATGAACGGACTTCCTTCCCAGCCGCACGCGGCGATGAAGGCTTTGCTGCGGACGTTGCGCCAGTTGCCAGTCAGCTTGATCGCCTGCAGGAAAGTGGCGATTGGATGAGGGCGGCATCGGCTGTCTAGATGGGCCGGCGGCGCGCAAGTCAAACCATCCGCAGCCACACCCGCTATGAAACGCTCCCGATAGTTCGTGGTGGTGAGCGACCAAACCGATGCACCGTTGTCCGGCACATAGGCATCGGCGTAGACGATCGCCTTGACGCGCGATGCCTCCTTGTCCGCCGCGCCAGTGATGACCATGCCCCCATACGAATGACCGACAAGAACGGCTTTCGTATCGCGCCCGCGAACCGTTTGAACCACCTCGTCGATATGACGTTCGAGATTGGCTCCATTCGCAGGCTCGCCGTCCAACCCCGACAGAGTGAGCGCCTGAACTTCGTGGCCTTCGCTTGATAGCGCATGGCTGACAGCTTCGAATGCCCACGCCCCGTGCCAACCACCTGGCACCAAAATGAATCTTGCCATCCAATCGTCCTTCGGAGACGGTAGCTCCTACCCCAGCGCGTCATTCACTTGCTCTCGGAATTCGGTCAGGCTCACCGCCGTGCCGAGCTCCCGCGGCAGCGCGTCGCGCACCGAGAACACACCGAGGATCTTCGTTCCCGCCATCAATGGCAGATGGCGAAAGCCCCGTTCGAGCATGAGCACCACGGCGTCGGACACCAGCGTTTCGGGCGGCACGCAGATGGGGTTGGGCGTCATGACTTCGCGCACCGCGGTGCGATCGGCGTCGAGCCCCCGGGCCAGCACGCGGGTCATCAGGTCGCGCTCGGTCAGGATGCCCAGCAGGATGTCGGGCAGCTCCATGACGAGCACGCTGCCGCAGTTCGCGCGCGTCATCACGCACGCGGCGTCGCGCGCGCTGGCCTGCGGGCCCAGGCTGACCACATGCTTGCGCGAGATGGATTGGAAAACGGTGCGCTCGGCCATGATGCGCCCTCCAGAAGAGAAGGATGGCAATGGTGCAGCGAACCGCCGCTCAGCGCAAGGTGGCGTTGAGCCGTTCCAGGGCCTGGGCGCCCGGGCACAGTTCAGCGGGCCCCAGTGCATTGAGTGGCCGGTCGCAGGTGTTGAGCGCCGTGTGCAGGTCGGTCGCCAGCGGGTCGACGAAGAGCAGGCCGGTCACCACCTCGCCCATTTCCTGGTGCCGTTGCATGTAGGCCATGGCGGCGTAGCGGTCGCCGGGGTCGTAGTCGGGATGCAGGCTGCGCAGGCGCAGCAGCGTGCCGTCGTGCTGGCGCACATCCATCACTTCGCCCGGCTCGATGTCGACGGCGATTTCTTCTCGCCCACTGATGAAGTCGATGCGGCTCACCGCCTCGTTGTGCTCACGCACATAGTCGTAACTCTTGGTACTGCCGGGGTGGTTGTTGAAGGCGACGCAGGGGCTGATCACGTCGATGAAGGCGGCCCCGCCGTGGCTGATCGCGCCCTTGATCAGTGGCACCAATTGCGCCTTGTTACCCGAAAAGCCCCGACCCACGTAGCTGGCACCCAGCTGCAGCGCCATGGCAACGAGGTCCACGGGGCTGTCGGTGTTGACGACGCCCTTCTTGCTCTTCGAGCCCTGGTCGGCGGTGGCGGAAAACTGGCCCTTGGTCAGGCCGTAGACCCCGTTGTTCTCCACGATGTAGGCCATGCGCACGCCGCGCCGCATGGCATGGGCGAACTGGCCCAGGCCGATGGAAGCCGAATCCCCGTCGCCCGAAACGCCCAGGTACAGCAGGTCGCGGTTGGCCAGGTTGGCGCCGGTCAGCACGCTGGGCATGCGGCCGTGCACGGTGTTGAAGCCGTGCGACGCACCCAGAAAATAATCCGGCGTCTTCGAGCTGCAGCCAATGCCCGAGAGCTTGGCCACGCGATGCGGTTCGATGTCCAGCTCCCAGCAGGCCTCGATGATGGCGGCGGAGATCGAGTCATGGCCGCAGCCGGCGCACAGCGTGGAGATCTTGCCCTCGTAGTCGCGCCGCGTGTAGCCGACCTTGTTGGTGGCCAGCGTCGGGTGGTGCAGCCGGGGCTTGGCGAGGTAGGTCATGCAGGCTCCTTCGGATCGGCGGCGCCAGATGCCTGCGCCTGCAGGTGCGTGTCGATGGACCGCACGATGAAGCGCGCCGTGATGGGCGTGCCGTCGAAGTGCAGCACCCTGACCAGCCGTGCGGGATCGATGTCCAGTTCGTTGACCAGCAGGCTGCGCATCTGGGCGTCGCGGTTCTGCTCGACCACGAACACCTGCGCGTGCTGCGCCAGGAAACGGACCACGCTGTCCGGGAAGGGAAAGGCGCGCAGCCGCAGCGCATCGACGTGGATGCCGCGTTCTTCCAGCGCTTGCAGCGCCTCGTGCATGGCCGGGCTGGTCGAACCGAAATAGATCACGCCCAGCTCGGTCTTTTGGGCGGCCGGGCGCAGCACAGGCTGCGGCACCAGCGTGGCCGCGGTCGCGAACTTCTTCAGCAGCCGCTCCATGTTGTAGATGTAGTCCGGCCCGCGCTCCGAGTAGCGGGCGTAGGCGTCGCGTGTCGTGCCGCGGGTGAAGTAGCTGCCCTTGGTCGGATGCGTGCCCGGCAGCGTGCGCCAGGGAATGCCGTCGCCGTCCACGTCCTTGTAGCGGCCGAAGTCGCGGCCCGCCTCGAGCTCTTCGGCGCTCATGACCTTGCCGCGGTCGTAGGCCTTGCTGTCGTCCCAGGCAAAGGGCGCGCACAGGCGCTGGTTCATGCCGATGTCCAGGTCCGTCATCAGGAACACCGGCGTCTGCAGCCGGTCGGCCAGGTCCAGCGCGGCCGCCGCGTGCTCGAAGCACTCGTGCGGGTCCTCGGGAAACAGCAGCACGTGCTTGGTGTCGCCATGCGAGGCGTAGGCACAGGACAGGATGTCGGCCTGCTGCGTGCGCGTCGGCATGCCGGTGGAAGGCCCGCCGCGCTGCACGTTGATGAGCGTGACGGGGATCTCGGCAAAGTAGGCCAGGCCGATGAACTCGGCCATCAGCGAAACGCCCGGCCCCGAGGTCGTGGTGAAGGCCCGCGCGCCGTTCCAGCCGGCGCCGACCACCATGCCGATCGAGGCGAGCTCGTCTTCCGCCTGCACGATGGCGAATCGTTGCTGGCCGGTGGCCGGGTCGACACGGAATTTGGCGCAGTACTTCTGGAAGGCCTCGGCCACCGAGGACGACGGCGTGATCGGATACCAGGCCGCGACCGTGGCGCCGCCATACACGCAGCCCAATGCCGCGGCGCTGTTGCCGTCCACGAAGATCCGGTCGCCCACCCGGTCGGCGCGCCGCACCTGCAGCCCCAGGGGTTCGCGCAGGTTTTCCCTTGCGAAGTCGCAGCCCAGGTGCAACGCCTGCACGTTGGAGGCCAGCAGTTTTTCCTTGCCCTTGTACTGTTCGCCGAACAGCTCTTCGATGACGTGGGGCTCGATGCCGAGCAGGATGGCCAGGGCGCCCACGTAGACGATGTTCTTGAACAGCTGGCGCTGGCGCGGGTCCTGGTAGACGGCGTTGCAGATCTCGGTGAGCGGCATGCCGATGACGCGGATGTCGCTGCGGAATTTCGACGGCGGCAGCGGCCGCGTGCTGTCGTAGAAGAGATAGCCGCCGGGCTCCAGTTCGGCCAGGTCGGCATCCCAGGTCTGCGGGTTCATCGCCACCATCATGTCGGTGCCGCCGCGCCGCCCCAGGTGGCCCGCTTCGGTCACGCGCACTTCGTACCACGTCGGCAGGCCCTGGATGTTGCTGGGGAAGATGTTGCGCGGACTCACCGGCACGCCCATGCGCAGGATGGCCTTGGCGAACAGCTCGTTGGCCGAGGCCGAACCCGAGCCGTTGACGTTGGCAAACTTGATGACGAAATCGTTGACCGCTTCGATCTGCGGGATGAGGCCCAGGCTCTCCATTTCCTTCGCGCCATCATTCGCGCCTTCATTCACCCTTTCGGGCGGCCGTACGGCACTCATTGCGCCACCCCCTGCCCCGCCGGCGTCATCTTCAGCAAGAACTTCTGCATGTCCCATGCCCCCGTGGGACAGCGCTCGGCACACAGGCCGCAGTGCAGGCAGACGTCCTCGTCCTTGACCATCACGCGGCCCGTCTTGAGGCCACCGGACACGTACAGGTCCTGCGCCAGGTTGAGCGCCGGCGCCTTGAGCCGGGTCCGCAGCTCGGCTTCTGGGCCGTTGGCGGTGAAGCTGATGCAGTCCATGGGGCAGATGTCCACGCAGGCATCGCATTCGATGCAGGTGGTCTCGTTGAACACGGTCTGCACATCGCAGTTCAGGCAGCGCTCGGCCTCCTTGAAGGCGGTGGCGGCGTCGAAGCCCAGCTCCACCTCCACCCGGATGCTGGCCAGCGCCGCCTCGGCCTTGGCCCACGGCACCTTGTAGCGCAGGTCGTTGGAGGTGTCGTTGTCATAGCTCCACTCGTGGATGCCCATCTTCTGCGACACCAGGTTAGTCATGGGCGGCGGGCGAACGTACACCGGCTCGGCGCGCAACAGCTTGTCGATCGACACCGCGGCCTCATGGCCGTGGGCCACGGCCGTGATGATGTTCTTGGGGCCGAAGGCCGCATCGCCGCCGAAGAACACGTTGGGCACCGTCGACTGGAAGGTGTTCTTGTCGAGCGCCGGCAGGCCCCACGTGTCGAAGCCGAGGCCGCAATCGCGCTCGATCCACGGGAAGGCGTTTTCCTGGCCCACCGCCACCAGCACCTCGTCGCATTCGAAGCAGGCGTCCGGCGCGCCGGTGGGCACCAGCGTGCGGCGGCCCTGGTCGTCGTACGCGGCCTGGACGATCTCGAAACGCATGCCCACCAGCCTGCCCTCCTCGTGGACGAAGGCCTTGGGCACGTGGAAGTTGATGATCGGAATGCCTTCGTGCTGGGCGTCTTCCTTCTCCCAGGGCGAGGCCTTCATTTCTTCGAAGCCGCTGCGCACGATGACCTTCACGTCGGTGCCACCCAGCCGGCGGGCCGATCGGCAGCAATCCATCGCGGTGTTGCCGCCGCCCAGCACGATCACGCGCTGGCCGATGCTGGTGACGTGGCCGAACGAGACGGAGTTGAGCCAGTCGATGCCGATGTGGATGCTGGCCGCCGCTTCCTGGCGGCCGGGAAGGTCCAGGTCGCGCCCGCGCGGCGCGCCGCAGCCGACGAAGATTGCATCCCACCCCTCGGCCATCAGCGCCTTCATCGAGTCGATGCGCTCGCCGCCGCGGAATTCGACGCCCAGGTCCAGGATGTAGCCCGTCTCCTCGTCGATCACCGATTCGGGCAGCCGAAAGCGCGGGATCTGCGTGCGGATGAAGCCGCCGGCCTTGGCATCGCCGTCGAACACCGTCACTTCGTAGCCCAGCGGCGCCAGGTCGCGCGCGACGGTGAGCGAGGCGGGCCCCGCGCCGACGCAGGCAACGCGCTTGCCGTTCTTGGGTGCGAGCTTGGGCATGCGCGCACGCACATCGTCCTTCATGTCGGCCGCCACGCGCTTGAGCCGGCAGATCGCCACCGGCTCGGGATCCTTCGCGTTGCTTTCCTCGACCCGCCCGCGCCGGCAGGCCGGCTCGCAAGGCCGGTCGCAGGTGCGCCCCAGGATGCCGGGAAAGACGTTGGAAACCCAGTTGATCATGTAGGCGTCGCTGTAGCGGCGCTGCGCGATCATGCGGATGTATTCAGGGACGGGGGTGTGCGCCGGGCAGGCGTACTGGCAATCGACGACCTTGTGGAAATAGGCCGGGTTGGCTATGTCGGTTCGCTGCAAGGCGTGCCTCCTGACAGTCGCCCGGAACCCCGGAGGGGCCGACGAGCGGCGCTGCAGCAAGTATGCGCCGCCCCTGCGGCCGTAGGGCCTTGGTGAAATCCCGCAGCAGCGGCGTCATGCAGGGGCTGGCCAGCATGTCTCCATGGCGCCGGTTTGACGCGCCTGCGCCTGTACGGACCGGATGTAACCGGACACCGCGCACTCCACGTCGCTCGCCAGTTCTCCCGCATCCGGGCAGGCCTCGTGCACCAGCAGCGCATGCCCGACGATGCCATCGACCATCGAGAACGCATTGAACGCGGTGCGCAGCGGGTCGGCCCCCACAGGCCAGTCAGAAGAGGCGATGAAGGCATCGCGGAACAGGCCGACGAATTCGCGGTAGATCTCGCGGTAGCTGGCGGGCGAAGAGATGCGGCGTTCGAGATGAAGCAACGCGCGCCACTCGTTTTCCTGGCCGAGCAGGCCTCGCACGTGCGCTTGCACCATGGCTCGGGCCGCCAGCTCGGCCGTGCGTGGAGTGGACACCTTGGAGGCCTCCGCCAGGATCGCGGCCTGCTTGCGCATCCAGCGGCGGATGGTGACCGCGGCAATCGACTCCTTGCCGGGAAAGTACAGATACAGGGTGCCCAGGCCGACGCCCGCGACACCTGCGATCTCGCGCATCGAGATCTTCTCGTAGCCCCGATCGACCAGCAGCATGACGAAGGCATCCTGGATCGCGCAACTGGTCATCCAGGCGCGCGACTGCACGGGCTTGCGGCGAGGTCTGACGATCGAATTCATGCGTGGGCGATGGCGAGCTCCCATGGAGGAAGGGGCTCATCTTCGGGGTTCACCGCGGCGGGTGCAAGACGGCCCGCGCGAGCCGGGAAAAGCTGAACACGCCTCGCGTCAATGCGCCGGAGGGCCAGGGCTGCGCACCTGCCGGCGACCTCCCACGAAAGCTGAACATGTCCGGCACGCATTCAACCTAAGCTGAGGGCTGTTCCATGGCTCACCACGATGCGAAGCGATCCCGATGATCAATCCGAACACTGCTGCACCGATGCCGGCGACGCTGGCCGACATGGTCCGCCGTCTCGACCAGGCTCGGCTCACCCAAACGCGTGAGGAAGGCGAGCAGTCCGGCACCGTGCCGGTCAGCCACTACACGGACCCGCTGCATTGGCAGCAGGAGCAGGCGGCGCTGTTCGGCCAGTGGCCCATCGTTGCGGCCCACAGTTCGGAAATTCCGATCGGATCAGCCCTGCCCTTCGACGCTCTCGGCGTCCCCATCGTCCTGACCCGGGCGGCCGATGGCCGCGTGCGCGCTTTCCTCAACGTCTGCCGGCACCGCGGCATGGCATTGATCGCCAGCTCCGACCCCGGCGCCGAGCCGGCCAAGGCCAAGGCCTGCAAGGCCCTGGTCTGTCCCTACCATGCCTGGACCTACGAACTCGATGGACAGCTGCGCCATCGCCTGCATGCACAGACCTTCGACGGCATCGACCCCGCCACGCTGAACCTGGTCGAACTGCCCTGCGACGAAGCCAGCGGGCTGGTCGTCGTCAAGCGGAGCCCCGGGGCCGCGTTTTCGGCCGCGGCCTTCCTGCAAGGGCTGGGCGCGCACATGGACTGGATGGGCCTGCCCCGGATGACCGTGTTCCGCAAGGTCGACCGGGTGTACCAGGCCAACTGGAAGCTGACGGTCGATGCCTTCCTGGAGGGCTATCACATCCGCGTGCTGCACCGCGACACGATCTATCCCTTCTTTGCCGACGCGTACACGGTCAACCTGCATGCCGGGCCGCACCAGGACTCGCTGGTGGCGCGGCGCGCGGCCTTCGAGGCCTTCGAGCCGCCGCAGGGTCGCGACGCACTGTGCAAGCTCGCCACGCCGACGCAGCTCGTGTTCCCGAACACCTTTCTCATCTGGCACCCCGACTACGTGAGCCTGATCGGCATGTTTTCGCCGGCGCCGGATCAGGTCCGCTGGGTGCACACGATGCTGATTCCGCCGGACCGCACCGGCGACGATTGGACCGCCCATTGGGAGAAGACCTTCCAGCTCATCGAGCAGACCGTCTTCCAGAAAGAGGACATCGCCACCGCGGTGGCGATCCAGCGCGGCCTGTCCAGCGGCGCCAACACGCATTTCCATCTCGGCCGGCTCGAGCACGAGGTGCTGCGTTTTCATCGCAACGTCGACGATGCGCTTGGCGGAAGGCTGGGCCCGGCCTGACTTAATCCTCCTCCCGCACCCGATACTGCCCCATCAGCGTCTGCTGGACGGCCGGCGGCACGGCTTCGTAGTGGGATAACGCAAGGGTGTAGCGGCCCTGGCCGCTGGTCATCGCATTGAGCCGCGACTGGTAGTTGGCCAGTTCGGCCTCGGGCACCTGCCCGCCGACGACCACGGTGCCGGCGCCCATGGGCGACGTGCCGGTGACCAGGCCGCGCCGCGACGACAAATCGTTCGTGACGTCGCCCACCGAATGTTCGGGCACGGCGATCTCGATCTGCACGATCGGCTCAAGCACGACTGGCCGGGCCTCGCGGATCGCGGCCATGAAGGCCTTGCGTCCTGCGGTCGCGAAGGCGATGTCCTTGCTGTCGACGCTGTGGTGCTTGCCATCGTGCACCACCACGCGCACATCGACCACGGGGTAGCCCGCGATCGCGCCGCACGCCAGCACTTCGCGCACACCTTTTTCGACTGCGGGAATGAACTGGCCCGGGATCGCCCCGCCCCTGACTTCGTCGGCAAATTGAAAGCCGGCACCGCGCGCCAGCGGCTCGATGCGCAGGAAGACTTCGGCGAACTGGCCGGCGCCGCCGGTCTGTTTCTTGTGCCGGTGATGCCCCGCGGCCGGCGCGCTCACTGTCTCCCGGTAGGCAATGCGCGGCGGCCGGGTCAGGACCTCGAAGCGGTACACCTCGCGCAAGCGCTCGAGCACGATGCGCAAGTGAAGCTCGCCGAGCCCGTAGAGCACCGTCTCGTTGGTCGCGGCCGCATGCTCGATGCGCAGGCACGGATCCTCGGCCGCGAGCTTGCCGAGAATCTCCCAGGCGCGCTGCTCGTCGCCATGCCGCTTGGGCTCCACGGCCATGCCGTGCACCGGCACCGGGAACGCCAGCGGCGCAAGATGGATGTGGTTGTCTTCTGCCGCGTCGTGCAGCACGGCGTCGAAATGGATTTCATCGACCTTGGCCACCGCCACGATGTCGCCCGGTATCGCACGCGAGACCTCCATATGGTCTTTGCCCTGGAGCATGAACAGGTGCCCCACCTTGAAGGGCTTGCGGCCGTCGCCGACGTAAAGAAGGCTGTCGGGCGTGACCGTGCCCTGGTGCACGCGGAAGATGCCGAGCTTGCCGACGTAGGGGTCGACCGTGACCTTGAACACGTGCGCCAGCACGTGCAGCGACGGGTCGGGCGTGGCCTGCATCGGCTTCGCATCCGTGCCCTCGCCGAGCAGGAACTCCGGCGGATTGGCTTCGGTCGGGTCGGGCAGGAGCTTGACGATCACGTCCAGCAGCTCGGCCACGCCGGCGCCGCTGCGCGACGAGACGAAGCACACCGGGATCAGGTGGCCTTCGCGCAGCGCCTGCTCGAGCGGCGCGTGCAGCTCCGCCGGATCCACGTCGCCCTCTTCAAGGTAGCGGTCGACAAAGGCCGGGTCGACCTCGACCACCTGCTCCACCAGCGCGCGGTGCGCCGCTTCGACGGGGCCGAAGTCGGACTGCCCGAAGCGGTTGAAGAAGCAGTCCAACACCCGCTTGCCGACCCTGTCGGGCAGGTTCAGCGGCAGGCATTCGCGGCCGAAGGTGGCCTGGATGTCGGCCAGCAGGCCCGACAGCGAGACGCCCTGCGCGTCGATCTTGTTGACGATGATCATGCGGGCGAGGTGGCGCGAGGCCGCGTACTCCATCATGCGCACCGCCATCGGCTCGATGCCGGTGGCGGCATTGATGACCACCGCCGCTGTTTCGACCGCCTCCAGCGCCGGCAGGCTCTGGCCGAGGAAGTCGGGACCGCCGGGCGTGTCGATGAAGTGGATGCGCGTGCCGGCATGCGTGAGGTGCATCACCGACGCGTTGAGCGAGTGCTGCATGCGGCGCTCGAGCGGGTCGTAGTCGCTGACGGTGCTGCCGCGCTCGATGCTGCCGCACGCCCCGATGGCGCCCGCCTTGTGCAGCAAGGCCTCGGCAAGGGAGCTCTTGCCCGCGGCTGCGGGGCCGACGAGCGCCAGCGTTCGCACCGCTTCCATTTCGGCCGTGAGGCCGTTCGATCGGCTTGGCATGGCATGTCTCCTTGGCGTCCGCAAGGCCGGCCCGGCGGCCCGCAAGGGCTCGGGTGCTGCGCGTGGACGTTGGGCCAGCGTACGGGATTGGCCGTGCCGATGCAAGGTTGCGTTTGCCGACCCGGCGTCCGGACTGGCTCAGCATGCCCCTGTGAATCGACACGCGAGGCCGTCGTGCTAGGATGTGTACATCCGAATACGAACCTGGTTTTACTGATGTCAACCACGATGACCATTCGACTCGACGACGAAGTCAAGAATCGGCTCGACCACCTCGCCGATGCGACTCAGCGCAGCAAGTCGTTCCTGGCCGCCGAAGCGATCCGCGCCTATGTCGAAACCAATGAGTGGCAGATCGGCGAAGTGCGCGCTGCGCTGAAGGAAGCGGACGCCGAAGACTTCGCAAGCGACAAGGAAGTTGCAGCGCTCGCAAGAAAATGGAAGGTGAATGCGGATTAAGTGGCTGCGCGCCGCTCTGCGTAACCTGGACGAGGAAGCCACCTATATCGCCACCGACGATGCGGCTGCGGCCAGGCTGGTCGTCGGTCGAATTTTTCAGTCGGTGGCCATGCTTGCACTTCAGCCAGGCCTCGGTCGGCCTGGACGCGTGCCTGGAACGCGCGAATTGATCGTGCCAAAGACCCGCTACATCGTCCCCTATCGCGTGCGAGGCGACACCGTCGAAATCCTGCGCGTGTTCCACACATCTCGCCGCCTGCCGCAGCGCTGGTAGGCCGACACAACCGATCGGACGATCTTGCGCCCCTAGGACTTGAACTCGTCCGCCGCAATGCCGAGCTTGCGCAGCTTGTCGTGCAGCGTCTGCCGCGCGATGGCCAGCGCGCTGGCGGTGGCCGGCTGGTCGCCCTGGTGCTTGCGCAGCGTCTCGACGATCACCGCCCGCTCGAAGGACTCGACTTGCTGCGGCAGTCCGCGGGGCAAGGCGGGCATGTCTTCGCCGTTGCCGCGCACCTGCGTCAGGCGCTCGCCCAGGAGGCCGAGCACGAAGCGGTCGGCCACGTTGCGCAGCTCGCGCACGTTGCCGGGCCAGGCATAGGCCATCAGGTCGGCGACCTGCGCACTGCTCGGGATCGGCGCGGCGCGCTCGTAGCGCGCAGCCGCCAGCAGCGTGAAATGCTCGAACAGCAGGGGAATGTCCTCGCGCCGTTCGCGCAGCGGCGGCAGCTCGATGAAGGCGACGCCGAGCCGGTAGTACAGGTCAGCCCTGAACTTCTGCCGGTCGCTCATGTCTTTCAGGTCGTCCTTGCTCGCGGCCACCACGCGGCAGTCGAAGGGTATGGCCTTGTTGGAGCCGATGCGCTCGATGGAGCGCTCCTGCAGCGCGCGCAGCAGCTTGATCTGCACCGCCATCGGCATGCTCTCGATCTCGTCGAGAAAAAGCGTGCCGCCGTTGGCGTATTCGAACTTGCCCACGCGCACGCGATTGGCGCTGGTGAAGGCGCCGGCCTCGTGGCCGAACAACTCGCTCTCGGCCAGCGCCTCGGGCAGGCCGCCGCAGTTGAGCGGCACGAAGTGCTGGCGGCGGCGCTCGCTGTGCTCGTGCAGGCAGCGGGCGACGAGCTCCTTGCCGGTCCCGGTCTCGCCATAGATCAGCACGTCGGCCGAGGTTTCGGCCAAGGTCATCACGGTGCGGCGCACCTGCTGCATCTGCGCCGATCGGCCGATCAGCACCGCCTGGATGCCGTGCCAGTTTTCCAGCGCGTCACGCAGCGCGCGCACCTGCAGCGTGAGCTGCCGGCGCTCGATGGCGTGGCGCACGATGGCCACCAGCCGCTCAGAGCTGAAAGGCTTCTCGATGAAGTCGTAGGCGCCCTCGCGCATGGCCTGCACCGCCATGGCGATGTGGCCGTGGCCGGTGACCAGGATCACGGGCAGCTCGGCGTCGGTGTGGTGGAGTTCGAGCAGCCATTCGGTGCCGCTCAGGCCCGGCAGGCGCACGTCGCAGACCACGATGGCCGGCACGCCGAAGCTGATGTGGGGGCGGGCGCGTTCGGCGCTCGCGAAGGCTTCGACCTCGAAACCGGCCAGGGTCAGCACCTGGATCGTGCTGAGGCGGACGTCTTCGTCGTCCTCGACCAGCAGCACCCGGATGGCAGGGGCTTCGCTCACTTGTTGATCACTCCTGTGGGGGTGGGAATAAGAATGGCCTGAACGGCGGCCGGCAGGTCGGCGACGAAGCACGCGCCGCCCTCCGCCAGGTTGGCGGCGCGCAGCGTGCCGTCCATGGCCCGCACCAATTGTGCCGAGATCACGAGGCCCAGGCCGAGTCCGGTGCCCGCCGGCTTGCTGGTGACGAAGGGCTCGAACAGGCGCGGCAGGATGTCGGGCGGAATGCCGGGCCCGGTGTCGCTCACGCGCAGGATCACGCGGCCGTCCTGCGGCCGGGCTTCCAGGCGCAGCGTGCGCCGTGAGGCGGGTGAGGCCTGCATGGCGTCGATGGCGTTGCGCATCAGGTTGACGAGCACGCTGCCCAGCGCGGCCTCCTCGGCCATGACGCTCACCGTGGCGGGCTGCACGTCGACCTCGATGGCGACGCCGTTCTTCTTCGAGGATTCGGCGACGATGGCCTGCGCGTCGGCCACGGCCTGCGCCATCGGCACGGGCGCGAGCGGCAGTTCGCTCTTGTGCGCGAAGGTCTTGAGCTGCGAGGTCAGGCGCGCCAGGCGGTCGACCATGCCGCGAATGCGCTGCAGGTTGCCGCGCACGTCGTCGAAGCGGCTCTTGTCGAGCAGGATGGCGGCGCTTTCGGAGAGGGTGCGCATCGCCGTGAGCGGCTGGTTCAGCTCGTGCACCACGCCGGCCGACATCTGGCCCAGCGCCGCCATCTTGCCGGCATGCACCAGTTCCCCCTGCGCGGCGCGCAGCTGCGCGGTGCGCGCGGCCACGGTCGATTCGAGGGAGTCGTGCGCCGCCTGCAGCGCCGCCTGATTGGCCAGCTTCTGCCGCACGGCCCGGCGGCGCTGCCACAGCGTGACGGCAAGCAGCAGCAGCACCGCCATCGCCAGGCTCGCGGTGATGGCCGCGTTGCGCGCGCCCACGCGCACCGGCGCCAGGTCGTCGAGCGCCATCAGCTGCCACGGCGCACCGCGCAGCGAGCGCTTCGAGGCAAGCTGGTCCACGCCGTCGAGCGAAATGACCTGCACGTCGCGCGCCAGTGCCTCCTTCAGTGTCCATTGCAGCGGCTGCAGGCCGGCCTCGCCATAGGGGCGCGAGCGCAGCACCTCGGCCCGCTGCGAGGGGTCCAGCGGCAGCATCGGCCGGAACTTCAAGTCTTCGCGGGTGGCAAGGATCACCACACCGCGCTGGTCGATCAGCGCCACGTTGCCCGGCAGCATGCGCCAGGCGCGCTCGGACTCCTCGAGATTGACCTTGACGGCCACCACGCCGCGCACGGGCTGGTCGCGGCGCAGGGCGTACGAGAGGTAGTAGCCGGGCTTGCGGCTGGTGATGCCGACGCCGTAGAAGCGGCCCTTGCCCTGGCCCAGCGCATCGATCACATAGGGCCGGAACGACAGGTCCTGGCCGACGGTGGTGCCGGCCCGGTCCCAATCGGAAGCTGCCAGCGAAGTGCCTGCGGCGTCGAGCACGTAGAGCATTTCCGCGCCTGCGGCGGCGTTGACGCCATCGAGATAGCGGTTGACCGCGTCACGCAGCGCCCCGTCCGACGGCGCGCGCAGCAGCGCCGGGACGATGGGGGTCATCTCCAGCAGCGCCGGCAAATACTCAAAGCGGGCCAGGTCGGCATCGAGCCCGGTCGCCAGCATGTCGAGCCGGTGGTCGGCCGCTTCGCGTAGCCGCGCCAGGCCGTTTTGCAAGGCGAAGTGATGGCCGGCGAAGGCGGCCAGTGCCACCAGCGCCAGCGCGCCGATCCAGCGCGGCAGGCTGCGCCACCGTCTGCGGGTATGAGAAGGCAAGTCGAAGTGCCGCGTCGGCTCCCGTGAAATCATGAGCCCGTTATTGCACAAGGCCGCGAAGGCCGCATCAGTGGCTGCCCGGTGCCGGGTGTCACGCGCGGTTTCGGCCAGGCCCAGTGTCTGCTCAGGCATAGCGCAGTTCGCCGGTCTTGCCGCGGAAGACCCGATAGGAGAACACGGTGTAGCCCACGATGGCCGGCACCGAGATGCACACGCCGACCAGGATCACCTTGAGCGCCGGTGCGCTGCTGGCCGCCTGCCAGATCGTGAGCTGGCCGATCACCACATAGGGATAGATGCTGTAGGCCAACCCCAGGAAGCCGAGCACGAACACCATGACCAGCAGCACAAAGGGCAGCCAGCACACCGGCCCGCGCACCATGCGCGTATTCAGCAGGGCGCGCACGGCAAGCAGCGCCGCGCCGGTCATGAGTGGAATGGCGGCCAGCGCCAGGATTTCGGGCAGTGCGAACCAGCGTCCGCGCACCTCGGGACTGATCCAGGGCGTGGCCATCGAGATCAGCAGCATGCCGCCGACCATGGGCGCCCAGGCGGTACGCGCCCACTGCACGGCGCGCTCCTGCAGCGCGCCTTCGGTCTTCATGATGAGCCAGGCCGCACCCATCAGCACGTAGGCCATCGGCAGCGCCACGGCGATGGCGGCAGCGAACACCGGGTAGTTCCAGCCGGTGCCGAAGCCGCTGATGTAGCGCCCCAGCATCCACCCCTGCGCCACCGAGGCCAGCGTGGAGCCCGCGAAGAAGAGCCGGTCCCAGGTGCGCTTGTGGCTGTCGCGCGCCTTCACGCGAAAATCGAAGGCCACGCCGCGCAACGTGAGGCCGATCAGCATCAGCGCCACCGGCAGGTAGAGCTCGCCCAGCACCAGGCCGTGCGCCTTGGGGAAGGCCACCAGCAGGATGCCCACGCCCAGTACCAGCCAGGTTTCGTTGGCATCCCAGAACGGGCCGATGGAGGCGACCATCACGTCCTTCTCGGCGTCGGTGGCGCGGTGCATGAGCATGCCCACGCCAAGGTCGTAGCCGTCGCTGATCACGTAGACCAGCATCGACACGCCCATCAGCGCCATGAAGATCACCGGCAATGCGGCGTCGAAACTCATCATCGCGTTCATTGGCTAACCTCCGCGCTGCGCGCTGCGGTGCCATTCGACTTGGGAGCGGCCCGGCGTCTCATGCGCGGCCTCCATCGAGAATCGGCGAGGTGATCGCGCCCGCCGGTGTCAGGGCCTGTTCGGCCGCCTCCGTCGCCAGCACCTCGTCGGGCTTTTCGGCCATGTACTTGAGCACCGCCACGTACGCCACGATGAGCGCGAGATACAGCGCCACGTAGAGCGCCAGCGTGAGCCCGATCATCGCGGCCGGCACCTTCGACACCACGTCGGCCGTGCGCACCAGGCCGTAGACAATGTAGGGCTGCCGGCCAATCTCGGTGACGTACCAGCCCGCCACGGTGGCCACCCAGCCCGAGAAGGTCATGCCCGCGAAGAGCCGCAGCAGCGCGCGCGGCAGCTTCGCCGGCTGCCAGCGTGTGCGGCGATACAGCCACCAGCCGAGCCAGCTGGTCGCGAGCATCAGCATGCCCATGCCGACCATGATTCGGAACGCAAAGAACATCGGCAGCGGCGGCGGGTGCGCATCGGGAAAGTCGTTGAGCCCACGGATCTCGCCGTCGGCCTTGTGCGTGAGGATCAAGCTCGCGCCGTTCGGCACCGCGATCTCGAAGCGGTTGCTGCGCGTCCGGTCATCGGGAATGGCGAACAGCAAGAGGGGCGCTCCGCGCTCGGTCTCCCACACGCCTTCCATCGCCGCGATCTTGGCCGGTTGGTGCTTGAGCGTGTTGAGGCCGTGCATGTCGCCCACCACGATCTGCACCGGAATCAGAACCGCCGCCAGCGTGAGCCCCACGCGCATCACGCGGGCCGCGCTGCGCTGCCCCGCGCCGCGCAGCACCTGCCAGGCCGACAGGCCGGTCAGAAGGAACGCGCAGGTCAGCGCCGATGCCAGCAGCATGTGCGCGAAGCGGTACGGGAACGAGGGATTGAAGATCACCGCCAACCAGCTCGCCACGTGGAACTCGCCGTCCACGATCTCATGGCCCGCGGGCGTCTGCATCCACGAGTTGAGCGCCAGGATCCAGAAGGCCGACAGCGTGGTGCCGAAGGCCACCATGAAGGTCGACATGAGATGCACGCGCTCGCTGACCTTGCCATGGCCGAACAGCATCACGCCCAGAAAGCCCGCCTCCAGGAAGAACGCGGTCAGCACCTCGTAGCCCAGCAGTGGCCCCGCCACGTTGCCGACGCGCTCCATGAAGCCCGGCCAGTTGGTGCCGAACTGGAAGCTCATGGTGATGCCGCTCACCACGCCCAGCGCGAAGGTCAGCGCAAACACCTTGGTCCAGAAGCGGTAGGCATCGAGCCAGCCCTGCGCCAACACGGCATCGGTGCCACCGCGCGTGCGGAGCCACCGCCAGCGGAAGAACAGCAGCAGCCAGCCCAGCGCGATGCTGATCGTGGGAAACAGGATGTGAAAGGTGATGTTGGCCGCGAACTGCATGCGGGCGAGGATCAGCGCGTCCATCGGGTTCCTTTCAGGCCGGCGGCAGCGCGGCCGCCGCCGGCCCGGGTCATCGCTTCGCCGCCCCGCCCTGCTTCAGGGCTTCGGACATGCCGATCAGCACGCCGCTCACCAGCGTTGCGTAGCTGTCGAGCATCGCCTGCGAGGCGCGCAGGCTCAGCGCACGGCCGTCGCGCAGGTTCTTGTGCGTGTCTTCCATGAGAAGTTCGAGCGCCGCGGTGGCGCGTGCGCCGGTGCCCGTGCCCTTGCCCTGCGCCGCCTGGAACACGGCGCTCCAGGGGCCGTCGGCCGGCGCCGCCTTGCGCACGCTGGCAAACAGCGTGTCTTCCATCTTCTCGATGTCGGCCAGTGCCTTCTTGAGCTGCGTCTCGCGCAGGCTCACGCCCTGGTCGACCAGCTGCTGCAGCGCACGCTGGTTGGCCAGCACCGCTTGCTCCAGCGCGCCGTCCATGCCGGCGAAGGCCTTGGCCAGCAGCGCCTGGACGTCGGGCGCGGGCAGCTTGCTCCCCTCGGCGCCGGCCGAAGCCGCCTTGGTGACCGTGCCCAGCACCTGCCGGATGTTTGCGAGCGTGAGCTCGCGGCCCTGCAGCGCCTTGAGCGTGGCCTCGTGCACGGCCTTGCGGATGGCTTCGCCCTGCTTGGCCGAGGCGTCGGTGAACTTGTTGATCAGTGCGACCTGATCGATGCCGTTTTTGAGGATCATGGCCGTCCGTTCATTGCATGTGCTGGCCGCCGTTGATGGCGATGTTGGCGCCAGTCACGAACGCCGCCTCTTCCGAGGCCAGGTAGATGATCAGGCCCGCCACTTCCTCGGGCTTGCCCAGGCGACCCACGGGGATGTGCGGCAGGATCTTGCTGTCGAGCACTTCCTTCGGAATGGCCGTGACCATCTTCGTGCCGATGTAGCCGGGCGAGATGGTGTTGACCGTCACGCCCTTCTTCGCCACCTCGAGCGCCAGCGCCTTGGTGAAGCCGTGCACGCCGGCCTTGGCGGCCGAATAGTTGGTCTGGCCGAACGCGCCCTTCGAGCCGTTCACCGACGACACGTTGATGATGCGGCCCCAGCCCCGGTCCACCATCCCGTCGGCCACCTGCTTGCTCATGTTGAACAGGCTGTCGAGGTTGGTGCGCAGCACGGCGTTCCAGTTGATCTGGTCCATCTTCTTGAAGGTCATGTCGCGCGTGATGCCGGCGTTGTTGACCAGCACGTCGACCGGGCCGAGGGCTTCCTGCACCTGGCCCACGGCCCGTGCGCAGGAGTCGTAGTCGGCCACGTCGCAGGGCACGGCCAGGATCTGGTAGCCGCGCTCGGCCATCTGCGCCACCCACTCGGCATGCGACTTGTTGCCCGGCGAATAGGTCACCGCGAGCTTGTAGCCCGCATCGACCATCTTGGTGGAGATCGTCTCGCCCAGGCCGCCCATGCCGCCGGTGACGAGGACCACTTGTTGCTTCTTCTCGCTCATTTGATTGCTCCTAGGTGCGTTGTGTGTGACAGGAAAGAAATTCGTTCAGGCGCGTTCAAGCGCGTTCAACAGCCAGCGCCACGCCCATGCCGCCGCCGATGCATAGCGACGCAAGGCCCTTGTTGGCGCCGCGGCGGCGCATCTCGTGCAGCAGCGTCACCAGCACGCGGCAGCCCGAGGCGCCGATGGGATGGCCGATGGCAATGGCGCCGCCGTTCACGTTGATACGGCTCGTGTCCCATTCCATCTCGCGGTTCACGGCGCAGGCTTGTGCCGCGAAGGCTTCGTTGATCTCCATCAGGTCGAGGTCCTGCGCCTTCCAGCCGGCTTTCTTGAGCGCCAGCTGCGAGGCGGGTACCGGGCCCATGCCCATGAGCGACGGATCCAGGCCGGCGCTCGCATAGGCGCGGATCACCGCCAGCGGCTGCAGGCCGAGCGCGGCGGCGCGCGAGGCCGACATCACCAGCACCGCGGCCGCGCCGTCGTTCAGGCCCGAGGCATTGCCGGCCGTCACCGAGCCGGTCTTGTCGAAGGCCGGGCGCAATCCTGCGAGCGCGTCGGCATTGGTCTTGCGGTTCACGAACTCGTCGGCCGAGAAGACGATCGGATCGCCCTTCTTCTGCGCGATGCTGAACGGAAGAATTTCGTCGTCGAAGCGACCGGCGTCCTGCGCGGCCGCGGCCTTCTGCTGCGAGGCCAGCGCAAGCGCGTCCTGCATCTCGCGCGTGATGCCGTACTTCTTCGCCACGTTCTCGGCCGTGGTGCCCATGTGGTACTGGTTGTAGACGTCCCACAGGCCATCCACGATCATGGTGTCGACCAGCTTCCAGTCGCCCATGCGCTGGCCGTTGCGCGAGTTGGGCAGCACGTGCGGCGCGGCGCTCATGTTCTCCTGGCCGCCGGCCACCACGATCTCGGCGTCGCCGCACTTCACGGCCTGCGCCGCCAGCATCACGGCCTTGAGGCCGGAGCCGCAGACCTTGTTGATGGTGAGGCCCGGCACGCCAATCGGCAGCCCCGCCTTGATGACCGTCTGGCGCGCCGGATTCTGCCCCGCACCGGCCGCGAGCACCTGGCCCATGATCACCTCGGACACCGCATCGCCCGGCACCCCGGCCTTCTCGAGCAGGCCCTTCACCACATGCGCGCCCAGCTCGGGCGCGGCCGTGCCGGCGAGTGCGCCGCCGAACTTGCCGACCGCCGTGCGTTGCGCGGCCACGATCACGATATCGTCTGACATGAGAGTCTCCTTTGGGGGTTGATGTGAAGGGAATGAGGGCAGCCGGATTCAGGCCGCCTTGGCTTTGACATAGCGCCCGGGCGCGGGCTCGATGACGGGGAAATCCGCGCTGCCCAGCTCGCGGCGCGTAGCGACCTTCGCGCCGCCGTGCGTGCCGAGCCAGTCGCTCCACGCGGGCCACCAGCTGCCGTCGATGCTTTGTGCGCCCTCGAGCCAGGCACTCGCGTCCGAGGCAAGATCGCCGACCCAGTGGTTGCGCTTCTTCTTCGCGGGCGGGTTGATCACGCCCGCGATGTGGCCGCTCGCGCCGAGCACGAAGCGCGTCTTGCCGCCGAGCAGCGCCGTGCCGGCATAGGCGGTCTTCCACGGCACGATGTGGTCGTCGCGCGAGGCATACACGAAGGCCGGTGCGTCGATGCGCGACAGGTCCACCGGCACGCCGCACTGCACCGTGCCGCCAGGCTCGCGCAGCTTGTTTTCCAGGTAGGTGTTGCGCAGGTACCAGCAGTACATCGGCCCCGGCAGATTGGTGTCGTCGCCGTTCCAGAACAGCAGGTCGAAGGCCGGCGGCGCCTTGCCCTTGAGGTAGCCGTTGACCACGTAGGGCCAGATCAGGTCGTTGGCGCGCAGCGCGGCAAACACGGTCGCGAGCTCGCGGCCCTTCATGAGGCCGCCGCGGCCGATGGTGGCCTCGCGGGTCGCGACCATGGCCTCGTCCACCATCAGGCCCAGCTCGCCGGTGTCCGAGAAGTCGAGCATCGCGGTCAGGAGCGTGACGCTGGCGGCCGGCTTCTCGCCGCGTGCAGCGGCCACTGCGAGCGCGCTGCCCAGCAGCGTGCCGCCGATGCAAAAACCCAGCGTGTTGACCTTGTCGGAGCGGGCGATGCCGCGCGCAACGTCGAGTGCCTGGAGCACGCCTTGCTGGACATAGTCGTCCCAGCCCAGGTGGCCCTGCTCGGCGGACACGTTGCGCCACGACACCAGGAACACCGTGTGGCCCTGTTCAACGGCATACGCGACCAGCGAATTCGCAGGCTGCAGGTCGAGGATGTAGAACTTGTTGATGCAGGGCGGCACGATCACCAGCGGCCGCCTGTGCACCTTGGCCGTGGACGGCGTGTACTGCACGAGCTGCATCAGCTCGTTCTCGAACACCACGCCGCCCAGGCTGGTCGCGACATTGCGGCCGACCTCGAAGGCTTCGTCGTCCGACATCGAGATGCGGCCTTTCGCCACGTCCGCGAAAAAGAGACGCACGCCTTCGAACAGGCTTGCACCGCCCGAGTCGAGCGCGGCCTGCATCGCCTCGGGGTTGGTCGCCAGGCCGTTGGCCGGGTTGATGGCGTCGATCACCTGGCGCAGCGCGAAATCCATCTGCGCCTTGCCGCGCGCGTCCAGCGGTGCGACCTCCAGCGCGCTGCGCATCAGCGCACCAAACTGCTGGTGGCCCTGCGACAGCCCCTGCTGCCAGGCTTGCAACCACGAGGCCGCGTCGAATCCGTAAGAAGGTTGGGTCATGGCCGTGACTGCTCAATGCAGCTTGACGTGAGGTTCGGTGCGCCGCGTGATGAGGCGTGCGAGCGTGTCGAGCGAAACCTTGACGATGCCGTGCAGCGCCAGCTCGTGCATCTTGTAGAGCGACACGTACATGAGGCGCGCGAACAGCCCTTCGATCATCAGGTTCCCGCCGATCAGGCCGCCCATCATGTTGCCGACGGTGCTGTACTCGCCGAGTGACACCAGCGAGCCGAAGTCGCGGTAGCGATAGGGCTTGAGCGCCTTGCCCGCCATGCGCCGGCGGATCTGCGCCGCAACATGCGAGGCCTGCTGGTGCGCCGCCTGCGCGCGCGGCGGCACCAGGCCGCCCTTGCCGCCGTTGGCCTCGGGCCAGTCGCAGGCGGCGCAGTCGCCGATCGCGAAGACGTCGGCATCGCGCGTGGTCTGCAAGGTCGGCAGCACCGCGAGCTGGTTGCTGCGGTTGGTTTCCAGCCCCGCGATGTCCTTCATGAAATCGGCCGCCTTCACACCCGCGGCCCACACCACCAGCTCGGCCGGCAGCACGCGGCCATCGGCCAGGCGAACGCCCTCGGGCAGCACCTCGGCCACCTTGGCAGAGGTGTGCACGTCCACGCCCAGCTTGCGCAGCAGCGCCTCGGTGGCGGCCGACATGCGCGCGGGCAGCGCGGGCAGCACGCGGTCGGCGGCCTCGATCACGCTGACCTGGATGTCCTTCTCGGCGTCCACGCGATCCAGCCCGTAGGCGACCACTTCGCGCGTGGTGCGGTGCAGCTCCGCCGCCAGCTCCACGCCGGTGGCGCCCGCGCCGATGATGGCCACGTGCAGCTGCTCCGGCCGCAGCGGCGCGGTCTGCGCGTGCGCGCGGATGCAGGCATTGACCATGCGCTGGTGAAAGCGCTGGGCGTCCGCCTTCGATTCGAGCCGCAGCGCATGCTCGCGCACGCCGGGCGTGCCGAAGTCGTTGCTGAGGCTGCCGATGGAAATCACCAGCGTGTCGTAGCCGAAGGCACGCGCCGGCGTGACCAGCCGGCCCTCGTCGTCCATGTAGGGCGCCACCTGCACCTCGCGCCGCTCGCGGTCGATGCCGGTGAGCTCGCCGAGCCGGAAGCGGAAGCCATGCCAGTGCGCCTGCGCGAGGTAGTCCACTTCGTGCGCGCTCAGGTCCATGCTGCCCGCGGCGATCTCGTGCAGCTTGGGCTTCCAGACGTGCGTGCGGTTCTTGTCGATCAGCGTGATGTCCGCACGGCCGCGCTTGCCCAGCGTGTCGCCGAGGCGCGTCGCCAGCTCCAGGCCGCCGGCTCCGCCACCCACGATGACGACTCGGTGCTTCTGCACGGGGCTGTTCATGGTTGGCTGCTCCGTACAGGCATGAGATGCTTCAGCGGGGCTGGGCCACAGGCATGTGGGTCTCGACCTTGTCCAGCACCGCCTCGGGCGAGTCGGCCTCGGCCTCCGTCTCGTTGTCCAGGATGCGCCTCATGCGCACGGTGTCCAGGTCATTGGTCCACTTGGCGACCACGACCGTGGCCACGCCGTTGCCGATCAGGTTGGTGAGCGCGCGGGCTTCCGACATGAAGCGGTCGATGCCGAGGATGAGCGCGAGGCCGGCCACCGGCACGTGCCCCACGGCCGAGAGGGTGGCCGCCAGCACGATGAAGCCGCTGCCCGTGACGCCCGCTGCCCCCTTCGAGGTGAGCAGCAGCACCGCCAACAGCGTGAGCTGCTGGGTGAGGGACATTTCGGTGTTGGTCGCCTGCGCGATGAACACGGCCGCCATGGTCAGGTAGATGGAAGTGCCGTCGAGGTTGAACGAGTAGCCCGTGGGCACCACCAGGCCGACCACCGACTTCTTCGCGCCCAGGTTCTCCAGCTTGGCCATCATGCGCGGCAGCACCGATTCGCTCGACGAGGTGCCCAGCACGATCAGCAGCTCTTCCTTGATGTACTTGATGAACTTCCAGATGCTGAATCCGTGCGCGCGCGCAATCAGCCCCAGCACCACGAAGATGAAGAACAGGCAGGTGGCGTAGAAGGTGGCCATCAGCTGGCCAAGCTGCAGCAGCGAACTCACGCCGTATTTGCCGATGGTGAAGGCCATGGCACCGAAGGCGCCGATGGGCGCGACCTTCATGATGTAGCCCACGATCACGAAGAGCACGTGCGAGCCCTTCTCGATCACGTCGAACACCAGCGTGCCGCGGCCGCCGAACTTGTGCAGCGCAAAGCCGAACATCACGGCGATCAGCAGCACCTGCAGGATCTCGCCCTTGGCGAAGGCGTCGACCACCGTGTTCGGGATCACGTTGAGCAGGAAGTCGGTGGTGCTCTGCATCTTGCCCGGGCCGGTGTAGGCCGCGACGCTCTTGGCGTCGAGCTGGCTCACGTCGACGTTCATGCCGGCGCCGGGCCGCACGATGTTGATGATCACGAGGCCCACCACCAGCGCAACGCTGCTCACGATCTCGAAGTACAGGAGCGCGAGGCCGCCGGTCTTGCCGACCTTCTTCATGTCTTCCATGCCCGCGATGCCGACCACCACGGTGCAGAAGATGATCGGCGCGATGATCATCTTGATGAGCTTGATGAAACCGTCGCCGAGCGGCTTCATCGATGCGCCGGTGTCGGGATAGAAATGCCCCAGCAGCACCCCGAGCACGATGGCCGTGATGACCTGGAAGTACAGGGACTTGTAAAAGGGCTTGGGTACGACTTGGTGGTCCACGATATCTCCTAGAAAATTTCAGACGCCGGCGGCATGCACCTGCCGGGCTTGGGCCGGCTCATGGCCGTGCCGCCGTCAGGCCGCGTTGCGGTGCGAGTTGGCATCGACCACCGCCAGCGCCGTCATGTTGACGATGCGGCGCACCGTGGACGACGGCGTGAGGATGTGCACCGAGCGCGCCGCGCCCAGCAGGATGCCGCCCACCGTGATGCCGCTGCCGGCCGCCACGCGCAGCAGGTTGTATGAGATGTTGGCCGCATCGACGTTGGGCATGATGAGCACGTTGGCCTCGGTCTCCAGCGCCGAGTCCGGAAACTCGTGGTCGAGGATGGTCTTCGACAGAGCCGCGTCGCCGCGCATCTCGCCTTCCACCGCAAGCTGCGGGTCGCTCGCCTTGATGAGCGCGAGTGCCTCGCGCATCTTCACGGCCGAGGCCGCGTCCGAGCCGCCGAAGTTCGAGTGCGACAGCAGTGCGACGCTCGGCGTCACGCCGAAGCGGCGCACCTCTTCGGCCGCGAGCAGCGCGATCTCGGCGATCTGCGCGGCATCGGGGTCGCGGTTGACGTGCGTGTCGCAGATGAAGAGCTGGCGCCCGGGCAGCATCAGCATCTGCATGGCGGCCATGGTCTTGGTGCCGGGGCGCAGGCCGATCACGTCGCGCACATGGCGCAGGTGGTCGCCGTAGCTACCGAGCGTGCCGCACAGCATGGCGTCGGCGCGGCCCTGGCGCACCAGCATCGCCGCAAGCAGCGTGCCGCGGCTGCGCATCTCGGTCTGCGCCACCAGGCGCGAGACGCCGTCGCGGCGCTTGAGCTGGTAGTAGGCCTCGGCCGCATCGCCGTACACGGCGGGGTCGAGCAGGTCGACGGCCTCGCAGTCGGTGCCGAGCGTGAGGCGCAGGCCGTACTGCGCGATGCGCTCGGCAATCACCTCGGGGCGGCCCAGCAGCAGCGGGCGCGCCAGGCCTTCGTCGACCACCACCTGCGCGGCGCGCAGCACGCGCTCGTCCTCGCCCTCGGCGTAGACCACGCGCTTGGGCGCCTGCTTGGCCGCGGCGAACAGCGGCTGCATGCTGCTGCCCGACTGGTAGACGAACTGCGACAGGCGCTGGCGGTAGGCCTTCATGTCGGCGATGGGCCGCGTCGCCACGCCGCTGTCCGCCGCGGCCTGCGCCACCGCGGGTGCGACGAACTCGATCAGGCGCGGGTCGAAGGGCTTGGGAATCAGGTAGTCGCGGCCGAAGCGCAGACCGACCGCGCCGTAGGCCTGCGCCACCACCTCGGGGATCTCGGCATGCGCGAGCTCGGCGATCGCGCGCACCGCGGCGAGCTTCATCTCTTCGTTGATGGTGGTCGCGCCCACGTCGAGCGCACCGCGGAAGATGAACGGGAAGCACAGGACGTTGTTGACCTGGTTCGGATAGTCCGACCGGCCGGTACCGAGGATGGCGTCGGGCCGCACGGCCAGCGCGTCTTCCGGCAGGATTTCCGGTGTCGGGTTGGCCATGGCGAGGATGATCGGATCGCGCGCCATCTCCTTCACCATCTCGGGCTTGAGCACACCGCCGGCCGAGAGGCCGAGGAAGATGTCGGCGCCGGCGATCACGTCGGCCAGCTTGCGCGCCGAGGTGTCCTGCGCGTAGCGGGCCTTGTTCGGGTCCATCTGCTCCTTGCGGCCGGTGTAGACCACGCCCGCGCTGTCGGACACGAAGATGCTATGCATCGGCAGGCCCAGGCTCACGATCAGGTCGAGGCAGGCCAGCGCCGCCGCACCGGCGCCCGAGGCCACCAGCTTCACTTCGCGGATGTCCTTCTTCACATGCCGCAGCGCATTGAGGATGGCTGCAGCCGCGACGATGGCGGTGCCGTGCTGGTCGTCATGAAAGACCGGGATCTTCATGCGCTCGCGCAGCTTCTTCTCGATGTAGAAGCACTCGGGCGCCTTGATGTCTTCCAGGTTGATG
This sequence comes from Variovorax palleresanus, assembly GCF_051144945.1. Classification (NCBI taxonomy): domain Bacteria; kingdom Pseudomonadati; phylum Pseudomonadota; class Betaproteobacteria; order Burkholderiales; family Comamonadaceae; genus Variovorax; species Variovorax palleresanus. Next base: position 378,365 of record NZ_JBJNVP010000001.1, on the reverse strand, counting down.
CCGCCGAAGGTGGGCTCCATGCGCGCGATGGTGTCGATCAGCGCGTCGGGGTCGCTCTCGTCGAGCTCGATGTCGAACACGTCGATGCCGGCGAACTTCTTGAACAGGCAGGCCTTGCCTTCCATCACCGGCTTGCCGGCCAGCGCGCCGATGTTGCCCAGGCCCAGCACGGCGGTGCCATTGGTGATGACGGCCACGAGGTTGGCGCGCGAGGTGAGGTTCATCGCCTCGGCCGGGTCGCGCACGATCTCCATGCAGGCCTCGGCCACGCCGGGCGAGTACGCGAGCGCGAGGTCGCGCTGCGTGGCCATCGGCTTGGTCGGGTTCACCGAGATCTTGCCCGGCGTGGGAAAGCGGTGGTAGTCGAGGGCGGCTTCGCGCAGTTTTTCGTCGGACATGGTGTCTCCGTGGGAAAGTCAGTAAGGGGTGGCCGCGCCGGCATCGGCCAGCCAGTCGCGCAGACCGCACAGCAGCGCCGCGGGCTGGTCGGCGTGGACCCAGTGCCCGGCGTCGGCGATGCGTTCGGTCCCCGCGTGCGGGAACAGCGCACGGATGCCGGCGAGCGACGAAGGCCGCACGTAGCCGGACTCCGCGCCGTGGACGAAGAGCGCGGGGCCGTCGTAGCGCGCTTCGCGCAGCGCGTCGGGAAAGCTGCAAAGCTCACGCATGCACAGGCCCGTGGCGAGCAGGTTGAGCCGCCAGTCGAAGCGGTCGTTCTGCCGGCGCAGGTTCTGCATCAAGAAGTCGACCGGCGCGTCGGCGCCGAGGCTGTCGGCCAGCGCCTGCTGGATTTCGCGGCGGCTGGTGGCACTCGCCACCTCGAGACTGCGCATGGCCGACACGTACGACGAGAACTGGTCGGCGTAGCTCTCGGGGGCGATGTCGATCACGGCGATGCCGCCGATGGCTTCGGGGTGCGAGAGCGCCAGCGCCATCGCGGTCTTGCCGCCCATGCTGTGGCCGATCACGAAGGGCCGCTGCAATTGCTCGCGCTCGATCAGCGCCAGCACGTCGCCCGCCATCTCCACATACGACATCGATTCGGCCCACGGCGAGGCGCCATGGTTGCGGGCGTCGGGCAGGTAGACGCGGTGGTCCGCGGCCAGCGCCTCGGCAACCTGCTTCCAGTTGCGCCCCGCGCCGAACAGGCCGTGCAGGATCACCACCGCGGGTCCCGATCCCAGGGCCTCGAAAGACAGTGCGAGCGGCATGGCGGGGCCTACTTCTTCTTCACCGGGGGCAGGTCGGTGCAATGCCCTTCGAAGACCTCGGCCGCCATGCCGATCGATTCGCCGAGCGTCGGATGCGGATGGATGGTCTTGCCGATGTCGGAGGGCTCGCAGCCCATCTCGATGGCCAGGCACACTTCGCTGATCAGGTCGCCCGCATGCGTGCCGACGATGCCGCCGCCGACGATGCGGTGCGTGGCCTCGTCGAACAGCAGCTTGGTGAAGCCCTCGTCGCGCCCGTTGGCGATGGCGCGGCCTGATGCGGCCCAGGGGAACACGGCCTTGCCGATCTTCAGGCCCTCGGCTTTGCACTGCTCTTCCGTCTTGCCGGCCCAGGCCACCTCGGGGTCGGTGTAGGCCACCGAGGGAATCTGCCGCGCATCGAAGAACGACGCCTCGCCGTGCGCCGCCTCGGCCGCCACGTGCGCCTCGTGCACCGCCTTGTGGGCGAGCATGGGCTGGCCCACGATGTCGCCGATGGCGAAGATGTGGGGCACGTTGGTGCGCATCTGCTTGTCGACGTCGATGAAGCCGCGGTCGGTGACGGCCACGCCGGCCTTGTCGGCCGCGATCTTCTTGCCGTTGGGGCTGCGGCCCACGGCCACCAGCACCAGGTCATAGACCTGCGGGGCCGAAGGCGCCTTCTCGCCTTCGAAGCTGACCTCGATGCCGGCCTTGGTGGCTTTGGCACCGACGGTCTTCGTCTTGAGCATCACGTTGTCGAAGCGCGGCGCGTTGAACTTCTCCCACACCTTGACGAGGTCGCGGTCGGCGCCCTGCATCAGGCCGTCGAGCATTTCGACCACGTCGATGCGCGTGCCCAGCGTCGAATACACCGTGGCCATTTCCAGGCCGATGATGCCGCCGCCGATCACCAGCATGCGCTTGGGAATTCCCTTGAGCAGCAGCGCACCGGTGGAGTCGACGACGCGTTCGTCCTCCGGCATGAAGGGCAGCTTCACGGCCTGGGAGCCAGCGGCGATGATGGCCTTGGCGAACTTCACCACCTTCTTCGCGCCGCCCTCGCCCACCACTTCGAGGTGATAGGCATCGAGGAAGCTGCCGACACCGGTGACCACCTCGACCTTGCGCGCCTTCGCCATGCCGGCCAGGCCACCGGTGAGCTTCTTGATGACGCCGTCCTTGAAGCCGCGCAGCGCGTCGATGTCGACTTCAGGCGCGGTGTACTTGATGCCGTGCTTGGCGAGCAGCTTCACCTCGTCCATCACGCCGGCCGTGTGCAGCAGCGCCTTCGAGGGGATGCAGCCCACGTTGAGGCACACGCCACCGAGCGTGGCGTAGCGTTCGACCAGCACGGTCTTCATGCCGAGGTCCGCGCTGCGGAAGGCGGCCGAGTAGCCGCCGGGGCCGGCGCCGAGCACGAGCACTTCGCATTCGATGTCGGCCTTGCCGGTGTAGCTGCCGGCCACGGGCGCAGGCGCTGCCTCGCTCCCTCTCCCGCTTGCGGGAGAGGGTTGGGGTGAGGGTGCGGCCGCCGCCCTCACCCCCGGCCCCTCTCCCGCAAGCGGGAGAGGGGAGGCAGCAGCAGCAGCCGTTTCGATGACGAGGATCACCGAGCCTTCGCTGACCTTGTCGCCGAGCCCGATCTTCAGTTCCTTCACCGTCCCCGCATGGCTCGACGGAATCTCCATCGAGGCCTTGTCGGACTCCACCATGATCAACCCGGTATCGACCGCGATGACCTCGCCGGGCTTGACCAGCAGTTCGATGACCGCGACATCCTTGAATTCGCCGATGTCCGGGACCTTGACTTCCACCATGTGTGCCATTGGGAGCTTCCTTCAGAACAGCACGCGCCGCAGGTCGGCGAGCACGTTGGCGAAATAGACGTTGAAGCGCGCAGCGGCGGCGCCGTCGATCACGCGGTGGTCCCATGAGAGGGACAGCGGCAGGGTGAGGCGCGAGGTGTAGGTCTTGCCGTCGCTGGAGTGCTGCTTCCAGTAGCTCTTGCACACGCCCATGATGGCGACCTCGGGCGCATTGATGATCGGCGTGAAGTAGATGCCGCCGATGCCGCCCAGCGAGCTGATGGTGAAGGTGCCGCCCGACATCTGGTCGGGCTTGAGCTTGCCGTCGCGCGCGAGCTTGGCAAGCTCGCCCATCTCCTTGGCGATGTCGGGCACGGTCTTCTTGTCGACGTCGCGGATCACCGGCACCATGAGCCCGTTGGGCGTGTCGGCCGCAAAGCCGATGTGCCAGTAGTTCTTGAGCACCAGGGCGTCGCCGTCGAGGCTGGCGTTGAACTCCGGGAACTTCTTCAGCGCGGCGACGGCCGCCTTCATCATGAAGGGCAGCATGCTGATCTTGACGCCCGACTTTTCCAGCTCCTTGTTCATCTGCACGCGGAACGGCTCAAGGTCGGTGATGTCGGCCTCGTCGTGCGTCGTCACGTGCGGAATGACGACCCAGTTGCGGTGCAGGTTGGCGGCGCTGATCTTCTTGATGCGTGACAGTTCTTTTCGCTCGGTCGGGCCGAACTTGGCGAAGTCGACCTTGGGCCAGGGCAACAGGTCGATGCCACCAACGCCACCGCCCGCGGGAGCGGATGCAGCCTTGGACGCGGCCGGAGCGGCAGATACACCACCGTCCTTCGCGAAGGCCTCGACGTCGGTGCGCACGATGCGGCCGTGGTCGCCGGTGCCCTTGACCTTGCCGAGGTCCACGGCGAGTTCGCGTGCGAGTTTGCGCACGGCAGGGCCAGCGTAGGCGAGTGCGAAGCCCGCTTCGACCTCCGCATTGCCGGCAGGCGACACCGCCGCTGCTGCATCACTCCCTCTCCCGCTCGCGGGAGAGGGTTGGGGTGAGGGCGCACCCCCCACCACAGGCGCATCGCCCGTAGCGAGCGAAAGAATCACCGACCCCTCGCTCACCTTGTCCCCGATCTTGATACCGATGGCCGTCACCACGCCCGACAGCGGCGCCGGCACGTCCATCGTCGCCTTGTCGGATTCGAGCGAGACGATCGGGTCTTCGGCTTTCACCGTGTCGCCGACCTTCACGAAGATCTCGATGACCGGCACGTCCTTGAAGTCGCCGATATCGGGCACGCGCACCTCGGCGATGCCGGCCGGCGCGCTGGTGGCCGCAGGCGCGGCGCTCACGCTGGGCTTGGCGGGTTCGGTGGGCGCGGGCGCAGCGGCAGCGCCGCCCTCGGCCTTGAACGTCATGATGACGCTGCCTTCGCTGACCTTGTCGCCCAGCTTCACCGAGATGGACTCGACCACCCCGCCGCGCGGCGCGGGCACCTCCATCGTCGCCTTGTCGGATTCGAGCGAGACCAGCGGGTCTTCGGCCTTCACCGTGTCGCCGGGCTTCACGAAGATTTCGATGACCGGCACGTCGCTGAAGTCGCCGATGTCGGGAACCTTGATGTCGATTGCGTTGCTCATGTTTTGCTGCCTTGCCTCAGACGGTCCAGGGGGCGGCGCGCTCGGCATCGAGCCCGTACTTCGCGATGGCCTCGGCCACCACCGCGTGCTTGATCACGCCGTCGTCGGCCAGCGCCTTGAGCGCGGCCACGGCCACGTGCCAGCGGTCGACCTCGAAGAAGCGGCGCAGCTTGCGGCGGTAGTCGCTGCGGCCGAAGCCGTCGGTGCCCAGCACGGTGTAGCGCCGGCCCGCGGCCTGCACGTACTCGCGCACCTGGTCGGCGTAGTTGCGCATGTAGTCGGTGGCCGCGATGACCGGGCCGTCGTGGCCTTCGAGGCATTGCTCGACGTGGCTCTTGCGCGCCGGCTCGGTCGGGTGCAGCCGGCTCCAGCGCTCGGCGGCCATGCCGTCGCGGCGCAGCTCGTTGTAGCTGGTGGCGCTCCACACGTCGGCGGCAATGCCGAAGTCGCTCTTCAGCAGCTCGGCCGCGAACATCACCTCGCGCAGGATGGTGCCGCTGCCCATGAGCTGCACGCGGTGGCCCTTCTTGGGCGTCTTGCCGCCGTCGCTCAATTGATAGAGCCCCTTGAGAATCCCTGCTTCGCTGCCCTCGGGCATGCCGGGGTGGGTGTAGTTCTCGTTCATGAGGGTGATGTAGTAGTACACGTCCTCCTGCTCGGCATACATGCGGCGCATGCCGTCGCGCACGATGGTCACCACCTCGTAGGCGAAGGTCGGGTCGTACGAGACGCAGTTCGGAATGGTGCCGGCCAGGATGTGGCTGTGGCCGTCCTCGTGCTGCAGGCCTTCGCCGTTGAGCGTGGTGCGCCCCGCGGTGCCGCCCAAGAGGAAGCCGCGCGCACGCATGTCGCCGGCCAGCCAGGCCAGGTCGCCCACGCGCTGCAGGCCGAACATTGAGTAGTAGATGTAGAACGGGATCATCGGCACGTTGTTCGTGCTGTACGAGGTGGCCGCGACGATCCAGCTGGACATCGCGCCGCCCTCGTTGATGCCTTCCTGCAGCACCTGCCCGTCCTTCGACTCGCGGTAGTACATGAGCTGGTCGGCGTCCTGCGGCTTGTAGAGCTGGCCGAGCGAGGACCAGATGCCCAGTTGGCGGAACATGCCTTCCATGCCGAAGGTGCGCGACTCGTCGGGCACGATAGGCACCACGTGCTTGCCGATGGCCTTGTCCCGCACCAGCGTGCCGAGCATCTGCACGAAGGCCATGGTGGTGGAAATTTCGCGCTCGCCGGTGTCCTTGAGCAGGCGCTCGAAGGTGGCCAGCGGCGGAATCTCGAGCGCGGTCGACTTGCGGCGGCGCTGCGGCAGGTAGCCGCCGAGCGCGGCGCGGCGCTCGCGCAGGTACTTCATCTCGGGGCTGTCTTCGGCCAGCTGGATGAAGGGCACGTTGGGCAGCTCTTCATCGGACACCGGAATCTGGAAGCGGTCGCGGAAACCGCGCAGCGCGTCCTGCGTCATCTTCTTGGCCTGGTGCGCGATCATCTGGCCTTCGCCCGATTCGCCCATGCCGTAGCCCTTCACTGTCTTGGGCAGGATCAGCGTGGGCTGGCCCTTGTGCTTGACGGCCGCGGCATACGCGGCAAACACCTTCTCGGGGTCGTGGCCGCCGCGCGTGAGGCCCCAGATCTCGTCGTCGCTCATGTCGGCGACCAGCGCCTTCGTCTCGTCGTACTTGCCGAAGAAGTGCTCGCGCACGTAGGCGCCGCTCTTGCTCTTGAAGTCCTGGTACTCGCCGTCCACGCACTCTTCCATGCGCTGCAGCAGCTTGCCGCTCTTGTCCTTGGCGAGCAGCGCGTCCCAGCCGCTGCCCCAGAGCACCTTGATGACGTTCCAGCCTGCCCCACGGAACACGCTCTCGAGTTCCTGCACGATCTTGCCGTTGCCGCGCACCGGGCCATCGAGGCGCTGCAGGTTGCAGTTGATGACGAACACGAGGTTGTCCAGACTCTCGCGGCCCGCGAGCGAGATGGCGCCGAGCGATTCGGGCTCGTCCATCTCGCCATCGCCCATGAAGGCCCAGACCTTGCGCGGCGCCGTGTCGGCCAGACCCCGGCCATGCAGGTACTTGAGAAAGCGCGCCTGGTAGATCGCCATCAGCGGGCCGAGCCCCATCGACACGGTGGGGAACTGCCAGAAGTCGGGCATGAGCCAGGGGTGCGGATACGACGGGATGCCGCCGCCCTCGGACTCCTGGCGGTAGTTGAGCAACTGCTGCTCGCTCAGGCGCCCTTCGAGAAAAGCGCGCGCATAGATGCCGGGCGAGCTGTGGCCCTGGATGAACAGCAGGTCGCCGCCGTGCGTGTCGGTGGCCGCATGCCAGAAGTGGCCAAAGCCGATGTCGTAGAGAGTGGCCGCCGACTGGAAGCTCGCGATGTGGCCGCCGAGTTCCGACGAGTCCTTGTTGGCGCGCAGGATGATCGCCATCGCGTTCCAGCGGATGATCGAGCGCAGGCGGTGCTCGATCTCGCGGTTGCCGGGGGATTTTTCTTCCTGCTCGGGCGGGATGGTGTTCTTGTACGCCGTGTTCAGCGAGCGGGGCACGTACACCCCATCGCGGCGGCCCTGATCGACCAGGCGATTCAACAGAAAGTTCGTACGCTCGCTGCCGCGGTGTTGTTGAACCGCGCCGAGCGCATCGATCCACTCGCCAGTTTCCGTGGGGTCAAGGTCACCCATGGTGCTCATCGGTTTGTCTCCTGTGTCGTGGCCGAAAGCCGCATCGGGCGATGCGGCCGGCCTTGGTACACAGCAATCGATGTGCCACGCGGCGCAACGCGCGCAACGCTCTCTAAGTCGTTGATTTCATGAAAGATGAGGCGGAGATGAAGCGAGCGCGTTGCCGACGATCCGGATGCGGAGCGACGAGCCTGTCCGAATCGCCGGACCGGCGATTAGGGCAAACCCTGAGAGTCAATCCAGCGAGGTTGGTTTACCGGCGTCCGTTCATGTTTCGTCCCTCAACCCGGCCCTGACTTCACGACGAGCCCTCGCTTGCGCACCCGGTAGGCCAGCTGGGGCCGCGTGATGCCCAGCACACGCGCAGCCGCTGAAAGATTTCCGCCGCATTGCTCCAGCGCACGGCGGATCAGCGTCTCTTCGACCTGCCCCAAGGAACCGGGGCCGATGCTGTCCGGCACGGCTTGGCTTGCGGGCGCGGCCTGCGGGGGCAAGGCGCCGACAGACCCAGCGCCTGCCAGGTGGCCATCCGGCCGTACCGACAGCACGTTCTTGTCCAGCGTCTCGCCGCTCGTGAACAGGTGATGCACTTCGAGCAGGCTGCCTTCGGGCGCCACGATCACGGCGCGCTCGATGAGGTTTTGCAGTTCGCGGATGTTGCCGGGGTAGTCGTAGTTCAGAAGCGCCTTGACGGCGGCTTGCGTGAAGCCGGCGACCTGCCGGCCGTGCTTGCGGCCGTAGTGCTGCAGGAAATGGCTCATCAAAAGCGGCACGTCGTCGCGCCGCTCGCGCAGCGGCGGCAGGTGAATGGGAAAGACGTTGAGCCGAAAGAACAGGTCGTCGCGAAACCTGCCCTCGCGCACGGCCTGGCGCAGATCGACGTTGGTGGCCGCGATGACGCGCGTGTCGACCTGAACGCTGCGCGTGCTGCCCACGCGCTCGACTTCGCCCTCCTGCAATGTGCGCAGCAGCTTGCCCTGGGCCGCGTAGCTCAGCGTGCCGATCTCGTCCAGGAACAGCGTGCCGCCGTGGGCGCGCTCGAAGCGGCCCGGCCGCGCCGCACCGGCACCGGTGTAGGCGCCGCGCTCCACGCCGAACAGCTCCGACTCGATCAACGTCTCCGGAATGGCCGCGCAGTTCACGGCGACGAAGGGCTTGTCGCGCCGCGGGCTGATGCTGTGCAGCATGCTCGCGAACTTTTCCTTGCCGACGCCGGACTCGCCGGTAAAGAGCACGGTGGCCGTGGTTGGCGCCACGCGATGCAGCAAGTGGCAGGCCGCGTTGAATGCCGATGACGCACCCACCATCGCGTCGCTCTTGCGCGGCGGCGTGGGCAACTCGGCGGCCCGCGGCGCCGCGCCACCGTAGGGAGACACGCCGACGGAAACGCCGACGAAGTCACGTGCGCGCAGGTAGCGCATGTCTTCTTCCACGTCGTCCCAGCGCTCGGCGGATTTTCCGATCACGCGGCAATGGCTCTCGCCCATCGAGCGGCAGGCAACTTCGCGAAACACCACCAGCCGCCCGAACAGCGTGCTGACGTAGCCGGTGGCATAGCCCACCTGCATCCAGCAGGCCGGCGAGCCGCCGATGCCGTAGGCCGCGATGTGCTCGTCGTCTTCGACCGAGTGGTGCCAGATGAATTCGCCTTCGTAGTCCGAGGTCTCGGGGTCGTAGCGCGCGTGCACCAGCTCGACCTTCACCAGCCCTTCCAGCGCATGCAGGCGGGTGCCGGCCATGGCGGCCGCGGCCGGCTCGGCCTCGGGCCAATGCTTGCGCACCAGCTGCGCGTCGCGCGCGCCGCTGACGTAGCCCGCGCGCGTGAAGAGGCCGCGGGCCTTCCCGTGGCCCAGGCTGTCGATCAGCTCGCGCCGGAGGGACCCCAGCGCCTCGGTATGCAGCAGCACCATGCGCTGGTCCTGCAGCCAGATGCGGCCGTCGCCGGGCGAAAAGAACAGGCATTCGCTGATGTCGGCAATGGTCGGGTGCTCTTCGCTTCCCACGTGCGAGGCGTCGAAGCGGCTCATCGCACGCGCCACGTCGGCGCCGTCGAAACGGCCCAGCGCGGCGCCGGTGGCGCGCGCCACCTCGGCCAGGGAGATCCGCCCGGGGACCGGTGAGGCAATGGCTTTGGTCAATTTCAAGTTCATCGTTTGGTGAAACGGGCGGCCGATTCTTGAGCATTTGGTGAAAGCCCGGATCAGGGTAAACCAGTTATCTGCAATAACTATTACAACTCCGGGAATTCCCCTAACCCCCGAATGAAAACAGCCCCGCGTAGCGGCCCCGGGCCACCCCGCCACCGCACCCTTGGTATGCCCGTTGCGAAAAGAAGGCGGTGCCGCGGCATTTCCACCATGGCAAGCCGATCAACTTTTTTCGCAAGGGGTGAGTCATGGGTGTTTCGCAGAAGCTGGCGTTCCTGGACCCGGCGGCCTGGGCCGGCAAGGTGTTCAACGGCGCATGGGTCGCGTCCGCAGGCGGTGTGCGCAACGTCGTCGAACCGGCCACGGGCCAGGTGATGGCGGCCGTCGGCATTGCCGACGCGCAAGACGTGGCGCTGGCCACAGCCGCCGCGGCGCAGGCGCAGAAGAGCTGGGCGCAGGTGGGGCCGCGCGAGAAGGCCGCGGTGTTCCTGCGGGCCGCGGCGCTGTTCGAGCAGCACTTCGACGAGCTGGCGCTGTACGTGGCCCGGGAGACGGGCGCGATCCTGCCCAAGGGACAGCACGAGGTGCGCGAGGCCATCACCCTGTGCCACCTGGCAGCGGCCATGCCCTTGCAATCGCAGGGCCAGGTGTTGCCGAGTGCGCATGGCACCACCAGCCTGGCGCGGCGCGTGCCGCGTGGCGTGGTGGGCGTGATCTCGCCCTTCAACTTTCCGCTCATCCTCACGCTTCGCACCGTGGCGCCGGCCCTCGCGGCGGGCAACGGCGTGGTGGTCAAGCCCGACTCGCGCACGCCGGTGAGCGGCGGCTTCATGATCGCCCGCGTGTTCGAAGTGGCGGGCCTGCCCGCCGGCCTGCTGCAGGTGCTGCCCGGCGACGCCGCCGCCGGTGAAGCGCTGGTGACCGATGCGCACGTGCCGATGATCGCCTTCACCGGCTCGCCCGCCGTGGGCCGGCGCATCGGCGAGCTGGCGGGGCGACATCTGAAGAAGGTCACGCTGGAGCTGGGCGGCGCCAACTCGCTGATCGTCCTGGAAGACGCCGACCTCGACATCGCGGCCAGCAATGCCGCCTGGGGCGCCTACCTGCACCAGGGACAGATCTGCATGGCGACCAACCGCATCATCGTGCACGAAAGCATCGCCGCCGCCTTCACGCAACGGCTGGTCGCAAAGGCCCAGCACCTGCCGGTGGGCGACGGTGCCAGCGGCCAGGTGGCCCTGGGGCCGCTGATCGACGCGAAGCAGCGCGACCGCGTGCACGCCATCGTGCAGGAGAGCATTGCGGCCGGCGCGCAGCTGCTGGCCGGCGGCACCAGCGAAGGCCTCTTCTACAAACCCACGGTGCTGGCCAACGTGAAGGCCGGCATGCGCGTGTACGACGAAGAAGTGTTCGGTCCCGTCGCCAACATCATCACCTTCAGCACCGACGACGAGGCCGTGGCCCTGGCCAACAACCACCAGGGCAGCCTGGCGTCGGCGGTGATCTCGCCCTCGATCGGACGGGCCATGGCAATGGCCGCGCAATTGAACTCCGGCATGGTCCACATCAACGACCAGACCGTCAACGACGAGTGCGTCAACCCCTTCGGCGGCCCCGGCATCGCCGGCAACGGCAGCAGCGTGGGCGGCCCCGCCGACTGGGAGGAATACACCCAGTGGCAGTGGCTGACCATCAAGCAGGCGCCGCACGCCTACCCGTTCTGAGCGTTAGTTGGCTACTGAACCCACGAGGAGACATCTCATGCAGCTTCAAGGAAAAACCATCGTCGTCACCGGCGTGTCGTCGGGCATCGGCGCCGAGGTGGTGCGCATCGCGCGCTTTGCCGGCGCCCGCGTCATCGGCGTGGACCGCAACGACCCGAGTCTCACGCTCGACGGCTTCGTCAAGGCCGACCTGAGTTCCGTCGCCGCCATCGATGCGGCCGTGGCGCAGTTGCCCGAGCGCTTCGACGCGCTGTGCAACATCGCCGGCGTGCCCGGCACGGCACCCGTCAAGCTGGTGGCCGACGTCAACTACCTGGGGCTGCGCCACCTGACGGAGCAGGCGCTGCCGCGCATCCCGCGCGGCGGCTCCATCGTCAACGTGGCCTCCATCCTCGGCGCCGAATGGCCGCAGCGATTGGCGCCGCACAAGGCCCTGGCCGCCGCGCAAGGCTTCGAGGCCGGCGCCCATTGGCTGCGCGACCACCCCGTGCCGCAGGAGACCTGCTACCAGTACTTCAAGGAAGCGCTGATCGTCTGGAGCGCCACGCAGTCGCAGAAATGGTTTCTGGAACACGGCGTGCGCATGAACTGCGTGGCGCCGGGCCCGGTGTTCACGCCGATCCTGGGCGACTTCGTGAGCATGCTCGGCCAGGAGCGCGTACAGGCCGATGCGCACCGCATGCTGCGCCCCGGCTTCGCCGACGAGATCGCGCCGGTGATCGCGTGGCTGTGCAGCGACCAGGCGCGCTGGATCAGCGGCGCCAACATCCCGGTCGATGGCGGACTGGCATCGACCTACATCTGAGCCGCCATGAGCCACACCTCCATTCCCTCCGCACTCGACACGGCGCCCCTGGACCCGGCGCTGGCCGGCTTTCTGGCGCAAGCCGCTGCCCAAGGCAATCCGCCGCTGGAGTCGCTGCCCCCGCCGGTGGCGCGCCAGATCTACCGCGAGCTGGCCGCCGGCCTGGGCCTGCCGGCGCCGGCCATCGCATCGGCGGCCGACCGCGTCATCGACGGACCCGGGAGCCCGTTGACGCTGCGCATCTACCAGCCCGACGCCCAGGGGCCGCTTCCCTTGCTGCTGTACGTGCACGGCGGTGGCTTCGTGATCGGCGACCTCGAAACCCACGACAAGGTGTGCCGCACCCTGTGCCACGACGTGGCCGCCGTGGTGGTGGCGGTGGACTACCGGCTGGCGCCCGAGCATCCCTTTCCGGCGGCGTTGGACGACGTGGCCTGTGTGCTGCGATGGGTGGCCACGCACGCGCAAGCGCTCGGCGCCGATCCGTCGCGCATCGCGCTGGCCGGCGACAGCGCGGGCGCGCAGCTCGCCGCCGTGGCGGCGCTGCGTTCGGCCGGCACGATTGCGCCGCGTGCGCTGGGCCTCATCTATCCGGTCGCCCAGCACTACAGCGAACCGAGCCCATCAATGGCCGAGAACGGCGAGGGCAAGTTCCTCACCCATGGCGTCATGCAGTGGTTCATCGATTGCTACCTCGGCGGGCGCCAGGAGCTGGTGCGGCACGCCGATTTCGCCCTGCTGCACGCGCAGGCACTGGCCACGCTGCCGCCCACCTGGCTGGCCACCATGGGGCACGACCCGCTGCGCGACGAAGGCCATGCGCTGGCGCAGCGCATCGCAGAGGCCGGCGTGCCGACAGCGCACCGCCACTACCCCGGCGCCATTCACGCCTGCATTCACTTCACCGCCGTATCGCCGCTGGGCTCGCAGGTCATGGCCGACCTGGCCCGGTGGTTGCGTGCGCAACTGTCACCCCGCTCGCCCTAGTCAGCGCCGGGGGACGTGGTCTCGGCCCGTGGCGCCCTGGCCGGGGCACCCGTGCACCGATGCGGGCGCAACGTAGGAGAGTCACCCTCACCAAGACGCGTCAAAACGGCATGGCGCTGCCCCTTCGCAGCGCTCAACCTGAAGTGCCGGAGGCATTGTGCCGCCGTGACAACAGGAGAAAAACATGCCCGACAACCCAAGGAAGACAGGACTGGATCGCAAGCTGATCGCCATTGACGAGCCGCACGAAGTGCGTTCATGGACCGAGGCGCTGAAATGTTCCGAGACGCAGCTGCGAGACGCGGTGAGAGTGGTCGGCAATTCAGCCGATGCCGTTCGCGCCTATCTGGTCGAGATGCGCAGGTGAGCTTCATCCGGTGCAACGGCAGAAAAGGGTGTAGTCATGGCCATATACCTTGCATGGCGGACCTGGGCGAAGCTCAGGTGGCATCTTCGTCGCTGGCCCCTCTCCTGACGGCCGGCGAGGCTTGACCTCGTGGGGCTGTGCATGCAGTCGCGAGCGCTGGCGATCACGGGTATTCGCGCTGCACGGCATGCGAGAAGGCCAGCGGATCTGCCGCCAGGGATGCGTGCAGAAACGTGGGCCGCAGGTTGATGGACGCAAGCTCCGCGACGGGGAACTAGCGAAACTCCAGCTCCAGGTGGTCTTCGATCCCCCGGTAGCTTCGCGCCTTGTCGAGGTGGCTCGAGTTCTCGGGCAGCGAGACGAGAAAGTAGAACCCGATCTCGTGGTTCCGCCTTTCCGCCAGGTCGAAAAAATTCTCTGCGATATGGAGAAGCGGTCCGCACTCGACCTCTTCGCCGAGTTCTTCCCTCATCTCACGCACGATCGTGGCCGATGCCTCTTCGCCCACTTCGACCCGGCCGCCGGGCAAGGCCCAGTACCCATCGCCCGGGGCCCGGTGCACGAGCACGTGACCCGCATGAAGGACGATGGCGGCGGCACGAACCTGAAAGCGCTGGCCGTGAAGATGGACTGAAATCATGGTTGGCGATTGTGGGCCGCGAACGCCTTGGAGGCCATGGCGCCGAGCTTGCGCAAGCCCTTCTCGATCCGCGCATCCCAACCATGGCCGCCACTCAGCCGCAGGCAGTGGGCATACTTTCCGCTTGCCGAGAACACGACGCCAGGCGCAAAGCAGATGCCCTTGCCCAGCGCCTCGGCAAACAGCAGCCGCGTATCCGCCGGCTCGGGCAGCTCGACCCACAACACGAAGTTTCCCGCGGGCCTCGAAACCTTCGTGCCCGGGGGAAAAGCCTGCTCGATCACGCGCGTCATGCGGCCCAGCGTGTCGGCAAACTCGCGCCGGATGCGGCGCAGGTGGCGGTCGTAGTCGCCGTTCGACAGGAAGGTGGCGAGCGCCACCTGCGTCAGCACCGGTGTCGCAAGACTGGTGGCGAATTTGGTCTCCAGCACCCGCGCCATGTGCCGGCCGGTCACGATCCAGCCGATGCGATAGCCGGGCGCGAGCGTCTTGGAAAACGAGCCGCAATAGATGACGTTGTCGTGCCTGTCGAGCGCGCTGAAAGGCAGGGGCCGCTCTTCGCCGAAATGGACGTCGCCATACACGTCGTCCTCGATCAGCGGCACGCGGTGCTTGGCGAGCAGGCGCAGTATGGTGCGCTTGTTCTCTTCGGGAATGGTGCAGCCGAGCGGATTGCTGAAGCTCGACGCCAGCACGCAGGCGCGCACCTTGCCCGAGGCCACCACATCGCGCAGCGCATCGACATCCACGCCGGTGATGGAGTCGGTGGGCAGTTCGACCACCTTGAGATTCTTCGCGCGCAGGACCTGCAGCAGCCCGAAGTAGGTGGGCGACTCGATCGCGACCGCGTCGCCCGGCTCCGTGACGGCGTCGAGCGCGAGCGCCAGCGCCTCGGTACAGCCGCAGGTGATGGCAATGTCGTCCGGCGACAGCGCCTGCCCGAAACGCAGTGCGCGCCGCGCGATCTCCAGGCGCAGCGACATCTCGCCGCGCGGCGGCGAGTAGGTGTTGCACTGCCCGCCCTTCACGCGCGCCGTGCGCGCAAGAACGAGGTCGAGCTTGGATGAAGACAGCAGGCGCTGGTTGGGAATGGCGCAGCCGAGCGGCACCAGGGCTTCGTCCGAGGCGTGCTCCAGCAGGCTCAGCATGAGACCCGACAGCTCCACCTTGGCGGGCCGGACCGAATGCCGCGTGGTCGTGGGCACGGGCAAGGCGGGCGGCGCCTTGGCAACGTAGTAGCCCGACTGCGGCCGCACCTCGAGAATGCCGCGGTCTTCGAGCAGGCGGTAGGCCTGCACCGCGGTACTGAGGCTGGTGCGCTGCTGCGTGCTGATCTCGCGCAGCGACGGTGCCCGCGCCCCGGGCCGGAGCGTGCCGCGGCCGGCCAGGCCGGCGACGAAATCGGCAACTTCTTCATAACGGAACCGGAGTGGCTGCTGCGACACGGATGACTCCTCTTTGCATGGACGACGCTGCATGCAACTGTACTGCACTCAATTTCAGGAAATTGTGGCTGTTATCGTGGGCCGCGAATCTGCAAGATGAGTGCATCGACAGCAACGGTTCAAGCAGCACCACATGGCACGGTTTCCGGACAACGAGATCATCTCCCTGGTCAGCAAGGCGCCCCGCTTCGATCTCGCGGAAAGCGTGGGCCCGAGCGTGCGGCTGGCGGAACTGATCGACTCGGCTTTCGGCAGCGACGCCGACTTTTCGCTCGACTACGGCACAGCGGCGGGCAACCAGAACCTTCGGCAGGAGATCGCGAACGAGCATGGCGTCGATGCCGATGACGTGGTGGTCACGGTCGGCGGCATGCACGCCCTTTTTCTGATTGCCTTCACGTTGTGCCAGGCGGGCGACGAAGCCATCGTGGCCGAGCCGGTGTTTCCGCTCGCGCGCAACGCGCTGGCGGCCGTTGGCGCCGTGACCCGCGCACTGCCGCTGGGCTTCGACACGGGCTATCGGGTCGACCCGGACGCGCTGCGCAAGCTGCTGTCGCCGAAGACCAGGATCGTGAGCCTGGCCTCGCCGCAGAATCCATCAGGTGTCGCCATTCCCGCGCAGACCTTGCGCGAAATCGTGGCGATGCTGGCCGAGCATGCCCCCGAGGCCTGGCTGGTGGTCGACGAGACCTACCGTGAGGCGGCCTATGGCGACGATGCCGCGGCACCCAGCGCCGCGTGCCTGGGGCGCAAGGTCATCTCGGTGTCCTCGCTGTCCAAATGCCACGGCTCGGCGGGCTTGCGCATCGGCTGGGCCATCACGCGCGACGCGGCGCTGCGCCAGGCTCTTATCACGGCCAAGTTCAGCACGGTGATCTCATGCTCGCCGGTCGACGAGGCGCTTGCACTCGCCGTGTTCAGGCAGCGCGACCGGATCATCGGCGAGAGGCGCAAGCTCCTCGCGCAACACCTGCAGTTCACCGAGAACTGGGTGTCGCGCCATCCCGACCACATCGAGTGGGTGCGTCCCGATGCCGGGGCGCTGTGCTGCGTGCGGCTCAAGCGTGACGTCTTCGACGCCGCGGCCGTCGAACGCTTTTATGCAACGCTGCAAAAATACAGCACCCGGGTCGCACCCGGTCCGTGGTTCGGCGACGATCCGCTGGTGTTCCGGCTGGGCTTCGGATTGCCGACGCTCACGCAACTGGCCATCGCGCTGGAGTGCGTGTCGGCCGCGCTGACGGAAGCCACGCAGGCTGGCGGCAAATAGGGCTCGCCCGGCTGCTTAGGCCGCCTTGCGGCGAGGGCCGGGCGCCTTCTTGCGCGGGGCCTTCTTCGCGGCGGCACCGGTCTTCTTTGCACTGGCGCTGGTCCTGGAACCCGCGGTCTTCTTCGCCGATGAGCCGGCCGACTTGGCGGCCTTGCCGCCCTTGAGGCTGCGCGTCAGAAGCTCTGTCAGGTCGATGATCTCTGCGCCCTGGGCCGGCCCTTCTTCTTCCGGCTCGATCACCGTTTCGGTGTCGCCGGCCTTGATCTTCTTCTGGGCGATCTTCATGACCGCGTGCTTGAACTCGTCCTTGAACTCGTCGGGGTCCCACTTCCCGCTCATGTCTTTCACGAGTTGCTCGGCCATCTTCATTTCCGAGGCCGTCACCTTGGCCCCCTTGACCCCGGCCGCGGGCAGGTCCAGCCCCGCGAGCGATTTCACCTCATCGCCCCAGCGAAGCAGGTTGAGCACGAGCACCTCGCCGGCCGGCATCAGGGCGGCCAGGTGCTGCTTGGTGGAAATCACGACCTTGGCCAGGCCCACCTTGCCGGTCTTGAGGAGCACCTCGCGCAGCAGCGCATAGACCTTCTGCCCCCTGTTGATCGGAGCGACGTAATAGGGCCGTTCCAGATAGACGAACGGAATCTCGTTGGCATCGATGAAGCGCTGGATCTCGATGGTCTGCGTCGTGCGCGGGTAGATGGCTTCGATCTCCTCGGGCGAGATGACGACGTACTTGCCGTCTTCGTACTCGAAGCCCTTCACGATGTCGTCCTTGTCGATCTCCTTGCCGGTTCTCTTGTTGATGCGCTTGTAGCCCACGGGGTCCATGCTGCGCTTGTCGAGCCAGTCGAAATCGACGCCCTGCTCGGTGCTCGCGGTGTGCAGGCCCACGGGAATGTGCACCAGCCCGAAAGTGATCGCGCCTTTCCAGAGGGTTCTGCTGGCGGTGGCCAAGATTCAACTCCTTGCGACTTGCGGTGGGTCGGATGGCCGACGCTAGCGCGAAGCGGCCGCATTGCTCGTAGGAAGAAGCCCCCTGGCGCCTACGTGCTGCTCTGAAGACGCCGGAACGCGCTGAAATGCCGGATCGCGAGTTGCTTGTGCCCCAGCTCCGCATACAGCAGTGCGGCGTTCTGGTGGGCATCGGCGAGGTCGGGCTGCAGCTGCAAGGCCTTCTCGTAGCTGGCCAGCGCGTCCTGGATGCGGCCGGCACCCTCCAGCGCCACGGCGTGGTTGTAGTGCATCAGGGGGTCGTCGCCGCAGTGCCGGACGCCCACGTCGTACAGGTCCGCGGCTTCGCCGCACCGGCCGGCTTCGCAGAGCATGAAGCCCAGGTTGAGGTAGGCATGGGCGTAGCCGGGCTCCTCTTTCAGGATCTGCCGGTAGGTGGCTTCCGCCGCCTGGGGCGCCGTGGCCTCCAGCGCCTCGGCTTGCTCAAAGAGCGCGTCGAGGTCGGCGGTGGTGGACGCCCGGCCCTGCTGGGAGAACAGGAAACTCACCGAGCCCGTGCCGGGCTCGACGCTCAGGTCCAGCAGCAGCTGGCCGGTGTCCGGCTCCCAGTGCGCATGGGCCGAGCGCACGGTCACCCGGTCGCCCTCCGCCTTGATGCGGATGCCCGCCAACGGCATCTGCGCGGGCAGCGTGGCCTTCAGCTGCCGCAGGGACCGGAGAATCTGCCGCGTCGGAATGCGCGCGGCGCGCAGCTCATGGGCGGAGCGCAGAAGAACCACGTCCTGGAACGAGAACCGCCAGGTTCCCGCCGGCGTCTTGACCGGTGCGACGAAGCCGAGTTCGATGAGCTTGCTCACGGCGTGCCGCGAGAGGCCCAGCAGCTGGACCACGCCGCGCAGGGTGTAGGGCGACGCGAATTCGGTCGAGGCTTTCACTTCTTCATGCGCGCGCGTGAAGGGGCGGGAGCAGCCTTTTCGGGCGCCTTGGGCGCGCGCTTGGCCTTGCTCGAGACACTGCGCAAGGGCGTGACCGCCGGCGGACTGGCGCTGCTCTTTGCCGCGGCCGGACGCACCTTCGGGCCCGAGGTCGAATGGCGCGCAAGGCTGGCCTTGAGCATTTCGGCCAGGTCGATCACCTGCCCGCTGGCCGCATCCTCCGGATGCTCGGCAGCCACGATTTCCTCGCCCGCGATCTTTGCGTCGATGGCGGCGAGGATGCGCTTCTTCTCCTCGTCCTCGAAGCGGGTCGGGTCGTAGCTTTCCTCGGAGATCTGGTCGATCAGCTGCAGCGCGAGCTTGAGCTCCGACGCGCTCGGCTCCAGCTGCTCGATCTCCAGGTCCTGCAGCGAACGCACCTCGTCCGCGTACAGCAGCTGCTGAAGAATCAGCCCCTCTTCCTGGGCGCGGACCTGGACCACGTACTGCTTCGCCTTCCAGGCCCATTTGGCGAGCGCGCAGCGGCCGCTTTCGAGCATCGCCTTCTTCAGCAGGTTGTACGGCTTGCCGCCGCGCTTGTCGGGCGCAAGGTAGTAGGGCTTGTCGTAGTAGATCGGATCCACTGCATCCGCCGGAATGAAGGCGACGATGTCGATGAGATGGCTCGCGCCCTCCTCCAGGGCCTTGAGTTCTTCGGGCTGGAAGATCACGAACCGGTCCTTCTCGAATTCGTAGCCCTTCACCATCTCGGAACGCGCAACCACCTTGGCAGGGTCGGTGGCGGAAACGTACTGCTGCTTGACCCGCTCGCCCTCCTTGGACAGCAGGTTGAAATGCACCGTCGCCGACCCCTCGGTAGCCGAGTAGAGCCGAACCGGGATGGAAACCAGGCCGAAGCCGAGCGACAGCGAAGCGATAGAACGTGCAGTGGCCATCTGATGCTCCTCGGAACGAGGAGACAACATGCCACTTTTCAAGGCTTTCGAAAAGAGGCGCGCTTCGCCGGATGTGTGTCGGCGTGCGTGCAAGGCCCCTCAGCCCAGCGGCCGCAGCGCAACCCCCATGTCGCGCCAGTGGTCCGGATGGCAGGTGAACAGCAGCACCTGGTGCCGCTGCGCGGCATCGAACAGCGCGCGCTTCATCTGCGCCAGCCGGGGAGCGTCGCTGTGGACCAGCGCGTCGTCGAGGATCAGCAGCGTCGGCCGGCCGGCCTCCTGCAGCAGGTCGGCGTAGGCGAAGCGGCTGATGAGCCGCAGCTGCTCGCGGGCGCCGAAGCTCAGCTCGTGCAACTGCCCGCTCTCGGCGGCGCCGCCGGCGGTAAGGCGCGTCAGCGTGGCGGGCGCAAGCCCCGCGTCCATGTGCACCGTGGCCCCGGGCATCAGCAGAGGCAGGTAGTGCTGCATACGCGTTTGCAGGGGCGCCTGCAGCCGGGTCAGCGTGGCCTGGCGCTTTTGCTCGAGCTTGTGGCACAGCAGCGCGAGCGCATCGGCGCGGCGCTGCAGCTCGGCATGCCGGCGCCGTGCCTGCACGAGCTGTCCGGCCACGGCCTCCCGCTGTTCCTCCAGGCCCTGCGCGCCGGCCTGCTGCAGCGTGTTTTCGAGCAGCAGCAGTTGCTCGCGGCGCTGCTGATGGCTGCGCGTGACCTGTTCGATGCTGCGCTGCAGGCGGTCGATGTCCTGCAGCACGATGTCGGGCCGCGCGGCCTGCACGTCGGCGCTCGTCTGGTCGATGCGGGCGGTCAGCGCCTCGGCCTCGGCGCCCGCGGCCAGCCATTGCTGGCTGGCCTGGGCATGGCGCTGCTGGCGGCCGGGGTCCGCGAGCGCCGCCTGCGCTGCCGCGAATTCGCGCCGGGCCGATGCACTCGCCTCCTGCGCCGCCGATTGCCGGCGCTGCGCTTCGGCGAGCGTCTTCTGCGCTGCGTGCTCGGCCGCTACGGCGGCTTGCTGGGCGGCCTCGGCTTCCTCGATCGACAGGGTGGGTGCGGCCGTTGCCGCGGGCAGGCGTTCGAAGGCGGCCTGCGCGGTGGCGATGCGTGATTGCGCCTGTGCAAGTTCGCTGCGCAACGCTTCCAACCCGCGCGGCGCGACGATGCCGAGGGCCTGCTGCGCGAGCTTGATCTGCGCATCGAGATCGGCCGAGGCGCCGAGCCGCGACCGGGCCTGCGCGATGTCGTCGACGCCAGAGGCCCGCAGCGCCGCGCGCATGGCATCGCGCGCATCGGCGTGCGCACGCGCAAGCGCCACGAGGTCGTCGCCGCCCGGCGTGATGACCAGCCGGCCGCCGCCCGGCAGCTGCAGCGTGGCGGGTGCGTCGATGAGCCGTTCGCCCTGCCCGCGCAGGTCGTGGCTTCCGTCGCGCGCCTGCAGTTCGAGGGCCTGGCCTTCCGGCAGCACGAACTGCAACCGCGTGGCCACGGCCTGCCGGCGCAGATCGGCATCGTGCTCGGCACGCTCGAGCGTTTGCAACTGCTCGACGTCGGCGGCGCGGATCTTCGGCGCTGCCGCGGCGGTGGCCTGCAGGGCCGCGAGCCGCGCGTGGGCCTCCTCCGCGCGCGCGAGGCTGTCGGCACTGCGCGCCGCATCGGTCTGCGCCTGCTGCAGCAACTGCTGCAGATTGCGGCGCTGGGCCTCCTGGCTCGCCGCACGCCAGGCGTCGCGGGCGCTGTCGACGCGGCGTTGGGTTTCCGCTGCGCTTTGGCGCGCATGGGCCACGGCGGCGTCGCTGTCGTGCAGCTGCTTGGCGGTCTCTTCGCAGGCACGCTCGCGCGTTTGCGCTTCGGTCTGCTGCTGAACGAGCCCGGCCAGTTCCTTTGCGAGCAGCTCCCGGGTTTCGTGCAGCTGGCGCAGGCGCGTGCGGTCGTTGCGCAGCTGCTCCTGGCTCGCCTGCAGTGCGTCGTTGCGGTGCTGTGCGGCCAGCAACTGCTCGCGCAGCGCTTCCCAGGGCCGCGCCATCTCGTCGGCCTGGTGCTGCTGGCGCATCTGTGCGAGCTGGTCGACCTGCTGGCGGTAGGCGGCGACCTGCACGTCGATGGCGCCGAGTTCTGCCTCCAGCATGGCCACTTGCGCAATGGCTTCGGCATGGGCAGCGCGCGGCTTGCCGGTCGAGGTCAGGAGTTCGTCGCGTTGCGCGCGCAGGCTGTCGAGGATCGCGTCGCCACCGCTCGCAGCCAGCGCCGCTGCCGAATCGCCGGCCGGGTCGCGAAGGGCGTCGTGCAGATGGTCGCGCGCATGGCTGACGTCCAGCTCTTGCCCGCGCCCCTGCTCCACCCACAGCAAGCCCGGGATGCCCCAGTTCTCCGGCTTGCTCGCGCCTTTGCCGGCAAACGAGAAGCCGAACAGCTGGGCCAGGTGGTCCTCGGCGTCGGTGCCGTCGAACGAACGCGCACCGGCCGCCAAGGTGCAGCGCTTCTTGCCGAGAAAGCTCTTCACCAGCCGGTGGCCCTGGCCGTCGATCAGAAAGTCGAGTTCGACCAGCGGCGCCGCGCCGCTGCCCTCGCCCCAGGGCCGCAGGTCTTCCACGGCCGTGGAGCGGTGGCGCTCGAAGAAGGCCGCGCGGATGGCGCGCACCAGCGTGCTCTTGCCGGCCTCGTTGGGCGCCGCCAGGATGTTGAGCCCGGGCTCGAAGCCGCCGATTTCGAGCGGTGAGCGAAAGCGACGCAGCTGCTCGACGCGCAGGCGGGTGATCTGCAGCTTCATGGCTTAAGCGCCCTCCCTGGAGGCCGTGGCCGATGCCATTGGCGATCGCTGCGCGAGCTCGGCCGCCAGCAGCGCCAGCGCATCCTGCGCCACGCGCGCCTCCGGCGAATCGGGGCTGGCCTGCGCATCACGCAGTTCCTGCACCACCTCGCCCAGGTAGCCGTCGGCCTGCAGACCGGCGATGTCTTCGTCGGTGGGCACGAGCCGCAGCGCCGACAGATCGACCTGCAGATGGCGGGCCCGCGCCTCCGCGCGGCCGATGGCTGCCCGCAGGCGCTGCAGGCCCGCGACGTCGATCTGGCCCTGCACGCGCAGCTCGGCCACGTCGTGCGAATCCAGCGGCTCCAGCCGTGCGATCAACGCGTAGCCATCGCTCGCAACCTGCAACGCCGCGGTGATCGATTGCCATCGGAATTGGCCGACTGCAAGTGGAGTCACCTGCGGCTCGGCGCCCGGCGCGGCGATGTCCACCAGCAGCGCCTGACCCGATCCGTTGTCCTTGAAGCGGTCCGGCTCCGGCGTGCCGGCGTACCAGGTGCGCGCGTCGATGCGCTTGCAGCCGTGCCAGTCGCCGAGCGCGAGGTAGTCGAGCCGCGCGCTCGATGCGCGGTCGGGCGCGATGGGGTTGGCCGAGTCGATGTCTTCTGCGAGCAAGCCCTGCACGCTGCCATGCGCCAGGCCGATGCGCAGCATGCCCGCGGGCGTTTCGGCCGCGTCGAACCAGGCCGTGAGGTCGTTGTAGGTGTGGCGCTGCGCGAGCGGCGCGGGCAGCACGGCAAAGCCCTGCGCCTGTAACACGCGCACTTCGGGCACCAGCAGCGGATGGACGTTCGGCGGCACCAAGCCCAGCCGCTGCGCGCGCGTCCACACGCTTTCGGCAAGGGCGGCGTCGTGGTTGCCGGGAATCATGAGCCAGGGCCCCGCATAGCCCGACAGCGCATTGAACAGACGGCGCAGCGTGCGCTCCGAAACGGTCTGCACGTCGAAGACGTCGCCGGCGACGAGCACGGCGTCCACCCGGTGCTCTATGGCCAGCGCCGCGAGCCGCTCGACCACCGTGATGCGCGCCTCGGCCAGGATCGGCGCGTGCTCGGAATCGAAGGTTGCGAACTGGCGGCCGATCTGCCAGTCGGCGGAATGAAGAAAGCGTGTCATGTGGGGTCGGTTAAATTCCGCAGATTCAGACGGCCAGCGGATCTTCGACGTCGACGTCGGGCCGCAGAACTTCCAGGATCAGAACATGAAAAAATCGGATGCGAGCCCAAGCCAGCCGGCATCGGAACTCATCTCCCAAAGAATTGCCGACCTCGGCGGCTGGCGCGGCGAAACCCTGGGCAGAATGCGCAAGCTCATCCAGGACGCAGACCCCGAAGTCGTCGAGGAATGGAAGTGGATGGGCACGCCGGTCTGGTCGCACGACGGCATCGTCTGCACCGGCGAATCCTACAAGGACAAGGTGAAGCTTACCTTCGCCAAGGGCGCTTTCCTGGAGGATCCGGCCCGTCTCTTCAACGCGAGCCTCGACGGAAACATGCGCCGCGCCATCGACATCCATGAAGGCGAAAAAGTCGACGAGTCCGCCTTCAAGGCGCTCGTGCGCGAGGCCATCGCACTCAACAGTGCGGCCAAGTCCAGATCTGCGAAGAAGCCGAAGTCCTGAGCTCGCCCTCCCGCCGCGGTGGCGTCACCAGAAGGCGTCGTCTTCGCGTTCACGCACCGTGCGCACACGGTGTTCGGCAATCTGGCGAATGAGCGCTTCCGGCAGGGGCTCGCCGTAGGGGATCTGCAGCATGCCCTTGGTCGTCTTGTGCGCTTCCAGTTCCTTGCGAAACGGCTCCAGCCCTTCCGCCGTCGGCGTGAAGTTGAGGTGCGCCTTGTGCGCGGAAAAGGCGAACAGGAAGCGGGGCTCCACGAAGAACGGCGTGCCCCACTTGATTGCCTCTTCGGCTTCTGGCGCAACGCGCTTGAGGAGCGCGTACAGCCGGCGCAGATGCGGCTGGCCCTCGCGCGGCGCCGCGCGGATGTATTCGTCGATCGTGACCGGACGCTGGGCTGCCATTTTTTTGCCTCCCTGGTAGACGAATGATCGCGAATGATCGGTCACCCGGAGGCCGGATGCCCTTCTTCCTCCCGTGACATCTTGGAACCTTCTTCACAGTCGCGATGTGCGCGACCCGGCGCGGCCAGGCGTTGGAAGTACATCGGGATTGTTCCCAGATCTTCAGGAGATGAGATGATTTTGACTCGAACTGGCCTCAAGCTGGCTCTCTCTGGCGCGTTGGCCGCCGGCGCTCTTTTCGGGATGGCCTCGGCCACCGCCGGCACGAGCTGGTCCGTTGGCGTGTCCGTGCCGGGCGTGGTGGTGAGCAGCGAACCGGCGCCGGTCTATTACGAACCCGCGCCCGCATATTCGCCGCCGCCCCCCGTCTACTACCAGCCAGCCCCGCCAGTGCGCTACCAGCCGGCGCCTGCCTACGTTGCGCCCGCGCCGGTCTACTACGAGCCGGGGCCGAGCTGGGAAGAACGTCGTGCGGAGCGCCGCGAATGGCGCCGCCGCGAGTGGGAGCGCCGCGAGCACTATCGCCGCTATGGCGACGATCGGTACTGATCGTCCGGGCCTCTCTACCGCTCGCAAAAGAGGGTGAGGGGCCCGCTGCGGCTTTTCATTCAGGCGAAGCGGCCGCCCTGGCAATCACGTCGATCTCCACCAATGCCCCCAGCGGCAGGCGTGACACCTCGACGCACGCCCGTGCGGGAAATGCGCTGGGAAAGTAGCGCGCATACACCGAGTTCACGGACGCGAAGTCGTCCATGTTGGTCAGGTAGACCGTTGCGCGAACGACCCGGTCGAGGCTCGAGCCTGCGGCCCGCAGTATCGCTTCGATGTTCTTGAGCGCGCGGTCGGCCTGTGCGGCCGCATCCGTCCCCGCGAGCGCGCCGGTTGCCGGATCGAGCGCCACCTGGCCCGACGTCCAGAGCCACCCGTCGAGAAGCACGCCCTGCGAGTACGGCCCGACGGCGGAAGGAGCCTCCGCGGTTTCGACAATCGTCTTGCTCATGGCTTTCTCCCGCGTGGCCGGTGCAATGGGAGTCTTTCGGCCGCCGGCCCCGCAACCGAATCGGGAATATGCGCCTGAAGAGACCAGCGAGCAAGAACGAGAGCTACCCCAGGCCGGTCAACCCGCCCGCCGGGACCGACGAGGCTCCCGCGCCACATAGACCAGCGCCGCGATCAGGCCGACCCCCGCGATGGCGCACCACACCGTCGCAGGGCTGCGCAATGCAAGCGCCCATGACGAGCGGGCGCGTCTTGGCCCCAGGCCCGAAGCGGCCTGCCCCAGCGGCGTGAGCGGCCGCGCGGTGTTCGGATCTTCTTCGCTCTCGAGCATCGCCTTGGAAATTTCCAGCGGCGTCAGTTCATCGGCAATGGGTCCGGAGAGAGATGGCTCGTTGGCGCTCATGGAAAGACCTTTCGTCGGGCGGTTGGAGTGTTGCGAGCTTCGGCTACCTTCTTGCCAAACCTGCACAGCCGGCAACGAAGATCCGCGTAGGCCGAGGGCGCACGCGAAGGTCGCCTCAAGCCAGCCCGAGCTCCCGGCCATAGAGCGCCCTGGCCCAATCCGGCAGGTCTGCAGAGGCGGCGATCACCTGGCCCTTGCTGAAGGCGATGAGGCGCTCTGCCGGCATGTTCAGCCCGGAGTTGTCGTAAACGAAAGCATGATCGGCCAGCAGCACGGCTTCGCGGATCAACGGCTGGTTGCGCTCGAACCGCTCCCTGATCTTGTCTTCGGGCACGTCGTGTCCGCCCTCTTCCACCCGTTGCCCAACCCGGCTGACCGAGAGCTCCACGCGGCGCACGTTGATGTGATAGACCACGACCCGGAACCCCGCGGCCTGGGCATCGCGGATCAGCGCCAGCTTCGACTCGTGAGAGAACGTGGATTCGGAGACGAAGCTGATGCCCTTCTCCAGCGCCTGCCTGCGGCGGCTCTCCGCGATGGCGGCCGCCCGGTAGGCCGCGGCCATCGACGGATCGCCGAGTTCCTCGCGCTGGATCAGGTCGGCATTGATGAACAGCGCCTTGATTCGCGGACGAATGACGATTTCATAGAAGGTCGACTTGCCGGCGCCATTCGGCCCGGCAAGCATGATCATCGTCGGGCGGCTCACGCGGTGCTCAACGTTTCACTGCGGGTGTGCCGTACACCAATCGATCCTTCTCATCGAGCCCGACACCCACGCCGCGGCGCCGGCGGTCGCGCCAGAAGTCTTCTTCCGCCGCAGTAGCGGGTGCGTCGGCCAGGGCCTGGATGAAGTCGTCCTGCTCGGCTTCGGCGAGCGAATCGAGCGACAGCGGCTCGAGGCCGCGCAGGGCCAGTTCGACCCGGGAATAACCGACTTCCGGATCACGTTCCATGGCACGGCCGATGCGAAGCCAATGCTCGGCCTGGCCGGAGATCGACCGGCTGTTCAACCGCGCCGCATCACGCAGCGCCTTCATTTCAATGTCTGAGATCTTTACGGCCTGGCTCATACGAGGCTCCTCTGGGGTTCCATTTTGCAACCACCAGAGGCATTCTGCAACTCGGAGCCCATGGCTGGCAGTTCGGGAAGTCCCGAATGCCTGATTTCCGCCACTGAACGACCCCTGACGGGGTTACTCGCGTACAGTCGAAAGTTAACATTTCAACCACCACCGCAGGTCCAGCCGTGCCCTACTATGAACTGAAGATTGGCCATCAGACGGGCCTGGTCCAGGTCGCCCAGGACCTCGTCTGCTACACCGCGACCCTGTACTGGATGCCCCACCGCCGAGCGCCCAAAGCACCGGACGAGGTCAATTCCACGCCTCTGGAACACCACCAGACCTTCGGGCCATCGGAAGCCGAGGCGCTTGAATCGCTGCGCGCGTGGGCCGCCGACAACTTCGAGTCGGTCAGCGACTTCGTCCAGATCGGGCCGCCGTAGGTGGCGCCTTCGCGCTTCGCGGCCAGTGACCCGTCCTGAATTGCGTTGACACCCAAATAGCCGGCCTCAGCCGACCACGGACGCCCGATGCACGACATCGGGCGTTTGCATTTTGAGCGACAAATGGGGCCGCTCGTGGTTGTAGATCTGCACGGACTCAGCCACCAGTCGCCTGACTTGAGCCAGGTCAGTTGGCTGGCTCAGCAGGAATTCGGTCTTGAGGATGCCGTTGATGCGCTCGGCCAGCGCGTTCTGGTAGCAGTCGTAGCCGTCGGTCATCGCGCACTTCAGGCCATGGCGGCGATTCGCATCGCGCCCCAACTCGATGCCCTGGCGCTGCAACGGCTCGCGCAACAGGTAGTGCAGCTTGCGCGTGCCCAGTCTCGGCTGGCGCATGCGCTGTTCCTTGAAGCAGGCTTTTTGGATGGTGTTTGGCTATGCGGTTGCCGCGCTCGTCTTACTTGCCGTGTTGACCATCGTTGGGTCGCTGCTGATCGCAGCGGCTCTTCCGAGGGGACATCCGTTGGCGGATCGGTTGAGAGCATTTGCTGCGCAGGTTCCGAGCCTGGCTATTCGCGGCGCTATATGGCTCCGGACGCTCATCGTTGTCGGTGGGTTAGCCTTGTTTGTGGTCTTGATTCTGCTAAGCCTCTAGTCACGCTCATTCGGACAGAATGCGGCCAGCAGCCGACCTACGATGTCGGCTCCATTCCGAGCTTTTTATGAAGAACATTCAGGTCATCGACGGCGCAGTGAACTGCGTGTATGACATCTTTGCCGCCACCGACGAGGAGTTCGCGCTCATCTTTCCCGATGGCCAGGACATCGCATTCATCGACGAGGTCTACGGGCGCGGGGGCGACGAAGCAACTCTCAACAGTGCGTTCGAAGCGCTGTGGGCACGTCGAGTGGTCAAAGCCCAGGCGATGGGAATCCATGGCCTGCTGTTCTACGAACTCGACGAGAAGAAGCCGTTCTATCCGACCAGGCGCGACGAGGAGGCAGAGAACCCAGGTGGCTACCCCCTTCGATAGGCCGTGGTGTTGGATTCCGCCGATCTCTGTGGCCTGTACGCCTGGCTATCTCGCGGATGGACATCTGCTCGCGCAGGGCCCAACGTCTGATGACACTCAATGTCGCCACGTCTATCACTCCTAGGATCCCCTGCTTTAAAAAGAGCAGGGTAGGGTTTTACGTGGGTCAGTCTTAGACGGAACTTACTGCTTTAGAGGGTCAATTTTCGACGGCAATCAACAATATCTACTGCGGCAACTCCCCTGCTGGGCGCTCCAGCCACTTCATCGACATCTTGTTCAGCTCGCCGCTTTTCTTCGCTTCATCAATGATGCCGTTGACCATCAACCGCAATGAGTCTTCTCCCTTAGCCACGCCGATGTAGTTCGGACTCTCTTTAAGCAGCAACTTGTAGGCGGTCCCGAGCGTCGGATTGCTGGTCATGATGTTGTTCGCGACAGACGCTCCTGTGGCGATCAATTGCGCCTGGCCGGAAACGAAGGCAGCGACGGTTCTGGTGTTGTCTTCGAAGCGCCTGATGTCAGTACCCGCTGGCGCAACCTTGTTGAGTTCCTGATCCTCGACTGAGCCGCGCGTGACGGCGATCGACTTCCCCGACAAGTCGGTGAAGCTCTTGATGTTCAGAGTTTTTGCACCAAAGATGGCTTGATAGAAAGGCGAATACGCGGCGGTAAAGTCGATCTGCTTCTCGCGGTCCGGATTCTTGCCCAAGGTGGCGATGACCAATGCAGCTTTTTTCTTCTGCAAGTACGGAATGCGATTGGCGCTGGTCACGGGTATCAGGTCGACCTCCACGCCGAGCTTGGTACCGATGTAGGTGGCCATGTCTATGTCCAGTCCCTGCATTTTGAAGTCTCGGCCCATTGATCCATAGGGCGGGAAGTCGGGAGGAACCGCGATCACGATCTTCTTGTTCTTCAGGATGGTGTCCAACGCGCTTTGCGCGTGAACTGCACTGGTTGCCATGAAACTGATGAGGGTCAGTCCGAAGACGATGTGCAATTTGCTGAAATTCATGATGCTTGAATGGTGAGGAATAGTTGTGATTTGTTCTCAAGCGCACGGCAAGCATGCCAAGAGCCCTGCTGGCATTGAATCGCAGGAATCGTGCCCAATGGCATACAAGACTCATGCACCTCAACTGAAAAACAAGTGTGGTGCGCAAGATGCCAGTTGCCCCCGATTTGGGGATGCATGCCCCACATTGGGGCCGCTGCCGCGCAGCCATGTCCGTTCGCTGTCACCCATCGGGCGCCAGCACGTCAAACTTGCGCGAGCTTCATCGGTATGAATGCGATGCCCTTCGTCTCTACGCGAGGACCTGTTGCATGGAATCCGAAGCTTTCATGAAATGGCACTGCGAATTGGGTTGTGGCATCTGCAGAACCTCGATCCGCATGCGCTACGAACTCCTTCGATGGAAGCAAATGGTGGCCAGTCATCTGTTTGCCATCCGGTCCATTGCAGCATCGATTTGGATCCTTTGGCATTACCAGGCATTTGCGTGCGGAACAGCAGTCTGAGCCGTAGTCGCGCCCATCCGTACAGTTCGCCCGAATCTCATCCACCATGGGCTTGCAGGGATGTCCTCGACATCCATCGCCATGGCGTTTTGGTAAGGCCACGGGCCCGTGTTGGCGGGGCTGGAGATGTGACGCAGGCCAAGATCCCGGAAGGCGATGAACAATGCGGTGTCGGCGTCGCTGCACGCAGCGGCGATCACCCCGCCCGGATCGACCCGGTGCGCGGCGCATGCCTGCAGGCCGACGGCCCGGCGCAGCGGGACGGGAGAGTCGAGCAGCGTCTTCGTGACGCCGCGCAAGTGACGCGAGGACACCCAACCGAATGCACCGACGATCCCGGGCACCGCTTCAGCGAGCGCGATCAGGCGCTCGTCGAGGCGGGCCAGTTGGTGCAGTCGGGCATGGGGCGCGTCGAGCAACAACTGCCAGGTGCCGTGCAGGTGCATGGCCGCCTCGACGTGTTGCTCGATGATGACGGGGAAGGCGGAGCGCGACAAGATCGACATGGGCTTGGCGTGCCAGCTCAGTCGATGCGAGTCCACGCGGTGCCATCGAAGCACATGAGGTCCTTCGCGCCGATGGACCACATCACGCCGTCACCGGTGGTCAGCCGGTAGCAGGTCTTGGCCTGGTCCTCGCCCATGTACACGGGGCCGAGTTCGCCGTCTTCGAGCACGTAGACGGCATCCATCGACGAGGCGTACAAGCGGCCGTCGAACCAGGCGAGGTTCCAAAGGTCTTCCGGGAAGCCGGTCTGAGCCAGAACCTCCCACTGTCCGGCACGGCCCTTGAGCAACATGCCGTTGCGCCCGCAGGCGTAGACGAATCCGTCGCCGGCGCAGCAAACGTCCACGAGAACTGTGTTGACGGGGCTCGATTGGGTGGTCCAGGTGCCGTGATCGCAGTACCAGATCTCGCCGTCCCAGCCCACCGCGTACAACTCGTCCATCGAGCGCCCATCGATCGCCTCGAAGCCGGAGATGGCCTTCGGGTCGGTGTTGCGGGGAATGCCGCGCTCGAAGCTGACCCAGGCATTGTCGCCCTTGCGTAGGTACACCTGGCGGTCCATGCCGACGACGACGATCTCGCCGCCGACGCAACGCACGCCACGCAGCGGGCCACGGTCATCTGGGGAAGAGTCGGGGGAGGCGATGGCTTCCTCATGACGGTCGCCTCCGCCCACGAGCAACGCGGATCCGAACTCGCTGACTGCGATGAGTTGCACGCGCGGATGCTGGGTCAAGGCGACGCCCGCGGTGCGCCAGTCGGTATGCCCCCCGTTTCCCCACGTGTCCGGCTTCCACTGCGTGACGCTCGACATCGCGAGTTTCGATGCGGCCACGGCATCGTCCGAGAGCACGATGTATACGGCATCGCGGGAGCGGATCGCCGCGGCGACAAAAGAATAGAGGTCGGTCCAGTAGCCTGCCATGGTGGTGTGTTCTGAGGTTGCGGTGCGCTTGGATCGCGTGCTGCTCGGTGCTGAAGGGGCGCATGTCGGCAGTACGCGTCGACGGACGGCATCGAGCCTCGAAGCGTGTTGGCGCCGACCGGAAGTTGAGCCAGTTTTACGGGTAGCTCAGTTTTACTTCGGCGCGGACACCATCACCTTCGTGTGCAGTTCGATCCTACCCAGGTGCGCGAAATAGGCTGCCCCTCCACGGGCGTCTCGGCGGTCAGGCGGTCTCCGATCAAAGGTTCAGGTCATGCGCATTGCGCGCCATGATCTTGGCCATCGTCACCACGCGCTTGTAGAGCCAGGTGCCGAAAGGAACGATCTTGCCGGCGGGTGTGCGCCGAGGGAGTTCGGCCATGCCTTCGTCGAATGGGACGATGGCATGTTCACCAGTGGGGGAAACCGTGCGCTGATCGAAGGCCCAGGAACGGTTGCTGTGCCATCCACCATGGAACACGAACAGGTGCTCCAGTTCGTCGTTCCCGGTGGCATCCATCAGCTCATACATGTCGTAGGCGCCGTCGCTGTCGATCTCCAGGCAACTCCAGCCACCGCCCGAGACGTTCCCGCAATAGAACATCGCCATGCCGTCATCGGCCTGACCTCTCACGATCCAGGTGATCGAGTCGTAGACCCTGGCGAAATAGTCCCAGCTCGACTCCGCCTCGCGCGGCTCCTGGGATGGTAGGTCGATCCAGCGCCCGACGCGCTGTTGGTGCATCTCCAGAAAAAACGAGGCGTCCTCGCCCAGGTCATTGACCCGCGCCTCCTTTTCCTCATCGCGCAGGCACTCGCCGATGAACATGATCTGGGGCAGCCGCACATGCAGGTCCTTGAGCAGCGCCACGGCCGCATCTACCGCTTCGAAGGGATTGCTGGGCTTGGCCAGCGTAGACAGGGCCTTCGACGAGGCTGGTGCAGCCCCATTTCGCTTCGGCATCGGGTTGGGATGCTTCGCTTTCATCAACTCGATCAAGTGCAGCGTGAACCCCGACTCTTCTTGAGCGGCGATGCGCTCCTCGGCTAGCGACACGGCCGCCTGGCGGTCCTTCGCAGGGGTTTCCACCCTCTTCTCGATGACAGCCATTCCATCCACCTCCACGGTCCAGGCCTTGACGGCCAGGGTTCCGGCGTCCTTGCGGTATTCGCGCCTGGTCACGTGGTTCTTCGACGCATTCCACGGCGTGACCTCCTGAAACCCCAGCGCACGGTACCGGGCCCGCAGTGCATCGAGTTCGCCGGTGGGTTGCTGCATGGCGATCCACTTGCCGTTCAAGACGCCGCGCCGCACCAGCAAACAGTCGGCTCGCTGCTCCACATCGACGAACAGTTCCCTCAGCTGGTGGTACAAGGTGACGCGCTGCTGCACCGCTCCGGCCAGTGGGAGTGATGCAGGCACATGCCGCTCCAGAGCGCCGTCATGCCAGATGCGAAGTTCGTAGTCTGCGCTGTAGAACCAGACTTCCTTCGGGGTGTCCAGCAGCGGGTCGGTGTAGGTGATCTGATCGCCACCGTTGAGCTTTTCGAGTCGTTTCCAAGAAGGCATGTTCTTTGTTCTTTGTATCGCGCGATTGATCCGGGTACCGCCGCAGCCTAGCTGCAGGCGCTCATGCTGTTTGCCGCGACGCCCCTCCGTGCAAGGAGAGCGAAGCGCCTAAGAAACCCACCAGTCCTGCACCAGGAATGGCCTGCTTTGCCCTGGCACGTACACCATGATGTGCCCCCGCCCGCACAGCGGGCCGCAGCGGGTGCCCAGGTAGCGGATGGCCACTGCGGCGATGGGATGCTTCGAGTCGTCCGCAAGGACCGTGGAGGCGCCGCTCTCCAGCGCGGCCAAAACCACGGCCTGCGCCTCGCCATCCAAGGCCCCGTTGATTTGCGTACAACCGTTCTCACCCTTGCCGGTGGCGGCCGCCGACAGCAGTGCGGATGCCCGCTTGCCTTCGATG
This sequence comes from Variovorax palleresanus, assembly GCF_051144945.1. NCBI lineage: Bacteria > Pseudomonadati > Pseudomonadota > Betaproteobacteria > Burkholderiales > Comamonadaceae > Variovorax > Variovorax palleresanus. The sequence goes on along the minus strand of NZ_JBJNVP010000001.1, from coordinate 345,149 downwards.
AGTGCCAGCCGTTCTGCCTCCGTCGTCCATGGGGAGGACGGGACGGCGGCTTTCCTGGCCAGTTCCTGCCGATCGAGAAGCACCGTGACGCCGCTCAACGTGATCGAAAGACAGTCCAGAGGTGGCTGAGGACGCTGGGTGACCGTGCGGGTCTCGTCCACGTCGCTGCCCGATGCGGGGCGATCGACTGGCGCTGCAAGGAGGAGTGTGGAAGCAAGCATGGGCACCATGGCAAACAATGTTCTGCGACACAACGATTTGGAAGAGGTCTTGTACATGGACCGTATGGCTGTCAGGTGGTGCAACGTCAAGAGCTTTCCAGCGAAACACAGACCCGGGAGAAGTCGCACAGGGCCAGGTCCTTGCGGTGGATGGTGAAGGTGAGCGTACCGGCATCCCAGAAGCTGAAGCCGGGATGCCGGTCGGAGTACAGCGTCAGCAGGTTCACCCACTCGTCGAGCTGCCCGCCCTGGGTGCCCATCGCCTGCTCCTCCGGACTCTCCTGCTGGGTGAACACAAAGGCGTTCTGGAGGTGCACGCCGTGCTGCGAGTCGTCACTGCCGGCGAGCTCGGCCTCCAGGGCCGTGTAGGCCTCGTACTGCTCATCGTCGCCCCAGATCTCCATCAGGCTGGCGTCCTCACCCGTGTAGCGGTGTGATGCCCCATAGAGGCAAGGTACGGACACCGTGGCATCCACCGTGGCGCGGTAGGCCGCGTAGGCCTCGGGCACATTGTCCCCGTCCACAAAACGTGCATCGCGGCCCCACTCGTAGGGCTGCAAAGAGGCGCGGGGCGATGTGTCGTGCATCACCAGGGTCCGGTCGGATCCGTCCTGGCCCTCGGCGAAAAAGTACAGCCGTCCGGTGCGCGGCAACCAGGACTGCAAGCCGGCCACGCCCTCGAGGTCGAGCTGGGCATAGAAATGCCAGTGCCGGCCGTTCGTCATGGGATAGTCCACGCCGGGGGGCAGATCCGGGGCGCCGCCGAAGCGGGTGCCCCCGAGCACCGGGGGCTCGTCGGGCGTTGTGGTTCGCCAGCGCAGTGCCTGGCGGGCATGGCGGCGCAGCGCCGGCTCATGCTGAAGGAAGCCGTGCCGCGTCAAGGCGGCTTGCAGCAGTGCCAGGTGCGCCGGGCTGCTGCGCGCAAGAAACACTTCACCGTCCATCGCCACGTCGATTTCGGGACGGTAGCGCGTGTCGAGGTACAGCGCCCGGTGGCGTGGGTCGATCCGGAGATTCTCGATGCGGCCGATCGAGGCGGGCAACGACTCGAACGCGTTGCCGCGCAGGTCCAGTGTCTTCAGCGCCGGCATGTGGCCGATGCCCTCGGGCAACGAGGTGAGCTGGTTGTAGGACAGGTTGAGTTCTTCCAGTTGCTCGAGCTGCGCGACCTGCTCGGAGATGCTCTTGAGCGCGCCGCCCGTGAAGCTCAGTTCACGCAAACTCCGCAACTGCCCGATGACGTCGGGCAGGTGCAGCACGCTGGTGTTGCTGAGGCGCAGGCGGGTCAGTTTCTGCAGCGTGCCTATCTCGTCCGGAAGCGCGATGAAGCGGGCGTGCTCCTTGGAGGCGTACTGCATCGAAAGCCATTCCAGCTCTGTCCAGCGGAATACTTCCGATGGAAATGCTTCGGCTTTCGGTGCGCGCCATTCCTGGTGCCAGTGAAGGTGACGCACCTGCTTCGGTGGCGCCGCCAGGGCGGCTTCGATGCTCTCGAAGTTGCGTGGCCGCAACCGCACTTCACCGCGGGGGAAGTTCCACACGACACGCAGCACGACGCCTTGCGCATCGTCCTCGTAGTCTTGGCGCAGCACGCCGCTCAGCGCGATGCGATCGGGCGCGAGGTCGACTTGCCCGAAAAACCTCAGGCCGTACTTCAGGCCTTCATCGAACAGGCCGAAATCGACGCGCGGCTTCTCGACCGGATAGGCAAACACACGGTGCGGCTCTTCCGAGCGGTCATCGAAATGAAAGGTGGCGGAGAAGAATCGGGGAGCGACCTTCCCTGCAACCACCTCGAAGACACCTTCATGGCGGGCGGCGTCGAAAGGCACCGGAACCGCCTTCAGGTCGAACCGCATGCCTCCGTCGACAAACTCGACATTCGCATCCGCCGCGAAAGCGAACGACGTGCTGCCGATCTGAAAGACGTCCGGTGCTGGACTGGCGGGCGGTAGGGTCACGAAGCCTCCTGGAGAAAAACGCAAAGGGTGATGAGTCTAGAGAAGAGCAAGCGTAACGCTGCGACCTATGCTGCCTGCAAGGCACCGCCCAACGAGCTCCGGCAGGATTGCGTCGTGTGCCCAAGCCTCCGCTTCCGTTGAAAGAACGGAAGGCCTCAACAAATTCGTCGAAGAACACGCGGGTCTGGTTTTCGGTTTCCGACAGACTCATGGGCAAACTTTTCCCGCAGACGTTGCCCGCTCGAACAGTTCGATCCAATCGGCATCGCCACGCTTTCGTGCGAGCGAGACGGGAGAGCTGCCACGGTTGTCCTGAGCATTCGGGTCCGCGCCGCCGGCAAGCAGGAAGCCCGCCAGTTCTCGGTTGCGCATGGCCGTGGCAAGCATCAGTGGTGTGGCGCCCCGATGGAGGCGGACATCGACCTCCAACCCAAGCGCCAGCAGGCGAGCCGCCCAACGGTGCTGCTGTGCGCGGCCTGCATCGTTCGTGGGCACCGGCGCCATGGACATCCTGTGCAACGCCGTCGCGCCGAGGTCGCCGACGTGCAACGGGTTTGCGCCGCGGGCCAGCAACAGCTCCGCTGCCTCGTAGTGCCCCCTGCTCAGCGCGGCAAACAAGGGCGTGTCACCGCCGCTGTCGAGTGGCCGGTCCGTTCGAGCACCGGCATCGAGCAGCATGCGCACTTCCTCCAGGTCGCCGAATGACGCGCTGAAGGCCAGCATGCTGATGCCCGAGAGGCAGGCGTTGGGGTCGTCTCCGCGCGCCAGCAGCCCGGCAAGCTCGGCACGCCGCCCTTTTCCAAGAACAAAGGCGATCGCCGGAGCATCCCGGGTGGCACGTTTGACCGCCTCATCTGAGTAGTCGCCGAAGTCGGTGCCTTCCGGGGGCTCGGGGCAGCGCTTCAATGGCGCGGCTGCGCAGGCTGCCATCACGAGCGACAACAGCCCAGCCGCCAGGCGTTTCACTGGCCACCTCGCGCGCAGGCGTTTGTGGCGTCGTCCATCATCTTCCGCATCTCGACATACTTGCCTTGACTCTGCAACTGCTTGGCCTCCAGATACGCCATGTCACCAAGAACCCCGTGGCCTTCGTGTGCAGCTCGATGTTACCCAGGTGCTGATGCAGACATCTGGGGGCTCCGAAGCAGGCGTTCGCCGACCTGCGAGCTATTGAAGAGTGCGGCGAAAGAAGCCCACCACGTCGCTGTTGAACGCGCCGTGGAAGGCCACGCGGTCGAATCCGTCTTTGTCGATGCAGATCTCGGGCGCAGCCCGGCTGAGCGCAGGCGCGCAGGGCGCAAGAAAGGCGAAGTGTGCGGCGTTGGCGGCCACATGCCAGTCGGGAGGCTTGGGCAAATCGCGGCGAACTGCTTCCACGCTCTCCGGCGTGACCCCGTCGCCCCCATGTTGAGAAGCCCACAGTTGAATGGGCACCGCCACACCTTTCAGCCCTTCGGCATTGAAGAAACTCAGCGGATCGACGATCACGGCCGCCTTGATGCGCGGGTCTGGCACAGGCAGAGGGGGTTGCTCATCGCCACGGATTTTCCGGCAAAGCGGTCCGAACGAGAGTGGCGGGCAAAGATCCTTGCGCAGCTTGAAGTTCGGCGCAGCGCCAGCCGCAACCAGGCCCGTATAGCCTCCTCGCGAGAAACCGAAAATTCCAACTCGATCCGGATTCAGCTTCGGACCTCCAGCCCAGCCCCCGAGCATGTAGTCGGCCAACCGCTTCATGTCCGCAGGGCGTGAGGTGAAAACCAACAGATCGTCCCGGCGGCTCTGATCCTGGAAGTTGTCGCCTGCGTGGCTGATCGACGCGACGACGAAGCCAGCGTCCGCGAGAGCGCTCGCGGTGTCGTGATGCCCGAGGAGTGAGCCACCTTGACCATGCGACACGATGATGAGGGGGAGCCTTGTTCCTTCGATCGGGCAATCCTTCACTCCATCAATCACCAAGGGGTCGAGCGCGATGCGGCCAGCTGGAGCCTTGCAGGGCGTCCAAACCGCGCCACGCAACGCAGGACCATCATTGGCCGTGGGCACCTCGATGAAGCTGAAGCCGGCCGCATGCGTCAAGGTTGTCGCCAGGCACAGTGTGGTGGCGAGAGAAAAGAGACGGGTCAGGCTCATTGGGCGCTCGCGAAACGAATGGGGATCAGTAGATCGGTGCGCAAGTCCGCCTGGACGGCGGTGCGCGGAGAGTTCAGATAGTGCTCCAACGTCGGCCGATCGTCCGGTTCATGACCACTGCTCGGCAGCCACCGGCTGTAGAGCGCATTGATCGCCGCGCTGATGCGGGCGTAAGGGCCGGCGAGGCAGTGCAGCGCGTAACGGCCGGCCGGGATGTCGAGCATTTCGACCCCTGCGTCGACGACCGGCCAAGGCTTGGGCGATATGGCCGCAGCGTAGTATCTGAAGCCCTCAGCGTCCTCGGGATCGCCGTAAGACACCCCAAGCGATTCCGATACGGCGTTGGTGGCGGAATGAAGTTGCAGGCGCCTTTGCGTGTGAGGAATGGTCGCAAGTGGTCCGCGATGTCGCAGGGCATACACACGCTGCGCAGGGCGATCGACTATCCGCACGGTTGGTGCTGTCTGAGTGTCAGATTCGCGCCGTGCCTGGCCGGCGTTCAACTCCAGCCGGTGCATCTGCCCCTTGAACTCGCTCGGGGACTGGCCCGTGAACTGGCCGAAGGCACGCGTGAACGCCTGCGGGCTGTCATAGCCTACGGCCAGAGCAACCTGGGTAATGCTCTCGGCACCGTTCTCCAACAAACGTGTCGCAAGCGCCAGGCGCACGCGACGCACAGTCGCAGCAACGGTTTCGCCAGCGATGCTGCTGTAAACGCGGTGGAAGTGATACGGAGAGAAATGCGCCATGCGCGCCAGATCTTCGAGGCGATGCTCTGCCATCGGGTCGGCAACGATCACTGCAACGATGCGCGCGACACGGTCCCTGTAATTCTGTTCGGCTCGATCAGTTCTCATTACTGCCAAGTATGTCGCTACGGCGGGCGGCCTGCTTAGCCGATCTTGCGACTCTGAGGCCCAGACCAACCGCGAAGGTACTTGCATCAACTCGGCCGATTGGGCCGAAGTGCTGGCCGGCAGATCGAAGGAAGGCGAGTTCACGCAATTGCAGAACGATGCATACCATGCCTGAAACTGGAACGATGCGTACCAGGCCATTCGGCACGACGCAGGGGGTGGAGCAGGCCGCGGGAGTTGAGCCCGCCTGAACGCCTTGGAAGGGCGCCGCCTAGCCGCTCGGCCAGGCCCGCATGTCATGGTGGAGTGCCAGGGCTTCGAACCCCGTACGTCAAGGACGCCGGATTTACAGTCCAGTGCAGTCACCCATGCTGCTCGCACTCCAGGTGTATGGCCCCGCGCACACGATTCGAACGTGCAACCCCCGGCTTCGTAGGCCAGTGCTCTGATCCAATTGAGCTAACGCGGGAGGGAAATGGTTGATGAAGTTGGCGGATGCGGAGCGAGTCGAACGCTCGTACCGGCGGAGCCGACCATCTGTTTTCGAAACAGCGCCCTTGGACCACTCGCTCTCCCAGTTGAGCTACATCCCCATCGATCCTGGCGGAGCATGTTCGATTCGAACGAACGAGCCGCTTGCGCGACCACGGCTTAGCAAGCCGCTGCGTTGGACCTCTCGGCCAATGCTCCAAAGGTGTCCGGTTACGAGTTCCGGCGCCTCCCAATCTTTGAGGCCGGTTTCCACGAGAGGACGATGTAATTCGCCCGGTCTCGCTCTTGTGTGGTCGGGGCGGCAGAAATCGAATCTGCGACCTGATGCTCCCAAAGCAACCGCGCTGCCAACTGCGCTACGCCCCGATATTTGGCATGCTCCTGGCAGACCGTGCACGATTCGAACGTGCGATTGCCTGAGTCAAAGTCAGGTGCCTTGGTTCCAGCTTGGCGAACGGCCTATGGATGGGTGCGCAGGACAGATCTGAACTGTCGATCGAACACGACGTTGTTCGATATCTGGTGCCCAAGGTCTCGATTTGAACGGACGACTGTCTCCTTACAGGGGAGTTGCTCTGCCAGGCTGAGCTACGAGGGCAAATTGTTTGTGCCAAGCTACTGGCAAGGCGAATACTGGCGAGCACCGAAGGAGTCGAACCTTCAACCGCCGGTTTTGGAGACCGGTGTTCTGCCAATTGAACTAGGCACTCAACAAGCTGGTGGTACCCCAAGAGAGCCTCGAACTCTCATGACTTTCGTCCCCGGCTTCTGAGGCCGGTGCGTCTACCAATTCCGCCATCGGGGCATTCCATTTCGGTTGTGTCTTCACGCGATTCGAGCGCTTGCGCGCTCACGTCGACATCGCTGCACATGGTTGGGTCCAGACCGTGCACATCCCTCCAGGCCGCCGACGCGGTTGGCCTCTGGAGGTGCTGCAAAGGCACACCCGAAATGGAGCAGCAGGAGGGCTTCGATCCCTCGGCCTCAACGTTGGCGACGTTGCGCTCTGCCTGACTGAGCTACGGCTGCAAGTTTTTTGCAAATCGTTCGCCCCACCAGTGAGGGGCGCGACTCGCGGCAAATTTTTAAGGATCACCCACTGGCGCCATTTGGCGGGTGAGTTCACGGCAGCGCGATCACTGCCGTGGCGGCCGGCACCAGTGAGCGCCATTCGCGGTTTGGTGCGGATCGAGATCCGCAACGTGAGGTGAGAAAAACAAAAAGGCCCGGATCCATTTCGGAATCCGGGCCTCTGGTGAGAGAGCTTGGAAGGTGCGCGCTTACGCGCTACCTCCACCCGGGTGCGGCTGATCCTCGTACTGCTGTCCAAGCCACAAGCTGGCCGGGATCGCGGGAAGGGAGTTCAGCTGCGAATGCATCTTGGATGTCGTCAGGCTGCGACCACCGCAGAACGAGACGCGCACGAACGCCCGGCCCGATGCGGGTCGAATGTTCAGTGAGGTCAAGTTTGCTTTCACGATGGTTCCAGTGTTTGGCGAGTTCTCGATGAATCGAAGTTGTTGCGGATGAAACGGGGACGAAGCAATTTCGTCGATGGATGTAATGTAAACTGGGTTTACTCCACCGCGCAACATCTTTTTGCGGCGCTGTGTTTTTTTCTCACCACGATCGCGTTGTTCGCGGCCGTTGATCACAGTGCCCTGCGGCACGCATTCCGAAGCATGTCACTCCCAGCCCTTCGCCGAAGCAACGTCCTCCTTCTCTTCGGCGACTTTGTGGCGGAGCATGCGTCCAATGGGGCGGAGCCACTTGGCTTGGCGGCCAAGTTTGCGGAGAAACTCCAGATCTCTGCCAGCATGTGGAGCCAGATCAAGAAGGGCCGCGTGATCTCGGACAAGTTGGCCCGGCAGATCGAGACCCATTGCGGCAAGCCTTCACTTTGGCTCGATGCGGCTCAAAGTGCAGCAGAACCTCTGCCCGATGCGGGGGAGGAGCGCTTCGTCGAGCTGGCGCGACAAGCCTACCGAACTCAGAACGCGCGCGGCAAACGCGCGTTGCGCACCCTCCTGCTGGAGAACACACGCCCTCCGGCAACCTGAGGTCTTGAGCACGACGGCAGGACCGGCGCAAGGCAGTCGTCAAAGCCGAGCTGAACCCTGTTGGCTGCCTTCCTCACGACGCAAGCTTCGAGACTTGCCTGTGCGGTTGCTGCTGCGGCCGCCGACGTTCACGTTCTTTCGCGGCGCGTACCTCCTTCGAAATGGACGAGACCACGGCGGCCCATTCTTCAGCCGTGAGCAGCAGCGCCGTTTGCGAATGCAAAAGCGTGTCTTCCTTGTCCAGATGCGCGTACATGATCTGCCGGTGCTGTTGCAACAAGGCTTCGGCTTTGGCTGCTGCGTTCATGTCGCCAGCCTCGGCAAGCTTCAAGACGAGCTTGGCTTGCGAGAGAAGGCCGCTGCAGTGTTCGCTTTCGGAGCCGAGTTGATCGAGAAGCTCGTCGGCTTCGCTCGACCTTCCGCGCAGTATGTCCAGCATGACGACGCCCTTGGGGCGATGCGTTGCTTCTTCGAAGGCTTCGAGCCGTTCGATGACTCTGAGCGCGGTGGTCGCCCGTCGCCGGACGCACGCCTCGTCTTCCTCCGTCTTCATCGCCGTATTGAGCCGAGCCAACAACTCACGGGTGCGAGCGTGCTCGGCGCGCAGGATGGCCCACGCGCATTCGGCTGCCAACATGCTTCATCTCCTTTCGGACCAGCGTGCTATCTGTTCGAAGTGCTTGCGAACCTGACTTTTAACGCCATCGTTCTACATCGTTGCGCGCGGCACTGCAAGCCCTCCTCTCCTCACTCGCCGTCGACTCGATCCCGTCGCATGGCCCGCCAGAGTGCAAGGTCGTAGGAAATCTTGAGCAGCCCGCAGGCAATGAGCGGCAGCGAGATCCACCCGGCCGCGAACAGCGCGCCACTGATCGTCGGGCTGATGGCTGCGGCCAGGCTGCGTGGCACGGCGGTGAAACTTGCCGCAGCGCTGCGTTCCGCCGGGGTCACGACCGCCATCACATAGGCGGTGCGCGTGGGCACATCCATCGACGACAGCGCACTGCGCACCATCAACAGGCCGAGCACCATCGGCAAGCTGGGTGCCAGCGCCGCCAGCACCAGGCAGACATTGGCCGGCAAATGGGTGAAGACCATGGTGTTGAGCAAGCCGATGCGTCGGGCAACCACGGGTGCGGCAAGCTGCGACGCGGCACCGAGCAAGCCGGTCCAGAAAAAGAACACGCCGGCCTGCGTCAGCGAGAAGCCGAACCGATCCAGCAGCCACAGCGACATCAGCGAGTTGACCGTCAGCCCGCCGGCAAACGAATCGACGCTGAAGAGTGCCGCCAATCGCACCACGACGCGGCGCGATGGCCCAAGCGGTGCCGGTGCGACAGGCGGCACGCTCTGCGCGTTGTCGGCACCCGCATGCGCGGGCAGATTCCGGTAGAGCCAGAAGACGGCCAGTCCGATGGCCGCGTAGATCACGAACATTCCGCGCAGCGCGTCGAGCCGCGCAAACTCGCTGTGCCGAACCAGCCAGTCCGGCACCGCGGCGGCCAGCGCACCCAACGCGGCGCACAGCGCGCCCGAGAGGCTGTAGCGCGCGAACAATGCCGTGCGGGCATGGCCCTGTGCTGCAGCAGCCAGGCGTGCATGCTCGAGGGGAAGAAACACACTGACGTCGCCTGAACTGGGATTGAGCGTGCCGACCAGTGCGACGACCAGCAACGGCCAGAACGACGACAGGCCCGCAAAGCCGAGGCCCGTGGCCGCCATCAGCAAGGCAGCGCCGCGCAGCAACCGTCCGGCCGGGAAGCGATAGCCCCACGCGCCGACCGCGAGCGTGGCGAGCGCCGAACCCAGCATCGTCGCGGTGCTGACGATGCCCACCTCCAGCGTGCCGAGCCCGATCGACAGCAGGTAGGCCGGCAGCAGCACGGCCATGTACCCGTCGCCAAACGCGCGCAGCCCGCGCGCGGCAAGCAAGGGCAAGGCGCCGGCATCGGCCCCGGGAGGCAGCAGGGGCGCAAGAAGGTTGCGGGGCCGGGACGAGGGGGTGGCGCTCATCGCGCGTCCTGCGTGTAAACAGGTTGGAGGGGTGCGGAAAGCGCAGGAAGTGCGTCGGGCAAGGTGGTGTCCACGGATAGCTCCGTCATGGGTCACCAGCGCTTGGACGGGACACCGTCTGACCTTGCAGAACGGGAGGCTGTTTTCCCGTGACCAGATCGTAGCAGAGCATGCTGTGCAGCGGCGCTTCCTCAATCCCGCCACACTTGTTACTCCCAGCCTTCGACTTGCGGCGCCAAACTGTCTCTCTCCCGGCTCGACAACGAGCGATGAGCAACAAGCAGCGGATGAATCGCGCTTCGGCCATGAGGCGCGGGAGTTCGCCCAACCAGGAGATTTGAGCGATGACTACCTCAACCGAGAACGGACGCAAAGGCGAACAGCCCATCATGAAGACACCACCTGTCGTGTCGCCCCAGGCGTGGGAGGCCGCGCGCGAACGACTGCTCGTGAAGGAAAAGGCCCACACCCGCGCAGGCGATGCGCTGGCCGCCGAGCGCCGGCGAATGCCTTGGGTGGCGGTGGAAAAAGCGTATGCATTCGACGGACCCGCAGGCAAGGCCAGCCTGCTCGACCTGTTCGACGGCCGGCGCCAGTTGATCGTCTACCGCGCCTTCTTCGAGCCCGGCGTGTTCGGCTGGCCCGACCACGCCTGCCGGGGCTGCTCCATGGTGGCCGACCAGGTTGCCCACGTCGCCCACCTGAACGCGCGCAACACCACCCTCGTCTTCGTCTCGCGTGCGCCGCAGACGGAAATCGCGCGCCTCAAGTCACGCATGGGCTGGGAGATTCCGTGGTTCACCCTCACCGACAGTTTCGACGCCGACTTCGGCGTCGACGAGTGGCACGGCACCAACGTGTTCTTCCGCAATGGCGATCGCGTGTTTCGCACGTACTTCACCAACAACCGCGGCGACGAGCAGATGGGGAACACCTGGAACTACCTCGACATCACGCCGCTGGGCCGGCAGGAGGTCTGGGAAGACTCGCCCGAGGGCTACCCCCAGACGCCGACCTACAAGTGGTGGAACTGGCACGACAACTACACCGCGGAAGCCGTGCCCGACAAGAAATGGGTCGAGGTGTCGGACGCCGGAGAAGCCGCGTTCCGGGCTCAACGCGAATGAACAACCTGCCTCCGGGTTCCTGATTCGAAGATGGATCGAACGAGGCGGCACCTCGAATCGTCACCCGAGTTGGTCGAAGCGGCGAAACGGCCAGCGCTTTCGACGTTCTGCGCTCTGGCAGCTGCCAGCCATTGCTTCTATATTTTTCTTCACGGAGCCCTCTCTCTTTGCTCCTTGGAGAAACAAAATGTCGAAGCAGCTACAACTCAGGAACGTTCTGGTTCTGGGCGCAGGCAAGGTGGGCAGCACGGTGGCCGACATGGTGGCCGAATACCACCGCGTGCCCGTGACGCTGGCCGACCAACTGGCGGGCAAGCCCTCCAGCGACCCGCTGGTCCGGCGGATCACGTTGAACGTGGAAGACGACACCGCGCTCGCCAGCGAGCTGGCATCGCACACCGTGGTCATCAACGCATTGCCCTTCTTCCTCGCCGCGCGCGTCGCCACGCAGGCGGCCAAGTTGGGCGTGCACTACTTCGACCTCACCGAGGATGTGGCCGCGACCCACGCCATCCGCCAGCTGTCCAGCGAAGCCATCTCGGTGCTGATGCCGCAAAGCGGCCTGGCGCCCGGCGTGATCGGGATGCTCGGCGGCCATCTGGCGGGACACTTCGACGAGCTGTACGACCTGCGCCTTCGCGTCGGCGCGCTGACGCGCAATGCCACCAACAGCCTTCGCTACAACTTCACCTGGAGCATCGACGGCGTCATCAACGAATACTGCAACGCCTGCGACGCGATCGTGAACGGCCAGCTCGTTTCGGTGCAGCCGCTCGAAGGCCACGAGACCTTCACGCTCGACGCGGAAGCCTTCGAGGCCTTCAACACCTCGGGCGGGCTCGGCACCTTGTGCGAGACCTTGCGGGGCAAGGTGCGCAATCTCGACTACAAGACCATCCGCTATCCGGGCCATCGCGATGCGATGAACTTCCTGCTGCACGACCTGCGCCTGATCGAGCGCCGCGACCTGCTGCGCCAGGTGCTCGAGCACGCGGTGCCGCACAGCCGCGAGGACATCGTCATCGTGTTCGCTTCGGCCTCGGGGCTGCGCGAGGGGCGCTTCGAGCAGGAAACCCGCGTGGGCCGCGTCTTCGGCGCCACGCTTCGCGGCAAGGAACGCACCGCCATCGAGCTCACCACGGCCGCCGGCGTGGTCGGCGTGCTCGAGTTGCTGTTGCAGGGCAAGCTGCCGCAGCGCGGATTCGTCGGGCAGGAGCAGGCACCGCTCGAGGAGTTTCTCGCGACGCGCGTGGGCCACTACTACCAGGGCCTTGGCGTGAGCGCGTCGAGCCCCGCGCACAAAGAAGCCGCCGAAGCCTGAGCGCGCTCCGCGCGGGTGGCGGACCGCCGCGGCGGGCCGCCGCATGTCTGTCCATGCACGCACTGCCGTAGCATGCCGGTCAAATCACTTCCGATTTGAGGAGACCGTTCGATGGATGGAAGACTGGATGATCTCGACCGCCACCTGTTGAGCCTGCTGCAGGCCAACGCCCGCGAGCCTGCGGCCAACCTGGCGCGAAAGCTCAACATCGCACGCACCACCGTCGTCGCGCGCATCGCCCGGCTCGAACGCGAGGGCGTGGTCGCGGGTTATGGCGTGCGCCTCGGACAGAAGCTGGAGCATGCCGCGGTGCGCGCGATCTGCGGCATCAGCGTCAATGCGAAGAGTGCTCCGGCCGTGATCCGGGCGCTCGAACGCGTGCCGGAAGTGGAAGAACTTTCGGCGGTGAGCGGCCAGTTCGACTACATGCTCTTCCTGCGCTGCGACACGCCCGAAAAGCTGGACGTCCTGCTGGACCAGCTCGGCCAGCTCGACGGCATCAACCAGACGCAGACGTCCATCGTGCTGAGCCGGAAGATAGACCGCCGAAGCGCCATCTCCACGGTTCCAGAGCCTGGGGGCTGAACGCCGACGGCGTGAAGGTGCAGAACGGCTACGTCATGCTGCCGCCGCTGCCGGGGCATCGGCTTCGAGGGCAAGGCCGATCTCATTGCCGAGATGTGCGCGTTGGCGGGGTAGCGTGCGGTGCCCGGTCGGGCACCGGTCCGTCAGAAGCGGCGGTTGTAGGAGAAGGTCACCCCCGCCTTGCCAAGAACCGCGGCCTGGATCGCGTCCCTGGGCGTCAGGCGCCAGCCGATGGCCGGAATGATGGCCGGGGAGAAGCCTCCGACGTTGAATGGCACCTTGTCCTTGAAGCGCCCACGGTAGCCGTAGATGATGCCGCCGGACAACTTGAAGTACAGCGAGTCGGAGCCCAGCAGTCCATGCCACTCATGGCCGTAGTACGTATAGGCCGAGACCTGGCCGAAGGAATTTTTGAAGAGCGCACCGCCCACCGCCGACCCGTCAGGTGAAATCCGCTCCAGCCCGAGAAGAACGACGTTGCGGTGTTCTGCGTCCTTGTGCCAATGGTGCGTGAAGGGGGCCACCACCAGCTCCCATGAGTTCCCGGCGGCCGGCTCCGGAGGGGTCGCGGCGCAAGCGCCCAGACTCACACACGCGCTCGCGGCCAGCACGGCGGCTGCACGCCGAACATTGCATTTCTTCATTGTTGGTTCACCCTGATTTCTTATCGCAACCCAAGATCGATGACAGAAAGTCTTCGATCGGTTGGGTGCCTTTTTGGAGGACACGACGTTGGCTCAAAGTCAGCGTCTGTTCCGGATCTCGAGATCCGGAAAGAAGCCTACTCTTTGCGCCACGTCGGCGACAAGCCAATCAGGACGCCAAATAATGCAGGGGTCCGCAATTCTTCACGGTGGGACGATTTCGTATGCGAAGCGGCCTTCCCCGAAGGCGCGTTTGTTTTGGAGCTCAGCGCGCAGGTTCGATGCGCGTGACGACGATCTTGCCGTCCATCTTTCCGGCATCGAAGCGCACCTTGTCGCCGGCCTGGAACTTGTCCAGCACGGATTCGTCGCTCACTGCAAAGACCATGGTCATGCTGGGCATGTCCAGGCTCTTCAGCGGGCCGTGCTTGATGGTGAGCTTCTTGCTGTCCTTGTCGACTTTGCGGATCTCGCCGTCGGTGAGTTCCGGGGCCGCGGCCTGGGCTGTGCCGGGCGTGTCGGACTTGGGCGACTGCGCATGGGCCGTGCCCCCGAATGCCAATGCGGCCATGGCCGCCATGAGTGAAATGCGAATCTTCGACATGATGTGTATCTCCTGAAAGTTTGTCGGGTTTACTTGGCCGCAGTCTTGGCGACCGTCACGGCGCCCTTCATGCCGGCGTCGTAGTGGCCCGGCTGGAGGCATGCAAAGTCGACCTTGCCGGCCTTGGTGAACTGCCACACGATCTCGCCGCTCTTGCCGGCGGCCAGGGTCACCATGCTGGGATCGGCATGTTCCATCTCCGGGTTCTTCTTCATGGCTTCGTAGTGCTCCTTGAGCTCCTTCTCGGTGCCGAGCACGAGCTCGTGCTTCAGCTGCCCCGAGTTCTTGACTGCGAAGCGAACGGTCTCGCCCTGTTTCACGCGGATGTCAGCGGGCGTGAAGCGCATGCCGTCGGTCATGTCGACGTGGATGGTTCGCGTGGCCTTGGCGGCCGTGCCGGGCTTGCCGATGGCTTCGTCGCCGTCGCCATGGCCGCCGGCGTGATTGCCGGTGGCAGAGGCGGCTGCGGCCGCAAGAGCGAAGAGCGCGGTGAAGGCGGTGTTGCGGAGGATGTGCTTCATGATTTCCTTCTGAGAGTTGGGGGTTGGTGAAAAAGAGAGAGAGAGAGAAACGGATAAAAGGAGTCAGTGCCCCGCATGCCCGCTGCCGGGCTTGCGAACCTTCACTTCGATGTTCTTTGCCGGCATGTTCTGCGCCGGCATCGCGGCCGCGCCGCCATCGCGCCGACGCGCGGTTTCGGGCGGCGAGCCGTCGAACTCGTAGGCCACGGTGCCCTTGGGATGCCTGAACCAGCCGGGGTTCGAATAGTCCCCGGCCTTCTGGTTCTTGCGCACCTTCACCACGCTGAACATGCCGCCCATCTCGACCGAGCCGAACGGTCCTTCGCCGGTCATCATTCGCGCGGTGTTGTCGGGAATCGGCATCTCCATCTCGCCCATGTCGGCCATGCCGCGCTCGCCCATCACCATGTAGTCGGGCACCAGGTTCGTGATCTGCTTGACCACGTCCTTGTGGTCGAGGCCGATCAGCGTGGGCACGTCGTGGCCCATCGCATTCATCGTGTGATGGCTCTTGTGGCAGTGAAAGGCCCAGTCGCCCTCCTCGTCGGCCAGGAACTCGATCTGGCGCATCTGGCCGACCGCCACGTCGGTGGTCACCTCGTAGTGGCGCGTGCTCTTGGGCGTCGGCCCGCCGTCGGTGCCGGTGACGAGGAATTCGTGCCCGTGCAGATGCATCGGATGGTTCGTCATCGTCAGGTTGCCGATGCGGATGCGCACCTTGTCGTTCAACCTCACGTTGAGCGAATCGATGCCCGGGAAGATCCGGCTGTTCCAGGACCAGAGGTTGAAGTCCAGCATCGTCATGATCTTGGGCGTGGCGCTTCCGGGCTCCACGTCGTAGGCGTTGAGCAAGAACACGAAGTCGCGGTCCACCTTCTCGATCAGCGGATGCTCGGCCTTCGGATGCGTCACCCAGAAGCCCATCATTCCCATGGCCATCTGCGTCATCTCGTCGGCATGCGGGTGGTACATGAAGGTGCCGGGCCGGCGTGCGACGAACTCGTAGACGAAGGTCTTGCCGGGCTTGATCGGCGGCTGCGTAAGGCCGGAGACCCCGTCCATCCCGTTGGGCAGGCGCTGCCCGTGCCAGTGCACGCTGGTGTGCTCGGGCAGCTTGTTGGTCACGAAGATCCGCACCCTGTCGCCTTCCACCACCTCGATGGTGGGGCCGGGCGACTGGCCGTTGTAGCCCCACAGGTTGGCCTTGAAGCCAGGGGCCATTTCGCGCACCACCGGCTCGGCCACGAGGTGGAACTCCTTCACGCCGTTGTTCATGCGCCAAGGCAGCGTCCAGCCGTTGAGCGTGACCACGGGGTTGTAGGGGCGTCCGCCCGATGGCACGAGCGGCGGCATGGTGTCGGGCTTGGTCTGGAGCACGGGCTCGGGCAAGGCGGCCATGGCCACCTTGCTCACGCTCGCGGCCGCGATGGCACCCGTGATGGCACCTGCGCCGCTCAGGAAATTGCGTCTGTTTGTCATGTCGTTCGAATCGTTGATGAGCGCACGTTCTGCGCTCAGTGGGCCGCACCGCCGGAGGCGGCTTCGCCACCCGCGCTGGCGGTCGAAGCACCCATGGCCGTGGGTTTGCCGATCACCGAGGCCGCCAGCGCGGCATCGGCCAGCCAGAACTGCTGCTGGGCATTGATGGCGTTGCTCACGCTCGCGATCTGGTCGCGCGCTTCGGCCAGCAGCTCGAAGACGCCGATCAGCATGCCGTTGTAGCGAAGCACGTTCTCGTCGGCCATGGCCTGGCGCAGCGGCACGATCTCGTCGCGGTAGTGCCGCGCGATGTCGTAGGCCGTGCGGTAGGCCGAATAGCCTTCGCGCAGCTGCGACGAGGCGCCGCGCACCGTGGCGTCGTAGCGATTGGCCGCGGCCAGCGATTGCGCATTCAGCGCATCGCGCCGCGCCGATCCCCAGTCGAACAGCGGCAGCCGAATGTCGAGCTCGAAGCCACGCCGCGTGCTCTTGGTGCCTTCGGCGTTGTCGAACACCGTGTCGCGCCGGCCGCCCACCTCCACGTCGATGAAGGTCGACAGCAGATTGATGCCTTGCGACTTGCCCGCCACGTCCAGCTGCGCGCGCGCAAGCTGCACGTCGAGGCGCTGCTCGGTCGCGGTGGCGGCCACTTCCCTGGCCTCGCGCGGTGCCTTCGGCAGATCGGGCAGCCGATCGGGCAAGGCCAGCCGGACGGCCTGCGCGTCGTCCAGGCCAAGTGCGCGGACCAACTCCTCCCGTGCGGCGGTGGCGGCATGCCGCGCCGACGCCAGCTGCGTGGTCGCGTCGGCATAGAAGACCTGCTGGCGCGCGCGCTGGAGCTTGCTGAAGTTGCCGATCTGCTGCATGCGCCGCGCGAGTTCCGCGCTGGCCTCGGCCGAGCGATTGACCTGCTCGGCGTACTGCAGCATCTGCTGCGTGGCGACGGCGCGGACCCACGCCTGGCGCACCTGCGTCACCTGGTCGACCACGGCGCCGGTGAGCTGCACCTTGGCCTGGGTCGATTGGCTGCGCGAGATGGACAGGCGCTGCGGCAGCAGGATGAGATCGACGAGGCCGAAGGACAGCAGCCGCCCGATCTCGAGCTCGCTGTTCATGCGCATGCGCTCGAAGTTGAAGACCGGGTTGGGCAGCCTGCCCGCCTGGTCGGCCGCGGCCATGTCGCCCCAGCTCTGGGCGACCAGCGCCTGCACGGCCGGGCTGTTGGCGAGGGCGAGCTGCACCGCGTCGCTCTGCGAGAGCGGCCTGGACAGCAGCTCCTGCGCCAGCGCCGAGCGGCGGTCACGCTGTTCCTGCGTGCGGCTGAGTTCGAGCTTGCCGCCGGTGAACTGCTGCGCCTGGATGTTCGTGTCCTGCAGGGCATCGTCGATGCCCACCGAAGCACAGCCGGCCAGGAAGGCGGCCGCAACGGCGACGGCCGTCAGGCGCAAGGCGCGCGTCATGGCTTCTCCTTGGCCGCAGGCATCGGCATCGCATGGCCTGGCTGCGCCTGAGGTTCAGCGGCTGCGCCCTTGGGCGGTTCGGCCGCAGCGGGTGGGGTGCTTTCGGCGGCCTCCTTGGCGTAGGCCTGCCAGCCGCCGCGGCGGTAGACCGTCTCGTTGGCCTCCTTCCACGGGATCGGCTTTACGTCGGCAAAGGGCCGGTAGCCCTCCAGCGCAGACTTGTAGTCCAGGACGGTGGGCGCGGGTTGCGCCGCGGCGGAAAGCGCCGCGAAAGCGGAAAGTGCGGCCAGCCAAGCGGCCGGCAATGAATGGAACATGGCGTCCTCGCGAGTTCATGAACGAGTGCGTCGAAGCTGCCCATGGGGCAGGCATGACGCAGGCGATGCATGCGCGCTCGCGGCAGCCCGTGACCGGGCCGCACGCAGGCGCACGAACGCTTCAGGCGCGAGGAGGTTTGTCGAGAAGGCGCGGCGGGACCGTGGCCACCGTGCTGGCGGGCTCGGTCAGGTCGGCGCGGGGAAGGCCCTGGAACACCGCGAGTTCCAGCGTGCTGATCAGGGCGGTGCCATGGCAGGCGCCGCAGGTGCCGCACTTGTGCATGGCATCGGGCGCTGCATGGGCGGTGGTGTCGGCACTGTCGTGCGCGGGCTGCGTGGCATCTTGCGCGGCGGCTTCGTGGGGGTGACGATGGTCCGCATGCCCATCGCCGTGCACCGCCGGTCCGGCCGGCGCCGCGGCCACCGCACCCTCATGGCCCGGTCCGCAAAAGACCATGGCTGCCGCCGCGTAGGCCTGGAAAGGCACGGCAAACATCATGATCCAAAGGACGAAAAGGCGAACCCGGTGCATGGGCTCCATTGTAGATAGAGCGGTGCATCCGTCTACGCTGTAGGTCTATCCAGTCGGCGCCTGGCGCCTTCGCTAGTAGGAAAGTACCGACCCCGACTGGCGGCCCCGGCCCGCGCGGGATGTCGGTGGTTGTGGCTCAGATGAGGGCTCAGTCAGGCAATGGAGGTAATCCCATGCATGCAAGAGTTCGTTTCCTCGGCCACTCGGTGCACCAGATGCTGGTGGTCTTTCCGCTGGGGCTGCTGGCCACGGCGGTGGTCTTCGACCTCATCTACCTGGGGGGCAGGAGCCAGGTCATGGCGGCCGTGTCTTATTGGATGATCGCGGCTGGCCTGGTGGGCGGTGTTCTCGCCGCGCCCTTCGGCACCATCGACTGGCTGGGCATTCCAGCGGGAACGCGCGCCAAGCGCATCGGCGCCATGCACGGAGCCGGCAACGTGGTGGTGCTGCTTCTCTTCGCCGTGAGCTTCTTGCTGCGGGACAGGGACTATGCCCCGGTGCCAAGCCAGATGGTCTGGGCCTTCGCGGGTGCCGCCATCGCGCTGGTCACGGCCTGGCTCGGCGGTGAACTGGTGGACCGGCTCGCGGTCGGCGTCGACGAGGATGCCGGCGTGAACGCATCCAGTTCCTTGAGCAAGCCGCACGCGGCCGCCGGCAAGTAGCGGCAGCGCTCCTCGTGCAGCAAGCCGCGCGCCGGATGCGCGCGCGGCCGCTGCGCGCTCAGAAGAACCCGAGCTTCTTCGGCGAATAGCTCACGAGCAGGTTCTTGGTCTGCTGGTAGTGGTCGAGCATCATCTTGTGCGTTTCGCGGCCGATGCCCGACTCCT
Source organism: Variovorax palleresanus (assembly GCF_051144945.1). Classification (NCBI taxonomy): domain Bacteria; kingdom Pseudomonadati; phylum Pseudomonadota; class Betaproteobacteria; order Burkholderiales; family Comamonadaceae; genus Variovorax; species Variovorax palleresanus. The sequence continues at coordinate 325,998 of NZ_JBJNVP010000001.1, read as the reverse complement.
TGTAGCCACCGAACGTGGCATGCGCCGGATAGGCGTGGTAGCAGTTGGTCCACACGCGGCCGGCCTGGATCGCGCGGCCCATGCGGTAGGCCGTGCTGCCGTCGCGCGTCCACACGCCGGCGCCCAGGCCGTAGGGTGTGTCGTTGGCAATCTCCAGCGCCTCGGCTTCGGTCTTGAAGGTGGCAATGGCGAGCACCGGGCCGAAGATCTCTTCCTGGAAGATGCGCATCTTGTTGTGGCCCTTGAACAGCGTGGGCTGGATGTAGTAGCCGCCCGCCAGCTCGCCGCCGAGCTGCGCGCGGCCGCCGCCGGTGAGGCACTGCGCACCCTCTTCCTTGCCGAGCGCAAGGTAGCTCATGATCTTGTCCATCTGCATGGCCGACGCCTGGGCGCCCATCATGGTGTCGGTGTCCAGCGGATGGCCCTGCTTGATGGCCTTGATGCGCTCCAGCGCGCGCGCCATGAACTTGTCGTAGATCGACTCCTGGATCAGCGCGCGCGACGGGCAGGTGCAGACCTCGCCCTGGTTGAAGGCAAACAGCACCAGGCCTTCGACGGCCTTGTCGAAGAAGTCGTCGTCCGCATCGGCGATGTCCTCGAAGAAGATGTTGGGGCTCTTGCCGCCCAGTTCCAGCGTGGCGGGAATGAGGTTGCCGGCCGCGGCCTGCGCGATGACCCGGCCCGTGGCTGTGGAGCCCGTGAATGCGATCTTCGCGATGCGCTTGTTGCCCGCCAGCGCCATGCCGGCTTCGCGGCCGTAGCCGTTGACGATGTTGAGCACGCCGGGCGGCAGCAGGTCGGCCAGCAGCTCGGCCATCACCATGATGCTCACGGGCGTCGATTCGGCCGGCTTGAGCACCACGCAGTTGCCCGCGGCAATGGCGGGCGCGAGCTTCCATGCGGCCATCAGGATCGGGAAGTTCCACGGAATGATCAGCCCCACCACGCCCAGCGGTTCATGGAAGTGATAGGCGATGGTGTTCTCGTCGATCTCGCTCAGTGCGCCTTCCTGCGCGCGCAGGCAGCCGGCAAAGTAGCGGAAGTGGTCGATGGTCAGCGGAATGTCGGCATTGAGTGTCTCGCGGATCGGCTTGCCGTTGTCCACGGTTTCCGCGTAGGCAAGCAACTCGAGGTTCTGCTCCAGGCGGTCGGCAATCTTCAGCAGCACGCCGGCGCGCTCGCCCGCCGAGGTGCGGCCCCATTGGCCCTTGGCCGCGTGGGCCGCGTCCAGGGCCAGCTCGATGTCTTCCGCGCCCGAGCGGGCCGCGCGGGTGTAGGGCTGGCCGGTGATCGGCGTGATGACGTCGAAGTACTGGCCCTTCAGCGGCGGCACGAACTTGCCGTTGATGAAGTTGTCGTAGGCCGGCTTGAACTCGATCTTCGCGCCGGGGGCGTTGGGGCTGGCGTATTGCATGGTCTTTTCGTCTCCGTTGGGTAGGGGTGGAAGGCGACCGCGCAAACCAGATGCCGCGCAGCCGCTGGTGTGCTGCATTGCACGCGCCGTGCCACCTGGGCTTGAACGCAATGGGCCCGATCTGGCGCAGCAAACGGATCGGTTTTCTGCGCCAGACTGCAACAGAGATGCGTGCTGCGGCGAGCACCTGTCACGAAAAGGGACAGTGCAACGCTCCATCCGAACTTCAGGCAGTTCCGCGTCGCGAAGGCGTCGCGCCGAAGAAGATGCTGACATCGGCACGACTGCGAAATCCTGTGCTGGATCGCAAGCCCAATTCGATGTGAACGGGAACGCGATGGCTCCTATGCTTGTAGCGCACGACCCCCTCGCCTGTCGCCGCGGCGGCGCCTTCCTCCCCTTTCCACCGGAGCTTCTCTCGTATGTCCCTGCAAGATTTCAAGGTCCTCACCTTCGACGTGGTCGGCACGCTGATCGATTTCGAAGGCGGCATGCTCGCCTACCTGCGCTCGGCGGTGCCCGATGCCGCCGTGAGCGACGACGACTTTCTGGCCGCCTACCGGGCCGCCCGCGCCGACGGCAACGCGGGCTGGTACCCCGATGACCTGGAGCGCTGCTGGCACGCCATCGCACCCGCACTGGGCTTGCCCGACAGCGATGCGCTGGCAAAAGGCCTGCGCGATTCGGTGGCGCAGTGGCCCGCGTTTCCGGATTCGGTGGAAGCACTTCAGCGGCTGCACAAGCGCTTCAAGCTGGTCACGATGACCAACGCGCAGCATTGGGCCCTGGCCCATTTCGACAAGACCCTGGGCTCGCCCTTCGACATGCTGTTGAGCTGCGACGATGCGCTGTGCGAGAAGCCCGACGCGCGCTACTTCGCCTATGCGCGCGGCCGCTTCGAAGGCGCATGGGGCTACAAGCAGGCCGACAACCTGCACGTGGCGCAAAGCCAGTACCACGACATCGGCATCTCCAAGCAACTGGGCATCACCACCTGCTGGATCGAGCGTCGCCACGCGCAGAAAGGATCGGGCGGCACCATCGAGTCGAAGCGCACCGAACCCGACTACCACTTCCACACGCTGGCCGAGCTGGCCGATGCCGTCGAGGCGGGGCGCTGACCATGAGCATCACCGTTCTGCAGCAGTCCGCCACCATCGGCGGCCTGCAAGACCAGGGCACGCCCGCGCGCCCGCTGAGCCAGCCGCCCTGCCGCCTACGCGGCATCGACGTCGAGCTGGCGGGTGCAGGGGGCAATGACAGCGGCATCTGGGAATGCGAGCCCGGCCGCTTCGAACGCCAGTTGCCCAACGCCGAGGTCATGCACATCCTCACTGGTGCCTGCACCTTCACGCCGACCGCCGGCGAACCTTTGAACATCCGCGCGGGCGACACGCTGTTCTTTCCGGCCAATACCACCGGCGAGTGGCACGTGCACGAGACCCTGCGCAAGGTCTTCGTCGTGATGGCGATGTAGTTTTCTTGCGGCGACCGGTTGCGGCTTCGAGAACCGCTGCGCGGGCTCAGAGCATGCCGTTGCGAAAGAGCAGCCCGCGCCAGAAGCCCAGCTGCATGTCGAGGCGACCCCGGTTGATGAGGTCTCGCAGCAGGCGCTGGCGGGTCGGTGCGGGCACGTTGTCCAGGATGTCCGCGCAGTCGTGCTCGCGATACAGGCCGCGCGAGAACAGGTCGCGCTTGACCACCGGGCAGCCCAGCAGGCGATAGAAAAGGCCGAAGCCGAAATGCAGCTGGCTGCCGTTGGTCACGTGCTCCAGGATGTGATCGATCAGCAGCTGGCGCGACAACCGCTGCGCGCTTTGTGCCATGGCGTGCGCTTCGCTCGTCTTCGGCGCCGCGTACGCGGGCGCATCCCGGCCCAGCAAGGCGACGCGTCCGTCCGCTTCGCGCAGGCTGCGCAATGCACCGAGCGTCGGCGTGCCGGCGGGCCCCGGATCGGCCATCGCCGCGTCGCTTGCGGCAACGCCGCCGCTAGGCACGTCGGCGTTGAGGATCAGTTCGCGCGCACTGAAGGACTGGCCCAGCACGGTCATCAGCACATGCCGGCGAAAGCCGTAAGGCAGCCATCGCGTGGCGTCCACCACTTCGTGCAGGGGCATGTCGCGCAGCTTGCGGGCGAGCCGCGTCGCGTCGTAGATCACGTCGATCGAGCAGGCCAGCCTCTTGAGCATGGCCGTCAGGCCCAATTCGCCGGCGTGGATCGTGTGCTTGCGCAGGTCGTAAGGCGTGTAGTCCTGCCAGAATCGGCGGAATTCTGGATGTACGAATGCGGCGCCACACACGGACAGCGCAAAGGAGCCGATGTGATGCTGGTACTGGTTCTCGCCCAGGCCGACCACGTCGAACTCGCTGAAAATGAACTCGGCCACCAGGCGGTCCAGCTCGGTGCCCTCGATGTAGAGCAGGCTGTCGTTGAAGTACATCATCCGTTCCGGCTTCACGCCCTGCGACAGCAGGCTCAGCGTGGCGGCGCGGTAGGCGCCGAAGTCGCGCCCGACGTTGCGCCGGACCATCACCCGGTGAACCCGCTGCGAGAGCGCACCCAGCTCCTCCGCGGGCACCTCGCCGTTGCACACGAGCACCGTGTTCACCTTGGCGCGCCGCAATGCGTCCAGCAGCACATGCAGATTGGCCGATTCGCCATGGCCGGCGTACTTGACCACGATCGCATACACCTCGCCATGCGGCGGCACCACGACCTTGTCGGATTCGAAGCGCGGCCGGCGCTCGCGGCGCACGGCCGGCTGCTGCAGCAGCTTCGAACCCGCGGTGTAACAGCCAAGAACCGTCTGGACGGTGCGGCGACGCGCGAAGGACAGGAGGGAATGGATCAATCGCATGAGGTCTCCGCACACCGGTTGGTCAAAGCCGGCCCTTCTGGGCCACACTGCGGGTCTTATACATCTTGAAACGCCCCGCGCACAGCCGTGCTTCACCCATGAACTTCCGCGACCACATCCGTTCCCACATCGCGCCCGGTGAACGGGCCCTCGAGTTCGGGGCCTCCTACTCGCCCATCCTGCGCAAGTCCGCCGGCTTCAACGTGTCGGTGGTCGACCATGCAAGCGCGGACGATCTGCGGCGCAAGTACGCGGACGATCCGAACGTGGACGTCGCGATGATCGAGGAGGTGGACGCCATCGACGACGGTGCCGAACTCGATGTGCTGCTGCCGCCCGGCGAGCGCTTCGCGCACATCGTTGCCAGCCACGTGTTCGAGCACCTGACCGACCCGATCCATTTCTTGCAGCGCTGCGAGCGCGCGCTGTCGGACACGGGCCGCCTGTACCTGCTGATCCCCGATCGCCGCTACACCTTCGACTACTTCCGCCCGGTCTCGACCACCGGCCAGGTGCTGCAGGCCTTCGTCGACGGACGCCGCCGGCACAACGTGGGCGCGCTCTACGACCAGGCGGCCTACAGCGCCACGCGCGGCGGCGCAGCCGTGTGGGGACCGGGCTCGCCGGGCCCCTTCGGCATGCCCGGCGTGGCGCATGCGGGCTACGACAACGCGCTGGGCGCCGACCCTGCCACCTACCGCGATTGCCATGCCTGGGTGTTCACGGCCTCCAGCTTCCGGTTGATCATGCAGGAGCTGCGCGAGCTCGGCCTGATCTCGCTGGGCGAGACCTTCTTCCATGACTGCCTGGGTTGCGAGTTTTTGATGGTGCTGCAGCGCGGGGCGCGCGGCAGCGGCCTGGACCGGTTGGCCCTGGCACAACAGGCGATGCGCGAAAACATCGAGCATGACGGCGGCGCGCCCGAACAGGCCGCCTACGAACTGCGCTCGCCTCATCCGCAGAACGCGCTGGACCTGATGCGAGGCAGCTGGGTCGGCAGCCTGCCACCCGCGCTCGGCCTGAGCGCCGGCACGCGCAGCGACCTCTGGGACGACGTGCGCATGCGCTGGCTGGCCGAAACGCTCGGCGGGCTGCAGGGTCGCGACGTGCTGGAGCTGGGCCCGCTGGAGGCCGCGCACACCGCCGCGCTGCTGCAGGCAGGCGCGCGCTCGGTACTTGCGATCGAGGCCAACAGGCAGGCCTTTCTCAAGTGCCTGATCGTCAAGGAACTGTGCGGCTTGCGGGACGCCTCGTTCGTGCTGGGCGACTTCATGGGCTTCTTCGCTGCCGATGCGCGCCGCTGGCCTCTCATCGTCGCGAGCGGCGTGCTCTATCACATGGCCAATCCGCTCCAGCTGCTGGAGGCGCTGGCCGAGCGCACGGACACCTTGTTTCTCTGGACACACGTGATCGACGACGCCGCAATGCCGCAGGGCGACGCCCGCCGCGACCTGGTCGCCGGCGTGGAGAACATCGCCTGGCGCGGCCGCACCGTGCGCTACCACCGGCGCGTGCCCTACGGCCCGGGCCAGCAGCAGGACCCGATCTTCTGCGGCGGGCTCGTGCACGCACCGGCCTGGATGGAACGCGACGCGCTGCTGCAGGTGCTGGCCACGCTCGGCTTCGACGACGTGCGCATCGCCAATGACGAGCCCGACCACCCGGCCGGGCCCGCGCTGTCGATCCTCGCGCGGCGCAGCGTCGCGGCTCAGACCACCGGGTAGCGGTCGTCGCTGATCTGGCACGGATCCACCGGCCAGTCGACCGTGCTGGGCCCGGTCTTGCGAAAGAGCACGCCCGAGCTCAGCATGCCCGGCAGTTCGCGAAAGGCCGTCTCCGCCATCAGGTGCTGCGCGACGATGTAGGCCGGCATGTCGTGCTGCGCTTCGATGATCTCGAAGCCCGTGGCGGCATTGAAGAGCGCCTGCCACGCATGGCGCGAAAACCGGAAGTAGTCGCACGGCTCCTCGTGCAGGCTCCAGGTCTGCGGCGCAAGGATGGCGCCGACGCCCCCCGTGCGCATCACGCGGTTGATCTCGACCGCCGCCTTCCAGGGCATCATCAGGTGCTCGAACACCACGTGCGACATCACCGCGTCGAAGCCTTCGGCCGGCAGGAAGCTGCTGGCCAGGTGGATGTCGCCCACCACGTCCACGTTCGGTCCCGGTACCACGTCCATTCCCGTGTAGTGCCAGCCCTCCGGCAGCCAATCTCGCCGCGTCACGCCCATTCGCGCACGCGAGCCCACCTCCAGCAGGTGCCCGGGCGGCCGCGTGCACACCATCGACTTGAAGCGATCGAACAGGGTCTCGACCCGGTTCTCACGGCCGAGCGAGCCGGGGGCGTCGACCAGGTGCTCGCGCCCGTCGCTCAGACGGATGCGCAAGCGCGCGGACAGCAGCGGCGCGATGTCCTCGCCCACCACCAGCGTCTCGTCGAAGCGGCAGGCCACCGCGACCCGGCCGTAGCGCCCTGCCAGGTCCACGCTCGGCAGCCGGATGCGCGCGAGGACCGCCACCTGCCCGTCGCCCAGCAGCAATTCGATGGCCTGCACCTCGGCGCTGCGCGAGAAGGCATGGCCTGCAAGGCGCAGCACGCCTTGAAAGTGCGAAAAGCGGTCGATACCGAAATGAATGTCGCTCATGGGCGCGGATGTTCGCACGGACGGCGCGCCGGGGCCACCGCGATCGCTCATGCCTTCATCCGGGTCGGCGACGTTCTGAACGTCGATGTGTCGGCCGAACTCGGCGGGTACTTCGCCGATACCGGAAGACACGGCGTTGGCCGTGCGCTGCCGCTCAACCCGGAATATTCGGCTCGACCAACTGGGCCAGTGCCACAAGCGACTCCTGCCAGCCCAGATAGCACATCTCCGCAGGAATCACGTCGGGAATGCCTTCCTGCACGACGGACATGTCGGTGCCGCAGGACACCGCGGTCAGCGTCACGGTGGTCTTCATGGTGCCCGGCAGGTTCGGGTCGTCGAACGCCGCATCGTAGGCAATGCGCTGGCCGGGAACGAGTTCCAGGTACTTCCCGCCGAACGAGTGGCTGTGGCCGGTACCAAAGGCGGTGAAGGACATGCGCCAGGCACCTCCGACCACCGGCTCCATGCTGTGGACTTTGCCGGTGAATCCGAAGGGCGGCAGCCAGCGCTCGAACGCGCCGGGTTCGACGAAGGCACGATAAAGCCGCTCCGGCGGGGCGCGCAGCACGCGATGCAGGCGGACGGTGTTGGTTGCCATGGTGGCGTTCTCCTGAAGTGCAGAGGATGACCCTCAACTGACACGACGAACGAGCCCGCAGCAAATCGACACGGGGCGATCTGCCGCATTCTGCCTTTTGCATCCCCCATCAATCCGCGGACGATTTCGACCGCGGGCGCTCCATCGCCGCCGGCGAGGCGCGGAAGCCCAGCTTGGCGAAGAACTCGGCGGCCACTGATTAAGATGCAGCGCGGCCAGACAGGCGCGAGGGCGCTTTAGCGCGGTCGGACCGCGACGACCGATCAGTTCGCCGGGCACGGCCACTTCGTTGGACGCGCACACCCGCATTCCAGGTTGGGACCGTAAGCTGCTACAGCTGCCCCTGGCACACGTACTTGATGTGCAGGTAGTCGTCGAGTCCGTGCACCGAGCCCTCGCGTCCGTAGCCTGAGGCCTTGACGCCGCCGAAGGGGGCGGCCTCCGCGGCGAGCGCGCCTTCGTTGATGCCGACGATGCCTGTCTCCAGCGCCTCGGCCACGCGCCAGATGCGGCGCACGTCCTGCGAATAGAAGTACGCGGCCAATCCGAAGGGCGTGTCGTTGGCGGCGGCGATCACCTCGGCCTCGCTGTCGAAGCGCGTGATCGGCACCACCGGCCCGAAGGTCTCCTCGCAGCTGCAGGCCATGGTGGCATCGGCGTTCACCATCACCGTGGGCGAGTAATAGTTCGGGCCCAGATCGACAAGTCGCTTCCCGCCGGTGAGCACCTTGGCGCCCCTGGCGACAGCATCCTGCACATGGCGCTCGATCTTCTCGACCGCGCGCGCGTTGATCATCGGACCGATCTGCGAGCGCGGGTCGCTCGCCGGGCCAACCTGGAGTGCTCCGACTCGCCTGGCCAGCTTGTCGGCGAAATCGTCGTGCAGGCGCTGGTGCACGAACACACGGTTCGGGGAGACGCACGTCTGGCCGCCGTTGCGGAACTTGGCCGCCACCAGGCCTTCGACAGCGGCATCGATGTCAGCGTCCTCGAACACGATGAAGGGCGCGTTGCCACCCAGCTCGAGCGACAGCTTCTTCAGCGTGTCGGCCGAACGGCGCGCCAAGTGCTGGCCCACTGGCGTAGAGCCGGTGAAGCTGATCTTGCGCACGCGCGCGTCGTCCAGCCACACGTCCACCACCTCGGGCGTGCGTTCGCGCGACGCGGTGACGATGTTGATCACGCCCGCCGGCACCCCCGCCTCCTGGGCCAGCTTGACCAAGGCGAGTGAGGTCAGCGGCGTGTCTTCGGCCGGCTTGCACACCACGGTGCAACCGGCCGCGAGGGCCGGCGCGATCTTGCGGGCGATCATGGCGGCCGGGAAATTCCAGGGCGTGATGGTGGCAACCACGCCCACCGGCTCCTTCAGCGCGAACATGCGCCGGCCAGGCACCGGCGCGGGAATGACGTCGCCGTTGGCGCGGGTGGCTTCCTCGGCAAACCACTCGATGTAGCTGGCGGCATAGGCCACCTCCCCTCGCCCCTCGGCCAGCGGCTTGCCCTGCTCGCGCGAGATCAGTCGGCCGAGGTCCTCCTGGTGCGCCATCACCAAGTCGTTCCAGCGCTTGATGATCTGGGCGCGCTGCTTGGCGGGCACCGCCCGCCAGGTCGGGAAGGCGGCATGGGCGGCATCGACGGCGGCGCGCGCATCGGCGGCGCTGCCGTCGGGCACGCTGGCGAAGACGTCGTCGGTGGCGGGGTCGGTGACGTCGAGGCGGCGTCCGTCGCTCGCCTCGCGCCATTCGGTGCCGATCAATTGGCGTCCGGGCATCAGGTCCGTGCGTTCGAGAGTCAGTGTCATGGTGCTTGTCATTCAGGGGTTGTCAATTTGCGGCCACTTGCTCACCATTTGCCACACCGAGCTCTGCGCTTGGCATCGACATGGGAGACAGGTTCTTCAGCATGTCGCGGACAGCGGCCGCAAGGTCGTACTTCGGAGCCCAGCCCCAGTCGCGACGTGCACAGCTGTCATCGATCGAATCGGGCCACCCGCTGGCGATCGCCTGTCGGAAATCAGGCTGATACACGATTTCGAAGTCGGGCAGATGCTTGCGTATCTCCTGCGCGATCTCGCGGGGCGTGAAGCTCACGCCAGCGAGGTTGTAGCTGCCGCGTTCGGAGATGGCCGCACTGGGGGCTTCCATCAACTCCAGGGTCCCGCGCACCGCGTCGTCCATGTAGAGCATGGGCAGCGGTTCATCTTCGGCAAGAAAGCAGGTGTAGCGTTCTCCTTTAAGGGCCGCGTGGAAGATGTCTATCGCGTAATCGGTGGTCCCACCGCCGGGGCTCGCCTTGTAGGAGATGAGTCCCGGATAGCGCAGGCCACGGACATCGACGCCATGGTTCTCGAAGTACCAGCGGCACCAGCCCTCGCCGGCCAGCTTGGAGATGCCGTAGACGGTGCTGGGCTCCATGACCGTTCGCTGAGGTGTGGCATCGGCAGGTGTCGTCGGACCAAAGGCGGCGATGGAGCTCGGCCAGAACACCTTGTCCAGCTTGCGTTGCCGTGCGACCTCCAGGACGTTCAACAGGCTGCCCATATTGAGTTTCCACGCCCAGTCGGGTGCAGTCTCGCCCGTTGCCGACAAGGCCGCCGCGAGATGGTAGATCTGGGTGATTCGATGCTTCTCGACCACCTTCGTGAGTTGGCCAAAGTCCGTGGCGTCCAGCATCTCATAGCGGAGATTGGCGTGCCGGCCCACCTCCAGACGGTCGCTGCCCACCACGTTGTCCCCGCCGTAGCGGTCCGCCAGAGCAAGGGAAAGCTCGGTGCCCAACTGGCCGTTAGCGCCGATGACCAGAATGCGAGGGAGCCCGGTCATGCGACTACCCCCAGTTCTTTGCCGGCTTGCGCGAAGGCGCTCAATGCAACATCCAGTTGGGAAACGGTGTGCTGCGCGCTGATCTGAACGCGGATGCGCGCCTGGCCCTTGGGCACGACGGGGTAGAAGAATCCAGTCACGTAAACCCCCAGTTCGAGCAACCGACGAGCCAACATCTGAGAGAGCTCCGCGTCATAGAGCATTACCGGAATGATCGGGTGTTCGCCTGGCTTCAGTTCGAAACCGCGTGCCGCGAGCCCGGCGCGGAAGTACCGTGTGTTGTCCTCCAGGCTGTCGCGCAGCTTTGTGTCGGCTTCCAGGAGATCGAGCACCTTCAAGGTCGCGCCAACGATCACCGGGGCCAGGCTGTTCGAGAACAGATAGGGCCGCGAGCGCTGGCGCAGCAATTGAACGACGTCCGCTCTGGCGCTCGTGAATCCGCCGGATGCACCGCCGAGCGCCTTGCCGAGGGTGCCGGTGATGATGTCGATCTTGCCGAAGACACCGCGATATTCATGGGTTCCGCGCCCTCGCTTGCCCAGAAAACCGGTAGCGTGTGAGTCGTCAACGCCCAGCAAGGCTCCGAACTCGTCGCAGACATCACGGATTTCGTCCAGGCGGGCAATGGTCCCGTCCATCGAAAAGACCCCGTCGGTGAACACCAGCTTGTACCGGGCTCCTGCTTCATCCGCCGCTTTCAGTTGCTCGCGCAGGTCCATCACATCGTTGTGCCGATAGCGGTATCGCTTGGCCTTGCACAAGCGGATGCCATCGATGATGGACGCGTGATTCAGCTCGTCGCTGATCACGGCATCGTCGGGTCCGAGCAGCGTCTCGAACAAGCCGCCATTGGCGTCGAATGCCGACCCGTACAGGATGGTGTCCTCCGTGCCGAGAAATTGCGAGAGGCGCACTTCAAGCGTTTTGTGGACATCCTGCGTTCCGCAGATGAAGCGGACGGAACTTAAACCGAACCCGCGCGCAGCCAGCGCGTCATGGGCGGCCTCGATGACGCTGGGGTGAGATGACAGGCCCAGATAGTTGTTCGCGCAGAGATTGATCACTTCCCGTCCATCGGCGGTGGCGATCTGGCTTCCTTGTGGCGATTGGATCGTGCGTTCAAGCTTGAACAGGCCAGCGGCCTGTATTTGCTCGAGTTCGGTTCGGAGCGAGGCGTAGAAATCTGCGGTGGTTCTCATGATTGATCATCAGGGCCCAGGGCGGCCCAAAGTCCTTTCTAGAAAATGCCTGCGCCGGCGGCGTCGCTCACGCGATGGAGCAGAACGCGTTCGAAGTGGCTGGGGTCATGAGCCTTCAGAGCGGCGGCTTCGCGGGGCATGTAGCAATCCCGGAGCCGCGATACCCAGAAGCGCAATGCCGCGGCTCGCTGAAGGGCAGGCAACAGACGACGTTCTTCAAGCACGAGCGGGCGCACCGACTCGTAGGCTGTCAGAAATACTGCCTCCCGGACGCCGTCGGCGCGTCCGCTGTCCAGATCCACGCACCAGTCGTTGAGACAGACCCCGATGTCGAACAGAAAGGTGTCGCAACCCGCAAAGTAGAAATCGAGGAAGCCGCTCAGGCACCTGCCCTCGAACATCACGTTGTCGCGAAACAGGTCGGCATGAACCGGCCCTCGCGGGAGGGCTGCGTAGCCGGGCGATGCGGCGATACGTGTCTGGAAGGCCAGTTCATCCAGCATCAGCGTGCGTTGGTCGTTGCCGACGTGTGGCAGCAGAACCGGCACGGTTTCCTTCCACCACGGCAGGCCACGCAGGTTGGGCTGGTGGCGGGCATAGTCTCTGCCGGCTAAGTGCATTCGCGCCAGCATTTCGCCCACTGCGCCGCATTGCTGCACATCCGGCGCCAGTTCATTCTTTCCGCGCAACCTTCCCACCACTGCGGCGGGCTTATCCCTGAGACGGTGCAGGATGCGACCGTCGGCATCTGGCGCCGGCCTTGGCACCGGAACGCCGCGACTGGCCAGATGCTGCATCAAGTGCAGGTAGAACGGCAATTGCTCCCATGCCAGGCGCTCGAACAGCGTCAGCACGTACTCGCCGCGATCCGTGTCGACGAAGTAGTTGGTGTTCTCGATGCCGCCACTGCAGGCGGCCATAGCCTGCAAGTTGCCAAGGCCCAGCCGCCGCAGGAAGGCGGCAGCCTCCTCGTACGGAACTTCGGTGAAGACAGCCATGCTGCGATCAGGACAGGTGGGCGGCGATGAACGCCTTCACCTGCGCCGCGTCGGCCGCAAGCACCGTCACGCGCTTGGGCAGGTCTTCGATACCCTGGAACTGCGCTGGCCGGTCTGGCTCGTGGCCCAAGGCCTGGGCGATGGTCGCGGCGAACTTGATCGGCAGCGCCGTCTCCAGCACGATCATCGGCACCCCAGGCTGCACGAAGTTGCGCGCCACCTTGAGGCCGTCGGCCGTGTGGGTGTCTATCGTCACGCCAAAGCGCTGGTGCGTGTCGCGGATCATCGTCAGCCGGTCGGCGTGCGTGCTCTTGCCGCTGAGGAACCCGTAGCGCGCACGGGCCAGCGTGAACACCGGGTCGGCGCTCAGATCGAAACGACCGTTCTTCGCGAGTTCCTCGCCAAACAGGCGCTTGACCATGCCCGCATCGCGGCCCAGCAGGTCGAACACGAAACGCTCGAAGTTGCTGGCTTTGGAAATGTCCATCGATGGACTGGAGGTTTCGTAGGTGTCGGCGCTGCCGCGGACCCGATAGACCCCGGTGCGGAAGAACTCGTCCAGCACGTCATTCTCGTTCGTGGCGAGCACGAGCTTGTCGATGGGCAGGCCCATCATGCGCGCTACATGGCCAGCACAGATGTTGCCGAAGTTGCCCGACGGCACGGTGAAGCTCGCCTGTTCGGTGTTGGACTGCGTGGCCTGGAAGTAGCCGGCGAAGTAGTACACAGCCTGGGCCACGAGCCGCGCCCAGTTGATCGAGTTGACCGTGCCGATCTTGTACTTGTGCTTGAACTCGAGATCGTTGGACACGGCCTTGACGAGGTCTTGGCAATCGTCGAACACGCCTTCGATGGCGAGGTTGTGGATGTTCGCGTCCTGCAGACTGAACATTTGCGCCTGCTGGAAAGGGCTCATGCGGCCATTGGGCGAGGTCATGAAAACTCGAACGCCCTTCTTGCCCTTCATCGCGTATTCGGCAGCGCTGCCGGTGTCACCTGAAGTGGCGCCCAGAATGTTGAGCTCTTCGCCGCGGCGCGCCAACTCATATTCAAACAGGTTGCCCAGCAGCTGCATCGCCATGTCCTTGAAGGCCAGCGTCGGGCCGTTGGACAAGGCTTCAAGGTAGAGACCGTCTTCCAGCGGCTTGAGCGGCACGATCGCCTCCGTGCCGAACACCTCTTCGGTATAGGTCTTGCGGCAGATTGCGCGCAGGTCCTCCGCCGGGATGTCGTCGATGTAGAGCGAGAGCACTTCAAAGGCGAGTTCAGCATACGGCAGATCGCGCCACCTGGACAACTGCTCGGGAGTGACCTGCGGGTATTGCTCCGGCAGGTACAAGCCACCGTCGGGCGCCAAGCCCTCCAGCAGGATTTGGCAGAAGTGCTTGCGGTCGGGATGGCCGCGGGTGGACAAGTACAGCATCGAGGGTTTCATTTTCTTGACGAGGGGGTCTCAATATCCCCGCAAACGATCAACCAGCCCCATCAGCGGCGCGCCTGCCTCGTGTCGGCGGATGTTGTCGAGCACCTGTTCCACGGCCGTCTCCGGCTGCGTCATGCTCGCGATGTGCGGCGTGAGCAGGATCTTCGGGTGCGCCCAGAAGGGGTGGCCCTGCGGCAGCGGCTCTGGATCGGTGACATCGACGACCGCGCCCGACAGCCCGCCGCTCTCCAGCGCATCGAGCAGCGCCTGATGGTCAAGATGCGCCCCTCGGCCGACATGCACAAGCGATGCACCGCGCGGCAGATGCTGAAACAGTTTGGAGTCGAGAATGCCGCGCGTCTCCTGGGTAAGGGGAAGCAGGCACACGAGGATGTCGGTGCCGGCCAGCATCGCCGCCAGTTCTTCCCGACCCGCGTAGCACGCCACGCCGTCAATCTGGCGGCGCGTTCGGCTCCATCCGGCAAGCTGGAAGCCGAGTGTGCGCAGCTGGTCCAGCACAGCGCATCCGAGCACGCCCAGGCCGAGGACGCTCACGCGCCGCTTCGACGCGGGATAGACGCGGTGCGCAGCCCAACAGCCCTCGCGCTGCTGCCGGATGTAGGTTGGCAGATCCCGGTGAAGCGCGAGCACGGCCATCGTGGCGTACTCCACCATGCCCGCGACGACGCCGGGCTCCGCCATGCGCACCACCGGCAACTCCGGGGGCAGCGCGGCGAGGTCGAACTGGTCGATCCCCGCGCCGGTGGAGAAGAAGAGCTCCAGGTTGGGGAACTGCCGTTCTATGTCCTGCGGTGGCACCCACGCGGCAAGATAGCGCACGTGGTCCGCCTTTCCGGTGTCGGGCCAGATATGAAACGGAATGTCGGGCGCCTGCGTGGCGAACAGGCGTGCCCATTCCGCCCCGCGCACGGGGTCGGCCTTGTACAAGAAAGACATGCGGCCTACTGGTAGACGACCCAGATCTTGCGGGTAGTCTCGATGCAGCACCACACGCCGGTGAAGTCAGGCTTCATCACGAACGCGTCGCCTGCCTGGACCCGCACCGGCGGCTTTCCGTCTTCCGTGATTTCCGACACGCCCGAGAGGATGTAGCAGAACTCCATGGTGCCCCCCTTGATGGACCGGAAGGTGCCCGGCGTCGTCTCCCAGACGCCGGCGCGCACCTTTTCGTCGGCAGAACGTTCGACGTCCCAATTCTTGAACTTGGCGTCGCCTTCGATGACGCGCTCGGGCAGCGGGCCGCCCTCACGCGCGGTACCCAGGTCGTCATATTTGAAGAAGGTGAGATTGCTCATGAGAAATGATCCTTTGTTGAATGGAGAAGATTCAGATGGCGCCCATGGTCGGAACGCGCCAAAAGGCGAAAAGCGGAAGGGCCGATCGAGCTGCGCCTGCGTCAGATGTCGTCGCGGATGCACGCGGTCGCGTGATTGCGCTCGATGAGCCGGAGTTCGGGCACCCCGCTCGCGCACGCCGACTGGGCGTGGGGGCAGCGCGTGCGGAACGCGCAGCCCGACGGGGGAGACAGCGGGCTGGGAATGTCGCCCTTGAGCAGTTCGCGCGGGCGCCGCTGCCGCGGATCGATGTTCGGAACGGCGGCCATCAGGGCACGCGTATACGGATGCCGCGGGTTGTTCAACAGCGATTCGGCGTCGCCGATCTCCACCAGACGGCCGAGGTACATCACGGCGATCCGGTCTGAGATATGGCCCACCACCGCGAGGTCGTGGCTGATGAACAGCATCGTGAGGCCGAGCCGCTGCTTCAGCTCCAGCAGCAGGTTGATCACCTGGGCCTGCACTGAGACGTCCAGGGAAGACACCGGCTCGTCGGCCACCAGCAGCTGCGGCTCGGTCATGAGCGCACGGGCAATGCCGATCCGCTGGCGCTGACCACCGGAGAACTCGTGCGGATAGCGCGAACGATGCGCGGGGTTGAGCCCCACCGTCTTCAGCACGGCATCGATGCGATCCCGCCGTTCCTGCACCGTCAGCTCGGGCATGTGGATTTCGAGCGGCGCCGAGAGCAGTTCCTCGACAGTGTGTTTCGGGTTCAGGGACGAGTACGGGTCCTGGAACACCATCTGCATCGCGCGCCGCAGCGGCCGCATCTGGCGCCGCGAGAGACCCACCAGGGGTTCTCCGTCGAAGTGCACCTGCCCTGCCGTCGGCGGGTCCAGGTTCAGGATGGCGCGGCCGATCGTGCTTTTGCCCGAGCCGCTTTCGCCCACTAGGCTCAGCACCTCGCCTCGGCGAATCTCGAAACTGACGCCGTCGACTGCCTTGACGTTCTGTGCCGGCTTGCCAAACCAGCCGCCGCCGAGCGGATACCACTTGCGCAATCCCTCGACTTGCAACAAAGGGGGAGTAAGTTGTTTTTGCAGCATCACGCGGCTCCTTCAATTTCCGGCCAACGGACGCATCGCACCAGATGGCCCGGCTTTGCGCTATCCAGGCTGGGCACCGCGGCATCGCAGCGACCTGGCTCGAAGTGCCGGCAGCGCGGCCCGAAGGTGCAGCCCGGCGGGTGCGAGGCCGGATCGGGCACGTTGCCCGGAATCGCGAACAGCGGCGTCTTGCGGGCACGATTCGAATGAAGCCGAGGAACCGAGTTGATCAGGCCGCGGCTATAGGGATGCCGGGGCTCCGTGAACAGCGTAACGACATCGGCCTGCTCGACGATCCGGCCTGCATACATCACCATCACGCGATCGGCGATCTCGGCCACTGTGCCGAGGTTGTGCGTGATGAAGATCATGGCCATCCGGGTCTCAGACTGCAGCTTCTGCAGCAGTTCGAGAATCTGCGCCTGGATGGTCACGTCCAGCGCGGTGGTGGGCTCGTCCGCGATTAGCAGCGAAGGTTCGCACGCAATCGCCATGGCGATCATCACGCGCTGCCGCATGCCACCGGACAGCTCGTGCGGGTAGTTCGTCAAACGGCGCTTCGGATCTGAGATGCCGACCTGGTTCAAGAGTTCGGCAGCGCGGTCCGTGGCAGCACGCCCGCGCATCCCAAGGTGGATGCGCAAGCTCTCGCAGATCTGAGCGCCGACGGTGTGCACCGGATTCAGCGACGTCATCGGTTCCTGGAAGATCACCGAAGCGACGCCACCTCGCACCCGTCGCATCACACGCTCAGGCGAGCCGACCAGCTCGTACGTCTGGCCATCGCGCGCCGCAAGCCGCGCGGACCCGCTGATCGTGCAGTACGGAGCGGGCGGGGTGAGGCCGAGCAACCCTAGGCAGGTCACGCTCTTGCCCGAACTGGTTTCTCCCACCAGCGCCAGTGTCTCGCCGCGGCGCACCGAGAAGCTGACGTCGCGCACGGCATGCACGGTTCCGGCTGCTGTGCGAAACGCGACGTTCAGATCGCGCACGTCCAGGATGTTCTCCGCACCAATGGCGGCTTCGGCATGCTCGGCGGTGATCGGCTCAAAACGGTTCATATCAAGCATTTCATCGATCCAGTTTCGCGTCCAGCGCGTCGCGCAGGCCGTCACCAATGAAGTTGAAGCTCGTGACGGTCAGCGTGATGGCCAGCCCCGGTACGATCGCGAGCCAGGGCGCGTTGGTCAGGTAGCTCTGCGCGTTCTCCAGCATGTTTCCCCAGCTCGGCGTCGGTGGCTGGATGCCGAAGCCGAGAAAGCTGATGTACGACTCGGCCAGGATGGCGTGCGCAATGTTCAGCGTCGCTGCGACCACAATGGGCGCGACCGCGTTGGGCAGGAGCTCGCGGAACATGATGCGGCTGTCGCTGGCGCCGAGCGATTCGGCGGCGAGCGCGAAATCGCGTTCGCGCAGCGATCGGATCTGCCCTTCCACCACACGCGCCACCTCCATCCAGCTCGCCAAGGCAATCAGCAGCACGATGGACGTGACCGACGGCTCGATCAGGGCCGCGACGGCCAGCAGCAGGAAGATGGTCGGAAAGCACAGCATCGCGTCCACGAAACGCATCAGCGCAGCACCGATCGCGCCGCGGTAGAACCCGGCCACGAGACCCACCAGGACGCCCACCACCACCGACAGTGCCGTGGCCGCGAAGCCGACAGCCAGAGAGATGCGCCCGGCATACATCAGGCGCGCCAAAACGTCGCGGCCCAAGGGATCGGTTCCGAGCACGTGCGGGCCCCCGAACGGCTCCGCCAACCGCGCGCGGATGTCGGTATCGGTGGCATTGAACGGCATCAGCAACGGGCCGATGAAGCTCAAGAGCGTCATGAACAGCACGATGCCTACGCCCAGGAGCGCCGCCCGATGGTGCAGGAAGCGCCTCAGGGCCGGATAGCGTTCGGCGAGCGTGCGGCGTGGCGGAACCAGCGGTACGGTCGGGACGGTGCTCATTTCGACGCTCCTTTGATGCGCGGGTCCGCGACGGAATAGAGAAGGTCCGCGACCAAGCTGCCCAAGAGAACCATGCAGGCCGTGAACATGAGCATTCCCATCACCACGGGGTAGTCCCGGTTGCTGACGCTGTCGAGAAAGAGCCGGCCCATGCCCGGCCAGGTGAACACGGTCTCCGTCACGAGCGCGCCGCTGAGCAGCGTGGACACGTGCAAGCCCGTGATCGTGATCATGGGCAGCAGCGCGTTGCGCAGCGCGTGGCGCAGCAGGATCTGCATGGCGGGTACGCCCTTGGACTTGGCGGTACGGATGTAATCCTGATTCACCACGTCAAGCATGGAGGAGCGCATGTAGCGGCTCCACACGGCGGTGGACACCAGCGCCAGCACGATGCATGGCGCCACCAGGTGCTGCAGACGGTCGATGAAGGAGCCGTCACCGATCGTTTCGCGGTTGCCGGCCGGCAGCCAGCCCAGGTTCACCGAGAACACATAGATGACGGCCAGGCCGAACCAGAACGTGGGGATCGACAGCGCGACCATCGCGCCGATGGTGGCCAGGTGGTCGAAGAACGAATAGCGCCGCACCGCACCCAGGATGCCGATCATGCCGCCGATGAACATCGCAAGCAGGGTCGAACTCACCATGAGTTCGAGCGTGGGTCCGACGTGCATGCCGATCTTCTTCAGCACCGGCAACTGGTCCCGGTAAGAGTTGCCCCAATCGCCTGTGGCAATGCTTCCGGCCCAGTCCAGATATTGGATCGGCACGGGCCTATCCAACCCGTACTGCTTCATCAGCCGGTCGACGTCTTCCTGGCCGAGATCGCCTGTGGCGACAAACTGCGCCAGCGGCCCCCCCGGCGCAAGATGCAGGATGGCAAAGGCGATCATCGAGACGAGCGCGAGCAGCAGCAGCGACTGCAGCAGGCGGCGCAGAAGGTAGCGAGCCATGATGCGTCAGGCCGTCCAGCGCCAGCTGGCCGCGTTCCAGCTGTTGGCCAGCGCATTCACGTTGTTCGCATAGCCGTCCAGACCGGTCTTCGTACCTTCGATCTGCACCTCGTAGAACAGCGGCAGGAATGGCAGGTCATCCATGATCAGCTCCTGGACCTTGGCGTAGATCTCCTTGCGCTTGGCGAGGTTGTATTCCTGGCGG
Organism: Variovorax palleresanus; assembly: GCF_051144945.1. NCBI lineage: Bacteria > Pseudomonadati > Pseudomonadota > Betaproteobacteria > Burkholderiales > Comamonadaceae > Variovorax > Variovorax palleresanus. The sequence continues at coordinate 306,515 of NZ_JBJNVP010000001.1, read as the reverse complement.
CCCCGGGCGAGCAGCGTATCCACCCCGACGTTCTTGTACTGGCTCACGTTCGAACCCGATTTGGTCTCCTTGGGGATGCTTGCGGAGCCGAAGCGGTGCGTGATGTCCGGATCCGATGCGATCGTGTAGGTCGGCGCGGTCATCAGGCTGTCGAACTCGGAGTTTCGCCAGAAGTCTGCCCAGAGCACCGCCGCTACCAGGTTCTTGATAAGCATCTCGACGCCGATCTTCTTGAAGTCGTCGGCAATGAGCTGTTGCGTCTGCGCGCGCAGCTGGTTGCCCGTCGTCGTCGAATTCGTGAAGGACAGCCGCACGCCGTTCTTGATGCGAATACCGTCCGGGCCGCGCACCCAGCCGGCTTGGTCCAGCATCGCGGAAGCTTTTTTCGGGTCGTACTCGGGCTTCGGCAGGTTGGGATTGGAAGCCCAGTGCGTCGGGACGAGGTAGTTGTTCGCCGGCTTGGGCACGCCGTAATAGACGAGGTCGCAAATCGACTGCCGGTCGATCGCAATGTTCAGCGCCTTGCGAACCGCCTTGTCCGCGAGTGCCGGGTGAGCGAGGTTGAGCGTCAGGTTCTCCACCGCGCCGCGGGGCGCTGCATGGACGCGGCGGCCACGCAGCGCGGTTGCTTCCTTGTAGAAGTTGGCCGGAATGCCCTGCAGGCCGACGTAGTCGATCTCCCCGGTCTTGAACTGCGTGTACATCGCATTCAGGTCCGGCACGTACTTGAAGATGAGCCGGTTCAGCGACGGACCCTTTCCAAAGTAATTCGGATTGGCTTCGAGGATCACGTGGTCGCCGGTCTTGCGGCTGACGAACTTAAACGGCCCGGTGCCGACGGGCGCAGCGGCAAACAGCGGAGAGTTCGGGTCCGGGTTCTGCGAAAGAATGTGCGCGGGCACGATGAAGGTCCAACTCAGCACGGATGTCAGCGGTGCGTACGGTTCCTTCAGCTTCCACGTGATCACGTGGTCGCCCTCGACGCCCACGGACGCGATGTACTCGAAGGCCGTGCGGTTGCGGGCGCGGAAGGCCGGGTTCTTCATCAGATTGATCGAATACTTGACGTCCTCCGCCGTCATCGGCTTGCCGTCGTGCCACTTCACGTCGTTGCGCAATTCGACGCGCCAGGTCAGGCCGTCGGCCGAGATGCCGCCGTTCTCGATGGTGGGAACCGACTTCGCCAGCAGGGGCACGAACTTCCCTTCCGCATCAAGCATCCACAGCGGACTGAAGAGGTTCCACCAGACGCCCTGGTCCACCTCGTTGGCGGTCATCAGCGGATGCAGGACGGTCACTTCCTGCGAGAAGCCGAGGATGGCCTGGCCCGTTGGCTTCGCGGCCGGCGCGGCAGCGCGAGCACTCGTCGCCAAACCCAAGGAGCCCAGGGAACCCAGGGCAAAGGTGGCTGCGCCGGCAAATACGGCGTCTCGCCGTGTCAGTCTGCCCATGGGGGCATCGCCAATCTTGTTCGTCCGCTTCATGTCGCCACCTTTCAAGTTGCTGCTGTGATCATTCATGGTTATCTCCTGTTCAGGATCTAAAAATCAGCGACCTTGCCCCATGCAGTGCCACTGAATCGGCCAGGCCGGAATGGGACGGGATCAATGATCGGTTCGGCGCCACTGGCAAGGTCTGCGATCAGGTGGCCCGCGCCGGGGCTGATGCCAAAACCATGCCCGGAAAAGCCCGCGGCCAAAATGAATCCCGGCAGACCCGGCACCTCGCCGATGCCGGGAACACCGTCCGGTGTGCTGTCGACGAAGCCAGCCCAGGCGTGCGTGATCTTTGCATCGCGAAGTTGGGGCAGCAGTTCGACCGCGCGGCGGTGGGTCTCCCTGATCGTGGTCAAACAGGGCTTCGGATCGAGGATGCGCACGCGCTCCATGGGCGTCGGCGCGTCGAGCCGCCACCGCCCCAGCGTTTCATGGCCTCCACGAATGCCTTCCAGGCCGCCCGGGAGAAGGCTGCGCCAGCGCTTGGCGAACATGGGCACGAACTGCGTCGCGAAGCGCATGAACTGCGGCGTCAGGTCCACGCGCGCACGGCCGCTGATGGCCAGCGCATAGCGTCCGTCGTTGCGGCGCGTGGCGGACAGGCCTGCGATAACCAAAGCATCCGGCAAGCGATGTTCCACAGGGGACACACTGAGGATGGATTGGCGGATCGAGGCCTGCGGAAAACGGATGCCCAACTGCCGGCAGAACGAGGACGCCCAGGCGCCACCCGCCATCACGACCGTCCGGGTCTTGATGACGCCCGCTTCCGTGATGACGCCGCTGACGCGTCCGGCTTCGGTCTCGATGCCGCGGGCAGCGCAGTTCTGGTGGACGCTGCCCCCGAGCTTGATGAGCGCAGCAGCCACGGCGGGCGCGGCCTTGGCAGGATCGGCGGTGCCGTCGCTGGGCGAGAAGACGCCGCCCTTCCAGGCGCGGCCGGTCGCCTGCCCCCGCTCGGCGGCCTCGCGGCTGCTCAGCATGTGGGTCGTCACGCCGGCGGTCTTCGCAAAATCGCGCCAGCCGGCCCACTGAGACAATTCAGCCTCGTCGTTGCTGAGATACAGCAGCCCGCAGCGTTGGAAGCCCGTGTCTTCACCGGTCTCCGCGGCAAACTGTTCCCACAGGTCGAGGCTCTTGGTCGCCAACGGAAGTTCGCGGGCGTCGCGGTTCTGCTGCCGGCACCAGCCCCAGTTGCGGCTCGATTGCTCGGCGCCGATCCTGCCTTTTTCCACCAAGGCAACCGAAAGGCCGCGCTTGGCCAGGTAGTAGGCGGTGAAGACGCCGATGATGCCGCCGCCGATGACGACGACGTCCGCCGAAGCCGGCGGCGTGGGGGAAGTTTGAATCTGGTTCAGCGGAGGGGACATGATGAATCTCGCTCGCCCGTTCAAGCTTGGACGGCCTGGACCACGTAGAACTTCGCCACGCGATCGCTGCTTTCCCATCCGATCGGCGCGCCCTGGGGCACGAAAAGCGCGTCGCCGGTGTCCATCGACAGCACGCTGCCATCCGGCGCTGCGAACCGCACGCTGCCGGCCACGAGATGCATGAACTCGTTCTGGCGATGCGGGCGAACGATCCGGTGGTAAGGGGTCGAGTCCCACGTGCCAGCGCTGTACTGCGCGGCGTCGTCCGTGAAGACGTTGTCGCTGCGACACTCCGGCGCCGGCCCTAGCAGCATCTCTGCCGGTAGTGAACGGGACGGCTTGAAGTCGGCGTCGGCGCGAAGTGGGACAAGGCCGCGCTTCGCCGGCTTGTCGCAAGCGGCCGCGCAAAAAGAAAACTGCACGCGGGATGCAGCCGCGATGCGAAGCGACGTCCCGCATCCGATCACGGCACCTGTTTGCGGACCGAGCACCAGCGGAGCCTCCCCGGTCGCGATCAGGGTCAGCTCGCCTTCCGACACGACGATGGTTTCGATATGGGGATAGCTTGCGACGTCGAGCTCGCCGATGAAGCTGGTGCGGCCCGCGATCATCGATTGGGCTCCTTCCCACGCGATCTCGCGATGCCGCGCAAACGGATCGTCTTTGCCGAACGGCGCCCTGCGGAAAGCGGTTGAAGCGGGTGCGCCGTTGGCACGGTGCAGCACGATGGCCACGGTCATTTTTTCTCCTAAGCATTGAAGCCAAGAATGGCTTTGGTTTCCAGATATTCCTCGAAGCCTTCGATGCCGTATTCGCGGCCATTCCCGGAGCGCTTGTAGCCACCGAAGGGGGCGTTGGGATTCCAGGCCGGATAGTTGATGTGCACCTGCCCGGAGCGGATGCGCGCCGCGACGGCGCGCGCCGCGCCAAGGTCTTTGCCTTGCACATGGGCGCCCAGGCCATAGACGGTGTCGTTGGCAATGTCCACTGCCTCGTCCACGCTGTCGTAGGGGATCAACACGAGCACCGGCCCGAAGATCTCCTCCTGCGCGATCTGCATCTGGGAGTGCACTGCGCTGAAGATGGTCGGGCGGCAGTAGAAGCCGCGGCTCAGGCCCTCCGGCCGTCCCAGGCCGCCGCAAAGAAGCTGCGCGCCTTCGGCGATGCCGACATCGATCATTTCCTGCACCCGGTTGAACTGTGCGCGGTTCGCCACCGGGCCGTGCGTGGTCTGCTGCGAGCGCGGATCGCCCACGACGAAGCCGGCGGCCGCTTCGCGCGCGAGCCGTTCCACCTCCGCCAGGCGCGCGCGCGGCACGATCATGCGTGTCGGTGCGCTGCAGGATTGGCCGACGTTGCGGAAGGCGGACGCCACGCCTTTGGGGATGGCCACAGACAGGTCCGCATCCGGCAGGATGAGGTTGGGCGATTTGCCGCCGAGCTCCTGGGCCACGCGCTTCACCGTCGGGGCCGCCGCCTGGGCCACCAGGACGCCGGCCCTCGTCGAACCGGTGAACGAGACCATGTCCACGTCCGGATGCTCCGCCAAGGCGGCGCCGACCTCCGGCCCGCTGCCGTTCACCAGGTTGAACACACCCGGCGGAAGGCCGGCGTCGTGCGTCACTTCGGCAAAGAGCAGGGCGCTCAGGGGCGACAGCTCGCTGGGCTTCAAAACGACGGTGCATCCCGCTGCCAGGGCGGCGCCGACCTTGGCGGTGATCTGGTAGAGCGGCCAGTTCCAGGGGGTGATCAGGCCGCACACGCCGATGGCCTCGCGCACGAGGGCCATGTCTCCCCGATGGGTGACGAACGCATAACTGCGCGCATTGTCACTGGCCACGCGGATGTGCTCCGCCGCGGAGGGCACCTGCGTGAGGCGCGCGAAGCCGATGGCGGCGCCCATCTCCAGCGAGATGGCCTGGGCGAACAGTTCGGCGCGTTCCAGGATCAGGGTGTGGACGCGGTCCAGCAGCAAGGCACGGTTCTGGGCGGGGCTCACGGACCAGGTGGTGAAAGCGCGCCGTGCCGCAGCCACCGCCGTAGCCACGTCTTGGGCAGTTCCCAGCGCGATTTCCGCGACAGGCTCCTCGCTCGACGGGTCGACGACAGAGGCGCGAGCTTGCCCTTGGGGCAGCACCCATTCGCCGTCGATGAAGATGCGGTCCAGGTGGCCAGCGCGCCTGAAGCGTTCAATGATCGTGCCCCCTTCCACTAGGGCGGCAGACGTGGGCAATGCTGAAGTCATGGCGGGGAGTCGAGTTAGTGCGTGCAGTATCGGAAGGCCGATACATGCGGTCAAATACAAGTTTTTGCGGTATCCATACAGCATTGATATGAACCACTCTTGCACACCGATAGGCGTGACCGCGCATGTCGCGGGTCTGCGGTACATCGGACCTGCATATCAAACCCGAATGAACGACCTCTGAATTTTTATTCGACCGCATGCATCCCCATACCCATACTCGACTGCATGAAGTTCCCCTCCACCACAATCGCAGTCGAGCCCACGGCGGTCACGGCCGATGCCGTACTGCGCCCGTTTGAACCAAGCGATTTGCCGGCGGCGCACGCGTTGTCCAGCACCTTGAATTGGCCGCATCGGATCGAAGACTGGCAGTTCGCGCTGTCGCTCGGGCAAGGCGTGGTCGCCGAACGCGACGGGAAAGTGCTGGGAACCGCGTTGTCGTGGCAATTTGGCGCGAAACACGCCACCATCGGCCTCGTGATCGTCGCGCCTGAACTGCAGGGTCAGCGCATCGGCAACCGCATGATGGAGGCGCTGCTCGATCGCCTGGCCACGCGAGATGTGCTGCTGCACGCGACGGCAGCAGGCCGTGGCCTGTATGAGCGCCTGGGATTCGTCGCCACAGGGGAGATCGACCAGCACCAGGGCGTGCTTGCGGCCTTTCCGGCGCTGGCCAAGCGCGAGGGCGACCGGCTGCGGCCGCTAGCAGCTGCGGACGTCGAATCTCTGATCGCGATGGACACCCGTGGCGCGGGTATGGCCCGCGGCGAACTGCTTTGCCGGTTGTTCTCTCAGGAGAAAACAGTCGTCATCGAGCGAGGCGGCCATGTCGCCGGCTTCGCGGTGCTTCGCCGCTATGGCCGCGGCCATGCCGTAGGACCGGTGGCAGCGCCCGAGCTCGATGCCGCACGCCTGCTGATCGCCGAATGCTGCCGTCACGCCGAAGGCTTCATGCGCGTTGACGTTCACGCTACGGGCGGCTTGGCCCAATGGCTGGAGAGCCTGGGGCTGCCACGCGCCGGCGGAGGGTCCGTCATGGTCCGCGGTCGCGTACCGGAGCGCGGGCCTGCCCACGGCGGCTGGGCACTGGTCACGCAGGCAATCGGCTGACCTTCTTGCGCTCTGTGTTGTCGGGGCTGCGCGTCACGACGCGTATGGCCTCGAGGAAGTCTGCGACGAGCGCCTGCGCCGGCTGCTGGCGGGCAAGCACCAAGTGGCATTCGATCTGGATCGCAGGCTCGAACGCCAGCGAATGCACGCCCGTGAGCGCAAGCTCGCTGAGCATCGCCGGATTCACGATGCTCACGCCCAGCCCACGCGCCACCATCGCGCAGATCGTGGTGCCCAGCGTCGTCTCGATCTCAAGCCTGCGCACCTCGGGATCGAAGACGCGGTCGGTGGCCGCACGCACCACGTCCGGAGACGCATGCGAAATGAATGACTCGCCGGCCAGGTCCGCCGGAACGACCTTGCGCTTGCGCGCCAGGCGGTGCCCCCGCGGCACGATGCATACCGCGCGATCCGAATGCACGAGCGTGGTGTCGACCTCCTGCGGCAGCGCAACATAGCCGACCAGGCCGAGTTCGTAATACCCGGACGACACCCACTTGCAGATGGTCGCGGAATCGGCCGTGTGGACCACGACCGGAACGCGCGGGCGCATTCCGCGAAAGACCTGCAATATGCGCGGCACCGGGCTGACGCCGATGCCCGGTGATACGGCGATGCGCAAGCCTTCGACCCCCAGCGTGCGGATGCGGTCCGCCGCGTCGCCGATGGACTGCAGGCCGACGTAGACGCGGTCCACTTCCTTCAGCAGTGCGTGCGCTTCAGGCGTGGGGACCACGCGCTGTCCGACGCGTTCGAACAGCTTCAGCTGCGTTTCGCCCTGCAGCAGCGCGATGGCACGGCTCACGTTCGGCTGCGACGTGTGCAACTGCGTCGCGGCAAGCGTCATCGAGCCTGTGTGCATGACGGCACGGAAGCACTCGATCTGGCGGTAGTTCATATCGGTTCTGCATCAAGAGCGGCAAAACCTGTATTTGACCGCATAAATCCGCGTTCCGATACCGTGAGCGTTTGCCAGGGTATGCGGTGTGCAACCACCGCCGGCGGGAACTACGCAGTCGCAGTTGCCAGCAACACCTCGGAAGGTTCCCCGTCCAAAGCCACTGCGCAATGTTCAACGCCATGCGGCACGACGATGAACTCTCCGGTCTCGACGATCTCCTCGCGGTCACGAAATTTCATGAGCAGGCGCCCCCGATGAACAAAGAACAGTTCATCGCCGTGCTGTCTGAATGACCAGCGAGAGGCTCCCTCGAACTTGGCGACCTTGATTTGCACGTTGTCGCCCTGCCCCTCGACCTGGCCGGCAAACGCAGTCGACAAATTCTTCTTGGGAATGGTCGAAAGATGCTTGTTCAGGGCAGCGACGTCGCGAAGGATTGCGGCGAGCTGGCTCGGCACGTCATTGCCAGGGGCCGGGTATTTGCCGTCCAGTGCCGCAGTCCCGATCGTGAAACCCGCTGCCCCAGCACTCTGGACGACTGCAATTCGTTCAGGGGTGGCGATCGAGCCTGCAACGTAGACAGGCTTCGAGACCGCAGCGCAGACGGCCTTCATCAACTCGGGTACGTTCTGGGCCGAACGATATGCCAGCAGGTCCAGGCCATGCACGCCATCGCGCCCTGCAATCGTCCGGGCACTTTCGACAATTTCTTCGATGGTGCCCTCGAGCACGCTCGGGTGGCCGGTAATCCGCCCAGGGAACGGGAAGTATTGAATGCCTGTGTCCTTGATGATGGGCAGCACGTCATCGACCCGCGTGCCACCCAAAAGAATGTCAACGCCAATTTCGGCGGCTGCCCCTGCTGAAACAATTTCGCTTTCACGGTCGAGCGACACCACTTCCAGATAGGAGGTTGCACCGCCGGCCTTGATCGCCGCATTGAGACCCTTCAGCTGCTCGAGCGGCAAGCCGATGTCCTTGAACCCAATGTGCCGCACGCCAAGGCCGAGTGCAGTCTGGAGTTGCTGCGCCGCATCCGGAACCGTGCGGTCGTTGCGCGTAAGCATGAAGATGAAACGTAGACCCATGATGCTGGTTCCTTTCGAAGTTAGTTCGTCGTGGTTTGCGCAGCGACAAGGCGCTTTGCATAGGCAAGCGCCGTTTCCAGGCTTGCGTGGTCTGCGATCCCCCGGCCTGCGATGTCGAATGCCGTGCCGTGATCCGGGCTGGTGCGCACGAACGGCAGGCCCAGCGTGATGTTCACGCCCTTTTCCAGCCCGAGATACTTCACAGGAATCAGCCCTTGATCGTGGTACTGCGCCACCACAACATCGAACCGGCCCATACGTGCTTGCATGAAGACCGTATCGCCCGGGTAAGGGCCGCTGGCATCGATGCCTTCGGCTCGGGCCGCTTCGATGGCGGGCCGGATGATCCTGATCTCCTCATCGCCGAAAAGGCCGCCTTCACCTGCGTGCGGGTTGAGACCCGCTACGGCAACGCGCGGGGCCGCGAAGCCCAGGGCCTTCCCACCCTCGTGGGCAAGGCGTATGGCAGACATCTGGGCGTCGAAATCGCCTTGTTCGATTGCTTTGCGCAGCGACGTGTGGATCGTGACGAGCACCGTGCGGATATCGTCATTCGCCAGCATCATCGCCACGCGCTTGGCGCCGCCGAAGTCCGCCAGGATTTCCGTATGGCCGGGGTAGCGGATTCCCGCACTGGCCATCGCCTCTTTGTTGATCGGCGCCGTGACGATACCGCTCACTTCTCCGGACTTCGCTGCCGCGATCGCTGCAACGATGGCATCGAAAGCCGCCTGCCCGGAGATCGCGCTGATCTGCCCGATGGGTGGAAGCTCGGCAATCCGGGTGGTCTCGATGACTTCGATGGTCTGCGGCTGGAACTGGGCCGCGTCGGGTGCATCGATACGTCGCACCTCGATGTTCAACCCCAGCCGGCTCACGATATTCTGCATGACGACATGGCTGCCGAACACGACGACGCGTTCGCCGCCCTTCGCAAGTACCTTCGCCACGATCTCCGGCCCAATGCCGGATGCATCACCCATGGTCAGGGCAAGCGGGGGAGAAATGTTCTTCACTGTGAATCCGTTCGCAAGGTTTGAGTTGTTCCGCGTATGCGCGCGACAGCGCGCTCCAGAGCGTCGTCACTGCCAAAGCCACCGGCCTTCATGGCGAGCAGGAGCAAGCGTCCATCGCCAAGCCTGGCGCGACCCAGCGGGAATCCGGGATCGAGCTCTTGCAGAATCTCGAACTCACGGATGTTGAGAAGATCCAGGATCGCTTCCATCGTGTCGCCGCCGGTGGCGATCAATGCGCCGAAGCGTGGGTCGCGAAGCTCTAGCGCCGCCCCCTCTGCGATGCGGCGCAGCACCGCCGCCGAATCCTGCTCTCGCGCCTTTGGTCCGCGCAGCAGCATGACGCCGCTGGCCTGCTGGAGTTGATCGGCCTGTATGTGACTGCGCAGATTCGCGCTTCCAACGGCGACCAGCACATCGCTGCTGATGCCATCGACCGATAACGGTGGTGTCTTCTCCGGCACAAAACGCCGCGACAGGGCTGCAGCCATCCCGGGAGAGCCGACCCACAGGATCGACTCTGGATCCTCTATTGAAGCAATCCGCGAGTCGAGTTCTTCCTGCGTTACCGCATCGAGGAAGGTGACATTCTTGATGGAGCTCGGGACCAGGTCGACCAGCGCGGAATGCCGCGCGGGATGCACGGGGTCATGGGCATACGCGCTCTGCGAAACCGGAATGCCGTCAACGAACTGAATTCCCCCTACCGTCGTGCGCCCGGCCTGGGGGAATGCCGGCGCAAACACCAGTGATGTGCGGCCGCTCGCGGCAAAGCATGCCTCGAGCTCTTGCGCTATGTGGCCGCGCAGCGTGGAGTCCACCGTTTTGTAGAGCACAGAACAGCCGGCAAGCCGGTCGGTCAATCGAGCGACCCGCTCGAATGCCTGCGACGAAGTGGCAGACCGCGAACCGCTATCGACTGCGACGACCGCTACCGCTTGGCGCGGAAGCTGGCCCCTTCCGATCGACGCAGTCAGGCCGCGAGCGACGAAAGGTGCCGCGCCATCCGCCGCACTCGTCAGGTCATCGGCGAGGACCGCTATGTTGGGTTGATGATCGGTGCGCATGCATCAATTATCAGAACCCCATCAAGCTATGAAAAGCGATAGTTTCTGAAGATGACCGGTGATACATTGTCACCAATGGACCGATCAGACATACCTTCGCTCGACGATCTGCGGGCGTTCGAAGCAACAGCGAGGCTGGGGTCAGTCCGCCTCGCAGCAGACTCCCTTGCGCTCACACACGGCGCCGTCAGCCGCCGGATCACCAAACTTGCCAATGACATCGGGGTCAGGCTGTTTGAAAAGAATGGGAGAGGCCTCAAGCTCACACCGGCCGGAGAGACGCTCAATCTCACCCTCAGCAGGTTCTTTGGTGAGCTGGCCGCCACAGTGCAGAGCCTGCGTGCCACCAGTGCTGGCAAGACTACCCTGGTGCTCTCCTGCGAGCCTTCAGTGGCCATGCGCTGGCTCATTCCGCGGCTGGGCGGTTTTCAAGCGGCGCATCCGGACATTGCCCTCCACCTCTCCGTGGGTGGAGGGCTCGTGGACTTTCGGAAGAACCACGTCGATCTCGCAATTCGGCGGCTCGACTTCGCTGTGCCCGAGACATGGAACGTCCGGGCCCTATTCCCCGAAAAGGTCGGGCCCGTCATGAGGCCGGAACTGGTGCCGAGGTTCGAACACGGTGACTATCTCGCGCTCGGGTCGAAGACTCGACCTGACGCGTGGGCGCAATGGCTGAAGACCCATCCTTCGGCGCGCCGACCCACAGAGATTCGGTACTACGACCATCACTCCCTGATTGTCGAGGCTGCGTCCGCAGGCCTGGGTGTAGCGCTGAGTCCGCTCGTACTCGCCGTTGACGATGTGGAACGAGGAAGCTTGGCAGCACCTGCCGGCTTTGACCCTGACGGCAGCCAATATGGATTGATATGGTTGGGGTCGAGCGAGCTGCAAGGTGTGGAGTTTGAACTCGCGGAGTGGCTGCTCGCGCAGGTCAGCCGCCTGAGTGCTGATCGGAGCAAAGGCTGAGGCTTGGCTTCAGCCGGGCAGGTCGGTCGCGCACGGCGCGTCGCCGCGCCGTGCGACCAGATCGATCTCGATGCGGGCGCCCTTCGCCAGGCCGGTCACGCCAATGCAGGTTCGAGCGGGCCGCCTTCCGTCCGAAAAATGTTGGGCGTAGATCGCGTTCATCGCCGCGTAGTCTTCGTCGAAGTGCGTGAGGTACACGCGCACCGACAGCACATGCTCCAGGCCCAGGCCGCAACCGGCCAGCACCGTCTGGAGGTTCTTCAACACCTGCCGCGTCTGCGCCTCGATGCCTTCGGGATAGGGCGTGTCCAGCGAGGTGCCGACGAACGGCATCTGTCCGGTGACGAACACCCACCCGTCAGCTTCGACCGCGTGGCTGAACGGGGCGACCGGTTCTGGTGCACCGGTGATCATGTGAAAGATGGGAGACATCGCGGCAAGTTGAGGCCGAGGCGGGAGCCGGCGTCGGCGCGGCTGCCGCCCGGCCACGGAGTTCGACATGCATCACGCCAAGCCAGTTGCATGCCAACTCTTCTGGGGCGCGGCAAGTGGCACGTGTCTTGCGCGCCCTGCGCAAGCAACCAGAAAGCGCCGCCGTGCAGTTCGAACAGTTCTCGACCGACTCCTACCCGGTGCACCAGCGGCCCCACGCCTGGCGCGATGCCCTGCATCTGCACCGTCTCAGGCCCGAGATGGCGCTGGCGGCCGCACCTCTTTATGGCACGCTGACCGCGGGGCGCACTGCGCGCGGGGTTGGCATGGCGCGCATCACCTCGTCGCCGCAGACCCTCCAGCGGCTGGGCGACGCAGCCGATGCCGTCTGGCTCGCGCTGCACCTGAGCGGTGATGCGGCGCTGCACGACGGACGGCGGACCATCGAACTGGCGCCCGGCGACATCGTCTTCGGACCGGCCCAGGCGCGCGCGGGCCTGGATTTCCGCTCCAACTTCCGGCAGTTCATGGTGTCCATGCCGCGCGCCAGCCTGAAGGCGCGGCTGCCCGGCGGGCAAGGATTCGCGCTCGGCCACCTGTCGGGCCGTGCGGGCTTGGGCCGCATGTTTGCGGGCACGCTGACCGCCCTGTCCGACGCCTTCGACACCCTGAGCGATGACGACGTGGCGCCAGTCGAGTCGGCCCTGTCGGAGTTCATTGCCACAAGCCTGGCCGCTCACCAGGACCCGGCCTCGCCCGCCATCAGCAGCACGCGCGCCGCCACGGTGCACCGGCTGTGCCAATACGTCGATGCCAATCTGAGCGATGCATCGCTCTCACTGGCGGCCGTGGCGGCGCACGAGCGCCTGTCGGAGCGGCTGGTGCAAAAGCTCTTCGAGGGCCTCGGCCAGACCTTCACCGCCTACGTGCGCCAGTGCCGCCTCGAACGCTGCCGCGCCGACCTCGCCAACCGCCAGTACGGGCACCTGTCGATCTCGGACATCTGCTTTCGCTGGGGCTTCAACGATCCGGCGCATTTCAGCCATTGCTTTCGCGACCGCTACAGCATGTCGCCGCGGCAATACCGGCAGCAGGCCAACGAGGCCAGCCAGCAGTCGCTGCGCAAGCGCATCCGGCGGGGCTGGCCGTCGGGCTACTTCGAGACGCCGGCCGAGGACCCGGTGGCTTCCACCGCCCGTGTAAACGCTCGGGCCGTGGCCGATGACGGCGCCGCGGCCACCGCGCATGCGGCATCGGCCGCGCAGCACGTCAGCAGCGCCCTCGCCGGCCACCATCACCACTTGCCGGCCACCGCGCAGACCATCCACTGGGGCTACTTTGGCCGCTCGATCCCGCCCGTGCTGACCATTGCCTCTGGCGACATCGTGACGATCGAGACGCTGACGCAGCACGCCTACGACGACCACGAGCGCATGATCAAGGGCGACTCCGGCGCCGAGAGCGTCTTCCAGTGGACGCGCGAGCACAAGGCCGTGGACCGCCGCGGCGCGGGCCCCACCGATGCATCGATCTACGGCCGCGGCAGCGGCGAAGGCTTTGGGGTGCACATCTGCACCGGCCCCATCTACGTGAAGGACGCGCAGCCCGGCGACGTGCTGGAGGTGCGCATCCTCGATCTCGCGCCGCGCCTGGCGGCAGATGCCAAGTACGAGGGACGCGCCTTCGGCAGCAATGCCGCCGCGTGGTGGGGCTTCCATTACGACGACCTGATCGAGGAGCCCAGGCAGCGCGAGGTGGTGACGATCTACGAGGTCGACTGCAGCCAGGGCGATGCCTGCGCTCATGCCGTCTACAACTTTCGCTGGACCCCGCAGCTCGATCCGAATGGCGTGCTGCACCCGACCATCGACTATCCCGGAATTCCGGTCGACCGCGCATCGATCGTCGAGAACCATGGCGTGCTCCAGGGCGTGACCATTCCGGTGCGACCGCACTTTGGCGTGATCGCAGTCGCGCCCGCCGAGACGGGCCTCGTCGACTCGGTGCCGCCCTCATGCTTTGGCGGCAACCTCGACAACTGGCGCATTGCCAAGGGCGCCACCCTCTACCTGCGTGTCGGGGTCGATGGCGGGCTGCTGTCGGTGGGCGATCCGCACGCTTCGCAGGGCGACAGCGAACTGTGCGGCACGGCCATCGAATGCTCGCTGACGGGCGTTTTCCAAATCGTCCTGCACAAGGCGGACCAGCTGCAGGGCGAACCCTATGCCGACATCGACTACCCCTTGGTCGAAACTGCCGACGAGTGGGTGATCCACGGCTTCAGCCACGCGGACTATTTAAAGGAATTCGGCGACAAGGCACGCAGCGCGATCTACGAAAAGTCTTCGCTCGACCCGGCCATGCGCGACGCCTTCCGCAAGACCCGGCGCTTCCTGATGACCGCGATGGGGCTGACCGAGGACGAGGCGATTTCCCTGATGTCAGTCGCTGTCGACTTTGGCGTGACGCAAGTCGTCGACGGCAACTGGGGCGTGCACGCGGTCATCCGCAAGTCGCTGTTTGCCGGCCGGCAACGGCCGCCGGGTGTTGACTATCAGAAGGAATGAGCCCTGCGTCACTTTGGAGTCAACCACTACGCGCTGATCAAAATCCGAAGCGGTCCTCGCAAAGCTGAGCATGCGAGGCTTTCTAGAATCCAAACAGGCGTTCCGGGTTGCTCACCATGAGCTCGCGGCGAGCCCATTCATCAGGCACCCACTGCGCAACCAAGCCGAGTTGCTGTTGGTCGTCGACAAGTCTGAAGGACTCGACTTGCTCCGCTAGTGCATCTTTGGGGCGAGATGTCCCGCCCGTATGGGGCCAGTCTGATCCCCAGACAGAGCGATCAGGTGCTGCGTCCCAGAACGCTCGGGCAATAGGGGCAACGTCCCTGTAGTTCGGCGTGTCGCTGGAAATCTGATGGGGACCGGAGAGCTTGATCCAGACATTGGCGCCGCCCATCAACTCGATGAGCTGTGGCAATGAGTTCACCTGCCCGGCGACGGAGGCTCGGACAAGCCCGAAGTGATCGATCAGCACGGGACGCGACATGGCCCGAATGACGTCACTGCATGCCAGCGTGACCTCGACAGGGGCATAGAGCTGCACCAGCATGGGAATGTCCTCAAGGGCGTCGTCCATTGTGCGCAGCGCTTCGGCGCAAGCGGGCGCGTCTGTTCTCCCTGCAACCTCGACATTCAAGCGAACGCCTCTGACACCGACTTGGTAGAGGCGCAGAAGTTCATCTCGCGTGGTGCCTTCCTTGATCACAGCCACGCCGCGTGCGCGATCGCCAAGTTGCGCAAGTCCATCCAGCAGGCAGGCATTGTCGAAGCCGTACACGCTCGGCTGGACAAGGACGACGCGCTCCACCCCCAACGCGCGATGCACTTGCTGAAGGTCGGCGACGGTCGCAGGCGGTGGTGTGTATCGACGCCCCTCGGCGTAGGGGAAGCTGGCGGGGTCGAACAGGTGCACATGCGTGTCCGTCGCAAGCGGCGGCAACTCGAAGGGCGGCATCTCTATTGCGTGTGGATGTTGGCGCTCTTGACGACCTGCTGCCACTTCTTTGTTTCGTCATTCACGAACTTCTGGAAATCCTGCGCCGACGTCGGCGCTGGCGTGGCGCCCAGTTCGGCGTACTTCTGAATCACTTGCGGCGCGCGCAGAGCCTTTGCAATCTGCGCATGCAGCGACGACAGCACGGCAGGTGGTGTCTTGGCGGGTGCTACAACGCCGACCCAATGCGTCATCGAGAAGTTCTTGATGCCAGCCTCCTCAAAGGTCGGGATGCTCGGCATTCGCGGCGATCGATTGGCTCCGCTGATGGCCAGGGCCTTGACGCGGCCGGACGCCAGGGGCGCCGTGGTGCTGGTAATGCTATCGATCAGCAGATCCACCTCGCCGCCCATCAGGGCCTTGATCGATTCGCCGCCACCCTTGTAGGGCACGTGGGTGAACTTTGCGCCCGTCACTGATGCGAGCAGCTCGGTGGTCAAGTGGGGTGTGCTGCCGTTGCCGCCGGAGCCGTAGTTGAGCTTGCCAGGACTCTTGCTGGCGAACTCGATGAGCTCGGCCGCGCTCTTGAAGCGCGAGTCGGACGGGACCATCATCAGCATCGGCGATTCGGCGACCTTGGTCACTGCCGCCAAGTCCTTCTGGGTGTCGTAAGGCATCTTGGCCTGCAACGCCGGTGACATCGTGAACGGCGCACTGACGAAGCCGAGCGTGTATCCGTCAGGTGCCGCCTTGGCCACGGCATCCGTGCCGATCACACCGCCCGCCCCTGCCTTGTTGTCCACGACAAAAGGCTGGCCCGTGTCCGCCGTCAGGCGTTGCGCGAGCACACGCGCCATGACGTCGTTGGGTCCGCCCGCGGCAAAGGGCACCACGAGGCGTACGGGTCTGGAAGGATATGCCGCTGGCGTCTGAGCAGGTGACAACGCGGGGGCTGCCAACGCGCAGGCGATAGCAAGACCGGCAAGCGGCCGCTGGAGGAATGAGCCCTTCATGTTCGAGGCGTCTCGTGAAACGGAGGACGCTTACTCGGGCTTGATGTTGTGCGACTTCACCAGCTTCGACCAGCGGTCCGACTCGGAGCGGATGAAGGTCGCAAAAGCCTCCGGCGTGCCACCGGCGACTTCATTGCCTTGCGAGGTGATCTTCTCGGCGACGTCAGGCTCGCGGATGGCCTTGTTGATGGCCTGGTTCAGCTTCGCGATGACCGCCGGTGGCGTGCCCTTGGGCGCCACGACGCCAAACCAGTTGGACATCTCCATGCCCTGGATGCCAATCTCGTTGAAGGTCGGCACGTCCGGCAGCAGCGGCGAGCGCTTGTCGCTCGTGATGGCGAGCGGGCGCAGCTTGGCCGAGTCGCCCTTGAGGTACGGCATCACCGCATAGATCCACTCGAACATGATGTCGACATTGCCGGCAATCAGGTCGTTGGTCGCGGGCGCGCCGCCCTTGTAGGCCACATGCACCATGTCGACCTTCGCGCTTTGCTGAAAGGCTTCTCCCGCTAGGTGATGGGCGCCGCCGATGCCGCCGGAGGCGAAGGTCATGGTGCCGGGCTTGGCCTTGGCGCGTGCGACCACATCCTGGGCCGTATTCATGGGCGAGTTGAGGCTGACGGACATAACCAGCGGCCCACGCTCGATCATTGCCACCGGCACCAGATCTGTCGCCGGATCAAACGGGAGTTTTGCGAACAGTACCTTGTTGACGGCCAGTGGCGCAAAGTTGCCCAGGCCGATCACGTGGCCATCCGGCGCGGCCTTGGCAATGTAGTCCGTACCGATGTTTCCGCCCGCGCCCGGGCGGTTCTCCACGATGACCGGCTTGCCGAAGTACACCGAGAGTTTTTGCGCGATCTGGCGTGAGCGGATGTCCGAGCTTCCGCCCGCTGCATACGGGACGACGAAGGTGATCGTCTTCGTCGGGTAGTCGGCTGCGCCCTGTGCAGCGGCAAAGGTCGGGAGGGTGGCGAGCGTGGCAAGGGACAGGGCCGCAATGAGGGGTTGGCGGCGGTTCGGCAAGCGATTCATGGAGTCTCCAGGGTTGGCAAAAAGATGCGGCGAACATGTCGCGGCGGGTTTTCCATGATTGTATCCATCATATACATAGTACAATCAGGATCAACCCCTACAAGATGAGCCATGACAAAGATACTTGCACCAAGGATCTCCCTAATACACGCCACGCCCTTGGCGATGGCACCAGTCCACGAGGCCTTTGAACGGCTTTGGCCGCAGGCGCAACGTGCCAACTTGCTGGATGACGCGCTGTCTGCCGACCTGTCGGCTGCGGGCGAATTGGGCGAGGCGCTGGTCACGCGTTTCGTACAACTCGCGCAATACAGCGAGCGAGCGGGGGCACGCGCCATCCTTTTCACCTGCTCGGCGTTCGGGCCCGCGATCGACGCGGCGGCCGCGTCAGTGGCAGTTCCCACGCACAAGCCCAACTACGCGATGTTTCTGGAAGCGATCTCGACGACACCGGCTGCCGGTGTCTTGCGCATCGGTCTCCTGTCAACCTTCGAACCGTCCGTTGCCTCGATGTCCGATGAACTGCTCGAACTCGCGCGTGCGAAAGACGTCGCCATCGAACTGAAGACGGCCTTCGTTCCGGACGCGATGAGCCTCCTTGCACAAGGAGACGGCGCTGCGCACGACCGCCTGATTGCTTCGCGCGCGGCCGACCTTCGAGCTTGCGACGTCGTCATGCTCGGCCAGTTCTCGATGGCGCGGGCCCAGCGATTGGTCCACGCCGCGCTTGGCAAGCCAGTTCTTACCAGCCCCGACAGCGCTGTTCGCCTTCTGAAAAGTCTCTGCGCGACGGCCCCGGCCGATTCGCATCGTTGATTCACACCACCCTACCCACCACTGGAGTACCCCATGAAGTTCATCGTTCTGCCGTGTGACGGCATTGGCCCGGAAATCGTTGCCGCATCGGTAGAAGTGCTGAAAGCCGCTGACAAGCGCTTCGACCTCAACATCAGCTACGACTACGAAGACGCCGGGTTCACGAGCCTGGAGAAACACGGCACAACCTTGCGCCAGGAGGTGCTGGACAAGGCCAGGACCTATGACGGCATCATCCTGGGCACACAGTCGCATGCCGATTACCCCGCGCCGGAAAAAGGCGGGCGCAATGTGTCCGCGGGCTTTCGCGTCGGCCTGGACCTGTACGCGAACGTGCGTCCGGCCCGCACGCGGCCCTACCTGCAGTCCAACATGCGGGAAGGCCGCAGCATGGACCTTGTCATCATGCGAGAGGCGACCGAAGGCTTCTACCCCGATCGCAACATGTCCAGGGGCTGGGGCGAAATGATGCCCAGCCCGGACATGGCCTTGTCGGTCCGCAAGATCACGCGGCATTGCAGCGAGCGCATCGCGCGCCGCGCCTTCGAGCTGGCGATGACGCGGCGCAAGAAGGTCACCGCGATCCACAAGGCCAACAGCTTCCACATGACCGACGGTCTGTTCCTCGAAGCCGTGCGCCACGTGGCCAAGGACTTTCCAGAGGTTGCGCTGGACGATCTGCTGGTCGATGCCTCGACCGCGCACTTGGTCAAGGAGCCGGAGCGTTTCGACGTGCTGGTGGCGACCAACTTCTACGGCGACATCATCTCGGACCTGGCCAGCGAACTGTCCGGCAGCCTGGGTCTGGCGGGATCGGTCATGGCCAGCGACGACCTGTGCTGCGCCCAGGCCCAGCATGGCTCGGCGCCGAGCATCGCCGGCAAGGACCTGGCCAACCCCACGTCGATGATCCTGTCGGTGGCGATGATGGTCCGCTGGGTTGGTGACAAGCAGAAGAACAAGGCCTTGCAGGACGCGGGCGACGCCATGGTCCGCGCCGTCGACAAGGTGCTGGAGAACCCCGACACGCGCACCAAGGACATCGGCGGCACCATCGGTTGCAAGGCCTTCACCGAGGCCGTGGTCAAGACCGTGGCCGCTGCCTGATCCACCATGAGCCAAGCTGTCCTGGGCTGCATTGCCGACGACTTCACGGGCGCCACCGACCTGGCCAACAACCTGGTGCGCGCCGGCATGCGCGTGGTGCAGACCATCGGCGTGCCCTCCGGGCCGCTGGATGACGAGGCGGATGCGGTCGTGGTCGCGCTGAAGTCGCGCACGATCGCCGCCGCCGAGGCCGTGCAGCAGTCCCTGCAAGCCCTTCGGTGGCTCCAGGGTGAAGGTTGCCGGCAGTTCTACTTCAAGTACTGCTCGACATTCGACTCCACGGCCGAAGGCAACATCGGTCCGGTGACGGATGCACTGATGGATGCGCTCGGGGCGGACTTCACGATCGCCTGTCCGGCGTTCCCGGAGACCGGGCGCACGGTGTTCAAGGGCTATCTCTTCGTGGGCGACGAGCTGCTGCACGAATCCGGCATGCGCAATCATCCGCTGACGCCCATGCACGACGCCAACCTCGTGCGCGTTCTGCAGTCGCAAACGCAACGCCGGGTCGGCCTGATCGAGCAAGGGACGGTGGCGCAGGGCGAAGCCGCCATCGTCCAGCGCATCGCAGCGTTGCGCAGCGAAGGCGTGGCGATGGCCATCGTCGATGCGATCAGCAACGCCGATCTGATCGCCATGGGCCGCGCATCTGCGAACCTGCCGCTGCTGACGGCAGGCTCCGGCGTTGCGATCGGGCTGCCGCAAAACTTCGGCATCACGCCGGCAGCCGATGCCGCGCGCCTGCCGCCGCCGCTCGGCCTGCGAGCCATTGTCTCGGGCAGCTGCTCGACGGCGACGAACGCCCAGGTCGCGCATTTCCTCGCCAACGGGGGCGAAGGCTTCGCCATCGATCCGCTCCAGCTTGCCGAAGGCGTGGATGTGGCGGCGCGTGCGCTCGATTGGGCGAGCTCGCGGATCGCGGCAGGCCCGGTGCTGGTGTACGCCACAGCCAGGCCCGAAACCGTCAAGGCGGTACAGGCGCAGCTGGGGAGCGCGCGCGCGGGCGAGATTGTGGAGCACGCCCTGGCGACGATTGCCCGCGGCCTGGCCGAGCGCGGCGTCGGCCAGCTGGTCGTGGCAGGCGGCGAGAGCTCCGGCGCTTGCGTGCAGGCGCTGGACATCCGCAGCATGCGCATCGGCCCACAGATCGCTCCCGGCGTGCCGTGGTGCCAAGCGGCATCCAGGCATGCAAAGGGGGGCACGATGCACATCGCCTTGAAATCGGGCAACTTCGGGGCGACCGACTTCTTCACCAGCGCGTTTCGTCTGCTCGATTGAGTCGTAAAGTGCAGCATCTCCCACACCTTGCTCCGCCCATGTCCAAGCCTGCCTCGCCAGCCAACGTCAGCGCGCTCACGCCCACGCTCGCCCGCAGAATCATCGAAATGATCCGCCGCGAGGGCTACCCGGTCGGCCACCGGCTGACCGAGCAGGCGCTGTGCGAGGAACTGGATGTGTCGCGCTCCCCGGTGCGCAAGGCGCTGCAGTACCTGCAGGGCGTCGGGGCGGTGACATCCGAGCCGAACCGTGGCTTTCAGGTCGCGAAGATGCCGTCCGAGTTGGGCGAGCTGGAGTTCGCGCCCAACCCGGCGTCCGAAGAGGTGCTGTACATGCGCATCGCCAGCGACCGCATCCATGGCGAGCTGCCGGATGAAGTTGCCGAGAACGACCTGATGGAGCGCTATGGCCTCCCGCGCCTGCAGGTCCAGCGCATCCTGAACCGCATGGCTCGGGAAAGCATGATCGACCGCAAACCGGGCCGCGGCTGGATCTTCCGGCCGCTGCTCAGCAGCGTGGAGTCGCACCGCGAAAGTTACCGCTACCGCATGATCATCGAACCGGCGGCCATTCTCGAGCCGGGCTACGAGGTCGACCTGGCAGAGCTGGAAAAATGCCGTCGCGAGCAGATCGAATTGCTGGCCGGCGGTATCGAGCGCTGCACGCCGGCCGAGCTGTTCCGTGCGGGCGTGCACTTTCACGAGACCGTGATCGCCGGCGCAAACAATCGCTTCTTGCTCGATTCGCTTCGCACCTTGAACCAGATGCGGCGCGTAGTCGAGTACGGCACCCGCTTGGACCGCAACAGGCTGCATCGCCAATGCGAAGAGCATCTCGTGCTGATCGATCTGCTCGTCAAGGGCGAACGGATGGAAGCCTCCCAGTACCTGCGCCAGCACCTGAACACGGCGCGCATCACCAAGATTGGAACGGCCGATGAACGACAGCGCGGCACGTGAAGAAATCTGCCGTGTCGGCCGCAGCCTTTTCGAACGCGGCTATGCCCATGTGATGGTGGGCAACATCAGCGTGCGGCTTTCGGATGAAAGCGGCGGCGGCTTTCTGATTCGACCCCTATTCGGGCAGTGATGCTAGAGCGACTCGGCCCAAACGTCTGGCACGAGACACCTGCGGGGGCCATGGCAACGCTTGAGGAACTCGAAGAGACCGCGCGTCTGTGGATGCTGAGCGGTCAGAAAGCGTCGGCGTTGCCTGACGCACATATTGACTCGCTGCGCACCACGTTCGGCGCGCATAGGTAAAACGCATGCGATTCGGTCTCGTCGCCAATCGGCTGCATCGACAAAGTGTCGATGGCGCACTGCTTCGCTGGGCGAAGGCCTACGAAGACAGTATTCGTTCGCTGAATCTCAAGCTGCACGCAGTAGGCGGCACCTACGACGCGCTCGCCCGCGAGGGCGTGCTCAGCAATAGCGGGTCGCTGGTTCGCCTTCCCTCCGGTGTCGAAGGCGGCGTGATGCGCCTGGCGTCGTGCATCGCCGGAGGACTGACCACGGAGAGCGAACTCGATGGCGTGATCTACCTGGTGGACCCTGTGGATCCATCGTCCCTCTACCCGGAGACCCAGGCGCTGAAGCGTCAGTGCGTGATTCACGGCAAGCCGTTCGTATCGACGGCTGCCGGCGCCGCGGAGTGGATCGCGGTCGAGTTGGCCCATGCAGGAACCGGTGACGCCGGCTTCGGGAGTTCTGTCGCAAGTCAAACCGTCGCGCTGATCGCGCACGATGCGTTCAAGGATCAGATGGTGGAGTTCGCCGCCGCCCATTTTGATCTGCTCTCACGGTTTTCGTCCCGCGTGGGCACCGGAACGACGGGCGGGCTACTCAACGACATGGCCTTGGCCCGCGGTTGGCCAACGGATCGCCCTTGGGTCACACGCTACCGGAGCGGTCCGATGGGTGGCGATGCGCAGATCGCAGAACTCGTACTCAATCGCACCTGTAGCAAGGTCATCTTCTTCGAGGATCCACATGTGGCTCGCCAGCACGAGGCAGACATCCAGTTGCTTGAGCGCGCCGTAAGCACGGCGACCCAAGACACGACCTGCTTCAACTCGCCGGCCATGGCCGCGCGCTGGGCTGCGGCAATCCAGCTTTCATCTTCGCAGTAAGTCGCTCGTTCAAGCATGTACGCATACGTTGGATCGCGCACTACCCGGATGCGCAACGCGCGCGGCGAGGGGATCAGCGTTTATCGCCTGGACAGTCACCAGCGGAGGCTGGAGTTGATCCAAGTTCTCGGCGACTTGGTCAATCCATCTTTCCTGGCGCTGAACCGGGCGGGCGATGTGCTCTACGCCGTCCACGGCGATGAGCATGAGGTCTCATCGTTTCGGGTGAACATTGCGGACGGGGAACTGGAACTCCTCAACCGGCGGACGTGTGGCGGCAAGAACCCGGTGCATCTCGCGCTCGACCCAAAAGGCCGCTTCATGGTCGTATCCAATCACCTGAGCGGGACGGCCGCAGTGCTCCCAATTCTCGAGGACGGCTCGATTGGGCATTTCAACCAGTTGATAGCACTGCCGGGTGAGCCGGGACCACACCGCGTAGAGCAGCCGTTCTCAAAGCCACACTTCAACCCTTTCGATCCGAGCGGGCACTTCGTTGTAATACCAGACAAAGGCCTCGATCGCGTCTTCATTTTTCGATTCCGGAATGGTCGGCTAGAGCCGACCGAAACGCCATATGTCGACGCGCGCGCGGGTTCTGGGCCGCGGCATGTCGCGTTCCACGGCACCAAGCCATTTGCATACGTCGTCAACGAACTTGACTCCACGGTCACAACGTATCTGTTCGATCCCAAGAGGGGTGGCCTGGTCCCGCGACAAGTTCTCTCAACGTTGCCCGACACGTTCACGGGAAACAGCAGGGCGTCGGAGATTGCTGTGGATGCGAACGACAGGCTCCTGTACGCGTCGAACCGTGGCTTCGACAGCATTGCGGTCTTCAGTATCGACGGTGAATCGGGCCACCTTGCATTCATCGGTGCGTTTCCGTCACAGGGGCGAACTCCGAGGTATCTCGCGCTCGCTCCGAACGGGCAAACGCTGTTCGTGCTCAATGAAGATAGCGACAGCATCGTCGCCTTGGAAGTCTCACAGTTCGATGGAATCCTTTCGGCGACCGGCGAAGTCACGAGTTGCGGCAGTCCGGTATGCATGGTGTTTTCGAAGACCAGT
The DNA here is from genome assembly GCF_051144945.1 of Variovorax palleresanus. NCBI lineage: Bacteria > Pseudomonadati > Pseudomonadota > Betaproteobacteria > Burkholderiales > Comamonadaceae > Variovorax > Variovorax palleresanus. The sequence continues at coordinate 282,872 of NZ_JBJNVP010000001.1, read as the reverse complement.
CACCGGCGTAGCAGTCCAGCGAAGTAACGAACAGTGACATTCCAGGCTCGAGAACGCCTTCTACGCTGTGGCCAACCCCCGCATCAATATCAGCAGGGCATGTTCGAGGTCCTGCTCAAAGTCGTATCGCAGACTCTCCAACTCGGGCAGCTCGACCACTTGCGCGGCCATCTCTGCGGGGTTGCTGAGCGGCCAGAGCCCGATGATCAGCGGCACCGCATGCTTCACCACCAGTTCGAAGGCTTGCACCGGCATGCCGGGCACGCGGGCATGGAAGTCTTGCGCTGCCCGTTGCCGAACCGCCAGCAGGTTGCCTTTGAAGTCGACCATGCGTTCGAACGACACCTTGCGCTCAAGGATGGACGGCAGGATGCTGGTCAGCCGGCAAAGCAACGGCCGGGTAGCAATCGTCGAGGCGAAGACGCGAGCAATGTGTTCGACGCTAGCGCCGGCCTTGCCGCCGCGCGCCAGCGCCGTGCTCAGCTCGGCATGCCAGCTTGCATATTCTTCGACGAGCAAGTCCATCAAGACGGCCTCGCTGCTCTCGAAATACCGGTAGACGTTCGACTTGGTCATCTGCGCCTGGCGCGCTAGCTCGTTGATCCCCAAATCGAGGGCGGCCGGGTCCTGGCGCAGCATTTCTCGAGCTGTGGCCAGCAGGTGGCGGCGCCGCTCTTCCTTCTGCTCGGCGGATCGAGCGCGTACGTATGAGCTGGGGGAATTCATGCGGTGATCACGTTCCATTTGCTAAAAGACCGTTGGTCTGCTAAATTACAGACCATCGGTCTCCAATCTTGCCTGAAAGCAAGGGTGCCGGCCACCTTCTGCTTCACCTCGACTTCAACAAAGGCAAAACATCATGGCGACCACCGTCGACTCCTGGGTTCTCATCACTGGAGCGTCCAGTGGTTTTGGCGAAGAATTCGCCAGGCAATACGCGGCCAGGGGCCACCCGCTCATTCTGATCGCACGTCGGCTCGACCGGCTGCAAGCCTTGGCTGCAGCGCTGCAACAGGAGTACAAGGTCCAAGTCATCGTGCAGCAGGTCAATCTCTCGGACATGGCCGCCGTCCACGAGTTGCAAGCCAGTCTTCGCGAGCGCGCGATCGCGGTTGAGATCCTGATCAACAACGCAGGCCACGGCTTGCAAGGCCCCTTCCTCGACACGCCCATGCAAAGCGCCTTAGACATGTTGCAGCTGGACATTGCGAGCCTGACGGTCATGACGCGACTCTTCGGCGAGGACATGCGCGAGCGGGGCCACGGAAAGATATTGCTCGTCGCCAGCATGCTGGCTCACTTTGGGGTGGAAAACATGGCCGTCTATGGCGCAGCCAAGGCCTACGTGCTGCGCCTCGGCGATGCGTTGCACCGTGAGTTCAAGCGCGACGGCGTGACTGTTACCTCGCTGTGCCCCGGCATGTCCGACACTGGCTTTGCGCAGGCCGCCAAGCAGAAGATTACTTGGGGACTCAAGCTGCTGATGATGAAGCCGGAGCCGGTGGTGCGGGCGGGGATTCATGCGCTGCACACCGGCCGCATGAGCGTCGTTCCAGGCTTCAACAACAAGGCCGCGGTGGCGATGGTATCGGCGACACCGCGATGGCTGCATCAGGCCATCTTTGCGCGGGTCATGAACGGTTGAGCACCTTGTGCTTGCCGCCCCGTCTCCGGCCATGCAGACGTCGGCCCTCGACCAACAATGATTGCTACGAGGGCCCGCCGGCGAGGCATCGTGTACGGCCTGGAATGGACGCTTTGATGGGTAGATGCAATTTGCTGTACTGATGCCTACCTGGGACCGACTGTTAGCGCTGCGCCATACGAAACGTATATACTTCATATACATTTCATATAGAGATCACTGATGGGTATCGTAAAAATTTCGGACCTGATGCACGAGAACCTGCGCGTGGCTGGGAACGCGCTCAGCAGGTCCATCAATGCGCAGGCAGAGCACTGGATGCGCGTCGGCATGCTGACCGAAATGCACCCGGAGTTAGACCACCGGGAAATCTGCCAACTGTTGATACGAGCCGAACTCGCGGGGGGCCTGGACATCACCGTGGCTGTCACGCCCGATCCTGGCAAGCCTCGCGCATCCTCGACGGGGAAGCACTGATGGCTCACGGTGTTCCCATCAGGTCCACCGAGGAACTCGAGATGGCGCGGCGGGCCGCCGTCCTTGCCGCAGAGGTTCTAGGTATGGTCGAGCCCTACGTCGTGCCGGGGGTGAGCACGGAGGCACTCGACCGCATCTGCCACGACCACATCGTGAATGTCCAGGGCGCCATTCCTGCCAACGTAGGGTATCAGGGGTATCCGAAGACCATCCTCACCTCCGTCAATCAGGTGGTTTGCCACGGCATCCCCTCTCTGACCAAGATTCTGAAGAAGGGCGACATCATCAACATCGATGTCGCGGTCATCAAGGATGGCTGGTTCGGTGACACCAGTCGCATGTACTTCGTCGGAGCCCCCAGCGTGCTGGCGCGGCGCTTGGTGGAGACGACATACGAAGCCATGCTGGCCGGCATCCGGCAGGTCAAGCCTGGTGCGACGCTGGGCGATGTTGGCCATGCCATCCAGACGGTCGCCCAGCGGGAGCATTTCAGCGTGGTGCACGAATACTGCGGTCACGGCATCGGGCAGGTCTATCACGATGAACCGCAAGTGCTGCACTACGGGCGGCGCGGGGAAGGCCTCGAGTTGGAGCCGGGGATGGTCTTCACCATCGAACCGATGCTCAACGCCGGCAAGCGCGAAACCAGGCAACTGCCCGACGGGTGGACCGTCGTAACCAAGGACAGGTCTCTGTCCGCGCAGTGGGAACACATGGTCGCTGTGACGCCCGGGGGATATGAAGTGCTCACGGCCTGGCCAGGAGGCACAGGTGCCTACGCACCGGCTTGACGCTCAGCATGGGCGAGGTTTGGGCCTGGACAACTGCGTTCCTGCGGACATGCGGTTGCGTTGAACTGGAGGCGGTGTCGAAGGTCTACTGTTGGCCGCATTCCGCCGGTGGGCTCCTACTTCGGATCCTCGCGATACTTGGCGGCGAGCGCTCTGAAATCCTTGCGAAAAGCGCGATCGCCTGTGGCCGACCTAAGTATTCATGTCGGTCGCGTTCGCGGTAAGCCGAACCCCGCAGTCAGCGGTTCGTGAAGATGCTCTTGCGGATCGAACCATGGACGCCCCAGTTGGCATCAACCACCTGCGTCACGCCGAAGTCGGCCGCCACCGACAGCAACGCGATCGCCTCGTCTTCACTGAGGCGGTGCACGGTCATCAGGAATCGGCGCAGCTTGCGAAAGGCATCTCGCATGGCCGGGTCGAGCGACGACTTGCCGGCAATCACCGTCTGCGCGTCCGGCCCGAGGGCAGCCAGGTAGTTGGGGTAGGTGAAGCCGTAGACCGACCACAGCTCTTCGGTTTCCAGCAGCGGGTGGTCGAGGCCCTCGAGCAAGGTGCCGCCCAACCCGGACTGCTTGTGCAGGATGAACTCGAAGTCGCCCGTCAGCGAGGTCTCGATCGCGGTGCCGCCAAGCTCGCTGTCGCCCTGCGCGGCGTGCGGGTCGCCCACCGAGAAGAAGGCGCCGGGCACGGCCACCGGGTAGTACATGCGCGCGCCCTTGCCAACCCGCCAGTCATCAATGTTCCCGCCGGTGTAGCTGGGCGGAATGGAACTCACGAAGTCGGATTCCGACGGCGCAAGGCCCATGGTGCCGAAGTGCAGGCGGGCCGGCACCTTGACGTTGCGCAGGATGTCTTCGCGCTTGTGCACCAGCGCATGGTCGACGCGCACGCCGGGATAGTCGATCATGTTGTGCACCACGCCGTCGGGGTCGGTCTGCGGCGTCCACACGTAGTTGTAGACGGCACGCGCGAAGGGCTCGCCCGAGGTGTCGAGCTCGAAGATCGTCACCACTTCGCGCGGTTTGGGCTCTTCGATCAGGTCGCGAAAATGGAAGCCCCAGGACGCGGCCACGTTCGAGCCGAAGCAGCGGCCCGCATAGCAATGGTTGCAGCTGGGCCGGGGGCGCACGTCGAGGATGCGCACCTCCAGCACGTCGCCCGGCTCCGCGCCTTCGATGACGACCGGGCCGGTCAGCAGGTGCACGCCCACGCCCTCGCCCTCGCCGAGCTTGAAAGGCCCCTCCACGGGACCGGCGCCGCGGCGCGGCACGGCCTTGTGCTCGCGCGTCCACGCGAACACCGACTCGGCGCCCGGGTCGCCGGCGATCATGCGCTCGTGGTCGTCGTTGGCATGATGGGTCAGGGTCTCGATCGTCACGCGATCGCCGGACTTCACGACGAGCGACGGCGCGACCGCCTTGCTGAAATAGCCCCAGTGGATGGTTTGGGGAGAGACGGGGAGGATGTGATGCTTCATGGGGTTCTTGGGGGCAGGCTCAGGCGGGCATGGGTGTCGAAGCGGCCGGCAGCACGTCGGCCGACATCACACTGAGGAATCGGGCGGTTTCGCGGTGCCGGGGGCGCTGCAGCACCTCGAGCGCCGGACCGCTCTCGACGATGCGGCCACCGGAAAGAAACACCACGCGGTCGGCCACCTCGGCCGCAAACCGCAGCTGGTGGGTGGAGATGACCATCGTCAATCCTTCCTCGACGGCAAGGCGGCGAATCACCTCCAGCACCTCGTTGACCAGTTCGGGATCGAGCGCCGACGTGGGCTCGTCCAGCAGCAGCACGCTGGGCCCCGGCGCCAGCGCGCGGGCGATGGCCACGCGCTGCTGCTGGCCGCCGGACAGGTGGCGCGGCAGCGCTTCGACGCGGTGGGCCAGCCCCACCCGCGCCAGCAGTTCATGTGCTCGCCGATCGGCGTCCTCCGCCGTCCAACCGTGCACCCAGCGCAGCGGGCCGGCCACGTTCTCGCGCGCCGTCAGGTGGGCGAACAGGTTGAACTGCTGGAACAGCATGCCCACGCCCAGTCGCCCGCGCTCGCGCGCCAGGTCGCTCGGGTTCATGAGCTGGCCATCGGGGCGAAAGCCGAGACGGTGGCCGCCGACATGAACCTGTCCGGCGTCCCAGCTTTCGAGATGGTTGATGCAGCGCAGGAGCGTGCTCTTGCCCGAGCCGCTCGGACCCAGCAGCGCAACCACTTCGCCGGCCTGTACCGTGAGGCTCAGATCCCTGAGCACGGCCTGCGAACCATAGGCCTTGGACACGCCGTTGATGCGCAAGGCCACGGGCGCGTCGGCCAGCCGCGTAGCCCGGGCTGCGCGTTCGATCGCGGGCGCCGTCGGGACCGACCGTGCGGCTGGCGCCGCATCTTCGCGATCGGCCGGCGGCACCTCCGCGGCGGCTGCTTCTTCCGAAGGCGAAGGGCTCGCGGCGGGCGCCGCGGCACGCTGCGGCAGCCACCGCGCCAGTCCGCGCACCGCCTGCGGGCGGTCCAGGTCGAAGCGCGCTTCGAGCGCCAGCTGCACCAGGCTGATTGCGCCGGTCAGCAGCAGGTAGATCAGGCCGGAAGCGAAGAAGACCGAGAAGAAATCGAAGGTCGACGAGGCCAGCTGCGAGCTGCGCAGCGTGAGTTCCTGCACCGCGATCACCGAGGCGAGCGAGGAGTTCTTGAGCGTGCTCACCGCCTCGTTGCCCATCGCGGGGATCATCGAGCGCAAGGCCTGCGGCGCGATGATGCGGCGCATCAGCACGCGCGGCGTCATGCCCAGGGCCTGGCCGGCCACCACCTGGCCGCGTTCGACGCCGACGACGCCCGAGCGGAACATCTCGGCGATGAACGTGGCCTCGTTGAATGCCAGCGCCAAGCCGGCGGCCAGGAGTCCGGGCAGCACAATGCCCACGTGCGGCAGCGCGTTGTAGAAGAAGATCATCTGCAGCGCCAGCGGCGTGCCGCGGAAAATCACCGCATAGCCCCGGGCAAACGCGGCCAGCGGCTTGAAGCGGCTGAGCTGCATTGCCGCCAGCAACAGCCCCACCACCACCCCGCCCGCCAATCCGATGCCGGTGGCTGCAAGCGTGAAGACGATGCCCTGGATCAGGTAGGGCATGGAGAGGTAATGGAGGAAGAGCTCCATGTCAGTACCGCCCGGCCGTTCCGAAGGTACTGGCAGCCTCCTTGGGGGGCAGCGAACGGAGTGCGCGTGAAGACCTCATGTCACTTCGCCACGAGCAGCCGCGGCGCCTCGAGGTTCTCGACCGGCAGGCCGTTTTTCTTGAGCAGCGCGGTGTGGATCCCGGCCTTCTGCAAGATCACCAGCGCGGCCATCACCGCATCGCGGAAGTCGGTCTTGCCCTTGGGCACCGCAATGCCGACCGAATAGGGGATCGTCACCGCGGCCGCCTTCTCCAGCTTGTCCGGGTAGGCCTTGACGGCACTGTCGACCGTGTTGACGTCGTTGATGTAGGTGTCGGCGCGGCCGGCGAGGATGGCCTGGATGCAATTCTGGTTGTTGTCGTAGAGCTGGATCTCGGGCTCGGCCTTGCCCACGGCCTTGCACTGCGGGCCGAGCGCCTGGATCAGCGGCACCTCGACATAGCCCGTGTTCTCGGCGGCGACGGTGCCGCATAGCGAGGCGTTGATGCCGGTGATCTTCTTCGGGTTGCCCTTGGCCACCAGCACGCCGTCGAACACCTTCGAATAGGTGATGAAGTCGGCCGCCTTGGCGCGCTCTTCGGTGGCGTAGATGTCGGAGATCACGATGTCGGCCTGGCCGGCCTGCAGCGTGGTCAGCAGCGCCGCAAAGGTCACGGGCTTGTAGGTCAGCGTGAAGCCCAGGCAGCCGCCGATGGTTTCGCCCAGGTCGATGTCGAAGCCGATGTACTTGCTCGGGTCCTTGGGATCGATGGTTTCGTAGCCGGGCGTGTGCGGGTTGATCGCGTTGACCAGGGTCTTGCCCTTGAACTGCGGGTATTTGGCTTGCAGCGTCGAGCACTCGGCCGGGGCCTTCACGGCCTCGGCGTGGGCCGGCGCGGCTGCCAAAGCGAGGGCCGACAGGCCGATCGCCGCGACGGACGCACCGCGCATGCGGGCCAATACGAATGCGCGAAGCCGGACGCAGAGTCCGGCCGGGAAGGGAAGGTTTTGCATGTCCGAGGCTCCTGTGGAGACGGCGCGAGCCGGCTGGCACCACGCCAGCCTGCTGCACCGCACCATGTGAGCGTAGGAGCTGCACCGCCGCCGCACTTGTGCGTGGGCGCACGACTGCTTGTGCGGGCCGCCAGGAGATTGCCGCCGGCCGGCTAGGGGCAGGAGTGACCCCTGCGGCTAACTCAGCCTGGAATATTCGGCTCGACCAACTGCGCCAGCGCCACAAGCGACTCCTGCCAGCCCAGATAGCACATCTCCGCAGGAATCACGTCGGGAATGCCTTCCTGCACGACGGACATGTCGGTGCCGCAGGACACCGCGGTCAGCGTCACGGTGGTCTTCATGGTGCCCGGCAGGTTGGGGTCGTCGAACGCCGCATCGTAGGCAATGCGCTGGCCGGGGACGAGTTCCAGGTACTTCCCGCCGAACGAGTGGCTGTGGCCGCTGCCAAAGGCGGTGAAGGACATGCGCCAGGCACCGCCGACCACGGGCTCCATGCTGTGGACTTTGCCGGTGAATCCGAAGGGCGGCAGCCAGCGCTCGAACGCGCCGGGTTCGACGAAGGCACGATAGACCCGCTCCGGCGGGGCGCGCAGCACGCGGTGCAGGCGGACGGTGTTGGTGGTGGCCATGGCGTTTCTCCTGAAGTGCAGAGGATCGCAAGAGCCGGGTCAGCGCGGGTGGGGAAACAGCCGTTCGATCGGGCAATGCGTCTTGATGAACGGCGACTTGATGACGATGTAGCTGAAGTACTTCGCGATGCCGATGTTGCGTTCGAGCAGTTCCTCGATCACTTCCTGGTAGTGGTTCACGCCGCGCGTCAAGAAGCGCAGCAGGTAGTCGTAACCGCCGCTCACCAGGTGGCATTCGAGCACCTCGTCCACATCCCGGATCGCGGCCTCGAAGCGCACGAAGTCTTCGCGGTGATGGTCTTGCAGCGTGACCTCGGTGAACACGGTGAGCGTGTCGCCGAGCTTCTCGAGCCGCAGGTGCGCGCCGTAGCCGGCGATGTAGCCGGCCTGCTCGAGCCGCTTCACGCGGATGAGGCAGGGGCTGGGCGAGAGGCCGACCGCATCCGCGAGGTCGACGTTGGTCATGCGCCCGTTCTGCTGCAGCTGCGCCAGGATACGCAGGTCGAGTCGGTCGATCTTGAAGGCTTCAGACATGGCGGTCCTGAGTAACGGAGAGAGCCCGATTCTGCTTCGCCGGCGGGGTCCCGGGGCAATGCTTTCCCGCTCAGGCGGCCAGCGCCGCGCGCACGTCGGCGGCGTCGAGCACTTCGTCGAGGGTTTTCTTCAGGCGCGCGAACATCTGGGCGAACTCGTCCTCGGTGAAAGTGAGCGCCGGCGCAAAGCCGAGGATGTTGTCGCCGAAGGCGCGGAACACCAGCCCGTTGCGGTAGCCCGCGGCAAAGATCCGGTCCGACAGGCCGAGCGCCGCATCGAAGCCGCGCTTGCTCTGCTTGTCGCTCACCAGCTCCAGCGCGCCCAGCAGGCCGCGGTGGCGCGAATCGCCCACCAGCGGGTGCGCGCGCAGGGCATCGAGCCCGGCCCCGAAATGGGCTGCGACGCGCTGGCCGTTGGCGAGCACGCCGCTTTCTTCGTACAGGCGCAGCACCTCGAGCGCGACCGCGGCGCTCACCGGGTGCGCCGAATAGGTCGCGCCGTGGCCGACCGAGACGCCCGCGGGCGCGCCGTCGGCAATGCCGGCATAGACCTTCTCCGAGATCATCGTCGCACCCATCGGCACGTAGCCCGAAGTCAGGCCCTTGGCCATGGTCATCAGGTCGGGCTCCACGCCTTCGGCGTCGCAGGCGAACATGGGGCCGGTGCGGCCGAAGCCGGTGATGACTTCGTCCACCACGAAGAGGATGTCGAGCTCGCGCGCCGCATCGCGCATGGCCTTGAGCCAGCCCTTGGGCGGTACGATGACGCCGCCCGAACCCTGGATCGGCTCGCAGAAGAAAGCGGCCACGTTGTCGGCGCCGAGCTCGGCCACCTTGGCGCGCAGCGAGGCCACCGATGCGGCGATCAGCGCCTGCGGATCGGCGCCTTGCGCGTGGCGGTACGGGTTGGGCGACGGAATGTAGTGCTGCGTGGGCAGCGGCAGGTCGAAGCCTCGATGGAACACGGGCAGCGCCGTGAGGCCCGCGCCGGTCGACGAGGAGCCGTGGTAGCCGCGCTCCAGCGCGATGAACTGCTTCTTCGACGGTTTGCCGATCGCGTTGTAGTACTGCACGATGAAGCGCACGGCGGCGTCGATCGCCTCCGAGCCGCCAAGCGTCATGTAGACGCGGGTCAGCGATGCGGGCGTGATCTGCACCAGCTTTTCCGCGAGGCGGATGGCCGGCTCGCTGCTGAAATGAAAGTAGCCGGTGGCGTACGGCAGCCGCCGCATCTGCTCGGCCGCGGCTTGCACCACGCTCTCCTGGCCGTAGCCCACGTTCACGCACCAGAGGCCCGCGAAGGCGTCGAGCAGTTCATGCCCGTTCGCGTCGGTCAGCCATGCACCGCGGGCCGAGGCCAGCACGGTGGGGCCGCGCTCCTCGTGCGTGCGCCAGGGCGAGACGGGATGAATGAGGTGAGCACGGTCGATGGCGTCGAGCGTGGCGAGGTGCGGCAATGCGGTGGGGTGCGTCATGGGGGGCTGAAGTCGGGCCTTTGGATGTCCAAAAGCTTAGGCCGCATGCCCCTCGCACGGGTGCTGCATTGAGGGCCTTGCACAAAGCAGACTGCGGTTGTGCGAGTCGCTACAGCAGATCGTGCCGTCATGCATTGGTCATGGGCGCCTTCACACCGGCCGCACCCGACCGGTGGCGGCCACACCCAGAACCAGGGCCAATATGCCCATCAGCCCGAGCCCCAGCAACTGACCCACAGGTGTCTCCGCGGACCTGGCCTGCGCGCTGAAACGCGGCTGGGCGGCGAAGTCGCCGAAACCGAAGCGCACTTCGTTGAACAAGTACGGGTAGTAGTAGGCCCGCAACCGCGCGTGGAAATCTGCGATGCGATCCTGGTAAGCGAGTTGCGCCTGCAGATCGGTATCGGCTTGGCGATGCAGCGCGGCTTGCGCGCCGACGCCCGGCAGCAGCCAACCCAGGCGTGCGGTCCAGCGCTGGCGCGCGAGCAAGCCTTCGCGGTAAGCCGCCACCTGCGGCGCCACGCTCTCATCGCCGAGCTGCTGAAAGGCGTAGTACCACTTCCAGTGAAAGCCCGAAGGCAGTGGTGCGGTGTGCTTCCATTCGGGGTGCGTGCGGAAGAACTTCTCCATCGTGGCCTCTGGCGGCAGGTCCCACGCGCCGTGCACGGCCTGGCGCTGCGCCAGCATCAGCTCCACGCCCTGGTGGACAGGCACCGCGCGCGCAAGCACGGCGTTGGCGATGGTGGGCAGGACGAGGGTCAGCACCGCCCAGCAGCCCATGAGTGCCGTTGCGTTGGCGGCAGAACTTCCGCTTCGCGTTGCCACGATCAGCACCAGCCCGCTCCAGACCGCGAGGTAGGCCGCCGTGACCAGCAGCGCGGTGGTCAGGGCCGTCATCGGGGTGCCGCTGCAGAGGCCACCGGCCAGCACCGGCAGCACGAGGCAAGCGAAAACCAGCGCCGCGCGCAGGCCGGCACGGCGAAGCCACAGGCGGCGGCCGGCACCCGGCATGGCCAGGAGCGTACCCAGCCGGCCCGAGCGCCGCTCGCCCGACACCAGGTCGTACAACAAGGCGATCAGAAACAGCGGCGCCAGGTACACCAGCACGAAAGCGAAGTCGAAGCGTCCGGCCACTGCCAGCTCGGGATTGAAACTCTCGCCTTCGTGCAGTTGAGCCTGCAGCGCCAGTGCGCGCACGCGCAACACGTAGGGTGCGGCATCGCGCAGCCCGAGCGCGAGGAAGGCTGTGGGAGACGGTGCATCCCAGGTGCCGTGGAAGGTGTAGTAGGCGGCGGAGCCGGCTTCACCGCCGTGGGTGTACTTGCGCGCTTGCGCCGCCAGATCGTGCTGCTGCAGCTCGGCCAGGCGCGCAATCGTCTGCTGCTGGCGCGCAAGCTCGCGCGTGCCCGACAGCACAGCCAGGGTCGTCAATATCAACAGCAATGCCAGCGCAACCAGGACCAGTCGTGACCGCACCAGCAGGCGCCATTCGTGGGCGAGCCAGCTCATCGCGCGATCCTCCCCAGGCGGCGCGTGGCCGGCGCCAACAGGCCGGTGAGCGCGGCCAGCCAAAGCAGCAGCACACCCGCGGCCGGTGCCGCGTGGCGCAGGGCCTCGCTGGGCCGCGCGGCTTCATAGTGAAAGTCGGCAAAATCGTGCCAGTGCGCCTGGCTGATGCGGCTGTCGCGGCTGGAACGGTCGCCAGCGTAGCTGAGCTTTTCGGCCTGCAGCCGGTTGAGTTCCTGCACCAGTCGATAGCGATGGTGCTCGGCCTGCTCGACGAAGCGGCGGTAGTTCTGCAGATCGGTGCCTGCGGCCGCCATCGAGAGGCGGCGCAGCGCGATCACCGGGCTCAGCAGTGCAAAGCGGTCGACCCGGCGCAACTGTGCGTCCTGTCGCTCGAAGCTGGCGTTGGCATAGCGCTCGAAGAGCGCACTGGTCAGCCGCTCGCCCTCCATGCCGAGCAGGCCCTTGTAGTTGACGGGAAGGTCTTCCACTTTCGAGACGCCGTACTGCGCGAGCACCTGCTTCCTGAAGCCGGCGAAGTAAGGGTCGTCGGGGTCGTGGCTGTCGCCGAGTGCCCCCAGGTCGCGCGCCACCGCAATGTCGGTCTCCAAGCGCATGGGCAGCGCCAGCGTCGAGGCCACGAGTTCGGGCGCCAGGCGCGGCACGAGCACGACACTGACCGCCCAGACCGCCAGCAATGCCACCAGCGCATCGCGCCCGCGCTCGAACCATGCCGACAGGCCGACGATGCCGACGGCCCAGATCAGCAACCACAACCCGTAGCCCGCCGCCAGCGCCACTGCCAGGCTGGCGGGTGCCGGCGTTGCGACGCCGATCCAGGTCAGCGCCAGCAGCGCCGGCAGCAGCACCAACGCGGCCACGCCGCTCAGGGCCAGCAGCTTGCCCGCCACGATTTCTCGCGCTCGAACACCCTGGGCCAGCAGGATGCGCAGCGTGCCCGACTCGCGCTCGCGTGCCAGGACCGCATGGCCCACGAAGACGAGCAGCAATGGTGCCAGCACCTGCAGCACGAATGCCGGCGTGAGCTGGCCGAAGCGCAGCAGCAGCGACGACTGCCGTACGTCGCCGAAATTGGCGCTGTTCTGCCGATGGCCTTCGAGGAAGAGCGTGTGGCCCGTATAGGCATCCACTCCGGAATCGAAAGCCGCCAGCGGATTCAGCGGCCGGAACACGAAGTGACCGTAGTGCACCATGCGGTGCGGGTGCCGGTCGGGCTGGCCCTCGAACTCGTGATCCACCCGCGCCTGGTGGCGCGCGCGCTCGGCGTCCGTGGTGCGGCGCTGTTCCCAGGCCGTGAATGCAGCCACGGCCGACAACAGCAGCAGCAGCGTCAACCCGAGCACGGCGACGCGGTCGCGCCGCAGCAGGCGCCATTCCTCGCGCGCGATGCGCAGTACCGCGCTCATCGGTGCGCCTCCTGGCCAGCGTAGCGCCGGTGCAATGCCCGCACGTCGAAGCGCTCCGGGCCCGACGCTGCGACTTCCTCGACCAGCCGTCCGCCGTCGATGAAGCCGATGCGATCGGCGACGTCGGCGGCGCTGAGCAGGTCGTGCGTGACCATGAGGATGGCCACCCCTTGCGCACGCAGCAGTCCCAGCAGGCTGTTGAACTCGGCCGTGGCCAGCGGGTCGAGGCCGGAGGTGGGCTCGTCGAGCAGCAGCGCCGGCACCTTGCGTGCCAGCGCCAGCGCGATCGACACTTTCTGGCGCATGCCTTTGGAAAACCCCGAAACGCGCCGCCCGTGCGCCGCAGCGTCCAGGCCGGCGGATGCGAGGGCCTCGTCGATCGCCTGCGCATTGGCGGGCTGGCCCGCGAGATCGAGCAGGTAGGCCACGTTCTCGCGCGCGCTCAGGTGCTCGTAGAGCGCCACGTTCTCGGGGATGTATGCGAGCTGGCGCCGTGCGGACGTCGGGTCGGCCACAGGGTCGGCGCCGTTCACGCGCACGCGGCCACGCGCGGGCTGCACGAAGCCCAGGAACAGGCTCAGCGTGGTGGTCTTGCCGGCGCCGTTGGCGCCCAGCAGCGCGTAGATTTCACCGGCTTCGACCCTGAGGTCCAGCCCGTTCAGGATGGTGTGCCCGCCGTAGCCGGCGACCACGCCGGCGGCTTCGAGGGCCGGATGAGGCGCGGCCGTGGCGCGCGCCGATGGAAGGTTGGTCAAGTTCATGATTGCATTCGCCCGCGCTCAGAACTTGGCTTGCAAGCCGACGGTGATGGTGCGCGCCGTACCCGGCGTGACCCAGAGGCGGCTGTAGGAGCTGGCGTAGTAGGTGGAATCGAACAGGTTGTCGATGTCCAGCGTCACGCGCAGCGCGGGGTTGATGCGCCAGTAGGCGACCAGCTTGGCGGTGGTGTAGCTCGGCAGCTCGAAAGACGGCGTTGCGGCGTTGGCGTCGGCCTGCGTACGGGCCTGGCCCAGGCGCTTGCCCACATGCGTGACGCCCCCGCCGATGCCGTAGCGCTGCCCGTTGGCGAATGCGTTCTCGTAGACCGCGAGCACGCTGCCATTGACCCTCGGAACGTTCAGCAGGCGGCCGCCGATTGCCAGCGTGTTGTCCTTCGTGATCTCCACGTCGTTGAGCACCAGGCTGGCGTTGAGGCGCCAGTTCGTGGTGAGCTGGCCGGCAAAATCGAATTCGAAGCCGCGGCTGCGGATCTCGCCGGCGGCGGCCGAGTAGCCGGTGTTGACCGGGTCGGACGTGAGCACGTTGCGCTTGCGGATGTCGAACACCGCGGCGGTCGCGCCCATGCGCCGGTCCGCGCTTTCCCACTTGGTGCCAAGTTCGAGCGCGCGTCCGGTTTCCGGTTCGAAGCCCTGGGCGGCAACGTCTGAACCGACGTTGGGGCGAAAGGATCGGCCGGCGTTCGCATAGAAGGTCCATTGCGGCGTCGGCAGCCAGCTCAGGCCAATGCGCGGCGAGGTCGATGACGGATCCTGGCGCGCCGTGGTGCCGGCGATGCGGTTCTCGAGCGACTGGCGGTAGCTGTCCACGCGCACGCCGGCAACCAGGCGCCATGCGGGCGCGAGCTTGATTGCGTCCTGCATGTAGAACGCGGTGTTGCGCTGGTGTTCGAGGGTGTCGGTGTTGCGGCCCGGAACCGGTTGGAACTGGCCGTAGACGGGGTTGTAGATGTCGATCGCATAGGGCCGTGCGGCCGTCGGGTTGGCGCGCAGCATGATCGAGTCCATGCTGAAGCGGAAGCTCTCCAGGCCGAACAGCAGTTCGTGCTCGATGGCACCAGTCCGGATGGTGCCCTGCAGCTCGGCCTGCAATGCAATGTCGTTCGAGTCGAAGTCGCGGAAGCGCCGCTGGCGCGCGAGGGTCGCGTTGTTGGCGCCCAGCGCGCTCGCTTCGGTCGAGAACCCGTTCAGCGAAGTCTTGCGGTAGGACAGGCCCAGCCGACTGCGCCACGCGGAGTTCCATTCGTGCGACAGGATGAATTGGTGGGTCTGGTTCTCCACCGTCACGTCGCCATCCGCGGGCTCGCCGAGGAAGCGGCTGCGCGGGATGGCGCCCAGGCGGTTGCCGACCGCGACCACGCCGCGGTCCAGCGGGGTGGCGTGCCGCAAGAATTCCCCCGAATACTCCAGCACGGTGTCGCGGCCGAGCTTCCACGTGAAAGCCGGCGCGATCACTTCTCGCCGGGCGCTCACATGGTCGCGGAAGCTGTCGCGGTCTTCCGCGGCGACGTTGAGCCGGTAAGCGAAGTTCTCGCCGATCGGCCCGGTGCTGTCGAACGCACCGCGCTTGAGGCCGTGGCTGCCCAGATAGCCTTCGACGGAATGGGCCGCTTTCCAGAGCGGCCGCTTGGACACGATGTTGAGCGTTCCGCCGGGCTCGCTGCTGCCGTAGAGAGCGGCCGCCGTTCCCTTGAGGAATTCGATGCGTTCGACGCCCGCCAGATCACGCGGGGCATTGAAGCCGCGGTTCGAGGAAAAGCCGTTCAGCAGCGTGGCCATGCCGGTGTTCTCGTTGCCGGGCAGGCCCCGGATGGCGAAGTTGTCCCAGAGGCCGCCGAAATTGTTCTGGCGCGAGACGCCGCCCACGTAGTCGAGCACGTCGTCGAGCCTGGTCGCGCCCAGGTCGTCGATGGCCTGGCGCAAGACGACGCGTACCGACTGGGGCAGCTCGCGCAGCGGCAAATCGGTCTTGGCGCCGGCGGCCTCGTCGGCGTGATAGGCGCCCGACTCGGTGCGGCCGACCACTTCGATCGTGGACAACTGGGCGGCCTCAGGGCCGGCACCGGAAGACTGGGCGGCCGCAGGGCCGGCGAAGAGGGCCGCGACCGCGAAGGCCAGAGGAAGGGGCGCGCTGGGCCCCGAGCGTTGGATGGAAATCATGGAGGGAGACTGGGCAAGGCAAGACGAGGGGCGCAGCGGCGAGCCCGGCAAGGGCCGGACGCGCGCCGCCCGTGGCGCGTGACTTCACGCCGGGCGACGGGACTGCAGGGCGAGCGAAGTTGCCGCCGCAACGGCGGCGTTCAGGCGACGGGGCGAGGCGGGTCGCGCGAGGCGAAAGGCCAATGGCCCGGGCTGGGGACGAAGGCCAGCAGGGCTTGCGGCCGTGGAAGACCCGCATGCACCGGGGGCGCATGCGCGGCCGGTGGCGAGCTCAGCGCCGTGCCCAGATGCGCGTAGGCCAGGCACCACGCGCACGCGCCATCGGCTTCCTGGCCATGCTCCGCGGCATCGGCCTCGTCGTTCGCCTGCGGGACCGACAGTGCGGCCACCGCGGCCTCTGCCTTGAGATGCACGGCTTCGTGCGCAGGCATGCCGATGACCGTGTTGAAGAACACGGCCAGCAGCAGGAGTCGGGTCAGTACGCGGCGCAGAAACATGGCGGGGGTCGGAGGGCCGGGATCATACCCTCGGGGCCGCCCTGCCCCGTCGAAGCCAGGGCAATTCAATAGCCCCGCGTGCGATCCACAAGCCCGACCATCGGCTCGCCAGCTTCAAAGCGGCGCAGGTTGTCGAGCAAGGCTTCGGCGGCGCTCAGCGGCTGCGTCATGCTCGCGATGTGCGGCGTGAGTTCGATGCGCGGATGGCGCCAGAAGGCATGCGTGGGCGGCAGCGGTTCGGGGTCGGTCACGTCGAGCACCGCATCGCCGATCTGCCCGCTGGCGAGCGCGTCCAGAAAGTCGCGCTCCACCAGGTGCGGCCCGCGGCCCACGTGCACCAGCCCCGCGCCCTGGGGCAGCATCGAGAACAGCTTCGCATCGAGAAAGCCGCGCGTCGAATCGGTGAGCGGCAGCAGGCACACGAGGATGTCGGTGCGCGCAAGAAAGGCGGGCAGCTCGTCGGCCCCGGCATGGCACTGCACGCCATCGACTTCATGCCGTGAGCGGCTCCATCCCGCGCAGTCGAACCCCAGCGAGACCAGCTGCGCCAGCACCGCCTGGCCGAGCGAGCCCAGCCCCAGCACGCCCACGCGCCGCTCGCCAGCGGGCCGCACGGGCAGCGGCTTCCACTGCCCTTCCTGCTGCTGGCGCCGGTACTGCGGCATGTCGCGATGCAGGCCGAGCACCGCGTGCGTCACATACTCGACCATGCCGCGCACGATGCCGGGCTCGACCATGCGCACCACGGGCAATTCGGGCGGCAGCGCCGCAAAGTCGAACTGGTCGACACCGGCGCCCGAGGAAAACAGCACGTCGAGATTCGGAAAGCGCGCGGCCAGGTCGTCCGGCGGCACCCAGGCCGCCAGAAAGCGCACCCGTGCCGGATCGCCGATGTCGGGCCAGATGCGAAAGTCGATGTCGGGCCGGTGGCGGCCGAACACCTCGGCCCACTGGCGGCCGCGCACGGGGTCGGACTTGTAGAGAAAGGTGGAGGTTTCCATCGTGCGCCTCAGCCCAGCGCCTGCGTGACGATCGCGAACAGCGAAGGCCCTTGCGCAGGAACGGCAAGCGGTGCGCCGCGCACCATCGTCGTCGGCGCATCCACCCGCAAGAGGCCGATGCTCTCGAGCCATTCGGCCAGACCGCTGTCGAAGTCGATGTCGATGCGCGTGAAGTTGCCGGCATTCAGGCCCGCAAGATGCGCGATCAACGCCTTCGCGCCCTCGGCGTCGGGCGCGACCACCGGGCCGATGACATGGCCGCGGCCGAAGCGCCGCAGCATGGCGAAGCCCTTCGGCTCGTTGTCGTGGTCGAGCACCACGCAGGCATCGGCGTTTTGCAGCAGCTCGGCGACCAGTGCATCGCGCGGCATGCCTCGCGCCGCTGCGTCCAGCGCCTGCAACGCGGGCAACTCGTTGAGGCCCGCGGGCCGCAAGCGCCAACCGGGCTGCAGCGCAATCAGCGGTGCCGGCAGCGCAATGCCCTGGTGCTGCCGCATCTCGCCGGTGCGCACAAAGCCGAGCCGTTCGTACAGTCCCCGCCCTTCCGAAGTGGCATGCAGCAGCACCGTGCGGTTCTCGAGCCCTTCAAGCAGCGCACTCATGAGCCGGTGCCCGATGCGGCGGCCCTGGCAGGCGGGCGAGACGATCACCAGGCCGATGGTGGCGTGGCTCTTGCCCCAGAGCCATCGCAGGCCGGTGGCGACGATCTCGCCGTCGCGCTCGACCGCAATGCCGTCGGCATGCGCGAACACCTGTTCCCAGTCCGCGGGGCGGTGCGGCCAGCGCAGTTCGGCGGACAGCGCATGCGCATGTGGAAGGTCGGCGGCCGTCATCGGTCTGAGCACCACGCCATCCATGGCGGGTGCGTTCGAAGTGGGTTCGGGCATGGGGAAAACTCTCTGTTGCGAAGGAATGGCGCATCCATCTTGGACGACATTGCGGTGCCGCACCAGACCGAATTCACCTTCTTTCGCAACTTGCAAGCTTCGGTTGCCGCGCGCCCCGGTTTCGCAATTCGCTGCGGCGGGGCGGGCGCATACGCACACAAATGCTGAGCCATCCTGCCTAGGATCGACGGCCACTTCCTGCACCCTATCGCCATGCAAGCCTTCGATCCGTTCAACTTCCTTCGGCAAGGGCCGGGGGTGCTGGGCGTTCGAAGCCAATCTGCGCTTCAAAAGCGTGCTCATCGACTTTGCGGCGACGCACCGAGGTGCATGGCCGCACACCCGCTGGGCACACCGCACGGCATGCCGTCGCCACCCCCGCAAACCGCAGCTTCGATTCGGCAAGCACCGTTTTTCCCTACATACCTCGAGCGGGAGCGTGCTGCAATCGCTTCGTAATGTGTTCGTAGTGAGTTTGTCGCATTTGCCACCTTTTACACAGGATCAGAGACCATGACTTTTCGTCCCAAATACGTGACCTTCGACTGCTACGGCACCCTCACCCGGTTCCGCATGAAGGAGATGGCCGCCGACCTTTTCGCCGACCGCGTTCCGGCCGAGCGCATGGCCGAGTTCCATGCCGACTTCACTGCCTATCGCTTCGACGAGGTGCTGGGCGACTGGAAGCCCTACGAGGTGGTGCTGAAGAACGCGGTGCGGCGCCTCTGCAAGAAATGGAAGATCCAGTACTTCGACCTGGACGCGCAGAAGATCTATGACGCGGTGCCCACCTGGAGCCCGCACGACGACGTGGCGGCAGGCCTTGCCAAGGTGGCCAAGGAAATCCCGCTGGTGATTTTGTCGAACGCCTCGGACGACCAGATCCAGAAGAACGTGGCCATGCTCGGCGCACCGTTCCACCGCGTCTACACCGCGCAGCAGGCACAAGCCTACAAGCCGCGCCTGCAGGCTTTCGAGTACATGCTCGACTCGCTCGGCTGCAACCCTGAAGACGTGCTGCACGTGTCGTCGAGCCTGCGCTACGACCTGATGTCGGCGGACGACATCGGCATCGTCAACAAGGTGTTCGTCAATCGCGGCCATGGCCCGGGCAACCCGGCCTACCGCTACACCGAGATCCAGGACATCGGCGGCCTGCCCGGCGTCGTCGGCCTCTGATCCTTCCAGATTGAAACGCCCCACGCCATGAAGCTCGACTCCTACTGGACCGATTCCGCGCCGGCCTTCTCGCCGGCAGTGCATGCACTGCCGGCGCAGGTCGACGTCGCGATCGTGGGCGGCGGCTTCACCGGCCTGTCGGCGGCGCTGGCGCTGGCCAAGCGCGGCGCCAGCGTCGCGGTGCTGGAGGCCGGCACCCGGGTGGCGGCCGAGGCGTCGGGCCGCAACGGCGGCCACGTCAACAACGGGCTGGCCGTGGACTATGCCGACGTGGCGGCCAAGGTCGGCATCGAGAAGGCCCGCGCCTGGTACCGCGCTTACGACGACGCGGTGGACACCGTGGCGCGGCTGGTGCGCGACGAGGCCATCGACTGCGACTTCATGCGCCACGGCAAGCTCAAGCTCGCCACGCGCGCCAACCAGATGGCCGCGCTCGAACGCAGCGCGCAGCGCCTGGTGGCCGATGGCGTGGACACCGACGTCGAGATCCTCGATGCGGCGCAGGTGCACGGCGAGGTGCAGAGCGAGCGCTTTCACGGCGGGCTGCTCTACAAGCGCAGCGGCCAGATGCACATGGGCCGCTTCGCCCAGGGCCTGGCCGCGGCCGCGCAGCGCCACGGCGCGCAGATCCACACCGGCACCGCGGTGAACCGCATCGAACGCCTGGGCCAAAGCCATGCGCACCGGCTGCACACCGCTGGCGGCACCGTCACGGCGCAGCAGGTGCTGCTGGCCACGGGCGCCACGCGCCACGGCGGCTACGGCAGCTTCGGCTGGCTGCGCCGGCGCATCGTGCCCATCGGCAGTTTCATCGTCGTGACCGAGCCGCTTGGCGCGGAGCGCGCGCAGGCGCTGCTCGCGGCCCGGCGCACCTACACCACGGTCGCGAACATCCATCACTACTTTCGCCTCACGCCCGACCACCGGCTGGTGTTCGGCGGCCGTGCGCGCTTCTCGGTGTCCAGCCCGCAGGCCGATGCCGCGAGCGGCGAGATCCTGCGCGCCGGGCTGGCCGAGACTTTTCCGCAACTCGGCGCCGTGCGGCTGGACTATTGCTGGGGCGGACTGGTCGACATGACGCAAGACCGCCTGCCGCACGCAGGCGAACGCAACGGTCTCTACTACGCCATGGGCTACAGCGGCCACGGCACGCAGATGTCGGTTCACATGGGCGAGCGCATGGCCGCCGTGATGAACGGCGACGCCCGCGCCAACCCCTGGCAGGGCCGCGACTGGCCCGCCATCCCCGGCCACTTCGGACCGCCCTGGTTCCTGCCGGCGGTCGGGCTTTACTACTCGCTCAAGGACAAGCTGGCCTGAGCGCCGCGCGAGTCCACCCGCTTTTCGTTCCGTGTTTGTTTGTTCTTCAACCCTCAGTCATCGGCCCCACAGGAGTACCCCACCATGAGCGACACCAGCAACAAGAGGTTCGAAAACCTCGTCGGTCCCAGCGAAAGCCTTCGCGTGATGGATTCGCTGAAACGCGGCGCCTCGCGGCGCGACATCCTCGCGATGCTGATGGCCGGTGGCATGCAGGCCACCCTGGCCGGCAGCCTCGCCGGCATGGCGGTGTCCGCCCATGCCCAGACGCCAAGGAAGGGCGGGCGCATCCGGGTGGCAGGCGCCACGGCCGCCGCCACCGACACGCTCGATCCGGCCAAGCAGTCGAACCAGACCGACTACTCGCGCTGCAACATGATCTACAACAGCCTGACCTCGCTGGACGCCAGCCTCACGCCGCAGCCCGCGCTGGCCGAATCCTTCACCACGAAGGATGCCAAGACCTGGGTCTTCACGCTGCGCAAGGGCGTGACCTTCCACGACGGCAAGGCGCTCGCGCCGGCCGACGTCGTGTTCTCGGTCATGCGCCACAAGGACCCGGCTGTCGCGTCCAAAGCCAAGGTGCTCGCCGAGCAGATCGAGAGCGCCAAGGCCACCGGCGCCAACGAGGTCACCTTCGTGCTCACCTCGCCGAACGCCGACCTGCCGGTGATCCTGGGCACCTTCCACTTCCACATCGTCAAGGAAGGCACCACCGACTTCAACGCCGGCATCGGCACCGGCCCCTTCAAGCTCAAGGAGTTCAAGCCCGGCGTGCGCTCGCTGATGGTGCGCAACGACGCCTACTGGAAGCCCGGCAAGCCCTACCTCGACGAGATCGAGTTCGTGGGCATCGGCGACGAGAGCGCGCGCGTCAACGCGCTGCTGTCGGGCGGCATGGACCTGGTCGGCTCGGTCAACCCGCGCTCGGTGGAACGCGTGAAGGGCACGCCCGGCTTCGGCATCCTGGTCACCCAGTCCGGCCAGTACTCCGACCTCATCATGCGCAAGGACGTGGGCCCCGGCGCCAACCCGGACTTCGTGCTCGGCATGAAGCACCTGTTCGACCGCGAGCAGATGAAGAAGACCATTGCGCTCGACTACGCGGTGGTCGCCAACGACCAGCCCATCGACCCGACCAACCGCTTCTACTTCTCCGGCCTGCCGCAGCGCCCCTTCGACCTGGACAAGGCGAAGTTCCACCTGCAGAAGTCCGGCATCACCGGCAAGGTGCCGATGGTGGCTTCGCCCGCGGCGCTCTACTCGGTGGAGATGGCGCTGCTCCTGCAGCAGACGGCGCAGCGCGCCGGGCTGGAGATCGACATCAAGCGCATGCCGGCCGACGGCTACTGGTCGAACCACTGGCTCAACAGCCCCGTGGGCTTCGGCAACGTCAATCCGCGCCCGAGCGCCGACGTGCTGCTGACGCAGTTCTTCCAGTCGGGCGCGGCGTGGAACGAGTCGCGCTGGAAGAGCGACAAGTTCGACCAGCTGCTGCTGGCCTCGCGCGCCGAGACCGACCTGGCCAAGCGCAAGCAGATGTACGCCGACATGCAGACCATGATCCATCAGGACGCCGGCATCGGCATTCCGCTGTTCCTTTCGAGCCTGGACGGCCACACGTCCAAGCTCAAGGGCCTGTCGCCCATCCCGCTGGGCGGCCTCATGGGCTACAACTTTGCCGAGAACGTATGGCTGGAGGCATGACACGCCCGCAGCCGCTCATCCCGCCCCTGGGAGCACCGAAATGAACCATGTCATCCTGAAGCTTCTCGCCCAGCGCATCGCGCTGGCGCTTCTGTCGCTGCTGGCGGTGTCGGTGATCGTGTTCTCGATCACCGCGGTGCTGCCCGGCGATGCCGCGCAGGAGCAGCTCGGCCAGGACGCCACGCCCGAGGCGGTGGCCGCGTTGCGCGCCCAGATGGGCCTGGACGTGCCGGCGCCCGAACGCTACGCGAAGTGGCTGTTCGGCATGGTGAGGGGCGACCTCGGCCGCTCCGCGACCACGCAGATGCCGGTGTCCGAACTGGTCGCCAGCCGCCTGCCCAACTCGCTGCTGCTGGCGGCCGTCACTGCCCTGTTCTCGGTGCCGATTGCACTGACGCTCGGCATCGCCTCGGCGGTCTGGCGTGGCTCATGGTTCGACCGCGCCGCCTCGACGACGGCGGTGGGCGTGGTGTCGGTGCCGGAGTTCCTGGTCGCGACGCTGGCGGTGCTGGTGTTCGCGGTCCAGCTGCGCTGGCTGCCGGCGCTCTCCTTCGTCAACGACATCGAGTCGTTGGGCCAGCTGCTGCGCGCCTTCGCGATGCCGGTGCTGGTGCTGTGCTGCGTGATCGTGGCGCAGATGATGCGCATGACGCGTGCTGCGGTGATCGACCAGCTCGAGGCGCCCTACATCGAGATGGTGCGGCTCAAGGGCGCCTCGCCGATGCGCATGGTGCTGGCGCATGCGCTGCCCAATGCGGTGGGGCCGATTGCCAACGCCGTGGCGCTGAGCCTGTCGTACCTGCTCGGCGGCGTGATCATCGTCGAGACCATCTTCAACTACCCCGGCATCGCCAAGCTGATGGTCG
The DNA here is from genome assembly GCF_051144945.1 of Variovorax palleresanus. Classification (NCBI taxonomy): domain Bacteria; kingdom Pseudomonadati; phylum Pseudomonadota; class Betaproteobacteria; order Burkholderiales; family Comamonadaceae; genus Variovorax; species Variovorax palleresanus. Next base: position 259,837 of record NZ_JBJNVP010000001.1, on the reverse strand, counting down.
ACGGCGTCTCGCAGCGCGACATGCCACTGGTGCAGACCTGCGCCATGATCTTTTGCTGCGCCTACCTGATCCTGGTGACGACGGCCGACATCTGCGGCATCCTCGCCAACCCGCGGCTGCGGCACCGCTGAAGGAAGCTCCATGGAAACGTCCACCTCTCCAACGGTCGCGAGCGCCGCGGCTTCCCTCGCGCCAGTGCCGCAACAGCGCCGGGGCGGCTCGCTGCGCTGGCTCAGCGGCTTCGGCGCAACCGGCCTGCTCGGCCTCGCGGTGCTGCTGTTCTGGCTGCTCGCCGCGCTGCTCGGCCCCTGGCTGCTCTCGCACAGCGCGGCGGGCATGGGCACCTCGAACGTCTTCGCGCCGATCAGCGCGAAGCACTGGCTGGGCACCGACTACCTCGGCCGCGACATGCTGGCGCTCGTCATCGAGGGGGCGCGCTACACGATCGGCGTCGCGCTGTTCGCCACGCTGCTGGCCAGCGGAACCGGCATCACGCTGGCGCTGCTGGCCGCTGCCAGCGGCCGCTGGATCGACGCGGTGCTCAGCCGCGGCCTGGACACGCTCACGGCAATCCCGAGCAAGATGTTCGCGCTCATCATGGTGGCGGGCTTCGGCTCCTCGGTGCCGATGCTGGTGGTCACGGCGGGCATCATCTACGTGCCGGGCGCCTACCGCATGGCGCGCTCGCTGGCCGTCAACATCAACGCACTCGACTACGTGACCGTGGCGCGCACGCGCGGCGAGGGCACGCTCTACATCATGCTGCGCGAGATCCTGCCCAACATCCTGGGCCCGATGCTGGCCGACCTGGGGCTGCGCTTCGTCTACGTCGTGCTGCTGCTGGCGAGCCTGAGCTTCCTGGGCCTCGGCATCCAGCCGCCGGCCGCCGACTGGGGCTCCCTGGTGCGCGAGAACATCGGCGCGCTGGCCATGGGCGGCGCCTCGGTGATCGTACCGGCACTCGCCATCGCGAGCCTGACCATTGCGGTCAATCTCGTTATCGACAACCTGCCCGGCCGTGCCGCGCGCGAACGAGGAGTACGTTGATGGGCGCACCACTCACTGTCCAGGGTTTGAGCATCGTGGCCGGCAGCAGCACGCTGGTCGACAACCTGAGCTTCTCCGTCCAGCCCGGCGAAGTGCTGGCGCTGATCGGCGAATCCGGTTCCGGCAAGACCACCACCGCGCTGGCGCTGATGGGCTATGCGCGCAGCGGCTGCCGCATCTCGGCCGGCCGGGTGCAGATCGGCGACACCGACGTGCTGGCACTCGATGCGACGCGGCAGCGCTCGCTGCGCGGCCGCACGGTCTCCTACATCGCGCAGAGCGCGGCCGCCTCCTTCAATCCCTCGCGCACGATCATGGACCAGGTGGTCGAGCCGACCGTCATCCACGGCCTGTGCAAGCGGGCCGAGGCCGAGGCGAAGGCGGTGCAGCTGTTCCGCGAACTGGCTCTGCCCGATCCGGAAACCATCGGTGCACGCTATCCGCACCAGGTCTCCGGCGGCCAGCTGCAGCGGCTCATGGCCGCGATGGCGCTGATCGGCGACCCCGACCTCGTGATTCTCGACGAGCCGACCACCGCGCTCGACGTGACCACGCAGATCGAAGTGCTGCGCGCCTTCCGCCGCGTGGTGCGCGAGCGCCGCGCCACTGCCGTGTATGTGAGCCACGACCTGGCCGTGGTGGCGCAGATGGCCGACCACATCCTGGTGCTTCGCAACGGCAAGATGAGCGAGCTGAACGCCACCGAGCAGATTCTCTCGGCCCCGGTGGACGACTACACCAAGTGCCTGCTGGCGGCGGCGCGGCCCGCGGTGCGCGCCTCGGGCCAGACCTCGGGCGATTCCGCGCTGCTGCTTCACGTGAACGAGCTTTCGTGCGGCTACGGCGCCGTGGACGCCAAGGGCCAACCGGCCAAGCTGATCCTCGAGGACATCAACCTGAAGCTCTATCGCGGTCAGGCCATCGGCGTGATCGGCGAATCGGGCTCCGGCAAGACCACGCTGGCGCGGGCCGTTGCGGGCCTGCTCAAGCCCTGCCACGGCAGCGTGATGTTCGACGGCCACGAACTCAAGCCCACGCTGCAGCAGCGCAGCCCCGACGAACTGCGCCGCATCCAGATCGTGTTCCAGATGGCCGACACGGCATTGAATCCGTCGCAGACGATCTGGCGCATCCTGGCGCGGCCGCTGCAGTTCTACAAGGGCTTGCGCGGCGAGCCGCTCAAGCAGCGCATCTACGAGCTGCTCGACCTGGTGAAGCTGCCGCGCACGGTGGCCGACCGCTTGCCGGGTGGGCTCTCGGGCGGGCAGAAGCAGCGCGTCAACCTGGCGCGTGCGCTGGCGGCCGAGCCCGACCTGATCCTGTGCGACGAGGTGACCTCCGCGCTCGACACCGTCGTGGCCGCGGCCGTGCTCGACCTCATGGCCGAGCTGCGGCGCGAGCTCGGCGTGTCCTACCTCTTCATCAGCCACGACCTGCACACCGTGCGCTCGGTGTGCGACGAGATCGTCGTGATGCAGCATGGGCGCAAGCTCTCGCAGGTGGCACGCGCCGACTACGCACGCGGCCCGCATCACCCCTACTACGAACTGCTCGCGCGCTCCGTGCCCGAGCTGCGCCGCGGCTGGCTGGACGACATGGACCGCACGGCGGCCGCATCGGCAAAAGCAGTTGCCCCATCAACCAGAGAGGCTCGGATATGACCCCCACATTCCGGATTGCGCTGATTGCCGGCGACGGCATCGGCAAGGAAGTGATGCCCGAGGGACTGCGCGTGGTGCTGGCCGCGGCCGAGCGCTTCGGCTTCGAGCTCGACTGCCGCACCATCGACTGGGCCAGCTGCGACTACTACGCCGAGCACGGCCAGATGATGCCGGACGACTGGAAGGAGCAGCTGCGCGGCGTCGACGCGCTCTACTTCGGCGCGGTCGGCTGGCCCGAGACCGTGCCCGACCACGTTTCGCTCTGGGGTTCGCTGCTCAAGTTCCGCCGCGAGTTCGACCAGTACATCAACCTGCGCCCGGTGCGCCTGTTCGAAGGCGTGCCCTGCCCGCTGGCGGGCCGCAAGCCCGGCGACATCGACTATCTGGTGGTGCGCGAGAACACCGAGGGCGAATACACCTCGCTCGGCGGCGTGATGTACGAAGGCACCGAGCGCGAGATCGTGATCCAGGAATCGGTCTTCTCGCGCCACGGCACCGACCGCGTGCTGCGCTACGCCTACGAACTTGCCGACAGCCGCGCGCGCAAGCACCTCACGGTGGCCACCAAGAGCAACGGCATCGCAATCAGCATGCCGTGGTGGGACGGCCGCGCCGACGCCATCGGCCGCGACTACCCCGAGGTGAAGGTCGACAAGCAGCACATCGACATCCTGTCGGCGCGCTTCGTGCTGCAGCCTACGCGCTTCGACGTGGTGGTGGCGAGCAACCTGTTCGGCGACATCCTCTCCGACCTGGGCCCAGCCACCACCGGAACCATCGGCCTCGCGCCGTCGGCCAACCTCAACCCCGACCGCAAGTTTCCGTCGCTGTTCGAGCCCGTGCACGGCTCGGCGCCCGACATCTACGGCCAGAACATCGCCAACCCGATCGCCATGATCTGGTCGGGCGCGCTGATGCTGGACTTTCTTACGCAGGGACAGGGCGCCGGCCGCGCTGCGCACGACGCCATCCTTGGCGCCATCGAGGCGGTGCTGCGCGACGGACCGCGCACGCGCGACCTGGGCGGCACGGCTTCGACCACCGACGTGGGCATCGCGATTGCCGAACGCGTTGCGAATTGACTCACCCCCAGGCTTCGCGCACTTCGTGTCGCTACGCCACCCCCCTCTCCGGGGGCAACACCAGCGGCCCGGCAAAGCCGGTTCCGCGGTGTTCCTGGAAGGGACCTCCTTACCGAACTCAACGAACCCTGAATCGACCATGACTCTGACACTTGAACGCCAGGACCTGCTGCCCGGCCGCCAACTCATCGGCGCCGAATGGCGCGAAGCCAGCGATGGCCGACGCCTCGACGTGACCGACCCCGCCACCGATGGCGTCTTTGCCAGCGTGCCCGACGGCACGGCCGCCGATGCGCGTGCCGCGGTCGCTGCCGCTCATGCCGCCTTCCCCGCCTGGCGCGCGGTGCCGGCCAAGCAGCGCGCGCAGATTCTCAAGCGCTGGAACGACCTCATGCTGGCGCACCAGGAAGACCTGGGCCGCCTCATCTCGCGCGAGCAGGGCAAGCCGCTGGCCGAGGGCCGCGGCGAAGTGGCCTATGCGGCGAGCTACGTCGAATGGTTCGGCGAAGAAGCCACGCGCGCCAACGGCGACGTGATTCCCGCGCCCGTCACGGGCCGCCGCATGCTGGCGGTGAAGGAGCCGGTCGGCGTGGTCGCCGCGATCACGCCGTGGAACTTTCCGGCCGCGATGATCGCCCGCAAGATCGCGCCCGCGCTGGCCGCGGGCTGCACCGTGGTCTGCAAGCCGGCCGAAGACACGCCGCTGACTTCGCTCGCGCTCGTGAAGCTGGCCCAGGAAGCCGGCGTGCCGGCCGGTGTGCTCAACATCGTGACCGCCTCGCGCGAGCGCACACCCGAGGTGGTCGACGTGTGGCTGGCCGACGCGCGGGTGCGCAAGATCAGCTTCACCGGCTCCACGCCGGTCGGCAAGCACCTGGCGCGCGCCTCGGCCGACACGCTCAAGAAGATGTCGCTCGAGCTGGGCGGCAACGCGCCCTTCATCGTGTTCGAGGATGCGGACATCGATGCCGCCGTCGAAGGCCTGATGGCCGCCAAGTTCCGCAACGGCGGCCAGACCTGCGTGTGCCCGAACCGCGTGTTCGTGCAGGCCAAGGTGCACGACGCCTTCGTCGACAAGCTGGCCGCGCGCGTGGGGGCGCTCCAGGTTGGCCCGGCCACCGACCCGGGTTCGCAGATCGGGCCCATGATCAACGCGCGCGCGGTCGACAAGATCGAACGCCACGTGCGCGATGCCGTGGCCCGAGGCGCACGCGTCGTGGTGGGCGGCGAACGGCTGCGCTCCGCACGCTGCGACGGCCCCAACTACTACGCACCGACGGTGCTGGTGAACGCCGACGCGACCATGGAATGCAGCTGCGAAGAGACCTTCGGACCGGTGGTTCCGGTCACGCGCTTCGACACCGAGGCCGAGGTCATCGCCGCCGCCAACGACACGCCCTTCGGCCTGGCCGCCTACTTCTATTCGACCGACGTGCGCCGCATCTGGCGCGTGGCCGACGCGCTCGAATCGGGCATCGTCGGCATCAACGAAGGCGCCCTGGCCGCCGAGGCGGCGCCCTTCGGCGGCGTGAAGGAATCAGGCTACGGCCGCGAAGGCTCGGTGCACGGTCTCGACGACTACATGCACACCAAGTACCTCTGCCAAGGCGGCCTCTGAGCCTCGTTGCAGCGCCCTTTGGCGCTTAAGCGGCAAGCGCCGGGTAGTCCGTGTAGCCCTTGGCGCCGGGCGTGTAGAACGTGTCCGGCGCAGGCGCGTTCAACGGCGCGTCCTGGCGCATGCGGTCGACGAGGTCGGGGTTGGCGAGGAAAGCCCTGCCCATGGCCGCCAGGTCCGCACGGCCTTCGCGCAGCGCCAGTTGTGCACTGGCTTTGTCGAGACCGCCGGCGAGGATGAAGGGGCCGTCGAACGCCGCCCTCAGATCGACCTTCAGCTTTGCCGGGACCGGTGGGGCCCCGATTGCCGAATGGTCCAGCACGTGAACGTACATGAGGCCGAGCGCGGAGAGCTCCTTCACCAGCGCGAGGTACTGTTCGTCCACGCCTTCGAAGGCGCCGGCACCGTTGAACACGCCATGCGGCGACAGGCGGATGCCTACGCGCTCGGCGCCGATCTCCTTCACGGCCGCACGGGCGACTTCGAGCACCAGCCGGTTGCGCCCTTCGGCCGTGCCGCCGTAGCCATCGGTGCGGCGGTTGACGTTGGCGTTCAGGAATTGCTCGAGCAGGTAGCCGTTGGCCGCGTGCAGTTCGATGCCGTCGAAGCCGGCTTCGATGGCAAGGCGCGCGGCCGTTGCGTACTCACCGACCGCGGTCTGGATGTCGGCCTCGGTCATGGCGCGCGGCGGCGTGTGCGGCTGGCTGCCTTGGGTGTCCGTCCACATCTGGCCCGGGCAAGTTTCCGCTGAAGAGCTCACTACTTCGGCGCCAGCCGGCAGGTTGGCCTGGTGGCTCACGCGGCCGGTGTGCATGAGCTGCACCACGATCTTGCCGCCCTTGGCATGCACTGCGTCGGTCACCAGCTTCCAGCCTTGTACCTGCGCGTCATTGAACAGCCCGGGGATGCGGGCGTAGCCGAGGCCGTTGGGCGACGGCGAGGTGCCTTCCGTGATGATGAGGCCGGCGCTCGCGCGCTGGGCGTAGTAGGTGGCCATCAGGCTGTTGGGCGTGTTGTTGTCGACCGCGCGGCTGCGGGTGAGCGGCGACATCACGGCACGGTTCTTGAGCGGAATGGCGCGCAGGGAGAAGGCGTCGAAAAGCATGGGCTGTCCTGAAAAAAATGGAGCGGGAAAAGAGAAATAAAGGACGGCGTGGGGTGGCCTGGTGGGCTCAGCCCACGAGGTAGCGCGGAGCCGGCTTTCCAACCTGGGTCGCGGCAAACAGTTCGGAGCGGGCGGCCTCGTACTTCCCCCACAGCGCTGCATCGGCGACGGACGGCCACGTGACCGTTTCGCCCTGGTCCCATCCCGCAAGCGCCGCATCGACCATGTGCTCGGTCGTCATCAAGGCGTCTTGGTTGAGGGCCGCCAACGGCACGCCCGACAGATCCCAGATCTCGGTGGCTGTCGATGCCGGCAGGACCAGTTGGACCTTCACGCCGGTTCCCGCCAGCTCTTCCTGCAGACCCCGGCTGTACTGCAGCACGAAGGCCTTGGTGCCGCTGTAGACCGCGCTGATGGGGAGCGAATGGATGGCCAGCACGGAAGCGATGTTGATGATCACCCCCTCTTTTCGCGCGATGAAGGCCGGCACGACCGCTTGGCTCAGGCGCGTCAACGCCGTGATGTTGAGGGCGATCTGGGACAGCGCATCGCCCGCGGATCGCTGGGCCACCGGTCCGAGCCGCGCAATGCCGGCGTTGTTCACCAGCACGCGCACGTCGGCGTTGGTGGACAGGATCGTCTCGATCCGCGCCAGGTCCTCGTCCTGGGTCAGATCGGCCACGATCGCTTCGGCTTTGATACCGTGCGCCTTCGAAACCTGCGCGCAAAGCGCTTCCAGGCGGTCGGCGCGCCGGGCGACCAGAATCAGGTCGTATCCACGTGCCGCGAGGCGATCCGCATAGACGGCGCCGATGCCGGAGGAAGCCCCGGTGACAAGAGCGACTTTGTTGGAGTTGGGAGTTGTCATTGATGGCCTTCGAATAAAATTGAGTGCTCAACCAAATAAGTTGAGGGCTCAAATGTAGGTTTGATCCGCGGCCGCTTGCCGATGGTTCGGCACTCAACCATTTTCTGATCATGGGAATCACCACCACGCCTGTCGATGCAAAGCGCACCCGCAACAAGCCCGCCGAACATGAGCAGGACATCCTTGGCGGACGGGTCTGCACGAACACCGCACTGCGCCTCGCGGCCCGGCGGCTCGGCCAGCTGTACGACGAAGCGCTGGCGCCGCTGGACCTCAAGGCCACGCAGCTCGGGCTCATGGCAGAAATACACAAGCTCACCGGGCCTGATCAGCAAGGACCCGCACTGCAGGACCTGGCGAGCCGGCTCGCGATCCAGCTCTCGGCCCTGACCCATGCGCTGCGGCCGCTGGTGCGCGACGGCATGGTCGAGCTGCGCCAGGACGCCAAGGACCGGCGGACCAAGCACGGCGTTCTCACTCCGCTTGGCAAAGCCAGGCTGTCAAAAGCTGTTGCGCACTGGGCTGCAGCCAACGACCGGGTGGAGGCCGTGCTGGGTCCCGACTCGGCTGCGAAGTTGAGGGCCCTGGCCGATCAGGTGGCTTCTGATGCGTTTCTGGCCGCATACAAGGCTCGATGACCTCCGCCGCACCCAGCGAGCGCAAACAGGGCTCCTCGGACGCCCGCCCTGTCGACGCGGATGGCGACGGCGATGGAGCCCCGCGCAGCCTTACGACGCGGCAACGGCCTCCTTGACGAAGTCGCCGTACTTGCGAAGCGGACGCCCGAGCATGGCCTGCAGGCGGTCCGCTGCTCCCTCCGCACCGTGCATGCCGAACTTCTGGATCCCGGCCATCATCAGGCGCATGTCGTAGGCCAGCCAGGATGGCCCCTGCGCGGCCATCTGTGTTTCGAAGGCCGCCACGTCGTCCCCGCCGTAAGCCACTTCGCGACCGAGCGCGGCGCTCCAGATCCTGGCCACCGACGCTCCGGTCAACCGCTCGGGCCCGACCAGCTCCAGCGTCACGCGCGGCGACGGCGCGGGCGCGCGGTCGCGGCGCAGCAGTTCGGCGACGGCGACATCCGCGATGTCTCGCGCATCGATCATCGCGACGCCCGTGGAGCCGATTGGCATCGGATAGACGCCATAGCCCTGGATCACCTGCTGGACCATGCGCTCGTTCTGCATGAAGTAGGCCGGCCGAAGAATGGTCGCGGGAATGCCCTGGCTCTCGATCATTCGCTCGACCGTGTGCTTGCCGGTGAAGTGCGGCACGTCGGTGAACTTGTCCGCATGGATGACCGACAGATAGACGATGCGCTCGATGCCAGCCTCGCGGGCCAGGTTCAGCGCGACGAGGGCTTGGGTCACTTCGTCGGGCGTGACGGCGTTCAGCAGGAACAGCGTGCGCACCGATGAGAGTGCCGCGCGCAATGAGGGCACGTCGGTCAGGTCGCCGACGACCTCCTTGACACCCGCCGGGAAGCGTTGCTTTCCAGGTGTGCGAACGAAGGCGCTGACTTCGGCGCCGGCAGTGGCCAGGCCTTGGACGACGAGGGAACCAATGGTGCCGGTGGCACCTGTGACGAGAATGCTCATGGAAAATCTCCAGGGTTAGATGGGTAAAAAAGGGGCAGGGGTCGATCAGCGCGAGAAGTCCGCGACGACCTTGCCGATGCGAGGGTCGGTGCGATTGCGTTCGATGGCCGCGGGGATGTCGTCGAAGCCCACGACTTCGCCGAGCTTGGAGATCAGCGTGCCTTGGGCGATCTCCGCCGCCAGCCGTTCCAGGAGGGCTGCGTCCGGCTTGTTCATGAACCACAGTCCGCGGCGGCCGGGGGGCGTGCGGGCAAGGATGTCGGGCGAGGATGTGCCGACGATCGCACCGTCTTCCGTCAGCACCTGCCACGAGCGATCGAGCACTTCGCCGCCCACGTAGTCGAGCACCAGGTCGATGTCCCGCGCGACCGATTCGAAGCGTTCGGTCTGGTAGTCGATGACGTGGTTCGCGCCCAGGCTGCGCACGTACTCGACGTGCGCGGTCGACGCCGTGGCGAAGACTTCGGCGCCCGCCCGCTTGGCGTACTGCACGGCATAGCCGCCCAGCCCTCCCGCTGCACCGTGGATCAAGATTCGCTGACCCGCGACGATCGGACCCGCGTGGTGCAAGCTTTGCCAGGCGGCCACGGCTGCCACGGGGATGCCGGCCGCATGAACGTCGTTGAGGCCTTGCGGCGTGCGCACCAGGTTCGCTTCGTCGACTGCCACGAAATCGGCATAGGCACCCAGGCCGCCAAGCGGACCCATGACGCGATCGCCCACGCGAAAGCGCGAGGCGTCGGGGCCGACCGCCTCGACGACACCCGCAAGCTCGATCCCCAGCACGGCGGGCAGTTGAAGCGGGAAAGCCTCCCGGACGAAGCCTTCACGGACTTTCCAGTCGATGCCGTTCACACCCGCGGCCCGAACGCGGACCAGGACCTGGCCCGGTCCGGCTGCGGGCTTCGCGATCTCGGCGAACTCGGCGGCGGCCACACCGCCATAGGCGCGGATCAGCACGGCGCGTTGCGTGGTGGTCATTTCAATTTCCTCTCATCGAAGTTGCGATGAGGAGAAGATAGTTCGTTGCATCGATAAAACGAAGATGCAAAAATGAAGACACCTCGTTTCAAATACGGAACACATGGACCTGAACGCATTGAACGACTTCGCACTGGTCGCAGCGAATGGCGGCCTCGGAAAGGCAAGCCGCGCGAGCGGGAGATCGAAGGCGACCCTGTCCCGGCGCATCGCGGACCTGGAAGAGCAACTCGGCGTGCGACTCATCGAGCGCAGCGCCCGCGGACTCAAGCTCACGGAAGCCGGCCAGATGCTGATGGATCGCACCGAAGGGCCCATGCACGAGGTGGCCGAAGCCATGACTTCCGCGCGCGAGGGCTTGTCGGTTCCGCGCGGGCGTTTGCGTGTCGCCTCGCCGGTGCTGTTCTCCCAGCTGGCGATGGGACGCATCTGCGCCGGGTTCTGCGCGGCTTACCCCGAGGTCACGTGCGAGGTGGTGGCGGACGATCGCCTGGTCGACCTCGTCGAGGAGCAGTTCGACGCCGCGATCCGGATCAATCCAAGCCCCGACAGCAGCCTGGTGGGCCGGTGCTTCGCCAAGGACCGGCTGGTGGTCGTGGCGGCGCCCTCCGTGCCCGTGCCAAAGCCAGGCAAGGGCAAGGTCAGCCCGGTTCCCGGCATCGTTTCAACCAACTTTCAAGCCGGCAATTGGACGCTCGATGACGGACGCCTTGTCGTGGAGCCGATCCCCAGGCTCAGACTGTCATCGTTCCTGATGATTCGCGACGCCGCGGTCGCGGGCGCCGGCGCCGCGCTGATACCGCAGTCCATCGCGTGGAACCAGTTGACGCGCGGAGAGCTGGTTCAGTGGGGCATGGTGTCGGGCGGGGAGCCCGCGCTCTGGGTCCTGCATACATCGAGGCGGCTTCCCGCGCCGAAGGTTCGGGCGTTCGTCGAATTCATGTGCGCGCAGTATCCGCACGGGTCTCTCGTATTGAACGGCTAGAAGACCGGCAACGCCTCGTCAATCCGCGGTCGCGCCCGACTTCTTCACCAGCTCGGCCCAGCGCGGAATTTCGCGGGCCATGTGGTCGCGCAGTTCTTCGGGCGTGCTGGCGGCGATGTCCATCGCCAGTTGGCCGGAGAGCTTGGCCTGCACGTCGGGCTGCTTGAGCGCTTTCACGATCTCGGCATTCAGGCGCTGGATGATGGGCTTGGGCGTGCCCTTGGGCGCATAGACGGCCTGCCATGACGACATCTCGAAACCGGGCACGCCGGATTCGATCATGGTCGGCAACTCGGGCACCAGCGCAATGCGCTTGCCGGTGGTCACGGCCAGGAGCTTGAGCTTGCCGCTCTTGACGAGAGGCAGCGCGGCGGTCACCTGGTCGAACATGAAGGGCACGAGGCCCGACGCGACATCGGTCATGGCGGGCGGTGTGCCCTTGTACGGCACATGCGTGAGCTTCACGCCGATCATGTCGGCGAACATTTCGCCCGCCAGATGCGTCGAGGTGCCGGCGCCTGACGACGCGAAGGTGCGTTTGGATTCGTCCTTCTTCAGGAGCGTGATCAGCTCGGCCACCGAGTTCACGCCGAGCTGGCTGTTGACGATCAGCACATTGGGCAGCCGCCCGACCAGCGACACGGGCTCGAAGTCCTTCATCGGGTCGTAGGGCAGCTTCTTGTAGAGGCTGGCGTTGATGGCGTGCGTGCTGATGGTGCCGCCAAAGAGTGTGTAGCCGTCGGGCGCGGCCTTGGCCACGTAGGCCGCGCCGATGCCGCCGGCCTGCCCTGGCTTGTTGTCCACCACCACCGACTGGTGAAGGCTCTCCTGCAGCTTGTTGGCCAGGATGCGGCCGACGATGTCGGTCGAGCCGCCAGCCGTGAAGGGCACGACGTAGGTGATGGTCTTGGCGGCGGGCCATTCGGCCTGCGCCAGCGCTGCGGCAGGTGCAAGTGCGAAGACGGAAGCGGATGCGGCGAACAGCAGTCGCGCGGCGCGCTGGATGAAGGGCATGGTCTTGTCTCTCTTTGTCGATGTTTGTTGAAAAGGCAGGCCGTCAGCGGCCGTGGGCCTGCCGCCAGGCCGCGAACTCGGTGCGGCTTTGCTCTTCGGTCGGCGGATAGAGGCCGAGGATGGAGCGGCCTTCGAGCACCTTCTCCTGCACGAAGTCTTCGAACACGGTCATCTCGGTGGCCTCGGCCGCGATCTCGTCGGCGATGTCCGCCGGAATCACGATGACGCCCTCGGCATCGCCCACCACCGCGTCGCCGGGCCACACGGCCACGTCGCCGCAGCCGATGGGCACGTTGATGTCGATGGCCTGGTGCAAGGTCAGGTTGGTCGGCGCGCTCGGGCGCTGGTGGTATGCGGGGAAGCCGAGCTTCGCGATGTCGGGGCTGTCGCGAAAGCCGCCGTCGGTGACCACGCCGGCCACGCCGCGTTTCATGAGCCGGCTCACCAGAATGCCGCCGGCCGATGCGGCGCGCGCGTCCTTGCGGCTGTCCATCAGCAGCACCGCGCCCACGGGGCATTGCTCCACCGCCTGGCGCTGCGGATGGTTGCAGTCGTTGAACACGGTGATCGGGTTCAGGTCTTCGCGCGCGGGCATGTAGCGCAGCGTGAAGGCCTCGCCGACCATGTTGGGCAGCGCCGGATTGAGCGGATGCACGTTCTGGATGAACTGGTTGCGCAGGCCGCGCTTGAACAGCGCCGTGCACAGGGTGGCGGTGCTGACTTTCATCAGCTTCTCGCGGGTCTGGGGATTCACATGGGTCTCCGTTCAGGTCTTCAAAAGATGTCCGGCTCCGGCACGGGCCGGCCGAAGGTGGTTTCAAGAAAGTCGAAGTCGCAGCCCTCGTTGGCCTGCAGGATGTGGCGGCCGAACATCCAGCCGTAGCCGCGCTCGTAGCGCGGTGCGGGCGGCGTCCATGCGGCCTTGCGGCGCGCCACCTCCTCGTCGCTCACCTCCAGGTGAATGAGCCGCTCTGGCACGTCGACGCGGATGCGGTCACCCGTTTGGACCAGTGCCAGCGGGCCACCCACGGCCGACTCGGGCGAGCAGTGCAGCAGGCAGCCGCCGTAGCTGGTGCCGCTCATGCGCGCATCCGACAGGCGCAGCATGTCCTTCACGCCCTGCTTCAAGAGCTTGGTCGGGATCGGCAGCATGCCCCACTCGGGCATGCCGGCACCGCGCGGGCCGGCGTTGCGCAGCACCAGGATGTCGTCGCCGGTCACGTCGAGTTCGGGATCGTCCACCGCCCTTTTCAGGCTGGGGTAGTCGTCGAACACCAGCGCGCGCCCGGTGTGCTGCAAGAGGTGCGGCGCGCAGGCGCTGGGCTTGATCACCACGCCGTCGGGTGCGAGGTTGCCGCGCAGCACGGCCAGCGCGCCTTCGGCATAGATGGGGTTGGCAAGCGGGCGGATGACGTCGTCGTTGAAGACTTCGGCGCCCTCGATGTTCTGCCCGATGGTGCGGCCGTTGACCGTGCGCGCCTCGGTCTTCAGGTGGCCGCGGATGCGCTCCAGCATCGCGGGCAGGCCGCCCGCATAGAAGAAGTCTTCCATTAGGTAGGTGTCGCCGCTCGGCCGGATGTTGGCGACCACCGGCACGCAGCGGCTCGCGGCATCGAAGTCGTCCAGCGTGACCGGATGGCCGGCGCGGCGCGACATGGCGATCAGGTGCACGATGGCGTTGGTGCTGCATCCCATCGCCATCGCGCAGGCGATGCCGTTCTCGAAGTTGTCGCGCGTGAGCATCTTGGCGGGCGTCAGGTCTTCCCACACCATCTCGACGATGCGGCGGCCGCATTCGGCGCTCATGCGCACGTGGTTGGCATCGGCCGCGGGAATGCTCGAGGCGCCCGGCAGCGTGAAGCCCACGGCCTCGGCAATGCCCATCATGGTGGCCGCGGTGCCCATGGTCATGCAGGTGCCATGGCTGCGCGCAATGCCAGCCTCCATCTCCTGCCAGGCCTGGTCGCTGAGCTGGCCGGCGCGGCGTTGGTCCCAGTACTTGAAGGCGTCGGAGCCCGAGCCCAGCACCTTCCCCCGCCAGTTGCCGCGCAGCATCGGCCCGGCCGGCAGGTAGATGAACGGCAGGCCCATGCTCAGCGCGCCCATCGTGAGGCCCGGCGTGGTCTTGTCGCAGCCGCCCATCAGCACCGCGCCGTCAACCGGGTGGCTGCGCAGCAGCTCCTCGGTTTCCATGGCCAGGAAGTTGCGGTAGAGCATGGTCGTCGGCTTGACCATGCTTTCGGACAGCGAGATGGCCGGCAGCTCGAGCGGAAAACCGCCCGCCTGAAAGATGCCGCGCTTGACGTCGTCGACGCGCTGCTTGAAGTGCGAATGGCACTGGTTGGCGTCGCTCCACGTGTTCACGATGGCGATGATGGGCTTGCCCACCCAGTCGGTTGGCGCGTAGCCCATCTGCATCACCCGCGAGCGGTGGCCGAAGGAGCGAAAGTCGTCGGGCGCGAACCAGCGGGCACTGCGCAGGGTGTCGTAGGAGCGTGGCATCGAGGGCTGAAAAAAACGAGTCTTCGTGTGAGATCCACTACATTAAAACACTAATATATCACTGCGTCAAAGCGAGAATTCCAGCGAATGACTGCCCTCCCCCGGATCCGACTCGACCGCACCCGCCTGGCCGCACCGCAAGTGCTCGAAAAACTGCGCGATGCCATCCTCTCCCTCGACCTTGTGCCCGGCACGGTGCTGGTGCGGCAAGAGCTGGCCGACCGCTTCGGCGTGAGCCAGACGCCGGTGCGCGAGGCCTTGCTGCGCCTCAGCGAAGAAGGCCTGGTGGACGTGTTTCCCCAGCACGCCACCCTGGTCAGCCGCATCGACATCGATGCGGCACGGCAGGCGCACTTCCTGCGCCGCTCCATCGAGCTGGAGATCGTGCACCAGCTGGCCGAGGAGGCCCCGCCCGGGTTGGTCGCGCAGCTCGAAGCACAGGTCGCTCTGCAGGCCACGCTGGCAGCGGCGCGGCAGTACGGCGAGTTCGTCGGTGCCGACCGCAAGTTTCATCACCTCATGTACGAAGCCGCGAATGTGCCGAGCCTCTGGGACCTGGTGAGCCGCGTCTCGGGCCATGTGGACCGCCTGCGGCGCCTGCACCTGCCCACGGCGGGCAAGACCGAGGCGATCCTGCGTGACCACCGCGCCATCGTGCGCGCCATTGCAAAGCGCGACGGCGCCGCGGCGCAGAAGGCGCTGCGCGAACACCTCTCGGGCACGCTGAGTTCGCTGCCGGAAATCTGCGCGCGCCATCCGGACTTCATCGCGCCCGGAAACTGACCGACGGCGCCGCGTCAGCCTCCAAGGGCAGGCGGCCGTTCGGTCAGGCTGGCCAGGATGCCCTCGAACAGCGCGTTGCCGTCACCGCCCGTGACGTGCTTCCACTGCACATGCTGGGTCACGCGCTGGCGGTGGCGCAAGGTCTCCAGCCACACTTCGCGCAGCGGCGTCTTGCAGGTCAACGCCAGCACCAGCAGGCCCATCTGCTGGGGCAGGTAGAACGAGCCATGCACTCCGCTCTCGCCAGCCTTGAGCACGTTGCTCAAATGGTCGACCGACAGCATGATCTTTCCCAGTTCCGCCATGTTCCTGGGTGCATTCTGAAAGTACATGCCCTGCTCGGCGCACCAGACGGCCAGGGCCTGGGCATACGCCTGCAAGTCGCCCTCGCTGCGCAGCGTGTCGTCGGCCAGCCGCGGATCGCGCCGTCCATGGAAGTGGCCGAGCATGCGCTCATGCTCCGGCATGAACAGGGGCCGGATGCGGTCGCGCAGCTCGGGGCCGCCGATCTCGTCGAGCCGCTCCAGCCAGGCCTCGCGGACGGCGGGCAACCACCAGCGCACCATGAAATGCACGTACTGGCGGTCATGCTCGGGCTGAACCTGGATGCAGAACGCCTGCACCGTGGGCCCGTAGGTGCGTTGCACCAGCCGCACGTGCTCCCAGTGGGGATGGGGCTGGGCCTCGAAGCCCAAAGGCCCCAGCTTTTCCATCAGCGCGCCGCACAGCACATCCAGCGAATGGGGCGTCTTCGTCGTATCGAAGCTCGCAGCGGCCACCGCGCGCGGCTCGGCCCGGGGCGTCCGTTCGGCAAAGGGCTCGGCGCTGCCATCGTCGAAGATCACCTGCCGGTCCAGCCGGTACAGTGCCCCGCCCTGCGGCTCCAGCATCTGCAGCCCGGCATCGGCCGCCACATGGCCCAGGGTGGAGAGCACGGTGTCGTCCAGTGCATCCACCTCCACGCCCAGATTGAGCGGAGAACTTTCCACGGGCCCCAGCGGCAGGCCTTCGGTCCAGATCAGGGGTTGGTCCACGCCGTTGGCACGGGCCGCCAGCGGGAAATGGCACTGCACCTCACGCAGGAATTGCTCGAACATGGCAGCCACCCGGGGGCTGACCGGTTGATCGCGGTTGCATGCAGCCAGGGCACTGCGCACGTCGGTGGCGGTAATGCGATCGAAGATCTGGACGATGAAGCTCATGGTACGGGGCAACGGATGGAGGCGCGCCAAGGGGAGTGATTGCAGCGCAGCAAACGATTATTAATAAAAACGACTTGTTGCGTGGATAGATTGCGCGGGGCCGTGTCGGACGATCGTTCCGCTTGCGTTTTCACAATCTCTCCCTCCACTTCACCATGTCGTCCCTCCCGTCCTTCAACCGCACCTTCGCCATCACCCTCGTCGCGGCCCTCTGCCTTTCGGCATGCGGTGGTGGCGGTGACGGCGGCGCCTCGTTCCCCATCGTCGGTACGCCACCGGCCACCACGAACCCGCCCGCCGTTGTCGTGGCCGGTCCGCCGCAAGACCTGGGCTTCACCGACACCGCCCCCGTGCCCGACCCGGTCGCCACGCCGCCTTTCGTCGACAACATCGCGACCAACCAGCGCGGCGATGCGCGCTACGCGACCAAGGAAACCAATGCCGGCGTGCGCGTGCTGGTCGGCTTCCTCGACCTCTGGCAGCCCAGCACGCTGCTGGTCGACGCGGGCGTATCGGCGCCGGCACAGGGCAGCTTTCCGGCCATCGTCCCATCCACGTGGAGCGGCATTCCGGGCGACGCCACCGACGGCAAGATCCTCAACGCCGGGGTACTGAACAGCAACATCCAGTACGTCGTCGACGCCACCAACGCGCGCACCAGTGCGCAAGAACTGGCCGCCTATCTGGACGACCGCCGGGGCAAGGGCTACAGCATCAGCGACGGCATGGGCCCGCTCACCAGCGCCTGGCGCGCCGCCACGCAGCAGAGCACCACCATCACCGGCATCGCCGCCGACGCCACCACCAAGCTCTACAACGACACCGGCAGCGACATCGGCGTGCCCGGCGCTGCCAACCCCAGCTTCGGCACCGTGGTGGACCTGCTCAACAACATCGGCGAGAACGCCTCCACCGAACCCGCCAAGCGCTATTACAAGTACGCGCGCCCATGGCGCTGGAGCAGCAGCGTGAAGGTGGTGCCTGCGCTGGAGCCCGCCAAGAGCAGCACGCCCCCTACCGACGGCGGCTTCGTGAGCGGCCACACGGCCGAGGCCGTGCGCAAGGCCATCGCGTTCGGCTACGTGGTGCCGCAGCGGTTTCAGGAGATGGTGGCACGCGGTCTCGAGCTCGGTGAGAACCGCATCCTGTCGGGCATGCATTCGCCGCTGGATGTGGTCGGCGGGCGCGTGCAGGGCCAGGCCGCGGCGGCCGCGAGCCTGGCCACCGGGGCCAACGTCGCGCGCAAGAGCGCGGCCTATGCGCAGGCGCAGTCCGTGCTGATGGCCGCCGTGGGTGCGAGCGATGCCGCCGCCTTCAACAGCTTTGCCCATTCGCAGGGCGTTGCGGCCGACCGCTTTGCCGACCATGCCGCGAGCAAGGCCGACTACCTGCGCCGCCTGACCTTCGGCTTCAAGCAGGTGGCCGATGCGACCAGGCCGGCCGTGGTGCCCAAGGGCGCCGAAGTGCTGCTCGAAACGCGCCTGCCGTATCTCGACGCCACGCAGCGCCGCGTGGTGCTCAAGACCACGGCGGTGCCTTCGGGCTACCCGGTGATGGACGACCCCGAAGGCTGGGGCCGGCTCAACCTGTTCGACGCAGCCGACGGCTACGGCGTCTTCAACGGCGACGTGGTCGTGACCATGGACGCCAGCCTCGGTGGCTTCCATGCGCTGGACAGCTGGCGCAACAACATCTCCGGCGCCGGCAAGCTCACCAAGAAGGGCAGCGGCACGCTCGCGCTCGGCGGCAGCAACAGCTACGCAGGCGGCACGCAGCTCGCGGGAGGCACGCTGCAGGCGGACGCCACCGCGGCCTTCGGCAAGGGCAATGTCTACGTCGGTGGTGGCACGCTGGTCTGCAACGCGCCTTCGACGCTCATGATGGCGGGCGCCTACACGCAGCTGGCAGGCACCACGCTGCAATTGAATCTGGGCGGCAATGGTGCGGGCCGCCTGAGCGTGGCTGGTGTGGCTGCCCTGGACGGAACGCTGAACCTGAGCTTCAAGCCCGGTTTTGTGCCCAGCGCGGGCGACACGCTCACGGTCATCAGCAGCGGCGCCCTGACCGGCCGCTTCTCGGCCATCAATGCGCCGGGCTTCAAGGTCACGCCGACCTACACGGGGACGCAGCTCATCGTGCGCTTCGATGCTTGACCTGGCGCTGGAGCAGAGCTGCGCGCGCCATCCGGACTTCATCGCGCCCGGAAACTGACCGGCATGGCTCCGCGCACCCAGCCATAAAGACTATCTTTTGTTACTACTTTCATCGTATGCTGACGGCATTCCCGGCTGGCATTCGGGAAGACCGTGCCGGCCATTTTTCGAATCAGCCCACCGCGCGTCAGAACCGCGGCAGGCGATGATCGTCGAGAGGATGGGACGCAACATGGCTTACTCCGGTGCTCCGCAAATCGTCCGGAAGATCCTGGAAGGGCCGGTCGCCCGGCCGGCGCTGCAGCGCTGGCGGCGCCGGCGGTTTTTTTCCGAGGCCGGTTTCGCCGGTTACTTCGGCCTGTTCAAGAGCTTTGCCGAGGCGCGGAGTTCGCTGCCCCCCAGTCCTGAATTCGACCACGCCGCCCTGGCGGCCGAGTACGTGGACGTCCGCACGAAGAAGATCTTTGCCTACGACTATCCGGTGATGTGGTGGCTCGAACGCGCGTTCCGCGATGGCGCCACCAAGGTGCTCGACATCGGTGGCTCGGTGGGCGTCCATTTCTATGCCTACCGCCGCTATTTCGAGATGCCGAAGGACCTGTCCTGGCGCGTGGTCGAAGTGCCCGCGATCGCTACCATCGGCCGCGAGATGGCCAGCAAGCCGGATGCCGAGGCCGGCGCATTGAGCTTTACCGACGACCTCGCGCAGGCGCTGCCCGGCAACGACATCTGGATCTCTGCCGGCGCCCTGCACTATCTCGAGAATGCGCGCCCCGCCCTGCTGCTCCAGCAGTGCGGGCAGCGTCCGCGGCACATTCTCCTGAACAAGGTTCCGCTTTATGGCGGCGAGGACTATGTGACGACGCAGAACATCGGCGCCGGCTGCTTCGCGCCGATGCACGTCTACAACCGCCGCCGCTTCGTCAAGGAGGTCCAGGCGCTGGGCTACACGCTGCGCGAGCAGTGGCAGGTGCCCGAGCGTTCGATCGACCTGCCCGGGTTTCCCGATCATTGTGTGCCGGTGTATAGCGGCCTGTACTTCACAAGCTGAATCCGCGCGGCGTTACGCCGCCGCCACGGCACCGCGCCAGCAGGCGCTGAAATGCATGGGCCGCGCATTGCCGCGTTCCGCCGAGGGTGCATCATTGCGGACACGAGCCCCTCGCGCAAAGGAAAAAATCCATGC
This sequence comes from Variovorax palleresanus, assembly GCF_051144945.1. Taxonomy (NCBI): domain Bacteria; kingdom Pseudomonadati; phylum Pseudomonadota; class Betaproteobacteria; order Burkholderiales; family Comamonadaceae; genus Variovorax; species Variovorax palleresanus. Next base: position 240,055 of record NZ_JBJNVP010000001.1, on the reverse strand, counting down.
CGTCCACCACCGACTACGAATCGATGTTCGAGTTTGCGCCGATGTCGCTCTGGCTCGAAGACTACAGCGGGCTGCGCCAGCTGTTCGAGTCGTGGCGCAGCGCCGGTGTGGTGGATCTGGTGGCCCACCTGAATGCCGAGCCGCGGCATGTGCGCGAATGCATGGCGCAGCTGCGGGTGCTGAGCGTCAACCAGAGCACGCTCACCCTCTTCGGCGCGCAAAGCCAGGCCGACCTGCTGTCGCGGCTCGACAGCGTCTTTCGCGACGACATGACCGCGCCCGTGATCTACGAGCTGGACCAGCTCTGGCGCGGAAAACTCTGCTTCGACAACCAGACGGTCAACTATGCGCTGGACGGCCGCAGGCTGGACGTGCACGTGCGCGTGCAGGTGCTGCCCGGCCATGAGGCCTCGTGGGATCGCGTGCTGGTGTCGCTCGACGACATCACCGAGCGCGTGCGGGCCGAGCGGCTGCGCCTGGAGAGCGAGCGCTACGCGCGCGAGCTGTTCGAGCGTTCGCCGGTGTCGCTGTGGGTGGAAGACTTCAGCGGGGTCAAGCTCCTGCTCGACGACATCCGCAAGCGGGGCATCAGCGATTTTGCGACCTTCATCAAGGTGCACCCGGAGTTCATCACGCGCTGCATGCGGGAGATCCGCGTGATCGACGTCAATCGGGAGACCCTGCGGATGTTCGGCGCGGCCGACAAGAGCGAGCTGCTCGACAACCTCTCCGGCATCTTCCGCGACGAGATGCACGACTCCTTTGCCGAGCAGCTGCAGGACCTCTGGAACGGCAAGATGCTGCAGCAGCGTGAGGTCGTCAACTACGCGCTCACGGGCGACCTGCTGAACATCCACATGCAGTTTGCCGTGCTCGAAGACCGGCTCGCCACCTGGGACCTCGTGCTGGTGTCGCTGATCGACATCACGGCCAGGAAAAAGGCCGAGGCCTACCTCGAGTACCTGGGCAAGCACGACGTGCTGACGCAACTTCGCAATCGCGTCTTCTTCTCGGAAGAAATCAACCGGCTGTCCCGCAAGGGTCCCTGGCCCGTGTCGGTGCTGGTGATCGACATGAACGGCCTGAAGCCCGTGAACGACGAGGAAGGACACGCCGCCGGCGACGCGCTGCTGCGGCGCGTGGGCGAGGTGCTGAGCAAGGCGGTCGAAGAGCCCGGCTGGCCCGCGCGCATCGGCGGCGACGAGTTTGCGGTCGTGCTGCCCAAGACGGACGAGCGCGGCGCCGAGGCGATACGCGACCGCATCGCCTCCATGCTCGACCTGAACAACCAGTTCTATGCGGGCCAGAGCGGACACGTGCTGAACCTTGCGATCGGCGTGGCAACCTGCGATGTCGGCGACCAGCTCGACGCGGCGCTGCAGCGCGCGGACCGCGCGATGTACGAAGAGAAAGCCCGCCACTACCGCGAGAGCGCGATCGAGCGGCGGCGCTGAGGAGGCGCGGGGAGCGTTCGGCACGCTCTCGCGCGGGCGCTACGGGTTCTGGCCGAGCTTCGCGGATGCGGCAGGCGTCGACCGTGCCGACAACGGCCTGCAACGCTCCGTCATGCGAATAATTCTCATTCGTTTGACTTACAATCGCCCGCTCTCCAGCTCTCTTTCAGATGTCGTCGCCGGGATCAAGCCCCGTCGACAGGCGATTCCATGCGCAATTTCTTTGTCTTTCTGCCGCTCGCGTTGGCGGCCCAGCTGGCCTGCGCGCAGGCCGCCTCCTCCACCGTTGCCGTGGGCGGCGAGCTCGACGCGGTCACCGTCCGGTCCGACCGCGACAGCGGCTTCGTCGCCAACACCGTCGAGGCCGGCACCTTCCGCGGGGCCAGCATCATGGAGGTGCCAGCCACTGTCAACACGGTGACGCGCGAGGTCATCGAGCTGCAGGGCGCGACCGGCATCTACGACGTGCTGCGCAACACGGCGGGCGTCACGCGCCAGCAGAACGGCGGCGATACCTTCGACCAGCTCGTGATCCGCGGGATTGCCGTGGAGAACCGCACCAACTACCGCCTCAATGGCTCGCTCGCGATTCCCAACGTGTCCGAGATCCCGATGGAGAACAAGGAGCGCGTCGAGGTGCTCAAGGGTGCCTCGGCGCTCTACTACGGCTTTACTTCGCCCGCCGGCGTGATCAACCTGGTGACCAAGCGCGCGGGCAGCACGCCGGTCACTTCGGTGGGCACCAGCTTCGACGACCAGGGCACGATGCAGGGCTTTGTGGACTTCGGCCGCCAGTTTGGCGATCGGAACCAGTACGGCCTTCGCATCAACGCGGCGGGCGGGCAGCTCGGCTCGACCATCGACGGCGTGGACGGCAACCGCAAGTTCCTGTCGGCCGCCTTCGACTGGCGCGTCAACAGCAGGCTCACGCTCAAGGCCGATCTGGAGTACTACCGCAAGAGCATCACCGAGCAGGCCGGCATTGCGCGCCTGGCGGCCGTCAACGGACTGATCGCGCTGCCGGCCCTGCCCGATCCGCACAAGCTCATCGGCCCGCCGTCGGCGGTGTTCGAGGCCGAGGTGAAAACCGCGCAGCTGCGGGCCGACTACTCCCTCAGCGACAACTGGGCACTGATGGTGGAAGCCGGCCATTCGGAGGCCCAGCGCGACCGTCGCCTGGCCACCTTCAGCAACTACAACGTGCGCACCGGCGCAGGCCGCATCACGGGGAACGTGCAGCACCTGGAGCAGCGCTCCGACCTGCTGCGCACCGAACTGTTCGGCACCTTCGCGACCGGTGGCGTGCAGCACGAGCTCACGCTGGGTGCCGCGCAGAGCGACAAGAGCCAGGATCCGATCTTCCAGCGCAACTACGGCGGCGCCACCACGGCGCAGAACCTGTATTTTCCGCGCGCCATCGGCTATCTACCGCTGACCGCGCTGCTCACGCAGCCCACCACCGGCGCGCAGGACAGCCGGGAGCTGGGCCTGTACGCGCTCGACCGCATCAGCTTTTCGCCGGAATGGCAGCTGGTGGCGGGCGTGCGGCATACGCGCTTCGAGAGCACGCAGTTCGCGAGCTCGACGCTGCCGAAGATCGACTACGACGTGAAGAAGACCACGCCGCTGGCCGCGTTGAGCTACAAGTTCACGCCCGACCTCATGGCCTATGTCTCCTATGCCGAAGGCGTCGAGGAAGGCGAAGTCGCGCCTGCCGGCACCGCGAACCAGAACAACCGCATGCCGCCTGGCGTGAGCAAGCAGAAGGAAGCCGGGCTGCGCTGGCTCACCGGCTCGGGCACGCTGCTGTCGACCGCGCTGTTCGACATCGAACGCCCGGGCGCCTACACCAACAGCGCCAACACCTTCGTGGCCGACGGCCGCCAGCGCTACCGCGGGCTGGAACTCTCGGCGCAGGGCAAGTTGACGCGGCAGCTCGCCTGGCAGCTCTCGGCGCAGACGCTGGACGCCGAGTTCCGCGGCATCAACGCCCAGTACAACGGCAAGATGCCGGAGAACACCGCCAAATACACGGCCAGCGCCTTCTTCTCCTACGACATCGCCGCGGTGCCGGGCCTGTCGGTCAATGGCGGCGCCTACTACACCGGCAAGCGGCCGATCGACGACCTGAATCAGGGCTTCATCGGCGGCTACACGATCTTCGCGGCCGGCGCGCGCTATGTGACGCAGCTCTTCGGCAAGCGGACGCTGTGGCAGATCAATGTCGACAACCTCGGCGACAAGCGCTACTGGTCGGCGGCGGGCACACGGCTGGCGGTGGGCGTTCCGCGCACGATCAAGGCCACCGTCAAGATCGATCTCTGAGGACGGGCAAGTCATGGCTTTGTTGCGACGCGCCTGGTTCCAGATCCACTGGTTCATCGGCATCACGGCCGGATCGGTGTTGCTGGTCATTGGACTGAGCGGCGCGGTGTTGTCCTTTCGCGCCGAGATCACCGACCTGATCGATCCGGCCCTGCATCGCCTGCCGCATGCGGCTGACGCCCGGCCGCTGACACCAGCTGAGCTGCTGGACCGGCTGCAGGCCGCGGAGCCGGGGCGGCGCGTGGCAACGATCTCGCTGTTCGCCGAGCCAGGCCGGCCGGCGCGCGTGAACTTCACGCCGCCGCCCGGCGAGCGGCGCGGCGAGACGCGCTTGCTCGACCCGTACACCGGCGCCCTGCTGCCGGAGCCGCGCGCCGAAGCCTTCTTCGAGTTCGTCGAAAGCCTGCACCGCTGGCTGCTGCTGCCGCGCGATACCGGCAAGCCGGTGACGGGCACGCTGGCCGCGGGCCTGCTGGTGCTCGCGCTGTCGGGCCTGTACCTGCGCTGGCCACGGAGGCCGCTCGCGTGGCGCAGCTGGCTGCGGCTCGACTTTGCGCTCAGCGGCCGCGCCTTCCTGTGGAACCTGCACGCAGTCGCGGGGACCGTCGCGCTGCTCGCCTACCTGGTCTCCGGCTTCACGGGGCTCTACTGGGGCTTCGACGCGGTGCGCACCGTGATCGACGATGCGGCCGGTGAAGGGCGCGCCGTTCGCATGCAGCGCATGCAGGGCGCCGGACCCGCCGACGCGGCCGCCGGTGGCGCGCCGGTGCGGCTCGACCTGCAGCGCGTGTGGCGCTCCTTCCAGCAGACGACCCTGGAGGACTGGAGCCAGGTCACGCTGCGCCTGCCCACGCGCAATGCCTCGCAGGTCGAAGCCACCTACCTGCGCGCAGCGCCCGAGCACGAGCGCGCGCGCAACCGGCTCTATCTGCAAGCGGCGACGGGCGAAGCGACGCAGCACGAGCGCTATGCCGACAAGCCCATGGCCGGCCGCCTCGTGAACAGCATCTATCCGCTGCACATGGGCACCTACTGGGGTCTTCCCGGCCGCATCCTGATGATGCTCGCCAGCCTGGGCCTGGCGCTGTTCACGATCACCGGCTGGATGCTGTACCTCGGCCGCCGCCGAACCCGGAAGGCGCTGCGCGCCGAGCGCGCGCAGCTGGGCCTTGCCCGCGGCGGCACCGGGCAGGGCCCGGAGCAGGTGCTGATCGCCTTCGCCACGCAGACCGGCCATGCCGAACGCGTCGCCCTGCAGACCGCGGCCGCGCTGCAGTCGGCGGGCCTCGGCATCGTGGTCAAGACCCTGGCCGAACTCAGCGTCGATGCCCTGCTTCATTTCCGCAAGGTGCTGTGGGTCGTCAGCACGTCCGGCGATGGCGACCCGCCCGACAGCGCGCGTGCCTTCGCGCGCAAGTTCGCGCAGCAGGCGGGTTCGCAGTTGCAGCACGTTCACTACGGCGTTCTCGCGCTCGGCGACTGGCACTACGCCACCTTCTGCGGTTTCGGCCGCACGCTCGATCGCGACCTGCGCAACCAGGGCGCGCAGGCGCTGTTCCCGATGGTCGAGGTCGACAACGGCAATCCCGAAGCCATCGGCCGCTGGCAGCGCTCGATCGCCGAGGCCTTCGATGTGCGCGCCGCATGGCCGTCGCATGCGGCCTCGTCTGCCGAGCGGCCCTTCGAATCCTGGCGGCTGGTGCGCCGCCAGCTGCTCAATCCGGGCAGCCAGGGCCATCCGCTGTTCGAGATCGAACTGCATCGCGCGGGCGCGCCGGCGTGGCAGCCGGGTGCGCTGGTCGAGGTGCTGTTGCAGGGCGCGCACGCCGCCGCCGATGCCGATGCGCACCAGCACCCGCGGCCAGCGCCGCGCAGCTATTCGGTGGCCTCGATCTCAGCGGACGACCGCGTGCAGCTGCTGGTGCGCCAGGTGCGGCACGAAGGCGGCTTGGGTCTCGCCTCCGGCTGGCTGACCGCCGGCGCGCAGATCGGCGATGCGGTCCAGATGCGGCTGGTCGCGAATCCGGCCTTCGCGCTGGTGGACGAGGATCTGCCCTGCATCTTCATCGGCAACGGCTCTGGTTACGCGGGACTGCGCTCGCACCTGCGAGAACGGGTGCGGCGGGGCCATGCGCGCAACTGGCTGGTATTCGGCGAGCGCCAAGCCGCGCACGATGCCTTCTGCGCCGCGGATGCCGCGCAGTGGCGGGCCATCGGCATGCTGGCGCGCGCCGACCTCGTCTACTCGCGCGATCAGCCCGAGCGCAGGTACGTGCAGCACGGCTTGCGCGAAGCGGCTGACGAGCTCCGCCGCTGGATTGCCGATGGCGCCGTAGTCTATGTCTGCGGCAGCCGCGAAGGCCTGGCGCCCGGCGTGGATGCGGCACTGAGCGAGGTGCTGGGCGCCGCGGGGCTCGACGCGCTGATTGCGCAAGGACGCTATCGCCGCGACGTGTACTGACCGTGGTCGGCGCTCCGGACCGTAGAAGGCCGGATCCTCTTCACCGCTGCGTGGCCGGGCGCTGGACAGGCGCATGTTGCGCCATCAGTGCGGCGACCCAATCGATGAACACGCGCAGCTTGGCGCTGACATGCCGGTTCGGCGGAAACGCCACGTAGATGGGCATCGGATCGAGGCGCCAGCCTTCGAACAGCGGCACCAGCTCGCCGCGCGCCACGTGCGCATCCGACATGTAGTCCGGCAGCCAGAGGACGCCCAGGCCCGCCAGGCCGGCCGCGAGGTAGGCATTGCCGTCGTCCACCGCCAGCACGTAGCGGCCTTGCACCTGGATGCTCTCGCCGCCCTGGTGGTGCAGGGTGTACGGAAGGACCTTGCCGGTGCGCGGCCAGTGGAAGCCCACGACGCGGTGATGCGAGTTCTCGAGTTCCCGCGGGTGCGAGGGCAAGCCGGCGCGCTGCAGATAGCTCGGCGCCGCGTAGACCCCCAGCTGCAGGTCGCCCACGCGGCGCGCCATCAGCGACTGGTCGGCGAGCTCGCCGCCGCGCACCACGCAATCCACGTTCTCGCCGATCAGGTCCACCATGCGATCGCTCACGCCCATGTCGAACTGGATGTCGGGGTAGCGCGCGTGGAACGCCGGCAAGGCCGGCACCAGGATCAGGCGCGCGAGCGGACTGGGCACATCCACCCGCAGCCGCCCTCTGGGCAACGCCGACGCATCGGACAGGCTGGTCTCGGCATCGTCCATGTCGCCCAGCAGGCGCACCACGCGCTCGTAGTAGGCCGCGCCGTCGGCCGTGACGTTGACCTTGCGCGTGGTGCGGTTGAGCAGCTTGACCCGCAGCCGCGCTTCGAGCTGCTGCACCAGCTGCGTCACGGTGGTCTTGCTCACGTGAAGCGTCTCGGCCGCCTTGGTGAAGCTGCCTGCTTCCACCACGCGGGCAAACGCCTGCATCGCATCGAAACGGTCCATCTCTCTGCTCCTGATGCTTCCGGATTGTTCGGCATTCCCAAACAGTGATTATTGGCTTTGCCGGTTTATCGGCGAGGCGCGGATGTCTAGAGTCCCTTCATCGCAACCACAGGGTCGGCTTCGGCCCGTTCAATGAAGAAGGCACATCCATGACCACACGTGACGTCGCTTTTCCGCCCGGGCGCCAGGCGCTCTATGAAAAGAACCGCTATTCGCCCGCTATTCGTTCCAACGGCTTCCTGTTCGTTTCGGGCCAGGTCGGCAGCCGCGAAGACGGCTCGCCCGAGCCCGACCTGGAAGCACAGGTCCGGCTCGCATTCGGCAATCTGAACGCAGTGCTTGCGGCCGCAGGCTGCACCTTCGACGACGTGATCGACGTGACCATCTTCATCGTCGATCCCGAATCGAAGTTCGAGAGAATCTGGAAGCTGGTGCCCGAGTATTGGGGCAACGCGCCGCACCCGACGCTGACCGGCGTCGGCGTGACGTGGCTCTACGGCTTCGACTTCGAGATCAAGGTGATTGCGAAGCTTCCCGAGACCCGGGTGGACTGAGCTGGCCAGCGAGCGGACGCTGACGAGCAGCCTCCGTCGGGCGTCTGCCAGAATCCGGCCCTACCATCCCATCCGGACACCACCGATGCGCCGCGTGCTCTTTATCTGCAGCAGGAACAGGCTTCGCAGCCCCACCGCCGAGAGCGTGTTCGCAGGGCCCGGCATCGAGACGGATTCCGCTGGCCTCGCACCCGACGCGGACTGCGTACTGAGCGCCGAACAGGTCGAATGGGCCGACCTGATCTTCGTGATGGAAAAGCAGCACCGGGCAAAGCTCAAGCAGCGGTTTACGGCATCGCTGCAAGGAAAAAAGATCGTGTGCCTGGACGTTCCTGATCGCTATGAGTTCATGCAGCCCGAGCTTGTGGCGCTACTTCAGCAGAAGGTCGGTCAACATCTTCGTTAGAGAAGCAAGAGCGACGCGCTGTCGAACGGCCGGATGCAGCCAGCACCGATCATCCGAACGACCCTTTCACTTTGCACTGCAATGACACAGAAGAACAACATCATCGTGTCTCTCGACTTCGACTCGGCCAGTGGGGCATTCGAACTGGTGGAGCGGCTCGGACCATCGGCGCGGTTCTACAAGGTCGGTCTTCAACTGTTGACTGCGGCGGGCCCGGCCGTGGTGCAAAAGCTGATCTCGGGTGGCAAGGAAGTCTTTCTCGACCTGAAGCTCCATGAGATACCCACGTCGGTCGCCGCTGCAGTACAGGTGGCCGGTGCTTTGGGAGCGTCGATGGTCACCGTTCACGCATCCGGAGGCTCTGCCGTGCTGCGTGCCGCGGTGGAAGCTGCTCGCGCATACCCCAAGTTGAACGTGCTGGCGCTGACGGTGATCACGAGCTTGCGAGATGAAGACCTCAGGGAACTGGGCTTGGACACGACGGTCCCGGAGCAAGTCGTACGACTGGCCAAGCTGGCCGCTGCGGCCGACTGCCATGGCGTGGTCGCATCAGCCCAGGAGGCCCGGCTGCTTCGCGACCTCCTTCCGCCTGAAATGCTCATCGTTACCCCAGGCACGCAGCTGCAAACCGATGCGAAGAATGACCAGGCAAGAGTGGCTACGCCGTTCGACGCGATACGTTGGGGAGCGAGTCACATCGTCATCGGACGTTCCATCTCTCGCTCGCCGAACCCGTCCGAGGCGTTTAGTGTCATCCAGACGCAGGTGGATGGGGCCGTCTCCTTGTGATCGTGTTTCATTGGGAATGGAATTTCTTTCACTGAGCTTGGAACTGCGCCGCCAAGCCGCGCAGCGCTGGCCTCGGGCGCGGCAGAATGCGACCAACAACCGCGCTCGGCGGTTCCTTGTTCTCCCGTTGAGCTCAGCGGGGAAACGGAGCCGGGTTCGCCAGGTAGGCGCGGGACAGGCGCGCGAACTGCCCGCCATCGGTCGTGATGTCCGCCGACGTGGCGTCCCCGGGACTGAAGACGATCGCGAATGTGCCGTTGCCCGTGTACTGCGTTGGATGCGTCAGCATGTACTGGACGTGGTTGTCCCTATAGTGCTTCGGAGTTCCGCCGGGGGTCGTCGACGGCACGCCCATGGGGGTCTGCCAGTACAGGATCGGCAGGCCGCCCAGGTGGCTCCGCACGATGCTCCAATCGTTGATGCCCTGGTTGAAATTCGGTGTGGTGACGTTGTTCTCGTCCAGGTAGAACGGGCCGGGACCACGATTCGCACAATTTGGCACGGGGTTCGGGTCTTCAAAGCAACCTGCATCGCGATCGCTCGTCTGCGCCACGATGAAGTCGGCCTTGTCTGCACCGAGTTTTGCCATGAAGCTGCCGGTGGCGTTTGCATCCCCCGCCCACAACGACGGGGGGAAGCCCATCCTCGCCTTGGGCGCGTACGTCCGTCCGAGCGTCAACAGGCAACCGACGACGCCGACGGCCGTATTCGGTTGGCTGGCGCATTCCGGCACCGTGCTCACGCGCGCCGGCAACTTCGCCGGGTCGCCGCCGGGGGCACTGCCCTCTGCGAAGCCCCAGAAGTCAGGCTCGAGGTTGACCAGGGTGGGGAGGCCGGTCTCGCCGATCTTCTGGTACATCAACTTGACTTGCGCCCAGTAGGCGGCCATGAACGGCGCGTCGTTGATGACGGTGACGTCGCCACCCCGCAGGGAAGGCATCTGGAACAGGGTGAACATCGGCACGGCGCCCATGGCCGCGACGTCGGCGGAGAATTTCGTCACGACGCCACCGTCCGGATAGTTGTATTGCCATTGAGGCCATGCGTTACCGCCGCCAGAGTTGAAACCCGTGACCGCCACGAGATAGGTATCGATGATGTCCGGAGCGATCTGCTGGGCCTTCATGTCCGCAAAAGTATTGGCCGCGCCGAGGCCCACGAGGAGCCGGCCGGGCTTGCCGAGGGCTGTAGTGATCGAAGGTGCGGGCGCAGGTGCGGGCGCAGGTGCAGGTGCAGGTGCAGGTGCAGGTGCAGGTGCAGGTGCAGGTGCGGGTGCGGGTGCGGGTGCGGGTGCGGGTGCGGTTGTGCCTGCAACGAGCGCTGCTGTCGAAGGGCCCGACGACCCACCGCCACAAGCCGCGACCCATGTGCTCAGCAGGCCGATCGCGATGAGCCGCGCGCGACTCCAGTGGCGGAGGATCGACGGAACCGGCGACGATCGGTCAATGGACACCTCACTCATTTTTCTTGAAATCTGTGACATTTTTGGCATATTGTGTGTAATTGTATAAATGCCGCAAGAACCGAACCACGCAAATCGTCGCCGCGCGGCCGTGAAAAAACGACAAGATGCGTCGCCCGGATCGATGCGCCGGTAATCGCGCATCGGGTTCACTGGAACTGCCAGTCCTTCGGATCACGCCCGACGAGATTGTTGTCGGGCGTGCTGGTGACCGAATAGCGCTGGACGTGCTACCGGCAACTCGCCAGTCAGGCCGCCATGGCGGCGGCATGACTTAGACCAACCGGCCTCCACAAAATCCGGGGCGATTCACAGTGATTGATCGGCGCGTAAGTATTTGACTCCAAGGGACGCGGGACTCAATCCTTCTGACAGTCGACACTTGTGATCGCAGCAGCGATCCGTTATCCGACACCTCTGCGCGACCGCCTGCATGCACATCCATCACAACCTCCTGCCCTTGTGGCTGCTCATTTGGGCGACACACTGCTTTTCATCGACGGGCATCGAGGACATGCGTTCCAACGACGCGGTGCATGGCCTGTACGAGATACGGGAGGAAGCCCGCAAATTCGTTGCACAGGAGAACGCAAGAAACCCCCAGAGCGAATGGCAGGCGCTGGAACCGAATCTGAAAGTTCTCGTTCCTCGATGTGCCGTCGCCCTGAAGGCACGGTGGCATGAGATCTGGTGGTTCGACACCAGTGCCGAAAGCAAACCACTGAAACGCAGCCGCCGCGTCATCGCGGTGGAATGCACCCGGACCGTGAGCCCCGCGCAAAAATGGGACGTGCACGTTCCGGTGCGGTGATCTTTCAGCCCCGTCCCTGAATCATCTTCCAGCCATTCCCCGACGGGTCGCGAAAGCCCGCGTCCACGGTACCGAAGCGGTCCACCGGCTCCTGCGTGAACTCCACCCCCGCGGCAAGCATGCGGCCATAGGCGGCACGGCAGTCGGCCACCGTCAGCACGAGCGGCGGCATCGCGCCTTTGGCCACGAGGGCACGCAACGCCTGCGCCGTCGCCGCATCGAGCACCGGCGGCCCGGGCGTGACCAGGCCGAGCTGGAACGACGGCTGCTCCGGGTGCTGCACCGTGAGCCAGCGATAGTCGCCGTTCTTCACGTCCGTGTGGACGCGAAAACCAAGCTTCTCCACATAAAACGCCAGCGCCTCGTCTTGATCGCGCACGTACAAACCGACGACTTCAATACCCTCTTTCATGGACTCTCCTGTTGTTGGGGCTCGTTTGTACCGTCTGCCGCCAGGCGCCGCTTCTCCGAAACTGCGGTCGTGAGGTCGGGCCTGCGCGCGGCGTTGGCGATGCAGACGGGCACGCGGCCGATCTCTTGCGCCGCCTGCATCCCGCGCGAGCGGACCGCGCTCGGGCTGTCGCCGGTGATGTCGCGAAAGGTGCGCCCGAAGGTGCCCAGGCTCGCCCAGCCGGTGTCGAAGGCAATGTCGGTGATGGGCAGGTCGGTGTCGCGCAGCAGCGCCATTGCGCGCTCGATGCGCCGCGTGAGCAGGTAGCGGTGCGGGGGAATGCCGAAGGCCTGCTTGAACGACCGTGCGAAGTGGGCTTCAGACACGCCGCTCACCTGCGCCAGTCGTCCGACGGGCCACTCCTCGTGCGATGCGGCGTCCATCCGGTCCTTGGCACGCAGCAAGCGGCGCAGCAGGTCGGGGTCTTGGGTGGTGGGGCTTGCGCTCATGCGGGCACGCGCGAGCACGTGTTTTCAATCAGACCTGCAACGGCCATGCGTCAGAAGAAGGCTCGCAGCGCTCGAGTTTCCGAGGGTCGCTCGCCGAAGCGGGTTCGGTACTGCGCCGCAAAGTGGCCCATGTGTAGAAAACCATATTTTTGCGCAACGTCGCGCACGCCGCCATGGCCCGGCACCCGCAGCTCGGCGCGCACCTTGTCGAGGCGCAGTTCGCGCAGGAATTCCATCGGGCCGAGGCCCGCATGCTGGCGAAACGCCAGTTGCAGCGCACGCGCGCTGCAGCCGACTTCGCGGCACACGTCGGCCAGCGACAAGGGTTGCTCGACATGCGCCGCCATGTATTCCTGTGCCCTGCGGACCACGCGCGGCAGCAGGCTGCGCTGCGCGTCGCCGGCCAGGGCACGCGAATGGTTGTGCCCCGCCGACATCAAGAGGCTGGCCATCAGGTACTCCTCGGCATGCTCGGCCAGGCAGCTGCCGGCCTGCAGTGCGGTGCCGGCGTCGAGCGTGAGCCGCAGATAGTCGATGAAGTGCACCATGGGCGCGAGGGCGGGGTTGTCAAGCGGCACGCCAAGGTCGAACACCAGCGGCTGCCTGACGGGCGCCTGGAGCAAGGCTTCGAGCCGGGAGAGCAGCGCGGAGCGCGACAGCTGCACGATCAGGTGCGGGCTGTCGTCGGCCCAGCGCATCGACAGCGGCTCGGTCGGTGATGGCAGCGAGGCAAGGCGAGGCGTGGCTTCCACATGCTGCGCGCCGCAGCGGATCTCGGCGCCGCCGCGCAACGGAATCTGCAACAGGAAGAAATCCTGCAGGTAGCCGGGGTCGATCTGCACGCCGGGGCCGTACTGCACATAGTTGAGGCTCACGTCCCGATGAAGGCGCGCGCTGTGATGGCAGGCATCGAGCTCGGTGCGAGGCCGCAGCATGACCAGCCCGTGCGGACAAAACACGCGCGCCACGCTTTCGCGGGCCTCGTCCATGTCGTGGCTCTCGAAAAGCCGGTAGCGCTGCAGCGGCAGCGGTGGGGTCGTGGCGGTTTCCATGGGACCAAGGCACCCTAGCAAAAACCATCCCCGCCCACAATTCGGACCCGCCCTCGATAAAACCTGCGCGCCAGGGACACGGCTTGCGTTTGCGGGATTCGCCAAGGGCCTGCTCGCTCATAACGTTCGCTCCACAGGCCAACCCGGCCTGCCCGATCAACCGAGGAGAGCAAGCGTCATGTTCAAGGGACTCGAAGGCAAGAGCGCCATCGTCACCGGTGGCTCCACGCTGATAGGCGCCGGTGTGGTGCGCGCGATGCATGCGGCCGGCGTGAAGGTCGTCATTGCCGACATCGATGCCGACAACGGCCAGGCGCTGGCGGATTCGCTCGGCACCGGCGTGCACTTCGCGCGCACCGACATTACCGACGACGCGCAGGTGCGGGCTTGCGTGGCGGCAGCGGCCGCGCGGCACGGCGGTGTGCACTTTCTCATCAACCTGGCGTGCTCCTACTTGGACGACGGCTTCAAGTCGCCGCGCGCCGACTGGCTCGCTTCGTTCAACGTGAACGTGGCAAGCGCGGTGGCCATGCTGCAGGCTGTGCACCCGCACATGGTGGCGACAGGCGGCGGGGCGGTGGTCAACTTCACGAGCATCTCGTCGCGCGTGGCGCAGACCGGGCGCTGGCTCTATCCGGTGAGCAAGGCCGCCATGGCGCAGCTCACCCGCAACATGGCGATGGACCTGGCGCCGGACCGCATCCGCGTGAACAGCGTGTCGCCAGGCTGGACATGGTCGGCCGTGATGGACCGGCTCAGCGGCGGCGACCGCGCCAAGACCGACCGCGTGGCCGCGCCCTTTCATCTGCTCGGGCGCGTCGGCGATCCGGACGAAGTGGCGCAGGTGGTGCTGTTCCTGTGTTCGGACCATGCCAGCTTCGTGACCGGTTCCGATTACGCGGTGGACGGCGGCTATGCCGCCATGGGCCCCGAGCAGGCCGTGCCCGCCATTCCCAAGTTGATGGACTAGCTCCGAACGGAGCATCAAGGAGCAAGCAATGAAGCGAATCGCCATCGTCGGCGCGGGCCAGTCGGGCCTGCAACTGGGTCTCGGTCTGCTCGCAGCAGGCTACGAGGTCACGATGTTCAGCAACCGCACGGGCGAGGACATCCGCCACGGCAAGGTCATGTCGAGCCAGTGCATGTTCCACACCTCGCTGCAGATCGAGCGTGACCTGGGCCTGGACCTCTGGGCGCAGGACTGTCCCACCGTGGATGGCATCGGGCTGGCCGTTCCCCATCCCGAGCAAAAGGGCGCCAAGGCCATTGACTGGGTCGCGCGGTTGAATTCGAGCGCGCAGTCGGTCGACCAGCGCGTGAAGATCCCGGCCTGGATGGACCTGTTCCAGAAGAAGGGCGGCGAGCTCGTCTTCAAGGACGCGGGCATCGACGAACTCGAAGCCTGCACCCAAAGCCACGATCTCACGCTGGTTGCCAGCGGCAAGGGCGAGATCTCCAAGCTCTTCGAGCGCGACGCCCACAAGTCGAGCTTCGACAAGCCGCAGCGCGCATTGGCGCTGACCTATGTGAAGGGAATGACGCCGCGCGAGCCTTTCTCCGCGGTGTCTTTCAACCTCATTCCGGGCGTGGGCGAATACTTCGTGTTCCCGGCGCTGACCACCACGGGCCCCTGCGAGATCATGGTGTTCGAGGGTGTGCCGGGCGGCCCGATGGATTGCTGGGCGGACGTGAAGACGCCGCAGGAGCATCTCGCAAGCAGCAAGCGGATTCTCGACACTTTCACGCCATGGGAAGCCGCGCGTTGCGGGAACATCGAGCTGACCGACGACAACGGCATTCTCGCGGGCCGCTTCGCGCCGACGGTGCGCAAGCCGGTGGCCACGCTGCCCTCGGGGCGCCGCGTGCTGGGCCTGGCCGACGTGGTGGTGCTCAACGATCCGATCACCGGCCAGGGCTCCAACAACGCGGCCAAATGCGCCGATACCTATCTGAAGAGCATCCTCGCGCGCGGCAATGGCACGGCTGATGCGGCGTGGATGCAGCAGACCTTCGACCGCTACTGGTTCGGCTATGCGCAATGGGTCATGCAATGGACCAACATGCTGCTGGCGCCGCCACCGCCCCATGTGCTCAAGCTGCTCGGCAGCGCCGGCGCCATGCCGCCGCTGGCCAGCGCCTTCGCCAACGGCTTCGACGATCCGCGCACCTTCTTTCCGTGGTTTGCGGATCCCGCGGAAGCGGACCGCTACATCGAAACCTGCGCGGCCGTCGCGTAGCCGGGAGTGAACCCATGACGCAACGCGTGGCCATCGTCGGCGCCGGACAGTCCGGCATGCAGCTCGCGCTCGGCCTGCAGCGCGCGGGGTACGAGGTGACGATTTTTTCGAACCGCACGGCGAAAGAGATCTTCGAAGGACCGGTGATGTCCAGCCAGTGCATGTTCGAGACGGCACTGCAGACCGAGCGCGAACTGGAACTGGACTGGTGGGCGGACGAATGCCCCGCCGTGGAAGGCATCGGCATCGCGGTGCGCAACCTGGAAGGCGGCAAGTCCATCGAGTGGAGCGCAAGGCTCGACGGGCCCGCGCAGTCGGTCGACCAGCGGCTCAAGATACCCGCCTGGATGGCCGAGTTCGAGAAGCGCGGCGGCCGGCTGGTGCTGCAGGACGTCGGGCTCGACGCGCTGGAAGCCTGCGCGGCGGCGCATGACCTCGTGGTCGTCGCCAGTGGCAAGGGCGAGATTTCGCAACTGTTCGAGCGCGACGCCGAGCGCTCGCCATTCGATCAGCCCCAGCGTGCATTGGCACTCACCTATGTGAAGGGAATGAAGCCCGCACTGCCCCATGCGCGCGTGTGCTTCAACCTGATCCCCGGCGTGGGCGAATACTTCGTGTTCCCGGCGCTGACCACCACGGGCCCCTGCGAGATCATGGTGTTCGAGGGTGTGCCGGGCGGCCCGATGGATTGCTGGGCGGACGTGAAGACGCCGCAGGAGCATCTCGCGCGCAGCAAGCGGATTCTCGACACCTTCCTGCCCTGGGAAGCAGAGCGCTGCACGGACATCGAGCTGACCGACGACAACGGCATCCTCGTCGGCCGCTTCGCTCCGACGGTGCGCAAGCCCGTGGCCACACTGCCCTCGGGACGCAAGGTGCTGGGCCTGGCGGATGCCGTGGTGCTCAACGATCCGATCACCGGCCAGGGCGCCAACAACGCGGCCAAGTGCGCCGACATCTACCTGAAACGGATCCTCGAACACGGCGATGCACCGTTCGATGCGGCGTGGATGCAGGAGACCTTCGACCGCTACTGGGAAGGCTATGCCCGCTGGGCCACCTGTTGGACCCACAGCCTGCTCGCGCCCCCGAAGCCGCACATGCAGAAGCTGCTGCAGAGCGCCACCCACGTGCCGGCGGTGGCGAGCACCATCGCCAACGGCTTCGACGACCCGCGCGTCTTCGCGCCCTGGTGGTTCGATGCCGCCGAAGCAGACCGCTTCCTGGAAACCCGGGCGCGCGAAGCGGCCTGCGACCGCTTCGACCGGCGCGACTTCCGCAAGGCGCTCGGGCAGTTCACCACCGGCGTGACCGTCATCACCACCCGGGCGATCGACGGCCGCCGCGTGGGCATGACCGCCAATTCGTTTTCGTCGGTCTCGCTGGACCCGCCGCTGGTGCTGTGGAGCCTGGCCCGGCAGGCGCCGAGCGTGGCGGACTTCACCGGCGCCAGCCATTTCGCGATCAACGTGCTGGCGGCGCACCAGCATCATCTGTCGCGGCAGTTCTCGACCCCGCAGGCGGACAAGTTCGGCGGGGTGGATTGCTGCGATGGCGCGGCCGGCGTGCCGCTGCTGGATGGCGTCATCGCCCGGTTCATCTGCCGCAACGTGAAGCAGTACGATGGCGGCGACCACCTCATCTTCATCGGTGAAGTCGAGCGCTACGACCGCTTCGACGGCGAGCCGCTGGTTTTTCATTCGGGCTACTACCAGGTGACGACGCGACACCCGGAATGCGTGCAATGAACGCATGGCCCGCACCATCCAACCCTTGAACGGAGCACTCACATGCAGGAAAAAGCACCCGGCGCCACGACCCGAATCCGCATCCAGGCCACCGACGGCAGCGGCAGTTTCAGCGGCTACCTTGCCGTGCCGCGCTCGGGCAGCGGCCCGGGCCTGGTGCTCGCGCAGGAGATCTTCGGCGTGAACGCAACGATGCGCGAGGTGGCCGACTACTACGCCGAGGAAGGCTACGTCGTGCTGGTGCCCGACCTGTTCTGGCGCCAGCAGCCCGACGTCGAGCTTGGCTATTCGCCGGACGACTGGCAGCGCGCATTCGCGCTGTATCAGGGCTTCGACGAGGCCCGTGGCATGGAAGACATCCAGGCCTCCATCCACACGCTGCGCCTGCGACCCGAAGTTCAGGACGCCAAGGTCGGCGTGCTCGGTTTCTGCCTGGGCGGCAAGCTGGCCTACCTGGCGGCGTGCCGCACCGATGCGGACGTCGCCGTCGGCTACTACGGCGTGGGCATCGATGCGGCGCTGGACGAGGCCGACAACATCCGCTGCCGGCTCGCCCTGCATGCGGCCGAGCTCGACGGCTTCTGCCCGCCCGAAGCGCGCGACCGCATCGTGCAGACGCTGCGCGGCCGGCCGAACGTCGAGGTGCAGGTGTACCCGGGTGTCGACCACGCCTTTGCACGCACGGGCGGCGAGCACTACCACCGCCCTTCGGCGCTCATGGCCCACGAGCGCAGCATTGCCGCGCTCAAGTCGGCCATCGGCCCGCACCACGACCTGGCCGCGCTATGGGACAAGCACTGCGAATACGAGTTCGGCACGCGCAATGTCGACGACACCATGCAAACGATGGTGCCTGAACCCTACGTCAACCACATTCCGACCATGACCGGCGGCGTGGGCTACAAGGCGCTGCACCACTTCTACACGAACCACTTCGTCAACAGCAATCCACCCGATACCTCCCTGGTGCCGGTCTCGCGCACCGTGGGCGCCACACAAGTGGTCGACGAGATGCTGTTCTGCTTCACGCACACCACGGAAATCCCGTGGATGCTGCCGGGCGTTCCTCCGACCGGAAAGCGGGTGGAAATTCCGCTGCTGGCGGTGGTCAAGTTCCGCGGCGACAAGCTCTACCACGAGCATATCTACTGGGACCAGGCCAGCGTGCTGGTGCAGGTGGGCCTGCTCGATCCGAAACTGCTGCCGGTGGCCGGCGTCGAGACGGCGCGCAAGCTGCTGGACGAGACGCTGCCATCGAACGGCTTGCTGCAGCGATGAGAGAACCCCCGATCGGCTAAGCCGCCTGGCGCAGGGACGCGCGCGCGCACGCCAGAAACGGCTCGATCAAGGGGCTCTGCCAATCGCTGCGCCAGCACACGGCGATGTCCATCTTTGCGTCGACGTTGCGCAAAGGCCTGAACACCACGCCCGGCGGCCGGCCGATACGCGCGCAGGCGGGCAAGATGGCCACGCCCCTGCCCGCCAGCACGAGCGCCAACGCCGACACCATGGTCGCCACGCGCTGCGCGATCGGCATGCTCACATCGTGCCGCCTGAGCATCGAAGCGATGATGGATTTGTCGACGTCGCCATCGGGCACGGGGAGCCCGATGAGGGGCATGCCTGACAGTCGCGCCAGTGGAATGCTGGCCATTCGGGCCAAGGGCGAATCCGCACGCACGGCCAGCATCAAAGGCTGGGTGCCGATGCGCTCGACCGCAATGCCTGCGTGGGCGATGGGCGGAATGCAGATGGCCACGGACACTTGCGAATCGGTGATGGCCGAGACGTTGTTGGCGGCATTGAGCTCCACGTACTGAATCTCCACGTCCGGCAGCTTCGCGCGAAGCGCGTTCTCCAGGCGCGGCAGCACCAGGTACGAAAGCACGACCATGGTGCCGACCGTGAGCCGGCCCCTGCTGCCCGACCCGATGGCCCGCGCGGCGTCGAATCCTTCATTGGCAAGCAGCAGTGCTTCCTTCGCGCGCTGGAAGAGCGCATGGCCGGCGTCGGTAATTTCCATGCCACGCGCCGCCCTGCGAAACAGCGGCGTGCCCACAGCCGACTCCAGATTCTTGATGTGAACCGACAGCGGCGGCTGGGCCATGTTGAGCCGGCGCGCCGCCTTTCCGACGCTGCGTTCCTCGGCGACAGCCACGAAGTAGCGGAGCGTTCTGAAGTCTGGTGCTGCCATACGCTAGGCATATGCCTTTTCAAGAAAACAGTATTGGACTCCATGTTGTAGCGCGTCAATCATTTACACCATGAAAAACTTCCCTCGTCTTCCGCCATCGGAGATCTTCGAGATGTCCGCCGCGGAGATGCGCACCCTCGTCGCCCAGCGGAAGCTCTCGCCAGTGGAGATCGTCGAAGACGTATTGCGCCGCGCCGACGCGGTCCAGCCGCACCTGAACTGCTTCATCACGCTCTGCCACGAACAGGCGATGGCAGAGGCCAGGGCCGCCGAAGCCGCGCTGATGAAGGGCGAGACGTTGGGCCTGCTGCACGGACTGCCGTTCACGGTGAAGGACATCGTCGACACGGCGAACGTCCGGACGACCTACGGCTCGGTGCTGCATCGCGACCACGTTCCCACGCAAGACGCGGTGGCCGTGGCGCGCATGCGCGAGGCGGGCGGCATCCTGATCGGCAAGACGACCACGTCCGAATTTGGCGCCAAGTGCCTGACCGATGCGCCACTCTTCGGAAGCACGCGCAACGCATGGGATGCAACGCGCACCAGTGGCGGCTCGAGCGGCGGTGCGGCCTCGTCCATCGCAGCCGGTGTCGCGCCCCTGGCCATCGCCACCGACGGCGGCGGCTCGACGCGCATTCCCGCTGCATGCAACGGCGTCGTCGGCTTGAAGCAGAGCCTGGGCGTGGTGCCCCACAGCCAGGTACAGGATGCCTTCGGCAACTACACCTACGTGACGCCCACCACGCGCAACGTGGCCGACACGGCGCTCATGCTGCAGGCCATGACGGGCGCCCACGGGTCCGACCCGTGGTCGCTGGGCGTGCCGGCGCAGCGCTACTTCGACGCGCTGCAGCCCGCCGGCGATCTTCGTGGCAAACGGATTCTGTATTCCGCGAGGCTCGAGGGGCGACCGATCTCCGCCGACGTTGCCGCGGCCTTCGAAGCCGCTCTTGCCACGTTGCGTTCGATGGGCGCGCAACTCGAGGAGATGTCGAGCGAGGGCTATGACGTCGAGCCGGTGTGGCGGGTGATCAACCACACCAGCTGGCGCGGCCGTTTCGCGCCACTGGCCGAAACGCATGCCAGCGCGTTGAGTCCGTCGCTGCTGCAGCAGCTCGCGCTCGCGGAGCACGTCGACGGTGTCGCCTTCCAGCAGGCCATGTTTGCCAGGACCGCGCTCTTTCGCAAGGTCCAGGCCCAGTTGGAGACCCACGACTTCATCTTCACACCCACTCTGTCGCGCACGGCCCTGCCAATCGACCAGGACCTGTTCGGCAGCATCGAGATCGATGGCGAAGCGTATGCCGAGGTGCGGCCGAACTGGTTTCCGTGGACGATGCCCTTCAACCTCACGGGCCATCCCGCCATCAGCCTGCCCTGCGGTGCAGGCCGCGATGGCCTGCCCATCGGCATGCAGCTGGTCGGCCGCTTTCGCGAGGACTTGCAGCTGCTGCAGGCCGCGTCGTCTTTCGAAGCCGCGCACCGGCCAGCCAACGCGCTGCCGGCCCTCGCCTTCTGAGTCCGTTCCTCTCCCGTTTCGTTCTCAACTTTGAAGGTACTTCCACCATGGCCTCGTTCCTCAAGACACTTTTTCTCGGTGCGTCGATTGCCCTGATCGGCGCTGCCGCGCATGCCGACAACAACGCGCCCATCCGGCTGATCATCGGCGTTCCGCCGGGTGGCGCCCTCGACAATCTGGCGCGCTCGCTGGCCGAGGATTTGCGCACCACGCTCAAGGAACCCGTGCTGGTGGAGAGCCGGCCCGGCGCCTCGACCCGGATTTCCATCGAGGCGGTCAAGACCGCACGTCCCGATGGCCGCACGATCCTGATCGGCGCCACACCGCCTTTCGTCCTTTTTCCGATGACCTATGCGCGGCTGAACTATGACGTCGACAAGGATTTCATACCTGTCGCGCACCTGGCGAATGTGCCCTGCGTCGTTTCCGCCGGCGCAGACCAGCCGTTCAAGACGATTCCCGAGTACGTGGCCTGGATCAAGAAGAATCCTGCCAGCGCAAGCGTGGGACTGACCAACCTCGGAGGCGGGCTGCACTTCAGCGTGCTGCAGTTGTCCAAGGCCGTCGGTGTACCGCTCACGCCGGTCACTTACAAAGGGGGTGCGCCGCTCGCGACAGACATCATCGGAAACCATGTGCCGATGGGCACCGACGCGCTGGCCAGCCAGCTCGAACTCCACCGCGCGGGCAAGTTGCGGATATTGGGCGTTGCAGGCACCAAGCGCTTGAGTTGGCTGCCCGACGTTCCGACGATCAAGGAGTCGGGCTATGACGCCTTCGACCGCGCCAATGCCGCCTATGCCGCATTCGTGCCGGCGGGGACTCCGAAGGAGGTGGTCGCGAAGCTGGAGACGGCCCTTCTTGCCGCAATGCGCAATCCGCAAGTGCGCGGACAAGTCGATCGCATGGGCCTCGAGCCGACCGGGCTCCCGGGCGCGGACCTGAAGCGCATCATGGCCGAGGATCGGGTGTACTGGCGCCCCATCGTCCAGGCATCGGGGTTCAAGAGCGAAGACTGAAATCGATGACCGATGACGCAGACAGGGTGGGCTGGGCGGTGCTCCTCGCTGCCAGCTTGGGCGCGCTGCTGTGTTTCCTCAATCTCAGCGCACTCAATGTCGCGCTGCCTGCCGTGGCGCGCAGCCTGCACGCCTCGCCCACGCAGGCAAGCTGGATCTTGCTGTCCTACATGCTGGTCAGCACCGTTTGCATCCTGAGCTTTGGACGGCTGGCCGATCTCTGGGGACGGCGCCGGCTCTTCCTCGCCGGACTGTGCCTTTTCGTGGTCGCCTGCGCGGCATGCGCCCTGGCACCCACCGCCGAGCTGATGCTGGCGAGCCGCGTGGGCCAGGCCATCGGCGCGGCGGGCGTCATGGCCAACGCCAGCGCATTGGTGAGCGATGCGTTCGGCCGCCGCAAGATGGGGCTGGCGCTGGGCGTGCTCGCCATGGTCGCGGCCCTCGCCCAGGTCGTGGGGCCGCTGGCGGGCGGCTTCGTCGTCTCGTGGTGGGGCTGGCGCGCGCTCTTCATGCTCAACGTGCCCATCGGGCTTGGCGTGCTGGCGTGGTCCTGGAAGGTCCTGCCCCAAAGTGCGGCCGCCGCGCCAGAGCGCTTCGACCTGGCCGGCGCGGCGCTTTCCCTCATCGGCATCGGATGCGTGACCTATGCGCTCTCGATGGCAGGCACCCGCGGATGGACGAGCACGCCCGTGTGGGCATTCATGCTTACGGGGCTCTGCGCCATCGGGCTTTTCTCCCGCATTCAGATGCGCTTGGCCAGTCCGCTGGTCGACCCGTCTCTGTTCGGCGACCCGGGGCGCCGAACCGCCTACGCCGGCATCCTGCTCCTGTCGATGACGCAAGCTGCGCCGCTCTTGCTGGTGGCCTTGTACCTTCAGGCTTGCGCGGGCCTGCAACCGTCGGAGGCGGGCCTGCGCATCGCACCGGTCGCATTCGGCATGCTGATGGCCGCACCCGTGGCGGGCATCCTGCTTCAGCGCTTCAGGCCCGAATCCATCTGCGTGGGCGGCATGCTGCTCGCGGCATGCGCATTGGCACTGCTGGCTGCGCTGCTGCAGCCCACGATCGGTGACCTGCAACTGTCGCTGTGCCTCTGGGTGCTGGGCCTGGGCATCGGGAGTTTCGTGACGCCGAACAACGCATCGATCCTCCAGAGCGTGGTGCCCCAGCGCCGGGGCATTGCCAACGGCGTCCGGTCGACGCTGCAGAACACCGGCATCATGGTGGGAACCGCGCTGACGCTGAGCGTGGCGATGGCGGGGCTTCCTTCCGGCGCGCAACGCATGATTCTTGGAAATGGCGGTGGCCCGGCACTTTCAAGCGTGGATGTGGCCGCCTTCGGCCGAGGCGCCAGTTCGGCGCTGGCCGTGCTTGCGATCCTTTGCCTTGCCGGCGCGGCCCTGATCGCGAACACCCGCAGCAGAGCCCCGGCGGCCGCAGCGGCATGACCTCAGCAGCTCACGCCACCGGCGGCAAGCGATCCAGCAGCTTGTCGAGCGTGATCGGATAGTTGCGCACCCGAACGCCTGTCGCGTTGTAAACCGCGTTGGCTACGGCTGCCGCGACGCCGCACATGCCGAGCTCTCCCACGCCCTTGGCCTTCATCGGCGAAGAGATCGGGTCCGTCTCGTCCAGGAAGATCACATCCTGGTGCGGAATGTCGGCATGCACCGGCACCTCGTAGCCCGCCAGGTCGTGGTTGACGAAGAAGCCATGCCGCTTGTCGAGCGCCAGCTCTTCCATCAGCGCGCCACCGACGCCCATCGTCATGGCGCCGATCACCTGGCTGCGGGCGGACTTGGGGTTCAGGATGCGGCCCGCGGCGCACACCGCAAGCATGCGCCGAACGCGTATCTCGCCGGTGGCGGCATCGACGCCGACCTCCACGAAGTGCGCGCCGAAGGTGGACTGCTGGTACTTCTTGTCGAGATCGCCGTACTCGATGCCGTCCTCGGCCACCAGGCCGTTCGCGCCCGCCGCTTCCGCGAGCGGCACCACACGCTCGCCGGCGCGCACCAAGCCGTCCGAGAACTCCGCATCGGCCGCAGCGAATCCGAGCTTGCTGGCCACGGCTTCGCGCAGCTTCATGCACGCCGCAAAGACACCCGAGGTCGAGTTGTTGGCACCCCACTGCCCGCCCGAGCCGGCAGAAACCGGATACGCCGAATCGCCCAGTCGCACGAGCACCCTGTCGAGCGGCACCCCCATGGTTTCGGCAGCGGTCTGCGCAATGATGGTGTACGACCCGGTGCCGATATCGGTCATGTCGGTTTCCACCGTGACCATGCCCCGGTTGTCCAGGCGCACGCGCGCGGCCGACTTGGTCAACAGGTTGTTGCGGAACGCGGCGGCAACGCCCATCCCCACGAGCCAGCGTCCGTCGCGCTGCTTTGCCGGTGCCGCGTTGCGCTTGCTCCAGCCGAAGCGTTCGGCGCCGGTGCGCAGGCATTCGATCAGCTTGCGCTGGGAATAGGGGCGCTCCGGCTTCTCCGGATCGACCTGCGTGTCGTTGAGCACGCGAAACTCGATCGGGTCGAGCCCCAGCTTCTCCGCCATCTCGTCCATGGCGATCTCCAGCGCCATCAAGCCCGGCGCCTCGCCGGGCGCGCGCATCGCATTGCCTTCGGGCAGGTCGAGCACGGCGAGCCGCGTGGTCGTCAGGCGGTTGGCGCCGGCGTACAGCAGCCGGGTCTGGTTGACCGCCGTCTCGGCTTGTCCGCCCGGCAGGTCGCCAGACCAGCCTTCGTGCGCGATGGCGGTGATCTTGCCGTCCCTCGCGGCACCGATGCGGATGCGCTGGATGGTCGCCGGCCGGTGCGTGGTGTTGTTCATCATCAAGGGCCGCTGCAATGCCACCTTCACGGGCCGTTTGGCCGCCCGCGCGCCCAGCGCGGCAAGCACCGCATCCGCCCGCACGAACAGCTTGCCGCCGAAGCCGCCGCCGATGAAGGGCGAGACCAGGCGGACGTTCGCCTTGGGGATGCCGAGCGTCTTGGCCACGTCGCCGACGCCCCAGGCGATCATCTGGTTGGATGTCCAGAGGGTAAGCTTGCCGCCCTTCCAGGCGGCGATGGAAGCGTGCGGTTCCATCATCGCGTGCGACTCGTCGGGCGTGGTGTAGCTCGCATCGAGCTGCACGGCGGCCGCGGCGAACGCACCCGTGAAGTCGCCGGTCTTCGTTTCCGGCTCGCCCGAGAACGGGCTGGGCGCAGGCATCTTCGCCGCAGCCATTTCCGCGCTCAGATCGAAGCGCCCCGGTGCGCGGGTGTACTCGATGCGCACCAGCTGCGCCGCGGCACGCGCCTGCTCGAAGCTGTTGGCCACGACGAGTGCAACCGCCTGGTGGTAGTGGTCGATCTCGGGCCCGCCAAGCAGCTTGGCCGTGTTGAAGTCGCCCTTGCCCAGCTTGCCGGCGTTGCGCGCGGTGACGATGGCCAGGACGCCCGGTGCCGCGCGTGCGGCACTCAGGTCCATCGAGGCGATGCGGCCCTTCGCGATGCCGGCGCCCACCACGTAGCCGTAGGCGGCGTTGGGCACCTCGGTGTTTCGTTCATAGGCGTAGCGTGCGGAGCCCGTGGTTTTCGCGGGTCCGTCGATCCGGTCCGTCGGCTTGCCGATGATCTTGAGCTGGTCGATGGGATTGGTGGTTGCGGGCGTGTCGAATTTCATGATGGTCAGCTCCTCGCTTGCACCAGGGCCGCGGCCAGCGCGCGCTCGGCCAGTGGCAACTTGAATGCGTTCTCGTGCGTCGGCTGCGCGCCGGCCAGCAGCTGCGCGGTCACGGCCTTGGCGCCCTGCGGCATGGCGGCCTCCGCAGCCTCGAGGCGCCATGGCTTGTGCGCCACGCCGCCCAGTGCCACGCGGCCCGAGCCATCGCGCTGCACGATCGCCGCGACGGAAACGAGCGCGAAGGCATAGGAGGCGCGGTCGCGCACCTTGCGGTAGATCTGCGTGCCGCCGATGGGCCTTGGCAGCGTGACGCCGGTGATCAGCTCGTCCCGCTCCAGCGCCGTTTCGATGTGCGGGGTTTCGCCCGGCAGGCGATGGAAATCGGCAATCGGGATCACGCGCGTGCGGCCATCGGGACGCACCGTCTCGACCGCCGCGTCGAGCACGCGCATCGCCACAGCCATGTCGCTCGGATGCGTTGCGATGCAGGCCTTGCTCGCACCGACCACCGCATGCTGGCGAGTGACGCCGCCGATAGCGCTGCAGCCGCTCCCGGGCTGGCGCTTGTTGCAGGGCTGGTCGGTGTCGTAGAAGTAGGGACAGCGCGTGCGCTGCAGCAGGTTGCCCGCCGTCGTGGCCTTGTTGCGCAACTGGCCGGAGGCGCCGGACAGCAGCGCGCGGGACAGCACGCCGTAGTCGCGGCGCACGCGCTCGTCGGCGGCCAGGTCGGTGTTGCGCACCAGGGCGCCGATGCGCAGGCCGCCTTCGGGCGTCGGTTCGATCTTGTCGAGGGCAAGACCGTTCACGTCGACCAGATGCGTCGGCGCTTCGATCTGCAGCTTCATCAGGTCCAGCAGGTTGGTGCCGCCCGCGATGAACCTGGCACCCGGGCTCCGTGCGACGGCCGCCGCGGCCTGCGCCGGGGAACGCGCGCGCTCATAGGTAAACGGCTTCATGCTCTGCTCCCGGCCACTTCGGTGATGGCGTCGACGATGTTGGAGTAGGCGCCGCAGCGGCAGATGTTGCCGCTCATGCGCTCGCGCAGTTCTTCGGCCGAGAAAAGAGGACGCGCGGTGAGATCCGTGCTCACGTGGCTCGGGACCCCGCGCTTGATTTCGTCGAGCACGGCCACCGCCGAGCAGATCTGCCCGGGCGTGCAGTAGCCGCACTGGTAGCCGTCATGCTTGACGAATGCGGCCTGCATCGGGTGCATGTTCTGCGGCGTGCCGAGCCCTTCGACGGTGGTGATCTGCCCGCCCTCGTGCATGACGGCGAGCGTCAGGCAGGCGTTGATCCGCCTTCCGTCCGCAATGACCGTGCAGGCGCCGCACTGGCCGTGGTCGCAGCCTTTCTTGGTGCCGGTCAGATGCAGGTGTTCGCGCAGCGCATCGAGCAAGGTCGTTCGCGTGTCGAGCTCGAGCGAATGAACCCGGCCGTTGACGTTCAGCGAAAGCTTTGAACGGGGCACCGCCGATGCCGATGCCGAAGGTGCAGCCTGTGCCGCCGCCGCGGTGGGCGCGGAAGAGGAAACCGCCGCGGCGGTGGCAGCGCCGGCAATGAGCGCGTCGCGTCGCGAGATCAAGGGGGTCGTCGTCGTGGGACTTTCCATGTCAGCTCCTGTTGTTCGAAGTTCGGGCAAGTCGTGCGGGCAAGCCGCGCCGGGAGGCGGGTGCCCTGACCACCATTCTTCTCAAGCTGCGCGGCGATTGATAGAGCAATTCGCTGCTTTTCTTGCCTGATCCTATGAGGTCGCAACGACCTTCGGACCTAAGTTCTCATGCCGGGTTCGCCAGCTCCTGCCCGCGTGCATCGAAACCCTTGGCTCCCCCGCGCAACACCTCGATGTCCCGCTTGGGCGGAGCCCCGAACAATCGGCTGTATTCGCGGCTGAACTGGGAGGGGCTTTCGTAGCCGACCCTGAAAGCCGCGCTTGCCGCATCCAGGTGTTCGTTCAGCATCAATCGCTTCGCTTCGTTCAATCGCAGCCACTTCTGGTACTGCAGCGGGCTCATGGCGGTGAGTTGTCGAAAGTGGTGATGGAAGGTGGGCGTGCTCATCTGCACGCGGTCCGCGAGTTCATCGACGCGAAGCGGCAGGGCATAGTTCAGCGTCAGCCAGTCGATCGCTCTTGCAATGCGGTGGCCCTGCCCGTCCACGGAGGCGATCTGCCGCAGCTTGGCCGCCTGATCGCTGCCAAGAAGCCGGTAGTGGATTTCCCGATGGATCATCGGTGCGAGAACCGGAATGGCTTCGGGCTCGTCCAACAGCGCCAGCAGGCGCCCGATCGGTGCCAGCAGGGCAGGCGTTGCCGTACCGATTCCCACACCCGCCCCGACCGAGCGATCGCCACGCGACGGAAAATTGCCCTGCGCGATCAGCTCGGCCAGCACGCGGATGTCCAACTTCAAGACCAGACCGAGGCAAGGCTGCTCCGCACTTGCCACCCTCACCTCCGAATTGGCGGGCAGGTTCAACGAGGTGATGAGGAATTGCGAGGTGTCGTAGGGATAGGCCTCGCCGCCGATCCACATCTGCTTGGCGCCTTGGGCGACGAGCACGATGCTCGGCTCGACCATGCACACGGCAGGCGGCGCGGGGGATTCGCGCCGGAAGAAGCCGAGGCCGGGGATGGGAGTTGCGAAGTCGCCCGGCTCCGGGGTCCGCGCGCCGATCACGTGCGCCATCGCTTCCTGCAGCAATCTGCACTGCGCTGCGGCGTCGGGGGGTGTGGGTGCCATGTTGCTCGGAGCCTCCGCCGAAGACTCTAACTCGCGAGCAGATCTCCATCTACAAAACAGCACCGGCGCCATAGGATCAGGCAAGAAATCCAGAGAAGTGCGCAATCGATCTGCGTGGGCATCCAATTCCCCGGTGTTCGCGTGCGTGCTCGCTCCCTCGCTCGCGCTTTCTTGCGGCTCAGCGCGCGCTGTCGATGATCATCCCGCCATCGGGCGTCAGGCTGTAGCCCGTCAGGAACTGCGCATCCTTGCTGGCGAGGAACAGCACGACCGGCGCGACGTCCTCCTCCGGCGATCCATGACGGGCGAGCGCGTTGGCTGGCGCAGGAGCGTCGGCCGCGCCCCAGGTGTCCGCGACCGGCAGCGCATTGTTGATGGTGATCCTGTCGGCGCCCCATTCGCGCGCGGCGGACCGGGTCAGTGCGCGCACCGCCTCCTTCGCCATGTTGTAGGGCGCCCGATGCCGCGGCCGGCACCGGTGACAACGGCAACTTTTCCATTGAGTCGAGTCATGATGATTTCCATGGGTTGAGAGTTACCCGGTGCTCCGCTGCGGCCCGGGCGTAGGGCGACGGAATGTCGCGGGCGGTGTTCTGCGTCGCGAACGAGGCAGCGAGCAGCACGAGGCCCACCGCCGCCGGCAGCGCGCCGCCGGGCTTGCGAACGCCGAGGTGCGCCGACGCGGAAAGCAGCAGATGAAAGAACATGCCCGCATAGGCCAGGTCGCTCAAAGCCACGCTCGCGCGCGACAGGATGGCGGCCACGGCCAGGAACTTCACGGCGGTGAGGATCGGCACCAGGTAGGCGGGATAGCCCAGGTCGGCAAGGGCCCGGCGGACCCAGCCCCTCTTGGCGATGTACATGATTGCGGAGGCCAGGTAGAGCAGGGACAGCAGCGTCGTGCTGATCCAGTACGGGTAGTTTGGAGTCATGGGTTCTTGCTGAGCGACGAGAATTGCGTCGGGTTGCAGCAAGGATGTCGTCTAAGATGAAATCCCGCAAGTAGGATGAAAAAGCGACGCTTAGTATGAAAAAGCAGACTAATGGCGATGACCAGATCAACATGCACGAGGAAATGCGCCGCGCATTCGCATTGCTGTCGGGCAAATGGAAGCTTGAAATCATGTGGCTGCTGAATCAGCGCATCTACCGCTTCGGCGAGCTGAGAAAGGCGATTCCCGCCATCACGCAGCACATGCTGACGGCGCAACTTCGCGAACTCGAGAAGGACGGCCTGGTGTCGCGCACGGTGTTCGCGGAAGTCCCGCCGCGCGTCGAATACGAGATCACGACAAAGGCGCGCGCCCTCGGTCCGACGATGGAGGCGCTCACGACGTGGTGGAACGAATACGGAAAAAGCGTGCCCGCAAAGCCGAGCTCACGCGGGCGCAAGTCCAAAGGCAGTTGAGAGCGGCTGCCTGCGCATCCCGCTGACCACGCGGGCAGTGCGCCCTTCAGGGCCGGCGCTTTGGCTTTATATCGATGCGAGCCTTCCGCCTTGATGGCAGCACCGGCGGCGGCGTCTGGTCCCAGGGGGCAAGGGCTCCACCAAAGCGCTCGGCCAGGAAATCGATCAGCAGCTTGAGCGGCCGCGGCTGATGCTGGCGCGACAGGATCACGGCGTGGATGCCCAGCGCTTCGGGCTCGTGGTCGGGCAGCAGCCGCACCAGCGCGCCGCGCGCGAGTTCGTCTCCGACAAAGTAGGTGGGCAGCATCACGATGCCGGCGCCCGCCAGCGCGGCCTCGCGCAGCACCGATGTTTCGTTGCTCGACAGCGCACCCCTCACCGCGATGCTGACCGACCGGCCCGACTTGCGCAGCCGGTACTCGGCCCGCGTGCCGAACGCGTGGGTGATGCACTCGTGCGCGGCAAGGTCCTCGGGCCGCTTGGGCACGCCGCGCCGCTCCAGGTAGGCGGGCGATGCGCACAGCACCGAGTGGCAGGTGGCGATCTGGCGCGCCACCACGCCTTCGTCCAGCCGGTTGGTGATGCGGATGGCCAGGTCGATGCGTTCATCGACCAGATCGATCGTGCGGTCCACCGTGAGCAGTTCGACCTCGATGCGCGGATAGCGGCCCTGAAACTCCACGATGGCGCGCGTGAGGCTCGAGAGGGCGAACGACAGGCTGGTGGTGAGCCGCAGCTTGCCCGCGGGCTCCGTCCGGCGCGCGCCGGTGACGGCCTGCACATCCGAGGCCAGCTCGAGCATCTGGCGCAACCGGGGCAGCGCCTCCTGTCCCGCATCGCTCAGGCTCACGCGCCGGGTCGTGCGATGCAAAAGCCGCGCGCCGAGCCACTGCTCCAGCCCTTCGAGATGGCGGCTGACCATGGCGCGCGAGAGGTCGAGCACCTCCGCCGCACGGGTCAGGCTGCCCTGATCGGCGATCTCGATGAAGGTGCGGATGGCGCTGAGATGGTCCATGGGATTGAATCGAATCGGTTGACAATCATTTGATCGAACCGAAGTTTATCTTCGAGAAGCGAACCAATACGATGAGCCCATCCGTAACCCTCAGCTTCGATGGAGTCCCTCATGAAAACGATCAAGTTCTTTTCCCTTGCCTTGCTGCCGGCCGCCATGACGCTCGGCATCGTCGCCAACGATGCATCGGCGCAGTCGGCTCCGCCGCTGACCCTCCAGGTCTACAACGCCGATGCCAACAGCTTCCACGTCAACTCGGTGCTGGTGGCCGGGCAGACCGACGCCGTGCTGCTGGACACCGGCTTCACGCGCGCCGACGCGCTGCGCATCGCGGCCATGGTGCTCGACAGCAAGAAGACGCTCAAGACCATCTTCATCACCCAGGCCGATCCTGATTACTACTTCGGCATCGAGGTGCTCAAGCAGTACTTCCCCGACGCCAAGGTCGTGACCACGGCGCCCACGCTGAAGAAGATCCAGGCCACGCTGGCCACCAAGCTGCAGGTGTGGGGCCCGCGCATGGGCGCCAATGCGCCCAAGAGCGTGCCGCTGCCCGAGGTGCTGGCGGGCAACGCCATTGCGCTGGAAGGCCAGTCGATCGAGGTGCGCGGCCTCGACGACAGCCTGCCACATCGCAGCTACGTGTGGATTCCGTCGCTCAGGACCATCGCCGGCGGCGTGAACGTATACGCCGGCCTGCACCTCTGGACCGCCGATGCGCAAACGCCGCAGGAGCGCGCCGACTGGGCCACCAAGCTCGCCGCGATGGCCGCCCTGCAGCCGACCCGGGTCATTCCGGGCCACAGCGCCGTGGGCGCCAAGCAGGACGCATCGCAGATCGCCTGGAGCCAAGCCTACCTGGTGCGCTACGAGCAGGAGCTGCCGAAGGCCGCCAACAGTGCCGCGCTCATCAGCGCCATGAAGCAGGCTTACCCGGACGCGGGCCTTGGTGTGGCGCTGGACATTGGCGCCAAGGTGAACAAGGGAGAAATGAAGTGGTGAGTGCGCGCAGCCACCTGGACGTCGTGCGAGACCACTACGCGGCTTCGGCTCGCGGCGATCTCGCGGCCTTGATGGCCGAGGTGTCGCCGCAGGTGCGCTGGACCGAGATGGCCGGCTTTCCGTGCGCCGGCACCTGGGTCGGTCCGCAGGCCGTCATCGACAATGTCTTTGCCGTGCTCGGCCGCGACTGGGAAGGCTACCGCTTCGAGCTGGAACGACTGGTGGATGCCGGGGACAGCATCGTCGGTATCGGCACCTACCACGGCACGTTCCACGCCACCGGCAAGCCGATGCAGGCGCGCGTGGCGCATGTCTGGCAACTGCAGGGCGGGAAGGTGCTCGCTTTCGAGCAGTTCACCGACACACTGCTCGTGCGCAGGGCCATGACGCCGGCGTGAGCCGCGGGGCCGCGGCGCCCTACTCCGCGCGTACGCCGTTTTTGCCCTATAGCTTGTGGCTGGACGCGGGCAGCGCAGCCAGCCGTTCTGCGCCGTTGTCTCCTGTCGCATCTCGGACCAGCGCCTCCGGAAGACTTTTTTTACGAGATCCCGGTCGTCTTCGGCTGGCCGCGCGAAACAGAATGATGTTTACATTCGAGAGCGAAATTCCGTATTCAGGAGAACCTGAATGTCCATCACTGTCCGCGACATCGTGCCATTTTCGAGCGCATGCGCGCACCTTTCCGAATTGGTCGAGCAGGTGCAGAACGGCGCAGAGAAGATCATCGCGAAGAACGGCGAGCCTGCGGTAGCAATGATCGACGTCAAGCGACTTGATCACTATCACCGCCTGGAGCGCGCGAGCATTCATCTTCTGCTGCTCAGTGAAATCGAGAAGGGGCTGGCGGATGTGGCGGCGGGCCGGTCGACCAATGCACGCGAAAGGCTGACTGCGTTAAAGGCCCGCCGGATCACTCGCTGACGCTGGCGAGCGAGGAAAGCGAGCCGCTGGCTGAGATCCTTTACGCAGCGAATTCACAGCCAATCTGGAAGGCATTGCGGCTCTCTGGGACGTGAGCGAATTTCCGCAGGGCTATGACCGATTGCTGGACGAACTCACCGACGTAGTGCTAACGCATCTGGAGCGGCATCCGCGGATGGGCCGGCCGTTCATGAGTCGTCAGCCTGAATCGGTGGAGGCGCAAATGGTGTTCGAACGACTGCAGCGTCTACTGGCATCGCATAAGCCGACTGCAAACGTTCGTGAGTACGTGATGGACGATTACTTGGTGCTGTATTCCGTGCACGACAGCCGGACGGACCAATCTCCGATCGTTCATTTGTTGGCGATCAAGCATCACAAGCAGTTGTCGTTTTGGTTTGAACCGTAGCGCCGCTACTACGGCCCCGGGCGACGGTCCAGCAAGTCTTTGACCGCGCACACCGCGCCGTATCGACAGCCGCGGTGGCGGCGTAGAGCTGTGCCTCAGATCTTGACGAACTTGACTGCTGCAAGCGGACCGAACTCCCCTCTTCGGGGACTCTCACTCAGCGCCGATACGGATTGTGGGGACGGCGGTCGTAGCGATCGGGCACGCCGTCGCGGTCGCTGTCCCGGCGTGCGTAGCGGTGGCCATGACGATAGTCGGCACGGCGGTCATAGCGGTCATAGCGGTCATAGCGGTGGTCGTAACCATGCCGCACAACGTGGCGCGGTGGTGGCGGCGGAACAACGACCACGTGAGGACGGTAGCCACCGTCTCCATGATGCGGCTGCGCTTGAGCAGGCGCGCTCAGCGCGGCCAATGAGGCCAGAGCGGCTGCAACCAATGCAAGGGACAACTTCTTCATCGCAACTCCTTCGAGTCGTTGTTTTCAGGAGTTCTATCCTGCCGGCGCCATGTGAACGGCCAGTAAGGCTGTCGCGAATTACGATGAAATTTCTACCGGCCGCCAGCTGAGCTTGTAAAGACTAGGACGAGCCGCCACCGCTCGGCAGGGCCGCCGCCTGCACGTTGTTGCGACCCGCTCGCTTGGCGCGATAGAGCATCTCGTCCGCCTGCTTGACCAACGCAGCGGCCGTCGCGGCGCCGCCCTGGTAGAACGCCAGGCCGATGCTGGCGGTGACGTTGATCGTCCGCTGCTGCTCGATGGCGAATGGCGCCTGCATGGCCATGACCAGCTTCGTCGCGGCGGAGACCGCAATGTCGGCATGGGGCAGCCCCTCCATGATCACGGTGAACTCGTCGCCGCCCAGGCGCGCACGGACGTCGCTGGAGCGCAGGCCTTGCGACAACCTGTTCGAGAAAGCCTTCAGCAGCTCATCACCCGTCTGATGCCCGAACTGGTCGTTGATCTGCTTGAAACCATCGATGTCCAGGTACATCAGCGCCATCAGGGCACCTGCGCTGCGGCTGCGGTCCATGGCCTCGCCCAGTCGCGCTTCGAAACCCGCGCGATTGGCAAGACCGGTGAGCGGATCGATCTGCGCCAGGTTCACCAGGCGCTTCTCCTCGAGCTTTTGCCGCGTGATGTCGGTGATCACGGCGTGGAAGCCGACGATGGCTTCAGTATTGGCCGCGGGCTGGGGGATGTACTGGGCCTCGTAGCAGTTGTAGCTGTCGCTCTGGCTGACTTCGCTCTGGAAGGTGACGATCTCGCCGGCCAACGCGGCGCGTATGTGCGGCTTCACGCTCTGGTAGGCGGGCTCGCCCAGGAGCTCTTGCACGGTGTGCCCCTGGATCTGGTCGCGGGAGAGCCCGAATTCGCGTTCGTAGGCCAGGTTGTTGAACCGGTAGCGCTCGTCCGCATCGATGTAGGCCACGCGCATCGGCAGCGCGTCGGCCACCGTGCGCAGGCGGGCTTCGCTTTCCTGCAGGGCTTCCTCCGCCTCGTGATGCGCGGTGATGTCGCTGTCCAGCGTATAGAGGCCCATCACCTCGCCCTGTTCGTTGCGCTCCGGAACCAGCGTGGCCTGGATGTCGCGGCGCCCGCCGGGTCCCACCACCCGCCGCTCGTAGGTGACCTGGCGCCCGCCCAGGGCCGCCCGGATGTACGGTTCCATCTGCGCCCACGCCTCGTCGCCGTAGAACTCGTGCAGGCTGCGGCCAATCAGCTGCCGAGGCTCGACGCCGAACCAGTCCTGGTAGGCCTTGTTGACGAACCGGAATCGCAGGTCGCGGTCGAGATAGGAGATCAGTGCCGGCAGGTGGTCCGTCACCATGCGCAAGCGGTGCTCGCTCTCGCGCAGTGCCTGCTCCGCGGCCTTGGCCGCCGAGATGTCGCGCATCAATCCGGAGAAGTATTCCACCTTGCCGTGCTTGTCGCGGTGCGCAATCACCATGTGGCTGACCGGGAACTCGCGCCGCTGCGTGTCCCACACCATCGACTCGCCCACCCACACGCCGGTGGCGACCGCGGTCGGCACCACCTCGGACCTGAATCTCTCCAGCGTTTGCGGTGGATTGAAGTCGGACACTTTCAGCGTCTCGATCGGGGCATCCAGGTCCACTCCCGTGCGGCGGCGCGCGGCCGGATTCATGTAGATGAGTCGCCCCGTCGCATCGTTCTGGATGATGTAGTCGGTCGTCATGTCGAAGATGGCCGTGAGCGTGCGAAGGGCCCGTTCGGCCCGCGTGCGTTCGGTGATGTCGGTCACCGTTCCCACGTGTCCGAGCACGCGGCCTCCCGCGACCACGGGCCGGCTTCGCAATGCCACCAGCACCTGCGTGCCGTCCTTGCGGTGGAGCCGGCGCGTGGCGTTCAGCGGTTCGGCGGCGTTGACGATGCGAATCCAATCCTGGCGAACCTTCTCCCGGATCTGCTCGCGCACGAGCGTGAGCCAGCCCTCTTCCGCGTCCTCGCGCTCGAGCCCGTGAATCGCCAGGTACTCGTCATTCACATAGGTCATGCGGCCGCTGCTGTCGCAGCGGAACAATCCCACGGGCGAAGCGTCGGTGACCGCGGCCACCTCGAGGCGCTGCTCGCGCAGCTCGGCCATCAACGCGTCGAACTCGCGGGCCAGGTCGCCGCGCTCGTCGTTGGCGACCACATCCAGCTTGACCTGGCTGTCCGGCGAATGGCGCAGGGTACGGATCGCATTGCTCAGCGCCTCCAGGGGACGCATGAACCAAGCCGTGCCCAGCCAGACCAGCAACGCGCAGCCCAGGCCCAGCCAGAGCAACTGCAGCAGCAGGTTTCGCCTCGCCTGTTCCAGGGGCGCGTAGGCGGCGCGCGCCGGCACGATCAAGCGCAGATCCCAGTCGGCGCTGCGTACGGTGGCGCGCGTTGCCAGGTCGCGCTCGGGGTTGCCCGCGAAGGCGTCGGCGGCGGCATCGGCAGGCTTGAGCAGCAGCTTCGCGTCGGGGTGCATGACGATCCGCGGCGAGTCGCCGCGCGTGACGATCTCGTAGTAGCCCCCGCGCCCGACGGTGGCGCGGCTCAGATCGCCGAGCACGTTGGCGCGCTGCAGGTTCAGCGCCGCGCCCAGCACGCCGATGAGGCGGCCGTCCGGCCCTTCCACGGGCACGGCCATGACCACGGCGGGCTGCTGGCTGCCCTTGGTGAGCAAGGGCGCCGAGATGGCCGGCTGGCGCAGGTCGCGCACGCGCTTGAAGTAGTCGCGGTCGGCCACGTTCGGAGGCCGGCTCGCGGGTGGGTTGATGGCGACGATGGCGCCGTCCAGCGTCGCCAGCGCGGCGTTGTCGAACATCGCTCGCAGGTCCTTGTCGGCAAGGAAACGCTGCTGCGCCGCGGGATCGTCAAAGCCGCGCTCGCCAAGTTCGCGGGCTGCACGCGACAGGGCGGCCAGATGAACGCCCAGCTTGTAGTCGAGATCGGCCGCGGCGCTCTCGGTCAGTGCCTGCTGCTGCTCGCGCATCAGGTCGACGTACTCGCTGGACAGGCTCCGGTACTGCCACCCGCCCGTTGCACCCACGAGGGCAAGCACGAGCAAAGTGATCAGCAGCGCTGTCTTCGTTCTCAGCTTGAGCCGCACGGTGTCTCCTTCGCCGCCGCGGCAGTGGTTCGGGACTGCATTTTTCGATGATAGCAACGGCCTCGCAGCGTCCCTCCACAAGCTTGCGGACAAAAGAAAAGGCGTCATCGATGGGATGACGCCTTTTTCAGTACTGCATGCATTCGGGTGGAATGCGAGGCCAGCCGAAGCCGGTTCCGATATCAGGAGCCGATGACCTGCAGATCGCCGCTCGCGCCCAGCAGCTGGCGCACCTGCTGCGCCAGCGAGCCGACGATGCGTCCGGCCAGGCCGGGCTCTTCGCGGCCGAAGACGATGTGGTCGCAGCCGAAGTCGCGCGCTGGCAACGATGGTCTCGGCGCTGCGCCCGATCACCACCGTGCTGTTGCAGGACACGCCCGCCATCGCGAGCAGCTTCTGCGCCAATTGCAGTTCCTCGGCGCCCGCGCGTTGCTGCAGCTCGCGCAGCTCTTGCGCATCGAAGAACATCGCGACGTGGCCGGAGACCACGGGCTGCACCCGCGGTGTGGAGTTGGTACTGCGGCGCAGCAGCGCACGCACGCGCGCTTCGAGTTCCGGCAGGTCGACGCATGCCTCATCGATCGATGCAACGCACAGGTCTTCTCGCAACAAAAGCGCAAAGCGCCGAAATCCGCCGGCAACATCGCGGCTCGAAGCTCCGGGCTCAACCCACCCACGGAGCCACAGTGTCAATCCACGATCCCCGCCATACAAAGAGCAACGACAGTGCTTTCGCGACGACGGCCCATGGCCATCGCCTGGCCGATGACCTTCCGCTGATCTCTGCGCAGCTTCTCGAGCGCCGCAAGGCGCTGGCCTGGCTGGGTTCCAGTGCCGCCGGCTCGGCGCTCCTGCTGGCCGGCTGCGGTGGTGGCGGCGGCTCCGACGGGAGCAGCCTCGCGGGCCTGGCGACCACGGCCACGACGAGTTCGACGAGCACCACAGCATCGGCGAGCGGAACGAGTTCTTCCACGTCGAGTTCGAGCAGCTCCACGAGCACGAGCACGAGCACCAGCAGCAGTTGCACCGCCCTGCCTGGCGAGACCGCAGGGCCCTACCCGGCCGACGGCACCAACACTTCGTCCGGCGCCACGTCGGACGTGCTGACTGCCAGCGGCATTGTCCGCAGCGACATCCGCAGCAGCTTCATCAGCTCGACGACACAGGCACCCGGCGTGCTGACGACGCTCACGCTCACGCTGGTCAACACCAACTCGAGCTGCGCCCCACTGTCGGGCTACGCAATCTACCTTTGGCACTGCGACCAGGGCGGCAGCTACTCGCTGTATTCGGCGCCGACCGAAAGCTACCTGCGAGGGGTGCAGGTGACCGACAGCAACGGCCAGGTCACTTTCACGACGATCTTTCCCGGCTGTTATTCGGGCCGCTGGCCCCACATGCATTTCGAGGTCTTCGCGAGCCTCGCCAGCGCCACCACCGGCAGGAATTCCGTCCTGACCTCGCAACTGGCAATGCCGAGCGCTGCTTGCAGTGCGGTGTATCCCTACGCCTCGGGCTACACCCAGAGCGTGGCCAACTTCGCTGCCGTCACGCTCGCGAGCGACAACGTGTTCAGCGACAACACCGCGGCACAGATCGCCGCCATGACGCTCGCGATGAGCGGCAGCGCAACGGCGGGCTACACCGCCACCGCGACGATCGGCATCGCGCGCTAGCCTGGCCGCCTGGCCTGCAACGCCTCGCGCCCTCAGCGCGGGCGTGCGCGGCGGCTGGCCATTTTTCTCCTCTTTCGAAGCTCACACTTTCCGGTTGAAGGCGTCACGGTCTCGTGGGCCGGTGCGAAGCTGCGTCGCCTGCGGCAGCTCATGCGCCAGGTTGCACCGGCGGGTGAGCAGCGCGAGGTGCTTCGCGTCCCAGGCGAAGAACATCACGACCAGGAACGCATCGACCACGCTCAGCGCCATCAAGGTGCGCCAGTCCCACAGCAAGTCGAAGAGAGTCATGAATCGATAGAGATGATGAATGCGAAGCCCCGAGCTTGAGGCCGCCTCATTGCGCACCGATTTCACCGTGTTGCGGCTCTTTGCCGCGACTCGGCCGCAGTCCTCAGGCCGCAGGCGTGTGCGTGACGGCCGGCATGAACATGTAGCCCTCGTTGCGCACGGTGCGAATCAGCTCGGCCTTCACCTCGCCCGATGCCAGCTTGCGGCGCAGGCGGCTGATCTGCACGTCGATGGCGCGGTCGTACGAGTCGTTGTCCGCGCCGAGCGCGTACTGCACCAGCTGGTCCCTGGTCAGCACGCGCCGCGGGTGCTGGACCAGCGCGCGCAGCAGGCGGAACTCGCCGTCGGAGAGGTCTACCAGCCGGCCGGTGGGGTCGTGCAGCAGCCGGGTTTCCAGGTCGATGCGCCAGCCCGCGAAGTACAGCAGCGTGGCCGGCGCCTCGCGCGCGGCATTGGACGCCTGGGCAGGCGCGGACGCCGCCGCATTGGCGGTGCGGCGCAGCACGGTGCGTATGCGCGCCAGCAGTTCACGCGGGTTGCAGGGCTTGGCGAGATAGTCTTCGGCGCCGATTTCCAGGCCCACGATGCGGTCGATGTCGGTGCCCACGGCCGACAGCATGATGACTGGCGGCCCGCCGATCTTCTGCAGCTCGCGCAGTGCGCTCAGACCGTCTTCGCCGGGCATCATCACATCGAGCACGACGAGCGCGTAGTCCGCCTGCGCGAGCCGCTCGCGCATCTGCGCGGGATCGCTGGCGCCGTCGACCTGGAGGCCGTGCTTCTCCAGGAAGGACGCCACCAGGCTGCGGATGCCGGCGTCGTCGTCGACGATGAGGATGCGGGTGGTCAGGTTCACGGTGCGGCGAATCGGGTAGCGGATCATAGGCCCGGTGCCGGTGCTGCCCGCCGCCCCGACCGCAATGAAATGAACTGCAATGTCGTGAAATCGGGCTGCAACAACCGGTCCGCAGACTCGCACACCGAAAGCACGGATGGCACCCCGCCCGGCGTGACATCGCCTCCGGCCCGTGCCAGCATCAGCCCATGAACCCCCAAGGAACCGCACGACGTTGGTCGGGCCCGCCGCTCGCGCTGCAGATCATGGCGCTGCTGCTGGGCGGGCTGGTCGTGGCGCAGGGCGTGACCCTGGCACTGACCATGCTGCTACCGCCCGAGCCGCAGCGCCAATGGGAGCTGGGCGACATCGCGCGCGTACTTTCAGGAAAAGACGCCGAAGGCCGCAATGCGCACCTGCTGCAGCGCTCGCTGCAGGCGCGCGCGCCTGAGCCCCAGGGGCAGGGCTGGTTGACCTCCGAGCGCTCGCGGCGCGACCTGGCTCGCCTGATAGAACGGGACGAGGCCGAGGTGCGGCTGTACTTCTTCACCCCGCTGCCGTTCGCAGGCACCACGGGCGCCGTCGCCACCGCGCCGACGCAAGCCGCGCCGCAGGCGGCCGCACGCCAGATCGCCACCACTTTCGGCCCCGCGGGCTTTCAGCGGGTCCAGGCCGGTGGCGGGCCTGGAGGGCCCTCGATGCCTGGGGGGCCCGGAGGCCCCGGCGGATCCGGATTCCGGGGAAGCCCGGGTGGGTTCGGCGGCGGTTTCGGCGTGGGGCGCGGCTCGGGGGGCAGCGTGGGTGGATCTGCGCAGCAGCAGCAGCCGGCAGCCGGTCCTCCGCCAAGCGACCCGCCAGGTGCCGCGACGGGCGCGCCCGCCACTGCGCCGGGCCCGGGGTTCGTGGGTGCGGGCTCCCTGGGCAGTCCGGTGGCTCCGCCGCCGGCAGGCATTGGCGGTCCGGACGGCACCGGTGCCGCGACGTTGCCGCCCCGGCCATCTGGGCCACCCGGGGCCACCGGTGCGCCGAGCCTTGCCGCCCCGGGCGCCGCCGCGCCCCAGGCGCCGTTGCCTGGGCCGCCGCCTCCCGGCATGCCCGGCCAGCCGATGGGCCCCGGCATCTTGTCGGCACCCGTCACACCGCCAAGCCTTCTGCTGGATACCGAACGCCCGCTGCAACGCAGGGCACCTGCAACGGCTGAAGCGCCGGCCGTGCGAGCCCCCGCAGCGCCGCCACCGCGCACCGAGCCCACGCGCCCGGAGCCGCCCAGCACCGCGCCGGCGAACGCAGCGCCGCCGCGCACGGCCGTCGAGGCGCCGCGCGAGCCCAGAAGC
Organism: Variovorax palleresanus; assembly: GCF_051144945.1. Classification (NCBI taxonomy): domain Bacteria; kingdom Pseudomonadati; phylum Pseudomonadota; class Betaproteobacteria; order Burkholderiales; family Comamonadaceae; genus Variovorax; species Variovorax palleresanus. Next base: position 199,248 of record NZ_JBJNVP010000001.1, on the reverse strand, counting down.
GCCGCCAAACCCCTGACCCCGCCGCCGGCCGATGCAACCACCGGGACTGCCGCAGAAACAGTGCGCCCCGCCGCGCGCGGCCTGTTCGGCCTGGCGCCGGCACCATTCGTGGAGGGCGACTTCATCGCGGCGGTCCATACGCGCGAAGGCAGCTGGATGGTGGTGCAGCCGGTGCCCGAGTCCTTCCCGAACGCGTGGCAGCGCCGCGTGCTGCTGTGGTTCCTGATTGCGGCAGCCATCGTGGTGCCCGTGGGCTGGCTGTTCTCGCGCCGGCTGGTGCGTCCCATTGCCGGCTTCGCGCGCGCGGCCGATCAATTGGGCCGCGATCCGGTGGCACCGGTGCTGGCACTCGATGGCCCGGCGGAGATCGGACGCGCGGCGCAGGCCTTCAACCGCATGCAGGCGCGGCTGCGCAGCTTCGTCGACGACCGCACCGTGATGATCGGCGCCATCAGCCACGACCTGCGCACGCCCCTCACGCGGCTGCGCTTTCGCATCGAGGACGCACCCGACGACATTCGCGCCGGCATGCTCGACGACGTACAAGAGATGGAGCAGATGATCGGCTCCGTACTCAGCTTCATCCGCGATGCCTCGGTGGTCAGCGCGCGCGAGCGCATGGACTTCGCGAGCCTGGTGGAGGACGTGGTCGAGCAGGCGGTGTTCGTCGGCAAGGACGTGCAGCTGCAGCGCATGGAAAAAGCGCCGGTGGAGGTCGACGTGATCGGCATGCGCCGCGTGCTCGACAACCTGATCGAGAACGCCGTCAAGTACGGCCACCAGGCGCGCGTGCGCCTGTTCACCGACGGGCCCGATGCCGTGGTGGAAATCGGCGATCGCGGACCGGGGCTGCCGGCCAGCGAACTCGAGCTGGTGTTCAAGCCGTTCTATCGCACCTCGCAGGCCCGCGCCTCGCACACCATGGGCAGCGGACTCGGGCTGGCCGTGTGCCGCTCGATCGCGCGCGCCCACGGCGGCGACGTCGTGCTCAAGTCCGGCTCGCACGGGCTTCTTGCCCAGGTCCGCGTTCCGTTGGCGCTGGAAGCGCAACGGCTGTCGCTGCAGGCGTCCGGCGCGCACTGACTGAGCTGCGTGCGCGGCGAGCCGTGCGGCCGACCCGGACACTCGGCTGCGGAACGCCTTTGAACTTCAGGAGGTAGGGGGTGCGGCGTGGTGGCCCTGGCGTCCCGCGCCCTAGGACTTTCGCCCGCTGCGCCGTTGAACCTGCGCAGTACTCAAAGGCGCCTATTATCCCTTGCGGATGTGGTGCTCACCGGCTGGTTTGGGCCCGAAGCGGTCCTTGCCAAATCCCGAATGCTGCCGTTCGCTGAGCGACTACGTCTTAGTCGAGCGATGCTGGATCGACCAAGCGAGTCGCGTCCGTCGAATACAAGCGGAAGAACTCACCGAGTGTGTTGGCAACCACGACCGGATCAGAACCGTCGAAGTAATCCACTAGGACCGCGCTGGTGCCGTCCGAGTTGGCCTTCAGCCTAAAGCACCATGACGCGATCAGGTAGTCCGAGAACAGCACGCCGTTTGGCGAGTGCTCTGCATTCTCGGACTTAATTTCATCGAGCGTCCACAGACGCCAGAATTCTTTGTCCATTTCCCCCATGCCGCCAATGGATGTGAACAGAACTATCACATCAGCGGTTGCTTCCGCTCCCACGGCTCGAAAGACTTTGCGGACCTCGACCTCTGAGGCGGCGGGCAAAAGATGCAGGCCTTCAGCGTGCCATCGATCAATGAGGTCATCGAGGTACTTCATCCGTTTCCCTCCAAATATGGACTTCCGCTTCTGGCCGCATCTTGCCCTTTGACGTTCAGTCGAATTCGACGGACCTGACGATGGTGCCCGCGTCGGCGAGCTCGGCCGCGGCATCGCCGCTTTCAGCCGCTGCCACGTAGGTGACAAGTGCCACGTCGAAGCCGTTGGTCAAGTACCAGGCGCGGATCACGTCGCCTGCATGCAGGAAGCTCCCGCCGACATAGTGGCTTGCGGACTTGCCTCGTTCAACGTCCCCAGCCACGCCAAGCGAACGTGTGTCGGCGAACTCCTTGAGCATCGCGTCAAGGTCATCCGGGCTGACTTGTGGGTTAGCGCCGGAAAGATACCGTCCTACAGAAAACTGCAGTGCCCCGACCCCATCCGACTTTGCTAGGGTGGGCGGTGTTCCTTCGGGCATGTCGTCGCTGATGTCGACCCAGCCGTTGGGGAGAGCGATGCGGACGCCCGCGAAGGTGCAGAGTTGGCTCATCGCAATAAGTCAGAGGGTAGGGTCGAAGGTCCGGTCTTGGCCGACTGGCGATGTTTAAAGTTCGATGAATTCACCGGCCTCAGCATCATAAAAGCGAGCAGAAAGCTCGCGGCAAATCCCACGGATGACTGCACTTTCCAGGGGGCCCCAAACGCCGACGGCCGAAATTGTTCTGGGGTCAGGACTTTCATCCGGGCTTTCGATGGTGAGACGCAGCGACAGTGTGGCCGCCTCGCTACCAAGAGCGCGCACCACAGCAGCGTTCACCAAGTGTCTGGCTCCAAGTGGCGCCGGAGTCCAATCCGGTGGCAGCGTCGTCAGATCTTGGTCTTCGCGAAAAATTAAGCCGATGCTGCTCATAATGGGCGTGAATTGGAGGGGAGCGACGAAGGTCTGGTTGTGGCCGACTCTTGCCGGCCGTGGGCTGGTCACCGGCTTAGGTGGTGGCCTTCTTGCCTATGGGTTTGTCGGCGCCGCTGTGCCCCAGGGGCCGAGAGCACCTCTCTTCTGAAATGCTCCTACGGCCATGCCCCCGATGCAGCAAACCAGCAGGAGCGAAGCGCCCACCCATGGACTGGTAGACCGAAAGATCCAAAGATGAATCGCGCAGAAACTTGCCAATCCGAGCCCGAAGCCCACGACAGGTGCAACACTTTTCATTGCGCCCGCGACAAGTCCTATTCCCGCGCCGAGACAAAGGAGCGATACCGTAGATGTGATCGCTAAACCCAGGCTAGCACCGGGACCGTCCAAGTCGTCAACCGCAATCAGACCCCAAATGCCGAGCACGAGTAGAAAGCATACTGAACCCAGAACATACCCGGCGAGTGGGACCGCTTGGCCAGCATTGAAGAACATCCAGACGATGAGTCCAGTCACAGCAACGAGGGCAATCATGTCAGCCAAGATGTTCATGCGGCGGCGATCTTGTTTATTGAAAGTGTATGACGAAGGTCCGCCATTGGCCGCATCCTTCCTAACAAGATTACTGCACCCACAAAGTACGCCGCAATCAGCGTTGCTGCAAGAATCTTTGCGATATGCAGAAGCCCTTCAGGTGACAGCCTGCTCTTCATCGGATGTTCTTCAGGCAACACCTTCTTCAGCATCCAGGCACCCAAGAACAACAGAGCGAGAAGTGTCGCGCAGGCGAGCAAGAAGAAGCCCTGGATGATGCTCTTGCCGCTCAATTCCATACTCAAGCAACCTTCCGCATTCAAGCTCGAATGTCTGGTCTTGGCGGCATTTTGCCTTCCTGCATCGGACTTCCCTCCGTAAGGCGATCATCGTCGCGAGCGCTCCATGGCGGTCGATGAGGCGCTGAAGCCCAGCTTCGCGAAGAATTCTGCAGCGCCCGTTCTTCCCGCCCGAAGCACCCAAGTGATATTCGGTTCAGACCCGATGAGGCGTTCAACGAGTGCCTGCCCGATGCCCAGTCGTCGATGCCGCTCAGCGACGACGACCATGGACACGTACCCGTTGGAAATTCCGTCGGTAATCGCGCGCGCGAAGCCGACGATTTCGTCGTCTGCCACCGCAACCACCGCTCGCTGTGACGCCGAAATCAGTTGGCCGAGGTCCTTTGCGTCACCGACTCGATGAGCCCACCCGCTGGTCATGAGCAGGCGATGGACCGCGTCGAAATCGGAAGCAGCAATGCTACGAATCTGCATACCTGCTCCTCCTGAAATTCACGCGATTGTGCCGTTGATGCAAAGGTCCGGTCTTGGCCGCATTCTGCCCGTCAAGCTTACTTCGCAGCCTCCTCTTCGCCCCGTTCACGGAGGCTAAAAATTCGCCGCCGTGGTGGTGTGGTATCCGGTAAGCCTGCCACCCTGCGTCGCCTCAGCTCCCCGTGCTTTCCTTGTTGAAAACAGCAGTGTCGCGGCCGTCATTCCGAACAATGCAAGCAGGGTCCACGCGCCGAATGCATAAACAAGGCCAATCGGTACGAGAGCAGCAAGAATAAAGAGCAGTGCCCTGAGCATGGGCTCAGTTTGCCTCCCTGCGGTCATCTTGTATCGTGAAGGAGTGGACGCGCGGCACAAAAATTTCCTCTTAGTTGCTCGAGAGGGTCGTCCGGAACTCCGATCTTGTCGAAAGTGTGGTCAGGTGACGCGGTCGTTCTTCAGAATGCTCGGCGCCAACCGCGGGAACTCAAGTCGCTGTGACGGCCCAGTCGCGCTGCCTTTGCAGGACCTCGGCCGCATCGATGCCCGCAAGCTCTCGGTACACCGAAGGCGCCGTGGCGCCCTCGGTGTTGATCAGCAAAATCCTCGATTTCGCGTTGATAGAAGTGCGCGCGCGCAGCATCGCCGACTGGGCGAGTTCGCAGAGGGCTGCCACGCCGGCGGCACCGGATTCACCGCTGACGATGGGAATGTCCTCGCGCGAGCCTCTGGCCATTCGCCGCATCGCCTCGACGGCCTGATGGTCCTCGATGGTCAGGAACCCGTCGATGGTGCCTTCGAGGAAACGCCAGGCCAGCGGAGAGGTCTCGCCGCACGCCAATCCCGCCATGACCGAATCAACGGAGCCCGTGGCCCGCGACGGCCGTCCTCGCATCGCGCTTTGCAGCAAGCAGTCCGCCTGGCGCGGCTCGACCACGACGAGTGCGGGCCGTGCCGCGCCGAAGGCCTCCCACAGATAGCTGGCGATGCCTGCGGCCAGTCCGCCGACACCGCCCTGCAGGATCACGTGAGTGAATTGTGCAGAGCCACCTTCCTGCTCGAGCAGCTCGTCGACGATCGTTCCATAGCCCTGCATCACGTCACGGGGCACGGTCTCATATCCTTCGTACGAGGTATCCGAGACCACTTGCCATCCGCTCTGCCGAGCGAGCTCCGCCGCATGCGCGACCGATGCGTCGTAATTCCCCTCCACGCGGATGATCTCGGCGCCGAGTTCCGCGATTTCCGCCTCGCGCTCGGCGCTCACGTGCTTGTGGAGCACGACGACGCAACGCACGCCGACACTGCGAGCCGCACCGGCCAGTGCCCGGCCGTGGTTGCCATCGGTGGCGGTGATCACGACCAGCTCTCGCAGCTCGGCCTTGTGGGCGCCGCGTAGCAGGTCTTCCGGATCCCACCCGGGATGCTCGCGCAGGACCAGGTGCACCAGCGCAGCCGGCGCGCCCAGTGCCTTGAAGCTGCCCAGCGGCGAGCGCTTCGATTCGTCCTTTACAAAGACCGCCGCTACGCCGAGTTCGCGCGCCAGGCCGGGAAGGCGCCACAGCGGTGTCGGCTCGGGCGAAAGCATCGGCCACGTCGATAACCAGCTTCGCGTGCGTCTGGCCTGCGCGATGCTCAGGATATCTCGCAGTTCGTCCGGATAGGCGCGCCGGCACGCGTGAGGATTGCTGAAGAGCATGCGTCGGCTCAGTCGGCTTGGACGCCGGCCGCCTTCACGACCTTGGCCCACTTGTCAGTTTCGGACTTCACGAACCGGCTGAAGACCTCGGGCCCCATCGGCGTGTACTTGAGCCCCTCGTTCTGCAGCTTGGCCTGCACTTCCTCCGAGCGCATGACTTTGTCGATTTCATCCGACAGCTTCTTCAGCACCACGGACGGCGTGCCTGCCGGGGCGAGGATGCCCGTCCAGTTACGCACTTCGAACCCGCCCATCCCCGACTCCTCCAGCGTCGGCACGTTCGGCAGCGCGGGCGAGCGCGTCTTGCCCAGCGTAGCCAGAGGAACGAGCTTGCCGGCCTTGATGAAGGGCAGCGCCGGCTGCAGCGTCGCGAACGACAGCGAGACCTGCCCGGCGACAAGGTCCGTCAGTGCGGGCGCGTTTCCCTTGTACGGAATGTGCGTCATCGAGGTTCCGGTCGCCGCCTTGAACAGCTCCCCCGCCAGGTGCCCGGTGGTACCCGCTCCTCCGGATGCGAACGTCATTTCATTGGGCTTGGCTTTCGCCAGCGCGACCAGCTCCTTCGGCGTGCGTGCGGGCACGGAGGGGTTGACCACGAGCACGGTTTCCGCGTCCGCCACGAAGGCCACCGGCGCGAAGTCCTTAACGCCGTCGAAGGGCACCTTTTGATAAAGCGTAGCGTTGATCGCGTGGGTCCCGATCGTGCCCATCACCAGTGTGTAGCCGTCGGCAGGGCTCTTCGCCACGAAGTCGGCGCCGATGTTGCCGCCGGCCCCGGGCCGGTTGTCGACCAGAGCGGCCTGGCCGAAGGTCTTGCCCATGCCGAGCGCGATGATGCGGGCCAGCGCATCGGAATACCCGCCCGCTGGAAATGGCACAACGATGCGTATCGGCCGCTCGGGGTAGGTGTCCGCACGCGTGGGTCCAGTGTGGGCGAGCGCAATGCCAGCCAGGGCGATGGTGAGTAGCGCAGCCCTTCGAGCCGCACCGCAATGGAGATGATGAAGGTGCATGGTGTGTGGATCCTCGTGTTCAGAACTTCAGGTCGGTCAGCGGTACCAGCTGGATTCCGCGCTGCTTGAGTTGTTCGTGCACCTTGCTCGCCAGCACGACGGCCGTCGGCTCGTCGCCGTGCGTGCAGAAGGTCTGGATGCGCGCCGCAAGCCGCTTGCCGGACCGGGTGATGACGGCCTGCTCCTCCACGAAGGAGAGCACCTGGCGTACCGCGACCTCCGCGTCCTTGATGATGGCGTCTTCCTCAGTGCGCGAGGTCATGAGACCGGTGTCGGAATAGGTTCGGTCGACGTAGGCTTCTTCGGCGACGCGCAGTCCGGCCGCGTGGCCCGCGGTCACCATCTCCGAGCAGGCATTGGCCACGAAGATCAGCTCCGGGTCCGCAGCGCGTATGCCGCGTGCGATCGCCGTCGCCACTTCGAGGTCGACATGCGCCATGTTGTTCAGCGCACCATGCGGCTTGACGTGCGTGACCTTGGCCGAAGCACCATGGGCGATCGCTTGCAGCGCGCCGATCTGGTAGGTGATCATGTATTCGAGGTCGCGCGCATTCATCCGGATCTGCCGGCGGCCGAAGCCCCAGAGATCGTTGAAGCCCGGATGTGCGCCTATCGACACTCCGTTCTCGGTAGCGAGCCGGACCGTGCGCGTCATCACAGTCGGGTCGCCTGCGTGAAAGCCGCAGGCGATGTTGGCCGACTGGATGATCTTCATCAACTCCTCGTCGTTGCCGATCGAGTACTTGCCGAAGCTTTCGCCCATGTCGGCGTTCAGGTTGACCTGGGTCATGGATGTGTTCCTGTCCAAGAGAATTTGCGGGAGATGCGGTTCGAGACGAAATGGTATTGACGAAGCCGCGGGATAGGTGTGCAGAATCGGCTTTGTTTACGCAACGTTTTTGCGTTTCCATCCCTTTGCGCTCGCTCCGAACACCATGACCGAACTCGACGCCCTGGACATTCGTCTCCTCGAACTCATCCAGGTGGACAGCTCACTGCCGCAAAGCGAGCTCGGCAACCGCATCCACCTTTCCACAGCGGCTGTCAATCGGCGTCTCAAGCGCCTTGTAGACAACGGCGTGGTGCGCAAAGTCGCAGCTGTGCTCGAACCGGCCGCCTTGGGCCATCCGCTCACCATCGTCACCCAGGTTGAAACGCAAAGCGAACAGATCGAGCTTCTCGACGCGATGAAGCGCAGTTTCCGCGCCTGCCCCCAGGTGCAGCAGTGCTATTACGTCACTGGTGAGTGGGACTTCATCCTGATCTTCGTCGTGCGCGACATGGCGCAGTACACGGCGCTGAGCCGCGCGCTCTTCTTCGAGAGCAACAACGTCAAGCGCTTTCGCACGCTGGTGACGATGGACCACGTGAAGGTGAGCCTTGACGTGCCATTGGATTGAGCTGTCGCCCAGTGTTTAGCGCCGCATCATCTGCAGGCAAAAATTCGGAAGGCGGCCATGAAACAGGATCTGCGCTGCCGGTGGGGCTTGGCGGTCAACCGCATCTGGATGGGGTCTGGGCAGCAGGCTTGTCCCACCTCACACCAATGAGGCGAATTGAGCCTGCTCAATGAATGACTGGTTCTGGCCGCATCCTCGCAACGGCGCAGGCGGGCTCAGAAGAGACATTCCTCGAAACCACAGCGGACCTTCAAGCCGGCGTCTCCGTAGGGTCGCCCTTGGCGCATTCTCGCGAAGAGCTCTGGTCCCCACCGACTTCCAAGGGGCTCGAAAGTCGTGGACTCCTGAGGTGGACCAATGCGTCGACCAATCCTGACGTGAGTTCGCTGACGGGCGACCTGTATTGACAACGCTCGAGTGGGCGACCAAGCTGCGGTCAGGAGGTGCCGGACCATGAACAAGCGACAAGCTCTCCTGATCGGGTTGGCCGCCGTAGCGACGCCGTTCGGGCGCTATGCCAGCGCGCAACCGAAGAAAGCCCAGGGCAGCGGCACCGAAGCCACCCTGCGCGACACCATCGTCCAGTTCGAGAAAGCCTGGAACCGGCACGATGTGAATGCCTGCCTGGGCTCGATGACCGAGGACGTCTGGTTTACCCAATCGCTCGACCACTACGGCCGCATGAAGGGCAAGGCGGCGGTGAAAACCGCCTTCGAGTACGACGTGAAGAACACCGATCTCCGGTGGGAGGTGAAGGCCGTCCGCATGATGCCCGATGGGACTGCTAGCGTCGTGTTGCGTCAGGTCGGCTTGATACCGCCCAAGACCGATGGTAAGTACAAGCGTGAGGACGTGAGCGACCCAAGCTTCAGCCGCTGGCGCTTCGAAGGCGGCAAGTGGCGACTATTCTTTTTCACTTCGCACAAGGGCTGGGCAATAGATGAAATGAAGAAAGACGGAATGCAGTAGCGAGCGATTCGGACTCATCTCCAACATGGGCACTTCGGATGGTGTTCATCAGCGGACGAGGCGCGATGTCCGGTCCTGGCCGAGGCTGTGTGAAAACGCTTCGCCGTCGGGACTCATCTAAATAAAATCATGGCACCCGTTCTCTGCGAGGTGCCCATGAAGCGATTCATCGAAGGCGAAGACCGACAGCAGGTCGCGTTGTTGCCGGAGTGTCTTGATGACTATATCGGCGAAGACAACCCGGTGCGAGTCGTCGATGTCTTTGTCGAAGAACTGGATCTTCAAGCACTCGGTTTCAAAGGCGTGGACCCCGCCGCCACCGGCCGGCCGTCGTACCACTCCGCGGTGCTGCTTAAGCTCTACATCTACGGGTACCTGAACCGCATCCAGTCCAGCCGGCGCCTGGAACGCGAGGCCCAACGCAACGTCGAGCTGATGTGGCTCACCGGCCGGCTCGCTCCGGACTTCAAGACCATCGCCGACTTCCGCCACAACAACGGTGCTGGCATCCGCAATGTCTGCAAGCGCTTCATCGCCATGTGCCGTGAACTCAAGCTGTTCACGCAGGCCATCGTGGCCATCGACGGCAGCAAGTTCAAGGCGGTGAACAGCCGGGACCGCAACGTCACGCCAGCCAAGATCGACAAGCGCCAGCAACAAATCGAGCAAAGCGTCCAGCGCTACCTCGACGCACTGGAGACGGCGGACCGTACACAACCCTCAGAGGTCGAAGCCAAGACCGAGCGACTGCAAGACAAGATCAGGAAGCTGCGCGATCAGATGCGCCAGCTCGACGAAGCCAAGGAGCAGTTGAGGCACGAGCCTGATGGGCAGCGTTCAACCACCGATCCCGACGCGCGCTCGATGATCTCGCAGGCAAAGGGTTCGGGCTTGGTGGGCTACAACGTCCAGACGGCGGTCGATGCGAAGAACCACTTGATCGTGGCGCACGAGGTCACGAACGTCGGCAACGACCGCGCGCAGCTCAACAGGATGGCGCGTGCTGCGCGCGAGGCTATGGACAAGCCCAGACTTCAAGCCTTCGCCGACCGGGGCTACTTCAATGGCACGGAGCTCAAGGCCTGTGAGGACGACGGCATCACGGCCTTCGTGCCCAAACCGATGACATCGAACGCCAAGGCCGCGGGTCGCTTCGACAAGACCGACTTCGTCTACATCGCGAAGGACGACGAATACCAATGCCCCGCGGGTGAACGAGCGATCTACAGGTTCAGCACGCTGGAGAAGAACGACAACAAGCTGCACGTCTATTGGCCCAGCGCTTGCCCTGGTTGCGCCATGAGAGACCAGTGCACGACCAGCAGCTACCGCCGCATCCGACGCTGGGAACACGAAGCGGTGCTTGATCGGGTGCAGCAACGCCTTGATCGCAAGCCCGACGCCATGACCTTGCGACGACGCACCGTGGAGCACGTGTTCGGCACGCTGAAACACTGGATGGGATCAACCCACTTCCTGACCAGGACTCTGGCGCATGTGAGCACCGAGATGAGCTTGCATGTACTGGCCTACAACTTCAAGCGTGTAATGAAGGTGTTGGGGTTCGTCAGAACGATGAAGGCGATGCAATTGGCTGGGGCATGAGCCCTTGCAATCGCGCTCTCGCCGCGTAGATCGGTCTGACTGTTGCGGCGGTGGCCCGACGGCCGCGTTCTGTCTCTACTGTGCGCTGTCGAGCGGCCGAGTTCGGCATACTCATGTGCCGAGTGCGTTTCCACACAGCCTCGGCCGGATTCTGCCTGTGAAAGCGCAACTCAATTGGCGCTTGGTACGCTGTCCAGGCCGAGTCGTTCGAGGATCTGCTGGTTGTACCGCGTCCAGTCTCGCTTCGAGTTCTCAATGGGCATCTTGTCCAGCTTCAATCGGTCGAACAGCGCGTCCGTCATGATTCGATAGTCCTGGTACAGGGCGATGAGACCTTCGAGACCAATCAAGTTCCGGCGCACCGCGTAAGGTCCCTTCAACTTCCAGTCGACCTGATACTTCACCCAGGCCTCCCCCCGCTCTGCGCAAACGGTGTGCACGGCGCGCTCCACGCTCTCCTGCCGCAGGTAGATGACGAGCGGGCGCAATGGCCCGATGAGCTGGGCAAGGCTCTCGCAATACGCTGCGATTTCATCGAAGCTCACCTCCATCAGGAAGAGATTGGTAAGGTCGCCGTGAAAGAGCTGGCCGTCTAACACGGGCACCGCAGAGCCAAGTCGAACCTCTTCAACAAACGAGCGCCACCTTGAAACAGCTCGACGCGCCAATTGTTCACCCGTGGATTCGCGCCAGGGTTCAAACCAGTGCTGGAGCTCATCGGTCGCTCGGACGGGGTGCGGGTCGGCGCGCTCGTGAACACCAAGTGCCGGCCGGCCTGCATCTTCAAGCGCCTTCGCGACAAACCTCATGGTTGTCGACTTTCCGGAGCCCATGATGCCCTCGATGATGACGAGCCCATGGTGCTCGGAAGACCGGTGGTCTGGCAATGCGACGGGATTCATGCGGATGTTGTATGCGATTCAGGGAGCGGTCCTCGGTGTCCGCTGGTGGCCGTCTCCGACGGCTTGGCGGCATTCTGCCGTTCCTGCAATGGCCGCGGAGCGGCGCACTCCTGCGCCCTCACGTCATCGCTCAGCGCAGCAAAAACTCCGCCTGACGGCCAGTGCCTCCTCCCCGCACCAAGAGGGCGCGAGTGGAATCAGCGTAGGGGCCCGCACTCTCTACGACAACGCTCTCCGGCCCCGTGCGAGCAGCCAATTTTTCGACGACGAGATGCTCATTTGTCGCCTGGCTGGTGGCCTCATCGGCGATCGCGGAAGTCACGGTGAGCAGCGAACCCAAGCAGAAGGCGAGTGCCATGCGACCAAAAGGGAAATCCAAACTCATCAAGAGCTCCTTCGCCTGGACGGCAGTTGAAAAACTGATTCTGGCCGGTGGCGGCTGCATGTGTCCACCTACTCGTAGGTGCAGCCGACTGGGTTGGCTGCGCCCAGTCCGGCTGCGGCAACTGCCTCTCGTTGTTTTTGGACGCATCCAGGCGCAAGGACCTTGGCACCGACAGCAGCAGCGGCATCGCCTGGCGGATGATCACCAGCCCCACGACCACCAGCGGCGTGGTGGCGTTCGCCTCGACGCTCACCACGGCCGATGCATGCAGCCCCTCGTGCACCAGCCGAGTCTACGTGGTCAACTTCGGCACCGGGCAGTCGGCGCTGGAGAACAGCGCGGCCTATATCTCCGTGTCGTACGCGGTGACGGACCTGCGCTTCACCAGCAGCAGCAACGACGGCACCACCTTGTCGGTGGGTTCCAGCACCGGCACGGTCGAGAACCTGAAGGTGTCGCTCTCGTCCAGCCTGAGCCTGCGGCTGCTCAACTGGCGCGAGGTGCCGGTGGTGGAGCGAGACTGCGAGCGGGGCGGTTTGCGCGGACCGGCCTGACCTCGCAGGCCTGCACCCCGAGCCACCGCCAGGTATGCCGCCGCGACATATCTAAAAGTGCCCGGGTCGGATAGCGAACGGCCGGTGGAGTGGCGATAGTCCATCACGCCGGCCAAGACCCAAGACACCTACGGCGTTTCAAAAAAACACGGAGACAAGAAGATGGATATGCGCACCCGCGCCTGCCTTGCGGCGGGCCTCACTACCGCTTCGCTCGGATCGTTTCCCGCCCTCGCGCAAAGCGCATCGGCGGCGAACAGCGTGAACATCTACGGCGTCGTCGACGAGTACGTGGGTTCGCTGCGCCGCAGCGACCAGCCCGGCCGCACCAAGGTATTGAACAGCGGCGGCATGACGACCTCCTATTGGGGCGTCCAGGGCAACGAAGACCTGGGCGGCGGCCTGCGGTCGTTCTTCGCGCTGGAGAGTTTCTTCCAGGCCGACAGCGGCACCTTCGGCAGGACGACGGCCGACCCCTACTTCTCGCGCAACGCCTATGTCGGCCTCGGCGGCGCCTACGGCCAGGTGAGTGCGGGCCGGCAGACCAATGCACTCTATGCGGCCACCGGCAACTTCAATCCCTTTCTCGCATCGGCCAACCTGAGCCCGGTGATGCTGCAGGTCTGGAGCACGGGCTACAACCGCGCGGTGCTGGGCGACAGCGTCTGGGACAACACCCTGCAGTACGCGTCGCCCGACATGGCGGGGTTCCGCGTGTCCGCGGCCTATGGGCTTGGCGAGGTGGCCAACCGGGGCGGCGTGCGCAACGTCAACCTGACCGTCAACTATGCGAAGGGCCCGTTCGCCGCGGTGGTCTCGGCACAGCAGGTCAAGGCGGGTCCGGGCCTGGTGGCGCCGGTCTCGAGCCAGAAGGCGCAGATGGCCGGACTCTCGTACGACTTCGAGGCGGTGAAGCTCTACGGCCAGTACTTTCATACCGACACGCCCGACATCCGCACCACGACCCGGACCACGCAGCTCGGCGTGGCGGTGCCCGTGGGCGTCGGCCGCATCATGGCGTCTGTCGCGCAGACACGCAGGGACATGCCCATCACGGATACGAGCCGCACGACGGCAGCGCTCGGCTATGACCACTATCTTTCCAAACGCACCGACCTCTACGCGGTCTACCTCTCGGACCGGCTCACCGGATACGAGCGGCGGGGAAGCCTCGTGCTCGGCATGCGGCACCGCTTCTGACACCTTGTGCAAGCTTGTCCCACAGTGAATCGAACAACCCCATGAACACCCTCCTCAAGATCTCGCGGCGGTCGGCGCTCGTGCTGGCCGCGGTCTCCATCGCCATGGGCGCGAATGCGCAGCTCTCCAGCACGAAGCCGATCCGCCTCGTGGTGCCCTTCGGGCCCGGCGGCGTGGCCGACCTCACGGCGCGCGTCGTCGCGCAGAAGATGTCGGAATCGATGGGGCAAAGCATCATCGTGGACAACAAGCCCGGCGCGGGCGGCGTGGTTGCCGCCGACACCGTGGCCAAGGCGGCGCCCGACGGGCTCACCGTGCTGCTGATGTCCAATGGCAATGCCGTGAGCGTGGGCCTCTTCAAGCGCCTGCCGTTCGACACCGTGAAGGACTTCGCGCCGGTTTCGACGATCGGCTATTTCGACCTGGCCGTCGTGACCTCCGCGGACTCGAAGTTCAAGACCATGCAGGAGTTGCTGGTCTATGCGAAGGCGCATCCGGGCACCGTCAACATCGGAACGATCAACGTGGGCAGCACGCAGCATCTGGCGGCCGAGCTGCTCAAACGCAGCACCGGCATCGACGCGCAGGTGATTCCGTTCAACGGCTCCCCGGCCATGATCACGGCCCTGCGCGGCGGACAGATCGACGCCGGCGTCGAGATCCTCGCGCCCCTCCTCGGGCAGATCAGCGGCAAGTCGCTGCATCCGATCGCGGTCATGGGCACGAAGCGCTCGTTCGCATTGCCGGACACGCCCACCGTCGCCGAGAGCGGCGCGCCCAAGTTCAACGTGGCTTCATGGAACGCCTTTGCGGTGCCCGCCAAGACGCCGCCGGCCGTCGTCGAGCGGCTCAGCAAAGAGGTGAACGCGGCGCTGGCCGCACCCGAGGTCAAGGAGCGGCTGCGCCAGATCGGCGTGGAGGCGCAGGGCAGCACGCCGCAGCAGCAGTCAGAACTCCTGAAGAACGAGATTCAGCGCTGGTCGGAAGTCATCCGACTGGCCGGTATTCCGAAGCAGTGAGCCTCCAGGGGTCCGCGCCCCATGCTCACGCGGGCGGCGCCGACCCGTTCATCGTCTGGCTCACCACCTCGCGCACCAGCTTCAGAACGGCCTGTTGCGTCAGCGTGGCGGGCCGCTGGGAACTGACGGCCAGGGCCAGCCGGCTGCGCAGCGGCGGATTCGCGATCCGGCGGGTCGCAAAGGCCTCCGGGCGGGGCGCGGTGAGCACCGCATTCAAGGACAGCACGGCCAGCCCCACCCCATCGATGACGAGATCGAGGATCGCGGCCACGCCATCGATCTCCATCGCGATCGTCGGTCGGCAACCGATATTCGCCATCTCTGCCTCGACCAGCATGCGGATCGAATTGGGCTTGGTCGGAATCACCAGCGGTTGCGACGCCACCTCGCGCAGCGAGACTTCGCCATCGGCCGTGCCGCCGGGCTGCGCCGGGCCCACCAGGTACAGGTCTTCTTCGAGGATGACCACGCTGTCGATGTCGGCCGACGGTGCGGGGTTGTAGAGCAGCGCGAGGTCGATGCGGCCCGCGGTCACCGACTCTTGCATGGCGCTCGAGAGCGCCTCGGTGATGGAAAGGCGCGCATCGGGCAGCTGCTGGCGGAAGGCGCGGGTCAGGGGCACGGCGATGCGCTTCGCGATGCTGGGCGGCAGGCCCACCGCGACACGCCCGGCGAGTGCGCCCCGCATGCGGCCGAGGTCTTCCTTCGCACGCTCGATCTGGTGCAGGATGCCTCTGGCGTGATCGAGCAGCAGCTTGCCGGCATCGGTGACGGTGACGCCTCGGCCGTTGCGCGTGAGAAGGTTCTGCCGCAGCTCCACCTCGAGCTGGCGCACCTGCCGGCTGAGCGCGGGCTGCGCGACATCGATCACGATCGACGCACGCGTGAAGCTGCCGAGCTCCGCCACGCGGACAAAGTACTCCAGCTGCTTGAGGTCCATGAAGCGTAGTCTAGGGCTGCGCGCCCCCCGCGCAGGCGCAGCCTGTGGCCGGTCGTTCGACGCGACCGCCGCGCCCGTCTCAGGCCCAGTAGAGGCGCATCGGGTTGTCCACCAGCAACTGGCGCTGCAGCTGCGCAGTCGGTGCGATGCGCGGAATCATGTCGACCAGCGTGCCGTCGTCGGGCATGTGGGTCTTGAGATTGGGATGCGGCCAGTCGGTGCCCCACAGCACGCGGTCCGGGAAGGTCTCGACCAGGCGCCGCGCGAAGGGAACCACGTCGTCGTACGTCGGCGGACCGGACAGCGACAAGCGCTCGGGACAGCTCACCTTCGACCAGATGTTCGGATGCTCGCGCAGCAGCTGCACGAGGCGCTCGAACTGCGACCCATCGACCGGCTGGCTCACATCGGGGCGGCCCATGTGATCGACCACCACGATGGTCGGCAGACGCGTGAAGAAGTCCCACAGTTCGGGCAGGTCCTGGGCCTCGAAGTACACGACCACGTGCCAGCCCAGCGGCGCAATGCGCTGCGCAATGCTCATCAGCACTTCGCGCGGCGTGAAGTCGGCCAGTCGCTTGAGAAAGTTGAAGCGCACACCGCGCACGCCGGCTTCATGCAGCCGCCCGAGTTCGGCGTCGCTGACGTCTGCAGCCACCGAGGCCACGCCACGTGCGCGCCCGTTGGAGTGCGCCAGTGCGTCGAGCAGCGCGCGGTTGTCGTTGCCATGGCAGGTCGCCTGCACGATCACGTTCCGTTCGAAACCCAGCAGATCGCGCAGCGCAAAGAGCTGGTCCTTCGAAGCGTCGCAGGGCGTGTACTTGCGCTCGGGCGCAAACGGGAACTGCGCGGCGGGGCCGAATACGTGGCAGTGCGCGTCCACAGCACCCGCCGGCGGCGTGAAGCGCGGCTTCGACGGAGCGGGATGGAAACAGAGCCAGTCCTTGTCCATGGTGCTAGCCGGCATGGCGCTCCGCCAGTTGGTTGAAGAAGAGCGGGCCGCGCGGCCGGGTGCCGCGCATCGGAGTGCAGAAGACCACTGTGTGCATGCCGTGATCTTGCGCGGATCGGGGGCGGCTAGCGAGCATGCAAACGCGCTAGCAGGTAGCGAGTTTCGGTATGGCTCGGCGGACCACCGGTGCGTGCGATGCGACGTGCACTCAGCCGCGGGCCTGCCTTTAGCCAGCGGCGCGCACTGGTGCCAGGGAGGGCGCGCGATCGGTGGTGAGGTAGATGGCCGTCGTTCCCACGGAGGCATGCCCGAGGTTGTTCTGCACCACCTGGATCGGCACGGGCACCTGGCCGTTTCGGCCCCGCAGGGCATGGGCGCCATGCGAGTGCCGCAGCCAGTGAGTGCTCGCTTTCTTCAATTGCTGCGCTTCGGCGCCCTGCAGGCCCGCGGAGGCCTGCGCGACAAAGGCCTTGATCGCCTGGTACAGGCCCGAGGCCGACCAGGCCACCGGACGCCGCGATTCGGTGTCGAAGCGAGCGAGCACATGAATGCCGCGGTTGCTCACGGCGCCGACCTGCCGCTCGAAGCCATGCCGCGCGAGTTCGTCCTCGAGCTCGGCCACGAGCGCGGCCGGCACGGGCACCTGCCGCCCGCGCCCGCCCTTGCCGGCCACGGCCAGTTGCCAGCCGGTCTCGGCCACGCCGTGGGCGATGCGGTCCTCGACCTGTTCGAGGTCCTCGCATTTCGCGCCTGTGATTTCGGCCAGACGCAGCCCGGTCGCATAGAGCCAGCGCATACCGCGGCGCAGCCGGCGCCGGGCTTCGGTGTCGGCGTGCGCCTGGAGCAGCGCGTCGACGTGGTCCCATTGCGCAAAGCTCAGCGCGCGGCGCGAATCGAGCGGCTGCTGCAGGCTCGATGGCGGCGCGAGGGTTGCGAACGGATTGCCGACCAGGTAGTTCTGGTTCACGAGGAAGGCGTAGAGGCTTCGCAGGATCGCAATGGCCTGGCGCAGCGCCGACTGCGCGAGCGGTCCTTCCATCGGCCGCCACAGCGGCGACCAGCGCTGGTGGTGGCGCGCACCGCACCAGCGGTCGGGCGGATCGAGCAGGAAGTCGCGGTAGTCGATGGCGTCCTCCACGGTGAGCGACGACAGCGCCTTGCGCCGCTCCAGCACGGCCCAGAGCAGCAGGCGTTCGGCCTCCTTGCGGTAGGAGCGCTGGGTGGCCGACAGCTCGCCGGTCGCATCGCCCGGGCGCTTGGCACTGAGCCACGCGCCGATCGCCTCGTGATCATTCGCGGCCATCAGCAGACAGCGTTCGCGCGGCGCGCGGTTGCTGCCTGCGCGGCCGTCGAGTTCGGCGGGCAGGACGAACTTTTCGTAAGGAACGAGCGCGGTTCCGGTCGGTACCACCGCGGCCAGCGCCAGCGGCGCGAGCTGCGCCCTGGGCTTCAAGGCGTGGGAACCGATGCGCAACCCGAGCGCCTGCTGGTTGGCGCACAGCCAGTCGAGGATCCGCGCCGCCTTGAGTTCACCCACGCCGGGCACGTGGGCCCACCAGCGCGCGCCGATGCCGTTGACGCGGTCGACCAGCGCGGAAAGCGTTGGCACACCGGCACGCTCGAGGCGCGCGGCCACCGAAGGATTGAGCCAGGCCAATACGCTGTCGCCCGGCCGCGGATCCTGCGCGACCAGGTTCTCGAGCCAGCGCAGTGCTTCGAGCTGGCGCTCGATCACCTGGGCGCGACGCGAGGGGCGAGCGCCCTGCCCTCCCCCGCCGCCGGTGGCGGGATACGCTGCTTCGTAGGCCTCGATCTGTTCGGTTTCGGAGAAGTCTTCGAGGCCCTGCGCCGCGGCAAACTCGGCAAGGCTCGGCAGTGCCGGCGCCGCCGGGAAGCGATCCGGATCGAGCAGGATCAGGCGGGCGGTGCCGGGCCTGCTTTCGCGCCGCGCCGCCGCCGCGAACTCGTCACGGATCCAGGCGATGGTGCGGCGCACCGTGCGCAGGTCGGTGTGTTCGCCTTCGAGCCGCAGGTAGCGATCCCAGCTGGCCCTTTCGTCCAGGCCCTGGGCCAGCGCCCGCATGAATGCAAAGTGCCCCCGGTGCAGCTTGCGCGCGGTGCCGGTCTTCATGAAGCCGATGTCGGGTTCCGGTCGCCGGTCGATTGCCAGAACTTCCACCACGGCCGCGGCTCTGGGGGCTCCTCCGGCGGCAGCTGCTGCAGCTGGCTCTCGCGCGTGCGCCGGCGCTGCTCGACCTCGAGCGCATGCGCGATCCCGAACGCTTCGCGGTCGCCGCGTCCCGCAAGCGCGCGCCAGCTCACTGCAAGCCGAGCGAGTTCGTCGTCGTCAATATGGGACAGCTGGGAAGGTGTGGGGACGGAAGCCATGTCTTCCGATCCTAGGCGAGGATCGGCCGGCTCGTCGATGCGCGGCGGAATATGGCTTTGGGCTGCTGCTTGCCTGGCACTGGAGCGATGGTCTGTGTCATGAATTGCTTGATGATAACTGAAGTAATCATCAATACACATTTTGTGTTGCAAGAACGCACTTCCTTAAGGTGTCGCGCCTAAGTCATTGATTAATAACGATTTTATCTGGTCAGCAGCGGATGTCCAGCGCGTTGATTCGCGCCGGTCCGTTGGTCCCGAAGGGGCCGTGGCGGCGGGGAGCGCCAAGTTTACGCATCGTCTTCGGGATCCGCGAGGCGCGGCAGGACGATGCCGAGCGCATGCCTCGGCGGCGCCGGAATGCCGTCATCGGCGACGAGAAGAAGAGCGGCAATCCGTGTGGCCCTGGGGGCAGGTTCACGGCCTGATCGTGAAGGGGCCAATATGCTGCATGCCAGTTGCTCGGAAACGATGGGCCTGGCAGCGACCAAGGCATCGCAAGCGCTTGAAGCAGGACTGGAGAACGGCGTGGGGTCTCGTGCAGCTTGAGGACGGCGCCCTGCCCTTCCCTGCCCTTCTTCTTTTTCAGTGCGGATTGCCCCCAGGGCTTGCGTGCACGGCAAACGGCGCGGCGAAATCTGCCGAGTCGGCCAGGCGCAAAGAATCCCAACCGTTCTCACATTCACCGCGCCGCCCTCCCCTGGGCGGCTCCGCTCACAAGGTGCGTGCCTTGCGCAGGGCCTCTGCAATACCGGCCTCGAGCGCCTCCGGGCTGGCGTCGGTCGCGGCTTCAGGGCTGAGGGTGATGGTGATCTCGCCGCTCTTGGCGCGAACCAGCGTCCCGAGCTTCTGGCCGCCCGAAACGACGTCGAGCTTTTCCGAACGTTCGAATCCCGGTTTCGCATCGAGCAGCCGCGCGACCACCATCGCGGGCGCAAGGCTGTGGCCCCGCAGCCTCTCCACACGCTTCAGGACACCGCGCCGATCCTTTTCCATGGCGGCATTGATCTGCTCGGCATGGCGGAAGCTGATCTCGAGCGGGCTGCGGAAGCACTCGACGACCGCCTGCGGCAGCTGCGCGACCATCAATGCCTTGCGCACCCAGGTGTGGCTCACGCCCAGTGCCTCGGCGAGCTGGCGCTGGGTCGGGAACAGTTGCTCCTCGAGCGCGCGCTGGTACATCAGGCCCTGCTCATAGTTGGACAGATCCGCGCGTTCGCGGTTCTCCCGATCCATCGCGGCAAAGAGCGCCGCGTCGCCCAGTTCGTCGACCCAGATGGACGCCAGCACCGGGATGCCGAGTTCCAGCGCGGCGCGGTGCCGGCGATGGCCGAAGACGATTTCGAACTGGCCGGGCTCTTCCTTGATCGGCCGCACCAGGATCGGCTGGACATTGCCGCCCGCGTGTTCGATGTCCGCCTTGAGGCCGGCGAACGCGCTGCTCGAAAACGAGGCGTCGTGCCGGTTGGCCCAGCGGCTCGGACGGATCGTCTTGGGGTCCATCTTCCGTGTCGGCAGCGAGCCTTCGTACTGGCTGAGCTTTTCGCGCAGCGCCGCCATCTCGCCCTCGACCTGCTGGATCTGGCCGCGGAAAGCCATCATCTGGCCCGGACCCGTCCGGGGTGCGAGGCTTCCGCCGACGGCTGGTGGAAACCTGGTTTCCACGGCGTTGGATGCCGACGGCGGCACCACGGGCGACGCCTCCGCGGCGAGTGCGGCGACCGGCTCCGTGGCGGCTTGGGGAAGCATCAGGCCGGCGGTCAATGCCTCCAGCCGCTTGCGGGTGCTAGCCATGATGGACACTCCTTGGCGCGGCATGCGCAGCGCTCAACGTCGGGAAACGGGATTTCCAGCGGCCGCGGCAAGCGCCCTTCCGCGGACCTTGCGGCATTGCCACCCCGAATTCGGAGTGCGGCGCGAACTGCTGTGGAAACCAGGTTTCCACAGTTTGGACGATCTCCAGCCTTGCCGGAACATACAGAAGGAACGGGGACGTGGAAACCAGGTTTCCACCGGAATACGGAGTGGCGTGCATTGGCACCACGGTCATTGCAGAGCCCTCCCTTGCGCTGTCCACGCGCCGATCACCGACTGTTCGACCAGTTCGACGAACGAATCGTAGGCGTCGACCGCCCGCTTGTAGGTCTTGGCGGCACCCTCGTATTTCTGCACGTCGTAGACCGTGGCGAACTCGGCGGCCTTGTTGCTGGTCACGCTCGTCTTCGGGATCTCGACCGGCAGCGTGTACTCGCCGTAGGTCGCCTGGATCCACTGCCGCACGGCCGGCATGGCTGGATCGGCTGCGTCCACGCGGCTCAGCAGCACATGGAGAAAGTCGAAGGCCTTGCCCTCGCGGTCCTTGCTCTGGCCGTCGAGGTTGCCGCCCAGATCGGCGAGCAGCGACCAGAACTGGGCGGACGACGCAAAGTCGAGACCCGATGGCGGCACCGGCACGACGATTCCGTTCGCGGCCCACAGCGCGTTGATGGTGACGTACGACAGGGAAGGGGGCGTGTCGATCACGATCACGTCGTACAGGTCCCGCACCGACTCCAGGCCCTCATTCAGCACGTCCCAGAACTTGGCGCCAGGTTGTTGCATCTGGCGGGCGGGGAGGGCGAACTCGGCGGAGAAGAGAAAGGGCGCGGCCGCGACCAGGTCGATGCCATCCCAGTAGGTAGAACGGATCGCGTAGCGAATGTCGTTCTCGCTGCCGTCGCACAGCGGCCCGATGGTCATGTCCTCGGTCACCTCGGCCTCGGGCAACAGGCCGTGCAGCGTGGTCAGCGAACCCTGCGGATCGGTGTCGATGGCCAGCACGCGGTGACCGCGGAGGCTGAGCCCCTGCGCCAACACCATGGCGGTGGTGGTCTTGGCCACGCCGCCCTTGAAGTTGCCGACAGCGATGGTGATGGCCTTGCGGCCCGCCGGCCGCATCTTTTCTGCGCGGTAGGTCTTGGTCCAGCGGCGCAGTTCATCGAGCTCGAAGGTTCGCTTGCCGCCCGAAGGCGTCAGCCGGCCGGCCGGGAGATCCTCCTTGGTGATGCGGTAGGCGACATGGGCCTTGTCGACACCGCAGAGCGCGGCCAGCTGGGCGGTGGAGTAGGTCGGCGGGATCTTGCGGGCCTCGGGCGCCAGCAGCATGCCGCGGATCTGCTCCACCATCGATCCGGCGCGCGTGGCAAGCGCCGCGATCTTCTGCATGTTGATGGTTTGGCGGGGGGGAACCTGATGCTCGGTGGAAACCAGGTTTCCACTGACCGGCGGCACGGGAACTGACATTTTGTATGGCCTTATTCGACAGAATCTGGCAATTCTATGAGAATCTGTCGAATGGACAAGTTCTATCGACAAGCCCGTCTCCGCACCGCCAAGTATTGTGAGGACGGTTGGGGATCAAGGCCCCTAAAGGCAGCGAGCGCGGTTCGGATGCCGCCACAAACCGGGCTGGGGTGCCTGCAGAACCCGATAAGCCGGGTTCATCGCGCGCTTTGCGCATCATTGCGGGCTGTGGACAGGGCGGCAACCCATATCCACTCACATTGGAACCCATCCGAACTCACAAAAGTCGCGCCAGTCTCCCAACGAGGCTCACTTCAAACCCCAACCAATCTCACATTCAATCCCAACCGATCTCACAGCCGCGGACGTAAGTACCTGTCACACCACAGGAAAACGCATCCTCAACTCTTCAATATCCCAAGTGTTTATCTGCAAACATACCAAGGCACCGTTACGCGCCTAATGTGAATTGACTGAATCACAATGCAAAGGCATGATGTGAAACCACTTTATTGCCGCAGCAGACCATGGTCGAGGAAGAAAATTCACAGTCACGGTCTCCGCCCCGGCAATCGCCCACGGCCGAAGAGCAGAGCGTGGCCAAGGCCAACGAGGCCATCGCCATCCGCCCCAAGCGCGGGCGGCTCACCTTGCTTTCGCGGCGCATCTACAACGCGCTGCTCTACCACTCGCAGCGCCAGGGCGTGGACGAGCCGGTCTACAAGCTGACGCTCAGCGAACTGATCGGCGACGCCCGCTTCAATTCGAACAACACCGAGCTGCTGAAATCGCACCTGCGCGACATGCAGGCCACGACCATCGAGTGGTCGACCAGCAGCAGCTCCCTCAAGCGGTGGGTGTCGTCGCAGCTGCTCGGCACCGTCACCATCGAGGAACAGGGCAGGGGACGGCCCTGCATGGTGACCTGGCGCTATCCGGACGAGATCAAGGAGCGGCTGGTCAAGCCGCACCAGTACACGCGCGTGCTGCTCGAGATGAGCAGCCAGATGCGCAGCTATTCCGCCGCCGTGCTGTACGAGATCGGCGCGCGCTATCTCACCTCGCCCGGGCGCCTGTCGATGCGCGAGGACGTCGTCTGGTGGGCCGCGGTGCTGACGGGCCGCAGCGACATCAAGGAAGTCGACTACCGCTTTCTCAAGCGCGACGTCATCAGCAAGGCGCTGGCCGAGATCGACGCGCTGTGCGAAGACTTCGGACTCGAGCTGATCGAGCACAAGCGCGGCCGCAAGATCGAGGAGATCCAGTTCAGGGTCGTTCCCAAGATCCAGCAGCGCCTGGGGGACATCAGTGCATCGAACCGGAACGTCTTCGACCTAGAGCTGGTCGGGCGCCTGATCGCGCTGGGCCTCAAGCAGGACGAGGCCCAAGACCTCTACGCCACGACCGATGAAGGGCAGATCCGCGCCACGCTGGACCACGTGGACCAGCGGCTGCGCAACACGGCCATGCCGGAGCTCAAGTCGCCGGCGGCCTATTTCAAGGACGCGCTGAAGAAGGGCTATGCCGGCGTCACCGCCATGGAGCCTGCGTCCGGCGGCAACGGGCAGCAGCCCGTGCTTGCGCCGCCTGTGGCTGCGCTGTCGGAGGCCGATCGGCTGCGGCGCATCCGAGAGCTCTGGGAGAACGACCGCATGGGGCAGGCGCGCGCCGTGTTCGCCGAGATGCCCCAGCCGATGCAGGGCGAGGTATGCACTCGCTTCGAGGCCGAGCGGCTCGAACAGATGGCCGCCCCCATCGCGCGCGCCTGGCGGCGGGACGGTCCGGCAAGCCGCGTGGCCGCCACCACCTTCTACCGCTGGCTCGCGCAGGACACCTGGCCGGAGGAGCCGACCGACCGGGTGCTGCTGGATTTCGCACTGCAGCGTGGCGTCGTCGGCATTTAGGCATCTTTCTCGTAAGTTTGCGATCACTTTCTAAAATGATGGCTGGCGCAGGTCATCTGCCGCTCGTTGCGGATGCAGATCACTGGCGTACAAGACGGTCGGAGTTCGCAGCCCTATCGTGCGGCGTTGTCTTCTCCAACTCGCAGAAAACCGATGCCGCCGTCTTCTTTCACACCGCCTTTCACTTCTTCTGGCCGCAGCGCCCTTGTTCAGGCGCCGCCCTGGCATTACGCCGGCTGGCTCGTCAACGTGGAATTCGCCTTCGACGCCGGGCTGGGCGCGGCGATGGTGCCGCCGGAACTCGGCGTGGCCACCGGCAAGGGCTGCGTTCATTTCGCGGATTGGCAATCCTGCGGCAACGACGGGCAGGAACTGCTCGACCCCGTCTATGCGCAGTACCGCGAGACCATCGTGGTGCTCGAGATCGCGTCAGGGCAGGGCGCTGATGCGCGCTTCTACTGTCCCCTGATCTACGTCGACCAGGACATTTCATTGCTGCGCGGCTGGCTGCAGGGCTGGCCCAAGAAGATCGGGCAGACCTGGCTGACCCGCAGCCTGCCGCTGGCGCACCCGGCGGCCGCGCCATTGTCCAAGGGCAGCCGGCTCGGCGCGAGCCTCAGCGTGAAGGAGCGCCGGCTGGTCGATGCCACGGTCACCCTGACCGACAAGGAAACCGGGCGCCTGGGCTTTCTCTCCGCGCCGACGATCGGTGCGGTGGGTTGGCCCGACCTCACGCAGCCCGGCATTCCCGCGGCTGCGCGCTATCTGCGCGCCGACATCGTGGACCGCGTCGAATCGGGCTGGACGCAGGGCAGGGCGACGCTGCGGTTTCACGAGCACCCGGTGGAAGAACTCTCGCTGCTCGGACGGGTGGAAGCGACGCAGGCCAGCGCGGGCTGGATGGGCATCACGGTCCGCGGTGCGCTGGTCGCGTGAGGGCGCCGACGGCGCTACCCTTCGCAGAATGAACTTCTCCACCACCTCGCACGTGATCGGTCTGCCAATGGAAGATGGCGCGCAGATCGAGGCGATGTTCGCGTCCGATCCCAAGGCCCGTTTCGAATTGCACTGGCATGCCGAGTGGAGCGTCGGCGCCGTTCTCGAAGGGCGATGCGAATTCACGTGCGCCGGTGAACGGCACATGGCCGAAGCCGGCGACCTCGTGCTGATGGCGCCGTTCATGCTGCACACGGCGGGCGTCAGCGCGCAGGGGTTCCGGATGGTGATGCTGTATGTGCCGCATGACTGGGTCGGTGCGCGCCTCGCGTGGCCACCTGCCGAGCGCGGCGTGCTGCGTGAGCGGGTCTGGAAGAACGAACGCGCAGCCCGCGCATTGGCTGCGGCGGCGCAATCGAAAGACGGGGCGGAAGTCGCCAGTCTTCTCGAACAGATCCTCCGCTCGCAGACCGGGAAAGAGCGCGTGCCGCTCGAGCGCCTGCCGGGCGACGTCCGCGTCGAAGCCGTCTGCCAGGCCCTGACGACGGAGGACGCGTGCCGCATGGCCCCCGCTTCGCTCGCCCAGCGATTGGGCGTGTCGCGCGAACACTTCCACCGCCTGTTCCGCTCGGCCGTCGGCATGACACCGGCCCACTATGCGCGGCTCGCGCGCATCGGCCGCGCCAAGGCGATGCTGCGTGAGGGCAACTCGCCCGCCGAGGTGGCGACGCATTGCGGCTTCGTGGACCAGGCCCATTTCTCCCGATGGTTTCGCCGCTGCTTTGGCGTGACGCCGGGCAACTACTTGGTCGGGCCGGCGCGGGTGGAACGGGCTGCTTGAGGAACTCGCAGCCTGGTGCGCGGATGTCCGATCTTGACCAAGCCGAAGTCGCTGCGTTCGAGCCGCCTCGGGGCACAATCGACCTTGCCATGAGCACCATCGCCGAACCGTCGTTCCCCGTCCCGCATGCCGCACCGCGGATCCGCGTGCTGATCGCCGACGACCAGGCGCTGATCCGCCGCGGCATGGCCATGCTGCTGGACGCCGCGCCGGACATCGAGGTCGTCGGCCAGGCGGCCGATGGCGTGGAAGCCGTGGAGTTGGCCCGCCGCCTGCTGCCCGACGTGGTGCTGATGGATCTGCACATGCCGCGCAAGGGCGGTGTGCTCGCGACGCGCGAGATATCGGCCGCCTTGCCGCACACGCGCGTGATGGTGCTGACCACCTTCAATCGCGACGATCTGGTCTTCGACGCGGTGCGTGCCGGCGCGCAGGCCTACCTGCTCAAGGACGCTTCGGAAGAAGAGGTGCTGGACACCGTCCGGGCGGTGCATCGCGGCGAGTCACGGCTGACGCCGCAGATCGCACGCAAGGTGATGGACCAGTTCCGGCTGCTGGCCGATCGCGTCGCGCAGGAGCCGCTACCTGCGCCGGTGCCGGAGGTCCGCGCCGCGCCGCAGGCCGCCGCGCCAGGCGAGCCATTGCAGCCCGATGCGACCAAACCGCTGACCGAACGCGAGGCCGCCGTGCTCGAGCTGATCGCCAAGGGCTACGGCAATCGCCAGATCGCCACGGCGCTCAACCTGGCCGAGGGAACGGCAAAGAACCACGTCAGTCGGATCATGCAAAAGCTTCACGCGAACACCCGCACCGAACTGGCTGTGCTGGTATTGAAGAAGTAACCACCCCCAAGGGCTGCGGCGCCCCCTCCTGAATGCGAAACGCACCCGAGAGACCGGCAAAGCCGGCTCCACGGGTGCGCGTGGGAATGGCAGTGGACTCAGGTCAGGCCGTGCGGCCCGCGGGCGACAGGCCGCCCGGCATCGCGAGGTCAGGCGCCGGCGAAGACGCATACGACGCATTGCTGGCCGTGTGCCTTGCCAGCATGGGCCGCAGCGCGACGATGGCCAGGAAGGCTGCGAACAGGTCGAGGGCCGCCACCGTGTAGAGCACGGTCGACCAGGTGCCGGTGGCCTCCATCATCAGGTTGCCGAGCGGCACGAACAGCGCGCCAATGCCCTTGGCGCAGTACAGCACGCCGTAGATCTTGCCGATGTGCTTGGTGCCGAAGGCATCGCCCGCGAGTGCCGAGAACAGCGAATACACCTCGCCCCAGGCCAGGAAGACCACGCCCGACAGGATGAGGAAGGCCCACGGGTTGTGGCCGAAGTAGCCCAGCGCGATGATGCCGATGCCTTCCAGCGTGAAGGCGATCACCATCGTCTTCTCGCGGCCGATGTGGTCGGAGATCCAGCCGAACAGCGGACGCGAGATGCCGTTCATGACGCGGTCGAGCATCAGCGCGAGCGGCAGTGCGGCCATGGTGACGAAGTACAGGTCGACCTTGAAGTTCTTCACGCCCAGGTCCTGTGCGATCACGCCCAGTTGGGCCACGGCCATCATGCCGCCGGTAACCACGCAGGAGAACATCAGGATCATCAGCCAGAACAGGGGCGTGCGAAGCGCTTCGCCCAGCGTGTAGTCGCGCCGGCTCTGCGCGACCTTGGCCGAGCCGCGCACCTCGTTGCCCTTGGGCTGGCGCAGGAACCAGGCAGCGGCAAAGGCCAGCGAGCCCTGCAGCAAACCGAAGAACAGGAAAGCCTCCTGGAAGCCGGACGATTCGATCATCGCGGCGATCGGCAGGATGGTGGCGGCCGAGCCGGCGCCGTAGCCGCCCGCCGTCAGGCCCACCGCCAAGCCGCGGCGGTCGGGGAACCACTTGAGCGCGTTGTTGATGCAGGTGGCGTAGATCGAGCCCACGCCAATGCCGCCGACGGCCGCGCCGAGGTAGAAGCCCATCAGCGTCGTGGCCTGCGAGTTGATGACCCAGGCCGCGCCGATGAACAGCGCACCAAAGGCCACGATCAGGCGCGGTCCGAACTTGTCGATGAAATAGCCCTCGATAGGCGCGAGCCAGGTCTGCACCAGCACGAAGATGGTGAAGGCGATCTGGATCGACGCGCGCTCCCAGCCGAACTTGCCCTGGATTTCCGGCACGAACAAGGTCCATGCGTACTGGATATTGGCGGTGGCGATCATGCAGACGATGCCGACAGCCAGTTGCAGCCAACGGTTGTCGAACAAGCGCGGCGGCGCGCCGGATGCAGTCGGTGTCAGGGAAGTGGTTTTGTTCATTCGTTTCGTCTCCATTCGTTGTCGCGCCGATCGCGTCGCGGCACGTTGAGGGGTGGGAATCAGTCGCGCTGCAGGCACGGATCGCGATGGGTGCAACTGTTGCCGCAAACCGCCGCCGGCGCGCCTGCCGGAAGTCACGCGGCGGATCGAGACAAACCCCGAGGGCTCAGGGGAAGTACCCATGCCGAAAGTCATGGCTGCCGTTTGCGAGAATGCGCTGCCAATGAACCTCGCACGTCGCATCGATCCACGGCGCTCCATGGCCGCCGCGATTGGCTGGCTGCTGATTGCGCTCACCTTGTGCCTGGCGCTCGTGGCAAACCTGTGGCTGCGCAGCTTCGTACGTGCGACGCTGCTCGAGCAGCACGGCCAGCGCCTGGAAGCCGCGGCCGAGCACGTCAATGCCGAACTCGACACCGCACTGCTGCTGCGCCTGCAGGCGGTCAGCGTGGTGGCGGCCATGCTGTCGGAGGACGTGCAGCACAGCGAAGGCGAACGCCTGAAGCGATCGCTCGAAGCGGTGCGCCGCGGCGTTCCAGACCTGATCTGGCTGGCGGTGACCGATGCCGATGGCTTCATCGTCGCAGCGACCGACGAGCAGGTGGTCGGCCAGAACGTCAACCAACACGCGTGGATCTCGCAAGGCCTGGACGCCGCATGGATCGAGGAAGGCCGCTCGCCGCGCGAACGCTTCCTGAAGCTCACCGCGCCGGTGCGCAATGCCGACGGGGCGATCATCGGTGTGGTGGCCGCCAACCTGAGCTGGAGCTGGGTACAGAAGATGGTGACCGAGATCCGCGCCTCGCCGGGCGAATGGCTGCTGATCGACCGCGACGGCATCGTGCGCCACGGGCCGAGTGCCCTTCTGGAGAAGCGCTGGCAGGATGTCGGCGATCCCATCACGCCATTCGACCCCGTCGTCGCCGGCTTGGGCAACGATGGATCCGACCTGCCTACGCGCATCCGGACAAGGCGGCTCATGGACAACCGGCCCTACCTGATTGCGTCCCCACCCAATGCCCGCGACGGCACGCTGCGCCGGCTCGGCTGGCAGGCCGTGGTGATCCAGCCGGTCGAATCGGTCGCGGCCTTCGCGACGGCCATCGAATGGCGCATCTCGATCGTGCTGAGCCTTCTGGGCTTCGCCACCGCCGTCGCCGGCATCATCGTGGCGCACCGCCTCACGCGGCGCGTGAGCGTGATCGCCCATTCGGCGGACGCGGTGCTGGCCGGGAGCGCGACGCGCATCGAAGTGCCGCAAGGCGCCGACGAAGCCGCGCGGCTGGGCAGCGCGCTCGACCGATTGCTGGACACGCTGCAGCGCGAACGCGACGAGTTGCGCCGGCTCAATGCCGAGCTGGACGAACGCGTGCGGCAGCGCACCGAGGAGATCAACCGGCTGGCGCAGGAGTCACGCGATGCGGCGGTGGTGCGCGAGCGCCTGCGCCTGGCGCGCGGGCTGCACGACACGCTGGCGCATTCCATGATGGCGATGCTCACCGAGATCCGTGTGCTCAAACGTCTGGCATCCAGCCGGCCCGATGCGCTGCCGGACGAGCTGGTCCGGGCCGAGCGCGCGGCGCGCGACGGGCTGGACGAGGCACGCCGCGCGATCGACCAACTGCGCAGCAACCCGGTGCGCGACATCGGACTGGGTGCGGCACTGGCCGAGTTGGCCAAGAACCTGAGCGAGCGCTCCGGCATCGAGCTCGACTGCCAGATCGAACCCGCTTTGGCTGCCCTGGCGGCCGAGCCGGCGGAGACCGTGTTCCACATGTGCGAGGAAGTGCTGCGCAACGTCGAACATCACGCGGGCGCGCGGCGACTCGTGATCCGCCTGCAACGCATTGCGAACGACGACGTGGAATTGGAGATCGGCGACGACGGCATCGGCTTCGAGCCGAGTGCAGACACAGCGGGGCACTACGGACTCGTGGGGCTGCGGGAGCAGGCCGACGCGATTGGCGCCCGCCTGCGCATTGACAGCCGCCGCGGCGAAGGCACCCGCGTATCGCTGCACTGGACGCAACGCGGGCGACCGCAATGATGTTGCCCTATCGCCGCCCAGTTCCCAACACACGCTCCAATACGACATGAACTCAGCTTCCGTCCGCCAAGCCGTTCTGGCCGATCTCGAGGAACTCGCGACGCTCTTTGACCAGTACCGGCGGTTTCAGGGACAGGCAAGCGATGTGGTCGCCGCACGTTCGTTTCTGCGTGAAAGATTCGATCACGGAGAGTCGGTGCTTTTCATCTGCCATGACGGTGCAACGGCCGTGGGATTTGCCCAGCTCTACCCGAGTTTTTCTTCCGTCTCGCTCTCTCGGGTCTTTGTCGTGAATGACCTCTTCGTCCAGGAGTCGGGGCGTCGCAAAGGCCTGGCTTCCAAGCTGCTCTCGGCCGTCGAGTCCTACGCCTGGTCGCTTGGATCTGCTCGCGTGACACTGAATGTCGCGCGTGGCAACATTTCGGCCCAGAGTCTCTACGAGGAAAGAGGCTGGAAGCAAGACGATCAGTTCTTCATGTATCACCGCTTCCCGGACAACCATTCATGAGGGAAAGCGCCGCTTCCGGCCAGAAGCGAGCCTGCGTCGAAAGGGGAGAATCGATACCACAAGTTCCTGAGCGCCAGGCGCATCTGGCCGCGAGCCACGGGCCCAAGCCCCGACAATGCCATGCGCGCCCCGCCTCAACTTGTTAAAGTTTGCGCCCGTTCGCCACGCGTCCGTCTCGTGACATTGCGTTGTTGTTATTGTTCAGCCTGCCCCGAAAGCTACCATGACCGCCCAAAACTCCCAGATCATCTACACCCTCACCGACGAGGCGCCGCGCTTGGCCACGGCCTCGCTGCTGCCCATCATCCAGGCTTTCGCCGCGCCGGCGGGCATTGACGTCGCCACCAGCGACATCTCGGTGGCCGCCCGCATCCTGGGTCAGTTCCCTGAGGCGTTGGTCGAAACGCAGCGGATGCCCGACAACCTGGCAGGGCTGGGCAAGCTGACGCTTCGGCCCGAAGCCAACATCATCAAGCTGCCCAATATCAGTGCCTCGGTGTCCCAGCTGAAGGCCGCCATCAGTGAACTGCAGGACAAGGGCTACAAGATTCCCGACTACCCCGAGAGCCCGAAGACGGACGAAGACAAGAATATCCGCGCGCGCTACAACAAGTGCATCGGCAGCGCGGTGAACCCGGTCCTGCGGGAGGGCAACTCCGATCGCCGCGCGCCCAAGGCAGTGAAGGAATTCGCGCGCAAGAACCCGCACAGCATGGCCGATTGGAGCCAGGCGTCGCGCTCGCACGTCTCGCACATGCACCACGGCGACTTCTATCACGGCGAGAAGTCGATGACGCTGCACAAGGCGCGCGACGTGAAGATGGAACTGCTCACCAAGAGCGGCAAGGCCATCGTGCTCAAGTCGAAGGTTTCGCTGCTCGACCGTGAGGTGATCGACTCCATGTTCATGAGCAAGAAGGCCCTGCTCGATTTCTACGAGCAGCAGATCCAGGACGCGCACAACACGGGCGTGATGTTCTCGCTGCACGTCAAGGCCACCATGATGAAGGTGTCGCACCCCATCGTGTTCGGCCACTGCGTCAAGATCTTCTACCGCGAGGCCTTCGAGAAGCACGCCAAGCTGTTCGAGGAGCTGGGCGTGAATGTCAACAACGGCATGGTCGACCTGTACAACAAGATTGCCGCCTTGCCTCAGAGCACGCAGGACGAGATCCGGCGCGACCTGCACGCCTGCCACGAGCATCGCCCCGAGCTGGCAATGGTGGATTCTGCCAAGGGCATCACCAACTTCCACTCGCCCAACGACGTGATCGTGGACGCCTCCATGCCCGCGATGATCCGCAACGGCGGCAAGATGTACGGTGCCGACGGCCGCCTGAAGGACGTGAAGGCCGTGATGCCCGAGAGCACCTTTGCCCGCATCTACCAGGAGATCATCAACTTCTGCAAGTGGCACGGCGCCTTCGACCCCAAGACCATGGGCACCGTGCCCAACGTCGGCCTGATGGCGCAGCAGGCCGAGGAGTACGGCTCGCACGACAAGACCTTCGAGATCCCCGAGGACGGCGTGGCCAACATCACCGATCTCGATACCGGCGAGGTGCTGCTCAGCCAGAACGTGGAAGCGGGCGACATCTGGCGCATGTGCCAGGTCAAGGACGCCGCCATCCGCGACTGGGTCAAGCTCGCCGTCACGCGCGCGCGCAACTCGGGCATGCCGGTGGTGTTCTGGCTCGACGCCTACCGCCCCCATGAGGCGCAGCTCATCACCAAGGTCAAGATGTACCTGCACGAGCACGACACCGCCGGACTGGACATCCAGATCATGAGCCAGGTGCGCGCCATGCGCTACACGCTGGAGCGCGTGGTCCGCGGGCTGGACACCATCAGCGCCACCGGCAACATCCTGCGCGACTACCTGACCGACCTGTTCCCCATCATGGAGCTGGGCACCTCGGCCAAGATGCTGTCCATCGTTCCTCTGATGGCTGGCGGCGGCATGTACGAAACGGGCGCCGGCGGCTCGGCACCCAAGCACGTGCAGCAGCTGGTGGAAGAGAACCACCTGCGCTGGGATTCGCTGGGCGAGTTCCTCGCGCTGGCCGTGAGCCTGGAAGACCTGGGCATCAAGACCAACAACGCCAAGGCCAAGGTGCTGGCCAAGGCACTCGACACCGCCACCGGCACGCTGCTGGACAACAACAAGGGCCCGTCGCCCAAGACCGGCCAGCTCGACAATCGCGGCAGCCACTTCTACCTGGCGCTGTACTGGGCCCAGGCCCTGACCGAGCAGACCGAAGACAAGGAACTGGCCGCCCACTTCAAGCCGCTCGTCGATGCCCTGGCCGCCAACGAGCAGAAGATCGTGGACGAACTCGCCGCCGTGCAAGGCAAGCCGGCCGACATCGGCGGCTACTACCTGCCGGACGTGCGCAAGACCGATGCAGTGATGCGGCCGAGCGCAACGTTCAACGCGGCGCTGGCCGCCGTGGCGGGCTGAGGGTAGGGCGCGGCCGCGGCCGGACATACATACGTACACCGGCCGCGGCACATGGTCAGTTTCGAACTAGACAACGGGGAAGCGATGCATGCGGCTGCACCCGCGACGTTTTATCTTCCTCCACTCGAAGCCAGGACGTGCTTGGTACCTGGCGACATCGTGAAACTCGTCTTCCGAATCGAGCATGACGGCGAAGTTGACGTTGAGCGAATGTGGGTCATCGTGCGGTCCACCGGCCCGTCAGGCTACGTTGGCGCGCTCGACAACCAGCCATATTGCACCGATGAGCTTGAACTAGGGACGCTCGTTCAGTTTGGTCCGGAGCATGTGATTCAAATCGACCAGTCCAGCTAACCAATCGCCGGCGTCAGAAGTCCGTCGTCGATATGCCTCGTCGTATAAGCGCATCGTCACGCGCGGCTCCGTTCGTGATGACACGGAGTACTACTTGCTCAACGGCATCGTCGTCGATCTTGGAAACGGCATGCCGGATGACGAACGCGCCGTGCTTCAACGGCTTTTAGATGTGTACAAGGCGAGGCAGCAGCCAGAGCGCTAGGCACCACCGATTCACTCGGGCACGTCAGCCTTGAAGTCAGTCCTCGACCCAAGGTCGGATGAGGGCAGATCGCTCTGCCGCCGGACTTGCAAGCCCTGAACATGAGAAGTGACAGCGGGTCGGCATCGAGGCGGTTCCCTGAGCGGCTTTTTTTCTCCCTGGCCTCTACCAGCGCCGAACCGCTGTCGACAGGCAGTGTGCGTGACCCAGGTGAAGTCGGAGTGAAGTCCGTGCGGGAGTTCTGTGAAACGATACTGACAGTCTTGTTTCGTAGGACTCCTGCCCCAAAAACACAGCCTGCCAGACAAGGAGTCCACTGTTCGGCCTGCCTGACGACCAATTTGTCCCATGTCCCCGTCGCCGGATGC
This sequence comes from Variovorax palleresanus, assembly GCF_051144945.1. Classification (NCBI taxonomy): domain Bacteria; kingdom Pseudomonadati; phylum Pseudomonadota; class Betaproteobacteria; order Burkholderiales; family Comamonadaceae; genus Variovorax; species Variovorax palleresanus. The sequence goes on along the minus strand of NZ_JBJNVP010000001.1, from coordinate 165,090 downwards.
GCACTTCGGAGCGAAAGCGCACAGCCGCCATAGGCCCCTTTGCGCCGGCAGAGTGACGGCTACAGTCTGGCCACACGCGGACCTTCGCCCCGAGCATTCCAGCCTCGACATACGCCGACACTGTCGGCGCATAGGAGCGAGTTGCCCGCTCCGCGACTCGCGTCATTCCAAAGTTGTCTGTGCAGGCGCGCGTGGCCTTCGTCCTCGAACAAGTGGCTTCCGTCCGGCCGCTGGAATAACTCGGAGCACCGGCCACCTGCTGCAAGCGGGCACCTGAGCCAAGTTGCGTAAAAAACGATCCCTTTCAGCTTGAACTCTCCCCAAGCCAACATCTGCTCGGCGTTTTATGCACCACCTGCATCAATCGTTCTGAATCTTGCAATTCACTTTGCCCTGCCAAGGCGCGAGACTCGTTCGCAAGGTTCCTCAGATATAGGAGCCGCAACCGGAGACAAGTGAGTGACTCTTCAAGCTGAAGAACTTCGCGCCTGGATCGGACGCAGCGAGACCGTCCAGGACGCCATCAACCCGACGCCTGTCATCGCGTTGACCGCCACGCTGGACCACCCTTCAACGCCCGTCGAGACGGGTACCACCTTGCCGTACCTTTGGCACTGGTTGTATTTTCTGCCGATGCATCAACAGTCGGACATCGGCGCCGATGGGCACGCCAAGCGCGGCGGCTTCCTTCCTCCGGTGCCGCTGCCTCGCCGCATGTGGGCCGGCAGCCAGTTCGAGTTTCGCTCGCCCATACGAGTCGGTGACCGGGTCGCGCGAACCTCGACCATCGAGGACGTGACCGTCAAAGAGGGCCGCACCGGCACGCTTGTCTTCGTCAAGGTCCGGCACGAGGTGCGTTGCAACGACAGCAGCGATCCGGCGCTCGTCGAGTTCCACGACATCGTCTACCGCGAGGCGCAGGGTCCGAACGACGTCGCCCCACCGCCACAAGCTGCGCCTGCCGACGCCCAATGGAGGCGCGCCATCGTGCCGGATGACGTGCTGCTGTTTCGCTATTCGGCGCTTACCTTCAATGGCCACCGCATCCACTATGACAGGCAGTACGTCACCAAGGTCGAGGGCTATCCTGGCCTGATCGTGCATGGACCGTTGATTGCAACGCTGCTGATGGATCTCCTTCGGCGCCAGATGCCGCAAGCCGATGTGGCCAGCTTTCGATTCAAGGCGGTGCGGCCAACTTTCGACCTTCATCCTTTCCACCTCCAGGGACAACCTGAAGCCGACGGAAAGACCATCCGGCTCTGGGCCTCCGATCACGAAGGCTGGCTCACGATGGACGCGACTGCGGTCCTGCGCTGATCTCCATCAACTCCCACCCACTCAGACAGAGCAACACATGCAGCCACTCAAAGGCCTCACGGTCGTCACGCTGGAGCACGCGATCGCGGCGCCTTTCGCCACGCGCCAACTCGCTGACCTCGGCGCACGCGTCATCAAGATCGAACGACCGGGTTCAGGCGATTTCGCCAGAGGCTATGACGAGCGCGTGCACGGCCTGGCGTCGCACTTTGTCTGGACCAACCGCTCCAAGGAAAGCCTGACGCTCGACGTCAAGCATCCCGAGGCGGCCACGATCCTGCAACGCCTGGTCGTGGAGAAGGCAGATGTCGTCGTACAGAACCTCGCGCCCGGTGCCGCCGCGCGCCTTGGCTTGGGGTATGACAAGCTGTCTGCCGCAAAGCCGGGGTTGATCGTGTGCGACATCTCAGGCTATGGCGACGACCCGATCAACCCCGGGCCGTACCGTGACAAGAAGGCCTACGATCTTCTCATTCAGAGCGAAGCGGGGTTCGTCTCGGTCACCGGTACGCCCGATGAGCCTTGCAAGGCCGGTCCATCCATCGCCGACATCGCCGCTGGCATGTATGCGTACAGCAGCATTCTCGCGGCGCTGTTGCAGCGCGGCCAGACCGGCAAGGGCCAGCGCATCGACATCTCCATGCTGGAGTCGCTGGCCGAATGGACCAGCTATCCGCTCTACTACGCCTTCGAAGGTGCGGCACCCCCTCCGCGAACAGGCGCCAGCCATGCAACGATCTACCCCTATGGCCCGTTTCCCACAGGAGACGGCAACATGGTGATGCTGGGCCTGCAGAACGAGCGCGAGTGGGCCAGTTTCTGCGAGAAGGTGCTGCAGCGACCGGCGCTGACTGCCGATCCTCGCTTCACCGCCAATTTCAAGAGGGTGGCCGAGCGCGACGCGCTGCGCGGGATCATCGTCGAGGCCTTCTCGTCCCTGACCAGGGCGCAGGTGGTGGAGCGGCTCGAACTCGCGCAAATCGCCAATGCCCAAGTCAACACCATGAACGACGTCTGGGCCCACCCGCAACTGAAGGCACGCGGGCGCTGGACCGAAGTCGGCTCGCCGAATGGCCCGCTGCCCGCCATGCTGCCGCCCGGCACCTGGGACGTGGGCCCGCGCATGGACCCCGTGCCCGCGCTCGGCCAGCACACCGACGCGATCCTGGCCGAGCTGGGCTACGGCGCGGCCGAGATCGATGCGCTGCGTGCATCCAAGGCTGTCTGAGGTGGGCATCATGTCCGTTGCTTCCAGCATCCCTCGCACCTACCTCTTCGTTCCTGGCACGCGGCCGGAACGCTTCGGCAAGGCGCTGGCAAGCGGCGCGGATGCCGTCATCCTCGACCTTGAAGACGCAGTTGCAACCGATGACAAGGCGCTCGCCCGCCAAGCAATCGCAGATTGGCTCCGCACCGCATCCGCGGACGATCAGTCGCGCACCGTGGTTCGCATCAACGACGCTGCGTCCCCGTGGTTCGACGACGACCTGGCGGCGCTGCGCAAAGTCGGGGCCCGCAGCGTTCTGCTGCCCAAGGCCGAGTCTGCACAGCAGGTCGCGGCCACGCTTGCCGCGCTGCCCGGGGCCAGCGTCCTCGCGCTGATCGAGAGTGCGCGCGGCGTGGCCAGAGTCGACATCGTTGCGGCCGCGGGCGTGTCGCGCCTGGTGTTCGGAACGCTGGATTTCGCATTGGACCTGGGTATCGAAATTGAAGACGACGCTTCGGGTCTCACCTACGCGGCCAGCCGCATCGCGATTGCCTCGCGCGTGGCAGGTCTGCCGGCGCCGGTCGCCGGGGTCACACCGCAGCTGGACGACCGCAAGCGCCTTTTGGCCGACCTGGCTTCGGCACGTGCTCTTGGCTTTGGCGCCAAACTGTGCATTCATCCGAGCCAGGTGGAGCCCATTCACACCGCGCTGAGACCCTCCGCAGAAGCACTGGAGTGGGCGCAGCGAGTTCTGGCAGCCGATGCCGCCTCCCCGGGCGCTGCGCGGCTCGATGGCCGCATGGTCGATCGACCTGTGGTCCTGCAGGCACAACGCACGCTGGCCCTGGCCCGCAACTGACCCTCCCCTCAACATCCAGCCCAGAAAGATCCAACCTCATGGCTTCCACCATCATCGACTCGCGCATCTTTGGCGACATGTTCAGCGACGCGCGCATGCGCGACGTGTGGTCTGACGAGAACCGCACCGCCAAGTACCTCGACATCGAACGTGCGCTGGCCAAGGTGCAGGGCGAGCTCGGCATCATCCCCAAGGAAGCGGCGGACGAGATCGTCCGCAACTGCGAGCTCTCCCAGATCGACTGGGCAAAGCTCAAGGCCAAGACCGAGCAGATCGGCTACCCGATCATTGCGGTCGTCAATCAGATCAACGCCAACTGTCGCGACAAGCTGGGGGAGTATTGCCATTGGGGCGCCACCACCCAGGACATCACCGATACGGCCGCGGTGCTTCAGATGCGCGAGGGCCTCGCTTTGGTCGAGCAAGACCTGGACGAGATCGGCGACGCGCTGGCCACGCTGGCAAAGAAGTACCGCGACACGCCCGTGATCGGCCGCTCCAACCTGCAGCAGGCCACACCAATCACCTTTGGCTACAAGATGGCAAGCATCCTGGCCGGGATCGACCGTCACCGCGAGCGCCTGCAGCAGCTCAAGCCACGGGTGCTGATGGGGGAGTTCGGCGGCGCGTCCGGCACGCTGTCTTCGCTGGAGAAGGGCGCGATGGAAACGCAGGCCGGCTTGATGAAGGAACTCGGCCTTGCCCAGCCGCTGATTTCCTGGCACACGGTGCGCGACACCATCGCGGAAGTGGGCGCCTTCCTTGGACTGGTGGGCGGCTCGCTCGGCAAGATCGCGATGGACGTCAAGCTGATGATGCAGACCGAAGTGGCCGAGGTGTTCGAGCCTTTTGCACCCGGCCGCGGCTCGTCGTCGACCATGCCGCAAAAGCGCAACCCGATCTCCTGCCTGTACATCCATGCCAATATCTCCGTGGCGCGCCAGCATGCCGCTGCGCTGATGGATGCGATGGTGGCCGACCACGAGCGCTCGACCGGCCCATGGGAGATCGAATGGGTGTCCTTGCCCGAGATCTTCTGCCTGATGTCCGGTGCGCTGAAGCAGACCAAGTTCATTCTCAAGGGCCTGGAGGTGGACGCTACCCGCATGCGCGCCAACATCGGCCTCACCAACGGCCTGGTGATGTCTGAAGCGGTGATGATGGGTCTGGGGCCGTACATCGGCCGCGAGTACGCTCACGACCTTGTGTATGACCTCTGCCGCGAGGCGATCAGCAAGAATCGCCCGCTGATCGAGATCCTGTCCGAGCACCCGGAGATCAGCAAGCACGTCACGCGCGCCCAACTCGACGCGATGTGCGACCCTGTCAACAACCTTGGTCAGGCCGGCGTGATGGTCGATCGGGTACTGACGGCGCGCCGCTGAGCCTTCAAGCCGAAGCGCGCTTTCTCCCGGCCTGGACGCGCTTGCCCTTCATCTCGGAGAAAAACTCGAAGAACTGCATGGCGGCCGGAGAGAGGGTGCGGCCCTTGCGCCGGATCAGGCCCACCTTGCGGCTGACGACCGGCTCGACCAACGGCACGCTGACCAAAAGCGGGTGATCGGCCCCCGGCATGGCGATCGAGGGAACTGCCGCGACTCCGAGCCCGGCTTCGACCAACCCCAGCATCGTCGTGACGTGCTGCGCCTCGTAGATCGCTTGCGGGCGCCCTGGCAAACCCGACAACGCCTGGTCCAGCAGCAGGCGATTTCCGGACGCCTTGCTCACCGAGATGTAGTCGTACTTCGCCAGTTCGGTCCAGCTCACCTTCCGCTTGCCCGCGAGCGGATGGTCGCGTCGGCAAGCGGCGACGAAGCGCTCCTCCATCAGCGGCTTGAACTCGATGTCGGGTTCCTGGCCCCCAATGAAGTTCAGCCCAAAATCCGCCTCGCCGCGCGACACCGCGGCCAGCACCTCGTTGGCGCTCGCATCGAAGACCTTGACCCGGACCTTCGGATAGCGCTCGTGATAGCGCGAGATCACCTGCGACACGAAGTAGTAGACCGTCGATGGCACGCAAGCAATGGTCACCTCGCCCATGCGCGTTGTCGCCACGCCGCGGATGCCCAGCAGCGTGAGGTCCAGATCGTCAAGCAGTTGCTGCACCTTCCGGTCGAAATCGCGTCCGACCGCCGTCAGGCTCACTCGCCGCGTGGTCCGCTCCAGGAGCCGTACGCCCAGCGCTTCTTCCAGCTTCTCGATGCGCCTGCTGAACGCGGGCTGCGAGACGTGCAGCGCTTCAGCCGCCTTGCGAAAGCTGCTCAGTTCGGCAACGGCGCGGAACGCCTGCAGGTCGTTGAGGTTGAAGTTGATGGCCATCGTCTCGTACCGCCAGCAATGTTTGACTGATCGACAGTGTGCATCAATCGATCCTAAACATGCAATTCACAGCAAGCGTCGATGCGAACACCATACGTCCACGGTCGAGGAAGCGACCTGGACCCCCACATTTCAACTATCGGAGACATCGATGCAAACCCGTAACGCACCCGTCCTGTGTGCCCTGGCTTCTGCGGCCGTGCTCTTGTGCAGCAGCGCGCTTGCCGCCTACCCCGAAAAATCGATCACCATCGTCGTGCCGACCGCCGCCGGGGGCGCCAACGACGCGATGGCGCGAGTCATCGGCCAGGCGATGTCGGCTGCACTCAAGCAGCCGGTCGTCGTTGACAACAAGGCGGGCGCCAACGGCGCGATTGCCAGCGAGTTCGTCATGCGCGCTGCGCCAGATGGCTACACGCTGATGCTCGGCTATGTCGCCACGCATGCGATGAATCCCGCACTGCAGAAGCTGCGCTACGACCCGGTGAAGGACTTCGAGCCCGTGGCCATGGTGGGCACGTCCGCAACGCTGATGGTCGTGACCCCTTCCGTCAAGGCGAACAATGCGAAGGAACTCGTCGCCGCGCTCAAGGCCGCGCCCGACAAGACAAGTTACGCGTCTGCTGGCAACGGGACCGCACCGCATTTCGCTGCCGAGATGTTCAAGCTCTCGACCGGCACCAGCATGCTTCACGTGCCATACAAGGGATCGGCGCCTGCGATCACCGACACCATCGGAGGTCAGGCACAGGTGATGTTCCCAAGCCTTTTCACTGCGATGCCCTACGTGAAGGCCGGCAAGCTCAAGGCGATCGGCGTGGCCGGTACCAAGCGTTCTCCGCAGATGCCGGACGTGCCGACGCTCAAGGAGCAAGGCGTCGACAACGTGGACGTCTCGCAGTGGTACGGCTTCTTCGCGCCGGCCAAGACCCCGAAGCCGGTGATCGAGCAACTCAACAAGGTGCTCAATGCGGCTCTGGCCGACAAGAGCGTCGTCAAGAAGCTGGAGGACCACGGCGCCGAGGTGGAAGTCATGACGTCCGAGCAGATGCGCACCTTTGTGCAGCAGGAGCAGGTCAAGTGGAAGAAGGTGGTCCAGGCTGCAAAGCTTTCGGCCGACTGAGATGAGCAGGACCATTCCCTGCGTGCTGATGCGTGCGGGTACCTCGCGCGGCCCCTTCTTCCTGCGGGAGTGGCTGCCTGAAAGCGACGAGGAGCGCGATCAGGCACTGATCGGCGCGATCGGTGCCTCCGATCCGCTGCAGCTCGATGGCTTGGGTGGCGGCAGCACCCTCAACAGCAAGGTCGCCATCGTTTCCCGTTCAAAAGAACCGGGCTGCGATCTGGACTACCTGTTCGCGCAGGTAGGAGTCGGACACCGTTCCGTAGACACCCGGCCGAACTGCGGCAACATGCTGTCGGGCGTCGCGCCCTTCGCGATCGAGCAGGGGCTGATCGAGGCGCAGGACGGAATCACGCGGGTACGCGTCTTCAACGTCAACACGCGATCGCGCATCGACGTCACGGTCAGGACGCCCGGCAAGCGCGTCACCTATGAGGGAGACGCGCGCATCGATGGCGTGGCCGGTACGGCTGCACCGATTCTTCTGAACTTTTTGGATGCGTGGGGCGCGGTGACGGGCAAGGTCTTTCCGACCGGTCGGCGGATCGACACGATCGATGGCGTCGAGGTGACGTGCATCGATGCGGCCATGCCGCTCATGATCGTCCGCGCGCATGACCTTGGCGTCACCGGCAGCGAAAAGCCTGCGGCGCTTGACTCGAATGCGGTGCTGCTGGAGCGGCTCGAAACGTTGCGTCTCCAGGCCGGCCTGTTGATGGGACTCGGGGATGTCTCAGGCAGCGTCATTCCCAAGCCGGTGCTGGTCAGCGCGGGAGACTCTCCGGACAGCATCACCTCGCGCTACTTCACCCCGCGCCGCTGCCACGCCTCGCATGCGGTCACGGGTGCCATTGGCGTTCTCAGCGCCTTCGCACTCCCGGGCACGGTCGCAAGCGCCGCCGCTCGCGAGCCGGGGCGCCACAACCTGGTTCTCCTGCACCCGGCAGGGCAGATCGACGTGGAAGTCGAGCTTGAGGGTCGAGCGAACGACGCAACAGTGAAAGCGGCGGCGCTGGTGCGTACCGCCAGAAAGATCATGCAGGGCGAGATGCAGTTGCCCGACTACGTCTTTACGCGGCCCGAGGCCGTTGCACGTGAGTCGGCCACGTTCCCGCGCAAACCCATCACGATCATCGTGCCAACCCGCGCGGGCGGCGGCAACGACACGATGGCCAGGATCATCGCGGCCGAACTGAAGCCGTTGCTCGGCCAGGAAGTTCTCGTGGACAACCGGGCCGGCGCAAATGGTGCCATCGCGAGCGAGTATGTGGCCAGGGCAGAACCCGACGGCCACACCCTCATGTTCGGCTACGTGGGCACCCACGCGATGAACCCGGCACTCCAGAAGCTGGGTTACCACCCTGTCAAAGACTTCGAGCCGGTCGGCTTGATCGGATCGTCGCCGACGCTGATGGTGGCCAATCGGCAGGCCGACTTCGATGATGTTCGCAGCCTCCTCGAGCATCTGCGCAGCGCGCCAGGCAACGTCCGATATGCGTCAGCCGGTGACGGTACGCCGCCACACTTCGCGGCGGAGTTGTTTCAACTCAACACGGGTACGAGGATGGAGGGCAGAACCCATGAGGGTGCAGCGCCGGCCATCGTGGACACACTCGATGGTCGCTCGGAGGTCATGTTCCCGAGCCTGTTCACCGCGCATCCCTTCATCCTCGACGGCCGACTCCGCGCCCTCGCCGTCGCGGCCCCGGCGCGTCTCGAAGCATTGCCTGCCGTACCTACGTTGTCGGAGTCGGGCATCGAGGGGGTCGATGTCTCGCAGTGGTATGGGCTCTTTGCCCCTGCACGGACCTCGCCCGCGGTGATCGCACAGATCAACCGCGCCCTGAACGAGGTTCTTGCCAATCCGCAAGTGGTTGCTCGATTCGAACGCCAAGGTGCGCGGGTCGAGGCCGGTCCCCCCTCTGCACTGCGGGAACGCGTTCGCCGCGAGTTCGATCGCTGGCAGGACGTGGTGGCCGAAGGCGCCCTGGCGCCGCAGGACATTCGCCTGCTCGCGGCGGATTGATCCGCCGAACTACCCAGACCGGCCATCGCTGCCGAACCTTCTTGCGGCAGGCTGCCGCAACCACCGCCAGCGTCGCAGGGCGCCGGCAACCCTTGTTCGTCCCTTGGAGACACCTGCTATGCGCAAGTCCTTGATCACCTTTGCGGCACTGGCCGTTTCGGCCGCTGCTTCGGCGCAGTCGTCCCTGACGCTATTCGGCGTCGCTGATTCAGCAGTCAGTCACTACAGCGTCAAAAGCGCCTTCTACAACAACACGTTGGCACTCCCGTCGGCGTCGGCGCTCGCCTTTGCGGAGGTGACGCGCTCGCAGACTGCCTTGTCGAGCGGCGCCAATTCTTCGAGCCGGATCGGCTTCCGCGGCACCGAAGACCTGGGCGGCGGACTGGCGGCAGGGTTCTGGCTCGAGTCAGGCATCACCCAGGACAGCGGCGCAACCGCTCTGGCCTCCTTCAGCCGTCGCTCGACGGTGAGCCTGTCGGGCGGATTCGGTGAACTCAGGCTTGGCCGTGACTATGTTCCGAGCTACTGGAACGAGAGCGTGTTCGATCCGATGGGCGCAGTCGGCGTCGGCGAAAATCTCATCAAGAGCATCAGCGGCAACATTGCCACGGCGCGCGGCCCGGGCTCCGCCATTGCCGCGAATGACAACGCGATTCGGGCATCGAACAGCATCGGCTACTTCCTGCCGCGCAATCTGGGCGGTTTCTACGGTCAGGTCATGTACGCCCTGCCTGAGACCGTGAAGTACAGCTACCTGTCCGACACTCCATCCAAGCGTGGCCGCTACTACGGCGGGCGGTTTGGCTATACAAGCGGCCCGGTCGATGTGGCGGTTGCCTACGGAAAGAGCACGGCAGCTGACACCTTGGTGATCAGCGAGGCCGGGGTCGTGGCCGGCACCCGGCTTTCCGAGCAACTGCGCACGATCAACTTGGGCGCGTCCTACGATTTCGGTGTCCTCAAGCTGATGGGCGAGTTGTCGCAGGTCAAAGACAAGGCTGAGACCACCACCGCTCCCTTGAGCGCCGGCAGACGAACCTTCACCGACAACGACGAGTACAACGGCGCCATGATCGGCATGACCGTTCCGGTCGGTGCCGGCGTATTGAAGGCTTCATACGCTCGCGTCAAGTTCAAGAACGACCAGAGTTCCGCCGCACCGGCTTTGCAGGCACTGGATCGCGACGCCTCGGTGAACAAGCTCGCGCTCGGCTACGTCCACAACCTGTCGAAGCGGACCGCGCTCTACGCCACGGTGGCTCGTGCCCGGATCAAGAACGGACAGAACAATCCTGCCATCATGGCCGCCGGGCTTGGGGGCCCCGCCTTCGCGTCGACAGGTGCAGGTGTGGCGGGTTTGGCGCCGCGCAGCGCGACGGGCTACGACTTCGGGCTGCGCCACGCGTTCTGAAGTCAGGTGTGCGGCGAATATGGGGCTCTGGCGAGATTTCAATGCACTATCACAGCCCTGACCAGCTGATGTACTAAAAGCGCCTGGAGACACCATGAATCATTTCGCTTTCCGGACATTGCCTCGCACCGCTTTTGCGCTGCTTGCCTTGTCTTTGTCGGCGTGCGGCACGGTCCCGAACGCCGACCGGCTCGCAAGCGCCTGCGCCGGCCTCGCGCGCCATGTCGTCGCACCCGGCGCAATGGGATTGCCCAGCGGCAAGGCCTCGGTCGCTTCGGCTGTTCTCACGCCGGCCTCCGCTGCGGCGGTCAATGGCGGGGCGTTCGCACCGGCCCTGCCGCAGTTCTGCAAGGTCAGCGGCACCATTGCATCGCGTGACCCCGCGGCCCAGGCCATCAACTTTCAGTTGAACCTGCCGACCACCTGGAACGGCAAGGCCCTGCAGTACGGTGGCGGGGGCTTCAACGGGGTGCTGATCACCGGGTTGACGCCTCTGCGCGATGCGGCGCCGGACGATCCCCTCCCCATTGCGCGGGGCTATGCGACCTTCGGTCAGGACTCCGGCCATCAGGCCTCCGCGTTTCCAGCCGGAGAGCCCGGCGCCTTCGCGCTGAACGACGAGATGCTCGAGAACTTCGCCTTCGCTTCCTACAAGAAGGTGAAGGACGTGGCCGTGGACATCATGCGCGCGTACTACGCACGCCAACCGCAGCGCATGTATTACTTCGGCGGTTCCGAAGGCGGCCGCGAAGGGCTGACCATGGCGCAGCGGTTTCCTGCCGACTACGACGGCATCGTGAGCGTCGTCCCCGTGATCAACTGGACCGGCCTGTTCCATGCCTTCGTGCGCAACCAGGTACCGCAACACGAAGACTGGCTGCAGGCCGAAAAAACAGCGCTCATTGCCAAGGCCACTGCCGACGCATGCGACGCGCTCGACGGGCTGGCCGATGGTGTCGTGAGCAACTACATGGGGTGCCAGGCCCGCGTGGATCTGCAGCGCTTGCGCTGCCCTGGTGGCAGCGACGCCGGCGTGCACTGCCTGTCCGATGCCGAGTTGCGTCTCATGCGCGGCATTCACTCGCCCTATGTGTTTCCCTTTCCCATCGCCAACGGCCTCACAGCGTATCCGCAATGGCTCTATGGGCACGAGGACAGCCTCGACGGCCCCTCCGCCCTCAGCATGGTGCGTTGGGTTTCCGGCACAGCGGCACCCGCCGCGCCACCGGACGCCGCGCGCAATTCCACCCAGTGGATCTATGGAAGCAACTGGATCCGCTATGCGATTGCGCGCGACAAGAACCATGACGTGCGCGGCTATCGCCCCGAGGATTTCCGCGACCAGGTGCAGAAAACCTCGGCGTTGATGGACTCCACGAACCCGGACCTGTCGGCGTTCTTCGGGCGCGGTGGCAAGCTGATCCTGCGCGAGAACGCCGCGGATCGCGCACAGAGCGCACTCATGGGCATTCAATATCACGATGCACTCGTGGCGCGCCTGGGCGCCGCCGCGGCCGAAAGCTCAGTGCGGCTTTACGTCTCACCCGGCTCGACGCATGCCGGCAACTCTCGCGCGGTCGCGGGTGGGCCGGCAGTGCCGACGATGGTGGACCTGCTGGATCCGCTGGACCGATGGGTGAACGCTGGCGACGCACCCGCGAATGCCCTGGTGCAGGTTGTCAAGGCGCCCCTTCCGCCGTTTGCAGTGCAGGGCTCGCGTCCCATGTGCCGGCATCCCGGCTACCCGCACTACATCGGCGGTGACCGCGCGCAGGCGTCAAGCTATCAGTGCCGGCCTTTCTGAGCGTCCTCTTGAACAGCCTTGGACGCGCGGCGATAGGCCAGGATCATGAGCACCAAGCCGGCAAGAGCCGCCAGGTTCGACACCAGGGCGAGTGCGAACAGCAAAGCCGATGCATCCGTCATCAGAACAGCTGCTGCCGACGAAGCCGCCCAAAGCCCGCCCCACCTCAGGATGTACATGTCCATGTAGGTTCTGAGCCAGACGTTGTTCCTGTGCTCGATGGCTTTGGCCTCGGCCGCGGACGCCTCTGGCGGAATCTGTTCGAGGAAGCTCTTCGGGGACCAGAAGCGATTCCAGATGGATGCGGCGGGGCGGGGTTGCGGTGGGCTCATCGAGACGGAGATTACCCCCTGGCGGGCTTGCCGGCCGGCCGTCTGCGCGTGAGCGCCAGGTTGGCGGTCATCATGGCCGCGACCAGCGTGACCAGCCACGAGAAGTAGACCCACAGCAAGAACATGGGAAGCGCCGCGAACGCCCCGTACAGCGCCTTGTACGTGGGCACCTTCACGAGATAGTTGGTGAAGCCGCGCTTGCCGAGTTCAAAAGCCACGCTGGCGATCAAGCCACCCGCAAAGGCGTCACGCAGCCGCACCTTGGTGTTCGGAACGAGGTAGAACATGCTCGTCAATACAGCCAGGCCGAGCATGAGCGGCCCGAGGTCGAGCACGAATGCGAGCGAGTGCGGCAGCGCGCCGATCAGGCCCATGGAAATGCCCAGCAGATACGACGTGGCCCACAGGCTCAGCCCCAGCACGGGCGGCCCGACGGCCAGCATCAGCAGATACAGGCCGACCCTCTTGAGGAACGGCCGATTCTTCCGGACCTTCCACATCTGGTTCAGCGCGTTCTCCACGGTGAGCAGCATCGCGATGGCTGCGCCCAGCAAGAAGAGTGAACCCATCCAGGTCAGGCCGTTGGCGTTGGCGGCGAACTGGTTCAGATACTTCAGCACCGTGCGCGCAATGTCCGCCGGAAGCAGCCTGCTCAGCAAGAACTCCTGAAGCGCATCCTTGAACCGCGCGAAAACCGGGAATCGCGTGAGCAGCGCAAAGCTCACGGCCAGCACCGGCACGATGGACAGCAAGGTCGTGAACGCCAGGCTTCCGGCAACTTGGGGCAGGCGCTCTTTCCGGGCGCGGTCGATCGTCAGGCGGGTCAGGGCAAACATGTATCGCTGAGGGAGGAAGAATCGAACGGTTTCGCGGCGCAACAGAACCGCTGCCGCCGCAGGCGATTGTGATCAGTCCGCCGGACCGCATCCCCCGTTCGACCATCCCGCAGAAATCTGCCCCTGTGGCCCCCACCCCGGATCAGCTCTTGGGCTTGGCGTATTCCTCTGCGCTCATCATCTCCAAGGCGACGAACCGGTCGTCGCCTTCGACCCATGCGTCGTGGCCCGGTGGAATGGTGTACGACATGCCTTCCTCGATGACGGTCTTCGTACCGTCATTCATCTGCACGGTGATGCGCCCGGAAACCGCATACCCGACGTGAGCCACCTGGCAGCTGTCCGTGCCCACGACCGGCTTGATGCACTTCGACCAGCGCCACCCGGGCTCGAGTTTGAAGCGTCCGAGCGTGTAGCCCTCGAGGCGGACCACTTCGACCCGGGTCTTTTCGGGCTCCCGAACCTCGTCCGGTTCGTCATGGGATTTCGTCTGGAGCTTGTTGACGTTCATGGGACTTGCCATCGCGACTCTCCTGGCACGAGCGAGCAGATCGTCGGCGGCAGCCTCGTGCCGAGCCACGCGTCGAACGGTTGAATGTTAGTACCGGCGACCCACTTCGGCGACATATTTTGAAAACCTTATTAGTACTGTTTAAAAATACAGTATCATCGAGGCATGGACCCCATTCCTGCACCCCTCTGGATCGCCGCTTGCGCGCACCGGCTGCAGCAGCGGTGGCATACCGTCGATCCGCTGGAACTGGAGGAGGTCGCGCGCGAGCTTTGGCGCGATCCCCGCCTACGCACAATGTCGCCCACGGAGGCTGCGGTCGAGTGGCTGCAACCGGTAGCCTGCGCCGATGGGTATCCTGGTCGGCACGGCTTCATGGACTGACAAGACGCTGCTCGCGTGCGGTCGCTTCTACCCGAAGGAGGCGAAGACCTCCGAGGCGCGCCTGCGCCACTACGCGTCGATCTTCCCGCTGGTCGAGATCGACTCCAGCTTCTACGGCATTCCAGCGCCCGCCAATGCAAGGCTCTGGACCGAGCGCACGCCCGACGCCTTCACCTTCAACGTGAAAGCCTTCCGGCTGTTCACCGGCCACCAGACCGATCCCAAGGTGCTGCACAAGGACATCCAGCAAGCCCTGGCCACGACCACCACCAAGGCCTTCTACTACCGCGGCATGCCGCCCGAGATCAGCGTCGAGTTGTGGCGCCGCTTTCGCGAGGCCATCGCACCGCTCAGGCAGGCGAGCAAGCTCGGGCTGGTGCACTTCCAGTACCCGCCCTGGCTGGTGTGCAACCGCGAGGGACATGCGCATGTGGCGCATTGCGTCGAGCAGATGGCCGGCCACACGGTGAGCATCGAGTTCCGGCACCGGTCATGGTGGGACGAAGCGCATCGCGCCGGCACCGTCGAGTTCCTGCGCAAGCTTGGGGCCGTGCACACCGTCGTCGACGGCCCGCAGGGCTTTGCCAACAGCGTGCCGCTGCTGGCGGAGACCACCAACGCCGACTTCGCATTGGTGCGCCTGCACGGGCGCAATGTCGACACCTACAACATCAAGGGCGCGGCCTCGGCGGCCGAGCGCTTCGACTACGACTATCCCGACCGGGAGCTGCGCGAGATCATGGCGGAGGTGGTGCGCCTGGCCTACAAGGTGCGCAACACGCACATCATCTTCAACAACTGCGACGAGGACAAAGGGCAGCGCAACGGCATCACGTTCATGAAGATGCTGCTGGCGCATGGATGAAGGCGCACCGGCGAAAGGGCAGGGCAGGGGGCAAAGGCACGGGCCGCATCACAGGAAATCCTCGCTCACCACCAGCGACAGCACCGACCAGCGCAGCCGCTGGGCCCAGTTCGATTCCGGCTCCCGGTGCAGCACCCAGCGGCGGCCATCGCGCAGGAAGCTCCATTGCAGGCCGCCCCGCCGCGGTGCCGCGCTCACGGTGAAGCTCGCGGGCATGCGCACGTGCTGGATCAGGTCCGCCAGCTCGCCGGCCAGCGCAGGGCTGTCGACGATCAGGCCCAGCTCGGTGTTGCAGTGCGCCGAGCGCCGGTCCATGTTCATCGACCCCACGTAGAACCAGCGCCGGTCCACCACCGCGAGCTTGGCGTGGAGGCGGCCGAGCGAGCCGCGGCCGCTTTCGGTGTCGCTCCCGGCGGGATGCGGTTCGCTCGCCGGCATCAGCTCGTACAACATGGCGCCCGCCTGCAGGAGCGCGCTGCGGTAGCGCGCGTAGCCGTAGTGCACCAGCGGCTCGTCGGTGGTGGCGAGTGAATTGGTCATCACCGACACGCGCGCGCCCTCACGGCTCGCATGGGTCAGCGCGTCGATCATGCGGGGCATGGGCACGAAGTAGGGCGAGACGACGAGCACCTCCGAGCGCGCGGTCCGAAAGAGATCGAGGTTCGCGGCCATGACCGCGCCCTCGCGGCCTTGCGGCCCCGCGGCTTCCTCGACGTTCCCGCCGGCGTCCCCCGCGTCCCTTGCGGAGGGGCCTTGCACCACCGCGTCCGCAATCACGCGCACCTTCGCGGGCACCAGCTCGATACGCCCCTGCGCCAGCTGCGCGCCGACCGGGCGGCGGCCCAGCGCATCGGGCTCGTCGGCAGGAGGCATGAAGCGTCCGAGATCGCGCACCAGCGCGGCGAAGCGTTCGCGCGCAGGGCCCGGCGTCGCGCGGCCACCGGCCGCGATGGCCTCGAAGGGGTATGACAGCGGGCCGTTCCAGAACGCATCGAAGCTCGCCGACAGCGCGCGCACCGCCGGCCCGGCCAGGAGCGCGTCCATGTCGATGAAGTTGGCAGGCTTGCTGCGCCCGAAGTATTCGTCGGCAACGTTGCGTCCGCCCGTGATTGCGAAGCTGTTGTCGGCAATGAAGAGCTTGTTGTGCATGCGCCGGTTCACGCGGCCGATCTCGTGCAGCGACAGCAGCACGCGCGTGCGCAGGCCGCCGCTGCGCACCGGCAGCGGGTTGAAGACACGCACCTCCACGTTGGCGTGCGCGGCCAGCCCGGCCAGCATCTCGTCCTCTCCGCCCGTGTACAGGTCGTCGACCAACAGGCGCACGCGCACGCCGCGTAACGCCGCGTCGCGCAACTCGCGCAGGAATTGCCGCCCCGAAGTGTCGTCGGCCACCACGTAGTACTGCGCGTCGACGGTGTGCCGTGCGGCCTGTGCGAGTGCGATGCGCGCGTCGAAGGCCTGGTCGCCGCCCGGCAGCAGTCGCACGCCGGAGATGTCGGCTGTCTCGGACATCGCGCCGTCCGGAGCCGGCAGCGACGCGGCGGCGATGCGCGCCAGGGCGCTGTCCCCGACGTCGGTGCGCGCGTGCGACGCGACCCGGTGCACGTCGCCGGGCAATGCGGCGCAGCCCGCCAGCAGCGAGACCGCGATCATGGCCGCGGCGCACAGCCAGCGCGCGAGCTCCACGTGGTGGAGCGCCAGGAGGCAGAACCGGCACGCAAGGGGTTCCCATGCGGCACGTATCGCGGCAAGAGACTTGGGGGTGTTCATGGCGGTCCTCGGTGCATCGGATGCGAAGTGGCGATCGATGCGGACAGTCTTCCGCGCGGGCCCCGCCGCAACAATTGAACGCAGCGCCTAGGCGCTGGCGGGGCGTTTTCCGGTCGGCGGCCTAGTCCCGCCGCGCAGTGGCGGCGTGGCCATCGGACTAGGCCTTTGGTGTAGGTGCGGGCGCTCGCTTATTGGGGGGCTTTGCGCTAACCTGCGTGCGGACGGGGAGGGTCACCGTAGACGAGAGGCCTGTATGAAGGTTCTGCTGGTCGATGACCACGAGATCGTCTGGAACGGCACGCGCCTCCTGCTGGAGCGCATGGCCGCCGAGATCGAACCCGGCCGCCCCTTCCACTTCGAGGCCGTGCGGGACGCCGAGCAAGCCTGCCAGCTGGACCCCGCCGGCGTCGACCTGCTGCTGCTCGACTACCACCTGCCCCAGCTCTCCGGAGTTGCCGCGCTCAAGGCCGTGAAGGCGCATTTCGAGGCCACGCCCGTGTGCATGCAGTCGGCCGAAAGCTCGCCCCAGCGCGTGCGCGAGGTCATCGAAGCCGGCGCGGCCGGCTTCATTCCCAAGTCGTACCGGCTCGAGGACATGGAGGCCGCCCTGCGCGTGGTGCTGCGCCACCGCATCTACCTGCCGGCCGAGTTCGTGCTGGCCGACGACGTGACCCGCGCGCGCGAGCCCGACGAGCTGCCGCGCGAAGACCTTGCCGGCTTCCTGCGCGTGGAGCTGTCGCCGCGCCAGCGCCAGGTGCTGGCGCTGGCGATGCGGGGCATGCCGGTCAAGCTGATCGCGCGCCAATTGCAGATTGCCGAGGGCACCGTGAAAGTGCACCTGTCGATGGTCTACCGGGCGCTCGGCGCGCGCAACCGCACCGATGCCATGTGCCGCGTCTTCGACGCGCAGGCGGCATGGGCGCTCGAGGCCACGTGAGCATGCCGGCCGCGCTGGACGAGCTGGACGAACGGCGCCTGCAGGTGGTCGCCGAGCAGGCCGGGGGGCTGCGCTGGCAGATACTGCTCACCGCCGTCGTCGTCGCGGCCATCGTCTGGCGCGACGTTCCGGCGCCCTGGGTGCTCGGCTGGTTCGCGGCGGTGATCGCGAGCCGCGAGTGGCGCGCCGCCGCGCTCGCGCGCATGGCCGCCGACCGCGCCCGCCCGATCGCCGAGCGGCTGCGCGCCACCGTGTACTGGAACGTGCTGATCGGTGCCTGCAACGGCTCCGCGGCTCTCTTCATGGCCCGACTCGACCCGACACTCGACGCGGTCCTCACGATGATCCTGGTGTCGTGGGGCGCGGGCGCCGTGTCCACCAGCGCAACCGTGATGCCCGCCTTCCTGGCCTATGCGGGCCTGCTCTTCGTGCCCACGGCCGCCATGTGGCTGGTGGCCGGCGGCTGGCTCGGCTGGGGCGTGGCCGCGCTGGTGCTGATGTTCTTCGGCGTGCAGACGCGCTTTGCCCGGCGCAACCTGCAGACCTTCGAGGAGTCGTTCGGCATTCGCGCCGAGAACCAGGCGCTGGCCACTTCGCTGGAGTTCGAGCGCGCGCAGCTGGCCATCGCCCGCGACCAGGCGGTGCGCGCCAACAACGACAAGAGCCGCTTCCTGGCCGGCGCCAGCCACGACCTGCGCCAGCCGCTGCAGGCCATGGCCCTCAACGTGGGCGCGCTGCGCCACGTGGCGATGGCACCCGATGCGCGCGCGATCGTCGAGGTGGTCGACAGCAGCCTGGAGCAGCTGCGCGCCATGCTCGACGCCCTGCTCGACGTGTCGAAGCTCGATGCCGGCGTGGTGGTGGCCCAGCCTCAGCGTGTGCGGATCGACCGGCTGCTGACCGCCGTGATCGCCAGCTTCGGCGCCGCGGCGTCGGCGCGCGGCGTCGGCCTGCGCACGGACTGCCCGCCGGGCCTGGAGGTGCGCACCGATCCCGATCTGCTGCGGCGCATGCTGGCCAACCTCATGGACAACGCGATCAAGTTCTCGCCCGCGGGCGGGCAGGTCGAGGTGCGGGTCCGCACGCGGGAAGCACCCGACGCGTCGAAGGAAGAAGTCGAGTTGACCGTGCAGGACAGCGGCCCCGGCATCGCGCCCGAGAACCACCGGCTCGTGTTCGAGGATCTGGTGCAGCTCCAGGCGCCGGGCTCCGGCGCCGCGCCCACCGCGGGGCATGGCCTGGGCCTGGGCATCGTTCGGCGCATGGCCGAGTTGCTGGGCGTGCCGGTCGAGCTCGAGTCCAGCCTCGGCGCGGGCGCCTGCTTCCGGCTGCGCCTGCCGCGCGCCGCACCCGTGGGTGCTGACGGCCCTGAGGGTGGCGGCGCAGACACACCGTGGAGCCTGGCCGGGCGCTGCGTGCTGGTGCTGGAGGACGACCCGATGGTGCGCGGCGCCTACCTCAATGCGCTGGGCGCGATGGGCTGCCGCGTGCTGTCCGCCGCCACGCTCGACGAGGCACTGGGCCAGGTCGGCGAGCCGGATGCGGTGGTGGTCGACTGCCGGCTCGGCGGCGGCGTCTCGGGCTTCGATGCCGCCGAGCGCCTGCGCGCGCGGCGCTCCGCAAACCCTGCGCTTCCCATCGTCATGGTCACGGCCGACACCGACCCGGCGGTGGTCGAGGCGGCGCGGCGGCAGGCGCTGCCGCTGCTGCGCAAGCCCGTCGACGACCGGGGGCTCGGCCGCGCGCTGGCCGCGGCCATCGAAGGTTCCTGAATTCGCCACCCATCCCGCGAGGAGCCGAACATGAACGACGGCGGCCGCCACACTGACGATGCCCCGGGCGACCGCCTGCTCTCGCAGGGTGCCGAGGTGCTGGTGCGCGAGATCCTCGCGGCGCCGCCCGGCGCGCTGCACTGCGACGTGCTGATCATCGGCAGCGGCTACGGCGGCGCGGTGGCGGCGGCGCGGCTGGCGGGCGCGCTGTCGGTCGACGCATCGCCCGGCATCGCACCCGGCGCGGTGCCGATCAAGGTCTACCTGCTGGAGCGTGGCAGCGAATACCTGCCGGGCGAATTTCCGGCCACCTTCGCCGAGCTGCCGGGGCATGTGCGCTTCAGCATGCAGGACGGCAAGCCCGCGCGCGGCAACGCCTCGGGGCTGTTCGACCTGCGCCTGGGCGGGGACGTGAACGCGCTTCTGGGCAACGGGCTGGGCGGCGGGTCGCTCATCAACGCGGCGGTGATGGAGCGTGCCACGCCCGATGCCTTCGAGGGTGGCGCCTGGCCCACGGGCCTCGACCTCGCGGCGCTGGCGGAGGGCTACGACAAGGCCGAGGCCATGCTGGCGTTGGAGCAGATTCCCGAGAGCGTGTCGAAGCTCGACTCCCTGCTGAAGGCCGGTGCGCGCCTGCATGCGGCGTCGCGCGGCAAGGCCCGCGTCGCCATCGCCTTTGAGGACGGCACGCGCACGCCGGCCCAGGTGGCGATGCATCGGTGCTTGCGCTGCGGCGACTGCGTGAGCGGCTGCAACCACCGCGCCAAGAAATCGCTGGACACCAACTACCTGGCGCTGGCCCATGCACGCGGCGCGCGCCTCTTCACCGGCGGCACCGCGTACCGCATCGCGGCCTTGCCGGGCGGGGCCGGCTATGCGGTCGAGTTCTTCTTCACCGACCGGCGCAAGGCGCGCACCGACAACGCCCGGCCCTACGTGGTGCGCGCGCGGCGGGTGGTGGTGGCAGCCGGCACGCTGGGTTCCACAGAGCTGCTCAAGCGCTCCAAGGCCGCGGGCCTGCCCATCTCGCAGGCGCTGGGCGAGGGCTTCTCGGCCAACGGCGACATGATCGCGGTGGCGGCCGCGCAGCACGACGAAGCGCTGTCCAGCGCACCCGAAGGCGACGCGCCCGCAAAGCGCGGCATCGGCCCGACCATCACCGGCCTGCTGCGCACCTGCGGGGAAAAGGGCGAGCGCCCACTGGTGATCGAGGAGTTCGCCATTCCCGCGCCGCTGCGCCGCCTGCTGGCCGAAGTGGTGACCACCACCGACGCGCTGCAGGCGCTCGCGCACATGGACCTCGACCTCCACGCGCCCGACGAAGTGCGCGATCCGCTGGCCGTGGACGACGACATGCTGCGCCGCACGCCGGTCTACGGAATGATGGGCGACGACGGCGCCGCCGGCAGCATCGAACTGGTCGGCTGCGGCGGTAGCGACAAGGTGCTGGCCGATGCGCAGGTGCGCGTCATGTGGGACAAGGTCGCGGCCCTGCCGGTGTTCGCGGCGCAGATGCGTGCGCTGCACGCGGCCCACGACGGCAAGGGCGGCCTCGGCGGGCGCGTGCTGCCCAATCCGTTGTGGAACCCGCTGCCGCCGTTGCGCAGCCTGGAGGGCCTGCTGGATCCGGTGGGCTCGGTGCTGACGGTGCATCCGCTGGGCGGCTGCCGCATGGCCGATGGACCCGAGCGCGGCGTGGTCGACAGCTGGGGCCGCGTCTACGACGGTGCAGCGGGAGCGCCGTCGCTGTTGCCGGGCCTGGCGGTGCTCGACGGCTCCATCGTGCCGGTGTCGCTCGGCATCAACCCTTCGCTCACCATCGCCGCGCTGGCCGAGCGCGCAGTGCCAGTGCTGGCCGCCGACTGGGCCCTGGCCCTGGCCGGTTCGCCACCGCCGCCCGCGTCGGAGCGCCCGTTGCGCCGCGACCTGACCCATCCCCGCGCGCCCGCGCCCACGCGCGTCTCGTTGCGTGAGCGCATGACGGGCCGAGTGCATATCGACGGCCAGGCCTTCGCGCTGAGCGCCGAGGTGGAGTTCGAGCCCATCGACGTGCCTGCCTTGCGCGGGGCGCCGCGCGCGCTGGCCCAGCCAGTGGTGGTCCTGCGCTTCGGCAAGGGCGCCGACGCGCCCGTCGCGCATTGCACCGGCACCGCATCGATGCTGGTGCGCGAGAAGAGCGACAGCATCGAGCGCATCCTGCGCAGCCACGCGCTGGCGCGCAAGAAGCTGCTGGCGCTGGCAGAGGTGCTGCTGGCTGCGCGCTCGTCCGTGGCGAGCCCGAGCGGCAACGAAGGCCAGGAGAGCGTGACATTCGAAGGCCCGGCCATGGCGGACCTGATGGCGCTGTGCTCGCACTTCGGGCAGGTGCGCCTCATCGAATACGACTGGGCGGTGGAGCGGGCCGAGCGCGGCGCGCCGCTGAAGGTGGGCGACCGGCTGCGGCTCACCAAGCGCATCGCGTTCGTCGAAGGCGGCAACCCGTGGCGGCAGTTGAGCGAGGGCGAGCTGCAACACGTCGGCCTTGATGAAGCCAAGCCGCTGGGCCGCATGGTGCTGGACCCTTCCTACTTCGTCGAGCAGCTGCAACCCCTGCTGCGCGTCGAGCACCAGCAGGACATGCCCAACCAGCTGGGCGACCTGGCCGAGCTGGCGCTGTGGGTGCTGCGCATCGTGCTGCACGTTCACCTGCTGCACTTCGTGCCGCCGCCCGACTCGCCGCAGCGCGACTGGGAGCGCCTGCCGGGCGAGGTGCATGGCGTGCGGCCCGAACGGGTCGAGCTCGCCACCGCGGCCGGCCCGGGCAGCGCGCCGCCGCGGCTGCTGTCGCGCTACCGACCGCCGGTGCGCCGCGCGGGCACGCGGCCCGTGATGCTGATCCACGGCTATGGCGCGAGCGGTTCCACCTTTGCGCACAAGAGCATTCCCCGCAACCTGGTGCACAGCCTGCTCGCGGCCGGGCGCGAGGTCTGGGTGCTCGACCTGCGCACCAGCATCGGCTTCGCGAACCGGCCGCGCGCCTACTGGTCGTTCGACGAGGTGGCCGAGGCCGATATTCCGGATGCCCTGCGCACCGTGCAGGCGGCATACGCGACGCCCGACGACGCGGCGCCGGTCCAGGTTGACGTGGTGGCGCACTGCATCGGCTCCGCCATGTTCAGCGTGGCGGTGCTGCGCCTGCCGGGGCTGCATGCGTCCATCGGCGCGGTGGTGCTGTCGCAGGTGGGGCCGCTGCTGCGCGCCACGGCCTTCAACCGCTTCCGGGGCTATGTGGCGGGCTACCTGCAGCAGTTCGTCGGCACCGACGAGTTCGACACGCGGCCCGAGCTCACGCCCATGAAGCGCCTGCTCGTCGACGGCCTGCTGGCGACCTTTCCCTACGCCGACGACGACGGCGAGGCCGAGCGCCTGCGCAAGGCACCGGGCTTCGCGGCCGTGCGGCACCGGGCCGACGCCATCTTCGGCCAGACCATGCGGCTGCACAACATCGGCAAGGACACGCTCGATGCGCTCGATTCGATCTACGGCTTCGTGAAGGTGCGGGGCCTTGCCCAGGTCGGCAACTACGCCCGCGAAGAGGTGCTGACCGACGCCGGTGGGCAGGGCCACGCGGTCGGCTTCGAGCAGGTCGGCCAGCGCTTCGGCTTTCCGGTGTTCATGCTGCACGGGCAGCGCAACGCGGTGTTCGACTGGCGCGGTTCGTACGAGAGCTTCTGGCTGCTCAAGCGCGTGTTCGGCAAGGACGGCGGCCTGCCGCGCGAACCACCGGAGCTGCCGGACCCGTCGGACCCGTCGAAGCCTTCCGCGGGCGACCTGTTCCTCGGCGAAGGCACGCCGCACCAGCTGCTGGTGCTCGGCGCCTACGGCCACCAGGACACGTTGATCGGTGAGAAGGCCTGCACCGACGTGTTCCCGCACATCGTGCGGTTCCTCGAGGCCTTCGACAAGAAGCCCGGCCCCGGCGAGCCGGTGCCGCCCGACTGGCGCGCCAGCCTGCCGTGGACCGGCCCGTGGCTCGGCCATGCGAGCCGCGCGGCCGGCAACGCGGGCCGGCTGCATTGCCGGCTGGCGCTGCGCCCGCCCCCCGCGCACGTGTCGGCGCGCGCCGTGGTCTTCGTACCCGCGTGGCGCCGCGACGGGCGATGGTGCTTCGACTTCGAATGGATGGTGGCGCTCGAGACCACGCGCGAAAAGCTCTTGCAGGAGGCGGTGGAGATCGACCTCTTCGACGACCGGCTCGCCGAGTACCAGGGCTTCGCGGTGCTGACGGCGCACGACGACCTGCCCATGGCGCGCGGCCCCGTCGAGGTGCTGGGCCGGCGGCTCGCGCCCGGGCTGTTCGCAGAGCCGCAGGACGAACCCAACGAGCCCATCCGCAAGCAGGTGATGCGGACGCTGGACGCGGCCACCGACGCGCAGCGCGAGCGCGCCATGGTGCGTCTCGACCCCGCTTGGACCGGCGCCGTGCAGCGCGAGGGCGAGCTCGCGCAGGCCTCGCTGTGCTTCGCGCTCGCCAGTTGCCAGTACGTGCCGGGCCTGGTCGACCGGGTGCCCGCACAGGCGTCGTATCGGCGCCTCGCGCAGCGACTCGAGCTGCTCGCGCCACCGCACAAGCCGCAGTTGCTGGTGCTGGCCGGCGACCAGGTGTACGTGGACCAGACCGCGGGGCTCTTCGTGCCGGCCGGCGGCGACGATGTCGGCCAAGCCTATGCGCTCAGCTTCAGGCTGGAGGCGCTGCGCCAGGTGATGGCCTCGCTGCCGACCTATCCGGTGCTCGACGATCACGAGGTGATGGACGATTGGGAGCCGGACCCCGATCCCTATGGAACGCCGGCCGTGCGCGCCGCGCTCGACGGCTACTTCGCGCAGCAGCACAAGCTGGTGCGCGGCATCGGCCCGCACCTCGACCAGCGTCCCTTCGACTACCGCGTGGCGCCGGCCGGCTTTCCGTTCTACATGCTCGACACGCGCAGCACGCGCGAGCGGCGGGCGCTGCGCACGGACGCGCAAGCCTCCCCGTTGGACCACGCAGCGATCCGCGCCGAGGCCGGCATGGGCGATCTGAAAAAGTGGCTGGAGGCCGCGCCCGCCGCGTTGCCCAAGTTCATCGTCTCGCCGGTGGCGCTGTTCCCGATGCCGCGCGCCGCCGCCTTCGGCGACCTGGCAGAGCGCCTAGGGCTGGACGACTGGAGCGGGTACCCGGCCTCTCAGCGCGCGCTGCTCGAACTGCTGCGCGACACCCGCGCGCGCCACGTGGTGCTGCTGTCGGGCGACCGGCACATGTCGAGCGTGTCGAGCCTCTGGCTGCAGGCGGCGGACGGGCCGGTCGAGGTGATCTCGGTCGTGTCCTCGGGCCTGTATGCACCCTGGACCTTCGTCAATGCGCGGCCCGACGCGTTCTGGCTCGACGGCCAGGTCGAACTCGGCCCCGTGCCCGGTGCCTTCGTCGCCACGATGGTCACGGCCGCCGTGGGTACGGGCAACGGCTTCGCCGTGCTGCAGGTGGAGCGCGGCGCTGCCGGCCATTGGCGGATCGGCGTCACGCTCGACCTGGACGACGGACTCACGCGCTGCCATCGCGACCTCGACCCGGCGGCCGGCATCGGCTGGACGGTGGAGGGGCCGGCGCGCTGGCGCCGCTCGCGGACTGGCTAGAAGGCTTGCTCCAGCGGCACTCAGTTCTTCAACGGAACAATGCTGAACCGCAAGACATCGCCGGAACGCGCCAGGCCCTGGGCCATCTGCGCGGGCGACGTGGAGCGCGAGCGGTCCAGCGAAACGACGCAGAACCGCCAGACGGGAACGTTGTCGCTGTACATGACGCTGAAACTCCCGCGCATCACGCGGTACCCGTGCGCCAGCGCGACCTGGGTGAGCTCTTCGAGCTCCGGGGCGGCGTCCGGGCAAAAGCTGAGGGAGACGTCGAAGATGGAACGGCCCGGCAGCTTCAGCTCGATCTGGTGGACGACCGACATCGACAGCATGCAGAGCACCGACAGCAGCAAGGCCGCCGCATAGAGGCCCACGCCCAGCAGCACACCGATCGCGGAGGCGGCCCAGATGGAGGCTGCCGTCGTGAGTCCGCTGACGTTCAGGCCATCCTTGACGATGACGCCGGCACACAGGAAGCCGACGCCCGTGACAACGCCCTGGACCACGCGCGTCGCGTCGGGCGCGACCTGCGAGGCCGCGCCGCCGTACCAGAACGGCGCAAAGCCGACGAAGATGGTGAGCGCCGTCGAGGCCATGCACACGAGGCCGTAGGTGCGCATCCCCGCGGCGCGGCCGTTGTAGGAGCGCTCGTAACCCACCACCATGCCCAGCACGAGCGCGCCGAGCAGGTTCAAGCCGATGAATGCGTTGGCAGCCAGGAAGCTGCTGCTCCAATAGAGCTGCATGTCGGGAAGAGAGGGCATGGCGGGGATGCTCACTGCTGGCCCGCGGCGTCGCTCGCGACAAGGCCCGCCGCCTTTCCGGGGCCGCCAAGGCTGCGCAGCAGTTGCTGGAACTGCGGGGATTCGCGCAAGGCACTGCGCCCGCCCGCGACCAGTTGGTGGGAGTGGACCGGCAGGATCTCGAAGGAGGTGGGAACGCGCAGCGCTGCGCGGCGCAGCCCGGCGTCGGGCACGTCATGCAGGCTGACGTTGATCAGGTGCAATTCCGCATCGGCGGCAAAGGGGCTGCCGTCGCGGCCGCGCTCCGTGGCCAGCTCGGCCGCCGCGCGGCGGGCCGTGTCCTGCACGATCTCGATCGTCTCCTTCGTGTAGCGGCTTCCGGCCCCGAACACCAGCGCCGACAAAACCTGGCCCGTGCTCGGCACGCGATCCGTGTCGTCCAGCCGCTCGCCGATGTCGCGTTCGGAGTTCACGCTCACGAGCACGATCTTGCGGACGGAGCCCGGCGGCAGGTGGCGGAAGCTCTCCCGCAGCGAACCACCCGCGGCGGCGTGGTCGACCAGGCCACGCACGCCGAGGTTGTCGACGAGCCCGCCATCGACGAGGTGCAGGTAGGGGCGGTCCGCGGCGTTGCTGTAGCTCTGCGCGATGAGATGCAGCATGCGGGCCGACAGGTTCCGGTCCGCGTTGACCGGCGGCTGTTGCTCCTGCGCCGGGCGGTCGCAGCTGCCGGCATGGTTGCGCAAGGTCATGGGACTCAGGAGGAGCGGCACCGAGGACGACGCCGCCACCGCGAAAGACAAGGGCACGGAATCCAGGTCCGAGCAGATCAGCGCGAACTGTTCGGGCGTGAACTCGAAGGGCACGCCCGTGGTCAGGTCGGTGGCGGTGACCAGCAGGCGCGGCCATGGCCGCCGCGTGCGCAGCTGCCCGTAGGTCGCGCTGCGGAAGACGGCATCCAGCCGTTCCTGCAGCACGTTGCCGCGGCCCCACCAGGGCGAAGTGAGGCGGTAGAACGTGGAGGGATGCAGCGCCTGGCGCAGCAGGCCGTTCTGGAAGTTCACCAGCAGAAAGTCCTTTTCGAACCGCGTGAAAACCTCGTCGCCGAAGGCCGCGTAGTAGCCGGCCAGGATGCTGCCGCCCGAAACCCCGCTGACCAGGCCGACCTCGTCGAGCAAGGTGGTTTTTCTCCCGCCGATCTCCAGCTGCGTGGCCTTGAGTTCCTGCAGCACGCCCAGGCCGAACGCCGCTGCCCGCGCACCGCCGCCCGACAAGGCCACGGCGGCGACGATCGGACGCTCCTGAACGGCTTCGGCATGCTGCGGCTGCGCTTGCATCAAGAGGGGCAGGGGAGCGGGTGCGGAGTTGCGGACCGGCGCGTTGATCCAGGGGCGGGCCGCCGAGCAGCCCAGCAGCAGCGCGCTCGCCATGCAGGCGCAGGCCAGGCGCACGGCGGTGCTGGCGAGGGCGAAGGGGGACCGCATGGCACCGGTCCTCTCAGCGCGAGGCAAGCAAGCCATTCAGGGTGCGCACGTCGGAGAGGCCGAGTTCACCGGCCGCCGCGGAGAGACGGACGCGGCCGAGCAGATAGTCGAAGCGCGCCTGCGCCAACGCGAGCTCGGCTTCGAACATGCGCTGCTGCGCATCGAGCACGTCGGGCGCCGTCCGCGTGCCCACGTCGCGCCCGAGCATGGTGGCCTCGAGGGCCGTGCGGGCGGATTGCAGCGACTCCGTGAGGGATGCCACGCGGGACACGCCCGTCGTCACCGCGAGGAACGCATCCTGCACGCGCAGCCGCACATCGCGCCGCGCCGTGGCCAGTTCCTGCTCGGCCTGGCCTTGTTTCGCGATCGACTCACGCTCGCGCGAGTCGATGCCTCCGCCGGCGTACAGCGGCACGTTGAGCTGGAGGCCCACGCTGCCCGTGCTGCGGCCATCCATGCCCTGCAGCGGCGACAGGTTGCCGCTTTGCCCCGTGCCCGTATAGCTGGCCACCAGGTTCAGTGTCGGCCGCGCGGCAAGCCGGTACTTCCCGATTTCGGCCGTGGCGATCTCGAGCTGGGAGCGCTTCGCGAGCACGAGCGTGCTGTGCTCCTCGCCGCGTTCCTGCCAGGCTTCGAGGCCGCCCGGAACCGGCGCGCTGGGGACGAAGCCCTCCGCAAGTCCGGCCAGCCCTTCGGCGGGCAAGCCGGTCGTTTCGCGGAACCCGGCCCGGCGCAGATCCAGCGTGCTGCGCGCGGAGATCTCCTTCGTCACGACCTGGTCGTAGCGCGCCTGCGCTTCGCGCAAGTCCGTGATCTTGCCGCGCCCCACGTCGAATCGCGCCTGGGCGCGGTCCCGCTGCAGCCCGAGCGCGGCCTTCTCCGCCTGCGCGACTCGCAGGGCCTCTTCGGCCAGCAGCACGCCGAAGTAGGCTTCCGACACACGCTGGACGAGGTCCTGGCGAGACTGCTCGAACTGCGTCTCCGCGAGATCCGACTGCAGGTGAAGCTGCTGCTTCTGCGCGCTCGCCTTCGCGTCGTACAGGGGCTGCGTGAGCACCACGCCGGCCTGTCTTACCGTGCCTGTGGCGGACGAAGACAGGTAGGACGCCAGCGCGGGAGGGATGTTGCCCGACGAGCGATCGTGGATGCGGCTCACGCCGGCCTGCAGGCTGATCTGCGGGCGCAGCAAGGCATCGCCCTGCACGGCCAGTTCGCGGCCCGCGACCCGTGCCTGGTCCGCGGCCAGCTTCGCGGGGTCGTGCTGCAGCGCGGCCTCGTAGGCGGTGACCAGGTCCACGGCATTCGCCGCGGCAGAAAAAAGGCCGAGTGCGGCCAGCAGCGCCCAGCGGGCGCTTGGGGGGAATACGTTCATGATCAGGTTCCTGTCGCCGCTTCGGCGGAGGGGGATTGCGGCCGTTCGGCCCGGTAGCAGGCGGCGTAAAGCGCCGGAAGGAAGACGAGCGTCAGCAGCGTGGCGACTGCGAGCCCGCCCATGATGGCCCAGGCCATCGGGCCCCAGAAGACCGAGCGCGTCAGCGGCACCATGGCAAGGATCGCCGCCAGCGCAGTCAGCAGGATGGGGCGCAGCCGCTGCACGGCGGACTCCACAATGGCGGTCCACAGCGGCGCACCGTTCGCCAGGCCCTGGTCAATCTGCACCACCAGGATCACCGAGTTGCGGATGATCATTCCGGCCAGCGCGATCACGCCCAGCATCGCCACGAAGCCGAAGGGGATGCGGAAGGCAGCCAGGATGGCGCTGACGCCGATCAGGCCTAGCGGCGCCGTGAGCAGCACCAGCCCCATCTTCTTCATGTCCTGCAGCTGCACCATCAGGAGCAGGAGGACCACGACGATGGTCACCGGCATGACGGCAAGGATGGACGCCTCGGCCTTGGCGCTCGATTCGTAGGCGCCGCCCACCTCGATGCCGTAGCCGAGGGGAAGCTGCTTGGTGAGCGCGTCGATGCCGGGAAGCAGGGCGCGCGTCACGTCGGGCGCTTCGGCTCCCGAGAGGTCAGCGCGCACCGTCAGCGTCGGCACCCGGTTGCGGCGCCAGAGCTGGCTTTCCTCGCTGCCGAGGGTCAGGTGCGCCACCTGCGACACGGGCACGAATTTCCCTTCGCGCAGATAGATCTTCGCGTCCTTCAGGTTGTTCAGGTCGGTGCGCTCAGCCGCCACCAGGCGGGAGACGACGTCGATGTCCTGGTCGCCTTCGCGGAACTGCGTGATGGGGGTGCCGGTCAGCGAGCCCTCTAGCGCCGCCTTGATCTGCCACGAGCTGATGCCGAGCGCGCGCGCCTTGTCTTGGTCGACGTCCACCCGCACCCGCTTGGTCCGCTCGCCCCAGTCCTGGTTGACGTGGCGCACGTGCGGATTGGTGCGCATGAGGTCGGCGACCTGGCCGGCGATCTCCCGCACGCGCTGGTCGTCGCCGCCGAAGACGCGGAACTGCACCGGATAGCCCACGGGCGGCCCGTTCTCCAAACGGTTCACCCGGCCGCGCACGCTGGGCAGCTCGTGGTCGAAGATGCGCTGCAGGCGCACGAGCACGCGTTCCCGCGCCTCGCCGCCATGCGTCATCACCATCAGCTCGCCCAGGTTCAGGTTGGGCGTCTGCACGTCCAGCGGCAGGTAGAAGCGCGGGCTGCCGGTGCCCACGTAGCTGGTGACCGCGACCACGTCCGGGTCCTTGCGCAGCATGGCCTCGACCTCGCGCACCTCGCGCGCGCTGGCCTCGAACGTGGACGCCTGCGGCATCCACAGGTCCACCATCAGCTCGGGCCGGTCGGAGGCCGGAAAGAACTGCTGCGGAACCAGCTTGAACAGCGCGAGGGATCCCGCGAACAGCACCAGGGTGATGCCCATGACCCAGCGCCGGTGGACCAGGCAGGCATCCACGAAGCGGCGGAAGCGCTTGTAGAAGCCGCGCTGGTACACCGCCTCCTCGTCGTGCGCGGCGTGCGGGTTCTCCTTCAGCAGCTTGAACCCGATGTAGGGGGTGAACAGCACCGCGACGATCCACGACAGCACCAGCGAGATGCCCACCACCTGGAACAGCGACACGACGTATTCGCCCGTGCCCGAGCGCGCAAAGCCGACCGGCAGGAAGCCCGCGGCGGTGATCAGCGTGCCGGTCAGCATGGGAAACGCGGTCGCGGTGTAGGCGTAGGTGGCGGCACGGAACTTGTCCCACCCCTGCTCCAGCTTCAGCGCCATCATCTCCACCGCGATGATCGCGTCGTCGACCAGAAGACCGAGCGCGATGATCAGCGCGCCGAGCGAGATCCGCTGCAGGTCGATGCCGAACAGGTACATCGCGAGAAAAGTCAGCGCGAGCACGAGCGGGATGCACAGCGCCACCACCAGGCCGGTGCGAAAGCCCAGCGAGAGGAAGCTGACCGCCAGCACGATGATCACCGCTTCGGCGAGGCTCTTCTTGAACTCGTGCACCGATTCCTCCACCACCCGCGGCTGGTCGCTCACGGCATGGATCTGCACGCCGACGGGCAGGTTCGCCTGCACGCGCTTCACCGTCTCGTCCAGCTCCGCGCCCAGGCGGATGACGTCGCCGCCCTTGCGCATGCTGACCGCCAGGCCCATGGCTTCGGCGCCGTTGAAACGCATCTTGGCCACCGCCGGATCGGCGAAGCCGCGCCGTACCTCCGCGATGTCGCCCAGGCGGAAGGTGCGGTTGCCCGCTTGGATGCCGATGCCGCGGATGCCTTCGATGGAGTCGAACTCGCCGCTCACCGTGAGCCGCACCTGCTCGGCGCTGGCCTGCACCGTGCCGGCGGCCGCGACGGCGTTCGTCTGGGCCAGGGTCGAGGCGATGAGCGCCGGGTCGATCCCCAGGGAGGCCAGCTTGGCGGTCGAGGCTTCGACGTAGATCTTCTCGTCCTGCTTGCCCACGAGATCCACCTTGTTCACGTCCGGCACGCGCAGGAACTCGTTGCGGGCCGCGTCCGCGAACTGGCGCAGTTCGCGGTTGCCGAACCCGTCGCCCGTGAGGGCGTACATGTTGCCGAAGGTGTCGCCGAACTCGTCGTTGAAGAACGGGCCCTGCACGCCGGCCGGCAAGGTGGCGCGGATGTCGCCGACCTTCTTGCGCACCTGGTACCAGACGTCGGGTACCGCCGAAGGCGCGGTCGCGTCCCGCAGGTTGACCTTGATCTGGGTCTCCCCCGGTCGCACGTAGGTCGCCGTGTAGTCGATGTCGGCCACCTCCTGCAGCTTCTTCTCGATCTTGTCGGTGACCTGGTCCGCCATTTGCTCGGCCGAGCTTCCCGGCCAGTACGCCTGCACCACCATCGTCTTGATGGTGAACTCGGGGTCTTCCTTCTGGCCCAGGCTGCGGTAGGCCATGACGCCCGTGACCGTCAGCAGCAGAAGCAGGAACGCGATCATCTGCGGGTGCTTCAGCGCCCACTCGGAGAGGTTGACGCCCTTCATCGCGCGTCTCCCCGGGCCTCTTCGGCCTTCGGCAGCGCGGGCAGCTTCACCTGCTGTCCGGCCTGCAGCATGTGCACGCCGGCCGTCACCACGGTTTCACCGCCCGCAAGGCCGGAGGTGACGAGCACGCTGTCGTCCTGCGCGCTGCCCAGCACCACCTCGCGCGGCGCCACGCGCGTCGTCTTGGGATCCACCACCCATACGTGGCGGCGCCCCTCTGCATCGACGATGGCCGTGAGCGGCAGGCGTATCGCGCTCGTGCCATCCACGTCGGGCGCACTGACGGAAGCCGTCATGCCCAGGCGCAGCAGCTCGCGGTCCGGATCCTGGATCGTGATGCGGGCGGCGTAGGTGCGCGTCACGCTGTCGGTGGCGGGTGCCAGTTCGCGCAGCACGCCTTTCCAGTGCCGGCCAGGGTGTGCCCAGATCGAGACCTGCAGCGATCGCGCCTTGCGCAGTTCGTCGACGCGGCCTTCCGGAATGCTGATCGCCACTTCGCGCTCTCCCTCGGCGGCCACGGTCACCACCGACTGTCCGGCCCCGACCACCTGCCCCGTCTCCGCGCCAATCGCGGTGACGACGCCATCGCGGTCCGCGGTGAGCACCGTGAAGCCGCGCTGGTTGGCGTGGATCTCGCGCTGCGCCTGGGCCGAGCGCAACTGGGCCTCGGCCTGGTCGAGCGCGAGCTTCTGCTGGTCGAGCTCGGCGCGCGAGGCGAACTGGCGCGCGAGCAGCTGCTCGCTGCGCTGCAGATCGATGCGCGCCTGCGCAACACGGCTCTTGGCCGCGTCGACGTCGGCGCTGGCGGAAACGACCTGCAGCGCCTCCTGCTCGGGGTCGAGGCGCATCAAGGGCTGCCCGCGCTTGACGATGGCGCCGACGTCGACGAGGCGCGCGACCACCTTGCCGCCGGTGCGGAATCCCAACTGGCTTTCGTAGCGCGCCACGATAGCGCCGGAGTAGGCGGAGCCCACCGAACCGGTGTTGCGGCCCGCGACGGCGACGCGGACGGGCCGCACCTCCTCGTAGGGCTTGGCGGCTTCGCCCGTGCAGGCGGCCAGCAGGGTGGCGGCTGCCAGCGGTGCGATGGCCCATTGAACGTTCATCAAAACTCTCCTTGTTGTCATGTCAGTGCCTTGCGAATTCCGGCTGCGTGCCTCATCAGCCAGGCGGTCAATTCCTGCGCGGTGGCAAAATCGGTGCTGTCGCCACTTGCGACGTGCTCGGCGCGGCCGAGCAGCTGGCCGGATTCGGGCCTCGCGTCGTGGTGCATCCGGATGACGTACGCGCCGGCGGCGGGATAGGTCGGGTGCGGGTTCAGGGTCATGGCGAGAGTTTGAAATCGCGGCGTCCTGAAGTCGTCTCGCCGCGGTCCCGATTCGGTATCGATCGAGCTTGCAAATCCATCCATGAACCAGACATCACCCCTGCAGGCCCGCTTCGGCCCCTACCGGCTGGACGAGGCCCAGGCACTGCTGGAGCGGGACGGTGCGGCCCTCGAACTCGCGCCGCGGGCTTTCCAGGTGCTGTGCGCCCTGGTGCGCCAGCCCGGACAACTGGTCACGAAAGACGCGCTGCTGGATGCGGTCTGGGGCCACCGCCACATCAACGAAGCAGCCCTGAAGAACATCGTGAGCCAGCTGCGGCAGGCGCTGGGCGACGATGCGAAGGACGCACGCTTCATCCAGACCGCGGCACGGCGCGGCTACCGCTTCATCGCGCCTGTCGTGGACGCTGCCGTGGTGGCGGCGACCCCGCCCGTTGCGCTTGTGCCGGCGTTGGTGCCGGACCGCCTGCTGGTCGGCCGCGACGCGGCGTTCGCCCGCCTGCAATCGGCGCTCGCCGCATCGCGCCGCGGCGAGCGCAGGTTCGTCTTCGTGCTCGGGGACGCCGGCATCGGCAAGAGCACCGTCGTCGAGCGCTTCGCCGCCTCCGCAGAGGGCAGGCAGGGCTTCGGGCAATGCATCGAACACTACGGACGCGCCGAGCCGTACATGCCCGTGCTGGAAGCGCTGAACGCACTGTGCCGCGGAGAGGGCGGTGCCAGCGTGGTGCAGACGATGCGGCGCGTGGCACCCACATGGCTCTTGCAGTTTCCCTGGTTGATCGAAGACCGAGAGCAGGAAGGCCTCCAGCAGCAAGCCGGCGGCGCCAACCAGGACCGCATGCTGCGGGAGTTCGGCGAGTTCATCGACCGCATGGCCGCCGAGCGGCCGCTCCTGCTGGTGCTGGAAGACCTGCACTGGAGTGACCACGCCACCGTGCATCTGCTGCGATACCTCGCGCGCCGGCGCAATCCCGCGGCCTTGATGGTGCTGGGCACCTTCCGTCCCACGGAACTGATCCTGGAGGATCACCCGCTCGCCGACCTGCGCCAGGAACTGCGCATGCTTCGCCTGTGCGAGGAGATCGAGCTGGAAGCGCTGTCGGAGGCAGAGCTCGGCGCCTACCTGGAAGCGCGCATCGGCGAATCCGTTCCCGAGGAATTTGCGCGGGCCCTGCATGCGCACACCTCCGGGCTGCCGTTGTTCGTCGTGAACGTGATCGATGAACTGAAGGCCTCGGAAAGCATCGCCCCCGGAAAGGGCTTCCCCGCCGCCGACCAGCTGGCGGTGCCGCGCAGCATCGCCGGGCTGATCGAGCGGCAGGTCTCGCGCCTGTCGGACGAGCAGCAGCGCGTCCTGGGCGCGGCGAGCGTGTGCGGCATCGAGTTCCTCCACGTCCTGCTGAACCAGGTGGTCGAGTTGCCGGAGCCCGAGCTGCTCCGGCTGCTCGACGACACCGCCGCGCGCGTGCCCTGGGTGCGAAGCACCGGCGCATCCGCGCTGGCGGACGGCCGCATCGCGGCACGGTATGCGTTCGGCCACGCCATCTACCGCCGGGTGCTGTACGAGCGCCTGTCCGCGGGGCAGAAGCTGCAGTTGCACCGCAGCTGCGCCGCGGCACTGCAAGCGCTCCACCGGTCCGCACCCGACGAGATTGCAGGCGAACTGGCCCTCCATCTCGAGCGCGGCGGCGCGCCGGCCGCCGCGGCGGCGCAGCTTGCCGTGGTGGCTGCGCGCGCCATGGCGCGAGGCGCCGCGCACGAGGCGCTGCACGCTTGCCGGCGTGCACTCCAGATCGGCAAGGGCGGCATCGAGCCGCCGCTCGAACAAGACCTGCGGGTGCTCGAAGCCGTTGCGATCAGCCGCCTGCACGTGCTCTCCGAACCGGAAGTTGCCGCGGCCTTCGAGCGCGCGCGGGCCGTCGGCGCCGTGGACTGCCCCTCGTGGCCGCGCGCCCTGCACGGGTGCTGGTGGGTGCACTTCGCGCGCGCCGAATTCGAGCCGGCCCGCACGCTGGCCACCGAGATGCTTTCCCTGGCGGAACACAACGGCGACCATGCGCTCCGGATCACGGCCCTGAATGCCATGGGCCTGGTGTCCATGATGACGGGCGATCTTGTCGGCGCCGAGCAGTATCTGCAGGGGGCGCTGGAGGCCTGCGCCGGCGCCGAAGGGCTGCCTTCCACCCGCTTCGTGCAGGACCCGGAATCGGAAGCCACCGCGGCGCTGGCGCTGGTCAGCTGGGTCATCGGCCAGCCCGCCACGGCGCGGAGCCTCGCGCAGCGCGCCACGGCGCTTGCTGCAGGCGGCGGCCACCCGCTGACCGAAGTCGCCGCCTTGTACTGCGCAGCCATCGTGCATTCGCTGGCCGGCGAACACGACACGGTGCTTGCCTTGACCGAGCGCCTCTACGAAGTCATTCAGGAGGAGACGGTGCCCGAGTCACGCAGCAACTTCGCCTGGCTGCACGGGCGAGCGCTGGTGTCCCTCGGGCGCGTGGA
The DNA here is from genome assembly GCF_051144945.1 of Variovorax palleresanus. Classification (NCBI taxonomy): domain Bacteria; kingdom Pseudomonadati; phylum Pseudomonadota; class Betaproteobacteria; order Burkholderiales; family Comamonadaceae; genus Variovorax; species Variovorax palleresanus. The sequence continues at coordinate 129,460 of NZ_JBJNVP010000001.1, read as the reverse complement.
CGAGGGGCTGGCGGAGATGCGTGCAGCGGCCAGGACCGGTGAACAGCTCGGAATGCGCACGGGGCTCGCCAGCTTCCATTTCCACCATGCCGAGGCCTGCCGCGAAGCCGGACGTCACGCGGACGCCCGCGCGAGCGTCGAAGCCGGCCTGGCGCTGGCCGAAGGGGCCGAGCGGATGCTGCTCTCCCCGTTGCTGCTGCAGCAGGCCGTGATGGAGGCTGAAGCGGGCGACGGCGCTGCGGCGGCCGCGGCGTTGGCGCGCTCCATCGCGGTCGCGCGCTCGCAGGGTGCCGCGTTCCACGAGCTCACCGCGCTTGCAACGGCACAACGCATGGGATCCGGCAGCGCGGATCCGGAACGCCTGCGGGAGTTGCTCTCGTTCTACGAGAACGATGCGAGTCCCGTCATCGCGGCTGCACGGTCGGCGCTCGCCGGTGCTGCGGGGCGTTGATCCGGCACGCCGGCGAAGTCGCCCTCCTGCACGCCGACCGACTGCAGGATGCGCAGCGCCTCGCTGTCGAGGGCGATGGCCCGTTCCGTTTCAGGGCGCCACGATCGCCGTGGTCTGTTCGCCGAGGTCGATGCTGCCGTCGTCGGTGCGGATGGTCGCGCTCAAGCGGTCACCCGGGCGCAGGTACATCGGGTTGCTGCGCCCCTTCGCGATGAAGGCGCGCCACTTGCCGGCCTCGCCGAGGAAATGCCGCATCACGAAGAGGACCAGCTTTCCCGGGGCCCGGGCCGCACAGCCGGCGGGCGTGCCGGTGGCGATCAGGTCGCCGGCATGCAGGTCGACGATCGAAGCGAGTTCGGTCAGGGTCGCGGCCGGCTGGTGGATCATGTCGCCGCAATACCCATCCTGGCGCGGCCGTCCGTTCACCGCAAGGCGCATGCGCAGCTGCGGCCAGCGCTTCCACTCGTCGGCGCTCAGCAGCACGATGCCAGGGCCGACCGGCCCGAAGCCGCGGAAGCTCTTGCCCTTGTAGAACTGTCCTTGCGGCAGTTGCACGTCGCGCGCCGACAGGTCGTTGACGATCGTGACGCCGGCCAGCCATTCGTGCAGCCGATCCGGCGCGACGACGGTGCCTGCCGGGATGTCGTGCCGCAGCACCAGGCCCAGCTCGATCTCGTAGTCGAGCAATTGCACGTTCGCCGGACGGACGACCGGGGCATCGGCCGGCGTGATGCACGAGCTGGCCTTCGTGAAGAGCGTGTTGAACGGAAAGTCGCTCAGCTTCAGTCCGGACTCCTTCACGTGGCTGCGGTAGTTCACGCCCTGGCAGAGAAACTGCTGGTCGGTCGTCACGGGCGCCAGCACGCGCACCTTGGCGAGCGGCACGGTGGCTTGGTCCTCCCGGACCTCCCAGAGGGCCGCCCAATGGCGGGACAGGAGTTCGCCGGTGGTCGCGGCAGCAATGTCCAGGGGGGCGAGGCGGGGGCCGAACTGCACGGCCCAGAAGGTGCGCGTGCCGTCGTCACAGCGAAGCAGGATGCGTGGCATGTCAGGTTTCCAGTTGGGGTTGGGGGTCAGGACCACGGACGCGCGGGCGCGTCCATGGCTTGGGCAAGCAGCTTCAGGCGCTGCACGCTGATGCGCTTTCCGAGCACGAGGCGCAGCACGCGCAGCGCGGTGCGAAGGTTCTTGCCGGGCTTCATCGAGGCCGGGGCGTCCGGCCCCCAGGCCCAGATGCCGCCGAAGTCGAGCGGCGAGTAGCAGGTCTGCGAGTCCGCGGTGAAGAGGTCGCTGTCGGTGTAGTGCTCGTACTCGAATCCGTCCGGGTCGCGCCAGTAGTCGAAGAGCTGGCTGCCCAGGAGATGCCGGCCGATGCCCCACAGGTGCCGCCAGCCTCCGGCGCGCAGCACCTGCTGTCCCTGCCCCAGCGCATCGAGGTCGATCACTTCGTACGCGCTGTGTTCGTAGCGCTCCTCGATGGCGCCGACCAGGACGAGCGTGTGGTGGTCCGCGGGTTGCGAACCCAGGTCGAGGCGCATGAAGGCCAGCGCCGGGCTGCCGTCGGCGAGGTACTGCACGTCGCTCGGGATCAGCCCCAGCACGTGCATGTACCACTGCGCCATGCCGGCGAAGTCCACCGTTTGCAGCACCAGATGCCCGAGCCGCACCACGCGGGCGGGTTCGATCGGCGTGCGCACCGTGGCGTTGATGCGGGGTGCATGGGCCGCGGTGTTGGTCATCGCGACCACGGGGGCGCGGCTTGGCAGCGCCGGTGCGGATGGCAGGTCCTGGAGCAGCCACACCGGGCGGCCCGAGGGATCGAGGATCTCGATCCCGCGGGCTTCCACCGGCAGTTGGTCGGGGCGCAGCCAGCTGCCGGCGAACTCGCGCTCGTACACGCGCAAGTCCGTCTCGGCCGACATCTGGAACGCGGCGCCGATGAAGCGGTTGGCCGGTCCGCGCTCGGCCACCGCGACGCATGGCGTACCCGCTGTTCCGCGCGCCACGATGCGCTCGGGACCGGAATGCACGATCGTCAATCCAAAGTCGCGCCAGAACCGCTCGGTCTTTGCCAGCGACTTCTTCTGCCAGCGCAGGAAAGCCAGCGAGACGGCGCGGCCGGCTGCGGGCGGCCGGTTCAGGCGCTGGATGCCGGAAGGCAGGCGGCTGTCCGGAATGGCTTCCGGCTGCCGCAGCGCCGCGGAACTTCGCATCGAGGGTGCTTGTGAACGGCTACCAGCTTCCGTGGCGGCAGCGACATTGCGAAGGGATTGCATGGGTTTTCCACAGGTGGGCCAGATGACGAAGTGATGTGATAATGACGTAAATGTCATTATGACAGACTTGTCGTTTTCCCTAAGCCATTCCTCCCGAGCCCACCGATGAACCACGATCCACATGCCGCCCCGCCCGCGTCCTTCGAGCTGCCGGAGCGGCTCGTCTCATCGTCCGGAATCGGATCGCCGGACGACGTGCGCCGGCTGGAAGAAGCCGTTCCCGATCCGCTGGCGGAAGTGCGCAGCACGTACGAGCTGTTGGCGCGCGGCGCACGGCGTGCGCCGGACGCGCCGGCGGTCTCGTTTTTTCTCGAGGCGGCCGACTACGCGCGCCCGTTCACGTGGACGCACGGCGAATGGCTTGCCCGCATCACCCAGACGGCCAATCTGCTGCGCCGGCTTGGCCTCGGCCGCGGCGACGTCGTGGCCTTCGTCCTTCCCAATCTTCCGGAGACGCACTGGGTCATCTGGGGCGGCGAGGCTGCCGGCGTGGTCTTCGCGATGAACCCGCTGCTCGAGCCGGACATGCTGCGCGAGCTGATGCTCGTGGTGCGCCCCAAGCTGCTCGTGACGCTGGAGCCCACGCCTGGAAGCGACCTGTGGGAGAAGGTGTCCGCGGTCGCGCAGCAGGTGCCGGGACTGCATGCGGTCCTGACGGTTTCCGCGCGCCGCTATGCGCGTGCGGCAGCACCGCCGCACTCCGCCGCGGGCGGCGCGCTGCAGGGGCAGCTCGAGCGACTGCCGGTCCTCGATCTCCATGACGAGCTGCGCAAGGTCGAGGGCCAAAGCCTGGAATTCGAGCCGCCGTGCCTGGACGACGTGGCTTCCTGCTTCTGCACGGGCGGCACGACCGGGCTGCCCAAGATCGCCGTCCGGACGCATCGCACCGAAGCTGCGAACGCCATGCAGCTCGCCGCCATGTTCGGCGACAGCGGGCTTTCGGGCCCGCTGTTCTGCGGCCTGCCGCTCTCCCACGTGAACGCGCAGATCGGCACGGGATTGATGCCATGGGCCCTGGGCCGCCACGTGGTGCTCGGCACGCCTTCGGGCTACCGTGCCCCAGGATTGATCCCGCTGTTCTGGCGCATTGCGGAGTACTTCCGCTTGTGCTCCTTCTCGGGTGTGCCCACCGTCTATTCGGCCCTGATGCAGGTCTCGCCGCACGGGCACGATCTGAGCTCGCTGCAGTTCGGTCTCTGCGGCGCAGCGCCCATGCCCTTCGAACTGATCAAGCGCTTCCAGGACGAGACGGGTGTGAAGATCCTGGAGGGATACGGTCTCACCGAAGGGGGCTGCGTCTCCACGCTCAACCCGCCGGGGGGGGTCGCCAAGGCCGGTGCGATCGGGATCCGCGTGCCATGGCAGGAAATCAAGGTGCTGGTGCTCGACGCGGCAGGGCATTACGTCCGCGAGGCGGCGGTCGACGAAGTGGGTACGCTTGCCATCTCCGGCCCCAACCTGTTTCTCGGCTACCTGAACGCCGCCCACAACGTGGGCCTGTGGATCGACGTCCCGGCCGAGCCGGGCCATGCGGCGCGCCGCTGGTTGAACACCGGCGACATGGGGCGGCAGGACCCCGAGGGGTACTTCTGGCTCACCGGCCGCAGCAAGGAACTGATCATCCGGGGCGGCCACAACATCGATCCCAAGCTGATCGAGGAACCGATGCACGAACACCCGGCCGTCGCCCTGGCGGCGGCGATCGGGCGTCCCGACGCCCATGCGGGCGAAGTCCCCGTGGTCTATGTGCAGCTGCGTCCCGGCGCATCCGCCTTGCCGGAGGAACTCCTGGCCTGGGCCGAACGCAGGATCGCGGAACGCGCCGCATGGCCGAAGCAGGTGCACGTGCTGCCGGCGCTTCCGACCACGCCGGTCGGCAAGATCTTCAAGCCGGCACTGGTCGATCGCGAGATCTCCGCCGTGGTGAATGAGGAAGCGCGTGCGGTGGGCGTGACTCTGCGCACGTGCGAGGTCGTCCGCGACGCGACACGCGGCATCGTGGTGCGGTGGTCGGCGGACGGCGACGCAGAGGCCCTTGGCCGGCGGCTCGCGCACTACACATTCCGGCACGAACCGGGTTGACGCGGCCTGGCCGCGCCGCGTCCGCCTCAAGGCAGAATTCGCCCATGCAGAAAGAAGACCACCGGACCCGGGTCGCCGCGGAACGGCGCGACAGGATGCGCCGACGCCTGTTCGAAAGCGCCATCCAGCTCGTCGCCAAGAAGGGGCCGGCGGCAACTTCCATCGACGATGTCATCCAGGCGGCCGAGGTTTCCCGCGGAACCTTCTACAAGTATTTCGACGCGCCCGACACGCTCTTCGACGCGCTCGCTCTGGAAGTGATGAACGACATCATCCGCATGGCGGAACCTGTCGTGGTGCACTTCGAGGATCCGGCGCACCGGGTCTCGACCGGCATGAGGCTGGCCATCCGCCTTGCGATGGCGAACCGCGAGGTGGCTGGATTCCTGGTCCGGCTGGGCTGGCCGGAGATGCGCGGCGGCCGCGTGCTGCTCGACTTCGTCAAGCGCGATCTCGAACTGGGCATGCGGCACCACCGCTTCGCCGACATGCCCATGCGCCTGGCGACGAACATCGTTTCCATGACGGTCCTGGGGAGCGTGCACGCGATGCTGCCCACGCGCTCACCGAAGGATTTCACGGAACAGGCGGTCGCGAGCGCTCTGCGGGCGTTGGGCGTCGAAGGAAAGGACGCCGTTCGCATCGCCACATTGGAGCTGCCGGTGCCGGAGCCCTTGGAGGGAGGGCTGCTCGCGCCCTGGACCACCGCACGCGCAGTGCGCCGTCAGGCACCCGCGCGCAAACGCGCCACGGCCAGCGAGCTCGAGGACTGAGCCTGGTCGACATCAGGCGAAGCAGTCGATGACCTAATAACGCATGGGGCCAACGGACGACATCGCCATGCCGTAGATGATCAGCAAGGAAGCGGGTATGGCTATCAGGAGTGCGAGCAAGCTCCCGACAAGGTAGGTCACAGCCAGCTTGCGGCTGCCGTGAAGCCATGAAGCCAATGCACCCAGAAGCGGAAGGGCGGAAGCCGCGGTCGGCACAAACGCCACGAACAGGGGTGTGTGTCGGTTGCTCGCGAAGGCCGTGGCCACTGCGACCGTCAGAACGACAGTGAGATGAATCAGTATGAACTTGGCGCGAAAATTCTTGAGCTTCGCTATCCAGTAGATGGCGTACAGGGGATAAGTGACACCGCCTGAAAAATGCAGCCATTCGATGCCCTGGTAGGTCGAAGTTCGAACGGCGTCGTAAACGATGGGAGGCAGCAAGACGACGCAGAACAAGATGCACGCGTGAAGCATGAACGCGGCCGCAACGGACGGCCAGCGTCGTTTGGGCGTCTCCGAGCGTGTGTCCGCTCCGGTGGCGTCGGCCAATTCGATCTGAGTGAGGGGTTCGTTTGGCATGAATGAGCGCGGCCTGCGCACTCCGAGTGGCGGGATAATCGGAAAACCGGGGTCCGGGTCCGGGTCCGGGCCTGGAACCGGCGACCGCAGACACGGAAACTTCGGCTACAGAAGCATGGCCGATGGTACCCAGTCACGCGCAAGGCAACTCACGCCATCTCCGACACGCCCAACAGCACCTTAGCCCCAAGCAGCGCATGCGAATCCACGAATTGAAACGGCGCCTCCGCGAAGCCGGCGCGGGCCCCAGCCACGAGCAGCGGATCTTGCGGCTGTGGTCCCATGCGCTGCCCCGCAACAGCGGCAGGCGACTGCCGGGGACCTTCTTTCCGTCATCGCTGCTGGAGGCCCTGCCGTCCATCGAGGCCGAGCTTGCGGGACTGGCGCGCATTCACGCGGTGCATCCCGGTGCGGATGGTTCGGAGCGGCTGCTCGTCGCCCTGGCGGACGGCCAGACCGTGGAGAGCGTGCTGCTGCCTCGAGACGGCCTGTGCGTCTCGTCGCAGGTGGGATGCGCCGTCGGCTGTCAGTTCTGCATGACGGGCCGTGACGGCTTGCTCCGCCAGGTGGAGAGCGCCGAGATCATTGCCCAGGTCGCTCTCGCGCGCATGCGCCGGCCGGTGCGCAAAGTGGTGTTCATGGGCATGGGCGAACCGGCCCACAACCTGGACAACGTGATCGAAGCCATCGAGCTGCTCGGCACGGTGGGCAACATCGGCCACAAGAACCTGGTGTTCTCCACCGTGGGCGATCCGCGCGCATTCGAGCGGCTGAGCCAAGCCCGTGTGAGGCCCGCGCTGGCGCTCTCGCTGCACACCACGAAGGCCGACCTGCGCAGGAAGCTCCTTCCGCGCGCGCCGAACATGACGCCCGAGGAACTGGTCGCCGCAGGCGAGCGCTATGCGCGGGCCACCGGCTATCCCATTCAGTACCAGTGGACGCTGCTCGAAGGCGTCAACGACGGGCCGGAGGAGATCGAGGGCATCGTCAGGCTGCTCTCCGGCAAATACGGCGTGCTGAACATGATTCCTTTCAACGCGGTGGACGGCGTGGCGTTCAGCCGCCCGTCGTGGGAGCGTTGCGAACAGATCGCCCGCATGCTGCACGAGCGCGGCATCCTGACGAAGCTGCGCCATTCGGCCGGCCAGGACGTCGACGGCGGATGCGGCCAGCTGAGGGCGCGCGCCGCCGAAGTTCGGGTGGTGCCGCTTCGAAGGGCCTGAGACCGGCCCCGGCACCGGCTCATCTCATGAGAACGAGGCCACCCAGTCCCAGACCTGCGCGGGCGCCTCGACCATCACGTTGTGGCCATGCGCCCCCAGGTCCCGCGCATCGGGATCGAGCGCGCGAGTTTGTTCCAGGGTCACCAGCGCGTCGTGGCCTCCGCGACCGAGGTGCACGGGACAGCGCGCCAGAGCGACCAGTTCAGGCAGCGGTGGCTTGCCCACGCCGTTGGCGCGAGGATCCATCGCGAGATGCCAGCCATCCGCGTCGTGTGCAATGCCCCGCGCCGCGACGGGTGCCGCCGCACCGGCGATGCCCGCAAGACCCGACACCTTGAGGTATCGGTCCCACGCTTCTTCTTCGGTGGAGAACCGTTTCGCGGGTTGCGATGCGAGCGCCTCCATGCGGCGCAGCTCCTCATCGCTCCAGGCGATCTTGATGCCGGCTGCAAACACGCGGTGCGGTGTGACGCCGAACCAGCCCGTGGCCAGCGCGAGGCCGATCACCCCACCCAGCGAATGTCCGAGAACCACGAGCCGGCCCGTGGGATGGATGTGCGGCAGCACGGCGCGCGCCACACTGGCGGCATATTGGCCGATGGCATAGGCGTCTTGCCGGCCCGATTGGCCGTGGCCGGGCAGGTCGAGCACGAGCCAGCGGCCCTGCCAGCGGGCACCGGCCTCGGCGCACATGGGCGACCACACCGCCCCCGTCGCGCCCATGCCGTGCAGCATGAGAAGCAGGTCGGGACCTTCGCCGCCTTGTTCCGTGTACATGGCCACTGCCTCCGTCGCAGATTCGATGGCGAAGAATACCCGCCAGCGCGATCGGCATGGCCGCGGCCGTCTTCCTTCAGTCCAGCCTGACCTTGGCTTCGCGGATCACCTTGCCCCACATCGCGCGGTCCGCGTTGATGCCTGGCGTGCCGTCGCGCTTCGCGCTACGCCATCGCAGCTTCAGACGCCGCCTGCACCGGAATGTGCGCCCGCTCTTCCTTGATGCGGTTGGCGCCATCCACGAACACGAGCTTGGGCTTGTAGCCTGCCACCTGGTCTTCCGGCACCAGGCCGAAGGCCGCGATGATGATGAGGTCGCCCACCGATGCCCGGCGCGCGGCCGAGCCGTTGACCGAGATGATGCCGGTGCCGCGCTCGCCGCGGATCGCATAGGTGACGAAGCGCTCGCCGTTGTTGATGTTCCAGATGTGCACCTGTTCGTTCTCGGCCAGGTTGGCGGCATCGAGCAGGTCTTCGTCGATGGCGCAGGAGCCCTCGTAGTGCAGTTCGCAGTCGGTCACGGCAACGCGGTGGATCTTGGACTTGAGCAGGGTGCGGAACATGGAACGGACTCTTTCTCTTTTGCGAAAAGGCGGATCGGTGGTGCCTGGCTTCGTCGACGGCTCACAAGGACGAGAGATGCAGCAAGCGCGGCGAGCGGAGGATAGTCGAGCAGCCGACGGTGCACGCCCTCGTTGGCCCGGGCCAAAAAAACCATGCATCGATCTCGGCTGAAGTCGATCGCCAAAAAGCGCGAGTTCTTTCAACCTACAACCGAAGAACAACGCGTTAGAAAGACCTCCATTGCCCCTGCAATGCGCTTTCTTTTTGAAGAATCTCTTACGAAAAAAATCGCCCCTCAGCTACAGTAACAAATCGTGTTTCGATCGATTTGACTGCGCGGCCAACCGTAGCCGCGACGCACTTCGAATTTGCGTTGGCCAATCAACCAGGTGGGGGCTGAAATGCAGGATGCCGTCATTGCAAGCATTGACGCAACGGAGCATGTTGCGCCGGATGAACCGTTGCGCATTCCCGGCTACGACGTGCTCGATGTGCTGGGCGTTGGCGGTTACGGCACTGTCTATCGCGCAACGCAACACCACACGGGAAACACGGTCGCGATCAAGGTCGTGAAGCTGCAGGAGGGCCGGCAGCGCGTGGCCCGCTTTCATCGCGAGACCAAACTCTGCGCCGCGCTGCATCATCCGCACATCGTGCAGTTGCTCAACAAGGGCGAGCAGGGCGCCTGCGTGTATGGCGTCTTCGAATACGTGCCCGGAGAAACGCTCAAGAGCCTGATCCGGCGCAAAGGCTCGCTGACCGCGGCGGAGACCGGCCATCTGATGGCGGAAGTGCTCGATGCACTGGACTGCGCGCATCGCGCCGGCATCGTTCACCGCGACCTGAAGCCCGACAACGTGATGGTGAGTTTCACCGGCGCGCTGCCGCATGCGAAGGTGCTGGACTTCGGCATCGGCACCGTGATGCCGCTGCAAAGAGAGGTTCAGTTCGCAACGCTCACGATGGACGAGGAATGCCTCGGCACGCCGGCATACAGCGCGCCGGAGCAGCTTCGCGGCGAGCCGCCCAGCGCCGGCTCCGATCTCTATGCCTGGGGGTTGATGTTCCTCGAATGCCTGACGGGCGCGCCCGCGATCCAGGGCGATTCGGCCGCCGAGATCGTGCATCGGCAACTGAGCCCGCAGGAAGTTCCGCTGCCGGCCGAGATTGCCGCGCACCCGGTCGCGGAGCTGCTGCGGCGTGTGTTGAAGAAGAAGCCTGCCGAACGCTGCGGATCGGCATCCGCGTTGCTCGAAGAACTCGGCCGGCTCAGGCTCGACGACCTCGTGGGTGCCTTCAGGCCGGCGCAGGGCCCAGGGGACGATCCGCTGGCGCGCACCGTGGCCACGGCAAGGGCTTTTTCCGAGAAGCGGCAACTGACGGTGCTGTGCTGCAGCGTCGCGGTCTGGCCCGACGCCGGCGAGAGCGAAGGGGAGGGCGAGGGTGCGTCTCTGCTGCCTTCGGACATCGAGAACCTGGAGCTGCTGCAGCGCGAAGAGCTCGGCCGCTTTTCAGAAGCGGCCACACGGCGCGGCGGCCTGCTGGCGGGCACGCTGGGCGATCGTATGATCGTCCTGTTCGGCTACCCGCATGCGAGCGACACCGACGCGCGGCAAGCGTGCATGACGGCGCTCGAGCTGACGGCCCTCGGCCGCAGCAGGTCGGCCGCCATCCGGCAGGCCCACGGCGCGCACCTGGGCATTCGCATGGGCATGCACACCGGCATGGCGGTGGTGGCGGGCGGCGAGATTCCCTCGGGGCATGCCGTGAGCGTGGCGATGCGGCTGGAGGGCACGGCCGAGATGGGGACGCTGCTTGCCAGCGAAAGCAGTTATCGCCTGTTGGCGCGCCACGCGCATTTCGAAGAGGCCGGCAGCGTGAGCATGCCGGGACTGTCCGCCGGTGTTCAGACCTACCGGCTGGATGCGCAGAAGCAATCTTCATCGCCGCCCGCGTCCACGCCGGGTGCGCTGAGCCGCATGTGCATCGGGCGTGATCGGGAGCTGGCGCTGTTGCGGGCCGAATGGGCGCAGGCCGCCGTGGGCCATGGGCGCGCGGTGTGGCTCCGCGGCGAGCCGGGCATCGGCAAGTCCTGCCTTGTCGACGTGCTGCGAGAGCACGTGGCAGAGGAAGGCGGCCCGAAGTCCGTCAACGCCCAATGCCAGCCGGAACACCGCAACAGCGCGCTGATGCCGTTCCTGGCGCTGCTGCGCCAGCAGCTCGAAGCAGTGCCGGGCGCATCGCCGGACGATCAACGCGGCCAACTGAACGAGGCCCTGCAGACCGCTGGCTGCGACGGCCCTGCCGTGACGCCGATCTTCTGTTCGTGGCTGTCGCTTCCTCTGGGCGCGGGCCAGCAGCCAAGCCAAGTGTCGCCCGCGATGCAGAAGGCACTGCTGCTGAAATCGACCGCTCAGTGGCTGTTGCACATGGCCGCCTCGGCGCCGCTTCTGCTGGTGGTCGAGGACGTGCATTGGGCCGACCCCACGAGCATCGAATTTATCGAGCAGTTGATCGTGCAGCTGGCCGACCGGCGTGTGCTGCTGGTGCTGACGGCTCGGCCTGAATGGGAAAAGCCCGAAGGCCTGAAGGCCGAATGCATCGAGGTGCGAAGGCTCGACGATGCAGAGGCCAGCCAGCTGGCCCGCCAGGTGCTCGCACCGAGAAAGATCGATGCCGCGGTGATCCGCAACATCGTCGCCCGCACCGACGGCGTGCCGCTCTTCGTGCAGGAGATGGCGCGTATGCTGCTGGACGCCTATCTGGTCGAACAGGGCGGTGCCTGGGTCTTCAAGCACACGGCGCAGCCGGCCGCCATCCCCGTCACGCTGCGCGACTCCCTGGTGAGCCGCTTCGATCGCCTCGGGCCGGCCAAGAGCCTGCTGCAACTGGCGGCCACCATCGGGCGGCAGTTCGACGCAAGGTTGCTGTGCGCCTGCTCGGGCAAGACGCGCGAAATGGTGGACAGGGAGTTGGAGGCGCTGCGCGATGCGGGGCTCGTCATGCCGGCCGATCCATCCGGCGCGGGGGCGGACGCCTTCGTCTTCCGGCATGCGCTGATCCGCGACACCGCGTACGAATGCATGCTCGTCGCGCAGCGCCGGCAGCAGCACAAGAAGGTGGCGCAGGCCCTGCTGCAGAGCGACCCGCAGCGCGTCGCCAACGAGCCGGGCATCGTCGCGCAGCATTGGGCCGATGCCGGAGACCATGCGCAGGCGGCCGTGCACGCGGTGCGGCAGCTTCGCCTCACGCAGCACCGTTCGCTCAACGACGAAACCATCGCCTATGCGCAGCACATCGACGGCTGGATCGGACATCTGGCCGGCGCCCTGCAGCGCGAAGCCCGGCTGGACGTGAACAGCTACGTCACGCAGGCGATGATGAACAAGTACGGCTGGGCCCATGCCCAGGTGGTGGACCGCATCGCCCTGTCGCAGGAACTGCTGGACGACACGGTGGCCGCCGAAAAGCAGGTGCAGCACCTGTGGGCCATGATCACCTTCCACCATGTCGCGAGCAACCGCGACGAGGTGCGGCGGCTGAGCCACAGGCTGCTCGGCCATGCCAGGCATCAGCAGGACGAGGGCGTGCTGGTCGCCGGCCAGACCTACCTGGGCCTCGCGCACTATTCCGACGGCCGGTTCGCGATGGCGGAACGCGCGTTGACAGATGCCGTCGAGCGCTACGACCCCGAGGCGCACGCGCACCATGCGGCGGATTTCGGTTTCGACACGCGCGTGTGGGCGACCACGGGGCGTTCGCTGGTGCGATGGTTCGCCGGCCACGACAAGGCGGCGGCCACCGATGCCGCCCAGGCCGTGCAGTGGGCCCGGGAGATGTCCCACATTCCTTCGCTGAGCATGGCCCTGCTGTATCAGAGCCTGGGCCACCAGGCCCGTGGCGACAGGGCGGCGGCGCGGGCGAGCACCACCGAGCTGCTCGACATCACGGCGCGCTACGGCCTGCCGGCGTTCCAGGGCTATGCGGACATCATCCGCTGCTGGTCGACGGGCGATCCGCAAGACATCGCGCAGGCCGACGGCACGGTGCAGGCCCTGTGGAACATGGGGTGCCGCTATTGCCAGACGTACTACCGCGCCTTCGCCGCCGAAACGCTGGCCGGCCGCGAGCGATGGGACGAGGCGATCGACCGCATCGACGACTGCCTGCGCCTGGTGGAGCAACTCAACGAAAGGCTCTACAGCGCCGAACTGCACCTGAAGAAGGCCCGCTACCTTCTGGGCGCGGGCGCCGAACGCGGGGCAGCGATGCTGTCTTTCTCCCGCGCCGCAAAGGTCGCGCGGGAAGGTGGAAAACACCGGACCGAGTTCGACGCGCTCGCCGCGTTGCAGGCCCTCGCGCCGGCCGACCGGGATGTGTCCAGACGCTTGAAGGATCTGGCCGCCATGCGGCCGGAGTTGTGTCCGCGCAAGCCGACGCCTGCGCATTTTTCTTAACCAAGGAAGAGCCATCATGACCCAGCGCCAAAGTGCAGCCGAGCCCTTGCTCGAATTCCGTCTCGCCTACCTCCGGGCCCTTGCACGATCGTGGCAGGACGATGCGTACCGACGCGAACTGCTCGACCAGGAAGACATCCAGCCGCTGCTGCACCGCGACTTCGGCCTGCTGACGCTGTGGCCGCTGGTGAACATCAGCCTGTACCTCAACAGCGATCCGGCCCAGAGAGCCGAATGGAAGCCGGTGCTGACGGCCGGCTGGATCAGCCCCGACGATGCCTTCGTCATCGTGTTGCCGCAGGCGCCGACGTCGTCTCACGCGACCGAAGCCCTGGCCGCCTACTACCAGCTGTTCCCGAATTTCATGGGCGCGGCCGCGGCCTTCGAGAAAACCGACAAGCCCGTCGGACCGCCGCAAGGCGCGCTGCCGACCGGACTCGGCATTCCAGGTGGCGGTCCGGATTCGTTGCTGGCGTTTGGCGGCGTGGTGCTGCGCGCCATTGCCCTCGCGTGGCAATCTCCGCAGTTCCTGGGTGACCTGACCGGCGATCCCACCACCGACAAGGCCCCGGTGCTGAGCCAATGGCTGGGCTACAACAACCCGTTCAATTTCCAGATCCGGTTCGTCACCCACCCGAAGCTCACCTGGGATGCGGCACGCGGCGAGTGGAACCTGAAAGGCGGCCCGGACGGATCGCTGATCAAGAACACGATCCAGCTCAACTACCCGCAGGCACCGGCGGAGGAGGGGATGCGGCCGATTGCGCTCACCGCGTACAACAACACGGGCAGTGCCTATCCCTTCACTTGCTGAGTCCCCGCCCGAAGGGACGGCGGCAACTGCGTTGCAAGGCGCCACCGCGACGCTGCTGCTGACGCTCGCGGCCCGGGCCGGGTCGGAGAGCGTCATCGCCGCGTCGGTCTTCTCCGATCCGGAGGCGCGCCGCATTGCCGCGGCGCTGCCGTTCGACCTGTCGGCCGGCACGCGGGATGCGGCGTTCGTCCGCGGCGTGGTCCTGCGCGCTGCACTGATCGATCGCCTGGCGGCCGAGTTCTTCGCGGCGCATCCGCGCGGCATCGGCATCACGCTGGGGGCGGGGCTGTGCACGCGCCGCAAGCGGCTGGGGCCGCGCGTGGCGCGAGGCGCTGGCGTCGATTGGCTCAACGTCGATCTGCCGGACGCGATTCGCCTGCGCGAGCAGCACGTGACGCCCAACGAAGGAGAGCGCAACCTGGCGTGCTCGATCCTCGACCCGGCGTGGCTGGATGCGGCCGATCTGCCGGCCGGCCGGCCCGCACTGGTGATGCTGGAAGGCGTGTGCCCCTATCTGCCGCAGGCACCCCTGGAGGCCATGCTGCTTCATCTGGCCCAACGTTTCGAGCGGCGCGAGTCCGCAAGCGTCGTCGTGCTGGACTACGTCCATCCGGTCCTGGCGGGCATGCCGGTGCAGGTGGGCGGCATGCATCTGCCGGTGGTCTCGGGCTTCGAGGATTCGGCCCGCATCGCGGCCATCCATCCGTCGATTCGCGCGCTTTCCGAGGACCATCTCTATTCGCAGTTCTCCGATTCGCATCGGCTCTTCGAGGCCGCATTCCGCGCGGCGACCGGCCGCTGGCCCTACACGGTCGCCCGCTTCGCGCTGGGATCGCCGCATGACGCATAGCCTGCCCTCGATGGATTTCTTCACCGGTGTTTTCGAGTGGCACGGCAAGTTCCTGCCGCCGCTGCTGCGGCCGGACGGCCTGCTGCTGTTGAGCGAGACCGACCTGTTCCTGCTCGGCGCGCCCGGCGTGCTGGCCGTCGAGCGCATGCTGCGCGAGCGTGTGAGCCTGGCCTCGCATTGCAGAAAAGAGGGCGTGCCCGCGCTGCTGGCAGAGATGCTGCATGCGCTCGAAGCCTTGATGCGGCAGGGCCTGGCAAGGCCGGTGCCGGTGAATGACACAGAGCGCCACGTCGTTCCGGATTTTTCGTTGCCGTTCGAACGCGTCGATGTGGAGGCGCACGTCGACGCCATCGTGCTGTCGCAAGTCGTGGACCCCGAAGCGGCCCGGCGCTGGGCGCGCGCGGTGGGTGGGGATGAAGCGCACACCGTCGTCCTCTGCGACGACTACCTGGATCCCAGGCTCGGCCTGATCGATACGCAGCAGCGGGCCGAAAGGCGGCCATGGCTGCTGGTCAAGCCGACGGGCGAGCGGGCCATGGTCGGACCGCTGTTCACGCCGCATGCGGCCGCCGCCACGGCATGCTGGCATTGCCTCGCGTATCGCCTGCTGCGGAACCAGCCTGCCAGGGCCTGGTGGCAGGACAGGCACGGCGGCCGAAGCGTCGGCTTGCCGGTACGCGCCGACGCGAAGCTCGCTCGCGACCGGCTGGAGCACCTGCTTCCGCTGGCGCTGGAGATCGTTGCAAACGCCGGCCAGGCGCTGTGGACCATCGAGCCCGCGCAGCCGCATGCCGTCGCGCCGAGGCCCCAGTGTCCGCAGTGCGGCGATGCGGGGCTCATGGCGCAACTTCAGCGTCGTCCGGTGGTGCCCGCGCCTTGCCTTGCAAGCGCCCGGCCCGATGGCGGCTGGCGCACGATGCCCGCGGCCGCCACGCTCGAGCGCCTGGCGCCGCACCTCGATCCGCTGTGCGGCGTCATTGCGCGCGTCGTGCCATTGGGCACCGAAGCGGAAGATGCACTCACGGTCTACCGCAGCGAAATCTTCAGGACGCCAGCCGCGCACGGTGATCCTTCCGCCAGCGTGCTGGTCCAGGTGTGCCTTGGCAAGGGCATGTCCACGGACCAGTCCCGTGCCAGTGCAATGTGCGAAGCCGTGGAGCGGTACGCCGCCTTTCACCAGGGCGATGAAGCCTCCGTTTTCGCGGCGGCGTCGGCGTTGGACGCGCGCTGCATCCTGCCGCAGGCGCTCGCGCTTTTCAGCGACAGGCAGCGCATGCAACTGAAAACGAACGGCCCGCCGCATGCGGTGGCTTCGCCGGCGCCGTCGGCACACGAGCCGGCATGGTGGACACCGGCCTGGTCGCTGACATCCAGGTCCCGCTGCTATCTGCCGCTGGCCTTCTGCCATGCCAATGCCCCGGTGGAGAGCCAGCGGCATTCGGTGTGGACGTCGAACGGCTGCGCTGCCGGGAACACGCTGGAGGAAGCCATCCTTCAAGGCTTTCTCGAACTGGTGGAGCGCGACGCTGCCGCCATCTGGTGGTACGGCGAAATCCGCAGGCCCGCCATCGACCTCGGGTGCCTCGCCGTGCAAAGCCGCGCTCGCATTGCGCGCAGCCTGGGGCCGCAATGGCAGCACTGGGCGCTGGACCTCACCCACGACTTCGGCATTCCGGTCGTGGCCGCCATCGGCCGGCATCGCACAACGGGTGACTGGGCCATCGGCTTCGGTTGCAGCCCGAGTGCCGTGCTCGCCTGCGAGCGGGCGCTCACGGAAATGACCCAGCTCATCGCCGCCGGAAAGAAATTTTCCGTACCGCATTCGGGCGGTCCGGAAGACGCGCCACGTTTTCTCATGCCGGCGGAAGAGGGTGATGGCGAGGGCGATGCGGCACCGATGCGCCCACCCACCATGGCGGCCGTGGCGGCCGTGGCGGCCGTGGCGGCCGGCGCGGACATTGCCGAAGAGATCGAACGCTGCGTGCGCATCGCTGCGTCGCTCGGCATGGAGACGGTGGTTCTCGACTACACGCGGCCGGATATTCCGCTTCGCACCGTGAAAGTGGTCGTGCCCGGCCTGTGCCACATCTGGCCCGAGCTGGGCAACCCACGGCTCTATCAAGTGCCGCTTGCCATGGGATGGCGCGACACCCCCTTGCAGGAAAGCGACTTGAATCCCGAGGCGCTGTATGTCTGAACACGACGAAGGAAAAACTGCCGATGGCCATCTTCCGGAACAAGCGCGATCAACGCGGCATCGTGCTGCGCCCCATGCATGCCTTCGGCCGGCGCCCATCGGCCTGCCAGACGGTGCTGCAGGCGCCCGACGTGTCGCAGATCCATGCGCTGGTCCGGTGGAATCGCCTGGCCTGGGAGATCGTCGATCAGAGCCGCAACGGCACCACGCTGAATGGCGAACGCCTGCCGAGCGGCCGCTGGACCGTGCTGCCGCCGGGCGCAGAAATCCAGTTGGGCCTGGGCGAGGAATCGGCCTGGATCGCCGAAGACCTGGCGCCTCCGGCGACCTGTCTCTTTCCGAGTGACGGGCAGGGCTCGCCGGTGGCACTGAGCTTGCGTGAGAACCTGTTGCCGGACGCGCAGCAGCCTGAGGTGAACGTCTATTTCCGCGAAGGCCAATGGGTGCTCGAGCACATCGACGGCATCGACCAGCTGGGCGATGGCGCCATGGTGCGGACCTCCGGCAGCACGTGGGAGTTCGTGCTGTGCGACGACCTGGAATCGACGGCAGAAAACCAGATTGCGTCGGTGTCGCCGCCGCCGGTGGAGGTTGCCCTTCACTTCAATGTCAGCCAGAACGAGGAGCACACGAGCCTGAGCCTGGTGACGGACGGCAAGTCGGTTTCCCTTGGCGAGCGCATTCATCACTACACCCTCGTGACCCTCGCGAGGGTGCGTTCGCAAGACGCGCAACGCGGGCTTGCGCCGCAGAGCCAGGGCTGGATCGCGCTGGACGAGCTGTCGCGCATGCTCGGCGTGGAGCCTTCCTACGTGAACATCCAGATCTTCCGCGCGAAGCACCAGATCTTGAATGCGCTGCCCACGCATTCGGCCGACGCGCCGCTGGTCGAGCGTCGCCGCGGCGATGTGCGTTTCGGCAACTACCCGTTCCTCATCGAGGGCGGCGCACGCAGCTGAACGGCCGTTCGACCGGAGACGGCGCTTCGTGTAATCGCCTGTAATTCCGTTGAAGAGGGTGGCTCCCTAGAGTTGGTTCCAGTTCGGTCCCACAGCGGTCCGGACTGTTCCACCAACCACTTCATCTGGAGAGCGACATGGGCAATATCTATTCCGTTACCGTCAACAACCATGCGAGCCATTCGGCGTATTTCATGGTGTTCCAAAGCGATCCGACCAACTGGGCACCCAACGCCATGTCGCTCGCCTGGTTCTCCAAGTTTTCCAATCCGGGTCCGACCACGCGCATCAAGTTCCAGTGGACCGTCAACACCGGTTTCTCATGGGCCGATACGGGCGATCTGCAGCCCGGCATCGAGTACTCGACCGCCGAAACCTATGACCCCACCGGCGGCAACAACATGATCACGCTGGACTACAACAAGGCCTACCAGTTCGTGAACCCCACCAAGGGTCCCGATCCGGCACGGTTCTACCTGAGCGAATCGCCGAACATCCCGATCAAGTCGAGCGCCTCGGTCGGCGTGACCATGTCGGGCAGCACCGTGTACGCAGTGCAGGCGCGTCCGAACCAGAGCCTGACCTTCTCGCCGCACCCCAAGTACTTCATCGCCTACGGTGACTACGTGGAAGGCGACGTGATCGACGTCAACTCGATCAACAACCCGCTCGAACTGCCGTATCCCACCGGCATCTACGCGCTCACCACGACGCTGAACGCCGATGGCAGCTGGGATGCGCCGCAATCGACGGCCAAGTCCAACGAGCAGCGTCTGCGCCTGCTCTCCCGCTGATCGCCGGCCTTCCAGACAGCCCGCGGCCCATTGCGCCACGGCGGCGTCGATCTTCCGACGCCGCCGTTCGCAACGGGCTTCACCGCAAAGGAAATGCGACATGTTCGATGTATGCGTCATAGGCAGTGTCTGCGGTTTTGCCGGACAGGTGAACCCCGTTTCGGGCGACGCCAACAACATCTGGAAGAACACCGCCTGCGCGAGCCAGAACTCGGTGACGGCGCCCAAGCGCGACGACATCCCGACCACCTACCTCGAGGCACAGGGCTGGATGCTGTGCGACGGGCGCAAGCTCAAGGTCAGCGCGTACCCGGAACTCTTCGCGGCGCTGGGCTACCTGTACGGAGGGGTCAGCGACGACTTCTGCATTCCCGACTACCGAGGCCTCTTTCTGCGCGGCAACGATGCGGGCTCGGGCATGGACCCGGATGCCGCATTGCGCATGGCGCCGACGGGCAGCGGGACCGCCAACGGCGTGGGTACCTACCAATGCGACGCCTTGCAGACGCACACCCACACCTACAAGGCGGTGACGCTGGCGGCGGTGTCGCAAAGCGGCAATGCGGCCGGCCAATCGTCGGGCGACCTGGAGACCAGCGCGCCCATCAAGCCCGCGCGGCTCACTTCTGAAACGCGGCCGAAGAATCTGTCCATCAACTACATCATCAAATTTCGCTGAGGAAGAAGATCATGAAGAACACAAGCCAACTCGCCATCCTTTGCGCCGTCTCGATGGCGGTGCTAACCGGTTGCCAGGGCATCGGATCGAAGCCGGCGGAGAGCCAGGTGGGCGTGGATGCCCAGTGCGTCGTCACCGCGACCGGCTACCAGCACATCTTTGCGCGCCATTGCACGGCAACGTCCGGCGCGAGCCAACTGCTGCCGCAGTACTGCACCAATGCCACCGCGGCGCAGACCTTCTGCCGCATGGTCCAGAATGCACCGAACAAGACCCGCGTCGTGCAGCCCGACAATCGGGTTCGCTATGACGCCAACCTCAACCAGATCGTCGGCACGGCCGGCGAAAAGTGCGGACGTCTCATCGTCGAAAGCGCAACCAACGGCACGGTTGTCACCGAGTTTCCCGAACTCAACGGTGCGCCGGGCAACTGCAGCTAGCGGCTGAAAAAATGCGGCGAATCATCCAGGTGCCACAAGGAATGCGGCCCGAGACGCCGGGCCTTCCCAGCCTCCCGATGGACGAATCCATCTGGGAGGATGGCTATTCGCTTGTCATCGATGAACTGAAACAGGGAGCGCTGCAGAAATTCTGGAAGCACTACTACGGCGCCTCCGCGGAGATGGTGGTTTCAGGCGACGGCCTGACGGCGCTCCGCAAGGACATCCTGGCGGTGGTGCCGGGCTGCACGGACAAGCCGGCCGTGGTCGGCTTCCTGCTGGATCTGGCGCGGATGTGCGCCCGCGCGCGCCGCAGCAAGCACAGCCTCCATGTGATCGCCGACTAGCCGGCCGGCCGCAGCCAGTTGCTACTCGAGCGTGAAGCCGATCTTCAGCGTCACCTGCCAGTGCGCGACCTTGCCGTCCACCACGTGGCCGCGCGTCTCGGTGACGGTGAACCACTGGATGTTTCGAACCGTCTCGTGAGCCTTGGCGATGGCCGTCTGCGCGGCATCCTCGATGCTGACGGGCGACGAGCCGGTGAGTTCGAGCGACTTGTAAACGTGATTCGACATGTCGGTGCTCCTTGTAGGCGTGGACACATCGTAGCCAGTGCATGCGGCGGCAGGGGAAACTTTCTGCATCTGCCTTGGCCGGCCGGCCGGGCTCAGCGTGTGGCGGCGGCAGCTTTTCGTCCTTGTTGCCAGGAGCCCGTGCGGTCATTTGCATCGATGTCGCTTGCGACATCGTCGACCACCGCGAAGCTCGCGGCATCGGCGTGAAGCACGGGCGTGCCCCGATACCAGACACGCGTGGCGTCCGAAGCGTAGCCGCGGCCCAGAACACGCAAGGCCGCGGTGTCCGCGCCGCGCAGGGTGCGCACCACGGGGTACGGTCCTCGATTGGGCGTGTCGGTTTCGATGTGGGCGTGGTAGGCGCTGGTGCGATCGCGCGCGTACCCCGCGTCGATCAGCGAGAACGTCGGTCCGTGGCTGCCGGGAATCTCGGCACGAGCGAAATAGCCGCGCTCTGAATCGCGCGCAAATTGCGGGCCCAATGGCTCGAAGCTCGCCGCGTCGCGCACCGCGAAGCCCACGCCGTCTTCGTATGCGCGCGAGCGATCTCGCGCATAGCCGAAGCCCAGGACGCGATAGGTCGGCGCATGCGCGTCCCGGATGGGCGTGACGCGAACGTATTGAATCGCCCAGTACTCCTGGCCCTTGCGGTAGGTGTCGCAGTAGTAGACCGTCTGGAGATCGCGTGCCTCATGGTCGGACAGCGCCTCGAAGCTGGCGCCGTCGCTGCCGTCGATGGTGCTGCCCCGGTAGTAGCCGCGCTTCGCGTCGCGCGCGAAGTGTTTGTCCAGGGCGCGAAACGTCTTTGGGTCATCGGGCTTGAAGGGGGTGCCGTCGTAAGCCCACTGCAAACCATTTTTCGTGTAGCTGCCGCCGTCGCAGCCGGCAAGGCCGAGCAGCAGCCCCAGCAGGATGACGAGGATACGGTGCATGCGTCTTTCTTGGTTGTTGGCACGGTCCGCGATGTTCCGTGATGCCGCACCGGAACACCAGCATATATCGAACGGCCCACGCCGAGGGAGCGGACCCAGCGCATGCATACTCCGCGCGATGAGGAACCCGCACCACGTCTGCCGCGTCTTCGGCTCTCCCTGGGAGGGCGTGCACGGCACGAGCATTTCGAGCGATCGCCACTACGGCCGGCACTGGCATGCCACGTTCGGAGTCGGGGTCATCGACGAGGGCGCCCAAAGCTCGGCCAGCGGATGCGGCAACGTCGATGCCTATGCCGGCAACCTCATCGCGACGAACCCGGGCGAGGTGCATGACGGCCGGCCGCTCGGCGGGCACTTTCGGCGCTGGCGAATGCTGTACCTCGAACCCGATGCGCTTCGGTGGGCGATCGATGCGGCATCCGCCGGCGCGGCGCAGGACATGGCATTGATTCGCCCGGTCATCCTGGACGACCGGTTGCGGGGCGCGCTCTGCGAACTCCTGCGCATGCTGGAGACACAGGCCTGGCCCGACGTACTGCGCTGCGAGGAGCTGCTCGTACAGGCCTGCACCATGCTCGTCGGGCGCCATGGCGCACGCCGGCTGTCCGTCCCTCTGGCATCGGCTGATGTTTCGCGCGCCCGCGAAATGCTCGCGGACAGCCTCGCACAGCCGCCGAGCCTGAGCGAGCTCGCGGCTGCTTCAGGGCTGAGCAAATACCAGCTGCTGCGGCGCTTCAAAGAGGTCCATGGCGTCACGCCGTTTGCGTGGCTGCTGCAACAGCGCACCGAAGTCGCACGCGGACTCATCCGCCAGGGCGCCGCGTTGACGGAGGCGGCCATGGCGGCCGGCTTTGCGGATCAGAGCCACATGACACGCACGTTCGTCCAGCATTTCGGCTACACGCCCGGCGCATGGCAGCGCGCCTGGGGGCGGCCGGTGCCACTGCAATAGCGTTCAAGACGCGCCGCCGCGCGAGCGACACACTGCGCCATGCATTTCTTCTTCTCTCATTCGCCGGAAATCTGGGAGCGGCATGCCGAACTGGTGCCCGGCGTCCTGCTGGCCCAGGGCATCCACACGAACGTCTCCGTGGAGGCGCAGGTGGCGCACTACCACGGCATCGCGCGCGCGAGGCTCGCCGCCGTCGGCACGGAAGCCGATCTTCCGGAGATCCAGGCCTGGCGCCGCACCTTCGGGCGCATGGGCCTCAAGCCCACGCAGTACCGGTGCGCGTCCGAATCCTTGCTGCGGCGGTTCAGGAAGGAAGGCTCGCTGCCGCCGATTCACCCGCTCGTCGATCTTTGCAATGCGGTGTCGGTGGCCTTCGCGATCCCGATCGCGGTGTTCGACCTGTCGCAGGTGTCCGAAGGGCTGGAGGTGCGGTGCGCGGACGGCACGGAAAGCTACCTGGCGTTCTCGGGCGAAACGGAGACGCCCGAACGCGGCGAAGTCATCTTCGCGGATGTCGACGGTCGTGCGCACGCCCGGCGGTGGACGCACCGCCAAAGCGCCCGCTCCGCCGTGCGCGACGAAACCTCCCGTGTGCTCATCGTGGCCGAAGCCTTGCATGCCAATGCCGCCGACGATGTGCCGCGGCTGCTGGCTGCGCTGTCCGAGGCGCTGGCTGAGGCCTGGGCACCGCCGGCAGCGTGCGCGCTCTTGCGAAAGGATGCTCCTCGCCTGGTGTTCTGAAGAGCGGTGTTCAGAGCGAGCGCGGCAGCAGCGCCGGCACCAGCGTGCGGTTGAGCCGCTCGCGCCACCAGCGCAGCGCCTGGCCGCGGGCGTTGGTCTTCCAGGCGAGCCAGAAGGCCTCGGGCGGGCGCGGTTCGTCGGTGGCGAGTTCGACCAGCGTGCCGCGCGCCAGGTCGCCATCGATGCAGGCCCGCGGCAGAAAGCCATGCCCGAGGCCCGCGGCCTGGCAGGCGATCTTCGCGGCCATGCTCGGCACGGCCACGCGATGCTGGCCCGCGAGCAGCCCCACGGTACGGTCGGACAGGGTGCGCGCGCTGTCGCTCACCACGATGGCGTTGTGTTCGAGCAGGTCGCCGCGATGCAGCGGCCGGCCGAGCCGGGTCAGCGGATGCGTCGGCGCGACGCAGAACGCGAACTCGAGGCTGCCCACCATCACGGCCTGGTAGCCCCCGCCGGCCGGCCCTTCGCCCGCGGCAATGACGATGTCGGCGCGCCCTTCGCGCAAAGCCTCCCAGGTGCCGGTGAGCGCCTCGCAGCCGATGCGCAGCCGCGTGCCGCAGCGCAACGCCTCGAAGGCGCGGATGTCGTCGATGAGCGCCTGCGTGGGAATCAGCGAGTCGTGCACCAGCCGCAGCTCCGACTCGAAGCCGGTGGCGATCTGCCGCATGCGCGATTCGAGATCGCTTGCGGCGCCGAGCAGCCAGCGGCCTTCCTTGAGCATTTCTTCGCCGGCCGCGGTGAGCGTCACGCGCGGCCCGTTGCGCACGAAGAGCAGCATGCCCAGCTGCTCCTCGAGCTTGCCCACGGCGTACGAGATGGTCGAGGGCACCTTGTTCAGGCGCGCGCCGGCAGCGGCGAAGGAGCCGTGGCGCGCGATGGCGTCGACGAGTTCGATGGCTTCGAGGCTGAGCTTGCGCACGGGCAGGTCCTTGGAAATTAATCATCGAAAAATTCGATGATTGAAGGCGAAAAATTTCGTCAACCGGCCCCTCGGAAAGAAAGATGATTCATCCATGCCTCGGGGATTCTTCTTCGAAGCAATTGTGAATCAAATCGAACTAATCGACGCAGCCATTCCCCTGTTCCTTTCTTCTTTTTCTTCAATCTTTCAAACGGAGTACCCCATGTCCATCAAAGCCACCCCCACCGCCGGCGCCAAGCTGCTCACCCCCGCCGACCACACGCTCGTCATGATCGACTTCCAGTCGCAGATGGCTTTTGCCACGCATTCGATCGACGCGGTGAACCTGCGCAACAACGCCGCCCTCGTCGCCAACGCGGCGGCCGGGTTCGGCGTGTCGACCATCCTCACCACCGTGGCCGAGAAGAGCTTCTCGGGCCCGATGTTCAGCGAGATCACCGACGCGTTCCCGGGCCAGAAGATGCTCGACCGCACCTCGATGAACACCTGGGAAGACGCGGCGGTGATCGACCGCGTGAACGAGATCGGCAAGAAGCGCATCGTGCTGTCGGGCCTGTGGACCGGCGTGTGCATCGTCGGCCCCGCGCTGTCGGCGCTCGACCAGGGCTTCGAGGTGTTCGTGATCGCCGACGCCTGCGGCGACGTGTCCACCGAGGCGCACAACCGCGCGATGGACCGCATGGTGCAGGCCGGCGCGCAGCCGATGACCTCGCTGCAATACCTGCTCGAGCTGCAGCGCGACTGGGCCCGCACCGACACCTACGAGCTCACCACCGGCATCGCGAAGAAGTTCGGCGGCGCCTACGGCCTGGGCGTGACCTACGCCAAGACCATGTTCGGCGCGCACGAAGGCTGAGCGGGCGCATCCCGATGAAGCCCTATGTCCTGTCGCTTGCGCTGGGCCTTCTGGTCGGCGTGATCTACGCGCTCTTCCAGGTGCGTTCCCCGGCCCCGCCGGTGATCGCCTTGGTGGGGCTTCTCGGAATCCTGCTCGGCGAGCAGATTCCGCCCCTGGTCAAGGGCTGGCTCCAGCCCGAGGCCGCGGCCACCTCCTGGCTGCACCACCAGGTCAAGCCGCATGTGTTCGGCGAGTTGCCACAATGCGCCAAGGCCGGCCAGGCCGCCGCACCGGGCAAAGACGCATGAGCGATCCATCATTCGACGAACAGCGCCGGCGGCTCTGCCTCGGCACGCTCGGCGCGGTGCTGGCCGGCACCGCATCGGCACAATCCAACCCTTCAAGGACAACCGACATGGCAGGCACCACCGCCCCCGACCTGATCCTGCACAACGGCCGCTTCACCACGCTGGACCGTGCCAACCCGGTGGCCGATGCCGTGGCCATCAAGGACGGCCGCTTCACCCGTGTGGGCCGCGCGCAAGACATCCTGCCGCTGGCAGGCAGCGGCACCCGCGTGATCGACTTGCAGGGCCGGCGCGTGCTGCCGGGCCTGATCGACAACCACCTGCACATCATTCGCGGCGGCCTCAACTTCAACCTCGAACTGCGCTGGGACGGCGTGCGCAGCCTGGCCGACGCGATGGCGATGCTGAGGCGCCAGGTCGCGATCACGCCGGCGCCGCAATGGGTGCGCGTGGTGGGCGGCTTCACCGAACACCAGTTCGTTGAAAAGCGCCTGCCGACCATCGAAGAGCTCAACGCGGTGGCGCCCGACACGCCGGTGTTCCTGCTGCACCTGTACGACCGCGCGCTGCTCAACGGCGCCGCGTTGCGTGCGGTGGGCTACACCAAGGACACGCCCGCGCCGCCCGGCGGCGAGATCGTGCGCGACGCGGCCGGCAACCCGACCGGCCTGCTGCTGGCCAAGCCCAATGCGAGCATCCTCTACGCCACCCTGGCCAAGGGACCGAAGCTGCCTTTCGAATACCAGCTCAATTCGACGCGCCACTTCATGCGCGAGCTCAACCGCCTGGGCGTGACCGGTGCGATCGACGCGGGCGGCGGCTTCCAGAACTTTCCCGAGGACTACCAAGTCATTCAGCAGCTGGCCGACGCCGGCCAGCTCACCATCCGCCTGGCCTACAACCTCTTCACGCAGAAGCCCAAGCAGGAGAAGCAGGACTTCCTCAACTGGACCGCCACCTCGAAATACAAGCAGGGCGACGACTACTTCCGCCACAACGGCGCGGGCGAGATGCTGGTGTTCTCGGCCGCCGACTTCGAGGACTTCCGCCAGCCGCGGCCCGACATGGCGCCCGAGATGGAAGGCGATCTGGAAGAAGTGGTGCGCGTGCTGGTGCAGAACAAGTGGCCGTGGCGCATGCACGCGACCTACGACGAGACCATCGACCGCGCGCTCGGCGTGTTCGAGAAGGTCAACCGAGACACGCCGCTGGCGGGCCTGAACTGGTTTTTCGACCACTGCGAAACCATTTCGGAAAAATCGATCGACCGCATCGCCGCGCTGGGTGGCGGCATCGCGGTGCAGCACCGCATGGCCTACCAGGGCGAATACTTTGTCGAGCGCTACGGCGCCGGTGCGGCCGAGGCCACGCCCCCGGTCAAGCGCATGCTCGAGAAGGGCGTGAAGGTGTCCGCGGGCACCGACGCCACGCGCGTCGCCTCGTACAACCCGTGGGTGTCGCTGTCGTGGCTGGTCACGGGCAAGACTGTGGGCGGCATGCAGCTCTATCCGCAGCGCAACTGCCTGGACCGCGAAGCGGCGCTTCGCATGTGGACCGAGAACGTGACCTGGTTCTCCAACGAGGTCGGCAAGAAGGGCCGCATCGAGGCCGGCATGCTCGCCGACCTGGTGGTGCCCGACCGCGACTTCTTCGCCTGCGCGGAGTCGGAGATCGCCGACACCACGGCGCTCTTGACCATGGTCGGCGGCAAGGTGGTGTACGCCGCGGGGCCGCTCCAGTCGCACGACGAGGGCGCGCCGCCGCCGGCCATGCCCGACTGGTCGCCGGTGCGCAGCTTCGGCGGCTATGCCGGCTGGGGCGATGCCGAGGGCGCACCGCTGCAAAAGGCGATGCGCCACGCGGCCATGTCCTGCGCCTGCGCCAACAACTGCAGCGTGCATGGCCACCAGCACGCGACGGCGTGGAGCAGCAAGCTGCCGATCGCCGACCTCAAGAGCTTCTGGGGCGCGCTCGGCTGCGCCTGCTGGGCGGTCTGATGACGAAACGCTGGCCACCCACCCCGGCGCTGCGCTGGATCGCCTTGCTGCTGCTGTGCGCGGCCTATCTGCAGGGCGGCTTCAACAAGGCGGTGGATTTCAACGCCGCCATCGCGGAGATGAACCACTTCGGCCTGTCGCCCGCGGCACCGCTGGCCGTGGCCGTCATTGTGCTGGAACTGGGTGCCTCGGCGCTCATCCTCACGGGCTTCTTGCGCTGGCTCGGCGCGCTGGCGCTGGGCGGCTTCACGCTGCTCGCGACCTTCGTTGCGCTGCGGTTCTGGGACATGCCGCAGCCCGAGCGCTTCATGGCGGCCAATTCCTTCTTCGAGCATCTGGGCCTGGTCGGCGGCTTCCTGCTGGTGGCCTGGCATGACCTGCGGGAGCGTGCGCATGACTGAACCCCAAGCCGGCGTAGCCGCATCGCCCCCGCAGCCCGGCGCCTTCGCGCCGCTGCGCCAGCCGGTGTTCGCGGTGCTATGGGCCGCCACCGTGCTCGGCAACATCGGCAGCTTCATGCGCGACGTGGCGAGCTCGTGGCTGGTGACCGATCTCTCGGCCAACCCGACCGCGGTGGCGCTGATCCAGACCGCGGCCACGCTGCCGATCTTCTTGCTGGCGATCCCGGCCGGCGTGCTCTCCGACATCCTCGACCGGCGGCGTTTCCTGATCTTCGTGCAGCTGGTGCTCGCGGCCGTCAGCGGCGCGCTGCTGGTGCTCTCGCACACCGGCGCGCTCACCGTCGAGTACCTCATCGCGCTGACCTTCGTGGGCGGCATCGGCGCGGCGCTGATGGGGCCGACCTGGCAGTCGATCGTGCCGGAACTGGTGCCGCGTGGCGAGCTGAAGGGCGCGGTGGCGCTGAACTCGCTCGGCATCAACATCGCGCGCTCCATCGGCCCGGCCGCGGGCGGGTTGATCCTCGCGAGCTTCGGTGCGGCGGTCACCTACGGGATCGACGTGCTGAGCTATGCGTTCGTGATCGCGGCGCTTTTGTGGTGGAAGCGCCCGGCCGCCGTCGACAGCGGCCTGTCCGAGAATTTTTTCGGCGCCTTCCGCGCCGGCCTGCGCTACACGCGTGCCAGCAAGGAGCTGCACGTGGTGCTGCTGCGCGCGGCCGTGTTCTTCCTGTTCGCCAGTTCGGTCTGGGCGCTGCTGCCGCTGGTCGCGCGCCAGATGCTCGGCGGCACGGCCGGCTTCTACGGCGTGCTGCTGGGGGCGGTGGGCGCGGGCGCGATCGCCGGTGCGCTGGTCATGCCGCGGCTGCGCGCAAGGCTCGACGCCGACGGGCTCATCCTGCTCGCGTCGCTGCTTACTGCGGCCGTGATGGGCAGCCTCGTGTTCGCGCCGCCGAAGTGGCTCGCGGTGCTGTTGCTGCTGGTACTGGGCTTGGGCTGGATCATTGCGCTCACCACGCTCAACGGCGTGGCCCAATCCATCCTGCCGAACTGGGTGCGCGGGCGCGGGCTGGCGGTGTACCTCACCGTGTTCAACGGCGCCATGGCCGCCGGCAGCCTGGGCTGGGGCCTGGTCGCGCAGCAGGTGGGCGTGCCGGCCACGCTGATGGTGGGGGCGGTGGGGCTCGTGGTGGTGGCGCTCGTGTTCCACCGCGTGCGACTGCCGGCCGGCGAGGCCGACCTGCAGCCCTCCAACCACTGGCCCGAACCGCTGGTGACCGAACCCGTCGCGCACGACCGCGGGCCCGTGATGATCCAGGTCGAGTACCGCATCCGCAAGGACGACCGCGCGGCGTTCCTCGCCGTGATGAAGCGGCTCTCGCTGGAGCGCCGGCGCGACGGCGCCTACGCCTGGGGCATCACCGAGCACACGGTCGATGCCGAGCGCATCGTGGAGTGGTTTCTCGTCGAGTCGTGGGCCGAGCACCTGCGCCAGCACCACCGCGTGTCGCATGCCGACGCCGACCTGCAAGGCGAGGCCATGCGTTTTCACATGGGGCCGGGCAAGCCCGAGGTGCATCACTTTTTGTCGTTGTAGCTGTCGCCGGTTTCGCGAGCCAATCCGGATTTGTTCTTTCGATCTTCGCGATTCGGTTTCGCTAACTTATTGATTTCATTCGTGATTTCTGGCTCCCAGCTCCATACTGCCGGGTTTTCTGGGTCGGATCGATGGGGCTTCTCCCACGCGGCTTTCCTTTTTTCCTGTTTTAGTCAATACTGCTAATTAGGTTTTTTGACTAAATCACTCAAAATGGACTTCTTTCGCCGAACAGCCTTGGCCGAGCAGATGGCCAGGCAACTACTCCGGCCAGGCTTTCTTGACCAAGGCCTGCGATCCGGGCTTTTCCTGTCAGGGCTCAGGCGCACCGGCAAGACCACTTTTCTGCAACAGGACCTGATCCCTGTCCTGGAGGCCATGGGCGCATTGGTCATCTATGTCGACCTGTGGGCCGACACCAAGGCAGATCCCGCCACGCTGATCCACGCGGCCATCCGCAAGGCCCTGGCAGACCTGCAGACTCCCGCTTCGGGTGCGCTGGGGCGACTGAAGCGGCTCAAAGGCCTGGACATCGGCGCCGCGGGACTGAAATTCGGCTTTCAGCTCGCCGACCTGGGCGCTCGAGGCGGGCCCACTCTCGCTCAGGCCTTGACCGAGGTCGTCGACTTGGCCAAGACCGACGTGGTGCTGATCGTCGACGAGGTGCAGCAGGCGCTCGCGGGTGACGATGGCGCCCAGATGCTGCTGGCCATCAAGGCTGCCCGCGATGCGATCAACCCGAGGCCCAACACACCCGGCCACTTCATCTTCATCGGAACCGGGTCGCATCGCGCTCAAGTGGTTGGCATGACCCTGCAGGGCAAACACGCTTTCGCCGGCGCATCGACGGTCGAGTACCCCACCCTCGGGGAGGACTTTGTCGACTATGTCCTCACGGGCATTGCGAGCGAGGGAGCGATGGTCCTGCCCAGCCTGCCTGTCGCAGTCGAAGCGTTCAACACCTTGGGCCGACGGCCTGAGGAGTTGACCAAGGCCTTGCGGCAGCTGCAGCATCAGAACCCACAGGAGGCGGATCACCTTCTTCCAGTGATTGCAGCAACGCTGAAGAGCGCGGCGGCGGACGTCGAGTTGCGCAAGGTCGAGGATCTGGGAGTCCTCGCCGGGGCCATCTTTGCCCGTATTGCTCGCGCGGATGGCGATGTGACGGGCCTGTTTGCCGCCGACGCCTTGAGCGAGTACGCCGCCGTGGTCGGACGCGACGTGACGGCCGACCAGGTGCAACGGATCTCCGAAGAACTGCGCGACGCGAACATCATCATGCGCAAGGGGCACGGCGTCTACGCGGTCACAGACCCTTTCGTGCAGGGCGCTTGGCGTGAGCGCAGGGTGCTTCTAGGACCCGCACCAAAACAACCGCCGGCAGCGAGTGAGGGGCCGATATGACCGCGCTTGACCCAGAACCGTCCGACGTGATGCCGTCCAAAGGGTTCATGGTCAAGCTCACGGATATAGCGCTTCAGAGCGCGCAATTTCACAGGCCCACCGCCGTCGTCAGGCCAAGTTGAAAGGCAGCTGCCGCATCGGCTTGCCGGTGAGCTGCGCAATGGCGTTCGCGAAGGCAGGCGCCAGCGGCGGCAGGCCCGGCTCGCCGATGCCCTTCGGCGGCTCCGCGCTGGGCACGACGTGCACGGCGAACTCGGGCATGTCGGTGATGCGCGCCACGGTGAAGTCGCCGAAGTTGCCCTGCTGCACGACACCGTCCTTCAGCGTGATGGCGCCACCGGGCAGGCACATCGACAGGCCCATGACCGCGGCGCCCTGCACCTGGGCTTCGACGCTGCGAGGGTTGACGGCCAGGTTGCAATGCACGCCTGCCGTGGCCCGGTGCAGCACCGGCTGGCCGTCCTTGACGGAGGCTTCGACCACATAGGCGACCACGGACTCGAAGGACTCGTGCACGGCCACGCCCCAGGCGCGGCCGGCGGGCAGCTGCTTCTTGCCGTAACCGCTCTGGTCCACCGCCAGTTGCAAGGCAGCGCGGTGGCGCGGGTGCTTGTCGCCGAAGAGCTGCATGCGGTAGGCCACCGGGTCCTGTTTGGTGCTGCGCGCGATCTCGTCGAGCAAGGTCTCCATCACGAACGCGGTGTGCGTGGAGCCCACGCTGCGCCACCACAGCACCGGCACGTTGAGCTTGGGGTGGTGCACGGTCAGGCGCATCGGCAGCGGGTACGGATCGCGCATGCCCTCGGTGGCCGTGGCGTCGATGCCGTTCTTCACCTGGAACTCGCCGAACACCGTGCCCGTGGTGATGGACTGGCCCACGATGACGTGGTCCCAGGCCAGCACCTTGCCGCGCTCGTCGAAGCCGATGCGCGCGCGGTGCAGGTGCATGGGGCGGTAGTAGCCGCCCTTGATGTCGTCCTCGCGGCTCCAGAGCAGGCGCACCGGTGCGTTCAGGCCGGCAGTGCGCGCGGCCTTGGCGATCTCGCAGGCCTCGACCACGTAATCGCTCGAGCCCACGAAGCGCCGGCCGAAGCCACCGCCCGCCATCTGTACATTCACTCTCACTTGTTCGGGCTTGAGGCCCAGCACGCGTGCGGCCGCCGCCGCATCCAGCCCTGCGGACTGTGTGCCAACCCACAGTTCGGCGCGGTCGCCCGACAGCTTGACCGTGCAGTTGAGCGGCTCCATCGGCGCATGGGCGAGGTACGGGAACACGAACTCGGCTTCGAGCTGATGGGGTGCCTTGGCCAGCGGCGCCATGTCGGCGTCGAACTTGCGCGGACCCGGCTTCGAGGCCAGTTCGCGATATTGCGCCAGCTGCTTGTCGCTGTCGACCTTCTCGACGGCGGCCGTGTCCCATTGCAGCTTCAGCGCATCGCGCCCGAGCTTGGCGGGCCAGTAGCCGTCGGCCACCACGGCCACGCCTTCGGCGCCGCGGTCCAGCGGCACGCGCAGCACGGCCTTCACGCCCTTCACGGCACGCGCCGCGCTGTCATCGACCGATTTCAGGCGCGCACCGAACACCGGTGGGTGCGCGACCACGGCCGTGAGCTGGCCCGGATGCTTGACGTCGATGCCGAAGTCCTGGCGCCCGCTGCTCTTGGCGCGCGCATCGAGGCGCGTGGTCGGGCGGCCGATGATCTTGAAATCCTTCGGGTCCTTCAGCGCGACCTTCTCGGGCACGGGCAGTGCCATCGCCGCTTCGGCCAGTTCGCCGTAGCCCAGCGTGCGGCCGCCCGGGCCCAGCACCGTGCCGGCCTGCGTGCGCAGCGTGGCCACGTCGACCTTCCATCGCGCCGCAGCCGCGGACAGCAGCATGGCCCGCGCGCGCGCGCCGAGCTCGCGGTACTGCGTGAAGCTGTTCTTGATCGAGTTGGAGCCGCCCGTTAGGTGCATGCCGAAGATCGGATCGTGGTAGGCCGGGTCGTTGGTGCCGCTTTTGCTGCGCACCAGGCTCCAGTCGGCATCGAGCTCCTCGGCCAGGATCATCGGCAGGCCCGTTTGCACCCCTTGGCCGAATTCAAGCCGGTTGTGGGTCACGGTGACTTCGCCGTTGGCCGCGATCTGCACGAAGGCCAGCGGTTGCTGCGTGGGCTTGAGCGCGCCGGCCGGCTTTGCCGCGCCATCAGCCTGTGCCATGGCCAGGTGCGGAAACGCGCCGATCGCCAGGCCGCCGACGCCGGCTAGCTTCAGGAAGCTGCGGCGCGGCAGCGTGGCGGCTTCGTCGGATTGGCCCGCGGTCATGAGGCGCTGCAGCGCGCGCGGCAGTTCGCTGGGGTCGATGTGGGTGGGCAACATGGTGGGTGCTCTTTCAGGCGAGGGCTCGGGCGGCATCGGCCACCGCGGCGCGAATGCGTGCGTAGGTACCGCAGCGGCAGATGTTGCCGGCCATGGCGCCATCGATCTCGGCGGCGGTGGGTTGCTTGCCCTTGGGCTGCGACTTGAGAAATGCCGTGGCGCTCATGATCTGGCCGCTCTGGCAGTAGCCGCACTGCGCCACGTCATGCTTGACCCATGCCGTGTGCACGGCGGCACCGATGGGGTCGCTGCCATCGGTCGCGGCTTCGATGGTGACGATCTTCTTGCCCTCGGCCGCGGAGATGGGCGTGATGCACGAGCGGATGGCCTGGCCGTCCAGGTGCACGGTGCAGGCGCCGCACAGCGCGGCACCGCAGCCGAACTTGGTGCCGGTCATGCCCAGCGTGTCGCGCAGGGCCCAGAGGATGGGGGTGCCGGGGTCGGCGTCGACTGTGTGGTTTCGGCCGTTGACGTTGAGCGCGCTCATGGGCGGATCTCCGAAGGTGGGAGGAATGAAAGAAAGAGAGAAAAAATCAGAAGCGATGCGGCGGCTACCTGGCGCCATCAGCGAGCCACTGCGCGAGCGCCTGCAGATCCGCATCGGGAACTTGCGCTTGCGGGGGCATCGGCATGGAACCCCACTTGCCCGAGCTGCCGGCCTTGATGCTGGCCGCAAGTTGCGCGGCCGTTCCTTTGCCGTCGCCGTATTTCGCCCCGATGTCCTGCCACGATGGACCAACCCCTTTCGTCGCGGGTTGATGGCACGCGACGCATGTGTACTTCTGCGCTAACGCCTGGCTGGCCGCGGCGTTGGTCGGCGATGCGATGCCCGCGCAGGTCGCAACCACTGCGGCGAGAGTCGCCGCAAGGGAATGCCGAACGGCTGTGGTGCGCTCGGCCGCGGCTCGCGTTGTGCGTGCTCTTGCCATGTCTTTGGTCTTTCGTGGGCTGTGGGTGCGCAGACTGTACGAACATGCATCTGAAAGAAAAATGGGGCAATGCTGCAAACCGTGTGAAGTTAAGCTTCAAAGTATGAAGCTGAACCAACTCGACGGATTGATGGCGTTCTGGAAGGTTGCGGAACATGGCGGGTTCACCGCGGCCGCCGCGGACCTGGCGGTGTCGCCCTCCGCATTGAGCCAGGCCATCCGGCAACTCGAGGCGCGACTGGGCGTGCGCCTGTTGAACCGGACCACGCGAAGCGTGAGCCTCACGGAAGCGGGCGAGGCTTACCTGGCGCGTGTCGGTCCGGCACTCGGGCAGGTCATCGATGCGGGCGACGAGCTGAACGCTCTCCAGGGCCGGCCTTCCGGCACCTTGCGGCTGAATGCCGCGCGGGTTTCAACCGCGCTGGTACTGCGCCCTCTGCTGGATGGCTTTCTCCGCGCCAACCCGCATGTGCACCTCGAGCTGACGAATGACGAAGGTTTCGTCGATATCGTCGAGAAGGGATTCGACGCGGGCATCCGCTTTGGCGAGAGCATTCATCGCGACATGGTGGCCGTGCCCATCGGCGGGCCCGTCGCCGTTGCGGTGGTGGCTTCGCCCGAGTACCTGCAGCGAGTGCCGGCGCCTCGGCACCCGGATGATCTCGTGCGCCACAACTGCATCCGCTTTCGCTTTGCCGCCACGGGGGCGATCTACAAGTGGGAGTTCGAGGTGGACGGCCAGCTGGTGGACTACGACATCGCGGGCAACCTCACCCTCAGCGACACGATGTTCGGCCTGGACGCTGCGCTCGAAGGCGTCGGGCTGGCCTACACCTTCGAGCAGCTGGCCCGTCCCCACCTCCGGGCCAAGCGGTTGAAGCGCGTGCTGACGGCTTTCTCACCGACCTTTCCGGGCTTCCATCTCTACTACCCGAGCCGGCACGACCAGCCTTCGAAGCTGAAGGCGTTGATCGAGTACGTCGGCCGGCACAGGCATTGAGCGAGCGACGGCTTCAGCGCGGCCGCGCCAGGGTTTCGGCAAGCTCCCACAGCGACCCCATCTGCCCTGAATGAAAGAGCAGAGGCGGCGTGTCCGTCCGGGAGAAGCGCTCCACGCGGCCGAGGATGATGGTGTGATCACCCTCCTGGTGGCGCGAGTAGGTCGAGCATTCGAAGGTTGCGACGCTCTCGACGAGCCGCGCGCATCCGTTGGAACCGGTCTCGAACGCTCCTGCAAAACGTTCGAACTTGTCCGCCGCCGGTTTGGCGAAATGCCAGGCCAGGTCGCGCTGCTCGGCGGTCAGCACGCTGAGGTTGAACGGCCGGGTTGCGAGAAACGCATCGGCACTGCGCGTGTCGTCGCGGATGCTCCACAGGATCAATGGCGGATCCAGCGACACCGAGGCGAACGAGTTGATCGTCATGCCCTCGCGCTTGCCGTCCGGCGTGGTGGTGGTCACGAGGCACACCCCCGTGGGAAAGGCGCCAAGCGCCTGACGCAGTTGGCGGGCATCGACCGACTCGGCCGCGTCGCCCGTGATGAGAGCCCAGGAGTACATGGCCGGCGCCCCCGATCAGTACTGGCCCTTGGGCTCCAGGCCGAGCAGGTATTGCCCGACCATCGAAGACACCGCATCCCAGTTGAGGCTGATGTGGCGAGAGATCGCATTGGTGTCGCGCCACATGCGCTGGATCGGCTGGTTCAGCGACAGGCCCGCACCGCCCACGCTGGCGAACACCGCCTCGACGGCATCGCGCGAGAGTCGCGCGGCAAAGGCATGGTCGCGCCGATTGCGGATGCGCTGCTCGACGCTGATGACGTGGCCGTCGACGGCCATCTGCTCCACCTGTGCGGTGTCCCGGTAGAGCAGGAGCCGCGCCGCATCGACGCTGGCCGAGGCTTCGGCCAGGCGCGACTGCACGGGAAAGAATTCGCTCAGCCTGCTGCCGCCTCCGGCAACGGCGCCCCGGGTGACCCGCGTGCCGGCCAGCTCGATCAGCTCGTCGACCGCGCCTTGCGCGGTGCCGATGATGGGCGACACAAGGCAAACCGGCACCGCCGAAAGAAAGGGAATGCGGTAGATCGGATTTGCGTTGACCTTGGCGCCGGGCGGGGCGTTGGACGAAGCCTCCGCGAAGGTCAGCTTGCGGTGCCCCGGAATGAAGGTCGGCTTGTCGATGACGATCGCCTTGGACCCCGTACCCGCCTGGCCGGCCACGTGCCAGTTGTCCTCGATGGCCCAATCCGACCGCGGCGCAAGCAGAAAGCCGGCCGTCGGCGGGGCGCCTTTTTCTTCGGGCGGAAACTGAACGCCCAGCAGTGCCCACTGCGAGTTGTCCACGTTGGACGCGAAGAGCCACTTGCCTTGCACGAGGTAGCCGCCATCGACTTTCTCGGCCATGGTTGCCGGCGCATACGAGCCGCAGACGATCGCGCTCGGGTCCTTGCGCCAGACGTCGTCCTGCGCCTCTTCCGGAAAGATGGCGACCAGCCACTGGTGAATGGCGCCCAGCGAGCAGCCCCATGACGACGACGTGCAGCCCCGCGCCAGTTCGCTGACCACGTCGATGAACGCGGTGAACCCGTACTCGTAGCCGCCGTAGCGTGCAGGCTGCATCAGCCTGAAGAAGCCTGCATCGTGGAATGCCTGCGTGGTTTCTTCGGAAACGCGGCGGTCCTGCTCGGTGCGTTGGGCCCGCTCTCGCAGCATGGGCACCAAATTGCTTGCAGATGCAGCTATTGTTTCGATTGAAGGAGCGTCCTTCACGGGTGACTTTCGAGCCGGAGCGGGGAGGTCGACGCGGTTGAGTTGAGCAAACGGGTTCGCGGCTTCAGTCATGGTGGTCTCCAGATAATTTGAGGGGAACGCGATAGCGAAGGCCTCGATTGAAGTCCATAAAACTTGCAAACGCAACTAATAATTGCTTGGGGTTTACGCTATATCCGCTGCGGAATCTGCCTGTAGCATTCAGCATGGCCACAAGAAAATCACCGTCGGCGGAGCCTCGGGAGGTACGGAAAATCCGCACCGAGGTGCCCCCTAAATTGAATGTAGTTGCAGACAAATTGCCGGACCACGATCTGGAGCGAGCCATTCCGTACCTGCTTGCACGCGCAGGTATGCGAATGGGGCAATCGTTCAGCAAGGAACTCAAGCAGTTCAGGCTCTCGCTGACCGAATGGCGGGTCTGCGTCGCGCTGCACCACAAGGCGCATCAGCGGCTCTCCGACCTGGCGCTGCACACATCGACGGACCCTTCCACGCTCTCCCGCGTGGTCGACGGACTTCTGCAGCGCGGCGTGCTGGTGCGCGACCGGTCGGACGAGGATGCCCGCGCGCTCGCGCTGAGCCTGACCGAGGCGGGACGCGATCTCACGCTGCGCATCATTCCCCTGGCCCAGGTGTACGAGCGCGTATCGTTGTCCGGGCTGACTGCCGCGCAGGCCGAGTCCCTCCGGGACATGCTTCGGATGGTCTATGACAACCTGGCAGTCCTGGACAACGAATGACGGCTCGGCGAAGGAGGCGACGCGGTGAACATCAACTCCATTGACCTGAATCTTTTCCTGGTGTTCCAGGCGATCTACGCCACGCGCAGCGTCACGCTCGCGGGCGACCGCCTCGGCATGACGCAATCGGCGGTGAGCAACGCGCTCAAGCGCATGCGCGAACGCTTCAACGATGCGCTGTTCGTGCGCACGGCGGACGGGATGGTCCCCACCCCCGTCGCCGAGCGGCTCATCGCGCCCATCGAGGAAGGCATCGCCTGCCTGGCGCAGGCTGTCGACCAGGGCCGGACCTTCGAGCCGGAGACATCGAGCCGCACGTTCCGGATTGCGGTCAACGACATCGGGCAACTGGTCATGATGCCCGAGCTGCTGTCCGTCGCACGCGGCATCGCGCCCGGCGTCCGCTTCGAAACCGTGGACGTTTCCATGGCCGATGCCCGGCAGCGAATGCTGCACGGGCAGATCGACATCGCGCTCGGCAGTTGGGAATCGATGGGGCCTTCGTTCTACCAGCAGCGGCTGTTCGACGAGACCTTCGTGGTGCTGATGTCGAAGGCGTCACCGCTGGGCGCGCGCGAGCGCATCGAGCTCGACGACTACCTCGCGGCCGAACACATCGCGTACCGGCCCCAGGGAACGACCGATTCGCAGCTTCAGCAAACCCTGGACAGGGCAGGCGCGCTCGATCGGCGGCGGGTGGTTCTCACCGCCGCCCACTCGCTGGGCTTGACGTCGATCGTCGCCACGTCGGGCCTGCTGCTGACCGCGCCGGCACGCCTTGCCAAGGCGATGGTGGCAACGCGCGCGGACCTGCGCAGCGTCGAAGCGCCCTTCGAGGTCAGGCCCTTCGAGATTCGCCAGCAGTGGCACGAGCGGTTTCACCAGGACAGCGGCAACCGCTGGCTGCGCGAGCTGATCTTCGGACTCTTTCACGAGCGATCGAGCCGCGAGCCCGTGTCGCAGACGCGGAGCAAGTGATCAGGGCGTTGGTGGCGCGCCGTCCCATGCTTGGTCGAGCAAGGCGCGCAGCGCCGCTATTTCCAGCGGCCGTGGATTCGGGTACTGGTTCGACGCCGCCAGCTCGGCCGCTTTTTCAAGCCCGTTGGCGGGCATGCCGATCGACTTCAGCGACACCGGCGCGCCATGCATTCTTGCCAGTTCAAAGAACCCCATGGGCGCATCCGCAACGCCGAGCGCTCTCGCGATGCGGGCCATGGCTTCCGGCGCCGAGCCGGCGTTGTACCTGAGCGCATGCGGAAGAACCACCGTATGCACTTGCGCATGCGGCAAGTCGAAGGTGCCGCCCAGGGTGTGGCACAGCTTGTGGTGCAGGCCCATCGACACGGCCCCCAGCACCGTGCCGCACAGCCAGGCACCGTAGAGCGCCAGGCTGCGTGCCGGCAGATCGTGCGGGTTGTCTCGAAGCGGTTGCAGCGACGCAGCGCAGGCGC
Organism: Variovorax palleresanus; assembly: GCF_051144945.1. Lineage (NCBI taxonomy): Bacteria > Pseudomonadati > Pseudomonadota > Betaproteobacteria > Burkholderiales > Comamonadaceae > Variovorax > Variovorax palleresanus. The sequence continues at coordinate 90,626 of NZ_JBJNVP010000001.1, read as the reverse complement.
GGATTCCCTCTTCGGCCATCAACGCGACTACGGGATTTCCATCGTGGGCGTAGAGGCCCTCCGCCGCGTGCGCCATGGCATTGATCGCGCTCGTGACCGTCAGATCCAGGGGCAGCGACAGCGTGAGCTTGGGGTCGTAGACCACCACGCTCGGAAGCACGCGCGGATCGCGCCCGGTCTTCTTGAGGCCGCCTTCCGTGATGCCGTAGATGGGCGTTACTTCGCTCCCCGCATAGGTCGTCGGCACCGCAATGATGGGCAGCCCCGACTCCAGCGCAATGGCCTTGCCGAGACCGATGGTGGAGCCGCCTCCGACGGCCAGGGCGCAGTCCGCCTTCAACTCGGAGGCGAGTGCGCGCGCCTTGCGCGCGATCTCGATCGGCACGTGCATGGCCGCTTCGTCGAAGATGAATGCGACGCGGCCGGGAAGCCGGTCGGCAATGGCCTCGGCCTGCCCGCGTTGGTTGGGCGTGCACAAAACGAGCGCACGCCGGGCACCCAGGCGCTCGATCTCCGCCGGAAGCTGGTCGATGCTGTCGGCGCCGAAGACGATGCGCGAAGCGCTCGCGGTGTAGACGAATCGGTCCATGCGTCTAGTCCCTCGGCACGCTGTTCAAGACGAAGTCGTAGTCGAGTGTGTAGAACGGTACCTCCATTCGCGTGCCGTCGGGAGCGAAGCCGGGCTCGTGGCGCTTCCAGTCGGCGATGAGCGAGGAGCGCACGCCGAACACGGCGTCCGATTCCAGATAGCTGCCGCCCGCGCGGAACACATGGGTGATGAGCGTCTCGTAGCCCGTCGCCTTGATCATGAAATGCAGGTGCGCGGGACGCCACGGATGGCGCCCGAGTTGCTCCAGCATCTGGCCGACCGGGCCGTCGTGGGGAATGGGGTAGGGCACGGCCACGATGGACTTGAAGTGGTAGCGCCCGTCTTCGAGGCTCTCCAGATGGCCCCGACCCTGCGCATGGTCCAGCTCGGGGCGCTGCACGTCGTACCAGCCCTCATCGTCGGACTGCCACACGTCGATGCTTGCATGGGCGATGCGCTCGCCATCGATCCCGCGGATGGTTCCGCCGACGAAGCAGGGTTCGCCGCTCGCGCCGTTGGAGATGTCGTCGCCGTGCTTGTACTCCGGCGCGTCGGGCACGTAGAAGGGCCCGAACACCGTCGCCTCGGTGCAGCCCGTCGGGCGCCGGTTGCACTGGGCGGTGACGAGCGTCGACAGGCCCAGCACGTCGGACAACAGGATGAACTCCTGGCGCTTTTCGTCGGTGATCTTTCCGACGGCCGTGAGAAAGTCGATGCCGCGGGACCACTCGGCTTCGGTGAGCTGCACCTCGCGCGCAAAGTCGTGCAGATGCCGCACCAGGCTGTCCATCACGGTCTTCAGGCGCGGGTTGGGCGTTGCGCCTTGCGCCTTCAGCGCGGCGCTGGTGATGGTCCACTCGTCGATGTCGATCATTGGTAGCAACCTTGCCTTTCCGGGGCGGCTCAGGATTGCGGCAGCTTGAACAGCGACAACGCGTTGGTGCGTCCGATCTTCTTGCGGTCGGCCTCGCTGATGCTGGCGTCGTTGAACCAGTTCGACGCATGGTCGACATTCTCGAACGGCCAATCGGTCGAGAACAGGATCCGGTCCGATCCGATCTCCAGCATCGCATCGATCAGCGTCTGGGTGCGGAAGTTGCCCGATGTCGTGAGGTAGAAGTTTTCATTGAAGTAGTCGCACAGCTTGCGCTTGGCCGGATAGGTCTTGGGCGCCTCGACCCAGGCGTTGCGATGATCGACGCGCCACATGTTGTAGGGCAGCCCTTCGCCGAGGTGGCCGAGGATGATCTTGAGACCCGGATGCCGATCGAAGAGGCCGCTTGCCATCAGGCGCAGCGCGTGAACGGCGGTTTCCTGTGCAAAGGCCCATGTGGGGCCGAGCAGCCATGGGTGACCTTCGTAGATCTGCGCCCAGCTCGCGAGCGGATTGCGCGGATGCAGATAGAAGGGCGCGTCGAGCCGCTCGGCCGCGGCCCAGAACGATGCGTACTGCGGCGCGTCGTAGTAGACGACGTTGTCGGGCGTGCCGACCTGCGAGAAGCCATTGACCAGCGCACCGCGAAAGCCGAGCTCGGTCATGCAGCGCTCGAGTTCCTGCGTGGCCTTGTCGGGGTCCTGCATCGGCAGGGCGGCGAAGGCCTGGAAGCGGTCGGGCCGCTTCGCCACCTGCTCGGCAAGAAAGTCGTTGGCGCGCACCGCAAGCTCATACGCTTTCTTGGGGTCCGGCACCGCCTGCACCGCGGGCGCGTTCAGCGAGAGGATCATCATCTCCATGCCGTTCGCGTCCATCTGGCGCAGGCGCACGTCATGAAGGTCGAGCAGGCGCATGCTGAGCTCCTTCCAATACGCGCCAGGCACGAAGCCGGCCGAGTCCTGCAGCGTTTCAGGAATCGCGAAATGTTCCTCGAGGCCGATCTTTCCTTGCATACCTGTCTCCTTGGTGCGGGGCAGCGCCACAACGGCGCTCAACCTGCCGGTCAATCTATGAGAGCGGAGGGATACGGTCCAACAAAGATCGGTGATAGCGCGCATTCGGAGATCACATGGGGGCAGCATCGGGCGCCGGGTGGGCGCGACCTGTGGGTAGACCCGCCCCAACATTCACAGGCCGCATAAAGGGCATCCGGAAAATGCGTTGGACCCACCGAGCCGGCAAGACCATGATCGCAAGCATCGCCGCACAGCTCTGCAACTCCCGTTGAGAGACGGGGCGGTGCACAGGCATCTTTGCCATTCGAATCGGAGACAAGAGTCATGCGTCAAATCGACCTTCACAAGCTGGCTGACGATGCCCGCTTCAACCGCTTCCACGGGCTGGTGCTGCTCTGGTGCGCGCTCATCATCGTGTTCGACGGCTACGACCTCGCGGTGGTCGGCATCGCACTGCCTTCGATCATGAAGAAGATGGGCGTCGACGCGACCAATGCCGGGTTCATGGTCAGCTCCGCGCTCTTCGGCATGATGTTCGGCGCCATCTTCATGGGCACCATTGCCGACCGCATCGGCCGGCGCTGGGCAATCGTCATCTGCGTGGGCTTGTTCAGCGTCTTCACCGCTGCGGCAGGGCTGGCCGAGAGTCCCATCGCATTCAGCGCGATGCGCTTCCTGGCCGGGCTCGGCATCGGGGGCGTGATGCCGAACGTGGTGGCGCAGATGACTGAATATTCACCGAAGAAGATCCGGTCCACCCTCGTGACGCTGATGTTCAGCGGCTATGCCGTCGGAGGCATCATCGCGGCGATCCTCGGCAAAGGGCTCATCGAGAGCTACGGCTGGCAATCGGTCTTCTTCGCGGCCGGGCTGCCAGTGCTGTTGATTCCGCTCATTCTCAAGTCGGTGCCCGAATCGATGCCGTTCCTGCTGGCCAAGGGCCGCACAGAAGAACTCAAGAAGATCGCCTCGCGCCTCGACCCGAGCTATCAACCGTCGGCCACCGACAGCTTCGTGGTGCCGGCCAAGGACCGGGCCGACAGCGCGCCGATCAAGCACCTCTTCTACGACGGCCGCGGCTTCAGCACGGTGATGTTCTGGATCGCGTTCTTCATGTGCCTGTTCATGGTCTTCGCGCTGAGTTCGTGGCTCACCAAGCTCATGGCGAGCGCGGGCTACAGCCTCGGCTCGGCACTGACCTTCGTCCTGGTGCTGAATGTCGGCGCCATGGTTGGCGCCATCGGCGGCGGGTGGCTCGCCGACCGCTTCCACATCAAGTACGTGCTCGCGGGGATGTATGCGCTGGCAGCCGTTTCGCTCACGCTGCTGGGCTACAAGATGCCGACGCCGGCGCTCTTCGTTCTCATCGGGCTGGCCGGGGCCTCGACCATCGGCACGCAGATCGTGGCCAACGCCTATGCCGGGCAGTTCTATCCGATGGCCGTGCGCGCCACCGGCCTCGGGTGGGCATTGGGCGTCGGCCGCAGTGGCGCGATCCTGGCCCCCATCCTGATCGGCATGCTGGTGGGCATGAACCTCCCGCTGCACCAGAACTTCATCGCCATCGCGATTCCGGCGGTCATCGGCATGGTCGCGGTGCTGCTCATCCAGCACGACCGGTCGGCGTCGGCCACGGCGCAGCGGGCGGAGGCAGTTGCCGCGTTGGACAAGGCACTGGCGGGGGTGCCCGGAACGCCTCGCGCTTGACCGGCTGAAGCGATCCGCCTGGTTCCTTGCCTTTGGCGGGAACGCGTCCCGGAGTCCTAACGGGCGAGGAATTCGAGCGCCGTGGGCACGAAGTCGGCGTGAAACTGAAACACGCCGCCGTGGCCGGCATCGGGATAGATGACCAGGGTGCTGTTGGGCAACCGCCGCGCCAGGTCGTGCGAGTTCGACGTGGGAACCATCCGGTCGTCGTCACCGTTGGCGACGAGCACGGGTTGCTTCACCACCGAAAGGTCGGCGGGTTCTTTCCGGCCCCAGGCCCCAAGCGCCCGCAACTGCGCCATGTAGGCAGTGAGCGTGATTTCCTTGTCGCGATTTTCCGGACGTTCCTTCAATCGCTGCAGAAAGGCCTTGCCCGCCTCGATGCCGCCGGGCGTGCGGGTGAAGAACAGGAATTGCTTCGGATCCTGGCCGGTGAACAAGCCGCGCAGCAGGTCGTAATTCGCAATGCGGGCCACCGTGCTGATGCCCTCGCCGCCCGCGGGGCCCGTGCCCGCGAGAATCATCTTGCGCACGAGTTGCGGCTCCTTGAGCACGATCTCCTGGGCGATCATTCCTCCCATCGAGAAGCCGAAGAGGTCGACCTGCTCGAACCCCTTCGCCTTGATGAAGGTGATGGCGTCATCCGCCATCTGCTCCATCGAACTGGACGGCGATCCGCTGGTCGCCCCGACGCCGCGGTTGTCGAAGGCAATCACGTGGTGCCTGGCCGCAATGCCGTCCATGATGCGCGGGTCCCAGTTGTCCAGCACGGCAGCCAGGTGGACCAGAAACACCACGGGCGTTCCGCCGTTCTGCGTTCCCAATTCGCGGTACGCGAAATCGATGCCGCCCGCGGAGATGGATTGCGTGGGAACGTTGGCCCAGGTGACGCGCGGCACCTGGGCCGTCACCGGCGCACGAGGCTTCGCGCCGTCGGCCGGAGCATCGACTGCCCCGGCCGACTGCGAAATGGCGGATGCCGCAAGCGCGAGAGCGAGCGCGGCGGCTTTGGACGAATGACGCATTGCATGAGCTCCTGGGATGCGTGAACGGTTCAGGCCGCCTGCGGCAGGTAGCTGGGCCGCGGTGCCGTCATCCCGCGCTTGACCTGCTGGGTGATTTCGTCGGCCAGCACCTCGTCGGCACCGGCTTCGAGCCCGTCGAGCGCGCGCGCGACGATCTCCTCCGCGCTCGACTTGGGCACATCGAACCCGCGCGTGAGGTCGGTGTCGACATAGGCCATGTGCAGCCCCAGCACCTGGGTCTTCTGCGCCGACAGTTCGGTGCGCAGCGCATTGGTGAGCGACCACGCGGCGGACTTGCTCGCCGAGTAGGCGGCCAGCTCGCCGCCGTTCATCCATGAGGCAACCGACAGGACGTTGAGCAGCGCGCCGCCGCCGTTGGCCTTGAGAATCGGCGCGAAGGCCTTGCTCACGCGCAGCACGGCGAAGAAGTTGGTCTCGAAGATGCGCCGTGCGATCTCTTCACTGTCGGCCGCGAGAAAGCCGCCGGGCTGGGCAATGCCTGCGTTGTTGATCACCAGCGTCACGTCGGTCGCCAGCGCCGCGGCGGCTGCCACGTCTTCCGGCTTGTTGACGTCCAGGCGCAGGGCCTGGACACCAGCTTGCGTGACCGTCGCGGGGTCGCGTGCACCCACGTAGACCTTGCGGGCACCGCGAGCGAGCAGATCGCGTGCGAATGCCAGGCCGATGCCGCGATTGGCGCCCGTGACGAGGGCGACGGAATTTTCGATCTTCATGGGAATCTCCAAATAAAAAAGAGGGGGACCAATACCGCTATCGCACCTTGACGACGACCTTGCCCCTGGAGCGTCCCTGGGCGAGGTATTCAAGTGCTTCCTTGGCTTGCTCGAACGGAAACACCTTGTCGATCACCGGCCGGATGCGCTCGGCCTTGAGGAGTTCGCCGATCTCGGCGAGTTGATTGCCATCGGGGCGGGCAAAGAGAAACGAGTAGGTGACGCCCTGCTTCTTCGCCAGGCGCTTGATCTTTCGGCTCATCATTGCGAAGACGAACGTCAGGACGAAGTTCAGCCGTCGGGCGCGAGCGAATGCCGCGTCCAGCGGCCCGACCAGGGAGACCATGGCGCCCCGCGACTTGAGGATGCCGACGGACTTTTCCATCGCATCACCCCTGACCGTGCCAAGCACCGCGTCGTAGCCGCGCAGCACGTTCTCGAATTCCTGCTTCTTGTAGTCGACGATCTCGTCTGCGCCAAGGCTGCGCACCAGTTCGACGTTGCCCGTGCTGGTGGTCGTTCCCACCTGGGCGCCAAGGTGCTTGGCCAGCTGGATCGCAAAGGTGCCCACGCCGCCGGAGCCTGCCGGAATGAACACCTTCTGGCCGGCCCGAAGATTGACGCGTTCCTTCAGCGCTTGCCACGAGGTGATCCCGACCATCGGGATCGATGCGGCCTGCACGAAGTCCAGGTTGGCCGGCTTCAGCGCGGCAGCGCTCTCCGGAACCACCGCGAACTCGGCGATCGAGCCGGTGCCCAAGTCGAAGATGTTGGCGAAGACGGCATCGCCTGGCTTGAAGCGGGTTACGCGGCTGCCGACCTCGGTCACCACACCAGCCAAGTCGCTGCCCAGCGTAGCCGGAAACTCGAACTTCAAGACGGCTTTGAAGAGCCCGGTCGGGATCATGTTGTCGATCGGGTTCACGCTCGCAGCGTGGACCTGAACCAGCATTTCGTCGGGCTTCAGCGTGGGACGGGGAACGTCGGTGAAGCCGATCCCGGGCGACTTGCCGTAGCGTTTGAAGGTGAGTGATTTCATGTCTTTCCTTGTTCCGGTGTGGCGAGGGGTGGTTAGTGGTTCGGCATGAAAGCGCCATTTTTTGCATGTCGCATGATGATCATCATATTTATGAGCGAGAAAAAAGGCGCTGCTTCGCGACCTGGATTCAGCGCGGAGGCAGGTGCTTCAGCGCCGCCTCGCACAGGCTGGCCGACAGCGCGGGTTCGTCGACCGCGCGCGCCAACATCAACGTGCCCACCATGGTGGCGACGGTCACGAGTGCGCGTTCGTGGGCAGCAGGCTGACCCCAGTCCGGCGATTGGCGGGCGACGAAATCGATCATTTCCTTGATGTGCCGAGTGGTCACGCGGCGCACGTCCGGCGCCTGGCGCGGGGTTTCCGAGCCCAGCGCGGCCAGGGGGCAGCCCAGCTCCACCTGCGCCAGGTGCTCGGGCGACAGATAGGTGCGGAGCATGGAGTTCAAGGCCTGCGCAGGCGGCACGCTGGCAACCACGCCCGCGGTCGCGGCGGCTGTCTCGGCGCATGCCCGGGCCGCTGCTTCGGCCAGCATGGCCTCGCGGGACGGAAAGTGGGCGTAGAAGGCGCCGTGGGTCAGGCCAGCCTCCTTCATGATGTCGGCGACACCAGTGCCGTCGTAGCCGCTGCGACGGATCGCCCGGGCAGCCGCGGACACGATGCGCTCGTGCGAGGCCTCCTTGGCGGCTGTCCTGGCGTTGTGCTTTGCGGTTGGCATGATGCGTATCATACGTATTTTTCAGAATATGTACAGCGCATTTTTCCGCGGTCCGTATGGAAAGGATGACCCGCGAGAACCGAACCGCTTGGAGTCCAAGCGGTTCGGTCAACGAAGCGACCGGCTCACCACTTCATGCGCAGCCCCAGCGAGCCTTGCACCGTGCTCTTCACCTTTGCGTCGCCACCGGAGGCCCAGAGCTTGCCGACTTCGCCGTAGACGCTGGTTGTCTGGCTCAGCGCCAGCGTGAGGCCGCCGGCCAGTTCGCTGGAGGTGGAGCCGGTGCGGCCGGTGATGTCGGCCATGCCAGCGGGTCCGATGAAGCGGGTCAGGTCGGCGCCACCGCTTGTCTTGTAGACGTTGAAGCGTCCGTAAGGCTGCAGCATGCCGAGGCTCGTGGAGATCTCGCCCTTCAGGCGCACGCCGATGCGCCCGATCCAGCCGTCGTCGCTGTCCTGCCGCACGCGCGCACCGGAGATCGCGATGTCGTCCAGCCCGAGATGCTGGTGAATCAGTTGCAGCTGCGGCTCGATCTTCCAGCCGCTCGCCCCCAACGCAAAGGACTGGCCCACTTCGATGGACGCCATCAGGCTGTCGCCCTTGCCTCCGCTGCGCAGCGTCGACAGGGGTTGGGCGGTGTAGCGGTGCCGTCCGGCCTGCAGCACGGCGTCCGCGTAGAAGCCCGAGTCGGCGGTCCAGGTGCCGTAGGCGCCCAGGTACTGGCTGCGCAGGTCGTTGGAGCCGACGGCCAAGTCGGCGATGCCGCTCGCGAAGCCGTTGACCCGGATGCGGCCGTCGAGCTGGCCGACGTACACACCGGCGCGCCAGTTCGATGTGGCGAACAGGTCGGTACCGGCCTGGAAGCCCTTGACGTTGCCCTTGCTGTGCGGGTTGACGGTGCCTTGCTGGTGGATGTCGATGTCGGCGGCGATCACGCGGCCCCAGGCCCGGCGCTCACTGCCGCTCGAAGCGACGCCAGCCGTCCTGACATCATCGTCGCCGATGCGCTGGTGCAGGTTGCCGATCATGGCCAGGTCCATCTGGCGCAGCTTGCTGGGCAGCGCGGACAGCAGCGGGACTTCGGCACGGTAGGTCGGCACCTGCACGGCGATCGTGCCTGCGGTGCCGCCCGCCGAACCGCCCGTGCCTGTCGTTGGTGTGGTGGTGGGCGTCGTCACTGTGGTCGTCGAGCGCAGGTACCAGTTCTCGCCGGCGCCGCTCGCGTCCGCCGCATGCAGGCGGTACTCGTAGGCGCCTGCGTCGACATGGCCGCCGCTCAGGGCGAAAGCGTCCTTGCTCGTCTGCGCGGTGGTTGTGGCGCCATTGAGCGCCGAGACCACCTCGATGCCGTTGCCTGTGGTCAGCGCGCCCAGGCCGCCGAGCTGGGTGATCTGCACACTGGTCTTGCCGCTGGCCGAGGCGCTCGCACCATCGAGCACCAGCCGGTCGCTCACGCTGGAGCTGTCGCCCAGGAAAGTACCCAGCCGCAGCACGCCGTTGTTGCCCACATAGGCGCCGTTGACAGTGAGGGTGGTGCCCGGAGCGCTGCCCACCGTCGAGACCGTGCCGCTGTTGGCCAGCGAAGCGACCGTCTGGCTGAACCCGGCCAGGTCGAGCGTGGCGCCGCTTGCCACGGTGTGCGCCGAGGCCGCGCTGAAGGAGCCGGTGGCCCCGGCCCGGAGCGTGCCTTCAGCCACATTGGTCGCGCCGGTGTGGGTGTTGGTACCTGAGAGCGTGAGCGTGCCGCTGCCCAGCTTGGTGATGAAGCCACCGCCGCTGATGTTGCCGCTGAGCGTTTCGCTGAAGGCGCCGGTGTCGATGATCGGATCGTTGTTGCCCGTCAGCTCAATGGCGTTGGCGAGGTTCAGGCCGTCGGCAACGAAGCCGAGCGTGGTGCCGTCGTCCATTGCCAGTGTGCCGGTGCCCAGCGCCAGGCTGTTGCCGACGTTCAATCGGCCCTGCTTGAGCGCTGTGCCGCCGCTGTAGCTGTTGGCCGCGGTCAGCGTGGTGGTGCCCGCGCCTTGCTTCACGAGCGAGCCCGTGCCGCTGATGGTGCCCGAAAGCGTCAGCGCATCCGAGCGGTTGACGACCAGCGTCGCGTTGTTCACCACGTCGCCCACGATGCTGCCGGTGGTGCCGCCACTGCCGAGCTGCAACGTACCCGCGTTGATGGTGGTGCCGCCGGTGTAGCTGTTGTCGGCGGTGAGGATCGTGGTGCCCACGCCGGCCTGCACGAGTGCGCCGCTTCCACTGATGGTGCCCGACAGCGTCAGCGCGTCCGAGCGGTTCACGGTCAGCGTCGCGTTGTCGACGATGTTGCCTTGCACCGAGCCGGCGGTGCCGCCGTTGCCAAGCTGCAGCGTTCCCGCGGTAATGGTGGTGAGACCGGTGAAAGCCTGGTCCGCGGTCAGCGTGAGGACGCCCGCGCCGGTCTTTTCGATGCCGCCGGAACCGGTGACAAGCCCGTTGTACGTTGCGTCGGTCGGCTGGGCGAAGCGCACGAGCCCTGCATTGCCGATCGCCTGGGGCGCGAACTCCGCGGTGCTTTGCAGAACGCCCGGGCCTGCGACATTCATGCTGCCCGTGTAGGTGCTGGCGTTGGCGCCCAGGATCAGGGTGCCGCCATTCACGGTCGTGCTGGTGATGCCCGAGCCCGGCAGCGCGACATTGAAGGTCCAGATGCCGGCATTGCTCTGCAGCGTCTGGAATCCGGCGAGGGAGAGGGGCGCAAAGGTCGATGCGGCGCCATTTTCGCTTTTGAGCGTGAGCAGGTTGGTGCCGCCACCACCATTGATGTTGCCGGTGATCGACGAGCCCGTGAAGACATGCAAGGCATCGTTTCCGTTGGCGAAGTTGAGCGATCCGATGACGCTGCCCTTGTTGGTGAAATCGACGGCCGAGGTGCCGTTGGCTCCGAACACCGTCGCGGTGCCAGGGTTGCTGCTGCCCGCCACATAGCCCGCTTCCATCGTGCCGGTGTTCAGGATGGTGTTGTTGCCCGAGTTCGCCTGGAACCAGATCGCCGCATTGGTCGACCGCACGGTGCCGTGATTGATGATCGTGTTGCCGCTACCGACGGGATTGACGGCCTCCGAATTGCCGGCGGTTCCATCGGCGAAGACGTTGGCGCCCTGCTCGATGGTGAGGGTGCTGTTGCTGTTGAACTCGACGGTATTGGCGCCGATGCCCCCCGGGTACTGGCTGTTGCCGTTGACGGAACTGTTCTGGACCGTGGCGCCGCCGCGAATCGTGATGACGGCATTGTTGCCAAGGCTGATCGCGGAGGTGTTGCCTGTACTGATCAATGCACCAGGTTGGACATCCACCGAGGTGTTGTCAGCCGTGGCTGGCCCGGCCCCGACCGTCGTGCCCTGTGTTCCGCCTGTCGGGCCGCACGAGATGGCTGTGCCCGCGGCCACGCAATCTGCCGCGGCGGGCATGGACAAGGTCGCCAAAGCAAGGGCCACCGCGGCACCTGCCGCACTGGCAGCGCTGCTTGCCTTCGCGTGACCTCTGCTCAACTCCGAGACGACTGTCCATGCCGCAAGAGCATCGTTCCATACGATGCGAAAAACTCTGTTCATGATCTTCCTGGTGGGTCCCGCCGCCGCGGTGTAGAGACGCTGTACCAACAAGATCAGGAAGTACGGCCTCTGCCGAACAAGCCCTCTGTGCCGGAGCGCCGAGCGTGAGCGCGCGAGCATATGTAACAAGGGCCCGGTTGGGGTTAACCATTGTTAACTCCAGCCCTCATTTCATTAACTAGTTCACAAATGACGCGCGATTTGGTACTCGCTCCGACGCTCCGTGCAGTGGCTCTCGGAAAGCTGAACGGTCCGGTGAAGGTGTCTCAGACTTCATGATGCCGGCCAGCGACGTTCGCGCTGACCTTCACAGACGACCTTGTCTCATGCATTGATGGCAAGGAACAGCAGCTGAGGTCATCGACCGGATTGTCGGCAAGCACCTCAAGAGGCGAGGGTCCGAGGGCTGCTTCGATGACCATCGACAGCCCATGCCCGAGCGTCAGCCGCGCCGAGCCGCCTCGATGGCGGCGATGTCGATCTTCGTCATCTCCATCATGGCTTCGAACGCGCGTTTGGCAGCCGCTGGATCAGGGTCTGCGATCGCCTCTATCAGGGCCCGTGGCGTGATCTGCCAGGACAGTCCCCACTTGTCCTTGCACCAGCCGCACGCGCTTTCCTGGCCGCCGTTTCCGATGATCGCGTTCCACAGGCGGTCCGTCTCGGCCTGGTTGTCGGTCGCAACCTGGAATGAAAAAGCCTCGTTGTGCTTGAACGCCGGCCCCCCATTCAGGCCGAGACAAGGGATACCCATGACCGTGAACTCGACGGTCAGGATATCGCCCTCTTTGCCGGCGGGGTAGTCGCCGGGCGCGCGATGGACAGCGCCCACCGCGCTGTCCGGAAACGTATCGGCGTAGAACTTTGCGGCGTCCAGCGCGGTGCCGTCGTACCAAAGACAAATCGTGTTCTTGCTGGTCATCCTGGTTCTCCTAGGTTGGATCAGGTGCGCATGATTGCGCGGTTGCAGCGGCAGGCAAGGCCCATCGCGCCGGGTAGCACTTACTTACTTCGATCGCCCGTCGAAATGCTGCACCGGCACCGCATCCAGATCAATGCCCTCGAGGCATCGGATGTTGATGGCCGCCATCTTGTTGCCCTTGGGAGCGGTGCCCTCGCCGAAGGTGTGAATGCCGCAGACGGCGCAGAAGCGGTGCGAGATCACATGCTTGTTGAACATGTAGGTGCTCATGTCCTCGGACGGCGTCTTGAGCCGGAGCCGATCGTGCGGCACAAACCACAGCAGCGATCCCCTGCGCTGGCACATCGAGCAATTGCATGCCATCGCACTTTGAATGTCACCCTCGACCTCGAAGGCGATCCTGCCGCAGTGGCAGCTACCTTGGTAATTCATGGGACCTCCAAGAAAAAAAGGTTATGGCAGCACCGCAATCCGCCCATCCTTGGCTGCGTTGTCCATCCAGCGTGCGGCGTCTTCGTCGAGCATCAGGCCGTCCGCCTGCAGACGCTGCACCGCGCTTTTCACTTTCGCCAGGTAGGCCTCGCGGCTGGGGTACCGTTCGGCGATCGGGAGCCGCGGGTCGCGCTTGGCGGCGGCCTCGGTGGCGGTCGCCGAGAAGGGCAGGTAGCTGCCGTCGAGGCCGCACAACTGGCCCGGCGCGAAACCGGTCTTTCGCCGGTTCCAGCCGGTGTAGGTGGCCAGCGGCACGGCGACGTCGGGCAGGCGGATGCCGGCCACGTCGTTGCCGTCAGCGTCGGTCTTGGGAACGAGCACCGTGTATGCGCGCGTGGCGTCGGGCCTTGCGGGCATCGCGCTGTCATCGTTCACCGTAAGAAGGTTGGGCGTCGGCAGCGTCACGCCGAGCGGCGACAGATCGGGAAACCGCATCGACGCGGCAGTCGCCGGAACCAACGTGCCGTCGCGCACGGTCGGATGGCGGCTGGCCGGTGGGGCCTTGCCGTCGCGTGACCACTCGACCATGCGGGTCAGCAGTGCGCGGTACACCGGCTGCTGCTGCGCCGGGTTGATGGGCGTCTCGCAGATGGGGGAGGTGGGGTTGCGCGCGGTGACGTGCTGCGTCGACGACATGAGGTACACGCGCACGTCGTCTGGCAGCGCGATGTCGCGGCCGGCGCCATCGGTGACGACCAGTGCGGCGCGGCCTTGCCAGTACTCGAGGCCGCTGTCGAGCTGAAAGACCTTGGGGCAGGTCCGGTCGACAGCGCAGCGCGCAAGCAGGCCGCCCTGCCGGCCGCTCAGCGGATCGGTCGTGGTCGCGTAGCTGAACGGAAACTGATCGCCGTAGAAGAAGTGGTCCTCATGCTGGCGGGAGTAGCGGCCGGGCTGCGCCCAGCGCACGTTGGTGTAGGTCTTGCGCGAACCGGCGATGGTCGCGACCATGCCGTCGAACACGCGCTGTCCGCGCGGCCCCGCGTTGAATCCCTGCCACACCCAGTCGCGCAGGAAGCGTCCCGATTGCGAGATGCCGATCGCCACCGTGACCCTGGGCTTCAGGTCGGCCAGCGGGCTTGGCTGGCCGTTCGCATCGGGCAGGCCAGTCTTCAGGTGCGACACGACGTCGCGCAGCGACGCCATGCCCAGGCCCATCGGGCGCGGGTCGCGTGCCGTGTACCTGAACTGGTAGATGGCACCGGCATCGAAGCCGGCGGGGCGTTCGAATTCGATCGCGTTCGCATCCTTGTAGCGCCAATGCGCGGCACCGATCGCGGTGGGCGCAGCTTCGGGCCGCGCCCGCACGCTCAGCTCGCCCATGGCCGGATCGAGCGAGGCGGCCGGGTAGCTCAAAGGCAAGGTGCCGCGCGGGCCGGGCGCATCGAACACGATCTCTTCGAACGCGGCGCCGGTGATCGGTTGCCCGCCTTGCATGGCTGTTGGCAGCACCATGCCGACGGTCTTGCCGGTGGCGTCCGCCGGGATGTCGCCCTGCCAGCCGACCCACAGCAGGGTATGGCCCTGGCGCATCAGCCAGCCCGTGCCGGCTTCTTCGGCGCGGTCGGTCTGGAGGCCGCCGCCGTTGACGATCTCGAGCATCAGCTTGCGGCCGCGGTTCGCGACTTCGACCACCCACGTTCCCGACGACCTGGCGCTGTCGCGCGGCCGCAGGATGACGACGTCGGCCTTGTAGCGGACCTTGCCGTCGGCCGATGCCGCCGCTCCCGCGTCGACGATGCCGCGGTTGGCCGGATGCGCCGGATCGAGCGCCACCTGGGCTTGCGCCACCACGCGCTCGTAGGGGCCGGCATTGCCGAAAGCGGTGCCTCCAAAGGCCGGTTGGCGCTCGCGCACGAGAAGCTGCTCGACCACCGCGGGCGCGGCGCCCGAAGCGGGCATCTGCGCACAGCCGGAAAGGCCGGCAAGCAGTGCCGCCGCCATGATCGCGATTCGCCAGCGCAGGGCTTGCACCGGGGCTACCAGTTTGCTCATTGTTTGTCTCCGTGTTTCCGTGTCTCCGGAATTGCCGGCGTCGCAGGCTCGCCGGCACGGCATCATCATCATCATCTGGCGACGCCACCTTCAATACTCGTCGAGGAGGCAGGCCGTGGTCAACCTGAATCAATTCGACCTCAGCTAGCTCCAGTACCGGCACCGAGCCGCCCGAAGGCTTCCGACAGGCAATCGACGAACACCCTGATGCGCGATGAGAGCTGGTGCCGCTGCGCATAGACCGCGTAGATGTCGGCGCTGGGCGTTCGGTACTGCGGCAGCACCTGCACCAGGCGGCCGCTGGCCAGATAGCGCTCGATGTCCCACTCGGCGCGCATCACGATGCCGTGTCCATCGAGTGCCCAGCGCACCGCGATCTCTCCGTCGTTGGTGGTGAGCGCGCCGCGCACCTTGACGGCCTCGGTGTGTTCCTTGCGGCCCTTTCCGCTCGACAGCCGCCAGACGCCGTAGGCATCGTTGCCTTGGCGAATGCCGATGCAGTCGTGGCGTGCCAGGTCGCTGGGCACCACCGGCATGCCGCGCTGGGACAGGTACTTGGGCGAGGCGCACAGCAGCCGCCGGTTCGGCGCCAGGCGCTTCGCGATCACCCTGGCGTCCGGCGGCTCGCCAAAGCGCACGCACACGTCGAAGGCATCGTCTGTGAGCGGCGGCGGATCGGCCGACAACTGCAGCTGCACCTCGACGTCGGGGCAGAGGCGGCTGTAGCGCGAGATCACCGGCGCCACGTGCATGCGGCCGAAGCCCAGGGTCGCATTCACGCGCAGCAGGCCTTTCGGAGATCCCCGGCCTTTGGCCAGCAGCTGGTCGAGGTCGTCGAGCTCCCCGAGGATGCGCCGCGCATGTTCCAGGAACACCTCGCCCTCGGGAGTGAGGCTCATGCGGCGCGTGGTGCGGTTGACCAGCGGCATGCGAAGCCGCTGCTCCATCTGCGACAGGCGCTTGCTTACCGCCGGCGTGGACACACCCAGGTTGCGCGCCGCGGCGCTCAGGCTGCCGCCGGTGGCAATCTGCACGAAGAAGCCCAGTTCGGAGGGCTGGATGCCGTGGCTCATGATCGAAAAGATTGTTGACCTGAGGTTAATGATGGATTCACTTTACCCCTGCGATCCGATCGGGTGCAACCGACAGAATCGGCCCTACCCAATCACAGGACGCAGCCGCAAATGAAGACGTACAAGATCGCAACCATCCCCGGAGACGGCATCGGCAAGGAAGTGGTGCCCGCCGGCCAGCAGGTGCTGGAAGCCCTGGCCGCGGCCGGCAGTGGCTTCAAGTTCGAGTTCGAGAACTTCGATTGGGGCGGCGACTACTTCCGCAAGCACGGCGTGATGATGCCCAACGACGGCCTCGACGCGCTGCGCGGCAAGGACGCGATCCTGTTCGGCTCGGCGGGCGATCCGCATATTCCCGACCACATCACGCTGTGGGGCTTGCGCCTGAAGATCTGCCAGGGCTTCGACCAGTACGCCAATGTGCGCCCGACACGCATCCTGCCCGGCATCGACGGTCCGCTGAAACGCTGCGGACCGGACGATCTCAACTGGGTGATCGTGCGCGAGAACTCCGAAGGCGAGTACGCCGGAGTCGGCGGCCGCGTGCACCAGGGCCATCCGATCGAAGCCGCGACGGACGTATCGATGATGACGCGCGCTGGCGTGGAACGCATCATGCGCTTCGCCTTCCGGCTGGCGCAGTCACGCCCCCGCAAGCTCCTGACCGTCATCACCAAGAGCAACGCGCAGCGCCATGCCATGGTGATGTGGGACGAGATCGCGCTGCAGATCTCCAAGGAGTTTCCCGACGTCACCTGGGACAAGGAACTGGTCGACGCATCGACCGCGCGGATGATCAACCGCCCGGCGTCGCTCGACACCATCGTCGCCACCAACCTGCATGCGGACATCCTCAGCGACCTGGCCGCCGCGCTTGCGGGCAGCCTGGGCATCGCGCCGACCGGCAACATCGATCCCGAGCGCCGCTACCCCTCGATGTTCGAGCCGATTCACGGTTCTGCCTTCGACATCATGGGCAAGGGCCTGGCCAACCCGGTGGGCACCTTCTGGTCGGTCGTGATGCTGCTGGAGCATCTGGGCGAGGCCGAGGCCGCCCAGCGCGTCATGAAGGCCGTCGAGGCCGTGACGGCCGACCCTGCGCTCCATACGCGGGACCTCGGCGGCACCGCCACCACCGCACAGGTCACGCAGGCCGTGTGCACGCAGCTCGCATCGGCCGAGCGGCAGCGGCAGGCCGCATAGAGCTCAGCAGCAGCGGATACGCATCGAACCACGAGAAGAACGGCGCAGCCCGTCAACCTGGAGACAAGACATGTTGAACCAACGATTCGCCATCGGGCGCCGAGCCCTGGCGGGAGCCGCCATGGCCGCTCTCGGATTTTCCATCGCGCCCTGGGCCGCGGCGCAAGAGCCGTGGCCGGCCAAGCCGATCAGCCTGGTGGTGCCGTTCCCTTCGGGTGGCACGACCGACGTGCTGGCCCGCGCGCTCGCCGATGCGTTGTCCAAGAGCCTCGGCCAACCTGTGATCGTGGAAAGCAAGCCGGGCGCCGGTGCCACGCTCGGCGCCGATTACGTTGCCAAGGCCAAGCCGGATGGATACACGCTGCTGATGGGGGCGGTGCACCACACCATCGCCACCAGCGTCTATAAAAAACTTCCGTACGACTTCCAGAAAGACCTGGCGCCCATCACCACGGTGGCGATGGTGCCGAACGTGCTGGTGGTCAACGCTTCGCTCACGCCGGCCAAGTCGGTTGCCGAGCTGGTTGCGCTTGCCAAGTCATCGCCCAAGGAGCTGGCCTACGGCTCCAATGGCAACGGTACGGCGCAGCATCTCATCGGCACCCAGTTCCAGGCCAGCACCGGCGTCAACCTGCTGCACGTGCCGTACAAGGGCAGCGGTCCGCTCACCACCGACCTGCTCGGCGGTCAGGTGGCGATGTCCTTCGACACCATCACACCCGTTCTGCAGCACATCAAGGGTGGCAAGCTGCGCGCGCTGGCCGTCACCACGGCCAAGCGCTCCGCCGTGCTGCCCGATGTGCCGACCCTCGAAGAAGCCGGGCTCAAGGGCTTCGACATCGGCACCTGGTTTGGCGTGCTGGCACCGGCGGGGACGCCGAAGGACATCGTGGCGAAGCTGAACGCCGAGATGGTCAAGATCATCAAGTCGCCCGAATTCGGCGAGAGGATGCGCGCGATTGGCGCCGACCCCATCGGCGACAGCTCGGCCGACATGGCGGCCCGCATCCGTGAAGAGACCGTGAAGTTCGCCAGGCTCGTGAAGGAGGGCAAGGTCACGATCGAGTAAGCGGGAGGCCGCCCGGCGGCAGCTTGTCTGTCAGTGTGCGTGGGCTTCCGAAGCCTTCGGCTCCGGAACATTCACCGAGACCGTTTCGCTGCCGAGGATCTTGTGGCCGGGATCGGCAAGCTCGATCAGCATCTTGTGCAAGCCAGGCTTCAATCCGACGACGATGATCGGATCGCCGCTGGTGTGGGCCCAGGTGCCGGGCCGGTCATCGACCGTGACGTGCAGGTGGCCGACACGCGGCGATACATCAACGGCGGCCTTGCCGAACACCGGGATGATGCGCAGGTTCTCGGTCCGGTACTGCACGATGACGACTCCGCGTGCCAGCGGTTCGGCCAGCGGCGGATACACGACGAGCCTTGGCGGAGGTTCCGACGCGACCGGAATGACAGCCGGCGGACGGCCGATGTCTGCGGCCTGTGCCCAGGCTGCGGCACAGAATACGGCGCTCGCGGCGGCGATGGCAAGGGGTCTGAAGAGGGAGGGCATGATGATTCCTGGTCATGCGGCCGGTTCGCCGCGATGCCGGATCTTCAGGGGAATGCAATCCCTTGGAAGCACTCGACGTATGCTTCTGTATCGGCGAGCGAAGCCAACACAGTACGCTTCACTTCGCTTCGCGATGTGGTGGCAATGCCGCAGATGCAGTTGCCCCGCGCGGTGTAGATTTGCCAGGCCGATCGCATCCATCTGGAACGCAGGCAAACACATTGGACACGGCGACGTCTTCGAGATTGGCGCTCTTCCGCCGCCCTGAAACCGAGAGCCGAGACTCATCACATCAGCCGCTGCCCCCGTGCGAATCGCATCGAGGTTTTCACCTGCTTGGGCGCATCGCTCATCTTCGCGATTTCGGCAGCACCGTCCTCCGTAATGCGCTTCACCGTCGCTATGCGCGATGCAGCGTAGGGGCCGGTCGGATGGAGGGGTGCGATGTCGGCCTCTATCAGGCCCGTGGCCACAAGCACCGAGACATGGCGGATCTCTTCCGGCTGGACGACCCGTACGGGCAGCGGGGTGTGCTGCAGTCTCATCAAGAACAAGAGCGGCATTCGATCCTCCCATTGCCGGCACTTGACGGGGTCAAGAAAGCCGGCCCTTTCTGGTTTTTTGAATGTAGTCTTAAGTACCTCCTGTTTGCATCTAGCCACTCGACATAGAGCGACGGTACTGTCAAGAGCATCGGCCCTTATTGATGAGTTGATTCGCCGCCTCGTTGGGGAGACGGGAGTTCCAGGGGACAAAATAGCCGGGGCGCTCGAGGAGGTGCACTCCCTCTCGCGACAGCGCCCTCGACTTGACTGAATCTTGGAGTTCTTGTGTACATATCAAAGCACCATGTGCTGCCCGACCTCGCCGAAGCCCAGGCGCTGATGGACGCCCATCCCCTTGGCGCGTGGGTTGCGCCCAGCAGCGAAGGACTGGTCGCCAACCATGTTCCCTTTCTGCTGGACAGGTCTCGCGGCAAGTTCGGAACGCTTCTTGGCCATGTCTCGCGCGCCAATCCCGTATGGAGGCAGCTTCCCGATTCGGATCAGTCGGTGGTCATGTTCCAAGGCCCTCAGTCGTACATCACGCCTGGCTGGTATCCGGGCAAGCAGGCGCATGGGAAGGTGGTTCCCACCTGGAACTACGCAGTCGCCCATGCGCACGGTGTCGCCCGGGCCATCACCGATGAAGCGTGGCTGCGCGACCTGCTGGTTCGCCTCACGGCTGTCCATGAGTCCAAACAGCAATCGCCTTGGAAGGTGACGGACGCACCAGCAGAATTCATCGACAAGCTCGTGCGTGCCGTGGTGGGCATAGAAATTCCGATCGACCGCCTGGTTGGCAAGCTCAAGGCGAGCCAGGACGAAGACCTGCAAGACAGGCAAGGGACCGTCGCCGGACTTGCGGCAGAGGGGACCGAGAACGCTGCGGCAATGTCCGCGCTTGTCGGGCGCGCCTTGGCCGGACGTGAAGACGTCTGACCAAGGGGGACACCAATGCTCGGGCACCACTTCGGCTCACGGTATTCGGTTATGCGAACGGCTACAGTCGGGACAAGAGTGCACGAATCCTATGCAAGCACTTGAAGTTCGATGCAATGGCCTGCCCGTTGTGATTGCGGGGGCAGCAGACGCGCTTCTTATTTCGTTGCATCTAAGCATCTTGGTCGATGGCGAGCATCCTGCAATGCTACGCATCGGAGGCATGCGAGACCTTGGGAGCGAACGCCAATCCCATGTGCAATGGATCGAAGAAATGAGCCTGGCTGAAGGCGACGAGCTGTGCGTGAAGCTTGTGAGCATTCATGAAGCGGACTCGCCATTGGCAGATATCGCTGCTGATTCCGAAGAGCACCTTGCTGCGCAGGCTGAATACGAGATGCAACTGACGTCGAATCCCCCTCAGCCGACGAAGCTGGAGCGCAAACGCCCAGATGCGTCACTTCAACTGACTGTCGGCAAAGGATCGCCCATTGCCGCCAACTTCGGGGTCGACGGTGAGCTCCTTTTACTGGGTGCGACCTGGACCAACTGGCATCCCGAACGCTTGCGCCTTGCTCTCTTGAGCTGCTCCTGCCAACAGGCCATTGCGAGGCAGGGTGGCAAGGATTGGTTCAAAGGCCATTTGAGACACGGCGAGGTTTTTGTTGTTCGCATCGGCGGATAGCGCCATTGCCGAAGTGTGGACTCATGCAAACTTCAAGCCCTTCAAGCCCTTCAAGCCCTTCAAGCCTGGACAGCGAACCCAAGTCCACAGGTGTCGTGTTCGTTTTCGAAGCCCACTACGATGAAGAAGGCGCTGCTCGGGCGGAGCGATTGTTTTATGCCCGCTCCTTGATTGAGCTTGGTCGGTTGTCGACCTTTGGGCCTCCGGCGTTTCTTGCAGCTGTAGTCGCATTTGCAGTCCTCCTTGGCGCCCAAAGATGGTTCACCATCTTTTTTTCCGTGTTCTTGGTCCTTTCGGTAGTCAGCCCGGTCATCTTTTACTTCGCGCGCCCGGCAAGTGCCAGGCGCTTGGCGCGCAAATATCCGGTTCGGCAAGTTGCACTGACTCCTGCAGGAGTTGAAATCACCTTCGGCGATGCCAGGGCGGCCATTCCTTGGGAACGAATCAAGCATGTCTGGCAGGCGGGGGACTACAAGTACCTTCTCCTGAGCCGCTACGCAGCGATTGGTCTTCCAGACCGCAGCCTCCCGGAAGGTGCCCACGCATTCATACTCGCCTGCGCGGCAAGGCCGCCTGACGACGCCAGCCACCGGTAATCTTCGGAGGCTTTGGCTGTGCCGAAGGTTGCAGTTGGCAGAATCGGGCAGCCTCACACTTCATCCACACCTATGCTGCGCTTCATTCTCGTGTTCGCGTCGAGCCTTGCCACGGTGATGGGGGCGCCTGCTCACGCGGCAGAAACGAAGCCTGTCGAAACCGCCGCCGAGGCGGCGAGGCCGGTGACCACGTACGCGCGCCTGACCTCCTTCAAGGAAGAGTCCGACGGCAAGCTTTACGTCCGGCTGAAGTTGATTCCAAGGGCCAAGATCCCGTTCACGGTTCAGGCATTCAGGGTGAGGGACCGCACGCTGCTCGCGGGCATCGCCGAAGGCGCGTGGGTGAGGTTCACCGCGAAGCACATCGATGGTGAGAACACGTTGACGTCCATCCACGTCGCCCCCGAGTGCAAGCGCTTTCAGGAATGCGACTGATGCGCTGATCGGACGGCGCGGCGCAGAAGCATCTGAAGCGCGCCGTGCGCTTCCGGCTGACGCGGGCATCGGCGCAAGCCTACGTCGAAAACCAAAGTCTTCACATTCAATGGCGCCGACGTCGAAAGGGGATTGAGGCGTGCCGTGCGTCTCACCGTCGGCGGACCAGGAGACAGCCATGCGCACTGACGACGACAAGAAGAATGACCAGGCAAGCCCCATCGCTCACGACGGCGGCATCGATCCCCAGCAAGGCCTGACAGGCACCACCCGACGATCGCTCTTGCGGAGCGCGGTGCTGTTCGCGATGTTCTCGGGCGGCGGCATCGGGCTGACCGCCTGCGGCGGGGGTGGGGGCGGTCACGGAGGAGGGGGCTTCGGTGGAGGCTTCGGGGGCGGCAGGCCGCCAGACGGTTCGAGCTCGGTGTTCAAGCATGGCATCGCCAGCGGCGATCCGTTGTCCGACCGCGTGATCATCTGGACGCGCGTGACGGCGCCCGCACCGGGCACCATCAACGTCGACTGGGAAGTGGCGAGCGACGAAGGCTTCGGCATCATCGTTGCGCGCGGCACCACGAGCACGGGCCCCGAGCGCGACTACACGGTCAAGGTGGACGTCGTCGGCCTGCAGGCTGCCAGCACCTATTTCTATCGCTTTGCCATGGGCAACGAGAACTCGCCCGTCGGCCGCACCAAGACGCTGCCGGTGGGCGGCGTGTCGCAGGCCAAGCTGGCGGTGGTGTCGTGCTCCAACTTCCCGAGCGGCTACTTCAACGTCTATGCCGAGATCGCCAAGCGCACCGACATCGACGTGGTGCTGCACCTGGGCGACTACATCTACGAATTCGGGCGGGTAGGCTATGCCTCGCAGCTCGCCATTGCCATCGACCGCGAGTCGGTCCCCGACCACGAGATCCTGACGCTCACGGACTACCGCCTGCGCCACGCGCAGTACCGCACCGACAACAACCTTCGTGCCCTGCATGCGCGGCTGCCCATGATTGCCGTGTGGGACGACCACGACGTAGCCGACAACGCGTGGTTGGGCGGCGCCGAGAACCACGACGAGTCGACCGAAGGCAGCTTTGCCGTTAGGCGCGCGGCTGCCGTGCAGGCCTACCATGAGTGGCTGCCGACGCGGCTGCCCGACCCCGCCAACCCGCTGCGGAACTACCGCTCGTTCGACATCGGCACGCTGGCATCGGTGCACATGCTCGACACCCGCCTCATCGGCCGCGACAAGCAGGTCACGCTCAGCCAATACCTGGCCGGCGAGGCCTCCGCGCCCACGCGGCAGCTGCTGGGCCAGCCGCAGGTGGACTGGCTGTCCGGACGCATCGCCGCATCGCCCTGCACCTGGCAGGTGCTCGGCCAGCAGGTGCTCATGATGCGCATGCACATTCCCCTGAGCATTGCGACCGACTTCAGCCTCGAGAAGCTGACCGAGTACCTCGCGGCGCTGGCGCTGCCGGAGTCCGCGCGCAATGAAACCCAGCGCGCCCTGGTCGCGCAGCAGAAGGTGCCCTACAACCTCGATGCGTGGGACGGCTACCCGGCCGCGCGCGACGCCGTGCTTGCCATGGCGCGCAGCCAGGGCAAGAACCTGATCTCGCTGGCGGGCGACACGCACAACGCCTGGGCCGGGAACCTCACCGATCCCTCGGGCCAGCGGGTGGGGGTGGAATTCGGTACCTCCTCGGTGTCCTCCCCCGGCTTCGAGCGGGCCGTGCCGCTGATCGCCAACGACCTGCTGTCCGATGCCTTCAAGCGCATGGTCGACGACCTGCGCTACGCCGAGACCAGCAAGCGCGGCTATGCCGTGCTGACCCTGACCACGGCCGAAGCGCGCTGCGAATACATCGAGGTCAGCACGGTCTTCAGCCGCGACTATTCGGTGCGGCTGGCCGCCACGCTGCGCGTGCTGCCGGGTGTCGGCAACCTGCAGGTGCTTGCGGCCTGAGCTTTTGACGGCGCACCGGCGAACAGCTCCGATTCAGGCAACGGCTATCGGGATGCCCATAGGAAGATCTGGCGCCGGTGAGCTCAGGCAAGCGGCAGTTCGATGCAGCCGGCGAGCGCGATCTGCGGCACATGTTCGAGGCGCGCGCTGCTCGCAATGACGATGGCATGGCCGGGGCGTGCGGCGAGCGACCCGATGGTTTTCCAGAGGCAGCCGATGGAGCGTGCGTCGAGCGCGCCCTCGGGCTCGTCCAGCAGCACCAGCGGCCGGCCCGAGGCCAGCGCGGCGGCCAGCCACACCTTGCGCTTCGATCCGGTCGAGAGCATGTACATCGGCTTCTCGATGTGCGGCTGAAGTGAAAAGCCCTCGACCAGCGTTTGCCAGAGTGCCGCGTCGAAGCCGCCGTCGCCCTCGCTCAACAGAGCCGTGCAGGCACGCGCGGTGATCGGGTCGAACGCATCCGTGGCCGGATCGCAGAAGAACACGTTGCGCTTGTAGGCTTCGGGCTCCGCGTCGAGGCGCGCGCCCGCCAGCGTCAGCCTTCCGGAAGCGGGCAGCGTGCCCGCGATCACGCGCAACAGGGTCGATTTTCCGGTGCCTGTGTCGCCGTAGAGCAGCGTGACGCCTTCGCCCACCGAGGCGCACCAGCCGGACGCCAGCGCGGGCTGCTCCGGATAGGCAAAGCCTACGTCGTCGAGTTGGAGGATGGGGAGCCGGGTCGGGGAATTCATGTGCGGTAAGCCTTCGCCGGATTCTGCCTGGGCCGAGGAGTACCCTCCGGCAGGCGAAACAATGTAGGGCCGCCGTAACAGGTGTGCGAATGGCCAGCCATCTCCAAAAGGCGGCCACCGATACGGCATACTCCCACCCCCCAATTCGCCAAAACCCCCCGCTGCATGGACAAGGAAGTCGATCCCCCCGTACTCGCCGTCATCGACGAGATGCGCCTGTCAGGACCGAGGCTCACGCCGGTCGAAATCGTCGCCAAGATGGGCGTGTTCGACGCGCGCGAAAAGCCGTTCGACCAAGCCTGGCTGGCAACCGGCGACAACGTCATTGCCACCATCTGGGCGGAATACGTGAGCGTGGGTGCCGGGGGACGCTGGTTCTGCCTCGAGTCGCTGGACACGCATCATCGGCCGGACGGCGCCGAACGCACGCCCTTTCAGATCCAGCGCGCCAAGGACCGCCTGGCGCTGCTCAAGCGGACCTTCGATGCAGGCCAGGGCTTTCGCGCCGTTGTGCAGACGAACCGTGTGCCCATCGCCGAACTCGAGAGCAACAAGGGCGCCAAGGTGTCGACACGGGTGCGCGACGAGAGCGAATGGCATGTCGCGATCTGGGAGCCGGCCCAAAAGCTCGCGGTGCTGATTCGCGGCCCGCGGGGATGGATACCCGACGAAGCCGAAATCAAGGCCTCCAGGGCCCGAGGCAGCGTTCCCGACACCGCGGCCGAGGGCCAGGCAGCATCCGGCCAGGTCTCGCGCGAAGACGTGCAAGTCGCCGCGCTGGCCTACGTGATGCGCCACTTCAAGGGCTACGGCTACAACGCCGAGGACTTGAGCAGCCAAGGCCTCGGCTACGACACCGAGGTGTCGAACGCCAAGGGGGCAACGCTTCTCCGGGTGGTGGTGAAGGGCACCGCCACGGGCCTGCCCGCGTTCCAGCTCTCGAGCGAAGAACGCGCCTGCTCCGCACGCGAACCGCTCTGGCGCCTGCTGGTGGTCTCCGACGCACTTGGCCCCACGGCGCAGCACAAGATCTACAAGGCCTCCGAGATGGCGCAGGCGCCGGGGTTCGATACGGTGGGGTAGCCAGCGGGCAGCCGCCTGCGCCCGGCGGCACGGACTCACCGTGCGATCCGTGCCGCCCCGCAAAACCTTCTGTCACGCAAGAGAAAATCCGGAACAAGCCGGGGCTGCGTGCAAGTAGCGGCGGCGGCTGACATCGTCCCCCTTGCATTCGGGAACGCTCGGCCCAAAATGGGCGCATGGAAGCTGCACGCTTCCATTCTTCTTCGCTGTTCATTCATTTCCTTCCGAGGAGACTGTCTTGACGATGAAGATCGCGCAGATTGCCCCCTTGTACGAAGCCGTGCCGCCACGGTTTTATGGCGGCACCGAACGGGTTGTCGCCCACCTGGCCAACGCGCTGGTCGACCAGGGCCACGAGGTCACGCTGTTCGCCTCCGCGGACACGCAGACCCGGGCCCAGCTGGCGCCCACGCGGGCGCAGGCCCTGCGCCTGGACCCCGCGCCCCTGAAGTCCGACCTGGCCAGCCACCTGAACATGCTGCACGAGGTGCGGCGACGAGCGGACGAATTCGACGTGCTGCATTTCCATGTCGATCTGCTGCACTTCCCCTTCTTCGAGGACATGGCCGCCCGTACCCTCACCACGCTCCATGGCCGCCTCGACATCGCCGACCTGCCCGGTGCCTACATGCGCTGGAAGCAATACCCGCTGGTTTCGATCTCGCGGCACCAGCGCAAGCCGCTGCCCTTTGCCAACTGGTTCGCCAACATTTCGCACGGGCTCGACGAGACGCCCTATGCCTTCCAGCCGAACCCTGGCAGCTACCTGGCCTTCCTCGGGCGCATCTCCCCCGAAAAGCGGCCCGACCGCGCCATCGAGATCGCGACGAGGGCCGGCATGCCGCTCAGGATCGCGGCCAAGGTCGATGCGGTCGATGCGCGCTATTTCGCGCAGGAGATCCGGCCGCTGCTCGACAACCCGCTGGTCGAGTTCATCGGCGAAATCGGCGATGAAGACAAGGCCGCGTTTCTCGGCGGTGCGCGGGCGCTGCTCTTTCCGATCGACTGGCCCGAACCCTTCGGCCTCGTGATGATCGAGGCCATGGCCTGCGGAACGCCGGTGATCGGATGGCGCTGCGGCTCGGTGCCCGAAGTGATCGAGCACGGCGTGAGCGGCCTCATCGTCGAAGACGTAGCCCAGGCCGTCGAAGCGGTGCATGCCGCAGGTGGGCTCGACCGCGGCCGCGTGCGGCAGGTGTTCGAACGGCGGTTCTCGGCGCATACGATGGCCAGTGCCTATGTCGAGCTGTACGCACGCCTCATCGGCGGCAGCGTGCTTCCGCCGCAGAGCGAACTCTACCCCGAGGCGGCGTGAGCATGAGCCAGGAAGTGCCTGCAACCGAACAGGCCGAGCCGGCGACCGAACGCGCGGTGCAGCATGCCTTCGTGCTCAAGGAGGGGGACACCTACTTCGTGATGGATGCGCATGGCGACGTGGACGGGGGCGTGGATGGACTCTTTCACCATGACACGCGCATGCTCTCGACCTTCGTGCTGCGCTTGAACGGCGCGCGGCCGTCGCTGCTGTCCAGCGGCGTCAGCCAGGACAACGTGTTCTTCACCGCAAACCTCACCAACCGTCCGCTGCCGGTGCTCGGCTCCACATCGATGCCGCAGGGCGTGATCCATCTCGAGCGCAAGCGCTTTCTCTGGGGCGCGCGGCTGTTCGAGCGGCTGCGGCTCGTGAACTACAGCGACCAGCCCGCAGAGGCGCCGCTCGCGCTGCAGTTCGGCGCCGACTTCCGCGACATGTTCGAGGTGCGCGGCCAGCAGCGCGCGCGGCGCGGCGAGTTCGATGCGCCGGTAGTCGGCGCGCAGGCCGTGGAGCTGCGCTACGAGGGGCTCGACACGGTGCTGCGGCGGGCCTGCATCGGCTTCTCGCAGGTGCCGCAGCATCTCGACGCCGGCACCGCCAACTTCAGAGTGCCGCTCGCGGCGCACGGCGAGTGGACGCTCTACGTCGAAGTGGGCACCGAGCCCGCGCGGCCCGGCCCCGAACGGTTCAGGGAGGCCGGCGTGCTCGCGCGATGGCGCATGCGCGCGCGGCAGCGGCGCGGTTCGCGGCTGGAGAGTTCGGGCCGCCTGTTTCAGGCGTGGCTCGACCGCTCGCGCGCCGACCTCGCGTTGCTCACCACCGACCTGCCCACCGGTCCCTATCCGTACGCGGGCATTCCGTGGTTCTCGACGCCCTTCGGCCGCGATGCCATCGTGACGGCTTTCCAGACCCTGTGGATCGACCCCAGGCTGGCGCAGGGCGTGCTCGAGTTTCTTGCTGCGCGGCAGTCGCGCCAGACCTCGAGCTTCCGAGACGCGGAGCCCGGAAAAATCATGCATGAGACCCGCAAGGGCGAGATGGCCGCGGTCGACGAGCTGCCCTTCGGGCAGTACTACGGCGGGGTCGACACCACGCCGCTCTTCGTGGCACTGGCGGGCGCCTATGCGCAGCGCACCGCAGACCACGCCACCATCGACCGGATCTGGCCCGCGCTGCTCGCAGCCTGCGAGTGGATGGAGCGGAACATGGCGCGCCACCCCGACGGCCTGCTCGCCTACCAGCGCGGCGCAGCCAGCGGGCTCGTCAACCAGGGCTGGAAGGACAGCCACGACTCCATCTTTCACATCGACGGCCGCACGCCCGAAGGGCCGATCGCACTCGTCGAGGTGCAAGGCTATGTGTATGCGGCCTTTCTTGCGATGGCGGCGATTGCCGAGTGGCGCGTCGACCCCGGTGCCGGGCACTGGCGCCAGCGTGCGGCCGGCATGCGCGCCGCGGTCGAGAATCGCTTCTGGCTCGACGACCTGCAGTTCTATGCGCTGGCCATCGACGGCCGCAACCAGCCCTGCCGCGTGCGCGCCTCCAACGCGGGACATCTGCTGTTCACCGGCCTGCCGATCGTCGAACGGGCCATGGCCGTGGGCCGCCAGTTGCTATCGCCGGCCTTCGCGTCGGGGTGGGGCATCCGCACCTTGCCCGTCGAGGCGGTGCGCTTCAACCCGATGTCGTACCACAACGGATCGGTATGGCCGCACGACGCCGCGTTGTGCGCGGCCGGCATGGCGCGCTATGGCGAACGCGAAGGCGTGGTGCGCATTCTGGACAACCTGTTCGAGTCCGCCGCGCACTTCGGCATGCGCCTGCCCGAACTGTTTTGCGGCTTCGACCGCCAGCCCGGCCAATCGCCGATCGCGTATCCCGTGGCCTGCCTGCCGCAGGCCTGGGCGGCGGGCTCGGCATTCATGCTGCTGCAAGCCTGCCTCGGCCTGCAGGTCGACGGCATCCGGCGCCAGGTGACCATCGTGCACCCGAGGCTGCCGGCCGACATCGACCAGCTGCACGTGCGGCAGCTGCGGGTCGGCGACGCCCGGGTGGACCTGCATTTCCAGCGGCTGGAAGAGCGCATCGTGGTGGTCGCGCGATCCGTGCCGGGCGACTCGCGGGTGGAGGTGAACCTGAAGCTCTAGGCGGGGCGGCGGCATCGACATCGGGGGATCTACTGCGCCTTGGCGTAAGTCATCCCGTCGGTCCAGATGTCCGTCATCTTGTTCAGCAGATCCTTCGGGATGCGCTGGTCACTGGCCGCCCGCCCCAGCGTCTTGTGCATTCCCTCGGCGATTCGCGAGAGTACGAGTCCGGGCTTTGCGACCCCGCAGACCTTGCTGCCGAACAGGAGCAACTCTTCGGTCGTCGGGTACGCTTTCGTATGGCCCTTGCCGGCGAAGAGCTTCAGCGCCAGTGTGCGGTCCTCGAGCTCGGGTCCGCCTTCATAGCGCCTGTACCGGTAGATCGCGGTGGTCACCACGTCGAACATCGGCGCCAGGCGGCAGTCAGCCGTCGAGGTGTAGAGCAAGCCGTAGTTCTTGAGGTGGCCATCGCCGTTGCGCACCATGATGCTGAACGCCACCTGCTCGAAGAAGCGCTCGAGATTCTCACTGGGCAGTTGGAGATACCGCATCAGCTCGGCGATGCGCTGGTAGCTGCCGTGGTACTTCCGATCGGATTGGATGTCGCGCACCCGAAGGTTCATCAGCGCCGCGATGTCCTCGAAACCGATCCGAGACCCGGCCGCCGAAATGTCGAACCGGTCGACAAGGAGCAGTTGCCCGTCGTCCGAGAGGTCGAACGTGGGCGTCTCGATGCCGGCGTGGCCGGCCGCTGTCAGGCACATGAACTCGTTGGCCGACAAGCCCGGATAGGACGCTGCGGCGGCCTTCACGATGATCGTGGGCACTGGAACGCTGACCCGATCCGGCACCATGATCTTCGGCTGCATACCTGCAATGCCGGCACCTGTGCTGAGGTACGCCTGCACGAGGTCGTCGAACACCTCGGGCGTATAGCGGGTTGCGAGCAAGGTCTTGCGGTCGATGGTCCGAGGCGCCGCAAGCCGCTCTGTTCCCGGCAGCCGGAAGCCCAGCCGACCGATGCCGTTCGACCCCACCACCGCGAGCAGGTGCATCTGGGTGAGCTGCTGCTTGGGGAACATCGCCCGCAGACGAAGGTACAGGTCACCCTCGGGCAGGTTCTGATCCATGACGGCGAAGAGATCGCCGTCCTGATACGTCGGTTGCGTCGGCGGCATGAGCAGCGCGACCGAGGGCTGCTCCGCGCGGCTGTCGAGATAGCGGAACTCGTAGACCGAGTGCTTGAGCAGTTGGCCGGCCGGCTCGCCGGCGATCTCGACGTCGAGCTGCTTGATCTTTTCAGGAAGCATCGTCGTCTTCCTGTCCAAAGCGTTCTGCGACCTCCTCAAGCGTCGGCATGCCCAGGCGCTCCAGGCGGATCGTCAGGTCCATGGCGCGCAAGATGTCGAAAAGCGAGGCGAGGGTGATGTCTTCCCCTCGTTCCAGACGATAGAGAACGTTGCGCGCGCGGCCTGCCCGCGAGGCGATGTCGGTCGCCTTCAGACGGCCTTCCTTTCGCGCACGTTGGATGGCTTGACCCAGCTCGATCGGGAGTCGGATTTTGTCCTTCATGCGCCACATTTTGACGTCAAGAGGGAAAAATGTCCATTAACAAGAACACTTTAGACTCCCCCGCCGGCTTTCGGAGAGCTTTCAAAAGGCAAAGCCTCAGGCCCTGCGCCTGAACAGAGCCGACGCGCCGCTGGCGTGCGCGACATCTTCCGCCGTGGCGAGAAGGGCGGGCCCGAGTTCGAGCATGCGCTCTTCCGTCAGGCGCACCAACGGCCCGGCGATGGTGATGACGCCGATCACCGCGCCGTGGCCGCCGCGCACGGGGGCGGCCATGGCGGTCATGCCGGGCGCGAAGACCTCGTTGATCATCGCGAAGCCGCGCTTGCGCGCCGCGCGCAGGTAGGCGAGCAGCGCCTTGACGCTGGTGGGTGCCTTCGGGCCGAAGTCTTCGGGCTTGCCGAAACCCTGCCTGGCGACGAGCTGCAGCGCCTGCTCGTCGGTCATGGTCGACAGCCACGCATGGCCCGCGGAGCTGCACGACAGGTTCACCGAGAGGCCCATGTCCGGGTCGTAGCGCAGGCCACGCATCGCGCCCTGCGCCTTGGCGACGAAGGTGAGCTCGTCGCCGTCGACCACCGCGAGCCGCACCAGTTCGCCCGCTTCGGCCGCGAGACGGTCGAGCAGCGGCTGCGCCACGTCCACGATGCCGCTGTTGCTCAGGAAGCTCAGGCCGAGGGACACGAGCTTGATCGTCAGCATGTAGTCGCCGTGGCTCTGGTCCTGGCGAACGTAGCCGCAGCGGATCAGCTCGCTCAGCAGGCGATGGGTGGCGCTCAGGGGCATGTCGAGCTCGGCCGAGAGCGCGGAGAGGGCGCGGCCCTCCGGGTGGCCGGCGAGGTGCTCAAGCACCTTGAAGCTGCGTTCGAGTATGGCGGTCATGTCGTTCGAAGGGGTGGGCAGGCGCCACTCTAGCGTTTTTGCCAAGTGTTTTCACTAGTGGAAAGAGTTTCCACTTTGCTCATAAGATCGCGCCGCATCACTTCTGCCGGAGATCATCTTGAGAAAGCTTCATCGCTCCCTGGCCGCCGCCGGCCTGGCCTTTGCACTGGCCGTTCCCGCCCTAGCGCAAGACGTGCAGGAGCGCGTCATCCGCTTCGGCCACCTCAACAATGCGGACCATCCGGTGAGCTTTGGCGTGAAGCGCTTCGCCGAACTGCTCGCGGCCAAGAGCGGCGGCAAGATGAAGGTGCAGGAGTTCCCGGCCTCGCAGCTGGGCAACGAGATGCAGCAGCAATCGGCGCTGCAGGGCGGCGTGCAGCAGATGTCGGCGCCGGCCACCACCTCGCTCGCGGGCATCGTGAAGGAGTTCGGCCTGGTCGACTTTCCGTTCGCGGTGGGCAACTTTGCACAGGCCGATGCGCTGCTCGACGGCCCGCTCGGGCAGGCGCTGATTGCCAGGCTGCCGGAGAAGGGCCTGGTCGCGCTCGGCTACTGGGACCTGGGCTTTCGCAACGTGACGAACAGCAAGCGCCCGATCACGAAGCCCGAGGACCTCGAAGGACTGAAGATCCGCGTGATTCCGAACCCGGTGTTCCTGGAGACCTTCAAGTCCTTCAAGGCCAACCCGGTGCCGATGCCGTTTGCCGAGCTCTATGGCGCGCTCGAGTCGAAGGCGGTGGACGGCCAGGAGAACCCGTACTCGGTGATCCTTTCGAACAAGTTCTTCGAAGTGCAGAAGTTCGTGAGCGCCACCAACCACGTGTATGCGGCGAACATCGTGCTGGTCAGCAAGAAGTTCTGGGACTCGCTGAGTCCCACCGAGCAGAAGATGATGCGCGAGGCCGCGGACGAATCGCGCGGCTATCAGCGGCAGGTGAGCCGCGCCGCCGCGCAAAGGGCCGTGGGCGAGCTCCAGGCCAAGGGCGCGCAATTCAACGAGCTCGCGCCGGCCGAGCAGGCGCGCATGCGGCAGATCGCCAAGCCGGTGGTCGACCGCTTTGCCGCCAGCTACGACCCCGCCATCGTCAAGCTCTACGGCGACGAGCTTGCGCGCATTCGCAAATGAGCAGCAGCCACGGAAGCCCGCCCATGAAGATCCTCGTCCTGCACGGCCCCAACCTCAACCTGTTCGGCCGCCGCGAACCCCACATCTACGGCACGACCACGCTGGCCGAGATCGACGCGCGGCTGCAAAAGCTCGCGGACGAACTCGGCGTGAGGCTGGACACGATCCAGTCGAACCACGAAGGCGACTTGATCGACTTTCTGCATGCGCACATCGACGACGCGCAGGGTGCGCTCGTCAACCCGGCCGGCCTCACGCAGCATGGCGTTCCGCTGCACGACGCGATCAAGGCGATGCCGTTTCCCACCATCGAGGTCCACATGTCGAACATCGCCGCGCGCGAGGCCTGGCGCGCGCATTCGATCATCTCGCCGGCCGTCAGGGGCACGGTCCAGGGGCTGGGTCCATTGTCCTACCTGGCCGCGCTGCGCGCGCTGGTCGAGATGCAACGACAACCCGCGGGCGTGTGAAGAAGGAAACCGGGCATGCCGAGGCGCGCGAAACAGCGCGCCGCCATGCGTTCACGTCACGCTCATGGCCAGCGGCGTGGTCTGGAACGCCAGTTGCCGCCAGCGGCCCTCGTGTTCGGTCCAGACCTGCATCACGCGCGAGTCGATGCGCACGGTGCCGCTGCCGTCCTTGCGCACGGCCACCAGCAGCTGCCGGCCGGTCATGAGCGCGGTGCTGCCGAGCACCCGCACTGTCAGTTCCGAACGGTCGATCTGCCGATAGTCGACGTGCGTGCCGCCCGAGCGGAAGTAGCTTTCGTAGTCGTCGATCTGGCCCTTGGCATGGACATGCGTGAGTGCCGGATGGAGGATCTCGCGCAGCCGCGCAAAGTCGGCGCGCTTCATGGCGTCGCATCGCTCTGCCTCGAGATCGAGCAGCAGCGCCTCGGTGCCGGAAAGCGAAGGGGTGGTGAAAGCAGTCTCGGTCATGTCGGTTCCCGGAGAGCGGTGGCGGAGCGAATCAGCGTGGCGCCGAGAGTGCTGCAGGCCCGCCGCATCAGAGCCTCGACTTCCCCAGCGCCGCGCGCCACGCCGTAGACCAGGTGGTCCGGCCGCACGAGCGCGGCCTCGCACTGGTGGCGCTCGAACCACGCCGCAAGAATGCCGTCGGCTTCGGCCAGTGTCGCGATGCCGGACACCGCGGCCGCGGCATCGATGCACAGCAGCTGCGCGTCAAGG
Organism: Variovorax palleresanus; assembly: GCF_051144945.1. Taxonomy (NCBI): domain Bacteria; kingdom Pseudomonadati; phylum Pseudomonadota; class Betaproteobacteria; order Burkholderiales; family Comamonadaceae; genus Variovorax; species Variovorax palleresanus. Next base: position 56,966 of record NZ_JBJNVP010000001.1, on the reverse strand, counting down.
GCGGCCGCCGGTTCGCGCAAGGCACGCAGCGCGGCCGCATCGGGCGCATGGCGCAGCACCAGCAGAAAGCCGTGCGGCAGCAGGTCGCCCATCATCTGCGGCGCCGCGCCGGCCTCGATCGATCCGATGGCCTGGGGGAAGGGGGTGCCCGCGGGCAACTCGTCGCGGTCGATCAATCCGTGGTGCACGCCGGGCAGCAGGCTCTGGCGCAGCTGCATGCGCACCTGGCCGCCTTGCTGCTCGCGCAGTCGGCGGTCACGCTCCGCGGCGCGCACCGGATCGCGCTCGCAGATGATCTGGCCCAGGCGCTTGACGGTTGCCGTCACCTCCTCGACCTGCGGCCCGCGCTCGTCGCCATAGCTGTCCAGCAGGCTATCGGGCGCGCGTTCCTCGAGCACCCATTGAAGTTTCCACGCCAGGTTGACCGCATCGCGCAGGCCCTGGCACATGCCCTGCGCCAGGAAGGGCGGCATCTGGTGCGCGCTGTCCCCTGCCAGCAGCACGCGCCCGTTGCGCCATTGCGTGAGAACCACCACGTGGAAACGGTAGGTTGCCGCACGCCAGATGCGGGCGTCCTCGGGCTTGAGCCACGGGGCAAGCAGCTTCCATATGGACTCGTGCGGCATCTCGCGCTGCTCGGCCTCGTCGGGCAGCAGCAGGAACTCCCAGCGCCGATGCGTGCCGGGGCCCACCACGTAGGTGCAGGGCCGCGACGGATGGCAGTACTGGACATTGGTGGCAGGCAGGCGGTCGAGCTTGTCTTCATTCACGTGCATGTCGACCACGATCCAGGGCTCGTCGAAGTCGAGGCTCTTGAGCTTCAGGCCCATCTGCTTGCGCGTGGGGCTGGTGCCGCCGTCGCAGCCGACGACATAGCGCGCGCGCAACTGCGCCTCGGTGCCGTCGGGCCGGCGGACGCCGAGCAGCGCATGGTCCGGCGACTGGTCGAGCTGCAGCACCTCGTGCCCGAGATGGATCGACACGCCGGGCAGTTGGCCGACGGCTTCGCGCAGCGAGGCTTCGAGCGCCGGCTGGTTGAAGGTGTACGACGGCGCCCACGCGAGCGGGTAGGGCGACGGCCCCATGTCGAAGTGCTGGATGGGTTCTCCGTCGCTCCCCTGGTAGATCGTCGGGCGGTAGGGCGTCATGTGCGGTGCCAGCGTGCCGGCGATGCCGATCTCCTGGAACACGCGCAGCGCCTCGTGGTCGAGCGCGAAGGCGCGCGGCAGCGGGTAGATCTGCTGCGACTTGTCGAAGACCGCAACGCGCAGGCCGCGCCGGCCGAGCAACGCGGCGAGCGTCGCGCCGACGGGGCCGAAGCCGATGACCGCCACGTCGACGGGTTCCAGGTCGTGTTGGAGCATGGTGTCTTTTGAATGCATGAAGCTAGAATTGTGCATAAAACAAGGTTCCGTGCACCAAGGGTTGTCCCCGATGGCGCCGTGCCGCTTGGTCGAAAAGAATGCATAAAACACGCTTTTGTGCATCTAAACCCATCAGCAAGGAGACAACCATGACGACGATGAAAGCCGCCCGACTGCACAAGGTCGGCGCCCCGATGGAGGTCGAGCAACTCCCGATTCCCCAGCCCGCCGCCAATGACGTGCAGGTGCGGGTGCGCGCCTGCGGCATCGTGCCCAACCTGGGCAACATCCTGGCCAACTGGACGACCTGGTTTCCGGAGCTGCCGCTGCCGCCGCTGCCCGCGGTCTTCGGGCTGGACCCGGCCGGCGAGGTGACGGCGGTCGGCTCGCACGTGCACACCTGGAAGCCGGGCGACCGCGTCTACGTGAACCCCAGCCTTTATTGCGGCGGCTGCCGCGCCTGCCGCAACGGCGATCTCATCAACTGCACGCACTACGCGTTCAGCGGCTACTTCGGCTTCTCGCAGAACTCGCTCAAGCTGTACAAGAACTATCCGTACGGCGGCCTGTGCGAATACATGATCGCTCCGCAGTACGCGCTGGTGAAGCTGCCCGACAACGTGAGCTTCAACCAGGCGGCGCGCTTCGGCTACCTGGGCACCATGTACTCGGCGATGCGCAAGGCGAAGGTCGGCCCCGGCCGCAGCGTGCTCATCAACGGCATCAGCGGCACGCTGGGCCTCGGCGGTGCGCTCTTCGGGCTGGCCATGGGCGCCACGCGCATCCTGGGCACCGGGCGCAACCGCGAGTTGCTGGAGCGCGTCAAGGCGCTGGCCCCCGATCGCATCGAGGTTTTTTCCAATGCCGACGGCGAGGCGATCGACGCATGGGCCAAGGCCCGCACGGACGGCCTGGGCGTGGACACCTTCATCGATGCGCTGGGCCCCGGCGCGCCGCACGAAACCTTCCAACAGGGCGTGCGCGCATTGAAGCGCGGCGGCCGCGCCTTCAACATCGGTGCCATTGCGGGCATGGTGGGCATGGACCTGCACACCATGATGGACGAGCAGCAGAGCATCGAGGGCTCGGCCTGGTTCACCGCCGGCGAGGGGCAAGACATGGCCGACATGGCCGAGGCCGGCACGCTCGACCTCTCGGTGTTCGAGCACGTGTGCTATCCGCTCGACCGCATCAACGAGGCGATCTCGGGCATCGCGAGCCGCAACGGCGGCTTCAGCAACTTCGTCATCAACCCCTGAGGCACGCCATGAAGATCAGACGCGTGGTGGCGGGTACGGGCGCCAACGGCAAGGCGCAGGTTCTTTCGGACGGCGCGGCGCCGCGCAGCGCGGAGTTCACGACCTTGCCCGGCCATGCTGCGGCGCTGTTGTGGGCGACGGAGGCCGCCGACACCGTGGGCGCGGGCACTGCAAGCGACCGCACGGGCGAGGCAGGGTTCGCACCGGCCGCGGGCGGCACCCGCGTCATGATGGTCAGCTTCCCTCCCGACGCGGTCATGATGCGCGCCGACTTCGACGCGGCCGCCTTCGGCGCCGAGTGCGGCCGTCTCGTTCCCGGCCTGGCCGAAACCTTCGAGCCCGACCACCCCGGCATGCACACCACCGACAGCATCGACTACGACATCGTGCTCGAAGGCGAGATCACGCTCGAACTCGACGACGGTGTGCAGGTGCTGCTGCGGCGGCACGACGTCGCCGTGCAGCACGGCAACCGGCATGCATGGCGCAACCTCGGCGACAAGCCCGCGACGATGCTGTTCGTGCTCGTCGGGGCCAGGCGAGCGGGCGGCCCGGTATGAGAGGCGGTGCATAAAATGATTTCCATGCATAAACAAGAAATCTCCCCCGCCTACGAACCGCCGCTGGTCGAGCAGGCCTTCACCCGCTTGCGGCAGGACGTGCTGGCCGGCACCTTCGAGGCCGGCGCCAAGCTCAAGCTCGATGAGCTCCAGACCGCCTACGGCTACTCGAGCAGCCCGCTGCGCGAGGCGCTCAGCCGGCTGGCGCAAGAAGGCCTTGTGCGTGCCGACGAGCGCCGCGGCTTTCGCGTGGCGCCGATCTCCGAGGACGACCTGGCGGACATCACACGCATGCGCGTGATGCTCGACGTGCCTGCGCTGCGCGAGGCCATTGCCCACGGCGACGACGCCTGGGAGGCCGCGATCCTGGCCGCGTTCCACCGGCTCGAGAAGGTGGAGTCGCGCCTGAGCGACGGCCCCGTCATTCTGGACAACGACTGGTCACAGCTGCATCGCGCCTTTCATCTTTCGCTGCTGGCCGCCTGCCCCTCGCTGCGCCAGCGCGTGTGGGGCGCGAGCCTGTTCGACCAGGCCGAGCGCTACCGGCGGTTTTCCGCCCGCCACAGGAAGACCGCACGCCGCAAATCGAACGAGCACCGCAAGATCATGGACGCCACTTTGCGCCGCGACACGGACACGGCCTGCGCGCTGCTCGAGGAACACATCCTGAGCACGCAGCGCAACGTGCTGGCCGCGCTCAGGGCCGCCGAAGCCGCACCAACCTAGGGACGCGCAGCCCCGCCCCTCACCCTGGAGACAGCATGCTCAAGGTCGCCCGACCCACGCCTTCGCATTTCGGCATCTTCGTCACCGACCTGGACCGGATGGTGGCCTTCTACACCGAGACCTTCGACCTCACGATCACCGATCGCGGCGAAGGCCGCACCTTCAAGAACCAGCTGGTGTTCACCAGCGCCAGCCCAGACCAGCACCACCAACTGGTGCTGGCGTCGGGCCGGCCGCCGGAGGCGAAGTTCAGCACCGTGATGCAGATCTCCTTCGTGGTGCCGAGCATCCAGCACCTGCGCGACATTTCGGCGCGGGCCGAGGCGCGCGGCGCCACCAGCATCCGCGGCCTCAACCACGGCAACGCGCTCTCGGTCTACATGCTCGATCCGGAAGGCAACACGGTGGAGATCTACGTCGACACGCCGTTCTACATCGCGCAGCCGCATGGCGATCCGCTCGATCTCTCGAAGGACGACGAGACGCTGATGCGCGAGACCGAGGAGGCCTGCCGCAAGGATCCCACTTTCATGCCGCTCGCGCAGTGGCAGGCGCAGTTCGAATCGCGCGCGCCAGTGACACCAGTGACACCTGCCGCCTGACGCGGCCACCATTTTTTCCACCCCTCACATCCCAACCGGAGTTCCCATGAAGCTTTTGTCATATGTCCATCAAGGCCGCGAATCCTGGGGCGCCGTCGTCGGCGACGGCGTGGTCGATCTCGGCAAGGCGCGTCCGCAGCATGCGGGCCTGGTCGACTACATCGCCTCGGGCGAATACCTGCAGGCGGCGCAGCATGTCGAAGGACTGCCGATAGCGGCCAAGCTTGCGGACATCACCTTTCTTCCGCCTATTCCGAAGTCCGAGAAGATCGTGTGCGCGGTGCGCAACTACATGGACCACCACCAGGAGGTGCTGGCCGCCGGCATGCACCGCGAACTGTCGGAGCAGCCGCCGATATTTTTGCGCGTGTGGCGCTCGCAGTGCGCGCACAACCAGCCCATCGTGCGGCCGCACGTGTCGGAATCATTGGACTGGGAAGGCGAGCTCGCCGTCATCATCGGCAAGGGCGGACGCAACATCGCGGAAGCGGATGCCTTCGACCACGTGGCGGGCTACTCCTGCTACAACGACGGCAGCGTGCGCGAATGGCAGTTCCATGCCAAGCAGATCGCATCGGGCAAGAACTTCGAATCGACCGGCGGCTTCGGTCCCTGGATGGTGACGGCCGACGAGATCGCGCCCGGCCGCGAACTCAAGCTCGAGACCCGGCTCAACGGCGAAGTGGTGCAGAGCAGCCACACGGGCCACATGATCTTCAGCATTCCGAAGCTCATCAGCTACTCGTCGACCATCTTCACGCTCGCGCCCGGCGACGTCATTGCCACCGGCACGCCGGCCGGCGTGGGCTGGAGCAAGAAGCCGCCGCGCTTCATGAAGCCGGGCGACGTGTGCGAGGTCGAGATCGAAGGCATCGGCGTGCTGCGCAACCCGATCGTCCAGCAGGACTGAAGCAGCGCGGAACCGGACCGCGACGGCACAAGCCGCGGCCTTCATTCCACAATCATTGGAGACAAACCATGTGGCACAGACGATTGCTCGTCGCCGCAGGCCTGGCCCTGGCCTGCGCAGCACCCCTTCACGGCCTGGCCCAAGGCTTTCCGGACAAGCCGATCAAGATCTACCAGGGCTTTGCGGCCGGCGGCAATGCCGACACCATCGCGCGCGTGGTCAGCACGGAGATGGCCAAGGGGCTGGGCCAGCCCTTCGTGGTCGAGGCGCAGACCGGCGCCGGTGGCACCATCGCCTCGGGCACGGTGGCGCGTGCCAAGCCCGATGGCTATACGCTGCTGCTGGCCACGGGCGGCCATGCAGTGGCCGGCGCGCTCTACAACAAGCTCAACTACCAGACCGTGTCGGACTTCCAGATGGTCTCGACGATCACCTACTTTCCGTTTTTGCTGGTGGTGCGGGCCGACTCGCCCTACCGCGGGCTGGCCGAGATGTTGGCGGCTGCGCGTGCCGATGCGCGCGGCGTGTCGTACGGATCGGCCGGCATCGGCTCCACGCACCACCTCGCCGGCGAGCTGCTGGTGAAGAGCGCCAACGTTGAACTGCTGCACGTTCCGTACCGCGGCGATGCGGCCTCGGTCGCGGCGCTGCTCGGCGGCGAAGTGCCGATGATCATTGCGCCACCGACGGCCGTGCTGGCCAACATCAAGGCCGGCAAGCTCCGCGCGCTGGCGACCACCGGCGCGCAGCGCTGGAGCCAGATGCCCGAGCTGCCGACCGTGGCCGAGCAGGGCGTGCCCGGCTACGACGTGCGCTCCTGGGCCGGCTTCATGGCGCCCGCGGGCACGCCGCGGTCCATCGTCGACCGCCTGCATGCCGAGACGCTCAAGGCCCTGCAGGTGCCGGCCGTGCGCGCGCGGCTCGAAGAAATGGGCGGCGAAGCGCGCAGCAGCACACCCGAAGAAATGACCGCCATGGTGGCCACCGAGCTCAAGCGGTGGACCACCGTGGTGAACGATGCACGCATACCCAAACAGTGAGGACCCCTCCATGTCCCTGATCGACATCCGCAAGCGCAGCCTTTCCATCGAAACCATCTACCACGAGGGCGGTCCGCCGGCCGCCACGCCGCTCAGGCTGGCCGCCGCGTGCGCGGTCATCCACAACCCCTATGCGGGGCGCTACGAGCCGGACCTGATGCCCTTCATGGCCGAGCTGCGCTCGCTCGGCACGCTGCTGGCCACGGAGCTGGTCGAGGTGCTCGGACGCGACAAGGTCGAGGTCTACAGCAAGGCCGCGATCGTCGGCGTGAACGGAGAGATGGAGCACGGCGCGGTCTGGCACGAAGCTGGAGGCTGGGCCATGCGCGAGGTGCTCGGCGAGCCTAAGGCGATCGTGCCCTCGGCCAAGGCGGTGGCCGCCACGGGCTACCGGCTCATGGTGCCGCTGCACTACATCCACGCCGCGTACGTGCGCAGCCACTACAACTCGATGGAGATCGGCATTCAGGATGCGCCGCGGCCGAACGAGATCCTGTTCGCGCTGGTCATGGGCACGGGCGGACGGGTGCATGCGCGCCTGGGCGGGCTCACCAAGGACAAGGTGTCCGTGCACGACGGGCAGCGCTGATGACGCACACCACGATGAAGGCGATCCAGCTCCAGGCACCCGGCGGCCCTGATGTTCTGCAACAGGTGGAACTTCCGCTGCCGCAGCCGCAGACAGGCGAGGTGCGCGTCAAGGCCATGGCCATCGGCGCCGGCGGCCCCGACGTGCTGATCCGCAACGGCACCTACAAGTGGATGCCGCCGATGCCGGCGATTCCCGGCAACGAGATGGCCGGCGTCGTCGATGCCGTCGGCCCCGGCGTCACGGCGCTGCAGATCGGGCAGCGCGTGCTCGTGAGCGCGCGTGAACTGACGCAGCGCGGCGGCTGCTATGCCGAAGCCATCTGCGTGCCCGAGGCCGCGCCTTTCGTTCTTCCCGACGCGATCCGTTTCGAGGATGCGGTGAGCCTCGGCAATTTCCAGCTGGCGCTGGCCATGCTGTCGAGCAACGGCAACCTGCCCGCGCAGTCGATCCTGGTTCCCGGCGCAGCGGGCGGCGTGGCCACGGCCCTGGCACAGGTCGCGCGCGACCGCGGCCTGCGCGTGATCGGGACCGCCTCCACGCCGCAGAAGCGCGACTTCGCGCTGGCCAACGGCGTGCACGAGATCGTCGAAAGCGACGTGCCCGGCTTGGCGGAGAAGGTCATGCAGCTCACCAACGGACGCGGCGTCGACCTGGCCTTCGATCATCTCGGCGGCGAGCTCTTCATCGCCTGCCTGCGCGCGCTGGCGCCGTTCGGCATGGTGGTCTCCTACAACATCGTGAACGGCCCGCCGGCCGGCGATGTGTTCGGCGAGCTGCGCAAGCTCTTGAGCCGGAGCCTGGCCGTGCGCACCTTCTCGATCCATTCGGTGGACGACGACGTGCCGCAGCGGCGCGGGCTCATGCAGGCCGCCATCGCCCTCATGGCCGAAGGCCGCGTGCATGCACCCCCGGCCACCTGCTTTGCGCTCGCGGATGCGCGCCGCGTGCACGAACTGCTCGACAGCGGAAGCACCCTCGGCAAGATCGTGCTGCTGCCGCCGGACGCGCCCGGGCATTGAAAAAGGGGGTGCGGCGCGCGTCACTTTCGAGACGGCTCGCAACAGTCCGCGGTGTTTGAATTGCCCAACCCCGCAAAAAGGACGCCTCATGTTTGCCGAACCCTCCGCCAAGACCCGCGATCTGCTCGAACGCCTGAACAAGTTCTTCGACCAGCACATCTATCCGAACGAAGCGCGCTACCACCACGAGATGGATGCCTTCCGCCGCCAGGGCAATGCCTGGCAGGTCTCGCCGCTGATCGAGGAACTGAAGCCCGCTGCGCGTGCGGCCGGCCTCTGGAACATGTTCCTGCCCCACCCGCACCGCGACGTGCCGGCCATCTCCAATCTCGACTATGCGCCGCTGTGCGAGGTGATGGGCCGCGTCTCGTGGTCGGGCGAGGTGTTCAACTGCTCGGCGCCCGACACCGGCAACATGGAAACCATCGAGCGCTACGGCACCGAGGCGCACAAGGACGAATGGCTGGCGCCGCTGCTGGCCGGCGAAATCCGCTCGGGCTTTCTGATGACCGAGCCCGCCGTCGCGTCGTCGGACGCCACCAACATCCAGTGCACCATCCGCCGCGAAGGCGACGAGTACGTGATCAACGGCCGCAAGTGGTTCTCTTCGGGCGCGGGCAGCCCGCGCTGCAAGATCTTCATCGTGATGGGCAAGACCGACCCCGATGCGCCGCGCCATGCGCAGCAGTCGATGGTGCTGGTGCCACGCGACACCAAGGGCATCACGGTGCTGCGCCATCTCTCGGTGTTCGGCTACGACGACGCCCCGCACGGCCATATGGAAGTGCTGCTGGAAGACGTGCGCGTGCCCGCGTCCAACATTCTGCTGGGCGAAGGGCGCGGTTTCGAGATCGCGCAGGGTCGGCTCGGCCCGGGGCGCATTCACCATTGCATGCGCTCCATCGGCGCGGCCGAGCGCGCGCTGGAGCTGATGTGCGAGCGTCTCCGCAGCCGCGTGGCCTTCGGCCGTCCGCTCGCGGAGCAATCGATCTGGCACGAGCGCATCGCCGAGTCGCGCTGCATGATGGACCAGGCTCGCCTGCTCACGCTCAATGCGGCCTACAAGATGGACACCGTGGGCAACAAGGAAGCGCGCGCCGAGATCGCGATGATCAAGGTGGTGGCGCCCAACATGTCGTGCAAGGTGCTCGACTGGGCGATCCAGGCGCATGGCGCGGCCGGCGTGAGCCAGGACTTCTGGCTCGCCGAAGCCTATGCGCACCAGCGCACCGTGCGCATCGTCGACGGGCCCGACGAAGTGCACCGCAACGCCATCGCCAAGCTCGAGCTGGCCAAGCGCGCGCCGGCCTGACGAAATCCATTTTCATACCCTGCTTGCAAATTCCCTGCTGCAGGGCTTGACCCTCTCGTTGCGGCAGAGTCTAGGATGCCTTCAACTTGAGAGGGAAGGCATGTTTCTGAAGATTGGTGAACTCGCCCGGCGCACCGGGCTGACAGTGCGCGCATTGCGCCACTACGACGACATCGCGCTGCTGGTGCCCTCCGAAAGATCCAGCGGCGGCTACCGGCTGTACGGCCGCAAAGACGTGGCGCGGCTCTACCGCATCCAGGCGCTGCGCCGGCTCGATCTGCCGCTGGCGGACATACAAGGCCTCTTGGACAACCCGGCCGGCGATATGTCCGAAGTCGTGGCCCGACAGGTCGCACAACTCGACCGCGAAATCCAGCAGGCATCGGCACTGAGAACCCATCTGCTTTCAGTGCAGGGCCAGTTGCAGGCCAGCGAAGAGCCGGAGATCGACGACTGGCTGCTGGCGCTCGAAAGCATGGTCGCGGGCGCCAAGTACTTCAGCGACGACGAACAGCGCACGCTCAACACTCGGCGTGACGGATTCACCGACGCGATGGCGCCTGAGCGCGCCGAATTGTCGGCGTGGCTGCACAGCCTGGTCGCGGCCGGCGCATCGCCCGAGAGCCCGCAGGCGCAGTCCCTGGCACAGCGCTGGATTGCGATGCTGCTCGAAGAAGCCGGTGGCGATGAAGGCCTGCTGATCAAGCTCTACACCATGCACTGGAACGAGCCATCGCTGCACGCACTGACAGGCGTGGACCGCGGCGGCATCCGGTTCATCTCGCACGCGTTGGCGTTCGCGCGCCTGCAACTCTATGCGCCGTACTGCAGCGCCGGCGACATGGCCACGCTGCGCCAGCACTACGTTGCCCAAACCGACGCGTGGCCCCCGCTCATCGCCGACGTTCGGCAGCAGATGCTGGAGGCCGCACCCACGCACGGCGCGGCCATGCGCGCGCTGGCGCTGCGTTGGCAGGCGCTGTCGCTGGCCAAGGCTGGCGGCGATGCCGCGTTGCACGCGAAGCTGCAGCAAGCGTTCCGTCAGGACGCCGCTCTGCGGCTCGGCTCGGGCATCGACGAGGCGTTGGCCACCTATGTCGGGCAGGCCGTCGCGCACCTGGACGCCGCATCGTCCTCCTGAATCAACCAAGGCTCCACGTGAACGCAGAAACACCGACGAACGCGCATTTCTTCACCGGCAACTACGCGCCTCTGACCGAGGAGCACGACATCGCGGCGCTCGACATCGAAGGCACACTGCCGCAGGGGCTATCGGGCAGCCTGTACCGCGTCGGCCCGAGCCCGCAATACGCACCGCGCGACGACAACTACCACTGGTTCTCCGGCGACGGCATGGTGCATGCCTTCCACATCGGCCTGGGCAAGGTGTCGTACAGCAACCGCTGGGTGCGCACGCCGAAGTGGCAGCTCGAGCATGAAGCCGGACGCGCGCTGTTTGGCACCTTCGGCAACCCCGCCACCAGCGACCCGCTGGCGCAGGGCCGGAACGGCGGCACGGCCAACACCAGCATGCTGTGGCACGGCGGCCGTCTGTTCGCTCTCGAAGAGTCGCATCAGCCCTTCGAGCTCGATGCCCTCACGCTGGCTTCCAAGGGACACCAGAGCTTTGGCGACCGCGTGACCTCGCGCTGCACCGCGCACCCGAAGCTCGACCCCGAGAGCGGCGAACTGCATTTCTTCGCGTACTCACCCGACGGCCCCTGTTCGCCGACCATGCTCTATGGCGTGATGGACAAGCACTGCGAGGTCACGCAACTCCAGTCGTTCAAGGCGCCGCATGCCAGCATGGCGCACGACTTCATGGTGACCTGCGGACATGCGCTCTTTCCAGTCACGCCGCTGACGCTCAGCGTGGAGCGCGCCATGCGTGGCAAGCCGCTGCTCGCATGGGATGCCGCCAAGCGCACGCACGTGGGCGTGATGCGCCGCGGCAGCGCCGCCGACACCCTGCGCTGGTTCGATACCGACGCCTGCCATGTGTTCCACGTGATGAATGCCTGGGACGAGGGCGACACCATCGTGGCCTATGTGATGCAGTCGGACACGGCGCCCGGGCTGCCCGATTCCGAAGGCCGCCCCGGCGACCCCCAGGCCATGGCCGCGCGCCTGTGCCGCTGGACCTTCGACCTGGCCGGCAAGGGCACGGGGTTCCAGCGCGAATATTTGGACGACCTGGCAGCCGAGTTCCCTCGCATCGATGAGCGGTACACCGGCCGGCGCAATCGCTACGGCTTCTACACCTGCCATGCGACCTCGCGCGCGAGGGACGATTCGGAGAGCGTGCTCTACGACAGTCTGGCCCGTTTCGACTTCGATACCGGCGAGCGCAGCATGCACACGCTTGCGCACGGCGACGTCGTGTCCGAACCGGTGTTCGTTCCGCGCGCCGCGGATGCGGCCGAGGGCGATGGATGGCTGCTCGCCGTGGCTTGGCGCGAACGCGAAAAGCGCAGCGACCTGCTGGTGTTCGATGCCAGGAACCTGCCCGGGGGACCCGTTGCGGTCGCCCGCTTGCCCCACCGCGTGCCGTTCGGTTTTCACGGGAGCTGGCGGTCCGGGTTGTAGCGCCGCCGCGCTTCGGCGGCTAGCCGCGCATCGACGCAGGCAGCGCGCTCAGCCTGTGTGCAGTGCCGGAGCATGTTTTGACCAAGGCTGCGAGTTCGGTGGGTGACACAGGGGGGCTGAAGAGGTAGCCCTGCATCTCGTCACAGCCGTTGGCGAGCAGGAACTGCAGCTGCTCTTCGGTCTCGACGCCTTCCGCAATGACCTTCAGATTGAGTTCGTGCCCCAGCGAAATGATGGCCTTGGCGATCGCCTTGTCTTCTTCGTCTTCCGGAATGTCACGCACGAAGGCCCGATCGATCTTCAGCCGCGCGATCGGAAAGCGCTTGATGGCGCTCAGGCTCGAATAGCCGGTTCCAAAATCGTCCATGGAGAGCTGCACGCCCATTCCCTGCAGCGCCTTCATCGACAGCAGGGCGCTTTCGAGATCTTCCATCACCAGGCTTTCGGTCAACTCGAGTTCGAGAAACCGGGCTTCGAGCCCGCTTTCCGCGAGCGCCCGGGCGACCTGCTCGATCAAGGTCCTCTCCCTGAACTGCCGCGCGGACACATTGACCGAGACGGCGAAGGCGGGCAGGCCCGCATGCTGCCAGGCCTTGTTCTGGAAGCAGGCGGCGCGCAGCACCCATTCGCCGATGGGAACGATGAGCCCCGTCTCTTCGGCCAGGGGGATGAAGTCTGCCGGCGATATCAAGCCACGCTCGGGGTGGTTCCAACGGATCAATGCCTCCGCGCCGATCACCTGGCCCGAACTCATCTCCAGCTGCGGCTGGTATACGAGGTGAAACTCGCCCCGGGCGATGGCGTTGCGCAACCCTTCGCGCATTGCGAGTTTGTCGCGGACCGTGCCGTTCATCTCGGACGCATAGAACCGGAAGGTGTTGCGCCCCGAGGCCTTGGCACGGGACATCGCGGCATCGGCATTCATGACCAAGGCGTCGGCGTCGGCGCCATCCGCGGGATAGGTGGCCACGCCCATGCTGGCCGTGACCTGGACCGCCTGGCCGCCGATCTGGATCGGCCACGCAATGGCCTCGAGCAGCCTTCGCAGTGCCGGAGCGATCTCTGCCCCGTCTCCCGGCTGGTCGTACAGCACGATCACGAACTCGTCGCCGCCCGTTCGCACCACCGTGTCCACGCTGCGAAGGCACTGGCTCATGCGTCCGGCCATGACCTTCAGCAAATCGTCGCCGGCCTTGCGGCCCAGGCTGTCGTTGACCAGCTTGAACCCATCGAGATTGATGAACACCACCGTCATCAGCCGCCCGTATCGATCGGCGTACGAAATGGCCTGCTTGAGCCGATCTTCCAGCAGCGCGCGGTTCGGGAGCCCCGTCAATGCATCGTGCGTGGCCTGGTGCTTCAGGGTGTCGGCGCTGCTCTCCAGCAGCACGTTGGAATTCTCGATCGACTCGGCCATCTGGTTCATGGCTCTTGCGAGGATGCCGAATTCATCGTCGCGCCCCTGCTGCGCCCTTGCGCTGAAGTCTCCCGAGGCAACGCGCCGGGAGAAGGCGATGAGCTGCGTGATGGAGCCTGTGATGCGCAGCGAGACGATCCGTGCGATCACGACGCCCATGACAGCCGCCAACGCAATCATGGCGATGGCGGCCCAGCGCGAGAAACTGGCTGCGCGTGCGACGTCGCTTCGCGTTTGAAGCGCTCGCTTGCTCGCCGCGGTGTGCAGCGCCTCCACGGAGGACTCGATGGCAACCGCCGCATCGACGTAGCCTTGGCGGGACGCGCGTGCCGCGCCGAGATTGCCCTCCTTGCCATGCTGCTTGATGAACGCGAGGAACCCGTTCTCGTATTGCCGGGTCTGAGCCTCGATCCGATCGACCTGGTCCCTGAACCGCGGATCGGTCGAGACGATTCGCAGGCTGGCCAGGTACTCGCGCATATCCAGCAAATGGTTTTGCATGGCCGGCAGCGAACGCGTGCTGGCCTCCGCCACGCCGAGCCGATCCGCCGACAGCAGGAGCTCGCTTTCGGCTTCGCGTGCCTTGTGCATCGCGAGCGAACTGCGCAAGCTCAGGTCCGCCATTCGGTTGTCGCTGTTCAGCAACTTGTCGATGGCGGCCGAGGACCGCTGTTCGCTCAGATAGAAGGCAACGCCCAGTGCGAGCATCAGCGCAATGACGACGCCGAAGCCGAGGGCGATCTCCGCCCGCAGGCTGAGAGGTCTTTTCCACCACGAGAAGCCGGCCAGGAATGCGCTCAATTGCGGCCGCCGACCCGCGGATCTTCGCTGGCGAGGTGCATCACTGCTTTCGCTCTGCATCGACCATCTTCAAAAACGTGCGCACGTTCTCTTCGCCGGCAAAGCGCGCAATCTCCGCGCGGGCGCTTTGCGTGGCGGCGCGAAACGGCGCGGGGTCGGGCCGCGTGACCTTCACTCCGGCGGAGGCCATCCTGGCGATGAGCTGCTCTTCCTCGGCGATGATCTTCTTGCGCATGCCGTCGCCTGCCGCCTTGCTTTCTTCGCGCACGATCGCTTGCTGCGCCGGCGTGAGCTTGGCCCAACTCGCGGTGCTCATGAGGTGGAGCGTGTTGTAGTACACGTGGCGCGTCAAGGCGAGGTGCTTCTGGGTCTCGTACAGCTTGTTGTAGTAGATGACGTTGATCGGGTTCTCCTGGCCGTCGACCACGCCCTGGGACAGCGCCAGGGGAAGTTCCTTGAAGCCGACCTTGCTGACCTGGGCACCCAGCGCTTCCATGGTGGCCTCGAGTTCGGCGACGGGCGGAACGCGCACCTTGAGGCCTCGCACGTCTTCAGGCACGTTAACCGGGCGCTTGTTGTTGGTGAGATTGCGGAATCCCCATTCCCAGTTGGACAGAATGATGAAGCCCTGCTTCTCGGCAAGCGGTGCGAGCCACTTCATCGCCGGGCCATCGAGCACGCGGTGTGCGTGCGCATAGCTGTCGAAGAGATACGGAAGAATGACAACGGAGAACGTTTTCTCGTACTTGATGAGATAGTTCATCGAGGTCACGTCCATGTCGACCGCGCCGAGCCTGACTTTCTGCAGCAGTTCGTTCTCGCTGCCGAGTTGAGACGCGGGAAAGATCTCGACGCTGACCTGTCCGCGCGTGCGCTCTTCGACGCGCTTTGCGAACTGAAGTGCCGCCACATGCGCCGGGTGCGAGGTGGTGGCGGCGTGCACCAGCGACAACACGACGGGCTCGGCGTGCGCCGCCGGTGCGAGCGCTGCAAAGCCCCATGCCGTGACAAGCCTCAGGAGAGATTTTTTCATGCCATACGGTTTGTTCGGACTGAGCAGTGGAACTCATTAGACCCTCGATGGATTGTCGCAGCCGACTCATTCCATGCGGGATATCCCTGCAGCAAAACCGTTGATCTCGCGCGGGACGCGCGAGTGTTTACATGAAAAGTTCTATAGGCGGAGAGTCAGTGCGAATCGCTATCGGTTGCAGCGACACCCCGTGCCGAAAACCCGAGGGGACCTACCGGCGATTCGGTTTCGGAAGCCCGGTAGCTCATCTCGTCGGTCGCGGCCGCGAGACACTGGTTCGCAGTGGCCCACGCGCGATTCACCAACTCCCGGTCGACGGCATCGGGCGGCGGCCCGAGATCGCGAAAGTAGGCGATTCGTTTCGCATGCAGGTCGTACTCCGCGCGGCGTGCGTGTTGCTCCAGTTCCTTCCATACGCGCAGGTAGGTCACGGCCGTGGGCACGCGCCGCTGCGTGGCCGGAAGAGCGGGGGCTTGCCCGCCGTTCGCGGCCGAATGGTTCTCGGCGTCCTCTTCGGCGAGCGGCAAGGCGAATGCGGCGACCGACTCCTCGTTGCTGCCGGCGGCAAACCATCGAAAGGTATTTGCCCGCCTGCCGAAGCGGCCCGTGGTCCGCACGAAGAGATAGCCCGAGGTCACGCTGCCAATCGCATCGACAGGAATGCCGGCGTTTCGAAGCGCCTGGACCAGCACGCGGCCGCTCACGCTCGAGGGCAACTTCAGGGTGACGGTCGCGTCATGAGCCGTCCGGTTTTTCATGGTCCTTGGCTTGTTTGGAACCGCAGCGTTCTACCCGGCTGGAAATCATGGTGGCGCACTTCTGCATATTCCCAGCGTGCGCCTGCAAGAGGCACCTCCTGTCGGACGGCGCCGACGCCTTGGGTAGGTGGCAGGGGATCGCCGCGGCTCAGCGGCCGAGGCCGACCGCGTTCATGAGAAAGCGAAGCACCAGGGAAAGCAGGTAAAGCGAAAGCACGCTCGCGAGCCAGATGGCCGCGAGCCAGCCGAGGCGGCGCAACCACTTGCGCCTGCCTGGGCGTGGGTCGTCAGTGGTAGCCATCGCCATGCCGCACCTTGCCGCGAAAAACCCAGTAGCTCCAGGCCGTGTACATCAGGATGATCGGAATGATCAGGAGCGCGCCCACCAGCGCAAAGCCCAGGCTCTGCGCGGGCCCTGCCGCCTGCCAGATCGAAATGTCGGGCGGAATGACGTTCGGCCACAGGCTGATGCCCAGGCCCGTGTAGCCGAGAAAGAGCAGGGCCAGCGTGAGAACGAAAGGTGACGCGTGCCCGTCGCCGCGCAGCGCCTGCAAGAGCTTGTACACCACAAGCGCCACGAGCAGCGGCACCGGCGCGAAGTACAGCAGGTTGGGCAGGCTGAACCAGCGCTGCGCAATGGCGGCATGCGCGAGCGGCGTCCAGATGCTGATTGCAATGATGACGGCCAGCATGAGCCACGCCAGGGGCCGTGCCAGGCTGCGCATGCGCATCTGCAGACGGCCTTCGGTCTTCATCACGAGCCAGGTGGCGCCGAGCAGCGCGTAAGCCGCAACCAGCGCGAGGCCCGTGAAGAGCGAGAACGGCGAGACCCAGTCGAACGAGCCGCCGGCAAAATTGCCGTCCACCACCTTCAGGCCGTTGAGAAACGCGCCCAGCGTCACGCCCTGGAAAAAGGTGGCGGTGAACGAGCCGCCGATGAAGGCCGCGTCCCACCAGCGCCGCTTGCCTTCCCGCGCCTTGAAGCGGAATTCGAACGCAACGCCGCGAAACACCAGCCCCACGAGCATGAGGATCAGCGGCAGGTAGAACGCGCTGAGGATCACCGCATAGGCCAGCGGAAACGCCGCCAGCAGGCCGGCCCCGCCGAGCACGAGCCAGGTCTCGTTGCCATCCCACACCGGCGCCACGGTGTTCATCATGACGTCGCGGTCTTCCTTGGCCGGCAAGAACGGAAAGAGGATGCCGATGCCGAGATCGAAGCCGTCCATCACCACGTACATCATGATGCCGAACAGGATGATCACGGCCCAGATCAGGGGAAGATCAATGCCCATCGTCGGACTCCGGTGCCGCTGAAAGCGGGCGCATGGGCTGCCGCGGTTCTCCGGGCCCTCCATGCACGGGCGGATCGCCATGGTCGCCCGTGGGGCCCTTGGCGATCAGGCGCAGCCCGTAGGCCGTGCCTGCGCCGAACACCACGAAGTACACGATGACGAACAGTGCGAGCGTGAACCCGACCTGCGAGGTCGAATGCTGCGGCGAGACCGCATCGGCCGTGCGCATCAGGCCGTAGACGACCCACGGCTGGCGGCCGATCTCGGTGGTGAACCAGCCGGCCAGGATGGCCACGAGGCCCGCGGGCGAGAGCGCCACGGCCAGGCGCAGGAACGCGCGCTGGGAAAACAACCGCTGCCCCCGGCGCAGCCACAGCCCCCAGAAGGCCAGCGCGATCATCAGCACGCCCAGGCCCACCATGGCGCGGAAGGTCCAGAACACGATGGCCGAGTTCGGCCGGTCTTCCGGTGCGAAGTCCTTGAGCGCCGGAATCTGCCCGTCCCAGCTGTGCGCAAGCAGCAGGCTGCCCGCGCGCGGAATCTCGATCGCGAAGCGCGTGACCTCGGCCTTCATGTCCGGCCATCCGAAAAGGATCAGCGGCACGCCTTCGCCCTCCGGCGTGCGCTCCCAGTGGCCTTCGATCGCGGCCAGCTTGGCGGGCTGGTGCTCGAGCGTGTTGAGGCCGTGCTGGTCGCCGATGAGCGCCTGCAGTGGCGCCGCCGCAAGCAGCATCCACAAGGCCATCGAGAGCATGGTGCGCACGCGCGTGTTGTCGTTGCCGCGCAGCAGGTGCCAGGCCGCCGCGCCGCCCACCATCAGCGCCGTTGCAAGGTAGGCCGCCGTGACGGTGTGCGCCAGGCGGTAGGGGAAGGACGGATTGAAGATCACCTTGAACCAGTCGACCGGCACCACGCGCCCATCGATGATCTCGTGGCCCTGCGGCGTTTGCATCCAGCTGTTCGAGGCGAGGATCCAGGTGGCGGAGACCAGCGTGCCAACGGCCACGGCCAGCGTCGAGACGAAGTGCAGGCCCGGCCCCACGCGCTCGCGGCCGAACAGCATCACGCCGAGAAAACCCGCTTCGAGAAAGAACGCGGTCAGCACCTCGTACGCCAGCAGAGGCCCGGTTACGCCACCGGCAAAGCGCGAGAAGTTGCTCCAGTTGGTGCCGAACTGATAGGCCATCACCAGGCCCGACACCACGCCCATGCCAAAGGCCACGGCAAAGATCTTGATCCAGAACTGGTACAGGTCGATGTACACCTTGCGGCCGGTGCGCAGCCACAGGCCTTCGAGCACGGCCAGGTAGCTCGCGAGCCCGATGGTGAGCGCCGGAAAGATGATGTGGAACGAGATCGTGAAGCCGAACTGAACGCGGGCGAGGATGAGGGGTTCCATATCGTGTTCCATGGCGCGGAGGCGGGAGCCGGTTGCGCGGTTCTATTACACGGCCGGGCCGCTGAAAAGGGAACTGGGCGTTTTGACCTACCGAGGCTCGGAGACGCGCTCGCGTTGAATCGAGGACTGGGCCAGAATGAGACGACCGATCGACATGCGTTTCATCTTCAGCAATCACATGAGAGCCATCGCGCCCCTCGCGGCCTTTGTATTGGCAGCCACCTGCCTGGCCGTGGTGCCCCTTGCCCATGGCCAGGCCGCACAAGGCCCGCAGGCCTACGACGGCCCGCTGTTCGACACGCACCTGCACTACAACCAGGAAGCCTGGGACGGCAACACCGGGCCTTATCCGCCCGCCGAGGCGCTCGCGCGCATGCAGCGCAACAACGTGACGGCGATCGTGGCCAACTCGCGGCCCAATGCCGGCACGCAAACGCTGGCTGCGGCGCGCGAAACCCGCGCCGCGGGCGTGACCGTGGTGCCCTTCGTGCGCCTGTACCGCAACCGCGACGACTACAGCAACTGGTTCCGCGACGAGAGCATTCACGAGATGGTGCTGGCCGAGCTGGCGCGCGGCACCGCGAGCGGGCCCTACCGCGGGATCGGCGAGTTCCACCTGTACGAGAGTGCCAATGCCAACGGGCCGGTGGCCAGGAAGCTGATCGCGCTGGCGGAGCGGCAGAAGCTCGCGGTGCTCGCGCATGTGGACGACGTGGCGATCGACCTGCTCATGGCCAACGCACCGTCGAAGGGCCGGAACCTCCGGCTCATCTGGGCGCACACCGGCATCGGCGGCGCACCCATCGAGCGGGTGCAGGCGTTGCTGGAACGCTATCCGCTGCTGATGGGCGAACTCTCGTACCGGCCGGGGCTCACCTGCGAAGGCGGCAGGCTGTGCCCCGATTGGCGCGCGCTGATCCTCAAGTATCCGGAGCGCTTCATGATCGGCTCCGACACCTGGGTGAACCAGCGCTGGAGCGCCTACGACGAGATCATGCGCGGCTACCGCGTTTGGCTTGGCGACCTGCCGCCCGATGTGGCGCGGCGCATTGCGTGGGGCAACGCGGCTGCGCTGTTCGATCTGCGCTGAGCGCGCGTCGCTAAACCTGGCGCGACTCCGGCCACCGGTGCCGCGTGCCGCCCGCGCGCCGGTCGGCTTTCTCGGCCACCGCGCCCTGCGCGCTCAAGGCATTGCCGCGCTGTTCGAGGTGTTGCAGGCACTGCAAAAAGATGTCGAGGTGCGCGGGCGCGATGCCCTCGAGCAGGTCGACGTTGAGTTCCGCGATGCGCGGAAACACGCGGTCGAAGAGCTGCCGGCCCGAGGGGCTCAGCCGCACGTGCACTTCGCGCCGGTCCTCGGCGTCCTGGCGGCGCACCACCAGCTTCTTGTCGACCAGGCCGCGCAAGCCACGCGAAGTGCGCACGCGGTCCAGGTGCAGGTGCGCGGCCAGCGCCGAGGAGCGGATCTCGCCCTGCTGCGCGAGCGTGGCGATCATTCCCCATTCGCGCCGCGTGATGCCGAAGCCGCCTTCGACCAGGCGCGTGGCCATGCCGTTGCTTGCGCGCACCGCGCGCGAGAACCGGTACAGGAGCAGATCGTCGAGCGAGCGCGGCGCAAGCACCGCGCTGGCGTCGGGAAAAGCGGGCATTTCTTGCGGACCGTGCATGGCGATCGGAAATAGGAAGTCAGGAAATCGGAAGCGGTGAAAAGGGTGTGGCCGGCGCGCCTCGGCAGGCAAGTGATGGATTAGATCAACTGTTTATGGCGTGCGTATAAACGGTAACAAATTACACGGACTGAAACAAACGCAGGCCGGCGATTGTCGCCGCGAAGGCCTGCGCGCGCCCGTGTCGATGCCACCACCGCAAGCAGGAGATCCGATGACCGCATTCTTTTCCCGGCGCAAGCTCACCGCATGGTGCCTCGCACTCGCCGCGTGCGCCGCGCCGTTGGCCCACGCCCAGACGCCGATCTTCGATGGCCCGCTCACGCTGGTGGTCGGCTACACCGCGGGCGGCAGCACCGACCGCATCGCGCGCCTCGTGGCCGAGCGCCTCGGCCCGAGGCTCGGCGTGGCGGTGACGGTCGAAAACCGTCCGGGCGAAGGCGGCCGGCTGGCCGCCAAGGAGATCAAGCGCGCGCCTGCCGGACAGAACGTGCTGATGCTCGGCAACCCCGCGGTCATGGTGGTGGCGCCGCTCGTGTTCAAGGATCTGGGCTACGACCCCGACAAGGACTTCGTGCCGGTGTCGCAGGTCAGCAGCTACGATTTCGCGCTGGCCGTGGGCAACAAGCTGCAGCTCGACCGCGCGATGTTCCTCGTGGGCCGGCTCTGGGCGCATCCGGAAGAGGCCGTCTTCGGCGTGCCCGCCACCGGCAGCCTGCCTCACTTCTTCGGCCTGATGGTGGGCGACGCGCTCAGCGTGCAGCCGCAGATCAAGGGCTACGGCGGATCGGCGCCGCTGTCGGCCGACCTGACCGGCGGCAACCTGCCGATCGCCATCGACACGCTCGATTCGCTCTACGCGCAGCACGTGGCCGGCAAGATCCGCATCCTGGCCGTCTCGGGCAAGAAGCGCGTGAGCTTCGCGCCCGCCATTCCCACCTTCCGCGAGGCCGGCATGAAGATCGACGCCGACGGCTGGAACACCTTCTTCGCCCCGGCCGCGATGCCGCCGGCCAAGGTGCAGCAGCTGGCCACCGCGATCCGCGACGTGATGCAGGACCCGGCGCTGCAGAAGGCGGCCAATACGGCCTACATCACGCCCATCGTCAGCACGCAGGCAGAGACCGCGCAGATGCTCAAGAGCTTTCGCCAGCAGTGGGAGCCGGTGGTGCGGCGCTCGGGCTTCCAGCCCTGAACGATCGATCGGCGCTGGTCGTGCCGCGGGCCTTCCATCACTCCCAACGTTTTTGAGTCGCGATGATGCCCAGCGGATACCCGCGGCGTTCCAGCGACTGGCGCAGGACGATGCGGCTGGCGAAGCGTTCGATGCCGATGTCGTCTTCCAGCATCTTTTCCATCAGCGCCTGAAAATAGCCGACGCCGGGCGCCACGATTTTCAACAGGTAGTCGTAGCCGCCGCTGACGTTGTACCACTCGACGATCTCCTCGTACTTCGAGGCGGCTTGCTCGAACTTGCGGAAATCATGCGGTCGGTGGCTGCTGATGGTGACCTCCGAGAACACGGTGACGTGCTCCCCCAGCTTTTCCAGCGCGATGTCGGCGCCGTAGCCGCGGATCAGCCCACACTCCTGCAGCCGCTTGGTGCGCAGAAGACACGGGCTGGGGCTGAGGCCGAGCGACGCCGCCAGATCGACGTTCGAGCAGCGTCCCTCGCGCTGCAGATGCACGAGGATCTTGAGGTCAAACCTGTCGAACGGAACTGCCGAACTCATGGCGCCATGCTACGGTCAAGTCGGCGGCATGTGCTGCTGCGCCTCGGCAAGCGATTCGTCGAGCGCTTCGATCACCATGCCCGCCTGCTCCGCCGACAGCACCAGCGGCGGACGGATCTTGAGCACGTTGTGCCCCTGGGCGCAGGCACTGAGCAGCACGCCCTTGTCGCGCATCAGGTTGACGACCTTGCTGGTGAGGCCGCGGTCCGGCGCCCGCGTCGACCGGTTCGATACGAGCTCGACGCCCACGAAGAGCCCCGCCCCCCGCACGTCGCCGATGGCCTCGTGCTTTGCGGCGAGCCCGGTGATGCCGTCGAGCAGCAATTTGCCGATCTTGGCTGCGTGCGGCACCAACCGTTCCCGCTCGATGGTCTCCAGCACCGCCAGGGCCGCCGCGCATGAAACCGTGTTGCCGGCGAAGGTGTTGAAGTAGCGCGAGTGCTTGCCGAACTCTGCCAATGCGTCGGCTGTGGCGAGGAGGCCCGCGATCGGCTGGCCGTTGCCCATCGGCTTGCCCAGAGTGACGATGTCGGGAACGAGGCCGTGGCGCTGGAAGCCCCACATGTGCTCACCGGTGCGGCCGAAGCCGGGCTGCACCTCGTCGGCGATGAACAGGCCGCCAGCGCGCTTGATCGCTTCGACCGCTCCCTTCAGGAAGCCCGCAGGCTCGGGCAGGATGCCGTCGCTCGTGAACAGCGAATCGACGATCAAGGCCGCCGGCTTGATGCCGTGGCGCTGCAGGTCGGCGATGGCCGTCTCGACGTCGCGCGTGAAGCGCTCGCCAAGGTCGGCGCCTTCGGCGTGGTACTGCCGCGGCGCCGGCACCAGGCGAACGTGCGGACCGAGGTCGACGGTCACGCCCAGCGATGGCGAAAACTGCGACACGGTGTCGGTGATGCCGTGGTACGCCGTGTCGGTGACGATCACGCCCGTACCGCCGGTGCGCACCTTGGCGATGCGATAGGCCAGGTCGTTGGCCTCGCTGCCGGTGCAGGTCAGCATCAGGTGGGCAAGGTCCGTCCCGGGCACGCTGGCGATCAGACGCTCGGCCAACTCGAGAATGGTGTCGTGCAGGTATCGCGTGTTGGTCGCCAGAGTCTGCACCTGGCGGCAGATCGCCTCGGTCACTGCGGGATGGCAGTGCCCGAGCGACGTGACGTTGTTGTAGACGTCCAGGTAGCGGCGGCCTTCCGGGTCCAGCAGCCACACGCCGTCGCCGCGCACGATGTGCAGGGGGTGTTCGTACATCAGCCGGTAGGCCGGGCCGAGCAGCGCATTGCGCCGCGCGATCATTGCCTCAGTGGCGGGGCCGACGTTGGCGCGGCCGGGGATGTAGGCGTTGACCATGTTGAAGTCAGCGGTGGTTTTCATGAGGAGCTTCCATTTCGTGTGAGGGTCAGCAAGCGGTCGCGCGCTTCGTGGCGGGAGAGGTCTGCCATTTGCGACAGCGCCTCCCATGCCGCGGGGTTGTGACGCATGATGTAGGCGCGGTTTTCGGGATAGCGCAGGGCGCGCCACTCCGAGATCAACGCCGTGATGAGGTGGCGCGTCGCCATGAGGTCGGCGACGATGTCCTGCTCCGGTTCGGTCAGCGGCAGAACGGCCTGGTAGGCGCCGACGAATTGCGCCGCTCCCTCGAACGGGTCGGCGCTGCCGGTCATGTGGAAGGCGGCAGCCGTCGCCACCTCGCCGACCAGTGGCGCATGGAGCATGTCGCCGAAGTCGATGATGCCGGTGATGCGCGCCGGGTCGTCCGGCGCCACCAGCACGTTGTAGAGGTGATAGTCGTTGTGGATCACCTGCGCCCGGAGCGATGCAAGGCGGGGCAGCACATGCTCGGTGAAGCGCGTCATGAACGACTGGGCCAGTGCGCGTCGTGGTCCTTCGACCAGGCTGTCGAGCTGGGCGGTCAGGCGGTGCGCGGCCGACACGTTCCACAGCAGGTCGTGCGTGGCCGCAGGGTGCGCGAAGCCTTGCAGGGCGAGGTTGAGTTCGGCCAGTCCCTTGCCCATCGCCGCGCGCTGTGCGGCCGTGCGCGGTGTCTCCCGGATCTGGACGCCCTCCAGGTAGGTGAGCATGCGCACGGTGGTCCTGGCCCCATCGGCGAGCGCCACGGTGTCATGCGCGCGGCCGTCCCGCGTACGCACGACGCGGGGGACGGGCTGGTTGGGCGATGCGCGGGCGATGTGCTCAAGTGCGGCGATCTGGAAATCGACCAGCGACACCGGCTCTGACGAGTTGCTGATCTTGAACACGTAGCGCGTGCCGTCAGCGGACTCGACGGCGCAGTTCTGATCACGCTCGCTGGCCAGCGCCTTCACGCTGCCGTCGATGCCGTAGAGGCGCGCCACCAGTGCCTGCACCTCGGCTGGCGCCAGGTTGGGCGCCGCGGTGCTCAGCGCGGCAACCTCGCTCGGGCGTTCGTCAGGCATCGCCCTCTGAGGTTCCGGGTGGGGGTCAGGGCTGAACATCAGAGTCCGAGCAATGCGGGAAGCTGACGAACGTCGGTCAGGCGGCTCACGCCATATTCGGTCGACGTGGGCTCGTGACCCCGGTCGATGAAGGCCTTGGCCATGAAGCCCAGGTCGGACGCCGTCATCAGGTCGTATCGGAAGCTCGACGAGACATGCATCATCTGATCGGGCCCGCAGCCGAGCCGGTCGAACATGTGCTCGAAGGCTTGCATGCGCGGCTTGTACGCGCGCGCTTCCTCGGCGGTGTAGACCGCGTGAAAAGGAGCCTTGAGGTGCGCGACGCTGTGAGGGATGAGGTCGACCATCGAGTTCGACAGGATCACCAGCGGCACGTGTGGCGCGATCGCCTCCAACACCTCGACCACGTTCGGGTGCGGCTGCCAGGTCGGCACGGCGCCATACAGGGAGGCAGCATCCGATGCCAGGCATTCGATGCCGTGCGCCTTGCAGGCACGTTGGATGGAGTTCTCCACCACGTCGTAAAAAGGCTTCCAGTCGCCCAGCACCTCATCGAGGCGATAGGCTCGGAAACTGTCCAGGAACGCCGGCATCCGTTCGGCCGGTACGCGGTCCTTGAACAGGACTTTTGCCGTGGGGCCCATCTCGAAGTTGATGAGCGTGCCATAGCAGTCGAAGCTGATGAATTTGGGGTTGAAGATCATGGTAGACCTGCTGCGTTGAGGTGAAACAAGTCTAGGACTGCCCCCTTTGCAGGTGATGCCATATCGCAGCGGAACCCAAGCAGTTTCTTTGTCAATCCGCAGGGGGTCTGGCATTTTTGAGTGGTGCTGTTCGGGGGTGGCAGTGGCCCAGAACCCGTACCTGCTCACACTAAGGTTGCCTTAGTTTTCGGCAAGGTGGCTGATTTCCAAAGGCTGCAGGCCACCTTGCGATTCACCCGTCAAGGGCCGACCAGTGCGGGGACCTCGCTGCGCGAGAAAGTCATGCTTCCAGCCAGACGTGTTCGGCGAAGCTGGAGCCCATCATCCCGCCGAGTGGAATCTGCGACAGGCCCTTGAGCTTGCTGGCGTGCCCATCGATGCTGGAGAGGAACATCGGGATCCCGATGCCGCCCTCGTTGTGGATCATCACCTGCATGTCCGCATACATCTGGGTGCGCTTGGCCGCGTCGGTTTCGCCGCGCGCGGCCACCAGCAGCTGGTCGAACTTCTCGTTCTTCCAGGCCGCTTCGTTCCAGGGCGCATCGGACTTGAAGAACAAGGTCAACGCCAGGTCGGCGCTGGGGCGCGTGTTGACGTTGCCGAAGCCTACCGGGTGCTTCATCCAGTGCGTCGACCAGTAGCCGTCGGCAGGCATGCGCTTGACTTCCAGATTCAGTCCGATCTGCTGGGCCGCCTGCTGCAGCAGCAGCGTCATTTCCACCGAGTTGGCCGCGGCGGGCGAGACCACCACCGGCACGGGTGCGCTGCCCAGGTTGGCCTTTTGAAGGTGCCACTTGGCCTTCTCGGGATCGTGCGCGCGCTGCGGCAGGCCCTTGAAGTGGAAGCGGTTGGCCGGGCCGATGGGTTGGTCGTTGGCCACCACGCCATAGCCCTGCGCGATGGTCTTGAGCATCTGCTCGCGATTGAACAGGTGCTTCATGGCCAGCACGAAATCCGGGTTGGAGCCCGGGCTGCGATCGATGCGCATGATCAAGTCCGTGTACGAGACCGCCTTGGACTCGAAGATCGCGTGCTGGCCGGTGGCCTTCACGCGTTCGACCGAGCGCGGGTCGACCGCGCTGATCAAGTCCAGCTGGCCGCCCAGCAGCGCGTTGACGCGCGCCGACTCATCGGTGATGGCCAAGAACTCGATCTCGTCCAGATACGGGCGGTTCGGCTTCCAGTAGTTCTCGTTGCGCACGGCGATGGAGCGCACGCCGGGCTTGAACTCCTTGACCTTGTAGGGGCCGGTGCCGATGCCGGCACTGAAGTCGGTCGTGCCTTCCTTGACGATGTGGAAGTGGTAGGTGCCCAGGATCACGGGCAGGTCGGCATTGGGCGAGGTCAGGCGGAAAGTCACCTCGTTGGGGCCGGTGGCGGTCACTTGCTCGAACTGGTCGGCCAGGACCTTGGCCTTCGATGCGGTCGCAGGGTCCTTGTGCCGCATCATCGAGAACACCACGTCGGCCGGCGTCAGCGGCTTGCCGTCGTGAAAGCTCACGCCGCGGCGCAGCTTGAAGACCCATGTCCTGGCGTCCTTGGTCGTGAACTCCTAGGCCAGCTGCGGCTGCGCGGCGAGGCTGCCGTCCAGGTAAGTCAGGCCGTTGTAGAACATGAAGCCGCGGGCGTAGTCGGTGCCGTTGGCCTGCCTGGCGGGGTCGAGCGTGTCGTTCACGCCCGAAGAGGTACCCGCGACCCGGATGCGGCCGCCCTTGCGCGGCGTCTGCGCATTTGCCGTGGTGGCCAGCGCCGCGACGCTGCCTGCCAGCGCGGCCTGCATGCCGCCGGCCATCAGCATCGCCAGCACGTCGCGGCGGCTGGCGCCGCGCTGCAGCTGACCCATCAGGCGCGTGCTTTCCTCGGCGCCGATCAGGCCGTTGAGGTTCTTGTGCTCGTTCATGGTTGATTCCTCGATTGATGAGTGGCGAGACGGGCTTCAGGCGAGCTTGTCCTTGAGCCGGTAATAGGCCCCTACCAGCGGCAGGAACCATGGGGGTCCGACGTGGCCCGGGATCGCGGGCCAGTCGAAGTCTTTCCAGGGATTGAGTTCGGCGCGCCCGTCCATGACTTCCGCCATGATCGTCCCCATCAGGGTCGACATCTGGGTGCCGTGGCCGCTGTAGCCCATCGAGTAGTAAATGCCATTGCGCTCGCCGGCGCGTGGCAGGCGGTCACGCGTCATGTCGACCATACCGCCCCAGCAATAGTCGATGCGTGCGGCGCGAAGCTCTGGGAAGACCTCGTGCAGCGCGGCCTTGAGGATTGCGCCGCTCTTCTCGTCGGAGTTCGGGTTGGAGACGGCGAAGCGGGCGCGTCCACCAAAGAGCAGCCGGTTGTCGGGCGTCGTTCGGAAGTAGTTGACCAGGTTCTTCGTATCGACCGCCATCCGGCGCCGCGGCAACAGCCGGTCGAGCGTCTCTGTCGGCAGCGGCTCGGTGACGATCAGGAACGCGCCGACCGGCACGATGCGGCGTCGAATCCAACCCAGTGGTCCCGTCTGCGAAGTTCCGCTCGCCAGCAGAACCTGCCTGGCGTGGAGCCGACCCTTCGGCGTTTCGATCTGGTGCCCTCCGCCGGGTGCCGGTCGCAGACCCATCATCGGCGCATGCTCGTGGATCTCCACGCCACGCCGCGCCGCCGCTTCCGCCAAGCCGCGCACGAAGCGCCCGACATGCATGCCGGCGCCTTTGCGGTAGATCAGCCCGCCATGGAAGCGGTCCGACCCGACCTCGCTGGCCAGGTCGGCGCGGCTCACCATCTCCGTGTCGGGGTCGACGTTGGCCGCCAGCAGTTCCTGGCTGCGCGCCAGCTTGTCGTAGTGCTCGGGCTTGGCCGCCAGCTTGATCTTGCCGACGCGCGCGAAGCTGCAGTCGATCTTCTCTTCCGCCACCAGGCGCTCGACCGTATCGACTCCGGCGTCGAAGGCCCGATAGAGCCTGTCGGCAACCTCCTTGCCGAGCTTGGCTGACATCATCCCGTAGTCCTGCGCAAAGCCGTTGTTGCACATGCCGCCGTTGCGACCCGAGGCGGCGTGCCCGATGGTCTCGGCTTCCAGGAGCACGACGCGCGCACCCTTCTTGGCAAGCGCCAGCGCAGCCGAACAGCCGGTCAGGCCGCCGCCGATCACCGCCACGTCGCAGCTACCCTGCACCGGTCCTGCAGCGGCACTGCGGAAGGGCTCCGAGGTGTCCAGCCAATACGAGGTCAGCTTCATGGCTGCCTTTCCGGCGTCTTCGAGCTCAGCATCGTGATGTCTCCTAGTTGAACGACTGGTTGGCCAGCGCGAACATGCGTGCGGGCCCCGCCGGCGGGATGTGCGGCCCCTTGACCATGGTGGTGGCGTCACTGACCTGGCGCAGGCCGATGCTTTCGAGCCAGTCCCCGAGCTGCGAGGTGGCCGCGGTGTCGACGCGGACGAAAACCTGGCCGAGACGTGCGAGCGCGGCTTCGATCAAGGCGCGCGCATCGGCCGCGCTTTCGGCGACCACGGGACCGATGACGTGCCCGCGGCCGAACAGGCGTGAAACGGCATAGCCGCGCGGCTCGCCGCCACGCATAAGCACGTGGCCGTCGCCAGCCTGGATGAGCCGATCCAGCATCTGCCGCCTGGCCCAGCCCGTGGCCTGCTGGTCCAGACGCGCAACCGCCTCGACATCCGATGGCGCCATCGCCCTGACCAGGCTGGCCGGTGGCGCCTGGTGGCGCTGGTCGGGAACGCCTTGATGCTGCTGGATGACGCCGATGCGGACAAAGCCGCGCCGTTCATAAAGCGCCAGACCTTCGGCCGTCGAGTTCAGCGTGATGGTCCGCGAGTGCGCCGCCGCCAGCAGCGCATCCATCAGCCGGGCACCATGGCCACGGCCTTGGGTAGCCCTGGAGACGATGATCATCCCGCATGAAGCTTGGTCGTCGCCGTAGGCCCACCAGGCCGCGGTCGCGATCACTGTACCGGCGCCGTTGCGCAGCACGAAGCCCTGGCCGAGCTCGAGCGCGAAGGCCCAGTCCTCGAGCCGATAGGGCCAGGACATCTCCTGCGAAAGCTGGAGGGCGCCTTCCAGGTGTTCCGTGGCAAACGGGACCAGCACCGCGTCGGCGCCCCCGGCGGGCAGCGCAGGGTCGAGGACGAGGCAAGGCGTTGCCAGTTCTCCCGGCGTCGTTGCGATCTGTTCGGCTTGCGTCTGCTTCATGGCTGTGGCCTGGCCCAAGGTCGTGCTCCGAGTTGTGCTTGTCCCATGCGGCCTGCGGGATGCGGACCGGCACCGACCAAGTCAGATGGCCGGATGTTGCGCCCGATCGATTGAACCTACAATTTATCGAACCTGCATAGCGAGTTAAGGCCCAACTAAATGATCAGCTCTGAGGATCTGCGCTTCTTCAACGTGCTGGCCCGGTCTGCGTCGCTCGCTGAAGCGGCCCGGAAGATGGATGTCACGCCGCCGGCCGTCACCCAGCGCCTGCAAGCGCTGGAAGCAAGAATCGGCATCCGGCTGATCGACCGTTCGGGCCGCAGGATGGTCCTCACCGATGAAGGCGATCTGGTCGCATCGCACGGGACGATCGTGGCCGACGCGATGGAGGCGCTGTCCGAGGCCTTGGCCAATCGCAAGAAGGCCGTCAGCGGGCATCTGCGCATAGCCGCTCCGCATGGCTTCGGCCGGCTGCATGTCGCACCCGTGGTCGATGCGTTTGCAAAAACGCATCCTGGCGTGACGGTCACCCTGGACCTTGCCGACCATCCCGGTGCGCACCTGGTCGAGAGCAGCGACGTCATCGTCCACATCGGACCGCCTGGCGCCCAGAACCAGATCGTCACGACGCTGGCACCGAACCGACGCATCCTCTGCGCGAGCCCGGACTATCTCGCTGGTGCTCCGCCGATTCAGGCGCCTTCAGACTTGCTGCGGCATCGGTGCCTGGTGGTGAGAGAGAACGACGAGGACGTCACGCTGTGGCGCTTCGTGCACGCTTCGCGCGAGCCGCAGACCGTCCGTATCCGTCCCACCATGTGCAGCAATGACGGCGCCGTGGTGTGCGACTGGGCGGTGGCAGGGCAAGGTGTCGCGATGCGGTCGGAATGGAACGTCGCTGCCGATCTGGCAGCCGGTCGGCTCAAGCGGGTGCTTGCGAGCTGGGAGGTTCCCGCCGCCGACGTCGTCGCCATGCTGGGCACCCGCTTCGGGCGAAGTGCGCGGGCAACAGCCTTTCTGACGATGCTGCGCCAATCTCTTGCGCCGCCACCCTGGAGGCGAAGAACCGCGCGATGACACCTGGTCTCAGGCCGCCATCAGAGGGCGGCGGGAGCTTCGGCCGTGGCGGGCGAGTATCAGGCCGAACCCCCCGTCGACCACAATCACATCGCTCGAGAACATCGATGCTAGAAATCAGCGACCTTGCCCCATGCCGAGCCGCTGAACCGCGCCGGCCGATACGGTGCGGGATCCACGATCGGTTCGCCGCCGCTGGCAATGTCCGCAATGAGGTGGCCGGCGCCGGGCCCGATGCCAAAGCCGTGTCCGGAAAAGCCCGCGGCCAAAATGAATCCGGGCAGGCCCGGCACCTCGCCGATGCCGGGAACACCGTCTGGCGTGCTGTCGATATAGCCAGCCCAGGCGTGCGTGATCTTTGCATCGCGAAGTTGGGGCAGCAGTTCGATCGCGCGACGATGGGTGTCCTTGATGCTCACGGGATCGGGCTTCGGATCGAGGATGCGCACGCGCTCCATCGGCGTCGGCGCGTCGAGGCGCCACCGCGCCAGCGTTTCATGGCCACTCCGAATGGCTTCCAGGCCGCCCGGACGAAGGTTGCGCCAGCGCTTGGCGAACATGGGCACGAACTGCGGCGCGAAGCGCAGAAACTGCCCTGTCGGATCCACGCGCGCGCGGCCGCTGATGGCCAGTGCGTAGCGGCCGTCGTTGCGGCGCGTGGCGGACACGCCCGCGCTCACCACGGCATCCGGCAAGCGATGTTCCACAGGGGACACACTGAGGATGGATTGCCGGATCGAGGCCTGCGGAAAGCGGATGCCGAGCTGCCGGCAGAACGAGGAGGCCCAGGCGCCACCAGCCATCACGACCGTCCGGGTCTTGATGACGCCGGCTTCGGTCACGACTGCGCTGACCCGACCGCCTTCGGTCTCGATGCCGCGGGCAGCGCAGTTCTGGTGGACGCTGCCCCCGAGCTTGATGAGCGCAGCGGCCACGGCCGGTGCGGCTTTGGCGGGGTCGGCGGTGCCGTCGCTGGGCGAGAAGACGCCGCCCTTCCAGCCGCGGCCGGTCGCCTGACCGCGCTCGGCGGCCTCGCGGCTGCTCAGCATGTGGGTCGTCACGCCGGCGGTCTTCGCAAAATCGCGCCAGCTGGCCCAGCGGGAAATCTCGGCCTCGTCATTGCTGAGATACAGCAGGCCGCAGCGATGGAAGCCCGTGTCTTCACCGCTCTCGGCAGCAAATTGTTCCCACAGGTCGAGGCTCTTGCTCGCCAACGGCAGTTCGCGGGCGTCGCGATTCTGCTGCCGGCACCAGCCCCAGTTGCGGCTCGACTGCTCGGCGCCGATGCTGCCCTTTTCCACCAGCGCCACCGAAAGGCCGCGCTTGGCCAGGTAGTAGGCGGTGAAGACGCCGATGATGCCGCCGCCGATCACGACGACGTCCGCCGAGGCCGGCAGCGTGGGCGAAGTTTGGATGTGGCGCAGCGGAGGCGACATGATGAATCTCGCTCGCTCGTTCAAGCCGGGACGGTCTGGCACACGTAGAACTTCGCCACGCGATCGCTGCTTTCCCATCCGATCGGCGCGCCCTGGGGCACGAAAAGCGAATCACCCGTGCCCGCAGACAGCACGCTGCCATCAGGGGCTGCGAAGCGCACGCTGCCCGCCACGAGATGCATGAACTCGTTCATGCGATGCGCGCGAACGATCCGGTGATAGGGCGTCGAGTCCCAAGCGCCCGCAAGGTACTGCGCGGCGTCATCGGTGAAGACCTTGTCGCTGCGGCACTCGGGCACGGGGCCCAGCAGCACTTCGGCGGGCAGCGTGCCGGTGGGCGTGAAGTTGGCGTCGGCGTGCAAGGGGAAAAGGCCGCGCTTCGTCGGCTTGTCGCAGGCGGCTGCGCAAAACACAAAGCGCACGCGGGATGCGGCCTCGATGCGAAGCGAGGTGTCGCATCCGATGACGGCACCCGCCTGGGGACCGACCACCAGCGGGGCCTCGCCGGCCGCCGTCAGGGTCAGCTCGCCCTCGACAACGACGATGGTTTCGATGTGGGGATAGCTTGCGACGTCGAGCTCACCGATGAAGCTGGTGCGGCCCGCGCTCATCGCGCCCGGTCCTTCCCACGCGATCTCGCGATGCCGCGCAAAAGGATCGTCCTTGCCGAACGGCGCCCTGCGGAAAGCGGTTGAAACGGGCGCGCCATCGGCGCGATGCAGTACCAGGGCCACGGTCATGATTACTCCTGCGCGATGCGCGATGTCTTCACTGAAAGTCTGTCAGTTGTTGCTGGGCGCCGAGGCATCCAGAAAGCCGAGGATGGTTTTGGTTTCCAGATATTCCTCGAGGCCTTCGATGCCGTATTCGCGGCCATTGCCCGAGCGCTTGTAGCCACCAAAGGGGGCATGGGGGTTCCACGCCGGATAGTTGATGTGCACCTGCCCGGAGCGGATGCGTGCCGCAACGGCGCGCGCCGCGCCAAGGTCTTGGCCTTGCACATGGGCGCCCAGGCCATAGATGGTGTCGTTGGCAATATCCACCGCCTCGTCCACGCTGTCGTAGGGAATGATCGCGAGCACCGGCCCGAAGATCTCCTCCTGCGCGATCTGCATCTGAGAGTGCACCGCGCTGAAGATGGTCGGGCGGCAGTAGAAGCCGCGGCTCAAGCCCTCCGGCCGTCCCAGGCCGCCACAAAGCAGCTGCGCACCTTCGGCGATGCCGACGCCGATCATTTCCTGCACCCGGTTGAACTGCGCGCGATTGGCCACCGGCCCGTGCGTGGTCTGCTGCGAACGCGGATCGCCCACGACGAAAGCCGATGCCGCTTCGAGCGCGAGCCGTTCCACCTCCTGCAGGTGCGCGCGGGGCACGATCATGCGTGTCGGTGCGCTGCAGGATTGGCCGACGTTGCGGAAGGCGGACGCCACGCCCTTGGGCACGGCAAGAGACAGGTCCGCATCCGGCAGGATGAGGTTGGGCGATTTGCCGCCGAGTTCCTGGGCCACGCGCTTCACCGTCGGGGCTGCCGCCTGGGCCACCAGGACGCCGGCCCGGGTCGAGCCGGTGAACGAGATCATGTCCACGTCCGGATGCTCCGCCAAGGCGGCGCCGACCTCCGGCCCGCTGCCATTCACCAGGTTGAACACCCCCGGTGGAATGCCGGCGTCGTGCATCACTTCGGCAAAGAGCAGGGCGCTCAGGGGCGACAGCTCGCTGGGCTTCAAAATGACGGTGCATCCCGCTGCCAGGGCGGCGCCGACCTTGGCGGTGATCTGGTAGAGCGGCCAGTTCCAGGGTGTGATCAGGCCGCACACGCCGATGGCCTCGCGCATGATGGCCATGTCACCCCGATGGGTGACGAAGGGGTAGCTGCGGGCGTTGTCGCGGGCCACGCGGATGTGCTCCGCCGCGGAGGGCACCTGCGTGAGGCGCGCGAAGCCGATGGCGGCGCCCATCTCCAGCGAGATCGCCTGGGCGAACAGTTCGGCGCGTTCCAGGATCAGGGCGTGGACGCGATCCAGCAGCAAGGCCCGGCTCTGGGCGGCGCTCACGGACCAAGTGGTGAAGGCGCGCCGTGCGGCGACCACCGCCGTAGCCACGTCTTGCGCAGTTCCCAGCGCGATTTCCGCGACAGGCTCCTCGGTCGACGGGTCGATGACAGAGGCGCGAGCTTGCCCTTGGGGCAGCACCCATTCGCCGTCGATGAACACGCGGTCCAGACGGCCAGCGCTCTGGAGGCGTTCGACGATGGAGGAGTTCATGGCGTCGGCCTTTTCGGAAACGAAGTCAGGGTTGTTCATTGCCATCCATAGAAGCGTGGCCACGGAATGCTTGGTAGTGCGGTGGGGTGCTCATGAGGGGACTGAGGTCGGGCCTTTGGATGTCCAAAAGTTTAGGCTGCGTGCCACTCGCGCCGATGCTGCAATGAGGGTCTTGCACGAAGCAGGCTGCGGTTGTGCGAGTCGCTACAAGCAGATCCTGCCGTCGCACCTTCGTCAGAAGCCTTCGCATTGGACGCACCCGACCTGTTGCGGCGCACCGGCGTTGACGCCGCCATCGGCCGAGGCATAGCATCTGCCTGCACGGCAATTTCCATGCGCCCGGCCGTGCGGAGGGATTGCCATGAGCACCACTTCTTCGACCTTCGTCGCCACCGACGGCGAGGGCTATGAACGGTTGATGGGCCGCTGGAGCCGCCTCCTCGCGCTGCCTTTTCTCGACTTCACCGGCACTGCGGACGGGGACCGCATCCTCGACGTCGGATGCGGCACCGGACACCTGGCCTTTGCCGTGGCGCGACGCACGGGCGCCGGCGAAGTGCGGGGCGTGGACCTCGCGCAGCCCTATATCGAACATGCCAGGCGCCACAACGAGGATGCGCGCATCGCCTTCGAGGTGGCCGACGCCTGCGCGCTGCCGTACCCCGCGCAGAGCTTCGACCGCGTGCTCTCGCTGCTGGTGCTGCACTTCGTTCCGGAGCCGGGCAAGGCCATTGCCGAGATGCGCCGCGTCGCGAAGCCAGGCGCCGTGGTCGCTGCGGCGGTGTGGGACGTGAGGGGCGGCTGGGTGTCCAACCGCATGTTCTTCGACACCGCCGCCATGCTCGACCCCGAGGCCGGCGCGCGACGCGCCCGCAACTACACGCGGCCCATGACGCGGCCCGGCGAACTGGGCAAGGCGTGGCGCGAGGCCGGATTCAAGGGCGTGGAAGAAACGACGCTCACGATCCGGATGGAGTTCTCGTCGTTCGCGGACTATTGGGGGCCCTACGAAGGCAAGGACGGCCCTGGCGCGGAATACGTCGCCACGCTGGATTCGGATGGGCGCGGGCGGCTGCGCGAGGCTGTGCAGGCGGCCTATCTCGACGGCGAAGCTGATGGCGCGCGTTCGTATGCGGCGCTGGCCTGGGCCGTCAAGGGCAGGGCGCCCGCGTAGTCGATCGCGCCCGCTAGTTCGGCAAGCGCACCCGCTCGTCCGTGTGGTCGCCTGCAGCTGGACTTGGGATCGCCGTGAGCGCTCGCCGCTGCAGGAGGTAGAGCCGGCCGCCGGCGAACGCCCACTCGATGTCGTGGCTCCCGCCGAACACCTCGTCGCAGCGGAGCGCGAGCGCATGAAGCGCGGCGAGCTGTGCATCGCCCAGGCAGAGCACGCGGGCGAGCCCCTCGGAAACCTGTGTGCTGCTTGTGCCGCCTTCCGGGTCGGTGCGTATGGCGACGTCCTTCAGTCCCGCGATTCGCTCGACGACGGCACCGTCACGCCTCAAGCGGAACCGATCCGGGATGACGAGACCGGCCACGACCGACTCCCCGAGCCCCCAGGCCGCCTCGATCACGATCTCGTCCGACCCGTTGACGGGGTTGCGGCTGAAGAGCACACCGGCGCAGTCCGCATCGACGAGCTCCTGTACGACGACGCCCATTCTCGGCTCGCGGGGCAGCCGGAGGCGCTCGCGGTACGCGAACGCTGAAGGCGAGTGCGCCGAGCGCCAGATGGCGGACACGGCGTCAACAAGCTCGGACTCGGAGCGCAGGTTCAGCTGCGTCAGGTGCTGTCCTGCGAAGCTCGCTTGCTCGGAGTCCTCACCCACTGCGGACGAGCGCGCCACGAGCGGGGCGCCGAGCGTGCGAAAGACTGCAGCCAGCCGCTGCTTCGCGTCGCCTTCGTCAGCAGCGACTGCATCCACGAACCCGTACGGAAGCGCGACACCCGCGGGAACGGGCAGGCCCGCACGCGTGGCGGCGGCCAGCTGCGCGGCCTTGCCGCCGAACAGGCTCTCCTCGAGCTCCTCGGTAAGCGCTGCCGGTTTCATGGTCGCCTGCTTCCGTCATGCGACGAGCTCGACCTCGCCCGCGGTGCCATCGACGATGACTCTCGCGCCGTCCAGAAGCACCGAGGTTGCATCGGTGCACCCGACGACGGCTGGCAGCCCGTACTCGCGCGCGACGATCGCGGCGTGCGAGAGCAGCCCGCCCCGGTCGGTCACGATCGCGCCGAGGAGCGGCAGCACGATGTTGAATGCCGTCGTCGTGGAGTTCGTGACGAGGATGTCGCCCCGCTCGATGCGACCAAACTCCTCGGTGCCGCGAATCACCCGTGCGGTGCCCTCGTACAGGCCCGGGCTGACGCCGAGACCGTGAACCTTTCTGTCCTCGGTGCGTGGCTTCGGCGCGGCGAAGATCGCCTGCACGGCTGCACCGATCGCGCGCTCCAGCCTTGCCGCCGCGGGCGGCAGCCACTCGGGCGGCAGCGGATCGCCCGGTTCGCCGCCGAGAAACGCCGGCGCATCCGCGTAGCGCGCCTTGATCCGGTAGCGGGCGCGCTCGGCCAGTTCATCGCCCGATGGGCCGTCGCCGGACTCGACGAGGCTTCGCAGCTCCGCGTAGCCAGCCTCGACGAGATGGCCGGGATCGGCGAGCCGCCCGGCCGTCGTAAGCCGGCGGCCGGCCGCGAGGATCGCGCGCCGCATGATCCCGATCGCCCAGAGGTCGGCGTAAATGCCCCGCTCGTCGCGTAGCCGGTAGGTCGCCCGAGCCTCCTCGAGCAGCGCGTCGAAGGCATCGCGATGCCGAGCGGGCACTGCGTCGCGCAAGTCAGAGGTCTTCCGGTCCAGGTCGTTCGCCGGTGGAGTCTCGAGGCGGTCGAATGCTGTGCGGATCGCTCCGACGATCAGCTCGGGAAGCTCGTGCACCGACGGGTCGCCCACGTCCTCGCCGTTGACCGGCCGCCAGGCGACACGATCGACGTATGCGCAAGCGTGCCGGCCCGTGTCGCCGGACAGCGAGCGAAGCGCGGCGATCACCTCGCCCGGCTCTCCGGCCGACGTGAGCAAGGCCGTGGCCGTCGTATCCAGTCGGAGCGCGCCGATCAGTCGCTCGAGCTCCTCGTCTGCACCGAGCGGGTCCGGGTTCGCGCCCTGGAGGAGACCGAGTAACTGGGCCGGCGAGCGGCCTGTCCACTCTTGCGCGTGCACGAGGAAGTCGCCCACCGGCAGGAGCGCCGGCACGTTGAAGAGGTGATGGATGTACCCGCCATGGATCTGGTTCTCTCGGCAGCGATCGATGTATACGAGGAGCGCAGGCGTGTCGAGCATTGCCGGGTCAACCGCGAGCAGCGCGAGGTGGGCCCGGATTGCCGCGGGCTTCACCTCCCGGTCCCAGCGCTCGAGGTCCTCACGCCAGAGCTTGCGCTCGAACACGGTCGCGCTCGTCTCGAGCCGGCGCTGAATCATTGGGTGACTGCGCGCGAGCTCGTCCCACGCCTCTTTCGGCGGGTGACCGACCGCCTCCCTCGGCGCGCCGACGACGCGTGCGCAGTAGTACGGAAAACCGTTGACGAAGCCCGCCTCCAGGTACTCGAGCAACGATCCGTAGCGGCGGAGGCTCTCGCCGAAGCCGCGCTGGAACGCGTCGGGAAAGATCTCCGCGTGGAAGCGGGTCACTGGCCGCGTCCAGTGAGTCGGGTCGAGGAACCACGATCCCGGACCGGGTGGGGCGAAGGTCTGCTCAGCGACGAGTGTCATCATGATCAATCTCCTTCATGCTTGCCGGATTGCGGCGAAGCTCGTCCGTCAGCACGCGCACGGCCCAGGCGGCGGCCTTGCCGGCCTCCTCGCCCTTGAGGTCCCACTGGTCGCGCATCGCCTGCCAGGCGGGCGCGCTCACGAGCAGGTAGATCACCGCAAGGGCGCGTTGGCGCTCGGCCGGGCCGAGACCGCCGGTGACCTCCCGCATCGCCTTCTCGAACGTCGCCAGTCGCCGGCGCCGCGTGCGCGCCCGAATCTCCTGTCCGCGCTTGGACAGGAGGGCGCGGATCAGCGGCGCTCGCTCGTCGTACATGCGATAGAGCGCAGGCGCCATCTCGCGGACGCCCTCGAGCGTGTCCGGGTAGGAAAGGAGGACGACCCGGAGGTGCTCCTCCGCCCACTCACCGAACGCATCGAAGAGCGCCTCCTTGGTCGGGAAGTGCCGGTAGACGGTACGGACCGACACGCGGGCGCGCACGGCGACAAGCGGAACGGTGACCTCGTTGACCTCCTCGTCCGCCAACACATCTGCCGTCGCCTCCAGTATCCGAAGGCGCGTCTGCTCCATCTGTTCTGCGCGGAGCGGGCTCTCGTACGTGGACGTGGTCGTGCTCATGACGGCAGAATAATCATGTCACGTTATCGTGTCAAGAAAGCATGTTGACATGTCGTGAATTGCCGCACCCATCCACCTGGTCGTCGTCGAAAGGCTCGATCCTCTATTTGCGCGCGTTCGATTTCCTGGCAAAAAGCCGCTCGCACAAGCCGCGCAACCAGCGATTCGCCGGGTCCTGGTTGTAGCGCGCATGCCAGTGCTGCTTGACGGTGAAGGGTGGCACGGGCACCGGGCAATCAAAGACAGCGAGCCCGTTGGTGCGGGCCAGTGTCTCGCCGATCTGGCGGGGCACGGTGGCCACGAGGTCGGTGGTCGACACCATGGCGGCCAGTCCCAGGAAGCCGGGTAGCTCCAGCAAGATGCGTCGTTCGACCCGATGCCGCAATAGCGCTGCCTCCAGCAGTTGAACGCCTGTACCGCCGACGATGCCGATGTGTGCTTCGGCCTTGAAGTCGCGCAAGCCCATGCCTTTTGCGGTGATCCGCGGGTGTCGGGCATTGACCAGGCACACCCAGTCTTGCGGATACAGCACCTGTTGATAGAAGCCTGATTCGAGCCATGGCACCAG
This sequence comes from Variovorax palleresanus, assembly GCF_051144945.1. Lineage (NCBI taxonomy): Bacteria > Pseudomonadati > Pseudomonadota > Betaproteobacteria > Burkholderiales > Comamonadaceae > Variovorax > Variovorax palleresanus. The sequence goes on along the minus strand of NZ_JBJNVP010000001.1, from coordinate 17,848 downwards.
TCCGATCGCAAGGTCGGCCTGGCCGGACTGCAGCGCCTGTCCGGTTTCTTCATCGATGCGCGCAGCCTCCAGGCGGATGCCGGGGCCCACGGCGCGGACGTGCGCCAGCAGTTGCGGCAGCAGCGTGATGTGGCTGGCATCCGTCATGCAGATACGGAAGCGCCGCCTTGAGCTCGACGGATCGAACGCTTCCGGTGGCGCGGCCACACGGCGCAGCGCCGCCAGTGCTTCGCGCGCCGGAACGATCAGCTCTTCTGCGCGTGGCGTCGGCTGCATGCCTGCCGCGGTGCGCACGAACAGTTCATCGCCCAGATGCCTGCGCAGCCGGCCCAGCCAGTTGCTCACCGTCGGCTGGCTTTGGCCGAGCTGGTCGGCCGCGCGCGTCACGCTCTGCGTGGTGTAGATCAGGTCGAACAGGCGCAGCAGCTTGAGGCTGAGCAAGCCCGTGCTCGCATCGAGGTTGTCGTCGTCCGCGTTCATTTCAAAACGGAATGTAGACCATTCATCCCATGTCATGGACGAAATGTTCATACAAACCTATCTTCAAGGCATTCCTTCGAGACACCCTTCGAGACATTCCTTCGAGAGACACGTATGAAAATCTACTTCCTCGGCGCAGGCGCCCTCGGCTGTGCCATCGGCGGCACGCTTGCGGCCGGCGGGTCGGACGTCACGCTCATCGATCCGTTCCAGGCGCACGTCGACGCCATCCATCGCGACGGTCTCCTCATGAAGGAGGGCGACTCGGAACGCCGCGTCAAGGTGCGCGCATCGACAAGCGTCGAGGGCTTGGCGCCAGCCGACCTGGTGATCGTGCTGGTCAAGTCCTTCCACACGCGCTCCGCCATCGAAGGTGCGCTGTCGATCATCGGGCCCGACACCGCGCTGATGTCGCTGCAGAACGGCATGGGCCATGAAGAGATCCTGGCCGACGTTGCCGGCCGCGCGCATGTGCTGGCCGGCAAGACCTACGTCGGCGGCGTTCTGCTCGGCCCGGGCCACATCATTGCCGGCACGCGTGGCAAGCGCACGGTGATCGGCGAGCTCGCCGGCAACGTGAGCGAACGCGCCAAGGCCATCGCGGCCGAGTTCGAGCGCGCCGGGCTGCCTTGCGAGGTCAGCGACAACATCATGGGCGTGATGTGGGACAAGCTGCTCATCAACGTCTCGACCGGCGCTCTGAGCGGCATCACGGGCCAGGTGTACGGCAGCCTCTACGCGGTGCCCGAGATCGAGGCGACGGCCATCGCGGCCGTGACCGAGGCGATGACCGTCGCGCAGGCCATCGGCGTGAAGCTGTCGATCAAGGCCCCGCGCGATGCATGGGTGATGGCCGCCGAAGGCCTGCCCTACGAATTCAAGACCTCCATGCTGCAGAGCCTGGAAAAAGGCTCCATCACCGAGATCGATTTCATCAACGGCTCGGTGGTGCGCGCCGGGCTCAAGCACAACGTGCCGACGCCGGTGAACCAGACGCTGGTTGCCGCCATCAAGGGCATCGAACGCCGGCTGGAGGCGAAATGAGCACGCCGCGCGCCTATGTGGAACACGTCGCCATCTGGGTGAAAGACATCCATTGGCACATCAAGTTCTTCCACGACGTCTGCGGCATGACGATGCGCGAAGTACAGGGCACGCTCGAAGAGCCGGTCCAGTACTGGACCCTCGGCGGCATGCAGTTCATGGCCAAGCCGGACTACGCAGGGCCTGAAGGCCGCCTCGGCCATCTTGGCGTGATGTGCGAAGACCTCGAGGCCGCACTCGCCGCCGCACAGGCCTTCGGCGTGACCGAAATGCCGCAGGGCCGCAACTGGCTGCGCCTGCCGGACGGCCTGGCCGTCGAATTCATCCAGGCCAGCGCTGGCGCCGTGGCGCGCGCTCTCGCCATCGATCCACGCGCCTGAAGAACCGTCACCCGACATACATAGAGAGAGACACGCACCATGACCACCTTGACCATCGAAGACAAGTACTGGGACGACGCCGTCGTCGGCCAGGAATGCATCAGCCCGCCCTACGAGGTGACAGAGGCCCGCGTGATGGCGTATGCCGACCTCACCGGCGACCACACCCCCGTTCACACCGACGAAGCCTATGCGCGCACCACGCCGTTCGGCACCCGCGTGGCGCACGGACTGTTCGGCCTCTCGGTGGCCGACGGGCTCAAGACGAAGAGCGACATGCGCTTCATGCCGGGCATGTCCCTCGGCTGGGAATGGAGCTTCGTCGGCCCCATCAAGCTCGGCGATACGGTGCGCGTGAAATTCCACGTCGGCAGCAAGCGCGAATCGAAGAGCAAGCCGGGCTGGGGCATCCTCGTGTTGCCGTCCGAACTCATCAACCAGCGCGACGAGGTCGTGCAAAAGGGCGAGCACCGCGTGATGGTGCCGAGGAAGCCGGGATGAGCGCCGCGCCACAACAAGCGCTGCCGCTGGCCGGCTTTCGCGTCATCGACTACAGCCACTTTCTGGCCGGGCCCTATGTCGGGCGCTGCCTCGCCGCGCTCGGTGCGGAGGTCATCAAGGTCGAGCGCCCCGGCACGGGCGATGCCGGGCGTCAGCATGCGTGGTTCGTCGGCGACCACAGCGGCTACTTCCTGCAGCAGAACATGGGCAAGAAAGGGCTCAGCGTGAACACGAAAGATCCGCGCGGGCGGGCGTTGATGAAGAAGCTGGTCGACAGTGCCGACGTGTTCGTCGAGAACTACCGCCCCGGCGCGCTCGACAAGCTCGGCCTGGGCTATGCCGAACTCGCCGAAACCAATCCCGGCCTGGTCTACTGCTCGATCTCGGCCTACGGCCACACCGGCCCCGACTCGCACCGCGCCGGCTTCGGCCTCATCGCCGAAGCCAAGAGCGGCATCATGCAGATGGTCGGCAACCCTGGCGAGGCGCCGCCGCTGCTGCGCATCTCGCTTGGCGACATGTACACCGGCATCCATGCGGTCGCCGCGATCAATGCCGCGCTGCTGGGACGCGTGAAATCCGGCCGCGGGCAGCACATCGACATGGCGCTGTACGACACGCTGGTGTCGATGCACGAGTACGCGGTGCAGTGCTACACGCTTTCCAACGGACAGGAAGTGCCGGTGCAGACCGGGCACGACATGCCCAATTCCACGCTCTACGGCGTGTTCCGCGCGCAGGATGGTGACCTCGTGATCGCCGCGCAGGTGGACGACGCATGGAAGCGCTTTGCTGCGCTGGTCGAAAAGAATGGCGGCCCTGCGGGGTTCGGCAACGACACGCGGCTGCACGCTTCCGCCGGGCGCAATGCCCATCGCGCGGAGATCCTCGAAGTGGTGAAGCCGTGGGTTGCGGCGCAGCCGGTCGCCCAGGTGCTGAAGCTGCTGGACGGCATTGATGTGCCTGCGGCCAAGGTTCAACGCATTGACGAAGTGCTGGCCGATCCGCAGATCCGTGCGCGCGGCATGGTGGTCGAGCAGGACCACCCGGTGCTCGGCAAGATCCGCCTGCCGAACCTCCCCTTCCGCATGTCGGGGTGCGACACCTCGATCACGCAGGTAGCGCCCGAACTGGGCGAGCACAACGCGGAAATTGCAGCCAGCCTCGGTTTCGACGCGGCACAGATTGCCGACATGCAGGCCGATGGCGTGCTCTACAGCAAGTAAGGAGACAGTGATGACCGACAAGTACGCCGTGATCGGCAATCCGATAGGCCACACCAAGTCGCCGATGATCCACGGCAGCTTCGCCGAAGCGACCGGCCAGGACATCGACTACCGGGCGATCGAGGGCTCGCTCGACCGCTTCGCCGACGACGTGCACGCATTTCGCAAGGCAGGCGGGCGAGGAATGAACGTCACCGCTCCCTTCAAGCTGCAGGCCTACGCGCTGGCCACCGAACGGCTCGAACGCGCCGAACTCGCCGGCGCCACCAATGCGCTCAAGTTCGAGGGCGACCGCATCATTGCCGACAACTTCGACGGCGTGGGCCTGACCAATGACATCCAGCGCAACCTGGGCTTCCCGCTCAAGGGTGCGCGCATGCTGGTGATCGGCGCTGGCGGTGCGGTGCGTGGTGCGCTGCTGCCCTTTCTCGCGCAACAACCGAACGTAGTCGTATTGGCGAACCGCACAGAGGCAAAGGCCATCGACCTTGCAAAGCAGTTCGCCGGGCACGGCCACGTGCAAGGCTGCGGCTACGGCGATCTGGCAGGAGAGCGATTCGACATCGTCATCAACGGCACCTCGGCCAGCCTCAAGGGCGAACTGCCACCCCTGCCCGCCGAGACGCTTCAGGGTGCGAAGCTGGCCTACGAGCTCGCCTATGGCAAGGGTCTTACGCCCTTCCTGCGCCTGGCGCAGCACGCCGGCGTGCCGAAGCTGGCCGACGGCGTCGGCATGCTCGTGGAACAGGCCGCGGAAGCTTTCTTGTGGTGGCGCGGCGTGCGGCCCGATACGTGCGGCGTCATCGACCGAATGACCATCCCCTTGGTCTGACGCAACGCAGGCACCCCCATGAAGATCCTCATGCTGCACGGCATCAACCACAACATGTTCGGCAAGCGCGACCCGAAGCAATACGGCACGGTGACGCTGGCCGAGATCGATGCCCGATTGCAAGCACTCGGCAAGGAACTGGGCACGGAGATCCAGAGCTTCCAGACCAACAACGAAGGCGAGATGTGCGAGCGCATCCACCGCGGCTTCGCCGAGGGGGTGGACGCGGTGCTCATCAACGCCGGCGCATGGACGCACTACAGCTACGGCATCCGCGACGCGCTGGCGATCCTTACGGTACCGGTCGTCGAACTGCACATGTCGAACATCCATGCGCGCGAGAAATTCCGCCACCACTCGGTGTTCGCGGAGATTGTGAAAGGACAGATTTGCGGATTTGGCGTCGACAGCTACCTGCTCGGTCTGCGTGCCGCGGTATCGGCCGCCGCGCAGACGCAATGATGTTCGCGCGTGCCTACTTTGCCAGGAGTGACGCAATCGCCGGCCCGGCTTGACCGACTGTGGCACCCAGTGCATCGGCATGACCATTGGGACTGTTCAACTCGACATACTCTGCCGGGGTGCCTTGCGCCTTGAGGACCTCTACTGCGCGTTTTGACAAGAGCGGCGGAAAGATCTGATCCGAGCTGATACCCACGAACAGCGACTTGGCCTTGATGCGGTCTGGTTTGGCGCTGGGCAACTGCAAGGCCTTCAGCGTGTACAGCCAACTGTTGGCGTCCATGCCCTTGGCACGCGCTTCGCCGATCTTCTCGAGGGTGGCATCGACTGCAAATTGATTCGCAGTCGCTTCGCCGGGGTTTTTGCCCGGGTCGGCCCACTTCTGACCGAAAGCCTTGTCGGCCCAAGCGAAGCTGAGCGCGTCGAGTGTGACCTGCCGCATGGCCTGCGTCATGCCTGCCAGCGGCTCGGCCTTGCCGTGGTAGTCGCCGTTGGCCCAGTTCGGGTCCAGCCTCACGGCCGCGCCCCACGAGCTCATCTTGGCGATGGCGTAGGCCGGGCTGTCGACGCCAGGTCCCACGACGGACAACAGGCGCTGCACGCGGTCCGGGTAGGCCGAGGCCCATTCCACCGACATCCAGGCGCCAGCCGAAGCGCCAGCCACGGCGTAGATGGTTCGAATGCCCAACGAATCGAGCAGGGCCTTCTGCACCTCCACCGTGTCCCGCGCAGCCAGCACCGGGAAGCGCATGCCATACGGTTTGCCGGTGGCGGCGTCGATGCTGGCTGGGCCGGTGCTGACGACGGTGGCCGATGCGCGATTGGGGTTGGCCAACGCGTCGGTCGCGATGACGAAGAACCGCTCGGTGTCGATCGGCAGGCCGGCGCCGATGATCGTGTCCCAGTAACCCGGCGCGGCGTCGCTCGCCGCATACCGGCCGGCGGCGTGCGAGGTGCCGGTGATGAAGTGATTGATGAGGATCACGTTGTCTCGCGCAGCATTCAGACGGCCATAGGTTTCATAGCCGATGCGCACTCCCTTGACGACCTGGCCGTTCACGGTCGTGTAGGCGGGCAGGGTGAACACCTGCTTTTCCACGATGCCGTCGAAGGCCTGTGCGTTCGTCGTGACCATGGCTGCACAGACGGCGGCCGCGGCGCAAAGCAGCGTGTTTGAAAGAGAAGATCGTTGCACGGGGACTCCTGGGTGGTGAGGTCCGCACTTTCGGCGGCCGCTGCCAGGAGCGCATCTGGTTTGGCGCCCAAACGCCCGGCCGAGGGTGCCAACGGTCGTGAGGCGGCATCGAGCGGTTGCCGTTCGGTCAACCAAACCGACGGCTTGAGGACAAATTCGCCCCCAAGGGCCCTTGATCAGTAGCGGCATGGCGTGCCAACCTCTACAGTTCCGCGATGCAGCCAACTTCCGCCAGTGATCAGCGTTGATTCATCCATTCCGGCCCGCTGGCTTGGCGCAGCGCGGCTGACAGCCGGCTCGTTCCTGCTGTGCGCACTCGCGGCCGGGCTGCTCTTCTGGGCCGCTCCTGGGCTCGGGACGCTGGCTCGCCTGTTCGTCTTCATCGAATGTGTCGGCATGGTGTTCATCGCGTGTATCGCGGTGCTTGGCCGCTCAAGACCGCTGCTGCGAATGCGGCCGCTGCCCCGTTGGCTTCTCACCGGCGCGATCGCCATCCCGACGGGGTACTTCGGCGGTCACCTGGTCGCGCTCCTGATCCTGGACGAACCGATCAGCCGCGTTGTGGGTCATGGAAGCGACTACATGGTGGCGTTCGCATTCGGTCTGGTGCTGGCCGCGTTCGTCCTTTACGCCGCTGCGACGCGTGACCAGCTTGCCAAAGAGGCGATGGCTCGATCCGAAGCCCAGCGCCTCGCCACCGAATCGGAATTGCGGCTGCTGCGCGCGCAACTCGAGCCCCACATGTTGTTCAACACGCTGGCGAATCTGCGCTCGCTCGTCGACGAAGACCCGCGACAGGCCGAGCGCATGATCGACCAGCTGATCGTCTACCTGCGCAGCACGCATGCAGCGTCACGCGACGAAGTGACGACGCTGCAGTCGGAGTTCTCCCAGCTGAGGGCGTACCTCGACATCATGTCCTTGCGCATGGGTCCCAGGCTGGCCTACCGGCTCGAATTGCCCGCCGAACTGGAGCGAATCGCCGTCCCGCCGATGCTGCTGCAGCCGCTGGTCGAGAATGCCATCAAGCACGGCCTGGAACCGAAGTTGGGCGCAGGAAGCATCGAAGTGCTGGCACGGTCGATCGAAGGGGGCATTGAAGTCGCGGTAGACGATTCCGGTCTGGGATTGTCGCCGCACCAGCCCGCTTCGAGTGGCGACGATGCCGGCGAGGTTTGCGGCTCCGGACTGGAGAATGTGCGTGATCGCCTCCAGACCCTCTATGGCCTGCGTGCGTCCCTGACTCTGCAAGCTCGATCCCCGTGCGGCGTTCGCGCGGTCGTGAGGATTCCATCGTGAACGCGTTGCGCGCCGTGATTGCCGAAGATGAACCGGTGCTGTCGAGAACACTGCAGCGGTTGTTGCTCGAAGCCTGGCCCGAGCTGAAGATCGCGGGCGTCGCCGACGACGGTCTGAGGGCGATCGAACTGGCCCAGACCCTGGCGCCCGATGTGATGTTCCTGGACATCAAGATGCCGGGCAAAACAGGCCTGGAGGTCGCCGAGGCCGTCGCTGACGAGTGGCCCGACGATCAGGCCGAGCCGCTCTTCGTCTTCATCACCGCGTACGACAATTTCGCGATCTCGGCATTCGAGCATGCGGCGATGGACTACATGCTCAAGCCGGCGACGCTCGAACGCTTGCAGGTCTGCGTGCAACGCCTGAAGCAAAGGCTGCACGAGCGCGCCCGGACACCGGCTGCCGGTGGCATGGCGGCCCTGATGCAGCGCGTTCAGTCGATCACGGATGCGGCCGACGCGCCTGAGAAGATCAAGGTCATCCGCGCCGGCGTTGGCAATACCGTGCGGATGATCCCGGTCTCGGAGGTGATCTGTCTGGAAGCCGCCGAGAAGTACGTCAATGTCGTCACGGCCCATGGCGAGGCGCTGGTACGCATGAGCCTGCGTGATCTGGTGTCGCGGATCGACGCCGCCGACTTCACGCAGGTGCATCGCGGCGTGCTCGTCAACACCCACTGCATCGTGAGCGCCACCCGCGAAGAGAACGGGCGCTACAGCCTGTCCGTGCGGGGCCTCCAGCGATCGCTCAACGTCAGCCGTGCGTTCGGGCATCTGTTCCGCGCCATGTAGCGACAGCAGACTGGCTGGGCAAAATACATGCACAAACCCATATCCAAATCACTTGCCACGAGGAGCAATTTCCAATGCTGACGCAGACACTGAAAGACGGGAATGATTCATTTGAGGTCTCAGTGCGCAAAACCGCCACAGGTTCTTCGGTCGTTCTTTTTTCAGTTGGATCGGGCGGTCAGCCGGAGCGACTCTCTACGCTTCTGGACGCCTTGACTGAATCTGGTTGCACGGTTGTTGCACCACATTTCGAGCGCCTTGCTTCGACTACCCCCACAGAGGAGGAACTGACCCTCCGGGCAAGACGACTCACCCTTGCACTGGACGCATTCGTTGAGCCCTCCGCAAGAGCAATAGGCGTGGGGCATTCGATTGGTGCGGCTACCCTTGTCGCTATGGCCGGGGGACAAATGTGGTTGGGGCCAGGTCGGCGCGTCAGCATCGCACCGGACCGTCGCTTGGCTCGTCTCGCCCTTTTGGCACCACCAACCGGTTTTTTTCAAGCTCCGGCCGCACTCGATGCCGTGCGAATTCCGGTTTTGGCGTGGGTGGGGTCGGCCGACAGCATCACCCCGCCGGCCCAAACAGAATGGCTTGCACGTGCCATGCACGATTGGAATGTTGTGGATGTCCGCATCACCGAAGGGGCTGGCCATTTCTCGTTCATGGACGTTCCACCGCCGCACACCACGGAGCCACTTCCCAACAAGCAAGCGTTTCTGCGAGAGTATTCGAGCGAGATTTGCAAGTTCGTGGGGGCCGCCTAAAGAGCGAATTGCGACACGTAGTGTGCGCATCGCTGTGGTCTACGACGCTCCGTCGAGCACAAGTTTGGCATCAGTGCCTTGCTGACTCGAGGACGGCAATGGGCCCGAAGCAGAAGTTGGCAGCGCTCGATAGCCGCCGTTCAACCGTTCAACCCCCGCATAGTCGCGCAAAATGGCATCGGGTGCTTGCCGACATGTCGTCTGTAGAAGGAGCCTCAATTGGACTAGAAGCGCGAACTGGCGACAGCCCACCTCGCCAAGCAGAAGATTTCCGAGGAGGACGTTGATGGCGTCTGGGAGCACACACTGCCCGAAGTGGCAGCGTCCGAGGACCAATGGGCTATGGTCTCGACCCGCAGCTCCGAGAGTTTTTGCTTCACGCTGAGGATGGCGCGCCTTCAAGAACTACATCGTGTCCACCAACGACATCGCGATGCTTGTTGCCCGTTCCCACACCGAGACACCCGGCTAAGTGCTGTGGTTCGCAGGGGGGCTCATTGAACCTGTCCTGGCTTCAATGAGTGGTTTCTGGCGATGGTCGACTACCTCCGCCTCAACCCAGCGCCTCATTGAAAAACACTCCCACTAGCCGTACGACTGTTCGCCGACTGGCGTAGTCTGGCCTGCGGTTTTCAGAGCAATTAAGTCGAGTCGGCCAAGCTCAACGGGGCACGAGCCGCACGCGTACCTCAGCGACATTCTTGAGCGGCTGCCTACTCACCCGGCCGGTCGAGTCGGAGAGTTGCTGCCGCAGCGCTGCCCAGCCAACCGCAGTGCGCTGATCGACCGTCGTCAAGACGGGATCACCGCGCGCTTACGCCGCACTTTTACGGCGTCTCTCTCGAATGCAGGGTTAGCTCTCAGCTCACTTGACCAGAACCGCATCGAAACTATCTCCAGCACGAACGCGCTCTAAACGGGGGTATAGATCATGGTGCCCTACATTGCCCAGCCATTGCTCAACCTCAGCCTTGGCGAACGCGTAGTGCTGCGTTAGTTGTTCGTCGCTGCCATGATTGAACTGACTAACCGACTTGAGGCCTCGAACTGCAGCTATTTCTTGCCGTATCCGCGCTTCCTTCGGAAGCGTGTACTGTGGCCGAAAATCAACTTGCATGGCGACGCCTTCGTTGAACCAGATTGGAATCTCAGCGAACAGACCCCAAGAGCCGACCCGTTCGCGTAGTTCTTGATGCATGAGTTCGTGTGCCACAACATCGACAGTTTGACCTTTCGGGCCAATGATGACGCAGGCGTTTCCGATTGAGCCTGCGCTGCCGTAATTGTTTACTTTCAAAGGCCAAAAGGTTTGCGAATCTCGAAAGAACGCGACGACAGGCCTCGAGCGCGGAGTGCCAAAGGTCTTTTCTATTCGTACTCTGGCTTGCGATTGGAGATCGAGAAAGATGGCACGTTCCAACTCAGAACTGCCCGGTTCGACGAGTGTTCCATCAGCAAGAGGTTCAAGCGCCATCGATTTAATGAACAGACACGTTACCTCGCTAGGGAAGGTATAGGCGACATATAGGATCGTTGCGATAGCAAGACCAAGTGCGGCCGCCAAAGCAGCGAGCATCTTTTGTTTGAGCGCGTACATATGTGTGACGTCGTTGAGAGCTAACACGTACCACCAGCCCGGGCCTGGTGTGCTGCCGTTGGGCCCCGCCTAGATTGAAGGGTTAGGCCTCAACGCCGCTGCGCTCGGCGAAGCGCGAGGCGACAAACTGACCAGCGCAGTACGACAGCACGCCGAGAGGCCCGTACATGAACGTGACGGGAAGGCCCAACAATAGGGGCCAGCGAGCGTGCTGATGCGAGAGGGCGTGGTCCACGAGCCATCTTCCCACCATCAGATCAAAGGCCAAGAAATGGATCCAACCGGTGAGCATCTTTCCGGGCACAGAGAACAACTTCAGCACTGCAGCGAGGGACGAGAATCCGCCGTCCGGCACAGGCCCCCAGTGCGCAACAAGCAGATAAACGTAGAGGATGCATAGACCCACGGGCACAACGCGACCTGAAATGAGCAAAAGCCGCGTCCTGGCCAACCCAGGTGCTACTGCAGCCGCTACACCCAATCCAAGCCATGCGCTGATACTGGCAATCCCGGCCAATGAAAAAGCCACTTCAGACATTAGCGACGCTCCTGCACACCAAGTCCGAGACAACCACACCTTGGCTTCCGACGCACATCGCACGCCCTCCGTGCTCGGATGCGTACGCCTGTGCATCGGACTCGGTGGAGAACCATAGATTAAGGTTCGCCCAGCCCTTCTCTATGACTGCAAAGTGTTCCAATTCTGACGAATGCACGAGATCAAGAGCGGGCCTGTAGATCTCCCAACTGGAATAGCCAGCTTCAAGAGCAAGCGTTCTGAGAAGGTGCTTTCGACGCAGTGTGGTGCGGTTGCGGAACAGCTCAGGCAGATTGTTGATTGGAACGACGGCTGCGGCAATTACGCGACGAAGAACCGGCAAAGATGTAGAAAGGGAATTGGACTGCGCGGCGCGATGCAGACGCCGAGCCTCCCGTAAAACAAGATCAACTGAGCGTGTTTGCGCGACGCGAGCGCCCTTAGTGGGCACGGATAAATACATACCAGCTCCGGTAGCAAGTGGCCATTCTCGCTTTTGGCCACGGAGGGGTATGCAAGCGAAGAGCTTGCGATTCAGGTGCTTGCGCTTTCGCGAGTAGGGCGACCTTACCGCCCCGGCACAGCATTCTACCCACGAAGGGCTCCCGAATTTCGGTGAGATTGGATTGAGGCCTCCGTATATCGCAAGAGGCTGCCGCAAGTGGGTGTGGAGGCCCAACCCTGCAGACGCACTCATCCCTTGATCCCGATCAATGTAAGCGTGCGGCGAAGTCCCACCTTGACGCCAAGTCACATTCGGCGGGAAGCCAGTTGGGCAGGCAAGAGGGCCATCAGCCTGTTGAGGGCGTTGGATGATGGAGTGGCTCCTCCTACGGCCCCTCCGCTGCCGATCAGAAATCCTCCTGGAATAATCCGGCCTGGCGGATTCAACCCCCCGGCGCCGCCTCCCGGAATCTATCCAAAGCCCTGAACGCATGCACGCAGATCGCGCGGAGAAACTGGTACTCGCCCGAAAGGCATACACGGACGGTCTGCTTTATCTGGCCTTTGATCTCTATCAAGCGCTGGCTGATGAAGGGCATGTTGAAAGCCAAGTGTATGTTGCTTGGATGCTGACGCAAGGGATCGGCTGTCAGAAAGATGAAAGTCGAGCCGCTGTTTACTACGAACGAGCGGCAGCTAATGGGCATCCATTGGGCTGCTTTTATTTCGGTCGCTGGTTGACGAGAGCAGGCGACCATGCGAAGGCCTATCGCTTCTACGCGATGGGTGCAGAAAGGCGACATCTGCCATCGATGTTTCGTGTTGGCTATTCATTAGCCCATGGCAAAGGTGTTTCAGTCGACCTGCGTCGCTCCTACGCGGTCTTGACAGAGGCTGCGATGCACGGTCACGCCTTTGCATTGCGAGAACTGGGTCTTCAAGACCTGCGCGGCAGACGAGGTATTGTTTGGCAGCCTCTCGGTCTCGTAGAGATTCTTGCCGCCGTCTGCTGGGGTTATATCGTCTCCATGGTGAATGACGATTCAGATTTTCTGATCTCCTAAGTGTTCATTCCCGATCAATCGCCGCCGCGCCATCCACAGGTTCGACTGCGCGAACAGCGGGACCATTTGCGCCGTGTTCTTCGCCAGCCCCGATAGCGCAGTTTGGTGAAGCCGAACTGCTGCTTGATCACACGGAACGGGTGCTCGACCTTGGTTCGGATGCTGGAGCACCCTGAGGTTGTTGCGAAGGTCTGTTCTTGGCCGACTGTAGCCGGTTGACGGCCGGGCAAATGGCCCAAAGCGAACACCGGCAAACGATTTAGCTAGTCACTGAACGGCAGCATAATTTCTGAGCTTTGAACGTCGATGGTCACGACGCCCTCGTAGAAAAAGGGGGCGTCCATCCCATTAGTCCAAATTAATAGCCTTCGGGCACGAATAGTCCCCAATAGGAGTCCAACGCGTCTTGGCACAGACGCCGCTGCCTTTTTTTCCTGATGCGACCGACGAGAACAAGCGCAACGCATTCTGCCTGCCTGTCATCCAGAGACTCTAGGAGCCTGGACTCTTCCTCCTTGAACACATTGCCGAGGTTCAGGTGCATCTCAATGAAATGCTCAGAGAGGAAATCCTCGTTGCCCCCCGCGATGTACAACAGCAACGAAGGGAACACGCACTGGTACGCTTCGCTCTTCAGCTGGGAAATGCTCTGCCAAGCGTCAATATGCACTTTGAGCAGGGCCGGCCAATCGATCTCTGTCCAGAGCTTGCCGCCCAGGTGGTCGTTGATATGCGCGATCCCCTCGCCGTCGAAGCCGATCGAGGCGCTTTCGGCAAAACAATCGGGAGGAAGTCTATCCTCGGGAAAGGCTTCCAATATCCTGCCGCGCAGGTACGGCTCATCCAAGTCTTTGTAGGTCATGGAGTGCCTGCGCAGTTCTTGTATGCATTCCAGACATTGCCGGCTTGCTCTCTGTGGTTGTAATCGCCGCCCGAGAAGCACTGGTTCATCATTTCCTCGCGCGCACGGGCGCACTGCCCGAAAGCCTGCCTTCGTGCTGAAAGCTGGGACGGACTCATGCCCGACTTGCAGGCGCCCAGCGCATCGGCCTGCCCGCATTTCTGCTTGTAGTCATCATGCAACTTGTCATAGTTGTCGGGTGAGCAGTTTCCACCATAGCCGGGGCTTGTCCGGCTGATGGCGTTCTTGTGTGCCTGACTCAGGGTATCTGCCTTGGGGTCGATCGGCACGCCCCAGGGGTCTGTTTTCGCCGCCGTGTTGCTTTGCGGTGGCGTGTCCCCCGAGAGGCCCAGCGCGACCGCCCCGAGCACAAGCACCGTTCCGACACCTGCGCCAATGGCGCATCCCGGTGCGGCCCCCACCCCGCCGAACCAGACGCCTGCGCCAGCCCCGATGGCGCAGCCCGCGGGATTCAATCCGAGGGGATCGATCCATTCCAGCGGGTTGGCCGCGTACTGGTGCAGATTGAGGCCACCCTGCAGCCCGATCGGGTCCTGGGTGACATAGGTCCCCAAGCCCGGGTCGTAGTAGCGATGGCGGTTGTAGTGCAGCCCCGTTTCCACGTCGTGATGCTGTCCGGGCAATCTGATCGACTGGTCGATGCCGTGAGGGTTGTATTCCTCTTGCAGGTTGCCCCAGGGGTCGCATCGCGCCATCCACACAGGCTCTGCGCGCTCGTTGGTCAGTGCCTGTGGCGTACCCAGCGGATCGCAGTGGTAGTGGCGCACGGTGATCGACGAGGAGAGGGCGCCCCCAGACAGTGCCTGCAAGCGGTTTGCCATGTCCTGGCGGATGTTCGGTTGCAGGCCTCTGAATGCGTCTTCCAACGCTTGCTGCACCTGCGGATTCGCGGCCTGTGCCGCGAGCGCGGACAGTGCGTTCTTCTGCGCGGTGCCCTCGATACTCAGTTGCACCAGAGGCGTGAAGCTGCCTGGCTCGTACACCGTGTGCGTAACCTGCTTCTGCCGGCCCGAGCGCCAGTGCTCGGTGCGCACCAGCCGATCTCCATCCCATCCATGGCAGGTACGGCTTTCCCGGATCTCCGCCAGAGGGTGGGCCTGTTCTTTCACGATCTTGCTCACTCGCCGGCCATGGGCGTCGTAGGCATAGTTGCACACGAGGCTTGCGGTTTGGTCGAACACCTGCACTTCGACGAGTTGATTGGCGCCGTCGTAATGCATGAGCAACCTGTGCCCGTCCCTGCGGCTGGCCTCTGTTCGGTTGCCTCGGCTGTCGTAACGATACAGCGTGTCGTCGCTGCTACCGATACGGTTGTCGTGCCAGCATGTCACTCCTTTCAACGATGGCGACAGCGGTTGCGGCGCTTCGCGTGGACCCAGCACATCAAAATCTCTTCCGTGCCATTGGCTGCGAACCTGTGCGGCCCAGTGGTCACCGTCCTGTTCGGGGACCGACGACGAGAACTGCGAGATGCGTCCGGGAGAGGATGGCAGGCGGTTGCCCGCTGGGTCGAAATGCCAGCGCTGCTCACCGTCGGCCGTTCGAGCGCCGATCAGGCGCCCCGGAGTGTCATAGCGATAGTGCCTGCCGCCTCCATGGGTCTCGACGGCGGCGAGCTGTCCTCCGGCGTCGTAGCGGTAGTGGGACTGGGCAAGCTGTTCGACCAAGTGTGACGGTGCGCCGCCCTCCAAAGCATTCCACCGGTCCAGCCCCGCAACGTCCACGTCCTCCAGGCGTCCCAGCGCGTCCCATCGGCGCCGGGTGACGAGCACCTCTGCGCTCGCGGGGAGGATCTGTTGCCGCCGGACCTCGCGGTGCAGTGCATCGCGTTCGATGTCCAGCAAGCCCTGGCCGTTGTAGAGCAGCCCGTGCAGGTGGCCGGAGCCGTACATCAGGTAGTCCACCTGCCCCAGGTCCTGCAGCTCGCTGGCCTGGCGATTGCCCAGGGCATCGAGTCGGTGGGAGATGGTGTGCTCGAACTCGATATCGGGCGGGGTTGGAGAGGCAGCGCCGCCAGGCTCGCCGAGCTTGTAGAGGCGTTGGGTTTCGGCGGTCGGGCGTCCCAGCGCGTCGCGCTCGGTCAGGGCTTCAGTGTGCAGTTGCTGCAGTTGCCCCGGACCGAGCAGGTAGCTTCGTGCAGCGATCAGTTGGCCGGCCGGGTTCCATTGCAGCCGCTCGACGCGCGCCGGACTGTGCTCCGTGGCCGGCACGTGGATTTCGGCCAGCCGGCTCATGGCATCCCAGGCATAGCGGGTACTCAGGCTGCCCGAGGCCGTGCCGTCCGTGGCCTCGATGAGCTGGCCGGCGGCGTCGTAGCGGTAGGTCTGCAGCCGGCCGTCGAAGCCTTCTTCGCTGACCTGCCTGTCCATCGCATCCCAGGCGAAGTGCGCATGGGCGCCGTTCTCGTTGGTCAAGCGAACCATGCGTCCGGCCAGGTCGTAGACAAAGTGCAGCGCAAGCCCCCGGTTCCAGCGCTGGGTGATACGGCCCCAGAGGTCGTAGGCGAAGCCGATGCCGGGAGTGGGGCCCGCATCGCCCGGCGCCAGCACTTGCACCACGCGCCCGGCCGTGTCGCGGCGATAGCGTGTCACGCTGCCGTCAGGCTGATGCAGGGCGCTGAGCTTGCCGGCCATGTCGTAGTCGTAGCGCACGCTTTGCCCCAGCGCATCCGTGTGCCTGATCCGCTGTCCCCAGCGGTCGTATTGCGCTTCGCTGGCGTGACCCGAGCAATCGGTGTGGCGCACCAACTGGCCGGCATGGTTCCATGCCAGTTGCTGGACACCTCCCCTGGCATCGACGACGCGCACGGGGAGGTCGCAGCTCATCGGCGCATCTTCGGGCGCCGGGTACTCGTTGCGCTCGGTGCTGCCATCGGCCAGGACAATGCCCGTCATGCGGCCGAAGGCATCGTAGGCAAAACGCGTGACTCCGCCGGCAGCATCGCTCACCGAGATCAACCGCCCTGTGGCGAGGTCGTGGCTGTAGCTCCACAGCGTGCCGTCCGGCTGTTGTTTGCCCAGCAGGCGGCCCTCGCCGTCGTAGCGCAGCCGAGTGGTGCGTCCGAGGGGGTCGACGGCCTCCGCCATGCGACCTGCCGTGTCGTAGGCGTAGCGCACCCTGGTGCCGTCCGCGCGCACGTGTTCGACCAGGCGCGACAGCCCCGCCTCGCCTTCGAAGCGGTAGATGTCGACACGCTGCAGACTGTCGGTCACCTGGGTCGTCTTGTCTTTGGGCGACACGCCGTACTCGAACCGGTAGGTCAGCCCTTCCTCGTTGGCGTGCTCGACCACCCGCGCACCGGGCGCCAGGCTCTCGTAGCGATAGCTGTGGCGCGGCCCGCCCAGGTGGCGGTGCGCCGTCATCAGGTGGGCCTGCCAGGCGAATTCGCGCACGAGCCGGCCGGCGCGGTCGTGCACGGTGACAAGGTCTCCCGTGTCCGAGTAACCGTAGCGCACGAGCGCGATCGGCTCGCTGGCGCCCGGCGCCCAGGGATCGCTGACGAGGTCGACGCCCGTCAGCCGCCAGCCGCTGTCGGCCTGCCAGAGGCCCTGCGCGGCCCGGGCGGCGTGCAGCTGCCGCAGGTTCAGCCGGTAGCGGCGGCCCACGCCGTCGACGATGCCCACGACCCGGCCCCAAGCGTCGCGCTCATAGCGCTGGCGCCGGCCGAACCGATCGAACATGCACTGCAGCGCGTAAGGCATGCCGGGGGGGGCTGCTGGGTCCCGCGTCTGTTCGGAAGGCGTTGCTCCCGGCCCCAGCACCCAGAACGTTCCGGCCGCTCCATCGGTGGCCATGATGCATTGCGGGTCGCCGGCCAGATTGCGTGGGATGTGGCGAAAGCGTTCCAATTGGCCCCAAGTTGCATCCGGCCCGCCGCGCAGCAGCCAGATGTCCTCGCTCGGGCTGTAGATCGAGCCGCCTTCGGGCAGCGGGTCGAAGGTGATGGCCCGCCCCATGGCTGTGAACAGGATGCAGGCCTCGTCCCTCAGTTCGATGCGCATCTCGGCAGGCAGGCTCCAGCCATAGCCCAGCAGGCTGCACGGCGCACCGTGCTCCAGGTTCACGTAGCTGCTGTACTGGCGCTGCCAGACCAGCGGCATTGCCCCGGGCAAGGCGAAATCGAGCTCCGGCTCCCCCATCAACACCTTGGCGCCCTGCGACGGACTGACCGGATTGCCCACCGTGACTCCGCCCGGGCATTCCGAGCATGCAACGCCGCCCTGGCTGCCGATCAGCACCGTGCGCGAGCCGCTGACGATCTTGCTTCCGGACACGCTGTCCGTGATCCGCGCTGCTGGTTTGCCGC